>NZ_CP086302.1:0-3132505 GCF_020843965.1 Burkholderia sp. B21-005 | reverse complement strand
GTAATGCAGACGGTGGACGCCTTTATCAACATGCAGTTCAAGCGTCGCTGGTATTGGCCGTTTGGCAAGCAATTGTGCACTGAAGGCGGCCCGATCCCTACCTTCATCCCTGAAGCCAACAACTTTGTTGAAAAGGGGGCGAAGGCGCTGGGCGGCATCCCGACGACGTTGCTGACGGAAATTCTATTCAACATTCCGACCACGGCGCATTGCATGGGCGGATGCGCAATGGCGGACTCGCCCGAGCGCGGCGTGATGGACGCTCAGAACCACGTCTTCGGTTATCAAAATTTGCTGATCTGTGACGGCTCGATGCTCAGTGCCAACCTTGGTGTGAATCCCAGTCTCACTATCACCGCGCTGACTGAGCACGCGATGTCCCACATTCCAGCAAAGTCGTCGCATGTTCCCCATCGTCATCGTCCGAGTGTCTCCCATGACCACTCCGCATACAACTAACGCCACCCCGTTGAACCAGCCGTTGAGCCTTCCCAATGGCAGCGCGCTCCACAACGGTCTCGCCAAGTCGTCCATGAGTGAGGCGCTGGGTACGTAACCATTTGACGCGCAGACCCGTCGAACAGTATCGGCACCGGGCGGCTTCAGGTATCGCACCAAGTACATACGGGCTTGATCGCGGATCACGATTTTTTCGCTATTGGCGTCGTCAAGGAATGGTCATGGAGATTAATGCAATGCGACATCTATTGAAGTCAGGTGTCATCGGACTAGCCCTGGCCGCAACGCTCATTTCCTCGCCAGTTCGGGCAGTCGAGTTATCGTCAGATAACGAGAAGGCGAGTATGCCGATACAGCAACAGGAACGCGAAGTCAGATGGAAGGACGTGCCAACGCAGACCATCACTGCAGGCGGAGTGGATTTCGCGTATCGGGAGCTTGGGAAGGAACATGTTGGCACACCGGTGATCTTCCTCACCCACTTGGCTGCCGTGCTGGACAATTGGGACCCCCGAGTGGTGGACGGCCTCGCGGCGGAGCATCATGTGATCACGTTCGACAATCGCGGTGTCGGAGCTTCCAGTGGCGCACCATCGAATTCGATTGAGCAGATGGCCGATGATGCCATCAACTTCATCAAGGCCATGGGGTTCACGAAGGTCGATCTTTTTGGCTTTTCGATGGGCGGCATGGTTGCCCAGGAAGTCGTGCTGAAGCAGCCGCAACTCGTCCGCAAGATGATTCTCGCGGGAACGGGTCCTGCCGGCGGGGAAGGCATCAGTGCCGTGACCAGCGTTACCTTTTACGACATGCTTCGAGGTTTCCTCACCGGCCAGGATCCGAAGCAATATCTGTTCTTCACTCGTACGCCAAACGGTATCGAAGCTGGAAAGGCGTTTCTGGCGCGTTTGACGGAGCGTTCGGAAAACCGCGACAAGAAAATCTCCATCACCGCTTTTCTGGCTCAATTGGAGGCGATTCGCGCATGGGGCCGGAAAGAGCCAGAGAACCTATCGCTGGTGCAGAACCCGGTGTTAGTTGTCAACGGCGACAGCGATCGGATGGTCCCAAGCAAGAACTCGGAAGATCTGGCGCGGCGCCTGCCGAACAGCACGCTCATCATCTACCCTGATTCGGGCCACGGCGGGGTGTTTCAGTTCTATGCCGACTTCGTGCCGAAGGCGCTCGAGTTCCTTGGCCAATAAGTTTGAAGATAGCGCCCATAAGGGCGACCAGCGCCGAGCACCCCTCCCCCTCCCCCGTACCGGCATCCGTCAACATAACTGTACCGGTACTGTACCGAAAACCGTCGCTACACTGACTCCATCCCAGTCTCGAACACGAATGGAGAATCCACGATGGAATTCCTCACCCTGAGCGCGTTGCCCGCCGGCATGCTGTTCGCGCTCGTCACGTCGATCACGCCCGGCCCCAACAACACGATGCTGCTCGCCTCCGGCGTCAACTTCGGGTTCCGCCGCACGATGCCGCACCTGTTCGGCATCAGCATCGGCGTCGCGATCCTGATGTTGTGCGTCGGCTTCGGTCTCGGCGAAGCGTTCCGCCGCATGCCGGTCCTGTACACGATCCTCGAAATCGCGAGCGTCGCCTACCTGCTGTACCTCGCATGGCGGATCGGCACGTCCGGCGAAGTGAAGGCGCAAGGCGCCAAGCCACGCCCGATGACGCTCCTCGAAGCCGCCGCGTTCCAGTGGGTCAATCCGAAGGCGTGGATGATGGTGCTGACCGCCGCGACGACGATCCGCCTGTCCGCCGACTACGGGATGAACGCCGCGTGGATGGCCGTCGTGTTCATCCTGATCGGCTTTCCGTGCATCTGCCTGTGGGCCGCGTTCGGCCTCGGCCTGCGCCGCTTCCTGTCGAACCGCCGCGCGTTGCGCATCTTCAACGTGACGATGGCCGTGCTGCTGATCCTGTCGCTGTATCCGCTCATCGCGCATCTGCTGCCGCAGTAAGCGCGCACCAGCGCACCCGTTGAGCTTCACGTCATGCAGGCGTACCCTTTCGGTACGGGCGCGTGCAACCGCTTCGGCGGTTGCGGCGCAACTGCATGGAGATTGCCGTGAAGCCAATGCTGAAAGCCGGCGAGCACATCGAGGGCATGCACTGGATTGCCGAGTACCATCCGCTGACGCACGAGATCCGCGTGCTGCGCGAAGACATCGAGATCGGCATCTACTGCGCGCCGCCGACGATGTTCGGTGAAGAGGAAGACATGGGCGCCGCGAACCTCGCCGATCATCGCAGCCGGGAGGCCGCGCTGCGCGCGTATCTGCGCAACTTCGTCAAGGAACACGACGCGGAGGAGTAACGGCGCCGCGGCCGTGAAAATCAACGGGCCGCTGACGCGGTCCGGTCTGCTGTTACGCGTCGGCCGTCTTCCGACCCACCGCAACCCACGCGGAGCCGGCGCATTGCCCCGGCCCCGATTGCGCTCAATGCCCGAGCGACTCGATCTTGCCGCCCGGCTGCGCAACGCCATGCGGCCGCGCCATCTGCTTGATCAGCAACGCGAGGCATGCGAGCAGGCCCGCGACCGCGATCGTCCCGAACACGCCCGCGAACGAAAAGTGTCGGCGCGTCAGCTCCGCAACGAGGAACGATCCGGCGATCCCGCCGAAGCGGCCGACACCCAGCATCCATGCCACGCCCGTGCCGCGCCCTTCGGTCGGGTAGAACGCGGCGGCGAGCGCCGGCATCGACGATTGCGCGGTGTTCATCAGCACGCCGGCGATGAATACGACCAGCACGAGCAGCCCCACATTCCCCGCCGCCTGGCCGATCGCATACACGCTGATCGCGGTCAGCGCATAGCACACGGCGATCACACGGTTCGCGTTGAAACGGTCCATCAGCACGCCGCACAGCACCGCGCCGACACCGCCGAGCGGGAACAGCGCGGAGATCAGGGTCGCGCTCTTCGGCGTGAGGCCGGCGTCCTTCAGCAGGATCGGCATCCAGTTGATCGACGCGTAGAAGATCACGAGGCCCATGAAGTACGCGATCCACAGCATCACCGAACCGACGATGTACGAGCGCGACAGCACGACGCCGAGCCCCTTGCTGCCCGTCTGCGGCGCGGTTTCGGTCATCACGAACGAACTGGCGTTCAGCGCGTCGCGCGAAATCCGCGCGAGCGTCGTGCGGATCCGGTCGACGCTCTGGCCGTGCGCGACCATGAAGCGCACCGATTCGGGCATCTTCAGCAGCAACAGCACGCCGAGCAGCAGCGGCGTCACGCCGCCGAGCATCAGCACGCTGCGCCAGCCGAAATGCGGAATCATCCACGCGGCGAGGAAGCCGCCGAACGCCGCGCCGAGCGGGAAGCCGCAGAACATCAGGTTGATCACGGTCGCGCGGCGCTTGTCCGGGCAGAACTCGCCCATCATGGTGACCGCGTTCGGCATCGCCGCGCCGAGCCCGACGCCGGTGATGAAGCGCAGGATCGTCAGGTGCCCGATGGTCGTGGAGAACGCGGACACGAGGCACGCGACGCCGAACAGGAATACCGAGCCGAGCAGCAGCGAGCGGCGCCCGAGGCGATCGGACAACGGGCCCGACACGAGCGCGCCGCAGGCGAGGCCGAACAGCGCGGCGCTCAGCACGGGCGCGAGATCGGGTTTGGTGAGGTTCCATTCGCCGAGCAGCGACGGCGCGATGAAGCCGATCGCGGCCGTATCGAAGCCGTCGAGCAGCACGATCACGAAACACATCAGGAATACGAGCCACTGAAAGCCGCCGAACGGCTGCTCGTTGATGAAGGTCTGGACATCGACCACGGGTGTGCGATTCATCGCTAGTCTCCTTGTCGGCCGAAACTGGCGCTTAAGCGGTCGCTTCGGTCCCATCCAACATTGATATATGCAACAAGCGCGGCCTCGTGGCCGCGCCTTGCCTTCATTCACGCACCGATTCGCCGCCGGCGCGTTCGTCGATCGTCACGGCTCGCCAGCATCGGCGGCCGTGCGATCGGATCACTGCCGGCGCTCAGCCGGCCTCGCCTAGGCCGCCCCACCTAGGCGGCCCCACCTAGGCGGCCCCATCCTGTTCCTTGAAGATCTTGTCCGCGAGATGGAACGCGGAGTTCGCGGCCGGCACGCCGCAGTAGATCGCGGTCTGCAGCAGCACTTCCTTGATCTCGTCGCGCGTCACGCCGTTGTTGCGCGCGGCGCGCAGATGCAGCGCGAGTTCCTCGCCGCGGTTCAGCGCGACCATCATCGCGATGGTCAGCAGGCTGCGCGTATGGCGCGGCAGGCCGTCGCGCGTCCAGATCTCACCCCACGCATAGCGCGTGATCAGGTTCTGGAATTCGTCGGTCACCTCGGTGCGGTTCTCGATCGAACGGTCGACGTGCGCGTCGCCGAGCACCGCGCGACGCACCTTCATCCCTGCTTCATAACGTTGCTGGTCGTCCATCGTCAGTGCCTCACGCGGTCAGGAAGTCGAGCAGCGCGCGGTTGAAACCGTCGGTGCACTCGATGTTCGAAATGTGCGCGGCGTCGAATTCGACGTGGCGCGCGCCGGGAATCGCCGCAGCCAGCGCACGGCCCTGGTCGGGCGGCGTCGACATGTCCTTCGCACCGGTCACGACGAGCACCGGCAGTGCGATGCCCTTCACTTCCTCGCGCAGGTCGGCCGCGTTCAGCGCGTCGCAGTTCGCCGCGTAACCGTCCTTGTCGGTATGCACGAAGGTGTCGCGGATCGCATCGAACAGGCGCGGCTCGCGATCGACGAACGCGTCGGTGAACCAGCGCGGCAGCACGGCGTCGGCGAGCGCGGCCATCCCTTCGGCACGCGCCTTCTGCGCACGCGGCGCCCACACTTCCGGCGAACCGATCTTCGCGGCGGTGTTCGCCAGCACGGCACGCACGATGCGCGACGGGAAGCGCGCGGCGAGCGCGGCGCCGGTCAGGCCGCCCATCGAGATCCCGCAGAAGTGCGCGCGATCGATGCCGACGTGGTCGAGCAGGCCGATCACGTCGCCCGCGAGCTGGTCGACCGTGTACGAGCCGGCCGGTGCATCGGAATGGCCGTGGCCGCGCGTGTCGTAGCGCAGGATGTTGAAGTGCTGCGTGAGCGGGCGAATCTGCGGCGCCCACATCTGCAGGTCGGCGCCGAGCGAGTTCGAGAAAACGAGCCACGGCGCGTCGTCGCGCGCGGCACGGTCGATCCGGTAATGCAGTTTCACGCCGTTGACAGTGGCGAAGGGCATCAATGTTCTCCTGGTTGGTTCGCGCCCGCGTGCAGCGCGAGCACGGCGTCGACGTAGGCCTGCGCCTCGCCGACGTAATGTGCGGGATCGAGCAGCCGCGCGAGCGCGTCGCGCGACAGGTGGGCCGATACGGTCGCTTCGGCGGCGAGCACGTCGAACAGCGTCGCGCCGGTGCGCACGGCCTCCTTCGACGCATGCTCGACGACATGGTGCGCATCGAGCCGGCCGATCCGGTCGCCGAGCGCGAGCATCACGGCTTCGCCGAGGATCAGCCCGTGCGTCAGGTCGAGGTTCGCGGCGAGGCGTTCGGTGTTCACGTCGAGGCCCGCGACGATCTGCGCGATCTGCGCGAGCGCGCCGCCGGTCAGGCGCGCGAGGTCAGGCAGCGCGTCCCATTCCGCCTGCCAGCCGCCGAGCGCGCGCTCGTGCTCCTGGACCATCCCCGCGAACACGGTCGCGACGAGGTTCGGCGCGCGCACCGCGGCCGTCAGCACGGCCGCGCAACCGACCGGGTTGCGCTTGTGCGGCATCGTCGACGAGCCGCCCTTGCCGGCGGCCGCCGGTTCGCCGAGCTCGCCGACTTCGGTCTGCATCTGCAGCGACACGTCACGCGCAATCTTGCCGAGCGTGCCGGTCAGCATCCCGAAGCACGCGGCGGCTTCCGCGATGCGGTCGCGCTGCGTATGCCACGGCACGGCCGGCACCGCGAGCTTCAGGTCGGCCGCGAGCGCGGCGCTCACGCCGGCCGCATGCTCCCGCAGGCTCGCCAGCGTGCCGGCCGCGCCGCCGAACTGCAGCACCAGCGCGCGCTCGCGCAATTCGGCGAAGCGCGCGCGATGGCGCAGCAGCGCATCGAGCCATTGCGCGAATTTCAGGCCGAGCGTGATCGGCAGCGCCTGCTGCAGCCACGTGCGGCCGATCATCGGTGTCGCGCGATGCGTGCGCGCGAGCGTCGCGAGCGACGCGCACGCTTCGTCGAGCAGCGGCTCGAGCACGTCGAGCGTGTCGCGCAGCTGCAGTACGGTCGCGGTATCGATGATGTCCTGGCTCGTCGCGCCCCAGTGGACGAACTTCGCGGCCTCGGGGTCGTCGGCCTTCACTTGCGCGGTGAGCTGCTTGACGAGCGGAATCGCGAGATTGCCGCCGAGCGCCGCGCCGTGCGCGAGCGCGTCGGCGTCGAGCCGATCGGCGTCGCACGCGCGTTCGATGGGCGCGACCGCAGTGGCGGGAATCACCTGCTGCGCGGCGAGCGCGCGCGCAAGCGCGGCTTCGACGTCGAGCATCCGCTGGATCGTCGCGCGGGGCGACCAGATCCGGTTGAGCGGCTCGGTGCCGCAGATGAGGGAGGTCAGGCGGGCGCTGTCTTCGAGCATGGCATCAGAGTGGGGAAACGGCGTGCGCCTATTGTCTACCCAAGCGTGCCGACGTGCGCGGGATCGCGCGCGCCGGCACGCTTGCCGTTCAGGCCGCGGCCTTGCGCGTCGCGTCGATCAGCGGCACGCCGGTCAGCTTCTGCAGTTCGTCGAACGACAGGTCGGTGAAGATCTCGCTCACCGCGAGGCCGTCGGCCGTCACGTCGAGCACGGCGAGATCGGTATAGATGCGGCTCACGCACTGCACGCCGGTGACCGGATACGAGCATTGCGCGACGATCTTGCTCTCGCCCTGTTTCGTCAGATGTTCCATCATCACGAACACCTGCTTCGCGCCGATCGCGAGGTCCATCGCGCCGCCGACGGCCGGAATCGCATCGGGCGCGCCGGTATGCCAGTTCGCGAGGTCGCCGTTCGCCGACACCTGGAACGCGCCGAGCACGCAGTAGTCGAGATGGCCGCCGCGCATCATCGCGAACGAATCCGAGTGGTGGAAATAGGCGCCGCCGGTGAGCAGCGTCACGTGCTGCTTGCCGGCGTTGATCAGCTCGTCGTCTTCCTCGCCGGGCGCGGGCGCCGGGCCCATGCCGAGCAGGCCGTTCTCGCTGTGCAGGAAGATCTCCTTGCTCGGATCGAGGTGGTTCGCCACCAGCGTCGGCACGCCGATGCCGAGGTTCACGTAAGCGCCTTCGGGGATGTCCTGGGCGACGCGCTTGGCCATTTCATCGCGGGTCAGTCGTTTCATTTCGAGTTCCTCAGGGCAGTCAGGCGGCTTGGGATGCGGCACGTTCGGCAGCCAGCTCGGCCGCATGCGCGGCCTGCGGCACTTCGACGACACGCTGCACGAAAATGCCCGGCGTCACGATGTGTTCCGGGTTCAGCCCGCCGAGCGGCACGACTTCCGACACCTGCACGATCGCGACCTTCGCGGCGCTCGCCATGATCGGCCCGAAGTTGCGCGCGGTCTTGCGATACACGAGATTGCCCCAGCGATCGCCCTTGTACGCCTTCACCAGCGCGAAATCGGCATGGATCGGCGTCTCGAACACATACGACTTGCCGTCGATCACGCGCGTTTCCTTGCCTTCCGCGAGCTTCGTGCCGAAGCCCGTCGGCGTGAAGAAGCCGCCGATGCCGGCACCCGCCGCGCGGATCCGCTCCGCGAGGTTGCCCTGCGGCACGAGCTCGAGCTCGAGCTCGCCCGCGCGGTACAACGCGTCGAACACCTGCGAGTCGCTCTGGCGCGGGAACGAGCAGATGATCTTGCGCACCCGCTTCGCCTTGAGCAGCGCCGCGAGGCCCGTCTCGCCATTGCCCGCATTGTTGTTGACGATCGTCAGGCCGCGCGCGCCCTGCTCGATCAGCGCGTCGATCAGCTCGGACGGCATGCCTGCCGTGCCGAAGCCGCCGATCATGATGGTCGCGCCGTCGTGGACGTCCGCGACCGCCGATTGAAGCGATTCGAAAATCTTGTTGACCATGTCTCTTCCTGATACGAACCCGCGGCACGATGCGCGGCCTGTCGAGGGGACACGCGCGTGTCGCGTGCCGCGCCGGAGGCCGTTGTCGACCTTCGGTATTTGTTCGCCATTCGAACCGAGATTCGATTAGCGAACGATGGCCGATCATAGAGTCGCGCACAGCGCGTTGTCAAGGCGGGATCCCTCGGGGGTCGGCTGGTCGTCGAACGGCAGGCCGACGTAGTTTTCGGCCAGCGACTGCGCGGCGGCCCGCGAGCGCGTCACGTATTTCAGTTCGGCAAACTTCAGGCGATTGACGAACGGCGAGTCGTCCGGCGACGCATGCAGCATGTTCGTCATGAAGTACGAGAAGTGCTCGGCGCGCCACACGCGTTCGAGACAGGTCGCCGAATAGCGCTCGAGCGGCGTCGCGTCGCCGTCGCGGTAGCGGGCGCCGAGCGCACGGGACAGCGCGCGGACGTCGGCCACCGCGAGGTTCATCCCCTTCGCGCCGGTCGGCGGCACGATGTGCGCGGCATCGCCGGCGAGGAACAGGCGGCCGTGCTGCATCGTCTCCGAGACGAAGCTGCGCATCGGCGTCACGCTCTTCTGCGTGATCCGGCCCTCGGTCGGCGTCCAGCCGGTGTCGTTCGAGAAGCGCGTGTGCAGTTCGTCCCAGATCCGCGCATCGGACCATTCGGCGAGGTTTTCGTCGGGCTTGCACTGCAGGTAGAGGCGCGTGACCGTCGGCGAGCGCATCGAGAACAGCGCGAAGCCGTTCTCGTGATGCGCGTAGACGAGTTCGTCGAGCGACGGCGCCGCGTCGGCGAGGATGCCGAGCCATGCGAACGGATACACGCGCTCGAACGTGTTCAGCCGCTCGGCGGGAATCGTCTGGCGCGCGATGCCGTGGAAGCCGTCGCAGCCGGCGATGTAGTCGCAGTCGATGCGGTCCGCGCGGCCGTCCGCGTGCTTGAACGTGACGAACGGATGCTCGCTCTCGACATCGTGCAGCGCGACGTCGGTGACTTCAAAGTGCATCGCGTGGCCATGCGCGTCGCCGGCCGCGATCAGGTCGCGCACGACTTCGTGCTGGCTGTAGACGGTGATCGCGCGCCCGCCGGTGAGCGCGCTCAAATCGATGCGATGGCGCTGGCCGGAGAACAGCAGCTCGATGCCGTGATGTTCGAGCCCTTCGCGGCGCATCCGCTCGCCGAGGCCGGCTTCGTTCAGCGTGTCGACGGTGCCCTGTTCCAGCACGCCGGCCCGAATGCGGTTCTCGCAGTATTCGCGCGAACGCGCTTCGACGAGGATGGCATCCACGCCTTGCAGGCGCAGCAGATGGGAAAGCAAAAGGCCGGACGGGCCGGCGCCGATGATGGCGACCTGGGTGCGCATTGTTCGTCTCCTGAACATTGGTTCGAGTAATTGAACACATTTGAGCGCTTTCCCGACTATGCAGCAACGCGATTCAGGAGATATGTTGTATACGCTTTCTAGATACTCGCCTGACGATGGACACGCTCGATCTGAACCTCATTCCCTACCTCGTCGCGCTCGATGACACGCGCAACGTCAGCCGCGCCGGCGACCTGCTCGGCGTGAGCCAGCCGCGCGTGAGCACGGCGCTCGGCCGCCTGCGCGCGTATTTCGGCGATCCGCTGTTCGTGCGCACGTCGCGCGGGATGGAGCCGACGCCGCGCGCGCTCACGCTGCTGCCGGCCGCGCGCGACGCACTCGCGCAGATCGAGCGCGGCCTCGTCGCGCCGCACGACTTCGATCCGGCGGCGAGCACGCATACGTTCTCGATCGCGCTGTCGGACGTCGGCGAGATCGTGTTCCTGCCGAAGCTGCTGCAGGCGTTCGCGTCGCGCGCGCCGCATGCGAACCTGCGCTCGGTCTCGCCCGCGCACGATGAAGTCGGCCGCGGCCTCGAAGCCGGCTCGATCGATCTGGCGGTCGGCTACTTCCCCGATCTCGACGGCAACAACTTCTTCCAGCAGCGGCTGTTCACGCACCGGTTCGTCTGCCTGATGCGACGCGGCCATCCGTTCGAACAGGCGCCGCCGTTCACGGTCGAGCAGTTTCTCGGTTGCGGGCACGCGGTCGTGCGCGCCGAAGGACGCAGCCAGGAAGTGCTCGAGAAATACCTCGCAAAGCAGCGCATGCACCGGCGCGCGGTGCTCGAGACGCCGCACTTCATGAGCCTGCCGTTCATCCTCAGCCGCACCGACCTGATCGCGACGGTGCCGCACGCGATCGGCTACGCGTACGCGGCCGAGCACGCGTTCATCGTGCCGGTCGAGCCGCCGCTGCCGCTGCCGCGCTTCGACCTGAAGCAGCACTGGCATCGCAAGTTCCACAACGATCCGCGTACCGCGTGGCTGCGCGGAGTGGTCGCGTCGCTGTTCAACGACGAGCAGGACGAGTGGCCGAAGTGAAGCCAGGCGAGCGGCGGCCCGCACACACGCGCCGCGAAAGCATGAAACAATGACCGGATATTCGCGCCGCCGCAGGCGGCCGCATTCGATGGAGCGACTAGATGGGTAAAAAAACCGTGCGACCCGAGCCGGCCGCATCCCGCCCGAGCCGGAAAGAAGCCGAGGAAGCCGTTCGCGTGCTGCTGCGCTGGGCCGGTGACGATCCCGCCCGCGAGGGCCTGCTCGACACGCCCGCACGCGTCGTGCGCGCGTACGAGGAGTTCTTCGCCGGCTATGCGCTGGAGCCGCGCGAGATCCTCGCGCGCACGTTCAGCGAAGTCGACGGCTACGACGAGATGATCGTGCTGAAGGACATCCGCTTCGAGAGCTACTGCGAACACCACATGGTGCCGATCATCGGCCGCGCGCACGTCGCGTATCTGCCGAACCATCGCGTCGTCGGCATCTCGAAGCTCGCGCGTCTGGTCGACGCGTTCGCGAAGCGCCTGCAGATCCAGGAAAAAATGACCGTGCAGATCGCCGACACGCTGTTCGACGTGCTGCAGCCGAAAGGTGTCGGCGTGATCCTCGAAGCCGCGCACCAGTGCATCTCGACGCGCGGCATCCACAAGCCGGGGGTCGAGATGGTCACGTCGCGCATGCTCGGCACGTTCCGCACCGACCCATCGACGCGGCGCGAATTCCTGTCGATCGTCGCGAATCCTTCTTCAGTCAACCTGACGAATACGTAATGCAGTCCACGAAGCAAGCGGCGAATGCGCCGGTCGTACTCGTGACCGGCGCCGCGCGCCGGGCCGGGCGCGCGTTCGCCGAGTATTTCGCCGCGCACGGCTATCGCACCGCGGTCCACTACGACCGCTCAGCCGATGCCGCGCATGCGGCGGCCCGCACGATCGCCGAACGCGGGCACGACTCCGTCGCGCTGCAGGCCGACCTGTCGGATGCCGCGCAGATCACCGCGTTGATCGACCAGGTGTATGCGCGCTTCGGCCGCCTCGACGTGCTGGTCAACAATGCGTCGGTGTTCTGGCAGGATCATTTTCCGAGCTTCGACCTCGCAGCGTTCGACCAGGCGTGGGCCGTCAACTGCCGCGCACCGATCCTGCTCACGCGCGCGTTCTACGAACGGGCCCGTGCGGCCGGCACGCAGGGTGTCGTCGTGAACGTGGTCGACCAGAAGATCAAGGAAAACTTCCACCGCGACCATTTCAGCTACACGGTCGCGAAGGCCGCGCTCGGCAACCTCACGCAGATGCTCGCGCTGTCGTCGTCGCCGGTGCTGCGCGTGAATGCGGTGTTCCCCGGGCTGATGCTGCCGAGCGACGACCAGACGCAAGCCGACTTCGAACACGCGAGCCGCGCGTCGACGCCGCTCGCGCGCATCGCCGGCCCCGACGACGTCGCGAGCGCGATCCTGCTGCTGACGGGCAGCGCCTACAACGGCGTGGATTTCGTCGTCGACGCGGGGCAGAACCTGATTCGCGTCGACCAGGACGTGCTGTACAAGCATCGCTCGCCTGCCGGCAAGCACTGACCCCGGATGAGCGGCGCCGTTCGCGCGCCGCGTTACGGCTTCTCGGCGCTGCCGCCTTCGCGAACCTTGCCCTGTGCGACGCTCGTGCAGGGCGGCACGCTGTGCGTGAGCCACACATTGCCGCCGATCACCGAGCCGCGCCCGATCGTCACGCGGCCGAGAATCGTCGCGCCCGCGTAGATCACCACGTCGTCCTCGACGATCGGATGGCGCGCATTGCCCTTCACCAGCGTGCCTTCGCCATCGGCCGGGAAGCTCTTCGCGCCGAGCGTGACGGCCTGATACACGCGCACGCGCTCGCCGATGATCGCGGTTTCGCCGATCACGACACCGGTGCCGTGGTCGATGAAGAAGCTCGGGCCGATCTGCGCGCCCGGGTGAATGTCGATGCCGGTGGCCGAGTGCGCGATTTCATTGATGAATCGTGCGAGCAGCGGCACACCGAGTTGGTGCAAGGCATGCGCGAGCCGATGGTGCATCATCGCGAGCACGCCGGGATAGCACAGCAGGATCTCGGTGATGTGCTGCGCGGCCGGATCGCCCGCATACGCGGCCTGGATGTCGCTGACCAGCAGCGCGCGAATCGACGGCAACTGCCGGCCGAACTCGCGCGCGATCTCGAACGCGCGTTCGTCGAGCTCGGCGAACGGCGTGTCCACATGCTCGGGCAGGAACGGCAGCGCGCGGCGAACCTGCTCGGACAGAATCCGCAGCGTGCTTTCGAGCGTGTGGCCGACGTAGTAGTCGACGCTTTCGTCGGTCAGATCCGGCGCGCCGTAGTGCGTCGGAAACATCGACGCGCGCAGGCCGGTGACAGTCTTGCAGATCGCGTCGCGCGACGGCAACTCGCGGATGCCGCGCGGATGACGTGTGCGATGGAGTTCCTCGCGCGACTCGCGCAAGCCGGCGACGATTTCCTCGAGGCCCCACTGACGGACGGGTGATGTCGACATATGCCAATGCAGGCAGCCGCGCTCGATCGCACGGCCGCTAATAAAGTGACGGGTTCCGCAAGATTACCGCGTTTTCGTCCGGCAGCGGCACGCCGGGGGGGTCGGCCGGACGGCCAACGTCGGCGCCGCGCGACGGCGTCAGATCGTGATGCTGCTCGCGTCGATCCAGCGCACGGCCCAGTCGCGCGCGTGCGCGATTGCGTCGCCTTCGTCGTTGAACTGGAGCTCGGTCGGGAAAAAACGGTTGGCGACGAGCTCCCCGTCGCTCGATCGGGAGATCACGACGTAGGGCTTGAACGACCCGTCACTGGCGCGCGCGGGCGCGCAATTCAACAGATAACCGCGGTGCGTGAAAGCAGTAGTCGCTTGCATGAATCCACCACCTCTAGTCCCTTGCTTTGTTGTTCACTACCCGTCTCTAGGGTGCTGCGACGTCCCCGTGCGGGCAGAGGCGGCGAGACCGCATCCCCTGTCGCCGCTTCGCAGGAAAAGAATCATACTCTGTAGAAAACGGCGGTTCTAGCTGAAATAAATCATGACAAATCAGCGCGCGCCGGGCGATCGCGGCGATCGCCCGCGCGCCGTTTTCCCGTCTTGCCCGGAACGGGACTTGCTTCGATCCGGAGCGCTTCGCCGCCAGGAGAGCCGCGATGGAAACGTCAGCTCAAGGGCACGCCGTGCACCCGCGCAGCATCGAACTCGACAACGATGACACGCACGACAGCACCGTCGACACCGACGGCAAGAATCGCGAGGCCGCCCGTCTCGCAAGCGGCCTCGCGTTCTCGCCCGACCAGATCACGCGCAGCAACGCGTCGCTCGTCAACGCGATGCCGGAGGGCGCCGACGGCTTCGCCGGCTTCGACAGCCGGCCCGGCGGCAATCATCCGGCGTTCGCGCTGCGTGCCGGCTACATGGTGATCGAGAAGGGGTTCGACGCGCCGTCGCACCCAGTCGACGAGCCGTACGGCCCGATTCATCGGATGTACGGCAGCGCGTATTGGCCCGGCCACGGACGCCGGCCGGAACGGGTGATCGAAATCACGACGGTGCCGGAGTAGCGCGCGCGGCGTTTGAATCGGTCGTTCGAGTGCGGGGTCGAAGCGGGGCCGGCGGCCGATGCGCGCCGGTTGTCCGGTCGGTATGTCGACGGCGCGATCTTTCGGATCGGCGCTGGTATCGATATCAGCGCCGGATTCGGCATTCTCGGTTTCGCACGTCGGGCGTCGAATCCCGAGCGACGCCGATGCACGGGCGTTGATCGAAGTCACGCCGTCGCAGCCGCGGATGCGGTCCAATGGAGGGCGAGGGTAGCGGTTTGTCAGGTGATCGTCGGCATGCGTCGACGACGCCGGTGTGCGGGTCGGACGCGCTCGCACGCCGCGCCGTCGCACGCTGCCCGTGCAACCGCGACCGGTGACGAGCCGATATCCACGCGACGCTCGCGCGCTGTCATTGCGCGCGGCCAACCGTCGCGAACCGTCGCGCCTATCGCGAAACACAGCATGCAGCGCGCGCATGGCCCGCGATCGCTGCGCGCCGCGGCGACGGCCGAAGCGCCGCGATCGCGACGGCCGGCACGTCACTGCAGAGTCCCTGCGGTTGGTTTACTCTGCCTCGCAGCAACGCACGACCCGATCGGCCGTCCGGCCGACTTTCGTCCAACCCGCCACTCGGAGACACTATGTACAAGCGCATTCTGGTTGCCATCGACGGCAGCGACACGTCCCGCCACGCGTTCGATGCCGCCCTCGTGCTCGCGAAGGAGCACGGTGCCGAACTGCAACCGTTCTACGTCGTCGAGAACGCCGCGATCTACTACAACGTGCCAGGCTATGACCCGTCCGTGCTGCGCGACCAGCTCGTCGCGCAAGGCAACACGCTCGCGGCGGATTTCACGAAGCTGATGCAGGCGGCAGGCGTGAAGGGCGCGACGGTGATGAGCGAAGCGTCGTCGATCAACGACGTGTCGACGCTGATCCTCGATGGTGCGAAAGCGTTCGGCGCCGATCTCCTCGTGCTCGGCACGCACGGCCGCCGCGGGTTCCGTCGCCTCGTGCTCGGCAGCATCGCCGAACAGTGCGTGCGGCATGCGACGCTGCCCGTGCTGCTGATCCCGGCCGCCGCGCATACCGACGATCAGGATGGCTGAGCGTTGGCGGCGCAGCGCGCACGTGCAACGGCATGCGTGCCTGCATGCCGTTGCGATGCCTGCGGCATGCGCGCGCGGTCGCGACGTTTTGTCACCCGACAGCGGCAAGTTGCGGTGGGACAATGATTTCGTCGATTCAACGCCGGAGTAAACGATCATGCTGACGCCCGTCGCCACACGCCCCGCGGTCCCATTCCATGCAGGCAGCCGGGCGGCTCCCCGCCAGGCCCCGCACTGCTCGTCGTGCGCCATGCGACACCTGTGCATGCCGCAGGGCCTCGCACCCGAAGCGCTCAGCCGCCTCGAGTCGGTCATCTGCGCGGCGCGGCCGGTCAAGCGCGGCGAAGCGCTGTTCCGCGAAGGCGACACGTTCGACAACCTGTACGCCGTGCGCTCAGGTTCGCTGAAAACCGTCGCCACGCGCCACGACGGCCGCGAACAGGTCACCGGCCTGCACCTCGCGGGCGAAGCGCTCGGCCTCGACGGCATCTGCGACGATACCCACCCGCGCACCGCGGTCGCGCTGGAAGACAGCTCGGTCTGCGTGATTCCGTACAGCGCGCTCAAGTCGCTCTGCTCGGAGGCCGGCACGATGCAACTGCGCATGCACAAGCTGATGAGCGAGCAGATCGTGCGCGAAACGTCGCAAACCATGCTGCTCGGTTCGCTGAACGCAGAAGAGCGCGTCGCCGCGTTCCTGCTCGACGTGTCGTCACGCTACCTGAAGCGCGGCTATTCGCCGTCGGAATTCAACCTGCGGATGACGCGCGAAGACATCGGCAGCTATCTCGGCATGACTCTCGAAACGGTCAGCCGCACGCTGTCGAAGTTCCAGAAGCGCGGCCTGATCGAAATGCAGGGCCGCCTCGTGCAGATCGTCGATTTCGACGGCCTCCATCAAGTCTGACCCCGCGCGGCGCGCGACCTGCGCGCCGCCGCCCGCCTCTCCCGCTTCGGTCAGTCGAGAAACAGCGCGGCACGCGTCTTGAGCGCCGCGCTGAAGTCGTCGAGCCAGCCGATCGACAGGCGCCAGCTCTGCCAGTACAGCTCGATATCGACGGTCCGCCCGCGCGACATGTCGACCAGTTCGCCCGCCTGCAGTTGGCGATCGACCATCCGGTCCGGGCACATTCCCCATCCCAGCCCCGTTTCGCATGCGCGCAGGTAGCCCGCGACGTGCGGGATCCAGTGTTGCGGCGGATCGAGATCCGCACGCGTCACGCGCCTGATGAAGCGTGCCTGCAGGCCATCCTTCGGATTGAACATCACGCATGGCGCGCGGCGCAGCGCATCGCGCGTGATGCCCGCGCCGAAATAGCGGTCGTAAAACGCCGGCGAACACACCGCGCGATAGCGGATACGCCCGAGCCGCGTCGACCGGCATCCCTGGATCGGCTCGGCCTGCGCGGTCACCGCGCCCTGCACGCTGCCGTCGCGAATGCGGGCAGCCGTGTAGTCCTGGTCGTCGATCACGAGGTCGAGCAAGGTCTCGCGCTCGGTACAGAACGGCCCGACCGCGTCGATGAACCAGGTCGCCACGCTGTCGTCGTTGACGGCCACGCGCAACGTCGGCCACGCGCTCGCGATCTGGCCCGGCAACGCGGGCATCCGGCCGCCCAGTTCGGCCTCGAGCAACTGCACGCGCTCCGTATGCCGGCACAGCAGTGCGCCGGACGTCGTCGCGACGCACGGCTGCCCGCGCTTGACGAGCACGCTGCCGACGCGCTCCTCCAGCAGCTTCACGCGCTGCGATACCGCCGACGGCGTGACGTTCAGCTCCTTGGCCGCCCGTTCGAACGAACCGTGCCGGATCACCGCCGCAAGGGCGTCGAGCAACGCATAGTCGAGCATTAGATTTCCTTAATCAGCATTAGGTGAATTAGCTTCTCTTATGTTCCGGCTGACCGCAGACTAGCGCCAACCGATTCCCCCGTCTACCGCTTCACCTTTCCCCATCATGAACTGGATCGCTTTTTCCCACGGCGCGGCCCTGTGCGGCTCGCTCATCGTCACCATCGGCGCGCAGAACGCATTCGTGCTCCGGCAAGGCATCATGCGCTCGCATGTCGGCAAGATCGTGCTGCTGTGCGCGCTGTCCGACATGATCCTGATCGGCGCGGGCGTCGGCGGCGCGTCGGTGCTGGTCGAACGCTATCCGACCTTCGTCCATGTGGTGCTGTACGTCGGCCTCGCGTATCTCGCATGGTTCGGCTTCAACGCGCTGCGCCGGGCATTCAAGCCGGGACACGAAACGCTCGACGTCCGCGGCGACGCCGTCGCGCCGCCGCCGCAGAGCACGGTCGCGATCGTGCTGATGACGCTCGCGTTCACGTGGCTCAACCCGCACGTGTATCTCGATACGTTCCTGCTGATCGGCACGGCCGGTGCGCGCGAGCCGGAAGGCGCGCGCCTCGCGTTCGCGATCGGCGCGATGGCGGTCAGCGTCGTGTGGTTCCTCGGGCTCGGATACGGGGCGCGACTGCTCGCGCCGTGGTTTCGCAAGGCCGTTGCGTGGCGCGTGCTGGACGGCGCGATCGGCAGCATGGTGCTGTTTCTCGCGGCCGTGCAGTTGCGGTGAGGAAGGGAGCGTCGCGGCAGATCCGGTCTGCCGCGACGTCAGGTTTTCCGCTCGCTGTCGCGAGCGGTGCCGCGTACGGCGTCAGGCGTCAGGCGGTCGACGTCGCATCGCCGCCGGTCGTCGCGGGCTGGTTGTCGGCAAGCTGAGGCTCGTTGACCGCCATCGGGTCCCGCTGCTTGGCCGGATCGGCCTTGGCCAGTTGCGTGGCGGCATGCTCGGCCTTGTCGCCTTCATAGCGCCAGTACAGGAACTTCTTGCCGCGCTTGCCCATGAAGTACTGGCGGTTGACCGACCAGCGGCTCGATTCGGCAAAGCCGACGTGACCGTCTTCCATCTGCTTCTTGAAACCGGCAATCGAGTCGTGCACGTAGTGATCGAAGAAACGATCGAACGTCGCGCGCGCATCCGCGTCGATACCGCCCAGCCAGTTGCCCTTGACCCGCGTGGCCGCATCGATAGCCTTGTGCTGCTCCGACACGTAGCTCGTCACGTAGCCCCCGCTGTCCTCGCGGATGCTTTCGGCATCGTCGTTCCATTCGCTGTCGGTAATGGCCATGTAGGAATTCACGCCGCCCGGCGGCTTCAGCCGGCCGTCGTGCAGGCGCCGGCTGCGGCTGGCACGCCAATGGTAATAGCGGTTCATGTGCCAGATGACCTGCGGCTCGAGCCTGTCGCTGTTCGGCGCCACGCCCGCGCGTCGTTCGTTGCCCTGGCCCATGTACACGTTCCAGGCCGTCTCCAGTTCCCTGGAAATCGCGAACAGCCCGCCGGCATCGTCCATCACCTCCTTCGGCGGGCGCAACGGCACACCGGCCTTCCAGGCCTCGATGTAGAGATTGTTCAGCGGGATGTTGGCCAGTTCGTTGGTTCGCCCTTCCTGGTAGTTGCGCTCGTACCCGCCGCCCACGTCCGAGTGCATGCCCGGGTAGTACACCTCGCGGCAGTTCGACGGAAGCTTCTGGTCCTCCCGCACCGAGTCGCTGGGGAATTTCTCGCGGACTTCATGCGAAGCAACATAGTGAACGCATTGCCGTACGTAGTCCGGAATGCGGATGTCGTTCGCCCACTCCGCGTGGCCGCCCTTGTCGATGCTGCTGAGCAGGCCGCCGGCGACCGGCCCGAGGACCCCGCCGACGATATAGGGCGCCGCCTTCTCCAGGCGACTGCCGCCGAAGCCCGTCGACGCCACCGTGTCCAGGATGCCCAGGAAGTAGACGACCACTTCGGGACGCATCCCCTTCATGTTCTTCCTGTTCCACCAGAGCCTGCCGCCGATGTTCTCGGCCAGTCGCTCGGTCAGCATGCGAACGAACGCCCGCGCCTCCGTGGCACCGCGCGAGAAGCCGAACGCGGCCACGTTGATCTGGCTCACGGCCGGCATGTGGCTCGCGACGTGCTTGTCGAGTTCGCCGAGCATCCAGCGAATGCGTGCCTCCCCCTTTCTCGCGGACGCCATGCCCAGCGCGCCGTCGAGACCGTCCCCCGAATCGCCGACCTTGCTGCACGGCGTGCCGACACCCTCGACATACCGGCCCATCGTGCGCGGATTGGCCTTGTTGAACGGGACGTGGGCAAACATCGCGAGCTTGGCGATATTGCTGTACTTGGTCTTCGCGACGTCCGTCGAACCGTTGCCGTCCACGCCGAAATTGTTGCCCGTGCCATCGAAGAACGCCGTGAACCACACGGGTTTCGGGCACTCCTTGCATTGCTCGACACGCAGCGGATCGAGCGCCTCGCGATACCCGTTCCGGATGGCGTCCTCGACCGGCGTGATATCGGTGATGCGTCGAATGAGGGGGGGATTGCTCATGGCAGTTACGCTCCTGTTCCGGCTATGCGTCCAGCGTCAATTCCACTGGGCCGGCTTCTTGCGCCCATAAAACGGATTGGAAATTTCCTTCACGCACGCGCGGCCGGTCAGCTTGCGCTGCTCGTCGCGCTTGGCAAGCGCCACCTTCGGGTCCGGACCGTCGGCGTCGAAATCCATGTCGCCTTCCACTCGGCCGTCGGGGAAGAAGTGCAGCACGATGCCGCCGCTCTTGTCCTTGACGGGCGGGCGCGTGACCGTGATCTCGCCTTCGCACCATGCCATCCCAGGCTGGGTTTCACGATGGGTGTAGAGGTCGTAATTCGCGGACGACGCTTCCATCGCGCGCTTGTCGACCACACGCTCCCACCACACCTTGAACGTCTTCGGTGTCTTCCAGCGGAAATCCCAGGCGAGACTGGCGCGCGATCCGCCGCCGCCGGACCAGTACTTCGCACTCCTCGGCGTGGCGCGCGCACCGTCGGCGCTTGCCGCGTCGTCAAGGCTGTTCCCGTCGGGCGGCAGGAGATAGACGCGGTAGATGTCGTAATCCGTATAGTTGAAGGACCCGGCGGTAATGATGTCGTAGTTCGGGTCGTCCCATTTGTTCACTTCGCCGGGCGCGAGGCTGTTCTTTTCGGCGTCACCCGTGGTCTTGCTGCATGCAGCCGTGGAGAAAACCATCACAGACAGCAAGGTCATCCAGCAGCGGTTCATATTGAACATCCTTCTTTTCCAGTCGATTTCTTCGGGTCGTCCGTGACATCCGGAACGCTTGTCCGGTCGGGACGACTCATCGCGCGCGCCCGTCACTCCGCCGCTTCCTGCATCCGCTGCCAACCTTCCGCCGGCACAAGCGCCAGCGCCTGCGGAAAATCCTGCCCTTGCGCGACCGCGTCGAACACGGCGGCCATCTCCGGATGCTCGTCGAAACGCCCGCCGTACCGCAGCGCCAGTTCGCAATAGATCAGCAGCGACGCCGCGCTCTCGGCGCCATGCGCCTGGCATCGCTCGAGCTGCTCGCGCACGAAACCGTAGTGCCGCGCGGCCGGCAACGAGGCCAGCAGCGCCGGCTTCTCGGCCCGCAGCCGCTCGATCATCGTGTACGGATAGCAGGCGGCCAGCAGGCCGTCTTCCTGCGCCTGAGACAACTGCAGCGGAAATTCGGCGGCACGCGCGACGTGGGCGGGCGCGGCGATGTCCGCCATCCGGATCTGCAGTTCGGTATCCCGATGAATCCAGTGCCGCACGCCCTGCGCCAGGTACGCGCGATGCGCCGGGGGCAGCATGTCGAGCCAGAACGGCAGCACGCGCGGATCGAAAAAGCGCATCAGCATCGCGCTCTCCATCTGCTCGAGCTGGACATCCACCATTGGCGCGAGATGCGCAGCCAACTGCGCGAGCGTCAGCGGCGACACGAGCACGCTTGCCGCCGGCCACGGAATGCTGCGCGGATCGGTCGCGTCCGCTGCATCGGCGCTGTCGGCGGCAGGCCGCCATTCGAACAGCAACGGCCCGACGCGCCTCGCATCGTCATCGGCGTTGTCGAGCAGCGACGCCGCGACAAACGCCGGCCACGGCGCCTTTTCGTCGTCCGGCAACGTATCCAGCAACGCGCCGTCGACCAGTACGTAGGCACGCAGCCCGTCCTGCGACGACAGCACGGCCTGGAGCGCATCGGCCGCCTGTGCGGCCATCGGGTCATTCGTCATTCGGTACCCTGCTTCACGCCTTGGCCGCGAACGGCGACGCCATCGACGCCGCATTGACCATGCACGGCGCGCAGGCCGTGCCCGGGAACGCCCGGGCGGGCACCGGCAGGCTGTCCGGCCCGATGAACGCATGCGACGCGGCATGCGCGGTCCATTCACCCTTGGTTCCATGGACGATGCCGCTACCGTTCCAGCGCGTGTAGCTGGTACCGCCGTTGATCAGGACCTCTTCCTTTGCGGTGATCGTGATGCGGTTCGCATCGACCTTCACGTCCAGCTTGGCCAGCACATTGATGCTGTCCTTCAGCGCCTGGATGTCGATGTCGGCGGCGGCCGCGACAAGCCGGATGCCTTTCTCGAACGCGGCGACGCGCACGGCCTCCTGCGCGCTGACCAGCATGCTCTTGCCCGCGCCGATGCTCGTGTGGGCACCGCTCGTCAGTGCGACGTGCTGGTCGCTCGCAACATGGGTCGATCCCGTCGTGGTGGCCAGGATCCCCGCCGGGCTGGCGAGCGCCAGGAACGGCTGCGCGAACTCCGGGAATTCGCCCTGCTGCGGATTGCCGCCGCTGCCCTTGAGGCCGTCGTTCTGCGTCCGGATCGCCTGATGGACGGCATCCTGGTCGCCCGACTCCTGCGCCTTCACGTCATGCGCGGAGCCCGACAGCGTTTCATGCAGGTCGTGCGCCTTCTCGAGGCGCGCGACGGTCTCGCCAACGTCCGTCGCATGGGCGCGTGCTTCGTAGCGCGCTTCGCTCGTCACCAGCAGGCCCTTGGCCGCCCGGACGGCACCGTGCGCGTCGGTCCGCAACTCGAAACCGCGCGCGCGCTGGTCGGTGCGCCCCTGAGTATTGTCGATGCGGACGTTGTGCCCCAGCGTCAGTTCGCTGGCGTCGGTATCGCTGCGCAGCTTCAGCTGGAGCTGCTGCGGCGTATCGTCGAGCAGCACGTGATTCGAACGGCCGCCCGCCGCATTGCCGCCGTCGCCCGACAGCTCGCGGCTGCGCAGCCCCGTCAGCACCTGCTGGTCGGGAAGCGCCCACGGCGGCATCCGTTCCGCGTTGTACGTGGTGCCCGACACGACAGGCCGGTCGGGATTGCCGTCGAGGCACATCACGAGCACCTCGCTGCCCACGCGGGGATGCGCGATCATGCCCTTCTCGCCACCGGCCCAGCCGGCCGCCACGCGAATCCGCGCGCTGGTCTGCGCCGCACGATCCCAGTGGTACACGATGCAGACGCGGCCGTACTCGTCGACGTCGACGCTGCCGGCGCCTTTCGCGCCCACGACGGTCGCGGTCTGCGGCGCAAGCACCCGCACGGGTTCGCTGTTGAACCCGCGGCCCGGGCGCCACGGCGCATGCCGGTGGCCCGCGACGAAGCGGTTGCGATACTCGGGCTTGCCGTCGGCCTGCAGATAGTTGTTCGCCGCCTCGTGACGGGCTTCGAGAATCAGGTACCGATGGTCCTCCGGGCTGCCCGACGCCGTGCTGAAGTGATCGGACAGCTGGAACCAGCGTCCGGGCACGATGCCGTGATGGTTGCCGGCCGCGTCGAAGCGCGCCGCCGCGGCCTCGATCTCCTCCATCCGCACGCGCGCCAGCGCATCGCCGGAACGCGTTTCCTTCGCGAAACCGTAGTGCCCCACGTATTCATGGTGCTCGACCTGGGGCGCGACACCCGGCGGATGAAGCGTCGGTATCTGCGCACTGGCGGCATGCGGCGCCTTGAAATCGAACGCCGTCGCGCTGTAGCTTCCCGCGGCCAGCGACCGCACGGCCGACCATTGCGAAATGGCGTCCGCGGCCATCGGGCCGTCGTGCGTCTGGAAACGGATCTCCGGCGAGCGGCCGTCGACGGCCGGGCACTGCACCGTGCTGTCGTCGCCGATAACCAGCTTCAGCCCTTTCTCGTCGTGCTCCCACCAGTACAGGAACCCGGCGGCTTCCAGGTGGCGGACGATGTAGTTCCAGTCGCTTTCGCCGAGCCCTGCGCCCTGAACGTTCATGGTGCGCGCCGGATCGTCGCGGCGCACGCGCCACTCCCAGGACGGCGCGAGCCCCTGGTAATCGGCGAGCAGCGTGCCGATCTGCTGCTGGAGCGATTGCCCGAGGAACAGGCGGTTATTCACGCGCGTGCGCAGGAAGTGGCTCCACGGGCGCAACACCGCGCGATATTCCGCGATCGAATCGTCGTTGCGGACGAGCGAGAACTCCGTGCAATAACCGGTGAAATGACGAAGGCCGCCATCGGGCCGCACCATCGACACCGCGAGCAGCCTGCCCAGCATGTCGGCCAGCGTGACGCCCGCCTCGCCGGACAGCAGCGTCAGTTCAAACGTGAAATCGATTCCGAGCCCCTCGTGCGCGACGAGCCGCTCGACGACCAGTCGCGCCGGACGTTGCCGGCCGTACGAATCGGTGACGGAGGGTGCGTCGTCGTGAGGAAAAGACAGCGCGAGCAGGCGCTTGTCTTGCAGGAAAAACGGGGTGCGAATGAATGCCGCCAGGTCAGCCATGACCGCCTCAGAATGATTTTTCGTTCGTATGGGCAGCGGCCCGCTGCCTCCCTTAATTTTGGGATGAAAGGATATCGTAGACAACGGGCCGCGACAACGCTCACGCACTCCGGCAATTCCCCAGTCCGACGCGGCAAATCGGTAATAAATACAGCATCCCTGCACGATCCGGGCGGCGCCCGAACGGACAGCATCGCCGCGATGACGGCGCCCTGTCCGGCATCCCGGCATGCCGTCGCGAAACACACCGGTTTGTGCGCGCGCGGCGGAACCTCGCGATGCGCTTCGCCGTCTCAACGCGACCTGCTTCATCTCCGTCGTTCAATCCCGTCACCCCGCAGCATCAGGAGAGCAACATGGCACTACGCACCCTCGGCACGTCGGACATCCAGGTTTCACCGCTCGCCTTCGGCGGCAACGTCTTCGGCTGGACCGTCGACGAAAACGCATCGTTTGCGCTGCTCGACGCGCTCGCCGACACCGGCATCAACTTCATCGACACGGCCGACGTCTATTCGGCGTGGGCGCCCGGCAACAGCGGCGGCGAATCGGAAACGATCATCGGCAAGTGGCTCAAGCGTTCCGGCAAGCGCGACCAGGTCGTGATCGCGACCAAGGTCGGCCTGCTCGAGGCGCGCGCGGGCCTGACGAAGGACAACATCCTGAAGGCCGCCGACGATTCGCTGCGCCGCCTGCAGACCGACTACATCGACCTGTATTTCTCGCACCGCGATCTCGCCGACACGGCACCGCTCGAGGAAACGCTCGCCGCCTACCAGACGCTGATCGACGCGGGCAAGGTGCGCATCATCGGCGCGTCGAACTACAGCGGCGCGCGCCTGCGCGAAGCCGCCGACATCAGCAAGCGCGCCGGCCTGCCGGCTTACCAGGTGATCCAGCCGGAATACAACCTGATCGACCGCGCCGAATACGAGCGTGATCTCGAACCGGTCGTGCGCGACCTGAAGCTCGGCGTCGTCAACTACTACGCACTCGCGAGCGGCTTCCTGTCGGGCAAGTACCGCAGCGAGGCCGACCTGAAGAAGAGCGTGCGCGGCGATCGCGTCGCCGGCTATCTCGATGCACGCGGCTTGCGCATTCTCGCGGCGCTCGACGACGTGTCGGCGAAGCACGGCACGCAACCGGCCGCGATCGCGCTCGCGTGGCAGATCGCGCGGCCGACGATCACCGCGCCGATCGCGAGCGCGACGTCGCTGTCGCAGCTCGCGCTGCTCGGCGAAGCGATCCGCGTGAAGCTCGATGACGAAGATATCCGCAAGATCGACGAAGCCAGCGCGGTCTGAGGGCGTTCGCGGCGGGCGGTTGCTTGGACCGCAGGGGTTCGCGGTTCAACGGATCGACGGATTGCGGATCTGCGATGCGTTGGCGATATCGCGCCGGCGAGCATGATCGTGGGTTGAGGAAGCGAGCCCCCGCCGCGACGAAAGCACAATAAAAACGAAAACGGCGCGTGAGCCACGCGCCGCTTCAACACCGGTTCCGCTGTTTCAACAGGCGCTGCGCAGCGCCATCGGCGACGCACCGTAGCGTTCGCGAATCGCGCGGCTGAAGTGCGCCTGGCTCGAGAACCCCCAGCGAAACGCGATCTCGCCGATGCTCGTCTTGCGCAGGCGCGTATCGACCAGTTCGCGATGCGCATGCGACAGCCGCTCGGACCAGATGTGCTGCGTGATCGAGTCGCCCTCGGCGGCAAAGAGCCGGCTCAGGTGCCGCAACGACAGCCCGACCGCATCGGCGACCGCCTGCGGCCCGAGCTCCGGGTCGCCGAGATGCGTCGCGATGTATTGCTTCGCGGTCAGCAGGTACGACAGCGACGCGCGCGATGCGCCCGCGCCGTTCACTTCCGCGCCGATGAGCTCCGCGACCAGCGTGCGCGTATGTTCGACGAAGCGCGCGGCGTCTTCTTCGACCGGATCCCTCATGAACCGCTCGACGCTCGCGCGCAGCGTCGCGCCGAGCATCGCGCCCGCGCCCGGCTTCGGCGCGATCCGCAGCGGCAGCGCCGCCAGCTCCGCGTCGAAGCGGTCATCGAACGTGGTGATCGGAATGTCGACCAGCAGCTGCCGCATCGGCGTCAGGAATCCGAACAGGTAGGGCACGCGCGTGTCGTACACGACGACATCGCCGGCTTCCGCGAGCAGGCACCGGTCGCGCTGGATGAAATACGCACGACCGCTCAGGATCTGGCACGCGAACAGCGACTCCTTCGGCAGTTGACGCACCAGCGCGGGGCTGCGCTCGATCACGTGATCGCGGCCGCTGATGTCGGCGACGCCGAGCCCCGGCAGCGCGAGATCGGTTTTCTCGACCTCGAGCCCCGCCAGCGACAGCGACGAGCAGCGCAGGCCGACCAGCGTCGCGGCGTTGAACGCATCCCAGTACGCCATCCGGTCGCGCGCCGGCACGTCGGCCGTCGAGCCTCGCGTGCATGAAAGAACGGTCGAATTCGTCACGTCGCCTCCTGGAGTCGCCTGTCGTGCGGAGCGGCACGGATTGGGGGATGGTGCGTAGGTTATTGGTGCAGTGCGGTGCGGTGCGATGTCCGGCCCGATCAAGCAATTCGTCCAGCCCAGTCAAGAGCGCCGCACACCGGCTGGCTACAGTCGACCCCACGACACCCAACGACAAGGAGACACACCGTGGTCGACAAAGCCGTATCCGAATTCTGGCAAAACATCGCGCCGATTGCCAATCCGTTCAAGCCCGATGCGCTGCCGGAAGCTTACATTCCGAATGCGGCCACCGACGACGAGCGCCTTTACGTTCCGTTCACCGAAACGGTTTCATCGCGGCCGTTGTGGATCTCGCCGTCGCAGAACAAATGGTGTGACATCCTGATGGCGAAGGAAGCGGGGCTCGTGAACCGCCACTATCACCCGCACGAGGTGTTCGCTTACACGCTGTCGGGCAAGTGGGGCTACCTGGAGCACGAATGGACCGCGACGCGCGGCGATTTCGTGTATGAAACGCCCGGCGAAGGCCATACGCTCGTCGCGTTCGACCATCCGGAACCGATGCGCGCGTTCTTCATCGTCAAGGGCCCGCTGATCTGGCTCGACGACGAAGGCAACCCCGACGGCTACTTCGACGTGCATTCGTACATCGCGATGTGCAAGGCCCATTACGAGAAGGTCGGCCTCGGCGCACAAGCGATCGAGAAGCTGTTCCGCTGACGCGCGACGAGGCCGCTCATGACATCCCATCCCTCCTCCAAATCGGCATGGACGTATGAGAACAGGCTGCTGCTGATCCTGTTCATGACGTTCGGCTTCGTGTTCTTCGACCGCCTCGCGCTGTCGTTCCTGTTCCCGTTCATGTCGGCCGAGCTGCATCTGTCGAATACGCAGCTCGGCATGGTGTCGTCCGCGCTCGCGCTCACGTGGGCGCTGTCGGGTGCCGCGACCGGCGCCTGGTCCGATGCGCGCGGCACGCGCAAGCCGCTGCTGATCGCCGCAGTGCTCGGCTTCTCCGTGTGCTCGGCGCTGTCGGGGCTCGTCGGCGGCTTCGCGAGCCTGATCGCGTTCCGTGCGCTGATGGGCATCGCCGAAGGGCCCGTGCTGCCGCTGTCGCAATCGCTGATGGTCGAGAGCTCGACGCCGAGCCGCCGCGGACTGAACATGGGTCTGCTGCAGGGCTCGGCCGCCGGCCTGCTCGGCGCGATGATCGGCCCGCCGGTCGTGATCGGGATCGCGACCGCCTACGGCTGGCGCGAGGCGTTCTACGTATCGTGCATTCCGGGCTTCCTGATCGCGTTCTGCATCTGGCGCTGGGTGCGTGAAGTGCCGCCCGGCGGCGTACGGCATGCACAGGCCGTCGGCGCCGGCGCGCCGGCCGCGAGCGGCGCGGCGATCAACCGCTGGGCGCTGCTGAAGGAACGCAACATCCTGCTCTGCGTGCTGATCAGCTGCTTCTTCCTCACGTGGTTCGTCGTGATCATCTCGTTCGCGCCGGTCTTCCTCGTGGAAAGCCGCCATCTGTCGCCGGCCGACATGGGCGTCGTGATGACCTGCCTCGGCGCCGCGTGGGTGTTCTGGGGCTTCGCGGTGCCGGCGATCTCCGACCGCATCGGCCGCAAGCCGACGATGATCGCGTTCGCGCTGGTCGCGGCCGCGTGCCCGGTCGTGATGATCCATGTCGGCTCGGTCTGGGCGCTCGGCGCACTCGTGTTCGTCACGTACACGGGCCTCGGCTGCTTCACGCTGTTCATGGCGACGATCCCCGCCGAAACCGTGCCGCCCCGCGCGATCGCCAGCGCGCTCGGCTTGATCATGGGCGCGGGCGAGCTGATCGGCGGCTTCGTCGCGCCGACCGTCGCGGGCTTCGCGGCCGACAAGTACGGCCTGCAGTTCGCGATGTGGACGTCGGCCGCCGGCGCGATTCTCGCGTGCGTGCTGTCGTTCGGCCTCGTCGAAACCGCGCCCGCCGTGCTGCGCAAGCGCGCGCTCGCCGACGCTACCCCCCGTCTCGATACCCAGAACCTCGGAGGACGCTGACATGCGTGCACTTCAATGGCACGGCCCGCGCGACCTCCGCGTGGTCGATCTCGACACGCCGCGCGCCGGGCCCGGCCAGGTCCGCATCGCGGTCGCGTATTGCGGCATCTGCGGCAGCGACCTGCACGAATATGCAGACGGCCCGCACGCGATTCCCGTCGACACGCCGCATCCGCTGTCCGGCCGCACCGCACCGCTCACACTCGGTCACGAGTTCTGCGGCACCGTCGTCGAAGTCGGCGCGGGCGTGACGACGCTGACCCCGGGCGACCGCGTCGCGGTCGAGCCCGAGTATCACTGCCACCAGTGCGCGTACTGCCGCTCGGGCTCGTACAACCTGTGCGTATCGATGGGCTTCGCCGGCCTGATGGGCGATGGCGGGATGGCCGACTTCGCGGTCGTGCCGGCCTACATGCTGCATCGACTCCCCGACGACGTCAGTCTCGAACAGGCCGCGGTGATGGAACCGGCGGCCGTCGCGTTGCATGCGCTGCGGCGCGGCGAGTTGCGGCTCGGCGACACCTGCGCGGTGTTCGGGCTCGGGCCGATCGGCCTGCTGCTGATCATGCTCGCGAAGCTGCAGGGCGCGACGACCATCGTCGCGGTCGACGTGTCGCCCGAGCGGCTCGCCGCGGCCGCGCGCTTCGGCGCGACGCACGCGTTCGACGCGCGCTCGCTCGACGCGCCGGTGCTGCGCGATGCGATCCGCGAAGCGGCGGGCGGGCTCGGCGTCGACGTGAGCTTCGAGGCGGCCGGCCTGCCGGCCACGTTCGAGGCCGCGATGCAGGGGCTACGCAAGGGCGGCCGCCTCGTGATGGTCGGCCTGATGCCGCATGCAGGTTTCGATGCGTTCCGCGCGGTCAACGACGAGCTGACCTTCACGGCGAGCGTCGGCTACCGGCACGTGTACGAAGACCTGCTGCGGCTGATCGGGTCGGGCGCGCTCGATCTCACGTCGATCGTCACGCGCACGGTCGCGCTCGAAGATGCCGTCGCCGACGGCTTCGACGCGCTGCTCGCCGATCGCGCGCAGATCAAGATCCTGGTTGCGCCGCCGCGCCGGCATGCACGCCGTCTTCACACCGTCGGGAGCATCGAGCATGAGCCGCCCCTGGTCGTTTGACGGCAAGGCCGTCGTCGTGACGGGTGGCACGTCGGGCATCGGCGCGCGCACCGCGTGGCGTTTCGCGGAAGCGGGCGCGTCGGTCGTCGCGCTCGGGCTCGAGGCCGCCGGCCCGCATGCGCCGGTGCATCCCGGGATCCGCTGCGTGGAGCTCGACGTGACCGACAGCGAAGCCTTGACGCGCGGGATCCGCGCGCTGCCGCGCGTCGACGCACTCATCAACGGCGTGGGCATCAGCCGGCACGCCGACGAGTACAGGCTGGACCAGTTCGAGCTCGTGCTGAACGTGAACCTGACGTCGGTGATGCGGGCATCCGACGCCGCGCTGCCGGCGCTGTCGGCGAGCGGCGGCAGCATCGTCAATGTCGCGTCGATGTACACGTACTTCGGCAGCAAGGACCGCCCGGCCTACAGCGCGAGCAAGGGCGGCATCGCGCAGCTCACGCGCTCGCTCGCGCAGGCGTGGGCCGAGCGCGGCATCCGCGTGAATGCAGTGGCGCCCGGCTGGATCGACACGCCGCTCAGCAGCGGGCTGATGGCCGACACGCACGCGTCGCGGCGAATTCTCGAGCGCACGCCGCTCGCGCGCTGGGGCACGGCCGACGAGGTCGCGGAAGTGATCCTGTTCCTGTGCTCGCCCGGCGCGTCGTTCGTCACCGGCGCGATCGTGCCGGTGGACGGCGGGTATTCGACGGTATAGCGGCCGGCGCACGCAGGCATTGGCGCAGGCGCCGCGCGCCGGTGCCCGCGTGCGCGATCCAGCTCCGATCCGGTTCCGATCCCGTTCCCGGCACGACCGAATCGGCGGCTGAACGATTCACTACCTTCATATCAATCAGTAGTCCCATCAAAAATATTCCGGCAAGACCGGAAACATGTGAGGAGCATTTGGAGATGACGAAAAAGACCCTGCTGGCCCTCGCGGCCTGCACGATCCCGGCCGCGGCATGCGCGCAGAGCAGCGTGACGATGTTCGGGCTGCTGGATGCCGGCATCAGCTATGTCAGCAACGAAGGCGGCCACGGCAACGCGAAATTCGACGACAACATATTCTTCCCGAACCTGCTCGGCTTCGAAGGCAAGGAAGATCTCGGCACCGGCACGCGCGCGATCTTCCGGCTCGTCAATCAATTCTCGCTCGCGAACGGCTCGATGATCGGCGGCGGGTTGTTCGCGCGCACGGCCTATGTCGGGCTGCAGAACGACCGATACGGCACACTGACGCTCGGCAACCAGTACGAGTTCATGGTCGATTCGCTGGCCGCGAGCGGCAACGAGATCGCGCGGGACCTCGTCGGGCTGTACGGCTTTCGCAACGGGCCGTTCGACACGCTCGCGCTGCCGAACAACCCGACCGGCGCATTCGACTGGGACCGCGTCGCGGGCAGCAATCGCGTCGCGAATTCAGTCAAGTACACGAGCGCGTCGATCTCGGGCCTGACCTTCGGCGCGCTGTACGGCTTCGGGAACGTCGCGGGGTCGGTCGGCGCGAACAACACGGTCAGCGTCGGTGCGAGCTACGACAACGGCCCGTTCGGCGCGGGCGCGGCCTATACGAACCAGAAGTACGGCGCGGCGGACGGGCTGCCGGCCACCACCGTGCGCAACTGGGGCGCCGGCGCTCACTACACGCTCGGCACGGTGACGGCGAAGGCGCTTTTCACGACCGTGCACAACGCGTGGAATGGTGCGGGCGTGTGGTCGGCGGAGGCCGGCGCCGCTTGGCATCCGTCGCCGGTCTGGGTGATCGGGGCGAGCTACACGTACATGAAGGGCAATGACACGCTCGAGAACGCGCATGCACACCAGTTCCTGGCCGCCGTCCAGTACTGGCTGTCGAAACGCACGATGGTGTACGTCGCGGGCGTGCATCAGCGCGCGAGCCACGGCAGCCACGCGCAGATCAACGGCGTGATGGACGCGAACGGCGCGTCGAGCGGCGCGCTGCAGTCGGTCGCGCGGATCGGGTTCAGTACGCGGTTCTGAGCGGCAGCCGCTTGTGACGGAAACGCCCGCCCGGTTCTGCCCGGGCGGGTTGCGCGGGAGGCGGCTTCGTCAGAAGCGAATGGTCACCGCTTTCGGCTCGGTATAAGCGTCGATGAACGACGAACCATATTCGCGGCCGATGCCGGACCCCTTCGCGCCGCCGAACGGAACGGCCGGGTCGACCAGCGTATGCATGTTCACCCACACGGTGCCGGCTTCGATGCGCGGCACGTAGCGCAGCGCCTTCGACAGATCGTTCGTCCACAGGCTCGCGGTCAGCCCGAACGGCGTGTCGTTCATCATCGCGATCAGCTCTTCCTCGTCGTCGAACGGCACGAACGCGCCGACCGGCCCGAAGATCTCCTTGCGGTACGAAGCCGATTCCAGCGAACGCGGCAGCACGATCGTCGGCTTCACGTAGAAGCCGTCGCGCGCGTACGCGCCGCCGCCGGTCACTACCGTGTCGCCTTCCGAGCGCGCAAGGTCGAACGCGTCGAGACACTTGCGGAACTGCGGTTCGTTGCAGACGGGGCCGATCATCCCGGCGTCGTCCATCGGATCGGCCGGCTGGAAGCCGTCCAGGCGCGCCTTCATCTTCTCGACCACCTCGTCGAACTTCGAACGATGCACGAAGAAGCGTTCGGCCGACGCGCACACCTGCCCGCTATGCAGGAACCCGGCCTCGACGATGCCGTCGAGAATCTTGTCGACCGGCGTATCGGCCAGGAACGCCGCCGCGTTCTTGCCGCCCAGCTCGAGCGTGAAGCGTGTGAAGTTCGCGTTGACGGCTTGCTCGCCGATGATGCGACCGGTCGGCACCGAACCCGTGAACGACACCTTCGCCACGCGCGGATCGCGGATCACCTTCGCGCCGACCTGGCCGGTGCCGTTGATCACGTTGAGCGTGCCCGGGGGCAAGCCGGCTTCGGTCGCCAGCTCGGCGATGCGCAGCATCGTGAGCGGCGTGAACTCCGACGACTTGATGAGCACCGTGTTGCCGGTCGCGAGCGCCGCGCCGAATTTCCACACCGGGATCATCACCGGGAAGTTCCACGGAATGATCCCGAACACGACGCCCAGCGGTTCGCGCAGCGTGAACGACGTGTAGCGCTCGCCGTTCATGCTGGGAAACGACGGGGCGAGCGTTTCGCCCGCGATCTTCGTGGCCCAGCCCGCGTAATAGCGCAGCCAGCGGGCAGACCAGCCGACCTCGATCACGCGCGACAGCCCGATCAGCTTGCCCGACTGCGCGGTCTCGATCTGCGCGATCTCTTCGCCATGTGCTTCGATCAGGTCCGCGAAGCGCAGCAGGATGCGCTCGCGGTCGGCCGGCGTCAGGTTTGCCCACTCGCCGCGAAACGCGCGATGCGACGACGCGAGCGCGGCTTCGACGTCGTCGTCGGTCGCCTGCGCGACCGAGCCGATCACCGCGCGCGTCGCCGGATCGCGCACGTCGATCCGTTCGCCGCGGCCGGCCACCGCGCGGCCGTCGATGTAATGACCGTGTTCGCGCGCGAGAAACGCCCTGACTTCGTCCAGCATCCGAACCAGTGCCATCTGTATTCCTCCGGAAATCCAATTGAGTGTGAAAGGCCCGATCAAGCCGCGTGGGCGATCAGGTCCGACGCCTTTTCGGCGAGTGCGATGGTCGGCGCGTTCGTGTTGCCGCTCGGGATGCTCGGCATCGTCGAGCTGTCGGCCACGCGCAGCCCCGCGATACCGTGCACGCGCAGTTGCGGATCGACGACGGACGACGCCGCATCCGTGCCCATCCGACAGGTGCCGACCGGGTGATAGACCGTCTTCGCCGCGCCGCGCACCCAGTCCTCGATCCCCGCGTCGTCGTCGGGCGGACAGTCCGGCGAGAAGATCTCGTCGACGTGCTCCGCGAGCGCCGGCTGGCGCAGGATCTTCAGCGCGAGCTTCGCCGCCCGGATCTGGCCGTCGACGTCGCGGCGGTCGGCCAGATAGCGGCCGTCGATGCGTGGCAGTTCCTGCGGGTTCGACGAGCGGATCGTCACGCGGCCGCGCGAATACGGTTGCAGATGGCCGGTCTTGATCGTGATGCCGTGCGTGCGGCCCGCCGTCACGCCGATCGGATCGTCGAACGAGTCGATCGTCGGCAGGAAATGGAACTGGACGTCCGGCTGCCCCTGCCCGCAGGTATCGACGAACGCGAACCCTTCGAGCACCGGCGACGTCAGGATCCCGGAGCGGAACCACTTCCACTGGATGCCGTGCTTCAGCGCGCGCCATCCCTTGTCCTGGCCGTAGAGCGACACCGGCGTGCGGATCGTCGCATTGACCGACATGTGCATGTGATCGTGGAAGTTCTCGCCCACCGGCAGCACGTGCCTGACCTGCACGCCAGCGTCCTCGAGCACCTTTTGCGGCCCGATGCCGGACAACTGCAGGATCTTCGGCGAGCCGATCGCGCCGGCCGACACGATGATTTCGGCCCGGGCGCGCGCCGTCACGCGACGGTTGCCCTGCCGATACGTGACGCCGGTCGCGCGGCCGCCTTCGATTTCCACGCGTTCGACCAGCGCATCGACTTCGAGGCTGAGTTCCGGACGGTTGCGGATCGCGCTCAGGTAGGTCGCCGCCGTGGAGCCGCGCTCGCCGTTGAAGATCGTCGCCTGATAGAACCCGACGCCCTGCTGCCGCTCGCCGTTGTAGTCGACGAGGTAGTCGAGCCCCATCTGCTGGCCCGCCCGCACGAACGCCTGCGACAGCGGATGGCGATAGCGGATCTCGGTGACCTGCAGATGTCCCTTGTTGCCGTGATAGGGCGCCGTCAGCGATTCGTTGTTCTCGGCCTTCGCGAAGTAGCGCAGCATGTCGTCCGCGCCCCAGCCCTTGCAGCCGTATTCGGTCTCCCAGCGGTCGTAGTCGTTGCGGTGCCCGCGCACGTACAGCATTCCGTTGACCGAGCTCGAGCCGCCGAGCACGCGCCCCTGCGGCACCGCGATCGAGCGGCCCTTCACGTCGTCCGACGGCTCGGCCGCATACGGCCACGTGTAGCGCGGAATCGCCTTCGCCAGCCCGCCCGGCATGTGGATGAACAGATCCTTGTCGTGGCCGCCCGCTTCCAGCAGCAGCACGGTGCCGAGGCCGCGCTCGACGAGATGGGTCGCGATCGTGCACCCCGCCGAGCCGGCGCCAATGACGATGTAATCGAAAGTTCTATCGGACATCCTGGTATGCGCCCGCTGTCGTGCGCGCGACGTTCACCGGCGCGCGCTGCCGCCGCATGCGTCCGTCGCCCGGCCTGCGGCGGCGTCTCCTTGAAAATCGGTGGTTGTTTCTCATGGCGCGAGCCAGCCCGTGCGATTCGACGCGCCGACCGGCTGCGTGCGAGCACGCGCCCGATTCGACAGGACAGCTTGCCGACCGCTTTCCGATTCTAGGGATGCGCCGCGGGCGCCGTTCGGCGATGCGTGCACACTTTTGGCTTCAGCGTGCAGATCGATGCCGTCGCGCGACGGCGGCCCTGGAGAACGTGGAGAAACCACGATTGACGCCGCGGGGCAGCGCTGCCGACAATGGCGGCGTTTGAACGCGCGTCCCGGCCGTTTGCATTAACCTTGACGCGTTCCCCGGCCCACTTCCTCTTCCGGCAATGGCACACGAACTCGTCGTCGACGCCAGCAACAGCAGCGCGAATCTGCGCGACCTGATCGCGGACAGCTTCCTGCCACTGGTCTTTCACGACACCGGCTCGCAGTTCCGGATGTCGGTGCGGGTGGCGACGGTGGGCGGCCTGCGGATGGCGGAGGTCGACACCACCGCGATCCGCGTCGATCGCGACCGCTCGCTCGCGTCGCGCGCGGACAGCGATTGCTACAAGATCCTGTTCCAGATCGCCGGGCAAAGCCGCGTCACGCAGCGCAACGCGACGTCGACCGTCAATCCCGGCGAGTGGGTGATCTACGATGCGACGCAGCCGTACATGATCGAATCGACGAACGCGTCACGCTTCGTCGCCGCGCTGACGCCGCCGAGAAGCGGCACGATGTGGCGCTGGTTCGTCGAGCGCGCGGGCGTGCAGGTGCGCCGAACCGTCGGCAATGCACAACTGGCCCTTCAATCGATCCATTACCTGATGGACGGGCAGGTGCCGAACGATCCGGAGAGCCTGTTCGGCTTCGAGCAATCGACGCTGATGCTGCTCGATTCGGTGATTCGACGCGAGGCGAGCGATTCGCTGACCGGCGCGGATGCGCGCAGCGCTGCCCTGCGCATGAACGCGGAAATCTACCTGTCGCATCACTACAGCGATCCCGACTTGTCGCCGGACAAGCTGGCGAGCGCGCTGAACGTGTCGCGGCGCACGTTATATAGCGCGCTGGCCGCGACCGAGCGGACACCGCAGAGCCTGATTCAGGAGTATCGGCTGCAGGCGAGTCGGCGCGCGCTGGAAGATCCGGCCGATACCAACCGCACGCTGCTGGAACTCGCGATCGCGTGCGGGTTTTCGGACATCACGCATTTCGGGCGGGCGTTCAAGGCGAGGTTCGGGTGTAGCCCGGGGGTGTATCGGGATGCGTATCGGAGTGCTCCGAGCGAGTGATGTAATCCGCATGGTGCGAATCCGCTGATCGGTCGGATGGATCGCAGCGTCCTGCTGCAAGGCTTTTCGCAGCCCCCACGAGCCCAATATTTTCGCGAATCCGGGTCGCCCGACAACGAAGGCGCGGCGCCGGTTCGGGTCGCTGCTTTCATCTCGCTCGACGGCGACTACCGTGGCTCTGCTCCCCTCATGTCCCATATCGCGGCACTGCGACGGTGTAGTTGACCGTCGGGCGCCCCATGAAGCCGCCGGTCGGAATCTGCCGGCTTTCGGGTTTGTCTGCCCAGCCGGCGAAACAGCGCAGCGTGTGGAACGACATCGGCAGATCCCGGGGTACGAAGCATCGACATATCCGGCCCACTGCAGGACGCGGGTTCCGGCGACGCCGGGACATCCGTGCACCGGATGCAGGATTCATATGCACGCGTGCTGTAAGCGTGTGTAATCGATTCGCGGATCGATCCTTCGTACGCTGTCGATACTCTTCCGCGCGCCGCCTTCTCCGCAAGCGCCGCTTCGCAGGATGGGAGAGATGCAGATGCCACGGGCGTCGTCACTCAGCAGAGTGTTTTTCAACGAGAAAGCGTGAAAGGAACTGCCATGCCCAAGATCTTGGATACCTTCAAAATCGTCGATGTGCTGATCGCGTTCGATGTCGACGAGATCCTGAAGAGCAACAACAACTCGCTCAGCCAGCATCCGGACCAGCCGACGTCGCTCGGGAACAATCCCGATACCGTGTACATGATCACCACGCTGGCGAATGCGGCGTACGGCTACGGCCAGGGCACGACGCAGGGACAGAACGAGGGCGAAGGAGGTAGCAATTTGCGGATCAAGGCCGAGGTCGACGACGTGATCCGCTGGCGCACCGTGTCGCTGACCGGCACGGCCGACTACAAGTGCTTCTTGTATAACTTCGTTCCGAAGACCACCAATCTGCTGGGCTACGTTTCGTACCTCACCGACAACAGCACGGAGCCCTATCCGGCGCGGGGCTGGCCCGAGAACAACAGCGTGAACGAGGAAGCACGCGCGGACTACTACGCGAAAGCGACCGTGGTCCGCCCCGGCAACAACGAAACGTATTCGTTCGTCGCAGCCATTTACGACCGGCACGCGCAACTGAAGGGCTACGTCACCTGGGATGCGTACCTCACCATCAGCAACCAGTGATGCCGAACGGGCACCTCGACATGGCCGGGGCATGATCCGCACGAGGTGCCCGGCGGCACCGGGCGGCCCGAATCGGTCCGCCCGGCGCGTTCCGCCGCCGCTGACGCGCCCGCGGTCGTGTCACAGAAACAGCAGTGCCGGATTCAGCTCCGTTTCATCGCACGGCTGCGCACGCCAACCCCGTTCGACCGGCACCGAATACAACCGTCGCGCGCCGAACCGCGGCCAGAAATGACACAGCCCCGGCGCGATGACCTGCACCACGGACAAGCCGATGTCGGGCCGCGTCTTGTCGACGACGAGCACGTCCATGCCTGCCGCCGCGATGCGCGCGGTGCAATGCGCGAGCGCTGCCGGTAGCGACGCGGCCTCGACCGGTTGCCACGTCGAACGCGTCGTCGCGCGCGCGCCCGCCGCCGGATACAGAAATCCGGTTGCCGGGAGCTTGTCGCGATCCCACGGATGCGGCGCATCCGCGGCGACATCGAGCAACTGGTTGACTTCGGTCAGTGCCCGCTGCACCGCGATCCGGCCGTCCGGATGACAGCCGAAGCCGATCGAGAAGCGCCCGTCTTGCGGATTTTCCGCCAGCGCGGCCACGGTCGGCACCGCGAGATCGGTGGTGATGTCCAGTGCCCACAAACGCCACCCGAGCGTCGCGTATTCGTGCACGAGCGCGTCGAAATACGGATCATCGAAACTCGCGAGATCGATGCCGGGGCGTGCAAGCCGGTTGTACCACCAGATCGCGACCGCATCGCGCTCGATCAACTCGAGCATGCCTTGCAGAATCGCCTCGTCGATGCTCGAACCCGCCGCGCAGCCGTTGGGGTTGTGCACGCACGCGGCCGGCGCCTGCGCACTGTCCGGCGTTTCCGCATAGCAGTAGCTCAGCGGCACGAGGCGGCGCCTGCCGCTCACGAGCGACCATGCAGGCGTCCAGTCGATCACGTCGCGCGACGTGAAGCGCGGCGGCACCTGCTTGCGGACATCGCGGGTCAATGCATTGATCGCGTCGCGCGCATCGAATTGCCGTTCGCTGAACTGCTGAAGGTCGTTCACGTGGATGGGCTCGGCGTCGCAAGCCGGATCGGCGAGCAGGCTTGCCATGCTGCCGGTCAACCTCGCCTCGTCGCCCTGATACACGCTGCTGAATCGTTCGAGCGCTTCGCATAGCGCGCTCACGCGGGCTTGCTCGTCGCTACGGCCCTTGCCGGAGCAGATCCTGTCGAACCGGTTGCTGCCGGGCACGGCGGCCGGGCACACGAGAAAGCCCGACGCATAGACCTTGCGCAGGCCCGCGTGCCGCTTCGGCATCGGGTGCAGATACGCGATCGCGCCACTGACCGGCGAGATCAGATGGGCATAACGCTCGAACACCTGTTGCGGGTCGGCGGTACGGTAGCCGCCGTCGGCACGCGTCAACGGCGCATGATCGGCGAGCCGCGGCGCCCGCGCCGCCTGCTCGCGCATCCATGCGGGATTGCCGCAGCACGGGCATTGCGGACGCTTCAGCACGCGATGCCGTTCAGCGGCCAACGTGTCGATGCGCTGCGCCACGATATGCGTTTGCGAACGTTCCGCTATCGTGCGGTTGACCGCGATCTGCTCGACCGTCGCCGCAACGAGCGCCGCGGCGGCAGCGGCGCCGGCACGCGACGCGGCCGGCGGCAGACGCGTTGCCGCGCTGCCGTGATGGCGCGCAAGCAGCGCCTCGACCGGCCGGTTGATGCGAATCCAGTACCGCACGCATTCGATGCACGGCGCATCGGCATGCGCGCCGCCGCCGGCCAGCAACGGCCCGATCAGCGTCTGCACGCCACCGGCCGCCACAAGGAGCAATGCCCCGCCGCGCGCCGTCACGCGGGCGGCGCACGCGGCGAGATCGTCGCGGTCGTGCGTATCGGCGATCGCGACGGTCAATTCGGCGTCCGGCACGACATCGATGCCGGCCGTGTCGAGCGCGCACCGGAGCGCCGCATCGTCGGCGCCAAACGCCTCGACCGCGACGCGCAGTTGAACGACGCGCGCGCAAGCCGCGTCACCGTCGAGCCCGGCACGCTCGAAGAAGCCGCGCGCGGCATCGTCGTAGTGCGGCGAGTCGGCGCGCACGTACCCGCGACGCACCAGGTGATCGAGCCGCGCGAGCACGTCCCATTCTCCAAACGTGTCGGCAAGCGATGTCACGATCTCGGCGATCGTCATCCGCGCCCGCAAGCAGGCGGCGATCCGCACGAAGATCGCGCCCGACAGCATTGCGCGTTTGAATTCGTCGACGACGAACAGCGTCTCGGGGCCCGCATCGAGCACGAGCAAATGCGGTTTGAAGCGCAACACGCGCGAAAGGTCATCAAGCATCGTCGGATTCCGTGCGAAGGATCAACAAACATCGCTCGACCCGGGCAACCGGCCCGGGTCGCGCGATGGGGTGCGGCTCGGCCGCACCAGGTCAGCAGCAGGTGAACAGGTAGCTCGGCCCGGCGTCGCAGTAGGCCGCGAGCGCGACGGCCTCTTCGTCCAGGTTCGTCGGTTGCTCCGGTATGCCGACCGTCATCACGTTGCGCGGCAGGTTCCAGCTCCCGCCGCCTTTCCCGTCGCTCGTCCAGCCATGATCACCGTGCGTCTTCTCGATCTCGATGTCGAGGATCCACGGACACTGGTAACCGAAGTATTTCGCGAGCGTATCCAGCGGCTGGTCCAGCAGTTCGCGCTTGAATGCCGGGTCCCGCCATGAAAGCGCGATCGCACGCAGATAGACCTTCTGAAACTCCAGCATCGATTCGAGCGTCGGATTAGCGTTGTCCTTTGCCATGTCGGTTTCCCCGAGGTCATTCCATGATGGTGATGTGGTTCGCGTTGTACGCGGCCAGCGCCTGCGCGAATTGCGCCTCGTCCGCCGGCGCGGGCGGCAGATACAGGGTGAGCTTGTTTTTGTGGCCGGCTGTCCAGTCGCCGTTGACGGTCGGTGTCCACGCCGACGATTTGATCTGCACCTTCAGGTCGAGCTTGAACGGAAAGTGATAGTCGAAATGCTCGCGCAATGCGTGGACAGGATCGCTCTCGAGTTCGTCGAGAAATGCCGGGGAATGCCATGCGAGGGCGATTGCCCGGATGACGGTCGCGCGGTATTCGAGAAACTGCTCGTACGTCGGTAATCGAAGATCCTTGCTCATCGGTCTGTTCTCCTGAATGACGAATGGAACTGCTTACGGCAACGACTGCAACGTCGCTTCGGCGAGCCTGGCGATCCGGCCCATGCCCGCCGTCGTTGCAATTTCGACTGCGCGCCGGCACGCGTCCAGCGCGGCCACGCCGCCGCAGCGCGGATCGGCCCGGCGCAGGTACTCGCACTGCTTCAGCAACAGCTGGGCTTCGTAATACCGTTCCCCGGTCGACTCGCACCATGCGAGGCATTGCCGGATCTGCGCGAGCGCGGCGTCGTAGTCGCCGCGCCCGGCATCCAGCTCGGCAAGCAGCGACGCGTAGTAGGTCAGCCCGAGCAGGCCGCCCGACTGCCGCTGCGCATCGAGGTGCGCGACGACGCCCGCGCGATCCGCTTGCGTCCACGCATGGATGATCGCGGCGTAGTGCCCGACCGCGCGCAGCCGGTGCGCCTCCGACAGCCGAAGCAGCGCTGCCGACAACGATCGCGCCGCGTCGCGATCGCCCGCGAGCTGGTACGTGCGTGCGAGGTACAGCATCGTGACGCCGAGCGTCGGCAGATGGTCCAGGCAGGTCGCGCAATACACGGCTTCGCGCGCCATCGCGAGCGAGGCCTGCGGGTCGTCGTCCATGCACCAGCGCACGCTCGCGAGCGATGCCATCGTCCACGCGCGCGTATCGAGCCCCAGGATGCGCCGGTGGCCCGCGTCGCGTCGCACGTCATAGCCGGCCAGCACGGCGTCGAACGCGGCGCGGGCGCGCGCATAGTGGCCGTCGACCCACAGGCTCATGCCGCGCATTGCGTCCGCCGCGACCTGAACGCCGGCATCGCCGCGCTCGGTCGCGAGCGCGTCGAGCCGCAGGCCGATCCCGCGCACGGTGGGACGATCGCCTGCGACGTGGTAGTAGGTCGACAGCGTCCATAACGCGCTGATCTCGAGTTCCGGATCGTCGAGCGTCTGCATGTGCCGCAGCAACTGCTCCGCATGCTCGCGCACCCGCGGATCCGCCCAGCCGAAGCGCGCCATCGTCGCGTGCGTCAACGTGGCGCGGATGCGCGCACTGTCGTGCTCGCGTTGCGCGTAGTCGGCCGTGCCGAGCCATTCGAATACGGTCTGCCCGTAACGGATCGCGTCGTCGTACCGGGAACGTTCGAGTGCGCGGCGCGCCGCGTCGATGCCGTGGGCGATCGCCTCCGCCCAAGCGCCTGCGCGCGCGAAGTGCCCGGCGACGCCGAACGCATGCGCACCGGCGCCGCGATCGGCTTGCGCGACCAGCGCACGGCCGACGCGCGCGTGATTGCCGCGCCGCACGGCCGGCGGCATCGATTCATACGCGGCATCGCGAATCAGCGCATGGCGGAACGAATAGAACACGCGATCGCGCCGATGCTGCGCATACACGATCCGCTCTTCGTGCAGCAGCCGCAGATGCGCGTCGAGCGTGGCCCGGTCGTGCGGCGATGCGTCGGCGAGCAGTTGCGCATCCACCTCGAGCCCGATGGTCGCGGCGAGCTGCGCCGTGTCGCGCGCGCCGTCGATCCGATCGAATGCAAGACCGAGCATGCCGCCGAGACTGAGCGGAAGCGGATATGGGTCGGTTTCCCCCGTGGGCGCGGGCGAGCCGTCCGCGCCGCTCATCGTCAACTCGCGCGCGACGGCCTCGATAAACAGCGGGATACCCGCCGTGCGATCGGCAAGCTGGTCGAGCCATGCCGGATCGAACGCGCCCTGGCCCAGATGCGCCGACAGCAGGCGCTGCGCGTCGTCGCGCGGCAGGCGGCGCAGCACCACGCGGTCGGTCGCGCCGCGCCAGCGAGCGAGCTTGTCGGGGCGCGACGTGAGCACGATGCACAGGGCCACCGCGCGCGGCGAGCGCTGCAGATACGCGAGAAAGTCCTCGGTCGAGCGATCGAGCCATTGAACGTCCTCGATCACGAGCAAGACCGGCGCGCCGTTGCCGAGCGACACGATCAGTTGCTCGAGGACATCGAACAACGCGTGCTGCTCGCGCACGCTCGACCACAGCAGCCCCTTCGCCTCGCAGGGCAGCCCCAGCCAGGTCGCGAGCGCGACACGGGCGGCCGCATGATCGCAATCGAGCGGCGCGATCATCGCGTCGATCGCCGCGAGCGCGATGCCGGGCGGGCTATCGGCATCGATATGCCAATGCGCGCCGATGAACCGCAGGACCGGAAACAGCGCGTGGTTCTCCCGCTCGGGCAGGCACCCGCAATGCGCGAAGGCGTGGCCCCGGGCCTGGACGGCCTCGCACAGCGCGTGCACGAGCCGCGACTTGCCGAGCCCCGCGTCGCCGACGACGAGCCGCGGCACACCGTGCGGCGCCGGCTCGCCGCGCATCGCGCGACGATGGCGCCCTTGCGTTTCGCGCCACGCGCGCAGCAGCGCGTCGAGCTCGCGCGCGCGGCCGACCATGGGCGCACGCAGGCCGGCGTCGAGCGAATCGAACGGCGTATCGGCGTGCCGCTCGCCGAGCAACTCGTGAACCGGCTGCGGCACGAGGCCCGCCCGCGCCAGCCGCAACGCGGTCGGCCGGACATCGGCATGCCGTTCGAGCGCGAGCCGCGCATCGTCGCTGATCAGAATCTGTCCGGGCCCGGCCAGCCGCAGCAGCCGCGACGCCGCGGCGGGCGTCGAGCCGCCCGACATGTGCGACGCATGCGCGAGCGCCTGCCCGACGTGAATCGCGGCCGCCACTTCGACCCGCCAGTTGTCTCCTGCCCCGGCAACGCGTCCGCCGGCCGCCGCCGGCACCGGCAGCAGCGCACGCCCGGCTACCCGCACCATGTCGAGCGCCGCACGCACCGCGCGGCGCGCGGGCCGGTCGATATCGCCTTGCAGGCCGAAATGGAACAGCAGCGTGTCGCCGAGCCGTCCGCCTGCGTGCGCGCCGTAACCGATGGCGATATCGGCGCACTTCGTCAGCCACTGTTCCTCGTAGCCGTCGAGCGCATTGCCGTGCTCGGTTCCGGCATGGCGTTGCCGCCCCTCTCCGGCGATCGTCACGCAACAGCACAGGGTGGTGATCTGTCGGAACTCGCCGAGCGCGGGGATCGTCTCGCCGTGCGGTGCAAGCGGGCGCGGATGCATCTGCCGGCCCGCGCGACCGGCATCGAACTGGCCGACGAGCGCGGCGAAGTTGAGCGCGCGAAACTGCGCCGCGAGCGCGTCGGCCGACGCGGCGCGCTGCTGCGGATTCTTGTTCAGTGCGTGTCGCAGTACCGCGCCGAGCGGATGCGACGCGATCGACGGCGGGAGCGCGACATCCACGGGGCTCAGCTGCTGATAGAGGATGTCGGCCACGCTTGCGCCTTGCATGACGACATCGCCCGTCAGGCATTCGATCACGATCAGGCCCCACGCATAAAGATCGCTTGCGGGTGTCGGCGGCTCGTTGCGCAATTGCTCCGGCGCGCAATAGGGCGGCGAGCCAAGCACCTCGGTCGCCAGCGTCGCGGTGTCGCGCGCGACGTCTTCGGTACCGGGCAGCAACGCACCGATGCCGAAATCGAGGAGCTTCCCGTGCGGCCCGTCATCGGCCATCGTGATCACGATGTTCTGCGGCTTCAGATCCCGATGCACGATGCCGCACCGATGGGCGGCCGCGAGCGCGTCGAGCACCTCCGTCATCAGCCCCCCCGTGTCGACGGCCGACAGCGGCCCTTGTGCCGCGAGCCGGTCGCGCACGGTGCTGCCCTGCACCAGTTCGAATACGGCGAACAGCCGCCCGTCGGGCGCTTCCCCCTGGTCCAGCAGGGCCACGATGTTCGGATGCCGCAGCGCCTCGCACAGGCTCGTCTCGCGCCGGAAGCGCGCACGCCGGCGCGCGCGCTCCGCCGCGCTCAGCGCGGCATCGTCCCGCATCAGCTTGATCGCGACATCTTGGCCCGTCTCGTTGCAGGTCGCGCGAAACACCACGCCGTTGCCGCCTTCGCCGAGCAGCGCGCCGAGCCGGTAATGCCATTTGCCGGCAAGCGCCGCGAAAGGCGCGGCATGCTGGTGCGGCGCAACGGCGTCCGGCCCGGCTGGCGGGCGAAATGCGGTCGGCAACACGGCCGGTTCGCGCGCGTTCACGGGCAATGGACAACCGGGGCCGGCGCCGCGCGCTGCACGCCGATACGCGGCCCGACGGCCGGCACCGACTGGCATTCGAGGTGCTCGCCGCGCATGATGCGGAACGAAAAATCGCCGAAACGGACGCTGCCGCGCCGGCGCTCGACGAGCTGGCTCGCGCCCAGGCCCGGCAAGGCCGCGAACTGGCTCCGGGCGCGGTGAATCTGCACGTTGACATGGGACGTATCGATGCCGAGCATGCGTGCCAGCCGGTCGAGTTCGATCCATCCCTGCGTGGCGGCGTCGTAGCCGGCCTGCATGTCGGCCGAGCGTGCGCGGGCGAGCGTGACGAGGCTGTAGTGATGGGCACGCTCGCCGAGGTCGACCACGCCGCCGCGGACATGCAGCAGCATGCGCACGTGCTCCTCGTTCCGGCTGACGAAGAATTCGAGCAATTGCGCCGGCCCGGCCGGATCGGCAGGTGCGGCAAGCATCACCGTCGAGCCGTGGCGCACGAGGGCGAGGCGCCACGCGAAGTCGCCGGTCGACACTTCATCGCCGTCGTGGAGCGCGCGCGGCGGCAACGTGTCGTCGCACAGCCATTCACCGGCCGGCGAACGGACGATCGTGACCGGCTGCGCGGCCGGTGCAGGCAGGATCTGGCGCGGTGCTAGCACGATCGGCGCCGCGGCGCCTCGTATCGGCCATAGCGTATCGGCCGGATCGTCGAGCGTATCGACACGCCAGGGTGCAATGCCGGCTCTGCCGAACCGGATCACATCGCCTCGCTGCAGCACCGCGTGCTCGCCGTCGCGCAACGCCACGCCCGATACCGACGTGCCGTTGCTGCTGTGATCGTGAAGCTCCCAGAGCCCGCCGACCCAGCGGATATGGGCATGGACACGCGACACCGACCCATCCCGGATGACCGTGTCGCAGCGCGCGTCGTCGCGGCCGAACACGTGATACGCGCGGAGCAGGCATGCTTCTCCGGAAGAATCGTTCTTGAGTGTCGCCATGGCCGCCCCGTGTCGGATTCGCCCGGATCGCTCACGTGACGCATCGACGCGACCGGACAAGCGATTGATTCAATGATCGCGAACGGTGCCGACCGTTCGCCGCCTCGTTACCTGATTTTTCTGGCCAGCGTCCTTTCCAATCGTTGCCCGGCGCGCCGCGCGTTATTTCGGCAAATTGAATTGTCGAGCGCTTTGTTGTTTTAAAACCGGAAAACCTGATGAAAATCCTGCCAAATTAAATCACGCATCGCAACCGGAATACCCAGCGCGGGGGCTTTATATTGCAATGCTTCACATTTCGACGAATTTTCAGGGTCGCAAATAAAGGGTCGAAATTCTTCATCGCCGCGCAAATGACCACCAGACAAGCGCTGCAACGGTACGACGTCATTGAATGACGAGGTGAATTCGACAACCTTTGCTGTCGCGGACAATTTGTTTGATCGGGCGATAATTAAATTAGATAATTTCCTGAATTCAAACAATGGTCATCTATGTTCTTATAATCGACATTGATTAATTTATTCATAAATTCTGCTGCGCCACTCGGATGTTTCGGGAGATCTCATCGGCAAGCGCGTGCGTCACGATCAATTGATTGAATGACCGCCACGCCGGATCCGGCACCGGTCGTCCGGGCGCCGGGAGCGGGGAGCGGGGAGCGGGGAGCGGGGAGCGGGGCGACGACAATATCGACGGAACGCGCCGACAGGAAAGATTTGCGCTTCCGTTGGGCCGCGCAATCTCAATGCCGCCTGCAGATCGAATCCGCTCCATCCGCGCAGCATCCATGCTTTCCTTGCTCTGTCACGCCAACGTCAATCCCGTAAAGGGCTGGTGATGGCCGCGGCGCATTGGTGTGGAGTTGACCCCGTCGTTCTGGACAAAGCCTCGCACTACGGTTGATGAATCCATGGCGCGTCAAGACAATGGCTGCGCTCAACTCACGATCGGGTCGTGCATCGAAATGCGCCCGTCGAATGACGCGATCCGCGTGCAATGGTTGCGCGGCACGCGTCAGACGGATCGCAACGGGTCGTGCCGATCTTTCGCTCCAGGACCGATGGGAAACTTCATCGCGTCGTGGAAGGGATTTTTTCTATCTTTGACTACCACGGCGCGAGGCACACGACCAGAGCAATGCAAGCAATTGCCGCGAAGACAGAACCGGCTCGTCAGACGCACGCAATCCGGGCAAGCGATGCCACGCCACGGCGGGTTCGCGATGATGCTGTTGGTGATAGTTGATGTTGTACGGCCAGATAAAGAAGCGGCCCAGTAACCCGACGCGCCACGAATAAGTCCAGTCATTCCAGCCAGCCGTGACACCCGGCCCGCCGCTGTGCTCTGCAATACTACGGATCTTCTGCACCAGCGCCCCGATTGTCACGAGAGGAACGAACCAAAGCGCCGCAAGCGTCAACAGTTCGCGTACTGTGCATGCATGCACGAGCGGCACGAGCAGGATGCCCCATGTCGCTATCGCCGTAAGCAGCGGCAGTGACATGGACGCACCACGCCCGTTCGCACGCCGGTATGCGCGCATGTTTTTCACCATGTTGACCAGGAGCAAATCACCGAGCAGTTGCCGGACGAGCGGGAGTGTGTCGAGTGGCTCGAATTTCCATGGCTGCGCGTGGTACAGATAATTCCGCTCGGGATCTTCCGCAGTCCCGACGTGTCGATGGTGTGCGAGATGCAGCGGGCGATAAAATTCGATGGGCACGAGTCCCGGTACGCCGATTGCCAAGTTGATCAGAAAGTCGTTCGCGAAACGGCGGCGGGTCAAATGATAGTGTGTCGCGTCGTGATACAAAATGAACAACGCGTGTTGCCGGGTCGCGACAACAACGGCAGCGACGAGGTAGCCTCCCCAATGCCCCACCGATAACGCAACTCGCAGCGTAACTACGATACATAGCCATTCAAGCAGCAATGCGGCGGCCGTACGCAGGTCAACGTCGAGACGAATGAGCACGGTCGTCGCACCGCCAACGCCAATGCCGAGTGCGAGTCCCGCGAGCATGTCCGCGAGCAGATGCTGTCCGGTCGTCAAGACCGTGAGCGCCAGCATTGCGCTCCACGCAGCGTAATAGCGCGCTGCACGGACACGTAGCGCAGCCAATACCACGGTTACAGCCACAGGCAGCGCAACATGCCCGCATGGACTCGCGGCGAGTGGCGCGTCGATCCGATACAGCCACGCGATCCATCCTGTCGCAGCCGGCGACCGGCTCACGGCAGTCGGCCATAACAGATGACTGACGATGCACAGGCCTGCGGCAAGCGCACCTGCGAAAAACGCGGGCAGCAGCCAATTTCGGCATCGGCCGAACCAGACAATCGACGGCATCACGAGCGCGTAACTCAAATAAAGCGGCACGCTGGCGGACACACGCGGAATGACCGCATCGTACGGCCCCGGACGCAACAGCGCCACGGGTGCCATCGGCACGTGTGTGACCCAGAAGTACAGTGCACCCGACACGACGACATAGATTGCCAGCCAGCGCCACGCGTCGAACGCCGACGGTATATAGGAGACGGAAACAGGAGGTATGGCGCGCATGTGAAAAAAGGAGCGGCTCAATCGCGTATCATCATAAATCGTTTCAGCTCGCATGAATAACGACGCTATGCCGCTTCGAGCCAGTTCCATGACACGTGCGCAGCTGCGCGACGTCGACATTGCACATATGTACGCGCTCTACTCGACCTGTTACCGGGATACGGAACAGGCACGCTTCGAACACGATCTCGACGACAAGACACATTGCGTCATCATGCGCGATGACACCGGCAGGCTGCGCGGCTTCTCCACGTTGAAACTATATGAACAGCAGTGGTGCGACACCACACTGCGCATCCTGTTTTCCGGCGACACGATCGTGGATCCGGCCTGCTGGGGCAGCCAGCAACTCGCGTTTTGCTGGATTCGACTCGCCGGTGAGCTCAAACGCAACTCGCCTGACGTGGCACTATACTGGTTTCTGATCTGCAAAGGGCATCGTACGTACCGCTACTTGCGAGCATTCGCGCATGACTTCACCCCGCGATTCGACCGACCGACTGAACCCGTGAATCAGGCACTGCTCGATCATCTGGCAGTTGAGCGCTTCGGTCACGCATACGACGCCGCGTCCGGCGTGCTCAATTTTCCGGTACCGCAAGGCCGCCTCGCCCCAGCCCTCGCCGAAGTGCCGGACGTGCATCGACGGCTGCCGGATGTCGCCTATTTTCTGGAACGCAATCCAGAATACGCGTGCGGCAACGAGCTCGTCTGCCTGTGTGAACTGACGCCGGAAAACCTACGCCCGATGGCAAGACGAATCTTCACCGGTGAATGAGCCAATGACGCGGATCCGGCTAGCCACAGCGGTCGACAACGAACGGCTCCTCGCGTTTCAAACACGTTACGCGATGCTCAGCGGGATGCCGCTTCGCTTCGATCGCTCACCGGATTACTTCGCATTGCATCGGTGTCATTCGAACGACTATCGAACCTGGCTCGCGGAGGACAGCGCCGGGCGCGTCAAAGGAATAGCCAGCATGGTCGTTCGCGACGGCTACGTCGCCAGCGAGAAACAGCGCATCGCTTACCTCGGCGACTTGCGCATCGCACCCGATCGCGAACTAGCGCACACGTGGGTCGACTATGTCGTCGATCGCCTCGCCGATCTCGCCCGGCACGAAGATGTACAGCATACGTACTGCTGCGTCATTCGTGACAACCGGATCGCAACGCAATCGCTATTCAAGACAGGCAAGCGAACCCGGCTCGGATTTCGACATTGGCGCGGCTACAGTAACGTATCGATCTATGCGCGGCGTATTGCTGCGCGGAGTGCCGGCTCCGTCAGGATCACGAACGCGTCGGCCGCCGATGCCGACGCGCTCCGCGCGTTCCTGGACCAGGAGTCGCGTTCCCACCCCTTCGGTTGCGTCTTTACGGCGGACGAATTCGCGCGCCGCCTGAACACCTGGCCCGACTTCGGAATCGAGCGCTTTCTGGTTGCACGTAACGCGCAGCGGCGTATCGTGGGCTGCGTTGCTCCGTGGGATGCAGGACGTATCAAGCGCATCGTCCTGGAACGTCTGCCGCGCTCGCTCGGTGCGCTGCGTCACGGCTTCAACGCCATCGCGCCGTTGCTCGGACGCCCTCCCATCGCAGCACCCGGCCAGCCGCTTCAGGACATCTACCTGACTCATCTGCATGTGAGCGGACGCGACCCGGACATCGCACAGGCACTGCTCGATGCGGTCTGGCAACGAGAGCGGAGCCGCTACGCCTTGCTGCAGCTTTGCCTGTACGATCACGATCCTCTATGGCCCGCCTTGCGCGGCTATCGGTACACCGCACTGCCGATGGATCTATACACGCTATCCACGCCCGGCGCGAGCGCACTCGATCCGGCCGGCACCGAAGCGATCCCGGGATTCGAGATTTATCTCGTCTGACCGCTCGCGACCGCTGCCGCTCGCGTGTCGTTCAGGAGCGCAACGAGTGCAAGCCAGAAACGCCCCGCATCGAAGCCGGCGCCTCCGAGTACAGGCTGGCCATGGTCGAGATGCGGCACGCACACTTGGGGCATGCCGCGAATCGTCTGGTGGTCGAGGTAGAACTGTCCGTCATGCGCACAACCGGGACGGTAGCGGTCCAGGCGTGAGTGATGTGCGTCGAACCGGGACGTGCGTTCTATCGACCAGCTCACGACATGCACACAGTGCAGGCCACCGGGCACCGCAGACAACAGATTCGCGATGCCCGCGTCGCGCCCGCTGCCGATATCGCGCGAGCCTGCATGCAGCCAGCGTGTGCGCAGCAATCTCCCGGCGGCTCGACCCAACCATGCAGGATCGATGCGCGCCCCCCGTTGCTCGAGCAGGCCGTCGACGATCGCACTGGGGCCGACGGGCGGCTGAACGAGTGCGATACCGTCGCAGCGAGCACGAAGCCCTGAATCCGCATGCAGCGCCGCCAATGCATCGAGCCCGCCCTTGCTATGGGTAAGGACGATAAAGCGGCGATCAGCGGGCAGGCGCGCATACAGGTTGCGCACGATATGCGCGCCCTGCTCGGCAACCGCGCGCGACGAGCGGACCGGCACACGCAGGATTGGGTACCGCGCGGCACGCAACGCCCGCGCAGCATGCCGGAAGCAGGCAGGTATCCACTCGGAATAGAGTCCCGCAATTAGCACGATGACCGTGTCCCGGGATGCGTGGGCGCCATGCGCGTGCCAACATTCGATGAAGCGCCGGGTCCAGTCGAGTGCTGCGGGTGCCGGTTCGAACGGCGTCGATGGGTAGTGTTGCCGCCACTCGTCGAAGCCGGACGGCGACCATGCCGGACACCGTGCGCTCATGCCGGCTCCGTTGTCACGCCATCGGCAGCGAGCGCCGCGCGGGCAGCAGCCAGCGTGGCCGGATTCCCGATTCGGGCAGGGTGAAAACGCGGCGAGAACCATGCCAGCCACGCGGGCAGCACGCGGGTAACGATGCCCGGCGCACCGAATAGCCACCAGCCAAGCTGTGCCCAGCTTCGCCAATTGCCGGCGTCGCGGTCGGCACGCGCGAGACGGACGATAAAATAGCCCAGATCGACGATGAAGCATGCCGTGACGCCGAGCATCGCCGCCGTCCGCATGAAATAGCGCTTGATCGCGCCGCCGCCGCAAGCGCGAAATACGTCGAACGCGACGGCCTTGTGTTCGGTTTCCTCTATCGCATGCCACCGCCAGATCGCGGCCATCGACGGGTCGACGCCGTCGAGAATGGCCGGATCGCGCAATAGCAGATCGGCCAGAATGGCCGTGTAGTGCTCAAGACATGCTGTGAAGGTCAATTGAAGCAACGGCGACGCGACACGCCGGCATTGTTGCTGCCGTCTCCGCATGAGCGCCTCGAGTGCGTCGACCGGCATGCCCTGGCGAGCCAGGCGCCGGTTATACGCGCGGTGCTCGCGGATGTGAGCGGCTTCCTGGTACAGGAAAGCATCCACTTGCGCGGCGAGCGTGCCGTCGGCCGGCAGCGCGTCGCAGTACTGCCTCACGCTATCGACAAAGAACTTCTCGCCAAGCGGAAACATGATCGAGAACGCGTCGAAAAAGCGCGTCACGCGGCGGTTGTCACGATACCAATAGCGAGGAATGTGGTCGGCAAAACAAAAACGCGGATTGCGCCGACGGATGTCTGCCGCGTCGTTGCAGCGTTCATGCATTGAATCGTCGGTTCGTTTGGCGTACATGGTCGTGGCCGATCGTGGCGTAACGCGCAGGGTCAGCGCAGGCGGGCGTATTGTTCGATGATGGCGATCGAAGGTATGCTCTGCGTCGCCGCCACCATCCATGTCCGAATTGTATGTTCGTTGCCAATGCAAGCGCCATAGATAATCGTTCGCGACGGTTCGACCGGCTGAATCTCTGCGTGCTCGCGCTACAGAGCGTTGTATGGGCCGGCATCCTGACGTGGCTGTCGCACGGTACGAGCCCCTTGCGCTGGGTGTCGCTCGTACCGTTCTGCCTGATCATGCAAGGTGTGTTTTCGATGATGCACGAAACATTCCACGGTTTCGGGCATCGGCGCGGAGAAGTCAACTACTTGATGATGTGGTGGGCATCGACGATGTTCGGCGCCGCGGCAACGCTGATCCACGTGAATCATCTCGGTCACCACGTGCGGAATCGAACACCTGCGGAGCGGGTGGACTTCGTCGAGCCGGACGCTTCGCTGTGGCGCAAGCGAATCGAATACTACGCGGCGATCGTCGGCGGCATCTGGTTCGCGAGTTTCGCGGGCAGCTTCGTCCTGGCCGTGCTTCCGAGTCGCATCCCGCATGGTTGGGCGAAGTACGGACACGACAACACGTATGCGGCTGCGTTCAGAGACTTCGACCAGGCCGAATTTCGACGAATTCGATACGAAACCCTCGCAGGCGTGGCCGCGTGGATTGCACTGGGTGCATTGCTGGACTGGCGCGTGCTCGACATCGCGCTTGCCTACCTCGCATTCGCGTTTTCGTGGTCGTCGCTCCAGTGGGTGTATCACATGCACACGCCGCTCGACGTTGTCGAGGGCACATACAACATGCGTGCCCCCACAATGATCCGCTGGGCGTTCCTCAACTTCAACTACAACCTGACGCATCACCGGCATCCGAGCCTGCGCTGGCAGGAGCTTCATGCATGCTCCGACGCGGCGGAGACGCGACCGCTGTGGTACGGTTGGCTGCATGTGTTCGAGGCGCCCCGGCGTTTGCCCAGCGATCCGACACAGCTCGAAAAGACCTATTTCTGACGAGAGGACGCACGTGCGTGCACAGGATGCGTGGGCCGCGTTTGGCGCTGCTGCAGAACCCTTCCGTCGCGCGTGGCTCACCGCGCTCGATGCGCCGGGCGACGCGCAGGCGGCCTATCTGTCACGCTTGCTCGCCGCGAATCGGAACACGACGTTCGGCATTGCCAACGGGTTTGCCGATATCGCAGATCCGGCACAATTTCGCGAGCGCGTGCCGGTGGCCCCCTACGCCGGCATGTCCCGATGGATCGATCGTGCACTCCAGGAGTCCGCTCCGATCCTGACCGCGCAAGCGCCACGCTTCTTCGAGCGTACGAGCGGCGGCAGCGAGCAGCAAAAGCTCATTCCCTATACGCCGGCCTTTCTCGAAGAATTGCAGTTCGCGCTGATCGTCTGGCTCTCCGATCTGCATCGCGCCGTGCCCGGCGTCGCGGCCGGGCGCGCGTACTGGTCGATGTCACCTCCACTGCAAGCGCGCGAACGCGCTCCCAACGGCATCATGATCGGATCGGACAGCGATCTCGATTACCTGGCCGACAGTCCGCTCGTCGATCTGCTGCCGACGCTCGTCGCACCATCGCTGTCGGGTGATGGTCGGTCGTGGCGCAACGAAACGTTGCGCGCGCTGATCGCCGCTGATGATCTGGCCTTCATCAGCGTATGGAGCCCGACCTTCCTGACCAGTCTGCTTCGTCCGCTATTCGGCGACGCCGAACCGCAACGCCGCGATACGCTCACCTTCCTGTTCGATTCGCTGCCGTCGAACCGTACGGCAGCGCTGCGGCGCGCACTCGACGATGGCCACTGCGGCCGGGTGTGGCCGCAACTCGCTGCAGTGAGTTGCTGGATGGACGGCCCAAGCAAACACTACGCCGCACATGCCCGCACCTGGTTTCCGCAGGCCGCGTGGCTTCCGAAAGGCTTGTTTTCCACCGAGGCGGTGGTCAGCCTGCCGTTCGGCGATACGGCCGGCTGTCCCCTCGCCGTCTGCAGCCACTTCCTGGAGTTCCTGCTCGACGACGGAACCGCGATAGGCGTGGAAGAACTGAAGCCGGGCGATACGGTCGAGGTCGTCGTGACGACCGGAGGCGGCCTGTACCGCTATCGGCTCGGCGATCGGGTCCGTGTGACCGGATATGCGGGACGAACGCCATGCGTGGCCTTCGTCGGGCGGACGGGCACGCAAAGCGATCTGGTCGGTGAAAAGCTGGACGAAGCCTATCTTGCTGCGTCACTTTCCGAGGTGCTGCAACCGGGCGATGAAGGTTGCATGATTCCGTGCGCGGACGCGGATCCGCCCCATTACCTGCTGTTGCTTGCAAGCGGTACGCAGGACGTCGCCGCCCTGCGCGATGCGCTGGAACGGGCTCTCGCCCGCGCTTTTCACTACCGGCACGCGCGCACGGTCGGCCAGCTTGGCCCGTTGCGCGCGGTTCGCATACCCGGGGGCGCCGCCCAGCTGGCGGATCTCGTCCAGCGAGCCCACGAGCGTGCAGGCATCCGGGCTGGCGATGTCAAACCCCGCGCACTGGTGGCCAAGCCCGCTGTGGCGGACGCACTCCGCGCATTCATCGAGGACGCGTGCTCATGTTGAACATATCGATCGCATCAACGTGTTCCCCGTGCGACGAATTCGCGCCGGACGCCGATGGTGAAGCCTTCGGCGCGCTCGTCGAGCAATGGTACGTCGCGGGCACCGAAGCCGAGGTCAAGCGGGACAAACCGTTCGGCACGCGCGTACTCGGCCTCGGCATCGTGCTATTCCGGGCGGCCGACGGCGAGATCGTCGCGCTCGTCGATCAATGCGTGCATCGCGGCACCCGGTTGTCGGCCGGGAAAGTCATCGACGGCTGCCTCGTCTGTCCGTATCACGGCTGGCATTACGACCAGCACGGCAGCGTCACCCGAATTCCCAGCATCGACGGCGCAAGCGCCGAACCGACCGGTACGACCTACCCATATCGTCAGCGCAGGTTGCCGGTGCTGACTCGGCACGGCCTCGTCTGGGTCTATCGCGGGCGAGGCGATCCAGCGCTGAAGCGGCCGTTCGACATGCCGCACCACGGCGAACGGCCGTGGCAGTCGTACTACATGGTCAATACGTTCGATGGCGATCTCGGTGCGCTGGTCGAGAACTTCATGGACGTCCCGCATACGGTGTTCGTGCACGACCGGATCTTTCGCTCATCCACTGGGCGGCGGCTACGGGCGACCGTCGAACTGAAGCAGCAGAGCGTCGAGGTCACGTATCACGATGACGGCGACAAGATCGGCATGCTGGACTGGCTGACCAATCCGTCCAGGGAACCGCTTCGGCATACCGATCATTTTTATGTACCGAACGTCACGCGGTGCGACTATCACTGGGGTAGCCGCTCGAGTTTTCTGATCATCAGCCAGATCACGCCGCTCGACACGCGTCGATCGCGTGTCTATACGTACATCGCCTATCGCTTTGCCTTGCCGGCCGCGGTGCTGCGCGCGCTGAAACCGCTGCTGCACCTCTACACGCATTCCGTGATCCAGCAAGACGTGCGAATCATGCGTGCGCACCGCGAGGGACTCGACAACGCCGCAGGCTTCACGCCGTCGAGCGTGCGCGCCGATGTGGTCCACATTGCGATCGGCCGGTTGTTAGCCGCGACGCAGCGTGGCGAGCCGTTGTCCGATGCGCAATGCGGCACGAAGCCGATGGAATTCGTGATCTGAACGTCATCGGCGCGATCGGGCTAGGCCCGCCCGGCTCGACCGGCGCACCGCCCACGTGCCCCGTATTTCCGTTAGCCTCCCGTCTGGTCCTGGCTCGCGATCAGGCGTGCTCCGCATGCCAGCAAGTCGCCATCGCATGCGGCGACTTGCCCGTCGAACCGGGCGTGGCCCGACACCGTCGCAATGAAGGTCAGGCCGTGAATCTCGCAAATCGCGGGATCGTGCAAGCGTGCAATCGCGCGCCCGTTGATTCGCGAGTTCGGCGCCCCGGACACAACGCGTCCGCCGTGGCTGTGCACATCGCCCTCGATGATGTATCGCTTTTGACCCATGACATGTCGATCCGGTCCGTCAGAAATCCCAGCTGAACGTCTGCGGATGCGCCTGCCGCGACGCGGCGTCTGGCGGCGTCAGCATGACGATCGTGGCATGCAGCGGATCCCGCAGGTTGATCAGTGCGCTCGTCTTCCCGTCGCCATAACCCATCATCAGCGCCAGCGCGGTCTGGACCCAGATCGAGCTCGTTCCGGTGTCGCCGCCGATACGGCGTTGCATGTCGAATGCGTCTTTCGGATCGTCAATATCGACGTGCTGCGGGTTGTCGTGCAGCGACTGCACCAGCAACGCGAGATTGGCGGTCGAGGTGCCGGTGTCGTAGAACATCCGTCCCGGCTGCTCGCCGGGCGCAAGCGTGCCTACTGCCTGCTGCCAGCCGGCGCGGATCTTTTCGATTCGCTCGCCCTTCTTCAACGGCGTCCCGTGCCCGTTGCTCAGGTCGACTCGCACCGGTCGATGCAGATTGGCCAGGACCGGCCATCTGTCGTATTCCTTCAACTGCCACGTGGTCCAAGGAACTGGCACCCACGGGTTCGGCTTGAAGCCGTCCGGCATCTTCAGCGACGCGGTCTTCCAGAACTCGGGGAGCTTCGCCTGCCAGTAGTCCACCGGCATCTCCTTTGCACCCTTCTTCCAGTAGGCTTTCTGAAGCTGCCAGAAATAATTCCACAGCTTGATCACGTCATATCGGGTCTGGGTGTTGTCGATTGCCTCTGGTGCGTCCACCACATATGGACGAATCAGTCGGTCAACGCGATCCTTTCTCGTCACGAGCAACGCAACGTAACTGTCCGGATTCTTTGGTACGAAGTTTCCATCTTTTGTGGACAAACCCAGGTAATCGGCACCCGGAGTACCCAAATAGGATCGCGTGTTGATTCCATCCTCAACCAGCAACACTACTGCTGGCAAGTCCGGCTCGCGGTCAAAAATATCAAACGCTCTAGAGACCACATCGTCCCCGTGCGCAGTGTGTATTTCATCGAGTCTCATATAAAGGGTATTACCAATCCCCGCCCCGTTATCCGCACTGCTGATGTGGGTTGCCATGCGGTCCGCATCCGGATCACTCTCGTTTCGCGGCGGCCCGGCCACTATCACGGGAATCGGCCAATAATCGACCCATCCGCGCAACGTATAGCCGAAAACGTTGTTCTCGCGCTTATGTCCCGCAAAGCTTCGATCACTACTCGACCACGGATATTGTTTGGGATCTTGCAGGAGCAACGTTCCATTGGCCCCTGCCTCGTCCAGCCGCATCAATAGCGCACGCTGGCGAAACCGGTCAACGGCGACGCCAAAGCGTCGTATCTCCAATGTGAACCGTGCGTCCCGGGATCCGTCCCCTGCAATGACCGCTTCATTTGCGCTGGAGGGACGAGCAGCAGCCGGCGTGTCTTGAGGCGGCGAGTCTCTACGCAACGAGGCACCATAGGCGATACTGACGCCTGCCGCCAACAATAGCGGCGGCAAGATCAACAGCGACAAGCGTCGATACATTGCAATATTCCCTCCCAAAAATCCCTCCCTTCTAACAACAAATTCAAAGACTGCAATCCATAAGAGAGTTATGATTGCGAGTGCAATCAGAAATATTCGTGAAGCCGGTGGTCGTGTGACGTTTGTCGTAATCATGGCGCATCAATTTGTCAATGTACCGATCGTGCTTCTTTTGCATCTTCACTATTTCGATCTTTCCTGGTTTCACTGACCACACCGTCAGGAAAATCCTTGGGCACAATATCATTTTCCGGGAAAACTCCGCTTTCGTAATAGCTGCAATTGGCTTTTACTATGTCGGACGTTACGGAGTCGAGTTTTTTGCCGAGTTTTCTCTCGGCTTTTACTATATCACTCTCCGGAAGTCTCCAATCAGCAATAGCCCGCAGGAGTTTTGCCCAGTCCGGATCGTCCAACACACGCGCCTGGCCGATTGACACATCGTACGCGGTCGCACATCGGTGATTTCTACGACCGCTCATGACCGCCGAGTGATATGAGCTTTCTCCCGGATGCTTATTCATCAGCCGAACCTTGGCTTCGTTTAGCGTCTCCTGCCGATAAACGACGATGTGTCCCGGCGACGGCGGTACCGTCGGTACGATCCGACCTACCTTGCACTGATCGTCGGGACCCTTGCCCGCATTCAACGAGGCCTCCACCTCTGCGGGCGTGGGCAGCTTCCCATCCCCGCTCGTTGGCCAGTCGATGATTTGTGCGGGCAATGGCTGCAACGCACCTTCGCCACTGTTCGTGCTCAAGGCAATTTCCGCTTCGAGCTGGTCAATGGATTGTTTGCCGGGAGCATGCTCGCCGGCATTTTTCTTCGAGAGCGGCGTTGCCTCCGTTCCAGGCAGCACATTGCCTTCCATTTCGGGATCGAACGGTGGCGTCAATGCTTCACCATTGATATTGCGCTCGGTACCGACGCTTACCTGCGTCGACTTCACCCATGTCGTGAAGCCGCCGGGCAAGCCATGGGATGTTTCGCCCTTTTCCCGCATCGTAAAGTTTCCCGGCGGCGTACCAACCTGAACTGGCTTGCCCTGCCGCAGACGCCGGGTAAAGACACGCTGCCGGAAAGCCGCCGACAACAGGTTGATTTTTTCAGGTTTGCTTCCCGGCTGCGCTGCACGCACGTCAATGGAGTCGGGCAAACCGGAACACCCCATGCCATTGACGCCGCGCAGACCGACGGTCGCATCCTCCGGGCTGAAGTACATGTAGATTTTTCCGCGATTGTCGCGTTCGGCAAACACGACACATTCGTTACCTTGCGGCCCGCTCAGGCGCGTCGCCTGCGCGGGATCCCACGTTGGGCCGACGATGCCAAAATTGTCCCGTCCTGGCTCGAACTTCAATTGATCGAGTGGCGGCGTCGGATATTTGCCGCTCGCCACATGCCCGGCCAGGTTTGCCAGGGTCTTTGCACGCGCGTAAGCCGTCTGCTGCTGGTCCCCGCGTTGCAGCAGCCGATCCATGAACTCCTCGCTCAAGCTGTAGGGCGAGTCGATCAGGACCAACGTGTCAGCAGGACGGTCAGCCGGGCCACACTGGTTTGGAATCAGCCCCTCGACGAGATAGGCCTGGGCGAGCAGCGATATCAGCGTGCCCTGACTGTGCGCAATGATGTTGACCGTCCCGTCCGGGTCGATAAGGCGGATTTGCCGCACCAATGCCGCGAGCCGCCGAGCTGCCAGCAACATGTAATGCCGATTTTCCGCCTCGCGAAGCGGGTGCGTCGGGTCGCCCTGCATCCGGTCGAGAATTTTCGTCGTCATTCCCCCTTTGAAATTCGAGTCGAACATGTCGGGGATGTTGTTGGTCGCATTGGCGAAGAATCCGCCGTTGCGCGCGCGGTGCTCATCGAGGCGGTTGCCGAACCGGTCGACGTACTGGCCGTTGACGGTTTCCTTATTGGGGTCCCGGGGCAAATCTTCCTTCCCGACGCGTAACCCCCAATAAAACGGAATCAACGGGCTCCTTGTCTCTTCGCTTTCCTGCCGACGATAGATGACGTCGTCCATGTTCTTCATCATGTCGGCAACGCTCACCTGGCTCGGGTCGTTCGCCATGCGGCCGTGCGAGTACTCCGCGCCCTTGAAATCGGTGCGACCGAGGCGGTCGTTCAATCCCTCGCACAGTCCGCCTTCGACCGTGCCGAAATCCGTTCCAAGGTCATTCACGCCATGGATCAGGATCGTCGTGCACGGGAAGCGATTTTGTACGTCGGTATTGACGAACGCATCCTGCGGCCGGTTGCAATTGAGAATCGCCTGATGTTCGCCGACGATCCGGGACGACGAGGTTGTAGTATCGGACATGATCGCCTGCCTTAAACGTCGAAAACCTGAATGTGTGCTATGTGCATCGCGTCGCTCGATGCCAGCTCCGTCATCCCGTGTGCATCCGAGACCCCGTTAATGACCTGGCCATTGCGCAGCGTGATCTTGTACGGGCGATTCGGCACGGGATGCGTGCCGTCGTCACCGTCGGTGCCGGGGTACCGCAAGCGGAACTTCTGATCGGCACCGGCGCGATTGAAGGCCGGCGGCGCAACGTGGTCCGTGTTCGGGCCGACGAAATCATGTCCCGCCGTGTGCGCGGTGAACGCACCGTCGGAACCGACCTCGACACCGCCACCGACTTTCACGTAGCTTCCGTCTTCCGCGACGAGCCGGATCGACTTGCCCGAGATCAACACCTCGTCGCCGACCGACATGATCTGGATGCCCTTCTGGGCAGTCGCCGAAAGCGTGTCCTGTTGCGCCTGCAAGACCACTGGGCCTTCACCGGCAATCGCGCGGACGCCTTCTCCGCGCCCGAACAGGTGGATGCCCTGGCCAGCCGTCGTGATCACGCGCTGACCACCGGCGAATTGCAGGTTCTGCCGCGCGATCTGATCGATGTTCTCGCCGGCGTAGGTCACGTAAGTCTTCGGGGTGATATTGAGCGCACCCGCCTTTGCGCCGAATGCCATCAGCGCCTGAGAGTCGCCTGCGTCGGCGTTCGACGCACGATCGTCGCCTGAAGCGTGGCCGCCCGGCGTCCATCCCTTGAAGGCGGTCACGACAGCTTGCTGCCCCGTCGCATCGGTCGCCGTGCCGCCGTGCTGTCCGGCGTAATCTCCCAACGCCTTGAACAGCTCCGCGCATTCGCCGAGCAACTCGACGAGTTCATCGCGGTCAAGCTGTCCGCCGCTCGCCTGTGTACGCGCGTAAGTCGTCAGAAGCATCCCTTGCGCCGCGCGCAACGCGGCTGCCGCGTCCGTGCGCAATTCGGCGCCTTGGCCGCGGTCTGCACCCCGTCCGTCGTCGCGTGGTTGCGTCAGGTAGCCGAGATTCAACTGGCTATGCGCATGCTCCGATGCAAGCTGCGCGCTGATTTGCTGCGGTGTGTCGTCGAGACGAAGCTGGTTGTAGCGCTGCCCCTTGATTTCCTTCGTCTTGATACCGGACAGAAAGCGATTGCCCGGCAGACTGCCCGTATGAGTGAAGCTCGCCGGCATGTTCGCGCCGTTTGCCAGCACGCCGATGATGACCAGCCTGTCCGGATCCCCGCCGAGGCTCCCGAGCAGAACTTCAGTGCCCACCCGCGGCAAGAAAGTCTCGCCGAAATTCGGCCCGGCCAGACTGGATGCCACGCGGATCGGTGCGCTATCGCTCTCGTTGCTGTTCGTTCCGGCACCCTGCGCATGCGCATGATCGCGGGAATCCTGACCGAGAATCTGCACGAACACGCAGCCATTCTCGTCGCAACTGACCTCCTCCCCCTCGACCCCGACCACGCGTCCGGTGATCAGCGGCGTCGGCGGGAGATCGATCTTCGGATCATAAAGCGGCGTGAGCGGCGTGCCGCGCGGCACGCACGAGAATGCATTCTCGTAGCGCGTATCCTGCCCGGACGGGTCGCCATCGGTCATCGTTCGCGGCCGTTCAAGCGTATGACTAGCGGCGAACAACGCCTGCGCACGCTCGTTCAACCCTTTGGGCAGATTGTTCCAGACCTCGTGGTGCAGCGACGTGATCACGAATTGCTGCGTGTCGGACGAGAGCATGCCCCACTCGTCATCTCCGGCAATCGTGATCCACGACCCGACTGCGAGGTCGCGAATGCCGCTTACGCCGTCGTATCGGACCGCCTGCGCTTCGTGAGCCAGAATGCGGTCTTCCGTCATCCGCTCGTGGTCCGCCCAAGAATCCGCCATATGCGGGACGTCGATCACGATGTCCGTCAGCAATTTCGCGAGATCGTTAGCCGATTCGCCCTGATCGATTTTCGTCGATGCGCTCGACTGGTCCACGCGGGCATAGCGGTAGTCCCACGAAGGTCGAGCCGATTCCCCTGAAATCAGTTGCTGGCGCATGGTCAGCGCGGTGATGGTGTCGCGCTGTTCCGTTCCGGCATCACGCGGATGAACGCGGACCGTACCTGCGGTGCACTCGCTCAGTTTTTGCGGGTCGTCGCAGAACACCAACGTATGCACGGGAGGATCGCCGTCTTTCGTCTCGCCGCTTGCCCGTCCGGCGCGCACGAACATCGTGATGCCGTCGCGGCGCGCGATTCGGGAGATGAAACGGGCGTCGGTTTCGTTGACCTGGCGTACGAAGGACCGACTTGGATAGCGTGATCTGTCGAGTTGGGACAGGTCGAACTCGAACGCCTGTGCGAGAGCCACGCTGCGCTGTCGCCATTCGCTCAGGACGATCCCGAGTACATCGACAACGCTCACGTGACGGAAGATGCGAGAGTTGGTGCGCTTTTGCAGCAGGTTCACCGCGTCGATCACGGTGAACTGGTAAACCGTCAGTTCCCCGTCGGTCCGCCCGATCTGTACGGCGCTGACGATTGCATTGATGGCATGCACTTGCCCGCGATCGGTAACTATACCGACTGAAACCGGCGTACCGATGAAAAGCTTCGGAGACAGATCACTCTGTTGCGAAATGCAGGTCAGGTAACCGTTGATGCCGGTCATCATGCTTTCGTGGATGCTCGCGTGCTGCAACGCGATTTTCGACTCCAGCGCATGCTGCGCCTTGCCCCAATTCAGCACGACGGGCCGCTGATTCGCATCGATTCCCGATACGAAATTGCGAAACGACTCTCGGATATTCACGACGGTCTCTCAGTTTGATTCGTTATCGGCCGCCGAATGTTGCTTCTCTATAGAAGGCTGGCAGTTCCGCGCGATTTTACCAAAACATCACACGAAGGTAACAATGTCATAACCCCATTGGCAATTTTTTACATTATTCGACGAAGAACACTAATTTCGGCCGCGCCGGTCCGCGTTGGGCGCGCCCTCACATCACTTCGCGAGACCTGGTGCACTCAGTCGGCGCCGAACCCGTAACCATACCCGTCGAGTCTGCGACGTCGATCCCTCGCTGCCGTATCACAGCACCGATCCTCATGTAAGTTCGCAAAAAAGTCATCTCGACGGTCCATGCAAATCAATGGCTTGGTTACTTTTCTGCGAATTCCCTTGCGAGGAAGTGACAGAAAAGTCGACCTCTGAAAAAGGAGAATCCAATAACTCCACAATCCGAGACAGGGGAATGCCATACGGCGAGACGGTTCCGCTAAGCCGCATCCCAGCTTCGATGCTCTGCCGGGTCGAGGTACACGGACCGAAAGTACATTCTCAAGTGCTATAGACGTGCGTATGGTGTCTTATCAACAGCCAAGCGAGCTTCATACGCACTCGGCGTAGTCACGCTCCCCTTGCAGTCATTGTCGAGGCGCCCGGTCGATGCAGCCGCGCGTGCCTATATCGACGACGCCATATCGATATCGATTACGGCGAGGCTGGGCGGCAATCCGTTCGAGCAGCCGCGCTTCGTTCGTTCAGTTATCCAATTCATCAAACGCGTAACCGCACCGGCGCGTTGCGGGGACACGGTCGTCGCAAGCGGCATGAGCCTGCATGCCGGCGGGCAAAACGGCATCTCGTTGTCGTATTGCTCCCTCTCCTCCGCGTCACCGGCACTCGTCTGACTCCAATAATCTCCCTTGACACCCTATCTTTCGATATATATCTTTAGATATGTTTTACGATATATAGGACACGATCATGCGACACAACCCCTCCCGCGGCCATGCCCGATGCGACGGTCATGGTGCGCATGCCGGCCCTGACTGGTTCGCCGGCCTCTGGCACGCGATCGGCCGCCACCGTCGCGGCCACGACCCGTTTGGCGGCGGCGGTCCGTTCGGCGGCCGTGGCGGACGCGGCGGCTTTGGCGATTTCGGCGACGACGGCATGCCGCGCGGCCGCCAGTTCAGCTCCGACGATCTCCAGTTGCTGCTGCTCGCGCTCGTCGCCGAGCAGCCGAGCCACGGCTACGAGCTGATCAAGGCGCTCGACACGCGCTCGAACGGCTTCTACAGCCCGAGCCCCGGCATGGTGTATCCGGCGCTCACGTATCTCGAGGAAGTGGGCTTCGTCGCGTCGCAGGCGGAAGGCAATCGCAAGCGCTATGCACTGACCGATGCCGGCCGCGCGCATCTCGACGCGCAGCGCGAACGCGTCGACACGCTGTTCGCGCGCCTCACGCACCTCGCCCGCAAGATGGAATTCATGCGCCGCGCGTTCGCCGGTGAATCGGCGGGCAGCGAAGCACCGGACGACGCACAGCCCGGCTGGCTTCCTGAGTTCGTCGACGCGCGTCTCGCGCTCAAGCGGGCGCTGCTGCACAAGAGCGCCGCCGATGCCGACGAACAGCGGCGCATCGCGGCGATCATGCGCCGCGCGACGGCCGAAATCGAAGGCGGCACCGGCGCGTAATCCGCGCCGCCTCGTCAAAACCTAAGGAGTACGGATTGATGCAGAACACATCCGAGCGCACCGTGACCCGCGTGCGCCATACCCTCAAGTTCCGCCTGCTGCAGGTCGTGCGCGTGCACGCCGTGACGCCGCATCTGCTGCGCGTCACGCTCAGCGGCCCCGACCTCGCTGATTTCGAATCGTCGTCGTTCGACGACCACGTGAAGGTGTTTTTCCCGCCGCCCGGCGCCGAGCAGCCCGCGATGCCGACGCTCGGCGCGAACGGCCCCGAGTTTCCCGAAGGCGAACCGAAGCCGGTCGCGCGCGACTTCACGCCGCGCCGCTTCGACCGCGCCGCCTGCGAACTCGATCTGGAATTCGTGCTGAATCATCCGGGCCCCGCATCGCAGTGGGCGGCGCAGGCTCGCGTCGGCCAATGGCTCGGCATCGGCGGCCCGCGCGGTTCGTTCGTGGTCCCGATCGATTTCGACTGGCATCTGCTGATCGGCGACGATACGGCGCTGCCGGCGATCGCGCGGCGTCTCGAGCAGCTGCCGGCCGGCGCCCGTGCGGCGGTCGTGCTGGAAGTCGCGGATCGCACCGCGCAGATCTCGTTCGATACGCGCGCCGACGTGCATGAAATCTGGCGCTTTCGCGCCGAAGCCGACGCGGCGGACGGCGACGCCCTGCTGAATGCGGTGCGCGAACTGCCGCTGCCGTCCTCCGGCGACGGTTATGTCTGGGCGGCGGGTGAAGCGCAGTCGATGCGCGCGGTGCGTCTGCACCTGACCGGCGAGCGCGGCATCGACAAGTCGCGCATCCGCGCGGCGGCATACTGGAAGCGCGGTGCGGCGGCCGTGCACGAAACGCTGGAAGACTGACGCGAACGGGCGCCCGCGCATCGGCGGGCTTGGCATCGGCGGGGCGGCTGGTATATATGTATGTCTGCGACGCCGCTGTCGGGCGACAGCCGCCGCAGCCCGCCCAGGAGCGCCCGGTCATGACAAGAGAAAGCCACGCTTCGCCTTTCCTTCGCCACCTGAAGATCGCCGGCTATTGCAGCCTGGCGGCCGTCGTGCTCGCGCTGTTCGTCGCGATGTGCGCGATCCTGAAGGAAAGTTCTCTCGAACGCGACGCCGCCCGGCACCCGGGCGAAACGCCCGAACTGCACGAAGCAGGCGACGGCACGCCGGCATCGGCCGACGCGGTCAAGACGCCCGGTTGATGGCGTCCGGCCCGCACTTCTCCCGCTTGGTTCTCTCAGGGCGTGCGCTCGCGCCCCATCATCACCGCGTGCACCACGTCGCCGATCCGTTCGAGCAGCTCGACCACGCGTTGCCCGTACAGGTGCGCGGCCAGCGCGCCGGCCGTGCCGACCAGCACGCCACCGGCCATGTCGAACGGCCAGTGCACGCCCGCATACACCCGACCCCATGCAATCGCGACGGCCATCGCAGCCATCACGAACCCGGTCAGCCGCGTGGTGCCGGCGAGCATCATGCCGACGGCGAGACTCCACGCGAACGTCATGTGATCGCTCGGAAACGAGCTGTCCGGCACATGCGGAATCAGTTGCGTGCCGACGCCGGCCATGAACGGCCGCGGCGAAAACCAGAAATGCCCGAGCACCTGCGCGAGCGCCAGCGCCACGCATGTGCCGACGCCGGCTTCGATCGCCTGGCGCCGCGTCGGGCGTTCGCCGAAGATCCAGGTCAGCAGCAGCATTGCAGGCAGCGCATAGACGAGCCAGTCGGCGGCGAAGATCGCGAGGCGGGCAACGCCGGGGTGCGGCGCGGCGCCGGCATTGATGGCGGAAAACAGGGTGAGATTGAGGTTCTGCATGAATCCGGTTGCGTGGGACGTAATGAGTGGACCGGCCGTGCCGGTCGGAGGCAAACGATGCTAGGGCGCACCCGCTTAAGCGTTGCTTAATGCGTCGGCCTACCGGTGATCAGGGCCGGCCCGTGCGCCGCGCGCGAACGCACTTAGAGCCCGCACTGCAACACAAGTTCACACAATTGACACATCCGCGCGCGACCGTCTCCCGTAAAAACTCACCAACCATCCCGTAAAGCCTCACCTTTTTCACATCGTGGTGTCGTTGATGCGTGCGAACTTCGGACCGTCAGGCGCCAACCACCCCCGTTTGTGCCACCCGCCTCAATATTTAGGCGGCAAATGAATCGAAATCGGCAACAATTAATTCCATATGCGGCATCGCACAACGGCGACGCACAGGCATACGATTACGACCAATCATCCACGAAGCGATCAACACCAAGGAGTCCGCATGAAAATCAGCGATGTCCGATCGAACGCGTTTGCGATGCCGTTGACCAGCCCTGCTTTCCCGATGGGGCCGTACCGTTTCGTCGATCGTGAGTTTTTGATCATCACGTATCGCACCGATCCGGACCGTCTGCGCGAGATTGTCCCCGAGCCGCTGCAGATCACCGAGCCGCTCGTGCATTACGAATTCATTCGCATGGCCGATTCGACCGGCTTCGGCGACTACACCGAAAGCGGCCAGGTGATCCCCGTCGAATACAACGGCCAGGCCGGCGGCTACACGCTCGCGATGTATCTCGACGATCACCCGCCGATCGCCGGCGGCCGCGAGCTGTGGGGCTTCCCGAAGAAGCTCGCGTCGCCCACGCTGCACGTGAACACCGATCACATCCTGGGCACGCTGGACTACGGCAAGGTGCGCGTCGCGACCGGCACGATGGGCTACAAGCACAAGGAACTCGACATCGAAGAGCAGGCGAAACGCCTCGCCGGCCCGAACTTCCTGCTGAAGATCATCCCGCACGTCGACGGCACCGCACGCGTGTGCGAACTGGTGCGCTACTACATGCAGGACATCAAGATGAAGGGCGCTTGGACGGGCCCCGCGTCGCTCGAGCTGGCGCCGCACGCACTTGCGCCGGTGGCCGACCTGCCGGTGCTCGAGATCGTCGAAGCCCGCCACATCGTCGCGGATTTGACACTCGGCCTCGGCGAAGTCGTCTACGATTATCTGGCTCAGTAACACGTCCGCAGTCCTTTCTCCCTGTCAATCCTTTCACCACGGGAAATTCGAAATGAGCAACCTGAATGGCAAGACCGCAGTCGTCACGGGCGCCGCAAGCGGCATCGGCAAGGAAATCGCACTGGAGCTCGCCAAGGCGGGCGCGGCCGTCGCGATCGCCGACCTGAACCAGGACGGCGCGAACGCGGTTGCCGACGAGATCAACAAGGCAGGCGGCAAGGCGATCGGCGTCGCGATGGACGTGACCAACGAGGACGCCGTGAATAGCGGCATCGACAAGGTCGCCGAAGCGTTCGGCTCGATCGACATCCTCGTGTCGAATGCCGGCATCCAGATCGTCAATCCGATCGAGAACTACGCGTTCTCCGACTGGAAGAAGATGCAGGCGATCCACGTCGACGGCGCGTTCCTGACGACGAAGGCCGCGCTCAAGCACATGTACAAGGATGATCGCGGCGGAGTCGTGATCTACATGGGTTCGGTGCACTCGCACGAAGCGTCGCCGCTGAAGTCGGCCTACGTGACGGCCAAGCATGGTCTGCTCGGCCTGGCGCGCGTGCTGGCGAAGGAAGGTGCGAAGCACAACGTGCGCTCGCACGTCGTGTGTCCGGGCTTCGTGCGCACGCCGCTCGTCGACAAGCAGATTCCGGAGCAGGCGAAGGAGCTCGGGATCAGCGAAGAGGAAGTGATCAAGAAGGTGATGCTCGGCAACACGGTCGACGGCGTGTTCACGACGGTGCAGGACGTCGCGCAGACAGTGCTGTTCCTGTCGGCGTTCCCGAGCGCCGCGCTCACGGGGCAGTCGTTCATCGTCAGCCACGGCTGGTTCATGCAGTAATGTCTTCGCCTCCCTGACGGGAGGCGATTCCCGCACCACCGCCCATTCTCAAGACTCACGATGGCATGACGTCGATCGACGTCACGCCATCCGTCTCCGCCATCAACGGCGGATTTCTCGGAGCAACTGATGAAACCGCACGCGCGTACAGAAAAGCAGGCCGTCGATGCGGCGGACCTGCATCACGAGGCCGGCGCACCGGCCGCTGCGCGGTCGCTGCCATACGAAACGATCGCGCTCGTCCTGCAAGGCGGCGGCGCGCTCGGCGCGTATCAGGCCGGCGTGTTCGAAGGGCTGCACGAAGCGAGCGTTCCGCTCGACTGGATCGCAGGCATCTCGATCGGCGCGCTCAACACCGCGCTGATCGCCGGCAATGCGCCCGAACATCGCGTCGAGCGGCTGCGCGAATTCTGGGAAACGATCTGCCAGCCGGCGTTCTTTCCCGCGATGCCGGCCGCGTTCGAATTCGCGCTGTTCAACAGCATCGACCAGATCCGCACGTTCTTCACCGCGTCGCAGGCCGCGAGCGCGATGATGCAGGGCCAGCAGGGCTTCTTCGTGCCGCGTTTCCCGCCGCCGATGCCGGGCGTGTCCGATCATCCGGAAAAGATCAGCTGGTACGACACGTCGGCGCTGCGCGCGACGCTGCTGAAGCTGTGCGATTTCGACCGGATCAACTCGGGCGAGACGCGCGTGTCGGTCGGCGCGGTCAACGTCGGCACCGGCAACTTCGTGTACTTCGACAACTCGCGCATTCGCCTCACGCCCGAGCACTTCATGGCATCCGGCGCGCTGCCGCCCGCGTTCCCGCCCGTCGAGATCGACGGCGAGTACTACTGGGACGGCGGCGTCGTGTCGAACACGCCGCTGATGGAAGTGCTGCGCGCGCGTCCGCGCCGCGACACGCTCGCGTTCCAGGTCGATCTGTGGAGCGCACGCGGGCCGCTGCCGCGCACGATGGCCGATGTCGCGGAACGCACGAAGGACGTGCAGTATTCGAGCCGCACGCGCTTCGTCACCGACACGCTGCAGCGCGAACAGCGCTACCGCAACGTGCTGCGCCACGTGCTCGAGCAGGTGCCGGAAGAGCAGCGCAAGAACGACCCGTGGTGCGTCGAGGCTGACGCGATGTCGAGCGGGAAGAAGTACAACATCCAGCACCTGATCTATCAGCAGAAGGCGTACGAGCACCACTACAAGGACTATCAGTTCGGTCTGTCGACGATGCGCGACCACTGGTCCGCGGGTCTCGACGACATCCGCAAGACGCTCGCGGTCAAGGACGGCCTCGCGCTGCCCGTCAACGACGCGGGCTTCGTCACGCACGACATTCACCGCCGCCGGTAATGCCGTGTGCGGCGGACCGGCGCGCTGCCTGCGCCGGTCCGTCCTCTTTTCCGATTCGACATGCCGATTTTCATTGCGCTGTTCGCGCTCATCGCCATTGGATGGGGCGCGGTTCACCTGTTTCACGTCATCGCCGCGCAGTTCGGCCAGCCGGTCGCGATCGCGGCCGCCGTCCTCGCCGGCGCCATCCTGATCGCGCTGATCGCGTGGTGGATCAAACGCCGCCGCGACATCGCGCCGAACACGAAAGAACAAGGCTGGACCCACATCGTGCATCGCGCATGGGGCGAGGTGCGCGTGTCCGCGTCGCAGGGGCTGCTGTGGCTGTCGCAAGACGGCGCGGACGGCCGCTATACGCTGTCGCAGCTCGATGGCTGCGAGGCCGCGCCGATCGACGGCCGCTGGCATCTGGTCGTACGCGTGCGCGACGCGGTGCGCGGCGAATGGAAGCTGCCGATGATGGACAAGCGCGATGCACGGCGCTGGGCGCGCGTGCTGATGCTCGCTAGGGACAACCGGCTGTAACGGGTCCGAGCCGCGTGCAGGCGCCGGCACAAGCCGGCCCGCATGTGGCCGCACCGGGCGACAGGCTGAAGCGTTCGGCCTCGCGCATGCCGCGTCCGCTCGAGTCGGCACCGCGGCGTGCGTCCTGAACGGCGGCGCGATTCCCTATCGCGCGCCGAGCGCCCATAACGCGTCGAGCACGTGCTGTGTCGAGCGCTCGACCGGGCCGACCCGATGCGCGATACCCAGTTCCCGCCACAACGCCGGACGCAGCGGCCGCATGACGATGCGTGCGTCGGGCGGCGGGGCGCCCGCCTCGTGCGGCAGCAGCGTCGCGCCGTAACCCGCGGCGACCAGACTCTTGATCGCATCGTTGTAGTTGAGTTCGATGCGCGGCTCGGGCCGATGGCCGCCGAGCCCGAACCATTCCGTCGTGAGCCGCGACAGGCGGGTGGTCGCATCGTTGAGAATCAGCGGACGCGCGGCCAGATAGGCCGGCGTCACACGCGCCGGCAGTCGCCAGTCCGCGGGCAGGAAGGCCAGCACCGGATCGCGCCGCCACGCGCGGATCGACAGCCCCGCGACCGCCGGCTGCGGCAACGCGACCAGCCCGACGTCGAGCGTGCCCTGCGCGATGCGCGCCAGCGTGTCTTGCGACGTGAGCACCGCGATCTGTACGTCGATATCCGGATGCCGCTCGCGCAACCGGGCCACCGCCTGCGGCAACAGATGGGCGATCGCGCCGGTCGATGCGCCGAGGCGCACACGCCCGGTCAGCCCCTGCACTTGCCGCTCCACGTCGTCGAGGGTCGCCTCGACCTCGGCCAGCAGACGGCGCGCCCGCTCCACCAGCACGGCACCGATGGTCGACGGCTGCACGTTGCCGCGCGTGCGCGACAGCAACGGAGCGCCGATCCGGCTTTCGAGTTCGGCGACATGAAGACTGACCGTCGGCGGCGCCAGATGAAGCAGCTGCGCGGCGGCCACGAACGATCCCTGGTCGGCAATCGCGACCAGCGTACGCAATCGGTCCAGACTGATCTCGCGCATGCGCCCCCTCTCGTTCAGGAAAACTGAATCCGGCAATCAGGAAATTCAACTTTTCCTATTCTAGGCGTTCGGTGGACGATACGGCTTTCCCGATGCCCGAAACGAGGAACGCGACCATCATGAGCCTCCCCACTGTCTACATCGACGGCGACCAAGGTACGACCGGCTTGCAGATCCACGAGCGCCTGCGGGATCGCACCGACCTGCGGCTCGTCACGCTGCCGGATGCCGAACGCAAGGACCCCGCACGGCGCGCCGAAGCCATCAACGCATCCGATATCGCGATCCTGTGCTTGCCGGACGCCGCGGCGCGCGAAGCGGTCGGCTTCATCCGGAATCCGGCGGTACGCGTGATCGACGCGAGTTCGGCCCATCGCACCGAACCGGATTGGGTCTACGGTTTTCCCGAGATGGTCGACGGACACGCGCAGACAATCGCGCACGCGCGGCGCGTCACCAATCCGGGCTGCTATCCGACCGGCGCGATTGGTCTCCTTCGGCCGCTGCAACAGGCGGGCCTGCTGCCGCGCGATTACCCGGTGAGCATCCATGCGGTGTCCGGTTACTCGGGCGGCGGGCGGACCGCCGTCGACGCGTTCGAATCGAACGACGCCGCACGCGCGCAACCGCTTCAGGTCTACGGCCTCGCGCTCGCGCACAAGCATGTGCCCGAGATCCAGCTGCATGCCGGGCTCGCACACCGTCCGCTGTTCGTGCCGGCTTACGGCGCCTATCGGCAGGGCATCGTGCTGACCGTGCCGATCGAGCTGCGGCTGCTGCCGGCCGGCGTGACCGGTGAGGCGCTGCACGCGTGTCTCGCGCACCATTACGCCGGCGCGCGCCACGTCGAGGTCACGCCGCTCGCGGACACGCGCGCGATCACGCATCTCGATCCGCAAGCGCTGAACGGCTCGAACGACCTGCGGCTCAGCGTGTTCGTCAATGCCGATCACGGTCAGGTGCTGCTGGCCGCCGTGTTCGACAATCTGGGCAAAGGGGCCTCCGGCGCGGCCGTGCAGAATCTCGACCTGATGCTCGGTGCGGCGAGCGCGGCGAAAGCGGCATAAACCGCGCGCGGGCACCATCGTCGGCCGGCCCGACGCATCGCGGTCGCCGATGCGTCGGTGCCTGCTGAACGCAGCGGCTCGCGACGCGGCTGTATGCCGTAAACGGGTGCTTGCCGATGCGCCGCACATGCCCCCGTAAAAGCTCACCTTTGGCCGATTTCAGCCCGCATCGTCGCTCGCCGCGGCATTCAACCCGGCGAGCGCCTCCACCAGAAAATCGACGCACACGCGCACCTTCGCCGACGCCGCGACGCGTTCCGGATACACGGCCCAGATGTTCGCCGGCTGAATCGCGTCCGGCAGCACGCGACAGAGCTCGCCGCGCTTGATCAGCGGCGCCGCTTCCCAGATCGAACGCAGCACGATCCCGCGTCCGGCCAGCGCCCATTGCACGGCCACCTCGCCGTGGTTCGTCGACAGCGCGCCGCCGACCTTCACTGTTGCCGTTTCCCCGCGCACGTTCAACCGCCAGACGCCGAACGGATGGTCGCGCTCCTTGATTGCGAGACAGTCGTGCGACGCGAGATCCGCGAGCGTGCGCGGCGTGCCGCGCCGGGCGAGATAGTCGGGCGACGCGCACAGCACGCGATGGTTGGTGGCAAGGCGGCGCGCGATCAGGTGATCGGCGATCTCGTCGCCGATACGCACGTCGAGGTCGTAGCCTTCGCCCGCGACGTCGACGAGCCGGTCGAACAGATCGAGCCGCACGTTGAGCTGCGGATAGCGCGCGGAGAAGTCGAGCAGCGCCGGCGCGACGACATGGCGGCCGAAGCCGAAGCTGCTCGAGATGCGCAGCGTGCCGCGCGGCACCGTGCGCGTGGTCGACACGTCCTCGACGAGATGATCGACGTCGTCGAGAATCTTCTCGGCACGCGCGAACACGCGCTCGCCGGCTTCCGTGACCGTCACGCGACGCGTCGAGCGATGCAGCAGGCGCGTGCCGAGCTGCGCCTCGAGCAGCGCGATGCGCTTGCTCACATACGCAGGCGACACCGCGAGCTGCTCGGCGGCCGCGCTGAAGCTCGTCAGGCGGACGACCAGGCTGAATACGCGCAGGTCGTCGAGATTCGGCGATTTGTTCACGATTCGTGTAAAGTCGATTAACCTTTCATGTGATTTTAATCTGATTGGAAATAAATAAAATGGCGTCATGTTCCGCCGCGCACGCTGCCGGCGGGCCGACCAGCCAAGGAGGCTTGCATGAGCGACAAGACGTACAGGATTGCCGTCATCCCCGGTGACGGCATCGGCCGTGAAGTGATGCCCGAGGGCCTGCGCGCACTCGACGCCGTAACCGCGCGCTTCGGCATCCGCTTTCAGTTCGAGCAGATCGACTGGGCGAGCTGCGATTACTACGCGCAGCACGGCAAGATGATGCCGGACGACTGGAAGGCGCGGCTGTCGGGCATGGACGCGATCCTGTTCGGCGCGGTCGGCTGGCCCGCGACGGTGCCCGACCACATTTCGCTGTGGGGTTCGCTGCTGAAGTTCCGCCGCGAGTTCGACCAGTACATCAACCTGCGGCCCGCGCGCCTGTTCGACGGCGTGCCGTCGCCGCTGGCCGGCCGCAAGGCGGGCGACATCGACTTCATGATCGTGCGCGAGAACACCGAGGGCGAATATTCGTCCGTCGGCGGCACGATGTTCGAAGGCACCGAGCGCGAAGTGGTCATGCAGCAGTCGATCTTCACGCGCCACGGCACCGAGCGCGTGCTGAAGTTCGCGTTCGAGCTCGCCCAGCGCCGCGCGAAGCGGCTGACCGTCGCGACGAAGAGCAACGGCATCGCGATCAGCATGCCGTGGTGGGATGCGCGCGCGGCCGAAATGGGCGAGCGTTATCCCGAGATCGCCGTGGACAAGCAGCACATCGACATCCTGTGCGCGCGCTTCGTGCTGCAGCCCGACCGCTTCGACGTCGTCGTCGCGTCGAACCTGTTCGGCGACATCCTTTCCGACCTCGGGCCGGCCTGTACGGGCACGATCGGCATCGCGCCGTCGGCGAACCTCAACCCCGATCGCACCTTTCCGTCGCTGTTCGAACCGGTGCACGGCTCCGCGCCGGACATCACGGGCCAGTACATCGCGAACCCGATTGCCATGATCTGGTCGGCGGCGTTGATGCTCGACTTCCTCGGCAACGGCGCCGGGCGCGAGCGCGAAGCGCACGACACGATCGTCGCGGCGATCGAGGACGTGCTGCGCACCGGGCCGCGCACGCGCGATCTGGGCGGCCACGCAGGAACGCAGGAAGTCGGTGAGGCGATCGCGGCGCGCATCGCCGGCTGATAGAACGAGGTGAAGGGTGCGCCAGGTGGTCGATGGATGTCGTGTTCGAGGGTGAGCAACACGACCGACTGCCGCGCACCTTTGTCAATTCCGATGCGTGCGTTTGCATACGTTCATGCATGCGTGCGCGCGTGTCGTGGTCGATTTCGAACGGTGAGTTGCATCGCGCATCGATGCACACCGATTGAATCTCACCGTGCGTTTTGCGAAGGTGCCACGGATACCGCGTTCGAATCACGTGCGCTTCCGATCACGCACCTCGATGCGCGCGGTACTTCCGTCAGCGCATTCGCGCCGTTTCCTGCGACGATTGATCGGTGAGATGCAGAGCGTGAAGAATCACACCGTTCCGCACAAAATGCTCCATCTCCCGTAAACACTCACCTCAACACGCAGCTCCCGTATTTCCTCACCATTGAGCACAGGTGACGCGCTCGATGCACGATCGAGCGCGTCCACGCGTCGTCATCATGCTGCGTCACAGCCCGAGATCGGACAGGCTCGGATGATCGTCCGGCCGGCGGCCGAGCGGCCAGTGGTACAGGCGATCCGCTTCACGAATCGGCAGGTCGTTGATGCTCGCGTGGCGATGCGCCATCAATCCGTTTTCGTCGAACTCCCAGTTCTCGTTCCCGTATGAGCGGAACCAGTTACCCGCGTCGTCATGCCATTCGTATGCGAAACGCACCGCAATGCGATTGCCGCCGAACGCCCACAGCTCCTTGATCAACCGATAGTCGAGCTCGCGCGTCCATTTCCGCTGCAGCAGGCCGACGATCTCGTCGCGGCCCGTCACGAACTCCGCGCGATTGCGCCACTGGCTCTGGGGCGTATAGGCGAGCGAGACGCGCTGCGGGTCGCGCGTGTTCCACGCATCTTCGGCGGCGCGCACTTTCTGGCACGCCGTGTCGAGCGTGAACGGCGGAACCGGGGGACGAACTTCGGGGGAAGCGGACATGGAATGCTCCTGTTCAAGGTTCTGGCTGCGCACGAACGCAACCGGTTGGGATGCACCACTTCGACGCTCGAGACACCGTATCGAGCAAGAGTTCTGCCGTTGCGCGCGCATCGCGCGCGGCGGTCGCATCGCCACTGACGAGCGCCACGCCGATCGCCCCGTCGATCAGCACCAGCCATTGACGCGCGAGGCGGGCCAGCCCGCGACGCTCGATCTCGGCTTCGTCGGCGTACGCATCGAAACGCTCGCGCACGAACGCCAGCAGGCGCGCCTTGTGCATACGCGCGACGACGCGCACGGGATCGTCGGCGTCGGCAATCTCGCCGGATACGTTCAGGAACGCGCAGCCGTGAAAATCGGGTTGCGCAAACCAGTCGCGCAGCACATCGAACATGCCGAGCAAGTGCGCGCGCGGGGACTTGCCGCGCGAGAGCGTGGCATCGACGAACCAGCGCATCCAGCGTTCGTCACGGCGCTCGAGCGCGGCGACGACCAGCGCCTCCTTCGATTCGAAATGCGAATAAAAGCTCTTTCGCGCGGCGCCGGACCGCTTCACGATCGCGTCGACACCCGTGGCGTGGATGCCGCCCGAGTAGATCAGCGCTTCGGCCGCGTCGAGCAACCGGTCGCGAACGGCCGGTTCGCCGGAGAGGTCATCATGTGTGTTCATGGGTTTACGGCAGAACGATCGTTCTCCTGCGTCAACACCCGTGCGAAATGGCCCTGTCGGCGGGAGGGCCGGACGCGGCCTGGTTTCGATCGCTGGCGGCGGTGGTTCGTCGTGTCGAGTCCGCGGTTCGAATCGCGATGGTTGAACGGTGAGGGGATCAAATAGCGGGCAGCGCACCGATCGATGTCGCCCGGCAGCCTGACGGGTGAGTTCGCATGTCATTGATCGCCTCACGCATCGAGGCTGCGGTGTGATTGCGCTGCGTGGTGATGTGCTGCCGATGTGCCGCGGCGGGAACAAAGCAAAACCGTCGCAAGCGGATGATGCGGCTGGGGCTCGCTATTCAAGCGCGGCAAGCGAAAACGGAAGGGCAGGAAGAAAGATGCGCGCCAGACGACGCGACAGAAGGGACGAGCGTGCGGCCTCGATGGGTGAGGTGCATGCGCGATTGCATGTCACCGATGCGTCCAGCGGAATCGACGCGTGATCGCCCTCGTTTCGCAAACGAGAAGGTGCGTGCCACCCGCGGCATTACGCGCCCAAACGCGCCATCAAAGCGCGATCGAGCCGCCATTCGGCACGCGAGCACAGCTCCCGAATAATCTCACCTTACGCGTTTGTCGAAGCCGAACGGCCCCGCAAACGCTCGTGCCGACACGCGCGGGGCAGCCGGCAAACGCGCCGCGCTGCCCCACCGGCACTCAGACCGTCCAGTCGAGAATCACCTTGCCGCTTTCACCGGACAGCATCGCGGCGAAGCCTTTCTCGTAATCGTCGGCCGCAAAGTGATGCGTGATGATCGGCGACAGATCGAGACCGCTTTGGAGCATCGCGACCATCTTGTACCAGGTCTCGAACATCTCGCGACCGTAGATGCCCTTGATCTCGAGCCCTTTGAAGATCACCTGGTTCCAGTCGATCGCCGTCTGTGCGGGCGGAATGCCGAGCAGCGCGACCTTGCCGCCGTGATTCATCGCCTCGAGCATGCTCGTGAACGCGCTCGGCACGCCCGACATCTCGAGGCCGACGTCGAAGCCTTCCGTCATGCGCAGGTCGGCCATCACGTCGCGCAGCGACTCGCGCGCGACGTTGACCGCGCGCGTCGCACCCATCTTGCGCGCGAGTTCGAGCCGATAGTCGTTGATGTCGGTGATCACGACGTTGCGTGCGCCGACATGCTTCGCGATCGCGACGGCCATGACGCCGATCGGGCCCGCGCCGGTGATCAGCACGTCCTCGCCGACGAGATTGAACGACAGCGCCGTGTGCGTCGCGTTGCCGAACGGATCGAAGATCGACGCGAGATCGTCGGAAATCTCGGGCGGGATCTTGAACGCGTTGAACGCGGGAATCGCCAGATACTCGGCGAACGCGCCCTCGCGATTCACGCCGACGCCGACGGTGTTGCGGCACAGATGCCGGCGCCCCGCGCGACAGTTGCGGCAGAAACCGCACGTGATGTGGCCTTCGCCGGACACGCGATCGCCGATCGCGAAGCCGCGCACTTCCTGTCCCATCTCGACGATCTCGCCGACGTATTCGTGACCGACGTGCATCGGCACGGGAATCGTTTTCTGCGCCCAGTCGTCCCACTTCCAGATATGGATGTCGGTGCCGCAGATCGCCGTGCGGCGAATCTTGATCAGCACGTCGTTGTGTCCGACTTCGGGGCGCTTCACGCGGGTGAGCGTGAGGCCCGGGCCGCGTTCGAGCTTTGCCAGTGCTTTCATGGTCGCGCCTCCGTCAGATGATGCCGAGCGACTTGCCGACGCGCACGAACGCGGCGACCGTCTGATTGATCTGTTCGGGGGTATGCGCGGCGCTCATCTGCGTGCGGATGCGCGCGCGACCGCGCGGCACGACCGGGAACGAGAAGCCGATCACATAGACGCCTTCGGCGAGCAACTTGTCGGCCATGTTCGTCGCGAGCTGCGCGTCGCCGAGCATCACCGGGATGATCGGATGCGCGCCCGGCACGAGCGTGAAACCCGCGGCGGTCATCTGCTCGCGGAACCGCACGCCGTTCTCGCGCACGCGCTCGCGCAACTTCGCGCCTTCGTCGCTGCCGAGCAGCTCCAGCACCTTCAGCGATGCCGCGGCGATGCTCGGCGTCAGCGTGTTCGAGAACAGGTACGGGCGCGAACGCTGGCGCAGCAGCTCGATCACCTCGCGACGCGCGGCGACATAGCCGCCCGATGCGCCGCCCAGCGCCTTGCCGAGCGTGCCGGTGATGATGTCGACGCGACCGTCGACGCCGCAGTGCTCGGGCGTGCCGCGGCCGTGCGCGCCGATGAAGCCGACCGCGTGCGAGTCGTCGACCATCACGAGTGCGCCATAACGATCGGCGAGGTCGCAGATGCCTTTCAGGTCGGCGATGATGCCGTCCATCGAGAACACGCCGTCGGTCGCGATCAGCTTGTGACGCGCGCCCGCTGCGTCGGCTTCCTTCAGCTTCGCCTCGAGGTCCGACAGGTCATTGTTCTTGTAACGGAAACGCTTCGCCTTGCAGAGGCGGATGCCGTCGATGATGCTCGCATGGTTCAGCTCGTCGCTGATCACCGCGTCGTTCTCGTCGAGCAGCGTCTCGAACAGGCCGCCGTTCGCATCGAAGCAGCTCGAATAGAGGATGCTGTCCTCGGTGCCGAGAAACGACGCCAGCGCGCTTTCGAGCTGCTTGTGCACGGTTTGCGTGCCGCAGATGAAGCGCACCGATGCCATGCCGAAGCCGTCCTGGTCGAGACCGGCCTGCGCCGCGGCGATCAGGCGCGGATCGTTCGCCAGGCCCAGATAGTTGTTCGCGCAGAAATTCAGCACGCCGGCACCGCCGGCAAGCCGCACGGCCGCCGCCTGGGGACTCGCGATCTCGCGCTCGGTCTTGTAAAAACCGTCCGCGCGGATCTGGTCGAGCGTCCCGCGCACCTGGGCGAGAAAGGCATCACGCATCGCAAAGCTCCTGACAGGGATTCGCATTCCGCAGTGCCCCGCTCGTGGCGGAGGCGCAACGGCCTGCTACTGTTATAGTCGGTCGTTCGGTTGACCGCATTTATCCAATATTCCGAACTAGAATTCGAAATACCGAACAACTCTAAGCGAACGGAAACCAAATGGCAAGTTCCTCCGCGTCGCGGCGCACGCCTGCCGCCGCCGCACCGCAGTCGCCGGGCGTGACGCCGCCGCGAGTCGGCGAGCAAATCCAGCGCCTGCGCAACGAGCGCAAGCTGACGCTCGACGACCTGTCGCGCGCGGCCGGCGTATCGAAGTCGATGCTCTCCGAGATCGAGCGCGACAAGGCCAATCCGACGATCGCGGTAGCGTGGCGGCTCACCAACGCGCTCGGCATCACGCTCGACGAACTGTTCTCGCAACCGAAGGCGGCGGAGACGATCCGCGTGGACGGCCCGCACGACATTCCGACGCTCGCCGGTCACGACGGCCGCTATCAGTTGCGCGTATGGGGCCCGATCGACCTGGCCGGCAAGTTCGAGTGGTACGAACTGACGCTGCCGGGCGGCGGCGCGCTCGTGTCGAATGCGCACGAACCCGGCACGCGCGAGCACCTCACCGTGCTGCAGGGCGCGATGGAAATCGAAGCCGCGGCCGCGAGCCGGCGCCTGAAGTCGGGGGACACCGCACGCTACGCGGCCGACACGCCGCATGCGATCCGCAACCCCGGCAAGGCCGAGGCGCGCGCATTACTGATCGTGATTCATCGCTGAAAATGCGGATAGCTGGCCGAAAGGCCAGTTGCGGAAAACACTGTATGTTTGTACAGTATACGGACATTCCGCCATGCATGGCCGGGGTCGGCGCACCGAGGCGCCCGCGCCGGTCGACAGGAGCCTGCGATGACAGAAGAACAAGATTTGGCCGCGCTCAGCTTCAAGGCTGCCGCGCGCGACCTCGAGCTGATCGTCCGCCATATAGCCGCGCGCTACATCCGTCAGCGCGTCCCGCTGTCGTGGCGCCTGCTGCACGCCATCGAAGCCGAGGCGCTCGCCGATCTCGGCTTTGCCAGCCGGCACGACGCCGGCATGCGTCAACTGTTCGAACGGCCGTCGGACATGACCTTTCCCGAAACGGACGATCCGATCGACTTCGGCCGGTCGAATGCGCTGCCCGCCGTCTTCTCGTTCGCGGTCCTCGCATATGAAGCCGCGGCGCGGTCGCAGGAAGCCGCGCCCCACGAGCGCGTTCAACGTCCGTCCAAGGCATGGGGCGACTGACGCCCCGCCCGGATCGTCCGACACGGCGGCCGGCTTCTGCATCCTGCTGCCCGCGATGTTGCGCAAAGGGCTACCATATACGCAACTAACGGAATAAATAACATGTCCCTTCCCACGCCTTCCGACACCCCAGCACGCCCGGAAGAAAAGGATCTGTTCGACCGCGGCGCATCCGACTGGATCCTGTCGCCCGAAACCGCATTCGACGCATGGCTTGCCATGCAGGACTACCGCCGTTCGTCAGCCGACGTCTATCGCGCACAATGGGGTGCCTTTCTCACGTGGCTGCGTGCACACCAGAAAAACCTGGCGACGGTCGATACCGCGTCGATCGCGAACTTCGTCGGCGAGCTGCCTATCCGGAAAACGCAGCGGATGCGCTACCTGCGGCTGATCGAGCGCGTGCTCGACCACATCCGGCGCACCGAGCTCGCGTCCACCAACCCGGCGCGCTTCATTGCTCAGGATGGCGAAGCGAACTGGCGCCAGGCACGCGACAACGAGCCGACCGGTTTCCTGACGCCGGCCGAACGCGCGAAGTTGCTGGCCTACCTGTTTTCGCCGATCGGCGTATCGGGCTCCGCCTACTGGAAAGAGCGGCGCGACCGCGCGCTCGTCGCTGCGTTTCTCGGTGCCGGCGTGAAGACCGGCGAAGCACGTGCGCTCACCATTAGTTGCATCAACACGAGCGGAACGTCGCTGCAGATCCCGTCGACGCATCCGGATTTCGCGCGCGAAACCCATCTGGCGTCGTTCGCGATCGCGTTGCTCGAAGCGTGGCTCGTGGAGCGCAAGCGTCAGGAGATTCCCGGCGAGCTCGTGTTTCCGGCGTCGCACGCCGGGCGGCCGATGCACAAGGCGACGATGCTGCGCGCGATCGATGCGATCGTCGAATCGGCGGGGCTCACGTCGTCGCGCACCGCGCGCGCGAGTCCGCAAACGCTGCGCAACACGTATGCGGCCGAACTGTTCGAACACGACGTGCCGCCCGAGCGGGTCGGCAAATGGCTCGGCTTCATGCGGCCGATCTCGTCGAACCGCCTGCATCGCGCGTGGAAAAACTGGCGCGATGATCTCGTGAATGGTGACGCGTCCGACCACGACGAAACTCACTAATGCCGAGCCGGCTGCTCACGCGACATGATCCGTGAGCAGCCTTGTGCGGCGTAGCCTCACCGTTTCACAGCTCCCGAAAAACCTCACCTCACGCGTCCCGGATTACCTCACCTGTGCGATCGCTGTGCCGGCTGACGCATCAGTCGCGTGCAAAACGCGCGATCGCTTCGAATCGGGAAGGCCACGGCCCCGACGCATGTTCGCATTCGGGGCACGATACTTCGAACCCGTCGTCGCCTTGCGCCAGTTCCGGTTCACCGTCGCAATGCGGGCACTGGCTCGGCACCGGAACTTCGTGGTCCAGCGACGTACCGATCGCGGCATACGCGTCCGCATCCAGTTGACCCGCAGCGGCCAAGCGCCGGATCAGCGCGGCAATTTCCGGATTCATCCCTTGGCTCGCACGCAGCATATTCGCGTCGCGCGTCGCGCGTTCCAGTTCATCGCCCTGGCTGCGCAACTGCTCCTCGAGCCGGTCGGCACGGGCCTTGGCCGAACTCAATTGCTGAAGGAAATCGAATTCCTTGCGCTGCACGTCGCGCAAACCGCTCTGGTAGGTCGACGCCATGCTGCGCAGCGAGTCCAGCTCGACCAGCATCGGTTTGACGCGCCGCTCGGCTTCGGCCACCGCATCCTTGATCTGCTGCGCATAGTGTTCGGTGCGCTGCTGCAATTCTGCTTGCAGCGTATCGATGCGGTCGCGCAGCGCGGCGTTCTGCGTCTGTTCGGCGTCGACGCGGGCGGCCATCGCGGCCAGTTCCTTTTCGAGTCGGGCGATCGTGGTGAGCAGCGTCGCTTCGTTTGCCGAACCGTGCGTCGATTGCGAGGCTAGCTGCACTTCGAGCTCGGTCACGCGCGCCTGCAGCTGGTCGTTGCGGGTTTCACTACGCGTCAGCGCGCCTTCGAGTGTTTCCTGGCGAACAGCGGCGTCGCGCAGCCGCTGTTCCGCATCGCTCACGCCGGCGCGAATCTGTTCGCGGTCGACGTCGAGGCTTTCCCTCGCCGCCTTCAATGCTTCTTCATATAGTGCGCCGAGCAATGCGCCGGCCTTTTCCTCGACCGCTTTCGGAATCGCCGCGCCGTCGAGCCGGACTTTCGACGCGGAACGGATCCGTTCCCAGAAATGGTCGATGTCCTTCGGAATGTCGCTGGCACTGCCGGTCTGGGTCAGATCACGGACGTTGGCGGCCGACGGCCGGATGCCAAGATCGAAGAACAGGCGCTTGCACGCATGCAGCGACAACTCCTGGCGGCGTGCGCCGCTCGCGCGGAGCGATTCCAGTTCTTCCCGAATGGCTTCACGCATTTCATCCAGCGTCATGACAAGGCTCACGGACATTGAGATATTGCGATCATAACGAAATACGTATTTTTTGATACTTGTTTTGGTCGATCGTAGCGAATTTACGTCGCTGTGCACAGAAATCGGGGCTGTGAGCCGATTCGGTCGAAGCAGCTCTCCAATTCCGTGAAACAAAGCGAAGAAAACGAGCCAAGTCCTTGTACTGAAAGCGTTTTGGAGCAGACCCCGAAAAAGTGCATTTGTTTCACATGCCGAGCGTCATCGTAGCCCGTCGGTGTTCAGGGTTTGGGGTCTCTGTGGAAAACTCGGCGGCCGATGTCTTGAGAGTATTAGAAGTAAACACCCTTGAACCCTTAGTTAAAAACGTTAACGCCACGGCACAGCCTTATGTACCAAGGCTTTCCGGCCGACAAGGTGAAGTTTTACGGGAACCAAGGTGATGTTCTGCGGGAGCTGAAGTGATGGGGTTCAGGGAGCTGCGTGAGCCGATGCAGGAAAGGTCGTGAGCGGATTCGGGATCACAGTGAAACACGAGATTTCCCAAAGGTGAGGTTTTTCGGGGCCACACAGCCGCAGAACCCGCGCTGTGCCTGAGCGCACAGTTTTCTGCCTGTGCAGACACAGGTGAGAATTTGCAGGACCTTCTTCGCGCCCTCATTCTGCCCATCTTTTGGGCAATTTTCGTGAAAGGTGAGGTTTCACGGGACGCCACAGGGATTTGCTGTGAGGGTTTCCGGGAAACGACCGTCATTTTGCACCGCAAAGGTGCCCTGTGGAGCCTGTGAAGGCCCAAAGGTGAGGCTTTTCGGGAGTGAAACCCGGGTTTTCCTGGACGGAACCCGTTGAGGTGAGCTTTTTCGGGGCATCAATCACAGGCTGTCGTGCGCTATATGGGTGAGCATTTTCGGGAGCGCTATTTGCTTAAAAAGTGGGCAAAGGTGAGGCTTTTCGGGGGCCATCACAGGGCGAATTCGCTGAAAAGCCCGCCGGGACTGGCCGAAATCTGATTTTTGCTGTGCCACTTTTTGGCACAGGTGAGAATTTTCAGGAGTCGACACGCAGCTGTCGCATTCGCCCGGATGCCCGAAAGGTGAGGTTTTTCGGGGGGTGATCGCTGGGCACAGCGGAACGCCTGCCGCACATAAGTATCGGATGCCATTGAGATTTTTGATACCGCCGCGGTTACGGTGAGGTTTTTCGGGAGCTGCTTTCGCATCCGCTGGAGCGCCGCTTTTTTCAATAAGGTGAGGCTTTTCGGGAGGTCCTCGCGGCTGATCCCGCGTGTGTCGGGGATTCCTTGGCGTCCCGGTCACAGAATTCCGAGCTGGTGAGGTGAGAATTTTCGGGACCGAACGGTTTCTGTGCGCTGTACAATGCGCGCCCGGGCCTGTGAAACGGCTTCGATCGACGTCGCGGAGCGCCTTTTTGGCGCGGATTTCCGGATTCGGGAGCGAATCGTGGTCTCCCGGTCAGCCAAGCCTGTACATGCATACAGGCCGGTGCGGGTCCATCCGCCCGCCTTCGTCACACCCAGTAGCGACCCTGTGACGAGGACCCGGACGCGCAGTCGTAAAATTACGACAAATCGAAAGGTGAGCCGATACGGGAGCAAGTTTCGCACGTGTCGAGCACAGGCAAAAATCTGTGAATCCGCGCATCCCGCGACACGTCTGGACGAGTCAGAAACGCTGTAAATCCGGACCGGTGAGGGTTTTCGGGAGAGGGCTGGGGTGAGTGCCGGTTTGTGCACGCACTTCACCGGCTATGGTGAGCATGTCGTTCTGGACGCACATCACCACAGGCGCTATCCTTCCGTGAAACTTCTCCCTCCGACCCGACGCATGGCCACGAAGCGCGCCAAGAAAACCGATGTGGATGTGGTGAGTGCCAGTTCAGCCGAATTGCGTAAGGCCGTCGAGGCGATCGCAATTCAGCCGAAAAGCGGCAAGATCACCCTCCTGACCCGCAAGCTGTTCAACGTCCTGCTCGCCGTCGCGCAGCAGGCCGACGACTCGGGCGACACCTACCGCGCGCTGCTGTCGGATATCGTCGCCAACTCCGCCTTCGATTCGAACGACACCGCACTGGTGAAGGAACACCTGCGCCGCATGGTGTCGGTTCAGGTCGAATGGAGCACGGGGACGTCGAGCCAGAAGCCGGGCCGCAAGTGGGGGATCTCGACGCTGATCGCCGATGCCGAAATTCTCGAGGATCCGGCCACCCGCCGCGTGTGGGTCGAATTCTCGTTCGCACCGAAGATCAAGAAGAAGCTGCTCGACCCGGTCCAGTACGCGCGTCTGAGCCTGCAGTTCCAGAGCCAGCTGCGCAGCAGCGCCGGTCTCGCGCTCTACGAGATCTGCGTGCGCTACCTGACGAACCCGAGCCACCTGACGATGCGCGAGCCGTGGGAATGGTGGCGGCCGATCCTATCGGGTACCCCCGATACGGAGGCCGGCGACGAGGCGAAGCGCGAGTACAAGTACTTCAAGCGCGACTATCTGCGTCCGGCGATCGCCGAGGTCAATGCGGTGACCAACATCTTCGTCGAGCTGATCGAGCATCGCGAAGGGCGGCGGGTCGCGGAAATCCAGTTCCGCGTGACCGAGCGCAAGCAGCCGATGCTCGCGCTCGACGAGCATCCGAACGTGTTCGACAGCACGCTGGTCGACCGGATGGTGAAGCTCGGGATTCCGCTCAAGGAAGCGCAGACGCTCTACGCGGATAGCGAGGAAAACCGGATTCGCGCCGCGCTGCAGATGACCGAACAGCGGATGCGCAGCACGACGCTGCCGCCGGTGCGCAGTGCACCCGCGTTGTTCAAGGATGCGCTGAAGAAGGGTTATGCGCCGCCGGTCGAGTCCGTCGACACGCTGCCTTCCGGCATGCCCGCCGCGAAAGCCGTCGCGGCGCAGCCGGATGATCTGAAGGCGCGCCTGTTGAGCGAATTCTCGGCGTTCCGCCGCAAGGAAGCGAAGGTGCTGTACGAGGAGCAGGGCGACGCGGAGCGCGAAGTGGCGCGCGAGTCGTTCGAGTCGGAAGTGTTGCCGACGATGGGCTCGCACCTGCGTGACGACTGGCGCAAGCGCGGTCTCGATTCGAAGCTCGCCGAGACGGCGTTTTTCGACTGGCTGGCCCAGAAGACCTGGGGCGAGCCGACCGACGGGGACCTGCTGTCGTTCACCCTGAATCAATCGCGGGCCGCCTGAGGCCCGTTCAGGCCCCTCTGACGGGCCGCCGCCGGGCACCCGCCCAACCGGCGGGCCCGGCGCATCGCCAGGCCCTGCCGGCCGTTTCCCTCACTCCGACAACAGCATCCGCTCGAGCTGCTCGAGGATCGCGTCGCGCTTGTCCTTCGGGAGGCCGCGCAGGCGCAGTTCGATGCGGTCTTCGCCATACGACTTCAGGTCGCCGACTGACTTGCCGCCAAGCTTGATCTCGAGACGCTGCGCATAGCGCTGGCGGCCCGCCGGCTTCGGCGTCTCCTGCGCCGCGACGCGGCCCTTGACGATGTCCGATACCTGGCGCGTGCTGAGATCGTCGGACACGATCTTGTTGATCAGCCGCAGCGTCGCCTCGGTACCGCGCGCATTGTGATAACGGCCGACCTGATACGCCATGTTCGAACCGAAGCGATCGGGGCGCGCGACCATCTCCTGCATCACGGTTTCCGGCAGCTTGCCGATCGACAGCGCAACCGCGACCGTCGACTCGTCGAGGCCGAGATGTTCGGACAGTTCCTTCTGACTCTGGAAGTGCTTGTCGTCGAGGAAGCGGCGCCACACGACGGCGTTGTCGAACACCGTCTGCGAATCGCGTTGCACGTTCAGGTCGTAGCCGAGCTTGTAGCTCTGAATCCCGATCGGCACGTCGATCACGATCGCCTTCACCGACTCCTTGTTCGCTTCCTTCAGCGCGCGGACGCGACGGCCGCCGTCGCTGACGAAATACGTGCCCGGATTGTCGTAGTCCGGAATCACGTGGATCGCCTGCTGCTGCCCCTGCTTCGCGAGATTGACCGCGAGTTCGGCAATCGACGACTTCAGATAGAAGTGCCGCGGGTTGAACGGGCTATGCTTGATTGCCTTCAGCGGCAGCTCGATCACCTGGCCGGGCGCATAGCGATTCTCGAGCCGCCACGCGCGATATTGCAGCGACTCGTCGACAGACGGATCGAGCAGGACCTCCATAACCGGCGGCGGCGTGATGTCCTTCTTGGCGGACTTCGTCGGGGCCGGCGTGGCCGTCTCGGACTTGACGATGCCGTCGATGGCATTGAGCCGATCAAGCGCCGTGCGCTTCTCGCTCGTCGTGATATCCGGGCGCGCTTGGAATCCTTTTGCAAATTGGGAAGGTTTCATGTGACTCCTTTATGCGCATAAAGTCAGGGCAGCATGGCGACGATTTCGTCGGCACATGCGCGGATTTCCGCGGCGGCCAGCTTGGCGCCGCGGTCGTTCATCTGCAGCACGGTCTGACCGAGCGCCATCGCTTGCTTGTACGCTTCCCGGGTCGGGATTTGCGTCTTCAACAACGGGAAGCCGAGTTCCTCGAGCGCGCGCTTGAGTTCGCGGGTCAGCATGCGCTTCTCTTCCGTCTTGTTCAGCAGGAAGACCGCACGGAGATCTTCGTTCATCACCTGCGCCTGCTGGATCAGCTTGACCAGCCCGACGCTCGACCAGTAGTCGGCCGGCGACGACGAAGTCGGGATCACGGCGATCGATGCGGCCAGCAGCACGACGCCGGAGACCTTCTCGGTGATCGACGGCGGGCAATCGACGACGATGATGTCGTAGTCGTTGATGAACTTCTTGATCTCGCGATGGATTTGGCCGCCAGCTTCAGCGAGGTTGACGACCGGGAAAGGGATGCCGGCGTCGCTGTCACCCGATGCGCTCGACCAGTGAATCAGTGTGTTTTGACCGTCGGCGTCGATGACGAGGACGCGCTTCCCTTTCTCATGGAATGCCGCGCCGAGATGCATGGCAATCGTGCTTTTGCCGACGCCACCTTTTTGTTGAGTGACTGCAATGATTTCCGCGGCCAATTTTCACTCCTGTTTTTGGTCGTTGGAATTCTACAGGACGATATTTATATTTCAATGAAATTGTCGTTCACCAACTACGCATTGGCCATTCGGGCTATCGGTTTATGCGCATAAACGAAGGAGAGATGCCGGATGGCGGCAGTGGCGAGAAGCAAGATTGCCGGGCGTCGATGATGAGCGGAGCGAGCTTCGCGCAGGCTGACGTTTCGGGACGCGCATCGAGATGCCGATCGTTGAGATGTATCAGGACCTGCCCTTCCGCTTGTTGAGGGAAGGCGCTGCCGAGATGGCGGCTGAGTTTGTGCGCATAAACTTCCGCGGTACCGGAGAGCATCTCCGGGTCGGTGTCCTCGGTGTGAGCGCGAGCCCGAACGATGAACTCTGCGCTGCTCGGGGTGACGGAATACGCGTCGTGTGTAGCGACACCGCGTTGACTCTCTCGCCTGCCTTTATGCGCATAAACCATCGCGAGGATCTGCAGCCTTTCGCGGTCGCACGTCGTTACGCGTGGCATAAAAGTCGACCACACGACGATGACCGGAACACCATCGCGGATCGCCGTGCTGATTACTCGACGCATCGATGTGCATGAGCCGGCTGCGGATATCAGTGGACCGCCCCGCCCCGGGAAGCGACAACTTTATGCGCATAAACCCAGCGACAGATAAACCGTACGGCGGTCCGCCGGGTCGTAGCGTGCAGTACGCCATAGCGATGCGCCGTGCCATTCCCCCCCGCTATTCGCCAGCAAAGACGGCTCAGGTATCGCCCCCGCGCAATGCACTTTATGCGCATAAACGCATCACGGGCATCACGGGCATCACGGGCATCACGGGCATCACGGGCATCACGGGCATCACGGGCATCACGGGCATCACGGGCATCACGGGCATCACGGGCATCACGGGCATCACGGGCATCACGGGCTCCGCGGCACTACCGACCCCCCACACGTCACCCGAGTATTCAATTCCCCCCCACACGTGCGCCAAGACCTCACCGAAACGCCCCCAACCAGACTGGCTACAATACGGGCCTCTCCCATCCTGGCCTGAATGATGATCACGATCTATCACAACCCCCGTTGCTCGAAGTCCCGCGAGACGCTCGCGCTGGTCGAGGCGCTGAATACCACCGGCACGCCGGTGAATGTCGTCGAGTATCTGAAGACGCCGCCGACGGTCGAGGAACTGGAAACGCTGCATCGTCAGCTTGGTTGCCCGGTGCGCGACATGCTTCGCGATGGCGAGGAGCCGTACAAGACGCTGGATCTGGCACGCGGGAGTCTGACCGATGCGGAGGCCTACGAAGCGATTGCCGCTCATCCGATTCTGCTGCAGCGTCCGATCGTCGTGTATCGAGGCAAGGCAGCCATCGGCCGGCCGCCCGAGTCGGTGCGTGTGCTGTTCGAGTAATTGTTGTTCGGCGTATTTTTCTTATTGCGTCAGTCCGGCGCGAGCGTGCCGGATTGACCAACCGAATTCTCGTGCCGCGGCTCGCAGCGACAATCACCGAGCGAGCCGGATCGACACACCGGATTCACACACCGGATTCACACACCGGATTCACACACCGGATTCACACACCGGATTCACACACCGGATTCACACACCGGATTCACACACCGGATTCACACACCGGATTCACACACCGCCGGCGACTTCGCGTGCATTCCCGCCACCGGCACCGCACTCGATGACCGCGAGCGACCCGAGCGACCCGAGCGACCCGAGCGACCCGAGCGACCCGAGCGACCCGAGCGACCCGAGCGACCCGAGCGACCCGAGCGACCCGAGCGACCCGAGCGACCCGAGCGACCCGAGCGACCCGAGCGACCCGAGCGACCCGAGCGACCCGAGCGACCCGAGCGACCCGAGCGACCCGAGCGTCAACCCATCAACGTCGACAAGAACATCCCCGGGCAGCCGTCGCAACGCGTGACCGCAAACGACCCAGACCCAGCCGACTCACCCCCGACCATCTCCCGACGACGACCCATCCCGATCGTCACCCGCCCCATCCCCCACACCCCGCCCCGCCGCCGCCTGTGCCGCCGTCCGCAGCACCGCGATCTGCCCGCGATACGCGCGGCACCCGCCGCAAGCCGGCAGATGCACGCGCACCTGCAGGCGCTCATACAGCGTCAAGGACCGGTCGAGCGCATCCGACAGCAGTCGCGTCACATCCCTACATTTCCCCGGCAGCATCTTCGGTCGTCAGTCCTTTTTCGCTGAGGCAGGTGCGCAGGCGCGTGCGCGCCCGATACAGCAGCACGCTGCAATGGTTCGTCGTCAATGTCAGTTCGGTGCAGATGTCGTTGATCTCGACATCGAGGAATTCGCGCATCATGAACACGCGCCCGATGTGTTCCGGAAGATGATCGAGGCAGACCTGGAACAGCGTCCAGAACTGCTGTTGCTGCAATAGCGTCTCGGGGCGCGGCCACGGCCGCGGCTTCGTATGCGCGGCCCAGTGCCCGTTTTCCTTGAAGAGTTCGCGATCGAGCGCGGATTCGCCGTCGAGCTCCGCATCGAGCGCGGACAGGCTCACCGTCCGCTGCCGCGCGCGCAGGATGTCGATCAGCTTGTTGCGCAGGATCCCGAACACCCAGGTCTTGTGCGCGGACCGTCCCGCGAACTCGCCCGCGTGCGACCACGCGGCGGTCAGCGCTTCCTGCACGGCATCCTCGGCCGCATCGGCATCGCGCAGCTGGAGTCGCGCGAAGCGCAGCAGGTCGCGCCGCAGTTGGGTGAGATAGGGAGGATCGTCGTACGCGGACGGCATGGCGGGTCGGGAGCCTTACGAAGCGGAAGCAATCGCGTGCGCCACCGGGCGGGCGCGTTGCGAGCAGCTTACTGGGCGCAACGCCGTGCTGCAACGCATGTTCCGTCACGATTTCATGAAGCCGGCCGACGCGCTGCGCTATGCTTGCCGGAACCTTGCATCGCGTGGCGCGAAATCGCGATGCGGGCGGTTTGTAACATCAGACCATAACGGTCGAGTTATCCACAATTTCTGTGGAAAACCTTGTGGAAAGTCGGCCGGTCGGCCCCGTGGGACGGTTCACGGGCTGGCTTGCCTATAAACAGACCTTTGTCGCCTGTTTCGAATCAATCGATCCGATTTCTCACTCACCGGAAGGAGAAAGTCATGTCCTATCGTGTTGCCGTCGTCGTCGGCAGTCTGCGTCGCGGTTCCTGGAATCGCGCGCTCGCGCACGCCGTGATCTCGCTCGCCCCCGCCGATTTCTCGTTCGAATTCGTCGAGATCGGCGAGCTGCCGCTGTACAGCCAGGACTACGACACGGATTTTCCGGAAGTCGCGAAGCGCTTCAAGGAGTCGATCGAAGCGGCCGACGCGCTGCTGTTCGTCACGCCCGAGTACAACCGCTCGATTCCGGGCGTGCTGAAGAACGCGATCGACTGGGGCTCGCGCCCATGGGGGCACAACTCGTGGTCCGGCAAGCCGGGTGCCGTGCTCGGCACGTCGCCGGGTGCGACCGGCACCGCGCTCGCGCAGCAGCACCTGCGCAACGTGCTCGCGTATCTCGACGTGAAGACGCTCGCGCAGCCGGAAATGTTCATCAAGCACGACCCGGCGCGCATCGACGATCAGGGCCAGATCGTCAGCGAGGACACCCGCAAGTTCCTGCAGAGCTTCGTCGACCGCTACGTCGACTGGGTGCGCATGCTGAAGGCGGCCTGATCGCCGCACCGTTCGCGCTGCCGGCACCGGCCCGCGTGCCGCGGGTCAGGTGTTGGTGTGGCGCGCATCGCGCGCTTCGCGGATGCCGAGCAGGATCTCGTCGAGCAGCGCGATGTCGAACGGCTTCGACAGCACACGCACGTTGACGGTGCGCGTGCGGTCGAGTTCCTCCGCGTAACCCGTGACCAGGATCACGGGCAGCTTCCCCGGCCGCTTGTCGATCGCTTCGGCGAGATCGATGCCGTTCAGGCGGCCCGGCATGTGGATATCCGAGATGACCAGGTCGAACGCGTCGTTCGCGGCCGCGCCCTCGATCAGGCGCAACGCGTCGTCGGCGGTGGGCGCATAGGTCACGCGGTGCCCGAGCAGCGTCAGCAGCGCTTCGGTGCCGGCGGCGACTTCGCTGTTGTCTTCGACCAGCAGCACGTGCAGGCCCGCGAGCGCGCTCGTGTCGTGCGCGACGGCCGGCGGCCGCGCGACGATGTCCTCGACGCGTGCGCGCGGCAGGTAGAGGCGCACCGACGTCCCGGCGCCGACCGCGCTGTCGATCGTCGCCAGGCCGCCCGAGCGCTCGCAGAACGCGAACACCTGCGGCAGCCCGAGCCCGGTTCCCATCCCCTGCGCCTTCGTCGTGAACAGTGGCTCGAACGCGCGCGCGAGCACCTCGGGCGCCATGCCCGAGCCCGTATCGTCGAGCGAGATCTGCACGAAGTCGCCGGTCAGCGGAAAGCCGTCCTCGCGGCGCAGCGTCACGTTGCGCGCGCCGACCGTGAAGCGGCCGCCGATCGTCATCGCGTCGCGCGCGTTGACGGCGAGATTGATCACCGCGAGTTCGAGCTCGGCGACATCGACCCGGATCGGCCACACACCCGGTTCGATCGCGACGACCAGCGACGACTTCGAACCGAGCGACGTCTTCAGCAGTTCGCGGCACGTGCCGACCCATTGGCCGATGTCGATCGTCTCGTTGTGCAGCGGCTGCTTGCGCGCGACGCCGAGCAACTGGCGCGTGAGCGACTGGCCGTTCTTCAGCGCGCGTTCGATCGCGCCGAGTTCCTTGTCGAGATGCTGGACGCCGCGCCGCCGCGCGATCTGCACGTTGCTCGAGATGATCATCAGCAGGTTGTTGAAATCGTGCGCGACGCTGCCGACCAGGTTGCCGAGCGCCTGCATCTTGCGCGACTGCCGGTACGCCGATTCGATCGAGCGCCGCATCGACGCTTCCGCCTGCCAGCGATCCCAGGCCTCCTCTTCCGCCTTCAGCCGCTTCAGCGACAGCCAGATCACCGACCACAGCGCGATCGACGGCGCGAACATCGAGATGAACAGCACGCTCAGGTGTTCGTACCATTCGCGCCGGATCGCCGACGTGCGGTACGCGCAGGTCACGTACACGGGATAGCTGCCGACCTGGCGGTACGCGACGATCTCGCTGGCGCCGCCGTGGCGCACGCGTACGATGCCCGCGCGCGGATCGTTGCGTTCGTTGCCGAACGTGGTCGTGAGATCGGTATGCGCGAGCGACGGCGGCGGCGGATACGACGCGATCACCGCGCCGTCGGAGCGCGCGAGCGCCATCGTCATCGGCGTGGCCGCGCCGCCGAGGAGCTCGCGGTAGAACGAATTGAAGTACGACGATTTCAGCGCGATCGACACCATCCCGGCGAACGAGCCGTCGCTATGCCGTCGCGCGACGCCCGTGTTGAACACGGGGATGTTCTCGAGCTTGAGCGGCCCCATCATCAGCCGCGAGATATGTTCGATGACCTTGCCGTCGCGAATGCCGGCGAAGTCGTCGCGGTTCGCGATCGACGCATAGGGCGCCGGATAGTAGAGGCTGTTCGCGAGCAACATGCCGCTCGCGCCGAAGATCGACACCGCGGCCACCTGCGGATAGCCGCCGCCGATCGTGTTCAGCGCTTCGTGGATGTCGGATTCCTGGCGGCGCACGGCGACGTCGTCCATGTCCTGCACGAGGTCGACGATGCGCGCATCGAGCGTCTCGGTGAGGTCGAACACCTTGAGCGCATGCTCCTCGGCGACCCGCACGGTGCGCATCGTCACGTCACTCGCCGCGGCTTCGCGTGCCTTCAGGTCGTTGTACGCCATGACCGACACGTAGATGCACGGCAGCACGATCGCCGCGACCAGCAGCACGATCAGCGTCACGCGCCGGACCGCGAAATCGTGCTCGGGCGCGCCGGCCGAATAGCTGCCGCCATCCTGCCAGTCGTCGGCAGGTGTGGAGGCGGGCGGATGGGAGTCGGCGGGACGTTTGGACGTCATTGAAGAAAGCGGGTCAAGCTGCGGTGTTCAATCATAAACGAGTTGCGCCCGCCCGCCGTACCCGGCGCAGTGGGGCAACCTGGTGATTCCGACAGGGGTAAACCGAAAGATTGAAAACGCTATGAATCCGGCAGCGCAAACGTACACAAAGAAAAATTTTGCGTGCTTATCTCGAAAATGGTCGCGCCTGTTTTCGGAATACCGGGGGATTGGATCGATTTTGTTCGAAATGGTGAATATGGCGAGTTGCACCGCCTCCGGTTTACTCAGAGAATCGCGCCTTGCTTTCCCTATGACAGATATATGCGCCCGCCGGCGTTTGCGGCGCGGTGTGTCGCGTGCCTCGTGCGCGGCGCCCGCGCGCGGCCGCACGGTGGCTGCCAGCGCCTGATTGCATGGCGCCTCAAGAAGCGCGCCGCGCGGTCGTTAACGCGAGAGAGACCATTCCGAATACCGCTTCGCTGCCATGCCTTTGCCGATCGTGATCGCCGACGACTCTTTGCTCGCTCGCAAACTTCTGACAAAGGCACTGCCGGGAGACTGGGACGTCGATGTCGCGTATGCGGCGAATGGTCGCGAGGCGCTGGCGCTCTATCGTGACGGCAAAGCTTCCGTAATGTTTCTGGACCTGACGATGCCCGACATGAACGGCTATCAGGTGCTGGAGACACTGCGCCACGAAGATCTGAACACGTTCGTGATCGTGGTATCCGCCGATATCCAGCCGCAGGCGCAAGCACGCGTGCGCGAGTTGGGCGCGATCGCATTCGTTGCCAAGCCCGTGACGTCGGAGGCGTTGCTGCCCATTCTCAAGGAGTATGGGTTGTATGCCTGAATCGGTGTTCACGGCGGAGCAACGCGACGCGTTGCAGGAAATCGCCAACCTCGCGATGGGCCGCGCCGCCGCACGGCTCGCGCTGCTGCTCGGACATTTCATCGAATTGTCGGTACCGCGCGTGCGCGTCGTGAAGGCCGCCGATGCGGGCGACGCGCTGCGCGAGATGACGGGCATCCGCGAAAACGTGACGGCCGTGCGCCAGGGCTTTCGTTCCGACATCAAGGGCGAGGCGATCGTGCTGTGTCGCAGCGCGGGCGTCGCGCGGCTCATGTCGCTGATGGACCGCACGTTCGGCGACGGCGTGTATGCCGGCATGGCGACGCAGGACGAGATCGTGTTCGATGTCGCGAACGTGCTGATGAGCGCGTGCGTCTCGTCGATCCTCGACGAACTCGGCCGCAAGCCCGTGTTTTTCCCGCCGGGGCTGCTCGGCGCGAACGTGTCGTTCGATGACGTGTTCCAGCCGAACGCGCTCGCATGGAGCGTCGCGCTGCTGCTCGAAGTGAATTTCGGACTCGAGGATCACGCGTTCCGCGCACATTTCGTGATGCTGATGGCCGAGGATTCGATCCGGCTCATGGGCGACGCACTCGACGCGTTGCTGTCCGCGCTATGACCGCTATTACTACCCGCCCCACCACCGCCACCGCCGCGGCGTTGAGCGACCTCGTGATCGAACGGGTGGGCTTCGGCCTGTTCGTGCTCGACCGCTCGATGACCGTGCTGATGTGGAATCGCTTCATGCAGGACCACACCGGCATCCCGGCTGCCGACGTGATCGGCCGCAACCTGTTCGACTGCTTTCCGGAGCTGCCGCGCGCGTGGCTCGAACGCAAACTGGAGAGCGTGTTCCAGCTCGGCAGCTTCGCGTTCAGCTCGTGGGAGCAGCGGCCCTACCTGTTTCGCTTCGAGCACGACCGGCCGATCACCGGCGGCGTCGACTACATGCAGCAGGACTGCACGTTCATGCCGCTCACGCGCGGCCGCGAAGTCGAGGCCGTCTGCGTGACGATCTCGGACGTCACGCACGTGAGCGTGATGCAGCGCGAGCGCGAGGAAGCGGTCGCGAAACTGCGCGAGCATGCGAACCGCGACGGCCTCACCGGCATCGCGAACCGGCGCTTCTTCGAAGCGCGGCTCGGCGACGAGTTCGCACGCTGGCAGCGCTACGGCGGCGACCTGTCGATGCTGCTGTTCGACCTCGACCACTTCAAGACGATCAACGACCGGTTCGGGCATGCGGCCGGCGATGCGGTATTGCGCGAGACGGCGCGCCGCGTCGCGTCGATCGTGCGCGCACAGGATACGTTCGGCCGCTTCGGCGGCGAGGAATTCGCGCTGCTGCTGCCGTGCACGAATCTCGACGAGGCGATGCGGGTGGCCGACAAGGTGCGCGACGCGAGCGCGACGGTGGGCGCGACGGCGCCCGACGTGCTCGTCAACGAGGCCGACACCGCGCTCTATCGCGCGAAGCGGCTCGGGCGCGACCGGTCGATCGCGTATACGTGAGCGCTGCGTGACCGTTGCGGCGCCGTGCCGGCGCCGCGCGTCGTTCAGCTTTTCGCGATATCCACCAGCACGCCCGCCAGCACGGCCGGCTGCGACACGAACGGCGAATGACTGCTGTCGAGCTGGTGCACGTGCGTCGGATTGCCGGGCACGAACGCGTCGGCTTCGTCGATGAAGCGCTGCTGCAGCGCGGGCAGGATCACGCGATCCTCCAGGCACTTGATGTAGTGACGGTCGATCGCGCCCCAGCGCGCGGCGGTCGTCGGGATCGCGGTCGCGAACGGCGCGGCCGGCACGTCGCAGGTCATCAGGTTCGCCATCGCCTCGAAGTCGGCCTGCGCCGCGTCGTCGTACAGCGCGCGCTTCGCCAGCGCGCGATACGCGGCATCGCCGCTGCGCGGATCGATCCGCAGCGCGCCGGCGACGCGCGGGCTCGCGAGCATCAGCGGGGCCAGCATTTCGCCCTTGTTCTCGGGCGCGCGCACGTAGTCGAGGCCCGGCACGCCCGACGCGGGCATGAACGCGGCGAGATAGACGATCTTCGCGATCTTCTCCGGCGCGCGTTCCGCCGCGGCCGTGATCGCGAGGCCGCCCATGCTGTGGCCAACCAGCACGACCTTGCCGCGGCCGAGCGCGTACGCGTCGTCGACGGCCTGCATCACCTGCGTCGCGTAATCGTCGAGCGTGGTATTCGCGACCGGCGACGGCTCGGCGCCGAAGGCGTCCTTGTCGAGCGGCCGTTCGAGATAGGACGCGGGAAAGCGGGCGTTGATGCCGTGTGCGGGCAGGTCGCGCGCGATCGACAGGTAGCCGCGCTCGGCCAGCGCGGCCGCGACGTGCGCGTAGCACCATGCACCGTGCCACGCGCCGTGCACCAGCACGAAAACGGGATGGTCGGATGGCGCGGTGGCGGTTACGTTCGTCTCCATGGTGTCCGTCTTTTTCGAGAAAGATGTTCATCTTAGACGAAGCCGCGTGGCCGAAACTGCGCGCGGCAAAGTGGGCACGCGCAGGCCGACCGTGCGCGTGCTCGCACCGGTCGCCGCGACGAGGCCCTTTTGTCTCGTACAGGCCACATTTCGTTCCGATCTGATTTGAATTTGCACCGAAGCGCGCTAATTTGACGCTTTGCTTCCGATGGCGCCCCATGAACGTCGACTACCTTTTCTACCGGCGGCCTGACAAGCCTGGCCCCTATTCCCTCGACGACCTGGGCGAGATCACGCCGCCGATCGGCCCGAGCGACGTGGTGCGCGCGGGCATCACCCGCGTGTTCGACCAGCTCGACTGGCACGAGTCGCCCGATGTCCCGGGCGCGTGGTTCGGCACCGGCGGCCCGTCGTTCCAGTTCACGGCGGAGCCCGACGGCTGCGTGACGAGCTTCATGGGCTCGCGGCTCGAACGCCGCTCGGTGCTGCAGCTGACCCGCGAAATGGGGCTCATCGCCCTCGATCTGCAGCGCGACATCGTCTACGGCTGACGCGTGGGCGACGCCGTTCCCCGCCGGGGCCGGCCGCACCAGCTCCCGCCGGCCTTTGCGCGGCCCGCCGGGCGCGGCACGGGTCCGCCATCGAACTTCAAAGATTGCTATACTTTCGCCCAATTCCGGCTTCCGGCCGGTAATTTGTGCCTGTCTGCGTCGATCGTTCGCATATCTCGCACGCATTTGACGCCCTGACCAACCCAGCCGGGCATGGCTTCTTCAATCGCCCCGCGTGGGCGTCTCCGTGGAGCTCGTCTTGGCCGTTTCCAATCTCGTCGTGGACGAACAAGAAACCGACGCCGCTGCCGTCACATCGGGCAGTTCTTTCTATTTGGCGATGCGCATCCTGCCGGCGGTGCAGCGCGACGCGATGTTCCAGGTCTACGCGTTCTGCCGCGCGGTCGACGACATCGCCGACAGCGACCTGCCGCGCGCCGAGCGCAACGCGGGCCTCGATCGCTGGCGCGCGGACATCGACGCGTGCTTCGCCGGCCAGCCGCCGCGCCATCTGGTCGCGCTCGAGCGCGAGATCCGCGCGTTCGACCTGAAGCGCGAGGATTTCCACGCGATGATCGACGGAATGGCGATGGACGCCGCCGAGGACATCTGCGCGCCGGACGAACCGACGCTCGACCTGTTTTGCGATCGCGTGGCGAGCGCGGCCGGCCGTCTGTCGGTGAGGATTTTCGGGATCCCGGAAGCGGAAGGCATCGCGCTGTCGCACCACCTCGGCCGCGCATTGCAGCTGACGAACATCCTGCGCGACATCGACGATGACGCGGCGATCAACCGCTGCTACCTGCCGCGCGAGCTGCTCGCGCGCGAAGGCATCGCGATCACCGATCCGGCGACGATCGTGCGCGACCCGGCGCTGCCGCGCGTCTGCGCGACGCTCGTCGAGCGCGCGCTCGAGCATTTCCGCGCGGCGGACGCCGTGATGGATACCTGCACGCGTGCGCAGGTGAAGGCGCCGCGCATCATGTCGGGCGCGTATCGCTGCATTCTGGAGGCCGCGATCGCGCGTGGCTTCGCCGCTCCGCGCGCGCCGCTGCGCAAGCCGAAGGCGCGCATGCTGATGATCGCCGCGCGTTACGCGCTGTTCTGAGCCGATGCCCAGAACCGTCCACGTGATCGGTGCAGGACTCGCGGGCCTGTCGGCCGCCGTCGAGCTGCAACGTCGCGGGCGGCGCATCGTGCTGCACGACGCGCATGCGCACGCGGGCGGCCGCTGCCGCTCGTGGTTCGACGGGACACTGAACACGACGCTCGACAGCGGGCTGCATCAGGTTTTCGCGGGGCAGCCCGCGACGCAGCGCTACCTGCGTGCGATCGGCGCGGCCGATCAGCTCACGGGGCCCGCGCTGCCTGAATGTCCGGTGGCCGACGTCGCGTCGCAGCAGCGCTGGACGCTGCGCTTCGGCAACGGGCGCTGGCCGTCGTGGCTGTTCGACGCCGCGTCGCGCGCGCCGGGCACCACGCCGCTCGACTACCTCGCGCTGGCCTCGCTCGCGTTCGCGCGCACCGGCCGCTCGCTCGCACAGACGATGCGATGCGACGGCGTGCTGTGGGATCGTTGGCTGCGCCCCTATTTCCTCGGGGTGCTGAACGTCGAGCCGCGCCACGCGAGCGCTGAGCTCGCGCGCGCGGTGCTGTGCGGCACGTTTGCCGCGGGCGGCCCGGGCTGCCGCCCGCTCGTCGCGCGCCACGGGCTCGGCAGCGCATTCGTCGAACCGGCGCTGCGGATGCTGCAGCACGGCGGCGCGCAGATCCGGCTGAACTCGCGGCTCGACGCGTTCGAATTCGGCGCGCACGGCAATGCGGTCGATGCGGTCACGGTCGGCGGCGAGCGCGTGGATCTCGCGCCGGGCGACGCGATCGTGCTCGCCGTGCCGCCCGAGGTCGCGCAGCCGCTCGTCCCGGATCTCACCGCGCCCGACACGTTCAGCGCGGTCGTGACCGCGTACTTCGCGGTCGACGCACCGGCCGGCGGCCCGCCGCAGACGACCGTCGTCAACGGCGTCGTCGATGCGGTGCGCGCCGGCGGCGGCATGCTCGCGGCGACGATCCGCGACGCGGGCCGCTGGCTCGACATGCCGCGCGACGCGCTCGCGCGGCGCATCTGGGAAGACGTCGCGCGCGTGAGCGGCGCGAACCCGGAAACGATTCCCGCGTGGCAGCTCGTCGTCGAGCCCCGCGCAGGCTTTGCGGCGGTGCCGTCGCAGGAAATGAAACGTCCGGCCGCGCGTACGCGCTGGACCAATCTCGTGCTGGCGGGCGACTGGATTGCCACCGGCTTGCCCGCCACGATCGAGGGCGCGATCCGTTCCGGCCAGCTGGCCGCGGACGTGCTCCAGACACAGTAAGTAACAGAGGGACCGATGAACGATCTCACCGAAATGGCTACCCTGTCCGCCGGCACCGTGCCGGCCGGGCTCGACGCCGCCGTCGCCAGCGCGACCGACGCGCTGCTGGCCGCGCAGAACGCGGACGGACACTGGGTCTACGAACTCGAGGCCGACTCGACGATTCCCGCCGAATACGTGCTGCTCGTCCACTATCTCGGCGAGACGCCGAACCTCGAGCTCGAACAGAAGATCGGCCGCTATCTGCGCCGCGTCCAGCAGGCCGACGGCGGCTGGCCGCTGTTCACCGACGGCGCGCCGAACATCAGCGCGAGCGTGAAGGCGTATTTCGCGCTGAAGGTGATCGGCGACGACGAGAACGCCGAGCACATGCAGCGCGCGCGCCGTGCGATCCACGCGATGGGCGGCGCCGAGATGTCGAACGTGTTCACGCGGATCCAGCTCGCGCTGTACGGTGCGATTCCGTGGCGCGCGGTGCCGATGATGCCGGTCGAGATCATGCTGCTGCCGCAGTGGTTCCCGTTCCACCTGTCGAAGGTGTCGTACTGGGCGCGTACCGTGATCGTGCCGCTGCTGGTGCTCAACGCGAAGCGTCCGATCGCGAAGAACCCGCGCGGCGTGCGCATCGACGAGCTGTTCGTCGACCCGCCCGTCAACGCAGGGCTGCTGCCGCGCCAGGGCCACCAGAGCCCCGGCTGGTTCGCGTTCTTCCGCGTGGTCGACCATGCGCTGCGCGCGGCCGACGGCCTGTTCCCGAGCTACACGCGCGAACGCGCGATCCGTCAGGCCGTGTCGTTCGTCGACGAGCGCCTGAACGGCGAGGACGGCCTCGGCGCGATCTATCCGGCGATGGCCAACGCGGTGATGATGTACGACGTGCTCGGCTATGCGGAAGATCATCCGAACCGCGCGATCGCGCGCAAGTCAATCGAGAAGCTGCTCGTCGTGCAGGAGGACGAAGCGTATTGCCAGCCGTGCCTGTCGCCGGTGTGGGACACGTCGCTCGCCGCGCATGCGCTGCTCGAGACCGGCGAGGCGCGCGCCGAGGAGGCCGTGATCCGCGGCCTCGAATGGCTGCGCCCGCTGCAGATCCTCGACGTGCGCGGCGACTGGATCTCGCGCCGCCCGCACGTGCGACCCGGCGGCTGGGCGTTCCAGTATGCGAACCCGCACTACCCGGACGTCGACGATACGGCGGTGGTCGCGGTGGCGATGGACCGCGTGCAGAAACTCAAGCACGACGACGCGTTTCGCGATTCGATCGCGCGTGCGCGCGAGTGGGTCGTCGGGATGCAGAGCAGCGACGGCGGCTGGGGCGCGTTCGAACCGGAAAACACGCAGTACTACTTGAACAACATTCCGTTCTCGGATCACGGCGCGTTGCTCGATCCGCCGACGGCCGACGTGTCGGGCCGCTGCCTGTCGATGCTGGCGCAGCTCGGCGAGACGCCGCTGAACAGCGAGCCGGCGCGCCGAGCGCTCGACTACATGCTGAAGGAGCAGGAGCCGGACGGCAGCTGGTACGGCCGCTGGGGGATGAACTACGTGTACGGCACGTGGACGGCCCTGTGCGCGTTGAACGCCGCGGGCCTGACGCCGGACGATCCGCGCGTGAAGCGCGGCGCGCAGTGGCTGCTGTCGATCCAGAACAAGGATGGCGGCTGGGGCGAGGACGGCGACAGCTACAAGCTGAACTACCGCGGTTTCGAGCAGGCGCCGAGCACCGCGTCGCAAACGGCCTGGGCGCTGCTCGGGCTGATGGCGGCCGGCGAGGTGAACAACCCGGCCGTCGCGCGCGGCGTCGAGTACCTGATCGCCGAGCAGAAGGAACACGGGCTGTGGGACGAGACGCGCTTCACGGCGACGGGCTTCCCGCGCGTGTTCTATCTGCGTTACCACGGCTATCGCAAGTTCTTCCCGCTGTGGGCGCTCGCGCGCTATCGCAACCTGAAGCGCGACAACGCCACGCGCGTGACGTTCGGGCTGTAACGCGTGGCGCCGACGCAGCATAACGGCACGTTGCCCGTCATCGCCGTCACGGGGATGGCGTTCGAGGCACGCATCGCGCGCGGTCAAGGCGTCGAGGCCGTGTTCGCCGCGCGCGCCGACCGGCTCGAGCGTGCGCTGGCCGAGGCGACCGCGCGCGGTTGCGCGGGCATCGTGAGCTTCGGCACGGCGGGCGGGCTCGCGCCCGACCTCGCGCCCGGCGCGCTCGTGATCGCGGACGCGATCGACGGGCCGTTCGGCCGCGTGCAGACCGATCCGGCCTGGAGCGCGCGGCTCGTCGCCGCGCTGCACGACACGCCGGTGTGGGCGCGCGTCACGCGCGGCACGATGGCGGCGGTCAGCGCGCCGGTGGTCAGCGAGCAGGAAAAGATCTCGCTGCATCGCGCGAAGGGCGCGCTCGCCGTCGACATGGAGTCGCATATCGCCGCGGCCTTCGCGGCGTCGCGCGGCGTGCCGTTCGCGGTGTGCCGCGCGATCGTCGACCCGGCGTGGCGCACGCTGCCGCGCGCGGCGACGGCCGGCCTGCGCGACGACGGCAGCACCGCGATCCTGCCGATCCTGCGCGAACTGCTGAAGCAGCCGTCGCAGCTCGGCCCGCTGCTGCAGGTCGCCGGTGACGCGCGCGCGGCGCGCACGACGCTGATCCAGGCGCGGCACGCATTCGAGCGTGCGGGCGCGATGCGGATCGTCTGAGCGGCGTTCGCCGCTTCTCCTCTTCCCCTTCTTTTCTCGTCCGCGGACGCAAAAAAAAGAGCGCTGCATGATGCAGCGCTCTTCGGCTTTCCGGCGGATTCCGGGTCGCGTTACTGCGCGGCCGGACTGCTCGCGGGCAGGGTCGGCATCGCCGGCGCGATCGGCGCGCCGTTGGCGGCCGGCGCCGTCGTCGAACCAGCCGATGCAGCCGCAGGGGCTGCCGCCGGTGCGGCAGCAGGCGCGCTTGCGGGCGTCGCGCCGTCGGCACCCGGATCGTCGTACTGCGGCAACCCCGGCGCGGCCGGCGCGGTGTTCGGCGCCATGCCCGATGCGCCGCCCGCCTCACCCGGATCCTCGTAGTTCGGCAAGCCCGGCACGGCCGGCGTGGCCGCCGGCACCGCACCCGACTCGCCCGGCTCGGTGTAGTTCGGCGGCGCGGCCGAGGCCGACTGGCCGCGATACGTCAGCGACTTGCGCTGCTGCAGATACGCGTCGCGGACGAACGAGTACGGATCGAGCGCCGCCTGCTTCAGCAGGTCGGTCGCGCCGAGCAGATCCGAACGCGCACTGATGAACTGCGCGATGTACATCGGATTGCGCGCGGCCGGCTCGATGTAGTTCAGCAGGTTGAAGCGGACGTCCACCGCGCGGCCGACGCCGTCGCGGATCGTGCTCGGCCCGAACACGGGCAGCACGAGGTACGGGCCGGACGGCATGCCCCAGCGCGCCATCGTCAGCCCGAAATCCTGGTGATGCTTCGGCAGCCCGGCCGGCGTCGCGATGTCGATCAGGCCGGCCACGCCGAACAGCGAGTTCATCGCCACGCGCATCAGATCCTGCGTCGCATCGGTGATGCGCAACTGCAGCAGGTTGTTCGCCATGTTGCCGAGATCACCGAGGTTCGAGAAGAAGTTGCTGATCGCGGTGCGCATCGGCGTCGGCGTGATCTTCTGGTAACCCTTCGCGATCGGCACGGCGATGTTCGTGTCGACCGTGTCGTTGAACTTGTACATCGCCCGGTTCATCGGCTCGAGCGGGTCGTTGGGGTTGCGGTTCGGGCCCGTCGCGCAGCCGCTCAGCACCGCGCTGGCAGCGACGGTCGCCGCAATGATTCGCACCTTATTCATTATTTCCTTGCGATTGGTTCTGGGCGCGTTTGACGCGCGGTTTGCCCATCAGGACGGGCTGAAACACCACGGCGCCGATCAGGGTGCAGGTCAACGCCAGCGCGAGCAGCTTGCCCATGCTCGACGTGCCCGGATGATGTGACAGCCACAGGCTGCCGAAGGCGGTTGCCGTCGTCGCGGCGCTGAACAGCACCGCGTGCGTGAGGCTCGAGTGCAGCAGGCCGGTCTGCCCCGCGCGCCACGCCATCACGAAGTACACCTTGAACGCGACGCCGACGCCGAGCATCAGCGGCAGCGCGATGATGTTCGCGAAGTTCAGCGACATGCCGAGCAGGACGCACATCTCGAGCGTCACGAGACCCGACACGAGCAGCGGCACCAGTGTGCGCAGCACGTCGCCGAAGCGACGCAGCGTGATCCACAGCAGGATCGTGATCGAGATGATCGACCACAGCGCCGCATGCAGGAACGCGTTGATGATCGTGTCGGCCGAATGCAGGATCGAGATCGGACCGCCGGTCGCGCCCGGCTCCGCGGCCTTCACCGCCTTCGCGAAGCGGCGCAGCATCGTGTCGTCGTTCGGGTCGACGCCCTTCGGCACCTTCGGCGAAATCTGCACGAGCGCATGGCCGTCCGGCGCGACCCAGTCGCGCACGATCTGCGGCGGCAGCGATTCGCGCGTGACGTCCTGCGGCTGCAGCAGCGTCGCGAGCTGGTTCAGCGCGATGCGCAGCGTGTCGGAGAACGCGCGTTCGGCGCGATCGCGCGTCGCGCTGTCGGCGGCGGCGAGCTTCGCGAGCGATGCCGACAGATGCTGGGCGGCGGCCGCGCCCGGGCCCGGGTGATCTTCCGCCGCGTAGCCCAGCAAGTTGGACACGCGCTTGAGCGCGGCGACGCGCTGCGCGTCGGTCGCGTTCGGCGCGGCCGGCTGCGTGAGCGCGGGCAGCAGCTCGCTCGCGGCCGCGGCGATCGCTGCGCGCTTGGCCGGCTGGTCGGCCGGGACGAAGGTCGTGAGCGTCGTCGTGCGGCCGACTTCCGGCAGCGCGTCGAGGCGCTTCGCGGCCGTGTCGGCCTCGGCGAGCGACGGCGCGAGCAGCGTGACGTCGTTGACGGCCGCTTCGGGCGAATCCTTCAGCGCGAGCAGCGTCGCCATCGATTCGCTGTGCGGATCCTTCAGGTGCAGCGGGTTGAAGTCGAAGTGCAGGAACGCGAGCAGCGGCAGCGCGCCGATCACGACCGCGAGCGTGCCGATCAGGATCGGCTTGCGATGGCGATCGAGGAAGTCGTCGACCGGTGCGAGCCACGGAAAGCCCGGCGTTTTCGATTCGCCCGGCGGCGCGAACAGGCGCAGCAGCGCGGGCAGCAGCGTGAGCGTGGTCAGCAGCGCGACGAACATCCCGACGCCCGCGATCAGGCCGAGCTCGGATACGCCGCGATAGGCGGTGGGGATGAACGAGAAGAAGCTCGCCGCGACCGCCGCGGTGGCGAGCGCGAGCGGCATGCCCATCGAGTGCGCGGCACCGATCAGCGCGTGATCGATGCGTTGATCGCGGAAGCGTTCCTCGCGGTACTTCACGCCGTACTGGATCGAGAAGTCGACGCCGAGGCCGACGAACAGCACCATGAACGCGACCGAGATCATGTTCAGCGAACCGACCATCGCGAGGCCGAGCGCGGCCGTCACGACGAGGCCGACGAACAGCGTGACGAGCACCGAGCCGATCATCCGCTTCGAGCGCAGCGCGAGCCACAGGATGACGAGCACGGCGAGCAGCGTGAGCGCGCCGTTGAGCGCGGCGCCGTCTTCCACCGACGCGAATTCGTCGTCGGCGAGCGGCTGTTCGCCGGTCAGGCGCACGACCGCGCCGTAGCGTTGCTCGAGGCCGAGCGCTTGCGCGGTGTCGCGGATCACCTGGGTCGTTTCCGCACCGGCCTTCAGCGCGCCGTAGTTCACGACCGGCTGCACGGTGACGAACGCGCGGGCGGGCTGGCGCGCGGCATCGCTGTCGACCAGCCCGCGCCACGAGAACGCGGCCGGCTTGCCGGCCAGCACGTCGTCGACCGTCGCGGCGCTGCGCGCGAGCAGCTTCGCCATCGCGGGCAGCTTCACCTGGCCGGTGAGGAGCGGCTGGCCGAGCGTGGTGGACAGCGTGGTCGCGAGCCCGGTGAGGCTCGGGTTCTTCGCGAGTTCGTTGACGAGCGGACGCGCGCTCGCGAGCTGCGAGGTGGTGTCCGACACTTCCTGCGGCGACAGGAACAGCAGCCCGTTGTGCTCGAAGAACGGGCCGCCGCCGGGTTCGGCGACCTGGCCGATCCGGCCGGCGTCGGCCTGCTTCTGCAGCGCTTCGGTGAGCGCGTGCGCGGCGGCCGTCGCGAATTCGGGGGCCGGCGCCTCGACCACCGCGAGGATCGTGCCGTTGCGTTGCGGGAAGGCCTTGTCGACGGCCTTGCCGAGCGCGGCCCACTGCGGTTCCGCGTCGACCAGTTTGCTGATGTCCGTGTTGATCTTGAAGTGCTGCGCGACATAGACGCCGCTGAAGACGGCAATGACGAGCGACAGCACGACGACCCAGACGGGGCGGCGTACCGACAATGCGACGAGTCGGACGATGAGAGATGTCACCATGTGGCGGTGGGATGGGGCTGGCAAGGGCAAAACAACGAGTATACCGGCGCCGCGTGACGTCGGTCGCAACGTTGGAGCATGAAGGGGCGGGAAGGATATTTGCTCGGTGGCGAAGGAATCGGCCCGAACGATCGGACCATTGGTAAGCGGATATTTACATAATCGGCCCGGATCGTGCCGCGGCGGCGCTCCTGTGACAAAAGGGGCTCAAAGGTAACAGTCGGTCACCGCGCGGCAGGCGGGCGTGCGGGCCGCTATACTTCGACCCACCGGCCGATGCAATCGACGCAAACCGCCGGCCGTTTTTTTCTCATCGAGTGCGATATCCGTATGAAACGTCATCTGTTTGCTTTCGTCGCGGCGGCCGCCGTGTCGGTTTCCGCTTTCGCGCAGAGCGCGCCGGTCGACATCGTCCGCAATGCGGTCGAGGGCACCGTCAACGCGATGAAGGCCGATCCGGCTGCACGCGGCGGCGACATGGCGAAAATCACGCAAGTCGTCGAGCAGCGCTTCCTGCCGGTGACGAACTTCGAGCGCACGACCCGCATCGCGGTCGGCGATGCCTGGAAGCAGGCGACGCCGCAACAGCAGCAGGAACTCTACAAGCAGTTCAGGGTGCTGATGACGCGCACCTATGCCGCATCGCTCGCGCAGCTCGGCAGCCAGGACGCGAAGTTCTCGTTCAAGGCCGGCGGCGCGTCGGGTGCCGATGCGCTGGTGCAGTCGACGGTCACGACGCCGGGCGACAGCCAGTCGGTCGGTTACCGGCTCGGCAAGGTCGGCAGCGACTGGAAGATCTACGACATCGACATGTCGGGCGCGTGGCTGATCCAGGTCTACCAGGGGCAGTTCAAGAGCCAGCTCGCAACGGGCGGCATCGACGGCCTGATCGCGTATCTGCAGAAGCACAACTCGCGGACGAACTGACGGTCGCTCGCTGCCCCATTTGGATCGGCATGCATGGCGGGCGCCCTCGGGGCGCCTTTTCCATTCGTAGGTCAGTCGAGCGATAGAGCGGCGTCCGCGACTGTGCGACGGTGACTCAGCGAATCACATACGAGGCGAGAAAAAAACAGCATCGTTGGAGTAACCAACGTGCTCAGCGAGCACAGCACCGTTTGCCGTGTCGCGCGTCGGCGTCCCATACGCCAGCCGGCGAAGGCAAATCCAAGCGATGGCCCAAGCAGAAAACCGATTAGCAGTGCAGCAAGCGGCCACGGCGGTGAGCAGAGATCGATCTCATGACAACCATCGCCCCCGGAAGGCAGTCGCAAGCCGATCCAGCATGCGAGCCAAGTCGTGATCAGGCCAGCGATCCAGTACAGAAGCGGAAAGCCGACGCGTCTCATTTGGTCGGGTAGCGAGCGGATTTCCTGCGAGTCACGATAATCGCGCCGGCCGTCGCAAAAATTGCAATCAGCCCGCCCCATCCGAGAAAAAATAGATTCGCGATCTCGGGATTCGTATCGAAAAGGCTTCCCTCGCCACGCAGGACGAATGCACCGTAAACGTAGAGTGCTCCCCAGCAGATCATTGTCGCGAGCGCTCCACCGACAAGTGCGCCTACTACTATAGTCACGAGTTTCATTTGACGGGAAAAAACAAGATGGTTTTCGAATTTCGGAAATCCGACCAGATGCCCGGCAGGACTATATTCCATGAAATTCGCACGCCTGATCCGAAGCCCGTGAGTTTGCTCCCGTTCCAGAGGTCGACGTGACCGCCGCTCAAGTTGTCAGGTGAGTCGCCGTCCTGCAGCCAATAGCCGTCAAAGAATACGATTCCGGTCCGACCGGATACCTTACTCGCCCAATTCGGTCCCGTTATATTCTCGGGAGCCAGTACGCCCGCGATCGGCCGCAGTTTCAACCACTCAGCGAACTCGTATGCGCGCGTGGCGGTCGGTTTGCCCGCGAGCAGAAGACGACCCAGCGTCGGTTTGCCCGGCATCGGCCGAACCCGCTTCCGCGAAAACGACTTCATTGCGATGCCGACCTTGTGAAGCGTCACACTCATCCGGATCGCGCACTGGTTCTTGTACTGTCCGTTCGGATCGTCGTATGGGTTTCCGTGCGCGTAGTTGTTCCATAGCTCGGAAAATGTCACCGACTTCAGTTCGACCTCCTTGTGCGAGTTTTGCACGGCGGTTGTCGTCACGACTGTTTTTCCATTCGGCATTACACGTCCCCGTTCGATCTTGCGAGCGCTTCGTCGCCCCAATAGATCGCGTACTCGTCCTTGCCGCTCGTATGGATGCGCGGCAGGTATCCGGTGCTGTCGAGTCGGCCGGAGTGAACGCGCCCGTCCGCGGTTTCGATGATGTAGGGATAGTCAGGAGAGGCGCCGTTTCCGGTGGCGCGAACGCATTCGTCGTAGACGCACGCAGCCACGGTCTTGACGTTGCCTTCCCGATTCATTCCGGAGAAAACGACGCTCGCCGCTTCCGCTAGGTCGTCGCACCATGAATTGCCGGAGAGCACCGCGACGATGCGTGGCGGTGTCGAGCATCGACATCGAACGATGTCGCCATCGGCCGCCGTTTCGCCCATGAATTCGATGCGCTTCGGACCGCCGGTCTTGGCGATCTGCCCGGTGCTCTCGCACGCTGCGCAGAATGCGAGGCCGCCGATCAGCGCAACCTGATGCCCGGCGTCGCCGAACGTGAATGTCGGCCCCGCGTACGCAAGAATGTGTCCCCCGGTCTCCAGCTCGTCGCCGACAACGGCGATGCGGCGCATCATGATTTCGCTCCTCGATTCGCGTCACCGATATCTGCAGGTGATGCCGACTGCCGCAAGACGAGTTCACGCACGTGTCATGCGAATCACGAGCACGATGCTCGTTTCGGCAAGCGAAAGGATTCCATTACCCTCGGGGTGAGGTCGATTGGACAAGTATGAAATTGGAAGGTGAATTGCGTCCGGCGCGAGCAATCAGGAGACTGCCCTATCGCCGCCGATGCTCGACCGCGAACTTGATCAGCTCCGCCTGCCCCTCGATCTCGAGCTTGCGTTTCAGATTCAGCCGATGGGTTTCCACCGTGCGGACCGACAGCCCCGTTTGCTGCGCGATCTGCTTGCTCGACAGCCCCTCGGCCAGCGCGTCGAGGATGTCGCGTTCGCGCGGCGTCAAGCGGTCGAGTGGCGACGCGGTCGCACTCGCCTGGATCATCCGCGCGGCGAGCCCTTCGCTGAAGAACGTCTGCCCGACCAGCACCGCGCCGATCGCGCGGACGATCTCGCTCGCCGGCGAATCCTTCAGCAGGTAGCCGCTCGCGCCGGCGCGCACGGCCTGCGTCACGTACTCGATGTTGTCGTGCATCGACAGCATCAGCACGCGAATCCCCGGAAAGCGCTCGTGGAACACGCCGGCGAGCGCGATGCCGTTCATCCCGTTCATGCCGACGTCCATCAGCGCGAGATCGGGCTCGAGCGACGCGGCAAGCGCGAGCGCTTCGTCGGCGTTGCCGGCTTCGCCGACCACGGACAGGTCGGCTGCCTCGAGCCGCATCCGCAGGCCGTCGCGCACCAGCGGGTGGTCGTCGACGAGCAGCAGTCGGGCGGCGGGCCGGTCAGTGTCGGGGGCGCTCATGGGCAAAGGTCTCCGGTTAGGGTGGTGCTCGTCAGGCGGCGCGCAGCGGCACGCGCGCGGCCACGACAGTGTGGCCGACCTGCGACGCGATCGTCAGCGTGCCGCCGAGCGCGTCGAGGCGCTCGCGCATGTTGCGCAGACCGATGCCGCGGCGCGCATCGGTCTGGGTCCGCTCGGCATCGAACCCGCAGCCGTTGTCGGCGATGGTCAGCCTGACGGCATGCGCGCCGACGTCGAGCGTGACGGCCGCGCGCGACGCCTGCGCATGATGCACGATGTTGCTGAGCGCTTCCTGTGCGATCCGGAACAGCGCCGTATTGACCGGCGCGGGCAACGGCCGCGCGCCGCTGTGCGCAACCTGCGTATAGCCGATGTCGATGCCGCTCTCCGCGCCGAGTTCGCGCACGAGCTGCTCGAGCGCGGCCGCGAGGCCGAGATCGTCGAGCATCGCCGGGCGCAGCGCATGCGAGATGCGCCGCACTTCGCGCAGCGTGTCGCCGAGCCGTCCGACACCCGTCGCGAGCGCCTGCTCGGCTTCGGGCATGCGCGTCGCGCCGCGCTCGAAACGCGCGAGCGCGGACTCGAGCATCAGCTTCGCGGACACCATCATCTGGCTGATCCCGTCATGCAGCTCGCGCGACAGCCGCTCGCGCTCCTGCTCCTGCGATTCGACGACGCGCTGCGCGAGCTGCTTGAGCTTCGCATCGGCGCTGCGCGATTCGCTGACGTTCAGCACCAGCGCGCAGACGGCGATCACCGCCGCGCCGGTCAGCGCGATCGCGGTGAGCCAGCTCATCGTGCGCTCGATGTTCGCGGACGCGCGCGCGTCGATGCGTTGCAGCGCGGTGTCGACGTCGTCGAGATAGATGCCGGTGCCGACCATCCAGCCCCAGCGTTCGAGCGCGACGACGTAGCCGAGCTTCGGCGCGACCTTGCCCGTCGACGGCCGCTGCCACGCGTAGCGCACGTAGCCGCCGCCGTGCGATGCGGCGCCGATCAGCTGCTGGATCGTCAGCGCGCCCTGCGGGTCGCGCATCGACCAGAAGTTGTGGCCGACGCGCTCGGGCTCGCGCGGATGCATCAGCGAATTGCCGTGCAGGTCGTATACGAAGAAATAGCCGTCGGGGCCGAAATCCATCTTCTGCAGCATCGCGAGCGCCTGCGTGCGCAGCAGCCCGTCGTCGCGCGCATTGCGGCCGCTCGCGTCGTACAGCGGCATGATCGCGCTCGTCGCCAGTTCGACGTAATGCTTCAGCTCGACTTCCTTGCTCGACAGGTAGGCGGCCTGGATCGTCGCGTGCTGCGTGCGCGCGAGCGACGTCGCCTGCTGACGCACGCCGAAGCCGATGCCGGCGATCGCGAGCAGGAACGGCACGATGGCCAGAAGGAAAATCTTTGCCTTGAGTCTCATGGTGGTGCGAAGCATGCGCGGGCCGGCGGCCGCGTGCGTCGCGCGGCGGCCCGGCGAGCCGACATTGTCGGCGATTTTGCCCGCAGGCGGCGGTATGGAGGGCCGCACGGATGGCCGGCCGACGCCGCGGTCAGGCGCGCCGCGGTATGGGTTCGACAGACGAGGACGTCTGCACGACGACCTGGTTGCGCCCGGATTCCTTCGCGCGGTACAGCGCGTCGTCGGCGAGCTTCAGCGCGGCCTGGATGCTGTCGTCGTGTTCCGGATAGCAGGTCGTCACGCCGATGCTCGCGGTCAGGCGGCCGGACGTGCCCGCGTCGTGCCGGATGCCCAGATCGAGGATGCCGGTGCGGATCGACTCGGCGATCGTCACCGCGCCGTTCGTATCGACATTGGGCAGCACGACGACGAACTCCTCGCCGCCGTAACGGGCCGCATAGTCGGCCGGACGGCGCAGGCAGCCGGCGATGCAGCGGGCGACCGCGGCGAGCGCGTCGTCGCCGGCCTGGTGGCCCTGCGTGTCGTTGTAGCGCTTGAAGTGGTCGACGTCGACGAACAGCAGCGACAGCGCGTGCTGCGAACGCGCCGCGCGGCGCCATTCGCGCGCGAGCGTGACGTCGAGCATCCGGCGGTTGTCGAGGCCGGTGAGGCCGTCGGTGCGCGCGAGCGCCTGCAGTTCGGTTTCCGCGCGGTGACGCTTGCGCAACTGCACGTCGAGCAGCAGCGACAGGCAGACGAAGCCGAGCGCGAGCACGGCCATCGCCGAGCCGATCGGGATCGCTCGGTCGTACCACGCGGCGTAGGTGTCGGCTTCCGAGCGCGCGACCATGATGATCAGCGGCAGGTTCTCGAGGTGCCGGAACACGTACAGGCGCCGCACGCCGTCGATCGACGCGGTGTCGGCGAAGCTGCCTTCGCTGGCGGTCATGAAGTGCCGGAACGTGCTGGCCTTGCTGATGTTGCGGCCGACGATCGCCGGTTCGTACGGCTGGCGCGCGAGCATCAGGCCGGACGTATTGATCAGCGCCATCGACCCGCGATCGCCGAGCGCGAGGCGCGAGAACAGGTTCTGGAAATATTCGAGCCGGATCGATATCACGGCGACGCCGCCGAACGACCCGTCGGGCCGCGTGATGCGCCGGCTGAGCGCGATGCTCGGCGAGCCGGCGCGCAGCCGCGAATAGTACGGGTCGCTGACGTACAGGCCGACGTCCGGGTGGTCGCGATGCACGGTGAAATACCGTTCGTTGCCGAAATTGGCCTTGCGCGGCACGTCGCTCTTGCCGTCGACCGCAATGTCGCCGTTCGCGTCGAGCACGTAGATGCCGCCAAGATACTTGGCCGTGGTCGCGCGATCGAACAGTACCTGGCGGCGCATCGGCATCGGCAGCGCGACGACCGCCGGATCATTCTCGCCTTCGACGACTGCCTGCAGCGACAGCGCATAGAACTCGATGTTGCGCTCGATGTCCCACGACGCCATCAATGCGATGTTCTGCTGGGTGATGCGCGCACGGTCGCGCGCGTCGATGCGTGCCTCGTACAGCACGATTGCGCACAGCAGCAGCAGGAGCAGACCGAGCAGCAGCCCGGAATAGAAGATCAGGTGCGGCAGCAGGAGCCGGCGCACATGAGCGGCGACACGGCCCGTCAGGCCGGATTCGCTGGGCATTGCGTAGTCGGTTTCTGCCATGGTCCGTGGATCGAGGGCATCGCCGCCGGGCGGCGGGCCGATGCGATTATGTTCGTATTGATTGGCTGGCGGCGATCCGGTACGCGGCCCCGATATGCATTCCGCCCGACCGACTGGAAAAGCGGGCGCCGATCATCGTAATTGCGCCCGGATAAGGCGCCGGATTACCCTCGCACCGGCAAGATAGATCTGCCGCGATTCGACGATCCGACGAATCGCGCGACGCGCAATGGTCCGAGTATAACGCGCGCATTATCGAGCGCGAAAAATGTTGCAGACCGTTGATCCGGATCAAATTATCGCGGCGGCCGAGGCTTGCCGATCGCGCGCGGAAGCGTTGCAGCGCAAGGCTTTGCGCCGAAGTCGAGCGATACGCACCGATTATCTGTTTTCAGCGTCCGGGTGAATCCGTATATGAAAACGGGCGGCCGAGATGGGCCGCCCGTTTCGTGAAACCGCATGCGGGAAAGCCCGCATGCGAACGCTCAGGCGCCGTGCTGTTGCGCCTTGAACGTGAGCCGGAACCGATGCAGCAGCGGCTCGGTATAACCACTCGGCTGCGACGTGCCCTGCAGCGTCAGCGCGCACGCGGCCTTGAACGCGGTCGACTGGTCGTAGTTAGGCGCCATCGGGCGGTAGTTCGGGTCGCCCGCGTTCTGCTGGTCGACGACGCGCGCCATCCGCTTGAACACGTCGAGCACGAACGCCTCGGTGATCACGCCGTGGCGCAGCCAGTTCGCGATGTGCTGGCTCGAGATGCGCAGCGTCGCGCGGTCTTCCATCAGGCCGACGTCGTGGATGTCGGGCACCTTCGAGCAGCCGACGCCCTGTTCGACCCAGCGCACGACGTAGCCGAGGATGCCCTGCGCGTTGTTCTCGACCTCGCTCAGGATCTCGCTTTCGCTCCAGGCGGCGCGCTCGACGACCGGCACGGTCAGCAGCCCTTCGAGCAGCGCATCGCGTTCGCTCGCGTAGGGCGTCTTCTCCAGCTCCTGCTGGACGGCCTGCACATCGACGAGGTGGTAGTGCAGCGCGTGCAGCGTCGCGGCGGTCGGCGACGGCACCCACGCGGTGTTCGCGCCGGCGCGCGGATGCGCGATCTTCTGCTCGAGCATCGCGTGCATCAGGTCCGGCATCGCCCACATGCCCTTGCCGATCTGCGCGCGGCCGCGCAAGCCGGCCGACAGGCCCGCGAGCACGTTGTTGCGCTCGTATGCGGTGATCCACGCCGACGACTTCATCTCGCCCTTGCGGATCATCGGGCCCGCTTCCATCGCGGTGTGCATCTCGTCGCCGGTGCGGTCGAGGAAGCCGGTGTTGATGAACGCGACGCGTGCGGCGGCGGCCGCGATACACGCGGCGAGGTTCACGCTGGTGCGGCGCTCCTCGTCCATGATGCCCATCTTCAGCGTGTTGCGCGGCAGGCCGTACAGATCCTCGATGCGCGCGAACAGCGTGTCGGCGAACGCGACTTCGACGGGGCCGTGCATCTTCGGCTTCACGATGTAGATCGAGCCCGTGCGCGAATTGCGCTTGGCCTTCAGGTCGTGCAGCGCGCACAGCGTCGTGACGACGCCGTCGAGAATCCCTTCCGGAATCTCGTTGCCGTCGCGGTCGAGCACCGCGCCGTTGGTCATCAGGTGGCCGACGTTGCGCACGAACAGCAGCGAGCGGCCGTGCAGCGACAGCGTGCCGCCGGCCGGCGTGGTGTACTCGCGATCGGCGTTCAGGCGGCGCGTGAAGCTTTTGCCGCCCTTCGCGACTTCCTCGACCAGCGTGCCCTGCATCAGCCCGAGCCAGTTGCGATACAGCTGGACCTTGTCGTCGGCGTCGACCGCCGCGACCGAATCCTCGCAGTCGATGATCGTGCTGACCGCGGCTTCGAGCACGACGTCCTTCACGTTCGCGAGATCGGCGCGACCGATGGGGGTCGACGCGTCGATCTGGATCTCGATGTGCAGGCCGTTGTTTTTCAGCAGGATCGCCGATGGCGCGCCCGCCGCGCCCTGGTAGCCGACGAATTGCGCCGGCTGCGCGAGGTGCACGACGCCCTTGCCGGTCTCGACGGCGAGCTGGCCGTCCTCCACGCGATAGCGCAGCGCGTCGCGGTGCGAGCCGCTCGCGAGCGGCGCCGCGTTGTCGAGCACGTTGCGCGCGTAGTCGATCACGCGCTGGCCGCGTGTCGGGTTGTAGGCCGACGTGCGTTCGGCGCCGCCGTCCTCGGGCAGCGCATCGGTGCCGTACAGCGCGTCGTACAGGCTGCCCCAGCGTGCGTTCGCGGCGTTCAGCGCATAGCGCGCGTTCGACAGCGGCACGACGAGCTGCGGGCCGGCCTGCGTCGCGATCTCGCTGTCGACGTTTGCGGTGGCTGCCGCGACGTTCGACGGGACCGGCACGAGATAGCCGATTTGTTCGAGGAACGCGCGAAACGCGGCATGGTCGCGCACCGGGCCGGGATGCGCGCGATGCCACGTGTCGAGTTCGTGCTGGAGGCGGTCGCGTTCCGCGAGCAGTTCGCGGTTGCGCGGCGCGAGGTCGTGCACCAGGGCCGAGAAACCGCTCCAGAACGCGGCCTTGTCGATACCGGTGCCCGGCAGTGCTTCGTTTTCAATGAACTGGCTCAGCGCTGGCGCGACTTGCAGTCCTGCTTGGTCGATCATCGTGATTCCTCCCGGGGAATGAAAAACGCGCGCGGATCAGGCCGCGACGCTTTGTGTGCCGGCGCGAGCGATCTGCGCGTCCTGTTCGGACTTTACGCCAGACACACCGATCGCGCCCGCAATGCGGCCGTCCACCGTGACCGGCACGCCGCCTTCGAGCAAGCCCGTCAGCGGCACGCTCAGAAACGCGGTGCGGCCACCGTTGATCATATCCTCATACGCCTTCGTCTCGCGACGGCCGAGCGCCGCCGCGCGCGCCTTGTCCTGCGCGATGTAGCCGCTGGCCGCCGATGCGCCATCGAGACGCGCGAACGCGAGCAGGTGGCCGCCGTCGTCGACGATGGCGATCGACACGGCCCAGCCGTGGTGCTCCGCTTCCGCGCGGGCGGCGGCGAGCATGCGCTCGACGTCGGCGAGTTCGAGTTCGGGTTTCGTTTGCATGGAAGTTCTCCGGAATCAGCGGTCAGTTGACCAATCGGTTGTCGACGAGCTCGATCCAGTGGCGCACGGACGTACGGCCCGCGCCGTTCAGGTGAGTCTGGCAGCCGATGTTGGCCGTGACAATCAGGTCCGGCCGCGCGGCTTCGAGCGCGTCGAGCTTGTTGTCGCGCAGTTGGGTCGCGAGTTCGGGCTGCGTCAGCGAATAGGTGCCGGCCGACCCGCAGCACAGGTGGCCGTCGGCGACATTCGTCAGATCGAAGCCGAGCCGCCTGAGGATGCTTTCCACCGCGCCGCCGAGCCGCTGCGCATGCTGCAGCGTGCACGGGCAGTGCACCGCGACGCGGCGCGGCATCCCATCGGCCAGCGCGTCGAGCGGCTCGGCCGCGATCACTTCCGCGAGGTCGCGCGCGAGTGCGCTGACGCGCCGCGCCTTGTCCACATAGCCGCGGTCGGACCGCAGCAGGTCGCCATATTCCTTCACGAACGCGCCGCAGCCGCTCGCCGTCAGAACGATCGCTTCCGCACCGGCCTCGATCGCCGGCCACCACGCATCGATGTTGCGGCGTGCGCGTGCGAGCCCGGCCTCCTGCGCGTTCAGGTGATATTCGGTCGCGCCGCAGCAGCCGGCTTCGCGGGCCGGCGTCACGCTGATGCCGAGCCGGTCGAGCACGCGTGCCGCGGCCGCGTTGGTGTTCGGCGACAGCGACGGCTGCACGCAGCCTTCGAGCATCAGCACGCGTCGTGCATGGCGCACCGGCGGGCGCGGCGCGGCCGCCGGCACGCTGGCCGGGATCTTGTCCTGCAGCGTGCCGGGCAGCAGCGGGCGCAGCGCGCGGCCGGCCTTCAGCAGCGCGGCGAACGTCGCCGGCCGCGGTACGACGTGACGCAGGCCGGCGCGCAGCAGGCGCTCGCGCGCCGGACGCCGCGCACGCTTCTCGGCTTCCGCGCGGCCGATGTCGAGCAGCGTGTGATAGCGCACGCCGGACGGGCAGGTCGTTTCGCAGTTGCGGCAGGTCAGGCAGCGGTCGAGATGCTGCTGCGTGCGCTCGCCGCACGGCTCGCCTTCGAGCATTTGCTTGATCAGGTAGATGCGTCCGCGCGGCCCGTCGAGCTCGTTGCCGAGCACCTGGTAGGTCGGGCAGGTCGCGTTGCAGAAGCCGCAGTGCACGCAGGCGCGCAGGATCGCTTCCGCTTCGTCGGCCCGGTCGAGGGCCTTGCTTGCTTCGCTGAGATTGGTTTGCATCGGCGGTTCGCAGTCGGGTGGGCGTCAGAGGTCCGCGTACAGGCGGCCGGGATTGAAGATCGCATGCGGATCGAGTTGCGCCTTCAGCTGCCGGTGCACGCGCAGCAGCGCGGGCGGCAGCGGCTGGAACGGCTCGTGCGTCGTGCCGGGCGTGAAGCAGGTCGCGTGGCCGCCCCACTGCGCGGCGAACCGTTGCACGTCGGCCGGTGCGGTGTCGCTCTTCAGCCAGCGCTGCGCGCCACCCCAGTCGACCAGCAGCGCGCCGGGCAGCGCATCGAGCGGCGCGGCGGCCGGCACCGACACGCGCCACAGCGGGCGCGGATCGTCGAAGAACGGCAGCGACAGATCGCGCAGCCGGCCCCAGAAGCCGTCGGTGCGATCGTCCATGCTCTGGCCGCCGATCGTGTCGCGCGCGGCCTTCACCGAGCCCTCGCCGCCTTCGAGCCGCACGCGCAGCACGCCGTCCGCGTGGCAGGCGCCCGCGAGCGGCAGCCCCGCGCGACGCCATCCGGCGACGCGCTGCACGGCTTCGCCTGCCGTGAGCGGCAACGCGAGATCGCGGCTCGCGCGCGGCTTCGGCAGCACCTTCAGCGAGACCTCGGTCACGACGCCGAGGCAGCCGAAGCTGCCCGCGAGCAGCCGCGACACGTCGTAGCCCGCGACGTTCTTCATCACCTCGCCGCCGAAGCGCAAGTGTTTCGCGTGGCCGGTGATCACGCGGCAGCCGAGCACGAAATCGCGCACCGCGCCGGCCCACGGGCGGCGCGGCCCCGACAGCGCGGCCGAGAACATCCCGCCGACCGTGGCCGCGCCGCCGAACGTGGGCGGCTCGCACGGCAGCATCTGGCCGGCCGCGTCGAGCATCGCCTCGAGTTCGGCGAGCGGCGTGCCCGCGCGCGCGGTGATCACGAGTTCGGTCGGGTCGTACGCGACGATGCCGCGGTGCGTGCGCACGTCGAGCGTGCGGCCTTCGACGGCACGGCCGAGAAAGGACTTGGTGCCCGCGCCGCGGATGAGCAGCGGCTGGCGAGCGTGGATCGCGGCGTCGACCTGCGCGACGAGCGCCGCGCTGTCGTCGATCGATTCGGGTTCGCGTTCGCGTCGCATCAGAAGCGCTCCAGTTCGGGGAACGGCAGCTTGCCGTGATGGACGTGCATCGCGCCGAATTCAGCGCAACGGTGCAGCGTCGGGATGTTCTTGCCGGGATTGAGCAGGCGGCGCGGATCGAACGCGGCCTTCAACGCGTGGAAGAACGTGATCTCGTCGGCGTTGAACTGCACGCACATCTGGTTGATCTTCTCGCGCCCGACGCCGTGTTCGCCGGTGATGCTGCCGCCCACCGCGACGCACAGCTCGAGGATCTTGCCGCCGAGCGCTTCCGCGCGGTCGAGTTCGCCGGGACGGTTCGCATCGAACAGGATCAGCGGATGCATGTTGCCGTCGCCCGCATGGAACACGTTCGCGACCGGCAGCGCGTATTGCGCGGACAACGCGGCGATCCCTTCGAGCACGCGCGGCAGCTCGCGGCGCGGGATCGTGCCGTCCATGCAGTAGTAGTCGGGCGACATGCGGCCGACCGCCGGAAACGCGTTCTTGCGGCCGGCCCAGAAGCGCTGCCGCTCGGCCTCGTCGCGTGCGACGCGGATCTCCGACGCGCCGGCGTCGCGCAGCAGCGCGGCGACGCGTTCGGCGTCCGCTTCGACATCGGTCGCCGCGCCGTCGAGTTCGCACAGCAGGATCGCCTGTGCATCGACCGGATAGCCTGCGTGGATGAAGTCCTCGGCCGCGCGGATCGCGAGGTTGTCCATCATTTCGAGCCCGCCCGGGATCACGCCCGCGCCGATGATTCGCGCGACCGCCGCGCCGGCTTCGGCGACGTCGTCGAAGCTCGCCATCAGCACCTTCACGCTCGGCGGTTTCGGCAGCAGCTTCACCGTCACTTCGGTGATGATGCCGAGCATGCCTTCGGAGCCGGTGAACAGCGCGAGCAGGTCGAAGCCGGGTGCGTCGAGCGCGTCGGCGCCGAGCGTCAGCAGGTCGCCGTCGATCGTCAGGATCTCGACCTTCAGGATGTTGTGCACCGTCAGTCCGTATTTCAGGCAGTGCACGCCGCCCGCGTTTTCGGCGACGTTGCCGCCGATCGAGCAGGCGATCTGCGACGACGGGTCCGGCGCGTAGTAGAGATCGTAGGGTGCGGCGGCCTGCGTGATCGCGAGGTTGCGCACGCCAGGCTGCACGCGCGCGATGCCGGCGTCGGCGTCGATCTCGAGAATCCGGTTGAACTTGGCCATCACGAGCAGGATGCCTTTTTCGAGCGGCATCGCGCCGCCCGACAGACCGGTGCCCGCGCCGCGCGCGACGACCGGCACGCCGTGCGCGGCCGCGACGCGCAGCACCGCGCGCACCTGCTCGACCGTGTCGGGCAGCACGACCGCGAGCGGCACCGTGCGGTACGCGGCGAGGCCGTCGCATTCGAACGGCTTCAGCGCCTCGCGCTCGTGCAGCACGTCGAGGCCGGGCGCCGCCGCTCCGAGCGCGGCGACGAGCGTGTCGCGGTCGACGGTCGCCAGCGGGCCGTCGATCCGTTCGTCGTAGATGAAACTCATCGTGTGTCTCCGTCTCCACCATGCAGGCGGCCGCGGGATGCGCGGCGCGCCGGATGAACGGCATTCTTGGCGGGCGGCCGGTGCGTGTCCAGACGTCGCGAACGTGGTCGTACCAGTTTTTCTAAACGGGCCTGGCGGGTGGGGTTCGACGTGACAGGTAACCCAATTGATACAAGGGTTTGTGAGAAAATCGGCGATATCCTCCCGAAGTGGTCATACCAGTATGGAAAGGCAAGATCGACAAGCGCCCGCGCGCAATGTCGCCGACGTCGTCGCCGAGCGGATCGAGCAACTGATCGTCGACGGCGTGCTGAAGGCCGGACAGGCGCTGCCGTCCGAGCGGCGGCTGACCGAGAAGCTCGGCGTGTCGCGCACGGCCGTGCGCGAAGGGATGAAGCTGCTGCGTGCGCGCGGGATCATCGACACGACGCACGGCAAGGGTTCGTTCGTCGCGAGCCTGACCCCGCAGCGCGAAGTCTCGCCGATGATGCATCTGCTCGGCTCGCAGCCGCGCACGCTGTACGACCTGTTCGAGGTACGCGGGATGCTCGAGACCGAAGCCGCGCGGCTTGCTGCGCTGCGCGGTACGCCCGCCGATTTCATCCTGATCAAGCGCCGCTATGAGGAAATGACGGCGGCCGATGCGCAGGATCTCGATCCGGCGGCACGGGCGAAGCTCGATCATGCGTTCCATCTCGCGATTTGCGAGGCGTCGCACAATCCGGTGCTCGTGAATACGTTGCAGTCGCTGACCGACCTGCTGCTCAGTTCCGTGTTCGCGTCGGTGAACAACCTCTATCACCGCGAGCCGTTGAAGAAGCAGATCGATCGGCAGCATGCGCGGCTTTATAACGCGGTGACAGGGCGGCTCCCTGATCAGGCGCGCAAGGCTGCGAGCGAGCATATCCGGCAGTGCGTCGACTATCTGCGCGAGATCGAGCAGGAAGAGCAGCGGCTCGTGCGCTCGACGTTGCGTCTCGAAGGGTGGACCTGAACCGGATGAGCGGAGCGGGCGTTGCCGCCATGACGTGTATCAAGCATGTCGGGCTGGCGGTGCGGCTTGGCGGTCGACTATGTCGCAATGTGAGCTATTCGATGCGTGGCCCGACACGACCCGTTTCGCCTTTGCGCGACACGCGCGCTGGCCGTTGACCGTGACGCGCCGCCGATCGTTGAAGGAGGACGCTGCATGTCGATTCCAATGCGTGACGACGGGCCCGTGGCCCGCGCCATCCAGATCCTGCGATTCAATATTCGCCGCAAATTATGCGGAGAATAGCCGCTCTATTCACCGCACCGTCAAACCCGGCGGAACCAAAAAAAAGCCCGCCGAAGCGGGCAACCTCTCGATGAAGAGGAGGAGATCTGAATTCGCGATCAGTGATCAGTGCCGGCTCAACCTTTCGTCGCCCCGAACGTAAGCCCTGCCACAAAATGCTTCTGCATCGCGAAGAACATCGCGACCGACGGCAACGCTGCAAGAATCGACCCGGCCGACACGAGGTTCCACGACGTTGTCCATTGCCCCTTCAACGCGGCAACGCCCGCAGTGATCGGCGCGGCCTCATCGCCTTGCGTGAGGCACAGCGCCCAGAAGTAGTCGTTCCACACGAACGTGAACACGAGAATCGCGAGCGCGGCCAACGCAGGCCGGATCAGCGGCAACACGATCCGCCAGAACACCGTCCATTCGCCGGCCCCTTCAATCCGCGCGGCCTCGATCAATTCGAACGGCAACTGCTTGATGAAGTTGCGCAGAAACAGCGTGCAGAACCCCGTCTGAAACGCGACATGAAACAGGATCAGCGCCTCGACCGTATTGAACACGCCTAGCCTGAGCGACAGATCCCGCACCGGAATCATCAACACCTGCACCGGCACGAAATTCCCCGCGACGAACGTCCCGAACAGCGCGGTACTCCCGCGAAACTTGTAGGTCGCGAGCGCGAAGCCCGCCATCGCCGCCAGCGCGATCGACCCGATAACGGACGGCACGGTGATCTGCACGCTGTTCCAGAAGTAATGCAGCATCGGCGACGTGGTCAGCGCGTCGCGATAGTTGCTGATCATCGAGAAGTGCCGCGGCCAGCCCCAGTAGTGACCTTCGACCAACTCCTCGGTCGAGCGCACCGACGTGACGAACACCGCGATCATCGGCAGCAGCCAGATCACGAGCGCGACGGGCAGCGACAGCTTGTACAGCCGGCGCGAGACCGGCTTCCAGTGGGCAACGGGTGTCGGAAACATGATGAATGAACTCCCGGTAGGTCACTGCTCGTTGCGCAGCATGCGGCGCAACTGGAACACGATGTAGACGAGCATGATCGCGAACAGCACGACCGCGATCGACGCGGAATAGCCGAGCCGGTAGTACTTGATCGCCTGGTCGTACATGTAATACGCGAGCACGGTCGAGCTCTCGAACGGGCCGCCGCCCGTCATCACCGAAATCAGGTCGAAGCTGCGCAGCGCGCCGATCACCGTGACGACGATCGCCATGAACGTGGTCGGGCGCAACTGCGGCAGCACGACGTGCCACAGCAGCGCGAAGCCGCGCGCGCCTTCCATCCGCGCCGCTTCGATCTGCTCCGGGTTGACGGACGTGAGGCCGGTCAGGTACAGGATCATGCAGTACGCGGTCTGCGGCCACAGCGCGGCGAACACGATGCCGAACGTCGCATAGCGCGCATCGCCGAGCACCGGGATCCCGTGTCCGGCGATCAGCGCGAGCAGCCCGAAAGTCGGATCGTAGAACCACGAGAAGATCAGGCCGACGACCACGCCGGACAGCACGAACGGCGCGAAGAACAGCGACTTCACGAGCCGGATGCCGGCCACCGCCTGGTTCAGGTACAGCGCGAGCGCGAGGCCGAGCGGCGGCGCGAGCATGAACAGCGCTAGCCAGATCACGTTGTTGCGCAGCGCGGTGTAGAAGGTCGGCGCGTGCAGCAGCTCGACGTAGTTCGCGAGACCGACGAACGTGCGCTCGGTCATCCCGTCCCAGTTGCAGAGGCTCAGCCAGAGCGTCGACAGGATCGGCCAGATCACATAGACGGCAACCATCGCGCACGCGGGCGCGAGAAAGAGCCACGCGGCGCGCTGTTGCCGCCGCACGGCGGGCGACGGACGGCGCGCGGGCAGCGCGGTGGCAGCGGATGCGCCGCGCGGCGGCGGCGTGGCGTTGGCGCCGGCGCCGGCGGGCGGGGTGGACGTGATCGGACGGGACACGGCAAGCCTCCTGGGCGGACACGGCGGCACGCACACGCGGCCGCCGCATGGGTCACGCGGTTACTTCTTGTAGATCCGCTTGCGGGTCTGTTCGAGTTGCGCGAGCACGGTATCGAGCTGCGCGGGATTCGCGAGGAACTGCTGCATCCCCTTCATCCCTTCGTCGGCCATCTCCTTGGTCATGTCGCGATCGTAGAACTGCGCGACGCCGCCCTTGGTGTCGGCGAGGATCCGGAAGCCGATCCGCGAAATCGGATCGGCCGGCTCCGGCGACTTGCTGTTGGCCGACAGCGAGCCAAGCCCTTCCGCGAGCTTCGCCCCCATCTCGGGCGTCTCGACGAACGCGAGGAACGTATGCGCGTCGGCCTTGTTCTTCGCCTTGGTCGGGATGTGCAGCGATTCGACCGGGCCGTCCTCGGCGGTCGGCACCTTCGGGTCGATGATCGGGAAGCGGTAATAGCCCATTTCCTGCTTCACGTTCGGCGGAAAGCCCGCCGCGATGAAGGTGCCCATCAGCATCATCGCGGCCTTGCCCTGGAACAGGAACGGCTGCGCACCGTCGAGATCGTAGGACAGCGCGTTGTCGATGAAGTAGCCGGAATCGATCAGCGATTTCCACGTCGTGTAGACCTTCTTCACGCGCGGGTCGGTGTACGGCACGTCGCCGGCCATCAGCTGCTGGTGGAACGCGTTGCCGTTCAGGCGCAGGTCGAGATAGTCGAACCAGCCGGCGAGCGTCCACGCGTCGCGGCCGCCGACCGCGATCGGCGTGATGCCGGCCGCCTTCAGCTTCTTGCACGCATCGAGAAACTGATCCCAGGTCTTCGGCTCGTCGGCGATGCCGACCTTGCGGAACAGGTCCTTGCGGTAGAACAGCCCCCACGAGTAATAGACGGTCGGCGCCGCGTACTGCTTGCCGTTGTACGACGATGCGCTGCGCGTCGACGCGTACATCGCGTCCCAGCCGTTCTTCGCCCAGTCGCCGCTCAGGTCCTCGAACAGCCCGCGCTTCGCGTAGTACGCCATGCGCTCGCCCGCGTGCCAGTTGACCACGTCGGGCGCAACGGTCGTGAGCCACGCGGGGAGCTGCACCTTGTACGCCTCCTCGTCGACGAAGGTGGGCTTCACGTCGATGTCGGGATGGGCCTTGTGGAACGCCTCGATCGTCGACTGCCAGACCGCGCGCTGGCTGGCGCCCTTGAATGCGATGTTGATCGTCAGCGTGCCCGCGTCGGCCGGCGCCGCGGCGCCGAGCGAAGCGAACGCGATGGCGGCGGCGGTCGCAAGCCGGGCGGCGACGCGAAGGGGGCGATGTGTCATGTGTGTCTCCAGTCCTGTGTGTCGTTGTGCGTGACCGGCGCGTCGCGGCGCCGGGGGCGGTTGCTACGAACGGCTTCGATACACGGCGACGCCTTGCGGCTCGACCTGCGCGGTGCCGACCACGAACGCGGACGGCGGCACTCCATCGAGCGTGTGCGGCGCGCCGCCGTAATTGAATACGTAGGTCAGGCCGCCGCGTCGGCTCACGCGCACGCCGTCGCCGAGCGGCGACGGTGTCAGGCCGGCTTCGGCCGCGACGTCGGCGAACAGGCGCGCGGTGGTCGCGTCGTCGAACAGCGCGGCCCAGTAGTGCAGCGCGCCGTGCGACACGCAGGCCGGACGACCGTCGGCGAAGCGCGCACGCACGACGCTGGGTGCGTCGTCGTGCAGCTCGACGAGGTCGCGCCATCGGCGTGCGTCGCCGGTGAACGCCGAGCTGTCGCGCAACGTGCCGTCGACCCGCTCGGTCACGTTCGGCCGCAGCGACTCGACGCGCCACACGCGCAGCGGCAGGATCGATGCGAGCGGGCCGGGCGGCAGCGTCGGCGGAATCTGCAGGTCGGCGGTTTTCGAACCGGTGCGCGGGCCGAACACCGCATGCGCGCCCGATGCGGCGAGCCGGGCCGCGAAGTCGTCCGGCACGATCGGCAGCGGCGGCACGACGACGAGCCGGTAGCCGTCGAGCGGCGCATGCGCGGAGATCACGTCGACGTCGAGGCCGAGCGAACGCAGCGCCGAGTAGTACTCGAACGCGAAGCGCGGGTAGTGGAAATCGGCGCCTTGCGGCTGCACTTCGAACAGCCACTTCGCTTCATAGTCGAACACCAGCGCGACGGGGGCGCGCACCGCGCCGTTCGCGTCGGCATCGGCGCCGGCGTCGAGCACGGCCGCGATTTCGTGCGCGACGCGCTGCGCTTCGCGGCCGCCTTCGTCGAGCTGGTCGTCCGGCGTGTGCAGGCCCGCATGCATCTGCTCCTGCGCGAACGGCGCCTGCCGCCAGCGGAAGTACGACACGCAGCCGGCGCCGTGCGCGAACGCTTCCCAGCTCCACAGGCGCACCATGCCCGGCAGCGGCGCGGGGTTCCACTGCGCCCAGTTCACGGGCCCCGGTTGCTGCTCCATCACCCAGAACGGCAGCTTCGACATCCCGCGATAGAGATCGTGATTGAACGACGCGAAATCCGGATGGCCGGTGCGCAGCCAGCGCGCCTTCAGCTCGGGCGCGAACCATTGCTCCTCGAGCGCGCCGAGCGGATAGCTGTCCCACGTCGCGATGTCGAGGTCGCGCGCCACTTCGTAATGATCGAACTCGGTGAACAGCTGCATGAAGTTGTGCGCGACGGGCCGGCCCGGCGAATGCGCGCGGATCACGTCGACCTGCATCCGGTGATAGCGCGCGACCTCGTCGGACGCGAAGCGCCGGTAGTCGAGGCGATGCGACGGATGCGCTTCGGTCACGGTGCCGACCGGCGCGTCGACTTCGTCGAAATGCCGGTACTCCATGCTCCAGAACACGGTGCCCCACGCGCGGTTCAGCGCGTCGATCGTGCCGTAGCGCGCCTTCAGCCATTCGCGAAAGCGCACGAGCGCGGCGGGCGAATAGCTGACCACCGTCTGGTGGCAACCGAGCTCGTTGTCGGTCTGCCAGTAACGCACGGCCGGGTGGCGGCCGTAGCGTTCGGCGACCGCCGTGCAGATGCGGCGCGAGGCTTCCAGATAGGTCGGCGACGAGAAGTCGTAGTGGCGGCGCGAACCGAACCCGCGCGGCCGGCCGTCCGCGCCGATCGCGAGGATGTCGGGGTGACGGTCGACGAGCCATTTCGGCGGCGTCGCGGTCGGCGTGCACATCACGATCTCGAGGCCGGCCGCGCCGAGCACGTCGACCGCGCGGTCGAGCCAGCCCCAGTCGTATTCGCCCGGCGACGGCTCGATGCGGCTCCACGCGAATTCGGCGATCCGCACCTGCGCGATGCCGAGCGCCGTCATCCGACGGGCGTCGTCGGCCCACATCGATTCCGGCCAGTGTTCCGGGTAGTAACAGACTCCGAGGCGCATGCCGATCCTTATGCGTAGTGGTGGACGGGAACGTCGGCGCGCGCGGGCACCGCGCGGCCGTTTTCGGTGAAGAGGTGACAGGCCGCGGCCGGCGCCTGCGCGTGCACGCGCTCGCCGATGCGCAGCGGCGCGTCGCCGGGCACTTTCGCGATCAGCGGCGTGCCGCCGGGCTGGTCGAGGTGCACGTAGGTCTGCTCGCCGAGGCGTTCGACGAGCGCGACGTCGCGCGCGAGCGTCGTCGCGTCGGGCGCGGCGCCGAGCGTCAGGTGTTCGGGGCGGATGCCGAGCGTGACGGTCGCGCCCGGCGCGAGCGCGGCGCCGTCGCGCGGCAGCGTGAAGGTTTCGCCGGACGGCACGACGGTGACGGTCGTGTGCTGCGCGTCGCAGGCGACGACGACGGCCGGCAGGAAGTTCATCCGCGGCGAGCCGATGAAGCCGGCGACGAAGCGGCTGGCGGGATGGTGATAGAGGTCGAGCGGCGCGCCGATCTGCGCGATGCTGCCGTGCTGCGCGGTGTCGGCGCCGGCGTGCAGCAGCACGATCTTGTCGGCGAGCGTCATCGCTTCGGTCTGGTCGTGCGTCACGTAGACGACGCTCGCGCGTTCGAACTGCCGATGCAGCTTCGCGATTTCGATGCGCGTCTGGCCGCGCAGCGCCGCGTCGAGGTTCGACAGCGGTTCGTCGAACAGGAACACGCCGGGCTCCCGCACGATCGCGCGGCCGATCGCGACGCGCTGCCGCTGGCCGCCGGACAGCGCCTTCGGCTTGCGCTCGAGCAGCGTATCGAGCTGCAGAATCCGCGCGGCGTCGCGCACCTTCCGGTCGATCTCGGCCTTCGGCACGCGCGCGAGCTTCAGCCCGAACGCCATGTTCTCGTAGACCGTCATGTGCGGAAACAGCGCGTAGCTCTGGAACACCATCGCGACGCCGCGCTCGGCGGCCGGCACGTGGTCGACGCGGCGGCCGTCGATCGACAGCTCGCCGTCGCTCAGATCCTCGAGGCCCGCGATCATCCGCAGCAGGGTCGACTTGCCGCAGCCGGACGGCCCGAGGAACACGCAGAACTCGTGCGCGCCGATCTCCAGATCGACGTCGCGAATGACCGGCGCGTGCTCACCATAGGCTTTCTGCACGCGCCGCATCGAGATGCTCGCCATTGTCTCCGCTCCATGTTCTAATGCGCTTTCATCGATGCTTAAGCGCTTAATCATCGCGATCAAAAAAAGAGCCGATAGCGATCGCGGCCGAGTCGCGCCCGTCGGTCGGGCGGCAGGGTGTGCGGCGATAGTGCGCCGCTTCGGTGAGCGAAGCAAATACTGGATCAACGTCTCATATAGTGGGCAAGTCATGGCGACACTCGATGAAGTGGCCCGCCGCGCCGGCGTGACGGCCGCGACGGTCTCGAACGTGCTGCGCAACCGCGGCCGGGTCGGCGAAGCCACCCGCGCGCGCGTGCTCGAAGCCGTGCAGGCGCTCGGGTACCGACCGCATCTCGCGGCGCGGGCCCTCGCGGAAGGGCGCGCGCCGACGGTCGCGCTGATGGTATCGAGCATCGCGAACCCGTTCTATCCGGAGTTCGCGCTCGCGGTCGAGCGCGCGGTGCGCCGCAACGGGCAGTTCCTGATCGTCTGCAATACGAACGAAGACCCGTTGCAGGGCAGAGCGTATCTCGACCAGATCGCCGGCACGATTTCCGAAGGCATTCTCGTGACCAACGCGAACCTGCACCTGCCGGATCTGGCGGACGTCGCGCGGCGCGGCGTGCCGGTCGTGCTGTGTCTGTGGGAGCGGCCCGATGCGCCGCCCGAAGGGTTGCCGTGCGTGGCGGTGGATTTCCGCGAAGCCGGGCGGATCGCGACGCGGCATCTGCTCGAACTCGGGCACCGGACGATCGGCGTGATCGTCGGCGGCTCGGCGAGCGGCGTGCAGGCGGCGCGCTATGACGGCTTCGTCGACGTGATGCGCGAAGCGGGGCTCGACGCATCGATCGTCGCGGCCGAGCCCGATTCGATCGAAGGCGGCGTGCGCGCGGCGGGCCGACTGCTCGACGCGCATGCCGGGCTGACCGCGCTGGTCGCGACCAACGACCTGCCCGCGATCGGTGCACTGCACGCGGCGGCCGATCGCGGCCGGCGCGTGCCCGACGACCTGTCGATCGTCGGCATTACCGACATTCATCTGGCCAGCGACACGCGTCCCACGTTGACGACCGTCGCGATCCCGACCGCCGAGGCCGCCGGGCTCGCGGTCGAACTGCTCAACGCGTTGCGCGAGGCGGGCGGCCGGATCGACGATGCGTCGCGCGTGCGCACGGCGTCGTTGCCGCGGTTGGTGGTGCGCGGCACGACAGGGGCGGTGTCGGGGCGACGCTCGGCTATGTAGCGAGGGCCGACGCGCACCTTGCGGCAATGGTGGACATGCCCGTGATGTTTGCGGCGTCGTGGCTTTCCGCGCACCGCACGCACGGTTCGCGTCCGGCGCGCGATGCCCGTCGACCAGCCGTTCTAGAACGAGTACGCGAGCGACGCGAACAGGCTGCGCGGCGCGCCCGGCGTGACCCACAGGTTGTTGTACGAGCTGACGTAGTACGTGCGATTGAACAGGTTGTTCAGCACGACCGACGCGCGCAGATGCTTGTTGACCTGCACGTAACCGTTGAGCTGCACGGTCGCATAAGCGGGCAGGTCGAAGCCATCCTGCGTGTTCGCGGTATTGCCCGCGCGGCGCCCGACGTAGATCACGCCCGCGCCCGCGCCGGCCTTGTCGACGAGCGGCAGCGCGGTTTCGTACATCAGCAGCGCGCTCCCGCTCAGCCGCGGAATGTCGACGAGGCGTGCGCCCGGCGTCAGCACGCTGTCGTGCGTGACCTGCGCATCGACGTACGCGAGGTTGACGATGCCGCGCACCCCGTGGCCGAGTTCGCCGTTCCATTCGAATTCGACGCCGCGGCTGCGTACTTCGCCGGCCGCACGCGAGAACCCGGCATTCGCCGGATCGGCGCTCAGCACGTTGCGCTTGTTCACGTAGAACGCGGCGACGGTCGCGAGCCAGCGCGTGCCGGCCCATTTCACGCCGGCCTCATAGCCGTGCCCCTTCTCCGGATCGAACGCGCGGCCGTTCACGTCGGCGCCGTTGTTCGGCCGGAACGAATACGCGGTGTTCGCGTAGAGCGACAGCGCGGGGCTGGCCTCGTACACGATGCCGAGCCGCGGGCTCAGCGCCGTTTGCAGCTGGCTCGTCGTCACGCCCTTCAGGCGGTTGTCGACCGACTGGTGAAAGCGGTCCCAGCGCAGCCCGGCGAGCACTTTCCAGTGCGGCCCGAACGCGAGCGTGTCCTGCGCGTACAGGCCCTGGCCGTCGTCGCGCTCGAGCAGGTTCGTCGCGGTGCGCGGCACGGGCGCCGGCTGGCCGTAGACCGGATCGAAGATGTCGATCGCATACGGCGCCGCGGCCGTCGGCGTCGAGCGCGAGACGAACTGGTCGTAGTTGAAGCGATACGCGTCGACGCCCATCACGAACGTGTGGCCGATGCCGGCCGTGCGGGCCTTGCCGGCCACCTCGACGCGCCCTTGCACCTCGTTCGAGTGAAACGCGACCTGCCGGTAGCGGCGCCATAGCGTACGCCCGTCCGGCTGCAGCGCGAACGCTTCGGACGAGCGGCCGGACAGGTCGGTGTCGCGCTGCGCGAAGCCGGCGTTGACCGACCAGTCGGCATTGAAGCGATGTTCGAGCGTGAACTGGTGGCCCGAGTTGCGCACGTCGTAGTCGCCGTCGCGCGGCTCACCCATGAACCTCGACGCCGGCACCACGCCGAGTTGCCCATTGACCGCGACCACGCCGCGATCGAGCGGCGCGCGCTGGCGGGCGGTCTCGAATTCGTAGTGGAGCGTCGTGTCCGCGCCGATGTCCCACGTGAACGACGGCGCGAACAGGTAGCGCTTGCTCGACACGGTATCGCGGAAGCTGCCGTTGTCCTCGTTCATCGCGATGAAGCGGTACGCGAGCGACTTCGTGACGGGGCCGGTCGAATCGAGCGTCTCGCGCAGCGCGCCGTAGCTGCCGGCCGACACGCCGATCGTGTTCGAGCGCGCGAACTGCGGCTGCTTCGTCGTGTAGCTGATGAGCCCGCCCGGGTCGCCGCGGCCGTACAGCGCGGACGCGGGCCCCTTGAGGACTTCCATGCGTTCGAGCGTGGCGGTGTCGCGCGGCACGCTGATGCCGCGATTCCACGAGAAGCCGTTGACGAGGTAGTCGGTGCCGGACGTGTTGCCGTCGCCGGCGAAGCCGCGCACCGCGTAGTTGTCCCACAGCCCGCCGAAGTTGTTTTGCCGCGCGACGCCGGCGACCCAGTCGTACAGGTCTTCGCCGCGTGTGGCGGCCACCGTCTGAATCAGTTTCTTGTCGACGCTGCTGACCGCGAACGGAATCTCCATCACGTCCGTCTCGGTGCGCGTCGCGCTCGTCGATTCGGGCGCGCGAAACGGCGCCGTCGTGCGCTGCCCGGAGACTTCGATCGCGGGCAGCGACAGCTCCTGCGCGTCGGCGGCGCTCAGCCCGGCCGTGCCGACGACGATGGCCATCGGTGCGGCCGCCCAGTTCTTCCTGCTCATACCCCGTCCTCAGAGATTGGTCCGCGTTCGGGCACCGCGGGCCGTCTCGCGCCGGCATCCGTGTTCCAAACAGTCCATTTGCGGGCCGAAATCTAATGCAAATGAGATGTATTTGCAATCGTAAGTTGACCTTGTTGCATGGGGCGGGGGGGAGTGACCGTGTCCGGCCGACGAGGCCGATCCGGTGGCTTGCCGCGGGATGGCGGCCGGACATGCGCGAGCGCGCGCTCGGACGCCGGCCGGCCGCAGTTCTCAGTTGCCTTCGACGAGCTGCATCACGATGCGTCGGGCCGAATCGAGGTGCGCGACCGTCATCGCGCGGGCGCCGCGCGCATTGCGTTCGCGGCAGGCTTGGAGGATTGCTTCGTGCTCGACCTGGAACGAGGGTGTGTCGGCGAGCAGCGTCGCCTGCAGCCGCTCGTACCGCTCGACCTGGCTGCGCAGTTCCGCGATCGCCTTCAACTGGCGCGCGTTGCCGCAGCACGAATACAGCAGCAGATGGAATTCACGGTTCAGCTCGCCTTGGCGGCGCGCCACGCTCGATTCGCCGAGCAACCGATGCACGAGTTCGGCGCGCGCCAGGGTTTCGTCGTCGAGCCGCTTCACGCTGCGGTAGATGGCGTCGCCTTCGAGCAGCACGCGCATGTCGTAGATTTCCTGCACGTCGGACGCGCCGAGCATTCGCACGACCGCGCCGCGATTGCGGAAAATGTCCAGCAGCCCTTCGCGCTCCAGGCGCTGGATCGCCTCCCGCATCGGAATCCGGCTGATCCCGAAGTGCTCGGCGAGGTCGCGCTCGACGAGCCGCTCGCCGGCCTGCAACTCGCCGTTGATGATCATTTCCCGCAGCGATGCGGCCACGGCATCTGCCGTGGAATCGAGTCTGGCTTCCATCCCTTGAGTCCTCATTTTGGAATAATGGTATACCAAATGGCGTCGCGGTGACACAATGCGGCCATCACATCCGATGGCAGAGGAGAGCGAGATGGCGCATGGCGAACACAAATACCGCGTGGCAGTGGAGTGGACCGGCAACCGCGGAACCGGCACGTCGGGGTATTGCGAATATGGCCGCGATCATGTGATCCACGCGGGTTCGAAGCCGGACATTCCGGGCTCGTCGGACGCGGCGTTTCGCGGCGATGCGGCGCGCTGGAATCCGGAGGATCTGCTGTTGGCGTCGGCATCGGCGTGCCACAAGCTCTGGTATCTGCATCTGTGTTCCGATGCGGGCATCCGCGTGCTTGCGTATGTCGACGACGCCGAAGGGACGATGGTCGACACGTCCGAGCCGGGGCGCTTCACCGAAATCGTGCTGCACCCGCGCGTGATGATCCGTGCGGGCGACGATCGCGAGCTGGCCGAGCGGCTGCATCATGATGCGCATGCGAAGTGCTATATCGCGAACTCCGTGAACTTCCCGATCCGGTGCGAACCGGTGATCGAGTGCGCGGCGGCGTGACGTGCACCGTGGAGAAGACGTTGAAGCTTCTCCCCTCCCCGGGCAACACGCGCATGGCGCCCCATTTTCGTGCGCTTCAGCGGGCGGGCGCGCCGCGCGGCACCCGATCCCCGCGTTACAACGCGATCCCGTAAACCTCCCGCGCGGCCGCGCGGATCGCGTCGGCCATCACCGCGACGGCCGGCGAATGCAGCCGGTCGGTGCGCGTGATGATCCCGAAATCGTCCATCCGGCAATCCATCTCCAGCGGCAGCACCGACACGATGCCATGTCGCGCGTAGTACAGCGCGACGTCCTCCGCGAGCACCGCGATCATGTCGCTCTGCTCGATCAACTGCGTGATGAACAGCAGCGCGGCCGTCTCGACGACGTTCGCGGGCGGCGCGAGGCTCGCGCGCTGGAACACCAGCTCGAAGCGGTGGCGCAGCACGCTGCCGGCCGGCGGCATGACCCACGCGGCACGCTGCACGTCGGCAAGCGACAGCGGCGCCTGCGCGAGCAGCGGATGGCCGGGCCGCACGACCGCCGCGACCGGCTCGCCGGTCAGCGGCTCATAGCGCAGGTGCAGCTTGTCGTGTTCGACTGACAGCCGGCCGAGCACGATGTCGAGCTTGTCCTGCGCGAGGTGTTCGAGCAGCACATTGCTCGTGTCGATCGCGACGGACACGCGCACGTTCGCATGCGTGCCCTTCACCGCGGCGACGGCCGGCGGCACCAGCCGCAACCCCGGCGACGTGATCGCGCCCACCGCCACATGCCCGAGATGGCCGGCCTTCAGCGCGGCCAGCTCCTCGCGCGCCTGGTCGAGGCTGCCGAGCGCCGCGCGCGCGTGGCGGATCAGCGCGTCGCCGTACAGCGTCGGCCGCATCCCGCGCGGCAGGCGCTCGAACAGCACCGCGCCGATCGATTCCTCGAGCTCGCGCAGCAGCTTCGACGCGGCCGGCTGCGTCATGTTCAGCGCGGCCGCCGCGCGGTGAATGCTGCCTTCGTCGGCGAGCGCGACGACCAGCAGGAGCTGGCGCGTCTTCAGGCGGCTGCGGTTTCCCCATGGGCTGGCTTCGAGCATGGTACGGGTTTATATCGATATCGGAATCGATATCGTAATCGCCTAAAACGTCATTAGCGAGTTATCAAAATTCTGCCTAGACTGCGCCGGTATCCCGTCACCACAGGACTGACGATGTCGGCAACAAAACCCAGGCTGCGCTCCACCCAATGGTTCGGCACGAACGACAAGAACGGCTTCATGTACCGAAGCTGGATGAAGAACCAGGGCATCCCCGATCATGAGTTCGACGGTCGGCCGATCATCGGCATCTGCAACACGTGGTCCGAACTGACGCCGTGCAATGCGCACTTCCGCAAGCTCGCCGAGCACGTGAAGCGCGGGATCTTCGAGGCGGGCGGGTTCCCGGTCGAGTTCCCGGTGTTCTCGAACGGTGAATCGAACCTGCGGCCGTCGGCGATGCTCACGCGCAACCTGGCGTCGATGGACGTCGAGGAAGCGATCCGCGGCAATCCGATCGACGCGGTCGTGCTGCTCGCCGGCTGCGACAAGACGACCCCCGCGCTGCTGATGGGCGCGGCGAGCTGCGACGTGCCGGCGATCGTCGTGTCGGGCGGCCCGATGCTGAACGGCAAGCTCGAGGGCAAGAACATCGGTTCGGGTACCGCCGTGTGGCAACTGCACGAATCGCTGAAGGCGGGCGAGATCGACCTGCATCACTTCCTGTCGGCCGAAGCCGGCATGTCGCGCTCGGCCGGCACCTGCAACACGATGGGCACCGCGTCGACGATGGCGTGCATGGCCGAGGCGCTCGGCGTGGCGCTGCCGCACAACGCGGCGATCCCGGCGGTCGATTCGCGGCGCTACGTGCTCGCGCACATGTCCGGCATCCGGATCGTCGAGATGGCGCTCGAAGGGCTCGTGCTGTCGAAGGTGCTGACGCGCGCGGCGTTCGAGAACGCGATCCGCGCGAATGCGGCGATCGGCGGCTCGACCAACGCGGTGATCCACCTGAAGGCGATCGCGGGGCGCATCGGCGTGCCGCTCGAGCTCGAGGACTGGATGCGCATCGGCCGCGACACGCCGACGATCGTCGACCTGATGCCGTCCGGGCGCTTCCTGATGGAGGAGTTCTATTACGCGGGCGGCCTGCCGGCCGTGCTGCGCCGGCTCGGCGAAGGCGGGCTGCTGCCGCACCCCGACGCGCTGACCGTCAACGGCAAGTCGCTGTGGGACAACGTGCGCGAAGCGCCGAACTATGACGACGAGGTGATCCGCCCGCTCGACCGGCCGCTGATCGCCGACGGCGGGATCTGCATCCTGCGCGGCAATCTCGCGCCGCGCGGCGCGGTGCTGAAGCCGTCGGCGGCGAGCCCCGAGCTGCTGAAGCATCGCGGCCGCGCGGTGGTGTTCGAGAATCTCGAGCACTACAAGGCGACGATCAACGACGAAGCGCTCGACGTCGATGCGAGTTCGGTGATGGTGCTGAAGAACTGCGGGCCGCGCGGTTATCCGGGGATGGCCGAGGTCGGCAACATGGGGCTGCCGCCGAAGCTGCTGCGCCAGGGCGTGAAGGACATGGTGCGGATCTCCGATGCACGGATGAGCGGCACCGCGTACGGCACGGTCGTACTGCACGTCGCGCCGGAAGCGGCCGCGGGCGGCCCGCTGGCCGCCGTGCGCAACGGCGACTGGATCGAGCTCGACTGCGAGGCCGGCACGCTGCACCTGGACATTCCGGACGACGAACTGCAGCGCCGCCTGTCGGACGTCGATCCGACCGCGGCGCCGGGCGTGGCCGCGCAGCTTGGCAAGGGCGGCTACGCGCGGCTGTATATCGATCACGTGCTGCAGGCCGACGAGGGGTGCGACCTCGACTTCCTGGTCGGCATGCGCGGCGCGGACGTGCCGAGCCATTCGCATTGAGACAAACGGATCGCGGCGGGGCCTGAGGGAAGTAGGGGGAAGCGGCGGCCACGGCGGGGTGATCATCCGGCCGGCCGCAAAGCATGGGATGTACGTAAGCGCTGAAGCGCCAGCGTACGTTGACCGCGAAGCATGGGGCCCTCGTAAGCGCCAAGACGCCAACCGAGGCCGACCGCGAAGCATGGGACCTCCGCAAGCGCTAAAGCGCCAACGGGGGCCGACCGCGAAGCATGGGACCCCCGTAAGCGCTAAAGCGCTAACGGGGGCCGACAGGAGACAAGATGACGACGCAGTACACGCCCGCACACGCCGTGGCGGAACAGTCCGATTCGCCGGCAGCCGTCGACGAACGGCAACTGACCCGCCTGCTCACGCGCAAGCTGGTGCCGTTCCTCGCGCTGATCTACGTGGTCGCCTACGTCGACCGTACCGTCGTCGGCTTCGCGAAGCTGCACATGAACGCGGCGATCGGCCTTGGCGACGCCGCTTACGGACTCGGCGCCGGACTGTTCTTCATCGGCTACTTCCTGTGCGAAGTGCCGAGCAACCTCGCGCTCGGACGCTTCGGCGCACGCGTGTGGTTCGCGCGCATCCTCGCGACCTGGGGCGTGATCACGATCGCGATGGCGCTCGTGCAGGGGCCGGCCAGTTTCTACGTGCTGCGCTTCCTGCTCGGCGCGGCCGAAGCCGGCCTCTATCCCGGCATCCTGTACTTCCTCACGCAATGGTTCCCGATGCGCGACCGTGCCCGCGTGATCGGCCTGCTCGTGCTCGCGCAGCCGCTCGCCGGCATCGTGACGGGCCCGCTCGCCGGGTGGCTGCTGTCGACGCACGGGTGGTTCGGCCTGTCGGACTGGCAGACGTTGTTCGTCGTCAGCGGCTTGCCGGCCGTGCTGCTCGCATGGCCCACGCTTCGCTTGTTGCCCGAGTCGCCCGCGCACGCGCGCTGGCTGAACGACGACCAACGCCGCTGGATCGCGCGGCAGCTCGCCGCCGACCGCGACACGTATCGACCCGCTTCGCACGGCAATCCGCTCGCCGCACTGCGCGACCGCCGCGTGCTGCTGCTCGCCGCGCTGTTCCTGCCGTTTCCGCTGTGCATCTACGGGCTGTCGCTCTGGTTGCCGACGATCATCCACGCATTCGGCGCCGGCGATGCGGCGACCGGGCTGCTGTCCGCGGTGCCGTATCTGTTCGCGGTGGTCGGCCTGCTCGTCGTGCCGCGCCATTCGGACCGCAAGCGCGAGCGCTACTGGCACATCGTCGTCGTGTCGGCGGCCGCCGCCGTGACGATGGCCGCGAGCGCATGGGTGCGGCAGCCCGCGCTGCAGTTCGCATTCATCTGCCTCACCGCGTTCTCGCTCTATTCGATCCAGGCCGTCGTGTGGGCGCTGCCCGGCGAATTCCTGACCGGCACGAGTGCGGCGGTCGGCATCGCCGCGATCAATTCGCTCGCGAATCTCGGCGGCTACTTCGGGCCGTACGGCATCGGCCTGATCAAGGCATCGACCGGCAGTCTCGCGGCCGGCCTGTACTTTCTCGCGGCGACGCTGTTGTTCGCGGTGCTGATGACGTTCGTGGTCCGGGCCGCGCTGCGTGCGCCCGAGCCGGCCGCGGGCGCATTCGCCCGCGAATCCTGAACGCCTTGTTTTTCCGGCTGAACGCCGATTCGACCGACGCAGGACCCGAACCATGACATCGAGCAGCACACCGCGCTATCGCGGCATCTTCCCCGTCGTCCCGACGACGTTTTCCGACACCGGCGAGCTCGACCTCGCGAGCCAGAAGCGCGCGGTCGATTTCATGATCGATGCGGGCTCGGACGGGCTGTGCATCCTCGCGAACTTCTCCGAGCAATTCGCGATCACCGACGACGAACGCGACGTGCTCACGCGCACGATCCTCGAACACGTCGCCGGCCGCGTGCCGGTGATCGTCACGACGTCGCACTACAGCACGCAGGTGTGCGCGGCGCGCAGCCTGCGCGCGCAGCAGCTCGGCGCGGCGATGGTGATGACGATGCCGCCGTATCACGGCGCGACGTTCCGCGTGCCCGAAGCGCAGATCGTCGACTTCTTTGCGCGCGTGTCGGATGCGATCGACATCCCGATCATGATCCAGGATGCGCCCGCGAGCGGCACCGCGCTGTCCGCGCCGTTGCTCGCGCGGATGGCGCGCGAGATCGAGCAGGTCGCGTACTTCAAGATCGAGACGCCCGGCGCCGCGAACAAGCTGCGCGAGCTGATCCGGCTCGGCGGCGACGCGATCGAAGGGCCGTGGGACGGCGAGGAGGCGATCACGCTGCTCGCCGACCTGCATGCCGGCGCGACCGGCGCGATGACGGGCGGCGCATATCCGGACGGCATCCGGCCGATCCTCGAAGCGTGGCGCGAAGGGCGGCAGGACGATGCGTACGCACGCTACCAGGCGTGGCTGCCGCTGATCAATCACGAGAACCGCCAGTCCGGCATTCTCACCGCGAAGGCGCTGATGCGCGAAGGCGGTGTGATCGCATGCGAGCGGCCGCGGCATCCGATGCCGGAACTGCATCCGGACACGCGCGCGGAGCTGCTCGCGATCGCGCGCCGGCTCGATCCGCTCGTGCTGCGCTGGGCGCACTGACCGAGTAGCGAAGGAGGAACGCAGATGAGCAAGGTGATTTCGCTGGGCGTGATCGGGATCGGCAAGATCGCGCGTGACCAGCATTTGCCCGCAATCGCCGCCGAACCGGGCTTCGCGCTGACCGCTTGCGCGAGCCGTCACGCGGAAGTCAACGGCGTGCGCAATTATCCGGAGCTGGGTGCGCTGCTGGCCGCCGAGCCCGGGCTCGAGGCGGTGTCGCTGTGCGCGCCGCCGCAGGTGCGCTACGCGCAGGCACGCGCGGCGCTCGAAGCCGGCAAGCACGTGATGCTCGAGAAACCGCCGGGCGCGACGCTGGGCGAAGTGGCCGCGCTGGACGCGCTCGCGCGCGAACGCGGCCTCACGCTGTTCGCGACCTGGCATTCGCGCTGCGCGAGCGCGGTGGAACCGGCGCGCGCATGGCTCGCGACGCGCACGATCCGCGCGGTGCAGGTGCGCTGGAAGGAAGACGTGCGGCGCTGGCATCCGGGGCAGCAGTGGATCTGGGAGCCGGGCGGCCTCGGCGTGTTCGATCCCGGCATCAACGCGCTGTCGATCGTCACGCGGATCCTGCCGCGTGAGCTGGTGCTGCGCGAAGCGACGCTCTACGTGCCGAACGACGTGCAGACGCCGATCGCGGCCGAACTCGATTGCGCCGATACGGACGGCGTGCCTGTGCACGCGGAATTCGACTGGCGGCACGGCCCCGTCGAGCAATGGGAGATCGCGGTCGACACGTCGGACGGCGTGCTCGCGATCAGCCGCGGCGGCGCGCAACTGTCGATCGCCGGCGAGTCGGTCGAGATCGGCCCACAACGCGAGTATCCGGCGCTGTATGCTCACTTCCGCGCGCTGATCGCGCGCGGCGAAAGCGACGTCGACGTACGGCCGTTGCGGCTCGTCGCCGATGCGTTCCTGTTCGGGCGGCGCGTCGGGACCGACGCGTTCGGCCGCTGAAAACGTGCCGGCGCGCGCCATCGCGAGCGCGACCGTGTACGACGGATGTTGAAGACCCAAGCCAATACAAGGAGACACCGCATGAACCGCACGACTCGCCGACACACCCTGCGCGCACTGTTGGCCGCGCTTTGCCTCGCGCCGCTCGGGATGCAGGGCGCCGCGCACGCCGACGCGCCGCTGAAGATCGGCTTCCTGGTGAAGATGCCCGAGCAGGCATGGTTCATCAACGAGCAGAACGCGGCCGCCACGCTCGGCCAGAAGGAGAACTTCTCGGTCGTGAAGATCGGCACGCCGGACGGCGAGAAGGTGCTCGCCGCGATCGACAACCTCGGCTCGCAAGGCGCGCAGGGCTTCGTGATCTGCGCGCCCGACGTACGCCTCGGGCCGGCGATCGCCGCGCGCGCGAAGCGCTACAACATGAAGTTCGTGACCGTCGACGACCAGCTCGTCGACTCGACCGGCAAGCCGCTGTCGAACGTGCCGCATCTCGGGATGTCGGCGATCAAGATCGGCAACCAGGTCGGCCAGGCGATCGCCGACGAGATGAAGCGGCGCGGCTGGAAGCCGGAGGAAGTCGGCGCGCTGCGCATCACCAACTACGAGCTGCCGACCGCGAAGCTGCGCACCGACGGCGCGACGCAGGCGCTGCTCGCGAACGGCTTCCGCAAGGAGAACATCTTCGACGCGCCGCAGAAGACGACCGACGACGAAGGCGGCTTCAGCGCCGCCGCGCCCGTGCTCGCGCGCCATCCGAACGTGAAGAAGTGGGTGGTCTACGCGCTGAACGAGGAAACCGTGCTCGGCGCGGTGCGCGCGACCGAACAGCTGCACATCCCGGCGGCCGACGTGATCGGCGTCGGCATCAACGGCGCGGGCGAGGCGTTCGCCGAATTCCAGAAGAAGGAGCCGACCGGCTTCTACGGGACGATCGCGGTCAGCTCGACGAACCACGGCAAGGACAGCACGCAGAACCTCATCGACTGGATCCGCAACGGCAAGACGCCGCCGGCCGACACGCAGACGAGCGGCAAGCTGATGACGCGCGCGAACTGGCAGGCCGTGCGCACCGAACTCGGCATCTGAGCGTGCGAGGCGACGACGCGATGACGATGCAGACGATGACGGCCGTGTCCGGCAACGATGACGCGGCCACGCGCGGCGCCGCCGCGCCGCCGCCCGGCGGCGCGTTGCTCGCGCTCGACGGGATCACGGTGACGTTTCCGGGCGTGCGCGCGCTCGATGCCGTGTCGCTGTCGGTGCGCGCGGGCGAAGTGCACGGGCTGATGGGCGAGAACGGTGCGGGCAAGTCGACGCTGTTGAAAGTGTTGTCCGGCGTGAACCAGCCGCAGGCCGGCACGCTGACGCTGAACGGCACGGTGCAGCGCTTCGCGTCGACGCGTGCCGCGCTCGAGGCCGGCATCGCGATCATCTACCAGGAGCTGCATCTGGTGCCGGAGCTGACGGTCGCGGAGAACCTGATGCTCGGGCAGTTGCCGAGCCGGCTCGGCGTGGTCGACGAGCGCGCGCTCGCGGTGCGGGCGCTCGATGCGCTGGAGCGCCTCGGCGAGCACATCGATCCGGACATCCCGGTGAAGTATTTGTCGATCGGCCAGCGCCAGATGATCGAGATCGGCAAGGCGCTGATGCGCGACGCGCGCGTGATCGCGTTCGACGAACCGACGAGTTCGCTGTCCGCGCGTGAGACGACGCAGCTGTTCCGGATCATCCGTTCGCTGCGCGCGGAAGGGCGCGCGATCATCTACGTCACGCACCGGATGGAGGAAGTCGACGCGCTGTGCGACCGCGTGACGGTGTTCCGCGACGGCCGCCGGATCGAGACGTTCGAATCGGTTGCCGATCTCGATCGCGACCAGCTGATCGGCTGCATGGTCGGCCGCTCGATCGAGGACGTGTACGGCTACCGGCCGCGCGCGGCCGGCGACGTGATGATCGAGGCGCAGGGGCTGACCGGGCCCGGCTTGTCCGAGCCGGTGTCGTTCGCCGCGCGCCGCGGCGAGATCGTCGGCTTCTTCGGGCTCGTCGGCGCGGGCCGCTCGGAACTGATGAAGCTGCTGTACGGCGCGACGCGCCCGAGCGGCGGCCACGTCGAACTGGGCGGCAAGCGCGTCGCGTTTTCGAGCCCGCGCCACGCGGTGCGCGCCGGCATCGCGCTGTGCCCGGAGGATCGCAAGCAGGAAGGCATCGTCGCGATCGCGTCGGTGGCCGACAACCTGAACATCAGCGCGCGCCGTCATTTCAGCCCGGCGCGCGTGCTGCTCGACGCGCGGCGCGAACGCGAGCTCGCGCAACGCTACATCGAGCGGCTCGCGATCAAGACCCCTGACGGCGACACGCCGATCGGCGCGCTGTCGGGTGGCAACCAGCAGAAGGTCGTGCTCGCGCGCTGGCTGGCCGAGCGCATCGACGTGTTCCTGATGGACGAGCCGACGCGCGGCATCGACGTCGGCGCGCGCGCGGAAATCTACAACCTGTTCTACGAACTCGCGGAAGCGGGCCGCACGGTGATCCTCGTGTCGAGCGACCTGGCCGAGGTGATCGGCGTGTCGGACCGGATCATCGTGATGAAGGAAGGACGGATCGCGGGCGAAGTCGCGAAGGCGCAGGCGACGCCCGACGCGCTGATCAAGCTCGCGCTGCCGCGTTAGCGCCGTGCAGTCAACCGGAAAGCAACTGAACTGATATGAGCCAGGCAATGCAACCCCAACGCACTTCCCCGTCCCCGGATGCCACGGCCGCGCCCGCGCGAGCGCGCGGCGGCGTGTGGCAACTGATCAACCGCTCCGGCATCGTGATGGTGTTTCTCGTGCTGTTCGCGACGCTGTCGCTGACCGTGCCGGACTTCCTCACGCCGCGCAACATCCAGGGCCTCTTGCTGTCGGTCACGCTGATCGGTTCGATCGCGGTGACGATGATGTTCGTGCTCGCGCTCGGCGAAGTCGACCTGTCGGTCGCGTCGATCGTCGCGTTCTCGGGCGTCGTCGCGTCGACGCTGATCACCGCGACGCACAGCGTGGTGTTCGGCACCGTGGCCGGCATCCTCGCGGGCGGCGCGGTCGGGCTCGTCAACGGCGTGCTGATCGCGCGCTGGCGGATCAATTCGCTGATCGTCACGCTCGCGATGATGGAAGTCGTGCGCGGGCTCGCGTTCATCACGTCCAACGGCGACGCTGTGATGATCTCCGAGGAACGCTTCTTCGAGCTCGGCGCCGGCTCGTTCCTCGGCATCTCGTATCCGATCTGGAGCAACATCGTCGGCTTCGTCGTGTTCGGCTTCCTGCTGCGCAAGACGGTGTTCGGCAAGAACGTGCTGGCCGTCGGCGGCAACGGCGAGGCCGCGTTGCTTGCCGGGCTGCCGGTGATGCGCATCAAGATCGCGGTGTTCGTGCTGCAGGGGCTCGTGACCGGCTTCGCGGGCGTGATGCTCGCGTCGCGGATGAGCCTCGGCGACCCGAAGACGTCGGTCGGCCTCGAGCTCGGCGTGATCTCCGCATGCGTGCTCGGCGGCGTGTCGCTGACGGGCGGCGTCGCGACGATCTCCGGCGTGCTGGTCGGCGTGCTGATCATGGGCTCCGTGCAGGACGCGATGAGCCTCTTGAACGTGCCGACCTTTTACCAATATCTGATACGCGGCGGAATTCTGTTGCTCGCGGTGCTGTTCGACCAGTATCGTCGCAACCAGCGGCGCGCGATGAAGATCTGACCCAGGCGAAGTGAACGCGCGGCCGCCAGCGAATGCGACAGATATCGGGAGACGGCATGCAACAGATTCATCCGGGCGCGGCGGCGCTGCTGGTCGACAGCCGCAACACGCTCGGCGAAGGCGCGACGTGGTGCGACGCGACGCACACGCTGTACTGGACGGACATCGAAGGCGCGCGGCTGTGGCGTTGTCGCGCGGACGGCTCGGGCCTCGCGCAGTGGCCGATGCCCGAGCGGCTCGCGTGCTTCGCGCTGACGAATGCGCCGGACGTGCTGCTCGTCGGGCTCGCGACGCATCTCGCGTTCTTCGATCTGCGCAGCGGGGCGTTCACGCGCATCGTCGACGTCGAGCCCGATCTGCCGACGCGGCTGAACGACGGCCGCTGCGATCCGTTCGGCGCATTCGTGTTCGGGATGAAGGACGAAGGCGGCGACCCGCCGCGCGCGGTCGGCGGGTTTTACCGGCTCAATGCCGACCTCACGCTCGAACGGCTCGCGTTGCCGCCGGCCGCGATCGCGAACAGCATCGCGTTCTCGCCGGACGGCTCGAAGATGTACTTCTGCGATTCGCTCGTGCGTGAAATCCTCGTGTGCGATTACGGCCGCGCGGGTGTGGCCGGCGTGCGGCCGTTCGTGCGGCTGACCGATGCGGACGGCGACCCGGACGGCTCGACGATGGACCGCGACGGCGGCCTGTGGAACGCGCAGTGGGGCGGCCGGCGGGTGGTGCGCTACGCCGCGGACGGCGTCGAGACGGAACGCATCGCGGTGCCGACCGCGCAGCCGAGCTGCGTGACGCTCGATGGCGAAGGCCGGTTGTACGTGACGAGCGCGCGCGTCGGCCTGAGCGACGACGCGCTGGCGAGCGACGCCGACGCCGGCAGCGTGTTCGTCGCGCAGACGCGCCATGCGGGGTTGCCGACCGCGCGGTTTGCGGGGACACGTACCGGATGAATGGCGGGTGTGGACGGCAGGTTCTATCGGCTGGCAGGCAAAGAGCCGGATTGTACGAAAGATGTGCCTTGAACGAGGCTGATCAGCCCTCGTCTTTCTCAGAGGAATTCACGCGCGCCGCATCCGCGATATGAATGCCGCGCGGAAAACATGATCGCGGAATGACGCGGCTACCTTCGTGGACGAAGCAGCGGCACGACTCGAAGTGACGCAGAAAAACGAAAGTCCCTGGCTTGTGAAGGTTCGGGGGCTTTTCTTTTACACACAATCACCACAATTAAAACAAAGGTAGTCTGGCGCGAATCCAATCCCATTTGGTAGGTGGAATCGCAAGCAACTGCATCACATCACTGCTTGAACTATCGTAATATACGATCCCGCCAACACCATCTATCAATTCTCGCTCAGTTGCCGAATTTACGTAGTATGAGAAATAGCGTTGAGCGCGCAATTCTCCAGCCCCATCAAAAAGCTGAAATCTCACTTCATGCCCATTTCGAATATTCGCACCACACAGCTTTGCGTAATATTCCACACCTCCAAATTCTTTCTTCCCTCCATTTAGTTCCTTTTCAAAAAAATCACACCGACCATAATTTGGCCTGGTCATATTAATGGAAAAGCCAATCAGCAAAAACACAAGAATGGCTAGCCCAGTGATTCTGACGGCGCTAATCTGCATATTTCACCAAATTTTATTTCAACAGGTTTCTTCAATTTCAGATAGACGGGTTTTGAATATATCATAAAGTCCCCGCCCCTATGATGCTTGGCGCGCCACCGACTGTAGTCTGAGTTGTAGACCGGATAGAACACGTCAGGCTCTTTGAACTTCCCGAAAAGGCTTTTTCTCGTGTCCACGGGCTTGTTGATGCTTTTTACCCAGATATCCACATCAGTAGCATGCTTTGGCGAACTAGACGCCGACCCACTTATCACGGGCCCCGGTGCGATGATCACGCCACGCTTGTTCCAATGTCCCAAATATTGAATTCCATTAAATGAGTAGTTGTCTTTTACGTAAACATACACATGCGTAATTTTTGCGATGGCGTTCAGGCAATAAAAATTGCTCGTTTTCTCGTATCTATAATATTTTTCACCAGAAATTTCAAGATTGCCTATGGCTGCGTATATATTAAAATTCGCCAAAGCTCCCGTGAGGTCGGTTGGTGTGAGATTTTCGAGCGTGTCCCAATTGCTGATCGAAGCAAGCTGAAATTGCCAATCGATATGGAATTGACGGATGTCAGACAAGAATTGAGTCGTATTGATATTGAGATTTGCTCTTCGGTCTTCTGAGAACATTTTGTTAATTTTTGCAAGAATTTTTGTTTTTGCTTCGACTATGGCGGGGTCTCGATAAATATCATCAGCAAGAAGCTTTTCATATTTCCTTCGAACACTTCCAAATTTCAACGTCCAATCAAGGGTTACGCTATCACTGTCTATTGGTTGAATTGACTTGGCGTTATCATTATAAATGTTCTCGGAACTCGCGAACCAAATGCGTGCGAGTTTAGCCGATACCCTCCAGCCCAAGTTATCCATTGCAATAGTTACATCTTGCAAATCAAAGGGCGGGGGATTCTCGCAAACTTCGGCCTCTTCTTGCTTTGGTGGTTCTTTGGTCTTCGGCTGCGGTGCTTCTGCTTGCTTCTGAGTTTTGGGAGGCTTCACTACCGGCTTTGGTGGCAGTGGAGGGGGAGGCGGCGGTTTTTCGCCCGGAGCTAATCTGTCGATTGATACAGTTTTTTGAGTCTCAAGCGGGATGCACCCTTGTGCGCCCTCGTACTTCTTCAACTCCGGCCCTAGCAAACCTTTTTGCGGTTTATAGTAAGATATCTTTTTTACGTTGGCCATAAATAGGTTTCGCCAATAGATTGATAGATTGTTTCAGGGTAATTAACAAAAAACCGGTCCCGTATTAACCCTTGTCGGTTCCAGTATCGAAGCCACTCGAACCATGTGAAGGTTGGAGTGAAGCTGTTCTTTTACCCTGTCACAAAGTGTCGAACCATTTTCAAGATGAGAATCGATTGTTTTTGGTAATTTAATTAGCATGCCGACCGATAATTTCGTACTTATACGAGATAGCTGAGAATATGGAGGTACGCTGAGAGTGATGTCGCGACTATGCGTTCGCCCCCCGACCTGCTGGTAAGATGGCCCGCAATTCCATCCCGCCCGCACCATGAGTTCCGCACCGACCAAGCCCGCGCAGCCGAAGAACACCGCGAAGAACGCCGCCCGCGCGACGGGCGACAAGCCGAAGGCGCGCGCGCCGCAGCGCCTGACCTACGTGATCGGCGGTCTCGACCGGCTGCTGCGCCGGCATATGACCGACGCGCTCGCACCGCTGGGCATCACGCTCGCGCAATACACGGCGCTGTCGGTGCTGGAGGCGCGTGGCGCGTCGTCGAATGCGCAACTGGCCGAGCGCTCATGGATCACGCCGCAATCGGCGAACGAAGTGATGAGCGTGATGGCCGCCCGCGGTTTCGTCACGCGCGAAGCCGACCCGTCGCACGGCCGCATCATCCTGCTGACGCTGACCGACGCAGGCGCTGCGATGCTGCGTGAATGTGAAGCCGTGCTGCGCCCGCTCGAGACGCGCATGCTCGGCGACATCTCCGCCGATGACGCCGCGCACGTGCAGCGCGCGCTCGAACTGTTCTCGCGCAACCTGCGCGGCTGACCGACCCCTTTTCGACCCCTTTTCGTACCTTCGCGGCGCGGGCCGCTCGGCCCGCGCTCGCGTTGCCGGTCGCCTGACCGTTCCCCGATTCCGTCGCTTCCCGCGCCATGCGCTCCGGGTTTACACCGGCGCTCGTGCCGCTTGCAATATCAGGTAGCCTGATATTAAATGAAGCCGTCCGCAGCAGGAATGCTGCGCACCGAATCGCACAGGAACGAACGACAGGAACAGACATGAGCAAGTACGACAACCGCTGGCAGACCGTTGAAGTGAACGTGGAGGCCGGCATCGCGTGGGTGACGCTGAACCGTCCGGACAAGCGCAATGCGATGAGCCCGACGCTGAACCAGGAGATGCTGCAGGTACTCGACGCGGTCGAGTTCGACGACGACGCGAAGGTGCTGGTGCTGACCGGCGCGGGCAGCGCATGGACGGCCGGCATGGATCTGAAGGAATATTTCCGCGAGATCGACGGCGGCTCCGATGCGCTGCAGGAAAAGGTGCGGCGCGACGCATCGGAATGGCAGTGGCGCCGTCTGCGGATGTACAACAAGCCGACGATCGCGATGGTGAACGGCTGGTGCTTCGGCGGCGGGTTCTCGCCGCTCGTCGCGTGCGACCTCGCGATCGCGGCGGACGAAGCGGTGTTCGGGCTGTCGGAGATCAACTGGGGCATCCCGCCGGGCAACCTCGTCAGCAAGGCGATGGCCGACACGGTCGGGCATCGCCGCGCGCTGCACTACATCATGACCGGCGACACGTTCACCGGCGTCGAAGCGGCGGAAATGGGCCTCGTGAACAGCAGCGTGCCGCTGGCCGGGCTGCGCGACGCGACGATCGCGCTCGCCGCGCGGCTGATGGACAAGAACCCGGTCGTGCTGCGCGCGGCGAAGCATGGCTTCAAGCGTTCGCGCGAACTGACGTGGGAGCAGTGCGAGGATTATCTGTATGCGAAGCTCGACCAGGCGCAGTTGCGCGACCCGGAGCGCGGTCGCGAGCAGGGGCTGAAGCAGTTCCTCGACGACAAGGCGATCAAGCCGGGCCTGCAGGCATACAAGCGCTGATATCACCGCCGACGCAACCGCAAGAGACAGGCAAGGCAGGAGACGACATGACCGACAGACGGATGCTGATCGGGGGCGAGTGGTGCACCGCCCGCGACGGGCGAACCTTCGACCGATTCAACCCCGCGACGGGCGCGCTTGCGTCGCGCGCGCCGGCGGCCGGCCTGGCCGACGCCGATGCGGCGATCGACGCCGCGCACCGCGCGTTCCCCGCCTGGGCGGCGCTCGCGCCGACCGAGCGGCGCCGCCGGCTGCTGAAGGCGGCCGACCTGATGGACGCGCGCCTCGACGAAATCATCGCGACCGGCGTCGCCGAAACCGGCGCGACGCCCGGCTGGCTCGGCTTCAACGTGACGCTCGCGGCGAACATGCTGCGCGAGGCCGCGTCGATGACCACCCAGATCGACGGCGACGTGATCCCGTCCGACGTGCCCGGCAATCTCGCGCTCGCGATGCGCGTGCCGTGCGGCGTGGTGCTCGGCATCGCGCCGTGGAATGCACCGGTGATCCTCGGCACGCGCGCGCTGGCGATGCCGCTTGCGTGCGGCAACACGGTCGTGCTGAAGGCGTCCGAAGCGTGCCCGGGCGTGCACGCGCTGATCGGCGCGGTGCTGGACGACGCCGGGCTCGGCGCGGGCGTCGTCAATGTGATCACGCACGCGGCGGCCGATGCGCCGGAACTCGTTGAGCGGCTGATCGCGCATCCGCACGTGAAGCGGATCAACTTCACCGGGTCGACGCACGTCGGGCGCATCATCGCGCGCCACGCGGCCGCGCACCTGAAACCCGTGCTGCTCGAACTCGGCGGCAAGGCGCCGGTGCTCGTGCTCGACGATGCGGATGTCGACGCAGCCGTCGACGCGATCGCATTCGGCGCGTTCTTCAACCAGGGGCAGATCTGCATGTCGACCGAGCGCGTGATCGCCGCGCGGCCGATCGCCGATGCGCTCGTCGAACGGCTGGCCGAGAAGGCGCGCACGCTGGTCGCCGGCGATCCGCTGGCCGGCCATCCGCTCGGCACGATGGTCGACGCGGCCGCCGCCGCGCGCGCGGCGTCGCTCGTCGAGGATGCCCATGCGCACGGCGCGCGCTTGCCGCTCGGTTGCCGGATCGACGGCGCGACGATGCAGCCGGCGATCGTCGACGGCGTCACGCGCGACATGCGGCTCTATCGCGAGGAATCGTTCGCGCCGGTGGTTGCGATCCTGCGCGCGGACAGCGACGACGAAGCGGTCGCGCTCGCGAACGACAGCGAGTTCGGGTTGTCGGCGAGCGTGTTCAGTCGCGATATCGCACGGGCGATGACGCTCGCGCGACGGATCGAGTCGGGGATCTGCCACATCAACGGGCCGACGGTGCATGACGAGGCGCAGATGCCGTTCGGCGGCACCAAGGCGAGCGGTTACGGCCGCTTCGGCAGCCGTGCGTCGATCGCCGAATTCACCGAGCTGCGCTGGATCACCGTGCAGACCACGCCGCGTCACTACCCCATATGAGCGAGCCGACGATGAATGTAGCGACGCCCGAAAGCGGGCCGGTGAGCGACACGGGCGGCGCGCGCTATCGCGCGGCGGCCGTCGCCGTCGGCGCGGCCGAGATTCGCCGCGCGGAAAACGGTACGTGGTACCTGCGTTCGCGCGAACCGCTCGGCGACTACCCGACGCGCCTGACCGACTGCCTCGTGCGCGGCGCGCAAGCGCACCCCGACCGCGTGCTGGCCGCGCGGCGCGGCGCCGACGGACGCTGGATCGAGATCACCTACGCGCAGATGCTCGAGCGCGCTCGCGCGCTCGGCCAGGGCCTCGTCGATCTCGGGCTGTCGGCCGAGCGTCCGCTCGCGGTGCTGTCCGGCAACGATCTCGAGCATCTGCAACTGATGTTCGCGGCCATGCTGGCCGGCGTGCCGTACGCGCCGATCTCGCCCGCGTATTCGCTCGTGTCGACCGACTACGGCAAGCTGCGCCACACGCTCGGCGTGCTGCGCCCGGGTGCGGTCTTCGTCGCCGAACGCGCGCCGTTCACGCGTGCGCTCGACGCCACGTTGCCGGCCGATGCGGCGCTGATCGTCGCACGCGACGACGACGCCGGCGCGCACGGAAAGGGCCGCGCGGTGCCGCTCTCGCGCTTGCTCGCCACCGTCCCGCGCACGATCGACGCGATCCACGCGGCGGTCGGCCCCGATCATTTGGCGAAGATCCTGTTCACGTCCGGTTCGACGAAGCAGCCGAAGGCGGTGCCGACCACGCACCGGATGCTGTGCAGCAACCAGCAGATGCTGCGCCAGACGATGCCCGAGCTCACGCGCGAGCCGCCGGTGCTGGTCGACTGGCTGCCGTGGAATCACACGTTCGGCGGCAGTCACAACCTCGGCATCGCGCTGTACAACGGCGGCACGCTGTATATCGACGACGGCCGTCCGATGCCGGGCCGCTTCGACGAAACCGTGCGCAACCTCCGCGAGATCGCGCCGACGATCTACTTCAACGTGCCGAAGGGCTGGGAAGAGCTGACCGTCGCGCTCGAACGCGATGCCGCGCTGCGCGACACGTTCTTCTCGCGCGTGAAGCTGTATTTCTTCGGCGGCGCGGGGCTGTCGCAGGCCGCGTGGGACCGGCTCGACCGCGTGACCTACGCACATTGCGGCGAGCGCATCCGGATCATGGCCGGCCTCGGGATGACGGAGGCGTCGCCGTCGTGCCTGTTCACGACGGGGCCGCTGATGCGCGCAGGCTATATCGGGCTGCCCGCGCCCGGCTGCGACGCGAAGCTGGTGCCGTGCGGCGGCAAGCTCGAACTGCGTTTCAAGGGGCCGAACGTGATGCGCGGCTACTGGCACGCGGACGTCGATCCGCGCGACGTGTTCGACGACGAAGGGTATTACCGCAGCGGCGACGCGGGCGTCTTTGCCGATCCGCAGCGGCCGGAACTCGGCCTGCAGTTCGACGGGCGGCTGACCGAGGACTTCAAGCTGAGCAGCGGCACCTTCGTCAGCGTCGGGCCGTTGCGCGCGAACGCGGTGTCGAGCGGCGCGCCGTACGTGCAGGACGTGGTCGTCACCGGGATCAATCGCGACGACATCGGGTTGCTCGTGTTTCCGCGCGTCGACGCGTGCCGCGCGCTGGCGGGGCTCGCCGCCGACGCGCCGGTGTCCGACGTGCTGCGCGCACCGGCCGTGCGCGCGGCGTTCGCGACGTGGCTTGCCGCGCTGAACCGGCATGCCAGCGGCGGTTCGACGTTCGTCGCGCGCATCCGGCTGATCGACACGCCGCCGTCGCTCGATCTCGGCGAAGTGACCGACAAGGGTTCGCTGAACCAGGCGGCCGTGCAGCAGCATCGCGCGGCGACGATCGACGCGCTGTACGACCCGGCGCGGCGCGATCCCGACGTGATTTACGCGTAGGCAGCACGAGCAGGCATAAGCGGGAACGAGCAGCACCAAGCAGGACCAAGCAGGCATAACGACCGGCCGGTCACGACACCGGCAGGCATTCTTGCGGCCAGCGAATCAGGTTGCCTGATAAAGGCGGCCGTTCGGACGACACCTCGCGCGCCGATCCGCCACTAGCCGGCGGCGGCGCGCGGCGGCCGTTGCAGGGCCGACCGACGACAAGACATGGGATTGGAGACAGGATGAACACTTACGTTGCCGAAAAATCCACGGTCGCGACCACGCTCGCGCTGTGTTTCGCGGTTGCACTCCTCGAAGGGCTCGACCTGCAGTCGGTCGGGGTCGCCGCGCCGCGCATGGCGCGTGAATTCGGGCTGACCGTGTCGCAGATGGGTATCGCGTTCAGCGCGGGCACCTTCGGGCTGCTGCCGGGCGCGATGCTCGGCGGGCGGCTCGCCGACCGGATCGGCCGCAAGCGTGTGCTGATCGCGTCGGCCGTGCTGTTCGGGCTGCTGTCGATCGCGACCGCGCAGGTGTCGAGCTTCTGGATGCTCGTCGTCGTGCGCGTGCTGACCGGCATCGGCCTCGGCGGCGCGATGCCGAACCTGATCGCGCTGTCGTCCGAAGCGGTCGAGCCGCGCTCGCGCAGCAGCGCGGTGGCGACGATGTATTGCGGCATTCCGTTCGGCGGCGTGATCGCGTCGCTGATCGGCGTGCTGCTCGCCGGCGACACCGAATGGCGGCACATCTTCTACGTCGGCGGCGCCGGGCCGCTGCTGCTCGTGCCGCTGCTCGCGTGGTGCCTGCCGGAATCGCGCGCGTATCTCGACGTCGCCGGCACGCCGGCCGCGCGTACCAGCGTCGCGCACACGCTGTTCGGCGATGGCCGCACGACGTCGACGTTCGCGCTGTGGATCAGCTACTTCTGCACGCTGATCGTCCTCTACTTCCTGCTGAACTGGCTGCCGTCGCTGATGGCCGCGCGCGGGCTCGACCGCGAGCATGTCGGCCTCGTGCAGATCGCGTTCAACGTCGGCGCGGGGCTCGGCGCGCTCGGCATCGGCGCGGCGCTCGACCGGATGCGCGCGTCGCGCGTGGTCGGCGGCATGTATGTCGGGATCGTGCTGTCGCTTGCCGCGCTCTCGGCCGCGCCCGGCTTCGCGTCGCTCGCGGCGGCCGCGTTTGCCGCCGGGATGTTCGTGGTCGGCGGGCAATCGGTGCTGTATGCGCTCGCGGCGATCTATTACCCGACCGCGATGCGCGGCACGGGCGTCGGCGCGGCGGTGGCGGTCGGGCGGCTCGGTTCCGTCGTCGGGCCGCTCGCGGCCGCGACGCTGCTGGCCGCCGGTCGCAGCGCGCCGGTCGTGATCGGCGCGAGCATCCCCGTCACGCTCGTCGCGGCCGTCGCCGCGCTGGTGCTGATTCGCCGCCCGCAAGCAGGCGACTGACTTTCACGGTTTTTCGATGCGCGCCATCAGAGCGCGCCTACTCAAGGTCTGGAGACACAACGAATGAACACGAAAACCAGGAACGGCCTGCTGGCCGCCGGCGCCTGCTGCGCGCTCGCCGCGCCCGGCGCGCACGCGCAGTCGAGCGTGACGCTGTACGGAATCATCGACACGGGCGTCGAGTTCGTGTCGCACGCGAACGCGGCCGGCGACCACGTCGTGCGCATGCCGGGCGTGACGGGCGAGCTGCCGTCACGCTGGGGCCTGCGCGGCACCGAGGATCTCGGCGGCGGCTACCAGGCGGTGTTCACGCTCGAAAGCGGGTTCAACGTGCGCGGCGGCGATCTCGGGCAGGGCGGGCGGCTGTTCGGGCGGCAGGCGTTCGTCGGGCTGAAGAGCGGCTTCGGCACGCTCGCGTTCGGCCGCCAGTACACGATGACGTATCTCGCGCTGCAGGGCGCGGACATCATCGGCCCCGACATCTACGGGCTCGGCTCGTTCGACGCGTACGTGCCGAACGGCCGCGCCGACAACGCGGTGACCTACGTCGGCACGTATCGCGGCGTGACGCTCGGCGCCGCGTATTCGTTCGGTCGCGACGGCGCGGGCACCGGCAACTCGCCGGGGCAGGGCACGTGCGCGGGGCAGGTGCCGGGCGACGCGGTGCAATGCCGCAACTGGTCGGTGATGCTCAAGTACGACAGCGCGTATTTCGGTGCGGCGGCGTCGTACGAGGAGCAGCGCGGCGGCACGGGCGCCGCCGCGAACTTCTTCGACGGCGTCGCGCCGGTCGCCTTCACCAGCAGCGGCGGCAAGGATGCACGCACGCACGTGAGCGCCTACGCGCAGGCGGCGGGCGCGCGCATCGGCGCGGGCTGGATCGGGCGGCGCGTGTCGACCGGTTCGCCGGCCGCGGCCGGCGCGCATTCGGACCTGTTCTTTCTCGACGCGTCGTATGCGATCAAGCCCGACTTCGTCGTCGACGGCGAAGGCTACCGGATCGTCAACAGTGCGCACGACACGCGCGCGACGATGGCCACGCTGCGCGCGACCTATCTGCTGACCAAGCGCACGGCCGTCTACGCGCAATCGTCGTATCTGTGGAACAGCGCGCATGCGCGCTACGCGGTCAGCGGCGGCGGGGCCGGCACGACGCCCGGCCAGGGGATGGGGCAGCTCGGCGCGATGGTCGGCGTCCGGCACATGTTCTGATTCGGCAGCCTGACGAACGGGAGATATCGTGAAGAGAAAATCTGCATTCCTCTGTATCGCGCCGCTGTCGGCGGCCATGCTCGCCGGTTGCGGCGGCGACGATTCGGTCAGCTCCGCGCCGACGCATCTGAGCGCCGCGACGCCGGCCGCGATGACGCAGACCTGCGACGCGCTCGCCGCGAAGCTCGCGTATGCGAACACGTCGTTCACATCGGTGACGACCGCGGCCGCCGGCGCGCTGACGGTGGCCGGCAAGCCGATCGCCGAGCACTGCGTGATCGCCGGCAAGATGAACGAGCGCGTGAGCGCGGTGGACGGCAACACCTACGCGATCGGCTTCCAGATGCGCTTGCCGAAGGCGTGGAACGGCCGCTTCTTCTATCAGGCGAACGGCGGCCTCGACGGCAACGTCGTAACCGCGACCGGCGAGATCGGCGGCGGCGGGCCGCTGACCGACGCGCTGAACATGGGTTTCGCGGTGATCAGCTCGGATTCCGGGCACAGCGCCGCGCAGAACCCGCTGTTCGGCCTCGATCCGCAGGCGCGGCTCGACTACGGCTACGGCGCGGTCGATGCGCTCACGCCGATGGCCAAGCAGGTGATCCGGCTCGCGTACGGGAAGGCGCCCGACCGCAGCTATTTCGGCGGCTGCTCGAACGGCGGCCGTCACGCGATGGTCACGGCCGTGCGCAACCCGGCCGACTACGACGGGATCATCGCCGGCGACCCGGGCTTTCACCTGCCGAAGGCGGCGATCGGCGAGATGTACGGCGCGCAGCAGTTCGCGAAGATCGCGTCCGCCACCGGCTCGAACGGGCTGCCGGACATCCGCAGCGGCTTCAACGACGCGGAGCGCCAGTTCGTCGGCGCGAAGATTCTCGACAAGTGCGATGCGCTCGACGGCTCGACGGACGGCATGGTGCAGGACGTCGCCGCCTGTCAGGCGCACTTCAGCGTCGAGACGGACATCCCGGCCTGCGCGAACGGCACGCGCACCGGAGCCTGCCTGACGACCGCGCAGAAGAGCGCGCTCGAGAACGTGTTCGCGGGTGCGCGCAACAGCGCGGGCAAAGCGCTCTACGCGAGCTTTCCGTACGATCCGGGTGTGGCCGCCGCCGGCTGGGCCGGCTGGAAGCAGTCGAATTCGATCACGCTCGACCCGGCCGCGATGGCGTTCACGTTCATGACCCCGCCGAAAACCGCCGCCACGCTCGCGAACCTCGCCGGCTTCGCGCTCGGCTTCGACATGGACAACGACGCGCCGGCGATCTTCGCGACGAACGGCGTGTACACGCAATCGTCGTGGTCGTTCATGACGCCGCCCGACGAGACCAACCTGTCCGCGTTGAAGTCGCGCGGCGCGAAGCTGCTCGTCTATCACGGTACCGGCGATCCGGTGTTCTCGTTCAACGACACGCGCGACTGGTATGCGCAGGTCGCACAGGCAAACGGCGGCGATGCGTCGAGCTTTGCGCGCTTCTATCCGGTGCCGGGGATGAACCACTGCGCGGGCGGGCCGGCGGCCGACCAGTTCGACATGCTGACGCCGCTCGTGGCGTGGGTCGAGCAGGGGCAGGCGCCCGCCGCCGTCGTTGCCACCGCGCGCGACGCGACGAACGCGGTGCCGAATGCGGACGTGCCGAGCTCGTGGGGGGCCGGCCGCACGCGTCCGCTGTGCCCGTATCCGCAGGTCGCGCGCTACAACGGCTCGGGCGACGTGAACTCGGCGGCGAGCTTCAGTTGTCGCTGACGTAGCGGGTGTGCGGATGTGCCGATGGGTACGTGGATCGGACCATCCGCCGTGGTTCCGCCGCGGCAATGGCGCGCGCGCCGGTGCGCAGGGAAAAAAACGGCGGTGAGCCGCGCGTGACGAGGGCGTTTGCCGCCGCAGGCGGCGTCCCGGGATACTATGGCGCTTTCTTGTCGGCGCGACGCGTGCTGACCGACGTTCCTCGCCAGGTATCTTTCCTCCGATTCAACCATGCAAACCGTAGCGGTACTGGACTTCGAAACCACCGGGCTTTCTCCGAACCTGGGCGACAGGGCGACCGAGATCGCCGTGATCCTTCTGCGCGACGGCGAGATCGTCGACCGTTACCAGAGCCTGATGAACGCGGGACGCCGCATTCCGTCCGACGTCGTCGCGCTCACCGGGATCACGAACGAGATGATTGCGTCGGCGCCGCCGGTGTCGACGGTCATGAAGGAAGCCGCCGCGTTCGTCGGAAACCATCCGGTCGTCGCGCACAACGCCGGCTTCGACAAGCGGTTCTGGCAGGCCGAGCTCGGGATGCTCGGCATGGCGGCCGAGCATGCGTTTGCGTGCACGATGCTCGTCGCGCGGCGCATCTATCCGCACGCGCGGAGTCACCGCTTGTCGAGCCTGGCGGACATGCTGCGCTTGCCGCAGACGGGCCGCGCTCACCGGGCGATGGTCGACGCGGAGATCGCGAGCCATCTGTGGTGCCGGTTGCAGCGCGACATCGGCGCGACTTACGGCCTGCGGCACATCGATCACGGGCTCATGTCGCGCTTGCAGACGACGAGCAAGGCCAAGGTCGCGACGTTTTTCGGGTCATTGGCCGCCGACGGGCGCTGACGTCACGCGTCGAGGTCCACCGGCACCTCGAGCCCGACCTTCACGCGGCTCATGCTCACCAGCGTCTTGAACCGCTTCACGTTGTTGTTCGCGAAGAACAGCGCGCGCGTGAGCGCGCTGTACTGATCCATGTTGCGCACGGCCAGGATCAGCACGAAATCCCATTCCCCGGTCACGTAGTAGCACTGCTGGATCTGCGGGCAGCGCTCGAAGGTCCGCTTCATCGCGTCGAGCAGATCGATCTGCTCGCTCTCGACCTCCACGTTCACGACGATCGTCAGCGGATGATCGACCTTGTCCGGCGCGACCACCGCCGTGTAGCGCTCGATCACGCCGTCGTCCGCGAGCCGCCGCAGGCGGCGGTTCACGGCGGCGGTCGACAGGTTCACGCGGGCGCCGAGTTCATTCTGCGGCGTGTGCGCGTCGCGCTGGACTTCCATCAGCAGCTTGCGATCGAATGCATCGAGTGGGGTGGGCATGATGGCGCGGCAACCTCGAAAGAATGAGAAATTTTTGCGTCCGGTCCGTCGATTTGGAGATTTTTTTGACCGGCCCGCGCAATATTATTTTTCGGACCGACGGCGAGCGCAACCCGTATGCGCCCGCACCGCACCCACTGACGGGCCGCCCGCGCGGCCCTTTTCCGGAGCCCTTCCCGCCATGCTGATCGCCAACCCCCGTGCGTCGCGCACCGACTATCCCGATACGCTGCGCCGCGTCATGAACATCGCGGCGGCCGACGAGAGCGGCGCGTGGCTGTCGCACTGGCCGCTCGTCGGCGCCGCGCGCACGCCGTTGCGCATGCTGCCGGATCTCGCCGCGCGGCTCGGCGTCGCGAGCGTCAGCGTGAAGGACGAGGCGTGCCGCTCGCCGCTCGGCAGCTTCAAGGCGCTCGGCGCGCCGATCGCGCTGATGCGGCTGGTGAAGCGGTTGCGGCCCCGCGAGGAACTCGATCCGCAAGGGCTCGTCACGGGCCGCTACGCGGCGTCGCTGGCCGACCTCACGGTGATCAGCGCGACCGACGGCAATCACGGCCGCGCGCTGGCCGCCGCTGCGCGCGCGATCGGTTGCCGCTGCGTGATCGTGCTGCATGCGCACGTCGACGCGGAGCGCGAGCACGCGATCGCCGCGCACGGCGCGCGGATCGTGCGGATCGCCGGCAACTACGACGAATCGGTCGTGCACGCCGCGCGGCTCGCGCACGAGAACGGCTGGCACGTGGTGTCGGATACGTCGTACGACGGCTACGAAGCGATTCCGCGCGACGTGATGCAGGGCTACGGCGTGATCGCGGCCGAAGCGCTCGCGCAGCAGCGGGCGGACGATCCCGACGATGGCGGCCGGCCGTTCACGCACGTGTTCCTGCAGGGCGGCGTCGGCGGTCTGGCGGCCGGCATCGCGAGCTATCTCTGGGAGCACGCTGGCGTGCGGCGGCCGCATTTCATCGTCGTCGAGCCGCGCCAGGCCGATTGCCTGTACCAGAGCGCGCTCGCCGGGCGCGCGACGAAGGCGACCGGCAGCGTCGACTCGGTGATGGCCGGGCTCGCGTGCGGCGAGGCGTCGCCGCTCGCATGGGACTTCCTCGAGCCGAGCATCGACCACTTCATGCTGATCGACGACGACGACGCAGTGCGGGCGATGCGTGCGCTGGCCGCCGGCAGCGCGCGCGACGTGCCGTTCGTGTCCGGCGAATCGGGCGCGGCGGGCATCGCGGGGCTGACCGTGCTGATGCGCGACCCGGCGCTGGCGCGTCAGGCGGGGCTCGATGCGCATTCGCGCGTGCTGGCGATCAACACGGAAGGCGCGACTGCGCCGTCTGTCTACCGGCAGTGCGCCGGCGACACGGCCGACGCGGTGCTCGCGCGCCAGCGCGACTGGCTGAACCACGCGGCCGCGATGGCCTGAGCGAACCGAACGACATGACGATCGACGAGGCAAGCACGATGGACGCAATCGACGCAACGGAAGAAAGCACGCTGCAGGGGCAGCTGAAGACCTGGCGCCGGCATCTGCACCAACACCCGGAGACGGGCTTCGAGGAAGTGAACACGTCGGACTACGTCGCACGGATCCTGACGACGCTCGGGCTCGACGTGCATCGCGGGATCGGCGGCACGGGCGTCGTCGCGAACCTGACGGTCGGCACCGGCACGCGCGCGATCGGCATCCGCGCGGACATGGACGCGCTGAACATCGCTGAGCACGCGCCGGGCCGCGAACATGCGTCGCGCACGCCGGGCAAGATGCACGCGTGCGGGCACGACGGCCACATGTCGATGGTGCTCGGCGCCGCGCGGCTGCTGGCCGAGCGCAAGGGCTTCGACGGCACGGTGCGCTTCATTTTCCAGCCGGCCGAGGAGCATGGGCGCGGCGCGAAGGCGATGATGGCCGACGGCCTGTTCGAGCGCTTTCCGGTGGACGCGATCTTCGGTGCGCACAACATGCCGGGCATGCGCGCCGGCACGTTCTCGACGCGAGCGGGCGGCATCATGGCGAGCGAGGACAACTTCGTGATCCGGATCGACGGGCGCGGCACGCATGCGGCGCGCCCGCACATGGGCATCGATCCGATCGTGATCGGTTCGCAGATCGTGCTCGCGCTGCAGACGATCGTGTCGCGCAATCTCGATCCGGGCCAGCCGGCCGTGATCTCGTGCACGGAGTTCATCACCGACGGGCTGCGCAACGTGATTCCGTCGACGGTGACGATCAAGGGCGACACGCGCAGCTATTCGCGCGACGTGCAGGCGCTGCTGGAAACGCGGATGCGCGAGATCAGCGACGGAATCTGCCGCACGCACGGCGCGACCTGCACGTTCGAGTACACGCACGAGTTCGCGCCGACGGTGAATTCTCCGGAATGGGTCGACACGGCCGTGCATGCCGCCGCGCAGGTCGCGGGCGCCGACGCGGTGAACCCCAACGTGCAGCCGATGATGATCTCGGAAGACTTCGGCGCGTTCTTGCAGGCGGTGCCGGGCAACTTCGTGTTCATCGGCAACGGCGAAGCGGCCGGGCACGGCGGCGTGCCGCTGCACAACGCGACGTACGATTTCAACGACGAGATCCTGCCGGTCGGCGCGCGCTATTTCGCGGAAGTGGCGCGGCGCGCGTTGAAGGCCGCGTAGCGCGGCGCTGGTGGGCCGCCACGCGGCCGGTTCGGTCGTGCGTTTGTGCGTTCGTTCGGCAGGCCGCTACGCGCGGGCCGCCCGCTTGCCGGGCGCGTCGGCGGTGCCGGTGCGATCGAGGATCGCCAGCACTTCGCGCGCGGTGTTCTCCGAATGGCGGCGCAGCACCTGTGGCAGCACCGCATGGTCGGGATCGGCGAGCGCTGCCATGATTTCCTCGTGCTCGTTCAGCGATTCGGCCCAGCGCAGCGTGTCGGCGTTCGCGGCGCCGCGCGCGCGGTGCACCTTCGACATCAGCGACGCATAGATGCCCGACAGCACCGGGTTGCCCGCCGCGTCAATGATCATCTGGTGGATCTGCTGGTTCAGCCGGAAATATTCGACCCGCTTGCCGGCCTCGTGGCACTCGACCATCCGCCGGTGCTTCGCCTGCAGCGCGGCGAGCGCGGACGCGCCGATGCGCTTGCGCAGCAATTCTCCCGCCATCGCCTCGAGCCCGTGCAGCAGCTCGAACGTCGAGACGAGATCGTCGACGTCGATCGACGCGACCCGATAGCCGATGTACTGGCGATGCGTGACGGCGCCTTCCGCGACGAGCACCTTCAGCGCCTCGCGCAGCGGCGTCTTCGACACGTCGAACGCGAGGCTCAGCTCTTTTTCGTCGATGCGCGCGCCGGGCGGCAATTCGCCCTCGTCGATCATCACGCGCAGGCGCGCGGCGATCTCCGCGGCCATGCCGCGCGTGCGCAGAAGGAGGGGATTGCGGGGTGTCTGGCTCATGATGGTGCGAGCTTATCACGATATCGGGGCTTACCCTGCACCATCGCAGTGACAAAACAAATTCAATAAAACCAATCGTTTACGATAACTGTAATTATAAATTTCTAATCCTATACTCGGCTCAACGTTGCGCGACGTCCTGATCATCCTCGTCCATCCCTGGAGTCCGTCCATGTCTTCAACCTCCGGTGTCGCTGCCATGACGGTCGGCAAGTCCGCCGTCCGCTGGAAGATATTCGTCGTCATGCTGAGCCTCATCGCGATCAACTACGTCGATCGCGCGTCGCTGTCCGTCGCCATGCCTTACATCTCGCAGGAGTTCCACATCGGGCCGGCGATGGAGGGTCTGATCCTCAGTTCGTTTTTCTGGACCTATGCGGTCATGCAAATCCCGGGCGGGATGCTGGCCGACCGGTTCAAGCCGCGCATCGTGATCGCGATGGCGACCGTGTTCTGGGGCTTCTTCCAGGCGATCGCCGCGCTGTGCACGAACGCACCGTCGCTCTTGCTCACCCGCCTCGGCCTCGGTGCGTCCGAAGCGCCGATCTACCCGGCTGGCGGCAAGCTCAACGCGATCTGGATGACGCAGACCGAGCGCGGCCGCGGCGCCACGCTGCTCGACGGCGGCGCGCCGCTCGGTGCGGCCCTGGGCGCGGTGCTGATCGCCGGCCTGATCGCGCTGCTCGGGTCGTGGCGGCTCGCGTTCGCGGTGGCCGGCGTTGGCACGGTGCTCGCCGGTTTCCTCGCGTGGCACTACATCCGCAATACGCCGCGCGAGCATCCGGGCGTCAATGACCTCGAAGCCGACTACATCGAGGCGTCGCACGCGAGCGATCTCGCGGCCGAGCCGGCCGGTGCGTCGGGCCGCTCGCGCGACTTCTTCAAGTACCGCTCGGTGTGGTGCATGTTCTTCGGCTGGATGTGCTTCAACAGCGTGTTCTACGGGCTGCTCACGTGGATGCCGAACTACCTGCACAAGGTGCACGGCTTCGACATCAAGCAGATGGGCGGCTCGACTTTCATTATCTTTTTCTGCGGCTTCATCGGCGAGCTGCTCGGCGGCTGGATCGCCGACAAGTGGAAAGCCGCGGGCGGCCGCCCGAACGTCGTGATGCGCACGCTGTTCGGCATCGCCGCGGTGATCGCGACCGTGTCGATCTTTTCCGTCGCCTATGTGAAGAGCCCGGTGGTGTGCGTCGCGCTGCTGTCGTCGACGCTGTTCTTCCTGCGCTGGTGCGGCCTGTACTGGTGCATCCCGTCGTCGCTCGGCACGCGTAACAAGATCGGCTTCCTCGGCGGCCTCATGAACCTCGGCGGCAACCTCGGCGGCGTCACCGTGCCGATCCTCGTCGGCGCGATCGTGCAGTTCACCGGTTCCTACTTCCTTGCGTTGATGGTGTTCGCGGCGGCCGGCGTCGGCCTGCTCGTGTGCTCCAGCGCGATCGACTACGAAAACAAGCTCCCGGTCTGACCGACCCCTTGACCGACCCTTTTCACCGCATTGATTGCATTCACTGGTAGAGAGAACCTCATCATGAAGAAACGTACCCTGCTCGGCATGCTCACGCCTTCCTCCAACACGTCGCTCGAGCCGCTGACGAGCGCGATGGTCGCCGGGCTGCCGGGCGTGTCCGCGCACTTCGCGCGCTTTCCGGTCACCGAGATCTCGCTGACGGGCCAGGCGCTCGGCCAGTTCGACGACGACAAGATCATCCAGGCCGCGATGCTGCTCGCCGATGCGAAGGTCGACGTGATCGCGTGGAACGGCACGTCGTCCGGCTGGCTCGGCTTCGAGGCCGACGAGCGGCTGTGCGAGCGCATCACCGAAGCGACCGGCATTCCGGCCACGACCTCGGTGCTCGCGCTCAACGAGATCCTGAAGAAGACCCGCGCACACGAGTTCGGCCTCGTCACGCCGTATCTCGACGACGTGCAGACGAAGATCGTCGACAACTACCGCCGCTCGGGCCTGGACTGCGTCGCCGAGCGCCACCTGAACCTGAAGGTCAATTTCTCGTTCTCCGAAGTGACGGGCGACCAGATCGGCGCAATGGTGCGCGAAGTCGCGGAGGCCGGCCCGCGCGCGATCTCGATCTTCTGCACGAACCTGAACGCCGCGCACCTGGTGCCCGCGCTCGAGGAAGAGACGGGCATCCCGATCTACGACACGATCTCGACCGTCGTGTGGAAGTCGCTGCAGCTCGCCGACTACGACACGCGGCAAGTGAAGGGCTGGGGGCGTCTCTTCAGCGACGTGATCTGAGGCGCGCGTCATGTCGAACGATCTCGATTTCGTAATCCGTCACGCGGACGTCGTGACGGCGGCGGACCGGTTCTCGTGCGACATCGGCATCCGCGCGGGGCGCGTGGCCATGCTCGGCCACGGGCTGCCGCGCGCGCCGCGCGAGCTCGATGCGAGCGGGTTGCTCGTGATGCCGGGCGGCGTCGATGCGCACTGCCATCTCGACCAGCCGATGCCCGACGGACTGAAGATGGCCGACGACTTCCTGTCCGGCACGCGCTCCGCGCTGTGCGGCGGCACGACCACCGTGGTTCCGTTCGCCGCGCAGGCGAAGGGGCAGTCGCTGCAGGCGGCCGTCGACGACTATCACCGGCGCGCGCAAGGGCGCGCGCTGATCGACTACGGCTTTCACCTGATCGTCGCCGATCCGACGCCGCATGTGCTGGCCGAGGAGCTGCCGCGGCTGATCGCGAACGGCTATACGTCGTTCAAGGTGTACATGACCTACGACGACCTGAAGCTGAACGACCGGCAGATGCTCGACGTGCTGTCGGTCGCGCGCGAGCACGGCGCGCTCGTGATGGTGCATGCGGAGAACTCGGACTGCATCGGCTGGCTGACCGAGCGGCTGCTCGGCGACGGCCACGTCGCGCCGCATTTCCATGCGCAGGCGCGGCCGGCCGTGGTCGAGCGCGAGGCGACGCATCGCGCGATCGCGTTTGCGGAACTGGTCGACGTGCCGATCCTGATCGTGCACGTGTCGGGTGCGGAAGCGATCGAGCAGATCCGCTGGGGGCAGTCGCGCGGGTTGCCGATCCTGGCCGAAACCTGCCCGCAGTACCTGTACCTGACGGCCGACGATCTCGGCCACGGCGGTCACGACGGCTACGAAGGCGCAAAGTGCGTGTGCAGTCCGCCGCCGCGCGACCCGGCGAACCAGCAGGCCGTGTGGAAGGCGCTGAAGCAGGGCGTGTTCTCGGTGTTTTCCTCGGACCATGCGCCGTTCAACTACGACGATCCGTGCGGCAAGCATCCGGGCGGCCATGCCGTTTCGTTCGACCATATTCCGAACGGAATTCCGGGGCTCGAGACGCGCTTGCCGCTGCTGTTCGACGGCGTGCGCAACGGACGGATATCGCTGCACCAGTTCGTCGAGCTGACGTCGCTGCGGCCCGCGAAGCTGTACGGGCTGTATCCGCGCAAGGGGACGATCGCGGTCGGCGCCGATGCGGATATCGTCGTATGGGATCCGGACAAGCGCGTGCGGATCGCGAATGCGTCGCTTCATCATGCGGTCGACTACACGCCTTATGAAGGGATCGAGGTGACGGGCTGGCCGCGTCATTGCCTGTCGCGTGGCGAGCTGCTCGTCGAGGATGGCCGGCTGCTCGCGGCGGAGCCGGGGCGCGGACAGTTCCTGCCGGCCGGCAAACCGTGTCTCGACTGACGTCACGGCACGTGATGTGACGTGCCGCCGGAGACGGCGGTTGCGCATTTCAACAGGAGCAACGATGAGCGTTTCCCAAGCAATGCGCGGCATCGCGGCCGTCGCGATCGTCGCCGGGTCGTGCGGCGGCCCGGCGCTGGCCGCCGGTAGCGCGCCGCAGGATCTGCCGAGCGTGGTGCCCGAAGCGGCGGGCGTCGATTCGGCGCCGCTCGTGCGGATGTCCGAATGGCTGCGCCGCGACCGGATGGATGTACGCAGCCTCGTCGTCGTGAAGGACGGCAAGATCGTGTTCGAGCGCTACGGCGACGGCCTCACGCGCGACAACAACTACGAGCTCTATTCGGTGACGAAGACGATTACCGCGCTGCTCGCCGGCATCCTCGACGGCGAGGGCAAGCTCGGCCCGTCGACGAAGATCGCGCCGCTGATCGGCGCCGCGCGGCCCGATCTCGCGAGCGAACTCGCGGACAAGCAGGACATCGAGCTGCGGCACCTGATGTCGATGTCGAGCGGCTTGCGCTACACGACGCGCGAAGGCACCGATCCGCTGTATTACGACGCGCCCGACCGGCTGCGCGTCGCGGTGACGAGCCGTGCCGCGCAGCCGCCCGGCGCGCATTTCGACTACATCGACGTGAACCCGGTGCTGGTCGGCACGGCCGTGTCGATCGCCGCGGGCGAGCGCGAGGACGACTTCGCGCGCAAGCGGCTGTTCGCGCCGCTCGGCTTCGCGCACTACCGCTGGAGTGGCGCCGACGGTACCGGCGCGGTGGCGGGCGGCTGGGGCCTGCGGCTGCGCGCGATCGACATGGCGAAGATCGGCATGCTGCTGCTCGACCAGGGCCGCTGGAACGGCAAGCCGATCGTGCCGGCCGGCTGGGTCCGGCAGATGACGACGCCGTCGCCTGCCGCGGCCGATTACGGCTATTACTGCTGGATCAGTCATGTCGTCGAGCACGGCACGCCGGAATTCGGCGCGATGGGTTTCAAGGGGCAGTTCATCACGGTGCTGCCCGCGCAGCGCGCGGTCGTCGTGATGACGAGCCTGCTGCCGACGGATGGCGGCCTGCGCGATGCGACCTACCTGAACCTGTATCGGCGGATGGTCGGCGACTACATCCTGCCGGCGCTCACGCCGGCGCGGCCGCCGGTCGAAAGCGTGCAGGCCACGCAGGCGCTGCGCGACGAACTGGCGCGCAGCCGGCAGACGAAGGGCGTGCCCGGTACCGCCGCCGCGTTCAACGATGCACCGGAGATTTGATGAGGATCACGAACGTCATTGGCCAATTACCCGCGTGGCCCGATGCGCGGCGGCCCGCAGCGCCTCTCGTGCGCCGGCTGCTCGCGCGGCTCGCGGCGCTGCTGATCGGCGGCGGTGCGCTTTCGCCGGTGCCGATGCTGTCTGCGGCGCACGCGGCCGACGCGCTGCCGCCGCTGCATGAAACCGGCCTCGCGGCGGCCGCACCCGAAGACGCCGGCGTCGATTCGCGCAAGCTCGTCGACCTGTCGCGCTGGATCCGCGAGCAGAAGCTCGACGTGTACAGCCTGCTCGTCGTGAAGGACGGCAAGCTGATCTTCGAGCGCTACGGTGCGAATGCGTCGCGCGATTCGACCTACGAGCTGTACTCGGTGACGAAGGCCGTGACGTCGCTCGTCGCCGGCATCCTGGTCGATCGCGGGGCCGTGCATCTCGACGAGCCGGTGGCCGCGCGGCTCGCCGCATGGCGCCCCGACCTCGGCGGCGCGCTCGCGGACAAGCGCGGCATCGCGCTGACGCACGTGCTGTCGATGTCGAGCGGGCTGCATTACGACTTCAGCCCGAAGGACGATCCGATCTACTACACCGCGCCGGACCGGCTGAAGCTCGCCGCGTCGGCCGCACCGAAGGTCGCGCCCGGCACCGCGTTCGAGTACACCGACGTGAACCCGATCCTCGCATCGGCGATGTTGAGCGCGGCGGCCGGCGAGCCCGTCGAGCGCTATGCGCAGACGCATCTGTTCGGCCCGCTGGACATGAAGCGGGCCGCATGGGAACGCGCGGACCGCACGGGGCTCGTGTCGGCCGGCTGGGGCTTGCGGCTGCGCGCGGTCGACATGGCGAAGATCGGCATGCTCGTGCTCGACGGCGGGCGCTGGCAGGGGCGGCAGGTGGTGCCGCAAGCGTGGATCGCACAGATGACGGCGCCGCGCGTGTCGCCGCATTTCGGCTACTACTGGTGGATCAACAACATCGTCGAGCGCGAGCCCGAATTCGACGCGATGGGTTTCAAGGGGCAATTCATCACGGTGCTGCCGAAGCGCAATACGGTGATCGTGATGACCGGCGTGCTGCCGGTGGACGGCGGCCTGCGCGACGCGGAGAACGTGAAGCTGTTCCGCCGGATGGTGAACGGCTACATCCTGCCGGCGCTCGACGGTGGCGCTGCGTCGGCGCAGGGTCCGGGCGGTGGCGATACGCGCGCGGCGTTGCGCGACGAGCTTGAAGTGAGCGCACGCACTGCAGGCGTGCCGGGCACGCAGGTCGATCCGACGGATCTGCCGAAGTAGCTTGGGTGCAGGCGTCGGGCTCGCGCATGCCGGCGAGCTCGACGCGCCGCTCGTCACATCACGCCAGCTCGCCCAGACACGCGTCGAACTGCGCGACGAGCGTGTCGACGTCGTCGGCCGTCGTCTGCGGACACACGAGCATCATGTTGTGGAACGGCGTGATCAGCACGCCGCGGTTCAGCAGGTACAGATGCACGATGTGCTCGAGTTCGCTGTCGAGCTGTTCGCCCGCGATCGTGCCGTTGCGCGGCGGCGTGGGCGAGAACTGGAACTCGGTGCGCGCGCCGATGCGTGTCACGCACCACGGCAGACCGTGTTTCGCGATCGCCTGTTCGAGCCCGGTGGCGAGTCGCGCGGCCAGTTCGAACATGTGCGCATACGCGGCGTCGGTCGCGACTTCGGCGAGCGTCGCGCGCATCGCTCGCATCGCGAGCATGTTCGCGGTGAGCGTCGTACCGATCCCGGAATGGCCGGGCGGCGCGTTCAGCTTCGCCTGCTTCGCGCGTTCCGCGAATTCGGCGCTGAAACCGTACACCGCGCACGGCACGCCGCCGGCGATCGGCTTGCCGACCACCAGCGCGTCCGCCTCCAGGCCGTGCGCGGCAGCGTAGCCGCCCGGGCCGCTGCTGATCGTATGCGTTTCGTCGATCACGAGCAGCGTGCCGTAGCGGCGCGTCAGCGCGCGCGCCGCCTCCCAGAAGCCCGGCTCCGGCAGCACCATCCCGATGTTCGTCATCGCGGGCTCGGCGAGCACGCATGCGACATCACCGTCCTTCAGCGCCACTTCGAGCGCGTCGAGATCATTGAACTCGACGACGCGCGTGTTCGCGAGCAGGTCGTAGGATTGCCCGAGCAGGCTGTCGCGCTGCATGGGGCGGCCGTTGACGAGATCGACGAACACGTCGTCGACGGTCCCGTGATAGCAGCCGTTGAACACGACGATCGTGTTGCGGCCGGTGGCCGCGCGCACCCAGCGCAGCACGAAGCGGTTCGCGTCGCTCGCGCTCAGCGCGAACTGCCAGACCGGCAGCCGGAAGCGGCGCGCGAGTTCGCGCGACACCCAGGCGGCGTCCTCGCTCGGCAGCATCGTCGTGTAGCCGCGGGTCGCCTGGTCGGCGAGCGCGCGCGCGACCGGCTCGGGCGCATGGCCGAACATCGCGCCGGTGTCGCCGAGGCAGAAGTCCGCGTAGCGATGACCGTCGACGTCGGTGAAGGTCGCGCCGCGCGCCTCCTTCACGACGAGCGAGAACGGGGTCGACCAGTCCTGCATCCAGTGCAACGGCACGCCGAACAGCAAATGCTCGGCGGCTTCCGCGGACAACGCGCGGGAGGTCGGCATGGCTTCGGTGAATGCACGCCGCTCGCGATCGAACAGCGCGCGGGCGCGGATGAGGTCGACTCCGTGTCGGGTCTGCAATTGAGGCTCCTGTGACGGGTTGGAATGGACGGGTGAGGCCCCCGCGAGCTTGTCATATTCCACGCACGCGGTCGATTCGGGCTCGACCGCGTCGCCGTCAGACATCGAGTTTTTGCGCATAAAGATACGACAACATATATCTTTGTGTGTGGATCAAAAAGTGAGTGCGTGCTCACATATTCGATGTTAAGCCGGTAAAACAGGGTAAACGACAGATACATCCGCGGCTTCGATCGCGTCTAGACTGCGCGATGTAGTCCGACGACGTATGAATCGTGATCCGCCGTCCGGCGCATCGATCCCCCCACCATTGAAGGAGTGCCCATGGCCGCAAACCGTCGCCGTTCGTCTTCGTCTGTCCGATCGCCCGCGTCGCGGCGTGTATCGCGTCGCGACTTCATCGGCTGGACCGGCGCGCTCGCTGGCGGCGCCGCACTCGGCGGACCGCTCGCGGCGACCCGCGCGTTTGCGGCCGGCACGTCGCCCCATGCGGCGGTCGACCTGATCTGGGGCGAGCACGGTGCGGCGGCGCGCATCGCGGCATCGCTCGCGCATGTGTCGCGTCTCGCGTTCCGCAGGCACGACTTCGACGTCACGCACTACGGCGCACGCGCGTGCGCGACCGTCGCGCAGACGTCGCCTTACCCGGCGGCGAAATCTCCGGTCAGCCCCGGTTCCGAACTGACGACCGCGCCCGGCGCGTTCGACTCGCGTCCGGCGTTTCTCGCGGCGATCGACGCGTGCGTGCGCGCAGGCGGCGGCCGCGTGGTCGTGCCGCCCGGCAACTGGTACTGCGCGGGGCCGATCGTGCTGCAGAGCAACGTGAATTTCCACCTCAGCGCGAACTGCACGATCTACTTCAGCCCGAACCCGGCCGACTACGCGAAGGACGGCCCGGTCGACTGCGGTGCGAACGGCCGCCTGTACTACAGCCGCTGGCAGGCGAACGACTGCCTGAACTACGGCGCACCCGTCTATGCGCGCAACGCGACGAACATCGCGCTGACCGGCGAAGGACCGACGTCGGTGCTGAACGGACAGGCGATGACGCCGTTCTCCGGCACCGGCAGCAGCAGCGTGTGCTGGTGGACTTACAAGGGTTCGTCGGGTGCATACGGTGCCGGCGCGACGGTGCCGGCCCAGAACTATGCGAATCCGAACAACGTCGACCTGCGGATCGTCGCGCCCGCGATCCCCGACGCGCTCTATGCGCTGCTCACGTCGCCCGTCACGCCGTGGCAGCAGGATCAGAACTACCTGCCCGCGCTGTCCGAGGCCGGCGTGCCGGTCGAGCAGCGCATCTTCGGCCTCGGTCACTACCTGCGGCCGTGCATGGTCGAATTCATCGGCTGCACCAACGTGCTGATGGAGCACTACCAGACGCAGAACACGCCGTTCTGGCAGCACCATCCGACCGCGAGCCGCAACGTCGTGATGCGCGGCGTGACGACGAACAGCATCGGCCCGAACAACGACGGCTTCGATCCGGACGCGTGCACCGACGTGCTGTGCGAAGGCTGCACGTTCAACACCGGCGACGACTGCATCGCGATCAAGTCGGGCAAGGACCGCGACACGGAGTACGGCCCCGCGAAGCGGCACCTGATCCGTAACTGCACGATGAACAGCGGGCACGGCGGCATCACGCTCGGCAGCGAGATGGGCGGCGGCGTCGAGCAGATCTACGCGACCAACCTGTCGATGCTGAACGCGAACTGGCAGACCAACCCGCTGAACATCGCGATTCGCGTGAAGACGAACATGAACCGGGGCGGCTACGTGAAGGACTTCCACGTGAAGGGCGTCACGCTGCCGAACGGCGTGACGCTGAAGGGCGGCGGCTACGGCAGCGCGCTGCTCGCGGGCAGCCCGGTCAACGCGAGCGTGCCGCTCGGCGTGGCGACGCCGTCGGCCGGCAATCCGTCGGCTGCGCAGGGCGGCATCGTCACGTTCGACTGCGACTACCAGCCCGCGAACGACGCCGTGCGCACGCGGCCGCCGGTCGTGCAGAACGTGACGATCTCCGACGTGAAAGCGAGCAACGTGACGCTGAACGGCGTGACCGCGTCGTGCTTCCAGGCGATCGTCGCGCAGGGGCCGGTCGCGTTCGACTACAACGGCACGCCGCCGACGCCGGCCGTGCAGCCGATCTCCGGCGTGACGATCAGCAACTGCGACTTCGGCACGCCGGTCGCGTCGGGCACGCCGACCGTCACGTCGCCGGGGCCGATCTACGCGTTCAACGTGAGCGCGATGACGCTGACGAACGTGACGATCGCCGGGCAGGCCGTCAACATGACGGTCACCGACACGCGGTGACGGAACGCGCGAGCACGCGTTCGCGTGCGGCCGGTCGATGCACGCGAACGCGTTACGCCAGTGTCTTGACCATGTGGTGCTCGTCGTAGAAGCGGCCGTCGATGAGCAGCGCGCGCGGTTCCGTGCCGAACCGCACGAACCCTTGCGATGCGTACAGGCGTTCGGCGGTGCCGTTGATCTCGTTGACGCACAGCATCAGTTGCCTGCATTGCCAGGCTTGCGATGCATGCGCGGTCGCGCTGTCGAGCAGCGATTGCGCGATGCCGCGCCCGCGATACGCAGGATCGACGAACACGCCCCAGATCACCGCCTTGTGCGCGACCTTCGCCCGTGGATCGCGGCGCACGCCCGTGATGCCGACGAGCGTTGCGCCGTCGAACGCGCCGAACACGGCCCGCACGCCGCTCGGCGTGATGCGCGTCGCGAATTCGTCGACCGTGATGCCGGCTTCTTCGTCGCGGGTCGGCAGGAACGAGGTCGGCGACGTGTCGATTGCGCGCAGGCGCACGGACTGGAACTGCGCCGCATCGGCGGCGTCGAGCAGGCGGATCGTGATCATCGGATGCGGTTCTTGTTGGGGTGTCGGAATCTGCTGCGCGATGCGCGGCAGGGCATCGACAATGCTAAGCGCAAACGGGTTGCGCGCGCGAGTATCGGCGGTGTGCGGAAGCTGGCGGTGACGTGTCTGCGCGGCAAGCGTGCTGCGCAGACAGAAGGAAGGAGATGAAGTGGAGCGCGCTCGCTGGCGCGCCGCGGCGGCGCGCGGCGTCGAGGGCGCGCAATCCGCGCGATGCGCCCGATCAGGTCAGGCGCATGCGGTCTGGATCAATAACGCGACAGCTGATTGCCGTTGATCTGCACGCGATCGCCCGGGCGCAGGTCGCCGGGCGACTGCACGTCGAACGAGCGCGTCGAGCCGTCGCTGACCCGCACGTCGATCCGGTAGCTGCTCGGCGGTTGGGCCGCGCCCATCTGCTGGCCGATCTGGTTGCCGGCGACGGCGCCGCCCAGCGCGCCGATCACGGTAGCCGCATCGCGGCCGTGGCCGCGGCCGAACTGGTTGCCCAGCACGCCGCCGACCAGCGCCCCGACGACGGTGCCGGCCACGCCTGACGTGCCGACCGAGCCGTTGACCGGCTGGATGTTCGCGACCGTGCCGTATTGCGTTCCGTATTGCGCGCCGTAGCCGTTGCCGTACTGGCCGCCGTAAGGCTGCGGGTTGCCGTATTGGTCGTACTGCGGCGCCTGATTCGGATAGGCTGGCTGCTGCGGCTGCACGTAGCCGGGTTGCGAATACGCGGGCTGTGCGTAGCCGGGCGTCGCGTATTGCTGCTGCGGATAGCCGGGTTGCGCACCATAGTAGCCGGGCGCGACGCAGGCGGTCAGCGGAAGCGCCGCCACGGCGACGAGCGAGGCGAACAGAACGGTCTTCGTGGAAGGCATGCGCATCATGATGGTTCCTGCATCGGCAACGTGTTCGCCGACGGATTCCGGGACGGGTGGCGAACTCGGCGTGAGTATAAGGAATGGGCGGATGCGCGTCCGGTGCGGCCGGGTAACAACGTGTAAAGTCTGTTGCCGAGCAACTCGCCGGCACGGCGGGGCGTTGAAGTGGGCGCCCGACACGGCGCGACGTGGCCTCCCGGCGCTCATATTCCGGTGACGCGGCGCGCTGCGCGACGGTTGGCCTTTTCGCCGCTTCCGCCGCTTCCACTGCTTCCGCCGTTTCCACTGCTTCCGCCGTTTCCGCCGTTTCCGCCGTCTCCGCCGTTTCCACCGCTTCCACCGCTACCGCCGCTACCGCCGCTTCCACCGCTACCGCCGCTTCCACCGCTTCCGCCGCTTCCGCCGCGATCCCGCCCCATCGTCGCGCCCGGTCAGCCGAGCATGCGCGCCGCGCATCGCGAAATCGAATGCGCGGCATCGCGACATTTAATTGGCCTCGGTCGGCCCCGTCCGATATCGTGACCGCATTCCCTGCCACCGGTCGCGCTGCGCCGGCCGCGGTTGCTTCCCCTGTCCGCGCCGGCGCTGCGTTTCACGCGATCACGACCTGACCGCCGTCATGGTGCGTGCATCGTGACGGCCCTGCTCTGACCGACCACCCCGGAACCGACATGACGAACCTGCTGATCCGCAACGTCCGCACGCACGCCGACGAAGCGCTCGACATCCTGATCGAAGGCGAGCGCATCGCGCGCGTCGGCCCGTCGCTCGACGCGCCCGCGGGCTGCGCGATCGAGGACGGCGCGCTCGCGCTTGCGCTGCCCGGCCTCGTCGAAGGCCACACGCATCTCGACAAGACCCACTGGGGCATGCCGTGGTATCGCAACGCGGTGGGGCCGCGCCTCGTCGACCGCATCGAGAACGAGCGCAACTACCGCGCGACGAGTGGCCACGATGCGGGCGCCGCGTCGCTCGCGCTGGCGCGCGCGTTCCTCGCGGCCGGCACGACGCGCATCCGCACGCACGTCGACGTCGATACCGATGCCGGGCTGCGGCATCTGCACGGCGTGCTCGCGACGCGCGAGACACTGCGCGGCCAGGTGGACATCCAGATCGTCGCGTTTCCGCAGTCGGGCGTGCTCAAGCGGCCCGGCACCGCTGCGCTGCTGTCCGACGCGCTCGGCGCGGGCGCCGACCTGCTCGGCGGCCTCGACCCGTGCGCGATCGAAGGCGATCCGGTCGAAGCGGTGGACGTGCTGTTCGGAATCGCCGAGCGCTACGGCCGCGGGCTCGACCTGCACCTCCACGAGCGCGGGTCGATGGGCGCGTACTCGCTCGACCTGATCCTGCAGCGCACGGCCGCGCTCGGCATGCAGGGAAAGGTCACGATCAGCCATGGCTTCTGCCTCGGCGACGTTGCCGAACGTGAGCGCGATGCGCTGCTCGCGCGGATGGCCGAACTCGGCGTCGCGATCGTCACGACCGCGCCGGCCGCGGTGCCGGTGCCGTCGGTCGTCGCCTGCCGCGCGGCCGGCGTGACCGTCATCGGCGGCAACGACGGCGTGCGCGATACGTGGACGCCGTACGGTTCGCCCGACATGCTGGAGCGCGCGATGCTGATCGGCATGCGCAACGATTTCCGTCGCGACGACGCGCTCGAAGTCGCACTCGACTGCGTGACGCACAGCGCGGCGCGCGGTTGCGGCTTCGCCGACTACGGGCTGGAGGCCGGCAAGCGTGCGGACGTCGTGCTCGTCGATGCGCTGACGTTCGCCGAGGCCGTCGTCGCGCGGCCGACGCGTCGGCTCGTCGTGTCGTCGGGGCGGATCGTCGCGCGCAACGGCGTGCTGGTCTGAGCGCGGTGCTGCATCGCGCCGGGTATGATCGGGCTCTTTCAGCCTGATCCTGCGGGAGACGACGATGCGACACACACGCACGATGGCGGCACGCGCCGCGCGATGGACGCGATGGATGGCCGCGGCGACGTTCGCGGTGACGGCCGCGCACGCGGCGGCGGCCGGACCGGATCAAGCGCAGCAGGAAGCGAATCGCCGCACGGTGCTGGCGTTCTACGAGAAAGGCCTGAACGAGAAGGATGCCGATGCCGCGCTCGCGTATGTCGGCGACCAGTACGTGCAGCACAACCCGAACGCGGCCGACGGCCGCGACGGTTTCCGCAAGTTCGTCGCGTTCCTGCGCGACAAATATCCGCAGTCGCACAGCGAGATCAAGCGCGCGTTCGTCGACGGCGACTACGTGATCCTGCACGTGCATGCGGTGCGCGAGCCCGGCACGCGCGGTAGCGCGATCATGGACATCTTCCGGCTGGAGCACGGCAAGATCGTCGAGCACTGGGACGTGAACCAGCCGGTGCCCGAACATGCGGCGAACGGGAACACGATGTTCTGACGGGCGCGGTCTTCCACGGTTACGCCGCTGCTCCGTCGACGCCGATCCGCATCGCGACGGCTGCGCTTATTCCGGCTCGTGTTCGAGCATCGCCGCGAGCGCTTTCGTCAGTTCGCTGACCATCGGATCGGCCGTCGGCCGATGCAGGATCGCGATGTCCATGTTCTCGATCGGCGCGAAGCCGCCGTGCTCGTCGGTCAGCACCACGTGTTCGTCGGTCACCACGCGCGCGGGCAGCACGCTGATGCCGAGCCCGTCCGCGACGGCCGCCTGAATGCCGCTCAGGCTCGACGTCGTGAAGCTGATCCGCCAGCGGCGGCCGCGTTCCTCGATCGCCTTGATCATGTCGTCGCGATAGAGCCCGCGCGGCGGAAACACGACGAGCGGCACCGGGTCGAGTTCGATCGTCGGATGCCGCGCGCTGTCGATCCAGCGCAGCTTCTCCGGCCAGCGCACCACCGCCTCGCGGCTGTCGCGCCGCTGCTTGATCAGCACGAGATCGAGCTCGCCGCGATCGTAGGCCGCGCAGATGTCGCGGCTCAGCCCGCACGTCACTTCGAGTTTCACCTGCGGATGATCGCGCTTGAACGCGGCGAGCGCATGGGTCGTGCGGCCCGCCGCGAAATCGTCGGGCACGCCGAGCCGGATCGTGAGCGCGACGGTCGCGCCCGACAGCGCTTCCAGCATCTCGTCGTTCAGCGCGATCATGCGCCGCGCGTAGCTGAGCACCGTCACGCCGGCATCGGTCGGCCGCACGTCGCGCGTGCCGCGGTCGAGCAGGCGATGCCCGGCGATCTCCTCGAGCCGCCGCACCTTCTGGCTGACCGTCGACTGCGTCGAATGCAGGCGCGCGGACGCGGTCGTGAAGCTGCCGCAATCGGCGACCATCACGAGTGCGCGCAACAGGTCGAGGTCGAACAAAGGTCGATTCATTTCTGCACTTTTCTGGATTCGAGCATTTCATTTCCAAATGCGTGCGACGACTTTTAGCATGGCCGGAGACCGTGGGCAATCGCGGTTTCGCCGGACACGGGGCTGCTGGCGGTAGGGTCAGCGCGGGGGCGATTTGCGGGCGGTGCTGGTGTCGGGAAGCTGTCGGAGAAACTCGCTGGCCAGCTTCACGCAGTAGTCGAACGACGGCATATAGCCGAGTGTCCGGATATCGTCGAAACGCGACTGCACGAATGCACGGCGCTCGTCGAGCAGACTCAGGAAGGTATCGCGATGACGAACGAGAAATGCGCTTGCGTCCATCAAGCTCTCCGGTTCCCGCTCGATGACCAGACAGAGATCGAACAGGTCTCGCGCGGTGGGCCGATCTCCGCGATGCCACATTTTCTTGGCGATGATTTCCGCTGAAGTCTCGACCTTGACGACGTGGTCCATCAGCGTCCATTCGTCATAACCGGGGGACATCAGGTTTCGGGAAACCACGAAGTCGATCTCGCCGTCGGGCAACACCAGTTTCACGAAGCCGGCGTGTTCCTCGTATTCGCTCGTGATGTCCGATGCGGCGTCGCTGATGCGCGGGTTCACGTACCCGAGATACTGCGGGTCGGGTACGAAGATGTCGATGTCCTTGCTGACACGATGTCAGTGACGCAGCATGAGGACGGTGCCACCGCCGAAGGTCCAGAACGGGCGGGACGTGCCGTGCTTCCGTATCTCGTCGATGAGTGTCAGTGCGTGACGGAAAAGGCCTTGCCACGGGCCGTCGGGCAAAGCGGCTGGTGCAATCATGCCCATACCTCCCGGTACAGATGAAGATCCTTCGACCATGCGGCAAGGTTCTTCCAGATGGCGCGAAGCGGCGTGCCGGAGCGTGCGGCAGCTTCTTCGGCGGCCTTTACCACCACCGGCAACGGCACTTCGTCGAGGATCACGGAGATCTGCGATTCGTATCCTGCGGGAATCTGTCCCGTGGTCAACGCGTCGGCCAGCAGTCGCTCGGTCAATTCACCTCTATAGCTGACGTTTGAGCTCACAACCGCCTTGTAGAGGCCGCTTTGGGCCGGCCTTGGCTGTGCCTGGAGTTCGATGCCGAGCACGCCGAGCAGCGGGATCAGCTTGTTGACGCCAAGATCCTTGATCTTGCCGGTTTCAAGCTGGTTCACCGTGAGGCGAGACAATCCGGCGAGTTTCGCAAGCTGGGCCTGTGTGAGGTCGAGTTCGGCCCTCCGTTTTGCAACGGCCTGGCCGATTTCATAGAGTTGCATGTTGACCTCCGGACGCAGGTTTATCGCGCGTGAATGTAAAGTATATCTTACATCTCGACGAGGCTCGTCGCCACCCATGGTTGGTGGTGCGGTATAGGGTGCATGGGCGGCGCAGGTGAAAAATGTCTCGATGGACCGCGCTGTATAGACATTCGCCTCCGGCGGATATCCGCGAAAACTCGTTCTGTGGCAGCCAAACATCACGCCGGGTAAACACTAGAAACACAAGGAAAATCCCGCGAATTTGGCTATTTCCCGGTCATCAATCCAGCCCTTCGTTCTGATTTAACCCTGGAGCCTCCGCCAACCCGCTCTCCCCGCTTGCGCTCAAAAATTGAGCGGTCTAGACTGCATCGCAGTTTCATCGAAGTCCCAGTCTTTCGCGTACCGCGCCGGGCCTGCCGGCACGACGCTCCCCAACGGACGCCCGGCGCTTGCCCGCCGCGTCGAGACCACAAGGACACACCATGAACCGCACTGCAAAGCTCATCGTTTCGGCGCTGGCGTTCGCGCCGCTCGTCTCGTTCGCGCAGGACACGGCGACGATCCGCTGGGGCATCGATCCCACCTATCCGCCGTTCGAGGCGAAGCAGCCCGACGGCTCGCTCGCCGGCTTCGACATCGACCTGCGCAATGCGATCTGCGAGCAGCTGCGCGCGAAGTGCGTGTGGGTCGAGCAGGGCTTCGACGGGATGATTCCGGCGCTGCGCGCGCGCAAGTTCGACGTGATCATGTCCGCGATGACGGCCACCGACGAGCGGCTCAAGCAGATCGACTTCTCGAACAAGCTGTACGCGTCGCCGGGTGCGCTCGTCGCGCCGGCCGGCTCGAAGCTGCTGCCGACCGCGGCGTCGCTCGCCGGCAAGCGCATCGGGATCGATCAGGGCACGACGCAGGAGGCGTACGCGAAGGCCGAATGGGCGACCAAGGGCGTGACGATCGTGTCGTACCAGAACCAGGACCAGGTGTATCAGGATCTGGTGAATGGCCGTCTCGACGCGACCTTCCAGGACAAGACGCAGGCCGGCTATTCGTTCCTGAAGACGCCGCGCGGCAAGGGCTACGCGTTCGCGGGCCCCGACGTGACCGACGTGCGCATCACCGGCTACGGCGTCGCGATGGGCGTGCGCAAGGGCGACGCCGACATGAAGAAGCGGCTGAACGACGCGATCGCCGCGATCCGCGCGAACGGCACGTACCAGAAGATCGCCGCCAAATACTTCGACTTCGACATCTACGGGGCGAAGCAGCAGCTGACCAGCGCGCCGTGACCGCATGCGCCCCATGCCCCCCGTGATCCCGTGCTTCATTCAATCGACAGGCAAGCCATGACGAGTATCCAGGACCGCGTCGCGAAAGCCGTGACGTCCGAACTGATCGCCGCCTTCCGCGACGAAGGCGCGGTGTGCATCAAGGGCATTTTCTCGCCCGACGAAGTGGCCGCGCTGCGCGCCGGTATCGACGCGAACCTCGCGCAGCCGAGCGAGCGTGCGAAGGTCGCGAGCCGACCCGACGACCCGGGCTGGTTCTTCGAGGACTTCTGCAACTGGCGGCACAACGATGCATACCGCGACTTCATCGTGCGGTCGCCCGCGCCGTCGGTGGCCGCCGCGCTGATGGGCACGAAGACTGTTCGCCTGCATCACGACCATCTGCTCGTGAAGGAGCCCGGCACGCGGCAGCGCACGCCGTGGCACCAGGACCAGCCGTACTACAACATCGAAGGCGACGACAACGTCAGCATGTGGATTCCGGTCGACCCGGTGCCGCTCGAATCGACGCTGGAATTCGTCGCGGGTTCGCACCAGGGGCCATGGCTGATGCCGCGCACGTTCATGGACAAGGAGGCGAAGTGGTTCCCCGAAGGCAGCCTCGCCGACCTGCCCGACATCGAGGCCGACCGCTCGGCATTCCCGATTCGCCACTGGGCGCTCGAGCCCGGCGACATGGTGTGCTTCCGGATGCTGACGCTGCATGCGTCGGGCGGTACCCAGAACCGCCGGCGCGCGTTCTCGATCCGCTTTGTCGGCGACGACATCCGTCACGCGCCGCGCCGCTGGAAGACGTCGCCCGATTTCCCCGGGCTGGCCGACGAACTGCCGGACGGCGCGCCGCTCGAGCATCCGCTGTTTCCGGTCGTGTGGACGCGCGACGCGGGGCAGGTCGGGACGATCTGAGCGGTGAATATCGACGACATCGAGCGACGTCACACGCGCGGCGGCCGTTTCGCGGTGAAGCGGCCGCCGCGCGTGGTCGTTTTCAGGTGCCGAAGCAGGTTCAGGTCTGGTGACGTCCGGCGCCCGGCTTGAAGCGCGAGCCGAGCCGGTAGCGATTGCCCGGATGCAGGAAGTGCACGAACGTGACGGGCAGCCCGTTCGTCCAGGTGCGGCGGGTGAGGGTGAGACACGGTTCGTCGGCGCGCATGTCGAGCAGCCGCGCCTGTTCGCTCGTCGGCAGCGCCGCGTCGACGACGTGCTCGATCTCCAGTTCGTAGTGCGACACGTTGTTGAACAGGTATTCGGACGGCGGCTCGGCCTGGAAGTCCTGATCGATGAATTCGGGTGCGGCGGCCGGATTCACGTAGCGATCCTCGAGCTGGATCGGGCGGCCGTTTTCCTCGTGCACGCACACCACGTGAAAGACCGGCGTGTTGACCGCCAGCCCGAACGCGGCCGCGACGTCGAACGACGCGGGTTCGCGCGACTGGCTGAGCACGCGGCAGCGATATTCGTGCCCGCGCGCGCGGATCTCGTCGCGGATGTGCGCGATCATCAGCAGGTTCGACTGCGGCTTCACTTCGGCGACGAAAGTGCCGACGCCCGCGATGCGCTTGAGCACGCCTTCCTCGGTCAGCTCGCGCAGCGCGCGGTTCACCGTCATGCGCGCGACGCCGAATTGCGCGGCGAGATCGAGTTCGGACGGAATGCGGTCGCCCGGGCGCCAGTCGCCTGCCTCGACATTCTGGCGAACGAGCGTCTTGATCTGCTGGAACGGTGCGGTGGCCTTGGTGACCATCGGAAGATCCTTGCGCGAAGAAGTGACGAGGCTAGTCGTCGTGACTGACGATGACCAGGATCTCCGCCTGCGCGGCGCCGAGGCTGCGCGTGCGGTGCGGGATGAGTGCGTTGAAATAGACTGAATCGCCGGTCTTGAGTTGCACCGTCTCGTTCGGGAATTCGATTTCGACGCGCCCCTTGTGCACGAACAGGAATTCCTCGCCTTCGTGCTCGCGGAACGTCGACGCGACGAATTCGTGCGGCGGATGCACGACGAACGGCAGCATCTTCTTCGGCGCGACGCCGGCCGCGATGCTTTCGAAGCGGTGCGCGTGGCTGTCGGCCGTCGCACCCATCGCCGTGCGCTCGCCGGCGCGCGTGACCGTGATCAGCTCGCGGTTGTGGCTTTCCGAGAACAGCTGCTCGACGTCGATGTTCAGCGCCTTCGACAGCTTCAGCGCGACCGCGATCGACGGCACGCTCAGGCCGCGCTCGACTTTCGACAGGTAGCTCTTGGTCAGGCCGGTCTCGTCGGCCAGCACATCGAGCGTCCAGCCCTTCTGTTTTCTGAGCAGCTTCAGGCGAATCGTCATGGGGCGCCGGGTGTTCTTCGAAAAATCGATTGTAACGCATGACACAAAGTGTCCTGTGGTGTATCGTGTGTCTTGCGTGTCCACGGACACGGCCGCGGACGGCGCGGCAGATCCGATCCATTCAGGAGGTGAACATGGCGGAAACGCTGAATTTGACGAAGGAGGCGCTGGTCGCGCTGGCGGAGCGGCGTCTCGAGAACGAGGTGGGCGACAGCGGCTGGTCCGCGCGGCAAAAGCTCGCGCTCACGTGCCGGATCCTGTTCGACGCCGGTCACGATTCGGGCCTGGCCGGGCAGATCACCTGCCGCGCGGGCGACGCCGGCACGTACTACACGCAGCGGCTGGGGCTCGGCTTCGACGAGATCTCGGCCGCGAACCTGCTGCGCGTCAACGAGGATCTCGACGTCGTCGACGGCGAAGGCATTCCGAACCCGGCCAACCGGTTCCATACGTGGATCTATCGCGAGCGCCCGGACGTGAACTGCATCATCCATACCCATCCGGCGCATGTCGCGGCGCTGTCGATGCTCGAGCAGCCGCTCGTCGTGTCGCACATGGACACCTGCCCGCTGTACGACGATTGCGCGTTCCTGAAGGACTGGCCCGGCGTGCCGGTCGGCAACGAAGAAGGCGAGATCATTTCGAAGGCGCTCGGCGGCAAGCGCGCGATCCTGCTGTCGCATCACGGCCAGCTCGTGGTCGGCAGGACGACCGAGGAAGCCTGCATCCTCGCGCTGCTGATCGAGCGGGCCGCGAAGCTGCAACTGCTGGCGATGTCGGCCGGCGAGATCAAGCCGGTTCCGCCGGCGCTCGCGCAGGAAGCGCACGACTGGATTTCGAAGCCGAAACGCGATGCCGTGACGTTCGACTACTACGCGCGTCGCGCATTGCGCACGCATCGGGACTGTATTGCATGAGCGGGCGCATGGCTTCCGTCTCGTCCATCCATCATTGAGGAATCCACATCGTGTCCATCCTGCTGCAAGGCGTCATCGCCTATCCGGTTACGCCGTTCTCTGCCGACGGCGGCATCGACCTGCCGGCGCTCGATGCGCTGATCGAGCGCCTGATCGCCGATGGCGTCCACGCGATCGCGCCGCTGGGCAGTACCGGCGAGAGCGCGTACCTGTCCGACGCCGAATGGGAGTCGGTCGCCACCGCGTCGATTCGCGCGGTGCGCCGGCGCGTGCCGACCGTCGTCGGCATCTCCGATCTGACGACGGCCGGTGCGGTGCGCCGCGCGCGCTTCGCCGAACAGGCCGGCGCCGATGCCGTGATGGTGCTGCCCGTGTCGTACTGGAAGCTCGGCAACGACGAGATCGTCGCGCATTACCGCGCGATCGGCGACGCCATCGGCATCCCGATCATGCTGTACAACAACCCCGCGACGAGCGGCGTCGACATGTCGCCCGACCTGATCGCGACGATCTGCAGGACCGTCGACAACGTGACGATGGTCAAGGAGAGCACCGGCGACATCGGGCGGATGCACCGGCTCGCGCAGTTGAGCGACGGGACGATTCCGTTCTACAACGGCAGCAATCCGATGGCGCTTGCCGCGCTGGCCGCGGGCGCGGCCGGATGGTGCACGGCCGCGCCGAACCTGAATGCCGCGTTGCCGATTGCACTGGTCGACGCGATGCGCGTGGGCGACCTGGCGCGCGCCAGGACGGTTTTTCACGCGCAGTTGCCGCTGCTGCAGTTCATCGTCGACGGCGGCCTGCCGGTGACCGTGAAGGCCGGGTTGCGGCTGCGCGGCTTCGACGCGGGCGACCCGAGGCGGCCGTTGCTGCCGCTCGGCGACGTGCGCACGCGCGAGCTCGAACGCCTGCTTGCGGCGCTGCCGGACGGTGTGCCGGCATGAGCGGCGACGCGCGGCCGGTGATCGCGGTCGCCATCGCCGCGGTGCGGGTCGGCACGAGCCGGCCGCTGGCCGGCACGCCGCACCTGAGTGCGATCGACAAGCAGCCGGTCGACGCGCGTCTGTGGCTCGGCGCGCTCGGCTTTGCGGGCGACGGGCAGGCCGATGCGCGGCATCACGGCGGCCCCGACAAGGCGGCCCATCACTATGCGTACGATCACTATGCGTGGTGGTCCGAGCAGATCGGGGCGCGCGACGTGCTCGGGCGGCCGGGCGCATTTGGCGAGAACCTGTCGACGCACGGCGTGACCGAGCACGACGTGTGTCTCGGCGACGTGTTCACGCTGGGCGGCGCCGTGCTGCAGGTGTCGCAGTCGCGGCAGCCGTGCTGGAAGCTCAATGCGCGCTTCGACCATCCGCGCATGGCGGCGCTCGTGCAGCAAAGCGGCCGGACCGGCTGGTACTACCGTGTGCTGGACGAAGGCTGGGTGGCGCCGGGCGATGTGCTGGCGCTGCACGAGCGCCGGTATCCGCAATGGCCGCTGTCGACGGTGCTCGACGTGCTGTACCGGCGCACGCTCGACATGGCCGCGCTCGATGCGCTGTGCGGCGTTCCGGTATTGCCGCCCGGCTGGCGCAAGATGCTCGACAAGCGCCGGACGGAGCGGCAGGTCGAAGACTGGACGAAGCGGCTCGAAGGCTGACGCGCCGCGTGCGCGGCTTAAGCCGCCGGCAGGTTCCGCACGTCGGTCGTCGGCTCGGCGCCGAACGCGTCGCTCAGCGCATGGCCGATCAGGTGCCGCGCGGCGGCCTCGGGCGTCGACAGCGCGCCGCTCGCCTTCAACTGGTCGAATTTCTCGCGCATCGGGAAGTTCGCTTCGGCGGTCGAGCGGATCGTCGCCTGCATCCCCGTATCGACGACGCCCGGCGCGACGCTGCAGATCCGCAGCGCGCGGTTCGCGTCGAGCGCGACGGCGCGTGCGTGATGATCGAGCGCGGCCTTGGTCGCGCAATAGACGCTCCAGCCCGCGTATGCGTTGCGCGCGGCGCCGCTCGACACGTGCAGGATCCGGCATTCGGTTCGCGCCGATACCGCCTGCACGAGCGCGGCCGACAGCATCAGCGGCGCCGCGACGTTCAGGCCGACCGCGCGTGCGACGAGCGCCGGGTCCTGCGCGTCGAGCGGCCCGATCGGATCGACGATGCCCGCGTTGTTGAAGAGCAGCACGATCGACGCGCCGTCGACGAAGCTGCGCAGCGTGTCGCCGGCCAGCCACGTCGCGACGGCCGACGTATCCGACAGGTCGAGTTCGATTTCGGCGAATCGGTCGCCGGCCTGCGCGGCGAGCGACGGATGACGGCTGCGCGACACGCCGAGCACGGCGATGCCTTCCTGCAGCAGTTGTTCCGCGAGCGACGCGCCGAGGCCGCGCGTGTGTCCGGTGACGATGGCGCGCACGTTCGGCGCTGAAGAGGATGTGGTCATGGTGGTGAGCGAGTGAACGGTTGAACCGTGTTGACGAGTGACGAGTGACGCGCATGCGCGGCAACCCGGCGTGCGGGGACGGGCGATGCGCGGTGCCGGCGTGGCGTGCGAAGGCGGCCGCGTGCGGCGGCGCCTCTCCGGCTGAACGCGTATCGTAGCGCCGGCTTGCACGACGCGCAAACGCGCAGCGATGCCAGGCGCGGCCGCGCGGCGTGAATGCGCTGCGCCGAATGCACGCATCGTCGCGCGCCGCCGCACGCCCGATCCGTTGGACGAAAGCCGTCTGCGGCAAGTGCGCGCGGCGCGGCGGCAAGTGGCGCCGGCCCCCACGTCGCGAGCTATCATATGGCTCGCCCGTTCGCGACGCCGGACGGGCCGCGACGTTTCCCTTCACCTGCTGCACGCTGCGACGCCATCCATGAACACCACGCCGGATATGCCCACGCCACGCGCCCTGCGCGAACTCACGCCTCTCGAGGCCCGCATTCTCGGGGTGCTCGTCGAGAAGCAGCATACGGTGCCGGACACCTATCCGCTGTCGCTGAATGCGCTGACCGCGGGCTGCAACCAGAAAACCGCACGCTCGCCGGTGATGAATGTCAGCGACGACGAAGTCACGGCCGCGCTCGACAGTCTCAAGCACCTGAGCCTCGTGATGGAGGGCAGCAGCAGCCGCGTGCCGCGTTTCGAGCACAACATGAATCGCGTGCTCGGCATCCCGAGTCAGGCGATCGCGCTGCTGACGATCCTGTTGCTGCGCGGCCCGCAGACGGCCGCCGAACTGCGCCTGAACAGCGCGCGCCTGCACGGCTTCGCGGACATCTCGTCGGTCGAGGCCTTCCTCGACGAACTCGCGGCGCGTGCGCAGCCGCTCGTCATCCGACTGCCGCGTGCGGCCGGTGCGCGCGAGAACCGCTGGATGCACCTGATGTGCGGCGAGGTGAACATCGCTGACTTCGCCGGTCCGGATACCGGTGGCGGCACGGATTCCGTTCCGCCGTCCGAGTTCGAGGCGCTGAAGGCCGAGCAGAAGCGGCTTGCGGATGAAGTGGCGCGGCTGAACGCGCTCGTTCAGCGGATGGCGACCGAACTCGGGATCGACGTCGACGCGCCGGGCGACGCGGGCTGACGGGCTGCTCGAGTCAACCTCGCGCCGGCGCGCAAGCGGGCGCGCCGGTTGACAGCCTCGCGTCGCGATACCGCCCGATCCGGATCACCAGCGGCACCCCGTCTTCGCGGACGCATCGACGTCCTGCGCCCACGCGAAATCGGTCTTCTTGCCGGTACGCGCGTTGGTGTACGTCATCGAATAGACGATCGCACCCTGACTCATCATTTCATATTCGCCGTTGATCTTGCCGTCGACCATTTCCCACCACGTTGTCGTGTACTGGTACGGGCGGCCTTCCGCGAGTTCTTCGTGATCCTCGTGCTTGAACAGCAGCGGAATGGCCGACTTCGATTTTGCATACCGGACGACGCCACCTTGCCACTTGGCCACGTCGTCGTAATACGTGCGCAGCTCGAATCGCACGGGTTTGTCGCCGGTCGTCCTGAAGCACAGCACTTCCGTGCTGACCTCGGCCGACGCGGGCAATGCGATGCACAGCAGCAACGCGGCGAATGCTTTTTTCATGTTGGCAGGTGAGTGAGGGAGAGGCGATTCAGCCGATGCTGATTCGCGTGGCGCCTGCGTCGACGAGCCGGAACAGCAGGTCTTCCACGGCCGCGCCCGGCGCCGAACCGAGATCCGCGTTGACCCGCCATCCGTGCTCGGTGCGCACCGGCTCCGACAGATAGTGAACGATGCCGTGCAGGCCGTCCTCGGCCGGCACGCGTGCGTCGTCGGTGTCGAACCACGCGAAGAACCATGTCTTGAACGCGTCGGTGGCCGCGGCTTCGTCGAGCCCGTCGGCTTCGACCGTCACCCAGTCCCACACGAACGGCCGGATCGACACGGCCGCCGTTTCGAGTTCGAACGCGAACGGTTCGAAATCCAGTTGCGCGGTCGAGTCGACCATCGCCGGCTGGCCGGCCGATTCACCTCCGGTGTGAACGAGATCGGCGCGGCATGGCAGCGCGAGCGGGCCTTCGGTGGCCAGCGTGCCGTCGGCTTTCCGGTAGGCCGGTTCGACGACGGCCACTGGTTGCGCCGCCGCTTGCGCGAGCAGGTCGGCATAGGGCTGTCGAATGGCGCTGAGCAGTTCGGATACGGTCATCTTCGCGGGTCGGGTCAGGTTGCGAACGATCAATCACGGACGGATGGGGCGTCGTGCCGCCGGCGTCGAACGAGGGCCCCGCATCGGCAGGGGACAGCCATGATCGTACGGTACTTCGGCGACATGCGACCACTCGGCCGAACGGCCAGATCGCTTCGCGATGCGTGCGCGCTGGCGCAGAAATTCTGCGCCAGCGGCGTGCCGGTCGTGAACCCCGAATCTCCGCTGGAGCATGTCGGCGCGATCGCGCCGTGGTCGCCGGGATGCTGCCCTGGCTCCACGACCGTTTCGGCAGGAACACCGCGCCGGGCAATCGCGCACGGACGGCGTTGCCGCCGAGCAGTTCGCCGCACCCGAGACGCTGCGCCAGACCCGCCGCGCAACGCGCCGAATGCCCGCGATCCCTCGCGGATCGCTTTTTCCGTCCGGCGTCTTGACGCCGATCGCATTCCCCCGCCACGCCACGCCGCCGCCTTCCGCGAGTGCCATAATCGAGGCTGCCAATCATTCCAGACGTCCCCCGGAGAATTCCCATGCAGAACCTCGACAATCCTTCCCACGATCGCGAGGTAGGCAGCGCCGACGCGACGCAGGACACCACGCGCATCGACGACGTCCGCATCGGCGCCGTGCGTCCGCTGATTTCCCCCGCGCTGCTGCAGGACGAACTGCCGGTGCCGGCCGCCACGCAGACGCTCGTCGAGGACACGCGCCGCGCGATCGGCGACATCCTGCACGGCCGCGACGACCGGCTGCTGCTCGTCGTCGGCCCGTGCTCGATCCACGACCACGACCAGGCGCTCGACTACGCACGCCGCCTGAAGGCCGCCGCCGATGCGCTGAAGGACGACCTGCTGATCACGATGCGCGTGTACTTCGAGAAGCCGCGCACGACGGTCGGCTGGAAGGGATACATCAACGATCCGCGCCTGGACGGCAGTTTCCGCATCAACGAAGGGCTGCGCGCCGCGCGGCAGCTGCTGCTCGACATCAACGCGCTGGGCCTGCCGGCGTCGACCGAATTCCTCGACCTGCTGAGCCCGCAATACATCGCCGACCTGATCGCGTGGGGCGCGATCGGTGCGCGCACGACCGAGAGCCAGAGCCATCGCCAGCTCGCGTCGGGGCTGAGCTGCCCGATCGGCTTCAAGAACGGCACCGACGGCGGCGTGCAGGTGGCGTCGGACGCGATCGTCGCCGCGCGCGCGAGCCACGCGTTCATGGGGATGACGAAGATGGGGATGGCCGCGATCTTCGAGACGCGCGGCAACGACGACGCGCACGTGATCCTGCGCGGCGGCAAGAACGGGCCGAACTACGACGCCGAGCACGTCGAGGCGAGCTGCGCGGTGCTGCGCAAGAGCGGGTTGCGCGAGCAGGTGATGGTCGATTGCTCGCATGCGAACTCGAACAAGTCGCATGAGCGGCAGATCGACGTCGCGCAGGATCTCGCGCGACAGTTGGGGCAGGGCGAGCACCGGATCGTCGGCGTGATGGTGGAGAGCCATCTCGAGGCCGGGCGTCAGGACCTGAAGCCGGGTGTGCCGCTGCAGTACGGCGTGTCGATCACCGATGCATGCCTGAGCTGGTCTCAGACCGAGCCGGTGCTCGACGTTTTGGCCGAGGCGGTGCGGCATCGCCGGGTGTATTCGCGTAACGCGTGACGCGGCGTGGCTGCGGGGCAGGGCGGCGGGGTGGCGCCCGCCGCGCAGTTCGATGCACCGGTGACGCCGGTTGGCTGTTTGCCATGTTCTCCTGATCGACAGGCCGCGGCGTCGCTTTTTCGCGCCGCGCGCACCAACTATCCGCAGGGTCATTGATCTTGCTCCGGCTCGCTCCGCCTGCCGCGTTGCACGCTGGACGCACGATCCGGCGAATGTCGCTACCATGAAAGCCGTGTTGCACGCTGCGGCCCGGCCATGCCGGTCCGTCATGCACACACGCAGTGGCGGCGCGGGGCCGACCGCCACGCGACCGACGAAGCGCGGGGTGCTCACCGATCAGCCGTTGCGCCCGCGTCGCTTCGCTCCCGGAATCAACAACAACCGAACCGGAGTGCAACTACATGAAGTTCTACAAGACCCTCATCGCAGCAACCATCCTCGCATCGAGCGTCAGCGCGCACGCGCAGATCGCCGGCGCGCAGCCGCTCAGCGTGACCGTCGAGCAATCGCAGGCGCTGCTCGAAGGCTGGAGCGTGAAGAAGAGCGTGCTCGGCAAGGTCGTGTACAACGACGCGAACCAGAAAGTCGGCACGGTGCGCGACCTGATCGTCGCGCCGGACGGCTCGGTGTCGGCGGCGATCGTGTCGGCCGGCGGCTTCCTCGGCGTGGCCGCGCATGACGTCGCGGTGCCGATCGGGTCGCTCGACGTGCGCAACGGCAACATCTACCTGCCGGGCGCGACGAAGGATGCGCTGAAGGCGACGCCGGCGTTCCAGTACGCGAAGGTGCCGTCGCCGCCGAAGCCGAAGAAGGTCGACGACAAGCACTGATGCAAGCGGCCCGGCCCGGTGCGCGATGTGCCGGGCCGGCCGAGTGTCACGTCGTGCCGCGCGGCGATCCAGCACCGCCGCGCACCCTCATCCCCCCTGTCTACGTAATTCTACGTAGCCCCGCATACGTAGTTGTGCGCTTGTAAGCCGCCCCCATCGCGCGGAATACTACGGCCCACCGCCGCGGCTTTCACAAGACGCGGCACGACGCATCGACGTCACGCGGGTTCGGCCCCACGCCGCATCCACTCAAAAACACATTGGAGACCAGGAGACGCCATGAATCGGGCTTCCAGTACCCTGCTCTGGATCGCGATCGCGCTGCTCGGCGCATTCGCGTTCGGGACGATCGCACTTGGGCACGGCGAACGTGTCAGCGCGCTATGGATCGTGATCGCCGCAGTCTGCGTGTATCTGATCGCATATCGCTTCTACAGCCGCTTCATCGCCAGCAAGGTCATGCAGCTCGACGGGCTGCGGATGACGCCGGCGGTCAAGTACAACGACGGCCTCGACTACGTACCGACCAACAAGTACGTGCTGTTCGGCCATCACTTCGCCGCGATCGCCGGCGCCGGGCCGCTCGTCGGCCCCGTGCTCGCCGCGCAGATGGGCTACACGCCCGGCATGCTGTGGATCCTGGCCGGCGTCGTGTTCGCCGGCGCGGTGCAGGACTTCATCGTGCTGTTCATTTCGACGCGTCGCGACGGCCGCTCGCTCGGCGACCTCGTCAAGATGGAGCTCGGCACGGTGCCCGGCGTGATCGCGCTGTTCGGCGCGTTCCTGATCATGGTGATCATCCTCGCGGTGCTCGCGCTGATCGTCGTGAAGGCGCTGACGAATTCGCCGTGGGGCACGTTCACCGTCGCCGCGACGATTCCGATCGCGCTGTTCATGGGCGTCTACACGCGCTACATCCGTCCGGGCCGCATCGGCGAAGTGTCGATCATCGGCTTCGTGCTGTTGATGGCATCGATCGCGTTCGGCCAGCACGTGCATGATTCGCCGATGCTCGCCGCGTGGTTCACGTTCAACGGCACGCAGCTCACGTGGATCCTGATCGGCTACGGCTTCGTCGCATCGGTGCTGCCGGTGTGGCTGCTGCTCGCGCCGCGCGACTACCTGTCGACGTTCCTGAAGATCGGCACGATCCTCGGCCTCGCGATCGGCATCCTGGTCGTCGCACCGGAACTGAAGATGCCCGCGCTGACGAAGTTCGTCGACGGCACCGGCCCGGTGTGGTCGGGCAACCTGTTCCCGTTCCTGTTCATCACGATCGCGTGCGGCGCGGTGTCGGGTTTCCACGCGCTGATCTCGTCGGGCACGACGCCGAAGCTGATCGACAACGAATCCAACGCGCGCTTCATCGGTTACGGCGCGATGCTGATGGAATCGTTCGTCGCGATCATGGCGCTCGTCGCCGCGTGCGTGATCGAGCCGGGCATCTACTTCGCGATGAACGCGCCGGCGGCCGTGCTCGGCTCGACGCCGGAAGCCGTCGCGAACACGGTCACGCAGTGGGGCTTCGTGCTGACGCCCGACATGCTGACGCAGACCGCGAAGGCCGTGGGCGAGACGACGATCATCGCGCGCGCGGGCGGCGCACCGACGCTGGCCGTCGGCATGGCGCACATCCTGCACCAGGTGATCGGCGGCGAAGCGATGATGGCGTTCTGGTATCACTTCGCGATCCTGTTCGAGGCGCTGTTCATCCTGACGGCCGTCGACGCCGGCACGCGCGCGGGCCGCTTCATGCTGCAGGACCTGCTCGGCACGTTCCATCCGGCGCTCAAGCGCACCGAGTCGCTGCCCGCGAACCTGGTCGCCACCGCACTGTGCGTGGCCGCGTGGGGCTACTTCCTGTACCAGGGCGTGGTCGATCCGCTCGGCGGCATCAACACACTGTGGCCGCTGTTCGGCATCTCGAACCAGATGCTCGCCGCGATCGCGCTGGTGCTCGGCACCGTCGTGCTGTTCAAGATGAAGCGTGAGCGCTACGCCTGGGTGACGATCGTGCCGACCGCGTGGCTGCTGATCTGCACGCTGACGGCCGGCTGGCAGAAGATTTTCGATTCGAATCCGAAGGTCAGCTTCCTCGCGCATGCCGCGAAGCTGCAGGCCGCGGTGGACGAAGGCAAGGTGCTCGCACCGGCGAAGTCGATCGCGCAGATGCAGCGGATCATCTTCAATGACTACATCGATGCGGCGCTGGCCGGCCTGTTCATCTTCGTCGTCGTGGCGATCGCGGTGTACGGGCTGCTCGCCGTGCTGCGCGCGCGCCGCGAGTCGAAGCCGACCGTGCGCGAGACGCCGTACGAGTCGATGCCGGCCGCGCAGGCGCTCGGCAGCGGACGATAACGGGAGGCCGCGATGTTCAGCGATCTCGGCGGCGACCTGCGCAGCGCGGGGCGTTACCTCGGACAGGCGCTGCGGCTGATGGTCGGCCTGCCCGACTACGACACCTACGTCGCGCACATGCGCGAAACCCATCCGGACCGCGAGCCGATGACGTACGAGGAATTCTTCCGCGAGCGTCAGAATGCGCGGTACGGGTCGGGGGCGGGGAAGTGTTGCTGAACCGGGCCGGTGAAGCCGCCCTGTAGGGCGGTCCGGTGACGGACCAGGAGGCGCCGCGAAGGCATTCGCGGCGCTTTTTTCTTTTGGGGCCGGGCGGCGCGCGCGGGCGCCGCCGTCGCCGCGGCGTTTGACCGGCTTCAGCATGGCTCGCTCGCCGCGCCGGTATCATAGGGTTTTTGCTTTTTCCGATGAATCCGCGCAGGAGAATCCGTCGTGCATGTCGGTGAGCGTTTCAACAGCATTTCCCATCTCGTCGGCGCGGTGTTGTCGGTGGCAGGGCTGGTCGCGCTGGTGACGATGGGCGCGCTCGATCGCGATCCCTACAAGATTGTGAGCTTCAGCGTGTACGGCGCGATGCTGATCCTGCTGTACGCGATCTCGACGCTGTACCACAGCGTGCGCAACCCGCGGCTCAAGGCGATCCTGCAGAAGTGCGACCATTCGGCCATATATTTGCTGATCGCGGGCAGCTACACGCCCTTCGCGCTCGTCACGCTGCGCGGCCCGTGGGGCTGGTCGCTGTTCGGCGTGAGCTGGGGGCTCGCCGCATTCGGGATCGCGCAGGAGCTCACGCTCGGACGGCGCACGCGCATCGTGTCGATGGTGCTGTACGTGCTGATGGGCTGGCTCGCGCTCGTCGCGATCCGCCCGCTGATCCATGCGTTGCCGCCGGTGGGGACCGCCTGGCTCGTGGCCGGCGGCGTCATCTACAGCGCGGGCATCTACTTCTTCATCAACGACGAACGCATCCGCCACGGGCACGGTATCTGGCACCTTTTCGTGCTGGCCGGCAGCCTGTGCCAGTTCGTCAGTGTCGCGATGTATGTTGCGTGAGTGTGGGCGTGGACGGCGCGGTGCGCGTCATTCGCGCCCGGCCGCCTGGGCTGCGCCGCGCAGCGCCATGAACCCGACCCATCCCCAGTAGACGCGGTGATGCGCGATCAGCCCGTCGCGCAGATCCATCACCTCGACGAGATCGACCTGATCGCCTTCCGGCGTTTCGCGCGGATATTCCCATATGAGTTGCCGCCCGTTCGAGAAGAACAGGCCCGTGCGGTGCCAGCGTCCGAGCTTGTTGCCCGGATTGCGCAGGCCCGCCGCGAAGAACGCGCCGATCGCGGCCTTGCCGTGCAGCACGCCCGTGCCCTGATCGGGCAGCGTGACGACGATCAGCGGCGTTTCGAGGATCGCGTCGTCCGCGTACAGCGACATCAGCGCGTCGAGGTCGCGTGCGACGACGGCGGCGTGCCAGTCTTGATGGATGCGTTGCGCATCGGTGTCGGCGTGTGTCATGACGGGTTCCGGCAAGCGTGGATAACGGAACCACTGTATTGAGGCAACACCCCCGGACGTTTCAGCGCGAACCGAAACGTGGATGTCGCGCAAGCCGCCCGTCAGCCCCCCAGCGCGCCGAGATTCAGTTCATGCGACTTGCCGATCCACACCGCGCTGTCGCGGTGGTCGCGCAGTTCGTCGTTCGTGTTCGGATGCAGGAAGATGTCGAGCGCGCCGTGATTCAGCACGAGCCACGGCACGATGGTGTCGAACCGCGCGGCGTCGAACGCGATCTGGTACGACCACGCCGGATGCGGGCCGACGAGGCGTTCGTGAAAGCGGCCGAGCTCGATGATCGCGCCGAACCGTTCTTCGACGACGAGGCGAAACGCCCAGGCCGCGTCGCGACTCGCGGCGTCGAAGTAGACGTGTGCGTGCCAACTGTCGATGGCGGTGGTGTCGATGGCGGACATGGCGGACTCGAATGAAGAATAGGGAAGGCATGAGAGCCGTGACATACGGCCAATGCTCAATTATCGCGCTTACTCGTCGGACACGTCTTGTCGCGGAGCGGTAAATCGGCGCGGAGGATTTGTCGCGCGTCAGGGAAACCGGCTCGTTCGACGAGACTTTTCTCGCGTGAGTTCACGCATCCTGCATCGCGCCGAAAGCCTTGCCGGGCCAAGCTTCGGCCGAAATCTCGACGGCAATATGTCATTTCGAAAACTGCAACGGCGATTCACGTGCCGCTTCGAATCGTCTGCGAAAACGCGATCAGGTAGTTGAATGAAATAAAGAAATTCCGGTCAGGCGGCAGTGGCGAAATGCGCGGATCGCGCCCCGGGTGCCGGTGCCGAAAATATCAATTGCGGAATCGGCTATTCAAGCGCATGGCCACGCGTCATACGATGATTGCACCGCATCGATCATCAAGATCGATGCGGAAGCAACCATCTGGAGGCCATGATGCGATCCCTTGTTTCCCTTGCTGTCCTGTCCGGCGCGCTTGCCGTGCTGCCCGTCGCGAGCTTCGCGCAGTCCGTCGACACCGAGTCGCAGTCGAACGCCGCACCGTTGAACTGGAAGGCGGCGCGTGCCGAGACCGACGTGCAGCTGATGCAGATGACGCGCGCCGGCTATCGTGCGACGACAGCTGGCAACCAGAACTATCCGCTCGCGATGCAGCGTGCGCTCGAACGTGTGCGCAACCCGTTGCCCGACCGCTCGCAGGAAGAGAAGGCGGCGATGCAACTGCGTGCGGCGCGCGACGCGCAGAGCGGCCATCCGGTGAAGGCGTTCTTCGTGAAGACCGCGTACTACCTGAAGGGCGAGAACACGTTCTGATGCGGGAGACGAGCATGGCATGCGCGAACCGACTCCCCGCTGCGTTGCGCGCGTCGCTGATTCGCCGGCTGCCAGCGGCGTGCGCGACGCGGCGGCGGGACGACGTGTACGGCGCACGGCGCCGCGCGAGCGGCAATCGCGACGCAAGCCGCGGTGCGGTCGCGTGCCGCACCGGGTGGCCGGCATTCGATGCGGACGACGTTGCCGCAAGCGAGGACGAATCATGAAGGCCGTCCGGAAAGGCCGTCGCCGCCCGCCGTTGACGCGCGAGTGGCTGCTGCCGCTGCCGCCCGCGCATGTGCGCGACATTTCGCTGAAATGCCACATGGCGCTCGTCGCGCTGCGCGGCGAGCACGGCAGCGAAACGTTGCTGATGCGGCTGCGCACGAGCGTCTATCTGGTGTTCCTCGCGCTCGACGATGCGGTATCCCCCGATGCGAGCATCGACCTCTGCGTCGAGGCGGAGCGCGTGCTCGACGCGAGCGTGGCGCGCGCCGCGCAAAGCGGTGCATGGACGCTGCGCGACGACGAATGCGCGGTGCTCGAGCGCGTGCTCGCCGCGAACGACGCGTGCGTCGCGACGCTCACGCGACATCGGCTCGCCGAGCTATGGAATCACGTCTGCACGTTTGCGTCGGACGAACAGCCGGCACTGGTCGCGCACGCGGCGGCGAAGATGCGGGAGCCGGCCGTTCTGCATTGAGCGGCGGCAACGCGACCGACGTCCGGGCCGTGTTTCGTACGAGTCCCATTCACGGGGGCTGACGCTCGCCGTCTAATGTCACGACAGGAGCCGAACGGGTTCGGTCGATGACGATCCATCCTCGCGTTTGCGACGATCGTGCGTGTCGGCGCGAACGCATTCGTTTCGGTCAGGAGGAGCGATGGCGCTATACAGGATCGGCGGCTACTTCACGTGCGGAATCGGCCGCGCATTCCGCGAGAACCTGCCGCCGGGCAGCGAAGTGAAGATCGCGGGCATCTATCGATGCACCGTGTGCGGCGACGAGATCGGCATTGCGAAGTGGCAGACGCTGCCGTCCGAGGAAACCCATCAGCACGATCTCGATCCGCCGTCCGACCCGCTGCTCGATCCCGGCCCGACCGCATGGCAGCTGATCGCGGCGGCGGAGTCGAGACACTAGGCGAGCGGCGTGCGCCTTGTCATGCGTGCGCGGATGCGCGGCGGTCCCCTTGACGAGGCCCGACAAAACAAAAGCGCCACGGAGCGAACTCCGTGGCGCTTCCTTGCCGCCTGCCCGTGCGGAGGCGTCAGCCCCCGCGCAGCGACACGCGCTTAAGCCGCCGTTGCCGACTTCGCCGGCTTCTGCAGCTTGCCCTTGCCGGCGCGCTGGATTTCGTCGAGCTTGATCTCGACGTGGCGCGAGAACACGTACTCGGCCGGACGCTGCTTCGCGATCGAGATGTCCGGTGCGAACGGGCCGTCCGTCTTGATGCCCTTCTTGCTCACGCGCAGCGCCTTCAGCGGATGCGAGATCGTGTCCATCACGGCCGTGGCTTCGAAGCCGCAGTGGACCATGCAGTCCGCGCACTTCTCGTAGTTGCCGACGCCGTAGTTGTCCCAGTTCGTGTCTTCCATCAGTTCCTTGAAGGTCTTCACGTAACCTTCGCCGACCAGATAGCACGGCTTCTGCCAGCCGAACACGGTGCGTGCGGGGTTGCCCCACGGCGTGCACTTGTACGTCTGGTTGCCGGCCAGGAAGTCGAGGAACAGCGACGACTGGCTGAACGACCAGCGCTTGCCGCCTTCGCCGCGCTTCAGGATCTCGCGGAACAGGTTCTTCGTCTTGTCGCGGTTCAGGAAGTGCTGCTGATCCGGCGCGCGCTCGTAGGCGTAGCCCGGCGACACGGTGATGCCGTCGACGCCGATCGGCTCGAGCGTGTCGAAGAACTTCGCGACGCGCTCGGGGATCGCATCGTTGAACAGCGTGCAGTTGATGTTCACGCGGAAGCCGCGGCGCTTCGCTTCCTTGATGGCCGCGACCGCCTTGTCGTACACGCCTTCCTGCGACACGGAATGGTCGTGCATCTCCTTGTCGCCGTCGAGGTGGACCGACCAGACGAAGTACGGATTCGGCTCGTAGTCGTCCATCTTCTTTTCCATCAGGAGCGCGTTCGTGCACAGGTACACGAATTTCTTGCGCTTCATGATGCCCTTGACGATCTCCGGCATCTCCTTGTGGAGCAGCGGCTCGCCGCCGGCGATCGACACGATGGGCGCGCCGCACTCGTCGACGGCTCCCAGGCATTCCTCGACGGACAGGCGCTGGTTCAGGATCGGGTCCGGATAGTCGATCTTGCCGCAGCCGTTGCACGCGAGGTTGCAGCGGAACAGCGGCTCGAGCATCAGCGCGAGCGGATAGCGTTTGTTGCCGGACAGGTGTTGACGCATGATGTATGCGCCGACGCGGACTTGCTGGAGCAGCGGAATAGACAAGAGTTGTCCTCCTTAAACTTCGCGGGCGACAGCTTGCGTAAGCTTCGCCGGCAACTTGAATTCGACTTTTTCTTCACGGCCCGCCATCGTCGTGACATCGACGGGCCCCAGCGCGCGCAGCGCGCCGATTACATCCTCAACCATTTCCTCGGGTGCCGACGCGCCGGCGGTCAGGCCGACCGTCTGCACGCCCGCGAACCATTCGGGCTTCACTTCCGAGCCGTCGGCGACGAGATAGCTCGGCACGCCGCTTTCGGTGCCGATCTCGCGCAGGCGGTTCGAGTTCGAGCTGTTCGTCGCACCGACGACCAGCAGCACATCGACCTGGCCGCTCAGTTCGCGCACGGCGGCCTGGCGGTTCTGCGTCGCGTAGCAGATGTCGCGCGTGTCCGGGCCGACGATGTCGGTGAACCGGCGCTGCAGCGCTTCGATGATGCCGCGCGTGTCGTCGACCGACAATGTAGTCTGCGTGACGTACGCGACCGGCGTATCGACCGGCAGCGTCAGCGTATCGACTTCTGCCTCGCTCTGCACGAGGATCACCTCGGCCGGAATCTGGCCGATCGTGCCTTCGACTTCCGGATGGCCCGCGTGGCCGATCAGGATCAGCCGGCGGCCCGCCGCGACGTACTGGCGGCCCTGCACGTGCACCTTCGTGACGAGCGGGCAGGTGGCGTCCAGCACGTCGAGCCCGCGCGTTTCGGCGTCGCGCTCGACCGTCTGGGCGACACCGTGTGCGCTGAAGATCGCCACGGCGCCGTGCGGCACCTCGTCGAGCTCCTCAACGAATCGTGCCCCTTTATTACGCAGATTTTCGACGACATGCCGGTTATGCACGATCTCATGACGCACATAGACCGGCGCGCCGTGCTGTTGCAGCGCGCGATCGACGATCTCGATTGCGCGGACAACCCCCGCACAGAAGCCGCGGGGCTGGGCAAGGATGACTCGCATATATGAGCGAACTCCGACGACAGACGCCGGGGTTCGAGGAGCTGGCACGGCTCGCTCGCCCCGGCTTGATGTTATGAAGGCAGGAACGAACCGGCCAGGCCAGGCCCCGGAACCCCGAATTAATCGCGCATTTTAACCCTATCGGGCCGTCCGTGCTCTGGTGCTGTATCCACCGTGTTGCATCCATAGCAGAGCCGCGTCGGCGCTGGCGCGCGCGGAACCCGGTAAACTGCGCGCTTTCGCGGGCAGCCGGTTCGGCTGCCCGGCGTCGCGCTCATTTCAAGGCCATTCGATGACCGTCGATTCTTACGCGTATTGCCCTGCCGCCTGTGCGGTCATGGGCGCTTTTACTCCGACCCTCAATATGCTCGACCGCTCATGCGCCGCGGGCGGCCGGGCCGTTCGCGCCGGTGTCCGGCAGGAGGCTTGCCGATGATGCTGGCGATTACCTTCCTGGTGTCCGGCCTGTCGCTGCTGATCTGGATCGTGCTGCTCGTCGCGCGCGGCGGCTTCTGGCGTGCGCGGCCCGCGCGGGCGCTGCCGCCGCAGGCGCGCGGCGCCGCGGCCGAGGCCGGCTGGCCGGCCGTCGTCGCCGTCGTGCCGGCGCGTAACGAGGTCGACGTGATCGCCCAGGCGGCGACGTCGTTGCTCGAGCAGGACTATCCGGGCGATTTTCATCTGATCATCGTCGACGACCACAGCGACGACGGCACCGCCGACGCGGCCCGCGCGGCCGCGCTCGCGATCAACCGCGCCGAGCGCCTGACAGTGCTGGCCGCGAAGCCGCTGCCGTCCGGCTGGTCGGGCAAGGTATGGGCGCAGTCGCAGGGCATCGCGGCGGTGCGCACGCTCGGGCTGCCGGCCGACTACCTGCTGCTGACGGATGCCGACATCGGCCATCCGCCCGAGGCCGTCGCCCAGCTCGTCACGCGCGCGCAGGCCGAGCAGCGCGATCTCGTGTCGCTGATGGTGCGGCTGCGCTGCGATTCGTTCTGGGAGAAGGCGCTGATCCCGGCGTTCGTGTTCTTCTTCGCGAAGCTCTATCCGTTCTCGTGGATCAACAATCCGCGCAACCGGACGGCCGGCGCCGCGGGCGGTTGCATGCTGGTCAAGCGCAGCGCGCTCGAGGAGGCGGGCGGCATCGAATCGATCCGCGGCGCGCTGATCGACGACTGCAGCCTCGCCGCGCAGATCAAGCATCGCGGCAGCGGCCGGCATCCGATCCGGCTCGATCTGGCCGAGCGCAGCGTGTCGCTGCGTCCGTACGACAGCTGGCGCGACATCTGGAACATGATCGCGCGCACCGCGTTCACGCAGCTCCATTATTCGCCGCTGCTGCTCGCCGGCACGCTGCTCGGGATGACGATCATCTACCTCGTGCCGCCCGTCGCCGCGCTGGTCTATGGCGCGCGCGCATGGCCGGCGTGGCTCGCGTGGGCGTCGATGTGCACCGCGTATGCGCCGATGCTGCGCTACTACCGGCGCTCGCCGCTGTGGGCGCCCGCGCTGCCGCTCGTCGCGCTGTTCTACGTCGGTGCGACGTTCGCGTCCGCGTGGCGCTACTGGCGCGGCAAGGGCGGCCAGTGGAAGGCGCGGGTGCAGGCGCCGGTGGAGCGTTGAACTGAATGACGCCGGCGTGTGCCGGCTGACCTCCAGGCCTCGGAAAGCAGACAGCCCGATCGGTGCGAATCGATCGGGCTGTTTCTTTTGCGGCGCCGCCGCGCCCGCTTACCGCTGCGTCAGCATCATGTACATCTGGATCACGACATCGGGCGAGAACGTGAACGGCACCCAGCCGTAGCCGGTGTGGCGCGCGACCAGCAGGCGGTCGCCGTTCGACTGCTTCTGCACGGCCATCATCGGGTTCTTCGTCGTCACGAAGCGCCAGCCGGCCGGGATGCCGGGCGGCGGTTCCGGTTGCATCGACGCGCGCGCTTGCGCGAGTTCCTCGATCAGCTGGCCCAGCTGCTCCGGGTGCAGCGTGATCGACTGGCCGTTGACGGTCAGCGTCAGTTCGTTCTGCGACGGGCGTGCGACGTGCAGCGTCGCCTTGTCCGCGGACGCGTCCGCTGCTTCGACGGGGGCGACTTCGATTGCGCTATCGGCGGCGTTCGTCGCGATGACGGCGGTGCTCGCGTCGGCCGGCGCGGCAGCGCCTTCATCGGCGGTCACTGGCGTGGCGGCTGGCTCGGCGGCCGGTTCGACGGCCGGTTCGACGACTTCGGCCGCGACTGCCGTCGCGGTATCGGACGCCACCGGGTTCGTCGCGGCGTCCTTCATGACGGCTTCGACGAGCGCTTCCGCGTCGGCGATCGCCTTCGCGTGACGTTCGGCGGCCGCTTCGGCCTGCGCGATCGCTTCGCTGTGGCGTTGCGTGACGGCCTCAGCCTCGGCAGTTGCCTGCGCGTGGCGTTGCGCGGCCGCGTCGGCTTGCGCGATGGCTTCGGTATGGCGCTGCGTGATGGCTTGCGCTTCGGCGGTCGCATCGGCGTGGCGCTGCGCGGCGGCTTCCGCTTCAGCGATCGCTTGCATGTGACGCTGCGCGAGCGCTTCGGCCTCGGCGATCGCGGCCGCGTGACGTTGCGTCGCGGCCTCGGCTTCGGCGGTCGCATCCGCATGGCGTTTCGCGGCGGCCGCGGCCTCCGCGGTGGCGGCGGCATGGCGCTGCGCGGCGGCTTCCGCTTCGGTCGCGGCGGCGTGATGACGTTGCGCGGCGGCCTCGGCTTCGGCGATCGCGGCCGCATGGCGCTGCGACGCGGCTTCCGCATCCGCGTGACGCTGCGCGAGCGCTTCGGTCAGCGCGGTCGCTTCGGTGTGCCGCTGGACGGCGGCTTCGGCCTGCGCGGCGGCTTCGTTGTGGCGTTGAGCGGCGGTTTCGGCCGCGGCGGTGGCATCGGCGTGGCGCTGCTGCGCGGCGGTGGCGTCGGCGGCTGCGGCCGTGTGGCGCTGCGCGGCGGCCAGTGCTTCGGTCTCCGCCGCGGCGTGACGCTCGGCGGCGGCCTGGGCTTCCGCCGCGGCGGCGCGCGCGAACGCTTCCGCGCTGCGTGCCGCCTGCTGCGCGGCGTGGTGATCGTGGAGCAGCTGATCGACGCCCGCGTTGAGCGAATCGATCTGATCGTTCAGGTTCATGCGTGTCTTCTCTGCGTAAGACCCGCGATTTTAACCGCTGCGCCGGTGCCGGTCCGTCAGCGACGTGTAACAAAGTGCGCAAAGCGGCGTGAAACACGCCGCGCTGTGCTATTTCAGGTAGCCCGCCGAGCCGAACCAGTCGAGCGCGTCGCGCAGCCCTTCGCGGTACGGACGCGCGCGGTAGCCGAGCTCGCGCTCGGCCTTCGCGGACGTGAAATACATCTTGTTCTTCGACATCCGCAGCCCGTCGACGGTCACGAACGGTTCCTTCTTCGTGAACTTCGCGACGGCCTCCGCGCCGAGCGCGAGCGGGTAGAGCGGCCAGCGCGGCAGCGCGATCGTCGGCGCCTTGCGGCCCGTCATCTGCGCGATGTCGGCCAGCATCTGCTGCAGCGGCAGGTTCTCGCCGCCGAGGATGTAGCGCTCGCCGATCCGGCCGCGCTCGAGCGCGAGGAAGTGGCCGTGCGCGACGTCGTCGACGTGCACCAGGTTCAGGCCGGTATCGACGAACGCGGGAATCTTGCCGAGCGCGGCCTCGACGATGATGCGGCCGGTCGGCGTCGGCTTCACGTCGCGCGGGCCGATCGGCGTCGACGGGTTGACGATCACGGCCGGCAGCCCTTCGTCGGCGATCATCCGCTCGACCGCGCGCTCGGCCAGCACCTTGCTGCGCTTGTACACGCCGATCGCCTGCTCGGCGGTCAGCGGCCGGTTTTCGTCGGACGGATCGCCGGCGCTCGTGACCTTCAGCGTCGCGACGCTGCTCGTGTAGACGATCCGCTCGACGCCTTCGGCACGCGCCGCGCGCATCGTCGCGACCGCGCCTTCGAGGTTCGCGCGCTCGATCTCGTCCGGATCCGGCGCCCACAGCCGGTAGTCGGCCGCCACGTGCAGCAGGTAGCGCACGCCGCGCAGCGCGGCGCGCATCGACGTCTCGTCGCGCATGTCGCCGGTGACGATCTCGGCGTCGAGATCCGCGACGTTCGTGCGCGGGCTGGTCGGGCGCACCAGCACGCGCACCGCATAGCCTTTCTGCTGCGCGATGCGCGCGACGGCCGAGCCGACGAAACCGGACGCGCCGGTGACGAGAACGAGATCGCGGGAGGTATCAGTCATGCGTTTCCTTCAGGGCCGCGCGCGGGCGGCGCGGCGGTTGTGCGTCGGCGAGATTGTACGTGGTCGGCGCGCCCGGCGACGCGAGCGCCGCGCGGGCGGCGGCTCCGGGCGGCGGCCGATGGCCGGCCTGCCGGGCGCGTGTAGGAAGCGGCCGACGCGACTACAATGCCGGGCTTGAATGCAACAGGAGGGCGACGCGATGAGCCGCAATGAACTGGACGAACGGATCGAGACCTACTACGTGCGGGTGCGCGGCGTCGTGCAGGGCGTCGGCTTCCGTCACGCGACGGTGCGCGAGGCGCATGCGCTGAAGCTGCGCGGCTGGGTCGCGAATCTCGAGGACGGCAGTGTCGAGGCGATGATCCAGGGCCCCGGCGCGCAGATCGACCGGATGCTCGCGTGGCTGCGCCACGGGCCGCCGGCCGCACGCGTGACCGAGGTCACGTTCGAGGAACGTCTGATCGAAAGGCGCTTCGATCGCTTCCAGCAGCAGTAAGGCGAAAACAACATGACGGGGTATCCGGAGGCCGGGCGCGGCATCGTGCTGTCGGTGATGGCGTCGACGCTGTTCGCGCTGATGTCCGCTTACGCGAAACTGCTCGCGCCGCTCACGGGGCTCGACATCTTCGCGTGGCGCATCGTGTGGACCGCGCCGGGCGCGCTCGCGCTGATCGCGCTGCGCGGCCGCTGGCCCGCGCTCGTCGAGCTCGTCCGACGCAGCGTGCGCGACTGGCGCCTGCTGATCGCGCTGCCGGTGAGCGCGGCGCTGCTCGGCCTGCAGCTGTGGCTGTTCCTGTGGGCGCCGCTGCACGGGCGCATGCTCGAAGTGTCGCTCGGCTATTTCCTGCTGCCGCTGACGATGGTGCTCGTCGGCCGCTTCTACTATCACGAACGGCTCGATCCGCTGCAATGGGCGGCGGTCGCGTTCGCGGCGCTCGGCGTCGCGCACGAAGTGTGGGCGACGCGCGCATTCGCGTGGCCGACGCTCGTCGTCGCACTCGGTTATCCGCCGTATTTCGTGCTGCGCCGCCGGATCAACGCCGATTCGCTGGCCGCGTTCGCGGTCGAGATCGTGCTGCTGTGTCCGGTCGCGCTCGCGATGGTGTCGACGAGTCCGACGCCGGTCGCCAGCCATCCGCTGCTGTGGGCCGTGCTGCTGCCCGGGCTCGGCGTGCTCAGCACGCTCGCGCTCGCGAGCTACTTGAAGGCGAGCCGGATGCTGCCGATGGCGCTGTTCGGCATCCTCGGCTACGTCGAGCCCGTGCTGCTCGTCGCGGTGTCGCTGCTGCTGCTCGGCGAGACGCTGAGCGTCGCGCAGCTCGCGACGTACGGGCCGATCTGGGTCGCCGTCGCGCTGACCGCGTGGCACAGCGCGATGCTGATGCGGCGCCTGCCCGCGCGTCGCTGAGTGTCGCTCAGCGTCATCTCCCGCTGCACGACGGCCGCGCGGAAACGGGCTGCGCCTTGCGCGTTCGTCGCGTCGAATCCCGCGATCCTGGCGTCGAACTGGCGACGCACTGACGTCACGCTGGCCGCGTCGCCAGCTTCGACTCGTCGCTGTCACGCGTGTAATCGAATAGAAGATTCCGTTGCATTTTGTTACTTAGGGTATCCCCCGACCGGCCGCTAGACTGACCTGACCGTCTTCTCTTCGTATGCGGCTTTTCCATGAACGGTCATCTCCGTGCCGGGCCGGCCGGGTTGGCGCGATGCGAGCATACGCGTATCGCTGCTGATCGGCTTCGCCTTCTCCCTTCCGAATCCTCCACCGGTGCATGCCGCGCCGTCCTCGCGCAGGTGCGGCCATGTCGCTGAGCATGTCGCTCGCCACCCCCGCTCCGCCGGCGCGCGGCGGCCGCCTGATCGAAGTCGATTTCTTCCGCGGGATCGTGCTGCTGATGATCGTCGTCGATCACATCAGTGCGAGCGTGCTGTCGCGCGTGACGCTGCACGCGTTCGCGCTGTGCGACGCGGCCGAGGTGTTCGTGTTCCTCGGCGGCTTCGCGACCGCGAGCGCCTACGGCGCGATCGCCGACCGGCACGGCCCGCGCGCCGCGCAGCGGCGGTTCGTGCACCGCGCGATGCAGATCTATCGCGCGTTTCTCGCGACGTCGACGCTGATGCTCGTCGTGTCCGCCGTGCTCGACCATTACGGGATCGACGCGCCGAACCTCGCGCTCGACGACGTCAGCGTGATGCTCGCGTCGCCGCTCACGGGCGCGGCCGAGCTGCTCACGTTCCAGCGCCAGCCGTATCTCGCGTCGGTGCTGCCGATGTACGTGCTGTTCGCGCTCGCGTCGCCGGTCGTCGTGCCGTTCGCGCGCCGCCACCCGTGGCTGCTCGTCGCGTTCAGCGCGGCGTCGTGGCTCGCGGCCGGCTGGCTTGGCCCCGAACTGCTGGACACCGATGCGTTCCGCTGGAGTTTCAACCCGTTCGCGTGGCAGCTGATGTTCGTCGGCGGCGTGCTCGCGCGCAGCCAGCCGTTCTATCGGCACGTCGCGCTCGGGCGCTGGAGCGCCGCGGCGACCGGCGTCGCGTGCGCGATCGTGCTCGGCTGCGCGAGCTACAAGCTGTTCTCGGGGCTGCCGGTGCCGGAAGGCGTGCTCAAGCGCGATCTCGCGCTGCCGCGCATCGTGAGCTTCGCGGCGCTTGCATGGCTGATGGCCGATTGCGTGCGCTACGGCTGGATCGCGCGCATTGCGCACGCCGTGCAGCCCGTGGTCGCGATCGGCCGGCGCGGCTTGATCTGCTTCGTCGCGGGCGCGGCGATCTCGCTCGTCATCGATTCGCTGCTGCATCCGGTTGCGAACGGCGCCGAGCTGCGGCATATCGGCGTGGGCCTCGCGGCCGACGCGTGCGCGGTCGGGCTGATGATGGCCGTGGCCGGGTCGGGATCGTGGTTCGCGCGCTGGCGCGGCGCGGCCGCATGAGCGGCGCGGGAGCGCGCGCAGGCGGCTCGCAAGGGGCCGCGCGGCGTCGGGGCGCTCAGTGAGGTGAGCCGATGCGGGAGCGGGGGGCCGCCGTCGCGTCGTCGGATTCGGCGTCGTCGCGTTCGTCGGACTTCGGATCGTCCTCCTGCGCGAGTACCGCGTCGGCTTCGGCCGCGGCCCGGGCCGCGCGCAATGCGGTGCAGCGCTGCGCGTGCCGGATGTCCGACAGTATCCTCAAGAGCCGAGTCGTTTTGCTTTTCATGATCTTCTCCCGCCAGTGCGCATCACGATGGAACGGATGCGCCGTTGCAACCAGTGTAGGACGTGCTGGCCGCGCCGGCGGGAGAATGTGGCGTGCATGCCGCACGCCGAGGGATAGTACTTACTGAGCCGAGGCCATCGCCTGCGCCTGTGCCGCTTCTTCCTCGCGGCGCTCGTCCGCGCAGCGCTGATGCTGGCGCGACAGGCGGTTCATCATCGGCAGCAGCAGCAGCGCCAGCAGCATGCCGATCGCGGCGAGCCAGCCGAGCTTCTCGAACAGCGACAGGTAGAGCGGCAGCGAGTCGGTGGCCGGCAGGTCGTGCGACGGCATCTGCGCGAAGTTCGCGACGACGCTGCCGAGATACTGCGACACACCCGTCGCGACGAAATACGCGCCCATCATGAAGCCGCTCATGCGCGCCGGCACGTAGCGGGCGATCATCGCGAGGCCGAGGCCGCTCACCAGCAGTTCGCCGAGCGAGTAGAGGCCGTAGCCCCACACCATGAACCACGACGACACGCGACCGTCCACCGCGTAGCGGCCGCTGATCGTGAACACCAGGTAGCCGGCCGCCACCGCGCCGAAGCCGAAGGCGTACTTCGCCGCGACCGGCAGGTCACGGCCGCTCTTCGAGAACGCGTTGTAGATCCACACGAGCAGCGGGCTCAGCATCATGATCCAGATCGGGTTCAGTGCCTGGAACTGCGCGGCGCTCCACGTGAACAGCGTCGTGCCGAACAGGATGAAGCGCGGATCGACGTTGCGCAGCGCGAACAGCGTCAGCGACGTCGACATCTGCACGTAGAAGATGAAGAACAGGATCACCTGGCCGATCAGCACCAGCGCCGCGATCAGGCCCGCCCGCTCCGAACGTTCCGACTTCGCGATCATGTACGCGAAGATCGCCAGGATCGCGAACGCGGCCGTCCATACGCTCGCGACCGCGAGCTGCTTGTGCTGCAGCACGTACAGCGTGATCAGCGCGAGCGCGACGCCGCCGGCCGCCACGCCGCCGAGGCGCTTCCAGCGGATCGGTTCGTCGTCGGGCTGCGAGCCGATGTGCGCGAGCGTGCGGTGCATCAGCATGAAGTTCAGGATCGCGAGCAGCATGCCGGCGCAGCAGACCGCGAACGCGGTGTGCCAGCCCCAGTGATCCTTGATCCACGGCGTCGCGAGCATCGACACGGTCGAGCCGATGTTGACCGCCATGTAGTAGATCGTGAACGCGCTGTCGATGCGCGCATCGTCGCCTTCGTAGATGCGGCGCACGAGGTTCGCGGCGTTGGCCTTGAACAGGCCGTTGCCGACGACGATCACGCCGAGCGATGCGTACATGTACGCCAGCGCGTCGTTCGGAACCGCCAGCATCAGGTAGCCGGCGCACAGCACGGCCGCGCCGATGATCATCGTGCGACGGGCGCCGAGCACCTTGTCGCCGATCCAGCCGCCGATCGACGGCGACGCGTAGACGAGCGCGGTAAACGCGCCCCAGGTCAGGTTCGCATGGCTGTCGGTGAAACCGAGCCGGTCGACCATGAAGAGGACCAGAAGCGCGGCCATGCCGTAGTAGCCGAAGCGCTCCCACATTTCGATGAGGAAGACCGTCGTAAACGATCGGGTTTGTGAAACAGGTGCGTGCATCATCAATCTCGTTTCAAACGGACGGCGCGGATCGCGCGTCGCCTTGGGGTCGAACTGGCGCCGTAGCACGGGGGCCGGGTAGGCTTTGCGTCGGCGATGGAGCAGTCGGGCGGGTTAGCCCGGGCCGGGGTCGGACTCCGCCAGATAAGGCGGCGCGCGGCCCCGACCGGCGCGCGAATGGTAACGTTTGCCGGTCCGGTGCGTCGGGTCCGCGCCACTCAGGGAAACTCCCAATATGGCAGCAGCTTTCAGGAACATTTGTCTCGTCATTTACTTGTAAGCTCTGCGCCCGTTCTCCGCAAATTCCCGGAGAGCCGCTTGCAGCTTGCCTGTGAAGCCGGCGAGTCTGGCAAGATAGCGCGTCGTTTCGCACGCTTCGTGCCCTGTTTAGTGCACCGGGCTCGACACCGAAGACGTGTGCGAACCTGAAGATTAAGGCATCTCGATTTAACTTAGTTACTTTCCATCAAACATTTTTTGACGACCACTTTTCGGCCTGCTATGGTTTCCCCCACTGAAAACTCGCGATCGGCAGACGCTGCCGCTCTGGGCAGCAAGATTCGCGCGTTGCGCCAACGACTCAAGCGCACGCTCGACGACACCGCTACCGCCGCGGGTATTTCGAAGCCGTTTCTGTCTCAAGTCGAGCGCGGGCTCGCGTCGCCGTCGCTGACGTCGCTGGCCGGTATCGCACAGGCGCTCGGCGTGACGGTGCAGTACTTCGTGGACACACCGAGCGAGGAACGCTCGGTCTGCAGAGGCGAGCAGTTGCGCTTCTTCGGATTCGCCGATTCGGCGAACCTGTTCGCGAGGCTGACGAACGTGTCCGAAGGGCGTCAGCTCGAGGCGATCCTCGTGCGGTTGCCGCCGGGGCAGAAGCGGTCGGAAGTAACGACGCATGCAGGAGAGGAATTCCTGTATGTGATTGAAGGGGAAGTGTCGCTGACGCTGGAAGGCAAGACGTTCGTCTTGCAGGCCGGTGACAGCTCGCACTATCAGTCGACGGTCCCGCACAGCTGGGTCAACACCGCGAAGATCGAATCGGTGGTGGTCTGGGTCGGTACACCGAGGCTGTTCTAACGCACAGGTATTCCTTCGTTTCAGAGACGGAATGCCTGTCGAAAGAAACGTAAGGAATACTAAGATGCAATACGAGAACCACGGGCCTCCCCAATCGCTGCACCCGTCAGCGTCTCAAGCGTAACCGCGGCATTCGCCGCGCGACGCTCACCGAACAACCTTCTCAAGACTGCCACGATGAAATCCTTGCATGCCATGTCGGCCGTGCTGGCCGCGCTCGCCCTGACGACGCCCGCCGCTCACGCCGTGACCGTTCCGTCGAACGTCGCGCTCGCTCCTCAACAGGACCTGACGCGCCAGGTGCCCGCCGAAGTCGAGTCGCTCGACCCGGCGCACATCGAATCGTGGACGGGCAACACGATCGGCCTCGATCTGTTCGAAGGGCTCGCCCGCATCGATGCGGCCGGCCAGGTCGTGCCGGGCGTCGCGCAGTCGTGGGAGCGCAAGACGCCGCAGACGTGGATCTTCAAGCTGCGCCACGATGCGAAGTGGAGCAACGGCCAGCCCGTGACGGCCGCCGATTTCGTCTATTCGTGGCAGCGTCTCGTCGATCCGAAGACGGGCTCGAAGTACACGATCCTCGTCGAGTTCATCAAGAACTCGAAGGACATCATCGCCGGCAAGGCCGCGCCGACGACGCTCGGCGTGCGCGCCGTCGACCCGTACACGCTCGAAGTAACGACCGACGTGCCGGTCGCGTTCTTCCCCGAGCTGACCGCGATGGCGCCGCTCGCACCGGTGAACAAGGACACCGTCGCGAAGTTCGGCGACGCATGGACGCGCCCCGGCAACATCGTCAGCAACGGCGCATACCAGCTCGTCGACTGGCAGCCGAACAACCGCATCGTGGCGACGAAGGATGCGAAGTACTGGAACGCGTCGAAGGTCGTGATCAACAAGGTCACGTACCTGCCGATCGAAAGCGACGAAACCGCGATGCGCATGTACCAGGCCGGCCAGATCGACTACAGCTACTCGATCCCGTCGGGCATCTTCCAGCAGGTCAGCAAGCAGTTCGGCGGCGAACTGCGCCCGGGCCTGCAGCTCGCGACCTACTACTACTACCTGAACAACAGCGACCCGGCGCTCAAGGACAAGCGCGTGCGCCAGGCGCTGTCGATGGTGATCGATCGCGAGGTGCTGACGTCGAAGCTCACGCAGGCCGGCGAGAAGCCGATGTACGGCCTGATGCCGAACGGCACGAAGGGCGCGCAGCCGTTCACGCCGGAATGGACGGCGTGGCCGATGGCCAAGCGTGTCGCGACCGCGAAGGATCTGCTCAAGCAGGCCGGCTATTCGGACGCGAAGCCGCTGTCGTTCACGCTCACATACAACACCAACGACCTGCACAAGAAGGTCGCGCTGTTCACCGCATCGGAATGGCGCACGAAGCTCGGCATCAACACGAAGCTCGAGAACGTCGAGTTCAAGGTGCTGATGAAGGAGCGGCATGACGGCAAGGTGCAGATCGCGCGCGACGGCTGGTTCGCCGACTACAACGACGCGATGACCTTCTTCGACCTGATCCGCTGCGGCAGCTCGCAGAACACCGTTGGCTACTGCAACAAGCAGATGGACTCGCTCGTCGACGAAGGCAACCAGAAGCTCGACGACAAGGCGCGCACCGCGCTGCTCACGCAGGCGCACGACACGGCGATGAACGACACGCCGATGGTGCCGCTGTTCCAGTACTCGGCCGACCGTCTCGTGAAGCCCTACGTGGGCGGCTACTCGCTGAAGAACGTGATCGACATGCGTGCGTCGCAGGACATGTACCTGATCAAGCACTGAGCGGAGCGATCATGCTGGCCTATGCATTGAGACGCACGTTGTGGGCGGTGCCGACGATTCTCGCCGTCATCACCGTCTGCTACCTGCTGCTGCATTTCACGCCCGGCGGTCCGTTCGATACGGAGAAGCAGCTGTCCGTGGCGACGCTCGCGAACCTGAACGCGAAGTATCACCTCGACGAGCCGCTGTGGAAGCAGTACCTGCTGTATCTCGGTTCGCTGCTGCGCGGCGATCTCGGCCCGTCGTTCCGCTACGTCGACTGGTCGGTGAACGATCTCGTGAAGAAGGCGCTGCCCGTGAGTCTCGGCGTGGGCGGCGTGTCGATCCCGATCTCGATCGTGTTCGGCGTGCTGCTCGGTACCGTCGCGGCCGTGCGCCGCGACAGCCTGATCGACCGCTTCGTGATGCTGCTCGGCAACTTCGGCAACGTCGTGCCGCCGTTCGTGCTCGGCCCGGTGCTGGTGTGGATCTTCGCGATCCTGCTGAAGACGTCGGCCGGCAACGGCTGGCTGCCGGCCGGCGGCTGGGGCGATGGCGGCTGGCAGTACCGGCTGCTGCCGATCGTGCTGCTGACCTTCATCAACGTGTCGCTGCTCGCACGCGTGATGCGCGGCTCGATGATCGAGACGCTGTCGAGCAACTACATCCGCACCGCGCGCGCAAAGGGCCTGCCGGGCTCGACGATCGTGCTGCGCCACGCGCTCAAGCCCGCGCTGATGCCGGTCGTGTCGCTGTTCGGCACGGTCTGCATCACGTCGATCACGGCGGCTGTTGTCACCGAATCGGTGTTCGCGCTGCCGGGGCTCGGGCAGCTCGTCGTGAACGGCGCGATCAACCGCGACTACACGCTGGTGCTCGGCCTCGTCGTGCTGACGACCGTGTTTGCAGTGCTGTTCAACCTGCTGGTCGACCTCGCGTACGCGTGGCTCGATCCGCGCATCCGTTATTGAGCGAGGCACTGCGATGACTCCGACTACTCCCGTCGTCAGTCTGCCCGTGCAGACCGACTCGCCGCCGCGTTCGCGCTCGCCGCTCGCGCTCGCGTTCGCGCGCTTCCTTCACAACCGCGCGGCCGTGTTCAGCCTCGTGCTGCTCGCGCTGATCACGCTCGCGTGTTTCGCCGGCCCGTGGCTGCTCGCGGCCGATCCCGCGGCGAGCGACTGGGGCTCGATCAGCCTGCCGCCGGCGCTCGCGAACCAGCACTGGTTCGGCACCGACGAACTCGGCCGCGACCTGCTCGTGCGCACGCTGATCGGCGGGCGCGTGTCGATCGAGGTCGGCCTGCTCGGCACGCTGGTGTCCGGCCTGTTCGGCGTCGCGTGGGGCGCGACCGCCGGCTTCGCGGGCGGCCGGGTCGACTCCGTGATGATGCGCATCGTCGACATGATGTACGCGATCCCGTACCTGCTGATCGCGATCCTGATGATGACCCTGTTCGGCCGCTCGTTCATGCTCGTCGTGCTGACCATCAGCGCGTTCTCGTGGATCGACATGGCGCGCGTCGTGCGCGGCCAGACGCTGTCGCTGCGCAACCGCGAGTTCGTCGATGCGGCGCGCGCGATCGGCGTGTCGCCGGCATCGATCGTGCTGCGCCACATCGTGCCGAACCTGCTCGGCGTGGTCGTCGTGTACGCGACCGTCTCGGTGCCGAACATCGTGCTGACCGAATCGGTGCTGTCGTTCCTCGGCCTCGGCGTGCAGGAACCGATGACGAGCTGGGGCGTGCTGATTCAGGACGGCGCGCAGAAACTGGAATCGATGCCGTGGCTCCTGCTGGCACCGGCCGTCATGCTGTGCGTGACGCTTTACTGCGTGAACTTCGTTGGCGACGGCCTGCGTGACGCGCTCGACCCGAAGGATCGCTGAGAATGAAACGACCCCCACGCTCATGTTATTCGCTGTCGACCGGAGTTGGCGCTTCAGCGCTTACTCCGGTCCCATGCACGGCTCCCCCCGAGGGGGCGACCAGCCTCCTTGGGGCGGCCCGGCGGAGGCTGGCATGACAGCACTACTTGAAGTCGACAACCTCGGCGTGCGCTTCACGCGCAAGGATGCACCGCCGATCGACGCCGTGAGCGGCGTGTCGTTCTCGCTCGAGGCCGGCAAGACGCTCGGCATCGTCGGCGAATCGGGCTCGGGCAAGAGCCAGACCGTGATGGCGCTGCTCGGCCTGCTGGCCGGCAACGGCGCGACGACGGGCACGGCCCGCTATCGCGGCGACAACCTGCTCGAGATGGATACGCGCGCGCTGAACGCGGTGCGCGGCGACCGGATCGCGATGATCTTCCAGGATCCGATGACGTCGCTCAATCCGTTCCTGACGATCGAGCGGCAGATGACCGAGACGCTGCAGCTGCATCGCAAGCTGTCGCGCAAGGACGCGACCCGGCGCGCGATCGAGGCGCTCGAGTCGGTGCGCATTCCCGATGCGGCACGCCGCATCCGCATGTATCCGCACGAGTTCTCCGGCGGCATGCGGCAGCGCGTGATGATCGCGATGGCGCTGCTGTCCGAGCCGGAAATCCTGATCGCCGACGAGCCGACCACCGCGCTCGACGTGACCGTGCAGGCACAGATCATCGACCTGCTGCGCGAGCTGAATCGCGAGCGCGGCACCGCGATCGTGCTGATCACGCACGACATGGGCGTGGTCGCGGGCCTCGCGGACGACGTGATGGTCATGTATGCGGGCCGCACCGTCGAATACGCGCCGGCCGATTCGATCTTCGCGGCGCCGTCGCATCCGTACACGATCGGCCTGCTCAACGCGCTGCCGCGCCTGACCGACGCGGACGATGCGCCGCTCGTCGCGATTCCCGGCAATCCGCCGATGCCCGGCACCGCGCCGGCCGGCTGCGCGTTCGCGAAACGCTGCACGTATGCGGAGGAGCGCTGCGGTGCAGCGCGCCCCGTGCTCGAAACCTATGGCGCGGTGGGCGCGGTGCGCGCATGCCACCGGCCGCTGGCCGATCTGACGGGAGGTCTGCGATGAGCGTCGAAGCACGCCGCAATGCCGGCGCGACGGGCGACACGCTGCTGTCCGTCGAGGATCTGAAGGTGCATTTCCGCGTGCCGCTCGGCGGCTATCCGTGGTCGCCGAAGGGCACGCTGCGCGCGGTCGACGGCGTGTCGTTCGACGTGAAGCGCGGCGAGACGGTCGGGCTCGTCGGCGAGTCGGGCTGCGGGAAGTCGACGCTCGCGCGCGCGCTGATCGGCCTCGTGCCGATGACGGCCGGCACGGTGCGCTGGCGCGGCGATGCCGTCGCGCCGGATCACCTGCGCGGCACCGCGATGCGCCGCGAAGTCCAGATGATCTTCCAGGATCCGCTCGCGTCGCTCGATCCGCGCATGACGATCGAACAGATCGTCGCGGAGCCGCTCGTCACGCACCACGCGGGCCTCGGCCGCACCGAAGTGCGCCGCCGCGTGATCACGATGCTCGAGCGTGTCGGCCTGAATGCGCATCACCTGCTGCGCTATCCCCACGAATTTTCCGGCGGGCAGTGCCAGCGCGTCGGGATCGCGCGTGCGCTGATCAGCGAGCCGAAGCTCGTGATCTGCGACGAACCCGTCTCGGCGCTCGACGTGTCGATCCAGGCGCAGATCGTGAACCTGCTGCGCGATCTGCAGCGCGACCTGTCGTTGTCCTATCTGTTCGTCGCGCACGATCTGGCGGTGGTGAAGGCCATCAGCCAGCGCGTGCTCGTGATGTATCTCGGCCGCGTGATGGAGTTCGGCACGCGGCATGACGTGTATGGCGTGCCGCAGCACCCGTACACGAAGGCGCTGCTCGATGCGGCGCCGACGCCGGAGCCGGCGCGCGAGCGTGCTCGCCGTCCGATGCTGCTGGCGGGCGAGATGCCGTCGCCGCTCAACCCGCCGTCCGGCTGTGCGTTTCGCACGCGCTGCCCGGTCGCGATCGACGCGTGCGCGCAGGACGTGCCGCTGCCGGAAGTGCGGCAGGGCTCGGCGGCGCGTGTCGCGTGCATCCGGGCGGGCGCGGCGGCGTGAAGTGACGCAGCAAATATAACCAGGCAGGTCAACAGGGGTAGGGTGCGGCGCGAACAACCTTCGCGCCGCGGGTAAAGGCGCGTCCTTAACCGGGCTCGCCGGGGGGCTGGAAGCGGATCGCAACCGGCGTGGACGACATCAACACAAGACGAGAATGACGATGAAAAAGCAAAAGACGATCGGGACGGCATCGAAGATGCTGCTTGCATGGGGCTTGCCGGCGCTCGCGGGCGTGTCGCTGACCGGCGTCGCGCACGCCGACGACGCGGCCCCCGCACCGCTGACGGTTGCGCAGGCTGCGCCGTCCGCCGGCGCGAGCACGACCGTTGCGCAGGCAACGACCCCGAACGCCATTATCAACGCCGAAGCGACCCAGGCCGTCACGCCGCCCGACGAGCCGTCGGCCCAGTCGAAGTCGAAGGGCTTCATTGCCGACAGCCATCTCGACTTCCTGTTCCGCAACTATGCGGACGTGCTCGACAGCAAGGGCGGACCGCATCGCCACGCGTGGGTCCAGGGCGCGATGGCGAACTTCGAGTCGGGCTTTACGACGGGCTTGATCGGGATCGGCTTCGACGCGTCGCTGTATGCGGCGCTGAAGCTCGACGGCGGCCAGGGTGCCGGCAGCATGGTGCACATCGCGAAGGGCGGCGGTGGCGGCAACCAGCTCGCGTGGGCCTACCCGGGCATCTACGACATCAAGGCGCGCATCTCGAACACGGTGGTCAAGTACGGTCTGCAGGCCGTCGACAACCCGTTCATGGAGCAGCACGACAACCGCGCGCTGCCGCCGACGTTCCTCGGCGCGACGATCGTCAGCAACGAATTCAAGAACGTGATGCTCGAGGCCGGCAGCTTCACGAAGACCGACGCACGCGGTCATACGACGCTTACGAACCTCACGACGCAATACGGCGGCACGCGCATCAACCGCCTGACTTACGTGGGCGGCACGTGGGACTACTCGCCGAACGGCGAAGTCGCGCTGTACGCGAACCAGGCCGACGACGTGTGGCACCAGTACTACGCGTCGGTGAAGCACAGCATCGGCAGCACGCAGACGATCAAGTGGACGGGCTTCGGCAACGTCTACTCGACGCACGACACCGGCGACGCGCTGCAAGGCAAGATCGACAACAACGCATACAGCCTGTCGCTGGCCGCGCAGCACGGTCCGCACGAGCTGCTGCTCGGCTTCCAGCAGGTGCTCGGCGACCAGTTCTTCGACTACCTGAACGAAACCAACGGCATCTTCCTGACCAACTCGATGGACGTCGACTACAACGCGCCGCACGAAAAGTCGCTGCAGCTGCGTTACACGTTCTACGGCAAGGAAGCGGGCCTGCCGGGCTTCAAGGCGATGGTCTGGGGCGTGACGGGCTGGGGTGCGGACGGCAGCGCGGGTGCGGCGAACGATCCGAGCAAGTCGAGCATCTACTGGAGCAACGGCGCGCCGGTGCAGGGCCGTCACCACGAGTTCGGCTTCATCCCGTCGTACACGTTCCAGAGCGGCAAGCTGAAGGACACGAAGGTCACGTTCATCGCGATGTGGCACAACGGTTCCATGCACTCTTCGGACGCGACGAACCGCGAGTATCGCCTGGTCGTGAACCTGCCGTTGCACGCGTTCTGATCGAAGGGGGATGCAACGTCCCCCGCGGTATTTCCCGTCTTGCGCGGCCGGCCTGCCGTCAGTTCGATCAGGCCGGCTTGTGCAGGCCCGCCACCGGATCGTTCGCGGCGGGGATCTCTTCCACCAGTGACGTGAGCTGGCGGCCGGTGTCGCGCCAGGCATCGAGGCCGCCGCGCAGCGGCAGCGCATCGGTGAAGCCCGCGTCGAGCAGGCGCTTGGCCATCAGTGCGGCCGTCACTTCGTTCGGGCACGAGCAATACACGACGAACTTCTGCGTGAGCGGATAGCGCGCGACGATGTCGGCGATACGCCGCTCGTCCGCGAACTGCGCGCCGGGAATCGTGAACGGGTCGAGCTTGCGATGCTCGGGCGAACGCACGTCGAGCACCACGGGCGCCGACGCATCGGCCAGCAGGCGATCGAGTTCGTCGACGCCGATGCGCGCGGTCGCGAGCTGGCGGATCAGCGCGCGGCGGCGCATCCAGCGCACGGCCGCATAGATCGCCAGCAGCGCGACGATCACCAGCAGCACCGCGCGGCCGAGCCGGCTCGCGCCGGCGAACAGCCAGTCGATCTGCCGATAGAACACGACCCCCGAGACGAGCCCGACGATCGTCCACAGCGCGGCGCCGAGCGCATCGTAGCCGGCGAACGTGCGGTAGCGCGTGCCGAGCGCGCCGGCCATCGGCACCGACACGAGCGACAGCCCCGGAATGAAGCGGGCGACCGCGAGCACGCGCACGCCGTAGCGGCCGAAGAAACGTTCGGTCTTCTTCACGCAGGTATCGCGCGACAGCGACAGCCGGCAGATCGTCTTCAGCGTCGTGCCGCCGTAGCGCCGCCCGGCGACGTACCACACGGTGTCGCCGATCAGCGCGCCGAGCACCGACAGCGCCAGCACCGTCACGAGCTGCGAGCCGATCATCGCCGGATGCATCGCGGCCATCGCGCCGAACAGCACGAGCGTCGGCATCGCCGGCACGGGCAGGCCGATGGCCGCCGCAAGTACGTTGGCGAAGACGAGAAGCGGCCCGTATTGGGCGACGAGGTCACGGAGCATGACGGCTGGCCGAAAAGGAAGCGCGTGAGGAGACCACACAGATGGGCCGATTATCGGCCATTTTCAACCGTGCGTCGGGGAATGACGGAAAGCGCCTGACGGCGGCAGGGGGATGCGGGCAGAACGGTGAGCCGAGGCGTTGCGCGCGGCTCACCGTTCGACTTCAGGAAGGGGTGCGGGCGAGCGATGCGGCGCCGTGGTTTTCGCCGGGCAGCTCGGCGCCGTGCGAGCGGATCGCCGCGATCAGTTCGGCCGGCGTGATCTCGTAGCGGACCTCGCGGTGAATGCCGGGCTTGCGTTCGTCGATCTCGATCAGCAGCACGCTCTTGCCGTCGCCGGTCGATTCGAGCCGGAGCGAGCGCAATTCGCGGCCGTCGGCCGGGTCGTGTTCGGTGAGCAGGGTCATTGCCCCGGATGAGCCGGTAGTGCGCATCGAACCTATCCTCGTGTCGTGTGTGCCAGATTGGCGAAGATGTCGTTGTTGAATGCAGCTTGACGAAGTTTAACGCGAACGGGCCGCAACACGGAGCATTTTCGGTGGCCCCGAAAAGAGGGCTGTACCACCGATCCTTCTGATGTTTGAGCCGCGCCGGGCGGGCGTTTCAGCCGGATCGGGCCATGCCGCGACCGCCGCCCGGCCAGTGATCGGGCCGGGCGGGCGCGGGTGCCGTCAGAAGCGGTCGGCGAGCCCCATCGCCGGGTCGCTGACCGAGTGGCGGCCCGTTTCGACGCGGCCGGCCACGCGGCGCGAGAAGCTCGCGTCGCTGTCGGCGGTGACGACGAAGTCGTACCAGTGGCCGGTCGAGTCGAGCTTCCAGTGCAGTTCCGACTGGCCGCCGGCGTGCACCGTGACGGTCCACGTCGTACCGGTGTCGTTGCCGTGCCCGTGACCCTGGCTATTGCCGTCCTCGTTGCCGTGGCCGCGATCGTCGTTCGCGCCGCGGCCGGACAGTGCGCCGTACACCTCGTTCGACTTCACCGTGAAGCGCACGGGGCCGCCGCCGTCGTTGCGCAGCCGCAGATGCAGGTTGCCGCTCGCGCCCGCATAGCCGACCCGGATCTCCGGGTGCGGCGCCCGCCCGCCGGCCAGCCGGGCCAGGTCGCCGGTGAAGCGGCGGTGATAGCCGTTCGGGCCGAGCACCCACAGGTCATATTTGCCGCTGTCGTCGGCGAGCGCCGCCCAGTCGCCGCGCAGCGCCTTGCCCGGCTCGACGATGTAGCGGCGCGGCACGCGGTCGAGGTGCAGCTTGTCGTAGACGTGGAACACCGCCGCCGCGCGACCGGTGTTCGCGAACTTCAGCGTGACGGTGCCCTTGCCGGCATCGACCTGCGCGCTCGCATGCAACTCGTACGGCAGCGCGCGCGACGGGCGCACGCCGGTGGCCTGCGCGGGCAGCGACGGCGTGGCCGGCGGCGTGATCTTCGGCGCCGCCTGCTGCGCGGCGCTCAGTGCGTCGACCTGGCTTTTCGTCGTGCGGCCCGCGAGCGTCGGCAGCGGTTCGTTGTTCGGCGCGCGGAAGTTGAACGCGCTCGTCAGGTCGCCGCACACCGCGCGACGATACGCGCCGATCTGCGGCTCGACCACGCCGAAGCGCTTCTCGAGGAAAAGCAGCGTCGACGTATGGTCGAACACCTGCGAGTTGACCCAGCCGCCGCGGCTCCACGGCGACACGACCCACATCGGCACGCGCGGGCCAGGACCGTACGGACGGCCGTCGGCCGCGGGCTGGCTCGACGTGGCCGGCGCGAAGTCGTGATACTCGACGGCGACGTCGGCAGCCGCGAGCGTATGGCCGCCCGCGAGCGAGCCGTCCGCGTTGCGCGACGGCACGGCCGGCGACGGCATGTGGTCGAAGAAGCCGTCGTTCTCGTCGTAGTTGATCAGCAGCACGGTCTTGCTCCACACGTCCGGGTTCGCGGTCAGCGCGTCGAGCACCGCCTGCACGTACCACGCGCCCTGCGCGGGGCTCGACGGCCCCGGATGTTCGCTGTACACGGACGGCGGGATGATCCACGACACCTCGGGCAGCGTGCCGTTGCGGATGTCGTCACGGAACGTTTCGAGGAAGCCGTACGGCATCGTGTTGCCGAAACCCTTCGCGAGCGGGCTCAACGGATCGTCGATCGCCGGATCGTAGAACGCGCCGGCCGCCGTCACCGGCTGCGTGATGTCCGTCGACGCGACGTACGCGGGCCGGCGTGCGGCCGGCATCTGCTCGATGGCCGCGCGCCAGTGGCGGAAGCTCATCATCTCGTTGCAGCCGAAGTTGTCGATCAGGCTCTGGTAGACCTTCCAGTTCACGCCGGCCTGCTGCAGCCGGTCCGCGTAGGTCGTCCACGTCCAGCCCTGGCTCGACGGGCCGATGTCGTTGCCACCGTTGAACTGGTTGTTCAGCGCGGCGAGCTTCACGCGGCTGCCGTCGGCCGGGCTGATGCCGTTCGGGCCGTTGGTGCCGCTCCAGTAGAACAGCCGGTTCGCGATCGTGCCCGTGTGCATCCCGCAGTGGTAGTGGTCGCACAGCGTGAACGCGTCGGCGAGCGCGCGCTGGAACGGCACTTCGGCCGCGTCGTAATAGCCCATCGACAGCGGCGTCTTCGCGTCGGGCCAGCGGTTCATCCGGCCATGGTCCCACGCGGCCTGCGCGTCGGCCCACGTATGCGGCGTGCCGCCCGCGCGCTGCGCGTTGCCCTGGCTCGCGTCGAGGTGGTACGGCGTGAGGGTCGTCGCGGGCGTCGCTTTCGTGTAGGTCTGGTGGAATACGTCGCGGCCGTTCGGCGACGGCACCGCGAAGCGATCGCCGTAACCGCGCACGCCCTTGAAGGTGCCGAAGTAGCCGTCGAACCCGCGGTTTTCCATCATCAGCAGCACGACGTGCTTCACGTCCTTGATGGTCCCCGTTTCGTGAAACGCGGGAATCGCGAGCGCGCGGCGGATGCTCGGCGGAAACGCGGACAGCGCGGCGGCGGCGAGGCCGGAAGTCGCGGTTTGCTGAAGGAATTTGCGGCGTGACGTCATGGCGTTCTGATCCTGTGATGATGGGAGCGTTCGTGACTTCGTCTGGTTGCGCCCGTGCGTCGTCCCCCTGGGACGGTCGGCGATGCGTGTGCGTTTCGGCGCGTCGGCCGTTGTCGCGCTCCTGCGTGCCGCACGCTCGTGATGCGCGGGGCAGGATGTCGGCCCGCGCGTGCCCGGCGCGTGCGGGGCGGGGCGGCGCCCAGTCTAGGGAGCGCAGATGACGTCGACGTGATGCGGAAATGACACGCGATGACGTGCGGTGCCGGTGGCGGTGACGTTGCGAGCGCAACTAATCGGCGACGCGCCGCGAAGATGCCGGAGTGGTCGGAAATTACCGATTTCCGTGGCAGGGGTGGTCATAAATTACCGATTACGTGAAGCCGGTGTGATGCGTGGTGGTTGTGCGTGCAACGGAATCGCGTTGCGCTGTGACCATGTTTCATTCGTGTGAAATCGGATAAGCTCGATGCGTTGTTGCGTTCGCGCGGCAACGTGCCCCGGCCCGATACTTTCGACTCTACCCAGTCATGACCGATATCACGATCCGGCACAGCGAGACGCACGACGTCGACGCGATCCGGCAAATCGTCGCGCATCCCGCGGTGTACATGAACACGCTCCAGCAACCGTTTCCGTCGCACGAGAAATGGCAGCAGCGACTCGAACGCCTGCACGAACAGGGCGTGAGCCTCGTCGCCGAGCTCGACGGCGCGGTGGTCGGCCATCTCGCGCTGCATCCGGAGCAGAACCCGCGCCGGCGTCATGCGGCGTCGCTCGGGATGATGGTCGATGCGTCGCATCATGGTCGCGGCATCGGCGGCCGGCTCCTGGCCGCCGCCATCGAACTCGCCGAAAACTGGCTGAACGTCACGCGCCTTGAATTGACCGTATTCGTCGACAACCCGGCGGCCGTCGCGCTGTATGAAAAGCACGGTTTCCGGATCGAGGGAGAGGCGCCGGACTATGCGCTGCGCGACGGCGCGTATGCGTCGGTGTATCAGATGGCGCGGATCAAGGGACGGCAGTAATGGAAGGCTGCATGCAGCGCGATGCGTCGTTGCGCTCACGGCGCATGAGCGCACGTCGGCGATGCCGCACGTCATATCCATTCGAGAATTCGTTCGTTTTCAACCGGCCGCGTGAATCGTATCGTCGAGCGATTTGCCGGTCGCGGCTTTCTGCGTCGATGCCTGCACGACGCGCACGGCCGGTTCCGGCATGCGCGGCGCCATCCGTCGACGCCCTTCGCTGTTTCTTCGTTTCGCCGTGTGTTCGCCTTGCCGCTTCGCACGCATGGGCCGGCCGTCGCTGACATGCCGGCTCCGACCGTCGCGCGACGCCGCTTCCCGCAACCGTCTCTTTCAACGGAACCCGCCTCGATGAAAACCGTTCTCCGGAACCTGACTGCCGCCTGCCTGTTCGCCGCCGCGGGTGCGGCGTTCGCCACCCCCGCGCCGCAGGGCGCTGCCGTGTTGAGTCCTTCGGGCGACGGCGCGCATCTGCCGCCCGGTATCGCGTGGCAGCAGGGCGACGTCGATGCCGCGTTCGCGCTGGCGAAGCGCACCGGCAAGCCGCTGCTGCTGTACTGGGGCGCGGTGTGGTGCCCGTCGTGCAACCAGGTGAAGTCGACGATCTTCAGCCAGCAGGCGTTCAAGACCCGCTCGTCGTTCTTCGTGCCGGTGTATCTGGACGGTGATACCGAGAGCGCGCAGAAGCTCGGCGAGCGCTTCAAGGTGCACGGCTATCCGACGATGATCCTGTTCCGCCCGGACGGCACCGAAGTGACGCGGCTGCCGGGCGAAGCCGATCTCGATCGCTACATGCAGGCGCTGTCGCTCGGGATGACGGCCACGCACCCGGTGCGGCAGACGCTCGCGACCGCGCTGAACAACGGCGCGTCGCTGACGCCGGACGAATGGCATCTGCTCGCCGACTATTCATGGGACACCGACGGCGCGCTGCCGGTGCCGCCCGATCGGGTCGCGGTGACGCTGCAGACGCTGTCGCAGCGTGCGCGGGCAGCCGGTGCGAAGGCGGACGCCGCGCGGTTCGCGCTGAAGTCGGCGGTGGTCGCGGCCTCGGACGATCCCGCGCAGGCTGGCGCGCTCGACAAGGCCGCGCTCGCCGATGCGTTGCGCGCGGTGCTGCGCGAGCCGGCGCTGGCGCGGGCCGATTCGGATGTGCTCGTCGCGGCGCCCGCGCGCGTGGTCGCCTACCTTGGCGGCGATGCCGCGCAGCGCGCGAAGCTGCGCGGCGCGTACGACGCGGCGCTCGCGCGGCTGTCGACCGACACGACACTGTCGTCGATCGACCGCCTGATGGCGCTGCACGGCCGCGTGCTGCTCGCGCGTGGCGACGCGCACGACGGCGCGCCGCTCGCCGCGCCGGCGCTGGTCGATGCCGCGCGCAAGCAGATCGCGGCATCGGTGCAGGGCGCCGCGAATCCGTACGAGCGGCAGGCGCTCGTCAGCGAAGCGGCGGACACGCTGACCGACGCAGGGCTGTACGACGAATCCGATGTCTTGCTGAAGGCCGAGTTGGCGCGTTCGGCGACGCCGTACTACTTCATGTCCGGACTGGCCGCGAATGCGAAGGCGCGCGGCGACAAGGCCGCGGCGCTCGACTGGTACCGGAAGGCGTACGACTCGGCGAGCGGACCGGCGACGAAACTGCGCTGGGGTGCGACCTACTTCGCGAATGCGGTCGCGCTGGCGCCGGACGATTCGGCGCGGATCGAGGCGATCGCCGCGAGCGTGCTCGCGCAGGCCGGGAAGACCAGGGATGCGTTTTATGGGGCGAACCTGCGCGCGCTGACCAAGGTCGTCACGCAACTGAACCGCTGGCGCGGCGGCGGCGCGCACGACGCGTCGGTCAGGTCGGTCGTGAAGCAGTTCGACGGGGTATGCGCGAAGCTGCCGGCGGGCGATCCGCAGGCAGCGGCATGCGCGAAATTGATTCAGCCGGTGAAGGCGTAACGGCGGGAAAGGGTGCGGTCGGGCGGGCTGGGGGAGCGGAGGCCGCGATTACTGGCTCGACTCCGACGACGCGCCGCGATCGCTGCCATACCCGGCACTCTGCTCGCGGGCGAGCTTCGCTTCGGCGGAAACGATGCTGGCCGGATAGAACCAGTCGCTCGACTGGAAGCCGGCTTGCTTGAGCGCTTTCACTTCGGCGTGGACCTGCGCACGCGTGAGCGGCGGGTTCGACTGCGCGTGCGCGGCGAGCGGGGCAGATACGGCCAGGGCGATGGCAACTGCATGAATCAGGCGCTTCATGATCGAGACCTCCATGTTTCCGACTGGGCGGCCGGCCTTCGTTCGACGAAGCGGCTGCGGTTGAAAACAGTGTAGGCGCGGGCACGCGTGGGAAAAATGCGATCGCTCCCAACGCAGTGTTCTGCTGCTGGTAACAATGGGAGTGGGAAGGGCGGTGCCGGATGGTGGCCCGTGGCGGGTGCTGAGCGTTGGCCGCGTCGATGCGGCCGACCGAGGTGGGGCGGCGTGCGGAACGCCGCCCGATGCACAGCGTTACACGAGGCCCGTCGTGTAGTACACGGCGATCACGAAGAACACCGCGAGCGTCTTGATGATGGTGACCGCGAAGATGTCGCGATACGACTGGCGGTGCGTGAGGCCCGTGACCGCGAGCAGCGTGATGACCGCGCCGTTGTGCGGCAGCGTGTCCATGCCGCCGCTGGCCATCGCGACGACCCGGTGCAGCACTTCCAGCGGAATGTTGGCCGCCTGCGCGCCCTTGATGAACAGGTCCGACATCGCGGCGAGCGCGATGCTCATGCCGCCCGACGCCGAACCGGTAATGCCGGCGAGCGAGCTGACCGATACGGCCGCGTTCACGAGCGGGTTCGGAATGCTCTTCAGCGCATCGCTGACGACGAGGAAGCCCGGCAGCGCGGCGATCACGCCGCCGAAACCGTATTCCGACGCGGTGTTCATCGCGGCGAGCAGTGCGCCGGCGACGGCGGCCTTCGAGCCGTCCGCGAAGCGGCCGCTCACGCGCTTGAACGCGGTCAGGATGACCAGCACGATGCCGAGCAGCAGCGCGGCCTCGACCGACCAGATCGCGACGACGGTCTTGATCGACGTCGTGACCGGCGCGTGCACGCCGGGCAGCACGTCCGGCGCGACCGTGTACGACGCGGCGCCGTACCACTGCGGGATCAGCTTCGTGAACGCGAAGTTCGACACGCCGACGAGGATCAGCGGCAGGATCGCCAGCGCCGGATGCGGGAGTGACTTCGCTTCGACGCGTTCCGGTTCGTTGACGAGCGACGTGCCGTAGCCTTCACCCTTCGCCATCGCCGAACGGCGGCGCCATTCCAGGTACGTGAGGCCGACGACGACGATGAACAGCGAGCCGATCGTGCCGAGCACGGGCGCGGCCCAGGCAGTCGTCTTGAAGAACGTGGTCGGGATGATGTTCTGGATCTGCGGCGTGCCGGGCAGCGAGTCCATCGTGAACGAGAACGCGCCGAGCGCGATCGCGCCAGGCATCAGCCGTTTCGGAATGTTGCTCTGGCGATAGAGTTCGGCCGCGAACGGATACACCGCGAACACCACCACGAAGAGCGACACGCCGCCATAGGTGAGCAGCGCGCACACCGCGACGATCACCGCATTCGCACGCGAGCGGCCGATGTAGCGGATCGCCGCATGGACGATCGACTCGGAGAACCCGGACAGTTCGATCACCTTGCCGAACACGGCACCGAGCATGAACACCGGGAAATAGAGTTTGACGAAGCCGACCATCTTCTCCATGAAGATGCCGGAGAAGACCGGTGCGACGGCGGCGGGGTCGGTCAGCAGGACCGCGCCGAGCGCGGCGATCGGCGCGAACAGGATCACGCTGTAGCCGCGATACGCGGCGAACATTAGAAACGCCAGCGCGGCGAGGACGATCACGAAAGACAAGGGAGTCTCCTAATTGCTTGGAATGGCTTTGGTTGTTGTTCGATCGCGGGACGCGCCGCGGACCGGGACGGGTTCGTGCAGGTTTCGTGCCATCGGCCGGATTGCGCCGCCGGACATGGGTCCGGCGCAGGCCGGCGGGCCCGCGCCGGCCAATGTCTGAAGATTCTACATAAATCGTCTCCATCCGGAGACGATTTGGCCGTCCGGACAACCCGTCGAATCGGCCAGGACTTTCCCTGACAAGGCATTCCGGCGTGTCTCCGAAATGAGATACTTCGTCTCGTCCCGGAGACATCCGGCCAAGCATATGCGGAGACGATGATGAACGACTGGGCCCGCCTGCCCGTCAATTACGGCGACGTGCTGCGGCGCGCTGCCGAGTCGCTGTTTCGTACGTTCGAGGATTCGAGTGCGGGCACGGTGGTCGTCGATCGCGACGCGCGCGTCGTGTGGATGAACGAGCGTTATGCGGCGCGTTTCGGGTTCGCCGATCCGCAGCAGGCAGTCGGCCTCGACTGCGAGGCGGTGATTCCGAACAGCCTGATGCGCGAGGTCGTGTCGACCGGACAGCCGATCCTGCTCGACATCATGGAGACGGGCCGCGAGCCGCTGGTCGTCACGCGCCTGCCGTTGAAGAACGAGGCGGGCGAGACGGTCGGCGCGATCGGCTTCGCGCTGTTCGACCAGTTGAAGACGCTCACGCCGATCTTTTCCCGCTACGCGCAGCTTCAGCAGCAGCTGATCGCGACGCAGCGTTCGCTCGCGCAGGCGCGCCGAGCGAAATACACGTTCGCGAGCTTCGTCGGCACGAGCGCCGCGAGCCTCGAAACCAAGCGGCAGGCGCGGCGCGCGGCGCAGGTCGATTCGCCGGTGCTGCTGCTCGGCGAGACGGGCACCGGCAAGGAACTGCTCGCGCATGCGATCCACGCGGCGTCGGCGCGCGCGCTCCAGCCGCTCGTGACCGTCAACGTCGCGGCGATTCCCGACACGCTGCTCGAAACCGAATTCTTCGGCGCGGCGCCGGGTGCGTACACCGGTGCCGACCGCAAGGGGCGCGTCGGCAAGTTCGAGCTGGCCGATCGCGGCACGCTGTTTCTCGACGAGATCGGCGACATGCCGCTGCCGCTGCAGGGCAAGCTGCTGCGCGTGTTGCAGGACAAGGAGTTCGAGCCGCTCGGCTCGAACCGGATCGTGCGCGCGGATGTGCGGATCATCGCCGCGACGTCGGCCGACCTGCCCGCGTTGGTCGAGGCCGGCCGCTTTCGCGCGGATCTCTATTACCGGCTCAACGTGTTGACGATTCACGCGCCGCCGCTGCGCGAGCGAGCGTCCGACATCGCGGCGCTCGTCTACGCGACGCTGGAGGAACTGGCCGCGCAGCACGGCCGCGCCGCCCACTGCGAACTGACCGACGATGCGCTCCGGGTGCTGTGCGCGTACCCGTGGCCGGGCAATGTGCGCGAGCTGCGCAACACGCTCGAGCGTGCGCTGATGCTGTCGGATCGCTCGGTGATCGACGCGCGTGCGCTCGCACCGTTCCTCGGGCCGATGCGCGTGGCGCCCGACAGCGTGCCGGCGGGCGCGCGGGTTGCGCCGTCGCCGGCCGGCCGGGACGCCGGCGACGCATCGGCTGGGCCTGGTGCGCCGGTCGTTTCGTATACCGATGCATTGGCCGCGTGGGAGCGCCAGTTCCTGATCGATGCGCTGGCCGCCTGCGACGGCAAGGTGGTGGAAGCGGCCGCGCGCATCGGCATCGGTCGGGCGACGCTTTACAAGAAACTGGCGGCGCTGGGAATCGACCGGTGGCCAGCGGCGGCGGATGCGCGCGGACATGAGGAACGGCACCGGTGAAATGCCCGACAGGAGACAATGATGAAGCGAATCGGCATCGTCGGATGGCTGGCCGTACTGGTGACGACGTCCTCGTTCGCGCAATCGAGTGACGCGGATGTACCTGCGGCACGGCGCAACTGGTACAACGATCCGTTCGTCGTGCTGTCGCGGGATTTCGCCGAATGCCCGCTGCCGCTCGGCCCGTGGATGACGCGCGCCGAGATGGAGGACGACGCGCACTACCGGGTCGAGCGCGGGACCACCTGCTGGCTCGCCCACCGCTGCGCGAAACCGAATTCCTATATGTATGACGCGCCGATCGCCGCGGCGGCCAAAGCGCATTTCGCGGTCACCGATCGTCTGCACGGCACGAGCCTGTGGATCACCGTGCAGCGGCGCTTCATTTACGTCGAAGGGTGTGCCGATCCGGCATTCGACCGGCAGGCGCTCGCGCGTGAACTCGGCGCGCTTCCCGACGTCGAGCAGGTATTCGTTCGCATCACCGACGATCCGCGCCGTGCCGTGCCGTACAAGACGCGCGGACGCCCCGACCGGACACCCGACTGAACGCGGGGCGACAGTGCATGGCATACTCGCGACATTCAAAAATAGGTTGACGGAAACAACAATGAAACACATGCTTGCGGCGGTCTGTCGGTGGCCTCGAACGCATTGGTGTCGGGCCGGATTGTTGGCCCTGGTTGCGGGGCTCGGCGGGTGCGGCGGCGGGGCGCCACTGTTCACTTCGGACGGACGCCCCACTACGCAGGTGCAGTGCACCGGCGGTGACTGGAGCAATTGCACGGACAACGCCCGAGCCCTCTGCAATGGGGAATTCGATGTCATCCAGCGATCGACCGATGACGCCGTGCGAAATCTTCTCTTCGCATGCAAGAAGAAAAGCGGTTATTGATCCCGTCATGACCGGCTGAGGAGACCATGATCGGGTGAAGCGCTTTTCTATTCGCTTGGAGTCGGCTATTTTTCATGAATAACACTCACGGAGTCCCATCCATATGGCGACCTACAGGCAACTGACCGCGCAGCTCGAAAGACTTCAGCAAAAGATCGACAAGGAACGCGAAAAGGCGATTACCGATGCGATTGCCGCCATTCGGGCGAAAATCGAGGAATTCGACATTACGGCCGAGGAGCTCGGTTTTCTTCCGATGGGCACCGCCGCTGCCGCGAAGCCGAAGCGTCCGTTGCCGCCGAAGTACCTGAACCCGAAGACGGGCGAAACGTGGAGCGGCCGCGGGCGTGCGCCGGCGTGGCTCGGCAAGAACCGGGCGCGTTTCCTGATCAAGGACTGACTCCCGAAAATCCTCACCTTTCGTGCGCTGACTGACGGTGCGAACGGCCATGCGGCCGTCGCACCGTTTTGTTTTTGGGCAGCCGCAATGCGATTCGGGGCCGCGAATTGAACGGCAATGCTGCGCGATTAATGGATACCTTTTTGCGAATTCGCTGCGAATCGCCCGGATATCATCGCAAATTCCGGTAAACAACCCCGCAATGACGCGGCGTGCGCGCATTGGCATGCTCGATCTTGGCGGTGCTGACGTACGGCCGATTGCCGTCACCTCTCGCGTATTTACACACTGCGCCGTGCTATTCCCGAACTTGCTCACCATGGCTCCTGTAAATCCTCACCTTTGAAGTGGCGACCGGATGACCGCATCGTGTCGCCTTCGCCCGTTGCATCGTGCGAAGGCGTCGGTTACCGGCTCATGTTGCGGTCATTGATGCGCGTCGCACAGTCGGCCGTTCGGCATATAGGCAGCCGCATCGGGTTCGCCTATGCTTGGAGTTCGCGTCGGCCGGCACGTGGCTATCTGGTCCGTGTGCCGGTCGGATCGTCTTTCGTTACCGTAGGGAGCCGATGTGACCGTCCGCCATCTCGATGCATTGTTCCAGCCCAGGTCCGTTGCCGTCGTCGGTGCATCGTCGCGCGCCGGCAGTATCGGTGCGATGGTGTGGGCGCGCGTGCTCGACGGTGCGTTCGACGGGCCCGTGTGGCCCGTCAATCCGAAGTACCGTGAACTGAACGGGCATGCGGTCGTGGCCGATGTCGATCGCCTTCCCGCGCCGCCATCGGTCGCCGTGATCTGCACGCCGCCTGCCACGTGGGCCGGCATCGTGCGCAAGCTCGGCGAGCTCGGCACGCGCGTCGCGGTGATCGTCGGCGAAGCGCGCACCGACGCCGATCGCGCGGCACTCGATCGCACGCTCAAGGCCGCGAAGCCGTTCGTGCTCCGTATCGTCGGGCCCGGCAGTCTCGGCGTGCTGTCGCCCGCGCGGCATGCGCATTTCGGCGCGCCGGCCTATACGGCGCGATCGGGCGGCGTCGCCTGGGTGTCACAATCGAACGCGCTGACGAACGCGGTACTGGGCTGGGCCGATGCGCGAGGCCTCGGCTTTTCGCACGTCGTCGCGCTGGGCAGCGAGTCCGACGTCGATGCGGGCGATGTTCTCGACTACCTCGCCAGCGATCCCGGCACGCGCGCGATCCTGCTCGAGCTCGACACCGTATGCGCCGCGCGCAAGTTCATGTCGGCAGCGCGCGCGGCGGCGCGCAACAAGCCGGTGCTCGCGCTGCGCACCGGGCGCGCCGATCCCGGCGATGCGCTTTACACGGCGGCGTTCCAGCGTGCGGGGATGGTGCGCGTCGATGCCCTCGACGATCTGCTCGACGAGATCGAGACGCTCGGCGTCGGTCGCGTCACCGCGCGTGGCGCGGCGACGCTCGTGACGAGCGACGCGGGCGTCGCGAAGCTTGCGGGCGATGCGGTCGCGGAGGTACGCGACGTGCTGGCCGACTGGCCGGCGGCGGCAACGTCGGCGGTAGCGGCCGCGCTGCCGCATCTCGCCGGGCCCGGCAATCCGCTGACGCTCGGCGACGATGCGCGTCCCGAGCATTTCGGCGCTGCCGTCAAGGCGCTCGCGCCGTTTCCGCAAACGGGCACGCTATTCGTCGTGCATTCGACGTCCCACAGCGCGCCGGCCGATGCGGTCGCGCGCACGCTGATCGAATCGCGGCAATACGCATACCGCGGCATCCTCGCGTGCTTCTTCGGTGCAGTTGACGCGGCGACGCGCGACGCCCTGCACGCGAACGGGATCCCGGTGTACACCACGCCGCAGCGGCTTGCGCGCGCATATGCGCGGCTGGTCGACTACAACCTCGGGCGGCAGTTGCTGATGCAGACGCCGGAGGGCACGCCGCTGCAGCCGGTCGAGTGCGTCGCGTCCGCACAGGCCGAGGCCCGCCGGATGGTCGAGGCCGGCGAGCATGAACTGGCCGGCGATGCAGCGTTGCGCTGGCTCGCTCACTTCGGGATGCACGGTGAGCCGGCCGACGCGTCGGCGGCCGCCCGAGTCGTCGATGTCACGGTGGACATGTACGACGATTCGAACTTCGGTCCGGTGTTCCGCTATGCCGTGCCGCCGGCGGACGGCGTATCTGCGCCGTTCATCGTGTACGGGCTGCCGCCGCTGAATACGGTGCTCGCCCGTGCGGTCATGGAGCGCTCGCCCTACGCGCGCCGTGCGCCCGTCGAGCCCACGCTCGATGCGTTGACGGCGCTGTCGCAGGTCGTTTGCGACGTGCGCGAAGTCGTCGCGATGTCGATCACGCTGCGCGTGTTGTCCGACCGTGTATACGTCATCGCGCCGCGCCTCACGCTGGCGGCGGGGCGCAGCCGGCTCGCGATCATGCCGTATCCGCGTCATCTCGAGCAGACGCTCGAATGGCGCGGCGAGACCGTGACGATCCGTCCGATTCGTCCGGAAGACGAGGAGGCGCACAACGAGTTGCTCGGCGCGATGACGCCGGACGATCTGCGAATGCGGTTCTTCGGTGCGGTGCGCAGCTTCGATCATTCGCAAGTCGCGCGCATGACGCAGATCGACTACGACCGCGAGATGGCCTTCATCGTGTCGTTTACCGACGTGTCGGGCCGGTCGCACACGCTCGCGGTGGCGCGCGCGGTCGCCGATCCCGACAACGAGACGGCAGAGTTTGCGATTGCCGTGCGGCCCGATCAGAAGGGCAAGGGGCTCGGGCGGCTGATGATGACCCGCATCATCGACTACGCGCGATCGCGCGGCACCGCATGGATGATCGGCGAGGCGCTGCGCGAGAACACCGCGATGATTTCGCTGGCGAAGTCATGCGGTTTCGCGGTGTCGACGACGGAGGAACCCGGCGTGGTTGGGTTCAGGATGAAGCTGCAATCGTAGTCGCATGGGCGAGGGCGCGTGGACCTGTGGCCGTATCGCGCGCTGTCGACGCGGAACGCATGATGTGGCGTGACGCACGGCCGCGGTTGCGCGGATTCTTCATGGTTCGCAATGCAGACCATTCGGCGCGTTCGATCGAATCTGCGAAGCGATGCGACGCTCCGTGACCAGCGGGGAAAGGCGCTCGCGTCGAGTCATCGCATCCGGGGCGGGCGAGTTGCGTGCGTCGATGGCCTTCGCATTTCGCCGATTCGGGTGGCGTAGCGCGGCGTGCTGACACCCGCATTCGCACCCGCAGCATCGGAAACAGCACGAAGGTGAGATTTTTCGGGAGCCGCGAGTGAGCTTTTCCGGGAGCGGCTGGGTGAGCCGATACGGGAGCATTCGGTGAGCCTTCCCGGGAACGGACAGTGAGCGTCTGCGGGAGGCGTCGGTGAGGACGTTCGGGAGGGGGCGGTGAGCCTCTTCGGGAGCGTTGGGTGAGCTTTTACGGGATGCTTGGGTGAGCGCTTACGGGGCGCTTCGGTGAGGCTTTTCGGGAGCCTGCGGACGCAGTGTTCCGCCAGGCGCGGCGCCAGCCTTTGCCGACGTCCGCGCCGGTGTGGGCACGCATGAACCGTGCCCGCGACAGCGTTTACGCGGCGAGTTTCGACGCCGCGTCGTTCACCTGGTCACGCGAAATCGCGAGTTCCTCGAGGTGCGCGTCCGCATAAACGCCACCGGTTTCGCGCTCGAGGCGGGCGATGGTCAGCGCGCAACGCGCGGTGTCCTTCGGCATCGCGATGAAGCGCTTGACCGATTCGCCGGACGTAAACGCGTCGAACAGCGCGCCGCGCACGTCGTCCGGAAGCGTCTTGGTCCATTGGTACGGCTTGCCGTTGAACGTGATCGACGGCGGCAGCGTGCGTTCCTTCTTGGTGGCCGTGATGAGGCCGTAGGTGCGCGCGGCGTCGCCGATCTGCTCGGGCGAGAAGAGTTCGTCGGGCGTGATGCCGAACTGCTCGATGTAGTTCTCGATCGCCAGCATCGCTGCGGCACGATCGTCACGCTTCTTCTGAGCGCGCGCGACGATGTCGCGCAGCTCGTCCGCTTCCTCGGGGGTGATCGTGAAGCTCGCCTGCTTCTGCTGAAGTTCGGAGAAACGCTGGAATTCTTGATCGTTCAGAAGTTTGGCCATGACATCCATCGGACACGACGGCCGTGACAGCCGGCCGCCGTAGTTTTTGAGAGGGCCGCTATTCTAGCGTAGCGCCGGGCGCGCGGCGCTCGCACATTCAGCAAGTTTCCACGCGGCACATCGACAACTGACCGGCCGTATCGCGCAGCCCTGCGACGACTACCTCGACGGACGGCGCCATGTGCGCGTCGATCCGGCGCATGTACGGGCAGGTCAGTACCGCGATCGCATGGCCGGAGGGCCCGAGGATCGGCGCGCTCAGGTCGGTGACGCCGTATGCCTGGCGGCTGTCCTGGCGCACGTAGCCGGCCTGCCGGATCGACTGGCACGCATACGCGAGTTCCTGCTCGTTGATCGGCGTTTCACCCTTGACCTTGCGGTGCTCGGCCAGCATGTGCGCACGCTGCTCGGAACCCTGGAACGACAGCATCACCCGCCCCGACGCCGTGTCGGCGAGTCCGACGCGCGAGCCGAGCCGCACCGACACGCCCCACGGGCCAGGCCCGTCGACCTGCGCGATCACGAGCAGGTTGCCGCGATCGTAGACGGTCAGATGGCACGACTGCTCGGCGGCGTCGGCGAAGCGCTGCATCAGCGGCAAGGCTTCGGCGATCAGCCGGTTCATTGGCGGATGCCGGTGCGCGAGCGCGAACAGTTTCAGGCTGAGCGTGTAGCGGTCGCCGCCGCTCGAGCGCATCACATAGCGGCGCGCAACGAGACGTTCGAGCATCCGGTAGATCTCGCTCGCGTTGCGTCCGAGCTCCTTCGTGATTTCGGTGCGAGTAAGCCCTTCCTTTTGTTCCGACAGCAGTTCGAGAATGTCGAGACCCTTGTCGAGCGCGGGTGCGCGATAGCGGTCGGCTGCACCCATCGACTCCCGTGCGTCGCTGCCGGGGAGCGGATCATTGGTCGTTTGCATCATGAGTAGGAAGTCCGGGAGTTGCCAATCGGTGGGCGACGCACGCTGGCCGGCTTTGCACGCGGATTCGGGAAGCCGCATGCGGTTCTGACCGCCGTCCGCGCGAGCTTAACAACAAACTTTCAGTGTGCAATGCAGCGTGTTTTTGCCGATCGTTACCGAACAAGAACGGATCAACTGCAGTTTCCGATGACAGGGTCGCAACAAATATTGTGTATTCGTGGTCCGATGGCAACGCAAGGCGCCATTCGACACCGTGTCGTTGCACAGGCGTCCCGGATGCTGCGATGCACCACCCGCAGGCGCACCAATAGTCGGTATCCGTCGCGCGCCATTTCACGGCGGGCCGCCGATGGTACAAAGAGCGGCGGGCCAGCGACGGCGCGGCCGCGCGTGAAGCCGGCCGGCACAGGCCGGCACATGGCGCGGATACCGGGCCGTCGTCGCCGATGCGCAGACCGGCGGCCGCCCGTTCGATGCGCGTCGCACTTCGGTGTGACGCCGCGATCGCTGCGCCCGCGCGAGCCTCGCGTGTCGAATGGCGTGCCGGATACGGCGCCGACGCGCGTCATCGACGATCGACATTCAGTCCGGCGCGTGGCCGCAAGCGGCTGCGTCGGCCGGTATCCTGTCCCATTCGACAACAGAGGTTGAGCACGATGAAACTGCTTCGCTATGGCCCGTCCGGCCAGGAAAAGCCCGGCATTCTCGACGCAAATGGCCGGATTCGCGACCTGTCCGCGCACGTGCCGGATCTTGCCGGCGACGCGCTGTCCGACGCCGGTCTCGCGCGCCTGCGCGCGATCGACCCGGCCACGCTGCCGCTCGTCTCCGGCGAGCCGCGCATCGGCGCGTGCGTCGGGCGCGTCGGCAAATTCATCGGCATTGGTCTGAACTATGCCGATCACGCAGCCGAAGCCGGCATGCCGGTGCCGAAGGAACCGGTGGTATTCGGCAAGTGGACGAGTTCGATCTGCGGTCCGAACGACGGCATCGACATTCCGAAGGGTTCCGTGAAGACGGACTGGGAAGTCGAGCTCGGTGTCGTGATCGGCGCGACGTGCAAGGACGTCGACGAAGCGCGCGCGCTCGATTACGTCGCCGGCTACTGCGTCGTCAACGACGTGTCCGAGCGCGAGTGGCAGATCGAGCGTGGCGGCCAGTGGGACAAGGGCAAGGGCTTCGACACGTTCGGCCCGATCGGCCCGTGGCTCGTCACGCGCGACGAGGTGCCCGATCCGCAGCGCCTCGACCTGTGGCTCGAGATCGACGGCCACCGCTATCAGAACGGCAACACGCGCACGATGGTGTTCACCGTCGCGCAACTGGTCGTCTACCTGTCGACCTGCATGACGCTGCAACCGGGCGACGTGATCACGACCGGTACGCCGCCGGGCGTCGGGATGGGGATCAAGCCGTCACCGGTATTCCTGAAGGCCGGCCAGACGGTGCGCCTCGGGATCGACGGGCTCGGCGAGCAGCTGCAGAGCACGCGCAACGCGCAGTAAGCGCTTGCGCGGGTCGAATGGCGGGTGCAACCGGCCGCTACGCGCCGCCATCCGCCGCGCCGTCCAATCGCCTCGCATGATCGCCGGCGCTGACCGTCGCGATCCGAACACTGATGCAGCAAAGACAAGGGCCCGATTCCGCGCGATGCGGAATCGGGCCCTTGTCGTTCATCCGCGTCCGTACGAAGCGGATCAGACGACGTTGTCGAGCTCGCAATGGGCTTCGAGCCGATACCCGTCGGGATCGACGACGAACGCCGCGTAATAGCCGGGGCCGTAGCGTTCGCGTTTGCCCGGCCCGCCGTTGTCGTGCCCGCCGTGCTGCAGCGCGGCTCGGTAGAACGCATCGACTTCCACCGGCGACGCTGCGCGGAACGACACATGCAACCCCGACTCGGGATCGGCGACGACGGGGCGCGCCGCGTGCTGCAACCACAACACCGGTTCGGTGGTGCCATAGCCGAGGGATCCATCGTCGCTATACAGCCGCTTGTAGCCGAGCGCGCCGAGCGTGCTGTCGTAGAACGCGCGGCTGCGGTCGATGTGGGCAACGCCAAACGAAAGGTGATCGATCATCTTTGGCTCCTTGAACTGAAGGGGGACGTCAGTGCGGCAAAGCTGTTTTAACCACCATGCCGGTTATGTTAGAAAGCGCCCTCGCGCTTGTCAACCGGCATGGTGGTTAGATACGATCGCGGGATGGACAAGACGCAACCTTCCGTCACGACGGACTGCCTGATTCCGGCGCCGTCCGACACGTTGAGCATCGATTTCGCGAACACGCTGTACTGGCGCGGCGCCGACGCGCCGACCGAAACCTTCGGCACGCTGGACGACCTGTTCGCGTGGTGCCGCGAGCAGGCGGGCGTGCCGGCCGAGCTGGCCGACGCATGTCGCGCACAAGAGAAGAAACAGGATGACGAGCCGGCGATGCTGGCGCGCGCGCTCGCGTTGCGCGAGGCGCTGTACCGGCTCTTTCACGCGCAAGCGGAGCGGCGCGAGCCGCACGCCGACGATCTCGCGCTGCTGGGCGGTTTTCTGACGGAAGCGGCGCCGCGCGTCGCGCTCGCGCGGATCGACGGCGGCTATGCGTGGCGGATCGGGGGGGGCGCCGGCGCGGGCGCGACGCTCGCGGGGTTGTTGAGCCCGGTGTTGTGGTCGGCGACCGACCTGCTGGGCAGCGCGCGGCTCGGGAAGGTCAAGCGTTGTGCGAACGACGCATGCCAGTGGCTGTTCATCGACGACAGCAAGAACGGCAGCCGCCGCTGGTGCTCGATGTCGTCGTGCGGCAATCGCGCGAAGGCATACCGCCACTATCACAAGACCGATTGACGGCGGCGCGCGTCCAGCGCGTCCTGCCTGCGACGCGCAATCCGCGCATCCCGCGCATCGCGCCCGAACCTATTTCGCCGACAGCTTGCGCCACAGCGTCGTCTTGCTGATGCCGAGCATCGCGCACGCGCGATCGCGGTCGCCGCCGCACGCGTCGAGCACCGCGCGGATCTCGTCGGCTTCCGCGCGGCGGCGGCGTGCTTGCAGCGTCTGCGCGTCGTCGGGATCGGCCGCGTCGGGCGGTGTTGCGAACAACTCCGGCGCGATCGCCTGCAGCGCCTCGGGCACGAGCGCGGCGCACGGGGCGCCCGGGTCCTGCTCGTCGACTTCCTCGGCCAGTTCCACCGCGATCCGCTCGACCACGTTCTGCAGCTCCCGCACGTTGCCGGGCCAGCGGTAGCGGGCGAGCGTCGTCTGCGTCGCGCCAAGCACGCGCATCGCATCGCCGACCTCGCGCACGCGTTCGGCCAGCCGCGGCTCGCGCCGCGCGGCCTGCACGAGCAGCGTGGCCGCGAGCGCCGGAATGTCGGCCGCGCGCTCGCGCAGCGGCGGCAGGCCGATGTTCAGGATGTTGAGCCGGTAATACAGGTCCGCGCGGAACGTGCCGGCTTCGACGGCCGCGAGCAGCGGCCGGTGCGTCGCCGCGATCACGCGCACGTCGATGCGGATCGGCTCGGTCGAACCGAGGCGGATCACCTCGCGCTCCTGCAGCACGCGCAGCAGCCGGCTTTGCAGCGACGGTGGCATCTCGCCGATCTCGTCGAGAAACAGCGTGCCGCGGTGTGCGGCCTCGAACAGCCCGGTCTTGCCGCCGCGTCGCGCGCCGGTGAACGCGCCTTCCTCGTAACCGAACAGCTCGCTCTCGAGCAGCGCTTCCGGAAACGCGCCGCAGTTGATCGCGACGAACGGATAGCTGCGCCGCACGGACAGCGCGTGCAGGCTCTGCGCGATCATCTCCTTGCCGGTGCCGCTCTCGCCGAGCACGAGCACGGTGGCGTCGGATTTCGCGTAGCGGCGCACGAGGTCGCGCACGCGCGCCATCGGCGCGGACGCGCCGACCACGTCGTCGAGCGCGTAGCGCGCCGCGAACTGCTGCGTGTTCGGCTGCGAACGCAGCGCGCGGTCGAGTCGTTCGACCGCGCGCGATTCCTGGAAGGTCAGCACGCTGCCCGACGTGACGCCGCGATCGACGAGCGGCCCGCGATGCACGACGTAGCGCACGCCGCGTACCGTCGCGAGTGCGTCGCCGTCCTCGCCGCGCAGCGTGCGCAGCTCGGGCCGCAGGTCGACGAGCGCGCGGCCGACGGCCGCCGCGGGTTCGACCCCGAGCGCCGACGCGAGCCGCTCGTTGATCGCCTCGACGCGACCGCGCGCGTCGAGCGCGACCACGCCGTCGCGCAGGTGCTGCAACAGGTTGTCGAGGCGCTGACGGCGAAACGCCTCGGCGTGGGTCGCGTATGCGACTTCGAGCGCCGTTTCGACCGCCTTGCGCACCGACGCGTGCGAATACAGGAACACCGCACCCATGCCGGCACTTGCCGCGAGATCGGTGACGAGGCCGGGGCCGACGATCGTCTCGATGCCGCGATCGTGCAGGTCGTGCACGCAGGCTTCCGCTTCCTGCGCGGACTGATATGACGCAAACTGCACGTCGAGGCCGTAGGCGGCGACGAAGCGGCGCACCTCCGGCGGCGTCTCGCCGGCGCTGACGAGTGCGATCCGCGATGCGTCGCGCCGTGCGCGCGCGAGCGCCTGCATCACGTCGAAGCCGGTCGGCGACACGACCACGACCGGCACCTGCGCGCGCGTTTTCAGGAAGCCGCCGTTCGAGCCGGCCGCGACGATCACGTCGGGCCGCGCGGTGCCGGCTTCCGCGATCGCGCTCAGCGCGTCTTCGTAGGCCCGCGTGACGATGCGCACGTCGGCGCGTTCGTCGAATTCGCCGGCGATCTCGCGAAACAGGTCGCGCAGGCGGCTGATGCCCATCGCCCAGATGCGCGGGCGCACCGTGCGGTCGGCCGGGCCGACGGGCTTGGTCGAAGAGAGGTCCATGGCGACCGATTATGCGCGCGCGATTTCATTTTTGAAACCTGAAATTGCCAAACTGAAATCACCGGACGATTCAGCGCTCGTGCCGGTTGCTTAAGAATCAGTGGGTTAGCGGTATTTCGCGAGCTGGCCCGGTCCTTGCTGTTAATGGTCATTCCTTCAGGAGGCCGTTCATGAGCAACACGCATCTTCAGAGCGCCGGCGCGAAATTCCGCGCGGCAGTCGCGGCCGAGCAGCCGCTGCAAGTGGTCGGCGCGATCACCGCGTACGCAGCCAAGATGGCGCAGGCGGTCGGCTTCAAGGCCGTCTACCTGTCGGGCGGCGGCGTCGCCGCGAATTCGCTCGGGATTCCCGATCTCGGCATCAGCACGATGGAAGACGTGCTGATCGACGCGAACCGGATCACCAATGCGACCGACCTGCCGTTGCTCGTCGACATCGATACGGGCTGGGGCGGCGCGTTCAACATCGCGCGCACGGTCCGCTCGTTCATCAAGGCCGGTGTCGCTGCGGTTCACCTCGAAGACCAGGTGGGCCAGAAGCGCTGCGGCCATCGTCCGGGCAAGGAAGTCGTGCCGATCGAGGAAATGGTCGATCGCGTGAAGGCCGCGGTCGATGCACGCACCGACGACCAGTTCGTGATCATGGCCCGCACCGACGCGGCCGCCGCCGAAGGGATCGACGCCGCGATCGAGCGCGCGATTGCCTACGTGGAAGCCGGCGCCGACATGATCTTCCCGGAAGCGATGAAGACGCTCGACGATTACCGTCGCTTCAAGGCAGCCGTGAAGGTGCCGATCCTCGCGAACCTGACCGAATTCGGCTCGACGCCGCTGTTCACGCTCGACGAACTGCGCGAGGCGAACGTCGACATCGCGCTGTACTGCTGCGGCGCGTATCGCGCGATGAACAAGGCCGCGCTGAACTTCTACGAGACGCTGCGCCGCGACGGCACGCAGAAGGCCGCCGTGCCGACCATGCAGACCCGCGCGGAGCTGTACGACTTCCTCGGCTATCACGAATACGAGCAGAAGCTCGACGAACTGTTCGCGCAGGGCAAGAAGTAACGCGGCCCGCGCACCGGGACACGGTTCCCGGAACCCTTTGCACGAGATCGGGCCACGCGGACAAACACCTGCGGCCCGGCCGAGCCGCCAGGCGCTGAAGCGCCAAGCGCGGTCGACCGCTTTGCATGGGACCGCACTAAGCGCTGAAGCGCCAAGTGCGGTCGACAAGATACCCAGATACCTATTGGAGAACGGAAACATGAGCGAGACGAAAGACGCAGCAGCACCGGCCGCCGCAGGCGCATTCAAGCCGAAGAAGTCGGTGGCGCTGTCGGGCGTGACGGCCGGCAACACGGCGCTGTGCACGGTCGGCAAGACCGGCAACGACCTGCACTACCGCGGCTACGACATTCTCGACGTCGCCGAGTCGTGCGAGTTCGAGGAAATCGCGCACCTGCTCGTGCACGGCACGCTGCCGAACCTGACCGAACTGGCCGCGTACAAGACCCGGCTGCGCGCGATGCGCGGCCTGCCGAACGCGCTGAAGGCCGTGCTCGAGCAGATCCCGGCATCGGCCCACCCGATGGACGTGATGCGTACGGGCGTGTCGGTGCTCGGCACCGTGCTGCCGGAGAAGGAAGACCACAACCTGCCGGGCGCGCGCGACATCGCCGACCGCCTGATGGCGTCGCTCGGCTCGATGCTGCTGTACTGGTATCACTTCTCGCACAACGGCAAGCGCATCGAGACGGAAACCGACGACGACTCGATCGGCGGCCACTTCCTGCACCTGCTCCACGGCAAGACGCCGTCGAAGTCGTGGGTCGACGCGATGCACACGTCGCTGATCCTGTACGCGGAGCACGAGTTCAACGCATCGACGTTCACCGGCCGCGTGATCGCGGGCACGGGCTCGGACATCTACTCGGCGATCACCGGCGCGATCGGCGCGCTGCGCGGGCCGAAGCATGGCGGCGCGAACGAAGTCGCGTACGAAATCCAGAGCCGCTACAGCTCGCCGGACGATGCCGAAGCCGACATCCGCCGCCGCGTCGAGAACAAGGAAGTCGTGATCGGCTTCGGCCACCCGGTCTACACGATCTCCGATCCGCGCAACAAGGTGATCAAGGGCGTCGCGCACAAGCTGTCGAAGGAAGCGGGCGACCTGAAGCTGTACAGCATCGCCGAGCGCCTCGAATCGGTGATGTGGGACGCGAAGAAGATGTTCCCGAACCTCGACTGGTTCAGCGCCGTGTCGTATCACATGATGGGCGTGCCGACCGCGATGTTCACGCCGCTGTTCGTGATCTCGCGCACGTCCGGCTGGAGCGCGCACATCATCGAGCAGCGCGTCGACAACAAGATCATCCGTCCGAGCGCGAACTACACGGGGCCGGAAGACCTGCAGTTCGTGCCGATCGAGAAGCGCTGATCCGCCAGCCGCGCGCCGGCCCCGCGAGACGGGCGCCGGCGCGCGCCGGACGTCATACCCCGATTTCCCGCCCCACATGATGAATACTGCCTACCGCAAACCCCTGCCCGGCACGTCGCTGGACTATTTCGACGCGCGTGCCGCGGTCGAAGCGATCGCGCCCGGCGCCTACGACACGCTGCCGTATACGTCGCGCGTGCTCGCCGAAAACCTCGTGCGCCGCTGCGATCCGGCGATCCTTGCCGATTCGCTGAAGCAGCTCATCGAGCGCACGCGCGACCGCGATTTCCCGTGGTTCCCGGCGCGCGTGGTGTGCCACGACATCCTCGGGCAGACGGCGCTCGTCGATCTCGCCGGCCTGCGCGATGCGATCGCCGACGGCGGCGGCGACCCCGCGAAGGTGAACCCGGTCGTGCCCGTGCAGCTGATCGTCGACCACTCGCTCGCCGTCGAGTGCGGCGGCTTCGATCCGGACGCGTTCGCGAAGAACCGCGCGATCGAGGATCGCCGCAACGAGGATCGCTTCCACTTCATCGAGTGGACGAAGAAGGCGTTCGAGAACGTCGACGTGATCCCGCCGGGCAACGGCATCATGCACCAGATCAACCTCGAGAAAATGTCGCCGGTGATCCAGGCGCAGGACGGCGTCGCGTATCCGGACACCTGCGTCGGCACCGACAGCCACACGCCGCACGTCGATGCGCTGGGTGTGATCGCGATCGGCGTCGGCGGTCTGGAGGCGGAAAACGTGATGCTCGGTCGCGCATCGTGGATGCGCCTGCCCGACATCGTCGGCGTCGAGCTGACCGGCAAGCGCCAGCCCGGCATCACCGCAACCGACGTCGTGCTCGCGCTGACCGAGTTCCTGCGCAAGGAAAAGGTGGTCGGCGCGTATCTGGAATTCCGCGGCGAAGGCGCCGCGAGCCTCACGCTCGGCGACCGCGCGACGATCTCGAACATGGCGCCCGAATATGGCGCGACGGCCGCGATGTTCTTCATCGACGGCCAGACGACCGACTACCTGCGCCTCACCGGCCGCAGCGACGAGCAGGTGAAGCTGGTCGAGACCTACGCGAAGACGGCGGGCCTGTGGGCCGATACGCTGGGCAACGTGCAATACGAGCGCACGTTGACGTTCGACCTGTCGAGCGTGGTGCGCAACATGGCCGGCCCGTCGAACCCGCACAAGCGGCTGCCGACGTCCGATCTTGCCGCACGCGGGATCGCCGGTCAGTGGGAAGAAAAGGCGGGCGAGATGCCCGACGGCGCGGTGATCATCGCCGCGATCACCAGCTGCACGAACACCAGCAACCCGCGCAACGTGATTGCCGCGGCGCTGCTCGCGCGCAACGCGAACGCGAAGGGCCTCACGCGCAAGCCGTGGGTAAAGAGCTCGCTCGCGCCGGGCTCGAAGGCGGTCGAGCTGTATCTGGAAGAAGCGAACCTGCTGCCGGAGCTGGAAAAGCTCGGCTTCGGCATCGTCGCGTTCGCGTGCACGACCTGCAACGGGATGTCGGGCGCGCTCGATCCGAAGATCCAGCAGGAAATCGTCGATCGCGACCTGTACGCGACGGCCGTGCTGTCCGGCAACCGCAACTTCGACGGCCGTATCCACCCGTACGCGAAGCAGGCGTTCCTCGCGTCGCCGCCGCTCGTCGTCGCGTATGCGATCGCCGGCACGATCCGCTTCGACATCGAGAAGGACGTGCTGGGCCATGACCGGGACGGCAAGCCCGTCACGCTGAAGGACATCTGGCCGACCGACGAGGAGATCGACGCGATCGTCGCGTCGAGCGTGAAGCCCGAGCAGTTCCGCAAGGTCTACGAACCGATGTTCGCGCGCACGGCCGATGCGGGCGAGCGTGCGGCGCCGCTGTACGACTGGCGTGCGCAGAGCACGTATATCCGTCGCCCGCCGTACTGGGAAGGCGCGTTGGCCGGCGAACGCACGCTCAAGGGCATGCGTCCGCTCGCGGTGCTCGGCGACAACATCACGACCGACCACCTGTCGCCGTCGAACGCGATCCTGCTGGACAGCGCGGCTGGCGAATACCTCGCGAAGATGGGCCTGCCGGAAGAGGACTTCAACTCGTACGCGACGCACCGGGGAGACCACCTGACCGCGCAGCGCGCGACCTTCGCGAACCCGACGCTGATCAACGAGATGGCGGTCGTCGACGGCGCGGTGAAGAAGGGCTCGCTCGCGCGCGTCGAGCCGGAAGGCAAGGTCATGCGCATGTGGGAGGCGATCGAGACGTACATGAATCGCAAGCAGCCGCTGATCGTGATCGCCGGCGCCGACTACGGGCAGGGCTCGTCGCGAGACTGGGCCGCGAAGGGCGTGCGGCTCGCGGGCGTCGAGGTGATCGTCGCCGAAGGGTTCGAGCGGATCCACCGCACCAACCTGATCGGGATGGGCGTGTTGCCGCTCGAGTTCAAGCCGGGCACGAACCGCACCACGCTCGGCATCGACGGCACCGAGACCTTCGACGTGATCGGCAAGCGCACGCCGCGCGCCGATCTCACGCTCGTGATCCACCGCAAGAACGGCGAGCGTGTCGAGGTGCCGGTGACGTGCCGGCTCGACACGGCCGAGGAAGTGTCGATCTACGACGCGGGCGGCGTGCTGCAGCGCTTCGCGCAGGACTTCCTCGAATCGTCGCAGGCGGCTTGACCGGATCACACAGGGATAACGCAAACATGGCTCACATTCCGCAAATCAGGATTCCGGCGACCTATATCCGCGGCGGCACCAGCAAGGGCGTGTTCTTCCGGCTGCAGGACCTGCCGGATGCCGCGCAGACGCCGGGCGCCGCGCGCGACGCGCTGCTGCTGCGCGTGATCGGCAGCCCCGATCCGTACGGCAAGCAGATCGACGGGATGGGCGGCGCGACGTCGTCCACCAGCAAGACGGTGATCGTGTCGAAGAGCACGCGGCCCGGTCACGACGTCGACTACCTGTTCGGGCAGGTCGCGATCGACAAGGCGTTCGTCGACTGGACCGGCAACTGCGGCAACCTGTCGGCGGCGGTCGGCCCGTTCGCGATCAGCGGCGGCCTCGTCGATGCATCGCGCGTGCCGCGCGACGGCGTCGCGACCGTGCGGATCTGGCAGGCGAACATCGGCAAGACGATCGTTGCGCACGTGCCGATCACGAACGGCGCGGTGCAGGAGACGGGCGACTTCGAGCTGGACGGCGTCACCTTCCCGGCCGCCGAAGTGCAGCTCGAGTTCATGAACCCGGCCGCCGAGGAAGAAGGCGCGGGCGGCTCGATGTTCCCGACCGGCAACCTCGTCGACGACCTGGCCGTGCCGGGCATCGGCACGCTGAAGGCGACGATGATCAACGCGGGGATTCCGACCATCTTCGTCGAGGCCGAAGCGATCGGCTATACGGGCACGGAGCTGCAGGACGCGATCAATGGCGACCCGAAGGCGCTCGAGAAGTTCGAGACGATCCGCGCGCACGGCGCGTTGCGCATGGGCCTGATCGACACGCTCGACGAGATCGCGACGCGCCAGCACACGCCGAAGGTCGCGTTCGTCGCGAAGCCGGCCGACTATGTCGCGTCGAGCGGCAAGCGCGTGAATGCGGGCGACGTCGACCTGCTGGTGCGGGCGATGTCGATGGGCAAGCTGCACCACGCGATGATGGGCACGGCGGCGGTCGCGATCGGCACGGCCGCGGCGATTCCCGGCACGCTGGTGAATCTCGCGGCGGGCGGCGGTGCGCGCAACGCGGTGCGCTTCGGGCATCCGTCGGGCACGCTGCGCGTCGGCGCGGAAGCGCAGCTCGAGAACGGCGAGTGGACCGTCACGAAGGCGATCATGAGCCGCAGCGCGCGCGTGCTGATGGAAGGCTGGGTGAGGGTGCCGGGCGACGCGTTCTGATCGTACCGGTCGTCGTTCCGACGGCAGCAAGGGCGGCTTCGGCCGCCCTTGTCGTTTCGGTTCGGCTCAGCCGTGCAGGAAGCGCTGCAGCGCTTCGTGGCTGATGCGGCGTGCGGCGGTCGACACGCGCGCATCGGGCACGATGTCGAAGCCGTGCACGCCGCCCGCGAAGACGTGCAGTTCGGTCGGCACGCCGGCGCGGATGAGCCGCTGCGCGTAGTCGATGTTCTCGTCGACGAACAGGTCGACCGCGCCGACCGCGATGAACGCAGGCGGCAACCCTTCCATTCGTTCCGCGCGGGCGGCGGCCGCATAGGGCGACACGTCGTCGCTGCCCGGCGCGTGGCCGAGCAGCGACGTCCATGCGAACCGGTTGTTGGCCGCATGCCAGACGAATTCGCCGGCATGCGGATGCGGCGCTCGCACGCAGGTGCGGTCGTCGAGCATCGGATACATCAGGTGCTGGAAGGCCAGCGGGTATTCGTCGCGGTCGCGCGCCAGCAGCGCCAGCGCGGCCGCTAGACCGCCGCCCGCGCTTTCGCCCATCACGCCGATGCGCGCCGGATCGATGCCGAGCGCGTCTGCGTGGCGGAAGGTCCAGGCAAGCGCCGCGTAGCAGTCGTCGATCGCGCCGGGAAACGGTGTCTCGGGCGCGAGGCGGTAGTCGATCGAGACCAGCGCGCACTCGAGCGCCTTCACCAGCGGGCGATGCACGGCTTCGAGATCCTTCGCGGCCCCACGCACGTAGCCGCCGCCGTGCATGTGCACGATCGCCGGCAGCGGGCGCGTCGCGTCGTCGGGCAGGTACACGCGAACCGGCACGTCGGGTGTGCCGCCGGGGCGTGGCACGCGCCGATGCTGGAGCGTATTGCCGACCGTGTCGATCGGCGGCAGCGGAAGATTGCGTTCGCGATGCCGTGCGAGGTTGTCGGCGCCGAGCGTGACGGTGGGCCAGATGTCCAGCCAGGGACGGATGTCGGGATCGACGAGATGACGTGTATCCAAGATGCGGCTCCGTGGTGAAAACGGCGCAACGCGCGCCGACCATGGCGTCACAGCGCGCTGCGCGCGACGACCCATCGATGCACCTCGCTCGGGCCTTCGAAAATGCGCATCAGCCGCGCTTCGTTCGCCATCTGATGCAGCGGCAGCTCCTTCGTCATGCCCATCGCGCCGAGCGTCTGCATCGCATGATCGATGACGCTCCACGCCATCTCGGTCGCGAACACCTTGACCATCGAGATCTGCGTGCGCGCATCCTGTCCGGCATCGACCCGCGCGGCCGCTTCGTAGGTCATCAGCCGGCACGCGTGGATCTGTGTCAGCGCGTCGGCGACCCACCACTGGATCGCCTGGCGTTCGGCGAGCGGCACGCCGAAGGTCTTGCGCTGTTTCGCATGGTTGCACAGCAGCGCGACCGCGCGTTCGGCGCGGCCGATGCACCATGCGGCCATCTCCAGCCGCCGGTTCGAGAGGCGCGCCTGCATCGGCGCAAAACCGGCGCCTTCCTGGCCCAGCAGTTGTGAGGCAGGGATGCGGCAATTCTCCAGCACGATTTCGTAGGTCGACAGTCCGCCGATCATCGGAATGCGGCGTTCGATGACGAAACCCGGCGTGTCGCGCTCCACGATGAACGCCGATATGCCGCCGCGCTTGCCCTTGTTCCGGTCGGTCAGTGCCATCACGATCGTCCAGTCGGCTTCGCGTGCATGGCTGATCCAGATTTTCCGGCCGTTCAGCACCCATGCGCCGCCGTCGCGGACGGCCGTCGTCGACAACGCGCCTGGATCCGAACCGGCGCCCGGCTCGGAAATCGCCATCGCGGAGCGCGTGACGCCGCGTGCGTACGGTTCCAGGTAGCGTGTGCGCTGCGCATCGTCGGCCGCGTCGCACAGCATTCGCAGGTTCGGTGAATCGGGCGGCAGGATGTACGGTGTCACGGTCGTGCCGATCGCTTCGTTCACGCCGACCATCGCGACGGCCGGCAGGTCCGAGCCCCCGGCATCGACGGGCGCGTCGAGTCCCCATAGACCGAGTTGCCGCGAGCGCTCGTCGAGCCGCGCGCGTTCGTCGGGGAGCAGCGTGAAGCGCTGGCCGTCAGCCTCGCGCGCCATCACGGCCGCTTCAAGCGGCATCAGCTCGTCCGTCACGAAGCGTGCGACGAGATCCTTGATCATCCGGTGGTCGAGATCGAGTTCGAAATTCATGAGTCTGTCGATGAAGGTGTGAAGGGAAGGCGCGCGCTCAGGCCGCGCGCGCCGGGGATGCCGACCGGGCCCGCAGCGTGCCGAGGAGCGCCACGCAGCCGGCCGCGAGCAGCGCGGCGTTGAAATAGAGGCCGCCGCGCATCGAGCCGGTGGCGGTGTTCAACACGCCCATCAGGAACGGGCTCGCAAATCCGCCGATCGCGCCGGACATCGTGATCGCCGCGATCGCGACCGCCATCGAACGCTTCGGCAGCGCGAGCCCCGGCAGCACCCAGAACGCGGGCAGTGCCGCCGCGTGCGCGGCGACCGCGACGCAGAGCGCGATCGTCAGGTTCACGGTGCCGTCGACGCACCCCAGCACGACGAGCGCTGCCGCGCACGCGAGCATCGCGGTCGAGCCGTGTTCGCGCCATGCCTGCCGGCGTTCGGCGTACCAGCCCATCCCGAGCATGCCGACGAGGCCGCACAGGTAGGGCAGCGCGGACAGCAGGCCGATCTGCATCGCGCCGTGCAGGCCGCCGCGGTGCAGGATCACGGGCATCCAGAACACGAGCGCGTAGCCGGCTGCGGCGATCGCGAAATTGGCCGCGCACAGCAGCCAGAAGTCGCGGTGGGCGAGCAACGGTCGTGTCGGGGTCGCGCCGTTGTCGGCGCCGGCATCGGCAAGCGCGTGTGCATCGCGCAGTGCGGCCTTGTCGGCGTCCGACAGCCAGCGTGCGTCGTCCGGCCGATCGTCGAGAAACCGCAGCGCGACGAAGCCGAGCGCGCTGCTCGGCAGCCCTTCGACGACGAACAGCCATTGCCAGCCGCTCAGGCCGGCGACCCCGTCGAAGTACGTGAGGATCGCGCCCGACACCGGGCCGGCGATCAGCCCCGCGAGATACAGCGCGGTCATGAAGAGCGCGAACGCCTTCGCGCGCTGCCTGGGCGGATACCACGCGCCGAGATAGAACAGGATGCCGGGGAAGAAGCCGGCCTCGAACACGCCGAGCAGGAATCGGCACACGTAGAACTGCGCGGGTGTCGCGACGAACATCGTCGCGGCCGAGCCGAGCCCCCACAGCACCATGATTCGCGCGATCGTCCGGCGCGCGCCGATCCGCGCGAGCAGCGCATTGCTCGGAATCTCGAAGGCCATGTATCCGATGAAGAAGATGCCCGCGCCGAGCCCGTAGACGGCGTCGGAGAAGCGCAGCTCGGCGGCCATCTGCGCGTGCGCGAAGCCGATGTTGATCCGGTCGATGAACGATAGCGTGTAGCAGAGGATCAGGAACGGCAGCAGGCGCCGCGAGATCCGGCGATAGAGCGCCGGCATCGCGTCGTCGCGAACGCCGGCCGGGGTGGACAGGGTCGGGGTCATGGGCACTCCGTCAGAAGCGGTGAGTGATGCCGAGCGCCAGCACCTGCTCGGTGCCGCCCGGTTGCGGTTGCACGCCGGCGACCACCGTGTTGCGTGCGTCGCCGCCGTTCTTCAGGTACAGATAGCGGGCGTACACGGAGGTGCGCTTCGACAGCGGGTGGTCGTAGCCGACGCCGACGGCGGTCGCGTCGTTCGCCGAGCCCTTCACGTCGCGGCGCACGATCGACACCAGCACACGGTCGAGCGCGCCGACGTTGATCGCCGCACCGACGCTCGCCGTCGAGAACGCGGGCAGGCCGTGCGCCGTGCTGGCGCCGTAGAGGAATGCGCCGTACAGCTTGACCCGTGCGAACGCGTAATTGGCGCCGAACACGTAATGGTGGGTGGTCGTCGGTTGGACGACGGGCGCGAGGTTGCCGGTCGATACGTCGCCCTGAAAACCCGCGCCGACATAAAGGCCGCCGATCCGGTACTGGAGTCCCGCGCCGTAGTTGCGGCCGGCCTGCGTGGACAGCGCGTTCGGCGTCGGAAAGCCGTAGGTGGCCATCATGCGCAGGCCGTTCCAGTCCGGACCGAGATACGACGCCGCCTGGTTGAAGCGCGCAATCGGCGGCGTCGTGTTCGTCGTGATCGTGTCCGTCGACGTCGCGAGCAGCGCGAGCGGCGACATGCGCTCGTTCAGGCCGAACGGATCGCCGTCGTACACGATGTAGAACGCCGGTGTGTATTGCCGGCCGAGCCGCAGGTCGCCGTAGCGCGTGTCCTGCAGCGCCACGTAAGCCTGCCGGTAGAACAGCGTGCCGCCCTGGAACGATCCGTCGGCCGGCGAGAAGCCGCTTTCCAGCACGAACTTCGTCGAGGTCCCGCCGCCGAGATCCTCGACGCCGGTCAGCCCGATGCGGCTCGTCGATCCGCCGCCGCCGCTCTGCCGGAAGCTCGACAGGCTGCCGATGCGATCGAACTCGACGTAGCTGTCGACGATCCCGTACAGCGTGACCGACGACCCGTGCGCATGCGTCGTGCTCAGCACGCACGCGCCGATCAGGAGTGCTTTCCGTTGCATGAATGTGTCTCCGTTCCATGTTTTTTATGTGTCGCGCCCGCGTTCGGGGCAGCGGGGCTCAGCGTCCCTTGAACACCGGCTTGCGTTTCTCGAGAAATGCGCGCGCGCCTTCGACCCGGTCTTCGCTCGCGTAGACGTCGGGGCCGACGTCGAGCCGCAGCGCCGCGGCAACCGGCAGGCCCCAACTGCGCGTTGCCGTCTCCTTGATGCGGCGGATCGTCAGCGGCGCGTTCGCGGCGATCGACCGCGCCAGTTCGCGCACGGTGTCGTCGAGCGCGGCGCCGGGGACGATGTGGTTCAGCAGCCCGATGCGCCGTGCTTCGTCCGCGTCGATGCGGCGGCCCGTGAACAGCAACTCCATCGCAACCGCGCGTGGCAGCATGCGCGGCAGCAGCACGCTCGCGAAGTTCGCGCCCATTCCGACGCGTGATTCGGGCAGCGCGAAATACGCGTGCTCGGCGGCGATCCGCAGGTCGCATGCAAGCGCGATTTCGAAGCCGCCGCCGATCGCGTAGCCGTTGATCGCCGCGATGGTCGGCTTGCGCAGTTCGAGGATCAGCTCGTGCACATTGCGTGCAAGCCCGCGCATCGGCCGCATGCCGCGGATCTCGGGATCGCCGAGATCGACGCCCGCGCTGAAAGCCCGGTCGCCCGCGCCGCGGATCACGATCGCGTGAACCGCGGGGTTGTCGTCGAGCGTGACGAGTTCGTCGCACAGCCGCCGGATCGCGTCGGCGGACAGCGTATTGGCGACATGCGGGCGATGGATCGTCAGCCACGCGATGCCGTCGTCGTCGGTGCGCAGGACCGACGGGGCGTCGTCGCCGGTCAGGGAGGAGAACGTGCGCGGCGCGGTCATGACGCGCTCCCGGTGGTGCCTGCGCGCTCGTCGTGGACGACGCCGGCCTGCCGCAGCGCATCGCGGCGGGCCGCGTCGAGGCCGAGCGCGTCGAGCAAGGCATCGGTGTCGGCCGCGAATGGCCGCGGCGGCCGGCGGATCGAGCCGGGCGTGCGCGACAGCCTGGCCGGGATTCCCGCGCCGGTATAGGTGTCTGTTTTGACGAGCATCCCGTTGCGGGCCGCCTGCGGATGGCCGAACCCGTCCGCGATGGTATTGACGGGCCCCGTCGCGACGCCGGCCCGCATCAGCCGGTCGACGACATCGTCGGCGAGCCGCTCGCCAGTCAATTGCCCGATCAGCGTATCGAGCGCGTCGCGGTGCGCGACACGCTGCGCGTTTGTCGCGAAGCGCGGATCGCGCGCAAGCTCGGGCACGCCGAGCGCTTCGACCATCTTCGCGAACGTGCGGTTGTTGCCCGCGCCCGTTGCCACCGGCTTGTCCTTGCACGGATAGACGCCGTACGGCGCGATCGCGGCGTAGACGTTGCCCGTTGCAACAGGCACGTCGCCGGTCGCCATCCAGCTCGTGCTGAGCGGATGCAGCATCGACAGCGCGGTGCTGAACAGGTCGATGTCGACGTGCTGCCCGAGGCCGGAGCGCGTGCGCTCCACCAGCGCGAGCAGGATGCTCGACACCGCATTCAGCCCGGCTGCGTGATCGACGACCGGAAACGGTACCTTCAGCGGCATGCCGCCCGGTTCGCCGTTGATCGACATGAAACCGGCCAGCCCTTGCGCGACGGCGTCGTAGCCCGGAAACCGCGCGAGCGGGCCGTCGGTGCCGTAGCCGGAGATCGAGCAGTGGACGAGGCGCGGAAACCGTTCGCGCAGGCAGTCGTCGTAACCGATGCCCCAACGTTCGAGCGTCCCCTGCTTGAAGTTGTCGACCAGCACGTCGGCCGTCTCGAGCAGGCGGAACAGCACGTCGCGTCCGTCGGGATGCGACAGGTCGAGCGCGAGGTTGCGCTTGTTGCGGTTGAGCCCCCAGTAGTAGCTGGAGATGCCGCCCGGCATCGCGGGGCCCCAGTCGCGGGTTTCGTCGCCTTGCGGCGGTTCGATCTTGATGACGTCCGCACCGTGGTCGGCGAGCGTCTGCGCGCAGAACGGGCCGGCATAGACGCGGCTGAGGTCCACCACGCGTACGCCCGCGAGCGCACCTTCGTTGTTGATGATCATGACGATGTTTCCTTCGATGGTCGGTGATGTCGGCGTTCGCCGGCCGAGTGCCGGGCGAGGCTCGGCGGGTTCAGTCGCGTGCGGCGAACAGCGCCGCGACCGCCGCGCGGTGGTCGGGCGTCGCGTGCGCGAATGCCTGGTACGACGCGGACAGGTCGAGCAGCGTGTCGAGGCTCGCGTGCCGGCCTTCGCGCAGCAGTCGCTTGGTCAGGCGCAGCGCGGTGCCCGGATGGCGCGCGATGCGCCCGGCGAGCGCGTGCGTGTGCGCAAGCAGTTCGCCGGCGGGGACGACGCGCGACACCAGCCCGTGACGCAGCGCCGTTTGCGCATCGACCGGGTCGCCCGTGAACGACATCTCGGCCGCGAAGGCCGCGCCGACGATCTGCGGCAGGAACCACGCACCGCCGTCGCCCGGCACGAGGCCGAGCGTGATGAAGCTTTCCGCGAAGCGCGCGCCGTCGGCGGCGATGCGGATGTCGCACATGCACGCGAGGTCGGTACCGGCGCCAATGGCCGGCCCGTTGATTGCCGCGATGGCCGGTACTTCGAGTTGCTGGAACGCATGCGCGAGGCGCTGGATGCCGCGGCGATAGCTGGTCCGGATCGCCGCGAGGTCGTGCAGGTCCGACTCGGCGAGCGCGCGCATCGCTTTCACGTTGCCGCCCGACGAGAACACGGCGCCGGCACCCGTCAGGACGAGCACGCGGATCGATTCGTCGCGGTTCGCTTCGTCGCAGCAGGCGACCAGTGCGTCGATCGCATCGTTGTCCGAAATGGCGTTGCGCGTTTCGGGACGGTTCATCGTGACGGTCAGGATCGCTCCCTGCCGTTCACGGATCAGAAAGGCTGACATGGTGTCTCCGTATGTTTTCTACCGCGGGACTTCACGCCGCGGGCCGAAGCCTAGTATCGTCACGACGGTCGGCGGCGGGAAATCCTGTTCCACATATGTGGAAGGGCCTGCCGCGACGGGTGCGGAGAGGGCGGGATGAGCGGAAACGTGGTCAAGAGCGCGGCGCGCGTGTTCGAGGTGCTGGAGCTGTTCAGCGAGTTGCAGCGGCCACTGAGCGTGCGCGAGATCGCCACGCGCTGCCGCTATCCCGGCTCCAGCGCGGCGGCGTTGCTGACCAGCATGAAGATGCTCGGCTACCTGGCGTACGACGAGCGGACGCACGCGTATGCGCCGACGGCGCGGCTCGTCAATCTCGGCGAGGCACTCGTCGATTCTGCGGCGGGCAGCCGCCGGTACTGGCACACGGTAGCGAAACGGCTGGCGGCCGGCACGCAGGAGGCTGTTGTGATCGCGGTGCAGAGCGACCTGTACGTGCAGTACATCGACGCCGTCGCGGGTGCCCACCGGATTCCGATCCAGTTCTATGCGCCGATCGGCACGCGCCGCGAGATCTGCATGTCGGGGCTCGGCTGGGCGTTGCTGAGTCTTCAGCCGGACAGCACGATTCGCCGGCTCGTGTCGCGCAGCATCCGGCGGCTCGGGAAGTCGGGCAGGACGATCGATGAGGACGTCGTGCTGGACAAGGTCGAGGAGACGCGTCGGCTCGGCTATTCGTATTCGGCGCATACGGTAACGCAGGGTGCAGCGATGATCTCGATGGTGATCGCCGACGGCTGGAACGGCATGCCGCTTGCGATCGGCGTCGCCGGACCGGTCGAGCGGATCGACGAACATCGCGACGCGATCGTGCTCGCGATGCGCGACGCGCTCGCCGGGCGTATGGATGAGGCGGGCGGCTAGTCGTTTGGCGGCGTGTCTGCATGCGACGGCTTCTGCCGGCATCGGGCGGAGGATGCCGGGTTTTCATCCGTGCCGACGCAACCTTCGCGTCTCGCCCGGCTCGCCATCGGCGGCGCGAACGGCGCGCACGTTCGCATAGAATCGGAGCGTTGTTTCGCTCCTGTCCGGTTGTATTCCAGCGAGGTCGCCATGTCATTGAACGCGCCGCTTTCCGGCGTCCATATCGTCGAATTCGAAGGTCTCGGCCCCGGCCCGGTCGCGGGCTGGATGCTCGCCGGAATGGGCGCGCGCATCACGCTGATCGCGCGCCCGGCCGGCCGCACGAGTGCGCCGGACGCGTTGCAGGGCCGCGACGGCGACCTGCTGCGCGAAGGCAAGACGATCGTCGAGCTCGATCTGAAGACACCGGACGGCCGCGATGCGGCGCTCGCGCTGATCGCTCAGGCCGATGCGCTGATCGAGGGGCTGCGACCGGGCGTGATGGAGCGTCTCGGCCTCGGGCCGGACGCTTGTGCACGCCGCAATCCGAAGCTCGTGTACGGACGGATGACGGGCTGGGGCCAGGACGGGCCGCTCGCGACGGCCGCCGGGCACGACCTGAACTACGTCGCGCTGACGGGGCTGCTGTCGCTGTCCGCGCCGCGTGACGGCCGGCCCGGCGTGCCGCCGACCGTCGTCGGCGATGCGGGCGGCGCGCTCGGGCTCGCGTTCGGGATCGTCTGCGCGCTGTTCGACGTGCGCGGCGGCGGCCCGGGGCGGGTGGTCGACGGTGCGATCGTCGACATCGTGTCGATGCTCGGCTCGCTCGCGCTGTGGGCGCGCGCGAACGGGCAGCTCGATGGCGCGCAGCCAAGCCTTTTCCACGACGCGCCGTTCTACGACGTATATCGCTGCGCGGACGGCGAATGCGTGACGATCGGCGCGCTCGAGCCGCCGTTCTATGCGCTGCTGGTCGAGCGGCTCGGGCTGGCTGACGTCGATCCGGCGTCGCAGTACGACCGCGCGCGCTGGCCGACGCTGAAGGCGCGTTTCGCCGAGGTATTCGCGCAGCAGCCGTCCGCGCACTGGCGCGCGTTGCTCGAAGGCAGCGACGCATGCTTTGCGCCGGTGCTGAGCGTGGCCGAAGCGGTGGCGCACCCGCACAATGCGGCGCGCGGGATTTATCGCGTCGACGGGAACGGCAACGTTCGGGCGCGCGTGGCGCCGCGGTTTTTGCCGCTGATGGGCGACGAAGCCTAGGCGCATTCCGAAGTCGGATGTGTCTCCGGAGCATGTGAGCTAGGCTTATCTCGAATCGGCGGCGCGCGGAACCGGACGCGCGCCCAAGCCCGAGCATGCCCTCGACGGACAAGATGACGGATGTCGGCCGAATCGCGATATAAAGACAGAGAAAGTAATTCTCACTATTGATAGTGATTTCGAATTCGTCTGATTGTTTTTCCTTTCTCGGCTACGCACATTATGTGCTGAGCAATCCTTATTCAATTGTCGAGAAAGGAAATTCGGATGAAGAACGAGCAGAGCGAGCCGACTCATCTTTTCGCCACTATCGGCGCGCTCACCGAGCGCGGCGGTCGTGTGACCCAAGCGACCAGCAGTCTGGCCGTCGCCGGCCTTGCTGTTGCCCGTGTTGGCGATGTCGTGACATACGATGATGGCAGTGAGGCCGTCATTACCGATGGTGCGGGCAATTATGCGGTCTGCCGTGACAAGCCATTTGCACTTGTCGGTAGCCGGTTGAGTAACGGCGATCGTATCGTCGAAACGCTTCAGCTGTTGTGGGGCATTCATGTCCTCGCGGGCGAGACAGTCGACGGATTGTTCGATCCGGCTTACGTGCCTCCGCCTGCGCCGTCACGCTACCGGCTCGCAGTGCGAGGAGCAACGACTGCGCGAGGTGGCGTACTGCGAAATGTTACCGGAGCATGGGATACCGGTATCCGGCTTGGCAACGCTGGTGTCGTTGGCAACCAGGTCGACTATGCAGATGGTTCGACCGCGCGAATCGTCAGCGGCCTCACGCTGGTGGATAACCGTGATTTCGAACCGCTGGCCTTCGTTGGAAGCGAACTCGATAACGGCGACACCATTACGGATAGCCCGGAACGCGAGGGTCTCGCATCCGCCTGTACCTTCACGCCGGTGAAGCGTTCGACCATGGCGCGCCAAGGCGATGTCGCATGATCCGTTTTTTTCTTGCGAAGGGCGATCGGGGTGGTAGCGCGACGATCACGGAAGGATTGGAACACGTTACGTGTTCCAATCCTCCACCGCGCGTGCATATCGCAACGCTCTACATGAAAACCTATTGCGAGGCCTGTAAGCAGGAAGGGTTTATCGCGCCGCGAGGTCCGCGCTGGCCTGGTACCGGTCCGAATGGCAAACCTTGGGCGCTGAGCGGCGACATCAATGTCTGTGGTTGTAATCCGCCACCCGTTTTTTATGCGGAGCGCGGCATGAGCATGTCATTTACGGCCATGGAAGCGGCAACGCTCGTTGCGCCGTACGCTGACACGCGTGGTCCCGCCAATGTAGGTGTAGATGAGGATCTCGAGCGCTACTTCGAAATCTGTGATGCGGTGACCGGTTCTCCGGTCGAGGGCATGATATACACGCTGTCAAGCGACGAGCAATTTCTCGTCCACGGCGCGGCACTAAGAGGAGGGAAGACTCGCGCGTTTTCGTTGAAGGAGCATCCGAATCTCGTCTTCGTGACATGGCGTGAGGGAGATGTGCGATGAGTAGCGCGATCGATCGAGACATGCGATTGCTTGCCGCAATTGCCTATGGGGAGGCGTCCACGGCGAATGACTCGGAGGAAATCGGCGGGATTGCGTTTGCCGTTGCAAATCGATGCCGCGCGTGGGGGAGAAAGACGGTCTCCGAACTACGTACAGCAGATCCGAATTATTCGTATGCGTGGGACGGCTCCAACGCGAGATTCAACAAACTGATGCGCGCCCCCGACAGTGAAATTGCATTGAACCCGGCGATGGCGCTTGCCGTTGACTGGGCCAGAAAAGCATTACTCGATGAGCGCCCCGATCCTTCAAACGGGGCATTCTGGTGGGATGGCCTGGACTTCAAAACCAATTACGGCAATCATCCCAAGGTTCGTGACGGGTTCAAATGGGGCTCGCAATCAGACAACATTTTCGGCGTGCCGGAGAAGCGGCGTGAGGTCATCGTTCGTTGGAAAATCCGTCATAAGAGAACCGGGAAAATCGTAGACGGTGGTGAACGAGGGCGCTACGACTCGGTATGGGTGTCGACGGCCGCGCACGGTAGTACGGTGTTTTGGCAGCACAATCCTGACTACCTGAAAGCGAGCGGGGGAAAAGCATACCGATGAAATCTGCAGTAATGGTGGCGGCAATCTTGGCAGCCTTCGCAAGCGGCGCCCGTGGCTCGACCACCTACAGTGGCTATGACGAGTTTTATGCGGTCCAATCGAGCGCAGCTTTTGGCGACCCGATCGAGCACGACGCAAGCGCTCTATATTCCTACCGCGGCGGGGATGTTTACCGAGATTTCGGCGTCGAGTTGGGCGGGAAGACGGTACACGTCGAAGTAGCGGGGAACCGCCTGACGATTGGCGGCCGAATCTATCGCTTTTCGAAAGCGACGGCTTTCCCGGGTGAGCGCCCGATTGAAATTTACCCTGACAGCGCTCGCGTGTTTTTTGCCAAGCGAATGCACCATCATCCGTCCGCTCTGTGCGTGGAAGGAGATGGCAGCGGGTCAGGTGAAGCTAACCGCCACCGGCAAATTTATCTGCTGATCGATCCGCTTGCACCGAAAAGAGACGTGACGTTTCTTCATTTGCCCAGCCTGCTTTCGTCCTGTCGGGCCGTATTGGCGACACAGGACGGGAAGCTTGCATTTCCGAAGAACAGCTATCTGTTCGATGGTGCGCAGGAGTCTCGTATTGGTCTTTTAATGTCGTACTACGTGTTTGAAAAGAGACGTTTTGTCCCCGCGCTGAACGACATTCGGCTTCGATTTGTGCGTCCCGACGTTCCTTTTCAATTTTCGGTTCAGGGCGCGGAATAGTCTCGCCGACACAAGCCGGCGGCGAACCAGACTCACGCCGTTTCCTCCGGCGAATCCGACATCTTGCCGTCGCCGACGCGGTTGATCGTGCCTTGCGCGATCGCGACGAGCCGCTCGTGATCGCCGTCGATGACGAAGACGTGACACTGGCAGGTCGCCTGGTGCCGCCCCGCGTAGACGACCTTCGCGCGCGCGACGAGCGTGCCGTTCACGGCCGGCCGCAGGTAGTTGATCTTGTATTCGGCGGTGATCACGCGCGGGCCGAGCACGAGCGCGCCGGCGAACGTCAGCGCGTTGTCGGCGAGATAGCCGATCACGCCGCCGTGCACGAAGCCGTGCTGCTGGCGCAGTTCTTCCCGCACGGGCAGGCACAGCGACACCTCGTTGTCGCCGATATGCATCAGCTCCGTGCCCAGCAGCATGCTGAACGGTTGCGCGCGCAATGCGCCGCGCGCGTGGTCCGTGATGTCCGTCATCGACTTCCTCGCAATCCGTGTCCGCTTGCGCTGAACTCTAGGAAGGGGGCTGCGGATAAGCAAGGAAATTCGTCCGCGTTTCTTGCGATTACCGGCGCGATGCGCTGAGATTATTGCGTCGAACGCGCGAGTCATGCTCGTTTGCCGGCGATTCGGCGGGAATGACGGAGATCGCCGGGCCGGGAGCCTAAAGTCCGACGAAGAAATGCCGCTAATGCCGGGGCATTGCTCCATCGTCGGCTCTCCAGGAATCTCCCCCCATGTTCGGAAAAATCAAGCTCGCGTCGGGTCTGCTCGGCGTGTTGACCGTGTTTTGCCTCTTTCTCGTCGCAATCGAGGCGCTCGGCTTCTGGGCGCTCGCGTCGACGCGCAGCGGCGTCGACGATCTGTCGAACGTCGCGATCGCGCAGGTCGACGCGGCCAGTCAGGCGACCGAGCGCCTGCTCGACGCGCGCGTGAACCTGTCGCGTGCCGGCACGCGGATGGTGCGCGGCGGCCCGAAACCCGACGACATCATCCGCCATGCGAGCGCTTCGCTCGCTGAAGCGGACAAGGCGTTCGCCGCGCTGACGGCCGCGCAGGCCGTCGACGCAACGAACCGCGCGCACGTCGCGGCGCTCGCCGAGCGCTATCGCGCGCTGCACGGCGCGCTGGGCGAACTCGTGCAGTTCCTCGACGCCGACAACATCCAGGCGTTCCTCGATCAGCCGACGCAACGCTTCCAGGACGCGTATCTCGCCGAACTGCACCGCTTCGCCGACTACGGCGGCGCGTCGAGCCGTGCCGCGCTCGACACGATCGACAGCGGGATGCAGTGGTTCAAGTGGGTCGGCATCGTGTTGCTGGTGGCGATGCTCGCGGCGAGCGCGGCCATTTACGCGGGCGCGCGGCGCGCGGTGGTCGCGCCGCTGGACGAAGCCGGCCGCCATTTCGAGCGGATCGCGCAGGGCCGGCTCGACGAAGCCGTGCGGGCGGCGGGCGTGTTCGAGATCGACCGGATGCTGCGCGGCCTCGCCGCGATGCAGGCGAGCATCGCGGACACCGTGCGCACCGTGCGTCACGCGTCCGACGCGATCCACCTCGGCGCGGGCGAGATCGCCGGCGGCAACGCGGACCTGTCCGCGCGCACGGGCACGCAGGCCGCGTCGCTCGAGGAAACCGCCGCGAGCATGGAGGAACTGACCGCGACCGTCCGCCAGAACACCGACAGTGCGCGTGCGGCCAGCGCACTGGCCGACGCGGCGCTCGACGCGACGCGCCACGGCGGCGGCGTGGTCGACAGCGTGATCGACCGGATGCGCGGCATCGCGCAGAGCTCGGGGCGGATCGCGGAGATCATTTCGGTGATCGACGGCATCGCGTTCCAGACCAACATCCTCGCGCTGAACGCGGCGGTCGAGGCCGCCCGTGCGGGCGAGCAGGGCCGCGGCTTCGCGGTGGTCGCGGGCGAAGTGCGCTCGCTCGCGCAGCGCAGCGCGCAATCGGCGAAGGAGATCAAGGCGCTGATCGAGGAGTCGGTCGCGCAGATCGACGGCGGCTCGGAACTCGTCGAGCGTGCCGGTGACGCGATGCGGACGGTATCGGCGTCGATCACGCGCGTCGTGCAGACGATGTCGGAGATCACGGCCGCGTCGGTCGAGCAGAGCGTCGGCATCGAGCAGGTGAACCAGGCCGTCACGCAGATGGACCAGTTGACGCAGCAAAACGCGGCACTGGTGGAGGAAGTCGCGGCGGCGGCCGCGTCGCTGAACGAGCAGACCGCGCACCTGATGCAGGCGGTGTCGGTGTTCGAGCTGGGCGACGCGCGCGCGATTCGCGAGGTTCGCGATGAGCGCGCGCCGTCGTTTGCCGACGCCGGTTACGAAGCGGCGGGCAGCGCCGCGTAAGCGGTCGCGAGGTGGTAGGGCGTCGTCGACGGCATGTCGGCGCGCGACACCTGCCCGTCGGCCGTCTTGCACTCGAACCAGCCGCGCGGATGCAGGAAGCGCGCGGCGAAGCGCTCGATCTGCTGCGCGAGCGGCGCGGAGGCCGGCGTGCCGCCGTGCGTCGCGAGCGCGCGCAGGTATTCGGTCTGCGCCCAGATTCGCTGCGTGCCGTCGATGCACGCGCCTTGCGCGTCGACGGCCGCGCACACGGCGCCCGTCTGCGGATCGATTCCGTACTGCTCGGCGAACGCGAACGCGCGCGCGAGTGCGTCGGGAAGCCCGGTCTGCGCGAGCCGAGCGCCGGCTGCATCGACCAGATAGAACCATTCGAACTGGTGGCCGGGCTCGAAGCGGTTGTCGGGCGCCCCGAGCGGCAGCTCGGCGACGCAGCCGGTGGCCGGATCGACGAACGTGCGCTCGACGGCCTGCGCGGTGCGTGCGAGCGCATCGTTGAACGCCGCGTCGCCGAACGCATCGGCGGCCGCGAGCCATGCTTCGGTCAGGTGCATCAGCGGGTTCTGCAGCGCGCCGCCGCCCGATGACGAGAAATCGGCGTGGCGCGCGGCGTCGAGCAGCGCGTCGCCTGGCTGCGGCGCGAAGCGGTCCTGGATCAATGCGGCGGTGTCCTCGGCGACCGTGCGCGCCGCGGTGTCGCCCGACGCCGCATGCCATGCGGCGCACGCGAACACGACGAACGCGTGCGTATAGAGGTCCTTGGTCGTGTCGAGCGGCGCGCCTTGCGCGTCGACGCTGTAGAACCAGCCGCCGTGGCGCGGGTCGCGGAAGCGGCTGCACAGCGAGTCGAACAGCGTGGCCGCGTGCGCGGTGTTGCCGGCCTGCGCGAACACGAACAGTTGCCGCGCACATGCCATTGCGCGATAACGGGTGGCGGGCAGCGGGGCATGGGTGGCCGGATCGACGGCCTCGAACGGCAGCCGCAACGTGTGGTCGAACCCTGAACCCTGCCAGATCGGCAAGATGACGTGCGCAAAATGGTCGCGCAATCGGGCGGTCTGGGCGGAAGCGGAATCGGGAACGGACATGGCGGGATTGAGCGCTTGGATCGAATCGAGTCGGCGCGGCCCGGAGCGGCGCGGCCGGGCCCAAGGATAAACCATTCCGCGCGGCCGCCCCCAAAAAAGGAGATAAATCGGATGCTCGGCAACCTGGAACTCGTGATGCGGCTGGTTCTCGCGGCGGCGCTCGGCAGCGTCATCGGCTTCGAGCGTGAGCGCCTTTCGTGGGCGGCTGGCCTGCGCACGCACATGCTCGTCTGTGTTGGCTCGACGCTCATCATGATCGTGTCGGCGTTCGGTTTCGCCGACGTGCTTGGCACCAGCGACCACATCGTGCTCGACCCGTCGCGGATCGCCGCGCAGGTGGTGTCGGGCATCGGTTTCCTCGGCGCGGGCTCGATCCTGCTGCGCGGCGAGATCGTGCGCGGGCTGACGACAGCCGCGAGCCTGTGGTCGGTCGCCGCGATCGGCCTCGCGGTGGGCGGCGGCCTGTACGTCGCGTCGATCTCCGCGACGATCATCATCCTGATCATCCTGGCCGGCATCAAGCCGCTGGAGCGGCGCTACTTCACCGTGCGGCAGCGCCGCCAGTTCACGCTGACGGTGGTGAGCGGCGCGCTGACGTTCGATTCGCTGCACGCGGCGCTCGGCCCCGACAGCGCGCGCGTGAAGCAATTCATCGTGCAGCGCGCCGACGACACCGGCGAGCACGACGAGGTGCGCATCGCGCTCGGCCGCGTGTCGGATCTCGAATACCGCGCGATCTGCGACAAGCTGCGCGCGCTGTCGTGCGTGACGCGATTCGACGAAGGCAACGGGTTGTCGGGCGACGAATAGACGGCATCCGATCGGCCGGATCGGCGATCGGTCATGCGACAATGGCCGTCGCTGATTCCGTTCGACCTCCGATTCCGCGTTCGCGGGCTTGTAATCCGACTCCATGACCGAATCCGTTTCCCAGCCTCGCTCCCTTTCCCGCTCCGACCGCTCGTCGGCCCGTTCGCGCCCGCGCTCCGTCGCGGCCGCGGCAGACACCGCCGCCAAGGCCACCGCGCGGTCTGGTCACGCGGCGGGCGGCGATGCGCCGCGGGACGAACGCACGCTCGACCTGTTTGGCGATCCGGTGCTCGAGCCGGCGGCGCGTGCGCCGGTCGTCGCGCGCGATGACGCGCTCGCGGACGCCGAGACGGACGCTGTTGCGGCCGGCGAGGATGCCGGTCGCCAGGCGCTGCTGGACGGATTCGCCGCGCCCGGCCACGCTGCCGATGCGGATGGCGATGCTGTCGATGCGGTGGAGCAGGCTACCGACGTCGCGACGACGGCAGCGTCGGCATCGACGCGTGCAAATGATGATGTGGCCGATGCCGCGCGCACGGCCGATGCCGATGCCGACACAACGAAGCGCGCCGATGCGCGGCACGCCGATGGCGTCGCAGCGGCTGCGGCCGGTGAGCCGGTAACTGGCGACGGCCACGCGAAGGCCGGCAGCGTGTCGGAAGCTGGCGACGCGGCCGGGACGAACGCGGATCGTGCGACGGCGAATGCTGCGGCGGTGGGCGGTGCGCTCGACGCGGTGCTCGGCGACCGTCCCGTGAAAGCGGACGGCGACGCGGAAGGTGCCGCTGCGCCGGTCACGCACGATGAAGCAGCGCGCACGCCCGGCGAGACCACGAAGGGGCGCCGCGCATCCTCCGGCGGCAGGCGACGTGCGGCCGCCGGCAGACGCGACACGGCGGCGGTGCGCGGCGCGCGGGAAGCGGCGGCTGTCGGCGCGGAGCCGGAATCGACGCCGGCGCACGCCGCGCGCTCTGCCGAACCGCCGGCGACGGCCGAACCGGCCGAGCCCGCAGTTGCCGCGGTGGCCGCGATTGCCGCGAGCCCCCGCGACGCTGCGCGAGCAACCGCAGCGCCGGCCTCGCCGGTCGTGCAGCCGGTGGCGTCCGCCGCGTCGTTCGTGACGAAGCCGTCGGCGGATCGCGCGCAACCGGGCGCGTCGGACTTCGATCCCGACACTCATCTGCGCCCGCTGTCGGACCGGCTTGCCACGCTGCAGGCCGAGACGGCCGGCTTGAAGCAGGCGGCCGATCGCGAGATGCGCCGCGTCAACCGACTGCTGCTGGCGCTGGCGGTCGTCGTGTTCGCTGGGCTCATCGCGCTGGTGCTGCAAACGCGGCAGATCGCGCACCTGAAGCAGGATCTGGAAGCCCGGCAACAGCGGATCGACCGGCTGGCTGCCGATCTGTCGACGCAGCAGGCAACGCTGATGACACTCGCGGAACACCACGAAGCCATGCTGTCGCAGGTCGACCGGCTTCAGCGCAATGCGAACCGTGAGGCGGCGGCCGCGAAGCGCGCGCGTCGAACGCACTAAATACTCTGACCCTACCTGCAACCCTCCGCTCGACGGGGCGGGCGGGGCGGCGCGTGGCGCGGGTGCGGCAAACTGATGCGGTGAGCTGGCAGAGTTCAGGGAAAACCCTTAGAATGGAGTCCATCTAAGGGAAAACCCTAGAGCTATCTCAGGAGTCTCACATGAGCTTCATTCTTGCCCTGCTGCAAAAGATCGACGATCTGTTCGTCTCCCCGCACCTGCCGCTCGACGCGGAATACTCGTACGCTGCGCGTAGCGCCGAAGCCGATCGCATGCGTCGTGCGAACTTCGTGCCGATCGTCGTGTACCGTCGCTGATTCGCTGATTCGCTGATTCGCTGATTCGCTGATTCGGCGCGGCGCTCGCCGCCATTGCCTGCCCGTTTTTCACCGCCGCATCGCGCGCCTGTGCGACCGTCCCGCTAAACTGGAAGTTCGACTTCCTTCGCGACACCCGGGCCATGCTGCAGATGCGGCCGATGACGGCCGGCGAATTCCACGCATACCGCACGCGCGCCATCGACGGCTACGCGCGCGATCTCGTGTCATCCGGGCAGAACGCGAGTGAAGACGCGGCGGGCCGCGCCCGCGCCTGCTTCGATACGCTGCTGCCCGACGGCCTGCTCACCTCCGGCCAGACACTCGTCCAGCTGATCGACGCTGCCAGCGGCGACACGGTCGGCGACCTCTGGTACGCGATCGTGCCCGAAGGGCCGAACCGCACGCTGTTCATCTACGACCTCGACATCGTCCCGTCCCGGCGCCGCCAGGGCTGGGCCACGCGCACGCTCGATGCACTCGAGGCCGAGGCACGCCGCCACGGCGTCACCGAAATCGGGCTGTCGGTGTTCAATCACAACACGGCCGCACGTGCGCTGTATCGGGCGTGCGGTTTCGCGCCGATCACGACGACGCTGATCAAGCCGGTCGTCCCGGGCTAGCCGCGAAGATTCGAGTATCGGACGCTCACTGTTTGCGGTTCGACATGTTTTCACATGTGAGCACGCGCGAGTCGCGAGGCGCTCTGGAGTGGCCCGTCAGCCCCATTTAACACATTGAACACGGTGTACGCCATTCTGTGCCGCGACTGAAACCCAGCGTTGTCCTTTTATGATGGGTGGCCGATAAGTCTGGCGTACTCAAATCGAAGCCGCGACGAAGGGCATGCCCGAGTGTTACGTTCCACTGACGGTTCAATACTGACATGCGAAAACGCCTGTTGCGCATAGTGATCAGTGCGGCACTGCTGATGTCAATTCTGTTCGTTGTGGCGTTCAACGCGATCAATCTGAACGAGGCATACGGCGACGGTCCACCCTACTACTCCCGCACGACCAATATGGACAAATGGACGAGCCCGCTTCCGTTTCTCGGTGTCATCGACGGAGCGATGTTGGTCGCGATCGGTGCGTATTGCTTGTGGATCCGTCGAAGCCGATAAAACCTCCAAACAGCGGGCAGACTGCCGTTCCGCCCGTATTCGTGCCTCCTCTCGTCACCTTGCCCGGCCTTTCCATCTGCGCAGCAGCAACGCGTTCGTCACGACGCTGACGCTGGAGAACGCCATCGCCGCCCCCGCAATCACCGGGTTCAGCCAGCCGAGCGCCGCGAGCGGCACGCCGATCAGGTTGTAGACGAACGCCCAGAACAGGTTCTGCTGGATCTTCCGGTACGTCCGCTTCGAGATGTCGATCGCATCGGCGACGAGCGCCGGATCGCCGCGCATCAGCGTGATGCCGGCCGTATGCATGGCGACGTCGGTGCCGGTCGCCATCGCGATGCCGACGTCGGCCGCGGCGAGCGCGGGCGCGTCGTTGATCCCGTCACCGACCATCGCGACGATCCCGCCGTGCGTGCGCTTCAGTTCGGCCACCACGCGCGCCTTGTCGTCGGGCAGCACCTGCGCGTGCACTTCGCTGATCCCGAGTGCTGCCGCGACGGCCGCCGCGCTGCCGGGGTTGTCACCCGTCACGAGCACGCTCGCGACGCCGCGCGCCGACAGTGCCGCGATCGCGTCGCGCGCGCCGGGCTTCACGGTGTCGCCGAACGCGGTCAGCGCGAGCAACGCGCGCGGCGCATCGGCGCGCATCAGCCAGGAAATCGTGTTGCCCGCGTGTTCGAGTTCCGCGGCACGCGCGTCGAGTTCCGGCGGCACGACGATGCCGAGTTCATCGCGCCAGCGGGTGCTGCCGAGCGCGAGAAGCTGCCCGTCGACGTGCGCTTGAACGCCGCGTCCGGCCACCGCGCGCGCATCCGCCGCGACGATATCGGCCGAACCTGCGGCGACGCCCCGGGCCGCAACATCCGCTTCGTGCGCGGCGACCACGGCGCGCGCAAGCGGATGATCACTTTGCCGCTGGACCGCGGCCGCGAGAGCGAGCGCTTGCTCACGTGGGATGCCGACCGCGTCGAACGCGGTCACGGACGGCTTGCCTTCGGTCAGCGTGCCGGTCTTGTCGAACGCGATCACGGTCGTGCGCTGCGCGAGTTCGAGCGCCTGCGCGTCCTTGATCAGCACGCCGTGGCGCGCCGCGACGCCGGTGCCGGCCATGATCGCCGCGGGCGTCGCGAGACCGAGCGCGCACGGGCACGCGATGACGAGCACCGCGACGGCATTGAGGATCGCCGTTTCGGTGCCGGCGCCGGCGATTAGCCAGCCGATCAGCGTCAGCACGGCGATGCCGAGGATCGCCGGCACGAACACTTCGCTCACGCGATCGACGAGCCGCTGGATCGGCGCCTTTTCCGCCTGCGCGGATTCGACGAGGCGGATGATGCGCGCGAGCGTCGTCTCCGCGCCGATCGCCGTGGTTTCGACGACGAGCGCGCCTTCGCCGTTGATCGAGCCGGCCGTGACCGGATCGCCGTCGTCCTTCGGCACCGGCAGGCTTTCGCCGGTGATCAGCGATTCGTCGACGTGCGAGCGGCCCGACACGATGCGCCCGTCGACGGGCACGCGCTCGCCGGGACGGATGCTGACGGTCGTGCCGACGCGCACCTGCGCCAGCGGCACGTCGCGTTCGACGCCGTGCTCGACGACGCGCGCGCGGTCGGGGCGCAGCGCGTTCAGCGCGCGGATCGCCTCGCTCGTCTGGCGTTTCGCGCGGGCTTCGAGCCATTTGCCGAAGCGCACCAGCGTGACGATGACGGCCGATGCCTCGAAATACAGGTGGCCCGGGTCGACGGGGTCGCGCACCAGCATCCACAGGCTCAGGCCGAACGCGGCCGAGGTACCGAGCGCGACGAGCAGGTCCATGTTGCCGGTGCGCGCCTTCACGGCGTGCCAGGCGGCGCGGTAGAAGCGCGCGCCGAAGCCGAACTGGACGATCGACGCGAGCACGAGCTGCAGCCAGCCGGGCAGCATCGCGTCGATGCCGAACGGCGCGACGAGCATCGGCACGATGAGCGGTGCGCTCAACACGGCCGAGCCGATCACCAGATTGCGTTCGCGGATCGCTTCGCGGCGCTTGCGGGCCTCGGGGGCTTGCGCCGGGTCGCCGGCGGGGACTTCGGCTGCGCCGCCGGTGGCGGCGTCCGGCGCGGCGGCGAGCGATGCGCGGTAGCCGGCGGTCGTGACCGCCGCGATCAGCGCGGCGGCGTCGAGCGCGCCGCCGCCATGCACCGACGCGCGCTCGGTCGCGAGATTGACCGACGCGCGCGCGACGCCCGGCACCGCGGCCAGCGCTTTTTCGACGCGGCCGGCGCAGGATGCGCACGTCATGCCGCCGATGTCGAATTCGAGATCGCGGGAAGCGGCCGGCGGCGTCGCGGCGACCGCTGTCGCGCCGTAGCCGGCCTGCTGCACGGCTTCGGCCAGTCGCGACGCGGAAACGTCCGGTGCCGCGTCGATGGTCGCGCGCTCGGTGGCGAGGTTGACCGACGCACGCGTGACGCCCGGCACCTTCGCCAGCGCCTTTTCGACGCGCGACACGCACGACGCGCAGGTCATGCCGTCGATATCGAGTTCGATCGTGGCCGCGGTCGCGGGCGGTGCCGCCGGCGTGGCGGGCAGCGCTTCGGCGCGTGGCGCGTGCTGCGCCTGCGCGGCAGCAACGGCTTCGAACGCCGCTTCACGCACGGTCGCGCGATAGCCCGCCGCGCTGATCGCATCGACGAGCTGCACGGGCTCGACCGTGTCCTGCACGGTCACCGTCGCCGCCTGCGCGTCGAGATCGACCGCGGCCTCGACGACGCCCGGCACGGCGGCAAGTGCACGCTGCACGCGGCCCGTGCAGCCGCCGCAATGCATGCCGTCGACGGACAGTTCGATCGTTTGCAAGCCCGCGGAGGCGAGTGGTTCAGTCATGTCGGATTCCCCAAAAGCGCGGTTCGTGCCGCGAATGATCCCAGTATCAACATTCCCATGATGGGAAGGTCAAGGGGGGCGACGATGAAATGCACGGACGTGTATACCGGCTCGGGGCTGCTGATGCGTCCCTCTATTTGCCGGAGCCCGGGGCAGCCAATGCATTGCGTCCGGACGGCGTTGCCTTCCGCCGCCTGGGGACTGTCGACGCCGCAACTACCGCTCCGCCCGTTATTCGGCATATTGGGGGATGCCCTTAGGCGCTATGATACCGGCCTGACATCAGCGCCCGCCCAGCGAAGCGGCGACCGGGCAGGCTGGGGTGCCTTGCTTTCGCCGATCGTGAGTCGAACAAGGCGTTGACTGACAAGAACGATATTCGGCCAGTACACAATGATTGAAAACCTACGAGAATCAATTTCGCTGCGGCGCGCGGCAGGCGCGTCGCTGGCCCTGGCGGCGCTGCTGGCGGGCTGCGCGTCGCAACCGGACGCGATCCAGCGGAAAACCGGCTGGTTGCGCGCCGAAGTGGCCGATTCCTATGTGTATGCGTATCCGCTCGTGCTGATGGACGTCGCGAAGGAAGCCGCGACGGGCGGCGACGGCGCGCAGCCGGGCCAGGCGCCGCTCAACACGCTGCGTCACGCGCAGGCGCTGCCGCCCGTCGGCGCGCTCAACCCGCCGCTGCCGGGCGTCGACACGCTCGACTCGACCGGCTGGCTCGACGTCGGCGCCGAGCCGGTGATCGTCACGCTGCCCGACACCCGCGGCCGCTACTGGGATGCCCGCGCGCTCGACATGTGGACGAACGTGCTGTGGTCGTCGTCGAGTGTCGCGGCGCGTGGCGCACGCGGCGCCGCGCGATCGCAAACGATTGCCTTTGCCGCGAAGGACTGGCAAGGCACGCTGCCGAAGGGCGCATTGCGTATCGACGTGCCGTCGGCCAACGCCTGGCTCGAAGTGCGCCTGCAGACGAGCGGCGGGCGCGACCTCACGAACGTGAAGAAACTGCAGCGGGCGATCCGCGTGGTGCCGCTGTCCGTCTATACGGGCAGCGCGCGCGGCGCGTCGGTCGCGGTCCATGCGGGCAGCGCGCCGTCGGAAGCGGCGAGCGGCGGCACGCCGGCCGAGCAGGTCGCGGCGCTCGACCCGAAGGCGTTCTTCACGCGTTTCGCGCAGGCGCTGCAGGACAACCCGGCACCCGCCGACGATGCGCACGCGCAGGAACTCCTGAACGACATCGGCGTGTCGGCCGGCTACCCGGTGCCGTGGACGGGCGATCGCCTGAGCGCCGCGACGGCCGGCGTCGCCGAAGCGCGCGCGCGGCTCGCGGCGCCGCCGCCGAACCTGCTGAACGCGAACGGCTGGAGCTGGATCGGCGACGCGGCCGGCAAGTACGGCCAGGACTACGCGCTGCGCGCGTACGCGGCCTACACGCAGTTCGGCACCGCGACGCGCGACGACGAGACGCTCGCGCTCGTGCGCGTCGACAGCGACGGCCATCCGCTGAACGGCGCGAACCGCTACGTGCTGCACTTCGCGCCGGGCGCGCTGCCGCCGGTGCGCGGATTCTGGACGCTGACACCGTACGCGACCAACGGCGCGCTGCCCGACGTCGGCTCGGCGCGCCGCTCGCTCGGCGACCGCGACCGGCTGCGCCGCAATCACGACGGCTCGATCGACGTGGTCGTGTCGGCGTCGTCGGGCGGCGCGCATGCGGCCAACTGGCTGCCGGCGCCGCGTACCGATTTCGCGCTCGCGTTGCGCCTCTACGCACCGAAGCCGCAAGCGAGCGATGGCTCGTGGATGCCGCCCGTCGTCGTCCGGAAATGAACGGATAGGCGCCGCCGCTGTCCGATCCGCGGGCGCGGCGCTCGCGCCCGAACGCCGTTCCGTCACCTCCTGAGCCTATACTTTCGGGATAGCGTGCACGGCCGCGCCGGTTTTCCGGCGCGGCCCGGCATCCCATTCCGAGGCATTCAAGCATGGCAAGCGCAGAGAAACAAACCCTATCCTCCACCCTCCATACCCTCGGCGGCGTTGCACGCTCGCGCCGGGCCCGCCGTATCGGCCTCGGCGTGCTGATCTTCATCGTTTTGTTCGGACTGCTCGGGTTCTTCGCGGCGCCGCCGCTGATCCGCCACATCGCCGAACAGCAACTGAGCCAGCAGCTCGACCGGCCGTCCACGATCCAGCGCATCGCGCTGAACCCGTACACGCTGAATCTCGAAGCCGACGGCGTGCACGTCGGCGAGCGCGGCGGCCAGGGCGACTTCATCGATATCGACAAGCTCGTCGTGCGGCCGTCGTGGTCGTCGCTGTTTCGCGGCGCGCCGATCGTCAACGAAGTGCGCGTCGACTCGCCGCGCTTCCATATCGTCCGCTACGACGCGCAGCGCTTCAACTTCACCGACCTGATCGAGAAGTTCTCGAAGCCGTCGCCCAAGCCCGAAAGCAAGCCGACGCAGTTCTCGGTGTCGAACATCCAGGTCAACGGCGGCCGGATCGACTTCGACGACCGCCTGCTGAACGAAAAGCACGTGGTCGACAACTGGACGCTCGGCATTCCGTTCATCGCGACGCTGGCGTCGAAGACCGACATCTTCGTGCAGCCGAAGCTGCGCGCGCGGTTCGACGGCAGCCCGATCGCGATCGACGGCAAGACGAAGCCGTTCGCGCAGTCGCGTGAGTCGGAAGTCGCGCTGAAGTTCGACCGGCTCGACGTGCCGAAGCTGATTTCGTACGCGCCGGCGAAGCTGCCGGTGATCGTCACGAGCGGCCTGTTGAGCAGCGACCTCACGCTGAACTTCGTGATGAGCGGCGACACGCCCACGCTGCGCGTGTCGGGTAGCGTCGACCTGAACGACGCGAAGGTCACCGGCCGCGCGTCCGAGCCGCTGTTCGCCGCGCGCGGCGTGCATGTGGCGGCCGCCGGCCTCGAGCCGCTGCGCAACGTGCTGCATTTCGACGAGATCCGGCTCGACCAGCCGGTCGTCGACCTGGCGCGCGACAAGCAGGGCGTGCTGAACGTCGAGAAGCTCGCCGGCCAGCCGGCCGCCGCGCCGAAGGCTGCCGCGGGCAAGCCGGCCGCGTCGGGCGCCGCCGCATCGACGGCCACCGCCACCGCCGCCACCGCCGCGAGCGGTGCAAAGGCCGAAGCCGCCGCGAAGGAAGCACCGCCGCTCGACCTGACGATCCGTCATTTCGCGATCGACGGCGGCACGATCAACGTCGACGACCGCGTGCCGGCGACGCCGACCGCGATGTCGCTGACGAAGCTCGCCGCGACGCTCGACGGCTTCACGCTGCAGGGCAAGACGCCGGCAAAGTACACGCTGTCGACGTCGCTGTCGCGCGGCGGCGACGTGAAGGCCGAGGGCGCGTTCAGCGTCGCGGCGAAGCAGGCCGACACGAAGCTGACGGTCGACGCACTCGCGCTGCCGGCGCTGCAGCCGTATCTCGGCGAGGCGACCCGTGCGCGCGTGCTCGACGGCACGCTCGGCGCGACCGTCAACGCGAAGGCCGACTGGGGCAAGACGCCGCTCGATGCGCAGATCGCCGACAGCACGGTGAGCCTGAAGTCGCTGAAGCTCGCGACGCCGGACGCGAAGGCGCCCGCGATCGTGTTGCCCGACGCAAGCGCGAAGATCGCGAAGGTCGATGTCGCCGCGCGCACCGCGGAAATCGCGAGCGTCGACGCGACCGGGCTCGCGCTCGACGTGACACGCCTGAAGGACGGCAAGATCGATCTCGCGGCGCTGGCCGAACCCGCGCAGGCGGCGGTGCCCAAGCGCACGGTCGCGCGCAAGGCCGAGGCGGCCGCGCCGTCGTGGCATTACCGGATCGACGCGCTGAACGTGAAGGACTCTGCCGCCAACTTCACGGACCTGTCGACGCCGCGTCCGGTGAAGCTCGCGATCAAGCCGCTCGACCTGTCGGTGCAGAAGATCAGCGACGACATGACGAAGCCGCTGCCGGTGCAGCTGAAGGCGACGCTGAACCGCAAGGGCGCGCTGAGCGTGTCGGGCGACGTGACCGCGCAGCCGCTGAAGCTCGGCCTGAAGATCAACGGCAACCGCCTCGACGCGGCCGCGTTCGAGCCGTACTTCGGCAGCGCGCTGAACGCGACCATCGCGAGCGCGCTGCTCAACGCGCAAGGCAACCTGACGTTCGCGCAGGTGAAGGACGCGCCGCGCGCGACCTATCGCGGCGATGCCGCGCTGGTCGACGTGCGGATGCTCGACAAGGCGACGTCCGATCCGTTCGCGGGCTGGCGCTCGCTCGCGTTGTCGAACCTGAAGGTGAACTACGACGAGAAGGGCACCGACGTCGACGCCGCGCGCGTGACGTTCTCGAACTTCTACGGTCGCGTGCTGCTCGATGCGCAGGGGCGGCTGAACCTGAAGGACGTCGTCGCGAAGGAGACGGGCCCCGCGCAGTCGCTCACGCGCGATGCGAGCAAGGGCGAGCCCGTGCCGCTGTCGCCGGGCGCCGCACCGGCCGCATCGGCCGCGGTCGCGCAGCAGGCGTCCGCGCCGGCCGCTGCATCGGCGACGGTCGTCGTGAAGGCCGCGCCGCCGCCGCAGAACCCGGTGCGGATGCATTTCGGCGAGCTGCTGCTGCAGAACGGCCGCGTCACGTACACGGACAACTTCATCAAGCCGAACTACACGGCGCACCTCGTCGCGATCAAGGGCACGGTCGGCGCGTTCGGCACGGATTCGACGACGTCCGCACCGGTCGACGTCGCCGCGAACCTCGAGGGCAACGGGCCGATCTCGATCAAGGGTTCGGTGAATCCGCTGATCGAGAAGCCGGCGCTGGACCTGACGGCGACCGCGCATGACATCGAGCTGACCAACCTGACGCCGTATTCGGCGAAGTACGCGGGCTATCCGATCACGAAGGGCAAGCTCAACGTCGATCTGCACTACCAGCTCGCGAACGACCAGTTGCAGGCGAACAACCACATCTTCATCGACCAGCTCACGTTCGGCGACCACGTCGACAACGACACGGCGACGAAGCTGCCGGTGAAGCTCGCGATCTCGCTCCTGAAGAACACGCGCGGCCAGATCGACGTGAACCTGCCGGTGTCGGGTTCGCTGTCGAATCCGGAATTCAGCGTCGGCGGGCTGATCTGGCGCGCGGTGCTGAACCTGATCGCGAAGGCCGTCACGTCGCCGTTCTCGCTGCTGGCGAATGCGTTCGGCGGCAGCGGCGAGGATCTCGGCTACGTCGAGTTCGCGCCGGGCTCGTACCAGCTGACCGACGCGCAGCAGAAGAAGCTCGACACCGTCGTGAAGATGCTGACCGAGAAGCCGTCGATCCGCCTCGACCTGATCGGCCGCGTCGATCCGGCGAAGGACACGCCGGGGCTGCGCGACGCGTACGTCGACCGGCTGGTGCGCCAGCAGAAGCTGAAGGACGTGATCGGCCAGGGCGAGAGCGTCGATCCGATGTCGGTGAAGGTCGACCCGGCCGAGTACGAGAAGTACCTGACGCGTGCGTACAAGGCCGCCGACTTCAAGAAGCCGCGCAACCTGGTCGGCCTGCAGAAGACGCTGCCCGAGGCGGACATGAAGCAGGCGCTGGCCGATCATGCGCCGGCCGACGACAACGCGCTGCGTGCGCTCGCGCAGCAGCGCGCGCAGGCCGTGCGCCAGTATCTCGACGGCAAGATCGATTCGAGCCGGATGTTCGTCGTGGCGTCGAAGCTCGATGCGAAGGGCATCGAGGACAAGGGCGCGACGACGCGCGTCGACTTCGGCCTGCAGTAACGCGCGTTATTCCCTCATCCGCCGCCGCCGCGTCCGACCGGCAATCGGGCGCGGCGGCGCGCTTCCCGTCAGCGCACGGCGATCGCCGGTTCGCGCTTGTCCAGTTCCTTCTTCGCGGCCAGCGGCAGGCGGGCATCGTCCCATTGCGTGAGCCATTCGATTTCCTTCGCGGTAAACACCTGTCCGTAGTTGCGCAGCGCGTACTGCAGCGCGTCAACGACGTGGTGGCGAATGATTTCGGGGGTACGTGCATCGTCCAGCACGAACCGGAGAGCTTCCAGGGTCGACATACGCGTGCTCCGGGCTAGGGGAAAACCCTTTATCGCACGCCAATAGTCCTGCGCCAACCGGGAAAAAAATACGGTCCATGCGGCCGCGCCGGGCACGCACCGCATTGCGACTGCGCGATGTCAATTGCGATTGGTTACGTTTGATAGAAAACAGAAAGCCCCGCTTCATGCGACCGCCGCACGACGCGCCGATATTTGGCGCGCCTGTTGGCAAGTCATGCGGTTCAACGTCAATCGATGAGGTGGGGTGATGATTTCCAGGTTCGCTAAGCAACGAAACATGGCGGTGATGGTGGCGGGCGCGCTGGCGCTCGCAAGCGCGGGCGCCTACGCGGCGCAGCAGGACGGCAACGGCCAGGGCGAGAACGGCGGCAACGCGCGCCGTGTCGTGAAGCACGTGCTGCTGATCAGCGTCGACGGCCTGCACGAGCAGGATCTCGCGCGCTGCGTCGGCGCGAATACGTGCCCGAACATCGCGGTGCTCGCGCAAAGCGGCGTCACGTACACGAACGCATATACGCCGGGCCTGTCGGACTCGTTCCCGGGCCTCGCGGCGCTCGTGACGGGCGGCTCGCCGAAGACGGCCGGCCTGTTCTACGACGTGTCGTACGACCGCAACCTGTACGCGCCGAGCGACACGACCTGCTCGGGCAAGCAGGGCTGGAACGTCGTGTTCGACGAGACGACCGGCATCGATGCATTCAACGGCGGCGCGCTCGTGCACCTCGACGGCGGCGGCGCGTTCAACCCGCAGGCGATCCCGAATGCGAAGGTCAACGGCAAGTGCGTGCCGGTGTACCCGCACGACTACGTGAAGACCAACACGGTGTTCGAAGCCGTGAAGGCTGGCGTGCCGAACGCGTACACCGCGTGGGCCGACAAGCATGCGTGGGGCTACGACTGGGTGAACGGCCCGTCGGGCAAGGGCGTCGACGATCTGATGCGCACCGAGATCAACTCGATCGATCCGGCGACGCAAACGGCCTATACGGACGTCTATTCGCATACCGCGCAATTCGACAACCTGCACGTGCAGGCGCTGATCAACCAGATCAACGGCCGTGACTCGACGGGCACCAAGAGCACGCCGGTGCCGACGCTGTTCGGCGCCGACTTCCAGACGCTGAGCGTCGCGCAGAAGGCGGCGGTGACGAAGGGCGGTGGCTACCTCGATGCGAACTTCACGCCGAACGGGCAGGTCGCGAACGCCATCACGTACGTCGACAACTCGATCGGCCATATCGTCGCGGCGCTGAAGCAGGCGAACCTGTATTCGTCGACGGCCGTGATCGTCACGGCGAAGCACGGCCAGTCGCCGAGCGATCACACCAAGCTCGTGAAGAACGGTGACACGCTGACGAAGCTGCTCGAAGCGAACAACTACATCGACCCGAACGGCAACTTCGGCCAGAACAACACGGCGACGGGTAACCTGAACGACGGTTCGGGCCTGGTCGGCACGGGCCTGGTGCAGACCGACGACGTCGGCCTGATCTGGCTGCGCGACCGCAGCCAGCGCACGGCCGTGGTGCAGACGCTGAAGGCGAACCTCGGCTGCAACGCGCCGGGGATCTGCGCGGACGGCTCGCAGGCCTACATCCTGTACGGCGCGGCGCTGGCCGAGCGCTTCGGCGATCCGGCCAACGGCCGCACGCCGGACATCATCGTCCAGCCGAATCCGGGCGTGATCTACACGTCGAGCACGAAGAAGGACGAGGAGCACGGCGGCAACGCGCCGGACGACAGCCACCTCGGCCTGCTCGTGTCGTATCCGGGCCTCCATCGCGCGCGCACCGTGAGCGATCTCGTCGGCACGAAGCAGGTCGCGCCGACGATCCTCGGGCTGCTCGGCGCCGAACCGCGTCTGCTGAACGCAGTCGTGGCCGAGAACACGCACGTGCTGCCGGGGCTGGGCATCGGGCGTTGATGCTGGATGCCGGATGCCGCCCGAAGGCGGCGTCCGGCGCGGAGCGCGCCTGCCGTGCGGTGGCGCGCGGCGTCTTCCCCATGGCGATCCGCGTAGTCGCGGCCCGCGTCACCCGCGCGCGGATTCGTCCAGCATCCATTCCCTGAAGCGCCGCAACGCATCGCTCGTTTCGAGGCGCTCCGGCGCGTAGCACAGGTAGTGGCCCTGCACGTGCACGTCGACCGGTGCGTCGAACGGCTCGATCAGCGTGCCGGCCGCGAGATTGTCGAGAATCAGGAAACGCGGCACGAGGGCGATCCCGAGCCCGGCCTGCGCCGCCTGAATCAGCACCGAATACTGTTCGAAGCGCGGTCCGGCCAGCGCGTTCATCTGCGTCGCGCGATACCGCTCGGCCCATTCGGACCACGCAATCTCGGCCTGCTCGTGCACGAGACGCGGCGCCGCCACCGCGTCGGCGGGCACGTGCAGCGCATGCCGATCGGCGAATTCGCGCGAGCAGACCGGCACGAAGGTCCGCCCGCCCAGATAGTCGCTTCGTACGCCTTCCCATGCGCCGTCGCCGTAGCGGATCGCCGCGTCGAGTCCGAACGGAAACACGTCGCCGGGCGCGAGATGGCGGCGAAAGCTCAGCGTGACGCTCGGCGCGGTGGCGAGAAAGCGCGTGAGCCGCGGCAAGAGCCACTTGGTCGTGAACGTCGGCACGCTCGCGATCGTCAGCAGGTCGCTGTTCTCGCGCGCGCTCAGCAGTTCGATCGACGCGTTGCCGATTTCGCGCAGCGGCCCGACGACGCGGGCGTGGTAGACCTGGCCCGCGCGGGTGAGCGCGAGGCCGCGCCCCTCGCGCACGAACAGCTTCACGCCGAACAGTGCCTCGAGGTTCGCGATCTGCCGGCTGACCGCGCTCGGCGTCAGGCCCAGTTCCCGGGCCGCGTAGGAGAAATTCAGGTACTTCGCGGAAGTGGCGAATGCGTGCAGCTCCGCCACGTTCGGATACAGGTGTTTCATCGGCGGCTGTTCCGTCCTTGCACAGATCGATGCGCGCTTTGTACGTTTTTTTCATGACGATGCCATGTCGGCGCCGCACACTGCAGCCGTTCGGAAAACGCGTGACAGCCCCGCCTGGCGGGCGTCGTGCGGTGTCCTTGTCTCTTGCTCGCGAGTCTTTCCATGCCTGCGTCTCCTGCCCCGGCACTGGCCGATGGTGTTCCGGTTCCGCGTAACCGGCCCGTGCGTCCGAGCGCCGGACGCCTGCTGCTGCACGCGCTCGTCGCCGTGTTCGGACTCTATCTGCTGTTGCCGATCGCCCTGCTGCTGATCGGTTCGGTGGGCCAGTCGTGGACGAACACGCTGCTGCCCACCGGCTTCACCGGGCACTGGTTCGCCGACCTGGCCGAGAACCGCAGCTTCACCCGCGCATTCGGCGTGAGCCTGACGGTCGCGCTGGCGTGCTGCGCGCTCAACGCGGTGGTCGGCCTGCCGCTCGCCTATGCGCTGCATCACCGCGCACAGGCCGGGCGCGGGATGGCGACGCGCATCGTGATGCTGATGCCGGTCGGCGTGCCCGCGCTGACGCTCGGCTTCGGCTACATCGCGATCTTCAGCGGCGACACGCTGCCGTGGCTCGGCACGCTGCCGCTGATGATCGCGGCGCACGCGGTGCTGACGCTGCCCTACCTGCTGCAGACGCTGCTCAGCGATCTGCGCCACCTCGGCCTCGCGCGTCTCGAGGCCTGCGCGGCGACGCTCGGCGCGACGCCGCTGCGCCAGTTCTTCACGATCGTGCTGCCGAACCTGCGGCACAGCCTGTTTTCCGGGCTCGTGATGGTGGCCGCGCTGTCGATCGGCGAATTCCAGATTTCGAACCTGATCGCCGGCTTTCGCTACCGCAACTATCCGATCGTGCTGCTGCAGGCGTTCTATGGCGCGTCGGGGATGGCGTGCGCGGCCACCGTCGTGCTGCTCGTCCTCGCCGTGATCGCGACGCTCGTGTCGGTCGGCACCGTACAACGCATGAAATGAGTCCGTCATGAGCCTCGAGTTCGAACACGTCAGTTTCCAGTATCCCGGCGCGCGGCATGGCGTCGACGACGTCACGCTGGCCGCCGCGCAGGGCGAACTGCTCGCGGTGATGGGCCGCAGCGGGTCCGGCAAGTCCACGCTGCTGCGGCTCGCGGCCGGCCTGCTCGAAGGCGGCAGCGGCCGTATCGCGATCGGCGGCGACGACATGGCGGGCGTGCCCGTGTGGCGGCGCGAGGTGGGCATGGTGTTCCAGCACTACGCGCTGTTTCCGAACCTGTCGGTAGCCGACAACGTCGGGTACGGGCTGCGGATGCGCGGCGTCGCGGCGGGCGACAGGCGTCGGCGCGCGCACGCGATGCTCGAGCGCGTCGGGCTGGCGGCGCATGCGGAGCGTGGCATCGCGATGCTGTCCGGCGGGCAGCAGCAGCGTGTCGCGCTGGCGCGCGCGCTCGTGATCGAGCCCAGGCTGCTGCTGCTCGACGAGCCGCTGGCGGCGCTCGATGCCGGCATCCGCCATCAGCTGCGCGACGAGATCCGTGCGCTGCAGCGCGCATGCGGTGCGACGACGCTGCTCGTCACGCACGACCAGGACGAGGCGCTGAGCATGGCCGATCGCGTCGCGATCGTCGACGCGGGGCGCGTGCTGCAGGTGGGCACGCCGCGCGAGCTGTACGAGCGTCCGGCCAGCGCGCAGGTCGCGCGCTTCGTCGGGCACTCGACGCTGCTGCGCGGGCGCGTGCTCGCGCACGGCACGGTCGACGTGCGTTTCGCGACGCTGAACGTCGCGACCGACGGGCACCGGCCGGGCAGCGAGATCGACGTGCTGGTACGGCCCGAGCATGTGCAGGCCGACCCGCCGGCGCACAGCATGAATCGCATCGAAGGCCGTCGCGGGGAAGTGCGTTACTTCGGCGCGACGCAGCGCTACGACTTCATTCCGGACGGCTCGGCCGACGCGCTGCTGTGCGAGGGGCGCGAGCCCGCCGCACGCAGTATCGCCGTCGAGCCGCGCCATCTGCTCGTGCTGCCGGCGTCGCCGGACGCGCGATGACCCCTTTCGTTCAACGGAGATTCACGATGCTTGCAGGCTCCCCTGTCATGAAAGCCATGCGCAACCGCGTGCTGGCGCTGTGTGCGCTCGTGGCGCTTTCCTGCGCCGCGGCGCATGCCGCGCCGCTGTATCCGGGCGAAGACGCGCTGTACGCAAAGGCCGCCGACGAAGGGCTCGTCGTGTCGTTCGATACCGGCCCCGAATGGGCGAACTGGAAGGCGCTGTTCGCCGAATTCCGCAAGCGCTATCCGAAGGTCGAGATCACCTACAACGACATCGGCTCGGCGGCGACCGTCGTCGCGCTCGACAAGTCGCGCCGCCGTCCGCAGGCCGATACCGCGTACTACTTCGCCGCGTCGGCGCTCGATGCGGAGAGCAAGGACGTCGTCGCGCCGTTCAAGCCGGTCAACTTCGACAAGCTGCCGAACGTGTTCCGCTCGGCGGACGGCCGCTGGTTCGCGGTGCACTCGCTGAACATCGCGTTCCTCGTCAACCGGAAGCTCGTGAAGAACGTGCCGCAGCGGTGGTCCGACCTGCTGAAGCCGGAATATCGCAATGCGGTCGTCTACCTCGACCCGCGTTCGACCGGACAGGGGCAGGTCGCCGTGTTCGCGGCCGCGTATGCGAACGGCGGGAGCGTCGAGAATCCGAAGCCCGGCGCGGACTTCTTCGGCAAGCTGAAGAGTGCGGGCAACGTGCTGCGCGTCGAGGGCACGACGCCGTATGCGAAGTTCGTGAAGGGCGAGATTCCGATCCTGATCGGCTACGAGAACGACGGCCTGAAGGCGAAGTACGTCGACGGCATGGGGGACGCGGCCGACGTCGTGATTCCGCAGGACGGCAGCGTGTCGGCGCCGTATGCGATGAGCCTCGTGAAGAACGGCCCGAACCCGGCCGCCGCGCAGCTCTGGCTGAACCTGGTGATGAGCGACGTCGGGCAGGCGCTGTTCGCGCAGGGCTTCGTGCGGCCGGCCGTGCCCGGCACGCCGGTCGCGCCGGACGTCGCGGCGAAGCTGCCGAAGGCGCCGCAGGTGCGCCCGCTGGACGTGGCGAAGGCGGCGACGCGCAAGGCCGAGGTCGACCAGCTCTGGTCGCAGGCGACGCTCGGCCAGTAAGGAGCGCGCGATGCAGACCTCCCTGGCCGAACGCGGCGCGCTGCGCCGCTTCGGCGCGGTTCCGGCGGCGCTCCTGCTGGCCGTGTGCTTCGTGTTGCCGCTCGCCGCGCTCGTCGGCTCGGCATTCACGGACGGCGGCCGCGCGTTCGCCGCGGTGCTGCGCGATCCGCTCGTCGCCGATGCCATCGCGCGGTCGCTGGCGCTGTCGGTCGGCGCCGGCACGCTGTCGGTCGGCGTGGGCGTGCCCGTCGCGTTCGCGCTGGCCGGGCAGTCGCCCACCCGCCGCCACTGGACGCTGGCGCTGCTCGGCGTGCCGCTCGCGTTCTCCGGGCTGGTGATCGCGTACGGCTTCATCCTCGCGTTCGGCCGCGCCGGCTTCGTCACCACGCTGGCGGCGTCGCTGGGCGCCGACCCCAACGTGCTCGGCGGCGCGATCTACACGATGCCGGGGCTGGCGGTCGCGTATGCGTATTACCTGATCCCGCGGGTCGCGCTGATGATCTATCCGGCGCTCGCGAACCTCGACCGGCGACCGCTCGAGGCGGCGCTGACGCTCGGCGCACGGCCCTGGCGCGCGTGGCTCGACGTCGCATGGCGCGAACTGTGGCCGTCGGTCGCGTCCGCGTGGTGCCTCGTGACCGCGATCGCGCTCGGTACGTACGGCACCGCGCTCGCGCTGGCCGGTACGCAGATCAACATCCTGCCGCTGCTGATGTATCTGAAGCTGTCGGACGGGCAAACCGATTTCTCGCAGGCGGCCGTGCTGTCGATCGTGCTGACGGCGATCTGCACCTGCGTTCTTGCATTGGGGGAAGGCCTTGTTCGGCAACGACGTCATTGAGTGGTCGGAAGCGGCGCGCGACGCGCTCGCGCAACTCGCGCAACGGCAACGCGGCGCGCGCCGGCACCGGATGCCGGTCGGCGTGATCGGCCCGCGCGACGCGACGGATGAACAGATGCGGGCTGCCGAGCGGATCGCGCATGCCCTGGCGGCGGCGGGCATCGCCATCGTCGGCGGCGGCAAGCAGGGCGTGATGGAGGCGGCCGCGCGCGGCGCGCACGCGGCCGGCGGATGCGCGATCGGGCTGTTGCCCGAGGACGATGCGCGTGAAGCGAACGCGTATCTGACGGTCGCGCTGCCGACCGGGCTCGGCATCACGCGCAACGCGTTGATCGCGCGTGCGTCGCTGTGCCTGGTCGCGGTGGGCGGCGGGCTCGGCACGCTGTCCGAGATCGCGCTCGGGCTGCAGTGGGGCAAACCGGTGTTCACGATGTGCGGCGCGCCGCCGGTGGCGGGCGTCGAGTGCTTCGATGAAACGGACCGGCTCGTCGCGCGGGTTGCGGGGTGGCTGGCCGACGCGGCGTAGGTCGCATGGCGCGCGCACCGATCGCCGGCTGCGTCGGCAGGCGAGTGCCGGTTCGGACTTGAAATGGGGCGCGCGGCCCGTCATATTGTCTGCGCCTGAACTTTCAACGACGCCCCCGGAGGATTCCCGATGCGCCTTTTGCTTGCCCTGCTGTTGCCGTGGTTCCAGTTCTTCACGATCGGCCGCCCGATCGCCGGAATCATCTGTCTCCTTCTGCAGATCACGATCATCGGCTGGCTGCCCGCCGCGATCTGGTCGGTGTATGCGTTGAGCCAGTACAAGACCGACCGCAAGATCGAAGCGGCGTTGGGCGAGCGGCGGTAGGCCGGGGGGAGGGCCGCGGCGCCGCATGCCGGGCGGATGCGGCGAAATCGGACGGGTCGGCAAATCGGCAAATCGGCCGACGAAATGAAAACGGCCGCCTCGATCATCGTTCGATCGAAGCGGCCGGCCGGCCTACTTCACCGCAAACAGCGTCAGGTTCATGAAGATCTTGAACGCATAGCCGAGCGTGACGGCGCCGATCACGCCGCCCGCCCACAGAACGACGAACCACATCCAGCCGCGCATCCGCGGACGCGGCGCGTCGGGCTGGTGAGCGGCGGAATCAGTGGTGGTAGTAATGCTGGTCTTCATGGCGCACCTTGCCTCGGAATACCCAATAACCCATCGTCGTGTAGGCGATGATGATCGGGAGGATAACCGCTGCGCCGACCAGCGTGAAGGTCTGGCTCGAACGCGGCGCGGCCGCTTCCCAGATCGTCATCGTCTGAGGAATCGCATACGGGAACATCGTGACGAGCAGGCCGACATAGCCGAGCAGCACGAGCGCCAGCGCGAGCATGAACGGCGTCATGTCGTGCCGCGCGCGCACCGCGCGACGCATCCACACCGCGCACCCGGCGACCAGGAACGGCACCGGCAGCAGGCGCCAGAACAGCCCCGAATCGAACCAGCGCTGCGCGATGGCCGGATCCTGCAGCGGCGTCCACAGGCTGACAACGGCGATGAAGCCGAGCAGCACGACGGTCAGCGGCCACACCACGCGATGCAGGCGCCGTTGCAGATCGCCCTCCGTTTTCGCGACGAGCCAGCAGCAGCCGAGCAGCGCGTACGTCACGATCAGGCCGAGGCCCGTCAGCAGGCTGAACGGCGTGAGCCAGTCGAATGCGTCGCCCGCGAACACGCCGTCTTTCACGTTGATGCCCTGCAGGAACGCGCCGAGCGCGATCCCCTGGAACAGCGTCGCGCCGGCCGAGCCGCCGATGAACGCGAGATCCCATAGCTGCTTCGTGCGCCGCGCCTTCGCGCGGATCTCGAACGACACGCCGCGGAAGATCAGGCACACCAGCATGAAGATCAGCGGCAGGTACAGCGCCGACAGCACCGTCGAATAGACGATCGGAAACACCGCGAACAGGCCGGCGCCGCCGAGCACGAGCCACGTCTCGTTGCCGTCCCACACGGGCGCGACGGTGTTCATCATCAGGTCGCGTTCCTTCTCGTCCGGGAAGAACGGGAAGACGATGCCGATGCCGAGGTCGAAGCCGTCGAGCACGACGTACATGAAGAGTCCCAACGCGATGATCGCGGCCCAGATTACGGTGACGTCCATAGGTTTTCTCGTTTGCGAAAGGGGTGGGCTCAGACGGTCTCGATCAGCTCGTCGACAGCCGACATCGGGCGGCGCGCGGTGTGATCGAGGCGCGTGTCGGGCCTGTCGTGATCCGCGTCATGCGGGGCGTCGGGCAGCGCGGGGCCGGTCTTCATCAGCTTCAGCATGTAGTACACGCCGGTGCCGAACACGAGGAAGTACACGATCACGAACGTCATCATCGACAGGCTGACCTGCTGCACCGACAGCGGCGACACGGCCTTCGCGGTGCGCATCACGCCATACACGACCCACGGCTGGCGGCCGGCTTCGGTCGTCACCCAGCCCGCGAGCAGCGACACGAAACCGGTCGGGCCCATCACGAGCGCGAAGCGCTGGAACCACTTCGATTCATACAGGTTGCCGCGGCGGCGCAGCAGCCACGCGAGCGCGGCGAGGCCGATCATCGCGAAGCCGAGGCCGACCATGATCCGGAAGCTCCAGAACACGACCGTCGAATTCGGGCGGTCTTCAGGCGGGAAGTCCTTCAGCCCGCGGATCTCGCCGTCCCAGCTGTGCGTGAGGATCAGGCTGCCGAGGTGCGGCACCTTCACCGCGTAGCGGGTCGTTTCGGCCTTCATGTCCGGAATGCCGAACAGGTTGAGCGCGGTACCGCCCTTTTCGGTATCCCACAGCCCTTCGATCGCGGCGATCTTCGCGGGCTGGTGCTTCAGCGTGTTGATGCCGTGCTGGTCGCCGATCACGGCCTGCAGCGGCGCGAGCACCAGCAGCAGCCACAGCGCCATCGAGAACATCTTCTTCACGCCCTTGTCGCGGCGACCCTTCAGCAGGTGCCATGCACCCGTCGCGGCGACGACCAGCGCGGCGACGATGAACGCGGCGATCGCCATGTGGAACAGGCGGTACGGGAACGACGGGTTGAAGATGATCGCGAACCAGTCGGTCGGCACGACGCGGCCGTCGACGATCTCGAAGCCCTGCGGCGTCTGCATCCAGCTGTTCGACGCGAGGATCCAGAACGTCGAGATCAGCGTGCCGATCGCGACCATCAGCGTCGCGCCGAAGTGCGCGCGCGGGCTCACGCGATTCCAGCCGAACAGCATGATGCCGAGGAAGCCGGCTTCGAGGAAGAACGCGGTCATCACCTCGTACATCAGCAGCGGGCCGGTGACGGCGCCGGCGAAGCTCGAGAAGCCCGACCAGTTGGTGCCGAACTGATAGCTCATGACGACGCCGGAGACGACGCCCATCCCGAACGCGACCGCGAAGATCTTCGACCAGAACAGGCAGAGTGTCTTGTAGTACTGCTTGCCGGTCCTGAGCCAGCGATATTCGAGCACGGCGATGAAGCTGGCGAGGCCGATGCTCAGCGCCGGGAAGACGATGTGAAAGGAGACGGTGAACGCGAATTGCAGGCGGGCCAGATCGAGGGCCGAAAGAGCGGTGTCCATACCAGTTGACCGAGGCTGACGATACCCGCCGGCGGGTGCCGGCGGACCCCGGCCGAACCGGCGTCGGGGTTGGCTGGAGTATGGATCGCGATGTTGCGCCGCGAAATGTGCCAACTCGTCGCAGATGTCCAGCCCGCCGCGCGCGAATTCGGCATAAATCGTTGATTCGTATCAAGAACGTCGTTCGCACCGCGGGCGGTCGCGGCGTGGCGGTCTGCCGCACGTGCGTCAATATGGCGCGTCGCATCATTGGAACGACTGTGTGCATGAGGGATCGCGATGTCGCGGGGTGTCGGCGGGCGCTGCGTGAATTGCGTACACTCTGAGTCTCGTTTCGGCAGGCCGGACGCATCGGTTCCGGTCCGCGTTCACTAGGGCACGAAGATGATCGATTTACGCAGCGATACCGTGACACGTCCGAGCCAGGCGATGCTGGCCGCGATGACTGCCGCCGAAGTGGGCGATGACGTATGGGGCGACGACCCGACCGTGCTGCGCCTGCAGGCGGTCACGGCCGAGCGGGCCGGCAAGGAAGCCGGCCTGTTCTTCCCGAGCGGCACGCAGAGCAACCTTGCCGCGCTGATGGCCCATTGCGAACGCGGCGACGAATACATCGTCGGCCAGCTCGCGCACACCTACAAGTACGAAGGCGGCGGCGCGGCCGTGCTCGGCAGCATCCAGCCGCAGCCGATCGAGAACGCACCGGACGGCACGCTGCCGCTCGCGAAGATCGCCGCGGCGATCAAGCCGCTCGACAATCACTTCGCCCGCACGCGCTTGCTCGCGCTCGAAAACACGATCGGCGGCCTCGTGTTGCCGGAAGGCTATGTCCAGGAAGCCGTCGCGTTCGCGCGCAGCCGCGGGCTGGCCGCGCACCTCGACGGTGCGCGAGTGTGCAATGCCGCCGTCGCATCGGGTCGTCCGATCGCGGAACTGTGCGCGCCGTTCGATACCGTGTCGATCTGCTTCTCGAAAGGGCTCGGCGCGCCGGTCGGTTCGGTGCTGGTCGGCAATCGCGCGCTGATCGAGCGCGCGCAGCGCTGGCGCAAGGTGCTCGGTGGCGGGATGCGGCAGTCGGGCATCCTCGCGGCGGCCTGCCTGTATGCGCTCGAGCACAACGTCGAACGGCTGGCCGACGATCACGCGAACGCCGCGCATCTCGCGGCAGGGCTCGCGCGCATCGAGCAAGTGAAGGTGCTGTCGCACGCGACGAACATGGTGTTCGCGCAATTTCCCGAAGCCGATTGCGCGCCGCTCGAGGCGTGGCTCAAGGCGCGCGGGATCCTCACGCAGATGCTGTACGCGTCACGCTTCGTCACGCACCGCGACGTGTCGCGCGCGGATATCGACACCTTCATCGACACGGTTGGCGCGTATTTCGCGCAGCGTCGCGCGTAAAGCGGAATGCGCCGGCCGGCGGGGAGCGCCGGCGCGATGTGGCGCGAAGCAGGGGGAGGGTGACGCTGCAACCCGTCTGTCGAATGTGTCGTGCCGCCGGATTACGCGTGCCGGGGCGCATCGACGGGCGGCGTGCCGTCGCGGAACAGCGCTTTCAACTGCGTGCGCAGTTCGGCGCTGTCGGTGTGCTGGTGCACCGAGACCGCATGTTGGACGGCGGCCTCCAGCAGTTCGTTGTCGGAGTCGGCGGAAATCGCGACCGAGCAGTTCATCGCGCTGGGAAAGTCGCGGCAATCGATATAGCGGCGGGACATGATGTTCTCCTCACGGGAAAGGGAGCGGCCGGAGTGGCCTGATCGGCCGCGCGGCGCGTTCGCGAGGCCGATGGAAAAAGTATAGGCGGCGCGGCGGGGTTCCTCGCCGCCGTGTGTCCCGCACCACGTGCCGCGCCGACGCTGTCGATTACCCGCTCGTCACGGCAGCGGCGCGAGCAACCGGCGCGCCGCTTCGACCACCCGTGCGGACAGCGACGCCATCGTCGGCGACTGCACCGTCCATGCGTGCCAGTACAGCGTGACGTCGGTCGGATGCACGGGCGCGAGATCGACGAGCCCCTGTGCATCGAGCGGTGCGCCGCCGATCAGCGGCTCCGGCACCATCGCGTAGCCGAGCCCGTGCCGCACCGCCGCGAAATGCGCGTGCGTGCCCGGCACGTAGTGGCACGGATACGCGCCTTCGGGCAACCCGAACTTCTCCTTCAGGAACGTGGACTGCAGCGTGTCGCGCCGCGAATACGCGACGACCGGCGCATCGCGCGCGCTCGTGCGGTTCAGGCCGCGCGGAAACCAGCGCCCCGCGAACGCGGCGGCCGCGAGCAGCCGGTAGCGCATCGTGCCCAGCGGCGTCGCGACGCAGCCGCGCATCGGCTTCGGCTCGGTCGTCACGCAGCCGACAGCCATCCCGCTTTCGAGCAGCGCGAACGTGTGGTCCTGGTCCTCGACGATCAGCTCGAACAGGATGCGCTCGCCCGCGAGCACCGAAGTCAGCGCGGGGAGGAACCAGGTGCCGAGGCTGTCGGAGTTCAGCGCGATCGTGACGGAGATCGGCGATTCGCGCTCGGCCGCGAGCGTGCTTTGCAGGTCGGCCTGCAGCAGCGCGACGCGGCGCAGGTGCTGCAGCACGCGCTGCCCGGCCACCGTCGGCCGGCACGGCCGCGTGCGCAGCACGAGCGGCGTGCCGAGGCTCGCCTCCAGCGCGCGGACCCGCTGCGTGACGGCGGACGCGGTCACGTGCAGGCGCACGGCGGCCTGCTCGAAGCTGCCGGTGTCGGCGACGGCCAGCAGCGCGGCGGCTTGCTTCGGATCGATCGTCAGAGACATGTATCGGATGGATCGAGCCAAGTTGTAATGTAGTAGTTTGCCTCAGCATCAGCGGGTGGGATATAGCAGCGGTTCCCTCAGAACAACAACAGCAAAATTTTTGTCTTCGACTTCGACGCCGTATGACCTGCCATCCCGCGCGGCAGGAATGGCAGCCCGAGTTGATGCGTGTGTCCTGCGTGACTCTTTAGCGCCCGCCCGTTGATTATTTCCTGGCGAACATCTTGATATCATCGGGATAAGTTCCATCAGTTAAAATTTCCAGCCTCCATCCTCTCCCGTTGGCGGTGGCGTTTTCCCATGATTCAAAAAACGATTTCGGATCTTTGACTTTATATTCTCCTATGTTGGGGTCAAAGAAATGAATATTTGAGTCGCTGTCGCGATAAATCGAGATGCTATGTCGTCCTGCCAAGTCGAAATTTTTATTAATATCAAGAATGCTGAAATTGATGTTGAAACCCGTTCCGGGAGGAAGCTGGGCGCATGCTAGTTCCAATGCGGTATGCGCCTGAATCTGTTTCTCGTCGGGCCCGCCGTGCTTTACTTCTATAATCCCGATTTCCGGCTTCAGGAAATCGGCCCCTGCAAGTCCCGTGAGTTTGATGCTGTCAAAATACTCATGCGTGGAAGTGTCGTTTCGGCTACTTTCGATCTCCGCGCGAGCCATTTCCAATTGAATTCCCCCGTTTATAACGTGGATGTTGGCGTCAGAATTCGGTGGAGATGCATTCCCGGTTTGGCTCGGTACACCGTGATGATGCGGCGCCCATGATTGCAATTTATCGCTAAGGCCATGACCGGCCTGCAGCTTGCTCGCAAGCCAGCCCAACGCGAGTGACTCACACGTACCCTCTTTAAGGGATTCCAACTCTTTTTCATCAATTGACAAGCCAATTTTCGAAAAATTGGAACGTGACAATGCGGAGATGGATTTTCTTTGCTGAAACTTAAACGTTTTGTCTCCAAATTCTTTAAGCGAGGAAAACATTTTTCGAGGGCGCGTGCCAGTCCGGTCGGTCTCGCGGCCCTGTGTGATGTTCTCCAATTCAGACAGCATCCCTGACGAACCGACCCTTTTGGAGTGAACGTTTGGTTTCTGGGCTTCCGGCCTCGGCTGAGAAAATTCTGCTATGGGTGCCGATGCTTCGCCGTTGCTAATGACCTTCGACATGGATGTCCCTTAGACGGTTTTGGCCGCCGCCTCGGTTGCCCTTGGTGGCGGTATTTTGCTGTCGATTGCGCGAGGGTTGGATGATATGGATTTCACGGCAGATGCTGATTGGGAGAATGAATTCGAAATTAGCGAACTGCCACCGACCGTGAACGGCGAAATACGAAAAAACGCGATGAGGCGCGAAGCGGGACTTCCCATTTGAAGTGGAAGACATGGGATGAAGGCAAGCGAGTTCACCGAAGCGCAGACAGCGTTCGCGCTCAAGCAAGCGGAGCTGGGCGCAAAGGTCGAAGTGGTGTGCCGCACGCTTGGCATCAGCAAAGCGACGTTCCACAACCGGAAGACGGCTCTTCGGACCTGCGTCGGATGCGGCAACTCGAGGAAGAGAACGCGAAGCTCGGCGACTGATGGTGGGCCTTAGCCTCGACAAGACCATATGCGGGACGTGCCGTCAAAAAAGCTCCGAAGCCTTCCCGCGAGCGCATGCTGGTTGACGAGTTACGTGACCGCCATTGCGCGAGCCCGACCAAGGCTTGCGCGCTGTTTCCCACGTCGATATATCGATGGCATTCCTGTGAACGTAAGACGAGAGGTCGTAGTGTGAGGCAGCATGCGCCGCCGGCCCGGCCAATCATCCTGCCGTCCACCGGTGCCGCGCGCATTTTGACCTACCCTATAGAAACGCGGCGCCCGTCTGGTGCCGGGCCGGCTTGCCGCGTGCTGACGATCGTGCGCCGCGCGGATGCCGCGGCGCGGGCGTTGTGACGATTCCCATTTGACGGAGGACGAACATGTCGATTCGACTAGGCGAGGACGCGCCCGATTTCACCGCGGAGACCACCGAGGGCACGATCCGTTTTCATGAGTGGATCGGCGATCACTGGGCGATCCTGTTTTCCCATCCTAAGGATTTCACGCCGGTATGCACGACCGAACTCGGCTACATGGCCAGGCTCAAGCCGGAATTCGACAAGCGCGACACGAAGATCATCGGGCTGTCGATCGATCCTGTCAGCGACCACCGGAAGTGGGTGGCGGACATCGCGGAAACGCAGGGCCATGCGGTCAACTATCCGCTGATCGGCGACGACGAACTGAAGGTCGCGAAGCTGTACGACATGATCCATCCGAGCGCGAGCGGTGGCCCGCGCACCGCGGTCGACAATGCGACCGTGCGCTCGGTGTTCGTCATCGGGCCGGACAAGAAGGTCAAGGCAATGCTCGTCTATCCGATGAGCGCCGGCCGCAACTTCGACGAGGTCCTGCGCCTGCTCGACGCGCTGCAGCTCAACGCGCGACATACGGTGGCGACGCCGGTCAACTGGAAGCCGGGCGACGATGTCATCATTCCGACCTCGGTGTCGGACGATGCGGCGAAGCAAAAATATCCGCAGGGCTTTCGGACGCTGAAGCCGTACCTGCGGTTCGTGCCGCAGCCGCACTGACGGCTCGGCACGCATGCAACGGGGCGACCCGCACGCCCGCGCGCCGGCGATGCGCGGTGCGCGGGCCGAACAACAATAGGCATGACTACGCGACGGAGCGACTTCGCAATGATCTTCCGGCAACTTTTCGACCCGCAATCGTCGACCTACACCTATCTGCTCGCCGATCTCGCGTCGCGCGAAGCGCTGCTGATCGATCCCGTGTTCGAGCAGGTGCGCCGCGATGCCGCGCTGCTCGACGAGCTCGGGCTGCGGCTCGTCGCGACCGTCGACACCCACGTGCACGCCGATCACGTGACGGGCGCATGGCTGCTGAAGCAGCGTACAGGCAGCACGATCGCGATTTCGGCCGCGAGCGGCGCGCAGGGCGCCGACCGCTACTTGAACGACGGTGACCGCTGCGCATTCGGCACGCGCTACCTGACCGTGCGCGCGACGCCGGGCCATACGAGCGGCTGCATCAGCCTCGTGCTCGACGACGAAACGATGGCGTTCACCGGCGACTGCCTGCTGATTCGCGGCACCGGCCGCACCGACTTCCAGCAAGGCGACCCGCGCGCGTTGTATCGCGCGGTGCACGGCCGGCTCTTCACGCTGCCGGCCGCATGCCTGCTGTATCCCGCGCACGACTATCGCGGGCTGACGGTGACGAGCGTCGGCGAGGAGCGGCGCTTCAATCCACGCCTCGGCGGCGATCTCAGCGAAGACGATTTCGCCGGCTACATGCGCAACCTCGGGCTCGCCCACCCGCGCCAGATCGACGTCGCGGTGCCCGCGAACCTGCAGTGCGGCGTCGCCGCAAATGCGCCCGACGCGCTGGCGGCGGCCGACTGGGCGCCGCTCGTCTACACGTTCGCCGGTTTCTGGGAAATCGATCCGCAGTGGCTCGAGGATCACCTGCCGGCGGTGCAGGTCGTCGACGTGCGCGAGCCCGACGAATTCACCGGTCCGCTCGGCCACCTGCCCGGCGCGACCCCGATCCCGCTCGGCGAACTGGCCGCGCGCACCGGCGAACTCACGCGCGACCGGCCGATCGTGACCGTGTGCCGCGCCGGCGGCCGCTCCGCGCAGGCGACGGTGATTCTGCTGAAGGCCGGGTTCGACGCCGTCGCGAACCTCGGCGGCGGGATGCTGCGCTGGCGGGGCGAAGGCCGCGTCGTGATGGACGGCCGGTCGTAGCGGCGCGAAGCCGCGCAACGAAAAAAATGTTCGGGTCGATGTCGAATCGGCGTGGCGCCGTTCGTCGTCCAGTTATCCGATCCCGTGGCGCCGCACGACGCGGCGCCGACATCCTGAGAGACCCCGCGATGACACCGACGCTTTACGCCCATCCCTTTTCGTCCTACTGCCAGAAGGTGCTGACCGCGCTGTACGAGAACGGCACGCCGTTCGACTATCGCGTGCTCGCGCACGACGATCCGAAGCCGATGCAGGAACTGGCTGCGCTGTGGCCGCTGAAGCGGTTCCCTGTGCTCGTGGACGCGGGCCGCACCGTGATCGAGGCAACGATCATCATCGAGTACCTCGACCTCTACCATCCGGGCCCCGTGCGGCTGGTGCCCGACGATCGGCGCGCGGCGCTGGAAGTGCGGACGATGGATCGTTTCTTCGACAACTATGTATCGACGCCGCAGCAGAAGGTCGTGTACGACGCGCTGCGGCCGGAGCACGAGCGCGATGCACGGGGTGTCGCGGATGCGCGTGCGATGCTCGAAACGTCGTACGCGTGGCTGGATCGCACGATGGCCGATCGCGAATGGGCGGCCGGCGACCGCTTCAGCCTCGCCGACTGCGGCGCGGCGCCGTTCCTGTTCTACGCGGACTGGACGCACCGGATCGATCCGTCGTTCGCGAACGTGATCGCGTATCGCAAGCGGCTGCTGGCACGGCCGTCGTTCGCGCGTGCGGTCGACGAAGCCCGGCCGTACCGCCCGTTCTTCCCGCTCGGCGCGCCCGATCGCGACTGACGTTCGCGGCGGCGATCGCTGCGGCGGAGGTGACGCGGGCGGCGGCATGCGCACGACGCGATGCCGCCGCGCAGGGCCGGCAGCGCGTGCCCGGACGTCGTGACGACAGCAGCGGATGCATCGCGGCGCCGTCCCGTTACATCGTCGTATGCTTGACCGACTGCGCGAGCGTCAGCAGTTCGTCGAACTGCGTGATCAGCTCGAAGCACAGCAGGAACGCGAGCGTATAGGCCGGCGCGGGGAAGCGCCGGATCGCCTCCAGCACCTGCGGCGCGAAGCGCGCTCGAATCGCGTCGCGCGTCAGCAGCCACGCGATCGCGATGCCGATCGCCGCGCCGGCGATCAGGTCGGTCGGGTAGTGAAAGCCGAGATACGCACGCGGCACGCAGATGAACACGACCGCATACAGCAGCGCGAGCACGCCGACGCGGCGCGCGATGATGAAGATCCCGGTCGCGATCGCCATCCACAGCATCGCGTGGTCGCTCGGAAACGAGCTCCATGCCTGCAGCGTGGCCGCGCGCAGTTCCTCTGACGGGAAGTGCAGGTGCAGGTCGGGGTTGTAGATCGGTCGCACGCGGAACGGCAGGGTTTTCGCGAGCAATCGGCCGAACGCGAGCGCGACGAGCCCGCTCGTGACGGTCGCGATGACCAGCTCGCGTTGCCGTTCGCGTTGGGGGCCCGGCTGGAACCATAGCCAGCACAGCACGGGGATGAGCACGAAGCCCTTGAACGTATAGAGGCCGGCGATCACGCGGATCGCGTGGTTCATCAGCGGTCCGAACGTAATGTGGGTGAGGAAGGTCTGGATCGTGGTGTCGAAATTGTTCATGTTCTGCGGCCCCGGCGGACGCACGACACATGACGGGCGGCCGGCAGGATCAGGAAGCGCGCTCGCACCGGAGCGCAACGGGGGGCAAGTATGTCATCGGTAATTTCGAAGAAAATGGGAAAAAATACCGGGAATCCCCTGAGAAAACGCGAATTCCGGGTGGGGCCGGATTGGAGCGGGCCGTGCGGCGCGGTGATGCAGAATCATCTGACGGTTGCGCGCGGATCCCTGGGCGCAGGCGAAAAATAATCGGTTGAACTGGATAATTTGATGAGCCGTCGCAGAACTTGCACCGGATGACCGAAAGCGTTCCGCGTCCGGCACGGATCTGCCGCGCTGCGCCCGGCCGCGCAGCACCGAAAGAAAATAAAAGAAAAGACGGGCAAGCCCTGCGGCGTGCCCGTCCCCCATTCACGACACCGGGATTACCGGCGCCACATGCGCACGGCCAGCGCAGCCAGCGACGTCGCCACGGCCAGCACGATCACCGCATTCCAGCCCAGTTGCGCGAGCAACGAACTGCCGAGCGCGGCACCGGTCGCCATCCCGATGAACATGCCGACGAACAGCACCGCGTTGAGACGGCTGCGCGACGCCGGGTCGATTCGGTAGACGATTGACTGGTGCGCGATCAGCGTGGCCTGCACGCCGAGATCGAAGCCGATCGTCGCGGCGGCGAGCAGCGCCAGTTGCGCATGCGGCGTCAGCAGCGGCGCGGCGGCCATCGCGGCGAACGACACGGTCGCGATCCCGATGCCGAGCCGCGTGACACGCTCGGGACCGTGGTGATCGGCCAGGCGTCCGGCCACGGGCGCAGCCAGCGCGCCGGCGGCGCCCGCGAGGCCGAATGCGCCGGCGGCTGCGCTGCCGAGATGGAACGGCGCGCCGTGCAGCATCACCGCGAGCGTCGACCAGAACGCGCTGAACCCGACGGCCAGCAGCCCTTGCGCGAGCGCGGCGCGACGCAGCGCGGGATGACGGCGCCACAGTTCGCCGAGCGACCCGATCAGCGCGCGGTACGACAGCTGCGTGGTGGGTTCGAAGCGCGGCAGCCCGCGTGCGGCCACGATGCCGATGGCGGCGACGCTGGCGGCCGCGAGCGCGAACATCGCGCGCCAGCCGGCCGTTTCCGCCACGAATCCGGCGACGACGCGCGACAGCAGGATGCCGAGCAGCAGCCCCGTCATCACCGTGCCGACGATGCGGCCGCGATGCGCGTCGTGCGCGAGCGTCGCGGCGGCCGGCACGACGTCCTGCGCCATCGTCGCGGTCAGGCCGATCGCGAAGCTCGCGGCCAGCAGCAGCCCGAGCGACGGCGCGACCGCCGCGAGCAGCAGTGCGACGACCAGCGCGGCGGCTTTCGTGACGATCACGCGGCGCCGATCGAAGCGGTCGCCGAGCGGCGCGAGCAGCAGGATGCCGAGCGCATAGCCGAGCTGCGTGAGCGTCGGCACGAAGCCGATCGCGCGTGCCGACGCGCCGAGATCGGGCCCCAGCGCGGCGAGCATCGGCTGCGCATAGTAGAGCGGCGCGACGCCGAGGCCGGCGGCCGCGGCCAGCAGCAGCACGAGCCGGCGATCGAGCGTCGAGGAGGCGGCCGCGGGGGCCGATGCATGCGCCGCGCGGGGCACGGCGTCGAGACGGGTCGGAGTGGACATCGCGTACATCCTTGTTCGGGTATCGGATGGACGCGAGTGTGCCGGCCGGAGGCCGGCCACGGTAGTGCCGTCCGGCGCAGATTTGTTATACGCTTGACGAATGACCGACAAAATCCCCGATTTGCCCGCCACAGGTGGGTCTGCGCGCATTCAGGTCGTGCCCGTCGACGGTGCCGGCTATCGTTTCGAGCTGATGGAAACCTTCGTGCGCATAGTCGAGGCCGGCAGCCTGTCGGCCGCCGCCGCGCAACTCCACACGACGCAGCCGACCATCAGCCGGCGGCTGCAGGCGCTCGAACGCTCGCTCGGGATGCGGCTGCTGCAGCGGACCACCCATGCGATGCGGCTGACCGTCGACGGCGAGCGCTGCTTCACGCGCGCGAAGGAGCTGCTGACGAACTGGGCGGCGTTCGAGGCCGACCTGCGCGGCGCGCAGGAGGAGCCCGACGGCCTGCTGCGGGTCGCGGTCCCGCATGCGTTCGGGCAGGAGCGCTTCGTCGAGCCGCTCGCGCGGTTCCTGCGTGACTACCCGCGTGTCTCGGTGGAATGGCTGCTGCAGGACGAGGTGCGCGATTTTGTCGGCAGCGGGATCGACTGCGCGATCCAGGTCGGCGAGCCGACCGATCCGTCCGTCGTCGCGATCCGGCTGAGCAAGGTGCCGCGCTTCGTGGTGGCCGCGCCGTCCGTGCTGAACGGCGCCGACGTGCCCGCCGATCCCGACGCGCTCGCCGCATTGCCGTGGCTCGCGCTGCGCACGTATTACCGGACCGAGCTGACGCTGACGCACACCGTCACGGGCGACACGCGCCGCATCGCGATGCGCCCGCGCATCACGACCGCGAACCTCTACGCGCTGCGCAGCGCGGCGCTGCTCGGTGTCGGCGCGTGCGTCGGTTCCTCCTGGATGCTCGCGGACCATCTCGCGCGCGGCGAGCTCGTGCATCTCGCGCCCGACTGGTACGCCGCGCCGTTGCCGGTCTACATGACCTACCCGCACGCGCAGTTCTATCCGTCGCGGCTCGTGCGCTTCGTCGCGATGATGCGCGAGGCCGTGCCGCTGCTCGTCGAAGGGCGCGACGGGTAGACGCCGTCGCGCGTGCCGTCAGCCGCGCCGGATGCCTTCGGGCAGCGCGCTGATGCGGCGCACTTCGGGCGAGTCGAGCCACGCACGGGACGTCGCGCAGTCGACGAACATGTCGGTCGCATCCTCGCCCCAGAACAGGTCGCCGTCGAGTTCGAAGGTCGGCACGCCGAACACGCCGTGCGCGATCGCTTGATCGGTGTTCGCGCGCAGGGCGTCCTTCACCGGTTGCGCGTCGACGGCCGTCACGCCTTCGGGAAAGCCGACCGCCTCGCACAGCGCAGCGAAGCCCTCGGGCGTCGACACGTCCTGGCCGTCGCGCCAGATGTGCCGGAAGATCCGCCGGATCGCATCGGGCGAGTTGCCCATCGCGATCGCGAGCCGCAGCGGCCGGATCGGGTTGAACGGATGCGCGGGCGGCATCCGGAACGGAATGCCGAGCTTGTCCGCGCGGTATTGCGCGTGGCGATAGGTGAAGATGCGCTTCGCCGCGATCTCGGCCGGCGCTTTCTGGCCCCAGTGCGCGAGCAGCGCGCCGAGCACGATCGGCTTCGGCTCGTATGCGGCGGCAGGCGGCAGTTGGTCGAACCGTTCCTGCTGCAGGTACGCGAACGGCGAAACGAAATCGAAATACCAGGTGGCGGTGCGCGCGGCGTTCATGGTTGGGGCCCTTGTACGTGTCCGGACGGCAGTTGCGTGCACCGCGCCGACGGGCGACGCGGTGCATGGGTGGGCGGCCAGTGTCGCATGCGGCCGCCGTTTGCGCAGTCGCGGCGCCGCACGCGCGTGGCCCGCTACAGCTGCGGCTACGGCTACGGCTGCGCGGTGTCGTGCGCCGCCGCCGCCGCGAACCGCGCGAGACTGTCGCGCACGGTTTGCGCGTCGTAGCGCGCGCCTGCGCCGCCGAGCGCGACGGTCGCCTTCTGCGCGAGCGGCAACAACATCGCGAGCGCCCCGGCCATGGCCGGCGCGGCGGCAAGCCGCGATTTCGGACCGGACACCGTCAGCGCGCCGACGCAATCGCCGGCCGCGCCGAATACCGGCACGGACGCCGACGCCGTCTCCGGGTCGCGCTCGCCGTACGACGCGGCCCACAACTGTTCGCGCACGTCGTTCCACTGTGCATCGTTCGGGTCGGTGAACGCGAGCAGCACTTTCCCGGACGCCCCCTGGCGAACCGGAAACTCCTCGCCGACCCGGATCGACACACGCACCGTGCGCGCGGGTTCGACGCGGTAGAGCACCGAGCGCATGTCGCCATGTCGCACGTAGAACGATGCCGTTTCACCGAGTTCGCGGCTCAGCGTCTCGAGCAAGGGTTCGACGACCGGACCGACCCGGAACGAGCGTTGATACAGCGCGGCCAGCCGCAACGGCTCGTGTCCGACCGCGTACTGGCCGTCGTCGAGCTTGCGCACGAAGCCGCCGTGCTCGAGCGCGGCGAGCAGGCGCAGGATCGTGCTCTTGTACAGCCCGGTGCGGCGCGACAGTTTCGCGAGCGACAGCCGGTCGTCGGTGGGTCCGAACGCGTGGAGGATCGCGAACGCGCGATCGAGGACGGCGACGCCGCTGGAGGCTTCGGCCGACGCATCAGGCGCGTCGCCGGTGGGGTCTGCGGGAGTCGAGGTCGGGGGCACGGCTTGCTGTTCCTTTGGGTGACGGTCGATCGACTATAGCGTTCTGTCTGGCAGAACTCAAGTTCCAAAAAATTGCGTTTTCACGGGTATACCCCGCTTACAGCCGATTCGGTGCGCCTCTAAAGTTCCGTCAAACAGAACGATGTTCTTTCAGATAGAACTTTGAGGTGTCGAATGAGTGTTTCCGAAGATCCGCAGGTGCTGGTCAGCGAGGTCGGGCCGCGTGACGGCCTGCAGAGCATCAAGGCCGTGATGGCGACGGCCGACAAGTTGCGCTGGATCACCGCGCTCGCCGCGGCCGGCCTGCGCGAAATCGAGGTCGGATCGTTCGTGCCCGTGCGGCTGTTGCCGCAGATGGCCGACGTCCGGGAAGTCGTCGCGCATGCGCTGGCGATTCCGGGGCTGCGCGTCGCCGCGCTTGCGCCGAACCTGCGCGGCGCCGAAAGCGCGTTCGAGGCGGGCGTCCACAAGCTGACGTTGCCGGTATCGGTGACCGAAGCGCACTCGCTGGCGAACATCCGCAAGACGCCGGCGCAGATGATCGACGAGGTGCGCGCGATCGTCGCGCTGCGCGATGCGCGGTTTCCGTCGGTGCAGATCGAGGCGGGCGTCTCGGTGGCGTTCGGTTGCACGCTCGCCGGCGCGGTCTCCGACGACGAGACGATCGCGATGGCGGCCGCGATGGCCGAATGCGGCGTCGACGAGATCGGGCTCTCCGATACGAGCGGCTACGCGAACCCGGCGCAGGTGCGCCGGCTGTTCATGCGCCTGCGGCGCGAAGTCGGCGACAAAGCCGGCGGCGCGCACTTCCACAACACGCGCGGGCAGGGGCTCGCCAACGTCGTCGCGGCGCTCGATGCCGGCGTGACGACGCTCGACGCGAGCCAGGGCGGCCTGGGCGGCTGCCCGTACGCGCCGGGTGCGACCGGCAACATCGTCACCGAGGATCTCGTCTTCCTGCTGGAGGCGATGGGGTACGACACGGGCGTCGACGTGGACGCGCTGCTCGCCGCGCGCGCGATCCTGCACGCGGCACTGCCTGCCGAGGCGCTGTACGGCCACGTGCCGGACGCGGGGCTGCCGAAGGGGTTTCGGTACGCGGACGGCCGCGCGCCGAGCGCGACCCAGCCGGAAGGATGCCTGACGGGAGTCGCGCAATGAACGATCGCCAACCAGCTTCGGCGCTGCCGTACGAAGGCGTGCGCGTGATCGAGATGACGCACATGGTCATGGGCCCGACCTGCGGGATGCTGCTCGCGGATCTCGGTGCGGAAGTCATCAAGATCGAACCGATCGCGGGGGACAGCACGCGTGCGCTGCGCGGTTCCGGCGCGGGCTTCTTCGGGATGTTCAACCGCAACAAGAAGAGCCTGGCGGTCGACGTGAAGGATCCGCGCGGGCTCGAGATCGTGCGGCGGCTCGTCGCGACGGCGGATGTGTTCAGCGAGAACTTCAAGAGCGGCACGATGGACCGGCTCGGCCTCGGTCATGCCGCGCTGTCCTCGCTGAATCCCCGCCTGGTGTACGTGTCGCACAAGGGCTTCCTGCCGGGGCCGTACGAACATCGCACCGCGCTCGACGAAGTCGTGCAGATGATGGGCGGCCTCGCGTACATGACGGGCCCCGAAGGCCGGCCGTTGCGTGCGGGCTCGAGCGTCAACGACATCATGGGCGGGATGTTCGGCGCGATCGGCGCAATGGCCGCGCTCGCGCAGCGCGAACGCACCGGGTGCGGCCAGCAGGTGCAGAGCTCGCTGTTCGAGAACAACGTGTTCCTGGTCGCGCAGCACATGATGCAGTTCGCGGTGACGGGGCAGGCCGCGTCGCCGATGCCGAGTCGCATTTCCGCATGGGCGGTCTACGACGTGTTTTCGGTGAGGGACGGCGAGCAGATCTTTCTCGCGGTCGTGTCGGACACGCAGTGGGCGCTGTTCTGCGACGCGTTCGGCCTGGCCGCGCTGAAGGACGATGCGCGCCTGGCGACGAACAACCTCCGCGTGCAGGCCCGCGAGTGGCTGCTGCCCGAGCTGCGCGCGCGGCTCGCCGCGCATTCGGCCGCGGAGATCGGCGCGATCTTCGAATCGATCGGCCTGCCGTATGCGCCGATCACGAAGCCGCAGGACCTGTTCGACGATCCGCATCTGCTCGCGACCGGAGGCCTCGAAGCCGTGACGCTGCCGGCCGACGCGAGCAGCGCCGGCCGGCCGGTCGACACGCGCACCGCGCTGCTGCCGCTCACGCTCGCGGGCGAGCGCCTGCGGCTGCGCTCGGCGCCGCCCGCGCTCGGCCAGGACACGTGCGTGCTGCTCGGCGAGCTGGGTTATACGCCGGACGAGGCGCGCGCGCTGATCGACGCGGGTGTCGTCGCGGGGCGGCACGGACACGGTGCGAACGGGCTGCCGCCGGACGTAGCGGGCGTACCGAGCGATATGCGTTCGCCGAACGAAGCGGCGAGCGCGTAGCGCCGCTGCAATCCATCGAACCAACAAAAGGGCATCCCGGCCGCGCGCTCGCGCGGGCGCGGACCGCCGCATCCACGGAGACAACCATGACATCCGCTTCCCCGGCGCTGGCCGCCGATCGCGAGACCGACGCGTCGATCGAGCAACGGGCCGTGCGCAAGGCAGCATGGCGCTTCATTCCGCTGCTCGCGCTCGCGTACTTCTTCAACTATCTCGACCGCACGAGCGTCGGGTTCGCGGCGCTGACGATGAACCGCGATCTCGGCCTGACCGCGACGCAGTTCGGCTGGGGCGCGGGGATCATGTTCGCGGGCTATTGCGTGTTCGAAGTGCCGAGCAATCTCGCGCTGTACCGCTTCGGTGCGCGGCGCTGGCTCGCGCGCATCATGATCACGTGGGGGCTCATGGCGGCGGCGACCGCCCTCGCGACGGGGCCGACCAGCTTCTATGCGATCCGGCTGCTGCTCGGCATCGGCGAGGCCGGCTTTTTCCCCGGCGTGATCTTCTTCCTCGCCGTGTGGTTTCCCGCGAGCTACCGCACGCGCGTGCTCGCCTGGTTCACCGTGTCGACACCGCTGTCGTCGCTGATCGGCGGTCCGCTGTCGACGTGGCTGCTGCAGCTCGACGGCGCGCTCGGCCTGGCCGGCTGGAAGTGGATGTTCATCGTCGAAGGGCTGCCCGCGTGCGCGCTCGGCTTTCTCGTCCTGAAGCGCCTGTCCGACTCCCCGGCCACGGCGGCGTGGCTGTCGGACGACGAGCGTACCGCGCTGCAGCGCGCGTTCGAGCGCGAAGGCGCCGCCGCCGGCCGCAAGAAGGGCTTCGGCGTCGCGCTGCGCGACGTGCGCGTGTACCTGCTCGCGCTGATCTCGTTCGGCTTCACGATGGGCTCGTACGGAATCGGCATCTGGCTGCCGCAAATGCTGAAGGCGCACGGGATGTCGACGATGCAGACCGGCTGGCTGTCCGCGCTGCCGTACTTCTTCGCGACGATCGCACTGCTGTGGTGGGCGAAGCGGGTGGACCGGCGCGGCGCACCGATCGCGAACCTCGCGATCGGGCTGTTCATCGGCGCGGTGGCGCTTGGCGTGTCGACCCATTTCCTGACGCTCGGGCCCGCGCTCGTCGGCATCACGCTTGCGCTGATCGGCACGATTGCCGGACGCACGATCTTCTATACGCTGCCTTCGCGCTTCCTGTCGGGTCAGGCGGCGGCCGGCGGCCTGGCGCTGATCAATTCGATCGGCGCGCTCGGCGGATTCGCGGGCCCGTATCTCGTCGGCTACCTGAAGGACAGCTTCGGCACCTTCACGGCCGGGATGCTCGGCCTCGCGATCGTCCTGGCGATCACGACGCTGCTGACGCTGTCGCTGTACGCGTTCGACCGGAGCGAATGACATGACCATTTCGATCAAACGACGCCGGCTGCTCGGCGCGGCTGCTGCCTCGCTCGCCCTCCCTGCATGGGCCGATACGCGCACGCCGGCTGAAAACGGAGTTCCCCGCATGACGACGCAAGGCAACTATCTCGCGGTACGAAACGACTGGCTCGCATCCGCGCTCGAACCCGCACTCGAACCGGATCTGCCGATCGTCGATGCGCATCACCACTTCTACGAGCGGCCGGGCTGGATCTATATGCTCGACGACTATCTGCAGGATGCGCGCTCCGGCCACAACATCCAGGCATCCGTCTACATGCAGGCACTGACGCGCTATCGCGATGCGGGGCCGGCCGAACTGAAGCCTGTGGGCGAGACGGCTTACATCGCCGGCGTGACCGAGCCGCTTCAGCACAGCGGCCCGGCCGTCGCGAAAGGCATCGTCGGACATGCGGACCTGCGGCTCGGCGAGCGCGTGCGCGACGTGCTCGACGCGCATCTCGACGCGGGGCGCGGACGCTTTCGCGGCGTTCGACACCTGAGCACCTGGGATGCCGATCCATCGCTCGCGAACCCGTTGTCGGCGGTGCCGCGCGGGTTGCTGCTCGATCCCGCGTACCGGGCCGGCGTCGCGCAGCTCGCGCCGCTCGGGCTGTCGTACGACGCGTGGCTGTTCTTTCCTCAATTGCCGGAACTGTTCGATCTGGCGAAGGCGAATCCCGACACGCGCATCATCGTCAATCACTGCGGCGGCGTCGTGCGGATCGCGAGCTATGCGGACAAGCGGCCGGAAGTCTTCCAGCGCTGGTCGGCATCGATGCGCGAACTCGCGCGGTTGCCGAACGTATTCGTGAAGGTGGGCGGCCTCGGGATGCGGATCAACGGTTTCGATTTCGAAAAGGGTGCGCGGCCGCCGTCGTCCGAACAGCTCGCGGATGCCTGGAAGCCGTGGATGCTCACCTGCATCGAAGCGTTCGGCGCCGAGCGCTGCATGTTCGAGAGCAATTTCCCGGTCGACAAGGGCTCGTATTCCTACGTGAACGGCTGGAATGCGTTCAAGCGGCTGACCGCGCACGCGAGCCCGAACGAGCGCGACGCGCTGTTCCGCGGGACCGTTTCGCACGTCTACCGGCTCGGCTGACGCGTTTCGCGCGCGCCGCCTTGGCGCTCAGCCCGTCTCGACCAGCGCCGCGAGCCGCGCGAGCGCCATGCGCCAGCCGGCTTCGTTGTCGGTGACCGGCACACCGGGCGGCACACCGTCGTGCACCGCCTCGACGCGCGTGCCGCCTGCTTCGTCGGACAGCGTGATCGTGATCGTCATGGCGCCGCGCAGCATCGGATCGTCGGTTTCGAACACGTCGATTTCGACGATCCGCTCGTCGGGCACGAGCGTCACGAAGCGGCCGTGATAGGTGTCGGTGTGCGCGGTGGTCTTGCCGGGGCTGTCCGACGGTTCGTCGTAGCTCAGCGACACGCGCAGCGCGCCGCCTTCGCGTGCGTCATAGGCGTGGACGCGGCATGTCATGCCGTCGGGCACCTTCCATTGTTCGACCGCGTGCGGGTCGAGCAGCGCGCGGTAGACGCGCCCGCGCGGTGCGTTCAGGTGCCGGCTGACCCGGGTCGAATGCGTGTGCATGTGCAGCATGTCGCCTCCCGCGGAATGCGCGCGACGGTGCACGCCGGATGCCGGCGTGTCGTCATGCTTCCTTCAGGAATCCTAGGCGCGCGCGCGACGGCATGCAATCGGACCGTACGCTCACCCGCATTCAGCGCAACGCGGCCGCGAATTCGTCGAGCTGCGTGATGCAGATGTTCCAGCCTTCGAAGAACCCGAGCGCCTCGTGGCGCTCGCGCGTCGCGGCGTCGGGATGCATCACGCGCGCCTCGTAGCGGCAGCCGGCGTCGTCGTCGGCCATCGTGATGATGGCCGTGAAGCCCAGCCACGGCACCTGCGGCCGCCAGCCGCCGGCGAGCATCGACGTGAACGCGATCCGCGCTTCCGGCACGATTTCGAGGAAGCAGCCGGGGTTGTCGCTCGTGCCGCCGTCGGGGCCGCGCATGAACGTGTGGAAGGCGCCGCCCGGGCGCAGGTCGAACGCGCGCACTTCGGTGGTCCACGGTTTCGGGCACCACCACTCCTTCAGCAGTTCGGGGTCGGTCCAGGCGCGCCAGAGCGCCTGGCGCGGCGCGCGCAGCGTGCGGGTGATGACGAGGTCAAGGGTTTCGGCGGGGTCGACGGGGCTGGTTGACATGCGCTTGCTCCTCCTGGTGGCGGCGTTCGACGAATTCCACGAGACGATCGGAGCGCGCTTCCCACAGCGCGCGCTGCGCGGCGAGCCACTGCTCGGCTTCCGCCAGCCGGCTGCCGACCAGCTCGCAGGTGCGTGAGCGGCCGGCTTTCCGGGTCTGGACGAGGCCGCTACGCTCGAGCACCGCGACATGCTTCATGAACGACGGCAGCGCCATGTCGAACGGCGCGGCCAGTTCCGAAACGGTTCGCCCGCCGTCCCCGAGCGCGCTGACGATCGCGCAGCGCGTCGGATCGGCGAGTGCGTGGAATACGTCGCTGATACCGGGTTGAAAGTTAGCCATGTGGCTAAGCATAAGCGATGCAACGGGAATTTGCATCGCTTAGCATGATGGGGCGGTAACACGCGCCCCCCGCGCCGTGTTGCCGGGCACCGGCCGCCGTTGCACACGCATCGGGCGTATGCCGGCGTTCCTTTGGATCCGGGCGCATGCCGCCGAATGCGTGTCGCGTGCCCGATTGCCGGAGAGGGTATGACCGAATCCGTTACCGTTCGCCGCGTCGACGCGAGCGAAGCGCGTGCCTGCGTCGACGCGCTCGCCGACGTGCTGATCGATTGCGTCGAAGGCGGCGCGTCCGTCAGCTTCAAGTTGCCGATCGAGCGCTCGACGGCCGTCGCGTTCTGGACCCGCGTCGCCGATGGCGTCGCGAACGGCGAGCGCATCCTGCTCGTCGCCGAGGACGCCGCCGACCGGATCGTGGGCACCGTGCAACTGGTGACCGCGCAGCCGGAGAACCAGCCGCATCGCGCGGACGTCGCGAAGATGCTGGTGTCTCGGCATGCACGCCGGCAGGGTGTCGCCGCGCGGCTGATGGCGGCCGCCGACGAAGCCGCGCGCGACGCCGGCAAGACCGTGCTCGTGCTCGACACCGTGACGGGCGGCGACGCCGAGCGCTTGTACGAGCGGGCCGGCTGGCAGCGCGTCGGCGTCGTGCCGAACTATGCGCTGATGCCCGACGGCGCGTTGTGCGCGACGACGTATTTTCACAAGCAGCTCGTGTAACGGGGCGGGATGCAATCGCGGCGAGGTTCGCGATCGACGTGCGTGCGACGGCACGCGGCCGTGGGCCGGACGCCGGGCGGAACGGAAAAGCCGGCCGGCGGCGTCGCGGCTCCGATATATTCGTGCAGGAAAACCCACCAGCACATCCACGGAATCGTCGCTCGATGAAACGCTCCCACGTCGCCTTCACCCTCACGGGCCTGCTCGTCGCGCTGCCGATCGCCGCCTACGCGCTCGTCAAGCCGCTGCGCGTCGTCGCGCCCGCGCTGCTTCCCGGCGTGTCATGCCCGAGCGCGGAGATCTGCACGGACGATGCCGCGCAGCTCGGCGCCGCGCAGCAGCTCTATCGCGACGGCTACGCGCGCGCGGCGGCGGCCGTGGGGCCGTTTCGCGACGCACCGCGCGTCGTGTTCTGCTCGACGCGCGAATGTGCGGACAAGTTCGGCCTCGGCGAACGCGCGGCCCTGACGCTCGGGGATTTCGGCGTGGTCGTCGCGCCGCGCGGCTGGCAGACCTACTTTCTCGCGCATGAACTGATCCACCACCGGCAGGCCGAAGTGCTCGGCAACCTCGCGGTCGTGACCAAGCCGCGCTGGCTGATCGAAGGGATGGCGTATGCACTCAGTGACGATCCGCGTCATCCGCTGAAGGAGCCGTTCGAGTCGTGGCGCACGCGATTCGCTGCGTGGCATGCTGCGCTGGGCGGGCAGCCGCTGTGGGACGCCGCACGGGCCGTGGAATAGCGCTTTGCGCGGCTTGCGCCCGCCGTGCCGCTACGCCGGCACGGCCGGATCGTCGGGCTGGCCGGCGAGCGTGCGTCGCCCCGCGTCGAGGATCTCATCGGCCAGCGCCGGATCGGTGCCGGCGATCGCGCGCGACAGCACGAGCGCGCCGACCATCTGGCTGAACACCGCGATCGCGTCGCGGCGCGTGTCCGCCGCGGCCGCGCCTTCCATAGCCACCAACCGTTCCAGCCGGTCGAGATAGCCGGCGACGCCGTGCGCGTAGCAGGCGCGTGCCGCGTCGGTCAGGCGTGGCGCGTCGCCCGCGAAGCCGGACAGCGGGCAACCGGCTTCGACGTTGTCGCGATGCGCGGTCGACAGGTACGACGTCACCTGTTGCGCGATGCTGCCGGCGCGCGGCGACTCCGCGCGGTCCTGCATGGCCTTTTCCATCACCGCGGCGACCAGCGCATCCTTCGATTTGAAGTGGTTGTAGAAGCCGCCCTGCGTGAAACCGGCTTCCTTCATCAGTTCCGTCAAACCGACCGCGTCGACACCGCGCACCCGGAACAGCCGCTCGGCGGCCGCGACGATCGCGTTGCGGTTGTCGGCAGCCTGTTGTCTCGAGACGCCCATCGATCCCTCCCTCATTCCGGCAATTGCGTCGATTGAAAAACACAATGGTGATCACCATTGACGTGGCCAAGGCGTGCTGGCAGACTGCATCGCAAAGACAATGGTGATCGACATTGACATCCAGTGTAGCCGACTTCGCTCACGAAACGAAGCGACTCGCGCGGCACGGATGGAGGTCGGTCCGGGTCTGGGTGCAGCGGGCGCGGGTAGCGGGACGAGCCTGCGATCCAGTACCGGCCGTGCAACGGCTCGGTACGCGATGGCGGCATGGTTTCATTCACACGATGAAAGGAAGGGTCATGAAGATCGAAGGTGCAGTCGTTTTCGTCACGGGCGCGAACCGTGGGCTTGGGCTCGAATTCGCGAAGCAGGCGCTCGAACGCGGGGCGCGGAAGGTCTATGCGGGCGCGCGCGATCCGGCCAGCGTGACGCTGCCGGGCGTGGTGCCTGTGAAGCTCGACGTGACCGATCCGGCGGCGGTCGCCGCGGCCGCCGACGCCGCGCGCGACGTCACGCTGCTGATCAACAATGCGGGCATCGCGCGGCTCGGCAGCCTGACCGACGACGGCGCGGTCGACGCGCTGCGCGATCACCTCGAAACCAACGTGTTCGGGATGCTGGCGATGTCGCGCGCATTCGCGGCCACGCTCGCCGGCCACGGCGGCGGCGCGATCCTGAACGTGCTGTCCGTCGCGAGCTGGGTGAACCGGCCGATCCTGTCGGGCTACGGCGTGTCGAAGTCGGCCGCGTGGGCGGTGACCAACGGGCTGCGGCATTCGCTGCGCGAGCAGCGCACGCAGGTGGTCGGGCTGCATGCCGGCTTCATCGATACGGACCTGACACGCGGCCTGGACGTGCCGAAGGCAACGCCGGCCGACGTCGTGCGCCAGGCATACGACGCGATCGAATCCGGAGCGGAGGAGGTGGCCACCGACGACTTCACGCGGCAGGTGAAGGCCACGCTATCGGCCGGTGTTTATCTGGACGAGGCGACGCCGGTCTGACGTCGCCTGCAAAAGACAGCCCGCCGTGCGCCCATGCGCGCGGCGGGCGCGGTCGTCAGACCGTGGTGTCGATGATGCCGGGGATCTTCACGTCCGGGTTCACGTCCGCGTCGTAGTCGACGCCGGCGATCTCGAAGCCGAACAGACGCAGGAATTCGGTCTTGTAGCCGGCGAAGTCGGTCATCTCGTACAGGTTCTCGTTCGTAACCTTGTCCCACATCGCGACGACCTTGCCCTGCACTTGCGGATCGAGCTCCTTGTAGTCCGCGCGCAGACGGCCTTCTTCGTCGACGTGCGGCGTCGCGCCGTACAGGCTGTCTTTCAGGAGCCCGTACACCTGCTCGATGCAGCCTTCGTGCGTGCCCTGTTCCTTCATCACCTTGAACAGCAGCGACAGGTAGAGCGGCATCATCGGAATCGCCGAGCTCGCCTGCGTGACGACGGCCTTCAGCACCGACACGCGCGCGTCGCCGCCGTGCGCGGCCAGCTTGTCGCGGATCGACAGCACCTTCTTGTCGAGATCCTTCTTCGCTTCGCCGATCGAGCCGTTCCAGTAGATGTCGTGCGTGATCTGTTCGCCGAGATACGTGAACGCGGTCGTTTTCGCGCCGTCGGCCAGCACGCCGGCCTCATCGAGCGCGTCGATCCACATCTGCCAGTCCTCGCCGCCCATCACGGCGACGGTGCCGTCGATCTCTTCCTGCGTCGCCGGCTCGAGCGAGACTTCGCGGATCACTTCCTTGTCGGTGTCGAGGCCGCGGAACGTGACCGCTTTGCCGACCGGCTTCAGCGTCGAGCTGATCGTCTCGCCCGTCTTCGGATGCGTGCGGCGCGGCGCGGCGAGGCTGTAGACGACCAGGTCGACCTTGCCGAGATCCTGCTTGATGGTGTCGATCGTGACCTGCTTCACCTTGTCGGAGAAGGCGTCGCCGTTGATGCTGCGGGCATAAAGCCCCTTTTCTGCGGCGAATTTCTCGAACGCGGCGCTGTTGTACCAGCCGGCGGTGCCCGGCTTCGTTTCGCTGCCGGCGCGCTCGAAGAACACGCCCAGCGTGTCCGCGCCCGAGCCGAGTGCGGCCGAGATCCGGGCGGCGAGGCCGTAGCCGGTCGACGCGCCGATCACGAGCACCTTCTTCGGGCCGTTGGCGATCGGGCCATGCGAAGTCACGTAGTCGATCTGTTCCTTGACGTTGGCTTCGCAGCCGACCGGATGAGTCGTCACGCAGATGAAGCCACGCACGCGCGGTTTGATGATCATGGGAACCTCTAGTCAGAAAGGCGCGGACGGCCTGAAATCGGAAAAATCCCGCGCATTGTAATGGAAGCGGGCGGGCACGGCGGGAAAGGCGGGCGGTGACGGCAGTCGCGATCGTCCGGCGGGCGAGCCGCCGGCACGGCGATTCGCGTCGCCGTCCGTTATTTCTCTCTTGACAGAAATAACTGAAAAAACTAAATTTCCCGACATGGAACTCACACCGATTGCCGAACGATTCATTCTCCACTGGGGCGAAATGGGCTCGCGATGGGGCGTCAACCGCACTGTCTCGCAGATTCACGCGCTGCTGTACCTGGCCGGGCGGCCGGTCGCCGCCGACGAGATCGCCGAGACGCTCAACGTCGCGCGCTCCAACGTCAGCACGAGCCTGAAGGAGCTGCAGGCGTGGCGGCTCGCGAAGGTCGTGCATGTGCTGGGCGATCGCCGCGACCATTTCGAGACGTCGACCGACATCTGGGAACTGTTCAAGCTGATCGTCGAAGGGCGGCGGCAGCGCGAGATCGAACCGACGCTCACGGTGCTGCGCGATTGCCTGACGAGTCCCGAGATCGCCGACGAAAGCCGCGAGACCGAACAGCGCATCCGCGACACGCTGCAGTTCGTCGAGACGCTCACGACCTGGTCGGACGAGATGCTGCGGCTCAAGCCCGACACGCTGATGAAGGCGCTCGGGATCGGCGCGAAGATCAGCCAGACGGTCAGGCGCAAGTCGTCGAAGTAAGCGGTATCGGAAGTGCGGGCGCGCAGCCCGCTTTTTTCGAAGTCAATATTTCTGTCATTACAGAAATAACTGTAAATAGAGGATGAAAATGAACGAGGCCCTGCTGTCGATCCGCCCGCATGCCGCACCGCGGAGTGCGACATGAACATCCTCGTCTGCGGCGCGAACGGGTTCATCGGGCAGGCGTTGTGCGCGCGGCTGGAAGCCGGCGGCCATCGCGTGCTGCACGGCGTGCGGCATGCGGTCGGCCCGCACGATGTCGCGATCGATTTCGCGACGGACATCGATCCCGACGCGTGGCGGGCCCGGCTGGCGGGCGTCGACGTCGTGATCAACGCGGTCGGGATCCTCACCGACCGGCGCGATGCGACGCTCGACACCGTGCATTGCGCGGCGCCCTGCGCGCTCTTCACCGCATGCTGCCGCGCCCGCGTGCGGCGCGTGATCCAGATCTCGGCGTTGGGCGTCGAGCGCGGCGACACGCCGTATTTCGCCAGCAAGTACGCAGCCGACACCTTCCTGCAGACGCTGCCGCTCGATTACCGGATCGTGCGGCCCGCGCTCGTCTACGGCGCGGCCGGCACGTCGGCACGGTTCTTCCGGATGCTCGCGAGCCTGCCCGTGCACGCGTTGCCGGCGGGCGGCCATCAACGGCTGCGCCCCGTGCACGTCGACGATCTCGCCGAACTCGTCGCGCGGCTCGTCGTTTCGCCGGCGGCCGGCAATTCGGTCATCGACGCGGTCGGCGGTGATGAAGTCGAATACCGCGAGATGCTGAGCGGCTATCGCGCCGCGCTGGGCTTCCCGCCGGCAGCCCGCATTGCGCTGCCGGGCCCGCTGGTCGGTGCGGCGGCCGCGCTGTTCGGCACGTTGCCGGGCGCGATGCTGACCCGCGATACGTGGACGATGCTGCGCGGCGGCAATACCGGCGATCCCGCGGCGTTGGCGGCCGTGCTCGGCCGGCCGCCGCGCGGGCTGCGCAGTTTCATCGGCGCCGACGCGCTCGCGCTGCGCCGCGACGCGCTCGCGATGTGGCGGCGGCCGCTGCTGCTCGGCGCGCTTGCGATCGTCTGGCTCTGGACGGCCATCGTGAGCGCTTTCGTCCACCCGCAGAGCGACAGCCTTGCGATGCTCGCCCGCGCACACCTGACCGGGCTGCCCGCGCTGATCGCCCTCTACGCCGCCTGCGCGCTGGACTTCGCGCTAGGGGTGGCGACCGTCGCCGCGCCGTCCCGCCGTCTGTGGGCTGCGCAAGCCGTGCTGATCGTCGCGTATTCGGCCGTCATCGCGGTCACGATGCCTGGCCTGCTGGCCGAACCGTTCGGCCCCGTGCTCAAGAACGTACCGATTCTCGCGATCCTGTTGATCCTGTTTTCAGAAGAAGAACAACCATGAATACCTATCTCGTCATCAAGGCGCTTCACATCCTGTCCTCGGTGCTGATGGTCGGCACGGGCTTCGGCACCGCGTTTTACCTGTTCTTCGCGAACCGCACGCGGTCGGTGCCCGCGATCGCGGCCGTGTCGCGGCTCGTGGTGCGCGCGGACTGGTGGTTCACGACACCGGCCGTGATCTTCCAGCCGGCGTCCGGGCTGTGGCTCGCGCATACGGCCGGCTGGCCGTGGCATACGCCGTGGCTCGTCGCGTCGATCGTGCTGTATGCGATCGCGGGCGCGTGCTGGCTGCCGGTCGTGTGGCTGCAGATCGAGCTGGCCGCGTTGGCGAACCTCGCGCATGCGAACGGCGAGGCTACGCTGCCGGCGCGCTACTGGCGCTATGCGAAGCGCTGGGAGCTGCTCGGCTACCCGGCGTTCTTCGCGATGCTGACGGTCTATTTCCTGATGGTGCTCAAGCCGATGTAAGCGGGGCGGCGGGCCGCAACCGCCGATTTCGCGTGCGGGCCCTGTCGATTTCCACGCGCTCGTGTATAAATTCGACGGGAGCGCGTTCGAGCCGTTTCGGGCATCCCGAACGCTTCGCATCCGACCTCACAAGGAGCCTGCATGCTGCACATCCTCGGCAAGATTCCGTCCATCAACGTGCGCAAGGTGCTGTGGCTGTGCACCGAACTCAACCTGCCGTTCGAGCAGGAAGACTGGGGCGCGGGCTTTCGCACGACCAACGACCCGACCTATCTCGCGCTGAATCCGAACGGCCTCGTGCCCGTCATCAAGGACGACGGCTTCGTGCTGTGGGAGTCGAACACGATCATCCGCTATCTCGCGAACCGCTACGGCGGCGACGCGCTCTATCCGGCCGAGCCGCAGGCGCGCGCGCGGGTCGATCAGTGGATCGACTGGCAGGGCTCGGACCTGAACCGTTCGTGGGTCGGCGCGTTCCTCGGCCTCGTGCGCAAGTCGCCCGATCACCAGGACCCGGCGGCGATCGCGCAGTCGATCGCGGGCTGGACGAAGCATATGCAGGTGCTGAACGCGCAGCTCGAAGCGACCGGCGCGTTCGTGGCCGGCGACCACTTCACGCTCGCCGACATTCCGATCGGCCTGTCGGTGAACCGCTGGTTCGGCACGCCGTTCGAGCATCCGGACTTCCCGGCGGCGAAGCGCTACATCGAGCGTCTGGCGACGCGCGACGGCTTCAAGCAGTACGCGGGCAGCGCGAACCCCTAACGCATCGCAAGTCGCGCGCGGGGCGGTGCGACTGCGGCCGCCGCGCCGCGGCACGTCACCTCACGTGCCGGATGCCGGTACGGCGTCGAGCACGCGCGCGAGAAACGCCTCGTGGTTCCACGCCGATTCCGGCCGCGACAACCCGAGCCGCACGACCACCAGCTCGCGGCTCGGCACCACGCTCACGAACTGGCCTTCATGACCGACCGCATGAAACGCGTCGGCGGGCATCGCGCTCGCATGCGGATCGCGATCGTTGAACGGCTCCGGCACCTTGACCCACAGATGCGCGCCGAATTCCTGGTGCGTCGATTGCGGCGTCGCTCGCGTCAGGTAGCGCACCCAGCCTTCCGGCAGCAGCCGCTGCCCGTTCCACACCCCGTCCTGCAGCAGAAGCTGCCCGAAGCGCGCCCAGTCGTGCGCACTCGCATACAGGTAAGACGGGCTGCCGAGCGTGCCGGCCGCATCGGGCTCGAACACGGCGCTGCGCATCCCGAGCGGCTCGAACAGCGCACGGCGCGGAAACGCGAGGTAGTCGGCCTCGGTGCCGCCCAGCGCTTCGCGCATCACGCGCGCGACGATCGCGCTCGTGCCGCTCGAGTAGGACCACTGCGTGCCGGGCTGCGCGGCGAGCGGCTTGGTCGACGCGAAGCGCGCGGTGTCGGGTTGCGTGAACAGCATCACGGCGACGTCGGACAGCGGGTCGTCGTAGTCTTCGTTGAATTGCAGGCCGCTCGTCATCCGCAGCAGTTCGTCGAGCGTGATCGCCGCGCGTGAATCGCCGCTGGCGCGCCATTCGGGCAGCAGCGCCGACGCATCCGGCGACAGCTTGTGCTGCGCGACCAGCACGCCGGCCAGCGCGGCCGTCACGGTCTTCGTCATCGACCAGCCGGGCAGCGGCGTGTCGGCCGTGAAGCCGGGCGCATAGCGTTCGGCGATCACGTGGCCGCGCCACATCACGACGACCGCACGGGTGCGCCGCGGCCGCGCCGGATCGGGTTCGTCGAACGAGCGGTCGAGCGCGATGTGCAGCTTGCGTGAGTCGATGCCGGCGGGCGGTGCGGGCGCCGCCGCATCGTTCGCGGGCGGTGGATCGGCGACGGGCGGCAGCGCGGCCGGCAGCATGCCGGGCGACGGCCCGAGCGCGAGCGTGCAGCCGAGCCCGGGCCGGAAATCCGCTTCGCGTCGCGCGAAACCGGCGAACGTCGCGACCGCGCGATGATGCTCGGGATCGAGCGACGGGCGCACCAGTTTCAGCAGCGGATGCACGCCGGCCATGATGTCGACGTCGATCACCGACGCGGCCGGACGGCCTGACACGAACACGCCGGAACACAGCGCCTTCGCGGCATAGCCCGTCGCGATCGGGGCGAGCCGCGACAGCATGTAGCCGGTGTAGCCGAGCGCGGCGACGAGCGCGATTGCGACGCCGCGCAGGATCAGCGATTTGAAGGGGATCGTCATGCGCGAGCGTCCTCGGTGGCGTGCCGGCCGGCAACGATCCGGCAGTGTCGCAGGTTCGGGCAAGCGGTGGCAATCGCGGGAAGTGACGACGCCGGGCGGCGTCGCTCAGGCGACATGCTGCCCGGCGTGTGCGAATCGCATGTGTCGATCGCGCGGGTTCGAACGGGCCGGATGCGGCCCGTTCACGCGGTGCGTCATTGTGCGTTGTCGTTGTCCGAGCGCAGTGTCCAGATCGTCGCGGTATTCGTGTTGTCGTCGACGGCCGCGAATTGCGGCTGGCCCTTGCTGCCTCGCCCGAACGCGAGGCCGAAGGCCGCACCCGGCACGGTATCGACCTGCATCTGCGCGACGAAGCGCCCGTGCACCGTGAATTCGACGATTTCGCTCGGTTGCTGCGGATCGGGATTGACCGCGTCGCCGTTCGCGGTCACGAGATGGCCGTTCGGCGCGAGCGCCAGGGCGAGCGGGCCGTGCAGGTGCGCCGCGTCGAAGTAGATCATCCGTCCGACACCGCCGTTGCGGTTCGTCGACGCGGCGTTCTGGATCGCGAACACCGCGTTGTCGCCGGTGGAGGCGACATACAGGACGTCGACGTCAGGATCGTACGCCAGGCCGGTCGGGCCAACGACGAGCGCATTGGGATCGGTCCGGTTCACGTAGCCCGACGCGATGATGCGCGAGCTCGGCAGCATCGCGACGCCGTCGGCGCCGATCGTCAGGTCGATCCGTGCGACCGTCCCGTTCAGCACGTTCGACACGAACGCGGTCACGCGCGCGCCGCGATCGATCACGGTCATGTCCCACGGCCCGTCGAGCAGCGTGGCGCTGACCAGTTGTTTGACGAGATTGCCTTGCGGGCCGATGACGAGCAGCGAGCCCGGTGCGACCACGTTCTTGCCGTCCGGCGCGGGGACGTTGCCGACCAGCACGAAGCCGCTGCGCAGTACCGTGAGCGCGGTCGTCAGGCCGAGATTGCTGCCCTGGAAGAATGTCGCCGGCGTTTTGCCGGGTGACAGCTTCACGATCGTCGTGCCGGTGCCTTGCGTGTTCGACGCCGCGTTGAAGTTGGACACGACGACGTCGCCCGGTTTCAGCGTGCTCCAGCTCGGCACGCCGCGCGGCACGAACGCGATGCCGTACGGATTGAGGTCGCCGTTGGCGGGCACGGTCGACGCGGTGACCGACGAGACGACCGGCAGGATGATGTCGTTGCCGCCGGCCCACGCGAACGCCGACGACAAGGCGACCAGCCCGGCGCCGCAAGCCACCTGGCATAGCCTGCGCGCCAACGTGCGACGGGCGTGGGCAAGGCGGGGCGGGTGAAGGGCAAGGACGGGCGGGGCGGGCGAACGACAGGAGGGGAGAGGGTCCATGGCATGCTCCGGTTGATGAGCGCGAGCAGTCATCCCGGCTGCCGGCCTGCGCAGCCTGCGGATGTCCGGCGCAAGTTCGCGGTGTTTGCAACCCGAACCCGCGCGCGGAGTAAACGAATCGCGCCGGGCGGATATTCCATTCGTCGACGGACATCGCATGCGCGCCGGCGTGCATTGTTCACCGCCATGGCGACACGTGCCGACAAGTTGAAATCCGACCGCCCGTCGGCCGATAATCGTCCGGCATCGTTCCCAGTCAAACCGCCCATCGGAAAAATCGGAAAACGCCATGTCCTACGACAACAACAACCCGTTCGCCAGGATCCTGCGCGGCGAACTGCCGTGCGTGAAGGTCGCCGAAGACGACGCAACCCTCGCGATCATGGATCTCATGCCGCAGGCCGACGGTCACGTGCTCGTGATCCCGAAGGAGCCGGCCGCGCAGATCTTCGAGCTGTCCGGCGATGCGGCCGCGGCCGGTATCCGCATGACGCAGCGCGTCGCGGCGGCCGTGCGCGCGGCGCTCGGGCCGGACGGCGTGTTCATCGGCCAGTTCAACGGCGCGGCGGCGGGCCAGACGGTCCCGCACGTGCATTTCCACGTGATCCCGCGCTGGGAAGGCGTCGAGTTGCGGCTGCACGCGCGCGACATCGCTGACGCGGCTGCGCTCGAATCGGTCGCGCAGCGCATCCGCGCACGTTTCGTGTAACGCGTGCCCGGCTCGTCATGCGGGGCGGCGCCAGCGCCGGTGCGCTGTCGCGCCGCACGCACCTGTTTCAGCGGTCACGCGACGTAACACGTGTAACCGCTCGCGAAACTCGTCCCGCCGGCTCCGGCGCTAGACTCCGCGCATTGCCGCATCGAGCGACAGCAAGGTCGGATCGCGCCGTCGTGCCGGCCGTCGCGAGATGCAATGTGTCCTCTTCGCCGGGAATCGAGCCATGTACAAAGTTCTCATCACGTTTGCGCTGATCGGCGGCCTGTCCGGCTGCTACGTCGCGCCGCCTTACGGCTACGCACCCGCGCCGGCCTATTACGGCTACGCGCCGGCGTATTACGCACCGCCGGTCAGTGTCGGGATCGGCGGCAACTTCCGCATTCGCTGACCAAGCGGCGGGCGCGGGGCTGCCGCGCACGTCGGCCGCGTCGATCGACTGCGTCGGTCGACGCTGCGCCGCCGCTTCTCGCAACAACGCTCCGCGCGCCGCATGACGGCGCGCGTGCGCATCGGCCGCCCGGGTTCCTATACTTCACAGGAAACCCACTCCGGCGAGGCAGCCATGGCCGTTACGCGCAAGGTCGCAATCGTGTCGAGCGTCTCCACGCTCGTCTACCTTGGGCTCGCCGTGCTCGGCAGCGGCGGGTTCGCCGCCTTCTTTTCGCATCCGCAACTGACCGTCATCGCCGTCGCGACGCTCGCGCTGGCCGTCGCGGCGTTGTTGACCGAAGGCAACCTGAGCACCGGCGAACGCGAGGACCGCGACAACCGCTGGGTGCTTCCGGCCTTCGCGGCCAGCGGGTTCCTGCTTGCCTATCTGCCCGCGCTGACCGACCGGCTCGACGTGTGGACCTTCGGCGGCGATACGGTGCGCTGGATCGGCGTCGTGCTGTATGTCGCGGGCGGCGTGCTGCGCATCTGGCCCGTGTTCGTGCTCGGCAAGCGCTTCAGCGGGCTCGTCGCGATCCAGCCGGGCCATACGCTGGTCACGGACGGCATCTATCGCAGGATCCGCAACCCAAGCTATCTCGGCCTGCTCGTCAATGCGCTCGGCTGGGCATTCGCGTTCCGCTCGGGCGTCGGGCTGCTGCTCGTCGCGCTCACGATGGTGCCGCTCGTCGCGCGCATCCGTTCCGAGGAAGCGCTGCTGCACGCGCAGTTCGGCGCCGAATACGACGCGTACTGCGCGCATACCTGGCGGCTGCTTCCGGGTGTGTATTGACCCTCGTTCGCCCTCGGAAAGCCGGTCCGCGACCGCCGGCGCTCGCCGATGTGTTGCCACCTGTGTCCGAACCCGCGACGCCGACGCTTCCCGCACCGTCACCCCGGCCGGCCGAGCCTCGTCGGAGCCTTTGCCGGCGGGCCTTGCCGGGGATTTCGGCAAGCCTTTCCGAGTCCTGTTTCGGTAAACAACTTGTTACCAGAATGTCGACTGCAACGGGGCACGAGCGGTGCTATTCTTCGCCGCAAGCTCATTGAAATGAATTGGTCCGAGATTCGGCACAATGCCGGTCTCGACGTCGATCGATTCAGATCGTCGTATCGAGCGGACCTTCAATAACCAGATTGCGAACAAGGAAGAATACGGGAATGTGGAAGAAAATTGCCCCCACTCTCGTCGTCGCCGTGCTGACCGGCGCGACCGCATTGCCGGCAATGGCCGGTGACCTGAACAATGCGCTTGGCGGCGCGCTCGGCGGGGTTGCCGGCGCAGCGGTCGGCGGCGCGGTCGGTGGCAGCACCGGCTCCGTCATCGGCGGCGCGATCGGCGGCGGCGCAGGCGGCGCAGTGACGTCGAACCGTCGCGAGCGCACCGGCGCAATCATCGGCGGCGCCCTCGGCGGCGGCGCGGGTACCGCAGCTGGCAACGCAATGGGCGGCCGCACGGGCGGCCTGCTGGGCGCGGCCGTCGGCGGTGGCGCGGGCGCGGCGCTGGGCGGCAACATGTCGCGCAGCTCGTACGAGCGCGATCACGGCGATCGCGGCTATCGTCACCGCAAGCATCGCCATCACCGCGACTGGGACTGATCGCCGCGGGCGCGGCACGGTGCGCGACTTGCGCACCGGCACGCCCGATGCGTCGGCACCCGATCCGACAGCCGGCCCGGCGGCCTCAGCCGGGCCGTCGTCGCCGGCAAGACCGGCCCTTCACCCCCTCCGCAGTTCATGCCCAGCCCCGCTCGACGGGTTGGCACATTCCCTCCCGCTGTACCTTTCCCGCTGATAGACGACATCGCCAATTGCATTGACATGCAACCGGCCAGGTTCGGCCAACGTCATTCGATAGCGCTGATCGACGCGTTGCCGTCCGTCGTCAGGATTTCCCTGACGCACCGAACGTGCGCGACACGCGCGCACCGGCCCTTGCGGGCGCTGGCGGGTAGTGCGAAATCGAATGGATGTCATCGCAACATTTAATTGGTCGATCGGAATCGACTTCGCTATCGTCAACGCTGCCCGCGTACGGAATCGAACCGTGCCGTCCCCCGTGCCCCGCCGCGTGACCCCGAGTGTCCGCGGCCCGGCCGCCGGACCCACAAGCATGGGTCGCCCCGCCCGCTGAACCGGACGGACCCGTCGCGAAGCGTGGCCGACCGAACGAAGGCGCCCGCGCTTTCAAGCCACCCCGGCAACGATGTCCCGCCGCCGCATGCGTGCCCCACGCGCGTGCCGCGCTTGGCCGTTGCGACCCGGGGCCGGACCAACCCATTGCCTGGATGCTTTATGTCTAAGACAACGTATTACGCGCCGCATGGCGGCCATCCGCCGCAGACCGATCTGCTGACCGATCGCGCGATGTTCACCGAGGCGTACGCGGTCATTCCGAAGGGAGTGATGCGCGACATCGTCACGAGCTGGCTGCCGTTCTGGACGAACACGCGCCTGTGGGTGATCGCGCGTCCGCTGTCGGGTTTCGCCGAAACCTTCTCGCAGTACATCGTCGAAGTGAACCCGGGCGGCGGCAGCGACAAGCCCGAGCAGGACAAGAATGCCGAAGCCGTGCTGTTCGTCGTCGAAGGCGAGGCGGAGCTGACGCTGCAGGGCACTAAGCACACGCTGAAGCCGGGCGGCTACGCGTTCATTCCGCCGGGCGCCGACTGGACGCTGCACAACGTCAGCGATGCCGCCGTGCGTTTCCACTGGGTGCGCAAGCACTACCAGGCCGTCGACGGCATTGCGCTGCCCGACGCGTTCGTGACCAACGAGCAGGACGTCGAGCCGATCCCGATGCCGGGCACCAACGGCGCATGGGTGACGACGCGCTTCGTCGACATGAGCGACATGCGTCACGACATGCACGTGAACATCGTGACGTTCGAGCCGGGCGGCGTGATTCCGTTCGCCGAGACGCACGTGATGGAGCACGGCCTGTACGTGCTCGAAGGCAAGGCCGTCTATCGCCTGAACCAGGACTGGGTCGAGGTGGAAGCGGGCGACTTCATGTGGCTGCGCGCGTTCTGCCCGCAGGCGTGCTATTCGGGCGGCCCTGGGCGCTTCCGATATCTGCTGTACAAGGATGTGAACCGTCACATGAACCTGACGCTGAATCCGGCGCGCTGAGCGTCGCGTAAAGTCGGATAGGAAAGCCCGCCGGTGGAAGCCGGCGGGTTTTTTTCGTTTCGGGTGTTTGTGGATTTCCGGGGAGGTTGTTTGTCGAGCCATAGTCGCCGTTCAGTTCTCTCGCTTAGCGGTCATTCGTCGAGCGGAAGTACGCCCAGAACTATTGCGCTATCCGAGTTTCTCAGGCCTTCGAGGCATGAAGACTGGAACAACATTCGCGTTCAATAGTGGTTCTTTAAAAATAAATTTGAGAGTGCTGCTGACGACCCCTTGCCGCTCTTTTCGAATGATGACTGTATGGCGTTTCAGCCCGATTCCTTGGACGGCGAGCCATGTCAAGACCCTATTGCAATGCTCGGTGATCGTGAATCGTTCGCCGAAAATCTTTCTACGTGACATGTAGTGTTCGACAGAACCCGCCACAATATCCGGCGCACTCAGCAAATCCAACCACATCGGCAGCCGCTCTACAAATGGCAGTGCTCCACCAATCATCGAAAATCCATGTTTGCTGTAGTGAGCGAGATGACTATTGAATACGGACAACGTCTGCATGTGTCGTTCGCTATTCGGCGCGATGCTGTCATGGTCTGTCATCCAGAAGATTTTCTGGCCATCCCTTGAGAGCAACGCCACGAGATAAGCGGAGAAATGCACAATCCGCATCATCTTCTCCGCAACTGCTGGCTTCAATTCACCAAAACCATGGTCGGATAATGTCCTTACAATGGATTGCTGGGAATTCTTTTTATCGGTGCCGTATACCGATCCAACGTCTTTGTCGACCACGACAGTTAGAAGAAGCCCATTTACCAAGTTACTCAGATGGTTTAGATAACCGTTTAATGCTCGTTGAACTGGCCCGTAGTGCAGGTCCTTGTAAGCGATCTCCTTCAACGGATTGTCTAGGCCAGTTTGCTTTCTCAGTTGACTCATTGCCGTGAGAAAGGGGCCCAACTGATCCCACGCACAGATCAGGAAGCTGTACGTATGATATTTTGCGTCTTTGCTTTCTCCGTCGTAATCCGAAAATATGGCGATTGATTCGTTGTCGTTTTGTAAATTCGGAAGAAGAAGCTCACTTCTTGAATCGAGCGCTTTCAATTGCCTCTGCAACTCAACGACGAACCACGGATAGTCCTCACTGTCAGGTATAAGTTCCAAATTGGGATTTTTCAAAACCCACCTGTTCGCGAGGTGAGCCAGCGTGTGGGATATTTCCATGTGTTTTTTTCAGTGTATTTTAAAAGACCGTGTTGGTTTTCTGCGAATCGAATTTTCTGTCAGCGTTTTAGCTTATTTTAATCGTCCGCGATGTCTTCGGCGCTAGTCCCCGGGCACTCATTGTCAACGATTTAGGCCGCTTGGCAGAGTGTCTGTTTGTGGCATCCGCCGGTCGCGATCTCCGGCAACTGGCCGAACGGCGAACTTCGAGCGGTCCCGTGCGGCCCGCTGGTAAACTCGGGCAGCGACTCATGCCCGACACAGCTTCGAAGCCTTCAAAAGGAATTGAAACGTGGAGAAATTGGCGACCGATCGAACCAAGGTCCTAGCTGGCCTACTCATTCTCCACGTCATCTTTGCGCTTGGGAGTCTGCTGGCGATCATCTCCTTCAGGCTGGTGCCCATATTAATCGCCAGCCTACTGACATTGGGCTACACCGTATTCCTTGGCCGCATCATGCGCAATAGCGATGCCGCACGTAAGATATCCAAGAGTTTCGGAGGCAAGGTGTATGTCGTCTGCATGCGAACCATCGTGGCATGCGGAATATTCGCGATCGTTGCGGTAAATTACCTTGCCATTTTCAGGCATCCCCATTGAACAAGAGCCCTGCCAGTGGCCGACTGAGGCGCGGCTCGCGCGACTCGCACACCCTTCAGGCGCGAGGTCGGCCCGGACAGTAGGAACAACCCAGATATTGTGATGCGCCATGCCAGTGAAGGCGCCGTCCAGCACATATATGACGGAAAAGCCGAGCGTGAGCCGGCACAGTAGCGGCTCGCCCGACAGGTGATAGCACCGCCAGCAGACGTAGGTGACGAACACACCTTCGAGCGTGGCGGCCGCGATCGCCAGCTCGTGAAAATCCGCCGTCGAAATTACAACTCAACCCCACACAGTGAGGAGAGGACGCTACTGCCCGCATAAGCGGGCAATCCGGCGCCGGGATGCGGCAATGAAGTCTGCGGGCAATGGGCGACCCTGTGCAGCTGCCATACGCGTATTCTCCTGCAGGTGCCATTTCGCATCGTCACACGTCTGCGATGGCTGAACTATTTGGTATGTCTGCCCAGTTTGCGGGTTCAGTGCCAGCGCGCCACGCTTGGTTTGGACGATAGGGTATGCCTGACCTGTCTGGGGGTCGATTGCGTACTGCTGCGCGTATACCAGACTTGCAACGAATGCAAGCGCCGCAACAACTCCGATTGACTTCATCACTGGCCTCCGAGGTTCATAGCACTTTTGAGCTGCTATTGCAATTGCTCGATTAACCACACCCGTCGACTGCCAAAATCGGCAACATCTCGTCACTACAATAATATTCATCGACCGAGTCCTGTTTTTGCACTCAAAATGCAGGGCAGTGCGCCGACGCACGATTTCACGCAATCGTCGGCAGCACATTATTGACATTCTTCCTGAATGCATCTGATGGCCGCGCGTACACCATTAACTGATGAAAAGCGTCTCGCCTTTCAATTTAATTCATCATTGATTGGTGTGCGTGCATATTGTGCCGCCGAAGCCTTGCACGCAATGCATTCCCCCGGCATTTGGATCGCCCGTCGCTGAACCTGTTTGAACCGCCTTTTTCAGTTCGGTGTTGCGTTTAATGCGGTAAGAAATTTCGCTAAATACTCGTTTTTCGAAATTGCCATTCGAAAATGCTTCTTCCGTTTGATATCTGTAGGGAAAAAGATTGGATCCATTTCCCATGCGCACTCGCATTGCGAATCTAGTGTTTACTTTGACGGTCGTCTTTCCGCCTTCCTGTGACGTCGCGAAAATATTAAATCTTGCGGCGCGGGCAGTTACCTGATCGGGAATCCCCATTACCGCACCGCGATACCCCTCGTCTGCGTCATTTGGAGAATAAGAAACACCGCTTATGGCTATTAGGCCGCTTACCTTTTCCAGTGTGGTGATCGGTAAATTTTGCTCTGCGATGCTATCGATTATGGCTGGCCATACCACGTCGAAAGGGGCGTCGAATGTTCGACTCTTTTCCACACGCATAGCAGTGGGAGCCTGGCCCTGCGTGACACAACCAAATAATCCGACTAGAGCGAGTGCTGCCAGAGCGGTCTTGATATTCATAGTTCACCCCGATTGCGTCATATATTGATTTTCCGTTCCTGCGCGTGGTGGAGACCTCGCGGGAGACCGGATTACTTGCTTCGGATACGCACCGAATAATTCGGCTTAGGGATGCCAAGCACGGATTGCGCCAACCCTGAAGATCTGAGGAACTGCTCAACGCATACGCGCGGATTCTTGTGCTCTCCGCATTTATTCGGTATGAATTGTTTCAGGCACGCAACGTCACCGCACGGAAAGCTTCGGGCGCATTGCAGAGCAAGTGATTGATTCGCCTAAATTTTTGTGATCTATGAAGCTTGCTCAGCCCAAGACAATGCCGTTCGACGATGTTGCATTTCCGTAACATTCCGCTTGGACATTTCCCGGAGAGCGTTCCAAAACGAGTCGCGAATGGAATTTGATGGCTGATTCAAGCTGCGCCATCTTCGCCAACCAACCGGCGGTTTTACTGGGCCGAGCCGACGTCCGACTGCCGAGATGACAGCATAGATGTCGCCTCCTGGCCGAGCGCCGCCAGTCTTCGCCGCGTTCGCCAGAAATCCACGATGAACCTGTTCTCATGGGCGATACGTATCGCTATCGGTCGAGCACGGCCGCCGCAAGCCTCGCGACCTGCAGCCGCGTATCCGCCGGCAGCGCATCTTCCATCATCCAGACAGCCGACAAGCCGGCCCATGCGAGGATCCACTGCAGCAGCCGGCGCCGGTCGATCCGCGCCACTTCGGCGACGAGCATGACGCGCCGCGCGAAGCGCGCGGGATCGACCGCGATGTTGTGCGTGGGATTGCAGAACAGGTTCGCGTAGTCGAACGCGCGATCGCCGCGCAAACCCTTCGGGTCGATCGCGAGCCAGCCGCGATCGCCGAAGTGCAGCACGTTGCCGTGATGGATGTCGCCGTGCAGCACCACTTCGTCGACAGATTGCACGGCCAGCAGCCGATGCGCCGTCGCGGCTGAACGGCGCAGCACGTCGTCGTCCGTATCGTGCGACAGCAGCGCGTAGAACCAGTCGTGCAGCGGCACGACCGCGGGCGGCGCCGGGGCGCGATGCGCATGCAGCCGCGCGACGGCAGCGCACGCGATCCGGATCGCATCGTCGTCGTGGCCCGCGGCGGACAGGCCGGCGAGCGTCGGCGCCGGCTGCGCGCGCTCGAGCAGCACCGCGTCGCTGTCGTGCAGCCACACGCGTGCGGCGCCGTCCCCGTTCCACCAGGTCATCAGCGCATTGCCGCGGCGCTCTTCGTCGCAAGTGGCGACTTTCAGCATCGCGGGCCGCGCGTGCCAGATGACGGGCAGCACGCCGCTACTCGCGGTCAGGATCGGGCCGCCGTCGGGAACGAGGTCCCACGGGCGCAGGTACGTGTCGAACATGCGGACGATGGTACAGGCGAACCGGCTCATCCGCAGCGGGGTTCGACCGGCACCGCCGCCGGCCTTGCGCATCCTTTCCTAAATAAAATTTAGCCAGCCAAACTTTGGCTAAAGAATGTTCCGGTATTCCGGCATCCCTTCGACAATGCGCGCCTTCCGTGACCGACGGGCGCCACACGAGCGCCTGCGGTCGCCGCATCGAAGAAGGAGCCCGCATGACCGACCACACCGCCAACACACCGCCGCCTCCGCCTCCTGCATCGCCGCGCCGCCGTGCATGGCGCATCCTCGCAGGCGCGCTGCTCGGCCTGACGCTCGCGTGCGCGGGCATCGGCGCATGGACGATCGACCGCATCTGGACGCAATTGCCGTCCGTCGAACATCTGGCCGCCTACCGTCCCGCGTTGCCGCTGCGGATTTTCTCGCGTGACGGCGAGCTGCTGGCCGAGTACGGCGTCGAGCGCCGCGAGTTCGTGCCGCTCGAGCGCATTCCGCCGCTGATGCGGCACGCGCTGCTCGCGGCTGAGGACGCGAAGTTCTATCAGCACGGCGCGATCGATGTCGGCGGCCTCGCGCGCGCGACGTTCGCGAACCTCGTGACGGGGCAGCCGGGGCAGGGCGGCAGCACGATCACGATGCAGGTCGCGCGCAACTTCTACCTGACGCGCGACAAGGTGCTGAGCCGCAAGCTCGCCGAGATCCTGATGGCGATCAAGCTCGAGCGCGAATACGGCAAGGACAAGCTGCTCGAGCTGTACATGAACCAGATCTATCTCGGCGAGCGCGCGTACGGTTTCGCGGCGGCCGCGAACGTCTATTTCGGCAAGCCGCTCGACGCGCTGAGCGCGGGCGAGGCGGCCGTGCTCGCCGGGCTGCCGAAGGCGCCGTCTGCGTTCAATCCGGTCGTCAATCCGGCACGCGCGACCGCGCGGCGCAACTACGTGCTCGGCCGCATGCATGCGCTCGGCGAGCTCGACGATGCGACCTATCGCGAGGCGGTCGCCGCGCCGATCGCGCTCGCGACCACGCCGCCGCCCGGCATCATCGCGGCGCCGTACGTCGCGGAGCGCGCGCGCCGGATGATGGTCGAGCGCTTTCACGACGATGCTTACACGCTCGGCCTCGACGTGACCACGACGATCTCGATGGGCGATCAGCGCGCGGCCGAAGCCGCACTCGCGCGCACGCTGCGCCGCCAGCCCGGCAAGCGCGAGGCGCGCAACGGGCTCGAGGGCGCGCTCGTATCGCTGGATACGGCGACGGGCGACATGCTGGCGCTCGTCGGCGGCGCGGATTTCAACGGCAACGTGTTCGACCACGCATTGCAGGCGTATCGCCAACCGGGTTCGAGCTTCAAGCCGTTCGTCTATTCGGCGGCGCTGGAGAAGGGCTATTTTCCCGGCGTGCTGGTCGACGATACGCAGCGCACGCTCACGCATGCGGAAACCGGTGCGCGGCCGTGGCGTCCGCGCAATTTCGGCAACCGCTACGAGGGCTTCATTCCGGTGCGGCGCGGGCTCGTGCGCTCGAAGAACCTCGTCGCGGTCAACCTGATGCAGGCCGCCGACGCGCGCTACGTGCAGCAGCACGCGGTGGGCTTCGGTTTCGACGCGCAGCGCAATCCGGCGTCGCTGCCGCTCGCGCTCGGCGCGGGCGCCGTGACGCCGCTCGAACTCGCGAGCGCGTACGGCGTGTTCGCGAACGGCGGGATGCGGATGGTGCCGCGGCTGATCCTGTCGGTGAAGCAGCGTCATGGCGGCGCGCTGTACGACGCGCCGGCGCCGGACGGCACGCGCGTCGTGTCTGCGCGCAATGCGTTCGTGATGGACAGCATGCTGCGCGACGTCGTGCGGGCCGGCACCGCGCGCGGCGCGCTCGCGCTGCGCCGCGACGACGCGGCCGGCAAGACCGGCACGTCGAACGGCTCGAAGGACGTGTGGTTCGCGGGCTATTCGTCGGGCATCGTCGCGGTCGCGTGGCTCGGCTACGACACCCCGCGGCCGATGGGGCGCGCGACCGGCGCGACGCTCGCGCTGCCGGTCTGGCTCGACTACATGAAGACGGCGGTTGCCGGGCGTACGCCGGTCGACGCCACGCCGCCGCAGGACCTCGCGCTCGTCGACGGCGATTTCGTGTACGCCGAATACACGCGCGGCACCTGCACCGCCGACGTGCCGCCGTACATCCGCAGCCGCTTCGCGTGCGGCGGCGCGCCGGCATCCGATGCGCCGGACGCGCCCGGCAAGCGCGACGAGCCGATGCCCGCGGCCGTCGATGCGGCCGAGCGCGAACGCGTGCTCGACCTGTTCCGTACCGAGGACTGAGGCGCGCGATGCATACGCTTTATCTGATTGCGATCGTCGCGGAAGCGATGTCGGGCGCGCTGATGGGGATGCGCCGCGGGATGGACCGCTTCGGGCTCGCGCTCGTCGGCGCGGTGACCGCGCTCGGCGGCGGCACCGTGCGCGACGTGCTGCTCGGCCACTATCCGCTCGGCTGGATTGCTCATCCCGAGTACCTCGTGATCACGCTCGCCGCGGCGACCGTCGCGTCGTGGGCCGCGCGGCACGTCGCGCGCATGAAGGCGCTGTTCGTCACCGTCGACGCGATCGGCCTCGCGGCGTTCACGATCATCGGCTGCGACATCGGCGCATCGACGGGCACCGCGCCGATCATCGTCGTGCTGGCCGGTGCAATTACCGGCGTGTGCGGCGGGATGCTGCGCGACCTGCTGTGCAACGAGATGCCGCTGATTTTGCGCGAGGAGCTGTATGCGAGCGTCGCGTTCTTCACGGGCACGCTGTATGTCGGGATGCAGCATTTCGGCATCGATGCGGGCTTCGCGACGGTGGTCGCGCTGGCGGCCGGATTCTCGATGCGGATGCTTGCCGTGCGGCTCGGATGGAAGATGCGGACCTTCGGCGCGGCGGACGTCGGGCATTGAGCGACAGGGCGGCCAGCGACCGCACGGCACGCAGCGTGCTTTACGCCGGCACCATGACGGGCGGCGACCCGTCTCCGGTTTCCACCATCTTCACCGCGAATCCGTAGCACTGCGCGATATGGGCGGGTGTCATCACGTCACGCGGTGCGCCATGCGCGACGATCGTCCCGTCGGCGAGCAGTGCGATCGTATCCGCGTGCCGCGCGGCGAGATTTGGATCGTGCACGATCGCGAGCACGCCGAGTTGCCATTCGCGCGCGACCGCGCGCACGGTATCGAGCAGCCGGTGCTGATGCGCGAGGTCGAGCGCGGCGGTCGGCTCGTCGAGCAGCAGGTAGCGCGGGCCGCTGTCCGTCGCATCGTCGTCCGGCCACAGCTGCGCGAGCACGCGCGCGAACTGCACGCGGGCAAGTTCGCCTCCGGACAAGGTCGTGACGTCGCGACCGACGAGCGCATCGGCGCCCGCGCGTTCGAGCGCCTGCCACGCGATGTCGCGATCGCGGTGTGATGTAGCGCCGCCGCGCCGCGCATGCGGATAGCGGCCGAGCAACACGATTTCGTCGACGCTGAACGGAAACGCCGGCTGCGCGGCCTGCGGCAGCACCGCGCGCAGGCACGCGAGACGCGGCGCGTCGATGCGCGCAAGTGGTTCGCCGTTCAGCGTGATGTCGCCGGTCACACGCACGCCGTTCGGCGCGATACTGCCGGTCAGTTCGCCGGCGAAGGTTTTCAGCAGCGTGCTCTTGCCCGCGCCGTTGCGGCCGAGCAGCGCGGTCACGCGGCCGGGTTCGATCGACAGCGACAGGTCGCGCAGAATGACGTTGTGTCGGCGGGCGACGTCGAGGCGGTGGGCAGTCAGCATGATCGTCGTGAAGAAAGGATTACCCGCCGAGCGCACCGCGGTTCTTCCACAGCAGCACGAGGAAGAGCGGCGCGCCGAGCAGCGCAGTCAGCACGCCGAGCGGAATTTCTGCGGGCGCGGCAATCGTGCGCGCGGCAAGATCGGCGGCGAGCGTCAGCAATGCGCCGAGCAATGCGGCGCCGGGCAGCACGACGCGCTGGTCGGGGCCGCACGCGAGGCGCACGCAATGCGGCGCGACGAGCCCGATGAAGCCGATGATGCCCGCGCACGATACGAGTGCACCGACCGCGAGCGCGACCGCTACGAGCACGCGCCGCTTGAGCCGTTGCACGGGTACCCCGAGATGCAGCGCTTCGGTTTCGCCGAGCTGCAGCGCATTCAGCGCATCGCGTTCGCGCGCGAGCAGCACGCAGCCGATTGCGACGCACGGCGTGACAGCCGCCAGCGCGGACCATTGCGCGCCGCCGAGGCTGCCGAGGCTCCAGAACGTCAGCGAGCGCAACTGCGCATCGTCGGCGACGAACGTGAGCAGCCCGATCGCCGCGCCGACCAGCGCGTTGATCGCGATGCCGGCGAGCAGCAGCAGCGGCAGCGCGAGCCGGCCGCGCGACGCGGCGAGCCGGTAGACGAGCGCCGCGACGGCAAGCGCGCCCGCGAACGCGGCGACGGGCAGCACGGCGGCGCTCGCGTGCGCGGCGAACAGCGCGGGGCCGAGGACGATCGTCGTCGTCGCGCCGAGCGCCGCGCCGCTCGACACGCCGACGAGGCCCGGATCGGCGAGCGGATTGCGGAACAGCGCCTGCATAGCGGCGCCGGCTGCACCGAAGCCGCCGCCGACCAGCAGCGCGAGCACGACGCGCGGCGCGCGGATGTCGAACAGCACCGCGCGCGCCTGCTGCGCGGCTGCATCGCCGGTCAGCGCGGCCCATGCTTCCGCGAGCGGAATGCGATAGGCGCCGACGCACAGCGCGACGACGGACATCGCGCACACGAGACAAGCGAGCGCGGCCAGCGCGAACGGCGCGAAGCGGCGCGACGTGCCGACGCGCGCGGCGCCGGAGCGCGAGGTGGGCGAGGTGGGTGACCGCGCGGGGAAAGGCGAAGCATGAACGGGCATCGGGACGATCCGGAATCAGGCGAGCGCATCCGACAGGCGTCGGTGCAGGGTCGTGACGGCGAGCGGCAGGCGCGGGCCGAAGCCGAGCAGGAACAGCGCATCGAGCGACACGACGCGCTGTGCGCGGCCGGCCGGCGTCGCGCCGAAGCCGGGCGCGGCAAGCAGCGCGGCGCGGCCGCCGACCGCCGCGAGCCCTTCGTCGGAGATCAGCACGATGTCGGGTGCGGCGGCGGCGAGCGCTTCGCTCGTCAGCGGCTTGTAGCGATCGAAGCCCTGCATGGCATTGCGCGCGCCCGCGTAGCGGATCATCGCGTCGGCGGCCGTGCGCTGGCCGGCGGCGAGCGCCTGGGTGCCGGTATGGTTCAGCACGAACAGCACGCGCGGCGGCTGCGCGCCGCCGGGCACGCGCGCAGAGACTGCATCGCGCGCGGCCTGCCAGTCGCGATCGAAGCGTTGCAGCAGCGCGCTGCCCGCATCGCGCACGTCAAGCGCCTGCGCGACGCCGGTGATCTTCGCGCGCACCGAGTCGACGTCGTGGCGCTCGTCGAACGTCGTCACCGCGACGCCCGCGCTTTTCACCTGCGCGATCGCGGTGGGCGGGCCGGCTTCCGCCGACGCGAGCACGAGATCGGGGCGCAGCGACAGCAGCCCCTCGGCCGACAGCGCGCGCTGATAGCCGACCTTCGGCAGGTGCTTCGCGGCGTCCGGGTACGTGCAGGTCGTGTCGGCGCCGACGAGCCGGTAGCCGCGCGCGTCGGCGCCGCCGAGCGCGAATGCGGTTTCCGCGAGCGCGCCGCCGATCACGACGACGCGCTTCTGCGCGGCCTGCGGCAGCGCGCGGCCGGGCAGCGCGCCCGCGAGCGCGCCGGCAACCGCGCTCGCGAGCACGACGCGACGTCGCGGCAAGAAGGCTCGCGCGCTCACCGCGCGTCCCCGCGTGCCGCCGACGGCAGCGTCGCGACGAGCGTGCGCCAGTCGTCGCGTTCGACCTTGCCCGGCTTGCGCTCGCCGAACAGCAGCGCGACGTGATCGCCCTGCCGGTCGAACAGCTCGAGCGACGTGACGATGCCGTCGCTCGTCGGCTTCTTCACGACCCAGGCGGCGGCGATCAGGCGCTCGCGCACGTGCAGGTTGAAGCCCGGGTCGAGCACGTTGATCCACGAGCCGACCTCGCGCACGTTCGCGACGGGGCCCGTGTGGATCTGGATCATTCCCGCGTTGCCGACGAACACCATGATCGGCTGACCGCTCAGCGTGGCCCGTTCGAGCACGTGACGCAGCGCGCGCGCCGTTTCGACCGGATACGCGTAGTGCGGATCGGCGAGGCGCAGCGCCTGCATGCGGCTCACGCCGAAACGCTGCGTGATGCCGAAGAACTGGTGCGTGTCGGTCATCGCGTCCCACGCGGCGCGAAAACCTGCGACGTCGATCTCGGTGTCGGCGCGCTCGGGCGTTTTCGGCACGGCGGGTACGACGTCGAGCCCCGGCTCCTGCGTCGCCGCGCGCCAACGTTCGACGAACGCGTCGTACGCCGCGTGATCGCTGTGCGCGCGCAGGTAGACCTTGTGAATCGCGTGACCTTGCGCGTCGAAGAACTGCAGGCTCTTCAGCGGACCGTGCGCGGTCTGGTCGCGCACCGCGAACGCCGACGCCCAGTGACGGTAGAAGATGCGCAGGTCGATGTCGCCGAGCGCGAGTCCGACCGGGCCGTCGTGGCTCATCTGCGCATATTCGCCGTCCTTCTCGTGGACGGCCGTGTCGTTGCGCGTGAGCGCCATCACGCGGCCGAGGCGCGGCATTTCCTCGAACATCGCCGGAAAACGCGCGTCGAGCCGCACCACGTGCTCGCCGACGAACGCGGCGAGCGCCTCGCCTTCGCTGACGCCGAGCGCCTGTGCGACGTCGCGGTTGCGCAGCTGGCGCTCGGTCTTGAGCTTGACGAACGCATCGCGCAATGCGGCGACCGCGCGGGCCGGCGTGGCCGGCTGACCGGGAAGGGTGGAATGCATCATGTCGGACTCCTTCAAGTAACGGTTGGGTAGGAACGCGCGGTGGCGCGCTTCAGAAATCCACCTTCATGCTGACGGCGACGGTGCGTCCGGACGACGTGTACGCGTCGAGCACCTGCGCATCGGACGCGAGGCCGCGCACGTCCGACCAGTTCCAGTACTTGCGGTCGAACAGGTTGCGAATGCCGATGGTGGCGCTCACGTGCTTGTTGAAGCGGTAGCCGCCGCGCAGGTCGACGACGAATGACGACGGCGGCGCGAAGCACGACGTTCTGGCCCCCGGGCACGCGCCTGCCGGGATGTCCTTGTCGCGCTTCGCGGCCTGGAACAGCAGGTCGGTCTGCACGAACCAGCGCTCGCCCGGTTCGTAGCGCACACCGAACACGGCTGAGAACGGAGTGACCGTATCGAGCGGCTGACTGGCCGCGCCGTTGTTCTGCGTCGAGCCCTTCGTGAACGCCATCGCCGTCTTCAGCGTGATGCCGTTCGGCATCGCCCATTCGGCGCGGCCTTCGAGGCCGTGGATGCGCGCGTCGGCGAAGTTCACGTACTGGAACACGAACGGGTCGGCCGGCCGGCCGCTGCCCGCGATCGTCGTGCGCGAGATGAAGTTGCGGTAGCGGCCGGTGAACGCGGCCGCGCTGTAGCGCACGACGCCGTAGCCGGTGCCGGCCTTGCCGCGCAGGCCCGCTTCGAACGTGTCGCTGGTCTCCGGCTTCAGGTTCGGGTTGCCGATCGATGTGTAGCCGTACACCGGGTTCGAGAAGCTGCTGTTCACCTGGTCGGGCGTCGGCGCGCGGAAGCCGTGCGCGTACTGCACGTACGGAATGGCCGCGGGTGTGATTTCGTAGAGCACGGTGACGCGCGGCGACAGTTCGTTCGCGCTCGTCGACACGGCCTTGCCGGTGAACAGCGGATCGTTTTCGGTCGGGCTCAGCCGGTACGTATCGAAGCGCAGGCCCGGCGTGACGAGCAGGCGGCCGTAGCCGATCCGGTCCTGCACGAACGCGCCGAACAGCGTGTAGTCGGTGTCGGGAAATGCCTTGTTCGGGAATGCTTCGCCGACACCGGGCACCGTGCCGTCGCGCAGGTTCGTCACGCGCGACAGGCTGCCGTCGACGCCATACAGCAGCTTGTGCGCGAACGGGCCGGTCGCGAAGCCGCTTTCGGCGAACGCGGAGCCGCCGAACGTGCGCTCCTTGTACTGGTTGTCCCGCGAACGCGAAGGCGTCCTGCCACGCGTCTCGAACGCGTACTGGTCCTGCTTCGCGTCCTGGTAGTAGAACTGCACGTGCGCGGTCTGGAACCAGCGGAACGCATCGTCGCGGAAGTCGTAGTCGACGCTGAAGCGGTTGCGCTCGAGCCGGTCGTTCGTCGTGAGGCCGAGCGTGGTCGGCGGGTTGATCGCGGACAGCACGTCGGTGCTCACGCGCCGCTGCACCGTCTCGGCGGTGAACTTGATCGTGTCGCGCGTGGTGGGCGTCAGCGTCAGCTTGCCGAGCAGCGATTCCGAATAGACGTCCTGCGGGTTCGACGTCGTGCGCAGCGTGCTCGCCGAATTGTTGTTGCCGCGCGTGTCGACTTCGTGGCCGCGCCGGCCGTCGGCGATGATCATCCCCTGCACGCGGTCGTTGCCGCCCGCGGCCGACACCGTCGCGCCGATGCTGCGATCGGCCGAGTCGTAGCTCGGCCGGAACGAGAAGTAGGTGGGCTTGCCGTAGATCGACAGCAGGTCGCGCGGATCCTTCGTGATGAAGTTCACCGCGCCGGTCAGCCCGTCGCTGCCGTACAGCGCCGATGCCGGCCCGCGCAGGATCTCGATGCGCTTGAGCGTGTCGAGATCCGCGTAGTCGCCGCGCCCGGCTTCGAGCGGCCCGAACGAGAACGCGTTCGGCAGGCGGATGCCGTCTTCCATCAGCAGCACGCGATTGCCTTCGAGGCCGCGGATGTTGATGCTCGAATCGCCGTCGCGGCCGCCGCCGAGCGCGGCGCTGCCGGGGCGATACGCGGTGCGACGCACCGTGACGCCCGGCTCGTAGCGCAGCGCGTCCTTGATGTTGGTGGCCTGCTGTTCCTCGAGATCGTCGTCGGTGATTACCGACACGGACGCGGCCGTGCGGCTTTCGGCGGTGGCGGTACGGGTGGCCGTGACGGTGACGGGGTCGAGCAGCGCCGCATCGCCGCGCGTGGATGCGGCGACGCGGGCGACAGGTGGCGGGTTGGCGCCTTGCGGCGACGAATCGGCGGAATCGGCGTAAGCGGGGGCGGCGGACAGGCCGAACACGCCGAACAGCGCGGCACAAATCGGCCGCCGCGCCAGCGGATAGCAATGCACAGGTGGTCTCCCATTGACGATAACGAGCCCGAAGGCTGGCTGGGTGACGCGTTCACCTGGCTGGCCCGTTCGCGCGCGACAGGCGGCGAACGGCGAATTGAAAGGAACGAATGATTCTGTCAGTGTAAATGAGAATCATTATCAATACAAGAACGGAAAACGGCGAGTGCGGACACGCGCCGTCGGCGCGGGTCGGGCGAGCCGCGCGGGGATAAATTCGGGAAAGACGGCCGGCTCTAGGCCAGCGCTTCGATGCGAATCAGCAGGTTGCGCGCATGCGCAATGAACGCATCGTGCGTCGCGCGATCGCCGTGGCCTTCGAAGCCGGTTTGTTCGGCGAACGCGAGCTGTTCGGCGTAGAGGTCGACGAGTGCGCGGCGTGTGTCGGGCGGCAGCGTGCGAATCATCGAGACGAGCAGCAACTCCTGCGCGCGCAGCATGCCGGACAGCGATTGGGGGTTCATGCCCACCTCCTCGAACGATGCGGCGGCGTGCCGCTCATTTCATAGTAGGTGGTGGGCGCGCGCAGCGGAAATCAGCCGGCGGCCGTCGCAGCGCGTGCATCGCGCACGATCTGCGCAACGCGCTCGACGAACTCGGGGTCGACGCTCGACAGCGCTTCGCGCTTGCCGTCGGGCATCTCGACCATCAGCCGGTACGTGATGTCCTGCGTGGTCCAGGCGAGATAGCCGACGACGGCGAGCATCACGCCGACGACCAGCGCGCCGCTCGATCCGCCGATGCCGCCGGCAATGGCGGCGGCCACGCCGATCAGCGAGATCAGCCACGGCACGAGGCGATTCTTCGGGATCTTGACGACGTCGACGTTGCGGATGTCACGCAGCGGAAAGACTTGCCCGGCGGCCGACAGGCCGTTGCGCGTGATCGTCACGCCGCGTTCGTTGAATGCGTTTTCCATCGTGTGTTGCGTGGACGAAAACGCGCAGCGTAGCAGACTTCGTTGCCGCGTCAAACGAGACCGAGTGCCGCACGATGCGTGCGGGCCGGTTGCGACGCGGGCAGCGACGCGCGTAGAGAGGGAATCAGAACTGCAGGCGGCCGTCGCCGTACAGGCGGCCCGGCACGTGCGACGCGACGACCTCGGCGATCTCTTCGTCGGTCGATTCGGCCGGCACGATCTGGCGCCGCGCGGGCGCGTCGAGATGCATCGTCCATTCGACGAGCCGGTACGGGCGGCCCCACGGGCGCTGCATTTCCACCGACACGCGGCAACTCTGGACCGGTAGCGAATGCTGGCGCGTCAGAATCGCGTGCAGATGGCAGTAAACGGTATCTTCGATCATCTTGGCCTCCGATCCTGTCTTGTGGGCAGTTGATGGCGGTGCCGTAGCGGGTCTCAAAAAAAAAGCCGCCGATGCTCAGGCGGCCAACAGGGGGGGTGGAAGCATCCTCTCAGCCCAGAATTAAGCGAAACTTAAAAGCCCATAAAAAAGCGCCCCGCTTGGAGCGGGGCGCTTCTTGCCGTCGTGATCCGCGAGTTAAGCGGATGCTTTAGAACTTGTGACGGATACCGACGCGAGCGGCCAGCTGGTTCGACGCACCCGTGCCCGACGTGTTGAAGTAGCTCGTGCTCGAGCCGATCTGCGCTTGCACGTTGTTGCCCGACGCCTTCTGGTAGACCACCAGGCCGTACACGTCCGTACGCTTGCTGAGCGCGTAGTCCAGCCCCAGGTTGCCCTGGTTCCAGTGTGCCGAGCCGCCGTTTTGCGTGGCGTTCGTGTACGTATAGCCCGCTGCTGCCGACAGGGCCGGCGTGAACGCGTACTTCAGGCCAGCTTCGTATGCGTTGTAGAACGTGCCCGATGCGCCGGCCGCGACCGGGGTGAACTGCGTGCGCGTCCACAGGGCCCATGCCGTTGCCGGGCCGAAGATGTAGCGGCCGCCGACGCCGTACGTGCGCAGGTCGCGGATGTTACCCGTGCTGATGTTCGCGATCGTCGTCGAGAATGCCGGCGACGACTGGCTCGGGAAGCGGATGTCCGTGTAAGCCGCGCCGAGTGCGAACGGGCCGTTCGCGTAGTTCACGCCGAAGCTGTATGCACGCGACGAGCCGCCCGTGTTCGTGGTGCCCGTGCCCGCGGTGCCAGCGAAGTCGGTCGAGTTCGAGAAGCCGTACAACGCGCCGAACGTGAAGCCGGCGTAGTTCGCGCTCTGGAACTTCACTGCGTTGTTGATGCGGCTCGACGTGAGCTGGTCGACGTCGTTCACGTGGTACGCGTAGTTGCCCGCGACCGTGTTGCCGCCCGTCGAGTAGTTCGAACCGAGGATGTCGGTCGAGAACGAGTACTGACGACCCAGCGTCACCGTGCCGAATTGCGACTGGCTCAGGCCGACGTAAGCCTGGCGGCCGAAGATCGCGCCACCCTGGCCGATCGAGCCGTTGCCGCTGTTGAAGCCGTTTTCGAGCACGAAGATCGCCTTCAGGCCGCCACCGAGATCTTCGGTGCCACGCAGGCCCCAACGGCTGCCCTGGGCCACGCCGTCGTCGTACTTGAACAGCTTGCCGCTGCCGCCGTTTGCGGTCTTGCTGTGGTTCACATAGCTGATACCGGCGTCGATCACGCCGTACAGGGTCACGCTGCTTTGCGCGTGTGCCGTGCCGGCCGTTGCTGCGAGGATGGCGATGGTCAACAGTTTCTTGTTCAAAGGATTCTCCGAGCGAATGAATGGCGTGTCCAGTTGCGGTTCCGGCGCTCTCTGCGGGCGCTTTCACGGACCGGCGGCAACTTTATCGGCGGGCCACGTAATGAATATGACAGCGACTGTCATATGACCAATGTGTGGTGCCGATGCGACACTGGATTCTGCCCGGTTGTACAGCAGGGAGTTATACCGATTCCGCCTGAGATTCCATCGGGATCCGGAATATGCACATGAAATAAGCTTGGTTGGTGCTGTTCCGGCCCCGTGCCACGATGCGCGCTTCAACAACCACACGGGACAAGAGGACACCATGCGACGTTCGATCCTGACCGGCCTCGGCGCGCTTGCCGCCGCGCTGGCCTTTGCCGCGCCCGGCGCGCACGCCGACCCGCAGACGCTGAAGATCGGCACGATGAGCGGCCCCGACGCGCAGATCTGGACCGAGGTGACGAAAGTCGCCGCACGCGAAGGCCTCGCGATCAAGGTCATCGAATTCAACGATTACGTGCAGCCGAACGCGGCGCTCGACGCGGGCGACCTCGATGCGAACGGCTTTCAGCACCAGCCGTTTCTCGACAGCCAGATCAAGCAGCGCGGCTACCGGATCGTCAATGTCGGGCTGACCTACACGGCGCCGATGGGCTTCTATTCGAAGAAGCTCAAGTCGCTGAAGGACTTGCCGGCCGGCGCGAAGGTCGGGATCCAGAACGATCCGTCGAACGGCAACCGCGCGCTGCTGTTGCTGCAGAAATACGGGGTGATCAAGCTGAAGGCGGGCGCCGGCACGAACGGCGTGAACGCGACGCCGCTCGACGTCGCGGAGAATCCGAAGAAGATCAGGATCGTCGAGCTCGACGCCGCGCAACTGCCGCGCGCGCTGCCCGACCTCGATGTCGCGTCGATCAACACCGACTACGCGGTGAAGGCCGGGCTCACGCCGGCGAAGGATGCGATCGCGATCGAGGATCTGCGCGGGCCGTACGCGAACCTGATCGCGGTGCGCGCGCAGGACAAGGACAAGCCGTGGGTGAAGAAGCTCGTCGCGGCCTATGAGTCGGACGACGTGCGCAAGTTCATCGACCAGAAGTTCGGCGGCGCGATCGTGCCGGCGTTCTGAACGCCGACGCGAGCAAGCCGCGGCCCGGCTGCTGCGCCGGGCCTCCCGCCAGGCCGAAAAGCACATCGCCCGCGCAAGCGGGCGATGTCGTTGGCGCGCGCCGCGAGGCGGCGCGCGGGCTCGCGGCCCAGGCCGCTCAGGCCGACAGCAGCGACCCGGTGCGGATCGGCGTCGCGCCGGCGATGCGCGCGACTTCCATCCCGGCCGTCGCGAAGCGCACGATCTGGCGCGCGTACAGCACGCCCGACACGCTGCTCTTCAGCGTGATCACGCGATCGGTCAGCGGATCGACGATGTCGGCCACTTCCTGGCCGGCCTCGATCCACGCGCCGACCGGCGTGCGGAACACGATCACGCCCGACACCGGCGCGACGAGCGGATCGGTGCCCGCGAGCGGCGTGGCCGGATGCGAGAGCGGCGGCAGCGGCGCGGGCGTGCCGTCGATGACGCCGCGTTCCGTCAGGTATTCGACGATCCCCTGCGCGTCCTTCTCGGCGAATTCGTACGACACGTCGCGCTCGCTGCGCAGTTCGACCGTGACGGAAATCGCGCCGTTCGGGATCGGGAAGCGATCGCCGAAGCGGTTGCGCAGATCCGACCAGCAGAAGCTGTGGATCTCGTCGAACGGATTGCCGACCGAATTCAGTGCGAGCAGCGACGCCTGCGCATCCAGATAGCGCGCCAGCGGCTCGACGTCTTCCCACAGATCGGGGTTCGTGTAGAGGTGCAGCACCGCGTCGCTGTCGCAATGCAGGTCGAGCACGATGTCGGCGTCGAACGACAGCTTCTGCAGCGCGAGGCGCTGCGAGTCCAGCTCGGTGCGCGGCTTCTGCTCGTCGAGCGCCTCGCGCATCGCGGCGCGTACCGCGGCGAGGTTGCGCTGCGCGTCGTTCGTCAGGCGGCCTTCGATGCGCGGCAGCACGAGCGCCGCGAGATCGTAGAAATTGCGGTTGAAGTTCTGCATCGAGCCGAGCTCGAAGCGGCCGAGGTGATCGCCGAACACGTGCTGCGACAGGCCGATCGGGTTCGGCACCGGGACGATGACCACTTCGCCGCGCAGCTTGCCGGCCGTCTCGAGCGCGGCGATCTTGCGGCGCAGCAACGCGGCGACCAGCATGCCGGGCAGTTCGTCCGCGTGCAGCGACGACTGGATGTAGACCTTCTTGCCGCCGCGCGGGCCGTAGTGGAAGCTCGTGATCTGGCGCTCGGTGCCGACGGCGGGGGAAATCAGCGGATGGGTCTGCGTTTGCATGATGAGGGGAGGGCGGCGCAGCCGCGAGTGATCCGTATGCGTGGAAGATCGATTGTACGTTGCCTTCCGCGAACCTATCAAACCACGCGCCCGGCGCGTCGTTTCCCTTTGCGAATCAGCGGGTTGGCGCGTAAAAAAATAACGGTCCGGCGGCCCTGCGCGCCCGCGTTGTCCGCAGCGTTTGATCGCACGCGCGCAAAAAAAACGGGCCCCTTGCGGAGCCCGTCTGCGCGGATGAGAAGCGCGCTTTTACGCGGTATTACTTGCCGTACACGTCGAAATCGAAGTACTTCTTCGCGATCTTCTGGTACGTGCCGTCCTTGCGCATGCCGGTGATCGCGCCGTCGATCTTCGCCTTCAGGTCGGTGTCTTCCTTGCGCAGGCCGATACCCGCGCCGTTGCCGAGCGTCTTCGGATCGTCGATGTCCTTGCCGGCGAAATCGAAGTTCGCGCCGCGCGGCGTCTTCAGGAAGCCGATCTCGGCCTGCACCGCGTCCTGCAGCGCGCCGTCCAGACGGCCCGCGATCAGGTCGGCGTAGACCTGGTCCTGGTTCTGGTAAGGCACGACGTTCACGCCCTTCGCGGCCCAGTACGTCTTCGCATAGGTTTCCTGGATCGTGCCCTGCTCGACGCCGACCGACTTGCCCTTCAGCGATTCGGCGGTCGGCATCAGGCCCGAGCCCTTCTTCGTGACGAGGCGCGTCGGCGTGTTGAACAGCTTCTCGGAGAACGCGATCTGTTCCTGGCGCGCCGGCGTCATCGACATCGACGACAGGACGCCGTCGAACTTGCGTGCCTTCAGTGCCGGGATCATCCCGTCGAAGTCGTTTTCGATCCACACGCACTTCGCGTTCATGCGGCGGCAGATCTCGTTGCCGAGATCGACGTCGAAACCGACCACCTTGCCGCTCGCGTCTTTCGATTCGAAAGGCGGGTAGCTTGCGTCGACGCCGAAGCGCACGGTCGTCCAGTCCTTCGCGTATGCAGTGCCGGCCGAAACGGCGAGCACGGCCACGGTCACAGCCGCAAGAATCTTTTTCACTCGGTCACTCCTCGTTTTGTTCGATGGGTGCGCGGTTGTGCCGCGCCGTAAGCCTTCGGTCCGGCGCGGTTTCGCATCGGACTGTCCGTTTCGCCTGCCCGATGCGGGCGCGCGACGTGCGCAAGATTATCAAGACAAAATACCCGGAGGGCGCCTAGGACAAGCCCCGATACCGGACCCGACGCCCGCGCATGCGGCGCGCGACCGTTTCAGACCAAGGAACGGTTCAACCGAGCGTTTCGTTGACCGCGCGCTGCAGGCAACTGACGAATTCCGAGACGGCGGGCGTCGGCAGCAGGTCGCGGCGCGCGATGATCGACAGGTCGAAGCGCGGCATGCTTTCGTCGAGCTCGGCCGTGCGGATGCCGAGCGGCGCCACCATTGCGGCCAGCGGGCGCGTGAAACAGCCGATCACGTCGGAGCGCGCGACCAGCCCGAGCGTCACCGCGAACGACATCGGCGAGCGCAGCAGGCGCTTCGGCAGCGGCAGCCCGCGCGCGTCGAACATCGCGCTCATCACGCTGTGCGGGAACTGCTCGGCGCCGACCGTGACGATCCACTCGGCGTCGAGCAATTCCTCTAACCGGCGCGCGTGCGCGAGCGGGTGGCCTTCGCGCATCACGACGGTGAATTCGGTCGACAGCAGCGGCACCTGCGTGAAATCGCGGTCGAGCGCGGGCACATGGTGCATCGCAGCGATGTCGAGCGTGCCGTTGCGCAGCTGCGCGAGCGCGTCGGGCACCGTCACTTCCTCGAGATGCAGGCTGACGTTCGGCATCGACTGGCGGAATGCGGTGACCGCGTGCGGCAGCGCGGTCAGTGCGATCGACGGCATCGTGCCGACCGCGACGCGCCCGGACATTTCCCCTTTCACCTGCTCGACGGCCTCGACGGTGCGGCGCATGTCGCCGAGCAACTGCTCGGCACGCGGCAGCAGCGCTTGGCCGCACGCGGTCAGCTCGACGCCGCGCACGCTGCGCACGAGCAGTTCCGCGTTCAGCGCCGTTTCGAGTTCGCGGATCGTATGCGTGATCGCGGGCTGCGTGACGCCGAGCTCGCGCGCGGCGGCGCGCAGGCTCTTGTGATGCGCGGCGGAGACGAACGCGTGGAGCTGCGCGGTGTTCAGGTGGTTGCGGATGCGGGTCATCGAGCGGGTCCGGTTGGCGCGAAAGGGGGCGGCGTCAGGTCGCGTTCCTGATGAACGTCACGCGCCGGCGCGCGCGCGGAACGCCTGCCGATAGCGCTGCGGCGACGTGCCGACGATGCGGGCGAAGCGCTCGCGAAACGCGGTGACCGAACCGAACCCGGCTTCCGTCGCCACGTGCTCGATCGACAGCTCCGTCATCTCCAGCAACTGCTGCGCATGCCTGACGCGTGCGGTCTGCAGCCATTGCCGCGGCGACGTGCCCGTGTGCGCCTGAAAGCGCCGCGTCAGCGTGCGCACGCTCGTCGATGCCTGGCGGGCCATCGCGTCGAGCGTCAGCGGCTTGCGCAGGTTCGCCTGCAGCCAGTCCATCAGGCCCTGCAGCCCGTCGCTGCCGGCCGGCCATTCGGGCGCGATGAACTGCGCCTGCCCGCCTTCGCGCACGCGCGGCGCCACCGCGCAGCGCGCGGCATCGACGGCGACCGCCGCGCCGTAGTCGGCCTGGATCATGTGCAGGCACAGATCGAGGCCGGCCGCGGCGCCTGCCGACGTCAGGATCTGCCCGTTGTCGACGAACAGCACGTTCGGGTCGACCTCGACGTTCGGGTAGCGGCGCGCGAGTTCGGCGGCCGCGAGCCAGTGCGTCGTCGCGCGCAGGCCGTCGAGCAGCCCGGCTTCCGCGAGCACGAACGCGCCGCTGCAGATCGACGCGATCCGGCAACCGCGCGCGGCGGCCGCGCGCAGTGCCGCGATCGCGCGGCGCGACGTGGGCGCGAGCGGCACGGACGTGCCGGGGACGACGATCGTGTCGGCATCGGCAAGCGCGTCGAGACGAAACGGCGGGCGCAGTTCGAACAGATCGCCCGCGACGCGCGGATGCTCGCTGCACACGCGCACGCGGTATGCCTGCGCGACGTCGGGCGAGCGCACGCGCGCGAACGTGTCGCATGCCACGCCCAGATCGAACGGGACGACATCGGGCAAAGCGAGCACGGCGAGCGTATGCATGGCGTTCGCGGCCCGTGGCCAGAATCCGTTGAAAGATGTCATTCTAGCCAATGGCTCGAACCCGCGCCACGCGCGACAATCGCGGCGGACCAACCTGGAGGCCTGTCGATGAAACAAGACGATCGCAACGCGTTGCGCAACCTGCAATACCTGTCGTTGCTGGAAGCGACCACGCTCGTCGTGCTGGTATGCGTGGCCGTGCCGCTCAAGCATCTGGCCGGGTATCCGGTCGCGGTATCGGTCATGGGCCCGGTTCACGGCATCGCGTTCGCGATGTACGTGTGGGCGGTCGTCGGCACCGCGTCGACCGGGCTGTGGAGCAAGGGCGAGGTCGCGCGGCTCGTGCTGTCGGCCGTCGTGCCGTTTGCGGGGCTGGCGAGCGCCGGATGGATCGCGCGCAGGAGGCATGCGCAATGATCTACCTGGTGCTGAAGGCCGTGCATGTCGCCGCCGTCGTCACGTTCGTCGGCGGGCTGCTGATGCTGTCCGTCGGCGTTCGTATCGCCAACCTGGCCGTGCATCGTGCGGTGCGGCGCTGGGATCGTACGGTGACGGCACCCGCGCTCGCGCTCGTCTGGATCACGGGGATCGCGATCGCGCTGAACGGTCACTGGTTCGGCGCCGCGTGGCTGTCGGTGAAACTGGTCGTCGTCACCGCGCTGTCGGCGCTGCACGGGATTCTGGCCGGCACGCTGCGGCGCATGGAGCGCGACGATCTCGTCGTCGCGCCCGCGCGATGGCTCGGGCAGGCGGCGGGCGCGGTCGTGGTCGCCGCGGGGATCGTCGTCGGGCTGGTCGTGATCAAGCCGTTCTGACGCGTCGGGTCTACGCCAGCGCCATCTCGACCGCCGCCAGCGTGCGCCGCCGGATCCAGCCGCTCCCCAGCCGGATCGCGAGCCAGTAGGGCAGGAACAGCAGCCGCGTGCGCGCGCTCGGACAATGCACGAAGGTTTCGGTGCGCAGCAGGCGCATGCCGGAGCGCAGTCCGATCACCTCGAAGCGCAGCACCAGCTTGGCGTCGTGCGGATCGTCGTGCCGCACGAAGGCCGCGGCGTCGGCGATCGTTCGCACGTCGGGCGTCGGGTGCCAGAAGCGCCCGACGAGGCCGAGCGACAGCGGAAGTCGACGAAAGCGGTTCTACCCAGTCCTGTTCGTCGTGCGGATCGAAAGACAGCACGACGCGGCCGAAAGGTATCGCGGGACTGCGAATGAGAGAGTGGGCCTGTAGTGAATGTGGTGTCGAGCATGATCGAGATATCAACGCTGCGCTGAACATTCTCCGATGCGGACGTGCATCGCCAGGTGTGGGAATCACCTGCCTTTAGGCGGGTGAGGACGTCAAGACGGTTCCGGAGGACAAAGCGCGATCGTAGCACCGCGTGCGGATTCGTGAACGGACGCGACGCATGCCGCCCCGTGCCGGCCGAGCGGGGCGCCGGAGCCCCGTGGCTCACCCGCAAAAAAAACCTGGAAACATGTGTTTCCAGGCCGGGAGACCATCAACGACGATGGTGGGAGGAGACGGTGTCGTCCCGCTGCGCGCCGCCCTTTTCGCAAGCGACGTCGCGCATGAGCCGCGCTCAGATCGCCCAGCCGCCGAGATAGAACGTGACGAGCACGGCCGCGATGAGCACGGTGCCGACGTTGAGCTTGCGGAATTCGCCGCTGGCGATGCGGCCGATCACGAGCGTCGAGAAGCCGAGCATGATGCCCGTCACGATGTTCGCGGTCAGCACGATGAACACCGCGCACACGAGGCCCGACATCGCGTCGACCATGTCGTCCATGTGCAGCTTGCTCACGCTCCCGAGCATCAGCAGGCCGACGTACATCAGCGCGGGTGCGGTGGCGTACGACGGCACGAGGCCCGCGAGCGGCGAGAAGAACATCACGACCAGGAACAGCAGGCCGACCACGGCGGCCGCGAGGCCCGTCTTCGCGCCGGCGGCCACGCCCACGCTCGACTCGATGTAGGCCGCGGCCGGCGCACCGCCGAGGAAGCCGGAGAAGATCGAGCTGAGCGAATCGGCGGTCAGCGCGCGGCCGCCGTTGATGATGCGGCCGTTCTCGTCGAGCTGGCCCGCCTGGCCGGCGACCGCGCGGATCGTGCCGGTCGCGTCGAACACGGCGGTCATCACGAGTGCCAGCACGCTCGGCAGCACGGCCATCGACAACGCGCCCTTGATGTCCATCGCGCCGATCAGCGAGGCGTGGCCCGGCGCGCTCAGCGACGGCAGCGCAAAGACGCCGCGGTATTTCACGGTCGGGTCGAACACGAGGCCGATCAGCGAGATCGCGACCACGACGAGCAGGATGCCGCCCGGCACGCGGCGCTTCTCGAGCCCGAAGATCGCGGCGAGGCCGACGACCGACATGATCACCGGAAACGCGGTGATCTGGCCGAGCGAGACCGGCAGGCCGGCGCCCGGGTTCTTGATCACGAGGCCGACGTCGTTCGACGCGATCAGCAGCAGGAACAGGCCGATGCCGATCCCGGTGCCGTGCGCGACGCCCGCGGGCAGGTTGCGCAGGATCCACGAGCGCACGCCGGTGACCGAGATGCCCGTGAACACGAGGCCCATCAGGAACACGGCGCCGAGCGCGACGGTCGGGGGCAGGCCCTTGCCGAGCACGAGACCGAACGCGGTGAACGCCGTCAGCGAAATCGCGCAGCCGATCGCGATCGGCAGCTTCGCCCACAGGCCCATCAGCAGCGAACCGAAGGCGGTGGTGAGACAGACCGCGACGAATACCGCGCTGGTGTCGAAGCCGGCCTTGCCGAACATCCCGGGCACGACGAACACGGAATAGACCATCGCGAGGAAGGTGGTCACGCCCGCGACGATTTCGCGACGCTGCGTGCTGCCGCGCGACGAAATGTCGAAGTACCGGTCGATGACTCCCTTGGTGCCGAAGTTCGTTTCTTCCGCACCGACGCCGACCGTCGGCTGCACCGGGGTATCACTCATGAGCTTGCTCCTTTATCAGCATGCTGAAACGGCCTGTAGCGGACCGTCGTCAGGGTGTCTCGTATCTGGTTGAAATTGTCGGCAACGTCGTGGGGACGCATGACGCGTGAGCCGTGTCGTCGTACGCGCTTCGAAGCGAGCGCGAGTGTGTCGCGTCGTACGACGCGTGGTGTGGTCGACCCCGTCACGTGTGCTTTGCCGTAGCGAAGGTTAGGCGAACGGCCCATCACGTCCCATTGGGGGAAGAGCATGCAGCGCATGTCGCAGCGCTTATATCGGCGTGCAACGGGGCTTCGTCGTCGCGGAACGCGTGTATACGCCTAGTTCGAATCCGTTAAGGCGATTATTTGAATGCGGGGGCGGGTGATGCATCGAGGCTTACGGATGTCTTTCGTTGAGGCCGGGAAGGCGCGTCAAAGCGGCCGCGCGCAACCTGCATCCGGATGATACCGGCGCCGCGCGCATGCCGCGCTGGCGCGGGTCCTCGCCCGTTGTCCGTCAATCCTGCGCGAGATGCGCGAGGTACACACAGAACATGTCGGCCATCGCGTTCGAATAGGCATCGATTTCCGCGGGCGTGCGCTTGGTTTCGGAGAACGCCTTGCCGCCCGTCGTGAGCGTCGTCTTGATCAGCTCGCAGGCGAGCGCATGCGTGGCGTCGGGCACGTTGGGCAGCACTTCGCGCATGAACGCGCTGAAGGCCCGGTTGCCTTCGGCCTTCACTTCCCGCGCCTCGGGGGCGTCGCGATAGAGGGGCGCGGCGTCGTCGAGTGCGATGCGCATGGATGCCTCGTCGCACTCCGAACGGATGAACGCATGGACGGCAGTGCGCAGCCGCTCGGGCGGTGTCTTGCGCGTGTCCTGCAGCATCCCGCACAGCATCTCGGAGGTCTGCCGCCATTCGTCGTGCTGGAGCCGGAACAGCACGGCCGCCTTGTTCGGGAAGTACTGGTACAGCGAGCCGACACTCACGCCGGCGCGCTCGGCCACGCGCGCCATCGTGAAGCGCTGCGCGCCTTCGGTCGCCAAAACCTGAATAGCGGCCTGCAGCACGTCGTCGACGAGACGGGCCGAGCGGGCCTGCTTAGGCTGTTTGCGCGAGGCGATCGGGGCGTTGCGGCGGTCGGTCATGACGGGTCTGCCAATGCGAATAGTAAAACCTGAATGATTCGTCATATTCTAGTCGGGCGTACTGACGCACTCAACCTGACACCGGAGATTCGCATGACCACCCTGATTCACGACCCGTTGGCGTCGCTGCTCGCGCGCCTGTTCGACGAAGCCGACGCCTCGTCGCCCGCATCGAACCCGGACTTCGCCGACGTGTCGCACGACGAGCAAATGCGGCTGATGCGCAGCAAGACCGATTACGCCGATTTCTATGCACGCCTGAAGGACTATCCGCTCGCGGTGTCGCGCGAGACGGGCACGCTGCTGTACATGCTCGCGCGCGGCTGCGGTGCACGTTCGATCGTCGAGTTCGGCACCTCGTTCGGCATCTCGACGCTGCACCTGGCGGCCGCGCTGCGCGACAACGGCGGCGGCCGGGTGATCACGAGCGAGTTCGAAGCGTCGAAGGTCGTGCGGGCGCGTGCCAATCTGGCGGCGGCCGGGCTGGCCGATCTGGTGGAGATTCGGGAAGGCGATGCGTTGCGCACGCTGGCCAGCGATCTGCCGGATACGGTCGACCTGCTGCTGCTCGACGGTGCGAAGGCGTTGTATCCGGAGATTCTCGAACGGGTCGAGCCGCGGCTGCGGGCCGGCGCGTTCGTCGTCGCGGACAATGCCGAATACAGCCCCGACTACCTCGCCTACGTGCGTGCGCCGCGGAACGGCTATCTGTCGGTGCCGTTCGGCGGCGATGTCGAACTGTCGATGCGGATTCGCTGAGACCGAGTCATCGCGCAGCAGCCGGAGCGATATCGTAAAAATGCAGGATAACTGATCAAGTGGATGTGGCGGCGGGGCCCTGGGTTCGGGCGGCCGCCGTCGTGCGTTACTTCAGGAACACGTAGCGCGCGAAATACGGAAAGCGGCCGACCGCATGCTCGGTCGAACACGCGGGCTCCGGCGGCGTGCCGCCCGCGGTGTCGAGCCGCTGCACGAAGCGCACGCCGGCGAGCGTGCCGGTCGTGGCCTTCGTGCTCGTTGCGGCCGGCGTCGCGGCGAGCAGCAATTGCGCAACGCTTCCGGCGCGCGCGCTCGGCGCTTCCGCGAGCTTCTTGCCGGTAATGCGGCTGCCGTCGAGCGCTTCCCACGACGGCCCCGTGCCGTGCCGGACGACGAGCGTGCCGCCGGCATCGAACAGCATCGCTTCCGGGCGCTGGAATGCCCACGCGAGCCGGTGGTCGGCATCGTATTCGCATGCGTAGATCTGCACGCCGGTCGCGGTCGTCGACAGCACGGGTGTCGCGGGGGCGGGCGGCGCGAGGCCGGCTGCATCGTCGGCGTAGGCCGGCGCGGCGCAGGCCGCGAATGAAAGACCGGCCGCGAAGGCCAGCAACATGTCGCGTGTCAGGGAGGGGCTTGGCATGGCGGCGCGTCCTTTCAGGTCGGGTGACGATCGTGCGGAGTCGAACCCGTAAACGCTAGACGCCGATTGCGCAGGCTGCAAATCGGAAATGGCAATCGCGACGATAACCGCCGCGATTGCCGGCGCGCGATCGCCACGGCCGCGCGCCGCAGCGGCCGCGTCTGCCGCTTCAAACCGCGCCGGCCGGCGTCGGTGCGTGCTCGGCGATCAGGCGCTCGGCCTTCAGCGCCGCCCACAGTGCCGCCGGGATCGGCGCCGCCGCGAGACGCAGGTTCTCGTCGATGCGCTCGGGCCGGCTCGCGCCCGGGATCGCGGCCGCGACGGCCGGATGGGCGAGCGAGAACTGCAAGGCCACCGCGCGAACGTCGACACCGAACCGTTCGCAGAGCCCGCGGATCCGCGCGACGCGCTCGAGCATCGCCTGCGTGGCCGGCTGGTACTCGAAATGCGTGCCGCCCGCCAGCACGCCCGAGTTGTACGGGCCGCCGACGATGATCCCGAGCCCGCGCGCGGCGCTTTCCGGCATCAGCCGTTCGAGCGCGCCCGCGTGATCGAGCAGCGTATAGCGCCCGGCGAGCAGGAAGCCGTCGGGATCCGAACGCTCGAGTGCGAGTTCGCACGGCTCGACGCGGTTCACGCCGAGCCCCCAGCCCTTGATGACCTTCTCGTCGCGCAGCCGCGTGAGCGCCTTCGCCGCGCCCGACATCGCGACGTCGAACACGTCGCGCCATGCGTCGCCGTGAAAATCGACGGCCGGATCATGAATCCACACGGTGTCGAGCCGGTCGGTGCGCAGCCGTGCGAGGCTGGCCTCGATCGATCGCAGCGTGCCGTCCGCGGTGTAGTCGTAGACGATCCGGTTCGGCAGGCCGTGACGGAACAGCCCGCCTTTTTCGCCGAGATCGCGTTGCGACGCGTCCTCGTGTTCGTCGAGGACGAGCCGGCCGACCTTCGTGCCGAGCGAATATTCGTCGCGCGGCCGTCCGGCGAGCGCTTCACCGAGACGCAGCTCGGCGAGGCCGGCGCCATACAGCGGCGCGGCGTCGAAGTAGCGGATGCCGCCACGCCACGCCGCATCGACGGTGGCCAGCGCTTCGTCGTGCGGGATGTCCCGGTACATGTTGCCCAGCGGCGCGGTGCCGAAACCCAGGCGGGAAGGAAGCGTGATTCTCATGAGCAGTCTCGGAGTCGTTGCGGCCGCCCGCTCAGGCCGCGGCCTGCGTGAGCGTCGGATAGTCGGTCAGGCCTTTCGCACCGCCGCCGAACAGCGTGTTGCGATCGTGCGGCGCGAGCACGGCGCCGGTGCGCAGACGCTCGGGCAGGTCGGGGTTCGCGACGAACGGGCGGCCGAATGCGATCAGGTCGGCCCAGCCGGCGGCGATCGCTTCGCGGGCGCGTTCGGCCGTGTACGCGCCGGCGTAGATCAGCACGCCCGGGAACGCGGCGCGCAATTGCCGCTTGAATTCGACGGGCATCAGCGGCGCGTCGTCCCAGTCGGCTTCCGCGATGTGCAGGTAGCCGATGCCGAGTTCGCCGAGCAGCTTCGCGGCGGCGAGGTAGGTCGTTTCCGGATCGTCGTCGACGCAGCCGTTCAGCGTGGTCAGCGGTGCGAGGCGGATGCCGACGCGCGACGCGTCGCCGGTGCCTTCGATCAGCGCCTGCGCGACTTCGCGCAGGAAGCGCAGCCGGTTTTCCAGCGAGCCGCCGTAGGCGTCGGTGCGGGTGTTCGCGTTCGAGTCGATGAACTGGTTCACGAGATAGCCGTTCGCGCCGTGCAGCTCGACGCCGTCGAAGCCGGCCTCGATCGCGTTGCGGGCGGCGGCGCGGTATTGATCGACGATCTCGCGGATCTCGTCGACGGACAGCGCGCGCGGCTCGGACGCCTGCACGAAGCCCGGCGTGCTGCCGTCCTCGCCGGCGATGAACACGTTCACGCCTTTCGCCTGGATCGGCGACGACGACACCGGTTGCTCGCCGCCGAGCAGGCTCGTATGGCTCAGCCGGCCGACGTGCCACAGCTGCGCGAAGATGCGGCCTTGCGCGGCGTGCACGGCGTCCGTCACCCGGCGCCAGCCGGCGACCTGCGACGGCGTGTGGATGCCGGGCGTCCACGCGTAGCCCTTGCCGAGCGGCGCGATGTAGGTGCCTTCGCTGACGATCAGGCCGGCGCTCGCGCGCTGCGCGTAATACGCGGCCATCAGTTCGTTGGCTTCGTCGCCGGGCTGGCTGGCGCGCGAACGCGTCATCGGCGGCATCACGATACGGTTCGGCAGCGTCAGCGCGCCGAATCGCAGCGGTTGAAAAAGCGGGTCGTGGGTCATGGTGAGGTCCTGTCGGTGCCGCGGCCGGCTGGCCGCGGACGAATCGATTACGGGTGCGGCGCGCTTAGTCCCACTTCGGCGCGAGGCCGGCCGGGTCGACTTCGCGGCCGTTGCGCTCGAGCGCGGCGATCTGCGCCATGTCTTCGTCGGTCAGGCGCAGCGTCTGCGCGAGCAGGTTGCTCGCGAGGTTCTCGCGCTTCGTCGACGACGGGATCACCGAGTAGCCGAGCTGCAGCGCCCACGCGAGCGCGACTTGCGCCGGCGTCGCGTCGTGACGTTGCGCGATCGCGCCGATCACCGGGTCGCCGAGCACCTTGCCGTAGGCGAGCGTCATGTACGACGTCACGTGGATGCCTTCGCCGTTCAGGAACTCGACCAGCTTGCGGTTCTGCAGGTACGGGCTCAGTTCGATCTGGTTGGTCGCGATCGCATCCTTGCCGACGGCCGCGATCGCTTCCTTCGTCAGTTCGATGTTGAAGTTCGAGATGCCGATCTGGCGCGTGAGGCCCTTCGCCTTCGCGTCGGCGAGCGCGGTCATGAACGCCTGGATCGACACGCCGTTGTCCGGCGCCGGCCAGTGGATCAGCGTCAGGTCGACGGTGTCGGTGCGCAGCTTGCGCAGGCTTTCCTCGAGGCTGGCTGCCAGTTTTTCCGGCGCGTAGTTGTCGACCCAGATCTTGGTCGTGAGGAACAGGTCTTCGCGGCGCACGCCCGATGCGGCGATCGCTTCGCCGACTTCGGCTTCGTTGCCGTAGATCTGCGCGGTGTCGATCGCGCGGTAGCCGACGTCGAGGCCATTGCGGACCGAGTCGATGACGACCTGGCCCTGCAGGCGGAAGGTGCCGAGGCCGAATGCGGGAACGTTGCTCATCGTGGGCTCCTGGGAAAGTGGAACGGGTTCGGTATGGAAGTCATTCTGGCGTTCTGGACTGATGAGATAAACGCCTTCAGAGGTCAAAAATATTTGATTCAAATTCAAGGATCGGTTGCCCGCCGTGGCGCGCGACGGGCCGTGGCCGGCCTCATGCGACGCACGTGTGCGGGTTGCTAGCCGGATGGAACGCCGGCAGCACGTCCGCGGCAATCTCGGCCATCGTCTCGTCGAGCGGCCGGCGATTGCGGCGCAAATGCAGGCCGATGTGCCGCACGCCCGCGTCGCGCATCGCCGCGAGCTCTTCCGTCAGCGCGACGCGCCCGGCGCGCGCGCCGAAGCGGTGCCGTTGAAGCGGTTCGTGCGGATCTTCCGCGAGGTCGAGGTGGATGAAGCTCACGTACGGCTTGTCGCCGGCCACCGCGCGCCAGTTCGCGGCGCGCTGCAGGTGATCGGCCGGCGTGCCCGGATAGGCGAGGCAGCCGTCCATGTGTTCGCCGATCCATGCGGGCGTCTGCTGCGCGAGACCCGCGACGAGCAGCGGCACCGGCGAACGCGCGGCCGGCAGCACGTCCAGGCCCGGCGGCAGGTGCCCACGTGCGCCGTCGCGCAGCAGCGCGATCTGGTCGCGGAAATTCGCGCCGCGTGACGCGAAGTCGCGGCCGAACAGCGGATATTCGACCGGCCGGTCGCCGCTCGCGACGCCGAGCAGCAGGCGTCCGTCGCTCAGCTCCTGGATCGTCGCGGCCGATTTCAGCGTCAGCAGCGGTTCGCGCAGCGGCAGCACGACGGCCGCCGTGCCGAGCAGGATGTCGCGCGTGATGCCGGCGAGGTAGCCGAGATACGAGAAGGTCTCGAACACTTGCGCGGCATCGCCGAACGACGGGTCGTACACCGGCACGTCGCGCACCCAGAGCGCGCGGAAGCCGAGCGTGTCGGCCAGTCGCGCGAGCGTCGCATGAAGTTCGAGGTCGGGCACGCCGGGGCGGCGGCCGTCATGCTGGCGCTTCGCGGCGCCGGCCAGCGACCAGTCGTTGTCGAGCGGCAGTTCGATGCCGATGCTGAAGCCGCCGCTGGCGAGCTTGTCGAGTGAAGTGGGCATGGTCGGGTTGCTCCGTTCAGCGCGCGCGCAGGCTGCCTTCGAGCCGGTGGAAGTCGAGCGAAGCCGCGGTGAAGAACGCGCGCGACGTGCCGGCGGCGAAATCGTCGATGTGCACGACCGTCGCGCGGTCGGCTTCCTGCCACGAGATCGCGTAGGTCTCGCCGGCGACGTGCCGCCACGTGTACGCGACTTCGCCCTTCGCGCCGGCGTATGCGCCTTCGGTGATCTCGTAGCGCATGTGGAGACCGTCCTCGTCATACGCGTTCAGGGCGGTGAGGCCGTCGTAACGGACTTCGAAAGTCCTGCCGGCGAACGGCGGACGTTGGGTCGATGCGTTCATGCTGATGCGCTCCTGCGGGAAAGTGACGTTCAATGGGCGAGTTCGACGGGTTCGGCCGTGCGTTCGGGCAGGCCCTGGCCGCGGTCGAGGCGGCCGCTCAATGCGGTCAGCGCGAAGGCGCCGAGCGTGACGGCGGCGCCGATCCACGGCGTATGGCCGAGGCCGACGTTCGCGACGATCAGGCCGCCGAGCGACGAGCCGCCCGCGACGCCGAGGTTGAACGCGGCGATGTTGAAGCCCGACGCGACGTCGGTGGCGTCCGGCGCGAAGTGGCGCGCCTGCTTGACGACGTACACCTGCAGGCCCGGCACGTTGCCGAACGCGACGGCGCCCCATGCGAGCATCGTCAGCACCGCAAGCCACTTCACGTGCACCGTGAAGGTCAGCGCGAGCAGCACGATCGCGAGCAACAGGAAGATCCGCTTGAGCGCCTTGACCGGGCCGACGGCATCCGCGAGCTTGCCGCCCCACACGTTGCCGAACGCGACCGACACGCCGTAGCCGACCAGCACGAGACTGACCTGCGACGGCGTGAAGCCGGCGATCTGTTCGAGCAGCGGCGCCATGTAGGTGAACGCGATCAGCGAGCCGCCGTAGCCGACCGCCGTCATCGCATAGACGAGCAGCAGGCGCGGCTGGGCGAGCACGCGGAACTGGCGGGCGAGCGGCGCCGGCGGCGTCCGCGGGAGGCCGCGCGGCACGAACGCGACCGCGCCGACGAATGCGACGAGGCCGAACAGCGCGACGACCAGGAACGTCGCGCGCCAGCCGAAGTGCTGGCCGATGAAGGTGCCGAGCGGAATGCCGGCGACGAACGCGACGGTCATCCCGCTGAACATCGTGGCGATCGCGCTGGCAGCCTTGTCCTTCGGCACGAGCGTGGTTGCGATGATCGAGCCGACCGAGAAGAACACGCCGTGGGCGAGGCCGGTGAGCACGCGCGCGACGATCAGCGATTCGTAGCCCGGCGCCTGCCAGGCCACGAGGTTGCCGACGGTGAACAGCGCCATCAGCGCGGCGAGCAGCGTCTTGCGCGGCACGCGGCCGGTGAGCGCGGTGAGGAGCGGCGCGCCGATCGCGACGCTCAGTGCATAGAGGCTGACGAGCAGGCCGGCCGACGGCAGGCTGACGCCGAGGTCGGCGCCGATCGTCGGGATCAGCCCGACGATCACGAATTCGGTGGTGCCGATGGCAAATGCGCTGATGGTCAGCGCAAGCAGGGCGAGTGGCATGACGGGGCTCCAGGGTCCGGTGACGATGGAGCGCAGTGTGCCGTCTTTACTTTTGCGGAAAAATGGGTCTATAAACCAAATTGTTTTGATTTTGGATCAATAATCCAGCAATGAAGATCACGCTCGACGAACTCCAGGCCTTTGCCGCCGTGGTCGACTCCGGTTCGATCACCGCTGCCGCGCAGCAGCTCGACCTCACCGTGTCGGCCACGAGCCGCACGCTCGCGCGACTCGAGGAGAAGCTGAAGACCACGCTGCTGCGCCGGACCACGCGCCGGCTCGAATTGACCGAAGAAGGACGTGCGTTCCTGCAGGATGCGCGCGCCATCATCGAATCGGTCGAGAACGCCGAGGAGCAGATGCTCGCGCGGCGCGAGATGCCGTCGGGGCGCTTGCGCGTCGATGCCGCGACGCCGTTCATGCTGCACGTGATCGTGCCGCTCGTGCACGGCTACCGCGAACGGTTCCCGAAGGTCGAACTGGAGCTGAACAGCAACGAGGGGATCATCGACCTGCTGGAGCGGCGCACCGACGTCGCGATCCGCATCGGCCGGCTCAAGGATTCGACGCTGCACAGCCGGCGCATCGGCAACAGCCGCCTGCGCATCCTCGCGAGCCCTGCATACATCGAAGCGCACGGCCAGCCGCGCAAGGTCGAGGATCTCGCCAAGCACACACTGCTCGGCTTCACGCAACCCGAATCGCTGAACGTCTGGCCGATCCTCGGCGCGGACGGCGAGCCGTGCCGCATCGAGCCCGGCATCTGGTCGTCGAGCGGCGAGACGCTGCGGCAGCTCGCGCTGGAGGGCGCGGGCGTCGTGTGCCTGTCGGATTTCATGACCGCGCAGGATCGCGAGGCCGGGCGGCTCGTGCAGGTGCTCGCGCGGCAGACGCTCGACGTCGAACAGCCGATCAATGCGGTCTATTACCGGAACACCGCGATTTCGTCGCGGATCGCGTCGTTCGTCGATTACGTGGTCGAGGTGCTGGGCGGCGGCAGCGGCGGCAGCGGGGCGCCGGCGCGGCGCAAGGCTGCGTGGCTGGAGCCGCTGTAACGGCGGAGCGCTGGAAGGGTGATCGGCGGCGGGGGGCTGGGGGCGGGCACCCGATCGGGCGCCCGGTGTGATCCGGCGTGCCGCGCGGCGCGTGCGCCGCGGGCCTGCCGTCATGCCGTGGTCAGGCTTCCTCGGACCACGACATGTTGTCGCGTGCCAGCAGCGCCGACGATGCCGCCGGCCCGAACGTGCCGGCCGTGTAGAGACGCGGACGGTCGCCCAGCTGCTTCCAGCCGTTGAGGATCGGCTCGACCCACGACCACGCGGCTTCGAGCTCGTCGCGGCGCATGAAGTGCGTGAGACGCCCGCGGATCACGTCGATCAGCAGCCGCTCGTAGGCTTCCGCGCGCCGTTCCGGAATCGCCTGCTGCAGGTCGAGGTTCAGGCTCACGGGCACCATCTTCATCCCGCTGCCCGGCTCCTTCGCGAGCATCTGCAGCTGGATCGATTCTTCCGGCTGCAACTGGATCACGAGGCGGTTGCTGTAGTGGCGCGGGCCGGTCGGGATGATCGAGAACGGCATGTCCGCGAACTCGATCACGATTTCCGACTGGCGGCGCTGCAGCCGCTTGCCGGTGCGCAGGAAGAACGGCACGTTCGCCCAGCGCCAGTTGTTGATGTGCGCGCGCAGCGCGACGAAGGTTTCCGCGTGGCTGTCCGCCGGCACGTTGTCTTCCTCGAGATAGCCCTTGACCGGCTGGCCGTCGACCGCGCCGGCCGTGTACTGGCCGCGCACGGTATCGCGCGCGACGTCCGACAGCGCCATCGGCCGCAGCGAGCGCAGCACCTTCAGCTTCTCGTCGCGCACCGCGTCCGGGTCGAGCGACACCGGCGGCTCCATCGCGACGATGCACAGCAGTTGCAGCAGGTGATTCTGCACCATGTCGCGCAGCGCGCCGGTATGGTCGTAGAAGCCCGCGCGGCTGCCGACGCCGACCGTCTCCGCCACCGTGATCTGCACGCTGCGGATGCTCGGCGCCTGCCACAGCGGCCCGAAGATCGGGTTGCCGAAGCGCAGCACCATCAGGTTCTGCACGGTTTCCTTGCCGAGGTAATGGTCGATCCGGTAGATCTGCGATTCCGCGAAATGCCGGCCGACCGCATTGTTGATCGCCTGCGCCGACGCGAGATCGTGGCCGAGCGGCTTTTCGAGCACGACGCGCGAGCGCGCATCGACGAGGTGCGCGGCCGACAGGTTGTCGCAGATCGTCGTGAACAGCTCCGGCGACGTCGACAGGTAGAACACGTGGATCGCGTCGGGGCGCGCCGCTTCGGCGAGCCGCGCATAGTCTTCCGGCGCGTTCACGTCGATCAGCACGTACTTGAACAGGTCGAGGAAACGGGCCCACGCGTCGGCGTCGAACGCCTTCTCGTCGATGAACGGGCGCGACTGCTCGTCCATGAACTTGCGGTAGCCGTCGATGCCCCAGTCGCGCCGGCCGACCGCGATGATGCGCGTCTGCGGCGGCAGGTTGCAGTGCAGGTGCGCCATGTACAGCGCGGGCAACAGCTTGCGGGCGGCCAGGTCGCCGCCGCCGCCGAAGATGATCATGTCGACGGGCTGGTCGGCTTCGGTCTGGTTGGGCTGATTCGTCATGAGTGGTTCGCGGTCTGAAACGGGTGAGCGTGGAACGAACTTCAAAGCGCCGGCCGCCGGTGTGTTGGCGTGCCAGTACGTGGAAACGCTAATAGTGCACGCTTTTGACCGATTGCGGATCGGTTCCCCCCATCTGTAACAGGGCTTGCCGTCCAGCCATCGGCGCGATTATGATTGAGCGCTCACTCATTAAAGGAATCGAACGTGGCCCGACCGCGCAGTCCCGACAAGCACGACGCCATCCTCGCCGCGGCCGCCCGGGCGCTCGCGGAGGACGGCGCGAGTGCGACCACCGCGCGCATCGCGCGGCTCGCCGGTGTCGCGGAAGGCACGGTGTTCACCTATTTCGAGACCAAGGATGCGCTGCTGAACGCGCTGTACCTGAGCCTGAAGGCCGACCTGCGCGACGCGATGATCACCGGGTTTCCGGAGCACGCGCCGGCCGAGCAGGCCATGCGGCATGTGTGGAACAGCTATGTGTCGTGGGGTATCGCGGATCCGCACGGGCAGCGCGCGCTGCGGCAGCTCGACGTGAGCGGCCGCATCGACGACGCGCATCGCGCGGCCGGCACCGAAGGCTTCGGCGCGATCACCGCGCTGCTGCGCGCGCAAAGTGCCGCCGCGGGCGGGCTCGACGCCGACGACGCGCATGCGTTCTGCACGGCGCTGTTCACGTCGATCGCGGAAACGGCGATGGAGTCGATCGCACGTGATCCGGCGCGGGCCGATGCGTACCGGGAAGCCGGGTTTCGCGCGCTGTGGGCCGTGCTGCACGCGGTGTGATAGCGGCAAGTTGTAGAGAGATGAGCGGCGGCGCGTTCGGTTCGGGCGTCGCCGCGACGATGGAAGGCGGTTTCAGGCAGGGCGATGCACGGTGAAAACGATCGTGTCAGCGCCCACGTTAATGAGTGAGTAATCATTCATTTTAGTGGTTTCAACTTTGTCGAGGAATGGAAATGTCGAAAGTCTGGCTGGTGACAGGGGCCGCACGCGGCCTGGGGCGTGCAATCTCGGAAGCGGTGCTGGCGGCGGGTGACCGGCTGGTGGCCGGTGCGCGCGATCCGGCGCGGCTCGCGGATCTGGAAGCGCGGTACGGCGACCGGCTGCTGCCGATGGAGCTCGACGTGACCGACGCAGCGGCGGCCGCGCATGCCGTGGCCGCCGCCCGCGACGCGTTCGGACGCATCGACGTGCTGGTGAACAACGCGGGCTACGGTCATACGGCGCCGTTCGAGCAGATGGGCGCCGACGACTTCCGCGACCAGATCGAAACGAACCTGTTCGGCGTGGTCAACCTGACGCGCGCGGTGCTGCCGACGATGCGAGCGCAGCGCGCGGGCCACATCTTCCAGGTGTCGTCGGTCGGCGGGCGCACGGCGACGGCCGGCCTGTCCGCGTATCAGGCCGCGAAGTGGGCGGTCGGCGGGTTCAGCGACGTGCTGTCGAAGGAAGTCGCGCCGTTCGGCGTGCGCGTGTGCACGCTCGAGCCGGGCGGGATGCGCACCGAATGGGCCGCGCAGGCGAAGCGCCACGTCGACGGCCTGCTGCCCGACTACCAGCCGTCGGTCGGGAAGATTCTCGAACTGCTCGGTGCGTATGGCGGCCACGAGGTCGGCGATCCCGCACGGATCGCGGCGCTGATCGTCGAGCTGTCGCGTCGCGACGACGTGCCGATGCGCCTGCTGCTCGGCAGCGATGCGCTGTTCGTGTGCGAGCAGGCGGAAACGCAGCGCGCGGAGGAGGCGGCACGGTGGCGGGACGCGACGCTGTCGACGATGTTCCCGGACGCGACGCTGCCGGACGGGTTGGACGCGTTGAAGGAGTGGACCGAGCGCTGACCGGCTCCTGCTTGCCGTGAGCCGGCCCGTCGGAACCGCGACATCCAGTTCGGTGTCGCGCTGTTCCAGCGTCCGGCTCGGCGGAGCGCGCCGACCGAGGCCGGCGCGCGTGCTCAGCGCCCCAGCGCGTAGAACTCCGCATTGGGTCGCATGTTCGTCACGTTCGCGATGCGATTGGACATGCCGAAGAATGCCGAGATCGCCGCGATGTCCCAGACGTCCTCTTCGGTGAAGCCATGCGACTTCAGCGTGTCGAAGTCCGCTTCGCCCACCAGGTGTGCGCTTTGCGACACCTTCATCGCGAAGTCGAGCATCGCCTTCTGCCGGACGGTGAGGTCGGCCTTGCGGTAGTTGGTCGCGACCTGGTCGGCGATCAGCGGATCCTTCGCGCGAATGCGCAGGATCGCGCCGTGCGCGATGACGCAGTACTGGCACTGGTTCACGGCGCTGGTGGCCACGACGATCATTTCCCGTTCGGCCTTGGTGAGGTTGCCCGGCTTGTCCATCAGCGCGTCGTGGTACGCCATGAACGCGCGAAACTCGTCCGGGCGATGCGCGAGCGTGAGGAATACGTTCGGGATGAAGCCCGACTTTTCCTGGACGGCAGCGATCCGTGCGCGAATGTCGTCGGGCAGGTCGTCGAGCGCCGGCACCGGAAAGCGGCTGACGGGCGCGTGGTTGGCAGCGGTCATGAGGTCTCCTGGATAAATTGGCACGGGCGAACGCGACGCGCGAGCCGCGGGCCGGACATGAAACGACGGGTTGCCGGCGTCATGCGTTGACGTCCACGACGATGCGGCCGCGTATCTTGCCGGCGATCAGTTGCTCGGCAAGCGGTATGGCGTTGCCGAGGCCGACCTGATGACTGATCGCGCCCAGCTTCTCGACATCGAGATCGGACGCGAGCCGGCGCCATGCCTCCAGCCGCTCGGCGCGCGGGCACATCACGCTGTCGATGCCGACGAGCGTCACGCCACGCAGGATGAACGGCGCGACGGTGGCGGGAAAGTCCATGCCGGCGGCGAGGCCGCAGGCCGTCACCACGCCACGATAGCGCGTGGTCGCGCACACGTTGGCGAGCACGTGACTGCCCGCGACGTCGACCGCGCCGGCCCAGCGTTCCTTGCCGAGCGGTTTGCCCGGTGCGCCGAATTGCGACCGGTCGAGGATCTCCGACGCGCCGAGCTGCCGCAGGTAGTCGGCATCGGCCGGGCGGCCGGTCACGGCGACGACGCGATAGCCGAGCCGCGCGAGCAGGGCGATGGCGACGCTGCCGACGCCACCTGCCGCGCCGGTCACGACGATCTCGCCATCGTCCGGGCGCACGCCATGCCGCTCCAGCGCCATCACGCACAGCATCGCGGTGTAGCCCGCCGTGCCGATGGCCATCGCCTGTTGCGGCGAAAACGCGGACGGCAGCGGCACCAGCCAGTCGCCGTCGACGCGTGCCTTCTGGGCCAGGCCGCCCCAGTGCGTTTCGCCGACGCCCCAGCCGTTGAGCACGACGCGATCGCCCGCGCGGTAATCCGGATGCGTGCTGTGCTCGACTTCGCCGACCAGATCGATGCCCGGCACCATCGGGAATTTGCGGACCACCGGGCTCTTGCCGGTGATCGCCAGCCCGTCCTTGTAGTTCAACGTCGAATAGCCGACCCGGATCGTCACGTTGCCCGCGGGCAACTGCGCGTCGTCCAGCGTCTGCAGCCGCGCGTGCTGGCCGGTGTCGTCCTTGTCGATCACGATGCCCTGGAACATGCGTCCTCCTTTTTAGACCGATCGTCTAGTTAATGGCAAAAAAATTCAGCGGCGAGGTAATGCATTGAAGAAAAACTGCGCGAACAGCGCAAGCGGCACGTCGCTGCGTTCGAGCTTCGCGCGCAGCACGGCGCCTTCCCAGCCGATCCAGAAGCACGCGGCCAGCTCGGCGGGGTTTGCCGAATCGGCGAGCTCGCCGGCTTGCTGGGCCGCGGCCAGGCAGGCGGCCAGCCGGCGTTGCCAGTCCTCGAACGTCGCGCGCAGACGCGCACGGAAACTCTCCGGCAGTGCGCCCATTTCCTGGCCGAGGTTGCCGATCAGGCAGCCGCGGCTGTATTCATGGCGCGCCATGCCGTCGCGTGCATCGTCGACGAACGCGCGCACGCGTGCCAGCGGCGACGGCTCGGGCTGGCTGAAATGACGGTCCAGCTTGCGGGCGAAGAAGTCCGCGTAGCGATCGATCAGTTCGAGGCCGAACGCCTCCTTGCTGTCGAAGTAGTGATAGAACGAGCCCTTGGGCACACCGGCGCGCCCGAGGATCTCGTCGAGCCCGGTGGCCGAAAAGCCCTTCTCGGTGAGCACTTCCAGCCCGGTGCGCAACAGCATGTCGCGCGTCGCGACAAGGTCTTCGTGCTGCTTCGGTGGCCTGCCGCGGCGGCGAGGCGGATCAGTTCGAACGTCCATGGGCGAATAATAGACCGTTCGTCTCAAAAATCAATCGGTGCGAGCGAGTACCGCGTTCAGCCTTCCCCGGATCATCAGCACTCGATCGCCACGGCGCTTTTCGACCGACTGAGCCTGATTTCTCCGAGGTACACGCTCTCGCCCAATTCGCACTCGCGCCACGCGGTGCCGAGCGCATGCCGGATTTTGACTTTGTAGGGGCCGCTGCCTTTGGCGAGGCCATCGAAGCGGAAATCACCGAAACCGTCCGACACGGTTTCGGCGACCTGCAGATTAGCGTAGTACAACGCGACGACCGCATCCGTGACGCACTCGACCACGTCTCCTGCCTGGACACTGACACTTCCGCCGACGAAGCATGTTTCCCAGCGCTCGAGGCCGCTGTACCACACGCGGGGCTTCGTGCTCAGGTCGGGTCGCAATACCTTGAGTCCCTCCCGTCGAGCCTTCTCGGCCATCGCCGTATCGTCGAGCTTGACCGTCTCGAAGACATCGGTGGGGCACGACTGCTGACAACGCGGGCGCGGCCAACCCTGGTCGAGCAAATGCGCATCGAAGATCCAGATCTGGGGCAGTTGCAGCGCTTCGTTCCAGACGATTGCCTTGTAAGGGCAGGCTTTGACGATGTCCTTGCGGCCTCGTGCCTTGTCCGGATCGATGATGACGATGCCGTCGGCACGCTTGCGAATGGCGCCGCCGCCGACACGCATGCAGGGCGCGTCGTCACAGTGATTGCACATCACCGGCAAATAAGTGGTCTGGACCATATGCGAGGCACCCTGTACGCGACGCAGGATGCGGATGGGGCTCTCGGCGTTGGCCGAGGCGGGCGCGGCGTAGCCGGGAAAGTCGTTGCCGACGTGTTCGTCCCGCGTGGCGATCACGCAGTTCTGGCAGTTCTCGCAACGCCCGACCTTGATAATCAGGTTCCACTTGCTCATTTGACATTCCTCACGCTGCGCGACCGAGCATGAACGCTTCGGCACCGCGCCATTTCTCGACCTGCACCAGGCAGGAATTCGGGCTCATGCTGCTGGTGCCGGCGGTCTGCGGCCGGTCAGGGGTGAGCATGTTCATGCAACCGCCAATCTCGACTTGCTCGCCGTCGATTTCGATCAACTGAAATTCGGCGCTCGCCTCGTAGGACTTCACCACGCCGGCGTTCACGAGCGGCGAGACATCGGCCGCACAGATCACGGCGCCGCGGTCGTTGTGTACCTTGACGAGATCGCGATGGGCAATGCGTCGAGCGGCGGCGTCGGCCGGATTGAGCCTCAGCAGCCAGAAGCGGTGCCCCGCGATCAGCGCGCGATGATCGTCGATGCCGTTCACCGCGGAGTTCTTGCCGTCACAATGGGTATGAAAGCTGTAGCGGCTGTGGGTGGCGATCAATTGCAGCGGATAGCGCCGAGCCAGATCCGAGCGCAGACCCTCCCAGGAGGGGATATATCGGTTGAGCGGCGGCCGCTCGGGGTTGTCCGCCGTGTGCCGCTTCAGCAACTCGGGCACGAACTCCAGCTTGCCGCTTGGCGTCTGCAGGCCCTTGCCGAACTTTTCCGAGAACTGTGACGGAAGCGGATGAGGCTCCGGCAGGTCCTTCTTCCGGTCTTCCGCATACCAACGCATGTCCACGGGATGGCGAAGCTCGGGCTTTTCGGGCGGCACGACGAAGTAGCCCTTGCGGCAGAATTCGCGCCACGAAATGTGATCGGGCAGATCCGACGAGTCGAAGACGCGCTTGACCCAGTCGAGATCGCTGCAGCCTTCGGTGAAGATGCCACCCAGGCCCAACCGGATCAGGATGGCGGTGAAGATGTCGTAGTCGGAGCGGGACTCGCCCAAAGGCTCGATGCACTTGTGCTGCATCGTCAGCACGCGATGGTTGACCGTGCCATACCCGTGGTGCGCGTAGCCGCCCGAATTCGCCCATTCCCCGATGTCCCAGCGCTCCAGCGACGTGCACGCGGGCAGGATGATGTCGGCGAACTGCGCCTCGCCTTCCATCCAGATCGACTGATTGACCACGAACTCGATGCTCGAGTGCCGGTAGGCCTCGGTCCACCGTCCGGAATTCGTCACGGTACTGAACGACGATCCGCCATAGCGATAGATCATGTGGATCGGCGAATAGCCGGGCATCGGGTAGGTGAACGGCGCGAACTGCGCTTCCTGGGACATGCCGTCCCACAGATAACCGGTGGCGTGACCGTTGAGAATCGCATCGGGCAGCTGCTGGCGCGGCACCATCTGTTTGACCGGATTCATGGTGAGGATGTGCGGCATGCGCTGGTAGTTGTCCACCGCATTGGCGGTCCACGCCAGGTCGCCTGAAATGCCGCCGTCCGCGTAGCCGGGGAAGTAGAACTGGAGATCGTGCGGGACGCCGATTTCGAGGCAGCCGAAATTCACCCCAGGCTTGCCCCAGCCCTGCATCGCCATCATCATGATCATGCAGCGCGCCCATTGCGCGCCGGTCGCCCCGCGGCCCGCGCCACCGAATCCCGCGCCGGTCATCCCGACGGCGAGATGAACCTTCTTGTTTCCCCACAGGCGCGCCAGCGCGCGGACGTCCTTGGCCGGCACGCCGGTCTCGCTCTCCTGCCACTCGGGCGTCTTGGGCGTACCGTCGGTTTCGCCCAGCAAGTAGGCCTTCCAATCGTCGAAACCGGTCGTGCGCGCCGCGACGTAGTCCTTGTCGTACAGGCCCTCCACGGCCCATACGTACATGATCGCGGTAGCCAGCGCGGCATCGGTTTGCGGCCGAACCGGGATCCAGCGGCCGCCCAGCAGCTGTGCGGTCGGATTGCAGTGCGGGTCGATATGAACGAACTCGATGCCGAGCTCCTTGGCCCACAGACGGCGCGGCGTTCCCTCGAATCCCGCGTAGGCGCCGTTGGTACTTTCGGGGTCGCAGGACCAGAAGACGATCATTTCGGCATCCTTAAGAGCGTCCTCTAGGCCGCCATAGCCGGAGGGCACGCCGACGCGCATCGAGTTGCCGAAATGGTGCATGGCGCCCCAGTACCAGCCCTCCCAGCTGTCCGGATTCGCGGCGACTCGCGTGAAGCCGATCAGGTTGGCGAAGCGCGTCAGCGCGCTGAGGTAGTAGCCCACGTTGCCCCACTGATGGTGGGACGACATCGGGAACGTGATGGAACCGGGGCCGTGAACGCGCTTCTGCCGGTTGATCTCCTTGGCGACGATGTCCAGGGCCTCGTCCCAGCTGATACGCACATAGCCGGACTTGCCGCGGTTCTGCGGATTGCGCTCGCCGTCGGGGTCGAAGTCGACCCGTTTCATCGGGTGAAGGATGCGCTTGTCGGAGTAGACCAGCGACTTGAGGGTCAGCGCGTGCGGCGCGACCAAGCCACGCCGTGGCGGGCTGAAGCGGCGTCCACGTGCGTCGATTACCCAGCTCGACGCATCCGTATCGTCCAGCTCGATGGGGGTCACGCGGACGATGCGGTCATCCTTGACGTAGACGAACAGCGGCCCGCCATTGGTACAGGTGGTGTAGCGTCGGGTGCCATCGCGCATGGGCGTGCCCATCGGCAGGCCGACGGTGCGCATCATGCTCAGCGTTTGCATGAGCCAGACCAGCAGTTCGTCCTCGCCCTCCGTGACGACCTTGAAGTTCTTGGCGGCGTGGATGATTTCGCCCTGGTCCGGGCTGGGGGAAAGAAACTTCAGTGCGGTGGCGACATCCTTGAAGGCCATGCGCACGTCGGGCCGCGGGTGCTTGCCGGCGCGCGACCGAATGCGGCCATTCCTGAACTCGATGACGCGACCCATGCTTTGATCCATGAGCCCGATCCACGCGACGAGATTGCGCTCCTTGAGACGTTCCCGGTAGGCGGGGAAGCGGCGCGCCGTCAGGTCCAGAACCTTGGGCAATGCAAACAGAATGGTCTTGAGAACCTGTCGTTTCATCGTTCGATCCTATGTGTTGCTTTGATGCGGGGGGCTGGCATCCGGGCGTGCTCGTCAGAACGTATAGGCGACGTTCAGGAAAACGCTGACGGGATTGAGCCGGAGCGTCGATTTGGAAACGATCTGCGTCCCGGTCGCGGTCTGTCCGTATAACGTGAGGTGGGTCTTCACCGGCATGTAGCCGACGGAGGTTCCGACAGACCAGTGTCTGGTCACCGCGTAATTCGCCCCGATCTCGAACACGGGGTTCCACGAAGCGCTGAGCGTCGCGCGCGCCGAGCCGCCCGGCCCGAAGCTGTCGGAGACGAACCGGCTGTTGGTGGCTCGAACCTGGGTGAACCACGTATAGTTCGCGCCAATGCCCAGGAACGGCCGGAATTTCGATGTGGCAGAAAACAGGTGGTATCGAAGTTCGATCGCGGGCGGCATCGGCCTTGTCGTGCCGAGCGTGCCGTACTTCTGCAACGTCCCATCGCCAATCAGATTGACTTTCAGCGGCATTCCAAAAAGCATCGCGACGCCGAAGTGGTCGGTGACGTAGTACTCGTTGGTAATGCCGAGCGTATCCGTCGAACTGGCATGTGCGCTGCTACCGGTCAGTTCGTGATTCACCGTTACGCCGCCGACACTTTGCACGGTCAGGGGCGTTGCGCTGCCCTGAGGGGCGATGTGTAGCCATCCTACCGATGTCGTGATGCTTCCGGCCGTCTGTGCCTGCACATTGTCGGCAAGCAAAGCCGAGCCGATACAAACCGCCACGCCTGCGAAACGCGTCGTCTGCCTGAAATTCATCTTGTGTCTCCTCTGTCTCGATCCATATCTATGAATAACAACTAATTTGGATACCTTATTGAGTGCGGCGATCTGCTTCCGATGTTGGTGCTATCCAGGCTAGCCGCGCGCCTCCATCGCCGCAGATTTGTTGCTGTCGGTCACGATGACCGTGTCGGCTGCGCGGCGATCGAGATCGAGAACGCAAACGGAAAACGCCCCAGCACCACGCGCGCCGCAGGCTCGAGCGCGGGGTCGCTCAGCTCGACCGACACGGACATTCCGCCCGATTGATCGGTCGTGACGTCGATCGATGCACCGGGGGCGCCGCCCTGGGCCAATGCCGCGCGCAGCGCGTCACGCGTCTCGCGGCGCTTGAGTTCCGGTTTGAAGATCTTGCCGACGCCCGTGAGCGGGATCGCTTCCACGATTCGGACGTGCTTGGGCAGCGCGGCGCGCTCAGCGATCTCCTGTTGCATGAACGCCGTCAGATCGTGCTCGGTCGCGCTCATCCCCGGCTTGAGCTGCACATACGCGACCGGCAGCTCACCGGCGTGCGCATCGGGACGCCCGATAGCCGCGGCGAGCTGGACCGCCGGATGTCGATGAAGCGGTTCCTCGATCGCAGCAGGGTCGATGTTGTGCCCGCCCCGAATGATCAGTTCCTTCTTGCGGCCGGTCAGCCAAAAGTAACCGTCGACGTCGCAGCGGCCGAGGTCGCCGGTGTTGAGCCAGTGCTTGCGGTCGCCGAGATCGAGCCACAGCGCCCTGTTCTGATCGGCACGCAGGTAGCCGGTGAAGACGTTCGGCCCGGAGATGACGAGCAGCCCCTCTTCGTTCACCGCGCAATCGCGCAGATACCGTCCCGCGTCGTCCACGACGACAGCTTTCATCGCCTGGAAGGGGATGCGAAGCCCGATCGATCCCAGCCGGCGCTCGCCGGTCGGCGGGTTGACGCTGCTCACGCAGGTTCCCTCGGTCAGACCGTAGCCTTCGAGAATCCGGATGCCGGTTTTTTCCTGGAAGGCCCTGAAAACGCCGACCGGCATCGGCGCCGCACCGCACAGGCCGTATTCGAGCGAGTCGATAGCATGACCGTCGACAGGAATGTCGAGCAGCGACGCGTAGAGTGTCGGGACGCCACTGAAGAAATTGATGTGATGATGTTCGACGATTTCCCAGAAACGTTTGACGACACCGTCACCTCGGTAGCCTTGCGGTGTGCCGAGCACGACATGGGCGCCGCGGGAAAAAGGCAGCAGGCCGGTCACCATCGCGGCATTGACGTGAAAGAGCGGCAATCCGCAGAAAGTCGTTTTGCCGGGGCCGATGCTGTCGCCGAAGAACCGGCCGGCGCTCCATGCATTTGCCACTTCGTTGCCGTGGCTGCGCATCGCGATTTTCGGCAACCCGGTGGTTCCCCCGGTACAGAAGAACGACGACATGTCGCCCGGTTGAATGCGGCGCACGTTGTCGAGCGCCGTACCGGATTCCCGCGCCATTTCCGTCCCGAAGTCGTGGATCTGGATAGGCGCGGGCACCGCGCCGCGCAAACCACCCTCGCCGTGCAGCTTATGGCACGCGTGACGCTGGAGCATGCGGGCCGCTGCTTGCGCGGTGCCCCGCACACGATCGGCCGGATCGACCAGCACGAGATGCTGCAGCGACTCGACCTGGTGAAGGATCGCCGCGACTTTCTGCCAGAGATCGGTCCCGGGAAATGGCGCGAGCGTCACGAGTACGCTGGCGCCGGCCGATTTGAGCAGATTGCCGATCGCTTCGCCTTCGAGCAACGGATTGATCGCACAGACGATGCCGGCCGCCTGCCCGCCCCAGATCACGAAATGGGTTTCGGGAAGATTGGGCAGCACATAAGCGATCACCGAACGCGAGCTCACGCCGAGGCGCGTGAACAGGTTGGCCGTGCGCGTGATGTCACGAACCAGCTCGCGATAGGTCCAGCGCTCGGCGTCGCGGTGCGCGTCGGCGGTCAGAAAAAAGGACAGCGCGGGGGCGGACGGGTCGATGGCCGCGCCGGCGCAAATCATCTCGTAGGTGCTGGCAGGGAGGTCCGGCGGAAGGCCCTGCGCTTCGATCGCCAGCACGTCGTACCGGGTCGCGATGCCGTTCATGCTGCTTCGTCCACGATCTTGTTACGCTGCACGCCCAGATCGATCGTTCCGTCGCGGCTCGCGATCCGGGCTTCGACGATATCTCCGGCCTTCAGGTACTGCGCGCGTCCCGCCTGCACCTTCATGAACATCTTCCATTTGACGGATTCGGGAAATAGCGCCACGGCCCGCTGCTTGAGCGGCGACGGGATGCTGAGTGCGCAGCCGGCCGGCGTGCCGGTCGCGAGCAGGTCGCCGGCGCGAAGGTCGTGCACGCCCGACAACTCGGTCAGTGTTTCGGCCGGACCATAGACGAGGTTCGAGGTCGAGTCCCGCTGACGCACCGCGCCGTTGACGGTCAACGTCAGGTCGAGCGCCTTCAGCTTCGGGAAGTCACGCCGCTCGAGCAGGCACAGATACGGGCCGACCGGGCCAAACGTCCGGAAACTCTTGCCCTTGTAGAACTGCATCTGCGGGATCTGGACATCGCGCGCGGAATAGTCGTTGACGATCACGGTGCCGGCGACGTAGTCGTGCAGGTTCTCGTCCGTGATCTGCCGGTGGGACGTGATGTCGCGTTTGAGGATGAGGCCGAGCTCGATTTCGTAGTCGAGAAACCGGACGTGTCGCGGTTTCACCACCGGTGAGTCGGCGGCGACGATGCAACTCGTCGCCTTCGTGAAGATCATGTTGAACTTTTTCGCGTCCGGATCCATGCCGGATTCGATCATGTGCTGACGATAATTCGCGCCCTGGCAAACGAATTGCTGGTTGGCTGTCACCGGGGGCAGCCACTCCACCTCTGTCTCCGGAATCGTCGATCCGTCGAGCGCGGCGAGTCGTTCGACCGGATTCGCCGCGAGAAAGCTCGCGGTGGTTTCGAAGTCGCCGGGAATCGGCGTGACGGCGCCGTTGGCGGCCACCCCCCATTGGGCGCGGCCGTTGTGCCGGAAATGCAGGACAAGCAGTGACATGGATGGATCTCTCGTGAATCGAATAGGCGGTTGGGGTCAGGCGAACAGCTTCGCCAAGGTCAGCAGCTTGCTCAGCGTCAGATCGGGGCTGCGGCGCAGGTTGCGAAACAACGCCGCGAGACTCGACGGCGTGAACCGTGGCTTCGTGAAGCTGCGCGGCATCGTCGGGCCCCACTGCGCCATCGCTTCGCGGCTGACCGGGTGCACGCCTGTCGGCTCGTTAGCCGTGAACAAGTCGCCGTCGCAATAGTGTTCGTGCTTGTCGCCCCAAGGGTCCTGCCAGTAGTCGAAGATCTGGCTGCCGAGAATGTGTCGGCCGATACCCCACGCATGCGTCCATCCGCTGTCGCGGAGCATGCGCTGGCCCATGCCGACGGCATCGGCGTCGACCAGTTCGTACGCGCTATGGCTATACGTCGGCAGGAACCCCTGGGCGAGCGCGAGCGTATGGTGATCGGCCGGCTTGTCGCCCAGATCGAGCCGCATGAATGCCACCGCCGGGGAGCCGTCCGGCAGCACCTGGACATCGCTGGGGATGAACCCGAAATGCTGCGTGTACCACGCGCAGGTTTCCTGGAAGTCGGCAAGCTCGAGCACGACGTGCCCGAGCCGAATGACTTCAGGGGTGCTCGCCGGTGGCCGCTGCGTCCCGTTGATTCGCACGGGCGCGTCGACCGAGTTGAACGGGAGCGCAGCGCGATGCGGCAGCGTGTCGGCGCGTGTCTGGCCCGCAATCGCGTCGACCCGAAAACCTGACGGATCGGTGAGGCGCACCCGCTGGCCGCCACCGGGCCAATCCGATGCCTCGACCTTCGACGCGCCGGGGACGCCGGCGAGCGCCTCCAGATCGGCCCGACTGTCGACCCGCAAGCCGAAGCCGACGAAGCGAGCCTTCGGCGCGTGGCGAACGACATAACAGAAGTGTGCGGTGCCCGTTCCGCGCAGCAGCAATTGCGTGTCGTCCCGCCGCACCGTTTGAAGACCGAAGTCGTTGAGAAAGTGCTCGGCCTCGTCGAGGTCCGGGCGATCGAAGATCAGATAGGCGAGCGCCGATGCCTTCGTCGTGGGGTGGGGGTGTCGGGCCGGCTGGGTGGTGGTCAGTTTCATGGCGGATGGCAGTCAGGCAGGTCGAACGGCAATCGCGAAGGCAGGCGCCGTCGCATCGAGGGGCTGTCCGCGCCACGGCAGGCACGCAATCGCACCGTCGCGCGACACGTCTGGCCGGCACGTGAATGTCGCGAGGTCGATCGTCGATTGCGCAGGGGGGCGAGGCGCGTCGTCGCGGCTACCGTGACTGGCCGGCACATGGCCCGTTGCGGCGCCGACTGGCCCGAATTCTTCGATCAGTCCATCGTGCGTCGCCGGCAACCCGCCCACCGGCGAGGAGCGCGAATTGATGTGGATGGACGCGCTGGCGCCCGTGTGCAGATGTGTCTCCACCGTTTCTCCATTCGTTTGTCGATCGGTTCCCGAGGCCTCGTTCAGCCGCCTTTTGTGACATTAAAGTCATGAATGATAACTTTGTCAATGTAGACATTTGAATCTATACTTGGGCACGAACAAGGATCGGAAACGTCATGCCGAATACACCGAATCGCCGGACACCGAAGCGCTCCGCTCCGGAAGCCGCCAACGCGCCGGAACCAGCCAATCCCGCGGTCGCGGTCGCCGAAGAGCGCGAGCCGCGCGGCGCGCGCCGCAAGCGCGAGACCCGTGCCCGCCTGCTGGACGCCGCGCTCAGGCTGATGGCGGAAAAGGGCATGGAAGGCGTCGCCATCAACGAGATCACCGAGGCCGCCGACGTCGGCTTCGGCTCGTTCTACAACCACTTCGAATCGAAGGAGGCGATCTACGCGACCCTCGTGGAATCAGTATTCGAGGAGTTCGCGGATTCGCTCGATCGCCTGGCCAGCGGCTTGTCCGACCCGGCGGAAATCATTTCCGTGTCGGTGCGGCATACGCTGATGCGCGCGCGGCGCGAGCCGGTGTGGGGACACTTCCTGATACGCGAGGGTTTTTCGGCGCGGGTCCTGACGCTTGGCCTGGGCCAGCGCCTGCTGCGGGACATCGAGCGCGGCATCGCCGAAAAACGCTTCGTGGTCGCCGACCCGTTCATCGGCTTCCTTTCGGTAGGCGGTACGGTGCTGACCTCAATTGCGGCCGAGCTCAACTTCGTCGCGCCGGGCGCGCCGGCGGCCGGTGTGCTGCAGGAACTCGGTTTCAGCGGAGAGCATTTCCCGGAACGCACGGCGGCAACGCTGCTGCATACGCTGGGGCTCAAGCGCGCGGAAGCCGAGAAGATCGCAAGCCGGCCGCTGCCGGTGGTGGAAGCGGCCGAGACGGCGCAGTGATGTAGCGCCGTCGCTCGCTGCCAGGCCTCGGGTGGGTCAATTGGGGATGAGCGGCGACACGGCAGCTTGGGCCGAGATGTGGAGGATGTTTGGCGAATCCCGGCCGGGTGGCCCTTTCTTGCGCTACGCGGGATCGTCGCGCCGCGCATCCCGCGCGCTGACACTCAGCAGTGCGACGCCGAGCGCGGCCGCCCAGCCGGTCGCGGACGGCATCCGATCGGCGGCGCCCGCCGCGCCGCTGGCCGTCTCCGCTAGCGCAGCCGATTCGGTGTGCAGGCCGTCGACGATGTGCCGAAACGCGGTATCGCGCAGCGCGTACAGATGAACCTCGACCCACAGCGGGAAACATTCCCAGCCGGCGGCAATCTCCGCGTAGTCGGCTGCGCTGCAGGCGCCGCCGCTCTCCGGCGCCGCCAGCCGAACCTTCGTGATCATTCGATCATGGTCGCGACGAAGGATCTCGATCAACAGCTCGCGCTTGTGTTCGAAGTGCGCATAGAACGCGCCGCGCGTGTACCCGGCGCCCTCGGCGATATGTTCGACGCTCGTATCGGCAAAGCCTTTCGCGATGAATAGCGCGCGAGCGGTGGCGATGAGCCGTTCGCGGGTGTCGAGCCTGCGTTGCTCGCGCGTGAGTCGGGCGGGTTTCATCCTGGGTTGTCCATGCAGGTGGAAATGATCGAAGTGGTACAACACCGCGCCGCGCGAAACGCCGGATCGACGCGGGAACGGTGCAGCGCCGATTCGTTTTTCGTCGGGATGATTTCGCCTGACGATGTCGCTTGATCGTGCAAGGCACCGGCGCGATGCCGATCGCCCAACCCGACCCGACCGGGCGCTTGTTCGCGGCCCGATTCAATCGTCGAGCGGATCCGGCGCGCCGCGCTCGGCGACGGGTGGCGCGATCCGTCGGTCGAGTGTTCCCGCGCGGCATCCGGCCGGCGGCGGCGCGTGCGTGGCCGCCGCGCGAATGCCCGCGGCGATGCCGAGCGCGAGCGTGTCGAGCGCATGGCGATGCGCTTCGACGAGCGCGTCGTAGCCCGCCGACGCGCCGGCCCGAACGATGCTGCGGCACGTTAGTGCCGGCTGTCCGGAGCCGGCGTCCACGGTCCATGTCGCATCGAGCAGCACGTGCGACGCCGGCCACGATTCGACCCGCTGGACGTCCACGGCGACCCGATAGACCGGCGTGCCATCCGGATGGGCGACGCGGTGAACGTCGATCGTGTTCAGCCGGGACGAGACGCGCGTCGACAGCCCGCCGCGCATCTCGTCGCCGAGCGGCGAAACCCAGCGCTCCTGTTCCAGAATGTCGACCCGTTCGGGGCCGCGCTGCACCGCGAGCCGGTTGCCGTCCGCCGGCGCCGCGACGTGCACGCGCTGCATGTCGATCAGCCATGCGGGACGTGACGCGCCGGTGTCGCCGCCCGCGCCATCCGCCATCCCGAGCGTATGGAATCGTACGGGCGGCGACGCACAGGCGCTGAGCACGGCCAGCGCGGCGCACGTTGCGATGCGGATCGGCATCCTGATCGTGCGAAACGAATGCGGCGTCATTTCGGTTCTCCTTTCTTGCCGAAGAGCAGCGCTTCCGGATGCCGCTCGAGATAGTCGGCCAGCGTATTGAGCGACTGGAGCGTATGCGTGAGCGATTGCATCGCGTCATGAACGTCCGATTGCATCGGCGAATCCTGCCGCAGCGTCGCCTGCGCGGCGTCGAACGTGCGTTGCGCCGCCGCCAGCGTGTCGCGCGCCTGCGGCACGACCTGCTCGTCGAGGTGTCCGAACAGCTGGTTCGCATGCTCGAGCGCACCGTTCAGACTGTTGCCGATCTGGTCGAATGGAACCTTGTCGAGCTTCCGTGCGATGTCGGCGAGCTGAACCTGCAGTTCGTCGAGCGTGTTCGGAACGGTCGGCAGCTCGACCGGCGTGCGGCGCACGTCCACGCTCGCGCGCGGTGCCTTCGGGAACATGTCGAGCGCCACGTACAACTGGCCCGTGAGCAGGCTGCCGGTGCGCAGCTGCCCGCGCAGCCCCTGCAGCACCAGGTGCTCGAGGAGGTCGTGGCCGCCGGCCGTATCGGGGGCTGGCAGCGCGGTGTCGCTGTGCCGGCTCAGTCTCGATGGATACAGCGCCATCGTGACCTTCATGCTGAACGTGCGCGAGTGCTCGTTGTATTCGATTCCGATGTTCGTGACCTGACCGAGCGCGATGCCGCGCAAATCGACCGGCGCGCCGACGGACAGTCCGCGCAGCGACTGGTCGAAGCGCATGACGACCATCAGCGGCGTGCCGTCGGGGTCGCGCATCGCCTCGGCTTCGTCCGGCGTGAGCCGGAACGACGCGTTGTCGGCCGCCGGCGGGGCATCGGCTTGCTCGGGCGGCGACTGAAACGCGAGACCGCCGACGACCACCGTCGCGAGCGACTGCGTGTTCAGCTTCAGGCCGTTCGAATCGAGCCGCAGATCCACGCCGCTTGCGTGCCACCAGCGCGTGTTGGTGCCGACGTATTTGTCGTATGGCGCCTTCACGAACGCCTGCACGTCGACGCCCGTGCCATCCTTGTCGAGCGAGAAGCCGACCACCTGGCCGACCTGCAGGTGCCGGTAGAACACCGGCGAGCCGATGTCGATCGAGCCGAGCGAATCGCCGTGCAGCAGGTAGCGGCGGCCTTGTTGGTCCGCGGTGACGGCGGGCGGCGTCTCGAGGCCGGCGAAGTCGGTCTGCTCGTGCGGCGAGCGGCCGAGGTCCGCGCCGATGTACGCGCCGGAGAGCAGCGTGCCGAGCCCGGAGATTCCGGTGGCGCCGACACGCGGCCGAACGACCCAGAATCGCGTATCGCGGTTCGCGAACCGCGCAGCTTCCTTGGTGAGCTGGATGCGCACGACCACGCGCTTGAAGTCGGGCGTGAGCGTGATGGCCTGCACCGAGCCGATATCGACGTCCTTGTAACGGACCTTGGTCTTTCCGGCTTCGAGGCCTTCTGCGTTCGCGAACGTGACGGTGATCGTCGGGCCGGTCGCGGCAATGCTGCGGTACACGAGCGACAGCCCGATCAACGCGCACACGAGCGGAACGATCCAGACGAGGGACGGGATCCAGCGGCTGCGCGGCCGGATCTCGGGTTCAGGCAAATCGAGGGGAAGCATCGTATGAAGAGTCGTAGAGTTGCGACGGGCTTGCGCTCGTTCAGGATCGAGGGCGGGCGGCGCAGCGCTGCACGCCGTCCCAGATGAGTCGCGGATCGAACTGCATCGACGCGCACATGGTGAGTACGACCACGGCGCCGAACGCCAGCGCGCCGGGGCCGGGCGTGATCTCGGCGAACGACCCGAAATGCACGAGCGCGATCGTCAGCGCGACGACGAACACGTCGAGCATCGACCAGCGGCCCACGCGTTCCACCAGTCGATGGAGCCGCGTGCGTTCCAGCGGGCGCCATGGCGTGCCGCGATGCGCGGCAATGGCCTGCAACGCAAGAATCGCGAGCTTGAGCATCGGCACGAGCACGCTCGCGACGAACACGACGACGGCGAGCGGCCAGTCGCCGGACGTCCAGAAGTACGCGACGCCGGCGAGAATGGTGTCGTCCTCGGTGCGGCCGAGCGAGGTCGCGTGCATGATGGGCAGCAGGTTCGCCGGAATGTAGAGAAGCGCGGCCGCGATCACGAGCGCGCCCGTGCGTGCGGCGCTGCGCGGGCGGCGTTCGTGCAGCGTCGACCCGCAGCGCGTGCAGCGCGCGCCGGCGGCCTCGGTATGCGGTTGCACGCGTCCGCAGGTATGACATGCGAGCAGCCCCGCGGCGCGGGCTGTGACGCTTGCCGGGCGGTGGTGCCCGGTCGCGTCCGTAGCGTCCATTGCGTCCGCTGTGTCGGGCGCCACCGGTGCAGCGCGTCGCGGCGTGTGCCGCCGGCGCGACACCGCGGCGGGCGTACCGCCGTCGCGCAGCGCGATGATTTCGTCGCGAGCCTCCCACAGGCCGCCCGGGTCGAACGACGCGAGAACGCCGAGCATCACGGTGAGGGCGCCGAACGCAAACAGCGCGGGGCCCGGTATCACGTGCGCGACGCTCGTCATCTTGACGATCGTGACCAGGATGCCGAGCAGGAACACCTCGACCATGCTCCACGGGCGCAGCCGCTGCATGTTGCGCAGGATCGGCGCGAAGCAGGGCGGTACGCGGCCCGCGCGCAACGGCACGAGCACGTAGAGCCACGCGGCGATTTCCAGCAGCGGGAACAACATCGTCGTGCCGAACACGATCGCCGCCACGGCCGGCTGCCCGTGCAAGCGCAACGCGGCCACCGCGTCGGCCAGCGTCGCATGCGATGCGATGCCGGCTGCGTCGAGCGCGACGATGGGAAAGGCCTGCGCGATGAACAACGTGAACAGCGCGGCGAGCGCGATCGCGCACCGCCGGTCCAGCGCCGGACGGCCGTGCGCGCTGCCGCCCACGCGGGCACGGCACCTCGGGCAGTGCGCAGCCAGCGCGCGCAGGCGCGGCGGCCGCCAAAACAGCAGGTCGCATTCGTGGCAGGCGACCAGGTTTTCGGGTTTCATCGGGAATCGATCATGCGGAGTAAAGGAGTGCTCGGCGCCGCGGTACTCGCGGTGCATCGGGCGTCGGGCGTCGATGTCCGGGCCGGCGGCACGCGCGGCCGACCCGTCGACGCAAGCAGCCGTTATTGCTGGGCCGCGACTGCCGTGCGGGCGTCGGGCGGCAACTCGCCCATTGCTTGCAGGAGTGCCGCCGTATCGGTCATTCGCCGGCTCGCGGCACGGACCGCGTCGAGCTCCGCGGTCAGATATTGCCGCTCGCTCGCCTGCTGCGCGGACACCGGAACGGCGCCCAGTGTGCGGCGCTGCACCGTTTCGTCGAAGGCCGTGCCCGCCGCCCGCGCCGCGATTTCGTTCGCGGCCAGCGTTTGCGCGTCGTTGTCCAGCGCGGCGAGCGAATCCGCGACGTCACCGAACGCGGACAGCACCGCCGACTTGTACTGAAGCACCGCCGCGTCGTACGAATCGAGCGTCGCACGCCGGTGGGCCAGCAGCGCGCCGCCATGGAAGAGCGGCTGCGACAGGCCTGCGCCGACTGCCCACAGCCCGCCCGCCCCCGACAACAGCGCCGGCCAGCTGAAGCCGCCGCGTCCCAACGTCGCCGTGAGCGACAAACTCGGGAACAGCTGCGCGGTCGCTTCGCCCGCATCCGCCGCGGCGGCTTTTACCGCGGCTTCGGCCGCGCGGATGTCGGGGCGCGCCTTCAGCAGGTCGGACGGTACGACGACGGGCACGTGCTCCGGCAGCGACAGGCTGTCGAATGTGGGGATCGGCGGCACGGCGTCGGGCGTGCGGCCGAGCAGGATCGCGAGCGCGTGAACGGTTGTCGCGCGCTGCTGACGTAGCGCCGGCAGCGTCGCGGCGAGCGATGCCGCACTCTGCGTCGACGCCAGTGCCTGCGCGTGCGAAATCGCGCCGAGCGCGTAGCGCTGCGCATCGTCGTGCGCGGACGATGCCGCGATGGTGACGAGCCGCTCGGTCAGCAGGATCTGTCGGTCGAGCGCCGCAGCGGAGAGGGCGGTGCCGACGATGTTGGCTGCCAGCGCGCGCCGCGCCGCCTCGAGCTCGCAAGCGCGCACGTCGACGCGCGCGGCGCTTGCCGCGTTCGCGTAGCGCGTGGCGCCGAACAGATCGAACGTGTAATGCGCCTGCAACTGACCGACGAACACGTTGTAGCGCAGGGTCTGCGCGCCCGTGCCGGAGATGTCCGGCGTGCGGGTGCGGGCCACCTGCGCATTTGCGTCGAGCGACGGCAGCGTCGATGCGCCGACCTGCGCACGCAGTTCCTGCTGCGCGGCGGCGAGCGTCTTTTCGGTCGCGGCAAGCGTCGGATTCGCGCTCAGCCCTTCGTCGACCAGCGCGTCGAGCGCGCCGGAGCGATAGAGCCGCCACCACTGCGGAACCGGCGCGGCGCCGACGTCGAATTGCTGCGCGACGCCCGCCGCTTCGGCGGTCCGCGGCGGCTGCGGCGTCTCGCCGTAGTGAGCCGGCGACGGCATCGCGGGCGGCGTGCTGCTCGGGGCCATCGCGCAGCCGGACAGGCCGAGCGCCGCGCTCGCGGCGAGCGCCGCGGTCATACGGGTAAGTTTCATTGACATGTCTCCGGGGACGCGACGGCCGTGGCGGTCGACTCGCGTTCGTCGCCTCGCACCTTGAAGCACGTCGCATAAAGGGCGGGCAGGAAGAAGATGGTCAGTCCCGTCGCGATCGTGATGCCGCCCATCAGCGCCGTTGCCATCGGGCCGAAGAAGCCCGAGCGCAGCAGCGGGATCAGGGCGAGCACGGCGGCGGCGGCGGTCAGCATGATCGGCCGGAAGCGCCGCACCGTCGCGCTGACGATCGCCGTGAAGCGCGGCTGTCCGGCTGCGATGTCCTGGTCGATCTGATCGACCAGGATCACGGAGTTGCGCATGATGATCCCGAACATCGCGATCACGCCGAGCAGCGCGACGAAGCCGAACGGCTTGCCGAACAGCAGCAGCGCGGCGACCACGCCGATCAGGCCGAGCGGCGCGGTCAGCACGACGATGAAGGTGCGCGAGAAGCGCTTGAGCTGAATCATCAGCAGCGTCAGCACCGCGATGATCATCAGCGGCATCTGTGCATTGATGGACGTCTGGCCCTTCATGCTTTCCTCCGCCGCGCCGCCGATGTCGATCCGGTAGCCGGTGGGGAGCGTCGCGCGCAGCGTCGCCAGCGCACCGTCGATGTCGCGCGTGACGCCGATGCTCGCTGCGTCGCCGCGCACGTCGGCCTGCACGGTGATCGTCGGCTGGCGGTCGCGTTCCCAGATCACGCCGTATTCGAGCGTGTCGCGCACGTGGCCGATCGCGCCGAGCGGCACCGGGCCGTGCGGCGTCGGAATCGCGATGCCGGCGAGCTTCGACGGGTCGACGCGCTCGCTCTTCGGCGCGCGCAGGTCGACGTTGATCAGCTTGTCGCGCTCGCGATATTGCGTGACCGTATAGCCCGACAGCGTCATCGCGAGGAAGCCCGACACGTCTTCCGACGTGACGCCCAACTGGCGCGCCTTGAGTTGATCGATTTCGAACGACACCGAGCGCTCGGCCGGCTCGTCCCAGTCGAACTGCACGTTGCGCGTGCGCGGGTCGGCGCGCACCTTGTCCGCCACCTTCTCGGCGATGGCGCGCGCGGTCGCGATGTCGTCGCCGCTCACGCGGAACTTGATCGGGAAGCCGACCGGCGGCCCGTTTTCAAGCCGCGCCACACGCGTGCGCACGGTCGGGAAACGGGTTGCGAGCGTCGACTCCAACCAGTGCGACAGCCGGTCGCGCGCTTCGACGTCCTTCGCCGCGATGACGAACTGTGCGAAGTTCGGCTGCTGAAGCTGTTGATCGAGCGGCAGATAGAAGCGCGGCGCACCGGTGCCGACGAAGTCGACGACGTGATCGATTTCGGGGCGGCCAGAGAGCGTCTTCTCGAGCCGCGTGGCCTCGCGCAGCGTCGCGTCGAACGACGCGCCTTCCGGCAAGCGCAAGTCGACCAGCAGTTCGGGGCGCTCCGAGTTCGGGAAGAACTGCTGCGGCACGCGCGTGAAGGCGGCCATCGCGATCGCGAACAGCACCGCGGTCACGCCGAGCACGACCCAGCGGCGTTCGATGCAGGCCGAGATCCAGCCGGACAGGCGCCGGTAGAAGCCCGTGTCGTACACGTCCTGCCCGTGCGCATGCCCGTCGTGATGCTTGAGCTCGGGCAGCATGTGGTAGCCGAGCAGCGGCACCAGCACGACGGCGGCAAACCACGACACGATCAGTGAAATGGCCGACACCTCGAAGATCGAGCGCGTGTATTCGCCGGTGCTCGACTTCGCGAGCGCGATCGGCAGGAAGCCCGATACCGTCACGAGCGTTCCCGTGAGCATCGGGAACGCCGTGCTCGTGTACGCGAACGCCGCCGCACGCGTTCGCGTCCAGCCTTGCTCGAGCTTCACCGCCATCATTTCGACGGCGATGATCGCGTCGTCCACCAGCAGCCCGAGCGCGAGCACCAGCGTGCCCAGCGACACCTTGTCGAGCCCGATGCCGAACACATGCATGCACAGCGCGGTCACGGCCAGCACGATCGGAATCGTGATGACGACCACCATCCCGGTGCGCAAGCCGAGCGACACGAGGCTGACCACGAGCACGATGGCGACAGCTTCACCCACCGCCTCGACGAAGTCGTCCACCGAGTGCTTGACCGCGTGCGGCATGCTCGACACCGCGCTCAGCTTCACGCCGGCCGGCAGGCCTGCCTGGAGTTCGGTGGTCCTGGCGTCGAGCGCCTTGCCGAGATCGATCACGTCGCCGCCCTTTTGCATCGTCACGCCGATGCCGAGCACGGCGTGGCCGTTCGTCCGCATCTGCGTGACGGGCGGATCGTCGTAGCCGCGCGTGATCTTTGCGACGTCGCCGAGCCGGAACGTGCGGTTGTTCACGGTGATCGGCATGTCCGCAAGCGCCTGCATGTCCTTGAACGCGCCGGTGGGACGCACGAACACGCGATCGTCCGCCGTCGTGATCGTGCCGACCGGCGCGACGGCATTCTGCGCGTCGATCGCCTGCGCGAGCTGTTGCGGCGTGATCGCGAGCCGGGTCAGTTGCGCGTTCGAGATCTCGACGAACACGTGCTGATCGGGGTCGCCGAAGTAGTCGACCTTGGCGACGCCGGGCACGCGCAGCAGCACCGCGCGCAGCTTGTCCGCGTAATCGTGCAGTTGCGCGGGCGAGTAGCCGTCGCCTTCGAGCGCATAAATGTTCGTATAGACGTCGCCGAATTCGTCGTTGAAGAACGGGCCGACCGTGCCCTTCGGCAGCGTCGCGCGGATGTCGCCGACCTTCTTGCGCACCTGATACCAGGTTTCCGGCACCTGATTGACGGGCGCCGAATCCTTCATCGCGAAGAAGATCATCGACTCGCCGGGGCGAGAGTAGCTCTTGATGTTGTCGACGTACGGCGCGGCCTGAAGCTGGCGGCCGATCCGGTCGGTGACCTGCTCCTGGACTTCGCGGGCGGTGGCGCCCGGCCAGTAGGTCTGGATCACCATCGTGCGGAACGTGAACGGCGGATCCTCGGATTGCGCGAGGCGCGTATAGCCGATCACGCCGAAGATCGTCGCAAGGCCGATCAGGAAGATCACCAGTTGCTGATGCTTGAGCGCCCATGAGGACAGATTGAAGCGACGGTCGTCGGCCGGGCCGGCGTCGGTTCGCGCGCCGTCCGGCAGATGATGTTCGGGGGCGTTCATGACGGGAAGTCCTCCGGATGCAGAGGCGGCACGACGCGCACGCGTTCGCCGGCGGTGACGGTATGGACACCTTGCATCACGACGCGCTCGTCGCTCGCGAGCCCCGACGTGATGGACACCGTGCGTTCGTCGTAGCGTCCGATCGACACCGTGCGCAGTTCCAGCGTGTCGCTGCCCTTGCGGACGACCCACACCGCCGGCGCCTCGCCGCGGTGAAAGAGGGCGGTGGCCGGCAGCGTGATCGTATGGTCCGCGGCGGCGTCGGTGCTGCCGTCGAACGCGACGTTGGCCGTCATCCCGGAGCGCACGTCCGGGCTCGGCGCGATCAGCGTCAGTTTGACCCGCCACGTGCGGCTTTGCGGATCCGCGGCGGCCGCGACCTCGCGCACGCGCGCATCGAACACTTTGCCCGGCAGCGCCGTCAGGCTGACGCGCGCGCCGCGGCCGATCGCGAGATCGCGCAGGTCGCGCTCCGAGGCGTCGCACACGATGTCGAGCTCGCCGCTCCAGTCCAGATGAAACACCGCTTGCCCGGCCTCGACGTTCTGCCCGGTATCGGCATCCTCGGACGTCACGACGCCGTCGTGATCCGCGACGAGCGTCGCGTAGCGCAGGTGATCTCCGGCGAGCCCCATCTGCGCGAGGGCGGCATCGCGCTGTGCGACTGCCGACGTATAGGCATCCTGCGTTGTCTCGAGCTGCGCGGGGGCGATCAGCGCCGCCTGTGCTTGCGCGCGATCGCGCTCCAGCTGCTGCTTCGCGTAGACGACCCGATGCTCGGCGGCGTCGAGCTGCGCGCGGGCATTGAGCAGCGTGTTGTGCAGATCGGCGGGATCCAGGGCCGCGAGCGTCTGTCCTGCCTTGACGGTGTCGCCGATGCGCACGCGCCGCTCGACGATCTTGCCGCCGACCCGGAACGACAGCGCCGTCGAATAGCGCGCCTGGACCTGCGCCGGCAGCACGCGCTGCGATGCACCGCTGTCTGCGTGAGCCGGCAGCGCGACCACCGACCGCAGTTCGGGCGCGGGGGCCTCATGCGAATGACAAGCCGTCAGAAGAATTGCACAGCATGCGAGCGCGATCGGCGCCCGCTGAACCGGCGGCGCGATGCGTGTCAGGAGCCGGCGCATCGAAGTGCGCGCATCAAGACCTGGTGATTTCACGATGTTTCCAAGACGAATGAAGGGCCAACTAAAAAAATCCGGCGACCTCGGCGGGCCGGCCGACTGGGGCGGGGCGCGATCCGGCTTCGCTGCCGACGGCGCATCCACGTGTTAAATCAGGACTCCGATGTTTGCGTGGCAGCGTCCTATGCCGGCACGCTAGATCACGCAGCCTGCGCCCGCCGCACGGAGCGGCGGGGCTGGCTACCGCACGGGCATCGGATGCCCGTGCTGGCGGTTACCGCACGTCGAGGACCCTTCCGGCAGACACGCTCGGCGCAGCGATTTCCGAGATTAGACTCATAACTGATAATATTGTCAAGTATGAGCCAATAATCTAGAATTGCGGAAATGCAGAAATTTCGAAAGGGGAGACGCTGTCATGGAACAAACCTCCGAGCCGCCGCGGCCCATCGGGGCCGCCGTCGCGACCGAGCACCGGCTGCCGCGGGGCGCGCGGCGCAAGCAGGCGACGCGCATGCGTCTGCTGCGGGCGGCGTTCATGCTGATGGCGGAAAAGGGGATGGATAACGTGGCGATCAGCGAGATCACCGAGGCGGCCGACGTCGGGTTTGGCTCGTTCTACAACCACTTCGCATCGAAGGACGGACTTTTTGCCGCGTTGATCGAGTGGGTGTTCGACGATTTCGCGGATCGGCTCGAGCGTGTGACCGGCGGTTTGTCAGATCCGGCGGAGGTCGTGGCGGTCTGCGTGCGCCATACGCTGATGCACGCGCATCGGGAGTGGATGTGGGGTCAGTTCTTGATGCGCGAAGGTGTTTCAGTGCGCGCGCTCGACCGCGGGCTCGGGCAGCGCTTGCGGCGGGACAGCGCGCGCGGCATCGCAGCGCGCCGCTTCGTCGTCGGCGATCCATTCGTCAGCGTTCTGGCGTCGACAGGGACGATTCTCGCGGCAATCGCCGCGCAGCTTCACATCGCCAGGACGGTCGAGGGCGGGGCGCGGCGACGGGTGGCCGGCGTCGGCGGTTTCCCGGAACGGACCGCCGCGACCGTGCTGCAGACGCTCGGCATCGCGCGCGCCGAGGCGCACGCCATCGCGAATCGCCCGCTACCGCCAGGCGATTTCACTGTAACGGGTGGGGGGTGAGAGGGGCGGGGATCGTCGTCGACCCCTTCCTGGCGGCCATCGGCGCCCGGTGTCAATTTGACTTGGCGGAGCTGTCGTTACCCTGATTGCGACCCGGTTCGCACGCTGTCGCCGATTGGCCCAGTGTCGCGAGAATCTTGTCGCGGCATACCGTCAGGATTTCGTCGGCCAGTGGAGAATCATCCGGGCACGCGCGCGACAACACAACGGCGCCGACCGCATGCGCCATGATGTCGAGGCAGTTGGCTCGCGCGTCCGCCGAGTCTGCACCGTCTGACGAATCACGTTCTTGGACTAACGCCGCCAGCAGTCTTTCGATGCCGTCCGCGAAGGTGGCCCGGACCGCTTCGGGTTGACGCGCGGCATCCCCACCCAGCGCGGCCATCGTGCAGCCGGTTGCGCGCGCGTCGCGGTGCTCGCGCGCGAGATACTGTCGCACGAACTCCGCTGCGTCCACCCCAGCCGACAGCGCAACGGTCTGCGCCATGCCGCAGGCCGCCGATTCCGCCATCAGATCGGCCTTTGAGCGGAAGTGCTTGTAGAAGCCGCCGTGGGTGAACCCGGCTGCGCTCATCAGATCAGCAACTCCGACCCCATCAAAACCGCGCTCCCTGAACAGCGTCGACGCTGTCTCAACAACGTGGGCCCGATTGGCCTGGGCCTGTGCCTTGGTGACTTTCACTTTTCCTCTCCGTGGGCGCGTTCCTGTCTGATGGCCTGACTATACATTGATGTTGGTCATCATCAAAGTATTGACATGTTAGATTATGATCGTCATCATTAAGCCATTCCCACCACCCGACGCTGGAACGACATGTCAGAGAAAACGCTTTTCGAGCCGTACGCCCTCGGTGGCCTGACGCTCACCAATCGCATCGTCATGGCACCGCTGACCCGCAACCGTGCCGGCGCCGGGCTGGTGCCGAGCGAGCTTGCCGCGACCTACTACGCCCAGCGCGCGTCGGCCGGCCTGATCATCACCGAGGCCACTCAGGTTTCGGCCCAGGCCCAGGGCTATCAGGACACGCCCGGCCTGTACACGCCCGAGCAGATTGCTGGCTGGCGGAAGGTCACGGACGCCGTCCACGCCAAGGGCGGACGCATCTTCGTGCAGCTCTGGCATGTGGGCCGCGTCTCGCACACCGACCTGCAACCTGGCGGTACGGCGCCGGTCGCGCCTTCCGCCATCCGCGCCGAGACGAAAACGTTCGTCAACAACGGATTTGCCGACGTGTCCGAGCCGCGCGCGCTGGAACTCGCCGAGCTGCCGGGCATCGTGAACGACTTTCGACAGGCTGCGGCCAACGCGATTGCCGCCGGTTTCGACGGCGTGGAAATTCACGGCGCGAACGGATATCTGCTGGAGCAGTTCATCAAGGACGGAGCCAACCAGCGCACCGACGACTACGGCGGCTCGATCGAGAACCGTGCGCGGCTGCTGCTCGAAGTCGTCGCCGCGGTGGTCAAGGAAATCGGCGCAGAGCGCACGGGCGTGCGCATCTCGCCGGTTTCGCCGGCAAACGGCATTTCCTGCAGCGATCCGCAAGCGCAGTACGACTACATCGCCGAACAGCTCAACGCGCAGGGCGTCGTCTATCTGCACGTGGTCGAAGGTGCGACTGGCGGCCCACGCGATGTCGCCGCGTTCGACTACGACGCGCTGCGCCGCCGTTTCAAGCAGACCTATCTGGCGAACAACGGCTACGACGTGGAATTCGCCACCACTCAACTCAATGAGGGCAGAGCCGACTTGTTCGCGTTCGGCCGTCCGTTTATCAGCAACCCGGACCTGGTCGAACGCCTGAAGCACGGCGCACCCCTGACGCAACTCAACCCGGCGACGCTCTATGGCGGCGGCGCGGTGGGCTACATCGATTACCCGACGATTTCCGGCTAAGGCTTCGTGCCCTTGACTGAGCCTCCGCCAGAAGAACCCTTGCAAAGGAAAGTACCCATGACCACGCTTCCGACCGTCCTCATCACCGGCGCCTCCAGCGGCATCGGTGCCACCTACGCCGAGCGCTTCGCTCGGCGTGGCCATGACCTCGTCCTTGTCGCCCGTGACAAGGCGCGACTCGATGCCCTGGCAGCGCGCCTGCGTGAGGAAAGCGGGGTGGCCGTGGAAGTGCTGCAGGCCGACCTGACCCAGTCCACCGATCTGTCCGCGCTCGAGGCTCGTCTGCGCGATGACAATCGAATAGGAATTCTGATCAACAATGCCGGCGTGGCTCAGTCGGGCGGCTTCCTGCAGCAAACCCCTGACAGCATCGAACGCCTGATCACGCTCAACACGACGGCGCTGACGAGGCTTGCAGCCGCGGTCGCGCCACGCTTTGTGCAGTCCGGTAACGGCTCGATCGTCAACATTGGCTCGGTGGTGGGTTTCGCGCCCGAGTTCGGCATGTCGATCTACGGCGCGACCAAGGCATTCGTCCTGTTCCTGTCGCAGGGCCTGAACCTCGAGCTGTCGCCCAAGGGTGTCTACGTGCAAGCGGTATTGCCGGCGGCGACGCGCACGGAGATCTGGGAGCGCGCCGGCGTCGACGTGAACACGCTGCCCGAGGTGATGGAAGTAGGGGAGTTGGTCGATGCGGCACTGATCGGGTTCGACCGTCGCGAACTGGTCACGATCCCGCCGCTGCACGTAGCCGGGCGGTGGGACGCGCTGGATGGCGCTCGCCAGGGACTGTTGTCGGACATTCGACAAGCACACGCGGCCGAGCGTTATCAGCTCAACGCCTGACTATTCAATTGCAGCAAACGGCGGAACGATGGATACCACGATGACCGACAACCATATCACTACACCCACGCGCTTCGTGGATGTCCACGGTACCCGATTCGCCTACCGCCGCTGGGGTAACGCAGACTCTTCGCAGCCGCCGTTACTGTTCCTGCAGCACTTCCGCGGCGGCATGGACAACTGGGATCCACTGATGACGGATGGGCTTGCCCAAAGCCGCGAAGTCATTCTCTACAACGGCCGCGGCGTCGCTTCCTCCGGCGGGCAACCACGAACTCGCATTGAGGACATGGCCGATGACGCAGCGGCCTTCGTTCGCGCACTCGGCTTGCAGCAAATCGACGTTCTGGGCTTTTCGCTGGGCGGGTTTCAGGCGCTCGACCTGACCTGGCGCCATCCCGAGCTCGTGCGCAAGCTGATGCTGCTGGGCACCGGGCCGCGCGGGGGGAGTCCGGAAATGGAGCAGCGCGTATTGACCACCGCGGTCAATCCGGTCCCGGCGTTCGAAGACTTCCTCTACCTGTTCTTCGGACGATCAGCAGAAGCCGAGCAGGCGGCAAGGGCGTTCTGGGAGCGGCGCCATATGCGAGCCGACCAGGATCCGCCATCCTCGCCGGAGGTCTCGATCGCACAGATCGAGGCCAACGTGCTGTATATGCCGAGGCTCTCGGAAGACGATCCTTTCGCGTATCTGCGCGGTATCCGGCAGCCTACGTTCATCCTCAATGGCGTGAACGACGTGATGGTCCCGACGGTTAACTCCTTCTACATGGCGCGCAACCTGCCCAATGCGCAGTTGTTCATTTACCCGGATGCCGGCCACGCCGCGCAGTTTCAGTACCCGCAACGCTTCCTGGGTCACGCAGTTCAGTTCCTGAGCGAGTGACGCGACGGTCGTCATGGTCCGAACGCACTTTTCTCAGGTCAAAAGGATGCCCGAAATGCTTAAGTTCAAGTTCCTGTTGTGGGCATTCGCCCAGTTGCTGAGACGCAAGATCCGGCGCGACGCCAACGCCGCGCGCTACGTTGCGTCCAAGAACCTGGTATGCCAGATTCGTACGGTTTCGGGTGCCGGGCGCTACTTTGTGATCAAAGATGGCACCGTCCGATCGTTTGCAGGACTGACAGCGACGCCTCGATTCACGCTCACCTTTACGAGTGCCGCCAAAGGCTTCGAGATTCTGTCGGCCAAGGATGCCCAGGCGGCTTTCCTCAGGGGGGTGGGCAGTAAAGACTTAACCATCAGTGGCGACTTCCGGGAAGTGTTGTGGTTCCAGGGCCTGACGGCGTTCCTGCAGCCTCCGAAAATCGTCTCGCCTTACGACCGCACCGTCTTCTGAGTTGCCATGAAACCCGATCTGCTGAACCAGCCACTGCACCTGCCCAATGGCAGCGCTCTGCGTAACCGGCTCGCCAAGGCCGCCATGAGCGAGACCCTGGGCACCTACGATAATCGCCCGACACCGGACCTGGTGCAGTTGTACCGACGCTGGGCCGCGTCGGGGCTCGGACTGATCATGACAGGGAACGTGATGATCGACCGCCGCGCGTTGGGCGAGCCCGGGAATGTCGTGATCGAAGACGACGCAGACTTGCCCGTGCTGCGCCAGTGGGCGGAGGCTGCAACCGCGCAAGGGGCGTCGATCTGGGTGCAGCTCAACCATCCTGGAAAGCAATCGACCAAGGGTTTGAACGCCTTCAACCTGGCGCCCTCCGCGGTTCCTTTCCGCGAGGACATGGCGGCATTCTTCGAGACACCGCGCGAAGCGACCACGTCCGAGATTCAGGACATCATCGAACGCTTCGGGCGCAGCGCGGCTATTTGCAAGAAGGCCGGGTTCAGTGGCGTCGAGATCCATGGCGCACATGGTTATCTGATCAGCCAATTTCTTTCTCCGCACCACAACCGCCGCAGCGACGAATGGGGCGGCAGTCCCGAGAAGCGGCGCCGCTTCGTACTGGCCGTCTATGCGGAAATCCGCCGGCGAGTCGGCCCGGACTTCCCGGTGGGAATCAAGCTCAATTCGGCCGACTTCCAGCGCGGCGGTTTTACGGAAGAGGAATCGATCGAGACAATCCGCGCGTTGAGCGATGCGGGGATCGACCTGATCGAGATTTCCGGCGGTACCTATGAGGCGCCTGCCATGAGCGGGGCGATGCAAGAACCGAAGAAGGCATCCACCGCGGCCCGGGAAGCTTACTTCCTTGATTTTGCACACAAGGTGCGCGCGACAGTCAAAGTGCCGCTCATGGTGACCGGTGGTTTTCGCACCGCCGCCGGCATGAACGCGGCGCTGCACTCCAGCGCGCTGGATGTGGTGGGCCTGGCGCGGCTGCTCGCGATCGATCCCGATGCCCCCGCCGCCTTGCTTCAAGGGCGCGACAGCCCGCAGCAGGTGCAACCAATCAGTACCGGCCTCAAGGCGGTCGATCGCCTCGGAATCATGGAGGTGCTGTGGTACACGCGCCAGCTCAAGCGTATTGCGAGAGGTAGAGAACCGCGCCCTGACGAGGGCGGACTTGCAGCATTCCTGAAGTCTGCTTTCAGCAGCGGCTGGGGAACGTTTCGCACGCGGCGTCTGCGGGCGCGCATTTGAGTGCCGAGGGCTTGCGATCAGAAATTCATCGCTGATGAACGTCATATGAAACGGTCCACTACCCGATCCAGGGAAGCCACGCACGAGCGTATCGTCGACGCCCGCGCGCGCAATCGACGAAGCGCCGTTGTCCGAATCGATGCTTGAGACCACACTCGAGCATCTGGTTTGCGGCGCGGATTGAAGTCCTACCTTTTTCCCGGTCAGCATGATGCTCGACATTTGAAAGCGGCACCCAAGGAGTCAATGATGCAGAGCATCAACCCGGACACCCAATCGACGACGTCGTATGCACGGGCACCGAACAAGTTCGTCAACGCGGCAGGAACCCGCTTCGCCTACCGTGAACTGGGTCCGCACGGCGGCATTCCTTTGGTTTTGCTGAACCATTGGGGCGCGGTGCTGGACAACTTCGACCCGCGCATCGTCGATGGCTTGGCGCAAAAACATCGCGTTATCGCGATCGACTATCGAGGCATTGGCTTATCCGGTGGCATCGCGCCCGTGACCGTGGACGCGATGGCGCGCGACACCATCGCGCTGATTCGCGCAATGGGTTTCGATCAAGTCGATCTGCTCGGCTTCTCGCTTGGCGGCTTCGTCGCGCAGGACGTGGCGCTCAAGGCGCCAGGCCTGGTGCGCAAGCTCATCCTCACTGGCACGGGCCCCGCCGGCGGTCACGGTATCGATCGAGTGGGTGTCGTGTCCTGGCCACTCATGCTCAAAGGCCTGCTAACGCTGCGCGATCCGAAGGCGTATCTGTTCTTCACCTCGACAACCAACGGCCAGCAGGCGGCAAGCGCCTTCTTGAAACGGTTGAAGGAACGCAAGGCTGGCCGCGACAGGGGGCCGACACCTCGCGCCTTCCTTCGTCAACTCAAGGCGATCAAGGCTTGGGGCCAGCAGGCGCCGCAGGACCTCGCGAGTCTGCCCATGCCAGTCCTGATCGCCAATGGGGATAACGACATCATGGTGCCCACCGCACTCAGCCACGATATGACCCGCCGCATCCCCCAGGCGCAACTCGTCATTTATCAGGACGCTGGCCACGGTGGAATCTTCCAGCATTACGCCAACTTCGTACCCACGGCACTGGAATTTCTATCGCAATGAATACTTTGTGGACTAGGCGTATGAAGTATTCTCGCGAATACAACGCAGCATCGGAGTAAGCGCAACATGAAAGCACTCACATTCAAACGCTATGGCAAATCACCCGAGATCGGGTTTGCCGAAGTGCCGCGCCCCACGCTCAAGCCCGACGAACTGCTGGTTGAGGTGCATGCCGCGGGGGTGAACCCGATCGACAACATGATTCCAACGGGAATGTTCAAACCCGTCTTGAAGGTCCAGCTGCCCGCGATCATGGGTAGCGATCTGGCCGGCATCGTGATCGATGTTGGCAGCCGCGTCACTCGCTTCAAGAAAGGCGACGCCATCTTTGCAAGTCTGTTCGACCTTGGAAGAGGATCTATCGCCGAATATGCCGTGGTACCGGAGAGCGCTGCAGCCCCGAAACCGGTTAATCTGGACTTCGTGCAGGCCGCCTCGGTTCCAATGGTCGGGCTCACTTCATGGCAAGCACTGAAGGAGCGTGCCAATCTTGAGCCCGGTCAGAAGGTGTTCATTCCCGCGGGGTCCGGCGGTATTGGAACATTCGCGATCCAACTGGCCCAATATTTTGGCGCCAAGGTGGGAACCAATACCAGCACGGGCAATATCCCGTTGGTGAAAAGCCTCGGCGCCGACGAAGTAATCGACTACAAGCAGCAAGCGTTCGAGAAAGTGCTGCGCGACTACGATGTGGTGCTTGGTACGATCAGGGGCGACGCGGTTGAAAAGTCGGTAGGAATCCTCAAGCGGGGAGGGAAGATCGTCTCTCTTATCGGGCCGCTGGACGCAGCGTTCGCCCGTGCTCGCGGTCTGAACTTCGTCCTGAAGTTCGTATTCAGCCTGATGAGCCGCAAGATCATGCGTCTTGCGAAAAAGCGACGCGTCACCTACTCATTTCTCTTCGTACGCCCCGACGGTGCTCAACTCGCCGAGATCGGCAAACTGCTCGAATTCGAACGTATCCATCCTGTCATTGACAAGGTATTTCCGTTTGAACAAGCAAAGGATGCACTGGAATACCTGGCCCAAGGACGCGCCAAGGGCAAGGTCGTCGTCAGGATCAAGTGAAGGATCGCGAGGAACGCCGTCCAAGACCTCGACCAGCGCATGTCTCGGCGTTCATCGGTGGTGAAGCGTGGCCAGCGCCAACGACTGACTCACGCATCGCCGCTCACTCGCGGCGGCGCGGTCGAGCGATCGGCTCCGCGACGCGGTCGACCCAGCCCCGGTAGAACGCACGGTACTTGAGCACGAGCTTGTCGTACTTGCTGTACGCGCCGCCGCCGTCCGGCTTCATCCCGTTCCAGATCTTGACGTCGTACCCCGCGGCCTGTCTGGTCTGCAGCCCGAACAGCACGAAGTCGGTCGCGCGGCGCAGGATGCCGCCCACCTTCTTGATCGAGATGAGCATGTGCATGACGTTCTTGCCGTCGCTCACCGGCGTCACACACTGGAGCAGCTTGTATTTGACGTCGCCGTCCAGCGCGACCGTCATGACGCACCCGCCGGGGTAGCCATCGAAGTGCAGGTTCATCTGCGACATGTCCATGCCGAGCGCGCGCGACAGCATGCCGAGGGGCCCGAAGTACCGGTTCACGGTGAAGTCGATCCCGGCACCGAACCACGCGCCCGCCCGGGCCAGCGACTCGACCTCCGGCCACGGGCGCCAATCGTCGAAGAGCTTGAGCTCGAAGGCCGAGATCGGGAGCGCGTGCACGGGTGTCGCGTGCTGCGCGTCGTAGAAGTTCTCGACGATCCGCAACACCGCCGTCTTCGTCTCGAACGCGAAGTGCACATGCATGAAGTCGCTGTTGTCGACGTCGGCCGCGGCGATTTCGGGCAGCGGGTGCAGCGGCTGCGGGGAGCCGTACCAGACCCACACGTAGCCGTATCGCTCGGCGGTGACCAGCGTCGGCTGGCGCGCCCCGCGCGGGACGGGCTCCAGCCGGCTCACCGCCTGGCTGTGGCCGGGGATGTGAACGCACTGGCCCTGTTCGTCGTACCGCCAGTGGTGAAACGGGCACTGGATGCACCCGTCCTTGACCTGCCCGTCGGCCAGGTTCGCGCCGAGGTGCGCGCAGTGGCGGTCCATCACCACGGCCCGCCCCGTCGTGCCGCGCCACGCCACGCACGGACGGCCGAAGAGCGTCAACTCCGTGGGCTTGTCCTTGAGGTCGTCCGAGCGCATCGCGACGTACCAGCTCGCGGCCACGCGCGTGGTCGCGTCGTACGCCGCCTGGGGTTGCGCCTTGACGCTCGCTTCATCGAATTGAATGTCGTCCATCGTTTTTGTGTCGTCGTTGGTCGATTACTTCAGCGCCAGGCCGATGCGGGTCGTGATGTACGCCCTGAGCAGCGCGAACATCGGGTTGTAGTCGAAGTACTTTTTCACCTCTGCCGGCGCGCTGGTTTGCGTCCAGTACATCAGCTTCATCGCCGGCAGCAGGCTGTACTTCGAGTTGTTGAGCTGCGGCTTTTCCCCCGTGATGCAGTACCCGAAGCCGAACATCGGCTTGGCGAACTCTCGTTCGTCGATGAGGGCGTGAATCCGCGCCGCGGCTTCCTCGGCCGGCTTGCGCCCGGCGCTCACGGCCTCGACCTCGGCTTTGGCGTCGTTGAACAACTGGTAGTACTCCTCCATGTCCGCGCACAGGTAGCCGAGGTACGGCGGGTCGTTGTCGAGGTGATCGAGGTCGCCCTCGTCGCGTGACGCGCGGAACCTCGCGTGGGCTTGCACGAGCCGGAACTGCCCCAGGATCGTGCCGACCGCCCACAGCCTGTGGAACGCGTCCCACAGGCGGAAGTCCTTGAACGCCGTGTAGCAGCAGCTGACGAAGTCGTCGTTGTGGTCCAACAGCTTCTGCTGTAGGCGCTCGATGTACTCGAAGCGCTCGGGGGAGAAGTCGTCGTCGCGCAGCGCCTTGATGAGGCGCGCCGCGAGCGCGTGGATGGTCACCGCGGTGTTCTCGAGCCCCCGCGAGAAGAGCGGGTCGATGAACCCGTTCGCGTGCAGCATCAGGCAGTAGCGGTCGCCGACGCAGGCGCTCGACGAGAATTGCAGGCGGTCGGTCTTGACCCAGTCGCGCACCGGCACGGCGTCCCGGAACTGCGCGCCGATGCTCGGGAACCGCGCGAGGAACTCGTCGAATTCCTGCTGCGCGGGGATGTCCGTTTTCGGGTAGACACGCGGGTCGAGCTGCAGGCCGACGCTCACCAGGTTGTTGGTCGACCGCGGGTGGTTGTTGAACGGAATCACCCACAGCCAGCCGCCCTCGAACATGTGGTGCAAGGTCCCTTCGTGCCAGCGCCAGCGCTGCCCCTTGACCTTGAAGATGTCGTCGAACGGCTTGACCCCGAGCATGTGCGTGTAGAGGCTGCGCGAGTGCGTCTTGAAGCGACACGGTTCTTCGCGGAGCCCGAACTTGGTCGCGAGCGGCGCGCGGGGCCCGCCGCAGTCGATCATGTACCGGCCGGTGAACCGATCGCCCTGGGCAGTAGTCACCGCGACGCCGTCTTTGTCGGCGTGGTGTTCGGTCACGCTCGTCTTCTGGCGGACCGTACAGCCGTATTTGATGGCGGCTTGCAACAGGTAGGCGTCGACGTCTTGCCGGTAATAATGGCTCTCCGGACCCCACGGCAGCTCGGGAATCACGCACTGCGTGAACTCCTTCGGGTCGTGCTCCTGGCCGGGCTTGTGGAACACGAAGCCGAAGTTGCGCTTGATGCCCGTGCTCGACGCGACGTAACGCTGCGTCGAGTAGAACGACGTGATGTGGTCGAGCTCCGGAATTCCGTAGCGATCGGCGATGATCCGGTTCATGAGAGACGTCTCGGGAATCGACGATTCGCCGATCGTGAACCGCGGGTGCGACGACTCCTCGATGATCAGCACCCGAAACTGTTGTTTGGCCAGGATGGCGCCCATCTGGGTGCCGGACATGCCCGAGCCGAGGATGATCACGTCGAAGTGGTTGCTATCGCGCCCGTTCGCGGGGCTCATCTGAGTCATGGGGGCAAACTCTCCTTGTGAGATGGAACACATCGCCGCGTGCGTCAGGATTCGTCGAGCGCGGCGCGGATGCGGGACCGCGCGGCGCGCGTGAGCGTGAGTAGATCGCCGAGCATGCTGGGCGCGTACCCCCCGCTGCCGATGCTTGGGCCGCTTCGACCGACTTCGTACGCCCGCTCGGCCAATTTGACGTGAGGCGCCCGGAAGCGCAGCAGGACCTCGAAGACCCGGTCGAGGGCCGCCAGCCCGGCCCGGACGGGCTCGCTCCGCGTGCCGATCGCATGCGCCTCGCCGAGCGCGCGGTCGACGAGCGCAGGCTCGCCGGCGAACCGCGCGTAGACCGCCCTGAATGCGGGAAGCACGTAGGGCAGGTACGTCTCCTTGAATTCTCGATAGGCCTGGTGGTCCGATTGCGAGCCCCACAGCACGTGCTCCAGCACGAAGAGGGGCATTTCCACGGCACCGGGGCCGAGGTAGCTCTGGCCTCCGATTCGAATCGGTTCGTAGAAGGGGCGCAGCTCGTCGTAGAAGACCTGCAGCGAGATGAAGCGGTAGGCGTACACGATCGATTCGACCATTTTCTGCAGATAGGCGGCCAGCTCGTCGCACCCTTGCGCGAACGCGGGTGAGCGCAGGGACACGTCGGACAGCTCGACGGTCACCGCGATGGCCGCCTCGAGCGCCGCCATCGAGATGCGCACGCTCTCGAGCAGGTGCGCTTCGTCGGGGAGCCCGGTGTAGCTGCGCTGCGCGTCGGCGGCCGCGGGGTTCCAGACCGTCACATGCAGGAGCGTCTCGCGCGGCGGCAGGTCGGTCGCGCGCGCCAGGTCGAGCAGCACCGGCTCGAGCCCGGGCACCGCGTCCGCGGGCTCGTGTCCGTGCCGCTTGAGCGACCCCAGGAAGAAGCCGATGTCCCGCATCGCGGCGGCGGCTTCGACGAAGTCCCAGCCGGCGGGCACGCCGCGCGCCGGGAGGAACGCGCGCAACAGGCCGACGATGCCGGGCACGTCCTTTTTACGGTTCAGGCCCGGCAACTGCAGAACGAGCGCGCGCGCCTGCAGCGGATCGCAGGCCGCCACGGCGGCGTGCGTGGCCGCGAATGCGCCTACCCGGTCCAGGGTGCGCTCCACTACAGGATTTCCTGCGCCGCCAGCGTCGACCCGCGCTGGCTGCGAGACACCCCCGCGTCGCCGTCACGCAGCGACCGCAGGTAGTCGTAGTTCGTCGGCAGGCTCGTGCGCAGACGCTCGGCCTCGCGCCGGATGCTGGCGAACATCGCCTCGGCCTTCTCGATCGACTCCGGTCGGTGCTGCAAGAGCGGCAGCGACCGGTCGGGCAGCAGCCCCAAGCCGGCAAAGATGCAGTAGTAGTTGCCGTTCAACCAGAAGTTCTTGAATTCGTAGTCGAAGGTTTCGTAGTACGTCGAATCGTCGAACGACGTGGTGGTCAGCGGCAGCCCCGCCTTGTAGCGCTGAACCTTCTCTTTGATCGCGTCCGAGAGCCGCAGGTCGTGCCGGTTCGCGAGCCAGAACGGCGTGTCTTCGCGCGACGTGGTGAAGTAGTGCGCCTGGACGAAATCCCGGCAGTCGTCGAACATGTAGACGATCTCGGCGTTGAATGCGTCGCTCAGCCGCGGGTCGAACGCGGTGTCGGGGAAGTGCTTCACGAGCTGGTAAAGCGCCGCGTAGATGAAGTAGATTCCCGTCGATTCCAGCGGCTCCAGAAAGCACGACGACAGCCCGATCGACACGCAGTTGTTGACCCACGCCCGCTTGTTGCGCCCGACCCGGAACTTGATCTGGTTGAGCGGCTGATTGTCCGAGAGGCTCCAGAGGTTGAGGAAGTCGGCGGTGGCCTGGTCGCGCGAGGTGAACTTGCTCGAGAAGACGTAGCCGCTGCCGAACCGGCCCAGCATCGGAATCTTCCAGGTCCATCCCGAGTTCATGGCGATCGCGGAGGTGTACGGCTCGATCCCTTCGCGCGCGTCGTCGTGGGGCACGGCGCTGGCGACCGCGCTGTCGCACAGCAGGTAGTCGGACATGTCAATGAAGGGTTCCTTCAGGGCCTGGTTGATCAGGAGCCCCCGCATGCCGGAGCAATCGATGAACAGGTCCGCCTCCAGCGTCCGTCCCTCCTTGGTGGACAGGCTGGAGATGTAGCCGCGGTCGTTCAGGTGAACGTCCACGACCTCGTCGACCACGCGCTTCACCCCGCGTTCGACGGCCCAGCGCTTCAGGAAGTCGGCCACCAGGTGCGCGTCGAAGTGCCACGCGTGGGACATCTGGCGCGTGCCGTCGGCCAGGCACGGTGCCAGCTTGCTGTCGAGCGCCCCGGGCTGCGGGTAGCAGGCGTACGCCATCGGCTGCTGGAAGCCCTGTTCGCGCTTGCGCAGCCAGTAGTGGGTAAGCGGCACGCCGTCGCAGTTCGGCACGTTGCCGAACAAATGGTAGAAGTAGTCTTCGCGCGAGGGGTCGGGAGACTTCCTCCAGTTCACGAACTTGATGGCGGACTTGAACGCGCCGTTCACCTGGGGCATCCACTCCCGCTCGGGTATCCCGAGGAAGTCGAAGAACACCTTCTGCAAACTCGGGATGGTTGCCTCGCCCACGCCGATCCGGGGGATCGCCGCAGACTCGATCAGCGTAATGGTCGCCTGCTGCTGGAGCGCCCGGACGAGGTACGAGGCGGTCATCCACCCCGCGGTGCCGCCGCCCACGATAACGATATTCTTGATCGGATTGCTCATGCCACCTTTCCCATAGGATTTAAAACCTCAATGGATAGTGACGCCTTATCGAGTTGAACGCGCAACTCGTCCGGTAACGCGTCATAACGTGTGTGGCTCATTACCGATAAATGACACCGGGAAGGCGTAGTGAATCGCAGCAAAGGACGTCCCTCCGCGCAATATCCGGACATCCTTGGCCGCAGCCCCAGCGTTTGATCTGAGGCTGTTCCGCTCTCAATTCAAATAGAGAAGCACAATCGAATAATGCTAGGCGCCCATTGCAGCGGCGGCACACCGCGCAAGGGCTTGTCGAGGCTCGCCGGATCATGCGCGTAGCCGCACCGACGCACCATAGCAGTGTTCACGATGGCACGTCTCGCAAAATTTCGTATCAATCTCGGTTAATCCAGAGAAATACTCAATATCGGCGAAGCATCCGATAACAAACGATTTAATTTTTTAAAAAGTAGAAATTTACTTTTTCGTTGATGGTGTGTGCGCCAGCGGATTTATTGTATAAAAATGCGAAATTAAAGTCTTAATTGACGAGGGGAAATAACGGCGTCGCCATTTGCGAAACAAAGGTGTCAATTGGCCCTGGCCCAAGAAATAGTCCGGTTTAAAAATGGAGAAATTCGGAGGGCTGGCGAGCCCTTGTTCCCGTGCCATCCCGCAGCATTGAATCGAATAAATTGAAGGGGAACACAGTAAGGGCTTTGTTCCCATTCATTTCGGGACACAAGCGAAGCCCCCGTGTGTGCGGCACCCTGCAGAGGGGAATTGAGCGCTCCCGCCCCGCGCCAAGCGAGAAGCGGGACCGTCACCGTTTCGGCACCCCTGCATTTCTAGCGCTGGCGACGCCGGCGGGCGGGTTAATTGGGCATTGCGTCACAGACGGGCCTGGAGGTTCTTCGATCCGCCGGCACTGCGGATCGAGCCAACTTCGTCTCAGGGGTGCGGAAGCTCAGTTGCGAGCGCCCACACTTTCCACGGGGAGAGGCGAGCGGAAGGCTGAATTCTCTCCGCGGTGCGGGGAAAATTGGGTGGTCGCCGTGGTTTCACCGTTGCCGAGATTCCGGTAACGTGGCCCGTGCGGGCACGCAGCGCTGCCGATTTCTGCTATCCGGACCAGATGACCGAACTTGTCCCGTATCCGATTGGCCGACATCTGCCGGATGATTGATCCGGCGCGTGCACCGGCGGCCGCAGCCGTCAACGCCGAACTTCTATTGGCAGGTTGGTCGTCGGATTCGAGATGGCGTGCTCCGCAGTGAGCGCGCTACGGACAACAGATCATGCCCAAGCTCAACTCTGTTTTGTTCTACGGCGGTGCCCAGCCGCTTCGCGCATTCCTCAATCCCTGCATCATCGATGTGACAAGTGCGTGTCATTGGTGAATTTGTTTTTTTTCGCTTGATTGAATCCCTGTCGCACTGGATAGAATGCTACGCGTTCCTGATGAATACGGAACGGTTCGTACATTTTTGTCGCTTCGACTATAGCTAAAAAACTGGGGATCCAGACATGCGAGACAACGGAGCACCGACGATGCTACCCGAGGAAATCGTCCCACTCGGCGACATCGAAAATATTGCACGACGCCATTTCGTGATGGGGCTCGGTGCAACGCTTCTGGCCGGATGCGGCGGCGACGGAAGCAACGCGGTTACAGGCGGTGAGCGTACATCGGCAAACGGCACCGGCCAGGCGTCCGGAGTTGCTCCAGCTTCGGACGGTATCGACGCAGGGGCGATGTCGGCAGGCACTGCCCAAACCCGCGCCTTCACGCATCCCGGTTTGCTGCATACCGAGGCGGATTTCGAACGCATGCGCGCCAAAGTCGGCGCGCACGCTTCCCCGTGGATCGATAGCTGGAACGTGCTGGTCGCCAACGGTCACACGCGCCTGACGAACAAGCCGAACCCGCAGGTCGGCATCTATCGCGGCAACGATCCCACGCATGGTCAGAACTACGGCGCTCTCTACAACGACATCGCCGCCGCCTATGGCGACGCGCTGCGCTGGAAGGTGTCGGACGACAAACGCTATGCCGACAAAGCCGTGGAGTATCTGGACCAATGGGCCTCGACGCTGACGACGCTTGGCGGCAGCGATGTGGCGCTCGCCGCTGGCATCTACGGCTACGAGTTCGCCAACGCAGCCGAAATCATGCGCGGCTACAGCGGCTGGAGTCCGGCCGGACTCGCCGCATTCCAGGCGATGATGCGCAATGTCTTCTACCCGGTCAGTCACGCTTTCCTGACCCGTATCGACACCGCGATGGACACGCACTACTGGGCCAACTGGGGCCTGGCCAACATCGCGTGCGTCCTGGCCATTGGCGTGTTGTGCGACGATGCCGAGCTCGTCAACGAGGCCATCACCCATTTCAGGACCGGTGGCAGTAACGGTTGTATCCGGCAAGCCGTGTACTACCTGCACCCCGGCAACCTCGGGCAATGGCAGGAAGCCGGCCGGGACCAGGGCCACAGCACGCTCGGCATTGCATTGACGGGCGCCATTTGCGAGATGGCGTGGAATCAGGGCATCGACCTGTACGGCTATGACAACAATCGCTTTCTGGCGGGCGCGGAATACGTGGCCAAGGCCAACCTGAAGCAGGCAGGCGGCGCGTTCTACACGGTGCCTTTCGTCACGTACCAGAACAGCGCCGGCGTCATCCAGACGCAGTTCGCCGCCGGCGGGCAAGGCGACGCCCTGGGGCGGCCCTGCTGGGCGCTGGTGGCCAACCATTACATCAACCGCAAAGGTCTGGCGGCGCCTTACACCCAGCGCGCTGCCGAGCTTGTGGCACCGGAAGGCGGCGGCGGCAACTACGGCCCCAACAGTGGCGGCTTCGACCAGCTTGGCTACGGCACGCTCACCTGCACGCTCGACCCCGGCACCCCTGCCGCAACGCCGACCGGCCTGTCCGGCTACGCCAACGCGGGCAAGGTGGTGCTGTCGTGGTGGGGCAGCAGCAACGCCGTCAGCTACAACGTCAAGCGCGCCACCATTGCCGGCGGACCGTACAGCACCATCCGGAGCGGTATCACCGATCTGCTGACCTATACCGATATGCCAGCCGCTGCCGGCACGTATTTTTATGTCGTAACAGCGCAAACGATTGCGGGCGAATCGGCGCCCTCCAACGAAGTGAAAGTGATCACGGCGCAGCAGCTGCTTGCGCACCTCACCTTCGATGAAGGCAGCGGCATCACGGCCGCCGATAGCTCGGGCAACGGGCGCAATGGCACGCTCAACGGCGCAACGTGGGCAGCGGGGCACAGCGGTAACGCGGTCTCGCTCAACGGCTCGGGCGCGTATGTGGCGTTGCCCGACGATCTGCTGGCCGATGTGTCGGACTTCACCATCGCCTCCTGGGTGTTCTGGAACGGCGCGCAAACGTGGGCACGCCTGTTCGACTTCGGCACGGGCTTCCACCGCTACATGATGTTCACGCCGCGCGGGCAGTTGCGCAACGGCTGGGCCGGCATGCGCTTCGCCATGACGGCCAACGGCCCCGGCGACGGCCCTCCGGAACAGATCATCGACGCCCCCACCGAGCTGCCGAGCAAGCGATGGGTGCATGTGGCCGTCACGCTATCGGGTTCGACCGGCACGATGTACGTGGACGGCATGCCCGTCAGCACCAACACGGCGATGTTCCAGGCGCCGTTCCGCTTGGGCAGCACCACGCAGAACTGGCTGGGCAAATCGCAATACAGTGCCGACGCCACGTTCAACGGCCTGATCGACGATTTCCGCATCTATCGCGGTGCGCTCAGCGCTGCGCAGATCGCATCGCTCCTGGCGAATTGATTGCGCTGGGCCCGATGGCGGGCCCAGCGATGGACCTCTTCCTTTAAGGATTTCTTCGATGACCGCGTTTTCTCAACGATGGATTGCCGCTGCGGCGATGGCGTGTGCGTTATGGGGCTGTGGCGGCGGATCCGATAGCGCGACAGGTGTGACCAATGCGGGTGCCAATGTAGCCGCTAATCGTAGTCAGATCGGCGGAAATGGCAGCGGCAGCAACCTGCCGGCGGCCAGTTGGACCAGTGTCAAGTGGGGCGGGGGCGGCTATGTCACCGGCCTCATCTACCATCCAGCCAACCCGAGCCTGCTGTACGCACGCACCGACGTTGGCGGCGCGTACCGCTGGAACGCGACCAACTCGACGTGGACGCCTATCACCGACGGCATCGGTTTCGGTGCAGGCGAGGGCGATTTCCACGGCGTCGAAAGCTTCGCGCTCGACCCGAACAACGATCAGCTCGTCTACATGATGACCGGCATTACCGTGACGCAGGGTCACAACGGCCGCATCTACATCTCGAGTGACCGTGGCAACACCTGGACGCACTACGACCTGCCGTTCCCGGTGGGCGGCAACGACAACGGCCGGGCCACGGGCGAGCGCCTGCAGGTCGACCCCAACAATCCCTCGACGCTGTTCTACGGATCGCGCACGGCCGGCCTGTGGAAGAGTGCCGATTCCGGCCGTACCTGGACGCAGGTCACGGGTCTGTCCTCCACTACGATCAGCGGCGGCGGCTCCCCGCTGGGCGTCGAGCAGGTCATCTTCGACACGTCGGGCACGGGCGGCGGCCAGCCGACCTGGATCATGTGGGCCACCGTCGCCCCGGATTACGCCAACGCGGCGGGCCTGACGTCGACCCTGTACAAGTCCACCAACGGCGGCTTCTCGTGGACGCCGGTGCCCGTCCCGCCGACGGTGTCCGGCTACTACATCCCGCACGTCGTGCGCACGTCCGACGGCAACTTCTACGTGGTGTTCAACGCGGGCGTCGGCCAGGGCATCGGCGGACCGAGCTATCTCTACAAGTTCGGCGGAAGTAACAACAGCAACTGGACGCTGCTCAACAGCTCCAACAGCAACGGCTTTGGCGGCCTGTCCGTCTCAGGTCTGGGCTCGTCCGCCCGCATCGCACTGGGCATGACCGGCTGGAGCGACACCAGCAAGACCATCCAGCTATCCGACGACGGCGGCAGTACGTGGCGCGAAATCGAGGCCGGCATGCCGCATACCGGCACTGCCTCGGGTGGCTGCGCCGGCTGGGTCGAGGGCGTCACCATCGACCCAGCCAATCGCGATCACGTCATGCACGTCCACGGCGGCGGCATCTGCGAAACCATGAACGCCTCGTCGCCCACGCCAACCTGGAGCCCCAAGGTCGACAACCTCGAGGAAACCGTGACGCTGGCGCTCGTTACGGCGCCGCCCGGCGCGTCGTACAACTTCATCAACAGCGCCGGCGACATCGGTACATGGGTCAATACGGACCTCTCGACGAGGCCGACGAAAGGCCCGTTGAACACGTGGAGCAGCGGCAATTCGGCCGATATGTCGTGGTTCGATCCGACGTACATCGCCGCCGCGGGCGTCGACAACGCCAACGGCCATGCCACCAAGGGCTTCTGGTCGGGCGACAGCGGCAATACCTGGGCGACGTTCGCGTCGCTGCCCAACGGCGCCGCGGCAAGCCAGAGCAACGTGGGCAACCTGGTCGTCCCATCCCGCAACAACGTGACGTGGGCACCGCCGGACTCGGTGCCGTCGTATACGACAAACAATGGCGCCAGCTGGACGGCGACCAACCTGCCGGCGTTCAGTGCCAAATGGAACGGCTTCCCGCGCGCCTACCGCCTGGCCGCGGACCGCAAGAACCCTAACAAGGTCTATGCCTACGACTCCGGCGGCGCACCGTGGAGCTGGCAGCGCGGCAAGATCTACGTCTCGAACGACGGCGGCCACACGTTCGCGCTGAGCCAGGGCTCCGTGAACGCGAACCTGGCCTGGAATTCGTGGCGGGATACGTCGATGGCGGTCAATCCGAACGCCGAGGGTGACCTCTGGCTGGCCGACGGCACGGCCGTGTACCACTCGGTGGACTCGGGGGCAACCTGGACGAAGCTCAGCGTCTTTGCGTCGACCAACGACACACCGGGCGCCACCGTGATCGCGTTGGGCAGGGCACCGACCGGTTCGTCGTACTCGGCCGCGGTCTACGTGGAAGGCACATTGAACGGCGTCTGGGGCATTTACCATTCCGACGACGGTGGTGCAACGTGGGCGCGCTTCAACGATGACGCGCACCAATTCGGCGACTCCGGCGTGATGGCCGGCGACTGGAACACGTATGGCAGGATTTACGTCAACGGCGCCGCTCGCGGTCTGATCTATAGCAATTGAGGTTGATCGACCGTAAGGGGTCCATTCTCGACGTCTACGTCACGGCGCTCTGACCGAGGAGCATAGGTGTCCACCGATTGGGAAGGTGGGCACCTATGGCCGACAAAGACTCTGAGTCGATCTTTTACCACTACGGTACGATCGCCTGCTCAAACTCTTGTTTCGTACAACGCGCGACAGGGGCTGCCGGCGCTGCTCGGGAGTTGACGCTGGTCTTCGCAAGGCTATGGTCAGTGCCAGCTTTGATTCGCGACGTGTACCTTCTGAGTCGCCGCGACGAGCGACGTCATTCGACACGGGGCGGTTCGAATAATTCGAACTGCCGCACATGGATTTCGCCAGGTGAACGCATGACCGGATCTGGCGCTATCTGCAAGCGGGCAGCCCAGCGATTCTCCCAGCGCCCGTGTCCACATCTAATCGAAGGCTACAAGTAGCGCCCCGCATCCGCATTAACCCTGATTAAAAAATCTTATCGCGGTGAAAAATTCCGCATCTTATTGAGCGGATATCGGCTCGCTATAGTGGCTCGCTTTCCCATCAGCAGGAGCCGCTTGATGACCACCGACGTCCGATTCACCGAAATCGACGATCTCATGCCCGCCGCCGGCGGCCTGCGCGAGATCCGCCATCACATTCACCATCACCCGGAACTCGCCTACGAGGAGCACGAGACGGCCGCGCTCGTCGCGGACAAGCTCGAGCAATGGGGCTGGCAGGTGACGCGCGGGGTCGGGCAGACGGGTGTGGTCGGCACGCTGCGGGTCGGCGACGGCACGCGCAGCATCGGCATCCGCGCGGACATGGATGCGCTGCCGATCCTCGAGGCAACCGGCCTGCCGTATGCGAGCGGCACGCACGGCAAGATGCACGCATGCGGCCACGACGGCCACACGACGATGCTGCTCGGCGCCGCGCAGCACCTCGCGAAGACGCGCAACTTCTCCGGCACCGTGCACCTGTATTTCCAGCCGGCCGAAGAGCACGGCGTCGACAGCGGCGCGAAGAAGATGATCGACGACGGCCTGTTCGAGCGCTTTCCGTGCGATGCGGTGTTCGGCATGCACAACCATCCGGGCGCGGCGCCCGGCGTGTTCCTCACGCGGCGCGGCCCGTTCATGTCGGCCGGCGACAAGGCGATCATCTCGATCGAGGGTGTCGGCGGCCACGCGGCGCGGCCGCACCTGACGGTCGACCCGGTGGTCGTCGCGGCGAGCATCGTGATGGCGCTGCAGACGATCGTCGCGCGCAACGTCGACCCGTCGCAGCCGGCGGTCGTCACGGTCGGCTCGATGCACGCGGGCACCGCGAACAACGTGATCCCGAACGGCGCGCGTCTCGAACTCAGCGTGCGTTCGTTCAGCCCCGCAGTACGCGCGCTGCTGAAGCGCCGCATCGTCGAACTCGCCGAATCGCAGGCCGCGAGCTACGGCGCGACCGCGCACGTCGAGTACATCGAAGGCTATCCGGTCGTCGTCAATACGGATGCCGAAACGGATTTCGCCGCGCAGGTCGCGCGCGAGCTGGTCGGCGACGCGCACGTCGTCGAGCAGGCCGACCTGCTGATGGGCAGCGAGGATTTCGCGTTCATGCTGCAGCAGCGGCCCGGCTCGTTCGTGCGGCTCGGCAACGGCGAAGGGGAAGACGGCTGCATGGTGCACAACCCGAAGTACGACTTCAACGATCGCAATCTGCCGATCGGCGCGGCGTTCTGGACACGCCTCGTGGAGCGTTACCTCGGGCAGTAATCCCGGCGGCGGCGCGTGGCCGGCGCTTCCGGCCGCATTGAGAGGAGAGACGAACGATGCAGAAAGACCATCTCGCGCTGCACCCCGCGTCGACGGGCGCCGCCGCAACCGATACGCGCGACGCACCGGCCGTCACGAAGCGCGGCGCGATCGCGGCGGCCGTGATCGGCAACTGGCTGGAGTTCTTCGATTTCACCGTGTACGGCTTTTTCGCAGTCCTGATCGGCAAGCTGTTCTTCCCGTCGAGCGACCCGACCACGTCGCTGCTGCTGTCGGTCGCGACGTTTGCCGCCGGCTTCTTCACGCGGCCGCTCGGCAGCGTCGTGCTCGGCGTCTATGCGGACCGCAAGGGCCGCAAGGCCGCGCTGAACCTGACGATCATGCTGATGGCGCTCGGCACCGGCCTGATCGCGATCGCGCCGACCTACGCACAGGCCGGCGTGGCCGCGCCGCTGCTGGTCGTCTGCGCGCGGCTGATGCAGGGCTTCTCGCAGGGCGGCGAGTTCGGCGCCGCGACGTCCACGCTGATCGAGCAGGGCGGCACGTCGCACCGGGCGTTCCGCGCGAGCTGGCAGCTCGCGACGCAGGGCGGTGCCGCGCTGATGGGTTCGGGTTTCGCGGCGCTGCTGTCGAACACGCTGACGAAGGATGCGCTCGAGGGCTGGGGCTGGCGCCTGCCGTTCTTCGTGGGCGTGCTGATCGCACCGGTCGGCATGTATCTGCGCCGCCGGCTCGCGGACGATGCGCCCGGCGACAGCCACCACGGAATCGAACGCGGCGTGCTGCGCGAGCTGTTCTCGCAGCACACGCGCACGGTGCTGCTGTTGATGCTGACGGTGATGGGCGGCACGGTGTCGACCTACATCCTGACCTTTTACATGCCGACCTACGCGATCCATACGCTCGGGCTGCCGATGAAGCTGTCGATGTTCGTCGGCGTTGCGTCGGGCTGCGTGATGCTGGTGACGTGTCCGCTGTTCGGCTGGCTGTCGGACCGTCTCGGCAGCCGGCGCATGCCGATCTTCGTCGGGCGCGGCGTGCTCGTCCTGCTGCTGTTCCCGGCGTTCTGGCTGATGAACCATCATCCGACGCTGTCCGTGATCCTGCCGCTGACCGCGCTGATGCTGTTGTTCTATTCGCTCGGGTCGGCATCCGAAATGGCGCTGATGTGCGAATCGCTGCCGCGCCATGTGCGCGCGACGGGGATCTCGATCGCGTATGCGCTCGCGGTGACGATTTTCGGCGGCACCGCGCAGCTGATCGCGACCTGGCTCGTGAAGACGACCGGCAGCACGCTCGCGCCGGCCGGCTATGTGGCCGCATGCGTGGTGCTGTCGCTGATCGCGGTCGCGATGCTGCGCGAGACCGCGCGCGAGTCGATGGACTGACGTGCCGCGCCGCGGGCGGTGAGCGGGGCCAGCCGAAGGGCCGAGAGTTTCGCGTTCGCCGGCGCGGTCGCCGAGGCTTTAGGACGGCACGTGCGACCGGATTGGGAAGATGTACTTCGATTTCTACCGGTACGGCGACTGACCCGCGCGCGCCGTTTTCCCCGCATTTTTCATTCGAGACCCTCGATGCAGATTCGCAACACGCCGCTCCTGTCGCCTTCGATCGGCACGCAGCGCACGCTGACGAGCTTTCATTTCGGGCCGGCCGACGCCGGCCGCAAGATCTACCTGCAGGCCGCGCTGCACGCGGACGAAACGCCCGCGATGCTCGCGGCGGTCGCGCTCAAGCAGCGTCTCGCGCAGCTCGACGCCGACAGCCGGCTCGCGGCCGAGATCGTGCTGGTGCCGGTCGCGAACCCGGTCGGGCTCAATCAGCATCTGCTCGGGCAATTCATCGGCCGGTTCGATCTCGCGAGCGGGCGCAACTTCAATCGCGGTTTCCTGCCGCTCGCGGACATCGCCGCACGCGCGCGCGACCGGCTCGGCGCGGATCCCGAACGCAATCGCGCGATCGTGCGCGAATGCGTCGGCGCGGCGCTCGACGAGATCGTGCCGCGCACCGAATTCGACGCGTTGCAGCTGGCGCTGCTGAAGCTGTCGCATGACGCCGATGTCGTGATCGACCTGCATTGCTCGCTCGAAGCCGTGATGCACGTGTACACGAGCGACACCGCGTGGCCGCAGGTCGAGCCGCTCGCGCGCTATCTCGGCGCGGCGGTGTCGCTGCTGGCCGAGGACTCGGGCGGCCACGCGTTCGACGATGCGCATCACCTGCTGTGGTCGCAGTTGCGGCAGCACCTGCCGGCGCGCACGCCGATGGCGGCGGGCGCGGTGGCCGTGACCGTCGAATGCCGCGGCCAGCGCGACGTGACGTATGAATACGCGGCGCGCGACGCCGACGCGCTCGTCGACTATCTGGTGTGGTGCGGCGCCGTGCGCGGCGAGCGCACGCCGTTGCCACCGCTTGTCGCGCCGGCCACGCCGCTCGCGGGCAGCGAGCAGTTCTACGCGCCGGTGAGCGGAATTCTCGTGCACCGCGCGGCGATCGGCACGACGATTCGCGCGGGCGATCCGCTGTTCGACATCGTCGATCCGCTGACCGACGCGATCACGACGGTATCGAGCAGCACCGACGGCGTGTTCTACATGCGGCGCGCGATCCGCTTCGTGACGGCCGGTGCGCCGCTCGGCCGCGTGACGGGGGTGGTGCCGATGCGCACGGGGATGTTGCTTGGCGCGTGACTGGCCGGGCGGCACGGTGACCGAGAGGCGCCACGCAATTTCGTTCTCGTCAAATTGACCCGGCTTTGCCGCGTCACTAAATTGGCGGTGCGGAGTTCGCTCCGCCCTCCGTGAGAAGGATGTTGCAATAGAGTCAGAGAGTTGAGCGGGCGGCGCATGCCGCCCGTCTTTTTATGTGCGAATTGTCGTATCGCCGACACGACAATCGAGGCAGCACACCGCGGCGCCCCGGCTGCGGGGGAAACGTCCCGCACGCGCCTGCCGGTCCGCCAGGCCCACTCACCCGCGCCGTGCCACCAGCTCCGACACCGTCTGCGCGGCCTGCTGCAGCGGCCCGAGAAACTCCTTCACCATCTGCTTCGCGGTATGCCGCTGCGCGTTACCGCTGATGTTCATCGCGGCGATCACCTGCCCGCGCCGGTTACGGATCGGCGCGGAAATCGACATCAGGCCCACTTCCAGTTCCTGGTCGACCACGGCCCAGCCTTGCTGGCGCGCCTGCGCGATCGTCGCCTTCAACTCGCCGATGTCGGTGATCGTGCGGGGTGTGTGCGCACGGATGTTGCTCTGCGCGAGCGTTTCGTCGAGCGCCGCGTCGTCGAGCGCGGACAGCAGCACGCGGCCCATCGACGTGCAGTACGCGGGCAGGCGGCTGCCGATCGACAGGTTGATCGTCATGATCTTGCGGGTCGGCACGCGCAGCACGTAGACGATCTCGGTGCGGTCGAGCACGGCGGCCGAGCAGCTTTCGTGGATCTGCGCGGACAATTGCTCCATCACCGGATCGGCGAGATTCCAGAACGGCATCGACGTGAGATACGCGAAGCCGAGCTCGAGGATCTTCGGCGTGAGCCGGAACAGCCGGCCGTCGGCCTCGACGTAGCCGAGCGTCTGCAGCGTCAGCAGGATCCGGCGCGCGCCCGCGCGGGTGAGCCCGGTGGCCGAGGCGACCTCGGTGAGCGTCTGCTCCGGGCGCTGGGCGTCGAACGCGCGGATCACCGCGAGGCCCCGCGCGAACGACTGCACATAGGAGTCGCCGGGTTTCGTCTGGATGTCTTCGGTTGTCATGAACGGTCGGATTGTCGTGCAGCCGAGAAGATAGCGCATGGGGCCTGACACGCCAACCGCCCCGCTGACCGGGCGCTTGACAGGTCGTCCCCGCACTCCCTATGATGCGTTGAACGTTCGATACACGATCTTATGTTCGTATATAGAAACATTTTAAGCGCATCCCGGCGGGCAATGCAAGGGGGCGCGTTTTTCTTTCACTTCCCCAGCCTTGCATGAGACCGGAGACACTGATGACCGAAGCTTTTTCTGTGTGATGCGATTTCGTACCCCGATCGGCCGTTACGGCGGTTGCGCTGTCCGGCGTGGCGCGCCGACGACCTCGGCGCGGTGCCGCTCAAGGCGCTCGTCGAGCGCAAACCGCGACGTCGACTGGGACGGCGATCGACGACGTGATCTATGGCTGCGCGAACCAGGCCGGCGAGGACAACCGCAAACGTCGCGCGCATGTCCGCGCTGCTCGCGGGGCCTGCCGGAGGGGCGTGGCCGGGTTTCGACGATCAACCGCCTGTGCGGTTTCCGGGATGGACGCGGTCGGCGTGGCAGCACGCGCGATCAAGTCGGGCGAGGGCCGCGCTGATGGTGGCCGGCGGCGTCCGAAAAGCATGACGCGCGCGCGCCGTTTCGTGATGGGCAAGGCCGCCAGCGCGTTTCGCGCGCCAGGCCGACATCTACGACACGACGATCGGCTGGCGTTTCGTCAATCCGCTGATGAAACAGCTGCATGGCGTGGATTCGATGCCGGAGACGGGCGAGAACGTCGCGGTCGACTACAACATCAGCCGCGCCGATCAGGATCTGTTTCGCGCTGCGCAGCCAGCAGAAGGCCCGCGCGTGCGCAGCAGGACGGCACGCTCGCCGAGGAAATCGTGTCGGTCCACGATTCCGCAGAAGAAGGGCGATCCGGTTGTCTTTTCGCGTGACGAGCATCCGCGCGAAAACGTCGCTCGAGACGCTCGCGAAGCTGAAGGGCGTCGTGCGTCCGGACGGCTCGGTGACGGCCGGCAAACGCGTCGGGTGTCAACGACGGCGCCGCTGCGCTGCTCCTCGCGAACGAGGCTACCGCGAAGCGCTTCGGCCTGACGCCCGCGCGCCCCGCGTGCTCGGCATCGCGACGGCCGGCGTCCGCGCCGCGCGTGATGGGCATCGGCCCCCGCGCCGGCCACGCAGAAGCTGCTCGCGCGGCTCGGGATGACGATCGACCAGTTCGACGTGATCGAGCTGAACGAAGCGTTCGCATCGCAGGGTCTTGCGGTGCTGCGCATGCTCGGCGTCGCCGACGATGATCCTCGCGTGAACCCCAACGGCGGCGCGATCGCGCTCGGCCATCCGCTCGGCGCGTCGGGCGCGCGTCTGGTCACGACCGCGATGTACCAGCTGCATCGCACCAACGGCCGCTTCGCGCTGTGCACGATGTGCATCGGCGTCGGCCAGGGCATCGCGATCGCGATCGAACGCGTGTGATCGCGTGATGCGGTGAAGCGCGCGCGGCATGCGCGCCGCTTCACCGTGTTCCCTTTTCGGACGATGTGGCCGCGCGCGATCTTCGTGCCGGCCACATCGTCATTCAGCGGGCGATTGTCGCGCGAGGCGCGCGGCGAGCGCGTCGATCTCGGTGTCCGCGAATACCTCGACGCCATGCTGGCGCAGCAGCGCCGCCGTCACACCGGCGCCGGCATGCCGCCGACCCGCAAAACTCCCGTCGTAAATGAAACGGCTTCCGCACGAAGGACTCCCGTCCGCCAGGATCGCGAAGCGGCAATCGTGCGCGCGTGCCAGCGCGAGCGCGGTCTGCGCACCGTCGACGAACTGCGCTGTCACGTCGGTACCGTGCACGTCGACGATGCGCGCGGCACCTGCCAGAACGCGTTGCCCCGATTCGCCGTTCGCGATTTCGGCGGGCGGACGCGGCACGCTCATGCCCCCTGCGAGTTCCGGACACACGGGCACCAGACGCCCTTCGCGCTGCCACCGTGCGAGCGTTTCGTGCGCGGCGGTCTTCGCCGAGCCGTTGTATCGGACGGGGTGTCCGAGCACGCACATGCTGACGAGGATCTTCGGCGTGGCCGGCGGCTGCGGCGCGTTCTGCAATGTCGTTCTCCGTGTTGGCGGTGTTGAGCGAATGGAAATACGTTCGAATGCCGGTTGAATGAAGCCGATCAGGCTGAATCGTTTTGCCGCGTGCAACGGCTGCCTGGATTGGTGCGTCGTTTGACGTTATCGCGTAACGCAGTCGGACTGCATCCGCCAAGCGCCGGACGCGATTAGCGCGGGATTTCGCGGGATTATTTGATCGAAATCATCCTGAAGACCGAATTCGATATTTTACGCGCATCCAGATTAAGGTTTTTCCGGAAATTGCCGACAGTTAGATCGAGACCGTCGTGAAGCGATAAACCGTTTTTCGGCTACTGAGCGTGATTTTCGCGCCGCGCGGGTCCTGCGTCCGGATCCGCTTTTCGGAGCCCTGCATGCGCAACAACCAGCCTGTCACCCAACAAGAATTCGAATTCCCCGACGACGTCACGCTGATGTCGACCACCGATGCCGACAGCATCATCACGTACGCGAACACCACGTTCGCGCATGTGAGCGGCTTCTCGACCGACGAACTCGTCGGCCAGCCGCACAACGTCGTGCGGCACCCGGACATGCCGAAGGAGGCGTTCGCCGACATGTGGGCGACGCTGAAGAACGGTGAACCGTGGACCGCGCTCGTGAAGAACCGCCGCAAGAACGGCGACCATTACTGGGTGCGCGCGAACGCGGTGCCCGTGATGCGCAACGGCGCGCCGCATGGCTATATGTCGGTGCGCACCCGGGCGCCGCGCGACGAGATCGCGGCAGCCGACGCGCTGTATCGCGCGTTCCGCGAAGGCAAGGCGGGCCAGCGCCGCTTCCACAAGGGCTTGATCGTCCGGACCGGGCTGCTGCGCATCGCGTCGCTGCCGCAGACGATGTCGGTGCGCGCGCGCGTTCATGCGGCGCTGTGCGTGCTGGCGCCGGCCGTCGTCGGCGCGGGCTGGGCCTGCGGGCTGACCGGTGGCGGGCTCGCGGCGTTTGCGGCCGCGACGGCCGGTGTGTCGGTGGCGGCCGGGCTGTGGCTCGATGCGCAGATCGTGCGTCCGCTGAAGCAGCTGCATGACCAGGCGCTGAACGTCGCGACCGGCGAAAGCCGGCGCGGCGTGCGGATGAACCGGGTCGATGAGATCGGCATGACGCTGCGCACGATCAATCAGCTCGGGCTGATGTTCCGCTGGCTCGTCGACGACGTCAGCGAGCAGGTGCACAACGTGCAGCGCGCGAGCAACGAGATCGCCCAGGGCAACAACGACCTGAGCGCGCGCACCGAACAGGCCGCGTCGAGCGTGCAGCAGACGGCCGCATCGATGGCCGAGATGACCGCCACCGTCGACAGCAATGCGGAGACCGCGCTGCAGGCGAACCGCTTTGCGGTGTCCGCGAGCGACGCGGCCGAGCGCGGCGGGCAGGCGGTGAGCGAGGTCGTCACGACGATGCGCGACATCACCGACAGCTCGCGCAAGATCGCCGACATCATCGGCGTGATCGACGGGATCGCGTTCCAGACCAACATCCTTGCGCTGAACGCGGCCGTCGAAGCGGCACGCGCGGGCGAACAGGGGCGCGGTTTCGCGGTGGTTGCCGGCGAGGTGAGGGCGCTCGCGCAGCGCAGCGCGAACGCGGCGAAGGAAATCAAGACGTTGATCGGCGCGAGCGTCGACCGGGTCGAGTCGGGTGCCCGGCGGGTCGACGATGCGGGCAGGACGATGGAGGACATCGTCACGCAGGTGAAGCGGGTGTCGGATCTGATCGCGGAAATCAGTTCGTCGACGGCCGAGCAGAGCACCGGCGTCGCGCAGGTCGACCAGGCGGTCGTGCATCTGGACAACATCACGCAGCAGAACGCGGCACTCGTCGAACAAAGCGCGGCGGCGTCGGAAAACCTCAAGCAGCAGGCGACGCGGCTGGTGGATGCGGTGAACGTGTTTCGGTAATCGTCGGCGGCGAATCTCCGGGTTTCCGATTTGACGAGATTCGAATGGGTATCGGATAAAAACGGATTTTTTGATTCACGTATAAACAAAGTGTTCGGCTGAATCAAGATGATGCAAATCTAATGCATATTTACCCGTGCCCGGCATAATGTTTTCGTCAGATTTGCCGAAAGCGCAGGAGTGTGATCGAACGCATGCGGGCCGACCGCGCTGCGTACGGTCTCGATCCCATCCACAAGCGGACGCAAGATCCGCAACCCGGAACTCCACACCATGCGCAATAACCAGCCTGTCACGCAACGCGAATTCGAATTTCCCGACGACGCGACACTGATGTCGACCACCGACGCGGACAGTTACATCAAGTACGCGAACGCCGCGTTCATCCAGGTCAGCGGATTTTCCCCGGAGGAGATCGAAGGTCAGCCGCACAACGTCGTGCGGCACCCGGACATGCCGAAGGAGGCGTTCGCCGACATGTGGGCGACGCTGCAGAACGGTGAACCGTGGACCGCACTCGTGAAGAACCGCCGCAAGAACGGCGATCACTACTGGGTGCGCTCGAATACGGTGCCGGTGATGCGCAACGGGCAGCCGACGGGTTACATGTCGGTGCGCACGAAGGCGTCGCGCGACGAGATCGCGGCGGCCGACGCGCTGTATCGCGCGTTCCGCGAAGGCAAGGCCGGCAACCGCCGTTTCCACAAGGGGCTGATCGTCCGGACCGGGCTGATGCGCGTCGCGTCGCTGTTCCAGACGATGTCGGTACGGGCGCGGCTGCATTCGACGCTGTGCATGCTGGCGCCGGCCGTCGTCGGCGCAGGCTGGGCCTGCGGGCTGACTGGCGGCGGGCTGGCCGTGTTTGCGGCGGCGACGGCCGGCGTATCGGTTGCGGCCGGGCTGTGGCTCGACGCGCAGATCGCGCGACCGCTGATGCAGTTGCGCGATCAGGCGTTGCGCGTCGCGACCGGCGAGAGCCGCACCGGCGTCGCGATGAACCGCGTCGACGAGATCGGCATGACGCTGCGCACGATCAACCAGCTCGGGCTGATGTTCCGCTGGCTCGTCGACGACGTCAGCGAGCAGGTGCACAACGTGCAGCGCGCGAGCAACGAGATCGCGCAAGGCAACAACGACCTGAGCGCGCGTACCGAACAGGCGTCGACCAGCGTGCAGCAGACGGCCGCGTCGATGGCCGAGATGACGGCCACGGTGTCGAGCAATGCGGAGACGGCGCTGCAGGCGAACCAGTTGTCGGTGTCCGCGAGCGATGCAGCCGAGCGCGGCGGGCAGGCGGTGAGCGAAGTCGTCGCGACGATGAACGACATCACGGCGAGCTCGCGCAAGATTTCCGACATCATCGGCGTGATCGACGGGATCGCGTTCCAGACCAACATTCTCGCGCTGAACGCGGCGGTCGAAGCGGCGCGCGCGGGCGATCAGGGGCGCGGTTTCGCGGTGGTCGCGGGCGAGGTACGGGCGCTCGCGCAGCGCAGCGCGAACGCGGCGAAGGAAATCAAGACGTTGATCGGCGCGAGCGTCGACCGGGTCGAATCCGGCGCACGCATCGTTGATGGCGCCGGCAAGACGATGGAGGACATCGTCACGCAGGTGAAGCGGGTGTCGGACCTGATCGCGGAAATCAGCTCGTCGACGGCCGAGCAGAGCACCGGCGTCGCGCAGGTCGATCAGGCGGTCGTGCATCTGGACAACATCACGCAGCAGAACGCGGCGCTGGTCGAGCAAAGCACGGCGGCGTCGGAAAGCCTCAAGCAGCAGGCGACGCGGCTGGTGGATGCGGTGAACGTGTTTCGTTGAAAGCGGGGCGCGGGCTCGTCGCAGGAGCTGCCCGCGCATCGCCTCCTACCACGGCAAGGATCAAATCAGCGCCGGTTGCAGCGGCGCCCGGTGCTCGCGAACCTTGACGATCCGGTATTCGTTGCGAAGCCCCTCGTCGGTGATGATCTGCGTTTGACGCAGATCGACGATCAGCACGTCGCCCTTTCCGAAGCGCTCGCCGGCATCGACCTTCGCGATGAACTGCTCGTCGTCCAGTGCGGCAAAGAACGCCGACGTGCCGTCGTGCACGCGCCATTTGTTGCCGTCCTTGAACACGACGGATTCGAGCTTCAGCATCTTGAGCGCGACGGTGTCGGTGACCACTTCGCCGGGATCGTCGCTGCTCGTGAACGTATCGAGTTCGTCGCACTCGATCGAGAGTTCGACGGTGTCGTCGCGCACGATGCCGAAGCGGTCGATGCCGTCGCGTTCGAGCGGCGACAGCACTTTCTGCAGGTTCACGCGAATGGCCCGGTTCCGGTACAGCCGGACGATGGGTTCATCGACGACGAAGCATTCGTGCTCCGAGATCCAGATCCGGACGTTCGTTCCCTCCGGCTCGGTGCGATGCGGTTTGCGTCCGCGCAGCGTGCGGATGAGGCCGATCAGGCCGCCGCCTCCGACGATCCCCAGTGCGGCGAGGATCGCCAGCGCGTTGCTGAACGCATTGGCGTTCGGCCCCGCGAACAGATCGCGGATCTGGCTCGCGAGCGACTGCACGAAGATCAGTTCGGCGTGGAACGAGCCGGCCTTGAAGCTGCCCCTGACCTCGAGACGCACCTCGGAGTGCTCGCCATTGAGTTCCTTGTTCGCGCACGAGAACAGGTCGGCGATCGCGAGCAGCACCGGCGCGAGGTCGCGCACGTCCATCCGGTGCTCGCCGAGCGCGGGCCCGTCGTAGACGATGTTGAACGGCTGGTGATTGCTCGTGCCGCCGGGCTTTCCCGCCGAACCCGATGTTCTCGCGATCATGCGCGGGCTCCATGCATGCAAGGAGCGACGCCCGGGCGAGCGGGAGGACGCAGTGCGGTGAGGACGCGGGGCGGGCGGACGGGAGAAGGGTTCATGCGCGGGCAAACCGGAGCGGGGTAGAACGCTCAATCTAGCGGGTGGCAGCGCAACGAGAAATCAGACTGGGACGAAATTGCCGAACGGTATGACGTTCGGCCGACGCGGGATCGACATCGCGCACATGAAGCATGCCGACATCGCACGCGGGAAGGAGGCGACGCGGACACGGCGGAGAGGGGCACCGGCCCGCGTCGTGACCGCCCGGTTCCGGCCGGGCGGTCAGGCCTGTCACGAACGCGACAGGCCTCGAACCATCAGACGGCCAGGCAGAGGTACTTGATCACGACGTAGTCGTCGATGCCGTAGTGCGAGCCTTCGCGGCCGAGGCCCGACTGCTTGACGCCGCCGAACGGCGCGACTTCGTTCGAGATCAGGCCCGTGTTCACGCCGACCATCCCGTATTCGAGCGCTTCGGCGACCTTCCACACGCGGCCGATGTCGCGACTGAAGAAGTAGGCGGCCAGGCCGAACTCGGTGTCGTTCGCGAGGCGGATCACCTGGTCGTCGCTGCTGAACTTGAACAGCGGCGCGAGCGGCCCGAACGTCTCTTCCTTCGCGACCTTCATCGCCGGCGTGACGCCCGTCAGCACGGTCGGCTCGAAGAAGCCGTGGCCGAGCGCATGGCGCTTGCCGCCCGTCACGACGGTCGCGCCCTTCGCGAGCGCGTCCTCGATGTGCGCCTCGACCTTCAGCACGGCCGCTTCGTTGATCAGCGGACCCTGCGTGACGCCCGGCTCCGTGCCGCGCCCGACCTTCAACTGGCCGACCGCCGCCGCGAGCTTCTGCGCGAACTGGTCGTACACGGCTTCGTGCACGTAGAAGCGGTTCGTGCACACGCACGTCTGGCCGCTGTTGCGGTACTTCGATGCGATCGCGCCCTGCACGGCCGCATCGAGATCGGCATCGTCGAACACGATGAACGGCGCGTTGCCGCCGAGCTCCAGCGACACCTTCTTGACCGTCGCCGCGCATTGCGCCATCAGCAGGCGGCCGACCGGCGTCGAGCCGGTGAACGACAGCTTGCGCACGATCGGGTTCGACGTCAGCTCGCCGCCGATCGCCTTCGGGTCGCCCGTGACGACGCTGAACACGCCGGCCGGCACGCCCGCGCGCTCGGCCAGCACGGCCATCGCGAGCGCGGAGAACGGCGTCGCTTCGGCCGGCTTCACGACGATCGGGCAGCCTGCCGCGAGCGCGGGGCCGACCTTGCGGGTGATCATCGCCGCCGGGAAGTTCCACGGCGTGATCGCCGCGCACACGCCGATCGCTTCCTTCGTCACGACGATGCGCTTGTCGCTCGCCGGCGTCGGGATCGTGTCGCCGTACACGCGCTTGCCTTCTTCCGCGAACCACTCGAGGAACGATGCCGCGTAGCCGATCTCGCCCTTCGCCTCGGCCAGCGACTTGCCCTGCTCGGTGGTCAGGATCAGCGCGAGGTCGTCGGCGTTTTCCATCATCAGGTCATGCCACTTGCGCAGGATCGCCGCGCGCTCCTTCGCGGTCTTCTTGCGCCACGCCGGCCATGCGGCGTTCGCGGCTTCGATCGCATGACGCGTCTCGGCCGTGCCCATCGCCGGCACGGTGCCGAGCAGGCCGCCGGTCGCCGGGTTGCGGACTTCGAACGACTCGCCGTTCGCCGCGCCTTGCCATTCGCCGTTGACGTACGCCTGCTGGCGGAACAGCGACGGGTCTTTCAGTGCCAGGGTTTCCTGAACCGTGCTCATATGAATAGCCTGCTTTGAAAAAGGACGGATGAAACGGCCGCCGCCGTCGTGAAGACGGCGGCGGCGCAATCAGTTGAAGTCGGCGGGAACTCAGGCCGGCACGCCGACCGTCTCCTTCAGCACTTCCTCGAGGATCACGAGCGCTTCGTCGAACACGGCCTGCGGAATCGTCAGCGGGAACAGGAAGCGCACGACGTTCGAGTACACGCCGCACACGAGCAGCAGCAGCCCGCGCTCGAGCGCACGCGCCTGCACGCGCTTCGTGAAGTCGGCGTCCGGCTCGCCCGAACCCGGCTTCAGGAACTCGACCGCGATCATCGCGCCCGGGCCGCGCACGTCGGCGATCTGCGGCACGTCGGCCTGCAGCGAATTCAGCTTCGCCTTCAGCACGTCGCCGAGTTGCGTCGCACGCTCGCACAGCTGCTCTTCGTCGATGATTTCGAGCACCGCGTGCGCCGATGCGACCGCCAGCGGGTTGCCCGCGTAGGTGCCGCCGAGGCCGCCGGGAGCCGCCGCATCCATCACGTCGGCACGGCCGACGACGCCCGACAGCGGCATGCCGCCCGCGAGGCTCTTCGCCATCGTGATCAGGTCGGCCAGCACGTCGTAGTGCTGCATCGCGAACAGCTTGCCGGTGCGGGCGAAGCCCGTTTGCACTTCGTCGGCGATCAGCAGGATGCCGTGTTCGTTACAGATCTTGCGCAGCGCGCGCACGAACTCGACCGGCGCCGCGTAGAAGCCGCCTTCGCCCTGGACCGGTTCGAAGATGATCGCGGCGACGCGCTTCGGATCGATGTCGGCCTTGAACAGCATCTCGATCGCCTTGATCGAGTCGGCCGTCGTCACGCCGTGCAGCGCGTTCGGGTACGGGGCGTGGAACACGTCGCCCGGGAACGGGCCGAAGTTCAGCTTGTACGGGGCGACCTTGCCGGTCAGCGCCATGCCCATCATCGTGCGGCCGTGGAAGCCGCCCGAGAACGCGATGACACCCGGACGGCCGGTCGCGGCGCGTGCGATCTTGATCGCGTTCTCGACGGCTTCGGCGCCGGTCGTGAAGAAGGCAGTCTTTTTCGGGAAGTCGCCCGGCGCGCGTTCGTTGATCTTCTCGGCCAGCTCAACGTACGACGCGTACGGGACGATCTGGTAAGCGGTGTGCGTGAAGCTGTTCAGTTGCTCCGCGATCGCCTTGACGATCTTCGGGTGGCGATGGCCCGTGTTCAGCACCGCGATGCCGGCGGCGAAATCGATGAAGCGGCGGCCTTCGACATCCCACAGCTCCGCATTCTCGGCGCGGGCTGCGTAGAAATCACACATCACGCCGACGCCGCGCGGGGTGGCGGCGTTCTTGCGGGCCTGCAGGTCGGCATTCTTCACGGTCATCTCCTTGATGTCTGTCCGGTGGGATAAAAATCGGCCGCGTTGGCAGCCCATGGAGGCGACTATAATCACATTTGGCTCTGACAATCAGAGCCATTTCAATAAATAATCAGGAGCCAATCATGCGCGCAAGCGTGTTGTCGGACTGGCTGGCGCAGCGCCTCGTGCGCGGCGGCGAACAGCCGATCTACCGACAGCTGCATCGGCTGCTGCAGCAGGCGATCCTGTCGCGCGAACTGCCGGCCGGCACGCGCGTGCCGTCGTCGCGGCTGCTCGCGGCCGAGCTCGGGATCGCCCGCAACACGGTCACGCAGGTTTACGAACAGCTTGCGCTCGAAGGCTATGTGAACTCGGCCACGGGGCGCGGCACCTTCGTCGCCGACAGCGCGCCGGACGAGATCGTCGGCGCACCGCCCGATCCGGCCGCCGGCCCGGCGGTGGTGCCATCGTCCGCGCGGCGGCTGTCCGTGCGCGGCACGCGGCTCGTCGAAGGCGCGGGTGTGTCGAAGCGCCAGGGCGGCGCGTTCATGCCGGGCGTGCCCGATGTGTCGCGCTTTCCGGCGCGCGTGTGGACGCGGCTGCACAACAAGTACTGGCGGCGCCTGCGCCCGGACCTGCTGACCTACGCGCCGGGCGGCGGACTCGCGCTGTTGCGCGAGGCGCTGGCCGACTACCTGCGCACGTCGCGCTCGGTGCGCTGCACGCCCGAGCAGATCGTGATCACGACCGGCATCCACCAGTCGATCGACCTCGCGGTGCGGCTCCTGACCGATCCGGGCGACGCCATCTGGACCGAGGATCCGTGCTACTGGGGCGTGCGCAGCGTGCTGAACGTGTCGGGGCTGACCACGCGGCCGATTCCGGTCGACGACGAGGGGATCGCGCCATCGGCCGTCGATCTTGCCGAGCCGCCGAAGCTGATGCTCGTCACGCCGTCGCACCAGTATCCGCTCGGGATGGTGATGAGCCTCGCGCGGCGGCGGATGCTGCTCGAATACGCGCGCCAGCACGGCTGCTGGATCATCGAGGACGACTACGACAGCGAATTCCGCTACGGCAGCCGGCCGCTCGCGTCGCTGCAGGGGCTCGATACGGCCGGGCAGGTGATCTACGTCGGCAGTTTCGGCAAGACGCTGTTCCCGGGGCTGCGGGTCGGCTATCTGGTCGCGCCGGAGCCGCTCGCGGAAAGCTTCGCGACCGCGAGCGCCGAGTTGTACCGCGAGGGTCAGCTGCTGCAGCAGGCCGTGCTCGCCGAGTTCATCGCGGAAGGGCACTTCGTGTCGCATATCCGCAAGATGCGCACGCTGTACGGGCAGCGCCGCGAAGTGCTGCTCGATGCGGTCGCGCGCCGCTACGGCGATACGCTGCACGCACTCGGCAGCGACGCCGGGCTGCATCTCGTCACGCGGCTGCCGGACGGGGTCGACGATCGCGCGGTCGCGCAGGCCGCGCTCGAACGCAATATCGTCGTGCGGCCGCTGTCCGGCTACTACGCGGAGCGCGAACGCGCGGCGTCGGGGTTGCTGCTCGGCTATGCGTGCGTGCCGGAAGACGAAATCGCGACGGCGTTCGCGACGCTCGCCGAGGCGATCGACGAGCGGGCGTTCGGCGAGATCGTTGCGCCAGCTTGACGGGGGCGTTGCGACGGCACTGTCGCGGCGTGGTGCGGGTTGTCGAGGCGAGGCCGGCGCTTGCGCCGCGCGGCGCGCCTCCGCTGGCTCAAAGCCGGATCAGCGCCGCGCCTGCGACCACCAGCGCGCATGCGGCGAGCCGCTGCGCGCCGGGCCGCTCGCGCATCACGAACCAGCCGATCGCGACCGCGAAGATCGAGCTCGTCTCGCGCAGCGCCGAAACCGTCGCGACCGGCAGGTGCCGGTACGCGAGGATCACGATTCCGTACGCGGCGAGCGAGATCGTGCCGGCGATCGCACCCTGCGTGAGCGCGGTGCGCGAACCGAGCACCGCGCGCGGGCCGCCGCGCAGCGCGCAGACCAGCACGAGCTGCGGCACGCTCCACAGCAGGTACACCCACGCGATGTAGCCGAGCGCGCTGCCGGACACGCGCGAACCGATCCCGTCGCAGATCGAATACGCGGCAATGAACACGCCGGTGAGCAGCGCATACGGCACGCCTTCCCCGGAGAACCTGAAGCCGCGCCGCAGCGCGAGCGACATGATGCCGAACGACACCAGCGCGATACCCGCGAAGCCGAACGGGGTTGGTTGCTCGTGCAGCGCCGCCAGCGCGAGCATCGACACGAGCAGCGGCGAGATCCCGCGCGCGATCGGATAGATCTGGCCGAACTCGCCGTGGCGGTACGCACGCGCGAGCGTGAAACAGTAGGCGACCTCGAGCGCGGCTGACGCGGCGATGTACGGCCACGCGGCCGGCGCCGGCGCGGGCAGCAGCGCGGCGCCGGCCGCGCCGAATGCGAGATACGGCAACGACATCGTGCCGAGCTGCACGAGCCGGTCCTCGCTGACATGGAGGAAGGCATTCCAGATGGCGTGCAGCAGCGCGGAGCACAGCACGAAGCCGATGAAGAGGTGATCCATGAGCGAAGATAGGGGCGGGAGCGGTGGGCGCCGTCAATTATGTGGGTATCGGGCGCGCTCGCGCGGAATTGTCGATAATGGAACGTTGTTATTCACCGGATGCCGACGATGACCGAAGCCACCCTTACCCCGCCCGCCGTTCCGCGCCTCACGAGCCTGTCGCACGGGGGCGGCTGCGGCTGCAAGATCGCACCGGGCGTGCTGTCCGAGCTGCTGAAGCGGGCGACGCCGCCGGCGTTGTTCCCGGATTTGCTGGTCGGCACCGAGACCTCCGACGACGCGGCCGTCTACCGGCTGAACGACGAGCAGGCGATCGTCGCGACGACCGACTTCTTCATGCCGATCGTCGACGATCCGTTCGACTTCGGCCGCATCGCGGCGACCAACGCGCTGTCGGACGTCTACGCGATGGGCGGCAAGCCGATTCTCGCGCTCGCGCTGGTCGGGATGCCGATCAACGTGCTGCCGCACGAGACGATCGCGGCGATCCTGCGCGGCGGTGAATCGGTGTGCGCGGAGGCCGGCATTCCGGTCGCGGGCGGCCATTCGATCGATTCGGTCGAGCCGATCTACGGACTCGCGGCGATCGGCGTCGTGCATCCGTCGCGCGTGAAGCGCAACGCGGCCGCGCGCGCGGGCGACGTGCTCGTGCTCGGCAAGCCGCTCGGCGTCGGCGTGCTGTCGGCCGCGCTGAAGAAGAACCAGCTCGATGCCGCGGGCTACGCGCAGATGGTCGCGACGACCACCAAGCTGAACCGGCCGGGCGCCGAGCTCGCCGCGCTGCCCGGCGTGCATGCGCTGACCGACGTCACGGGCTTCGGGCTGCTCGGCCACACGCTGGAGCTCGCGCGCGGCGCGAACCTCACCGCCCGCGTGCATTACGCGTCGCTGCCGTGGCTCGCGGGCGTCGAGGCGTTCGTCGCCGACGGCGTGTTTACCGGTGCGTCGGGCCGCAACTGGGCCGCGTACGGCACCGACGTCCGGCTCGCCGACGGGCTGCCGCCCGTCGCGCAGGCGCTGCTGACCGATCCGCAGACGTCGGGCGGGCTGCTGGTCGCGTGTGCGCCGGAAGCGGTCGACGACGTGCTCGCCTGCTTCCGCGCCGACGGTTTCGACCGCGCGGCCGTGATCGGCGAGATGGTGGACGGGCCTTCGCGCGTCGACGTTGCCTGACGCCGCATTCATACCGCGGATCATTTTGACGTGGTTAGAATCGATGCCTTCCGTCGAAGGCATCGAGGACCGGTGAACGACTTCCTGTTCGGGCTGACGATCGCGTTGTCGGTCGGGCCCGTTGCGCTGCTTGGCGTGGCGGTTGTGCGAGCACGGCCGGCGTGTCGATAGATCGCATAGTATTCCTGATGTTCTTTCGTGCAGCGGACGCCGACGCAGCGCAATTGCGCGCGAATTCCGACGATGCCGTCATGCGTTGCACGCGCATCGCACCGACACCACAGCACCGCCCGCCGTTTCGTAGTCGGGTTCCGCATCGCGCAGGCGCGTTCTATACTCCCTCGCGCAGTCTCCGAGAGCCGTTCTCACCCAACATCCCCGAAACAAGGAACGCCGATGCTGACTCGCTCCATCCTTTCCGCCGCCGCATTCTCGCTCGCGGCCTGTGCGACCGCGCCGTCGATCGCGCAGGACAACCAGGGCAACAACGCGGGCAACGCCGCATTCGCCGAGACCGGTGCACAGGGCCGCCCGGTCAAGGTCATGATCATCACGATGTTCGGTCCGGAGGGCCAGGCGTGGCTCGACCGTATCGGCCCATGGCGCGACATCGCCGTGCCGGGCCTGTCGCCCGACTACCCGAACGTCCACTGCAACAAGCAGGACGTGTGCGTGGTCACGACCGGCATGGGCTATGCGAACGCGTCGGCGACGATCATGGCGCTCACGTTCTCGCAGCGCTTCGACCTGCGCCACACGTATTTCCTGATCTCGGGCATCGCGGGCGTCGACCCCGCGCAAGGCACGGTCGGCTCCGCCGCATGGTCGAAGTACCTGGTGGATTTCAGCTTGCAGTGGGAGCTCGATGCGCGTGAGATTCCGGCCGGCTGGAACACGGGCTTTCTCGGCATCAACACGAAGAGTCCGAACGACAAGCCGCCGCTCGACTACCGCACCGAAGTGTTCCAGCTCAACCCGCAGCTGACCGATGCCGCGTATGCGCTGTCGCGCAACGTCGTGCTCGCCGACAGCGCGCAGGCCCAGGCCGCGCGCGCGAAGTTCACGTATGCGCCGGCGAACCGGCCGCCGACGGTGATCCAGTGCGACACGTCATCGGGCAACACGTGGTTCTCGGGCACGCTGATCGGCGAGCGCGCGCGCCAGTGGACGAAGATTCTGACCGACGGCAAGGGCACCTACTGCATGACGGCGCAGGAAGACAACGCGACGTATGAAGCGCTCAAGCGCGCGGCGAGCGTGAAGCGGGTCGACCTGTCGCGCGTCGCGGTGCTGCGCACGGGGTCCGACTTCGACCGGCCGTATGCGGGGCAGACGAGCGCGGACAACCTGCTGAACTACGCGGACCAGGGCGGCTTCGCCCCGGCGACCGAGAACCTGTACCGCGCGGGCAATCCGCTCGTCCAGGATATCGTCACGCACTGGGGCGAATGGCGTGACGGCGTGCCGCGCCGTTGAAGGCAGTACGACGGCATCAGCGGGACGTCGACGTGGCGGTCAGTGCGACGACTGCGGCGCCGAACGGAACGGTGTCCAGACCGGCGTGGTGTCGTCCCAATGATCGAGCGGCGAAGGAAGTTGATCGTTCATCACAGGCTCCTGCACTAACTAACTGACTAACTGACTGACTGACTCATCGCGTGTTCGACAGCGATGTCATGACGCCGCGCACCGGATCATCCGCTGCGCGGCGTTGCACGTTTACCGGCCCCCGCCTGCGAGCTGGTTGCTTTCCGGCATGGAGCGATACGGGCCTTGCGCGAGTTCGAGCCCTTGCGGATACGAATTCGCCTTGCGCAGCCAGGCCAGCGTGCCGTCGCGGCGGGCCTGCGCGACTTCCGCGCTGACTTCGGCGCGGGTGCGCGGACCGTTGTTGTGTTGCGTGTACCACGACGCGTTGCCGTAGTCGCCGGCTTGCGGGGTGTTCGTATCGGCGAAGGCCGGTGCGGACACGGCGAGTGCGAGGGCGACGGCGGAGAGAAGGTGGCGGCGGTTCATGACGTAACTCCTGTGTTGGTCGGAGTTGGCGCGTGAGCGCTGGCTCCGGTCCCGTCAAACGGGGCTGTTCGATGCGCAACGAGGTGCGCGACAGGGTTTACTCTAGGTGCCCGCCCGGCTGCGATAAATGGCACTGCCGCGAATTGAATTGTCGTCAGCGCGGAACAATCGCATTCCACACGACCGTCAGGGTGGCGAACCGCGCCGCGCCCCCATGCCGCAAGGGCGACAGCGGCGCGACGCGTATCGCGCGTTGGCTGATGCGATTGTCTTCGCCGGCGCAAAGGTCTCTTCTGCGCCGCGCATCGAATGGCTCGCCCGTCAGACCGCTTCGATCCGGTAGCCGAGCGTGTAGACGGCACTGAGACGCACGCCGTTCGACGGCTGAAGCGTGAGTTTCGTGCGCAGTCGGTAGATGTGCGTGTCGAGGCTGCGGGACGCGCCGGCCATGTCGCGTCCCCATAGCGAACGGATCAGCGCTTCGCGCGGCATGATGCGGCCGAAATGGCGAAACAGCAGGACGGCGAGTTCGAATTCGCGCGGCGTCAGCTTGACCGGGGTGCCGTGCACCCATATCTCACGCGCCTTCGTATCGATCCGGTAGATGCCGATGTCCAGCACGTCCTGCTGGATATCGCGGCCCTGATAGGCCCGGCGCAGCAATGCGTTGATGCGCGCCAGCAATTCGAAATGATTGATCGGCTTGATCATGTAGTCGTCGGCGCCCGCATTGATTGCGGAAAAAATCTCGTTTTCGTGCGCGCGGATCGTCAGGAACAGGATCGGCAGCGTGCCGCCGATCCGTTCGCGTGCCCATTTGAGCACTTCGAAGCCGGACAGGCCCGGTACCTCCCAGTCCAGGATCAGCAGATCGACGACCGTGCGCTCGAGATGGCGGATCGCCTCATGACCGTTGCCGACGGAATGCACGCTGTGTCCCGCCTCTCCCAGTATCGAATTGATGAGTTCGACATACGTCGTGTCGTCCTCGAGATATAGAACGTGCATGGTGGGTGCACCTATTTGTCGCGTGTGGTGATATCGAGCCGGACGCAACGCGGATAAGGCGGATTCGCGCCCAGCTTGGAGCCGGATGTCGGCCGGCGATCCGCGGCGCATGTTCGCATGGGTCCCATTCGGGAAATTGTCAACAATTCTGAACGCGGCAGCCATGAACATGGAAGCTGCGGATTGAGTGTCGTAGCATTTTAGTAATCCAAATCAATGGGATTTTGGGGGAAGCGATCGGGGAGGAAGGTCATGCTGGTGTACAAGTCGTTCATGGAAAAGAAGGCGCTGCTCGAGGAGCAACTGGTTCGGGAGCGACTCGCGATTGCGACCATGGTGTTGCTCGAAATCCGGCAGTGCATCGAGGAATTCGGATTCGGCGTCAAGGACGTGTTTCCCGCGCATGGCGGTGCGTCGGGGAAGCGGCGACGGGTGAAATACTTCAACCCGGAAACGGGGCAGGCCTGGTCGGGAGTGGGGCGGGAACCGGTATGGTTGCGGGGTCAGGATCGAGACCGGTTTCTGATCGACGCGGAATCGCATGAACAACCTGAAGATGAGGAATCCTGATCGTGAAGTCGATAAAAAATCGTCGAATTGCCATCGAGGGTGCCCCCGCCGCGTGCCGTTTCGATGCGGCCGCAAATCGTTGGCAATTCAACGCCCGGGGGCGGAGATCGGCCGCACGATCGACGGAACCCGGCCGAAAATGGAACCGGTTCCATTCGAGATTACAATTTCATTATATCAGTTCTCGCAACGGTTCCCCGATCTGCCGCTCGTGGCGTTCAGGAAGGGGGCGTCCATGATCGGGGACGTGAACCAGCCGGACGGCGGGGACCTCGTGCCCGAGCGCATTTGCGTCGGCGTCGGCGTGACGCGCGAGATCATCGAAGTGTGTGCTTCGTCGATGCGACTCGTCTTCGGCTACCGGAACGAGACGTTCGGCATCGAATCGTTGACCGATGCGATTGCCGAGTGGTCACCGGCGCTCGTGGTGGTGGAATCGGCCGGTGGCTACGAGTGTGCAGCGGCGTGCGCGCTGCTGGCGGCACGCTTGCCCGTGGCGGTCGTCCATCTGCATCAGGCCCGCGCGTTCATCGCGCGATCGCTCGACTTGCCGCTCGAGGGGAAAGGGGCCCATGCGCGAATGATGACGGAACTGGCGTGCATACTCGATGACGCGCCGTCAAGCGCCCGGTTTGCCGAGCCGCTTGCCGATCCGCAACTGCAGCATGTCCAGGCGCTGGTGCAGCGCCGGCGGCAACTCGCGCGCACGCTGATGGCGGAATACCAGCTTCTGGCTCGATGCCACCCGAGCGTACGCGGCGGGATCGAGCAGACCATTGCGTTCCTCAGCAACCAGATCGGCGTGGTCGAACGTCACTGTGGACGGCAGGTGCGCGGGCAACGCGTCGGCGCGGCGAGGGCGCTCGCGCGGGTGGTGAGGCGCTCCGGCCGCGCCGCGCGCTCGTCAGGCCGGGGAGCGTGCGGATGAAGCGCCACGGGCGAGCGGAGCGCTTGCCCCGCCGTTGCCCTTTACGCGACCCACTCGTTGATGACCGGCGTGTCGAGCACCGGCGCGCGCTCGGCTTCCTCGAACGTGCGCTTGCTGCACGTCGCGTCGAGGCTGCCCTTGCCGCTCAGCAGCGGGCAGCGGTCGAACACTTCGGCGATCCAGTCGACGAACACGCGCACCTTCGGCGACAGGTGCCGGCTGTGCGGATACACGACCGAGATCGGCATCGGCAGCGGCTTCAGGCCGGGCAGCACTTCCTTGAGCCGGCCGTCGCGCAGGTGCGGCAGCACCATGAACAGCGGCGGCTGGACCAGCCCGAAGCCTTCGAGCCCGCACGTCACGTACGCGTCGGCGTCGTTGACCGACACGATCGCGTTCATCTTGACCTCGACTTCCTTGCCGTCGGTCAGGAACGCCCAGTCGATCGTGCGGCCGGTGCGGCTCGAGAAGTAATTGACGGCCTTGTGATCGCTCAGGTCCTCGATCGTCTGCGGTTCGCCGTACTTCTCCAGATACGCGGGTGCCGCGACCGAAACGCATTCGAACAGGCCGACGCGGCGCGCGACGAGCGACGAGTCCTGCAGCGCACCGACGCGGATCACGCAGTCGACGCCTTCCTGCAGCAGGTCGACCGGCCGGTCGGACAGGCCGAGCTGCAGATCGATGTCCGGGTAGCGCGTATGGAATTCGCACAGTGACGGGATCACGAGCAGCCGCCCGATCGAGCCCGGCATGTCGATACGCAACTTTCCGTGCGGCTTGCGGTTGTTCGCCTGGAAGCTTGCTTCGGTTTCCTCGACATCGGCGAGGATCCGCACGCACCTTTCGTAGTACGCGGCGCCGTCCGGCGTGAGCGACAGCCGGCGTGTGGTCCGGTGCATCAGGCGCACGCCGAGGAAAGCTTCGAGATTCTGGATGATCGTCGTGACGGACGCCCGCGGCAGGCTGAGCGTTTCTGCTGCCTTGGTGAAGCTGCTTGTATCGACGACGCGAGTAAACACCTGCATGGCCTGAAGCCGGTCCATCACAACCTCCGCAATCTAATGAGCCACCGGAACAACAAGGCTGCGCTACCTCGTGGGTAAACGCAGCCTGGGATTGTTCGGGGGTGTTGAATTGTGTTGCCGGATTATAGGCATTTATCCCAATGTCTGCCGGACCCAGAATTCGTTCCATCTCGAAATGGATCCTGCATCGTCATGGACGCTTCTGAATTCAGCAAATTCCTGAAAGCCGCATTGCCCGCCGAAGCCAGAGCCGGCGCGGCACTGACGGTCGCGGAGGTGGAAATCCCCGGCTACGCGCAGGACATCGTGCTGCGCCTCTATCGGCGCGCGGACAAGACCGGACTGCCGGTAGTGCTTTACTTCCACGGCGGCGGTTTCGTGCGCGGCTCGCTCGACGACGCCGACTTCGCCGCGCGCTTTTTAGCAGAACGCTTACCAGCTCTCGTAGTGTCGGTCGATTATTCGCTCGCGCCGGCCTTTCCTTTTCCGGCCGCGCCGGAGGATGCGTATCGCGCCGCCGTGTGGGCCGCGACGCGCGCCCGCGCGTTCGGCGGCAATCCGAAGAAGATCGGCGTCGCGGGGCACGACGCGGGCGGCCAGCTCGCGAACTGTCTCGCGTTCATCGCGCGCGATCGCGGCGAAGTGTCGATCGCCGCGCAGGCGCTGTTCGGGCCGATGCTCGACCCGAGCATGACGCGCATCGGCGACGCCGAACGCCTGTCATCCGACATCACCGCGCGCGAATGCGCGGCCTGTTATCGCGCCTATCTGCCGCAGGCGGCGCAGCGCATGCACCCGTATGCGGCGCCGCTCGAATCGGTGCGCCTCGCGGGCCTGCCGCCGACGCTCGTCGTCACCGCGCAGAACGACGTGCTGCACGTCGAAGCGGAGAAATATGCGGGCTGCCTGATTTCATCGGGCGTGCTCACGCAGGTGATCCGCTACCCGGACGTCACGCACGCGGCGCTCGCGACGCACGAAGCCGCGCTCGAGGAAGCCGTGCGCTTCTTCCAGTGCCGCTTCCAGGCGCGCCAGCCGAACCGTTCCGAATAACCAGACCAATCCACGCTTACTGGAGATCCACATGGCCATCCTACGCACCTCCCGTTCCCGAATCGCCACCGCGGCGATCGTGACGCTCGCTGTCGTCGGCCTCGGCACGTTCGGCGCGATGCGCGTGAGCGCGAACGCGCCCGAAAAAGCGGCGGCGCCGCTGCCCGAAGTCGACGTCGCGACCGTCGTGCCGCAGACCGTCACCGACTGGCAAAGCTATTCGGGCCGCCTCGAGGCGGTCGAGAAAGTCGACGTGCGCCCGCAGGTGTCGGGCACGATCGTCGCGGTGAACTTCAAGGACGGCGCGCTCGTGAAGAAAGGCGACGTGCTGTTCGTGATCGATCCGCGTCCGTACCAGGCGGAAGTCGACCGTGCCGCGGCACAGCTCGCCGGCGCGCAGGCACGCAACGGCTACGCGCAGAGCGACTGGCAGCGCGCGCAGCGGCTGATCGGCGACAACGCGATCGCCAAGCGCGACTACGACGAGAAGCAGAACGCCGCGCGCGAGGCGAGCGCGAACCTGAAGGCCGCTGAAGCCGCGCTGGAAACGGCACGCATCAACCTCGGCTATACGCGGATCACGGCGCCGGTCTCGGGCCGCGTGTCGCGCGCGGAAATCACGCTCGGCAACGTCGTGTCGGCCGGCGCGTCGGCCGCCCCGCTGACGACGCTGGTGTCGGTGTCGCCGATCTACGCATCATTCGACGCGGACGAGCAGACCTACCTGCAATACATCAACGGCGCGCGTAACGGCCGCAAGGTGCCGGTCGAGCTCGGTCTCGCGAACGAAACCGGCTACTCGCGCAGCGGCGAGATCGATTCGGTCGACAACCGGCTCGACACGTCGTCCGGGACGATCCGCGTGCGCGCACGCTTCGACAATGCGGACGGCGCACTCGTGCCAGGCCTTTACGCGCGCGTGAAGGTGGGCGGCAGCGCGCCGCACCAGGCACTGCTCGTGGACGACGCGGCGATCAACACGGACCAGGACAAGAAGTTCGTGTTCGTCGTCGACCAGCAGGGCCGCGTGTCGTATCGCGAAGTGCAGCAGGGGATGCAGCACGGCAATCGTCGCGTCATCGTGAGCGGACTTTCCGCCGGCGACCGCGTGGTCGTGAACGGCACGCAGCGTGTCCGACCCGGCGAGCAGGTGAAGCCGCACATGGTCCCGATGACGGGCGGCGATGCGCCGTCCGCGCCGCTCGCGAGCACCGCGAAGCCGGCCGCACCGGCGAAGGCGGATTCGTAAGCGGCCCGCCGCTTCGTTTCCGCGTTCAACCAGACAGAGCAACCCATGAACATTTCCAAATTCTTTATCGACCGGCCGATCTTTGCAGGAGTCCTATCGGTGATCATCCTGCTCGGCGGGGTGATCGCGATGTTCCTGCTGCCGATTTCGGAATATCCGGAAGTCGTGCCGCCTTCCGTGATCGTGAAGGCGCAATACCCGGGCGCGAACCCGAAAGTGATCGCCGAGACGGTCGCGTCGCCGCTGGAAGAGCAGATCAACGGCGTCGAGGACATGCTCTACATGCAGTCGCAGGCGAACAGCGACGGCAACATGACGATCACCGTCACGTTCAAGCTCGGCACCGATCCGGACAAGGCCACGCAGCTCGTGCAGAACCGCGTGAACCAGGCGCTGCCGCGCCTGCCGGAAGACGTGCAGCGGCTCGGCATCACCACGGTGAAGAGCTCGCCGACGTTGACCATGGTGGTCCACCTGATCTCGCCGGACAACCGCTATGACATGACCTACCTGCGCAACTACGCGCTGATCAACGTGAAGGATCGCCTGTCGCGGATCCAGGGCGTCGGCCAGGTGCAGCTGTGGGGTTCGGGCGACTACGCGATGCGCGTGTGGCTCGATCCGCAGAAGGTCGCGCAGCGCGGGCTGTCCGCCGAGGACGTCGTGCAGTCGATCCGCGAGCAGAACGTGCAGGTCGCGGCCGGCGTGATCGGCGCGTCGCCGTCGTTGCCGGGCACGCCGCTGCAGCTGTCGGTGAACGCGCGCGGCCGTCTGCAGACGGAAGACGAGTTCGGCGACATCGTCGTGAAGACGACGCCGGACGGCGGCGTCACGCACCTGCGCGACATCGCGCGCATCGAACTCGACGCGTCCGAGTACGGGCTGCGCTCGCTGCTCGACAACAAGCCGGCCGTCGCGATGGCGATCAATCAGTCGCCGGGCGCGAACTCGCTGCAGATCTCCGACGAAGTGCGCAAGACGATGGCCGAGCTGAAGCAGGACATGCCGGCCGGCATCGACTACAAGATCGTCTATGACCCGACGCAGTTCGTGCGTTCGTCGATCAAGGCCGTCGTGCATACGCTGCTCGAAGCGATCGCGCTGGTCGTGATCGTCGTGATCGTGTTCCTGCAGACCTGGCGCGCGTCGCTGATTCCGCTGATCGCGGTGCCGGTGTCGATCATCGGCACGTTCTCGCTGCTGCTCGGCTTCGGCTATTCGATCAACGCGTTGTCGCTGTTCGGGATGGTGCTCGCGATCGGTATCGTGGTCGACGATGCGATCGTGGTGGTCGAGAACGTCGAGCGCAACATCGAAAGCGGGATGAACGCGCGGCAGGCGACCTACAAGGCGATGCAGGAAGTGAGCGGGCCGATCATCGCGATCGCGCTGACGCTCGTCGCCGTGTTCGTGCCGCTCGCGTTCATGTCGGGCCTGACCGGCCAGTTCTACAAGCAGTTCGCGATGACGATCGCGATCTCGACGGTGATCTCGGCGTTCAACTCGCTGACGCTGTCGCCGGCGCTGTCCGCGATCCTGCTGAAGGGGCATGGCGACAAGGAGGACTGGCTCACGCGCGTGATGAACCGCGTGCTCGGCGGTTTCTTCAAGCGCTTCAACAAGGTGTTCCATCGCGGCGCGGAGAACTACGGCCGCGGCGTGCGCGGCGTGCTGTCGCGCAAGACGCTGATGCTCGGCGTGTACCTCGTGCTGGTGGGCGCGACCGTGCTGGTGTCGAAGATCGTGCCGGGCGGTTTCGTGCCCGCGCAGGACAAGGAATACCTGATCGCGTTCGCGCAGCTGCCGAACGGCGCGTCGCTCGACCGCACCGAGAAGGTGATCCGCGACATGGGTTCGATCGCGCTGAAGCAGCCGGGCGTCGAGAGCGCGGTCGCGTTCCCGGGGCTGTCGGTGAACGGCTTCACGAACAGCTCGAGCGCGGGCATCGTGTTCGTCACGCTCAAGCCGTTCTCGGAACGGCACGGCAAGGCGCTGTCGGCCGGCGCGATCGCGGGTGCGCTGAACCAGCAATACAGCGCGATGAAAGACTCGTTCGTCGCGGTGTTCCCGCCGCCGCCGGTGCTCGGCCTCGGTACGCTCGGCGGGTTCAAGATGCAGATCGAGGATCGTGGCGCGGTCGGCTACGCGAAGCTGTCGGACGCAACCAACGACTTCATCAAGCGCGCGCAGCAGGCGCCGGAACTGGGCCCGTTGTTTACGAGCTACCAGATCAACGTGCCGCAGCTCAACGTCGATCTCGACCGCGTGAAGGCGAAGCAGCTCGGCGTGCCGGTCACCGACGTGTTCAACACGATGCAGGTGTATCTCGGCTCGCTGTACGTGAACGACTTCAACCGCTTCGGGCGCGTGTACCAGGTGCGCGTGCAGGCCGATGCGCCGTTCCGTCAGCGCGCGGACGACATCCTGCAGCTGAAGACGCGCAACGACAAGGGCGAGATGGTGCCGCTGTCGTCGCTCGTCACGGTGACGCCGACGTTCGGCCCGGAAATGGTCGTGCGCTACAACGGCTACACGGCAGCCGACATCAACGGCGGCCCGGCGCCGGGCTTCTCGTCGGGTCAGGCGCAGGCCGCGGTCGAGCGCATCGCGCATGAAACGCTGCCGCGCGGCGTGCGGTTCGAGTGGACCGACCTCACGTACCAGCAGATTCTTGCGGGCGATTCGGCGATGTGGGTGTTCCCGATCAGCGTGCTGCTCGTGTTCCTGGTGCTCGCCGCGCTGTATGAAAGCCTGACGCTGCCGCTCGCGGTGATCCTGATCGTGCCGATGAGCATTCTGTCGGCACTCACGGGCGTGTGGCTCACGCAGGGCGACAACAACATCTTCACGCAGATCGGCTTGATGGTGCTGGTGGGGCTGTCGGCGAAGAACGCGATCCTGATCGTCGAATTCGCACGCGAACTGGAGCATGACGGCAGGACGCCGCTCGAGGCCGCGATCGAGGCGAGCCGGCTGCGGCTGCGCCCGATCCTGATGACGTCGATCGCATTCATCATGGGCGTCGTGCCGCTCGTCACGTCGACGGGTGCGGGCTCGGAGATGCGGCATGCGATGGGTATCGCGGTGTTCTTCGGGATGCTCGGCGTGACGCTGTTCGGCCTGATGCTGACGCCGGTGTTCTACGTGGTGCTGCGCACGCTCGCGGGCGGCAAGATCCACGTCGCCGGCAAGGACTCGGCCGGCTATGGCGTGTCGCCGTCGGGCGCGTCGGGTTCGGGCGTGCCGGCTACGGGCGTGCCGGCTACGGATGCTTGAGGACAACAAGATGGATAACATGTACAACTCGAATGGCCTGATGCGCTTCGCGAAGGTGGCGGCCGCGAGCACCCTGCTCGCGACGCTGCTCGCCGCGTGCGCGGTGGGCCCGGACTACAAGCGCCCGGACGTGTCGACGCCCGCGGCGTTCAAGGAAGCGCCGACGCTCGCGGCCGGCGAACAGGCCGGCACGTGGAAGACCGCCGAACCGGCGGACGGCGAGCATCGCGGCGAATGGTGGAAGGTGTTCGGCGATCCGGTGCTCGACTCGCTCGAGTCGCAGGCGCTCGCTGCGAACCAGAACCTGAAGGCCGCGGCGGCGCGCGTCGAGGAAGCGCGTGCGGCGACCCGCACCGCGCGCTCGCAGTGGTTCCCGCAGGTCGGCGCCGGGTTCGGGCCGACGCGCGAGGGGCTGTCGTCGGCATCGCAGCTTCAGCCGCAGGGCACGGGCCCGACCAACGCGACGCTGTGGCGCGCACAGGGCACGGTGTCCTACGAGGCCGACCTGTTCGGCCGAGTGAGCCGCAACGTCGAGGCGTCGCGTGCCGACCAGGCACAGAGCGAAGCGCTGTTCCGCTCGGTGCAGCTCGCGCTGCAGGCGGACGTCGCGCAGAACTACTTCGAACTGCGCCAGCTCGACTCGGATCAGGACCTGTACCGCCGCACGGTCGAGTTGCGCGACCAGGCGCTGAAGCTCGTGCAGCGTCGCTTCAACGAAGGCGACATCAGCGAGCTCGACGTGTCGCGCGCGAAGAACGAACTGGCGACCGCGCAGGCCGATGCGGTCGGCGTCGCGCGCCGGCGTGCGGCGTCCGAGCATGCGCTCGCGATCCTGCTCGGCAAGGCGCCCGCGGACTTCGCGTTCAAGGAAACGCCGATCGTGCCGGTCGCGGTGAAGGTCCCGGCGGGACTGCCGTCCGCGCTGCTCGAACGGCGCCCGGACGTGTCGGCGGCCGAGCGCGCGATGGCGGCGGCGAACGCGCGGATCGGCCTGGCGAAGTCGGCGTATTTCCCGAAGCTCGATATCACGGGCGCGTTCGGGTATGAGGCGTCGACGCTCGGCAACCTGTTCCTGTGGTCGAGCCGCACGTTCCTGCTCGGCCCCTTCGCCGGTACCGCGCTGACGCTGCCGCTGTTCGACGGCGGGCGGCGTGCGGCCGGCGTGCAGCAGGCGCGCGCGCAATACGATGAGCAGGTCGCGAACTACCGGCAGCAGGTGCTCGTCGCGTTCCGCGAGGTCGAGGACAATCTCGCCGATCTGCGTCTGCTCGACGACCAGATTCGCGCGCAGGATGCGGCCGTCAACGCGTCGCGCCGTGCGGCGACGCTGTCGCGGACGCAGTATCAGGAAGGCGAAGTCGCCTATCTCGACGTGATCGACAGCGAGCGGTCGGTGCTGCAGTCGCAATTGCAGGCGAACCAGCTGACCGGTGCGCAGGCCGTGTCGACCGTGAACCTGATTCGCGCGCTGGGCGGCGGGTGGGGTGCGGCGCCGGCACCGGCCGCCGTTGGCGATGCGGCGACGGGCAAGGCGAAGGTGGCGGCGCGCTGAGCGTGAACGGCGGGCGATTCGTCGCTCGTCGGCCGCGAATCGAAAAACCCCGGCATGCAGGCTCAGGCCTGCGTGACCGGGGTTTTTTCATGGTGCGCCGGCTTATACCGCAACTAACGGTCGAGCCCATCCAGCACCTCCGAACGGGGGCGCCCGGCGGCGTCCCGCCGTACGCCCCGGTCAGGCTGCGTGGCCTTCAGCCCGCAACGCCCGCACCAGCTCGCTCGCCGCCTTGCCAAGCCCCGTGTGCTTCGGCCGACGCAGATACACCGGCAGCAGTAGCCCGTTGCGGATATTCGCGAACACGAGCGGCGCAAGCTCGCCGTCGTCGACGTATCGGCCGATCGTCGATTCGGGCAGGTTGGCCCAGCCGTGGCCGGCCTTGACCAACGCGATCGCGGTCGCCATGTCGGTCACTTTCCACGTGCGATTGCCGATCACCGGCCGCACGTCGGTGAGCGGCCGTTCCGGATCGGCGATCACGATCTGCCGGAAACCGGACAACCGCTCGATCGCCTCCGGCTGCGCGGCTTCTGCGATCGCCGGATGTCCCGGCGCCGCGACGGCGATCAGCGTCTCGGTCCACAGCGCGTGGATCTGTTCCTGCGGATGAAGATCGAGCCCGCCGTACGCGACGCACAGATCGACGGCGCCGCGATGCAGCGCGTCGACGATCGCGTCCTGCGGCGCGGTGACGATGCTGATCGCGAGCGCCGGATACTTCGCGGCGACGGCGGTCAGCGCGCGCGCAACGGGTGCGCCGTCGAGTTCCGCCGCGAGCCCGAGCCGCAGCGTGTCCTCGACGCCTTCCGACAGATGCTGCGCATGCGCGCGCAGCGCCTGCAGCCGTTCGGCGATCGACCGCGCATCGGGCAGCAGCGCGGCCATCGCGGCGGTCGGCGTCGGCTCGCGCGTGCCGCGATCGAACAGCACGAGGTCCAGCTCGGCCTCGAGATTCGCGATCGCCATGCTGACGGCCGACGGCGTGCGACCGAGCGCACGCGCGGCTGCCGAGAACGAGCCCTTGTCGATGACGGTCAGCAGCATGTCGATGTGGTCGCTGGTCAGCACGTGCGGCCTCCTGTCAGAAAAATTGAAAGGACCTGACTTTTGCGGGCGAAGTGCCCGCTGTAGTCTCGCCACCTGGTTCGATACGAAGGTGATGGGTCATGCAAGGATGGAAGAGACGCATAGTCTACGTCGTGATGTTCGAGGTGCTCGGCATCCTCGTCGCGTCGTCGGTGCTCGGCATGCTGAGCGGCGCGAGCGCGACGACGAGCGGCCTGCTCGGCGTGATGATCTCGACGACGGGCGTCACCGTCAATTTCCTCTACAACTTCGGGTTCGAGGCGTGGGAGCGGCGGCGTGCGGAAACCACGCGCAGCGTCGGGCGGCGCGTCGTGCATGCGATCGGATTCCAGATCGCGCTCGTGACGTTCCTGATTCCGCTGATCGCGTGGTGGCTCGACGTGTCGCTGCTGCAGGCGTTCCTGTACGACGCGGTGCTGATCGTGTTCTTCCCGATCTTCACGTTCGCGTACAACTGGTCGTTCGACAGCGTGTTCGGATTGCCGGATGCGGTGACGCGCAAACCTGAAGCGGTCGCGTGACGCACGGGATGACGTAGCGACGCGGGGCGGCCCGCGTCGTTTCGCGTCGAAAGAGAAGGGGAGCAGTGGGCGGAACGAATGCCGCCCGAGCGCGTTACGCGGCGACGAACTCGTGCACGAAACGGTTGAACACCGCGGGGCTTGCCGCGTTCATCCCGTGCGACGCACCGGCGACGGTCTGCCGTTGCGCATCGCCGATCCACTGCGACAGCGTGTCGACGTTGTTGCGGAACATCTTCGGGCTGCGCTGGCCATCGATCAGCAGCGTGCGGCACGCGATATCCGACGCCGCATGCTGCGAATACGCAGGCAGCGGATCGCGCAGCTGCTTCGGCAGCGTGCTTGCGTTGTCGATCGCCATCGTGCGAAAGCGCGACGTGCTCTTCTTCCATGCGCCCGGCAGGCTCACCGAGTCGACGAACATCTCGAGGCCGGCTTCCACTTCACCTTGACCGATCAGGTTCACGGCCTTCGTGCGCAGCGCGATCGCGGTGGCCGGCAGCGCGGCTTCGCGCACGCCCGGCTGTTGCAGCGGACCGCCCGGATCGGCGAGCGTGAGCGACTCGACGAGGTGCGGATGCTGGCGCGCGACGTTGAACGCGACGCTGCCGCCACGCGAATGGCCGACGAGATGCACGGGGCCGAGATCGAGTGCGTCGATGAATTCGGCGAGCTCGTCGACGTGGTTCTGCCAGCTGAACTCGTCCTGGATGCCCGCTTCGACGGCCGGCCAGTAGTGGCTCAGGCTCGGCGCGATGCAGCGGTAGTGTGCCGACAGCGATGCGAGTTGCGGATCCCAGTAGCGGTAGTCGCACAACGATCCGTGCACGAACACCATCGGCGCGCCGCTGCCCCGCTCGACATACGGCAGGCTGATGCCCGACGAAAGCGTCGCAAATTGCAGGTCGGGGTTCGCGAGCACCGAAGGCTCGATTCGCATGTTCATGGCTGAAAGACTCAAAGGTGCGTCAACACGACGCAACTATGCATCACGGCGACCTGCAAGGAAAACGCATAATTTTCATCGTGACGATCAATTTTATTGATGGCTGCGCTGGAAACCCTTGTCGCAGCGTGGGGAGGTGTCGAGGCTTTCAATCATCTGACGATTCGTTTCGCCGCCGAACTCGCGTGCGAACGTCTGCGCACACGTGCATCGGCGGGGGAGAAGGAAAAAGGGGAAAGGCCGCCGAACGCGGCCCCCACATCACCGCACCGCCAGCGCGGGCGCGGTCTGAAGCTCGACGGGCAGATCGTTGTCGGCGGCGAACTGCATCGCGAAGTCGAATGCATCGGCACAGACGGTGCGCAATTCGTCGGACACGAACAGGCATTTGGCGCCGCCGTCGACGACCGGCATCGCGAGCCGCGACAACGCGCACGGATAGCCGGGTCGCCGCTCGCCGACGAACAGCGTGATGACGCCCGCGAGCCGTTCGGGCCAGTCGCTCGGGCGGAAGGTTTTCTGCGCGCGGGTGATGCCGCGGATCAGGTGGCCGCGGGTTTGGCCAATGATGCGGCCGCGTTCGGTGATGTCGATGCAATCCATGCCGTTGTGCGTTTCCTCGTTCGCGTCATTCGCCGCCGTCGGCCGCCGCGTCGCCGCGCGCGGGAATCCGCAGGTTGCGCAGCTTGTGATAAAGCGTCTTCTTCGGCATGCCGAGTGCAACGCTGGCGTCCGCGACGTTGCCGTTGTGACGCCGCAGCATGTCCTCGATCAGCATCCGCTCGAAATACGCGAGCTGCTCCGCGAGCGTGCCGCCCGCCGTGGGCGCGCTGCCGGACGACAGCAGGCTGTCGCCGGTCAGGCCGAGCACGAAGCGGTCGGCCACGTTCTGCAGTTCGCGCACGTTGCCGGGCCACGCATGCGTCATCAGTTCGGACACCTGCGCACCCGTGACGACGGGTGCCGGCTGCCCGAAGCGACGCGCGGCCGCGAGCACGAAATGCTCGAACAGCAGCGGCACGTCCTCGCGCCGTTCGCGCAGCGGCGGCAGCTCGATCTGCGCGACGTTGAGCCGATACAGCAAGTCCGCGCGAAAGCGTCCGTCGGCCGCGAGCTCGGCGAGATCGGCCTTCGACGCGGCGACGACGCGGCAGTCGACCGGAATCAGCTCGTTCGCGCCGAGCCGTTCCACCACGCGCTCCTGCAGCACGCGCAGCATCTTGATCTGCAGCGGAATCGGCATCGTCTCGATCTCGTCGAGGAACAGCGTGCCGCCGTGCGCCCATTCGATCTTGCCGATGCGCTTCTTGATCGCGCCGGTGAATGCGCCGGCCTCATGGCCGAACAGCTCGCTCTCGAAGATCTGCTCGGGCAGCCCGCCGCAGTTCAGCGCGACGAAATGCGCGTCGCGCCGACCGCCGAAGTCGTGCAGGCTGCGCGCGATCAGTTCCTTGCCGGTGCCCGTCTCGCCGGTGATCAGCACCGACACCGACGTATCGGCGAGGCGCAGGATCTTCTTGCGCACGTCGGCCATCGCGGGCGACTTGCCGAGCACGAATGCCTCGATGCCTTGCCAGTTGTTGAGCGCCGCGCGCAGCCCCTGCACCTCCAGCGTGAGCCGGCGCTTCTCGACCGCGCGCGCGACGCGGCCGGCGATCACGTCCGACGAGAACGGCTTCTCGATGAAGTCGTACGCGCCGTCGTGCATCGCGCCGACGGCCGTCGAAATGTCGGCGTGGCCGCTGATCAGCACGACCGGGATCTGCGCATCGACGGCCATCACGCGTTCGAGCAGCTGCAGCCCGTCGATGCCCGGCATCCGCACGTCCGACACGATCACGAGGGGCGCGCCGGGCGCGACGTGCGCGAGCGCGTCGGCGGCCGACGCGAAGGCGTCGACCGGGAACCCGGCGAGCGCGACGGCCTGCTCGACGCCGATCCGGACGTTTTCATCGTCCTCGACGACCAGCACGCGAATCTCATCTTCCATGCTCTGTCCTTTGTTGCGGCGTCGCCGCCGCGAATTCGATGGTGAACTGCGCGCCGCCTGCGTCGCGGTTCGTCGCGGCGATCTTCGCGCCGAACGCCTCGACGATGCGCGACGTGATCGCGAGGCCGAGCCCGAGGCCCTGGCCGCGCGGCTTGGTGGTGACGAACGGCTCGAACAGGTGCGGCAGCACGTCGGGCGCGATGCCGGCACCGCTGTCGGCGACGGTGAAGCGCACGCGGCCGGCTTCGTCCTCATCGTTCGCATCGTCCACTTTGGCGGCTTCGATGACGATCCGCCGCACGGGCGCGTCGTGCACCGCATCGAGTGCGTTGCCGAGCAGGTTCACGATCACCTGCTGCAACTGGCTCGATTCGGCGGACACCGTCGTGCCGGGCGCGATGTTCACGTCGAGCTGCACGCCTTCGTCGCGGATCCGCGCATCGTAGATGAACCGCGCATGCGCGACGGCCTCGGTCAGCGACACGGCGACGCGCTCGACGTCGGGCTTGCGCGCGAAGGTCTTAAGCTCGCCGGTGAGCACCGCCATGCTGTCGACCAGCTTGCCGATCCGTTCGAGATTGGCATATGCCGGCGCCGGCTGGCCGCGCTCGAAGAACGTGCGCGCGTTGTCGCACAGCGTGCGGATTGCCACGAGCGGCTGGTTCAGCTCGTGCGTGAGGCCGGCGGCCATCTGCCCGAGCACCGCGAGCTTGCCCGCGTGCACGACTTCCTGCTGCGAATCGCGCAGCCGCTGCTCGGTGCGTTCGCGTTCGACGATCTCGCGCTGCATCCGCTCGTTCGCGGCCGTCAGCGCGGCGGTGCGTTGCGCGACGGTCAGCTCGAGCCGGTCGTTCGCGCGGCGCAGCGCGTCCTGCGCGTTCAGCCGCGCGACGATCGCCCGGCGGCGCTGGATCGCGTAGCCGACCAGCAGCGCGGCGATCAGGAACACGCCGGTGACGAACACGAACGCGGTCTGCTGCTGGCGCCGCGCGCTGGCGATGTCCAGCAGCACCATCAGCGAATCGCCGGCCTGCGGGGCGGGGCGCGACATCACGAGATAGCGCGTGTTGCGGCCGGCGTGACGCGGATCGGGAAACGTGCCGAACCACGCGGCGGCGCTGCGGTCGCCGATGTGGCGGTACGGCAGCACGTCGACCGTGCGGCCCGCGTATTGCCGCGACGCCTGGATGTCGCGCTGCTGCTGCGCGGTGATCGGGCGCAGCGCGGTGAATTTCCACGCCGGCTCGGTCGAGATCACGACCACGCCGTTGCCGTCGACCACCAGCGCCGCGACGCCCGGCGCGCGCCATGCGGATTCGAGCGTGTCGACGCTGATCTTCACGGCCGCCGCGCCGATCGGCACGCCGTCGTCGCGCACCGCGCTCGCGAAGTAGACGCCCGGCACGCCGGTGTTGGTGCCGATCCCGAAGAAGCGGCCGCTGCCGTGCGCGAGGGCGTCCTTGAAGTACGGCCGGTACGACACGTTCGTGCCGACGAAGCTGATCGTCTCGTTCCAGTTGCTGGCGGCGATCACTTCGCCGCGCAGGTCGATCACGTCGACGGCGCCGCTGCCCGCGTCGCGGTTCACGGCTTCGAGGTACGTGTTCACCGTGTGGGCGAGCGCGGGCCGGTCTTGCGGCGCGGCCTTCAGCAGCGCGCGCACGCCGTCCTGGCGGGCAACCAGGCCGGGCAGGATCTCGAAGCGGCCGAGTTCGCTCTTCAGGCTCGACGCATACAGGTCGAGCCGGTGCGCGCCGGTTTCCTCCAGCGCGTCGATCGCGCGTTCCCACGCGAAATCGACGGCCGCGCCCGCCACGCCGACATACAGTACGGCGGCCGACGCCCACCCCCACCACGGGATTCCCTTGAAGCTCTTCTGCACGTTCGCCCTCATCGAAGCCTGCAACCGGTCACGCGCAACCGGCCCTCCGCGACCGGCCCTTCGCAATGACGCGCGCCGCGCGCCGGCAGAGCCGGCGGCGGCGCGTGCGAAGCAGCCTGCGCGACGGTGCGCGCGGCCGTGCATTATCCGAAGTGCGCGACCAGGATCAGCGTCACCGTGACGACGATTGCGCCGCCGATGCGCGTCGCGATCTGCGCGAACGGCATCAGCTGCATCCGGTTCGCGGCGGTCAGGATCGCGACGTCGCCGGTGCCGCCTTGTCCGCTGTGGCAGGCGTTCACGATTGCGGTGTCGATAGGGTACATCTTCAGCAGGCGGCCGACCACGAAACCGGTGCCCATCAGCGTCGCGACGGTCGACACGATCGTGACGACGTTGACGATCGTGAAGGCGGCGGTCAGCTTGTCCCACGGCGTCATCGCGACGCCGATCGCGAACAGCAGCGGATACGTGACGGCGGTCGAGAAGAATTTGTAGACGACGAACGCGCCTTCCTGCAGCGGCGGCGACACCGCGCGCGCGAGCTTCACCAGCACCGCGAGGAACAGCATCGCGACCGGCGCGGGCAGGCCGAACAGCTTGTGCGCCATCAGGCCCACGAGATACAGCGTGATCGCCGTGATGCCGGCGCCGGCGATGTGCGTGACGTCGACGTGACCGCGGATCTCTTCGTTTTCCGGCGCCATGTCGCCGCTTTCGCCGACCTGCAGACGACCGTTGCCGGTCAGGTGCGGCAGGCGCTTGCCGAGCATGTCGAGCGCGCCCGACAGGATGATCGCGGTCAGGCTGCCGAGCATCACCGGCGGCAGCACCATCGCGAACATCTCGCCCTGCGGCAGGTGCATCAGTTCCGAATAGCCGATCGACAGCGGAATCGCGCCTTCGCCGACACCGCCCGCCATGATCGGCACGACGATGTACAGCAGCGTGTGGCGCGCGCCGAGGCCGAGCGCGGTACCGACCGCCGTGCCGACGATCGCGGCCGCGACCGAACCGGCGGCGAGCGGGATGAAGATCTTCACGAAGCCCTGGATCAGCACGCGCCGGTCCATGCTCAGGATGCTGCCGACGATGATCGACGCGATGAACAGGTACAGGAAGTTCGTCGACTTCGTGAACTCGACCGTCAGGTTCAGCACCGGCTTGGGCAGCACGTGATAGTAGGTGAGCGCCGACGGCACGAAGGTCGCGAAGATCGCGGCCGCGCCGATGTTGCGCAAGAGCGGCAGGCGCTTGCCGAGTTCCGCGCACGTGAAGCCGAAGAACGCGAGCACGGCGATCGCCATCGAGATCTCGCCCGGCACCTTGCCCGTGACCGAGAAACCGACGATCAGCGCGAACAGGATCACGTAGACCGGCAGCGGGATGATGCCGATGCGGATTTCCATCAGCTTCCACCAGCCTTCCGGCCAGAAGCGTGCGCGCGTGGCGGCGCCGGCTTCGGCAATCGGTTCCGGGTGGGACGGGGTATGGATAGAGGTCTGCAAGACGTGTCTCCTGATTGTTGGATGCCTGCATTGCTTCGCGGCATCGTGTGCCGTCTATTACGCAACCCCCGTGCCAGAAATTCGGCCTGCCTGAATATTTTTAATGCATTGATTCATAAGGGATTTGTTTCGTCTGTGGAAAGGGTTTCCGCCCCAGGCCGGCCGAGATTTCGGAATTCGTCCGGCGGGGAGGCCGAGATTTCGGCCAGTCGGCCGGCCGGGCGCGAGGTCGACCCCGATTGCGCGCCATATCGCCGCGCGCGATTTTCTTCGCACAATCGCTTCGTAGACCGCCTTCCTGCCGCTCTCTATCATCGGCTGATCCTTTTCCGATGCGACGACTGTCCGGAGAACGCCCGCGCGTTCGCCGCGGCGTCGCTCATCCGTCGATACCGTCTTTGGACAGGAGAGTGGTTCCCATGCCGCATGCCGTTTTTTCCGCCCGCTCGTGCGCCGTCCGCGTCGCACGGCTCATCCTGCCGGCCCGCCTGACGGCGGCCGCGCTGCTCGCGGCGTGGCTCGCCGTCGCGCTGCCGGGCGGCGCGCGCGCCGACACGGCGCCGCTGAAGGTCGGCATCTCGACGAGCCCGCAGATCGAAGCGCTGAAGATCGCCGCGAAGGAGGCGAAGGAGCAGGGCCTCGACGTGCGGATCGTCGAGTTCACCGATTGGAATACGCCGAACGCGGCGCTCGCGAACAAGGACATCGACGTCAACTACTTCCAGCACATCCCGTTTCTCGAGAACGCGAAGAAGCAGGGTGGCTACAACTTCGTGTCGATCGCGCCGGGCACGATCATGAAGATCGGCCTCTATTCGAAGAAGGTGAAAAGCTTTGCCGAGCTGAAGGACGGCGCGCGCGTCGCGATCGCGAACGATCCGGTCAACGGCGGGCGCGGGCTGTTGCTGCTGCAGCGCGCGGGCCTCATCACGCTGAAGCCGGGCAGCGACTACCGGGCGACGACGCACGACATCGTGTCCAACCCGAAGCACCTGAAGATCATCGCGCTCGAGGCGTCGCAGCTCGCGCGCTCGCTCGACGACGTCGACCTCGCGCAGGGCTACCCGAGCTTCATCAAGCTCGCCGGCACGACCGACCCGAACAGCGCGCTGCTGTTCGACGGCACCGAGAACAAGAGCTTCGCGATCCAGTGGGTCGTGCGGCCCGACAGCGTGAACGATCCGCGCATCCGCAAGTTCATCGCGATCTACCAGCACTCACCGGCGGTGCGCCGTGCGCTCGACAACGCGTTCGGCTCGCTTTACGCGATCGCGTGGTGACGGAGGGAAAATGACGACGCCGAACCGCAAGAAGATCCTGCTCAACGCGTTCAACATGAATTGCGTCGGGCACATCAACCACGGGCTGTGGACGCATCCGCGCGACCGCTCCGCGCACTACACCGATCTCGACTACTGGGCCGATCTCGCGAGGACGCTCGAGCGCGGCAAGTTCGACGGGATCTTTCTGGCGGACATCGTCGGCGTGTACGACGTGTTCGGCGGCGGGCCGGACGCCGCGCTGCGCGAGTCGGTGCAGGTGCCCGTCAACGATCCGCTGCTGCTCGTGCCGGCGATGGCGCAGGTCACGCGGCATCTCGGCTTCGGCGTGACCGCGAACCTGACCTACGAGCCGCCGTACCTGTTCGCGCGCCGGATGTCGACGCTCGACCATCTGACGAAGGGGCGCATCGGCTGGAACATCGTGACCGGCTATCTCGACAGCGCCGCGCGCGGAATGGGCCTCGCGCAGCAGATCGGCCACGACGACCGCTACGAACGCGCGGACGACTACATGGACGTCGTCTACAAGCTGTGGGAACAAAGCTGGGACGACGATGCGGTGATCCGCGACGCGCAGGCGCGCGTGTTCGCGCAGCCGGGCAAGGTGCGGCGCGTCAAGCACGACGGGCCGTTCTATTCGGTCGACGCGATCCACCTGAGCGAGCCGTCGCTGCAGCGCACGCCGGTGCTGTACCAGGCCGGCTCGTCCGCGCGCGGCGTCGAGTTCGCGGGGCGGCACGCGGAGTGCGTGTTCGTGAACGGGCAGAGCAAGGCCGCCGCGCGCGCGGCGGCGCTCGATATCCGCGCGGCCGCCGCACGGCAGGGCCGCGATCCGGCATCGATCAGGATTTTCGCCGGCGTGAGCGTCGTGACCGCCGAGACCGAACTTCTCGCACGCGAGAAGTTCGACGAATACCGGCGCTTCGCGAGCCCCGAAGCCGGCCTCGCGCATTTCGCGAGTTCGACCGGCATCGACTTCGCGAAGTACGGGCTCGACGAGCCGATCTCGTACGTGAAGACCGATTCGATCCAGTCGGCCGTCGACGCGATCTCGCGCAAGAGCACGACCGGCACGTGGACCGTGCGCCGGATGCTCGAACAGATGTCGCTCGGCGGCCGCTACGCGCCGATCGTCGGTTCGCCGTCGCAGGTCGCGGACGAACTGCAGTCGTGGATCCACGAGACGGGCATCGACGGTTTCAACCTGACGCGCACCGTGATGCCCGAGTCGTTCGAGGATTTCGTCGACTGGGTCGTGCCTGAACTGCAGAACCGCGGCATCTACAAGGAAGACTACGATCCCGCGCCGACGCTGCGCGAGAAGCTGTTCGGCGCCGGCCCGCGGCTGCCGGCGTGGCATACGGGCGCGCAGCACCGGCCGGCCGCCGTGCCGGCAACGGAACCCGCGCATCCCGCGCATGCATGAACGTGATGGAGCGAAGCGATGACGCAACTGTTCGATACGCTGGGTTTCATCGAGACATCGGCCGTGCGGGCCGGCGCAGCGGCACGCGACGCGCATGGCGCGCATCGGGAAGCGGCCATGCGGGCTGACGTCGCCGCCGTGTCGCTCGTCCACGTCGGCAAGGTGTTCGCGACGCCGCGCGGCCACGCCGCTGCGCTGCGCGACGTGACGCTCGACGTGCGGCGCGGCGAAGTGTTCGGGATCATCGGCCGCAGCGGCGCCGGCAAGTCGACGCTGCTGCGGCTCGTGAACGGCCTCGAACGTCCGAGTTCGGGCAGCGTGCGCGTGCAGGGCGTCGACGTCGGCGCGCTCGACGAGGACGGCCTCGTTGCGCTGCGCCGCCGCACCGGGATGGTGTTCCAGCATTTCAACCTGCTGTCGGCGAAGACGGTGTTCGAGAACGTCGCGCTGCCGCTGAAGATCGCCGGCGTGCCGAAAGCGGAGCGCACGCGCAAGGTCGATGCATTGCTCGATCTCGTCGGGCTCGGCGCGAAGCGCGACGCGTATCCGGCGAGCCTGTCGGGCGGCCAGAAGCAGCGTGTCGGCATCGCGCGGGCGCTGGTGCACGATCCGGAGGTGCTGCTGTGCGACGAGGCGACGTCGGCGCTCGATCCCGAGACGACGCAGTCGATCCTCGCGCTGCTCGCCGACATCAATCGCCGCCTCGGGCTGACGATCGTGCTGATCACGCACGAGATGGAAGTGATCCGCGCGGTGTGCGACACGGTCGCGGTGATCGAGCAAGGCGAGCTCGTCGAAACGGGCCCGGTATGGCGCGTGTTCGGCGATCCGCGCCACGGCGCGACGCGCGCGCTGCTCAGCACGCTCGTGCATGACCTGCCGGCCGAACTGGCCGCGCGCGTGCAGCCGTTGCCCGAGCAGGCTGCGCTGCCGGACGGCGCGCAGGTCGTGCTCGACGTCCGCTATACGGGCGAAAGTGGCGGCGAGCCGGACGTCGGCGCGCTCGCGGCGGCGCTCGGTGGCTCGGTGCGTTTCCTGCATGGCGGGATCGAGCGGATCCAGGGGCATGCGCAGGGGCGCCTCGTGATCGCCGCGTCGCCCGGGCAGTCGCTGGCACACGGCGGCGCGGTCGCCGCGTTGCTGGAGCGCGCGCGCCGTCATGCGAATCACGCGGAGGTGCTCGGTTATGTTTGAACTCTGGTGGCCCGAACTGCTCGACGCGATCCGCGACACGCTGTCGATGGTCGCCGCGTCGGCCGCCGTCGCCGCGCTGATCGGCATTCCGCTCGCGGTGATCCTCGTGACGACCGCGCCCGGCGGCATCTACGAGCGGCGCGGCGTGAACGCCGTGCTCGGCGCGCTCGTCAACGTGTTCCGCTCGACGCCGTTCATCATCCTGCTCGTCGCGCTGCTGCCGTTCACGCGCGTGCTGATCGGCACGACGATCGGTGTCTGGGCGGCCGTCGTGCCCTTGTCGATCGCCGCGATTCCGTTTTTCGCGCGCATTGCCGAGGTGAGTCTGCGCGAAGTCGATCGCGGGCTGATCGAGGCCGCGCTCGCGATGGGCGCGAAACGCCGCCACATCGTGTGGCACGTGCTGCTGCCCGAGGCGCTGCCCGGCATGCTCGGCGGCTTCACGATCACCGTCGTCGCGCTGATCGGCTCGACCGCGATGGCGGGCGCGGTCGGCGCGGGCGGGCTCGGCGATCTCGCGATCCGCTACGGTTACCAGCGTTTCGACACCACCGTGATGGCGACCGTGATCGTGATCCTGATCGCACTCGTATCGGCCGTGCAGATCACGGGCGACCGCCTGGTCCGACACGTGACCCGGCGTACCTGAGCGGCGCCACGAGCGCGGCTCATTTCATTTTTCCAGACCCTGAGAGAACGATACCCATGACCTTGCCCATCGGCGCACCGCGCGAATGGAACGGACAATTCGAGGAAGCGCTGTTCCTGGACGTCGCGCGACGCCATCGTCCCGGCTTTCCCGACAAGCTCGCGACGCCGCCGCGCGAGCCGCGCAGCGAAGACGAGCTGGCCGCCGTCGCCGACTACTACACGAAGATGGCGTCGCACGACCTGTTCATCGTGCAGGTCGTCGCGAAGGCGATCGACACGCTGTTCCGCGACAACCCGCATTTCCAGCTGATCCTGTCGCGCCAGCTCGGCGACGACGGCGCGCATGCGGTGATCGGCCGCGAGCGCGTGACCGAACTGACGGGCCGCGATCCGCTGCCGGAAGTCGAGCGGCTCGTCGCCGCGCACTGGGCGCGCATCGGCGATATCGCGGTGCGCGACGTCGCGGGTTTCCTCGCGTTCGAATGGCATTACGAGCTGCACATCCTCGCGAAGCTGTGGATCCAGCGCAAGACCGGCCGCATCGCGGATGGCGCGATGCGCGAGCACGGCGAAAACCGGATTCGCCCGGACGAGGAGTGGCATCGCGTGCAGATCGTCCAGTGGTGGTTCGACACGTTGAAGGCGCTGCCGACCGCCGAGCGCGATGCGCTGATCGACCGCGTGATCGCGGCCGACGAGGAAACGCAGGCGCGGCTCGACGGGTATCTGCATGACGAGTACGCGCATACCGCGCATGTGTTCGGTGCGGATATCGCCGAGTACCGCGCGATCTACGACGACTGGCGGCGCGAGATCCTGTCGCGGCTGACCGGCCGCCCGCTCGGCGCGCTGGTGCCGCTGTCCGGCAAAGTCGTGGCGCATGAACCCCTTGCACGGGAAGCCGTCGCATGAACGATCCCCGCAGCCCGGCGACGTTTGCGCCGGATCCCGATGCACGTGCGATCGACGCCGATGCGCTGGCGCGCGCGATCGACTCGCTGCATGCGACGGCGGCTGCGCGCGACCGCGCGGGCGGTCATGCGGCCGACGAGAAGCAGTGGCTCGCCGACGCCGGCCTGCTGACGCTCGCGGTGCCGCGCGAATTCGGCGGACAGGAATCCGCTTGGCCGGCGATCTACGACACGATCCGGCAGATCGCGCGCGTCGACAGTGCGCTCGCGCATCTGGTCGGGTTCCAGATCCTGCAGATCGTGAGCGTCGACGTGTGGGGCAGCGCGGCCCAGCGGGAGCGCTATCTGCGCGGCACGGTCGAGCATCGCTGGTGGTGGGGCAATGCGGTCAACCCGCTCGACACGCGGCTGGTGGCGACCGCGACGCCGGACGGCGGCTACCGGCTCGACGGCGTGAAGGGTTTCTGCTCGGGCACGCGCGGCTCGCAGCGGATGACCGTGTCCGCGCACGATCCGGAAACGGGCCGCACTGTGTTCGGCGTGGTGCCGACCGATCGTGACGGGATCACGGTCAACGACGACTGGGATCCGATCGGCCAGCGTCAGACCGACAGCGGCAGCGTGCGCTTCGACGGCGTGACGCTCGCGCCGGACGACGTGCTGCACCGGTCCGAAACGCCGCCGACGCCGCGCGCGACGCTGCGCACGCTGGTGTCACAGCTGGTGCTGACGAACCTGTTCGTCGGGCTTGCCGAAGGCGCGCTCGCCGAGGCGCGCGATTACGTGCTCAAGCATGGCCGGCCGTGGATCCATTCGGGCGTCGCGCAGGCGAGCGACGATCCTTATACGCTGCAGCGTTTCGGCGACATGCGCGTGCGGGCGGTGGCGGCGGGATCGCTGGCCGACCGCGCGGCGGTCGAGTTGCAGCGCGCATGGGCGCGGCGCGACGCGCTGACGGCCGACGAACGTGCCGAAGTGGCGCTCGCCGTGTCGGAGGCGAAGATCGTCGCGCAGCGCGCGGCGCTCGACAACGGCGAGGCGCTGTTCGATGCGTGCGGCGCACGCGCGACGGCCGCGTCGCTCGGCCTCGATCGCTTCTGGCGCAACGCGCGCACGCATACGCTGCACGATCCGCTCGACTATCGGCTGCGCGACGTCGGCCGGTTTGCGCTGACGGGAGAGTTGCCGCAGGCGTCGCTCTATACGTGACGGCGGTCAGCCATCGCGTCACTGCGCCGGTAACGTCTCCGCCAGTGCCCGCATCGCATCCACCGTCTCCGGATTCGCCGGAAAAAATGCCTCGATCGCGAGCTCCGACAGCGTGACGTCGACCGGCGTGCCGAACACCGTCGTCGTGCTGAAGAACGTCAACTCGCCGGCCGCCGTGCGCAGCCGCAGCGGCACCGCGATGTCCGCGTAGTCGGTGCGTGCATGCGTGTCGTCGGGCTGGCCGGCTGGTGCCGGATAGGCGGCCAGTTCGTCGCGCAGCGCATGCAGTGCGCGGTCGCCGCTCGCGTCGATCTGCCGTTGCAGCCGGTGCAGGATATGCGCGCGCCATTCGTGCCAGTTGACGATCTGCGACGCGAGGCCGTCCGGATGCAGGCTCAGGCGCAGCACGTTGACGGGCGGCTGCAGCAGCGCCGGATCGGCCTGTGCGACCAGCGCGCCGAGCATCCGGTTCGCGGCGAGCAGCGTCCAGTGGCGATCCACCGCGAGCGCCGGGTAGGGCTCGTGACCGCGCAGCACAGCCTCGACCGCGTGGCGCGCAGCATCGAGCTGCGGATCGGAGAACGGCCGCTCGCGAAACAGCGGCGCATAGCCGGCCGCGACGAGCAGCGCATTGCGCTCGCGCAGCGGCACGTCGAGGCGCTCCGCGAGATGCAGCACCATGTCGCGGCTCGGCTGCGCGCGGCCCGATTCGACGAAGCTCAGGTGTCGCGCGGACACCTCCGCCTCGAGCGCGAGCGCCATCTGGCTCAGGCGCCGGCGTTGACGCCAGGTGCGCAGCAGCGGGCCGATGCCGGACGCGCGGCCGGCGGACGGGGGGAGCGAATGGAGGGCGGCGGTCGAGTTCATGGTGAAGATGATAGGCAATCCCGTACGCGCCGGGCATTACCCGACAGGTAAGCATTCCCGACCGGCGTGCGCCGCCGCTTCCGCCGGCTGCCGCCCGGGCTCTCTTCCGCCCCCGCATTTCGTCCCCTGACGCGCCGCGACGCTGCGTTACCATAGCCTCCGTGCCACTGAGAGGCGGCGCCGGACCCGCGACCACAACGCTCGGGCCGGACGCCGTGCACATTCACAACAAGGCAGTCCAGGGGAATCCAACAATGAAAAAACTCGCCGTCCGCGTCGCCTGCGTGGCGATGCTCGCATTCGCCGCGACCCGCGGCCACGCGCAAACCGAAGCCGCGCAGGTCGAAATGAGGGCCGCCGCCGCGGCCGCCAACAAGGCCGTCGTCAGCGGGCCGGCCGATATCGACATCAAGCACGAAGCCGTGCTGAAGCTGAAAGCGGGCGAATCGTTCGTGCCGGCTGCCGAAGCCGGCCGCTACCTGCGCTCGATGGGCAACTCGATCGACGAATCGAAGCTGGTCGGGCTCGTGCTGCCGGAGGATCCGGACGCCGACTGGATCTCGGTCGTGTCGTTCGAGCCGAGCGGCTATATCCGCGACGACGACGCGAAGGACTGGAAACCCGACGAATTGCTGAAGAGCCTGCAGGCCGGCACCGAGGAAGGCAACCCCGCGCGCAAGGAGCGCGGCCTGCCGGAAACCGAGGTGGTCGGCTGGGCGAAGGCGCCGGCATACGACGCGGCCACGCACCGGCTCGTGTGGTCCGCGATCATCCGCCACAAGGGCGCGGCCGCGAACGCGGAGAACGACGGTGTGAACTACCGCACGCTCGTGCTCGGCCGCGACGGCTACCTGTCGCTGACGATGGCGTCGACGCTCGCCGATCTGCCGAAGTACAAGCCCTCGGCCGACGACCTGCTCGCGAACATCCGCTTCGACGACGGCAAGCGCTATGCCGATTTCAACAAGTCGACCGACCACGTCGCCGAGTACGGTCTCGCGGCGCTGATCGTCGGCGTCGGCGCGAAGAAGCTCGGCCTGCTCGCGCTGATCGGCGCGTTCGCGCTGAAGTTCTTCAAGATCGGCGCGATCGCGCTGCTGGCGGGCGGGGCGGCACTGAAACGCTTCTTCGGCCGCAAACCGAAGGCAGCCGCGGTACCCGTCATCGCCGATGCGTCCGGCGCGCCGGAGACGGAGCGCAAGGAATGACGAAGCTGCTGCTGCTGATCTTCGGCGGCCTGAAGCTCGGCAAGGTGCTCGTGTCGGCGGGCACCATGCTCGCGTCGATCGCGGTCTACGCGCTGTTCTACGGCTGGCGCTTCGCGGCAGGCTTCGTCGCGCTGCTGTTCGTGCACGAGGCCGGCCACTACCTGGCCGCGCAGCGGCGCGGGCTCGACGTCGGGCTGCCGACGTTCATTCCGTTCGTCGGCGCGTGGATCCAGTTGAAGGAGATGCCGCACGATGCCGAAACCGAGGCGTACGTCGGGCTGGCCGGGCCGTTCGTCGGCACGCTCGGCGCGCTGGCCTGCTACGCGGCCGCGCGCCACTACGACAGCAACCTGCTGCTCGCGCTGTCGTACACGGGCTTCTTCCTGAACCTGTTCAACATGATTCCGCTGTCGCCGTTCGACGGCGGGCGCATCACCGCGGTGCTGTCGCCGCGTATCTGGTTCGCGGGCGTGCCCGTGCTGATCGCGCTGTTCGTGTATCGGCCGAGCCCGCTCCTGATCGTGATGGCGATCCTCGCGCTGCCGCAGCTGAAGCGCGCGTGGCGCTACGATCCCGCCGCGCCGGAGAACCGCGCGTACTACGCGACGTCGATCGAGACGAAGGCGACCTACGCGCTCTGCTACATCGGCCTGCTCGCGTTTCTCGCGCTGATGACGTCCGGCGTGCACGACATGCTGCGCGTCGCGCATTCGGCGGCCTGACGCAAAAACGGCGGCCGTTTGCACGCGGCCGCCGTCATCTTCCTTTCATTCCCGCCGAAGCTCACGCGTCGCGATGACGCAGTTCGACGCGCTTGATGTCCTTCACGATCACCAGATAGCTGAACACCGTGACGAGCGCGTTCAGCCCGACGAACACGAGCGCGCCGTTGAACGAGCCGCTCGCGCCGACCAGGTAGCCGATCGCGATCGGCGCGACGATGCCGGCCGTGTTGCCGAACATGTTGAACAGGCTGCCCGACAGGCCGATCGCTTCCTTCGGCGCGGTATCCGCGACGACGGCCCAGCCGAGCGAGCCGATTCCCTTGCCGAAGAACGACGCGGCCATCAGCACGATCACCAGCACTTCGCTGTCGACGTAGTTGCAGCCGATGATCACCATCGACAGCAGCATCCCGCTGACGATCGGGATCTTGCGCGCGAGCGTCAGCGACACGCCGCGACGGATCAGCAGGTCCGACAGCATCCCGCCGAGCACACCGCCGAGGAACCCGCAGATCGCCGGCAGCGACGTCATGAAGCCGGCCTTCAGCAGCGAAATCCCGCGCGCCTGCACGAGGTAGATCGGGAACCACGTCAGGAAGAAGTACGTGAGCACGTTCACGCAGTACTGGCCGAGATAGACGCCGAGCAGCATCCGGTTCGACAGCAGCTGGCGCACGTAGTACCAGCCCGCGACGCGGCTGCCTTCAGACGCCGCGGACGCCGCGCCGCTACCGCGCGCCGCGCTCGGCTGTGCCGTCGCGCGCACGAGGCCGCCGCCTTGCTCGATATGCTCGAGTTCCGCGCGGTTCACCGCCGGATGGTCGACCGGGTCCTTCATCACGCGCAGCCACAGGAACGCGAGCGCGATGCCGGCGAGGCCGAGCCACAGGTACACGTGGTGCCAGCCGTACGCATGCGTGAGCCACGCCATCAGCGGCGAGAACACCACCGCCGCGAAATACTGCGCGGCGTTGAAGATGGCCGACGCCGTGCCGCGCTCGGCGGTCGGGAACCAGCTCGCGACGACCTTCGCGTTCGCGGGAAACGCGGGCGCCTCGGCGATGCCGACCGCGAAGCGCATCACGAACAGCGCGGTCACCGCGAACGCGGCGCTGCCGCCGAGGCCGATCGTGCTTTGCAGCAGCGTGAACGCCGACCACAGGAAGATGCTCGCCGCATACACGCGGCGCGCGCCGAAGCGGTCGAGCAGCCAGCCGCTCGGCAACTGCGCGAGCACGTACGCCCAGCTGAACGCCGAGAAGATGTAGCCCATCGTCACCGGATCGATGCCGAAGGCCTTGCGGATCGGCGTGCCGGTGATCGACAGCGTCGCGCGGTCCGCATAGTTGAGCGTCGTGACGACGAACAGCATCGCCAGGATCCAGTAGCGCACGGCGGTCCGGCGCGCGCTGCCGGCGAGTTCGATCGGAAGATCGCGAGAGGTGGTCTGATTGTTGGGCACGTTAAGGTACGTCGTCGTATAACATGACCGCGAGTTTATGAGCAACGCCGCCACGCAGAAACCTCGGGTTTTCCCTTTGCCGGGTGACGCGAAAGGGTCAGAAAATCGTGCTTAGGCCGAACGGATAAGGATTTGAGGTACGCGGCCGCGCTGCCGACGCACGACGCAAATATCGAAATGTCGTCGGCAGACATCATATCTGTTGAGCTACAATGAGCGAATCATTCCCGAACCACGGAGCACACCCCATGCAACTGACTGGAGAGATGCTGATCGGCGCCGAAGCGGTGGCCGGCTCGGCCGGTACCTTGCACGCGTTCGACCCGTCGAAGGGCGCGCCGATCGACGCGCCGGCCTTCGGCGTCGCGACGCAGGCCGACGTCGAGCGCGCGTGCGAACTCGCGCGCGACGCCTTCGACGCGTACCGCGCACAGCCGCTCGCGGCCCGCGCGGCGTTTCTCGAAGCGATCGCCGACGAAATCGTCGCGCTCGGCGACGCGCTGATCGAACGCGCGCACGCCGAAACGGGCCTGCCCGTCGCACGGCTGCAGGGCGAGCGCGGCCGCACCGTCGGCCAGCTCCGCTTGTTCGCGCGGGTCGTGCGCGACGGGCGCTTCCTCGCCGCGTCGATCGATCCCGCGCAGCCTGAGCGCACGCCGCTGCCGCGTTCGGACCTGCGGCTGCAGAAGGTCGGGCTCGGGCCCGTCGTCGTGTTCGGCGCGAGCAACTTCCCGCTCGCGTTCTCCGTGGCCGGCGGCGATACCGCGTCGGCACTGGCGGCCGGCTGCCCGGTGATCGTGAAGGCCCATGAGGCGCACCTCGGCACGTCCGAGCTGGTCGGTCGCGCGATCCGCGCGGCGGTGGCGAAATGCGGGATGCCGGCCGGCGTGTTCTCGCTGCTGGTCGGCCCGGGCCGCGTGACCGGCGCGGCGCTCGTCAGTCATCCGGCGATCCAGGCCGTCGGCTTCACCGGGTCGCGGCAGGGCGGCATGGCGCTCGTGCAGCTCGCGAACGCGCGTCCGCAGCCGATTCCCGTCTATGCGGAAATGAGCAGCATCAACCCGGTCGTGCTGTTCCCGGCCGCGCTGGCCGCGCGCGGCGACGCGATCGCGACCGGCTTCGTCGATTCGCTGACGCTCGGCGTTGGCCAGTTCTGTACGAACCCGGGCCTCGTGCTGGCGATCGACGGTCCCGATCTCGACCGCTTCGAGTCGGTCGCCGCGCAGGCGCTCGCGAAGAAGCCGGCCGGCGTGATGCTGACGCGCGGCATCGCGGACGCGTATCGCAACGGTCGCGGCAAGCTGGCCGAATTGCCGGGCGTGCGTGAAATCGGCGCGGGCGAGACGGCGCAGACCGAATGTCAGGCAGGCGGCGCGCTGTACGACGTCGCCGCGCAGGCGTTCCTGGCGGAGCCGGCATTCAGCCACGAGGTGTTCGGGCCGGCATCGCTGATCGTGCGCTGCCGCGATCTCGACGAAGTCGCGCACGTGCTCGACGCGCTGGAGGGCCAGCTGACCGCCACGCTGCAGATGGACGCCGACGACAAGCCGCTCGCGCGCCGGCTGCTGCCGATCCTCGAACGCAAGGCCGGGCGTCTGCTCGTCAACGGCTATCCGACCGGCGTCGAGGTGTGCGACGCGATGGTGCACGGCGGCCCGTTCCCGGCGACGTCGAATCCGGCCGTCACGTCGGTCGGCGCGACGGCGATCGAGCGTTTCCTGCGGCCCGTGTGCTACCAGGACTTCCCGGACGATCTGCTGCCCGAAGGGCTGCGGGAAAGCAATCCGCTCGCGATTCCGCGGCTGCGGGACGGCAAGGCGGAGTGAGGGGGCTGAACGTGACCGACTGAAGGCCGCGTCCCGGGAGGGGCGCGATCCGGTACGTTGATGGATGGCGGCGGACGGTGCCCACGGGCGCGTCCGCCGTTTTCATTTATGGCGGGGTTTCGTGCCGCGGGGTTGCGCGATCTGAAGTGTCGACAAGAATCATGCGGGCTCTGACGGCCGGCGTGGAACGGATTCAAGATCCGGCTCGGTGCCGACGAGGCGGGCAAGTCGTCGTGCGCTTTCGCGCGCGATCAAAGCGCGCAGCGCTTCTCTCACCAGCGCCGATTTTTCGGTGACGCCGGTTAATTGCTGCGCTTTGGCGAGCAGTGCGTCGTCGAGGGACAAGGTGGTGCGCATGAACGGCTCGCGAGTAAGTCGACGCGTCAATTGTCGCATCAGATGATGTGTTGCCGTGACGTGCCGGCCCCACCTTCCGCGCCGCCTGAATTTCTCCTACAGTAGCGAGGCCTCGGGCCGTCCGGCCCGCTGGCGAGCCTGAGAGACCGACACAAGACCAACAAGGAACCATCCGATGAACATCAGCAAGCGTGGCGACCACCTGTTCGCCGCCGGACTGTGGAAGGCGATCGGCGACGTCGCGCATTCCGTGCGCAGCCGCATCGGCCAGTACAGCGAAGGGCGCGTGCTCGCGAATGCGCTGCTGGAATTCCAGCGCGACCTGGGCGGCAGCGAATTCGACGTGACCATCAACCAGGGGCGGCCCGTGACCGGCTCCGATGCGCATTCGCTCATGTTCGGCCTCGCCGTGCGCCGTTTCAGGCAGGACATGGAAGCGCTGGTGTTCGCGCTCGAGCAGCGCCGTGGCATCGACGAACGCGACCAGAACCTGCGTACCGACGCGCTGATGCAGGCCAACAGCGCGCTCCTGACCGCGAAGCAGTCGGCGACGATCACGGTCGGCCGGTTCTTCGATGCGGTCGTCGACCGCGACGTGCTGGGGCAGATTCTCGGCGGCGAGTCGAACGCACGCGTGCGTTCGGGCGCACAGGGACAGATCGAGACGACCCGGATCAAGCTCGGCAACGTGCGTCACCGGATCATCGGCGTCATCGCGCAGATGTGACGGCACGCGTCGCGGCGGGATGCAGCGCGTTGCCGCCGCCGCAAACGACCGCGGCCGGCAAGGGCCGGCCGCGACGCAACACTGGCGACAAGCCGGCCGCGGTGCCGCTGAGCGCACCGCGCCGGCCGTCCCCGCTTACTGCGGGCCCATCTTCTTGATCAGCACGTCCAGTTCGGCGACTTCGGCGTCGTTGAGGTCGACGAGCGGCGCGCGCACCGGGCCCGCGTCGTGGCCGACGAGCTTCGCGCCCGCCTTCACGATGCTGACCGCGTAGCCCGCGCGACGGTTGCGGATCTGCAGGTACGGCAGGAAGAACTCGTCGATCAGGCGGCCGACCGTTGCGTGGTCGTCCTTCGCGATCGCTTCGTAGAATTCCATCGCCGTCTTCGGGATGAAGTTGAACACGGCCGACGAGTACACCGGCACGCCGAGCGCCTTGTACGCGGCTGCGTAGACTTCGGCCGTCGGCAGGCCGCCGAGGTACGCGAAGCGGTCGCCGAGGCGGCGGCGGATCGTGACCATGCTCTCGATTTCGCCGACGCCGTCCTTGAAGCCGATCAGGTTCGGGCAACGATCGGCGAGGCGCTCGAGCATGTCGGCGTTCAGCTTCGAATTCGCGCGGTTGTACACCACGACGCCGATCTTCAGCGCGCGGCACACCTGCTCGACGTGTTCGGCGATGCCTTCCTGGCTGGCTTCGGTCAGGTAGTGCGGCATCAGCAGCACGCCGCTCGCGCCGAGGCGCTCGGCTTCCTGCGCATATTCGATCGCGACGCGCGTCGCGCCGCCGGCGCCGGCCAGAATCGGCACCTTGCCCTTGCAGGTTTCAGTCGCGACGCGGATCACGTCCGAATACTCGCGCTGCGTGAGCGAGAAGAATTCACCGGTGCCGCCGGCCGCAAACAGCGCGGTCGCGCCATACGGCGCCAGCCATTCCAGGCGCTCCGCATAGGTGGTCGGGCGGAAGCTGCCGTCTGCGTCGAAGTCCGTCAGCGGAAACGACAGCAGGCCGTGGGAGATGATCTGTTTGAGTTCTTGCGGTGAAGTCATGGTTGGGTCGTCCGTCTAGCGCGAGTGCTGGTTTGTCGGGCACGGCATCCGAGCCGTATTGGCGATGTCGTTGTATGTCATCGTACAACGAGGGAAGAGGTGACGCAAGCGGTTTGCTGGCGGGCGGGGGTTAGGGTCTTTCCGGATAAGGGTTTACTCAGCATCCCGGTTAGTGTTGAATGTCGTATGATGACTAACGATTTGACCGGTAGCCTCCAGGAATTCCGATGACTGCTTCCCCTCTCTACATCCGCGTGCACCCGGACGACAACGTCGCGATCGTCGTCAACGACGGCGGCCTGCCCGAGGGCGCGACGTTCGCCGATGGCCTGACGCTGCGCGAAGGCGTTCCGCAAGGGCACAAGGTCGCGCTGGCCGACCTCGCGGCCGGCGACCCGATCGTCCGCTACAACGTCGTGATCGGCTACGCGCTCACGGAACTGCGCCGTGGCAGCTGGGTCAACGAGCGCACCATGCGCATGCCCGAGCCGCCGGGGCTCGACAACCTGCCGCTCGCCACGCGTGCCGCGCCGCCGCTGGCGCCGCTCGAAGGCTATACGTTCGAGGGCTTCCGCAATGCCGACGGCTCCGTCGGCACGCGCAACATCCTCGCGATCACGACGACCGTGCAGTGCGTGTCCGGCGTCGTCGAGCATGCGGTGAAGCGGATCAAGGAAGAACTGCTGCCGCGTTACCCGAACGTCGACGACGTGGTCGGGCTCGAGCACACGTACGGCTGCGGCGTCGCGATCGATGCGCCCGACGCCGACATTCCGATCCGCACGCTGCGCAACATCAGTCTGAACCCGAACTTCGGCGGGGAGGTGATGACGGTGAGCCTCGGCTGCGAGAAGCTGCAGCCCGAGCGCCTGTTGCCGCCCGGCGCGATTCCGGTGACGGCCGACGGCGCAACCGACAACGGCGGCGTGGTGTGCCTGCAGGACGCCGCGCACGTCGGCTTCAACTCGATGATCGATTCGATCATGAAGATGGCCGAATCGCACCTCGAGCGGCTGAACCGCCGTCGCCGCGAAACCTGTCCGGCGTCGGATCTCGTCGTCGGCGTGCAGTGCGGCGGCAGCGACGCGTTCTCGGGGCTGACCGCGAACCCGGCGGTCGGTTTCGCGGCCGACCTGCTGGTGCGTGCCGGCGCGACGATCATGTTCTCGGAAGTGACCGAAGTGCGCGACGGCGTCGCGCAACTCACGTCGCGCGCCGCGAACGAGGACGTCGCCCGCGAGATCATCCGCGAGATGGACTGGTACGACCATTACCTGGAGCGCGGCCGCGTCGACCGCAGCGCGAACACGACACCCGGCAACAAGGAGGGCGGCCTGTCGAACATCGTCGAGAAGGCGATGGGCTCGATCGTGAAGTCGGGCAGCGCGCCGATCGCCGGCGTCGTGCGTCCCGGCGATCGTGCTCGGCAAAAGGGGCTGCTGTACGCGGCGACGCCCGCGAGCGACTTCATCTGCGGCACGCTGCAGCTCGCGGCGGGGATGAACCTGCACATTTTCACGACCGGCCGCGGCACGCCGTACGGCCTGGCGCAGGTACCGGTGATCAAGGTCGCGACGCGCAGCGATCTCGCGCGCCGCTGGCACGACCTGATGGATCTCGACGCGGGGCAGATCGCGACCGGCGCGGCGTCGATCGAGGACGTGGGCTGGGAGCTGTTCCGGCTGATGCTCGACGTCGCGAGCGGCAAGCGCCGCACGTGGGCCGAGCAGTGGAAGCTCGCGAATGCGCTGACGCTGTTCAATCCGGCGCCGGTGACCTGAAGCACGGTTGCGACGGCCGACGATGCGGGCGCCTTCGGGCGCCCGTTTTCGTTGCGGCGGCGGGCGCGCTACGCGTCGTCGTTCGGCAGGTCGAACATGGTATGCGCGTACTCGACGCGGCCGAAATGATGTTGCCACAGCCGCACGCCGAGTTCGCCGCTGCGATCGAGTGACGAACCGGCCGTGAGATCCGCGAGCAGCGTCGGATGCAGGCCCGCGTCGAACAGCGCGAAGCCGGCCGCGAGCACGCACGTGTCGGTCTGGATGCCGCAGACGAGCACGCGTTCCGGCGCGAGCGCGCGCAAGTGCTCGACGACTTCGACGGGCAGCCCGTAGCCGTGCTTGACGAACACGCGATCGGCGGCGATCAGGCTGTCGTCGTCGCGGGACGGGCGCCAGCCGAGCTGCCGCTCGAACGGCACGCGCGCTTCGTCGTGACGCTCGACCGTCGCGACGGTCGGCAGGCGCCCGACGAGCGCGCGCACGCGGGTGACGAGCCATTCGGGCGGCGCGAACGTCGGCTGGATGTCGACGATCAGGAGGGCTTGCTGCATGGCGGATGACGTCCGGAGTACCAGGCAGGCCGATTCTAGCGCGTGCGCCGGCGGCGCGATTTCCTTACCTCGAACGTAATCGACCGCCCGCGCGGGGCCGGCGACGATAGCGGCACGCGAACCCGACAGGTTCGCGGCGCTGTCCTCCCTTCATCCACACCAGGAGCCTCGCATGAACACCGCCCAAACCGCCCAGTCCGCTCACGCCGACCTGATCGACCGCTATTTCGATGCATGGAACGAACCCGACGCCGCGCGCCGGCGCGCGCTGATCGATGCGACCTACGCGAGCGACGCGGCCTATCGCGATCCGCTGATGGCCGGCGACGGCCACGCGGGCATCGACACGATGATCGCGGCGGTGCAGGAACGCTTCCCCGCGTTCCGTTTCCGCCGCACGACCGACGTCGACGGGTTCGGCCAGCACCTGCGCTTCTCGTGGGCGCTCGTGTCGCCCGACGGCGCGGCGATCGTGAAGGGTTCGGATTTTGGCACCGTCGACGCATCGGGCCGCCTGAAGTCGGTCACGGGTTTCATCGACGAAATGCCGGCCGCAGCGTCGTGACGCGAACCGCGCATGCCCGGCGGCGTCCGGGATCGGGTAACGTTATGCGGTTCGTTCCTGATCCCGGAGACTTGCCGACATGCTGAAGAATCTCGATCCGCTGCTGCACGCCGACATCCTGCACGCACTGCGCGCGATGGGCCACGGAGATGAAGTGGCGATCTGCGATGCGAATTTCCCGGCGGAATCCGTCGCCGAGCACACGGTGGTCGGCCGCGCGCTGCGCATCGACGGCGCCGATTCGGCGCGCGTCGCGCGCGCGGTGCTGTCGGTGCTGCCGCTCGACACGTTCGTCGACACGCCCGCGTGGCGGATGGAAGTCGTCGGCGATCCGGCCGCGGTGCCGCCCGTGCAGCGCGAGGTGCAGGCCGAGATCGATCGTGCGGAAGGGCGCGCGGTGCCGCTCGCGGGCATCGACCGTTTCGCGTTCTACGAGCGCGCGCAGCAGGCCTACGCGGTGATCGTCACCGGCGAGCTGCGCGGCTACGGCTGCTTTCTGTTCAAGAAAGGCGTGCTGCTGAGCGACGCGGCTTAGGGCCGCATCCCTTTATTTGCGGCACAGGCCGAACGCCGTTTTTTGCGGCGCCGCCGGGCCTGCGCCGCCGCCGCAATGTAAAGATTTGCTACAACCTTTTCCTTGGACACCGCGGAAAGACCCTCTATGCTGGCCCATTTGCCGCGGGCCCCGCAGGGCCGCGCGGCCCCGAACCGCATGGGTGTGCCCCGTGCGGACGGCCGAATTGCATACGAGGAGAGAGGCATGACGCGTTCCGTCGATTCCGGCGTCATTTTTTTCGCGCGCCTGGCGCTGGCGGCGTTGTTCTTGTGGGGCGGAGTGATGAAGCTGCTCGGCTACAGTGATTTCATCGGCTATCTGCACGCGCTGAACGTGCCCTATCCGCAGGTGATGGGCCCGATCGTCGTCACGATCGAAGCGCTCGGCGGCCTGCTGCTGATCGTCGGCTACAAGGTGAGGCCGCTCGCGTTGCTGCTGGCGTTCTATACGATCGCGACCGCGATGGTCGGGCACAATTTCTGGGACGCGACGGACGCCGCGGTCCAGCACGACATGGTGATCCACTTCTGGAAGAACGTCGCGATCGCCGGCGGCTTCCTGCTGCTGTTCGTGACCGGCGCCGGCGGCGCGAGCATCGACGCGCTGCGCCGGCCGAGTTCGTCGTATGGCGCGCTGCGCTGAGTCGAGCTGAAGCGGGCAACGCGCGCACGTCGTCGCACTGAAGCAAAACAGAAGGGCCGAATCCCGCACGCCGCGGGATTCGGCCCTTCGTTCATGGAGCCGGCGCGTGCGCGCCGACGTTCAGCGTGCGTCCTTCGGATCCGGCGCATCCTTCGAGAACTGCACGGCGATCGCGCCGAGCACGCAGATCGCCGCGACGTATACGACCGGCGCGAGCGGATTCGACTTCATCATCAGCGACACGATCACCGGCGTGAGGCCGCCGAAGATCGCATACGCGACGTTGTACGAGAACGAGATGCCCGAGAAGCGCACGACGGCCGGGAAGCTGCGGACCATCACGAACGGCACCGCGCCGATCGTGCCGACCGCGAAGCCGGCGATCCCGTAGTACAGCGGCAGCGTCGACGCGTCGGCCGCGACCTGCACGAACAGCAGGTAGTAGCACGCGGCCAGCACCAAGCCGCCGATGCCGAGCACGCGCTTCGCGCCGATCCAGCCCGCGAGCGAGCCGGCGGTGACGCAGCCTGCCGTCAGGCACAGCGTCGCGACGCTGTTCGCGAACAGCGTGGTCGCGGGCGTCAGGTGAAACTGCTTCTGCAGCAGCGCGGGCGTCATCAGGATCACGACGACGATCGCCGCCGACAGCATCCACGTGAGCAGCATCGACACGATCACCGCGCGGCCGTGGTCGCGCAGCACGGCCTTCAGCGGAATCTCGGCCGCGAGCGCCTTCTTCGCCTTCATCTCGGCGAACACCGGCGTCTCGTGCAGCCAGCGGCGCAGGTACACGGAGAACAGGCCGAACACGCCGCCGAGCAGGAACGGAATGCGCCACGCGAACGCGGTGACTTCGGCGCCCGAGTAACGGCTGTTGATGCCGGCGGCGACCAGCGAGCCGAGCAGGATGCCGGCCGTGAGGCCCGCGGTCAGCGTGCCGCACGCATAGCCGATGTGGCGCGACGGCACGTGCTCTGACACGAACACCCATGCGCCCGGCACTTCGCCGCCGACCGCCGCGCCTTGCAGCACGCGGAACAGCAGCAGCAACACCGGCGCGAGGATGCCGACCGAGTCGAAGGTCGGCAGCAGGCCCATCAGCAGCGTCGGCACCGACATCATCAGCACGCTCAGCGTAAACATCCGCTTGCGGCCGAACAGGTCGCCGAAGTGCGCCATGATCACGCCGCCGAGCGGGCGCGCGAGATAGCCGGCCGCGAAGATGCCGAACGTCTGCAACTGGCGCAGCCAGTCGGGAATGTCGTGCGGGAAGAACAGCTGCCCGATCGCCGGCGCGAAGAACACGAAGATGATGAAGTCGTAGAACTCGAGGGCGCCGCCGAGTGCGGCAAGGCCAAGGGTTTTGTAGTCGCTGCGCGTGAGCGCGCGTTCGGCGGCGCGAGGCACGCCGCTCAATTCGGAAGCTTGCATGGTCAGGACGATCGGTTTTCGAATGTAGTTGTCGGTGCTGCGTCTCCAGGGCCCGCTATCGGCATGGACTGACAAGGCGCGGCTTGCATCGTCGAAGCGTGCCGGGTGCCGGATGGGGCACGAAACACGCGGCGTCGCACCGGGATGGGGCGCGACGCAGACGAAGCGTCAAAGCGGGTGGGGGGATTCTACAGGAGCGCGAAATGCGCGAGCGCGGGGGCGCGCCGAGGGATGTTTCGGACTTCGTCGAGCCGAAACGCATGCGGCGCGGCAGGCGGGGTGAACCGCTTGCCGCGCCGCGCGGGGCAGGCGCCCCGCGATCAGTTGCCGGCGATCGTGTCGACCGGCTTGAACGCGCCGTGCTCGACCTTGTAGATCGTCACCGGCGCATCCTTCAGGTCGCCCTTCGCGTCGTACGCGATGCTCGGCGCCGACACGCCCTTGACCGACACCTTGCCGAGATACGGCGTGTAGACCTTCGGGTCGGTCGAGTTCGCGTCCTTCATCGCGGTGAGCAGCGCGATCGTGCCGTCGTACGCGTAGGGCGAGTAGGTGATCACGTCTTCATTGAAGCGTGCCTTGTAGCGCGATGCGTAGCCGGCGAAGCCCGGCATCTTTTCCTTCGGCAGCCCGCCCATGTAGACGATCGCGCCTTCGGCCGCTTCGCCGCCGACCTTCAGGAACGTCGGCGAGCGCGACATCTCGCCGGTCACGAATGCCGACTTCATGCCGAGCTGGCGCATCTTGCGGATCATCGGCGAAGACTGCGCATCGCCGCCGCCGTAGAAGATCGCGTCGGGGTTGATGCCCTTCAGATTGGTCAGGATCGCGGAGAAGTCGAGCGCCTTGTCGTTCGTGAAGTCGCGTTTGACGATCGTGCCGCCCGCGGCCTGCACGGCCTTCGCGAATTCGTCGGCGATGCCCTGGCCGTAGGCCGTGCGGTCGTCGATGATCGCGATGCGCTTGAAGTGCATCGACTTCACCGCATAGGTGCCGACGATGCGGCCGGCCTGCGCGTCGCTCGTCAGCAGCCGGTAGGTCGTCTTGTAGCCGCGCGCCGTGTATTGCGGCGACGTCGCCATCGAGATCTGCGGCAGCCCCGCGCGATCGTACAGGTCGGACGCCGGAATGCTCGTGCCCGAGTTGAAGTGGCCGATGACCCCGCGGACATTGTCATCGATCAGCCGCTGCGCGACGGTCGTGCCGGTGCGCGGGTCGGCCTGATCGTCCTGCGAGTCGAGCTGGAACGTGACGGGCTTGCCGCCGATCGTCGGATGCGTTGCGTTGAAATCGGCGATCGCGAGTTGCACGCCCTTCTGCATGTCCGCGCCGTAGTTCGACTGCGGCCCCGTCAGCGGTGCGGCGAAACCGATCTTGACGACGTCGGCGGCGATGGCGTGTGCGCCCGACAGTGCGCAGGCAGCAGCCAGCGCGACGTGCGATACCTTCAGCTTCACTTTCACTTCCCCTTGATGGCGTGGTTGGGCCGCCGCCGGCCAGCGGGCCGGTGCGGTAAACCGGGCGAGACGTATCGGTTTGCACGCCGATGCGACGGCGGTGCGGTGCGCCGGGCGCCGCGCGGATTGTGCCGGAATCGGCGTGCACGGTGGCGGCGGGATGTCGTCTCGTAACCGTTGAGCGAAGTCTAGGTAGCGAAAATGCGCGCGTCTTGCGCGTTCGGTGCGCGGCCGGCGACGATTTCGGCATATCGTCGATAACCCTGATATATGCCGAAATCGTCATTCAGAATGCGCAAACGCGCCAAGACGCGACACGCCGGCATTTCTAGGATGGCGGGTCGGGCGTGCGTTGTCGCGGCGCCGGCGGAGTGCGCTGCATGTCGCCGCCCGCGCCGATCGACGCGCGGCGACATGCAGCGGGCCGACGCGAAATCGTCGCCGCCGGACACGCGAGCGGCGCGGTGGTTGTGCACACAACCGCACGGCGCACTACGGGCCAACGTATGCGATCCGATCGGCGGCGCATTGCGCGTCCCACCGTTCGCCGAGCCGCCCCGCTCGCCTGCCCGCGATCGCCATGACGCGTTCGAGAGGGCACTCCTATAATCGACGCCATCAGCCACTCCCTTCGCAGATGCCGGGATGACGACCTTCCTTGCCGCACCACCCATGAGCCTGTCCGATACGTTGCGCTACCAGCCCGACAACGCCGATCTCGGCGCGATGCTCGCGCACTTCCGCCTGCTCGAGCCGGTGTTCGACGCGCTGCCCGACGTCGCGTTCTTCGTGAAGGACGCGAACGGCCGCTACGCGCTCGTCAACCGCACGCTGGCCATGCGCTGCGGCTACAAGGACAAGCGCGACCTGCTCGGCAAGACGACCGACGAAGTGTTTCCGCGCCGCTTCGGCCGCACCTATTTCGAGCAGGACATGGCGACGATCAACGCCGGCCAGCAACTGATGGACCAGCTCGAGCTGCATCTGTATCCGGGCCGTCAGCCGGGCTGGTGCCTGACCTGCAAGGAGCCGCTGCGCGACGCGGCCGGCAAGGTGGTCGGCCTCGCCGGCATCTCGCGCGACCTGAAGGCGCAAGAGGGCTCGCATCCGGCCTACAGCAAGCTCGCCGACGTGGTCCAGCACATCCAGGATCACTATGTGCAGCCGCTGAACCTCAAGCAGCTCGCGCAGATGGCCGGGATGTCGGTCGCGCAGCTCGAACGCTACTTCCACAAGGTGTTTCACCTGACGCCGCGCCAGGTGCTGCTGAAGACGCGGCTCGACGCGGCCACCGCGCTGCTCGTCACGCACGACAAGGTGACCGACGTGGCGGCGCTATGCGGTTATACGGATCACAGCGCGTTCACGCGCCAGTTCAAGGCGACCGTCGGCGTGACGCCGACGGAATACCGGCTGATGCTGCAGGACCGGGCAGGGTGAAGTGACGCGCCGGCCGGGCCGGCGGTTCGGGATGATCGGGGTGAGGCGGGAACGGGGAGCGGGGAAAGCGTCGGCTCAGCGGTAGCCGAGCCCTTTCAGGACGGCCGTGCCGTCTTCGGTCAGCCGGAAGCGCGGTGACGTGTCGGCGTCGAGCTTGATCATCTCGACGAGACCGGCTTCTTGCAGCGCGGGCAATTCGGGTTTGGCATTCGCGCCGATCGGCGCGTGCAGCAGCACGAGCAGCGTCGCGATTTCGTGATGGCTGAGCAAACGGCGCAGCATCGTCTTTTTCGCAGGGGGGGCGGCCGGGCGGCCCGCGGGTGCATCTACGGCGCTCATCGCTGTCCTCCTTTTCGGGATATCCATCGGGTACTGGTTGCGGATGGTGCCGAGAAAGACTTAAGCGATTCTTAAAATTGCGGCGACCGAGCGGATGTTGCGGCGCGGCAAGCATTACCGGATGTAACGCGCGCCGGCCGGCCGTGCCGGATGCGCAAGCGTCAGCCTTGCCGGGCGGGGCGCCGCCGCGACATTCACCACGATGGTGCGTGCGCACGGCTGGCGCCGTGGGAGCCCGCGGTTTTCCCACGTGCTCCGACCCGGAACGAACTTCCCGTTGCTTCCTTATTTCCTGCGCTGGGCCTGCGCGGCGAGCCGCACGGCCGCGTTTGTCGCCCCGTAGCCGTCGTAGCCGCCGCGCCGCTCGACGATCTCCAGCGAGAAGCGGTTGTCGACCAGTTCCGTATACGCATGCAGGAATTCGCCGCCGTTTTCGTCGCGGTCGTACAGCAGATGGTGGGCGCTCAGCGTGTCGATCAGGTCGTCCGGCAGCGCGTAGCGCGCGGCGAGATCGTCGTAGTAGTTCGGTGGGATCCGCAGGAACGGCACGCCGTCGGCTGCAAACGCGGCGACCGTCTTCACGATGTCGTCGGTCCGGAACGCGACGTGATTCAGCCCGGTGCCGTGATAGCGGTCCAGCGATTCGGCGACGGCCGTATGGCGGTCGACCGACGCATTCAGCGCGATCCGCACCGAGCCGTCCGCGCTGCGCACCGCCCGGCTGCGCATCAGGCCGTACGGATCGGGCACGAGCCAGCTGCGCTCGGCCTCGAAGCCGAATGCGGTCTTGAAGAACAGGATCCACGTATCGAGCGCGTCGGCCGGCAGCGCGAGGCAGACATGGTCGATGCCCGTCAGCGGGCCGACCTCGCTGGGCCCGTCGATGTCGGTCAGCACGAAATCCGATTCATACAGCGTTGGCGCGTTCGGCGTCTCGTCGACGAAGTATTCGAGGCTGCCGTCCGGCGCCTGCACGCTCGGCAGCACGCGCTCGTTCGGGCCGACGCGCCCGGAAAACGGCGCGTAGCCGAAGCCGGCCGCGCGTTCGAACGCCACCTTCGCATCGTCGACGCGAAACGCCGACGCACAGAGCGACAACCCGTGCTGCTGGAAGAACGCATCGGCGAACGAGTCGCGTTCGGCGTTCAGCACGATCGAGGCGGCGCCGTGCTGGAACAGTGTCACGTCCTTCGACCGATGGCGGCCCGCGAGCCGGAACCGCATCCGGCCGAGCCATGCGCCGACGGTGGCCGCCGCCTGCGCGTCGACCGCGAATTCGATGAACTGGAACCCGACGTGCGCGGGCGGCGCCGGCGGCGCGAACAGCGGCTGGTCGGCGGCCGGCGCGCGGCCGTCCTGCGCGAGCCGCGCGCGCGTCAGTTCTTCCAGATAGAGCAGCGAGCGATGGCCGTCGGCGGCCGTGATCGCGGTCGGCGCGGCGCGGAAGCCGTCGTTGAAGATCTCGAGCGACAGCGGCCCCGTATAGCCGGACTCGATCACGCGAGCCGTGAAGCGCGCGAGGTCGAAGTCGCCCTGGCCGGGGAACGAGCGGAAGTGGCGGCTCCATTCGAGCACGTCCATCGCGAGCTTCGGCGCATCGGCGATCTGCACGAACGCGATCCGGTCACCGGGGATGTCGGCGATCGCGTCCGGCGAATCGTCGAGCGACAGCGTATGGAAGCTGTCGAGTGCGAGGCCGAGGTGCGGGCTGTTCACCGCGTTCACGAGCTGCCACGCATGGCCGTACCGCTTCACGACGCGGCCCCACGCGAGCGCCTCGTACGCGGCGACCACGCCGGCCTGCCGCGCGGCTTCGGCGAGCGCGCCGAGCTGGTCGACCAGCAGCGCGTCGTCCGCGATCGTGTCGGGCGACACGTTGCTGCACACCAGGATGCGGTCGGTGCCGAGCGCGTGCATCACGTCGAACTTGCGCCGGATGCGGTCGAGATTGCGGGCGAGCTGGGCCGGGCTCACGCCCTCGAAGTCGCGAAACGGCTGGAACAGCACGATGTCGAGGCCGAGATCGGCGGCCATGCGGCGCACGTCGGCGGGCGATCCGTCGAAGTAGACGAGGTCGTTCTCGAAGATTTCGACACCGTCGAAGCCGGCGGCCTGGACGGCGGCGAGCTTCTCGGCGAGTGTGCCGGACAGTGACACGGTGGCGATCGAGCGCTGCATGGGCGAATCCTGCGGATGAGCGGGGTGGGGCGTCGGCCGATCGGACCCGAATGAACCAGTCGTTGAATTCACGGCGAACGCCATATCCCGAATTTACTAGGGAAGTGAGACGAATTATACAAACTAACTAGGTGGTACAAATAAGCGAAAACCCGAAAAGACAGCGCGTGCATGCCGGCGCACACTAGCGCCAACTTCCTGATACCCGGGCGCATCCGGCAGGGTTCCGCCCCCTTTTTTTTAGAGCAGAAATCGTCATGAGCAAGCACAAGGTACTGGTACTGAACGGCCCGAACCTGAATCTGCTGGGGACCCGCGAGCCCCATATCTACGGCGCGGAAACCCTCGCCGACCTCGAGCAGCGTTGCCGCACGGCGGCCGAGGGGCTCGGGCTGGAGATCGACTTCCGCCAGTCGAACGCCGAGCACCAGCTGATCGACTGGCTGCATGCCGCGCGTCACGACACGCACGGCATCGTGATCAACCCGGCTGCCTATACGCACACGTCGGTCGCGCTGGCCGACGCGCTTTCCGCGATCGCGAAGCCGGTGATCGAGGTGCATATCTCCAACGTGCATCGCCGCGAGGCGTTCCGTCACCACTCGTATGTGTCGGCGGTGGCCGAAGCCGTGATCTGCGGCTGCGGCACCGAAGGCTACGTATTCGCGCTGCAGCGCCTGTCGACCCTTTTTGCCCAGGGAGCCGCACGATGAGCCGCCCGTCTTTTCTGATCGGCCTGATCGGCCAGGGCATCGCCGGTTCGCTGTCGCCCGCGATGCATGAGGAAGAAGGATTCCGCCAGGGATTCGGCTACGTGTACCGGCGCATCGATCTCGACGCGCTCGGCCTGACCGTCGACGCGCTGCCGCAACTGCTCGAGGCCGCGCAGCGGATGGGCTTCAACGGGCTGAACATCACGCACCCGTGCAAGCAGCGCGTGATCGAGCACCTCGACGCGCTGTCGGACGACGCGCGCGCGCTCGGCGCGGTGAACACCGTGCTGTTCAAGGACGGCAAGCGGATCGGCCACAACACCGACTGGTCGGGTTTCGCGAAGTCGTTCCGCCGCGGGCTTCCCGACGCGTCGCTCGAGCGCGTCGTCCAGCTCGGTGCGGGTGGCGCAGGCGCGGCCGTCGCGCATGCGGCGCTGCAGATGGGCGCCGCCGAATTGACGATTTTCGACGTCGACAGCACGCGTGCCACCACGCTCGCGGGCGAACTGCAGCAGCGCTTCCCGGCCGCCCGGGTCACGCCGGGCAGCGATCTCGCGGCCGCGATGCGCGCCGCGACGGGCCTGATCCATGCAACGCCGACCGGCATGACCAAGCATCCGGGCCTGCCGCTGCCGGCCGAACTGCTCCACGCGGGAATGTGGGTGGCCGACATCGTGTATTTCCCGCTCGAAACCGAACTGATCCGAGCGGCGCGCGCGGCCGGCTGCGCGACGCTGCCGGGCGGCGGGATGGCCGTGTACCAGGCCGTCGATGCGTTCGAGATCTTCACCGGACGTACGCCGGACGACGAGCGGATGTTCGAACACTTTCAGTCGCTCGTCGCGCGCTGATCCTTCGATCCAAAAGAGAAACCAGGAGACAACCATGCAGCACACCACCCACACGAACGCCGCGCCAGCGCAGGCGGCCGGCACGGTCCGGCGGACATCGGCGCGCTACAAGATTCTCGCGCTGCTCGCGATCGGCACGATGATCAACTATCTCGACCGTACCGTGCTGGGGGTGGCTGCGCCGCAGCTCACCAAGGAGCTCGGCATCAACGCGGCGGTGATGGGCATCATGTTCTCCGCGTTCTCGTGGACGTACGTCGCGATGCAGGTGCCCGGCGGTCTGTTCCTCGACCGCTTCGGCAGTAAGGTCACTTATTACTGGTCGATGACGCTGTGGTCGCTGTGCACGCTCCTCCAAGGCTTCGTGCCGGGTATCGCGACGCTGCTCGCATGCCGGCTCGGCCTCGGCGTGACGGAGGCGCCGTGCTTCCCGACCAACAGCCGCGTCGTCGCGACGTGGTTCCCGCAGAACGAGCGCGCGATGGCGACCGGTACCTATACCGTCGGCGAATACATCGGCCTCGCGTTCTTCAGCCCGGTGCTGTTCGCGCTGATGGGTGCGTTCGGCTGGCGCTCGCTGTTCTGGGTCGTCGGCGCGGTCGGTATCGCGTTCGGCCTGATCTGGTGGAAGTTCTATCACGAGCCGCGTGATCATCCGGGCGCGAACTCGGAGGAACTCGCCTACATCGAGGCGGGCGGCGGCCTCGTGCACGCTGTGCGCAAGGGCGACAACGGCGGCAAGGGCGAGCAGAAGAAGTTCAGCTGGTCGATGGCCGGCCAGCTGCTGAAGAAGCGCCAGCTCGCGGGTATCTGCCTCGGCCAGTTCGCCGGCAACTCGACGCTCGTGTTCTTCCTGACCTGGTTCCCGACCTATCTCGCGACCGAGCGCCACATGGGCTGGCTGAAGATCGGCTTCTTCGCGGTGATGCCGTTCATCGCCGCATCGGTCGGCGTGATGTTCGGCGGGATCTTCTCCGACTGGCTGCTGCGTCGCGGCAAGTCGGCGAACCTCGCGCGCAAGCTGCCGATCATCGCGGGCCTGCTGCTCGCGTCGACGATCATTCTCGCGAACTACGTGAAGAGCAACGAAGCCGTGATCGCGATCATGTCGGTCGCCTTCTTCGCGCAGGGGATGGCCGCGCTCGGCTGGACGCTCGTGTCCGACATCGCGCCGGACGGCCTGCTCGGCGTGACGGGCGGCATCTTCAACTTCGCGGCGAACCTCGCGGGGATCGTCACGCCGCTCGTCGTCGGCTTCATCGTGGCGTCGACCGGTTCGTTCGTCGGTGCGCTGGTGTTCATCGGCGTGATCGCGCTGATCGGTGCGCTGTCCTATATCTTCGTCGTCGGCGACATCAAGCGGATCGAATTGTAAGTACCGGCTCCACGCACGCTCGGTGCATTCGCCCGGCGACCTTGGGTCGCCGGGCGTTTTTATTTCTGCCGCCGGATTGCGGGCCGGCTCACGCATCCGCGCTCACGCGCGCTGCATGGCAATCCCGAGCGACTCGAGCGCCTGCGCGATCGCCGCGACCGCGCGCCGGATGTCACCGGCATCGATCGCGCCGATGCAGCCGACACGGAACGTCTCGAGTTGCGTCAGCTTGCCCGGATACAGGATGAAGCCCGCGTCGCGCACCGCGTCGTAAAAGCGGCGGAAATCGTAGGCCGGATGGTCGGGCGCATGGAACGTGACGATCACGGGCGCCTGCACGCTGGCGTCGAGGAACGGCGCGAAGCCGAGCGCGCGCATCGATTCGACCAGCGTCCGGCAGTTCTCCGCATAGCGCGCGCCACGCGCGGGCTGGCCGCCTTCGGCGAGATACTGGTCGAGCGCGGCGCGCAGCGCGGCGATCACGTGGGTCGGCGGCGTGAAGCGCCACTGGCCCGTCTTGCGCAGGTACGCGTGCTGATCCTGAAGGTCGAGCGCGAGCGACGGCGAGTTGCCTTCGCTTGCATCGAGCGCGTCGCGCCGCACGATCGCGAACCCCATCCCCGGCACGCCTTCCAGGCATTTGCCGCTCGCCGACACCAATGCGTCGATCCCGCTGTCCGCCAGCGCGATCGGCAGCGCGCCGAACGAACTCATCGCGTCGACGATCAGCCGCCTGCCGTGCCGCCGGCACACGGCCGCGATCGCGTCGAGCGGATTCAGGATGCCGGCGCTCGTTTCCAGGTGCACCAGCGCGACATGCGTGATGCGCGGCTCGCGCGCGAACGCGGCTTCCACCACTGCCGGGTCGACCGCTGCGTCCTCGCCGAACGGCAACGCGATCGCTTCGATGCCGAGCCGGCCGAGGATCTTCAGGATGCGCGCGCAATAGGCGCCGTTGTCGGGCACCAGCACGACGCCGTCGCGCGGCACCAGCGTGCCGAGCGCGGCCTCGACCGAAAAGGTGCCGCTGCCCTGCATCGGCACGCACACGTATTCGCCGCCGCCGCGCGCGATCGCGACGAGGTCCGCGCAGACGCTGGCCGTCAACTGATTGAAAGCGGCGTCCCACGAGCCCCAGTCATGTTGCATTGCGTGGCGTGTTGTGGCGGACGTGGTGAGCGGGCCGGGCGTGAGCAGAATGGGATTGGGCATGGTTTTCTCCAGCAAAGGTTGGATGAAACGCGAGGGCGGCATTTCTGAATGACTTGCATGATATTGGCGAAATGTGTCATTTTGTGGAAATTGTGGCGCGCGTCACGGCTTTGTCATCGAACGCTGTGATCCTTCGGTTGCCGCGCGAAACCACCTGCAGCGCGGCAGCGAGGCCGGCCGGTTGTCGGTCTGCCCGACTGAAACGAGCCGGATCGTGCCCCGGCCGCCTGGTGTTCCGCCTACGGAGAAGTGAGATGACACTGCAGAATTCCTCGCGCGCCGCTGCCGGCGCGTTCCGCAAGCTCGCGCTGGCTGCCGGCATCGCCGGCCTGATGGGCGTCGCATTGCCCGCGCATGCGGCGAACGCGGTCGTGCTGTATACGGCGGACGGTCTCGAGAACCTCTATCGCGATGTGCTGCCGGCCTTCGAGAAGAAGGAAGGTGTCAAGGTCAATATCGTGACGGCGGGCAGCGGCGAGGTCGTCAACCGCGCGAACATCGAGAAGAACTCGCCGAAGGCGGACGTGATCGTCACGCTGCCGCCGTTCATCCAGCAAGCCGGCCAGATGGGCCTGCTGCAGCCGTACCAGAGCGTGAACTACAAGAACGTGCCGTCGATCGCGAAGGCGGAAGACGGTACGTGGGCGACGTTCGTGAACAACTACTTCTCGTTCGCGATCAACCCGGACGTCGTGAAGAACCAGCCGAAGACGTTCGCCGACCTGCTGTCGCCGAGCTATGCCGGCAAGGTTGCGTACTCGAACCCGGCAACCGCCGGCGACGGGATGGCCGTGCTGATCCTGACGACCTCGCTGATGGGCGAGGACAAGGCGTTCGACTACCTCGCGAAGCTGTCGCAGAGCGTGAAGTTCCATACCAAGGGCACCGGCTACCTGAACGTGCTGCTGTCGCGCAACGAGATCAGCGTCGCGAACGGCGACCTGCAGATGGACCTCGACGACGCCGAACACGGCGCGCTGTCCGTCAAGCCGATCTTCCTGGCCGCGAAGGACGGCGACCAGCCGACCACGTTCCAGCTGCCGTACGGCATCGGTCTGATCAAGAGCGGCCCGAACCAGGACGTCGGCAAGAAGCTGATCGACTACCTGATGTCGACGGAAGTGCAGTCGAAGGTGCCGGACATGTACGGCATCCCGGGCCGCACCGACGTTCCGCTGGCCGGCAAGAACGGCGAAGCGGTCAAGAAGGCGATCGCGGGCGTGAAGCTGATCTCGGTCGACTGGACCCAGGTGATGGCGAAGAAGCCGGTGTGGATCGAGCGCTGGAAGAAGGACGTGATCGGCAGCTCGGGCAAGCAGCTCGACGTCGTCAAGCCGAAGTGATCGGCGCACGCCGCCTGTATTAGTGAGCAAGAGGATGAACCCGGTGGAAACCACCCTGACCCATCCCGGCGCATTCGGCGCCGCCGAACCGCAAGCGACGCTGCGGTCCGGCGCGCCGGGTGGCGTGCGGATCGAGCACCTGAGCGTGCGCTACGGCGCACGCACGGTGCTGGAAGATCTGTCGCTGTCGATCGGCGCCGGTGAATTTCTGACCGTGCTCGGCAAGAGCGGCTGCGGCAAGACCACGCTGCTGCGCTTCATCGCCGGGTTCGTGAAGGCCGACGGCCTGACCGGCACGCTGACCGTGGCCGGACGCGACCTGACCTATGCGCCGCCGCACAAGCGCAATCTCGGTCTGCTGTTCCAGAATTACGCGCTGTTCCCGCACCTGTCGGTGTTCGAGAACGTCGCATTCGGGCTGCGCGCCCGCGGCATGGCCTCGTCGGACGTGACGCGCCGCGTCGCCGACGCGCTGAAGCTCGTGCAACTCGGCGATGCGGGCCATCATCTGCCCGCGCAACTGTCGGGCGGGATGCAGCAGCGCGTCGCACTGGCGCGTGCGCTCGTGATCGAACCGGACGTGCTGCTGCTCGACGAGCCGCTGTCGGCGCTCGACGCCAACCTGCGCGCATCGGTGCGCAGCGAACTGAAGGCGCTGCACGAGCGCCTGCCGAACCTGACCGTCGTCTGCGTGACGCACGACCGCGACGACGCGCTGGTGCTGTCCGACCGCGCCCTGCTGATGCGCGACGGCCACATCGCGCAGCTTGGCACGCCGCAGCAGCTGTACGACACGCCGCGGGACGGCTACGTCGCGCGCTATCTCGGCCCCGCCAACCTGCTGCCCCCGCACGTGATCTTCCCGCTCGGCGATCCGCGTCACGACGTGCGTGACAAGGTCGCCTGCGTGCGCCCCGAGCGCCTGACCGTGATGCCGCTCGCGGCGGGCGGCCTGCACGGCACGGTGTCGTCCGTCGAATGGCAGGGCGCGGACCTGTCGATCGCGGTCGTGATCGACGCGGCGCCCGACGAGCCCGTGCGCGTCACGATGCAACGCGGCCGCGGCGCGGCTCCCGAGCGCGGTGCGCGCGTTTCCCTGCATTGCGAGGCAGACGATGTCGTCCTTATCGAGCCCTGAAGCCGGCCTGCCGCCGCAGGCGCTCGCGTCGGCCGCCGCGCATGCCGCCGCCGCGCGGCGCTGCAAGCGCATGGGCGACCTGCATCTCGCCGCGCTCGCGCTCGTCGTGCTGGGCCCGCTCGTCATCTATCCGCTGGTGCGGCTCGTGCTGCTGAGCGTGTCCGGCGATCACGGGCTGAGCTTCGCCGCGTACCGGACGTTCTTCGGCAACCCCGACACGCGCAGCGTGCTGCTGACGAGCGTCGGCGTGCTGTTCGCGAGCGCCGGCACCGCGTCGGTGCTCGGCGTGCTGCTGGCCGCGCTGCTGTTCTTCAGGCCGTTCCCCGGCGCATCGCTCGTCACGCGCTTCCTGGAGCTGTACGTCGCGTTCCCGTCGTTCCTCGTCGCGTTCACGCTGATCTTCCTGTACGGCTCGCAAGGCTCGATCAGCATCGCGCTGCAGCAGCTGTTCCATCTCGAGAACCCGCCGCTCGACTTCCTGTTCGGCATCGGCGGCGTGATTCTCGCGCAGACTGTCTTCTATACGCCGTTCGTCGTGCGGCCGACGCTCGCGTCGTTCGCGACGCTCGACCTGCGCCTGATCGAAGCGGCGCGCAGTCTCGGCGCGTCTGGCTGGATGCTCGCGCGCCGCGTCGTGCTGCCGATCGCGTGGCCGGGCATCGCCGCCGGCACCGTGCTGTGTTTCCTGCTGACGCTGAACGAGTTCGGGATTCTGCTCGTGCTCGGCAGCGCGCGGCTCGTGACGCTGCCGGTCGCGATCTACAGCAGCGCGACCGTCGACCTCGACCTGCCGACCGCATCGGCCGGCGCGGTCGTGATGCTCGCGCTGTCGCTGGCGCTCTATGCGGTTTATCGTCGGGTGAACCGGCGTGCGACGGGAGGAAACGATGTCCGCTGAATTCCGTATCGGGCCAGCCGTGCCGCGCCACCAGATCGGCTGGGGCGACACGCTGCTCAAGCATGCGTCGCGCGCCGCGCTCGCGCTGGCCGCGTTCGCCTGCTTCTGGCTGTTCGTGCTGCCGGTCGTGGTCGTCGCGCTGTCGAGCGTGTCGACGCAGTGGTCGGGCACGATTTTGCCGGCCGGCTACAGCCTGCGCTGGTTCGAACGGCTCGGGTCGCCGGAATACGACGCGCTGCTGACGAGCCTCGAAATCGGCTTCGGTGTGTCGGCGCTCGGCACGATCCTCGGGCTGTGGCTCGCGCTCGCACTCGAAGGGCGCGACCGGCGCGGCCTCGGCGCGCTCGTCGACGCGCTCGTGATGGTGCCGAATGGCGTGCCGAGCGTCGTGCTCGGGCTCGCGGTGCTGATCGCGTATCACCAGAAGCCGCTCGACCTGTCGAGCTCCGCGGCGATCGTCGTGCTCGTGCAGCTCGCGCTGATTCTGCCGTTCTGCTATCGCTGCGCGGCCGCCGCGCTGCGGCCGGAACTGACCGTGCTGCGCGAAGCGGCGGCGAGCCTCGGTGCGCCGCCCGCGATGGTGCTGCGCCGCGTGCTGCTGCCGCAGCTCGTGCCGGCGCTGCGTGCGAGCCTCGCGCTCGGCTTCGCGCTGTCGCTCGGCGAACTCGGCGCGACGCTGACCGTCTACCCGCCGGGTTTCGCGACCGTGCCGATCGTCGTGATCGGCCAGGTGGAGCGTGGTTATTACCTTCCGGCATCGGCGCTGTCGTTGTTGATGCTCGGGGCGTCGCTCGCGGCGCTGCTGCTGATCGCCGCGCGCGTGCCGCGCGGCACGCGGGCGGCATCATGAACGCCGCGTTCGCGTTGCGGCTGCCCGGCGAGCAAGCGGCCGCGGGCAAGGTATCGACGGGTCTCGCGGGACGTTCCGTCGACGTGAACGGCCGGCGCTACCGGCTGCCGGTCGAACCGACTGTCGTGGTCTGCGTCGACGGCTGCGAGTACGACTATCTCGAGCGTGCGGTGGAGGCGGGCGTCGCGCCGTTCATCGGCCGGATGATCGCGGCAGGCACCGCGTGGCGCGCCGACTGCGTCGTGCCGACCTTCACCAACCCGAACAACCTGTCGATCGTTTGCGGCGTGCCGCCGTCGGTCCACGGGATCTGCGGCAACTACTTCTGGGATCCGGCCGCCGACGGCGGTCGCGGCGCCGAAGTAATGATGAACGACCCGGCCTACCTGCGGGCCGGCACGTTGCTCGCGGCGGCGTCCGACGCCGGCGCGCGGGTGGCCGTCGTCACGGCGAAGGACAAGCTGCGCCGGCTGCTCGGCTGGCAGATGAACGGCATCTGTTTTTCCGCGGAGAAGGCCGCGCAGGCGAATCTCGCGGAAAACGGGATCGTCGACGTGCTCGACTGGGTCGGCCTGCCGTCGCCCGACGTATACAGCGCGGCGCTGTCCGAATTCGTGTTCGCGGCCGGCGTGCGGCTCGCGCAGACGCGCCAGGTCGACCTGATGTACCTGTCGACCACCGACTACGTGCAGCACAAGTGCGAGCCGGGTAGCGCCGGCGCGAACGCGTTCTACGCAATGATGGACGGCTATCTCGCGCAGCTCGACGCGCTCGGCTGGGCGATCGGACTCACGGCCGACCACGGGATGAACGCGAAGCACGATCCGGCAACCGGCCGCCCGAACGTGATCTATCTGCAGGACGCGTTCGACGGCTGGTTCGGTGCGCGGGCCGCGCGCGTGATCCTGCCGATCACCGATCCGTACGTCGTGCACCACGGCGCGCTCGGCTCGTTCGCGACCGTGTACCTGGCGCCGGGTGTCGACCGGACCGATGCGATGTGGCGCGTCGGCGGGCTCGACGGCGTCGAACTCGTGCTCGACAACGCGGAAGCCGCCGCGCGCTTCGAGCTGCCGGCCGACCGGATCGGCGATCTCGTCGTGATCGCGCGGCGCGACATGACGCTCGGCACGCGCGAGCGCGAACACGACCTGTCCGGCCTGACCGTGCCGCTGCGTTCGCACGGCGGCGTGTCCGAGCAGGAGGTGCCGTTGCTGTTCAACCGTCGGATCGAGCGGGACGACCCGGAACGTCGGCCGCGCAACTTCGACGTTTTCGATTTCGTGCTGAACCGGGTCGCGTCATGATGGCTCATCCCCGACAGGATCACCCCGCGTTTCGCGCCGAGACCCTGCGCTGGTGCGGCACGCGTGCGACGCGCGACCGTGTTTTCGACGTCACCGATCCGTACACCGGCACGCGTGTCGGTACGGCGCCGCTGGCGAGCGTCGACGACGTGCGTGCCGCATTCGAATACGCGATGGCGTACCGGCCCGCGCTCACGCGTTACGAGCGTTCGCAGATCCTCGAGCGTGCGGCCGCGCTGCTGCGCGAGCGTACCGAGGCGGCATCCGACCTGATCACGCTCGAAGCGGGATTGTCGAAACAGGATTCCCGCTACGAGATCGGTCGCGTCGCCGACGTGCTGAAGTTCGCGTCGGTCGAGGCGTTGCGCGACGACGCGCAGACCTTCTCGTGTGACCTGACACCCCACGGCAAGGCGCGACGCGTGTTCTCGCAGCGGCAGCCGCTCGACGGCGTGATCGTCGCGATCACGCCGTTCAATCACCCGATGAATCAGGTCGCGCACAAGATCGCGCCGGCGATCGCGACCAACAACCGCGTGATCGTGAAGCCGTCGGAGAAGGTGCCGCTGTCGGCGTTCTATCTGGCGGACCTGCTCTACGAGGCCGGCTTGCCCGAGCCGATGCTGCAGGTGCTGACCGGCGACCCGCGCGAGATCGCGGACGAACTCGTCACGCATCCGCATGCATCGCTGATTACCTTCACGGGCGGCGTGTCGATCGGCAAGGCGATCGCCGCGCGGGCCGGCTACCGGCGCATCGTGCTGGAGCTGGGCGGCAACGATCCGCTGATCGTGCTCGACGATGCCGATCTGGAACGTGCGGCGTCGCTGGCCGTGCTCGGTTCGTACCGCAATTCGGGGCAGCGCTGCACGGCCGTCAAGCGAATCCTGGTGCAGCGCTCGATCGCGCCGGCGTTCACCGAGCTGCTCGTCGAGAAGACGCGCGCATGGAATTACGGCGATCCGTTCGATCCCGCGAACGAAATGGGCACGGTGATCGACGACGCGGCGGCGCGGCTGTTCGAGGCGCGGGTCGGCGAGGCGCTTGCGCAGGGTGCGCGCCTGCTGACCGGCAACGTGCGGCGCGGTGCGCTGTATTCGCCGACGGTGCTCGACAACGTCGATCCGTCGATGACGATCGTGCGCGAGGAGACTTTCGGCCCCGTATCGCCCGTCATTACGTTCGACACGATCGACGATGCGATCCGGATCAGCAACGGCACGGCATTCGGGTTGTCGTCGGGGGTCTGCACGGACAGTACGGCCGCGGTCGTGCGGTTCGTGAACGAGCTGAACGTCGGGACGGTGAATGTCTGGGAAGTGCCCGGATACCGGATCGAGCTGTCGCCGTTCGGCGGCGTCAAGGATTCGGGGCTTGGCTATAAGGAAGGCGTTCAGGAAGCGATGAAGAGCTTCACGAACCTGAAGACGTTTTCGCTGCCTTGGGAGTAAGCGGATGGCACTGACGGTGGAAGAGATCCACGGGCTGTATCGCGAGCATGGCCATGTCGCCTATAGCGGCGAACCGGTCACGCAGCTGGAGCATGCGTTGCAAAGCGGCTTGCTGGCGGAGGAGGCGGGCGCCGACGACGCGCTGGTCGCGGCGGCATTCCTGCACGACCTCGGGCATCTGCTGAATCGCCAGGGCGAAACGCCGAGCGCACGCGGAATCGACGATCTTCATCAGTATTACGTGCTGCCGTTCCTGCGGCCGCTGTTCAACGACGCGGTGCTGGAGCCGATCCGGCTGCACGTCGACGCGAAGCGTTGCCTGTGCCGGACGGACGCCGGCTACTTCGAGAGCCTGTCGCCGGATTCGGTGCGCAGTCTCGCACTGCAGGGCGGCGTCTTCAGCGAAGAGGAGACGGCGACGTTCCTGCGACGCCCGTTCGCGGAGGATGCGCTGCGTCTGCGCCGCTGGGACGATACGGCGAAGGAAGCGGGCAAGGTGACGCCGAATCTCGATCACTATATGGAGATAGTGGCGCGCCAGGTGCGTATGGCCTGACGGCCCGGTTGCGTCCATATAAGGCCCCGCACGCGGCAGCGTGCGGGGCCTTATATTTTTTTCGAGAAACCCCTTGCGCAGTTCGAGGACGCTGCCTACAATCACGCCTCTTTCGCGCTAACGGAAACGCGGCGCGGGAGGGAAGGGAAGCGGTGCTGTCGAGGGTAGGTTGTAGGAACCCCGGCGCACACGAAGTTGAACCCCCGCCGTCGCAACGAAGCAGTTCAGAAAGTTGTTGACGAGCGAAGAAAGACGGTTCATAATCTCGCTTCTCTGCTGCTGAAAACGCAGCGCTGCTGGGAAACAGAAGGTTTCTCGCAGAAATGCTCTTTAAAAATTAACAGCCGATAAGTGTGGGCGCTTGATGGAAGCGAGCTGATCCTCGGATCAGATAGCGAAAGTATCAAGAGTCTCACACTAAAGTAAGTCAGGTTTATGAAGCAATTCATATTCCTGTCAGCTTTGAGTGAGCGACCGGTTCTTAACCGAACCGAAAACAGTAACAGGTTTAAACTGAAGAGTTTGATCCTGGCTCAGATTGAACGCTGGCGGCATGCCTTACACATGCAAGTCGAACGGCAGCACGGGTGCTTGCACCTGGTGGCGAGTGGCGAACGGGTGAGTAATACATCGGAACATGTCCTGTAGTGGGGGATAGCCCGGCGAAAGCCGGATTAATACCGCATACGATCTACGGATGAAAGCGGGGGACCTTCGGGCCTCGCGCTATAGGGTTGGCCGATGGCTGATTAGCTAGTTGGTGGGGTAAAGGCCTACCAAGGCGACGATCAGTAGCTGGTCTGAGAGGACGACCAGCCACACTGGGACTGAGACACGGCCCAGACTCCTACGGGAGGCAGCAGTGGGGAATTTTGGACAATGGGCGAAAGCCTGATCCAGCAATGCCGCGTGTGTGAAGAAGGCCTTCGGGTTGTAAAGCACTTTTGTCCGGAAAGAAATCCTTGGTTCTAATATAACCGGGGGATGACGGTACCGGAAGAATAAGCACCGGCTAACTACGTGCCAGCAGCCGCGGTAATACGTAGGGTGCGAGCGTTAATCGGAATTACTGGGCGTAAAGCGTGCGCAGGCGGTTTGTTAAGACCGATGTGAAATCCCCGGGCTCAACCTGGGAACTGCATTGGTGACTGGCAAGCTAGAGTATGGCAGAGGGGGGTAGAATTCCACGTGTAGCAGTGAAATGCGTAGAGATGTGGAGGAATACCGATGGCGAAGGCAGCCCCCTGGGCCAATACTGACGCTCATGCACGAAAGCGTGGGGAGCAAACAGGATTAGATACCCTGGTAGTCCACGCCCTAAACGATGTCAACTAGTTGTTGGGGATTCATTTCCTTAGTAACGTAGCTAACGCGTGAAGTTGACCGCCTGGGGAGTACGGTCGCAAGATTAAAACTCAAAGGAATTGACGGGGACCCGCACAAGCGGTGGATGATGTGGATTAATTCGATGCAACGCGAAAAACCTTACCTACCCTTGACATGGTCGGAATCCTGCTGAGAGGTGGGAGTGCTCGAAAGAGAACCGGCGCACAGGTGCTGCATGGCTGTCGTCAGCTCGTGTCGTGAGATGTTGGGTTAAGTCCCGCAACGAGCGCAACCCTTGTCCTTAGTTGCTACGCAAGAGCACTCTAAGGAGACTGCCGGTGACAAACCGGAGGAAGGTGGGGATGACGTCAAGTCCTCATGGCCCTTATGGGTAGGGCTTCACACGTCATACAATGGTCGGAACAGAGGGTTGCCAACCCGCGAGGGGGAGCTAATCCCAGAAAACCGATCGTAGTCCGGATTGCACTCTGCAACTCGAGTGCATGAAGCTGGAATCGCTAGTAATCGCGGATCAGCATGCCGCGGTGAATACGTTCCCGGGTCTTGTACACACCGCCCGTCACACCATGGGAGTGGGTTTTACCAGAAGTGGCTAGTCTAACCGCAAGGAGGACGGTCACCACGGTAGGATTCATGACTGGGGTGAAGTCGTAACAAGGTAGCCGTATCGGAAGGTGCGGCTGGATCACCTCCTTTCCAGAGCTTCTCGCAAAGTTGAGCGCTCACGCTTATCGGCTGTAAATTAAAGACAGACTCAGGGGTCTGTAGCTCAGTCGGTTAGAGCACCGTCTTGATAAGGCGGGGGTCGTTGGTTCGAATCCAACCAGACCCACCATTGTCTGACGTGTCGGTGGTCGTTAGCGCTTCAGCGCTGACGAATACCTCTACCGCTAGGCTGAAACCTGAGATCTCTGTACACATGGGGGCATAGCTCAGCTGGGAGAGCACCTGCTTTGCAAGCAGGGGGTCGTCGGTTCGATCCCGTCTGCCTCCACCAATCACCAACGCTAAGGGCTTGGTTCAGACACTGAACCGAGAATTTTGCATTGGCGATTGAGCCAGTCAGAGTGATATGAGTAACACCATATCGGCTGTCGTTCTTTAACAATCTGGAAGAAGTAAGTAATTTGGATAGCGGAAGCGTCTATGAGATGGACGTGAAAGTTATCCGGGTTGTGATTGTATCGATGTATCTCAAGATGATTCGAACTCTATGTTTGACTCAATTGGAATACGGCACAACGCGAGAACTCAACCTGTAACGAGACAGACTCGTTATAGGGTCAAGCGAACAAGTGCATGTGGTGGATGCCTTGGCGATCACAGGCGATGAAGGACGCGGTAGCCTGCGAAAAGCTACGGGGAGCTGGCAAACGAGCTTTGATCCGTAGATGTCCGAATGGGGAAACCCACTCCTTTTGGAGTATCCATGGCTGAATACATAGGCCATGCGAAGCGAACGCGGTGAACTGAAACATCTAAGTAACCGCAGGAAAAGAAATCAACCGAGATTCCCAAAGTAGTGGCGAGCGAAATGGGATGAGCCTTGTACTCTTTATTTGTATTGTTAGCCGAACGCTCTGGAAAGTGCGGCCATAGCAGGTGATAGCCCTGTAGGCGAAAACAGTATGAAAGAACTAAGTGTACGACAAGTAGGGCGGGACACGTGAAATCCTGTCTGAAGATGGGGGGACCATCCTCCAAGGCTAAATACTCGTGATCGACCGATAGTGAACCAGTACCGTGAGGGAAAGGCGAAAAGAACCCCGGGAGGGGAGTGAAATAGATCCTGAAACCGCATGCATACAAACAGTCGGAGCCTCGTAAGGGGTGACGGCGTACCTTTTGTATAATGGGTCAGCGACTTACGTTCAGTAGCAAGCTTAACCGTATAGGGCAGGCGTAGCGAAAGCGAGTCCGAATAGGGCGTTCAGTTGCTGGGCGTAGACCCGAAACCAAGTGATCTATCCATGGCCAGGATGAAGGTGCGGTAACACGTACTGGAGGTCCGAACCCACTAACGTTGAAAAGTTAGGGGATGAGCTGTGGATAGGGGTGAAAGGCTAAACAAACTTGGAAATAGCTGGTTCTCTCCGAAAACTATTTAGGTAGTGCCTCGTGTCTCACCTTCGGGGGTAGAGCACTGTCATGGTTGGGGGGTCTATTGCAGATTACCCCGCCATAGCAAACTCCGAATACCGAAGAGTGCAATCACGGGAGACAGACATCGGGTGCTAACGTCCGGTGTCAAGAGGGAAACAACCCAGACCGCCAGCTAAGGTCCCCAAATATAGCTAAGTGGGAAACGAAGTGGGAAGGCTAAAACAGTCAGGAGGTTGGCTTAGAAGCAGCCACCCTTTAAAGAAAGCGTAATAGCTCACTGATCGAGTCGTCCTGCGCGGAAGATGTAACGGGGCTAAGCTATATACCGAAGCTGCGGATGCGTGCTTTGCACGCATGGTAGGAGAGCGTTCCGTAAGCCTGCGAAGGTGCGTTGAAAAGCGTGCTGGAGGTATCGGAAGTGCGAATGCTGACATGAGTAGCGATAAAGGGGGTGAAAGGCCCCCTCGCCGTAAGCCCAAGGTTTCCTACGCAACGTTCATCGGCGTAGGGTGAGTCGGCCCCTAAGGCGAGGCAGAAATGCGTAGCTGATGGGAAGCAGGTCAATATTCCTGCACCATTGTTAGATGCGATGGGGGGACGGATCGCGGAAGGTTGTCCGGGTGTTGGAAGTCCCGGTCGCTGCATTGGAGAAGGCACTTAGGCAAATCCGGGTGCGTAATTCAAGGGTGTGGCGCGAGCTCCTTAGGGAGCGAAGCAATTGGAAGTGGTTCCAAGAAAAGCCTCTAAGCTTCAGTCTAACGATGACCGTACCGCAAACCGACACAGGTGGGCGAGATGAGTATTCTAAGGCGCTTGAGAGAACTCGGGAGAAGGAACTCGGCAAATTGGTACCGTAACTTCGGGATAAGGTACGCCCTTGTAGCTTGATGCGCCTGCGCGCAGAGGGTGAAGGGGTTGCAATAAACTGGTGGCTGCGACTGTTTAATAAAAACACAGCACTCTGCAAACACGAAAGTGGACGTATAGGGTGTGACGCCTGCCCGGTGCCGGAAGATTAAATGATGGGGTGCAAGCTCTTGATTGAAGTCCCGGTAAACGGCGGCCGTAACTATAACGGTCCTAAGGTAGCGAAATTCCTTGTCGGGTAAGTTCCGACCTGCACGAATGGCGTAACGATGGCCACACTGTCTCCTCCCGAGACTCAGCGAAGTTGAAGTGTTTGTGATGATGCAATCTACCCGCGGCTAGACGGAAAGACCCCATGAACCTTTACTGTAGCTTTGCATTGGACTTTGAACCGATCTGTGTAGGATAGGTGGGAGGCTATGAAACCGGAACGCTAGTTTCGGTGGAGCCGTCCTTGAAATACCACCCTGGTTTGTTTGAGGTTCTAACCTTGGCCCGTGATCCGGGTCGGGGACAGTGCATGGTAGGCAGTTTGACTGGGGCGGTCTCCTCCCAAAGCGTAACGGAGGAGTACGAAGGTACGCTAGGTACGGTCGGAAATCGTGCTGATAGTGCAATGGCATAAGCGTGCTTAACTGCGAGACCGACAAGTCGAGCAGGTGCGAAAGCAGGTCATAGTGATCCGGTGGTTCTGTATGGAAGGGCCATCGCTCAACGGATAAAAGGTACTCTGGGGATAACAGGCTGATACCGCCCAAGAGTTCATATCGACGGCGGTGTTTGGCACCTCGATGTCGGCTCATCTCATCCTGGGGCTGTAGCCGGTCCCAAGGGTATGGCTGTTCGCCATTTAAAGAGGTACGTGAGCTGGGTTTAAAACGTCGTGAGACAGTTTGGTCCCTATCTGCCGTGGGCGTTGGATATTTGAAGGGGGCTGCTCCTAGTACGAGAGGACCGGAGTGGACGAACCTCTGGTGTACCGGTTGTCACGCCAGTGGCATCGCCGGGTAGCTATGTTCGGAAGAGATAACCGCTGAAAGCATCTAAGCGGGAAACTCGCCTTAAGATGAGATATCCCTGGGGACTAGATCCCCTTGAAGGGTCGTTCGAGACCAGGACGTTGATAGGTCAGGTGTGTAAGCGCAGTAATGCGTTCAGCTAACTGATACTAATTGCCCGTAAGGCTTGATCCTATAACAAGTCTGTTTCGCGCTAGAGAGCGCGTCGGACAAGTTGGATTCTCGTGTGTGATACACACAACTCAAAATTACTGCTTCTTCCCAGATTGGTCGCGTTGCGAAGCAACGCGACAACCCTCTTTGCCTGATGACCATAGCGAGTCGGTCCCACCCCTTCCCATCCCGAACAGGACCGTGAAACGACTCTACGCCGATGATAGTGCGGATTCCCGTGTGAAAGTAGGTAATCGTCAGGCTCCCTAAGCCAAGAACCCCCGCCCGAAAGGCGGGGGTTTTTGCATTTGCGCGGCGGAAAGCGCGATGGCAGCGAGGGGCGCTGGCGGGCCGGTGGGTCAGCTAGGTTGGCCGGCATCACACTTCCTTGATTCACCGTCACAGACGAACCTCTCTGGGCAATCCCAATGAAAAAGCTCGTCCCGCTTCTGTTTTGCTTCGCCCTGCTGGGATGCGCTGCGCAGTCTCACGCTGACTGCGTCCATGCGCCATTTCACGCAAAATTCCAGGATGCAGACGGCGATGTAGGCCCGTTCGCCAATATGAAGTTTTCCCTGATCCGGGTGTCGGATGGCGCCGTGGTCTATCAAGGGACAACCGATGACCAGGGGCGAGCTGACTGGAATGATGCGTGTCGAGGTGAGCACTACAGAATTCGCCAGGATGGCCTGATGGGCGAGTAACATCGCCGATTTTCTCCGATATTGGCTCAAATACGCGCTTGTTGACCTCAGTGGCATGTGTGGCCGATCGCCGAGCCAAGTCGAATCTATGCGCATAAAGTGGTTTCAGCGCCACGTGTCGGCAGCGCGGGGTTCGGACGCTTCAGGGTAATATCGCCACTCGTCCGGCTTCCGCGCGTGGTTGCCGGTGTGCTCCGCCTTCCGCAACTGCATCGTTCATGACTTCCAGCTCTGCTCAGCGTGGTCGGACGACCGACTTCTTGCCGTATCTCGTCGCCGCGACCTTCTTCATGGAGTATCTCGACACGACCGTGATCGCGACCGCGCTGCCGCAGATGGCGCATTCCTTCGGCGTCGGGCCGAATGCGCTGAGTCTCGGGATGACGGCCTACATGCTCGCGCTCGCGGTATTCATCCCGATCAGCGGCTGGATCGCGGACCGATACGGTTCACGCACGGTGTTCGGCAGTGCGATCGTGATTTTTACCGGGGCATCGATTCTGTGCGGGCTGTCCAACGGCGTGGTGACGTTTACGGCCGCTCGCCTGCTGCAGGGCGTCGGCGGGGCGATGATGGTGCCGGTCGGGCGGATGATCGTCGTGCGCAGCACCGAGAAAGCACGGCTGATGCGCGCGATCGCGACGATCACGTGGCCGGGTATCGTTGCGCCGGTCGTGGGGCCGCCGATCGGCGGCTTCATCACGACCTATGCGTCCTGGCGATGGATCTTCCTGTTGAACGTGCCGCTTGGCCTCGCCGCGCTGGTCTGTACGTGCTTGATCGTCCGGAACACGCGCGCGGACGACCAGCGGCCGCTCGATTGGGTCGGCTTCGTGCTGGCGGGCGGTGCGCTGACCTGTCTGCTGCTGGGCACCGAAACGGCTGGTCAGCAGGATGCGCAGTTCATGCGTGCGGCCGTGCTGGTCGGGGCCAGCGTATTGTTCGGCATTGCCGCGTGGCTGCACGCGCGGCGTTGCGCGCACCCGCTGCTCGACTTCACGACGCTGAAGGTGCCGACCTTCTCGGTCACGGTGCTCACCGGATCGGTCACGCGGATTGCGGTCAATGCGGTGCCTTATCTGCTGCCACTGCTGTTCCAGATTGGTTTCGGGTTGTCGCCGTTCCAGTCCGGCTTGCTGTTGCTCGCGAGCGCGCTCGGCAATCTGGGCATGAAGGCCGGCACGTCGTGGATCCTCGATCGTTTCGGGTTCCGCCGCGTCGCGCTCGTCGACGTGACGATCGTCGGCTTTTTCACGATCGCATGCGGCTGGCTGACCGCGTCGACGCCGCTCGCGATCACGCTGCTGGTCGTATTCGTCTACGGGCTGACGCGCTCGATGCAGTTCACGACGCTGGCGACGCTCGCCTATGCCGATGTTCCGTCGCACCAGACGAGCGCCGCGAGCACGCTGTGGAGCGCCGCGCAGCAGATGACGATCGGGATGGGGATCGCATTCGGCGCGCTGGCATTGCGGCTCGCCGCGCTGATGCGCGGCGATGCGGCCGGGATTCACTACGTGCTCGACGATTTTCGCTGGGCGTTCGTTGCGGCGGGCGTGCTCGCGCTGCTGACGTTGCCGGGCTACGCGCGGCTCGCGTCCGATGCGGGCGACCGACTTCGGGCGAGTGCCGCGCGAGGGTAGGTTGAACGGCCGGTCGGGCGTGAATCGCGATGGTTGCGGATGGTCGCGCTCGGTCGCTCCGCTCACGGACGGTTCGGTGCGTCACGGGCGCGATGAATCTTCGCGCATGCATTTCATGAGCTGGCACGGCCGTGTTGCTGGCGAAGTCCAGCCGCCATGCCGCGCACGCACGAGTTCGTGCATGACGCGGCGCACGACGCCGCCGTGCTCGCGTCGGTTGCCGCTACTGAGCATCATGAAAGATGATGCCGACCGTATGGCGGTGCCCGGTCCGGATACGGCTCACGCCGTGACGCAGGTTGACGCGATAGACGCCGCGCGTTCCCTGCACGGGCCGGCCGTGCACGGCGAAGATCACGGCGTCGCCTTGTGTCAGCGGCACCACTTCCGTACGCGATTGCATCCGCGGCCGCTGTTCCGTCAGCACGAACTCCCCACCCGTGAAATCCCGGCCCGGCGCCGACAGCAGGATCGCGACCTGCAGCGGAAAGACGTGCTCGCCATACAGGTCCTGATGGAGGCAGTTGTAGTCGTCCGGACCGTACTGCAGGATCAGCGGCGTCGGTCGCGTCTGACCCGCCGCGTGGCAGCGCTCGAGGAATGCAGCGTGGTCGGCCGGGTAGCGGACGTCGATCCCGAGCGCCTGGTTCCAGCGATTCGCGATCGGCGCGAGATGCGGGTAGATCGCGGTTCGCAACGTGTCGACGACCGCCGGCAGCGGATAAGCGAAATACCGGTATTCGCCGCGGCCGAAGCCATGCCGCGCCATGACGACGCGCGAACGGTAAAGCGCATCGCGCGGATAGAGCGACGCCAGCGCCGTGCATTCGTCGGCGCAGAGAAGGCCCGGTACGCGAGCGCACCCATAGCGATCGAGTTCGGTACCGACGGCGGTCCAGTCGAGTGCGCTCACGCGTTGCGCGAGGTCGGCAGCTTCGATGGCGGGTTGCAGATCGGCGATGTTCACGGGTGTACCTCGTTCGTTAGCGATGGGGATAGGGTGTCGTGCGGGCATGTCGCGCGCGCCGGAATAGGCGCGGGCGGTCGCAGCGGGACGGTCGGCGAGGCGATGTCGGGAAGCGTTGCGAGCACGACCGTGTCCACGAAAAATCGATGAACCCAGTCTAATGTCGTCGGTGCGACGGCGCGCTCCAGATCTTGCGCTTCAATTCGGGAGAGAGGGGGGCAGATCGCGGCCGCGAGCAGGCGGACGCAACGGCGATTCATTGCGCCGCCGTTACGCGACTGACCGGAATAAGCTCAGCGTAGTTTGCACGACACGGACGGCGAGAGGGCGAGAGGGCGAGAGGGCGAGACGAAGAAACGAAGAGACGAAGAGACGAAGAGACGAAGAGACGAAGAGACGAAGAGACGAAGAGACGAAGAGACGAAGAGACGAAGAGACGAAGAGACGAAGAGACGAAGAGACGAAGAGGCGAAGAGAGACGAGGCGAGGTGAGGAGACGTAGCAACCGAGCCAAATCCTCGACGGTGAGCGGCCGGTTCCCCGGCCGCTCACCGCCCGTCCGCTCAGGCGATCGACCGGAACAGCCAGTAAAGTCCAGCCGCCAGTGCGATCGACGCCGGCAGCGTCAGCACCCACGCGAGCACGAGGCTGCGCACCGTGCTCCACTGCAACCCGGATCCGTTCGCCGCCATCGTGCCCGCGACGCCCGACGACAGCACATGCGTCGTCGACACGGGCAGCCCGTACACGTCGGCCGCGCCGATCGTCAGCATCGCGACGAGTTCGGCCGACGCGCCCTGTCCGTACGTCAGATGCTGCTTGCCGATTTTCTCGCCGACGGTCACGACGATCCGCTTCCAGCCGACCATCGTGCCGAGACCCAGCGCGATCGCAACGGCCACTTTCACCCAGGTCGGAATGAACTTGGTCGCGTGATCGAGCTGCTTGCGGTAGTTGTCGATCGCGAGCTTGTCGTCGGCGGCGAAGGCGGGTTGACCCGCCTTCTCGATCAGGCGAATCGCTTCGGATACCAGATACATCGTGTTGCGCACGTTGTCGACGTCGCCCTGAGGCACGGCCGCCATCGAGCCCGACGAGCCGACCGCGGTCGCGAGCGACGTGGACAGTTGCTGCACGGCCGGCAGCACGGCAGGCGTCATCTCGCGGCGCTGCACGAAGTGCTCGACGTCGGCGCGCGGATTCGCGGACGGCGCGACACCGTTCGAGTATTTCGCGAAGGTCGCGGCAGCCTGGTTCGCGACGGCGACGAAGGTCTGCGATTCGGCCGTCGTGACCGCCTTGTTCAGCGCATACGCAGTCGGCATCGTGCCGATCAGGATCAGCATGATGAGGCCCATCCCTTTCTGCCCGTCGTTCGACCCGTGCGCGAACGACACGCCGGTACACGTGAGAATCAGCAGGCAGCGGATCCAGAACGGCGGCGGCTGATCCTTCGGCGGCTCCTTGTACAGTTCCGGAATCCGCACGACGGCCTTCAGCACGAGCAGCAGCAGCGACGCGCACAGGAAGCCGACGATCGGCGACAACAGCAACGACTTGCCGACCCCGAGCGCCTGGCCCCAGTCGACGCCGCTCGTGCCCGACGGCCCATGCATCAGCTGGTTCATCAGCCCGACGCCGATGATCGATCCGATCAGCGTATGCGAGCTCGACGACGGCAACCCGAAGTACCAAGTCGCCAGGTTCCAGACGATCGCGGCGATCAGCAGCGCGAACACCATCGCGAAACCCGACCCGCTGCCGACCTGCAGGATCAGCTCGACCGGCAGCAGCTGCAGGATGCCGAAGGCGACGGCCCCGCTGGAAACCATCACGCCGAGGAAGTTCCACATGCCGGACCAGATCACCGCGACGTTCGGCGTCAGCGAGTGGGTGTAGATCACGGTCGCGACCGCATTCGCGGTGTCGTGGAAGCCGTTGACGAATTCGAAGCCGAGCGCGATCACCAGCGCGGCGCCGAGCATCAGGTACGGGAACAGTGACCCCTCGCGCACGGGCGACAGATCGGCTATCAGATGGGTGGCGATATAGACGGCACCGATCGCGAGCACCAGCAGAAAGACGGCATAGCCGACCTGTCGGGTACGTTCGGTTGAGCCGGAATGGTTCGCGGCGGACGAAGCAGGCTGATTCATGGCGGCATCTCGTAAGGTAACCGCAGCCGATCCTAGCTTTCGCTACCAGTCAGTTTGATGACAGTCGGGAGGACGAACCATTGTCTTACAGACATGTAAGAAAATGGCGCCGTCATTCTCCATATAGTGAGCAGGCGGGCTTACGCATCGGCATCGGCATCGGCATCGCGTCGAACGTCGTCCGTGATCGACGTCCAGCCCTCTCCCGACGCGGCGAATACCGTGCACGACAGCGGCGCGACGTCGATGCGGGTCGCCGCCTTCGCGTCCATCCGGCGCACGTGCGCGATGGCCGCACGAACGATCGCCGCATGCGTGATCGCGACGATATCGCGACGACGTGGCAGTGCGTTCAACCATGCGCCGACGCGGCGCGCGACGTCTTCGAACGATTCACCGCCGTGCGGCGACGCGGCCGGATCGTCAATCCAGGCGCCAAGTTCGTCCGGCAGGTCGCGCGCGAGGTCGTGCAGCCGTTTGCCGTGCCAGTGGCCGTAGTCGACATCGCGCAGCGAATCGTCGATGCCCGCGCGCAGTCCGAGCGCGTCGGCGGTCTGCTGCGCACAACGTGCGGGGCTGCACAGCACGATCGCGCCGGGTGCATCGGCGAGCCGCCCGCGCAGCGCGGCAGCCTCGGCGAGCCCGGGTGCATCGAGCGGATCGTCGGCGGGAAACGCGCCGGTGCGCATCGCGCGGGTCGGCGCATGCGCGATCAGGCGCAGCAAGGCAGGTTGGGTCATGTCGATGGCCGGAGGGTTCGGAACGGCCGCGCCCGGGGTGCGCGGGCCTTCAACACGCGAACGTTCGCGCGTACAATTCGCCCGATACGAAGGGCGGAAGCCGGTGCAAGCCCGGCGCGGTCGCGCCACTGTAACCGCGGATCTTCAATCCCGGAAGCCAGACCTGCCTTCGTATTCCATCCAACATTTGTCGGGGCGCGATTCCCCTGAGGTGCATCCATGAGCGAAGCAGTGCTGAAGCCGGTCGTCGTGCCGGCGCCCATTCCCGTCCGCGAACTGTTGCCGTGGGCCATCTTCGTCGGCCTGATCCTGTTACTCGCGCTCTATTTCGTCGGTGCGGAACAGGGGGCGACGTCGCTCGTGCCGGGCATGTACGTGCATGAGTTCGTCCACGACGGCCGCCATCTGCTCGGCTTTCCCTGCCACTGACGCGGAGTACACGATGGTCGGAAAGCTGCTCATGCGCGGGATGCTCGCAGGCATCGCCGCAGGCCTCCTCACGTTCGGTTTCGCCAGAATCGTCGGCGAACCGCAAGTCGATCAGGCAATCTCCTTCGAAGAAAAAACCGAAGCGGCCAACGGCGAAGCGCCGGAGCCCGAACTGGTGAGCCGCCACACGCAGGCCGGCGTCGGCCTGCTGACGGGCGTCGTGACCTACGGCGCGGCATTCGGCGGGCTGTTCTCGCTGGTCTTCGCGTTTGCATACGGGCGAGGCAGCCGCCTCCCGGCACGGCCGCTCGCGGCATGGCTCGCAGCAGCGGCGTTCGTCGCGCTCGTGATCGTGCCGAATATCAAGTACCCGGCGAATCCGCCGGCGGTCGGCGACCATGACACGATCGGCTATCGCACGGGCCTGTTCTTCCTGATGATCGCGATCTCGATCGCGACGATGGTGTTCTCGGTCAGCGTGCGTCGTCATCTGCTGGCGAAGCTCGGCCCGTGGAACGCATCGATCGTCGGGGGCCTCACGTTCGTCGCGATCATCGCGGCCGTGCAGATCGGGCTGCCGTCGATCGATGAAGTGCCGGCCGAATTCCCGGCCGCCGTGCTGTGGAAGTTCCGCGTCGCCGCGATCGGCATGCAGGCGATCATGTGGACGACGATCGGCCTGCTGTTCGGCGCATGGGTCGAACGCGGCGAACGCACCGGCATGCGCGCCGCCTGACGCGCATGGCATCGGGGGGCGCCTAGCGCAGCATGCGCGGCGCGCTCCACGTCGATTCGCGCGCCAGCGCGACGAATGCGGCCAGATAGTCGATCGACGCATCCGCCTCGCGGATGCCGAGGAAGATCTGTTTCGCGATGCCCTTTTTCCCGAGCTTGACCGGCACGACCGGCATCCGGTCCGCGTATTCGTCGGCAAGCCATCTCGGCAGCGCGGCCACGCCGCGCCCGCTCGCCACCATCTGCAGCATGATGTCGGTCGTCTCGATCGACTTGTGGCGCCGCGGCACGATGCCGGCCGGCGTCAGGAACTGGTTGTAGATGTCGAGCCGGTCAGTCTCGACCGGGTAGGTGATCAGGACCTCGTCGGTCAGCTGCTCGGGCGTCACGTAGTCGGCGTTCGCGAACCGGTGCGCATCCGCGACCACCAGCACCTGCTCGTAATCGAACACGGGATCGAAGCGCAGCCCCGGCTTGTTCAGCGGGTCGGGCGTCACGAGTACGTCGATGTCATGGCCGAACAGCGCGCCGATGCCGCCGAACTGGAAGCGCTGCTTCACGTCCACGTCGACGTCCGACCAGCGCGACAGGTAAGGCGATACGACCTTCAGCAGCCACTGGTAGCACGGATGGCATTCCATCCCGATGCGCAGCGTGCCGCGCTCGCCCTTTGCATACTGCTTCATCCGCTCCTCGGCGAGCTCGAACTGCGGCAGCAGCCGGTTCGCCAGCTTCAGCAGATATTGCCCGCCCTGCGTCAGCCGCAGGCCGCGGCCCTCCCGATCCCAGATCGGCGTGCCGAGCTGCTGCTCGATCTTCCGGACGGTATGGCTGAGCGCCGATTGCGTGAGGTGTAGCGCATTGGCGGCCGCAGTCAACGAGCCCTGGCGCTCGACTTCACGGATCACGACGAGATGGAATCGTTCCAGCATGGATATCGCTCACTCCGCAAATGCATGAATAAATTTAATGGATGAATGAAATAATGCCATTTTATTTCATGAGATGAAATCCCTATGATGGCTGCCGGATCTTCAATTTCTCTCTGGACGGCAGCTTCATGGTTACGACACACAATCTCGGTTTTCCGCGCGTCGGCGCGAAGCGCGAACTCAAGTTCGGTCTCGAACGCTACTGGAAGGGCGAATCGTCGCGCGACGAGCTGAAGGCACTCGGCGCCGAGCTGCGCGAGCGGCACTGGAACGACCAGCGCGACCTCGATCTCGCGCCGATCGGCGATTTCTCGTTCTACGACCAGGTGCTCGACATGAGCTTTACGCTCGGCAACCTGCCGAAGCGCGTGCAGGGCTTCCACGGCGACGTGCTCGACAACTATTTCCGCGTCGCGCGCGGCCGTTCGGCGCAAGCGGTGGACGAGCATGCAGCGTGCTGCGGCGGCGTTTCCGCCGGCGAAATGACGAAGTGGTTCGACACGAATTACCATTACATCGTCCCCGAATTTCACGCGGACACGAACTTCTCGCTCGATCCGTCGTGCCTGCTTCAGCAACTGACCGAAGCTCGGGCGCTGGGCGTCGCCACGAAGCCGGTGATCCTCGGCCCCGTCACGTACCTGTGGCTCGGCAAGGCGAAGGACGACTCGGATCGCCTCGCGCTGCTGCCGAAGCTGCTGCCGGTGTACGGCGCGCTGCTCGACACGCTGACCGCGCAGGGCGTCGAATGGGTGCAGATCGACGAGCCGATCCTCGTCACCGAGCTCGACGCCGAATGGCGTCAGGCGTTCCGCACCGCGTATGCGGCGCTGGAAACGCGCCGTATCAAGCTGCTGCTCGCCACGTACTTTGGCCCGCTTCGGGACAACCTGACGCTCGCGGCGTCGCTGCCGGTCGATGGCCTGCATGTCGACGCGATCAACGCCCGCGACGAAGTCGACGCGCTCGTGCGCGAACTGCCGGCCGACCGCGTGCTGTCGGTGGGCGCGATCAACGGCCGCAATATCTGGAAGACGGACCTGAGCGCGACGCTCGATTGGCTCGAGCCGCTCGCGAAGCAACTGGGCGATCGCCTGTGGGTCGCGCCGTCGTGCTCGCTGCTGCACGTGCCGGTCGATCTCGCGAGCGAAGAGAAGCTCGACACGGAGATCCGTTCGTGGCTCGCGTTCGCGCTGCAGAAGCTCGACGAACTGAAAGTGCTCGCGACGGCGCTGAATGAAGGCCGCGACAAGGTGGCCGACGCGCTTGCCGCCAACGCCGCCGCGATCGACTCGCGCCGCCGTTCGCCGCGCGTGAACAATCCGGCGGTGAAGGCCGCGATCGCGCGCATCGACGCGCAGCTCGGCAACCGCGCGAGCCCCTATACGCAGCGCGCGCCGAAGCAGTCGGCACGCCTGAACCTGCCGGCCTTCCCGACGACGACGATCGGCTCGTTCCCGCAGACCGCCGACATCCGCCAGGCGCGCAGCCAGTTCAAGTCCGGCGCGCTGGATGAAGCCGGCTACCGCGCGGCGATGCAGGCCGAGATCGAGCGCAGCGTGCGCGAACAGGAATCGCTCGAACTCGACGTGCTCGTGCATGGCGAAGCCGAGCGCAACGACATGGTCGAATACTTCGGCGAGCAGCTCGACGGCTACGCATTCAGCCAGTTCGGCTGGGTGCAGTCGTACGGTTCGCGCTGCGTGAAGCCGCCGATCCTGTTCGGCGACATCAGCCGTCCGAAGGCGATGACGGTCGAATGGATCACCTACGCGCAGTCGCTGACGAACAAGCCGATGAAGGGCATGCTGACCGGCCCGGTGACGATCCTGAACTGGTCGTTCGTGCGCGACGACCAGCCGCGCTCGGTGTCGTGCTATCAGCTCGCGCTCGCGATCCGCGACGAAGTGCTCGATCTCGAGAAGGCCGGCGTGCGCGTGATCCAGATCGACGAGGCCGCGCTGCGGGAGGGGCTGCCGCTGCGCCGCGCGCAATGGGGCGAGTACCTGAAGTGGGCGGTCGAATCGTTCCGCATCACCGCGAACGGCGTGCAGGACGACACGCAGATCCACACGCACATGTGCTATTCGGAGTTCAACGACATCATCGCGTCGATCGCCGACATGGACGCGGACGTGATCACGATCGAGACGTCGCGCTCGGACATGGAACTGCTCGACGCATTCGACAACTTCAGGTATCCGAACGAGATCGGGCTGGGCGTGTACGACATCCATTCACCGAACATCCCGACGCAGGATCACATCGTCGGCCTGATGAAGAAGGCGGCCGAGCGGATTCCGGCGGGACGCCTGTGGGTGAACCCGGACTGCGGGCTGAAGACGCGCCAGTGGGCGGAAGTGATTCCGGCGCTGACGAACATGGTCGCCGCCGCGAAGACGCTGCGCAATCGCGCGCCGTGACGCGGGAGCGCGGCCCGCGCCGTCGCCACGATGCCGGATCGTCGCGGGCCATCCCCCAGCCGCCGGGCCGTTCGCGTCAATTGCGCCGCGTCGCCGCGCCGAGCGGCACCGTGGCGAGGTCGACGTAGCGGAACGCCGCGCGTGCATCGCGAATCGCCGCGGGATCGAGCGTGACGTCGACGATCGCTTCCCGATCGCCGGGCGCGACCGCGATGCACGTGCCGTCGGGGGCTGCGACGAGACTCGTGCCGCTGAACGTGTAGCGGTCGCCGGCGCCGACCCGGTTCGCCATCGCGACGTAGAGCTGGTTTTCCAGCGCGCGCACCGGGATCATCCGGCGATGCACGTCGCCGTACGGGTTCATCATGCCGTCGAGTATCACGATCAGTTCGGCCCCGGCATGCGCGAGCGCGCGCGCCGTTTCCGGAAACTCGAGATCGAAGCAGATCAGCAGGCCGACCTGCATCCCATGCCACGTGCAGACCGGAAACGCGTCGCCGGCCTCGAACACGCCGAGGTCGGATTCGTACAGATGGGTCTTCCGGTAGCGCAACAGCACGTCACCGTTCGCATCGATCAGCAGCGCTGTGTTGAAGAAGCGCGAGCCGTCGCGTTCCGGGAAGCCGAACGCGACGGCGACCGCCGCATCGCGTGCGGCATCGCGTACCGCGGTGACGGACGGCCCGTCGAGCGGCTCGGCCAGCCGAGCGACGTCGTCGGGCGTCGGAAAGCCGCTGGAGTAAGTTTCGGAGAACACGACGAGGTCGGTTGCGCCGCGCGCGGCGGCGATGATCGCGAGCGCTTTTGCGAGATTGCCGGCCACGTCGCCGTCGCGCAGTGCCGACTGGACGATGCGAATGTGCGGACCGTTCATCGTGCGTCTCCCTGCGCCGCGGTGGCGGCCGGCGCGTCGGGCGCGGGTGTTTGGGCGATCACGCGCCGCTCGTGGTCGAGGTCGAGCGAGCGCGACAGCAGCCCGTAGACGCCGCCGGCGACGACCAGCCCGACGAGCCACGCGAGATCGACGCCGCCGAGCATCCGCGCGACCGGGCCGACGAACACCTCGCGGTTCGCTTCGGCGTCGAACACATAGAAGAACGGCACCATCGCCGCGAAGCCGATCAGGTACGACAGGATGCCGCGCAGTTGCCACGCACCGTACAGGCCGCGCGGCGTGAAGAAGTGCGCGATCGCGTAGCGGCCGCGGCGCACGAAGAAATAGTCGACGAGGTTCACCGCGGTCCACGGCACGAGGAAGTAGAGCATCAGCGTGAGGAACGTCTGCAGCAGCGCGATGCCGTTGCCACGGATCGCGAACACGCAGCCGAGCACAAATGCGCTGATCGCAACGATCGACACGATGCGCGCGCGTCGGGTCGGCCTGATCGGCACGAGCGAATCGACGCCGGTGAGCACGGTCAGCATCGCGCTGTACGCATTGAGCGCGATGATCGGCAGGAAGCCGGCGAGCGACACGATCGCGATCAGCTTGCCGAGGCCGGGTGCGAGTGACGTGCCGACGTCGTTCATCGCGACCAGCGCATCGGCCGCGTGCAGCGTCTGCGCGAGCCATGCGCCGAGCCCGATCATCCACGCGCCCGACAGCGACGCGCCGGCGAAGATCACCGCGATCAACTTCGCGCGGCTCGTGTGTTTCGGCACGTAGCGCGAATAATCGGACACGTAGGGCGCATACGAGATGTTGTAGCTCGCGGCGATCGCGAACTGCGTCGCGAACGCGATCCAGTTGAAGCCCGGCGCGGCGGCGGTGCCCGCCTGCGCGGGCGCCGCGTGGCCGAACGCGACCGCGAGCGTGACGAGTGCATAGAGCGGCAGCGTCGCGACCAGCGCCCACTTGAAGGTGCGGTGCATCAGGTCGTGGCCGTAGATCGCGAGCAGCGCGCCGATCGACACGGCCGCGACGGCGACGAATCCGCCGTCGATCCCGAACACGTTATGCACGCCGTCGACAATCAGCGACACGTTCACGACGTTGAAGCCGACGAACACGAACAACGTCGCGAGCAGCGCGACGATCACGCCGCGATAGCCGAACTGCGCGCGCGACTGGATCATCTGCGGCAGGCCCATCTCCGGGCCCTGCGAACCGTGGAACGCCATGAAGAGCGTGCCGAACATGATGCCGAGCGCGCCGGCGAGCGTGGTCCAGCCGGCCGACAGCCCCATGCCGGGCCCGACGAAGCCGATCGAGATCGTGAAGAAATGGAAGTTGCCGAGGAACCAGAACGGGCCCTGGCTCGCGAGTTTCGCGTGGCGTTCGGTTTCGGGGATGTAGTCGATCGAGCGATGCTCGATCTCGAGACCGGCCGGTTCGGCGCGGTCGAGCGCGAGGGTGTCGGGGCGGTTCATGACGGCAGTGTCTCCTGGCGCACGGCCGCGAGGCCGGGGCGTGCGCAAGCCTGCCGCGACAGCGTCGCAGCAGGCCCTGAATGATTGTGTAGGGGGAGGACGGCCCGGGAGGCCGCCCGTCGGGTGGTGCGTCAGGCGGTGCGAGCGCCGCGCGGCAGCGCTTCACGCGGCGCGCCCGCATCGTCGATGCTGACGCGGCGCGAGATCAGCCACACGCACAGCGACGACAGCACGGCGGCACTCGTGTACTGGATCGCGAGCGGCCACCATTGCGGCGCGACGTTCTGCGCGATCAGCGTGGCGACGAGCGGCGTCAGGCCGCCGGCGATCGCGCCGCACACCTGGTACGCGATCGAGATCGCCGTGTAGCGGATGCGCGCGATGAAGATGCCGCTGACGAAACCGGCGACCACCGAGTAGTAGCCCGATTCCGCGAGCGTCGCGAGGCCGACGCCGACCGTAATCGACAGCGGCGTGCCCATGTGCACGAGCGGCAGCATCACGAACGGCACGATCGCGGCCCAGGCGCCGGTGATCAGCAGCACGCACGTCGTGCCGAAGCGCTGCGCGAGGAACGCGGCGGCGAGCTGCACGACGAACTGCAGCACGGCGACGAGGGTCATGCAATGCAGCACCATCGACCGGTCGAGCGACAGGAACTGCGTCGCGTAGCTGATCATGAAGATGTTGCTGAAATACACGCCGGCGATCCCGTACACGTTCGCGCCGATCGCGAGCAGCAGTAGCGGCCAGTACTTGAGCGCTTCGCGCACCGGGTTTTGCGCGGTGTTGCCGCTCTTCCTGACTTCCTCGAACTCGGGCGACTCCGACACGCTCGCGCGGATCACGAAGCCGACCACCAGCAGCACGGAACTCGCGAGGAACGGCACGCGCCAGCCCCAGCTCATCATGTCGTCTTTCGACAGCGTGCTGATCGCGCCGAACGCGAGCATCGACAGGATCAGGCCGCTCGCGCTGCCGAGCTGCGCGAACGACGCGAAGAACGTGCGCTTGCCCTCGGGCGCATGCTCGCCGGCGAGCAGCACCGCGCCGCCCCATTCGCCGCCGACCGCGATGCCTTGCAGCACGCGCATCAGCACGAGCAGGATCGGTGCGATCACGCCGGCCTGCGCGTGGGTCGGCAGCAGGCCGATCGCGACCGTCGACACGGCCATCAGCATCAGCGTCGCGAGCAGCGAACGCTTGCGGCCGAAGCGGTCGCCGAGATAACCGAACATCACGCCGCCGAGCGGCCGCGCGAAGAAGCCGACCGCGAACGAGCCGAACGACGCGAGCAGGCTGACGAAGCGGTTTTCACCGGGAAAGAACAGCGGCCCGAACACGATGGCGGCGGCGGTCGCGTAGCTGTAGAAGTCGTACCACTCGATCGTGGTGCCGACGAACGACGCGAGCGCCGCCCGCTTCGGTTGTTTGACGGAAGTCCCCATCTGTTTTTGTGCTCCTCTGGAATCCTCTGATTTGGAGTCGGTCGCGCGGCCGGATCAGTCGCGGTATGCGACGCCGGGCAGCACGCACAGCAGCTCGTAGGCGAGGTTCGCGCCGAGCAGCGCCGTGGTGCCGAACGGGTCGTACGGCGGCGCGACTTCGACGAGATCGCAGCCGACGATGTTCAGCCCCTTCGCGCCGCGGATGATCTCGAGCGCCTGCGGTACCGTGAGGCCGGCGATTTCCGGCGTGCCGGTGCCGGGCGCGTAGGCCGGATCGATGCCGTCGATGTCGAAGCTGATGTAGACAGGCGTGTCGCCGACGCGCGCGCGCACTTCGTCCATCAGCGGCGCGAGCGACTTGTTCCAGCATTCCTCGGCCTGGACGACGCGGAAGCCCTGCTCGCGGCACCAGTCGAAATCCTCCGCGGCGTAGCCGGTGCCGCGCAGGCCGATCTGAGTGACCTTGTCGCCATGCAGCAGGCCTTCCTCGACCGCGCGGCGGAACGGCGTGCCGTGCGCGATCTTTTCGCCCATCATCGTATCGTTCACGTCGGCGTGCGCATCGACGTGGATCAATGCAACCTTGCCGTGCTTGCGGTGGATCGCGCGCAGGATCGGCAGCGCGATCGTATGGTCGCCGCCGAGCGTGATCGGCTTGCAGTCGTGCTCGAGGATCGCGTCGTATGCGGCCTCGATGCGCGCGATGGAGTCGTGCAGGTTGTACGGGTTGATCGCGACGTCGCCGATGTCGGCGATCTGCAGCGAATCGAACGGCGCGGCGCGCGTGGCCATGTTGTACGGGCGCAGCAGCACGGATTCGGTGCGGATCTGGCGCGGGCCGAAGCGTGCGCCGGTGCGGTTGGAGGTGCCGAGATCGAACGGGACGCCGACGAAGCATGCGTCGAGGCCCGCGGCGCTCGCCACGTGCGGCAGGCGCATCATCGTCGCGATGCCGCCGCAGCGCGGCATTTCATTGCCGCCGAGCGGCTGGAAATGGGTGTGGTCGTTCATGGTGTCTCTTCCGATGTGGGGTTGCCGTATCATGCGACGCGGTCTGGCGCATAGTCTTACGCGTCCGACCGCAAAGAAGAATGCGAAGATATCGACGTAAACATCGATTTTCATCGATGTATGGAAGGGGAATAGCGTGCTGGGGAATCTGTCGACCCTCGATCTGCGGTTGATCCGCGTGTTTCTCGCGGTCACGGACGCGGGCGGCGTGTCGGCCGCGCAGGTGATGCTGAACGTCGGCCAGTCGACGATCAGCGCGCAGCTGTCGTCGCTCGAGACACGGCTCGGCTACCGGCTCTGCGAGCGCGGCCGCAGCGGCTTCCGGCTCACGCCGAAGGGCGAGCGGTTCCATGCGATGAGCCGCAAGCTGCTCGCGGCGCTCGACGAATTCGGGATGGCGGCGCGGCACATGGACCGCCAACTGGTCGGCACGCTGAACATCGGCCTGATCGGCCATACGCCGATCAGCCAGAACGCGCGGATTGCCGAGGCGATCGCCGCGTTCCGCGCGCGCGACCAGGCCGTGCGCTTCTCGATTTCGGTGCGCGCGCCGGGCGATCTCGAGGAGAAACTGCTGAGCGACGAGATCCAGATTGCCGTCGGCTATTTCTGGCATCGCGTGCCGTCGCTGCATTACACGCCGCTGTTCATCGAGCGGCAGATCGCGTATTGCGGGCGCGGCCATCCGCTGTTCGACGTCGCTGGCGCGCTGACGCCGGCCGACGTCGCGGGATTCGAGTGGGCGTGGCGCTCGTATCCGTTGCCGGAGGCGCAGATGTCGACGACGCCCGACCGCGTGACCGCGACCGCCGACAACATGGAGGCCGTCGCGCTGCTGATCCTGTCGGGCCATCACCTCGGCTACCTGCCGCAGCACTTCGCGGCGCCGTACGTCGCGCAGGGGCTGCTCGCGCCGCTCAATCCGGAGGAGTTGCGCTACGACGTCACGTTCCACATGGTCGTCGCGCGCGACGGGCGCGGCAATCCGCTCGTGGAGGCGTTTCTCGAGGATCTCGAACACGCGCACCAGGCGCCCGACGCCGTGTGAGGGCCAGCGGCGTCAAACAGGTGAACAAGTGTTACGCAGCGGGCGGCCAACCGCCCACATCGATGCGCGTCGAAGTGACGGGGCGCGTGCGGTAACGTGCCGCTGTCCACCGTTGGCCCGCCGCGTCACGGCACCGGCAACCCCGCGTCGTGCTTCACCTCCCGCAGCGACAGCGCGGATTCGATCGACGTCACGCCGGGCAGCATCCGCAGCGAATCACGAATGAACGTGCCGTAGTCGTCGAGATCGCGCGCGACCACCTGCAGCAGGTAGTCGGCCGTGCCCGCGACGTTGTGGCACGCGAGGATCCGCTCGATGGCGAGCACTTCCCGTTCGAACCGGTCGGCGACCTTGCGGTCGTGCGTCGCGAACCGCACGAGCACGAACGCGACGACGCCGTAGCCGAGCGCCTGGCGCGACAGCTGCGCGCGGTAGCGCTCGATGTAGCCGTCGTTTTCGAGACGTTTCAGCCGCCGTGCGCACGGCGTCTCGGACAGGCCGACGGAATCGGCGAGGCGCGCGATCGGCAGGCGGCCGTCGCGCTGCACCGCGGCGAGAATCGCGCGATCGGTTTTGTCGAGTTCGATCATGTTGGCGGAATCCGTGTTGTATTTTCAGGATTGTGGCGGATTCCGCTATGGATCGCCAATTCTCGGACACAGAAGGCCAATAATCCCTCCACCTTCAGCGGCAACATATCGTCATTGAAGGACGGGGGCAGACCATGATTTCCACGCATTTGCTGTTGATTTATCTCGCCGCGCTGGCGGCCATCTACGCGGTGCCGGGCCCCGACATGGCGCTCGTGCTGCAGACCAGCATCGGTCGCGGCGTGCGGCCGGGCATGGCGGCGGCGGCCGGCCTGTCGTTGTCGCGCACCGCGCACGTGACGCTGTCCGCCTGCGGCGTCGCGGCGTTGATCCGCAGCGCGCCGTGGCTGTATGAAGCGATCCGCTACGGCGGCGCGCTGTATCTCGCGTATGTCGCGATCCAGGTGTTCCGCTCGCCGGTGTTCGCGCTCGGTGACGGCGACGCGGCCGCCGCGGGCGAACTGCGGCAGTCGTTCTTCAAGGGGCTGCTGACGAACCTGCTGAACCCGAAGGCGCTGCTGTTCTGCTCGGTGCTGCTGCCGCAATTCGTGCGGCCCGAGGCCGGGCCCGTCGTGTGGCAGATGTTCGAACTTGGCGCGATGCTCGTCGCGGCCGGCGTGTGTTTCGACCTCGCATGCGTGTTCGGCGCGTCGCGCATCGCGGCGTGGATGCGCGCGCATCCGCTCGCGCAGACGGTGCAGCGCTGGACCTTCTCGGCGGCGCTGATCGGCTTTGCGCTGCGCCTATCGATGGACTGAGCCGCACCATCGCACTGCACCGCATCGAGCGGTGCAGTGCAGCAACGAACGCGGGGCCGCGCGCAATGCCGGCCTTCGCGCGCCGGCCCCGACAACGACAGGGCACGCGCGCAAATCATCTGACTGTTCTAAACTTCCTTTGACTTCGCGCTGCCGCGAACCGACGACCGGACGGAACCGTCTGCCGCCGGCCCTGTCCGATTTCCTGGCTGTTCCGTGCAACGCCCGTGCAACGCGATACCAAGGAGGGTCAGAACATGGCAAGGCATCTTCAAGCCGACCGTGAACCCCGCATCGTCGCCGAGTCCAAGTGTCTCGGTCAGTGCGATCCGGCAGAACGCATCCACGTCACGATCATGTTGCGGCGGCAGGAAGAAGGGCAACTCGACGCATTGGTCAATCAGCTCGCCGCTGGCGACACCGACGCAAAACCGCTGTCGCGCGACGCCTTCGCGCAGCGTTTCTCCGCCAATCCCGACGACATTCGCAAGACCGAGGACTTCGCGCACCGTCACCAGCTGACGGTCGATCGCGTCGATCCGGTGGAAAGCGTCGTCGTGCTGTCCGGCACGATCCAGCAGTTCGAGGCGGCATTCAGCGTGAAGCTCGAGCGTTTCGAGCATCGCTCGATCGGCCAGTACCGCGGCCGCTCGGGCCCGATCGCGCTGCCGGACGAGCTCGGCGATGTCGTCACTGCCGTGCTCGGCCTCGACAGCCGGCCGCAGGCGCGGCCGCACTTCCGGCTGCGTCCGCCGTTCAAGCCCGCGCGCGGCGCCACCGCTGTCACGTTCACGCCGCCCCAGCTCGCGTCGCTGTATGGCTTTCCGACCGGGGATGGCGCCGGGCAATGCATCGCGATCGTCGAACTCGGCGGCGGCTATCGCGCGACCGATATCCAGCAGTATTTCCGCGGGCTCGGGATCGACAAGCCGCCGACGCTCGTCGACGTGAACGTCGGCACCGGCCGCAACACGCCGACCGGCGACGCGAACGGCCCGGACGGCGAAGTCGCGCTCGACATCGAGATCGCCGGTGCGATCGCGCCGGCCGCGAAGATCGCGGTCTACTTCGCGCCGAACAGCGACGCGGGCTTCATTCAGGCAGTCAACGCGGCGGTCACCGACAAGACCAACCGGCCGTCCGTGATCTCGATCAGCTGGGGCGGCCCGGAAGCGATCTGGCAGGCGCAGTCGGCCCATGCGTTCAACCGCGTGCTGCAGGCCGCCGCCGCGCAGGGGATCACGGTGTGCGCGGCGTCGGGCGACAGCGGCTCGGGCGACGGGCTGCAGGACGGCGCCGATCACGTCGACTTCCCGGCGTCGAGCCCGTACGTGCTCGGCTGCGGCGGCACGCAGCTCGATGCGCTGCCGGGGCAGGGCATTCGCAGCGAGATCACGTGGAACGACGAGACGGCCGGTGGCGGCGCGGGTGGCGGCGGCGTCAGCACGATGTTCGACGTGCCGGCCTGGCAGAAGGGGCTGACCGTCACGCTCGCCGACGGCAGCAGCAGGCCGCTCGCGAAGCGCGGCGTGCCGGACGTCGCCGGCGATGCGTCGCCGCAAACGGGCTACGAAGTGTCGATCGCGGGAACGCCCGCGGTGATGGGCGGCACGAGCGCAGTCGCGCCGTTGTGGGCCGCGCTGATCGCCCGGATCAACGCGGCGGCCGGCGCATCGGCCGGCTGGATCAATCCCGCGCTGTACAAGAATCCGGGCGCGCTGCGCGACATCACGAAGGGCTCGAACGGCACGTATGCGGCCGCGTCCGGCTGGGACGCGTGCACGGGCCTCGGCAGCCCCGACGGCGCGAAACTCGCGGTGATCCTCGCGCGCAAGCCCTCGCGCTGACACGCCGGCACAGGCCTTTCCATGTGACGCGGGTTCCCTGCCCGCGTCTTTTTTCACCTCCAGGAGCAGCACGATGGGCATCGATTCCGCATCTTCCGGCGGCGTGTATCCGCTGCATCACGGCGACCACAATTCGCATAGCGTGCCGCCGACCATCAATCCCGTCGCGCTGAGCCACGGCCGCGACCAGCCGTTCTTCGATCCGGTCGCGTACGGCAACGGTCCCGACGACTCGGTGACCGACACGACCGAAGCGGCCGCGATCACGCACCACACGATCCTGATCGGCGGCAAGCGGATCGCGTACACGGCGACGGTCGGCCATCTCGTGACGGTCGACCCGAGCAGTTCGCAGCCGGCCGCGAAGATCTTCTACGTCGCATTCACGGCCGACGGCGCGAAGGAAGAAACGCGGCCCGTCACGTTCTTCTACAACGGCGGGCCCGGTTCGTCGTCGGTGTTCGTGCTGCTCGGCTCGTTCGCGCCGAAGCGCATCAAGACGTCGATGCCGGGGTTCACGCCGCCTGCGCCGTACCAGATGGAAGACAACCCGGACAGCATGATCGACCACAGCGACCTGGTGTTCATCAATCCGGTCGGCACCGGCTATTCGGCGGCCGTCGCGCCGAACAAGAACCGCAATTTCTGGGGCGTCGACCAGGATGCGGATTCGCTGAAGCAGTTCATCAAGCGCTATCTGACGAAGAACAACCGCTGGAATTCGCCGAAATACCTGTTCGGCGAGTCGTATGGCACCGCGCGCAGCTGCGTGCTCGCGTACAAGCTGCACGAGGACGGCGTCGATCTGAACGGCGTCACGCTGCAGTCGTCGATCCTCGACTATCGGCAGGCCGGCAACCCGGTCGGCGCGCTGCCGACCGCGGCGGCCGACGCGTGGTATCACAAGAAACTCGGCGTCAAGCCGGCGCCGGCCGATCTCGGCACGTTCATCGAGGAAGTCGCGCAGTTCGCGCGCACCGATTACCTGAAGGCGCTGCGCAACGTGCCGCATGCCGACCCGGCCGCCGTGCGGAAGCTGTCGGACTACACGGGCATCGACACGGCGACGCTGCAGACATGGGGGCTCGACATCGCGGGTTACAACGCGCGCGGCAATTCGCTGTTCCTGACGACGCTGCTGCAGGCGCAGGGGCTGGCGCTCGGTTCGTACGACGGCCGCGTGACGGCGATCTCGACCGGTATCGCCGGCAAGATCGATCCGAACTCGGGCGGCAACGATCCGACGATGACGGCCGTGACGGGTGTCTACACGGCGATGTGGAACAGCTACCTGAACGAGCAGCTGAAGTTCACGTCGAACTCCGCGTTCACGGACCTGAACGACCAGGCGTTCCAGAACTGGGACTTCAGCCATATCGACCCGACCGGCGCGCAGCAGGGCATCGATGCGAAGGGGAACGTGATTCTCTATACGGCGGGCGACCTCGCCGCGGTGATGGCGCTGAACGTCGACCTGAAGGTGCTGTCGGCGAACGGCTTGTACGATTTCGTCACGCCGTTCTACCAAACCGTGATCGACCTGCAGCAGATGCCGCTCGAGGATCAGAAGGTGCGGCAGAACTTGTCCGCGCGCTTTTATCCGTCGGGGCACATGGTGTATCTCGACGGCGGTTCGCGCACCGCGCTCAAGCGCGATCTCGCGACGATGTACGACGCGACGGTCAGCGATACGGGCGCGCGGCTGCGGATTCGCGCGCTGCAAGCGAAGAAGACGGGCGGGCACGCGTAGCGTAGCCCGTCGTGCACGTGCCGCGCGTGACCGCTAGGGTTCGCGCGGCGCGGTTTGACTTACGCGGTCGACTTACGCGGTCGGCCAGTCGAACGGCGTATACGGCAGCGCGCGCTTGTGGCGCGAACCGTCGTAGAAGCGCAGCACCGTTTCGTACACCGTGTCGGCGACGGTCTTGCCTTCGAGGAAATCGTCGATCTCGTCGTAGGTGACGCCGTATGCATGCTCGTCGGGGCGCAGCGGACGCAGTTCCTCGAGGTCGGCCGTGGGCACCTTCATCACGATCAGCTCGTCGCCGCCGAGCGCGCGGGCGACCGCACGCACGCGGCGCTTGCTCAGGCCGGCAAGCGGAAGCACGTCCGCGCCGCCGTCGCCGAATTTCGTGAAGAAGCCCATCAGCGATTCGGCCGCGTGGTCGGTGCCGATCACGATGCCGCGCCGCGCGCCGGCTACCGCGTACTGCGCGATCATGCGCTCGCGCGCCTTGATGTTGCCGTGCACGAAGTCCTGCTGCGCCGGGGTTTCGAACGCGTGGCCCGACGCGACCAGCGACGCGAGCATCGCATCGGCCGCGGGCTTCACGTCGACCGTGAACGTCTCGTCCGCGCGCACGAACGCGAGCGCGCGCTGCGCATCGGCTTCGTCGTTCTGCACGCCGTTCGGCAAGCGCATCGCGATGAAGCGGGCATCGTAGCCGCCGGCGCGCAACTGTTCGACCGCCAGCTGCGCGAGCCGCCCGGCCGTCGACGAATCGACGCCGCCGCTGATGCCGAGCACGTAGGTCCGCAGGCCGCTCGAACGAAGGTACTGCGCAAGGAAATCGACGCGCCGGGCGATCTCGGCGTCGACGTCAAAGTGCGGGGCGACGTTCAGTTCGGCAATGATCGCGCGTTGGCGGCTGGCGTAATCGGCGGATGTCATGGGGGTGGTTCCGGAACGAAATGCGAGGCGCTCATCATAAGCGCAATCGTGGCGCGGCGCCGCGCCGGGCATGCGATCCGGCGGCTTCGCGTTGCATCGGCGAGACGCGGTGCATCGTCATGGTGCAGCGTGTGCGGCGGCGCACCCTCGCGTGCGCGCGGATGCTTCGTTTCGATGCAGGGTGGGGGCGGCGGCGACGGGCGCTTCCGATCGCCTGACCGCCTGACCGCCTGACCGCGTGCGTCAGCGTCGCGCGAGCACGACACCCACCAGCGCAAGTGCGAAGCCGGCGAGTTGGACGGTCGCGAGCGTTTCGCCGAACAGCAGATATCCCTGCAGCGCGGCGAGCGGCGGCGCGAGGAACAGCAGCGACGTCGCGCGCGCCGCGTTGCCCCGACGCAGCATCCACATCAGCATCGTGACCGCGCCGCCGGACAGGAACACGACGCCCCACACGAGCGAGATCCACAGCGCCGGCGCGCCGATCCAGCGCGTTTCATGCAGCAGCACGACAAAGACGGCCGCGACGATCGCCGCGCCGAGGTTCTGCACGGCGACGGCCGTGCGCAGGTCGTTCTGCGCGAGCTTGCCCTTCTGGTACAGCGAGCCGGCGGTGATCGAGCCGACCGCCAGGATCGATACGGTCACGACGAACCACGCGGGCGCGGCGCCCGGCGGCGGCGCGACGCCGCCCGCGACCTTCGGTGCGAGCACGAGCGCCACGCCGGCAAGCCCGAGCGCCATCCCGAGCCAGCCGCGCGCGGGCAGTCGCTCGTTGAACAGCGGCACGGCGAGCACGGCGGTGGCAAGCGGCTGCAGCGCGCCGAGCAGCGCCATCACGCCCGCGTTCAGCCCTTGCGCGACGGCCCAGTAGCTGGCGCCGAGATAGACGCCCTGCAGCAGCGCGCCGGCGATCAGGTGGCGCGGCCATTCGCGGCGGGCCGGCCACGGCGCGCGCGCGACGAGTGCGACGGCGCCGAACAGCGCGGCCGTGCCTGCGAAACGCGCGAGCAGGAACAGGTTCGGATCGGCGTAGGGCTTGATTGCCCGGGCGACGATGAAGCCGGTGGACCACAGCGCGACGAAAGCCGCGGCGACGAGCGAGGTAAACATGCGTGGCGGGCCGCGATACGGCCGGACGAATCGTGAAGTCGGTCAGTATCGGGTCAAGCGGTGCCGCCGTCTTGTCGGATTCTGCACTCGCTTGTCGCGCGTGCGGGACGCATGCGGCGGCCATGCGCCGCGCGCTGCTGCGGCTGCAAGCGGCGACCGCGGATGCGATGCGTCGCCAGCGCGCGCTAGCGTACCGGCCGTTCGATCAGCGGCAGGCCGGCTGGAAGGGCCGCGCCATGAAGGCGCGCCGTGGCGCGGGCAAAGGAGCGGGGATCAGTCGAGCCAGCCGTTCGGTTATCACCCGGCCGGGCGAAAGCGCCGCGCCATGAAGGCGCGCCGTGGCGTGGGCAAAGGAACGGAGATCAGTCGAGCGAGAACGTGTCGAGCGGCTGGTTGGCGCGCGCGTCGGTCGCGAAGCGAGCGGCGAGTTGTTCATACAGCCGGCGCGCTTCGTCGAGCGTCAGGTCGATCCAGTACGGATCGCCGGCCCCGTCGTTGAGTCGTTCCGGCGAAAACTGGATTTCGAGCACACTGCCTTTGCGATACATTGCGCAAGCCCCTTGATGGTCTGTCGTTAGGCGAAGCGCAAAGTGTAGCAATCGCTTGCCGCGCCGATTCGCGCGCATCCGGCAATACAGAATTTCGCTGGCGTGAAACGCGGCCGCTGCCGGACGCACCGCCGTCAAACGGCAGTCAAACGGCCGTAATACAATGGCTGGCTTACCCATTACCAGTCGCCTCGGGCGCATTGCGATGCTGGCGGAACAACGTCATCAATACATTCTGTCGGAGCTCGGACGATCGGGCGCGCTGTCGGTTGCCGAACTCGTGCGCTCGCTCGACGTGTCGCGCGAGACCGTGCGGCGCGACCTGAACGCGCTCGCGGCGCGCGGCCTGCTCGTGATGACGCACGGCGGCGCGCTGGCGGCGGACCGCCGCGAGCCGAGCCTGTCCGAGCGTGAAGCGGCGAACGCCGAAGCGAAGCGCACGATCGGGCGACGTGCGGCCGAATTCGTGCCCGACGATGCATCGGTGCTGATCGACTCGGGCAGCACGCCGCATGCGGTGGCGCTCGCGCTGGCCGACCGGCACCGGCTGTCGATCTACACGAACGACTGGCGCACCGCGTTCGTGCTCGCGCGCCGCAACGGCAATCGCGTGACGCTGCTCGGCGGCGAGCTGTCCGACGACGAGGACGCGACATTCGGGCTCGATACGATCCAGCAGCTCGCGCAATACCACGTCGATTTCGCGTTCGTCGGCGCGGGCGGCATCACGGTCGACGGCGACTGCACCGACTACTCGCGGCTCGCCGCCGAAGTGCGCAGCCGGATGATCGCGGCGGCCGGCACCGCGGTCATCGTCGCCGACCATTCGAAGTTCGGCCGCGTGACGCCGGTGCGGATCAACGGCACGTCGGCCGCGCGCTACCTCGTCACCGAGCGCACGCCGGACAAGGCCGTGCGCCGCGCGCTGGCCGCACGCGGCATCGAGCTGCTCGTGTGCGACTGACGCGGCTCCGACATACAAGGTTCATCGAACAGTCATCGCCCGGGAAGAACCGCCGTCAACACTGACCCATTCATCTCTTTCGGCCGAAACGCCAGGAGCACGAATGACCGTCAGCGTACGCAGCTATCTTTCCCCCACCCTGGTTCTGCTGGCCTTCGACTGGCCCGAGGCGGCGCCGCGCGCCGATTTCCTCGGCTTCGCGATCCGGCGCACGCCGGGCTTCTGGGCGGCCGACGGCAAGACGCGGGCGCCGAACAGCTGGCTGCCGAACCGGCTGACGTTCGACGGCCCGGCCGCCGACACGCAGGGCGACGCGCCAACCGACCAGGCGCCGATCCAGAAATTCATCGGAATTTGCTCCGAGAAACCCCCCCATTTCCCCCAAGGGGACTTCCTTCGGGGCGGATGGCGGAAAGGAGGGCTGTTGACAGGCAGCTTCTTCCACGGGTTAGGATCACCGGCATGATCCTTGTCTACCGCTACCGGGTGAAGTCGCTCAACGGACTGCTCAACAAGCAGAGCCGTGCGGTGAACTACGTCTGGAACTTCTGCAACGATACGCAGAAGCACGCACTCAAGTGGAACAAGAAGTGGCCGACTGGTTTTGATCTCAACGTGCTGACCACCGGCAGCGGCAAGGAACTCGGTATCCATTCCGGTACCGTCAACGCAACGTGCGAGCAGTACGCGAAGTCGCGCAGCCAGAACCGACGCCCCTACCTGCGCTATCGTGGCAGGAAGGCGCTGGGCTGGGTTCCGCTGAAGGGCCGCGACCTGAAGCGCGAGGGCGATGCGTTCCGCTTTGCCGGCAGCACCTTCCGTGTGTTCAACAGTCGACCGCTTCCCGAAGGCAAGATCAAGGACGGCACCAATTTCGCGCAGGATGCGCGCGGCAACTGGTTTCTCAACATCGTGATCGAGGTGCCCGATGTTCAGGCCCGACCGATCCGGTCTGGTGTCGGCATCGATCTAGGCCTGAAAGACTTCGCCACCCTTTCGACAGGCGAGAAGCTGCGCAATGACCGATTCGGCCGACGCGCGGCGGAGAAACTGGCGAAAGCGCAACGGGCGCGCAAGCACAAGCGACATATCGCGAAGCTGCACGCCAAAGTGGCGAATGCCCGTGCCGATTTCCAGCACAAGCTCGCGCTCGATCTGGTGCGGCGTTTCGATTACCTCGCGGTCGGCAACGTGTCGGCCGCGAAGCTCGCCAGAACCAGGATGGCGAAGAGCGTCTACGACGCATCCTGGTCGTCCTTCCGAAACAAGCTCCGTTACAAGGCGATGGCGCACGGGGCCACGTTCGAGGAAGTCGACGAAAGCGGTTCTACCCAGTCCTGTTCGTCGTGCGGGTCGAAAGACAGCACGACGCGGCCGAAAGGTATCGCGGGATTGCGAATAAGAGAGTGGGCCTGCAGTGACTGTGGTGTCGAGCATGATCGAGATACCAATGCTGCTGTGAACATTCTCCGATGCGGACGTGCATCGCCAGGTGTGGGAATCCTCCGCCTTTAGCGCGGACGAGGACGTCAAGTGGTGGGATGCGCGCATCGATCCGCAGGCTCGCGATGCGTCGTTTCGCTATGACGTCTTTCCGGTCGTCGCCACGCCGGAGCACTTGCAGGTACTCGATGCGGAAGGCGCGAACCCGATCGTCTATACCGGCTCGGCGAACATGAGCCGCAATTCCGAGCAGTACAACGACGAAAACCTGCTCGAGATTCGCGACACGCGGATCGCGGCGATCTATCTCGCGGAATTCCTGCGGCTCTACGAGCACTATCGCGCGCGGGCGCTGGCGATCGAGACGAAACAGCACGGCGCCGGTTCGCATCGGCAACTCGCGCTCGCGCCGGATTCGAGCTGGGCGAGGAAGTATTACGTGGCGGGAAGCCCGGAAGAGAAGGCGCGGATCGCGCTGGCGTCGACCGCGCCGACCGACTGACGGGTGGCGCATGACGCGTGACGCATGCGCTCGGCCGGAAGCGCGACGTGCTTCCGGCTCATGCCGGTTGCACGCGTCGCGATGTCGTTCGGCCTTCGGGTGGAATCGGGCGGAATCGCGCGGTGTGGCTACGCGGCGACGTAGCGCAGCACGGAGTCGGCGATCGTCTCGCGATGCCGCGAGCGCAGCCGCGGCGCCGACGGATCGCGGCCGAACGCGGCGCCGAACGTGTAGCGGTTCGACACGCGGTGGAAGCAGAACGAGCTGATCAGCAGATGCAGGTCGAACGCGTCGATGTCCTTGCGGAACGCGCCGCTCGCCGCGCCGCGCTCGAGCAGTTCCTCGAGCGTCTTGATGATGCTGACGTTGCGGTTCTTGAACGACTTCAGCTGTTCGAGATACTTCGCGCCGTGGATGTTCTCGATCGACACGAGGCGGACGAAGTCGCGATGCTTGTCGTGATAGTCGAACGTGAATTCGACGAGCCGGCGCATGCCTTCGCGCGGCTCCATGTCGCCGACGTGCAGTTCCTGCTCGAGCGCGCGGATGTCGCCGTACACCTTCTCCAGCACGGCCTCGTACAGGCCTTCCTTGCTTTCGAAGTAGTAGTAGAGCATCCGCTTCGTCGTGTTCGTACGCTCGGCGATCGCGTCGACGCGCGCACCGGCGAGGCCCATCGCGGAGAACTCCTGCGTGGCGACGTCGAGGATGTTGCGCTTGGTTTGCTCGGGATCGTATTTGCGCCGCGCATCGGTCGCAAGCGCGCGGCTTTCGGACGAGGCGGCCTTGCTTGCAGCTTTCATGTGACTTTGTTGTGCGTTCGCGGCGGCATGAAAAAATCATTCTAGCATGCAGGAAATCGCCATCCTGCCGACTCGCCGCTCTAATCGGCGGCGCGGTTTCGGCTTCCGCCGCGACGGTTCAGCGCCGGCACGACGCGAGTGCGTCGCGGGCCTGATACGCGGTGTAGGTGAGCTGCGCGGCGGCGAGGCCAGCAAGCCCGAACGTGCGCGTGAGCCCGAACGCGGCAAAGCCTTCCGGCACCGGCCGCTCGCCGGCCAGCGCGGCGGCGAGCGCTTCGCCGGCGACGGTGGTGGGCGCCATTCCGTGGCCGCCGAACGCGATTGCGTGCCACACGCCGTCCGCGTCGCGCCCGATCTGCGGCATCTTGTGCCGCGCGTAGCTCATCAGCCCGCCCCACGCGTATTCGACCTTCACGCCGTCGAGCTGCGGATACACGCGCAGCAGGTCGCGCCGCAGCAGCCGCGCGATCGCGTCGGGGCCGCGGTCGAGCACCGAGATCCGGCCGCCCCACAGAATCCGCGTGTCCTTCAGCGGACGGTAGTAGTCGAACGCGAAACGCGTGTCGTAGATCGCGTACGGTGCATCGATGGCGTCCGGCAGCCGCGTGCCGAGCGGTTCGGTCGCGATCACGTAGGTCGCGATCGGCAGTACCGCGCGCTCGATGCGCGGCGACACGCCGCGTGCATAACCGCCGCCGGCGAACACGACGTCCTTCGCGCGCACCATGCCCTGCGCCGTGCGCACGACGTAGCCGGCGCCTTCGCGCGCGATGCCGAGCGCGGCCGAGCGTTCGTACACGCGTGCGCCGCCGCGCGACGCGGCCGCCGCGACGCCGAGCACGTACTTGAGCGGATGGAAGTGGAACGCGTTCGGCTCGAACAGGCCGCCGTGATAGCGCTGCGTCTTCAGCCGCGCGCGCAGCGCGTCCGTCGCGACGGGTGCCCAGTCGACGTTGAATTCCTGCTTCATCAGCGTGCGCACGCTGTCGAGCCGCGACGGATCGTCGAACCAGTTCGCGAGCATCACGCCCTCGTCGACGATGTCGCAGTCGATTCCGTAGCGGGCAATCCGCGCGCGGATCAGCTCGACCGCATCGACGGTGAGCCGGTACAGGCGACGGCCTTCGTCGCGGCCGAGCGTGCGCAGCAGGTCCGCGTTGTCGAGGCTGTAGCCGCCGAACACGAAACCGCCGTTGCGGCCCGACGCGCCGAAGCCGACCCGTTCGCCGTCGAGCACGACGACATCCTGCACGCCGCGCTCGACCAGACCGAGCGCGGTGCACAGGCCGGCGAGGCCGCCGCCGACGATGCAGACCTGCGTATCGATCGGGCCGGTCAGTTGCGGGTAGGGCTGGCGGGTAACGGTGGCTTCGTAGAAGTTCTGCATGCGGTTTCGGTGACTCGTAACGGCGGAAAAACAGGCGTCGCGCGTCGATCTTGCCTGAACGCGCGCGCCGCGTCGAATGGGGTTTTCAGCGCAACGGCCGTCGCATTCGGGCGGCGGCCGTTGCTTTACCGGAATGACCGGGCTTACCGGACGTCAGGCGCCCGGCGTCGGGTTGGCCGGGCTGGCGACGAAGGCCGGATAGCCGGCGTCGGCTTTCTCCGTCGCGTCGGGCGTCGCGTTGCGCTCGATCCACGGCGCGATCTCCATGTCCTCGTAGCGCACGAGGCGGCATTTGCGCACCAGCGCGTAGCCGAGCCAGATCGCGAGGAAGAACGGCACGCCGATATAGGTCGCGGCCACGCCCGCCCAGTCGATCTTGCTGCCCATGAACGCCTGGTAGTCCTGGCCCAGCGCGACGACCGCGCACAGCACGAACGCGAAGATCGGGCCGAACGGGAACCACTTCGAGCGGTACGGCAGCTGGTCGACGCGATAGCCCTGCTTCAGCAGGCCCTTGCGGAACCGGTAGTGGCTGATCGCGATGCCGAGCCACGTGATGAAGCCGGCCATGCCCGACGTGTTCAGCAACCACAGGTAGACCGTCTTGTCGCCATACAGCGACGTGAGGAAGCAGAGCGCGCCGACGGCGGTCGTCGCGTACAGCGCATTGCGCGGCACGCCGCCCGGGGACAGCTTCGCGAACAGCTTCGGCGCGCGGCCTTCGACCGCGAGGTTGTAGAGCATTCGCGTCGACGCGTACATGCCCGAATTGCCGGCCGACAGCACGGCCGTCAGGATCACCGCGTTCATCACGCCGGCCGCGACCGCGAGGCCTGCATGGCGGAACACCAGCGTGAACGGGCTCACCCCGATGTCGGTCACGTCGCTCTTCAGCAGGCTCGGGTCGGTGTACGGAATCAGCACGCCGATCACGATGATCGCGAGCACGTAGAACAGCAGGATGCGCCAGAAGATCTGGCTCACCGCGCGCGGGATCGTCGTGCGCGGGTTCTCCGATTCGCCGGCCGCGACGCCGATCATTTCGGTGCCCTGGAACGAGAAGCCCGCGATCATCGCGACGCCCATCAATGCCGGCAGGCCGCCGGCGAACGGCGCGTCGCCGATCGTCAAGTTGGCCCAGCCCGCGCTCGGGCCGCCCTGCAGAATGCCGAAGATCATCATCACGCCGACGCCGAGGAACGCGACGACCGTCAGCACCTTGATCAGCGCGAACCAGTATTCGGCTTCGCCGAAGCCGCGCACCGACAGCGCGTTGAGCGCGAAGATCAGCGTGAGAAACAGCGCGCTCCACCAGACGCCCGGAACGTGCGGAAACCAGTAGTGCATCACGAGCTGCGCGGCGACGAGTTCGACCGCGAGCGTGACGGCCCAGCTATACCAGTAGTTCCAGCCGATCGCGAAGCCGAAGCCTTCGTCGACGAACTTCGAGCCGTAGGTCGCGAACGAGCCCGACACCGGCATGAACGCGGCCATTTCGCCGAGGCTCGTCATCAGGAAGTAGACCATCAGGCCGATCAGCATGTACGCGACGATCGCGCCGCCGGGGCCGGCCTGGGAAATCGATGCGCCGGACGCGACGAACAGGCCCGTGCCGATCGAGCCGCCGATCGCGATCATCCGCAGATGGCGCGCCTGCAGGCTGCGGTGGAGGGCCGGTTTCGCGGGGCGCGAGCCGGACGGGGAGGGGGAATCGGGGCGGGCATCTGAATGCATGGGCGGGGCTGGGCGCTGTCTCCGGAATTGTTTTTTGGCCGCGAAGCGCCACCCGTCGCCGGCCGCCGGCCGGACGGCGGCGGTTCCGCGCGGCCCGGCTCGGGCGAACCGGGGGCGCGCTGCGCGTCGCGTTCGTCTGTCGTCCGGCCGCGTGTCGGGCGGCCGTCGTCGCGCCGGGTGCGGAGCACTTCGACGCGACCCGATTGTGTGCGGCCGGCGGCACGTGCGGCAAACGATATTTCCGCACAGGGTAATGCGGGTTAGTCATCAAGTCGGGGCGGGCAGGAACGCGGCGGCCGGCCCGGTCACGGGCCTCGGACAAGTCTCATGCCGATACGGAAAGTGGGGGATTCGTCCAGCCAGGGTGTTGCGCTTTCGGAATGAAGTCGTGAGTTAATATCAATAGCGGGCCGACTTGTGGCCGCCGACAATGTGTCTCATGGATCGTGCCTCGCGAGGCGAGGGCGTGCCGGTCGGCCGGGGTTTCGGCGGCGGCGCGCGGGCGATGCGCCGTGCGGCGCGTCGGGCCGGCCGAGGCGCGCATCCGCTTGCACAAGGCGCGCGAACGCGCTCCAATCGAATCACGCGGGCGGCGTCGCCGCCGCACCGATCAATCTGTCCCTGAAGAGGAAGTGATGCAATTCAACGACATTCTTGCTGCGCTCGACATCGATCTCGCCCGGTGGAAAGGCACCGCGCTGACCGCGCGTTCGCCGCTCGACGGCGCGACGCTCGCGACGCTGGCGGTCGACTCGCCCGCCGACGCCGAGCGCAAGATCGACGCCGCGCACGACGCATTCCTCAAGTGGCGCACGGTGCCGGCGCCGGTGCGCGGTGAGTTCGTGCGCGTGTTCGGCAACGTGCTGCGCGAGCACAAGGCCGAGCTGGGCCGCCTCGTCACGCTCGAAGCCGGCAAGATCACGTCGGAAGGCCTCGGCGAAGTGCAGGAAATGATCGACATCTGCGATTTCGCGGTCGGCCTGTCGCGCCAGCTCTACGGCCTGACGATCGCGTCGGAGCGCCCGGGCCACCGGATGATGGAAACGTGGCACCCGATCGGCGTGTGCGGCGTGATCTCGGCGTTCAACTTCCCGGTCGCGGTGTGGGCGTGGAATGCGGCGCTCGCGTTCGTGTGCGGCGATTCGGTCGTGTGGAAGCCGTCGGAGAAGACGCCGCTCACCGCGATTGCATGCCACGTGCTGCTCGAGAAGGCGATCCGCGAATTCGAGAAGACCCACCCGGGCGTCGCGCCGCAGGGCCTGAGCCAGCTGGTGCTCGGCATGCGCGATGTCGGCGAGGTGCTGACGTCGTCGAAGAAGGTGCCGGTCGTCAGCGCGACGGGCAGCGTGCGGATGGGCCAGGAAGTCGCGAAGGTGCTGAGCCAGCGTCTCGCGCGCGGCATCCTCGAGCTCGGCGGCAACAACGGGATGATCGTCGCGCCGAGCGCCGATCTCGACCTCGTGGTGCGCGCGGTCACGTTCGCGGCGGTCGGCACGGCCGGCCAGCGCTGCACGACGCTGCGCCGCCTGATCGTGCATCGCAGCCTGGTCGAGCAACTGCTGCCGCGCATCGAGAAGGCCTATGCGTCGGTGAAGGTCGGCAACCCGCTCGAGGAAGGCACGCTCGTCGGCCCGCTGGTCGACCGCGCGTCGTTCGACGCGATGCAGAAAGCGCTGGCCGATGCACGCGAGCAGGGCGGCGAAGTGAAGGGCGGCGAGCGCGTCGACATCGGTCACGCGGATGCGTACTACGTGCGTCCGGCCATCGTGCGGATGCCGAAGCAATCGGCGGTGGTCGAGCGCGAAACGTTCGCGCCGATCCTGTACGTGATGATCTACGACAACTTCGACGATGCGATCGAACTGCACAACGCGGTGCCGCAAGGCCTGTCGTCGGCGATCTTCACGAACGACATGCGCGAGGCCGAGCAGTTCATGTCGGCAGCGGGCAGCGATTGCGGGATCGTCAACGTGAACATCGGCACGAGCGGCGCGGAGATCGGCGGCGCGTTCGGTGGCGAGAAGGAAACGGGCGGCGGCCGCGAGTCGGGTTCGGATGCATGGAAGGCGTATATGCGCCGTGCGACGAACACGATCAACTACAGCCGTCAGCTGCCGCTCGCGCAGGGCGTGAAGTTCGACGTGTGATGCGCGGCGCCCGGCAGGGCGCCTCGACGGTCGAATGAACAGGGCCGGTTACCGCGGGAGCGGTAACCGGCCCTTGTCGTTTCCGGTGAGGCGTGCGCTACGCGGATCGACCGGTGTGTGCGCGGATGTTCGCTTCCGGCTCTGGCTCTTGCCGCGTGGCACCCTCGAGCGCCGGCATGTTCTGCACGACCAGCATCTGCGGCGTCGACAGCGTGATCTGCGCCGCGCGCAACTGCTTCAGGATCTCGAACAGCAGGTCGCTTTTGGTCGAGGCCGCGATCCGCGGGCTCGCCACGTAGCCCGTCACGCTCAGCGTGATCCCGTCCGGCGCCAGCTGGCTGAACGTGACCGACGGCGCCGGCTTGTCGAGAATGGCCGGGTGTTCGCGATACGCATCGAGCAGCAGGTCGCGCACCTGCACGGGATCGGTGTTCAGCGGGAACGTCAGCGTCAGCGTCGCGACGCCTTGCGTGCTGTTGCCCATCGTCACGTTGCGCACGTTCTGCGAGATCAACTGCGAGTTCGGCACGATCACGGTCGAACGATCGCTGAGCTGGATCTCGGTCGCGCGCACGTTGATGCGGCGGATGTCGCCTTCGACGCCCGCGATGCTGACCATGTCGCCGACCTTCACCGGCCGCTCGGTCAGCAGGATCAACCCCGACACGAAGTTCTTCACGATCTCCTGCAGGCCGAAACCGATACCGACCGACAGCGCGCTGACGATCCACGCGAGGTTGCTCCACCTGACACCGAGCAGCCCCAGCGTCATCAGTACGAGCAGCACGTAGCCGACGTTGGTGAACAGCGTGACCAGCGACACGCGCATCCCCGCGTCCATGCCGAGCGCCGGCATGAATTCGTTGTCGAGCCAGCGGCGCACCGAGCGCAGCAGGTAGAAGCCGATCGCGAACCCGATGACGGCGTTCAGGATCCGGTCCGGCATGATGTTCAGGCTCTGCAGCCGCTGGCCGCCGATCATCGCGATCGCGCTGTCGAGCAGGTCGCTCGGCGTCGTGCCGAAGCCGCCCGTCACCAGCGCGATGGCCGCGACCAGCATCAGCAGGCTCGTGCCGAGCCCGGACACGACGGTGTGCGCCTGGTCGAGATGCCGGTCGTCGAGCGCGAACAGATGCTTGATCTGCTTGCCGCTCGACAGGTTCGCGGAGAACAGGCTTTCGCTGGCGTCGCGCGTCAGCTGCGTCAGGATGTAGACGCTGCACAGCACGATCTCGAACCACACGAGCTCGTACGTGATGAAGCGCGCGACCGTGATGTAGCCGATCAGCAGCGCAACGAGCGACACGACGATCGCCAGCGTGACGCCCGCATGGATCAGCCCCGCGAGCGTCGAACGCTCCTCGGGCGCCTCGCCGGAGGCCGCGAGCGCGGTGCGTACGCGGTTCGCGCGCAGGATCGACGCGCCGACGGTCAGCGCGACGACGAGCGATACGATGCCACGGCCGAACAGCGTGACGGACAGGCTGGTATCGACGATCCGGTTGATCGATTCGAGCGTGCCGGACATCAGCAGCAGCGCGGCCAGCACGCCGGGGAACGGCCGCATCGCGAGCGCGACGGGATCGGCGAGTGCCGGCAGCCGCCACGACGGATGCTTCGTGCAGAGCAGCGCGCGGCCGAGGCCGGCGATCAGCGCGCAGGTCACGGCGAGCTTCGCGAACTGGTCCCACAGATCGCTCATCGACGGCGTGAGCTCGTAGTGGCGGGCGAGCGCGAGATAGAGCACCTGCACGGCGACCGCGGTCGCCAGCAGCGTCGAGAATGCCGTCGCCAGCGCCAGTGCGCTGCGGCGCAGCCGGGTGGGCGGCAGACGGTTCAGGCAGAACCACGCGAGCCCGCGCTCGAGGAGGCGGCGGCCGCCGAGCCAGACCGCGAGCGTGGCGATCAACAGCAGCGTGGTGATGGCGCGCTGGCCGGGTGTCCACGACGAGCGCAGCATGTCGCGCAGCTCGTCGTTGAAGTCCGCGAGGCGCTGGACATCGTCCGGCGACAGATGGAACAGCGGCAACCAGAATTGCGCGCCGAAGATGCTGCCCGAACGGAACGCGAGCTGATTGCGCAGCAGGCTGCGGTGCAGTTTCGCGAACTGGTCGTTCAGGTTCGCCAGGTTGGCCTTCTGGTCGGCCGCCTGCTTCAGCGCCGCCTCGATTTGCGTCTTGCGCGCGTTCAGCGTCGCCCGCTGCTGCGCGACCGCGGGCGTTTCGGGCGATGCGCCCGGCGCCGGCGGCGGGCCGAGCACGTCGAGCTGAGCCTGGATCTGCGTGCGCTGCGGCGCGAGCTCGCTCTGCAGCTTCTCGACATCGGCGCTCAGTTCCTGCGTCGCTTCGCCAAGCCCGTCGAGCTCCTTGCTGTTGGTCGCGTTCGACGTCTGCTGCTTGATGCGGTCCTGTTGCACCTGCATCTGCTTGAGCTGCGCAACCGCGTCGCTCAGCGAGATGGTCGGCACGGGGACGCCGACGCCGCTCGCGCTCGGCGCGGATGCGGCGCCCGGAAACGCCGACGCGGTCGCGAGCGCTGCGAACTGCAGCAACGCGAACAGCGCGATCCGGCGTGCGTACGTGGATAGTCGTTGTATGGACATGGAATGCTTACGTTTTGCCGACAATGCCGGACGCCGAACGGCGCCCGGAAGCCGGGAGTTTGGCCCGGTAGCATGTTACCGGGGTGTGGGTCGAACGAAATTCGAACAGATATGCGCGAATTCGGCCGACGGGGCGCGGGCGGCAGCGCCGGAAATGGCCGCTCGCGCCCGTGCCAACAGGGCGAACGTCGATTTTGCCGAACCCGGGAAGCGGTGTTTCGACGATTCGGCGCGCTCGATCAGCCGGATCGATAGTTACGAAATTTACATACTGCTGGCGCGTATCACGTATATAAATGGGGATCGAGTGCGCAGGGCGGTCGTCGACGCAGCGGTGGATCACCGCGGGTCCAGCGCATTGTCGCCTGCGACCGTGCTTCAACGATTGATGTGTTCAGTCTCTCGCCTCGCTAAAATGCGCAAAGCCGCTTGCCAACGCCCTCTGGTAGCGCCAAGACAATCAATAATCCGGAGACTCGCCACCATGGCATCGACCGCGCCTGATCCCGCTTCCGTAGCGGACACCATTCGAACTGCCCCCATCGACGCCGGCTCGATTTCAGCCCGCCTCGACCGCCTGCCGCCGACCCGCAGCGTCTGGAAGCTCGTCGTGCTGCTGAGCCTCGGCTTCTTCTTCGAACTCTACGACCTGCTGTACAGCGGCTACATCGCGCCGGGCCTCGTGAAAAGCGGGATCCTGTCCGCGACGACGCACGGCCTGTTCGGCACCACGGGCGTCGCGAGCTTCATCGCCGCGCTGTTCTCCGGCCTCTTCATCGGCACGATCGCATGCGGCTTCCTCGCGGACCGCTTCGGCCGCCGGGCGATCTTCACGTGGTCGCTGTTGTGGTACACGGCCGCCAACGTCGTGATGGCGTTCCAGGACACCGCAGGCGGATTGAACTTCTGGCGCTTCGTCGTCGGTCTTGGCCTCGGCGTCGAGATGGTCACGATCGGCACGTATATCTCCGAACTCGTGCCGAAGCAGATCCGCGGCCGCGCATTCGCATGCGAGCAGGCAGTCGGGTTCGTCGCGGTGCCGGTGGTCGCGTTCCTCGCATACCTGCTCGTGCCGCATGCGCCGTTCGGTCTCGACGGCTGGCGCTGGGTCGTGCTGATCGGCGCGCACGGCGCGCTGTTCGTGTGGTGGATTCGCCGCGCGTTGCCGGAAAGCCCGCGCTGGCTCGCACAGCAGGGTCGCGTCGACGAAGCCGACCGCATCATGCGCGCGCTCGAGGCGAAGGTCGAAGCCGAATACGGTCGGCCGCTGCCGCCGCCCGCGCCGGCCGAGCCGGTGCCGCCGCGCGGCAGCTTCCGCGACATGTGGGTGCCGCCGTATCGCAGCCGCACGATCATGATGACGATCTTCAACGTGTTCCAGACGGTCGGTTTCTACGGCTTCGCGAACTGGGTGCCGACGCTGCTGATCAAGCAGGGCATCACGATCACGTCGAGCCTCATGTATTCGAGTGTGATCGCGCTCGCGGCGCCGCTCGGTCCGCTGATCGGCCTCGTGATCGCCGACCGTTTCGAGCGCAAGTCGGTGATCGTCGCGATGGCGGCGGCGATCGTCGTCTGCGGGCTGCTGTTCAGCCAGACGACGGTGGGCGCGTTCCTGATCGTGCTCGGCATCGGCCTCACGCTCGCGAGCAACATCATGTCGTACAGCTTCCACGCGTACCAGGCCGAGTTGTTCCCGACGTCGATCCGCGCACGCGCGGTGGGCTTCGTCTACTCGTGGAGCCGCTTCTCGGCGATCTTCTCGTCGTTCGTGATCGCGGCCGTGCTGAAAGGCTTCGGCACGTTCGGCGTGTTCGCGTTCATCGCCGGCGCGATGGTGATCGTGATGGCCGCGATCGGGCTCATGGGGCCGCGCACCAAAGGCATCGCGCTCGAAGCGATTTCGAAATAGAGACGGCGGTGCGCTCGTGTGTTGGGTACGGCATGCGAGCGCGCGTTGCCGCGGTTTCATGTTGCCGAAACGCACAACGTAACAGCCTGCCATGCGGCGGCGAAGCAATCGGCAACCAGTTGAAACAAAGCGTGACGAAGCGCAAAACCGCCGCAAAACCGGGGGTTCGGCCCTGCCGATTGTCGTCCGCGCGGGTAGAATGAAAGACCTGACGACTCATTAGCCGCCATCGTGCCGAACGTGTTGCACTGCGAACGGCTCCACCGCGAAGAGGCGTCGGCGCCGAGGCATGCGATGCCTGCGGCGTGTCGATGGCTCGTGCGGAAGACGCGCCGTTCGCCATGTGCGGCGGCCGGATCGGCCGATGGCCTCGATCGTATGATGCTTTCCGACCTGACGCGACGGTTGCCCAAGCCGCGTTGCCGTACCCTCGCCGTCGCCGCGTCCGTGTGGCTCGCGGCCGCGCTCCCGATCTCCGTGCTTGTCGAGCGGTCAGCCTTTGCCGCGTCCGACGTGCCGTCGTCCGCTGCTACGTCATCCTCATCAACTGCATCGCCCGCGCATCCTGCTTCGGCGGCGCCTGCGTCGTCGGGGGCAATGCCGTCATCGGCGGCATCGGGCGTGCATCGTGCTGCGCCGACCAACGGGGCATCGGCGGCGTCCGCCGTGCATCATGCTGCGCTTGCCAGCGGGGCATCTGCTGCATCCGCCGTGCATCATGCTGCGTCGGCCAACGGGGCGTCCGCGGCATCCGCCGTGAATCATGCTGCGCCGGCCAACGGGGTGTCCGCGGCATCCGCCGTGAATCATGCTGCGCCGGCCAGCGGGGCGTCCGCGGCATCGGCCGTGCATCATGCTGCGCCGGCCAGCGTCGCATCAGCGGCATCCACTGTGAATCATACTGCACCGGCCAGCGCGGCATCAGCAGCATCCTCCGCGTCCACCGCATCGCCGGCATCCGCGGCATCGCCTGCATCGGCCGCTTCCGGCACGCCGGCGAGCGAAGCCGAGGCTCCCGCGCCGACGCCGCCGCGCCGACACCCGCCGCTGTCGGCCGACGAAGCGAAGAATGCAACCGCGCGCGCGATCGACATGCGCAAGGACTTCACGCAGGAAGTCACGCGGCGCCTGAACGTGCCCGCGAGCGAGCAGCGCGCATACGGCGTGCGCCTCCAGAAGGCCCTCGCCGATGCGAACCTCGGCGACCTGGCCGGCGAGTACGTCGCGATGGTCGACCGCACGCCGAACGTGCAGGCGCTGTTCATCTACTTCCGCGCGACGCCGACCAATCCGTGGCTGATGATCGGCGCGTCGCCGGTCGGCACCGGCTGGCCCGGCAAGTACGATCACTTCCTGACGCCGCTCGGTGTGTTCCATCATTCGCCCGACAACATGGACTTCCGCGCGGAAGGCACGACGAACGACAACGGCATTCGCGGCTACGGCCAGCGCGACATGCGCATCTACGACTTCGGCTGGGTGGACGGCGAGCGCGGTTGGGGCAAGGGCGGCAAGTCGCCGATGCGTTTCCAGATGCACGCAACCGACCCCGACCGTCTCGAGGCGCTGCTGGGCATTCGCCACTCGAAAGGCTGTGTGCGGATTCCCGCGTCGCTGAACACGTTCCTCGACCGGCACGGCATTCTCGACGACGACTATCAGGCGCGCGTCGAAGCCGGCAAGTCGCTGTGGGTGCTGCGCCACGATCGCGAGATCACGCCGATCGCCGGCCGCTACCTGGTCGTGATCGACAGCGCGCGCAAGACGCGTCCGGCATGGTCGCCGGCGCCGGGGCGCAACGCGTGGTCGAAGTTGCCGAAGAACGGCGACACGGCGGACTGACGGCAGCCGGTCCGCCGCTGCGGGAGGTGGTCGGATAAGAATAAATCCGTTTTATCGAGACATAAGAAAAGCAAACTTTTATTATCCGATCGGGGTTCGTATAGTCGAGTCCGGTTTCGCGGAAACCCTGCCGCGCCCGGACCCTCACCGACCCTACGACCCGCATGAAAACTCTCTACAAGCTCGCTCCGCTCGCGATGCTCGGCGCCTTCGCGACCCATGCCGGTGCGCAAAGCAGCGTCACGCTGTACGGTCTCATCTCGGCCGGCGTCGGGTACGCAACCAACCAGGGCGGCAAGAACGCCTGGCAGGCGCTGTCCGGCACGAACCAGAACCCGCGCTGGGGGCTGAAGGGCAAGGAGGATCTCGGGCAGGGGCTGTCGGCGATCTTCCAGCTCGAGAACGGCTTCAACGTGATGACGGGCACCGCCGCGCAGAACGGCCGCGAGTTCGGGCGCATGGCCTACGTGGGCCTCGCCGACCGCACCTACGGGTCGCTGACGTTCGGCCGCCAGTACGACGCGATCCACGACTACATCGGGCCCGTGATCATCGCGAGCAACGGCGTGAACATCGGCGACAACGACAACGGCTACAACGACATCCGCGTGCAGAACTCGGTGAAGTACGTGAGCCCCGTCTACTACGGCCTGAAGTTCACCGCGCTGTACGGCTTCAGTAACGCGACGGGCTTCGCGAACAACAGCGCGTACAGCTTCGGTCTCGGCTACGAGCGCGGCCCGCTGCGCTGGAGCGTGGTCTACGCGCAGTACAACCATCCATACAGCAGCACGAATCAGGACGGCGCGATCGCGAACGACTATGGTTCGCCGCTCCTGATCTTCGCGAAGAGCGCGATGTCGCCGGCGGTGTTCGCGAGCCGGCAGCGCATCGCGGGCACGGGCGGCTTCTACACGATCGGCCGCGCGCAGTTCGCGGCGCTGTTTACCGACGTGCGCTACGATTACCTCGACAATTCGCATCTGCACCTGCAGAACGTCGGCGTGAACGTCGTCTATACGATGACGCCGCAGCTCTTTCTCGGTGCCGCGTATGCGTTCACGAACGGCAAGTACGACGTGATCGACAAGCGGCCGAAATGGCACCAGGTGAACCTGCAGGCCGACTACTTCCTGTCGAAACGCACCGACGTCGCGCTGACGGTGATCGCGCAGCAGGCGGCCGGCGATGCGGAGCACGCGCAGATCTTCGCGTACGCACGCTCGACCGGCACGCGCCAGATGATGGCGACGCTCGGCGTCCGGCACGTATTCTGAGAGCCCGACCATGACCCATCCGATCGCATCCCGCCGCACCTTCCTGAAACTGTCCGCCGCGCTGGCCGGCACCGCGCTGCTGCCCGAAACGGGCGCGTTCGCGGCCGGCGGCGACGCCGCGCGCCGCACGGTGATCATCGATACCGACCCAGGGCAGGACGACGCCATCGCGATCCTGTTCGCGCTGGGCGCGCAGGACCGCCTCGACGTGCGCGCGCTGACTGCCGTGGCCGGCAACGTGCCGCTCGACCTGACCGAACGCAATGCGCGGATCATCCGCGACTGGGCCGGCCGCACGCAGACACTGCCGGTCTTCGCGGGTTGCCCGCGCCCGCTCGTGCGCGAGCTCGTGACGGCCGCGAACGTGCACGGCAAGACCGGCCTCGAAGGTGTCGCGCTGCACGAACCGCGCGCGCCGCTCGCGGCCGGGCATGCGGTGTCGTACCTCGTCGATACGCTGAGCCGCGCGGCGCCGAACAGCGTGACGCTGTGCGCGCTCGGCCCGCTGACGAACATCGCGACCGCGCTGGTCGAAGCGCCGCAGATCCGCGGCGCGTTGCGCGAGATCGTGCTGATGGGCGGCGCGTTTTTCGAGCGCGGCAACATCACGCCGGCCGCGGAGTTCAACATCTACGTCGATCCGCAGGCGGCCGAAGTCGTGTTCGGCAGCGGTGTGCCGATCGTCGTGCTGCCGCGCGACGTCGCGGTGAAGGCGCCGATCACGCCGGCGCGCGTCGCGCCGTTCCGTGCGCTCGGCAACCGCTGCGGCGCGATCGTCGCGGACATCATGGACGCCGAGCTCGCGTACAACAAGAAGCGGCGCGGCGTCGACGACGGGCCGATGTACGACCCGACGGCGGTCGGCTATCTCGTCGATCCGACGCTGTTCAACGGGCGCAAGGTGAACGTGGTCGTCGAGACGGCCGGGCAGTGGACGCTCGGCGAGACGGTGGTCGACTGGAACGGGCGCAGCGGCCGCGCGCCGAACGCGACGTGGATCAACGAGGTCGACGCGGACCGCTTCTACGCGACGCTCGCCGAGCGCATCGCGAAGCTTCCCTGAAGGCAATGTGACGCAACGTGACGTGTCGCGCGCCGAACCGGATCAGATGTGCTTCGCAATCCACTCGCGGCAGGTGCGCACGTGCGGGCCGCGATCGTCGGCGGCGAGCGAGATCAGCGAGATCGCGCGCGTGACGCGCGGTTTCTCCACGCGCAGCGCGACGAGTTCGGGATCGTGCAGATGCATCGTGTAGAGGCTCGGCAGCACCGCGGTCGCGAGGCCGTTGCGCGCGAGTGCGTACAGCGGTTCGGTGTATTCCATCCGGTACGCGACGTTCAGGCGCAGCTTCGCGGCGCCGCCGGTGCGATGCAGCGACTCGCTGACGCTGCCGCGCACGAACACGGCCAGCTCGCGGTCGACGAGCTTCGCCCACGTGACGCTCTTCGCGCCCGCGAGCGGATCGTCGTGCCGCACGACGATCACGATCTCGTCCTCGAAGAGCTGCTGATAGTGCAGCGTGCCGTCGTCGCTGTCGGGTTCGCGCACGCCGATGCCGAGATCCGCGACGCCGTCGCGCACGGCTTCGACGAGGGCGCTGTTCGGCAGATCGGTGAGCGTGAAGCGCAGCGCCGGATGCGTGCCGCGCAGTGCGTTGAGCGCGGGCAGCAGGCGGCCGGCGACCGACGGGATGAACGCGATCCGCACCGTCTGGATGCGTTCGCCGATGAGCCGCGTCATGTCGTCGAAGGTGCCGCGTGCCTGGTTCAGCAGCCGCTCGGCGAGCGGCAGCACGGCCTCGCCGGCGGAGGTCAGCGTGAGCCGGTGGGCGGTGCGCGCGAACAGGCGCCCGCCGAGCAGGAACTCGATCTGGCGGATCGACGCGGTGAGCGCGGGCTGCGTGAGCGACAGCGCCTGCGCGGCCTGCGTGAAGCTGCGCGCATGCGCAAGGACGACGAAGTGCTGGACCTGCCGCAGCGTGAGTGCGGGTAACAGCGACGAGCGGTCGGACGACATCGGGCAATAACGGTCGGGTGCGGTACGCGGCAGTATAGGGCCGCGCCGCGCGAACCGACACAGGACAATAATCGGAATCACAGGAGAACCACCATGTCAGCGACTGACACGATGCCGGCGCGTACGCCGGCCAGCTGGCTCGAACGGCGCTTCGCGCTCGCGGCGCGCGGCACGAGCGTGCGCACCGAGACGATCGCCGGCATCACGTCGTTTCTCGCGGCCGCTTACCTGCTCGTCGTGATCCCGTCGCTGCTCGCGACGGGCGGGATGGAGCGCGGCGCGGCGACGACCGCGACGATCATCGTGTTCGTGCTGTTCACGACGCTGATGGGCCTCTACGCGAACCTGCCGTTCCTCGTCGGCCCCGGCATCGGCGGCTCGGTGATCATCGGCGTGACGCTCGCGACGACGGAACATGTCGGCTGGCAGACGGGCCTCGGCATCGCCTGCGTGTCGGGCGTGCTGTTCTTCCTGCTGACGATCTTCGGCGCGCGCGGCGTCGTGATGCGGCTGATTCCGGTGCAGATCAAGCTCGGGCTCGGCGCATCGATCGGCCTGTTCGTGACGATGCTCGGGCTGCGCAATGCAGGGATGGTCGTCGCGAACGCGAAGACCAACGCGTTCGCACTCGGCGATTTCTCGCGGCCGGGTGTGCTCGTCGCGCTGATCGGTCTCGCGATCGCGATCGTGCTGCAGGCGCGCAAGGTGCCCGGCGCGATCCTGATCGCGATTCTCGCCGCGGCCGCCGCCGGCGTGCCGCTCGGCGTCACGCATCTGCCCGCGTCGTTCGTGTCGCTGCCGCACAGCATCGCGCCGATCGCGTTCAAGCTCGACCTCCGCGGCGCGTTGACGCTGGCTGCCGCGCCGTACCTGTTCGCGTTCTTCGCGGCGGAATTCTTCTCGACGCTCGGCACGGCGCTCGCGGTCGGCGCGAAGGCGAACCTGCTCGACGGGCAGGGGAACCTGCCGAACATCAACCGGCCGTTCCTGGTCGACTCGCTCGCCGCGACGTTCGGCCCCGTGTTCGGCATTCCCGCGCTGACCGCGCTGATCGAATCGGCGGCGGGCGTCGAGGCCGGCGGCCGCAGCGGGCTGTCGTCGCTGGCGGCGGCCGTGCTGTTCGCCGCGATGCTGCTGTTCGTGCCGGTCGCGCTCGCGATCCCGAAGGAGGCGACCGCGCCGGCGCTGATCCTGATCGGGCTGTCGATGTTCGCGACGATCCGCCATACCCACTTCGACGACTTCACCGATGCATTGCCCGTGATGTCGATGGTGCTGCTCACGCTGATGTCGAACAGCTTCGGCACCGGCATCGCGGGCGGGCTGCTGTGCTACGTGCTCGTCAAGCTGCTGGCCGGCCGCTGGCGCGACGTGTCGTGGGGGCTCGTCGTGCTCGCGTTGCCGCTCGGCTACTACTTCTGGACCGTCGTGAAGCCGCACTGAGAGACGGTGTTCACGACGCATCGGCACTACCGAAAAAGAGACAGACATGAAGGAAACACCAGGCAACGTCCCGGTCGCGCGCACGGGCATCGAGATCACGGCCGCTCATCGGGCCTTCTTCCACGCGCTGCCGAAGGTCGAGCTGCATTGCCACCTGCTCGGCGCGGTGCGGCACGACACGTTCGTCGCGCTCGCGCAGCGCAGCGGCGCACCGATCGAGCGCGCGGAGATCGACGCGTTCTATGCGCGCGGCGAGAAGCCGGTCGGCGTGCTGCACGTGCTGCGCGCGCTCGACCAATACCTGCTCACGCGGCCCGACGACTTGCGGCGAATCGCATACGAGTATCTCGAGGATGCAGCCGCGCACAATGTTCGGCATGCGGAATTCTTCTGGAATCCGACGGGTACGGTGCGCGTGTCGGGCATTCCATATGCGGACGCGCAGGCCGCGATCGTGACGGCGATTCGCGATGCCGCGCGCGATTTCGGGATCGGCGCCCGCCTGATTCCGAGCATCGATCGCGAGCAGGATCCGGACGAAGCGGTCGCGATCGTCGACTGGATGAAGGCGAATCGCGCGGACGAAGTCGCGGGGATCGGGATCGACTACCGCGAGAACGACCGGCCGCCGGAATTATTCTGGAAGGCGTATCGCGACGCGCGTGCGGCCGGCTTCCGCACCACTGCGCATGCGGGCGAGTTCGGGATGCCGTGGCGCAACGTCGAGACGGCCGTCGATCTGTTGCACGTCGACCGCGTCGATCACGGCTATACGATCGTCGACAACCCCGAGCTCTGCGCGCGCTATGCGGAGCGCGGGATCGTCTTCACGGTCGTGCCGACCAATTCGTACTACCTGCGCACGCTGCCGCCGGACCAATGGGCGGAGCGGCATCCGATGCGCAAGATGCCGGGCCTCGGGCTGAAGATCCATCCGAATACCGACGATCCGACGCTGCACAAGGTGAATCCGTCCGAGGCGTGGGAGCTGATGTTCAGCCATTTCGGCTTCGCGACCGCCGACCTGAAGCAGTTCATGCTGAACGGGATCGACGGCGCGTGGGTCGACGATGACACGAAGGCCGCATGGCGCGCGGCGTGGGCGCCGGAATTCGACGCACTGGCCGCGACGCTCGCGGCGGACTGAGCGCGCTTTCTGCCGTAACGGCCGGCCGGCGAATCGCTCACGCGGTCACGCCGGCCGTCTGCCGCCTGCCGCCCGCGTCGAGCGACTTCGCGCCGCGGTCAGCGGAAAATTCTCAACCAGTCGAACAGGCCGGGATGCGGACGCCGCTTCGGTGCCGGCGCCGGTGCGCTGCGCGGCCGGAAGTCGGGCGAGAACTGCTCATGCGGGTCGATTGCCCGCGCTCGCAGCGCCGCATCGTAGAACGAACCGACGATCGGCAATGCGCTGTGTGCGCCCGCACCCCAGTAGTCGCTGCGCAGCGTCACGCTGCCGTCGTCGAAGCCGACCCACGCGCCGGCCACCAGTTGCGGATGCATCAGGATGAACCAGCCGTCCGTGTTGTCCTGCGTCGTGCCGGTCTTGCCCGCGACGTCGATGCGAATTCCGTAGCGCGAGCGAATGTCGGCACCGGTTCCGTAGTCGACGACGCCGCGCATCACGTCGACCAGCGTCTGCGCCGCGGCCACCGGCAGCGCGCGTTCGGGCGGCGCGCTGCCGAATGCGGCGAGCACCTTGCCGTCGCGATCCTCGATGCGCGTGATCATCTGCGGCGCGACGTACACGCCGCGGTTCGCGATCGTCCCGTACGCGGACACCATCTCCTTGAGCGTGACGGGGCTCGTACCGAGCGCGAGCGACGGCACCGCGTCGAGCGGGCTGTCGCGCACGCCCATCGCGCGCGCGAGCTGCGCGACCCTGGCCGCGCCTTCGCGCTGCATCACCTGCGCGGTGATGCGATTGCGCGACAGGGCGAGCGCGTCGCGCAGCGTCATCGGCGCGTCGGTCGGCGGCTCCGCATCGGTCGGACGCCACACCGCGTGCGCGCCGATCGGGATCGCGACGGGGCGGTCGACGAACGTATCGCCCGGCCGCATCCCGTCCGCGAACGCGGCGCCATAGACGAACGGCTTGAATGTCGAGCCCGGCTGGCGCCGCGCCTGCATGACGTGATCGAACGGCTCGCTGCCGAAATCGGGGCTGCCGACCCACGCGCGGATTGCGCCGTTGCGCGGATCGATCGCGACGAAGCCGGCCTGCACCTGCGTCTTGCGCTCGCACAACGTCTGCATGAACGCGCGATTCGCGCCGAGCTGCTTCAGTGCCGCTGCATCGGCGAGCCCTGCATCGCGCGCGTCGCGGTAGTCGGATGTCTGCCGGATGAAGCCGCGGAACAGGTCGTTGCGCAGCCCGCAGCCGGACGGGCCGCGCCACGCGCCGTCGGCGACCGCCTGCAGCCGTTCGGTCTGCCGGGTCAGCGCTTGCGTCGCCATGTCCTGCAGCCGTGCATCGAGCGTCGTGCGCACGACGAGGCCGTCCGAATAGAGGTCGTAGTTGTTCCGGTCGGCCCATGCGATCAGCCACTTGCGCAGCTGCACCGCGAAGTGCGGGGCCGGGCCGGGCTGTGCCGTCTGCGGCTCGAAGTCGACGCGCAGCGGCCGGCGCTGCAGTCGCGCGAGCTGCTGCGGCGACAGCATGCCCATCGCCGCCATCCGGGCGAGCACGGTGTTGCGGCGCTGGACCGCACGCTCCGGATTCAGCACCGGGTTGTAGTAGCTATTGCCCTTCAGCATCCCGACGAGCGTCGCGCTTTCGACGATGTCGAGCTGGTCCGCCGATTTGCCGAAATAGGTGCGCGCGGCCATTTCGACGCCGAACGCGTTGTATAGGAACGGCACGGTGTTCAGGTACGTCTCGAGAATCTCGTTCTTGCTGTACACGGTCTCGATCTTGAACGCGGTGATCAGCTCCTTCATCTTGCGCGTGAGCGTCGGCGCGCGGCCGACTTCATCCGGATACAGATTGCGCGCGAGCTGCTGCGTGATCGTCGAGCCGCCCTGGCGGCTGCCCGAGAACGTGTGCAGGCCGGCTGCGAGCGTGCGGCGCCAGTCGATGCCGTGATGCGCGTAGAAGCGGTGGTCCTCGGTCGCGATCAGCGCGTCGACCATGTGCGGCGAGATCTGCTTGAGCGGCACCCATTCGCGGTTGACGGGCCGGAATTCGGCGATCAGCTGGCCGTCGGCCGACAGCACGCGCGCGGGACGGTCGATGCGCGCCTTGCGGATGTCGCCGATGCTCGGCGTGAACGGCACGAACGCGAGCAGGACCAGCAGGCCGAGCACAGGTATCGCGGCGAGCGTCAGCGCGACGCCGCGGCGCGTCGGATGGCGCAGGCGTCGCCACGTGCCGACGCCCAGCGCGCGGGCGCCGTCACGGCAGCGAAGCCAAAGGTTGCGGAGAAACGGCACGAAGCGATTCACGGCGGCAGGAGCGCGGTCGGAAAAGGCGCGATCCTAGCAAACCGCGCAACGTTGGCTGTGGTCAAAATGCCGGTTTTCTTGCAGGATTTACAGACGATTACGTTTGTTGCCCGCGGACAACCTTTGGTCGTCGCGTCATCGCGATTCGTCCGATGAGTCGGCGCCGGCCGCGTCGCCCACCACATCCGCGAGCCGCTGGGCGGCCGCTTCCATCCGCGCGCGATCGAACCCGCCGAAACCGAGCACGAGGCCCGGACGCTCGGTGCCCGGCGCGAACATCGGCGACACCGCACGCACCGCGACGCCCGCCTGCGCGGCGCGCGCCACCACGTCGAGATCGTCGATCCCTTGCGCAAGCCACAGCACGACGTGCATGCCCTGATCGCCCGGCTGCACCCATGCGCGCTCGCGCGGCAGCCGCGCGCCGAGCGTGTCGATCAGCAGCGCGCGCTGTTCCGCGTAGACGCCGCGCACGCGGCGAATGTGGCGGTCGAGATGGCCTTCCGCGATGAACGTGGCGAGCACGTGCTGATCGGCGGTCGGCGCATGGCGATCCATCAGCACGCGCGCGCCGCAGAAGGCGGGCACGAGATCGTCGGGCGCGATCACGTAGCCGAGCCGCAGCGACGGAAACAGGATCTTGCTGAAGGTGCCGAGATAGACCACGCGATCGGGGTCGAGCCCCTGCAGCGACGGAAACGGATAGCCTTCGTAGCGCAGCTCGCTGTCGTAATCGTCTTCGACCACCCAGGCGCGATGCGTGCGCGCCCAGCCGAGCAGCGCGTTGCGCCGCGCCATGCTCATCGGCATCCCGAGCGGGTACTGGTGCGACGGCGTGACGAATGCCGCGCGTGCGTCCGGTGCGACGCGGATGCCGGCCTCGACGTCGATGCCGTCCGCGTCGACCGGCACGCGGACCATCGCGTCGCGGCGCCCGGTGCTCTCGAGCAGCGCGGTGATGCCGCGATAGGCGGGATTCTCGACCCACGCGCGATCGTGCGCGCCGAGCAGCACCTGGCTCGCGAGGTGCAGCCCCTGTTGCGTGCCGCTCGTGATCACGACCTGATCGGCGCTGCAGCGCACCGAGCGCGAGCGGCGCACGTAATCGGCGATCGCTTCACGCAGCGGTAACGCGCCTTGTGGATCCGCATAGCCGGACGGCGCACCGGCACCGCGTGCGCGCAGCCGGTTGCCGAGCCGGCGCCAGATGTCGTCGGGCGCGGTGAGCCCGACCGGCACCGAGATCGCGAACGGCGCGGCCGGCAGCGGACGGAATTCGCGGGCGATCCGCGCGAACGTCGCGGCCGGCTCGGGCAGGCCGGCGTGCGCGGCGCGCGGTCGCGCGGCCGGTGGTTCGCCGGCCGCCGGCGGCTCGGCCAGCGCGTTCGCGACCCGCGTGCCGGCGCCGCCGCGCGACTCCAGGAAGCCTTCGGCGACGAGCTGCGCATACGCGTCGACGACGGTGCCGCGTGCGACCTCGAGCGATGCCGCGAGCAGCCGCGTGGACGGCAACGTGTCGCCGGGCCGCACGTCGCCGCGGCGCACCGCGTCCCGCAACGCCTGCGCGAGCTGGCGGCTCAGGTCGCCGGCCGCGCGGTCGAGCGCGCCGAGCGACGGGATTTCGACGATCCGGGCGGTTCTGGCCATGATTCTGGTCTGCTGAAATTGTTCGAAACCGGCTCTACAGCATAAACCAGTTAGCGCTCACAATCGGGGCATGACGCGCCTGTTTCAGGCCCGTTCGTTCCTGAACCCTGTCCGACCGTGGAGCCGCCATGTATGTCCCCGCCGATTTCGCCGAATCCCGTCCCGACGCGCTGCGCGAACTGATCGTCCAGCATCCGTTCGGCAGCCTGATCACGCATGGCAGGAGCGGGCTCGACGCGAACCACATTCCGTTCGAACTGCTGCCGGGCGACGGCGGCCTCGGCGAGCTGCATGCGCACGTCGCGCGCGCGAATCCGGTCTGGCAGGAGGTTGTGAACGGCGACGAGGTGCTCGTGATCTTCCGTGCCGGCGATGCGTACATCTCGCCGAACTGGTACCCGAGCAAGCATGTCGCGCACCGGCAGGTGCCGACGTGGAACTACGTGGTCGTGCACGCGCACGGCCGCATCACGGTGCGCGACGACGAGAAGTTCGTGCGCGGCGTGGTCGCGCGGCTGACCCGCACGCACGAGGCGTCGCAGCCGGCGCCGTGGAAGATGGCCGACGCGCCGAAGGACTATCTCGACACGATGCTGCAGTCGATCGTCGGGCTGCAGATCGAGATCACGCGGCTCGTCGGCAAGCGCAAGCTCGGGCAGAACAAGGCGGTCGACGATATCCGCGGCGCGGGCGACGCGCTGATCGCGGACGGGCATCTCGCGATCGGGGAGGCGATGCTGGCGGAGGCGGACGCGAAGCTCAAGTGAGCGGCGGCGAATCGCGCGGGGCGCATGCCGCGCCCTCGGGCGGCGCTCGCTACTGCGTACGCGTCGCGCCCTTCGTGCCTTCGCCAGCATGCGCCTGCGCCAGCGCCTCGCGAATCGCTGCCTCCGTCTTGTCGTACCCGCCCTCGCCATAGCGCGTATAGACGATCTTCCCGTTCGCGTCGATCAGATACAGCGCGGGCCAGTACTGGTTGCCGTACGCGCGCCACGTGTCGTAGCGGTTGTCCTGCGCGACCGGATACTGGATGTCGAAGCGCTTGAGCGCATCGGCGACGTTCTTCGGATCGCGTTCGAACGGGTACTCGGGCGTATGCACGCCGACCACGACCAGCCCCTGGTCGCGATACTTCCGGTACCAGTCGTTCACGTACGGAATCGTATGAATGCAGTTGATGCACGAGTAGGTCCAGAAATCGACCAGCACGACCTTGCCGCGCAGCTGCGCGAGCTTGAGCGGCGCGCTGTTCTGCCAGCGCTCGATGCCGGTGAAGTCGGGCGCCGGCGTGCCGGCGAGCGAGGCCGTCATGCCCGCGTCGTCGCGGGTGCCGGCGAACGCGGCGAGCCCGGCCGTGGCGGCGAGCGCGATCACTAGGGCGGCAGTCTTGAGTCTGGGCAGCATGGCGGTTCTCCGGTTCGGCCGGCCGCCGCGCGATCGCGTCGGCCGGACTGGTTTCGACAGCCCTCATTGGGCCGCGCCGACGTATCTGCGATGTGTCCGGCGAGCCGCGTGCGTGCAATGTTGTGTGTCGTCGCGGCGGCGCGATACATTGGGATACAAATGCGTGCCCGCGGTGCGGTATAAAGGCGGACATCGCCAGCCGCAACCTCACGACCCCGACCCCCACTCATGGACAAGATCGACCACGTACTGATCGTCGACGACGATCGCGCGATCCGCGAACTCATCGCGGACTACCTGGAGAAGAACGGCATGCGCGTGTCGCTCGCCGCGAACGGCCGCGAGATGCGCAACGTGCTCGAGGACGGCGCGCCCGACCTGATCGTGCTCGATCTGATGCTGCCCGGCGAGGACGGCCTCACGCTGTGCCGCGATCTGCGCGCCGGCAAGTTCCGGACGGTGCCGGTGCTGATGCTGACCGCGCGCGGCGAGGAAACCGACCGCATCATCGGCCTCGAGATGGGCGCCGACGACTATCTCGCGAAGCCGTTCGCGGTGCGCGAGCTGCTGGCGCGGATCCGCTCGGTGCTGCGCCGCGCGCGCATGCTGCCGCCCGGCATGCAGGTGACGGAGACGGCCGAGATGCTCGCGTTCGGCGAATGGCGGCTCGACACGACGGGACGTCACCTGCTCGACGCCGAAGGCACGCTGGTCGCGCTGAGCGGCGCCGAATACCGGCTGCTGCGCGTGTTCCTCGACAATCCGCAGCGCGTGCTGACGCGCGACCAGTTGCTCAACCTCACGCAGGGCCGCCAGTCCGATCCGTTCGACCGGTCGATCGACCTGCTCGTGAGCCGGCTGCGCCAGCGGCTGCGCGACGGCGCGCGCGAGCCGCGCTACATCAAGACGCTGCGCAACGAGGGCTACGTGTTCTCGTCGGCGGTGACCACGGTCGAAGGCGACGCATGAGCGCGCGCACCCTGTGGCACTGGCCGCGCTCGCTGTTCGCGCGGCTCGCGCTGATCCTGTGCGTGGGCCTCGCGCTCGCGCAGACGCTGTCGTTCTGGCTCACGGTGATGGAGCGCGACCAAGCGACCACCAACCTGATGATGGGCTACATCGAGCGCGAGGTCGCGAGTTCGGTCGCGCTGCTCGACCACCTGCCGCCCGGCGAGCGCGCCGCATGGCTGCCGCGTCTCGCGCGGCGCAGCTACGTGTTCATCCTCGGGCCCGGCGAGACGGGCACGCCGTCCGAGGCGCGGCTGTCGGCGCGCGTCGAGCGGTCGATCTCGGACGGCATCGGCGGCGACTACCCGCTGACCGCGAACGCGATCCCGGGCGATCGCGAGCATCTGCAGGTGCATCTGCGCCTGACCGACGGCTCGCCGCTGACGATCGACATCCACCCGATGTCGACGGTGCCGCTGTCGGGCTGGCTGCCGGTGGTGCTCGCGCTGCAGCTCGCGGTGCTGGCCGCGTGCTGCTGGCTCGCGGTGCGGCTCGCGACGCGGCCGCTGAACCAGCTCGCGCGGGCGGCCGACGCGCTCGGCCCCGACCTGAAGGGCGAACGCCTGAACGAGGGCGGGCCGTCCGAAGTCGCGCGTGCCGCGCGGGCGTTCAACGCGATGCAGGACCGCATCGCGCAGTACATGGCCGAACGCATGCAGATCCTCGCGTCGATCTCGCACGACCTGCAGACGCCGATCACGCGCATGCGATTGCGCGTCGACGTGATGGACGACGACGCGCAGGGCGCGAAGCTGCGCCAGGACCTGATCGAGATGGAGCATCTGGTGAAGGAGGGCGTCGCCTATGCGCGCACGCTGCACGGCACGGACGAGGCCGCGCGCCGCATCGATCTCGATGCGCTGCTCGACAGCATCGTGTGCGATTACACGGATGCGGGGCAGGACGTCGCGCTGCACAGCGGCGGCCCGCTCGCGCTCGTCACGCGGCCGAAGGCGCTGCGCCGGATCGTCGGCAACCTCGTCGACAACGCGCTGAAGTTTGCGGGCGCGGCCGAGATCGACGTGCAGGCGGCGTCGGGCGGCGGCGCGGTCATTGCGGTGCGCGATCGCGGGCCCGGTATTCCGGACGATCAGCTCGACGCGGTGTTCGAACCGTTCCGGCGCGTGGAGACGTCGCGCAATCGCGAGACGGGCGGCACGGGGCTCGGTCTCGCGATCGCGCGGCAGCTTGCGCTCGCGATGGGCGGCACGCTCACGTTGCGCAACCGGACGGATGGCGGCGGGCTCGAAGCGCGGCTGACGCTGGCGAATGCTGCGTGATGCGTGATGCGACGGCAGGATCGCGCGGGATCCGTCAGCACCGGCCGGTGCGCAGCGCGACGGTCCAGTCGTCGCGGCCGCGCGCTGCCGCGGTGTCGGCGGCCGTGTGCCAGTCGTATTCGACTGCGTGGAATTCGGCGTGCCAGCCGGCCGGCGTGCGCGACACCATCGCGTAGCGCGCATGCGGCGAGCCCGTTTCGATCCGGTGCGGATGCGGTTGATCGTCCGTGTACGCCTGCAGCCCGACGCTGCCCGGATTGACGATCAGCCGGCCGTCGTCGAGCTTCGCGATGCGGGGGACATGCGTGTGGCCGCACAGGATCAGCGACGCCGGCGCGTTACCCGCACGCTGCGCGATTTCATCGGGCGTCGCCGCGCGGCAGCCGTCGGGCGTCACCGTTTCGAGGAAATAGACGAGGTCGCTGGCGGGCGTGCCGTGCACCATCAGCACGTCGTCGTCGAGCGTCAGGCGTTCGGGCAAGGCGGCGATCCACGCGCGATGGTCGTCGCGCAACGTGTCGTGCGCCCAGCGATCGGAGAGCCGCATCGTTTCGCGATCGCCGCTCAGCAGTTGCCGTTCGTGATTGCCCTTGATGGTCGGCAGGTCGAGCGCGATCAGGCGATCGGCCGTCTCGGCCGGATGGAGCGCGCCCGACACGATGTCGCCGAGGTTGACGATCAGGTCGGCGCCGCGGCGGCGCACGTCGTCGAGCACCGCGTCGAGCGCGGCGAGGTTGCCGTGGATGTCGGACAGCGCGGCGATTTTCATGGCGAGGAAGTCGAGGCGGGGAGCGGCGATTGTCGCCAATTCGGCGTGGCGCGTCCAATCGCGCCGACGGCGAGTGGACCCGCGCGTCGAGCGTCGGCCATCGGTCGGCCGGCGCTTCAGTCGGTCGCGATGCGCGCGTACATCGCGAAATCGCCCGGCACGCCGCGCACCATCCGGTAGGCGCGCAGCAATCCCTCGTACCGGTAGCCGCATTTCTGCAGCACACGCTTGGAGCCGGCGTTGCTGGTCAGCACGACGGCCTGAATGCGCATGAAGCCGCCTTCGGTGAATGCCCACGCGGTGACGCTCGCGCACACCGCGCTCGCGATGCCGCGCCCCCAGTGCGACGGCGCGAGGTCGTACGCGATCTCGGCCGAGCGGTTCGCGGTGGACACCGTATGCAGCCCGATCGTCCCGGCGAGCGCAGCCGCTGCATCATCGACGATCGCGAGCCGGCGGATCGAATCCGGTTGGGCCGAATCGATGCCGTCGAACAGCGGCAGCAGGTCGTCGCGCGAATGCAGGTTCCAGCTGGTGTGGCGGACGACGTCGGGGTTCGACAGGTACGCGTACCACGCGTCGAGATCCGTGCGGTCGAGTTGCCGGAGCGACAGGCCGGGGACGCCGGCGCGGGGCGGCGCGGCGATTCTCATCGCGCGCTCGTCGCGAACGATGCGATGCGCGTGCCGACGCCCCTACGCAGCATGACGCCGATACAGCGCGAGCAGCACGGGCTGCGGCGGCGGCGAAGATCAGCGGGGGTGGTTTCAGGCATGACGGAGACTCCCGATGGCAGATGCGCGCTCGATTATCGGGCGCGCGGCTCCACGCCGTACAGCGACGTTCATCGCGCGACAAATTATCTCGAAATCGGCAAGAAGCTGTTTTCATTATTGCGCTATCGAACGGAACCGGTTCCATCTACCATGGCGGCCTCGGCGGGCATGCTCGCCGCGACGTGCCGCGCGCGTATCGCACGCGCGCGTTCCCGCGTGCGACCGCCGTCGGCCTCGCATGCAGGCGTATCTCGCCGGCCGCACGCGTTACTCGCATAGAACAACGGGCTGACCGCCCGGAGACGCTAAAAACCATGAACAAGCAACTGATCGCAGCACCGCTGCTGCTCTCGCTCGCGGGCATCGCATCCGCGCAAAGCTCCGTCACGCTGTACGGCATCGTCGACGCGGGCGTGACCTATCGCAGCAACGAACGGGTCGGCTCGCCGGGCGCCTACACCGGGCATTCGGAGGTCGGCCTGACCACCGGCAACCTGTCGGGCAGCCGCTGGGGCATCAAGGGTTCCGAGGATCTCGGCGGCGGGATGCGCGCGCTGTTCGTGCTCGAGAGCGGCTTCGACATCACCAACGGCACGTCGGGCCAGGGTGGCCGCCAGTTCGGCCGGCAGGCGTTCGTCGGCGTTGGCAGCAACCGCTACGGCACGGTCACGCTCGGCCGCCAGTACACGTCGCTCAACGACTTCGTGAGCCCGGTCGGCCCGTCGTCGTTCATCGGCGGGTTCGGCGCGCACCCGGGCGACATCGACGACCTCGACCAGACCGCACGCGTCGACAGCTCGATCAAGTACACGAGCGCGAACTACGCGGGCTTCACGTTCGGCGCGCTGTACGGCTTCGGCAGCCAGCCGGGCAGCATGAAGCAGCGCAACACGTGGAGCGTCGGCGCGGCATACGCGGCGGGGCCGCTGCGCGTGGGCGTCGGCTACGAGCGCTCGGACAACAGCAAGACGGGCGCGACCGATCCGACGGCCGGCAAATGGCAGAGCACCGACGACGGGCTGTTCAACTCGTCGATCAACGAAGGCTATGCGAGCGCGCAGTCGCAGCAGGTCATCGCGACCGGCGCGACGTACGACTTCGGCCCGGCCGTCGTCGGCGTGAACTACAGCAACGTGCAGTACCGCAGCGGCGCGCAGTCGCTGTTCAACGGTCATGCGACGTTCAACGTCGCGGGCGTGTTCACGCGCTGGAACGTGCAGCCGCAGACCCAGCTGTTCGCCGGCTACAGCTACACGCGCGGCAGCGACGTCGACGGCATCGACAACCGCGCGCAGTATCACAACGTCACGCTCGGCGCGGTCTACGACCTGTCGAAGCGCACCAGCGTGTACCTGCTCGGCGCCTACCAGCGTGCGTCCGGCACGACGCTCGACGCACTCGGTCGGCCGGTGGCCGCGACCGCGTCGGTGTCGGACAAGGCGAACGGCCACTCGTCCGATTCGCGGTCGCAGGCGATCGTCAGCCTCGGCCTGCGCCAGAAGTTCTGACGCCACGCGCGCGACCGGCGGCCCGCGCGCGCTGCGGGCCGCCGGTCGCACGCCGGGCCGGCGTACGGCCTTCTCCATTCTCCATTCAACACGGCCCGCATCACGCTTCGCCGCACGTGCGGCGCACCTTCGTTTATCCCTCCGTCTTCATCGGCAACCGCATTCCGCCGCGCCCCGCCTTATTTCACTTCTTCACGATTTTCCCGGCAATGCAACATGCTGCGGATAATATTTTTTCTCTTTCATTTTAATTTCGATTTGTAATCATCGAGTCGATTTGCCGGCAATGGAAATTCAATGTGCGTGTATCAGAAAAAATGACGCATTTGCATTAGGAAATTCGGAACAAAGTGCCGGTAACGATGAATCGCCACAGCGCTGTCCGGCGGGAGCCCAGGCGCTGGTCCCGGGATGCTCCGGCGTCGGCCAACCACTGTCACGCGGTAAAAGAACGTAATGAGTCATTCGTGGTGGAAATGAACGGGTTTTTGCAGAAATCACCAATATTTCATACGCGTCGAACTAGAGTATCGACAGGCGATCGTCCGGGAGCATCATTCATGTTATCGAAACAAATTCGCGCGGCATTGCTTGGATTGTGCATGGCAATGCTGGCGCCGGTCAGTCACGCACAAGCGCAATACACGACGGACTGGCTCGCGAACACGTTCGGCACGCTGGCCGCGCACGTCGGCAACGGCGCGCGCTCGCTGTGGGTCGCGCCCGAAGGCGTGATCTATACGGCGTCGCGCTGGGACGAGAATGCCGGCGGCGTCGCGATCTACCAGAACGGGCAGACGCTCGGCACGATCGGCATCCACGACGAATTCCAGGGCGGCGCGATCACCGGCAACGCGAACTCGCTGTTCGTCGCGCTCGGCTACAACCGCACCTTCGGCAGCGGCTCGGTCGGCCGCTACAACCGCAGCACGAACCAGCGCGACCTGCGCATCCCGGTCAGCACGTGGACGGGCATCCAGTACGCGGACGTGATCACCGGCCTCGCGACGACCGGCAACCTGCTGTACGTGAGCGACTTCTACGGCAACCGCGTGCGTGTGTATACGACGGACGGCGTGTGGCAGCGCGACATCGGCGTCTCGGGGCCCGGCGCGCTGGCGCTCGACGCCGGCGGCAACCTGTGGGTCGCACGCAAGAGCGCGGGCATCGTCGCGCAGTTCAGCCCGACCGGCACGGCGATGAACACGATCCAGATAGCGGCCCGCGCGCGGCCGGCGTCGCTGTATTTCGACGCGCCGAGCGGGCAGATGCTGGTGGGCGACGAAGGCCCCGACATGAACATCAAGATCTACACGCTCGCCGGCCAGCCCGTGCAGGTCGGCACGTTCGGCGTGCAGGGCGGCTATCTCGACACGACGTCGGGCATCAAGGGGCAAGTCGGCGACAAGCGCTTCACGCGCGTCGCGGGCATCGGCAAGGACGCGGCCGGCAACCTGTACGTGCTGAACAACGCGTGGGGCGGCGGCTGGGATCTCGGGCGCAACGGCAGCACCGACCTCCATTCGTACGGCCCGACGGGCGTGCTGCAATGGAAGCTGCAGGCGCTGAACTTCGAGGGCGCTGCCGCGCCCGACCCGGCGACCGACGGCGCGTTCTTCTACAGCGGCAACAACGTCTATACCGGTACGGCGGGCGGCACGTTCGTCGCGAACACGATCGATCCGTTCACCTATCCGAAGGACCCGCGCCTCGACATGAAGGACTACCAGCGCGGCCAGCATTTCGGGCAGCTCGCGCTGGTGAACGGCACGCGGATGCTCGTCGCGACCGGGCAGAACCCGGGCAACTACAACCTCTATCACTTCAACAACGCGAGCGGCTATATCGCGATTCCGGACGGCTCGATCCCCGGCAAGCCGTTCAACACGACCCTGCAGGTGACGGCCGGTTTCGCGCTCGACGACAACGGCGACGTATGGGCCGGGCTCGATCGCACCAACAACATCTCGCACTATCCGATGAAGGGCTTCGATGCGACCGGCAAGCCGACATGGGGCACGCCGGAGCAGATCCAGATTCCGCGCACGGTGCTGCCGCTCACGCGGATCATCTACCAGGCCGACAGCGACACGATGATCCTCGCGCAGGGCATCTCGGGCAGCTGGGACTGGACCGCGATGAACGGGCACATCGAGGTCTATCGCGGCTGGAAGGCCGGCAACACGAGCACGCCGAACGTGGCGATCGACCTGACGAGCGCGAACCCGAAATCGATGGCGGCGGCCGGCCACTACCTGTTCGTCGGCTACGTGCACACGGTGCCGAACGTCGACGTGTTCGACCTGAACACCGGCAGCCTCGTCACCACGCTGACGAACTCGAACACGTCCGCGATGGACGTCGGCAACGACGTCGACTCGATGTACGGCATCCGCGCGTACCGGCGCTCGACCGGCGAATACGTGATCACGAAGGACAACTACAACGGGTCGAGCCTCGTCGTGTATCGCTGGCATCCGTGATCGCGCAGGCCGCGGCGGGCGGACCTCACGGCGCACCGAGCACGTGGCCGTTCACCTCGCGCCCGTACATCGAGTCGGGCGTGTCGTGGAATTTCGCGCGCGTGTCCTGCACCGAGCCGGTGAAGCGCGGGTCCTGCGGACGCTCGTGGCTGTCCATGAAGGTCGCGACGTCCCACGCTTGCTGATCGGTCAGCGTGCCGCCGAGCCCGAGCGGCATATTGGCCTTCACGAAGCCGGCCGCGTTGCGGATGTCGCCCATCCCCGCCCCCCAGTTGAACGAGCGTGCGCCCCACAGCGCCGGAAAGACCGGCTTGTCGCCGCTCGACCGTCCTTGGCCGTCCGCGCCGTGACACAGCGCGCAGTGCTGCGTGTAGACGGCGGCGCCGCGCGCGTAGTCGGCCTTTTGCGCGGGCGGCGGCAGTTTCGGAAAACCCTGGCCGGGCAGCCGGGTGCCGACCGGCGCGCCCTTCGCGAGCCAGTACGAATAGGTTTCGAGCGCAACGAGGATCGGGTCGCCAGCCGGCGGCGCCTTGCCGTTCATGCTGTAGCGAAAGCATCCCTGCAGGCGTTCGGCGAACGTGTTCACGTGGCCGTTCTTGCTGCGGTAGGCCGGGTACAGCAGGTACGCGGCCCACATCGGGCCCGCATCGGGCCGGCGGCCCGCGTCGAGGTGGCAGCTCGCGCAGGTCAGCTTGTTGCCGACGTACTTGCCCGCGTACTCGGGCGTGTGCAGGAAGATCTGCTCGCCGAGTTTCACGGTCTTGCCGAAGTCGTCGGCAGGGATCGCGGATTCGGGCGGTGGCGTGAACGGCTTCGCCGCGGCGGGAAGCGGCGCCACCGCGGTGGCGGAAGCGGCGGCCGGTGCGTCCTGCGGCGCGGCCGCGCAGGCTAGCGCGGGCAGCCAGGCCGCGCCGAGCAGCGCGGCGCGCGCGCCGCGGATCAACTTCGTGCGCTTGATCATTGTTTTTCTCCGTTCGCGGCGCCGCCGCGCGCATAGTAGGCGGCCACCGCGTCGATGTCGGCGTCGGACAGCTTGCCGGCGATCATCGGCATCAGCGCCATCGGGCCGGGTGCGCGCGTGCCGTGCTTCCAGCCGTTCAGCTGGCCCGCGATATACGCGGCCGGCTGGCCGGCGAGCGGCGGAAACGCGGCGCCCACGCCGAGGCCGCCCGCGCCGTGGCATTGCGCGCACGCGGGCAGGCCCTGCGACCAGCGTCCGCGCGTCGCGAGCCATGCGCCGGTGTTGGCCGGATCGATCGACGTGGCGTCGGACGTCGTGATCGCCGGCGGCGCGGGCAGGCTCTCGAAATACGCGGACACCGCATCGCGATCGTGCGGCGACAGCTGTTTCGCGAGCGGCTGCATGACCGGGTTCTGACGGCTGCCGTCCGCGAACGCGGCGAGTTGCACGGACAGGTAACCAGCGTTCGTGCCGGCAAGACGCGGGAAGCCGGCGGCCGCGTTGCCTTCACCCTGTGCACCGTGGCAGCCGACGCAGGCGGCCACGCCCGTCGTCGTGCCCTGGGTGGCGATCGTCTTGCCGAGCGCGATGTCGTCCGCGCGGGCGTGGCCGGCCAGCAGCGCGGCCGCGGCGAGCAGCAGCGGCGCGAACCGGCGTCGCGGTAGGTCGACCGAATCGTTCACGTGTCCCCTCCTTGTTGTCTGTCTTGTTGCGCGTGCGCTCGCGCGCTCAGCCCGCGTCGGGCCGGTCTTGCCGTGGCGCGAGAGGCGGCGCGAGATGCGGCGTCGGCGCCGTCGCGTCGTATTGCCCGAAGCCGTAGCGCGTGAAAATCCGGAATGCGTCCGGCGACCGGATGAACGCCAGCCATGCACGCGCGGCTTCCGGATGCGGCGCGTGCTTCACCATCGCGCCCGCATAGATCGCCGTCGTATTGTGCGCGGCCGGGATGTCGATGTGCATCAGCGGATGCCCGACCTGTTCCTGGAACGCCGCTTCCGACTGCCACAGCACGCCGGCGTCCGCGCGGCCCTGCATCAGGAACAGCGCGGTTTCCCGATGATGGATGTGCGTGAGTTCGGTCGTGCCGGCCCGCACCTTGTCGTCGTAGACGGTGCGCGCGAGCGCATCGCCGCCGGCCTTCACGAGCGACGCGCGAATCTGCCGCGCGACGCCTTCGAATGCCGGGTTCGGCATCGCGAGCTGCACGTCGGGCCGCGCGAGATCGTTCAGCGACGCGATGTGCTTCGGGTTGCCGGCGCGCACCATGATCGTCAGCTGGTTCGTCACGTACGGCACGGCCGGCCCTTCGAGCGTGCCGTCCGCGATCAGATCGTCGATCTTGCCGAGCCCCGCGAAATACGCGTCGGGCTTGACCGTCCACGTCATGTTGCCCACGGTGATCGTGCCGCCCGCGTGAATCTGCTGCACGAGCAGGCCGGGCGGGATCGTTTCCCAGTAGATGCGGCCGCGGTATTCGGGATGATCGGCCTCGAACTTCGCGACGAGCGGCGCCATCGCGAAGAAGTAATTGCCGCCGACGTACAGGACGAGCTTCGGTGCGGTGAGGTCGCCATGGAAATCGGCGAGCACGTCGACCTGCGGCACCGTGAATTCGAGGCCGCGGTTCGTCGCGTCGTTGTTGCGGCCGTCCTGCCACGGCGGAAAGACGCTGGTGGAAGGGGCGGCCGGTGCCGCGAGCGATAGCGCCGACGTGCAGCAGAGCGCAGCCAGCGCAGCCAGCGCCGCCTGCAGCGCCGTGCGCCACCCGCGTTGCAACGGAGCGCGCGTACGGATCGATGTCATGGCGCGCCTCACTTCGCGTAGGTGAAACCGGCGTGCTGCAGTTCGGGCAGCGTGCCGACCGCGCCCGGCGTGACGATCGCCGACGGAATCACATGGTTGGTCAGGTCGGCGGCGAGGGCGTCGAGCGGCAGCTTGTCCGGATTCGCGCTCGCGCGCTCGAGCCGTTCGGCGAGTTCCCAGATCGCGTTGTGGCACGACAGGAACACGACGCCGCGCTGCTCGAGCGCGGCGATGCTGTTGTCGTGCGACGAGAATGCGCCGTCGGCCAGTTCGTGGTCGTGCGCGTCTTTCGACTGCGCGGGTTTCGCGGCGAGCAGCGTGTTGGTCGCAAACGCGGCGCCCGCGAATTTCGCGAGGCCGTATTTGTCCCACGCGAGCTGGTCGAACAGCGCGAGATGCGCGGCGCCGTGCGTGGCCGACACGACGAGGAAGTCCGGATGACCGAACCCCCAGATCTGCGCGTTCAGCGCATTGCGCATCAGGTTCAGCCACGGGCCGCCGATCTCCGTGTTGTCCCACACCTGCTTCGGGCCGCCGCGATAGCCGATGACTTCCACGAGCGCCGCGTGATCCCATTGATCGGGGCGCTCGACGATCATCGGCACCGTCTTGAAGTCGCGCCGTCTCGGCGCGGCTGCGAGGCGGCGGGTGAGCTCGGCGAGATGCGTCGCACCGCTGGCCAGCAGCGCGCCGGTTTCGGGTGTGGCCGCCTGGGCGACGCGCGCTGCGCCGAGCAGCGCGGTGCCGGCCGCGAGGCCGAGTGTCTTGAGCGCGCCGCGGCGCGCATGCCGGTCGGACATCGATCTCTCCCATGTCGTTGTTGTGGGGGGCGTGATGCATCGCCGTGCTGCCGGCGATGCGGCGCCATCGCGTAGCCAGTCTAGAGGCGCGCGATCGATACCGGAAATCGCGATATCGGATGGGAGATATTCGAGGGGGCGATGATTGGCGCAAACGCCAAGGCCGCGCGGTGCCGTTCATGCGGCGCCGCGCGGCCTTCGTCAGCCGTGGAAAGTCAGTGCACGGTGCGTTCGCGCAGCACGTTCGACGGCCGCACGTTGCGCACGAACACGCCGGCCAGCACTGCGCCCGCGAGGGCGATTGCGCCGGCCAGCACGAACGCGGACGCGAACGAGCCGCTGCGCTCGACGATGAAGCCGGTCACGGCCGGCCCGATCACGCCCGACAGGCTGCCCATGCAATGCAGGAAGCCGCTGACGCCGCCGACGCGGGTCGGATGCACGACGTCCTGCACGATCGCCCAGTAGATCGCGCCCGTCACGTACAGGAAGAACAGCGACACCGACATCAGTGCGACCGCGCCCTGCGTCGACTGCACGGCGCCCGCGACGGCCACGCAAGCACCCGCGCCGAGCAGGCAGGTGACGAGCACGATCCGGCGCGACAGCAGCAGGTTGCCGGTGAGCCGGTACAGCGCATCCGAGATCGCGCCGCCGCACGCGAGGCCGACCGTGCCGACGAGCCAGGGCACGACAGTGGCGACGCTCATCTCCTTGATGTTCAGATGGTGCGCACGCACGAGGTAGCTCGGGAACCAGCTCAGGAAGAAGAACAGCACGTAGTTGTAGCTGAAGAATGCGGCGGCCGTCGCGATGATGCGCGGCTGGCGCACGTAGTGCGACAGCGTGTGCGCCGGCGTTGCGGCGGCGGCCGCAGGCGCGTGGGCGGGCGATGCCGCACGCGTTGCTGCACGCGCATCCGGCGCATCGCCGGCCGGCGCGGCCGGACGGTCCGACGTCGACGTCATCCACACGACGACCCACGCGAGACCGATCGCGCACACGATCCAGAACGCCGGCCGCCAGCCGAACTGCGCGGCCAGCAGGCCGACGATCGGCCCGGCGATCGCGCCGCCGAGCGGCGAGCCGGCGCTGAGCAGGCCCATCGCGGTCGCGGCGCCGTCGCGCGGCAGCCAGTTGTTGACCATCTTGTTCGCGGCCGAGCACAGCGGCCCTTCGGCCATGCCGAACAGCAGCCGCACGATCAGCAGGCTCACGAAGCCGACGGTGAGCGCGGTCATCCCGCAGAACACCGACCACAATCCGACCGACAGCACGTACACGAGCTTCGGCCCGAGCCGGTCGGACGCGAGCCCGCCGATGAAATTGAACAGCGCGTAGCCGATGAAGAACGTGCTGAACACGAGGCCCATCTGCGCGGCATCGATGCCGAGATCGGTCTGCACGATCGGCGCGACGATCGACAGCGCGACGCGGTCGAGATAGTTGATCCCGTATACCAGGAACAGCAGGAACACCGTGAACCACGCCTGCGACTTCTGCTTCATTGTCTGTCTCCTTCGTGCCGGTGGGCCGGCCGTCATGTCGTGTCGATCGATCGCCGCGTCGGTATCGCCATCGGCGGGCAGGGGCATTGCGCGGTTCGCTGCGGTTGCGGCGAACCGTGATGAGCGTTCGTTCAGCGCGTGTGCAACGGCGCGAGCAGCGCGTCGGTGCCGTGCGTGCGCAGCGTCGACAGATGCGCGCCGACGCGCGCGATCAATGCATCGGGCCATACGGTCGAACCGGCGAGCGCGCCGCTGCCGAGTGCGCCGCGAACCGCGCCGGTTGCATCGCCGGCCGCCGACAGCGTCGCGCCGAGCGCGGCCGCCCCCGGATCGCTGATCGCGAGCGGCCGGCCCGACTCGTCGCGCGCGGTGGCGACGTAGTGCAGCCAGAGCGCCAGCGCGCGTTCCAGGCAGGGACGCTCGACCCCGGTCGCCGCGCTTTCGCCGAGCGCCGGCAACCAGCGCAGCGGCACCTTCTGCGTGCCGTCCATCGCGATCTGTTCGGTGCGATGCGCGAGCGTCGGATTGCGGAAGCGCTGCACGAGCGTCGCGCAATAGCCGTGCGCGTCGTAACCGGACGGCACGTCGACGGTCGCGAGCAGGTCGCGCGTCATCACGCCGTCGACGAGCGCCGCGATCGCCGGATCGGCCATCGCGTCGGACACGGTCGCGCGGCCGCGCAGCTGCCCCGCATACGCGATCGCCGAATGCGAGCCGTTGAGCAACCGCAGCTTCATCGTTTCGTAGGGCCGCACGTCGCCGACGAGGTGCGCGCCGGCGTCTTCCCAGCGCGGGCGCGGGCCGGCGAAGCGATCCTCGATCACCCATTGCGAGAACGGCTCGCAGACGATCGCGGCCGCGTCGCGCGCGCCGAGATGCGCGTGCGCCCAGTCGAGCGATTCGGGCGTCGCGGCCGGCACGATCCGGTCGACCATGCTGTTCGGGAACGCGACGTCGTCGCGGATGCGCCGCGCGAGCGCGCCGTCGATGCGTTCCGCATAGTCGATCAGCAGCGCGCGCAGCGTGTCGCCGTTCGACGTCATGTTGTCGCAGCACACGACGGTCAGCGGCGCATGGGCCGGCCGCCGGCGCAGGCCGGCCGCGATCACGCCGAGCGCGGTGCGCGGCGCGTCGGGCGTCGCGAGATCCTGGCGAATCGCGGGATCGTCGGCATCGAGACCGCCGCCGGGGCGGCGGCAATAGCCCTTCTCGGTCACGGTCAGGCTGACGATCGCCACCGCCGGATCGGCGATCAGCGCCAGCAGCGCGGGCAGCGATTCGGGCGCGAACAGCGCGCCGTGCACCGCGCCGACGATGCGCGTGCGTGCCCCGTGGCCGTCGCGTTCGGTCACCGTGTACAGGTGATCCTGCGCGGCGAGCAGGTCGACGGTATGGCGCCGGCGCAGCTCGACGCCGACGATCCCCCAGCGGAGATCGCCCTGTTCGAGCACCGTTTCCGTATGAAGCGCCTGGTGCGCGCGATGGAACGCGCCGAGGCCGAGATGGACGATGCCGGTGTGGACCGCCCGCCGGTCATAACGGGGGCGGCGCGTGCCGGGCGGCGCGGTGCGCAGGAAATCGGGGGCGGATGGCATGGCGATCAGGGGTGGTGTGTACCATGGTAGATGGTCGAATGCGTGCAGGTTATTTCGAGTTTCCTCGCGAAGTTATTGGTGTAAACGCCAGATCGCCTGAATTCGACCGGTTATGTACCATGGTAGTTATCGATATCGAGTCGGATCAATCGCAACCATGAGCGAAGCGGCAGTAGTGGAAGAAGCGGACGTCGTCGTCACGGCGTTGCAGGGGTTCTCGCTGGACGAGAGCCGGTCATATACGGAGCAGGTGCACGCGCTGCTGCGCCACGCGATCGTGCGCGGCGCGTTGCCGCCGCGCACCGCGCTGTCGGAGGCGGTGATCTCCACGACGATCAAGGTCAGCCGCACGCCGGTGCGCGAAGCGTTCGCGCAGCTCGCCGACGAGCGGCTCGTGCAGATCATCCGCAAGGTCGGCACGCTGGTCGCGCCGATTCCGGTGTCGATCCTCGAGGAAGGGCGCTTCGCGCGCAGCACGCTCGAATGCGCGAACCACGTCGAGCTCGCGCAGAAGATCACGCCGGCGCAACTGGCGGAGCTGTCGCGGATCATCGACGCCCAGCGTGACGCGGTGGCCGCCGGCGATGTCGAAGCGTTCTTCGATCTCGACGAGGCAATGCACGGACGGATGTTCGCGTTCGCGGGCCGGCCGCACGTGTGGGAAATGCTGCAGCCGATGAAGCGCCAGTTCGACCGGGTGCGCTGGCTGCTGCTCGATCGCGTCGAGGATCACGCGCGCCGCGCGCTGCAGGAACACGAACAGATCCTCGCGCACATCGCGTCGCGCAACATGGCGCTGCTCGGCGCATCGGTCGCGGCGCACGTCGACCGGATCGGCTCGCACCTGCCGGAAGTGCGCAGCCGCGCGCCCCATTACTTTGTCGACTGACATCTGAATCGCCCGCTGGAGGAGCGCTGTGAAAATCGAACGCTTGCAGACCATCGTCACGTGTCCGGGCCGGAACTTCGTGACGGTGAAGATCGTGACCGACGAGGGTGTCCACGGCCTGGGCGACGCGACGCTCAACGGGCGCGAGCTCGCGGTGCGTGCGTACCTGGAAGACCACGTGTTCCCGTGCCTCGTCGGCCGCGACCCGCGCAACATCGAGGACATCTGGCAATACCTGTATCGCGGCGCGTACTGGCGGCGCGGGCCCGTGACGATGACGGCGATCGCCGCGATCGACATGGCGCTGTGGGACATCCTGGGCAAGCTCGCGGGCATGCCCGTCTACCAGTTGCTCGGCGGCAAGAGCCGCGACGGCCTGATGGTGTACGGCCACGCGAACGGGCGCGATCACGAGGAAGCGGTCGACGCGGTGCGTGCGCACATCGAGGCCGGCTATCGCGCGATCCGCGTGCAGTCGGGCGTGCCGGGGCTCGACAAGGTGTACGGCGTCGGCAAGACGGCCGGCGCGTACGAGCCGGCCGAGAAGGGTCTGCCGCCCGAGGAGCCGTGGGACACCGCGCTCTACCTGCGTCACACGCCGGAACTGTTCCGCAAGGTGCGCGACGCGGTCGGCGATGCGCCGCACCTGCTGCACGACGCGCATCACCGGCTCACGCCGATCGAGGCCGCGCGGCTCGGTCGCGACCTCGAGCCGCATCGGCTGTTCTGGCTGGAGGACGCGACGCCCGCGGAGAACCAGGACGCATTCCGCCTGATCCGCCGGCACACGACGACGCCGCTCGCGGTCGGCGAGGTGTTCAACTCGATCTGGGATTGCAAGGACCTGATCCGCGACCAACTGATCGATTACATCCGCGCGACGATCGTGCACGCGGGCGGCATCACGCACGTGCGGCGCATCGCCGATTACGCGGCGATGTACCAGGTGCGCACCGGCTTCCATGGCGCGACGGACCTGTCGCCCGTCTGCATGGCGGCGGCCGTGAACTTCGGGCTGTGGGCGCCGAACTTCGGCATCCAGGAACTGATGCCGCACAGCACGCTGACCGATGAAGTGTTTCCCCACAACTACCGCTTCGAGGACGGCTATCTCGTGATGGACGACGTGCCGGGCCTCGGCGTCGACATCGACGAGACGCTGGCCGCGAAATATCCGTACGAGCGCGCGTACCTGCCGGTCGCGCGGCTGCGCGACGGCTCGATGTGGAACTGGTGAGCGGCGAAGATCCGAAGGAGAGAACCGAAATGTTGAGCGTCGTTGTCGATCGTCCGAACAGCATGGGCGTGCGTGAAGTGCCGCTGCCCGTGCCCGCCGCCGGCGAGGTGCGCGTGAAGGTGCGCTATGCGGGCATCTGCGGATCGGACCTGCACATCTTTCACGGCAAGAATCCGTTCGTGTCGTACCCGCGCATCATCGGCCATGAATTCGTCGGCACGATCGAGTCGGTCGGCGCGGGCGTCGATGCCGCGCGGCTCGGCGAGACCGTCGCGGTCGATCCGGTGATCAGTTGCGGGCATTGCCACGCATGCATGATCGGCCGGCGCAACGTGTGCCGGCACCTGACCGTGCTCGGCGTGCATCGTGACGGCGGCTTCAGCCAGTACACGTGCGTGCCGGCCGGCAATGCGTACTGGATTCCGGACGCGATCGCCGATACCTGCGCGGCGATCGTCGAGCCGTTCGCGGTGGCCGCGAACGCGACGTCGCGCACCGGCGTGCTGCCGGGCGATGTCGCGCTGATCTACGGCGCCGGCACCGTCGGGCTGACGATCCTGCAGGTGCTCAAGCGCGTGTACGGCATTCGCGCGTTCATCACCGACCGGCTCGACGCGCGGCTGCAGCTCGCGCGCAAGTGCGGCGCGGCGGAGGACGAGATCATCAACACGAGCGTCGAGTCGCTGCCCGACGCGCTGGACAAGCGCGGCGTCGACGGCGGCCCGACGCTGATCTTCGATGCGGTCGGCCATCCGTCGATTCTCGAGGAGGCCGTGACGATCGCCGCGCCGGCTGGCCGGATCGGCGTGCTCGGATTTTCGTCGGAGCCGTCGGCGATCGTGCAGGCCGAGCTGACGAAGAAGGAGCTCACGCTCGCCGCGTCGCGGCTCAACTGCGCGATGTTCCCGCAGGTGATCGACTGGATTGCTCGCGGGTTGATCGAGCCTGAGCACATCGTCACGCACAAGGTCGGCTTTCGCGACGTCGCGCAGGCGTTCGAGATGGCCGAGCGCAATCCCGCGGAAAGCTGCAAGATCCTGCTCGATTTCGCGGGCGGCTGATAGCGCGCCTTACCGGTTCGTGTCGCCGGCCGGAGCGTGTTGCGCGTGTCGCGCCGCCCCGGCCGCCCGGTGCGATCGCTCGCCGCAGGCGAGTCGCGGCGGCGCGAATCCCGCGCGCCGTAGCGAGGGCAGCTTCGGGATCGGACACAACGATATCCAATATCAGGAGACATGCATCGTGACCCGGATTGCCTTCGAGGAAATGCAACGCGTGATCCATGCGGCGCTCGTGAATGCCGGCATGCGCGAACGCGACGCCGAAATCTGTGCGCGGGTGCATACCGAATCGACCTGTGACGGCGTCAATTCGCATGGCATCAATCGCGTCGCGCGATTCGTCGACTATGTCGACAAGGGGTGGGTGAACCTGGACGGAGCGTGCACGCCCGTCAAGCGATTCGGCGCGATCGAGGTCTGCGACGGCCAGCGTGGCCCCGGCATTCTCAATGCGCTATCCGCGACCGACCGGGCCATCGAGATGGCCGACGAGCAGGGCGTCGGCATCGTGGCGATGCGCAATGCGACCCACTGGATGCGAGGCGGCACGTATGGCTGGCACGCGGCCGAGCGTGGCTATATTGCGATCTGCTGGACCAACACCGAATCCTGCATGCCCGGCTGGGGCGGCAAGAACACGCGCGTCGGCAACAATCCGTTCGTGATGGCGGCGCCGCGCGAGCGCGGCCATATCGTGCTCGACATGGCGATGTCCCAGTACTCGTACGGCAAGCTGCAGGCCACCCGCCTCAAGGGGAAGAACATGCCGTTTCCCGCCGGCTTCGACAGCGACGGGAAGCTGACCGTCGAGCCCGGCCCGATCGAGGCGTCGATGCGCATTTTGCCGATGGGCTACTGGAAAGGCTCGGGGCTCGCGATCATGCTCGACGTGCTGGCGGCGGTGCTGTCCGAAGGGCTCGCGACGAACGGGATCGATGCGATCGAGCAGGGAAGCTGCACCGGCTGCTCGCAGGTCTTCATCGTGATCGACCCGCGCAAGCTCGGCGGCGAAGCATTCACGAACCACGTGGCCGACAGCGTGGCGGACTACGTGAACACGTCCGAGCTCGCGGAAGACAGCACGGAAGTGCTCTATCCGGGGCAGAGCGCGCTGCGCACGCGGATGGAGCAGCGGCGCAACGGCATCGCCGTAGACGACGGAATCTGGGCCGACGTGCTCACGCTCGCGCAGCGGCGGGCGTCGCCGCAGCGCTGACGCGCCGGCCGTCGCGCCGGACCGCACTGACGGAATGGCCCCATTGCTGCAAGGACGCTGGTTTTCATCGGGAGAACCGACCATGAAGGCGGATGTCGCGCTTGCGCTGGACGCAGGCATCGAGGCACGGAACGAAGACGCGTTGTACCGGAAAGTGATACTGAGGATCGTCCCGCTGTTCTTCCTCGGTTTCATCATGTCCTACCTGGACCGCGTCAACATCGGTTTCGCGAAATTGCAGATGGCGGCCGATTTCGGCCTGACGAATGCGTCGTTCGCGTTGGGAGCGAGCGTGTTCTTTTGGGGCTACATGCTGTTCGAGATTCCGAGCAACCTGATCCTGCGGCGTGTCGGCGCACGCGCGTGGATCGCGCGGATCATGATCACGTGGGGAATCGTGTCGATCCTGATGGTCTTCTCGCGGAACGCGGTTGCGTTCTATTCGCTGCGGTTCCTGCTGGGCGTCTGCGAGGCGGGCTTCGTACCGGGCGTGATGTACTACACGAACACGTGGTTGCCGGCGCGGCGTCAAAGCGGCATGTATTCGCTGTTCCTGATGGCGTTGCCGATCGCCGTCGTGTTCGGCGCGCCGCTCTCCGGCGCGATCATGGAAACGCTGAACGGCGTGGCCGGCATCCATGGGTGGCAGTGGCTGTTCCTGCTCGAAGGGCTGCCGTCGGTGTTGCTCGGCGTCGTCATCCTGGTGCTGCTGCGAAACAAGCCGTCCGACGTGGATTGGCTGACGCCGCGCGAGAAGCGGATCATCGAGGCGAACGTCGCGACGGAGGCGGCCCTCAAGTCGCATCGCGTGGCTGATGCCTTCCGGTCGCCGAAGATCTATGCGCTGATCGTCGTGATGATCCTGTTCAACACCGGGTTCTACGGGCTGACGTTCTGGATGCCGACGCTGTTCCATGATGCAGGGGTGAAGAACAGTTTGACCGTCGGGCTGCTGACGGCCATTCCGTTCGGCGCTGCCGCCATCTGCATGTACGTGAACGCGAAGCATGCGGAGCAATCGGGGCGGCTGCGGCGGCACGGCGTGATACCCGTCGCGCTGGCGGCGGCCGGCCTGTTCGTCGCGACGGTGGCGCACGACAACTTCTGGCTCGCACTGGCGATGCTGACCGTCGCGACGTCGGGCATCCTGTCGTTGATGCCGATCTTCTGGACGCTGCCGGGGCGTGTGCTGTCCGGCCCGGCGGCCGCGGCCGGTTTCGCGCTGATCAACGCGTGCGGGAGCCTGTCCGGCGTCCTGGGCGCGACGATCATCGGCTATGCGGGCCTGCGGATCGGCATGACTGTCCTGGCATGCTTTCTGGCGGTGTGCAGCGTCGTGTTCTACCTGGTCTGCCCGGCCACGACGGACTAGCCGCAGGCCAGGCCGCCGCTGGCCGCGCGATGATCGTCAGAACGACACCGTCGTCGTCAGCGTGACGAGCCGCGGCTCGCCGACCGCGACGATCAGGTTGCTGTTGCTCGACGGATAGTAGGTCTTGTCGAGCAGGTTCTTCACGTTGAGCTGGATGCGCGTCGGGAACTTGCCGATCGTCGTCTCGTAGGCCGCGAATGCGTCGACGGTCACGTAGCCGGGCAGCGTGAAGCTGTTCGCGGTGTCGCCGGGCCGTGCGCCGACGAGCCGCGCGCCGCCGCCGAAGCGCCAGCGGCCGGGCAGGTTCCCGAGCGCCGTGTCATACACCGCGAACAGGCTGCCGGTGTGGCGCGCGACGTTGACGAGCGACGTGTTGCTGTCGCGATCGTTCGCGTTCGTGTACGCGTAGCTGCCGATCAGGCTCAGGTGCCGCGTGATCTGCCCCGCGACGTCGAGTTCGATCCCGCGCGAGCGCGCGGTGCCGATCGTCGACGTGATGTCGTCTACTGTTACCGCGACGTTGCGCTTGTCGATCTGGTAGGCCGCGAGCGTGCCGGTGATGCCGGGCTTCAGGTTGAACTTCAGGCCGGCTTCCAGCACGCGGCCGAATTCCGGCGCGAGCGGCGACGTGACATTCGACGCGACGTTCGGCTTGAACGAGCGGCTCACGTTCGCATACGCGGTCAGCGACGGCGTGAGCGCATACGCGAGCCCGAACTGCGGCAGCCACACGTTGCCGTGCGAGCGGTCGGCGAACGCGAACGGCCGCCCCATGCCCGATTCCTGCTGCCAGTCCTCCCAGCGCAGCCCGCCGACCGCGGTGAGCCGGTCGGTGATCTTCACCGAGTCCTGCACGATCATCGAATACGTGTGGACCAACGACCGCGAATCGCTCGACTTCGCGTTCGGCGTGCCGCCCGGCGCAAGCAGACCGTAGACGGGATCGTAGAGATCGAAGCCCTTGATCGCCTTGCCGCGGATGGTGTCGCCGCGGAAGCTGCGCTGCCGCTCGTATTCGCCACCGATGTAGAGCGCGTGATTCATCCCCGCGAGCGTCAGGTTGCCGAGCAGGCCGAGCGTCGCGATCTGGTCGGAGTCGTTGCGCCCGAGGTTCGCATCGGCCGTGCGCGTCATCGCGCCGGTCGCGCTGTTGAAGGTGGTGCCGCGGGCGATGTACTGATCGTAGCGGTCGCGGCCCCAGCCGTACGTCGCGCGCACGCGCCACGCGTCGGAGAAGCGGTGCTCGACGCGCGCACGCAGCGTTTCCTGGATCCCGCTGCTTTGCGCCCAGGCTTCCTCGTAGCGGCGATAGCGCAGCGAGTCGTCAGGGCGGCCGTTCACGAGCACGGTGCCCCGATCGAACGGCATCGTGTAGTCGACGTACTGGTAGCTGACGTCGATCGAAGTGTTCGCGTCGTGCCACGACAGCGCGGGCGCGATCAGCGCGTTGCGTTCGCGGCCGAAGCTGCGCCAGTAGCGGCTCGTGTCGTATTCGCCGGTGAGCCGGAACGCGAGCGTGCCGCCCGCGACCTGTCCCGGCTTGCCGAGCGGGCCCGTCAGGTCGAACTGCGCGCTGCTGCCGCCGTGGCTCGTGCGCGATGCGGAGATCGAGCCGCCGAACGTGTCCTCCGGCTTGCGCGTGACGAGGTTGATCACGCCGCCCGGGTCCTGCATCCCGTACAGCAGCGAAGCCGGGCCCTTCAGCACTTCGACGCGGTCGATCGTCGCGAGATAGCTGTGCAGCACCGGCGTGCGGACACCGTCGACCAGCACGGAGCCGTCGTTGTTCGAACCGAAACCGCGCTTGATGAATGCGTCGCGCGTGCCGCCGAGCGTGTTGGTCTGCGTGACGCCGCTGATGTTGCCGAGCACGTCGTCGAGCGAGCGCGCCTGCTGATCCTGCATCACGCTGCTGCTGACCACGGCGACCGATTGCGGGATCTCCTTGAGCGGGCGCTCGTCGCCGCCGGCGATGCTGCTGGTGCGCGGCTGGTAGCCGACGGTCGGATCGGCGACCGCCGATGCGTTGACGCTGATCGTCGGCAGTTCGCGTTCGGGCGGCGAAATGGACTCGGGTGCGGACGCGGGCGCGGATGCCGCCGCGGCAGGTTCGGTATCCGCATGCGCGCCGCTGGCGACGCAAAGGGTGATCAGGGCAGGCAGGCTCGCGCGCCACGGGCGCAAGGTCCGCGCGCGGCGGGGCGTTCGACGGGATGGCATGAATCGATGAATGACGGAGTGCTAAGGACGAGGGCACAGGCCGCAGCGCTTCACTGCGCCGCTGCGGCAGGATGCGCATGATATACGTAATGAGAATCGTTTGCAATTGTAATGAGACCGATACGGACCGTGCCCCGCGATTGCCGGGCCGTCGGCCGTCTGCTACCGTAGCGGCCAAAATCAGACGCAGTGAAATTCATTGAGAGCCGGGGGCCGCACCATGTCATCTTCCCGTCACGTCGCGTGCAGCGCGAGCGCGAACTCGTGCGCTGCGGTCGACCACGCGGGTGGTGAAGTGATCGCAGCCGTGTTCCGCCATTCGAACGAATAAAGCAACGGAAGCGAATTCATCCGGCGTAGCGCCGGGCTTCAATCACTTCAATCACCACGCTAGAGGGGAGACCACCCATGAACAAGATTTCCGCGCCGTTCGCGGCGGTGACGCTTGCGTCCTGCACGCTGCTGGCGGGCATTCAGCAGACCGCTTGCGCGGCTTCGGCCGCCGAGCCCACGATCGACGCGCATTACGGCGCAGTGATCGAGGCCTACACGCGGGACATGGCCGCCGCGAAGACGAAGTACGACGGCAAGCGCCTCGTGTTCGTCGGCGCCGTGATCCGGATGGGCAGCGACCCGGGCGGCACGTACTTCGGCGCGCTGACGACCGACGGCGAACAGTTCGATACGCACTTCGACGTGGCCGATCAGGCTGCGCTGAAACCGAAATTCCCCGGCGGCGAGATCAAGCCGTTCACGGCGTCCGCGAATTTCCGCTTCAGCTGCGTGAACGAAGGCTATATCGATGCGCCTGTGTTGCCGGGGCTGAAGCTCGCGCATTGCCGGCTGGAGGGCTGACGTCCGGCACGCGCGGTTCGCGGGCGGCGGCGAGCCGCCCGCAACGGCGCTGCCCGGGGCGTCAGAATTTCTGCTGAATCCCGGCCATGACGCCGAGCTGGTTGCTGCCTGTCGCGACGGTTCCGCCCGCGGCCACCGCATTGGCGGCGGTGGCGCTGTTGAACATGTAGCCCACCGACGTATAGACGGTCGTCCGCTTGGACAGGAAATAGTTCGCGCGGCCGACGAGCAGCGTGGCGTTCGTGCCGCCTTGGCTGTTTTCGCGACGCTGCAGGTAGCGCACGCCCTGCAGGTCGAGTGCGAGGTAGGGCGTCGCGTAGTACGTGCCGCCCGCGAACACGATGTCGGCCTGCAGGTGTTCGGCCGCCGCGAGGTTGCGGCGGATCCACCCGGCGCCGAGTTTCGCGGGGCCGATCTTCACGTAGCCGGCGACGATGTCGCGCGTGTCGGTGTACGCCGGATTGTTCAGCGGCGCGAGCGCGCCGCCGCCGCCGCGCATCACGTCGTGCGAGGCGGCCAGCCCGAAATTGCTCGCGTCATAGGCGAGCATCGCCGTGTACTGCCGGCAGGCGACGATGTCGCCGGGCACCTGGCCGGCGCAGCCCGTCGCCGACGGTCCTGCCGGCCCGGCCGCGTCGCGGCCGAAGCTGTAGGTGGCGCCGAGCGTCACGCCGTGGAACGTGCCTTTGTAGCCGATTGCATTGTCGCTGCGCGCGTTCGGCAGGTAGGAGTCGAAATCCGCCATCGAATGAATCGACGGGCCGATCACGTCGGCATTGGTCAGCACGATCATCGACATGTTCATCTGGCGGCCGAGGGTCAGCGCGCCGAACGGACTGTTCACGCCCACGTTCGCCTGTCGCCCGAACAGGCGCCCGCCATAGTTCAATGCGCCGGTGCCGGGCTGGAAGCCGTTTTCGAGCACGAAGAAGGCCTGGTAGCCGCCGCCGAGATCCTCCGTGCCTCTGAGGCCCCAGCGTGACGGCACCTCGCCGGTCAGCGTCGGCATCCCGGTGAACGACCCGCCGTGCGCGGCGTTGTTGTAGTAGGACACACCGGTATCGATGATCCCGTACAGCGTGACGCTGCTTTGCGCGCCGGCCGGTCCGGCCAGCGCCATTGCCGTCGCGAGCGCGACGCCCAGTTTCGTTTTCATGGCTGTCTCCAAACAGTATGTAGATCTACTTATCGTTTTTTTCATTGCCCCGGACCTGCCCGGGGTACCGATGGGTATCGGTCAAGCCTGCGGGTGTCGTGCGTTACGACATCGCCGGATCGCGTTGCCGGTGCGGTGCCGCGGCGCGCGCGCCCGCCACGGCGACGGCGATTGCCGCACCAGCCAGCGGCACGAGGAACGCGAGATAGAGATGGGACACGGACCAGCCGTCGTCCAGCAGCGCGCCGACCGTCATCGGCGACAGGATCGCGCCGAGACGGCCGATGCCGACCGCGAGACCGATGCCGGTCGTGCGGATCTCGGCCGGATACGGCGTCGGCGACAGCGCATACATGCCGGCCACGCACGCGTTGATCACGGCACCGAGGAACACCGCGACCGTCATGCCGATGCCGAGCGAGCCGGTGTTCGCGCCGAACACGACCATCAGCACGCCGCCCAGCAGCAGCGTCGCGCCCAGCAGGTTGCGCAGGCCGAACCGCGTCGACAGCAGGCTGAAGAGCGACGCGCCCGCGATGCCGCCGAGATTGAGCAGCACGCCGCCGGTCACGCCCTGCGATGCCGACATTCCGGCCTGGACCAGCAGTTTCGGCGTCCAGCTCACGACGAAGTAGAAGCTGCCCATCACGAGAAAGAACGCGATCCACAGCGCGATCGTGCGGCGCGTGAGCGGTGCGCGCAGCACGGCCGTCCAGCTCGACGCGGGGTTCGCCGTGTCGATGGAAGCGGTCGCGGCCGGCAGCGTGTCGATCGGCGCGCGCTTCATTCTCGCGAGGATGCGGTTGATTTTCGGCAGCGCGTTGTCCGGACGCCGTGCCAGCAGGAAGTCGAGCGATTCCGGCAGCAGCGCGAGCACCATCGGGATCGACATCAAGGTCAGGATGCCGCCGAACGCGAACACGCTGCGCCATCCCCACGTCGACAGCAGGTAACCGGCGATGACGCCGCCGGCGGTGGCGCCGATCGCGTAGCCGGTCGACTGCATGCCGATCGCGGCGCTGCGCCATTTGTTCGATGCGTACTCGCCGCTGATGACGGTCAGGCTCGCCAGCATGCCGCCGATGCCGAGCCCCGTGTAGGCACGCGCGGCCGCCAGTTGCAGCGTGCTGTGGGTGGCCGCGCAGGCCAGCATTCCGGTCGAGATCACGGCGAGGCACAGCAGGATGATGCGGCGGCGGCCGACGCGGTCGGCCAGCGGCGCGATCAGCACCGAGCCGATGCCCATGCCGGCCAGCCCGGCGCTCAGCAGCAGGCCGATTTCCTTGCCGCTCAGTTTCCACTCGGCTGCCAGATGCGGCGCGGCAAACGCGATGGCCAGCACGTCGAAGCCGTCGAGCATGTTCAGCACGACGCAGGCCGTGACCGCCATCGTCTGAAACGCGCTCATCGGGGATTCGTCGATCGTATTGCGGATATTTGCGCTCACGTCAAAGATCCTTCATAAGAATAGTATGACTAATTGAATGGGATGAAATCGACGCACTGCCGTAGCGAATGGGACGAAAGCGAATGCGTGGGCTGACGGGCAACCCGGGTTACGCGCGCCGGCGCGATGGCTACGCGGGTTCGGGTTGCAGCAGCAGCCGCTCGATCACGCGCCGCGCGCGATTGGGGCCCGCGTCGACATGAATGTCGATCTGGCGGCGGTCCGGGAACCGCAGCTGATTCCGGTATTGCGCTTCGATCACGGTCTTGTCCTCGTCGAACGTCGCGGCGGATTGCTCGATGACCGTTCGCGCGACGCGTTCGATGTCGTGCTGCGGATTGGTCGCGACGGTCCAGAAGTAGTGCGTGGTCGTTTCCGTCTCGGGCGTGATGCCGTGGAAGCCGCGCATGTGAAAGCCGCCGCGCGCCGGATCGTGCAGGTCGCCGGTGCCGGCATCCATCGCGCCGGTCCAGATCCGGATGTGTGACACGTGGAATTCGATTTCCTGCCAGCGATCGACGCGGCCCGTGAACGGCCATGCCGCCGTGTAGGTCGGCGGCGGCTCCGAATCGGGCATGCGGCGGACCAGCGTCACCGTGTCGCCCTCGGTGCTGACGCGGGTTTCCGCGCCCATGTGCAGCGACGCGTTGCCGCCGATGGTTTTCAGATGAACATAGCCGAGGTGGCTCAGGTCCATCAGGTTGTCGTGAATCAGCTGATACGGCGCGTCGTAATGGTAGTTGCCGCCGCCGAACCGGTATTGCGGATCCGCATGGAACGGATAGCGCGGCGGCGCGCCGGTCGGTTCAGCGTGCGCGTCGGCGCCGATCCAGATCCATACGATGGCGTCCTGTTCCCGCACCGGATACGACGCCACGCACGCCTTCGCCGGAATCCGGTCCTGGCCGGGAATCTCCACGCAGGTGCCGCCGCGGTCGAACAGCAGGCCGTGATAGCCGCAGCGCAGGCCGCGCACCTCGAGCGAGCCGCACGACAGCGGCAGCGACTTGTGGCAGCAGCGATCCTCCAGCGCACCGACTTCCCCGGACGGCAAGCGGAACAGCACGACCGGGCGGCCGAGCAGCGTGCGCGCGACGGGTTTGTTCGTCAGTTCCGATGACAGCGCGGCGACCCACCATCGGTCGATCGGAAACTTAGTAGTATTGATTGGTGGTGCGGCATGATGCGCCATTGATCGTCTCCAGTATTGTGGTTTTCCGCCGCGCGCCGCGCGGTCCGTCTACAGATCGAGTACCAGCAGGTCGGTTCGCGATCGCGAACAGCACGGCATGAACTGGTCGCCGGCCGCTTGTTCCGCTTCCGTCAGATACGAATCGCGATGATCGGGCTGGCCTTCCAGCACGCGCGTCACGCAGGTGCCGCATACGCCTTGCTCGCACGACGTAAGAACCTCGACGCCGTTGGCCGCCAGCGCCGCGATCACCGTGCATGCGGCCGGCACGTCGATCACCTTGCCGCTGCTCGCGATCCGGACCTGGAACGCGCGATCCGCGGCGGACGACGCAACCGCGCCGCCGAAGAACTCGTAATGCAGCCGCTCGTCCGCCCAGTCGCGCTCGCGCGCGGCGCTTAGCACCGCATCCATGAAGCCGCGCGGGCCGCAGACGTACAGGTGCGTGCCGTCGGGTGCCGCGGCGAGCACCGAGGCCAGGTCGAAGCGTTGCGCGGGGTCGCCGTCGTCGACGTGGAAGCGGGCGCGGTCATGGAACCCGGCCGCGTTGATCCGCTCGACGAAGGCCATGCGGTCGGTCGAGCGCGCGCAGTAGTGCATGTCGAACGGGATGCCGGACGAGAACAGCCGCTCCGCCATGCAGAGAATCGGCGTGACGCCGATTCCGCCCGCGAGCAACAGGTGGTGCGGCGCGTCGGGCGCGAGCGGGAATTGATTGCGCGGGAGGCCGATCCGCACGGTATCGCCTTGCCGCACTTCGTCGTGAATGGCGCGCGACCCGCCGCGGCCGTCGGCATCGCGCAGCACCGCGATCTGATAGCGATCGCCGTGCTCCGGGTGATTGCACAGCGAGTACTGGCGCACGAGGCCGCCCGGCAAATGCACGTCGATATGGGCGCCGGCGTCGAAGCGCGGCAACGGCGAACCGTCGTCGCTGACGAATTCGAAGCCGCAGATGTCGCGCGCTTCCTGCCACTTGCGGGCCACCCGGACCGTCAGCGTCGCGGCGCTCATGACGCCTCCTTGATCTGCGCGACCGGAATCACGGGGCGCTGCGGGCTCGACGCATGTTCGTCGGCGAGCAGCCGCTCGATCACCTTGCGCGACAGCACGCCGCCGGCGTCGATGTTCAGCTTGAGCAGCTTGCGGTCCGGCCACTGCTCGAGGTTGAGCTGCTGGCGCTCGAGCATCTCGAGATCCTCGGCGAAGATCTTGCCCTGGCCTTCGCGGATCTCGGCGGTCAGCGCGTGATCGTCGGGCCGGAAGTTGCGCGCCATCCCCCAGAAGTACCAGATCGAGCTGTCCGTCTCGGGCGTGATGAAGTCGACCACGATCGACGAGGCCTTCAGCTCGGCCGGCGCGTCGTAGCCGCCGTGGCCCGCATGCGCGACACCCACTTCGATCATCACGTGGCTCGGCGGCGTGAAGCGGCAGATCTGCCAGCGGTCGACCGGCACGTCGTCGGCCAGCCCGTTGCCGCGCAGCGCCATCTGCCAGAACGGCGGAGGCATCACGTTCTGCATGAAGCGGCTCGTGACGACTTCGTCGCCGTTGGCGGTCGTCTTCGGCGGCGCTTCGTCGATTTCCTTCTGGCCGATGCTCGTCGCATGCACGTACGTTTCGTGCGTGAGGTCCATCAGGTTGTCGATCATCAGCCGGTAGTCGCAGCGGATGTGATACAGGCCGCCGCCGTGCGCCCAGGCCGGATCCTCGGCCCACGACAGCGCGGGCAGCCGGGCGGGATCGGCTTCGGACGCATCGCCCGGCCACACCCAGACGAAGCCGTACCGTTCGACGACGGGGAAGCTGCGAATCGGCGGGAAGCCGCCGACCCGCTGGCCCGGCATGCCGGCCGCCTTGCCGTTGCAGCCCATTTCCAGCCCGTGATAGCCGCACACGAGCACGCCGTCGCGCACGAATCCCAGCGACAGCGGCGCGCCGCGGTGCGGGCAGAAGTCCTCGAGCGCGGCGACCTGGCCGTCCGCCGCGCGGTAAAACACCATCGGCTCGTTGCAGATCTTGCGGCCCAGCGGCTTGCCGTCGATTTCATCGGGCGTGCAGGCCACATACCAAGCGTTCTTGAGAAACACGTTCATCGTCTCCTTCAGGGCAGTGCCGCCGTTACGCGGCACGTCGTCATTCCGTGTACTGAATGAGATTCAGTGTACGCATTGAGATTGGCGGGAGCAAGGCAGGCGGTATACTGGTTTTCCCGGGAAATGGCGCGAGGCAGCGCCATGCCGTCGGTGCACGCAACGGCGTGCGCCGCCTATGTCATCGACTCATCCATGGAAAAAACGAATCCCGCCGACGCGCCGGCATTCCCGCTCGATCTGTACGACGAACCCGGGCACCTGATCCGGCGCGCCCACCAGATCGCGGTTGCGATGTTCTACGAAAAGCTGGGCCGGGACGTGACGCCGGTGCAGTACGCGGTCCTGCGGATGCTCTACGAATGCCCGGGGCTCGACCAGGTGACGCTCGCGCAGCGGGTGGCGCTCGACACGTCGACGACCGCGGATCTCGCGGTCCGGCTCGAAGCGAAAGGATTGATCGTCCGCGAAGTGCTGCCGCGGCGTCAGCGGCGCCTGCTGCTGACGCCGGCGGGCGTGGAACTGCTCACGCACCTGATTCCGTCGGTGAAGGAACTGCGTGCCGGCCTGTTCGACGGGATGGGGGAGGACGATTCGGAGGAACTGATGCGGCTGTTGCGCAAGTTCGTCCATCTGAACAACGAGCAGAGCCGCGCGCCGCTGCGGGTGGGCGAGGATTCGTAGCGGCGGGGGCCGCGACACAGCGCAGAAGAGGCGGCGGGGCGGCGGGGCGGCGGGCGAAACCCGCCGGCGTCACGCGCGTGACGCTTGCCCTTCCAGCCGCCGCACCGCTTCCGCGACCTCGTTCCTGAAGCGCACCAACGCCGCCTGCTCCGGCGCGGGCGGCTGCACGGCCGCCCACAGCATGTCGACCAGCTGCGTGGCCGTCGTTTCCGTATCGAGCTTGCGGTGCCCGAGGATCGCATCCCACAGCACGTGCTCGATCGGCCCGAACACCATCGAGCGCAGCAGGCTCAGCGGCATGTCGCAGCGCACCTGCCCGGCTGCCTGGCCGCGCGCGAGCACGTCCATCAACGGCGCCGTGTAGCGGCGCTGCAGCGCGGTGAGCTCGTCGCTCAGCGCATGCTGCTTCGCACGACCCTCCGACAGCACCAGCGCGCACAGCCCCGTGCCGTTCACCAGCATCAGCCGCAGGTGGGTGCGCACGATGAACGCGAACTGCTGCTGCACCGATGCCTCCACCGGCATCCCGTGTTCGAACGCGGCAATGATTTCGTCGTACCAATCGGCGATCACGCGTGCGCACAGCTCGCGCTTGCCGCGGAAATAGCTGAACACCGTCGCCTCCGACACGCCGACGCGCTGCGCGATCTCGGCGGCCGTCGCATGCTCGTAACCCTTTTCGGCAAACACTTCACGACCGGCGCGCAGGATGTCCTGCACGCGCTGCTGGGATTTGCGCCCGGCGGGTGCGCGCGACGGGTCGGCGCGGTCGGCTCTGGCAGTGGCGGTCATGGTGTCGGCGGGAGCGGCTGTCATGCTGCGATGATATCTGAGTATCACTCAAAAAACTATTGACGCCAAGCTGGACGAGGCGCGAAACTGTGCAAAATTTCCGCTGTATTGGCTTAATGAATCGACGCATTGATCCGATTTGAGCGAAACTCAGAAATCGGCGCGTGCGACCCACTTTCTGGAGACGGAGGAGACATGATCAACCTGCCCGGCGTGCAATTCATGCTCGGTGAAGACATCGAGATGCTGCGCGACGCCGTCGCGACGTTTGCGGCGAAGGAAATCACGCCGCGCGCGGCGGAGGTCGACCGCACCGACCAGTTTCCGATGGATCTGTGGAAGAAGTTCGGCGATCTCGGCGTGCTCGGCATGACGGTGGCCGAGGAATACGGCGGCGCGAACATGGGCTACACCGCGCACATGGTCGCGATGGAGGAGATCTCGCGCGCCTCGGCGTCGATCGGCCTGTCGTACGGCGCGCACTCGAACCTGTGCGTGAACCAGATCCACCGCAACGGCACCGACGCGCAAAAGCAGAAGTACCTGCCCAAGCTCGTGTCGGGCGAACACATCGGTGCGCTCGCGATGAGCGAGCCGAACGCGGGCTCCGACGTCGTCAGCATGAAGCTGCGCGCGGACAAGCGCGGCGACCGCTACGTGCTCAACGGCACCAAGATGTGGATCACCAACGGCCCCGATTGCGACACGCTCGTCGTCTACGCGAAGACGGACATCGACGCCGGCCCGCGCGGCATCACCGCCTTCATCGTCGAGAAGGGGATGAAGGGCTTCTCGGTCGCGCAGAAACTCGACAAGCTCGGCATGCGCGGGTCGCACACGGGCGAGCTCGTGTTCCAGGACGTCGAGGTGCCGGAGGAGAACATCCTCGGCCAGCTCAACGGCGGCGTGAAGGTGCTGATGAGCGGCCTCGACTACGAGCGCGCGGTGCTCTCGGGCGGCCCGACGGGCATCATGGCCGCGTGTCTCGACGCGGTGGTCCCGTATATCCACGACCGCAAGCAGTTCGGCCAGTCGATCGGCGAGTTCCAGCTGATCCAGGGCAAGGTCGCCGACATGTACACGACGTTCCAGGCATGCCGCGCCTACCTGTACGCGGTCGGCCGCCATCTCGACTCGGCGGGCAGCGACCATATTCGCCAGGTGCGCAAGGACTGCGCGGGCGTGATCCTCTATACGGCCGAGAAGGCCACGTGGATGGCCGGCGAGGCGATCCAGATCCTCGGCGGCAACGGCTACATCAACGAATACCCGGTCGGTCGTCTGTGGCGCGACGCGAAGCTGTACGAGATCGGCGCCGGCACGAGCGAGATCCGCCGGATGCTGATCGGCCGCGAACTGTTCGCGGAAACGATGTAACGCCCCACGTCACGCGAACGGAGCCCCGTCGATGCCGATCATCGAATCGAAACTGAACCCGCGTTCGGAAGAATTCCGCACGAACGCCGCGGCGCTGGAGGCGGTCGTCGCCGACCTGCGCGCGAAGATCGAACAGCTCGCGCAAGGCGGCGGCCAGGCCGCGCGCGACAAGCACCTGTCACGCGGCAAGCTGCTGCCGCGCGACCGGATCGCGCAACTGCTCGATCCCGGCGCGCCGTTCCTCGAGTTCTCGCAGCTCGCGGCGAACGGCATGTACAACGACGACGCGCCCGGCGCGGGCGTGATCACCGGCATCGGCCGGATCGCGGGCCGCGAGTGCGTGATCGTGTGCAACGACGCGACGGTCAAGGGCGGCACCTACTACCCGATAACCGTGAAGAAGCACGTGCGCGCACAGGAAATCGCCGCGGAAAACCGGCTGCCGTGCGTGTACCTCGTCGACTCGGGCGGCGCGAACCTGCCGAACCAGGACGACGTGTTTCCCGATCGCGACCACTTCGGCCGCATCTTCTTCAACCAGGCGACGATGTCCGCCGCGGGGATCGCGCAGATCGCGGTCGTGATGGGCTCGTGCACGGCGGGCGGCGCGTACGTGCCGGCGATGAGCGACGAGTCGATCATCGTGAAGAACCAGGGCACGATTTTCCTCGGTGGCCCGCCGCTCGTGAAGGCCGCGACCGGCGAGGAAGTGAGCGCCGAGGATCTCGGCGGCGGTGACGTGCACACGCGCCTGTCGGGCGTGGTCGACCATCTCGCGCAGAACGACGCGCACGCGCTGTCGATCGCGCGCAACATCGTCGATCATCTCGCGCCGAAGATCGCGACGCCGGTCGCGCTGCGCGAACCGAAGCCGCCGCGCTACGACGCGAAGAGCCTGTACGGCGTGATTCCGGTCGACACGCGCAAGCCGTTCGACGTGCGCGAGGTGATCGCGCGCATCGTCGATGATTCGGAGTTCGACGAATTCAAGGCGCGCTTCGGCACGACGCTCGTCACGGGCTTCGCGCACATCTGGGGCCATCCGGTCGGGATCATCGCGAACAACGGCATCCTGTTTTCCGAATCGGCCGTGAAGGGCGCGCATTTCATCGAGCTGTGCTGCCAGCGCAAGATCCCGCTCGTGTTTCTGCAGAACATCACGGGCTTCATGGTCGGCCGCAAGTACGAGAACGAAGGCATCGCGCGCCACGGCGCGAAGATGGTGACGGCCGTGTCGAATGCGAAGGTGCCGAAGTTCACGGTGATCATCGGCGGCTCGTTCGGCGCGGGCAACTACGGGATGTGCGGCCGCGCGTTCGGTCCGCGCTTCCTGTGGATGTGGCCGAACGCGCGGATTTCGGTGATGGGCGGCGAGCAGGCCGCGTCGGTGCTCGCGACCGTGCGTCGCGACGGCATCGAGGCGAAGGGCGGCTCGTGGTCGGCCGAGGAGGAGGATGCGTTCAAGCAGCCGATCCGCGATCAGTACGAGCGCCAGGGGCATCCGTACTACGCGAGCGCGCGGTTGTGGGACGACGGCGTGATCGACCCCGCGCAGACGCGCGACGTGCTCGGGCTCGGCCTCGCCGCGTCGATGAACGCGCCGATCGACGACACGCGCTTCGGCGTGTTCCGCATGTAACGGCCGGGAGGGCTGACCGATGCGATACGAAACGATCAAGGTACACGAGGCCGACCGCGTGGCGACCGTCACGCTCGCGCGCCCCGCCGTGCGCAACGCGTTCGACGAGACGACGATCGCCGAGCTGACCACCGCGTTCGAGTGGCTCGACGCGCACGCGGGCGTGCGCGCGATCGTGCTCGCGGCGGAAGGCGCCGCGTTCTGCGCGGGCGCGGACCTGAACTGGATGAAGAAGATGGCCGGTTACTCGGACGACGAGAACCGTGCCGATGCGCGCAAGCTCGCGCGGATGCTCGAGGCGATCCATCGCTGCGGCAAGCCGGTGATCGCGCGCGTGCACGGCGACGCCTATGCGGGCGGCGTGGGCCTCGTCGCGGCGGCCGACATCGCGATCGCCGCCGACGGCGCGAAGTTCTGCCTGTCCGAGGCGCGGCTCGGGCTGATTCCCGCGACGATCGCGCCGTACGTCGTGCGCGCGATGGGCGAGCGCGCGGCGCGCCGCTACTTCACGACGGCCGAAGTGTTCGACAGCGCGCGCGCCGCGTCGCTCGGCTTCATTCACGACGCGGTGCCGGCCGAGGCGCTCGACGAAACGGTCGCGAAGCTGGCCGCGGCGCTCGTCGCGAACGGCCCCGACGCGGTGCGGGCGTGCAAGCGGCTCGTCGCCGACGTGGCCGGGCGGCCGCTCGACGCGACGCTGATCGAGCAGACCGCCGACTGGATCGCGCGTACCCGCGCCGGCGCGGAAGCGCGCGAAGGGATCGCGTCGTTCCTCGAGAAGCGCACGCCTTCGTGGCGTGAATGACGGCGTGCCAATAACTTTCCGGACGACACCGAAGCCATGTTCGACAAGATTCTGATCGCCAACCGCGGCGAAATCGCCTGCCGCGTCGCCGCGACGTGCAAACGTCTCGGGATCGCGAGCGTCGCCGTCTATTCCGACGCGGACGCGAACGCGAAGCACGTCGCCGCATGCGACGAAGCCGTGCATATCGGCGGCGCGGCGGCCGCGGACAGCTACCTGCGCGGCTTGCGCATCATCGAGGCCGCGCGCGCGACCGGCGCGCAGGCCATCCACCCCGGCTACGGCTTCCTGTCGGAGAACGAGGATTTCGCGCACGCATGCGAAGCGGCCGGCATCGTGTTCATCGGCCCGCCGGTCGACGCGATCGCGGCGATGGGCTCGAAGGCGGCCGCGAAGGCGCTGATGCACGCGGCCGCGGTGCCGCTCGTGCCCGGCTATCACGGCGACGACCAGGACACGGCCAACCTGCATCGCGAAGCCGACGAGATCGGCTACCCGGTGCTGCTGAAAGCGAGCGCGGGCGGTGGCGGCAAGGGGATGCGCGTGGTCGAGCGCTCGGAGGACTTCCGGGCGGCGCTCGCGTCGTGCCAGCGCGAGGCCGCGAGCAGCTTCGGCAACGCCCGCGTGCTGATCGAGAAATACCTGACGCGCCCGCGTCACGTCGAAGTGCAGGTGTTCGGTGACACGCACGGCAACACCGTCTACCTGTTCGATCGCGACTGCTCGGTGCAGCGCCGTCACCAGAAGGTGCTCGAGGAAGCGCCGGCGCCGGGCCTGCCTGACGACCTGCGTCGCGCGATGGGCGAGGCGGCCGTCGCGGCCGCGCGCGCGGTGCATTACGTCGGGGCGGGCACCGTCGAATTCATCATGACGGCCGACGCGTTCTACTTCATGGAAATGAACACGCGCCTGCAGGTCGAGCATCCGGTCACCGAGATGGTTACCGGGCTCGATCTCGTCGAGTGGCAACTGCGCGTTGCATCGGGCGAGCCGCTGCCGCTGGCGCAGGACCAACTGCGCGTGCAGGGCCACGCGATCGAGGCACGTCTCTACGCGGAGAATCCGGCGCGCGGCTTCCTGCCGTCCACCGGCACACTGAAGCACCTGCGGCTGCCGGAAGGCGTCGAGTTCGCGATCGGCGCGCCGGTGCGCGTCGACAGCGGCGTGCGCGAAGGCGACGCGATCACGCCGTTCTACGATCCGATGATCGCGAAGCTGATCGTGCACGGCGCGGACCGCGCGGAAGCGCTCGGCACGATGTTGCGCGCGCTGCGGGCTTGCGAAGTGGTCGGCCTGCACACGAACGCCGCGTTTCTGCAGCGGATCGTCGCGTGCGAGCCGTTCGCGACCGCCAATCTCGACACGGGCCTGATCGAGCGCAACCACGATGCGCTGTTCGCGCCGCAACCGTCGCCGCGTGCGACGCTGGCGCTGGCCTGCGCGGCGCTGCTCGCGCGCGAGCGCGGGGCGGCCGCGCAGCAGGGCGTGTCGCCGTGGCGTGCGCTGCCGGACTGGCGGCTGAACGGCGGCTATCGCCGCACGCTCGAATGGCATGCCCCCGATCGTGAAGCGGACGTGACGGTCACCTACGAGGACAATGGCAGCCGCGCGAGCCTCGCCACCGGCGATGCGGCCGCGCAGCCGTTCGCGTGGACGCGCGGCGCGACGCCGCTCGACTTCGACGTGACGCTCGACGGCGTGCGCAGCAGCGGCCGCGTGTATGCGGACGGCGACAGTTTCCACGTGTTCACGCAGGGTGTCGCCGAGACGTTCGAATGGCGCAACGTGCTCGCGCACGCGGGCGATGCCGAGCATGGCGGCGGCCGCCTGACCGCGCCGATGCCCGGCAAGGTGATCGCGGTGCTGGTCGAGCCGGGCCAGAAGGTCGAGGCCGGCACGCCGCTGATCGTGATGGAAGCGATGAAGATGGAGCACACGATCGGCGCGCCGGGTACGGGCGTCGTCGCGGAAGTGCTGTACGGCGTCGGCGACCAGGTCGCGGATGGCGCGCAGTTGCTGGTGATGGCGGAAGACTGACCGGAGCGTGTGCCGCACACGGGCCGGCGTGGCGTCTCGCGACGCGACGCCGGCCTTGTCGCATCTGGCCGCTGGCGGCGCGCGTGGCGAATCCCGTGTCGCGCAGCCGGCGCCGTCCGCACCGCGTATGACCATGCATGACAGTCTGGCGGCCCGCGCTTCGCTAGACTGACGGATTGCTCGCGCGGCCGCGTGCTGCGCGCTACACTGCGTCCATTCAATTTCCCGTCCCGCCGACGATGACGTCTCCTGTCCTGAACGGCCTGCGCATCGGTATCACGATCGGTCTGCGCGCCCCCGACGAAAGCCTGTGGATCAATGGCATCAAGCAGAACGCGCTGTTTCTCGCGAAGCTGCTGATGGCGTCGCCGCATGGCTATCGCGTGACGCTGGTCAACACGACCGACGTACCGCTCACCGACGCGCTGCCGTGGGATCGCACCGTATTCGACACGCGCGCATTCGCCGACATGAAGGATGCGCTCGACGTGGTGATCGAACTCGGTGGCCAGATCGACGCCGCGCAGACGGACTACCTGAAGGCGCGCGGCGCGAAGATCGTCAGCTATTGCTGCGGCGTCGAGTACATCAACGCGATGGAGTCGATGCTGTTCGGCCGCCGGCTGTGGGATTCACTGTTCATCAACCGCGGCTACGACGAGGTGTGGGCGATTCCGCAGATCGCGCCGTCATCGCTGCCGTTCCTGCAGTCGCTGCGTCGCTGCCCGGGGCGCGTCGTGCCGTTCGTATGGGATCCGATGTTCCTGAGTGCGCGTGCGGCATCGCTGCCCGAGCACGGCGAATACCGGCCGCGCAGCGAGCCCGGCAAGCGGCTCACGGTGATGGAGCCGAACCACAACGTCGTGAAGTTCTGCGTGTACCCGATGCTGATCATCGACGAGGCGTATCGCCGCGACCCCGATGCGATCTGCTTCACGCACGTGACGAACGCCGACCGTCTCGCGCACGACAGCCCGGAGTTCGTGATGCTGATGAACTATCTGGACATCGTGCGCGCGGGCAAGGCGAGCTTCGTCGGACGCTTCGACACGCCGCTGTTCCTGGCCGACCTGACCGACATCGTCGTGTCGCATCAATGGTCGAACCCGCTCAACTACTTCTATTTCGACGTGTGCTGGCAGGGCTATCCGCTCGTGCACAACGCGAGCCTCGCGCCTGATCTCGGCTACTACTATCCGGACAACGACGTGCAGAAGGGCGCGCAGGCGCTGCTGCACGCGCTGCACACGCACGACGACGACTGGCAGGGGTACACGCGGCGCCAGCGCGAGATCCTCGGCCGCTATACGTCGGCAAACCCCGCGCTCGTCGCCGAATACGACGCGCTGCTCGCGAACCTGATCGGCGCGACGGCTGCTTGAGCTTGCGTGACGCCTGCCGCGGCCGGTGGCCTCGCGTTAATGTCTGATGAAAATCATGCCGTAAAAAAGAAACCGCCGAACCGGGGAAGATTCGACGGTTTTTGAAGGCACGAAATTGACGGCTCCGAGGGAAGTCCGTCAGAAATCATTTTATAGGTTAACAAATCGAAAAGATTGTTAAAAATCTTTCAATCGACAAATGCCGTATGGTTCGGGCCGATATTGTCATTTTATTTTGGCGAATTATCGTTTGGCTATTTTCAATATCGTTTGAAACGGCGAAATTGAATTCTCCGGGGACCGAATGCCCGATGGGAATCCACCGGTGACGTGGCCCGCAGGGCCTCGCGGCGAATCCGGGTGACATGTCCGGATACCGTTTCGCTGCCGGACATTAATCATACGAAATAACGGGTGTCTGATTTTGAAACGAGGCCCTCGATAAATCGATTTTTGCCAAAGGCGTTTGGGCGGGCAATATCGCCGATGGTTTTATGTAACCTGTCGCACTGTCGGCGACATGCATGCGTGGTGTATTTCTCGTATTTGAATATCGTTGACAATATCGGATTTGACGGCACGCCGAAATGAAAAGTACGCTCCCTGAAAAGATCGAAACAAGAGGATGGGCCGGGTAGGCGGTGGCGCGTGTCGTGGTCGGCTCGCGCCACATGTATCGAGAGCGCGGGCCGTCATCGGCGGCCCGACAATTGCCGGAGCGCCGGATGAATGCGGTCGAACCTCGCCTGGAGGCGAACAGCGTAGCGAATCGGGACGAAATCGATCTCGTGTTCGGCGCGCCTGACGATCACCCCGACCTTGCGTCGGTACGCAGTTTCGTCGAAAGCCGGCTCGGGTTTGCGCGCGAGCCGGTCTGCCGCGCCGACCTGTCGGGCGGCGTGCTGTATCACGAATGCCTCGCGCGGTTGCGCTGGGGGTCGCGCGACGCGTTGCCGCCGCTCGCGTTCCTGCCGCGCCTCGAGTCGCTCGGGCTGATGCGCTGGTTCGACCGGCTCGTGGTGGGCCGGACGATCGACGCGCTGCGTGCCGATCCGCAGGCCGTATATGGCTGCAACATCGCGGCGGCGAGCGCGGTGGTGGACGACGCGTGGCTGGCCATCTTCAGGCGGCTCGAGCGCGAGCCGTCCGTCGCGGCGCGGCTGGTCGTCGAGATTACCGAGACGGGGCCGCTGAACCCCGTCGCGGGCCGGTCGTTCGTGAATCGGTTCCGCCAGGCCGGATGCCGCGTCGCGATCGACGACTTCGGCGTCGGCTTCAGCGCGCTGAACAACCTGGTGGTCGGCAACCCCGATATCGTGAAGCTCGACAGGTCGGTCCTGTCGCTCATCAAGCGCAACGCGATCGGGCGCTACCAGTTTCGCCGGCTGATCGCGTTTGCGCACGAAAGCGCGCGGCACGTCGTCGTCGAAGGCGTGGAGAATGAGACCGACCGGCAGATCATCCTGGATTCCGGCGTCGCGTGGGCGCAGGGCATTCGCTTCTCTTGGCGGTCGCCGGCCGCCGCATGACGCAGCGGCGCGGGCGCGGGGCGCTGGCATCGGGCAACGATGGATCGCAAAGGGGCGTGGGCATGGTGGCGACGAAGAGGGCCGGGCACAAAACGGGCACGCAGGCGGCCGATGCGCGCGAACTCGTCGCGATCGCCGAACTGGCCGACATGTTGTGGCAGCTCGGTGCCGAATCGACCGATACGCCGATCGACGTCGCACCGTATCTCGACGGCCTGCAGGCCGTCGCGCACCGTATTCACCGGATGAAGCCGCTCGACGCCGACGGCCGCGACCTCGCGGCGCGGCACTATTACGCCGGCGTGTTTGCGGGGGCCTGCGGCGAAGATTCGGCGATCGCCTGCGGTGTATCCGGCAGCCTCGCGAGGCGGGCCGGCCAGGTCAGCGGCGCCGCACTCCGCTGTTTCACGAGGCTGGCGCGGATCGGACGCCGGCATGGCCGCGCGTTTGCCGCACGGCGCGCCGACGGCGTGCAAGCGTCGCGCCCGCTTGCGCGCCGCGCTTGACGCTCACCGATCGCGGGCATGCGCTTGCCCGGCAAGCGCACCGTCAGTTGTTACCGAAACCTTCGGATTTCCGGCGCGCATCGGCTTTCGTGTGCGACGGGGCGATGAACGCGTCCATCATCCGCGACTGCGTGGCGTCGCGCTGCACGTTGATCGTAATCGCGAGGTTGATTTACAGCGCCGGCTTCGGGCGCTGTGCGGCTTACGGCGTGAAATCCTGCCCCTGGCGCGGCACATAGCCGGTCAGGTGCCAGCGGCCGTCGTCGTCGAGTCGAAAGCTCAGCTTTTCGTACACGGTCGTGCCGGTCGTGAGCGTCGTCGCGTAGTCGACGTTCGCGTAAAGCCCGTCGGGCGTTGCCGGTGCGTTCGTGTAGCGAATGCGCGTGACCTGCGCCCAGCCGCGATGGCGGACCGTGCCGACCGACTGGCGCGCGCGCTGCATGTCCGCCGCGAACTGATCCTGCTTGATGCGTGCCTTCACGAACGCGGCGGAATCGGTCCATACCGCGCCGTACTGGCCGGCGTCGAGCTGCTTGAAGACCGCGTCGGCGTCGCGCAGCAGTGCGTCGGCCGATTCGCCGCCGGATTGCGCGTGCGCGCCGATCGCGAGCGACGCGACGGCGCAGCCGATCAGCCATTTCGCGCGGGAGAGGGGCCGGTATGGGTTCATGTCGGAGTCCGAAGAGGGCGGCGCGTCAGGCGTCGCGATAGAGTGACGCGATCGCGTCGGAATACGCGGCGACGTTGTCGGGGTTGTAGATGCTGACCGAGTCGAGCACGTGCTTCGACTGCTCGCGATACGCTTCCAGGTTCGCGTCGTGTTCGTCGAACGCCTGCAGCAGCGCACGGCCGCCGGCCTGGCAATCGAAGTCCGGATAGAAATACCCGGCCTTGCCGAGGAACGGCGAATTGTGGATCAGCGGATAGTCGCCGTACAGCAGTTCGTAGTACAGGTAGTTCTGCGCGTTTTCCCACGTGTGCGACACCACTGCGTCGCCGTAGGCCGCCATGAACTCGTACACCGCGTAGCGGCTTTCGAACGTCGTGATCCCGTGGTTCACGATGTCGAGGCTCTTCGCGAAGTGCACGAACGTCGCATGTTCCTTCAGGTGCAGCGTGTTGCACACGCGCACGAACTCGAGGAATTCGGGCTTCGCGCGATACGCCTCCTCGGTCACCAGCATCGGGATGATGCTCGTCTTCACCATGCAGATGTTCGGCTCGAACATCGTCACGCGCCAGCGGGGTTTGCCGGGCTGATAACCGAACGACAGGCCGGCGCCGAGCGTCGCGCGCGCCTTGTCGAACAGCATCGGATGCCAGATGTGCGGGACGATCGTCACCGGCGCGCGCAGGCCCGTCTGGTAATAGTGCAGGCACGAGCGCTCGAATTCCGGAATCGTCCACACCGCGTCGTACGGCGCGCCCGAGAACAGGAAGCCCGACGGCTTGTCGAACATCGCGCGCTCGATGTCAATCACGTAGTCGTTGCCGACCCGCATCGTGATGACCTTGCCGCCGCGGTCGCGGAACGCGCGCAGGTAATCGGCGCTGAACTGCGCGCTCATTTCGATCAACACGTCGCAGCGCTGCAGCGCTTCGTCCATCGACAGCAGCGGCACGTCCCATTCGCCGAGCATCAACTGCGGATCGGCGAGCTGTTCGCCGCCGTTCACCATCACGGCCTGAGCGACGTGCGGCGACTGACGCAGCAGCAGGATCAGCAGCAGGCAGTTCTGAAAGATGCCGTTTTCCCACAGCGACTGGCCGGCGCCGCGCACGAACAGCGACACGCCGACGACGAGACGCTTGCCCTCGCCGGGCGCTTGACGGGCATTGGAGTCCGACATGCGTATGCTCCGGTTCAGGCGACCAGGCGCGTGACGAACGCGTCCAGGTTCGCGGGGTTGTCGATCGAGACCGACTGCAGCAGCCGGTCGGCTTTCGCGCGATAGTCGTCGAGCCGCTCGTCGTGATGCAGCCATGCATCGCGCAGCGCGTGGCTGCCCGCGACGGAATCGAAGTCCGGGTAGTAATAGCCGGCGTCGCCGAGCATCGTCGAGTTGTGGATCAGCGGATAGCCGCCGTACAGCACGTCGTAGTACAGGTAGTTCTGCGGATTTTCCCAGTGGTGCGACACGACGGCATCCGCATGGCGCGCCATGAAGCCCGGCAGGTCGATGCGGGGCTCGAACGTCGCCTTGTGCTGGCGCACGAGGTCGAGGCTGTTCGCGAAGTGCACGAAGGTCCGATGCGCCTTCATGTGCATCGCGTTGACGACGAACAGATGCTGGACCGCGTCCGGATGCGCGCGGTAGAACTCGTCGCACACGAGCATCGGGTAATGGCAGGTCTTCACGACCGAGATGTTCGGCTCGAGCGTGGCGAGATGCCACGGGCGCCGGCCGGGCCGATAGCCGAACGTGACGCCTTCGCTCGCCAGTGCGGCGATGCGGCGATCGAGGAAGTACGGCGACCACAGATGCGGAATCGTATGAACCGGCGCGCGCGTGAGCGTGCGCAAGAGCGGCACGTCGATCTTCTGCGACTTCTCGAGCACCCACACTTCGTCGAACTGCGTGCCGTTGAAGATGTGCCCCGACGGCTTTTCGAAGATCGGCGTTTCGGCGAGACCGCTGTAGGTGTGGCCGACGTAGCACGCGACGAGCTTCGTGCCGAGCGCCTTCACGTGCCTGAGCCATTCGGGCGGCAGTTGCGCGCCCATCTCGATCACGACGTCGAGCTCGTGCGTGACGTCGGCGGGCTTCACGAGCGGCACGTCGAGGCCGTCGAGTTCGAGGCCGAGCGGCAGTGCGTTCGCGTCGCCGCCGTTCAGGAAATAGACGGGGCCGACGCGGTCCGAGCGCTTGAGCATCATCGCGAGGTACGCGATGTTCTGGTGAATGCCGTTTTCCCAGATCGCTTGGCCGTCCCGCGCAAACAGCGAGATGCCGACGGCCGGCCGTTGCTTGCGGGTGCCGCCCGAGGCGGCTTGATTGATGTCCGTCACCGGTTGGTTTCCTCTGCGGCGTCGTGCGTTCGGCCATGGCGTCGAGCGCCTGGCCGCGTAACGGCGCGCCGTGGATTGTCGTGGTTGCGTTCGCGCCGGCGCGCGCTCGACAACGAGTCGAGCGACGCGGATCGCGGGGCGGCCGGCGGATTCCGGTGTGTCGTCGGGCGGGACTGGCACGGCGCGCGACGCGGGCGGAACGCCCCGGCAGCTGTCTGCGGCGATTGTGGCACGGAAGTCAGCGGTTTGTGGAGGGGGGCTGACGAACTTTGACATAGCCGCCGGCGCCCTGGCGAAGCGGTGTCGGCGGGGTCCGGCGGGGCGGTGGGCGGTGGCGGTCAGGGCCGTCGCTTGCGGGTGCGACGGCCGGCGGCTCAGCGTTGCAGCGAGATGTCGACGCGGCGGTTGCTCGCGCGGCCTTCGGCCGTCGCGTTGGACGCGACCGGATCCGCGCTGCCGCGGCCCGTGACCGACACGGTTTGCGCCTTCAGCCCGTGTGACTTCAAGTAGCCCGCGACGGTTTCCGCGCGGCGCTTCGACAGCGCGAGATTGGCGGCGTCGTTGCCGACCGAATCCGTATGGCCGGTGACCGTGACCTGTGTATACGTACGGTCTTCGCGCTCGCTCAACAACTTGTCGAGCGATGCGCGCGCGGTCGGCGTGAGCGTGGCCAGGCCCGTCGCGAACAGCGCGTCGCCCGCGAGGTTCACATGTTCGACCGCGGCGGGCGCGGGTGCCGGCTCGGCGGCCGATGCCGCTTCGGCCGGCGCGGCGCCGCACTGGAACACCAGCGTCGCGGGATCCGAGCCGTCGCGCAGCGCGCGGGCCGAGTCGACGGTGCGCACCGGCTGGTCGCCGCAGATCTTGCGGGCGGCCTTCATGCAGGTCTGCGGGCCCGACAGCAGGCCGTGGCAGTCCACCTGGAAGGTGCGCACGCCGTCGCGCGGCTGCAGTTCGGATGCGCTGAAGGTCGGGCCGGATGCGGTCGAGCATGCGGCGAGGGCCGTTGCGGAAAGTGCGAGCGCAAGAGCGAGTTTGTTCACGGTTACGTCCTCAAAGCTTGGGTTGACCGAGGCCCGCCGCGGGTTGCGCGGCGGGCTCGTCGTGCCGTCGGGGCCGCCGCGCGCCGTCCGGCTCGTGAGCCGGCGGCGTGGCGGCGCGACGCGTTACTTCCACTGGTACAGCATGCCGGCGCCGATCACCTTCTGACCGCCGCTGAAGCCGCCGTTGATCGACGCCTTCAGGTTTTCGGTGATCCGGGCCTGCATGTTGACCGCCATCGCCTTCTGGCCGAGGAAGGTCGACGTGCCCACACCCATCCCGAAGTTGGCGTCGCGATCGAGCTGCGGGATCGACGCCATCGCGCCGACGGCCGCGATACCCTGCTTCGCCATCTGGTCGGTCTGCTGCAGTTGCGAACCCAGCGAGTTGATCTGCGTCTGCTGGCCCGACAGTGCCGTCGACAGCGTCGTCTGCACCTGCGTCAGCTGGTTCACGTTCACCGCGTCGGTGCCTTGCGTGCCCGGCGCGACGTTCGTGATCTGGCGCTGCTGCGTGTCGCTGCCGACCGACACCACGTTCGAACGACCGCCGTCATTCGAATTCGCGCCGATCGCCACCGAGTTCGAGCCGGCGGTGACGGTCGGCCGATCGTTGCCGGTGCCGTTCATGTCGACCGCGACACCGTTGTTGCTCAACGAGCGCGTCGTGTTGTTGTTGATCGTCGTCGACAGTTGCGACACCTGATCGCCCAGGTTCGTCACGCCCGTCGACAGCGAGGCCACCGTGCTGTTCGTCGTGCTCAGGCCGGTCGACAGCGAGCCGATGCCGGTCGAGGTCGACGTGGACAGCGATGTCAGGTTGCTGTTCGTCGAGCTGAGGCCCGTCGACAGCGAGTTGATCGCCGTCGAGGTCGACGTGGACAGCGACGTCACCGAGCTGTTGGTCGAGCTGAGACCCGTGGACAGCGAACCGATGCCGGTCGACAGCGACGAGATGTTCGACGCGGTCGACGTGGACAGGCTGTTGACTGCCTGGTTCGTCGCGTGGAGCTGGCTGCCGTTGATCGCGTCCGTGCTGGTGGCCGAGACCTGGCCTGCCGCGACGTTCGTGATCTGGCGTTCCTGCCCCGGCTGGCCGACGCTCACCACGCCCACCGGCGAGCTGCCCGCGAAGAGGTACGAGACGCCGCCGATCGTGGCGCTCGAGGTGCCGACTGCCGCACCCGTGACCGAGTTCGCGCCGAGGGCGATCGAGTTCGCGACGTTCGCCGTGGCGTTCGTGCCGAAGGCGAGCGCATCCGCTGCCGTGGCCGATGCACCCGAGCCGTAGGCCTGGGCGCCGGTGGCGCTTGCGACTGCCTTGTTGCCGAGCGCGATCGTGTTGTCCGCGGTGGCCTGGTTCGAGCTGCCGAGGGCGAGCGCGCTGTTGCCGGTTGCGGTGTTTGCGTTGCCGAGCGCCACTGCGCCGCTGCCGGTCGCCGTGTCGTTCGCGCCCATCGCCACTGCGCCGGTGCCCGTTGCGACGCTCGGGTCGCCGATCGCGACCGCGCCGTCGCCGCTCGCGGTGTTGCCGGAGCCGATCGACACCGCCTTGCCGCCGGTGGCCGACGCGTTCTGGCCGATCGCGACTGCACCCGCCGACTGTGCGTTCGAGCCATCGCCGACCGCGACGCTGCTGGCGCCTGCGGCGCTGGCGTTCACGCCGGCGGCGAGCGAGTTGACACCCGTTGCGCCGTCGTTGGCGTAGTTGCCTTGCTGCGTGCCGTTGTCGTTGACGCTGTAGTAGTGCGTCTTCGCGGCGTCGATCGCGGTCGACGTCGACGTGGAGAGCGACGTGATCGAGCTGGTGGCCGTCGACAGACCCGTCGACGTGGAGGTCGAGAGCGACGTTACCGTGCTGTCGGTCGAGCTCAGGCCAGTGGACAGCGAACCGATCGAGCTGGTTGCGGATGACAGGCCCGTCGAAGTCGACGTGGACAGCGAGCTGATCGAGCTGGTCGCCGACGAGAGGCCGGTCGACGTCGAGGTCGACAGCGACGCGACCGAGCTGTTCGTGGAGCTCAGGCCCGTCGACAGTGAGTTGATGCCGGTGGAGGTCGACGTGGACAACGACGTGAGCGAGCTGTTGGTCGAGCTGAGGCCGGTGGACAGCGAGCCGATCGAGCTGGTCGCGGACGACAGGCCCGTCGAGGTCGAGGTCGACAGCGAGCTGATCGAGCTGGTGGCCGACGAGAGGCCCGTCGACGTGGAGGTCGAGAGCGACGTTACCGTGCTGTCGGTCGTGCTCAGGCCCGTGGACAGTGAGTTGATGCCCGTCGAGGTCGACGTGGACAGCGAGCCGATCGAGCTGGTGGCCGACGACAGGCCGGTCGACGTGGAGGTCGAGAGCGACGTTACCGTGCTGTCGGTCGAGCTGAGGCCCGTGGACAGCGAGTTGATGCCGGTCGAGGTCGACGTGGACAGCGAGCCGATCGAGCTGGTTGCGGACGACAGGCCGGTCGAGGTCGATGTCGACAGCGAGCTGATCGAGCTGGTGGCCGACGAGAGGCCCGTTGACGTCGAAGTCGAGAGCGACGTTACCGTGCTGTCGGTGGAGCTCAGGCCCGTGGACAGCGAGTTGATGCCCGTCGAGGTCGAGGTGGACAGCGAGTTGATCGAGCTGGTAGCCGAGGACAGGCCGGTCGACGTGGAGGTCGAGAGCGAAGCAACCGTGCTGTCGGTTGAGCTCAGGCCGGTCGACAACGAGTTGATACCCGTCGAGGTCGAGGTGGACAACGAGCTGATCGAGCTGGTCGCCGAGGACAGGCCGGTCGACGTGGAGGTCGAGAGCGAAGCAACCGAGCTGTCGGTCGAGCTAAGACCCGTGGACAGAGAGTTGATGCCCGTCGAAGTCGACGTGGACAGCGAACCGATCGAGCTGGTTGCCGACGAGAGGCCGGTCGACGTGGAGGTCGACAGCGAAGCCACCGAGCTATCGGTCGAGCTGAGGCCGGTGGACAGCGAGTTGATGCCTGTCGAAGTCGACGTGGACAGCGAACCAATCGAGCTGGTTGCCGACGACAAGCCCGTCGACGTCGAAGTCGAGAGCGAAGCCACCGAGCTATCGGTCGAGCTCAGACCGGTCGACAGCGAGTTGATGCCGGTCGAGGTCGAGGTGGAGAGCGACGTGATCGAGCTATTCGCCGACGACAAGCCAGTCGACGTCGAAGTCGACAGCGACGTTACCGTGCTGTCGGTCGAGCTCAGGCCAGTCGATAACGAGTTGATACCGGTCGAGGTCGAGGTGGAGAGCGACGTGATCGAGCTATTCGCCGACGACAAGCCGGTCGACGTCGAAGTCGAGAGCGACGTTACCGAGCTGTCGGTCGAGCTCAGACCGGTGGACAGCGAGTTGATGCCGGTCGAGGTCGAGGTTGAGAGCGACGTGATCGAGCTATTCGCCGACGAGAGGCCGGTCGACGCGGAGGTCGACAGCGAAGCCACCGAGCTATCGGTCGAGCTGAGGCCGGTGGACAGCGAGTTGATACCAGTCGAGGTCGACGTGGAGAGCGACGTGATCGAGCTGGTCGCCGAGGACAGGCCGGTCGACGTGGAGGTCGAGAGCGACGTTACCGTGCTGTCGGTCGAGCTGAGGCCCGTCGACAACGAGTTGATACCCGTCGAGGTCGAGGTGGACAGCGAGCTGATCGAGCTGGTTGCCGACGACAAGCCCGTCGACGTCGAAGTCGAGAGCGAAGCCACCGAGCTATCGGTCGAGCTGAGGCCGGTGGACAGCGAGTTGATACCTGTCGAGGTCGACGTGGAGAGCGACGTGATCGAGCTGGTCGCCGAGGACAGGCCGGTCGACGTCGAAGTCGAGAGCGACGTTACCGTGCTGTCGGTCGAGCTCAGGCCAGTCGACAGCGAGTTAATGCCCGTCGAGGTCGACGTGGACAACGAGCTGATACCGGTAGAAGTCGAGGTGGACAACGAGCTGATTGAGCTGGTTGCCGACGACAGACCAGTCGACGTGGAAGTCGACAGCGAGGTCACTGAGCTATCGGTCGAGCTGAGGCCAGTCGACAGCGAGTTGATACCGGTCGAGGTCGACGTGGAAAGCGAGCCGATCGAGCTGGTTGCCGACGACAGGCCCGTCGACGTGGAGGTCGACAGCGACGTTACTGTACTGTCGGTCGAGCTCAGGCCAGTAGACAGCGAGTTGATGCCCGTCGAGGTTGAGGTGGACAACGAGCTGATCGAGCTGGTTGCCGACGACAGGCCCGTCGACGTCGAGGTCGAGAGCGAAGCCACCGAGCTATCGGTCGAGCTGAGGCCGGTGGACAGCGAGTTGATGCCGGTCGAGGTCGAGGTTGAGAGCGACGTGATCGAGCTATTCGCCGACGAGAGGCCGGTCGACGTCGAAGTCGAGAGCGACGTTACCGTGCTGTCGGTCGAGCTGAGGCCAGTAGACAGCGAGTTGATGCCCGTCGAGGTTGAGGTGGACAACGAGCTGATCGAGCTGGTTGCCGACGACAGGCCCGTCGACGTGGAGGTCGACAGCGAAGCCACCGAGCTGTCGGTCGAGCTGAGGCCCGTGGACAACGAGTTGATACCGGTCGAAGTCGACGTGGAGAGCGACGTGATCGAGCTATTCGCCGACGAGAGGCCAGTCGACGTCGAAGTCGACAGCGACGTCACTGAGCTGTCGGTCGAGCTGAGGCCAGTCGACAGCGAGTTGATACCCGTCGAGGTCGAGGTGGAGAGCGATGTGATCGAGCTATTCGCCGACGACAGACCGGTCGACGTCGAAGTCGACAGCGACGTTACCGAGCTGTCGGTCGAGCTGAGGCCCGTGGACAACGAGTTGATACCGGTCGAAGTCGACGTGGAGAGCGACGTGATCGAGCTATTTGCCGACGACAAGCCTGTCGACGTCGAGGTCGACAACGAAGTGACCGAGCTATCGGTGGAGCTCAGACCCGTCGACAACGAGTTAATACCGGTCGAGGTCGACGTGGACAGCGAGCTGATCGAGCTGTTAGCCGACGAGAGACCGGTCGACGTGGACGACGAGAGCGACGTAACCGAGCTGTTAGTCGAGCTGAGGCCTGTCGACAACGAAGTGATGCCGGTCGACAGCGACGAGATTGCGTTGCTGGACGACGACACCGTCGTCGACAGCGAATTCACGGCCGAATTGGTCGCGAAGAGCTGCGAGCCGTTGATCGCGTCGGTGCTGGTCGCCGTGATTTGACCTGCCGCGACATTGGTGATCTGACGCGTGGTGCCCGTGCTCGCGTTGCCGACGCTCACCACGCTGCTCGGATTGCCGCCCGCGAACGTGCTCGTCACGCCGCCGACGGTACCGGTCGGCGTTGCGTTCGGGGTGCTGGTGACGGAGCCGCTGCCGAGCGCGACGTCGCCGGTATTGTTGGCGATGGCGTTCGGACCGATAGCGACCGAGTCGGTGCCGAGCGCCTGGCTGTCCGTGCCTGTCGAATTCGCGTGGAAGTACTTGATGCCCTGGTTGTTGATGCTGTCGATCGCCGAGCCGACGCTGTTGGCGGTCGACGTCGTACCGTTCGTGTTGTACGTGGTGTACGACGGAGCGGAAACCGTGCCGGTTGCCGGGTTGTAGCCCGCGCCGCCGCCGAGGGCTGCGGCGGTACTGTTGCCGAGATTGTCGGTTTTGGTCGTGACCGTGCTGAGGCCGGTGGACAGCGAGCCGATCGAGCTGTTTGCCGACGAGAGGCCGGTCGACGTGGATGTCGACAGCGATGCCACCGAGCTATTGGTCGAGCTGAGGCCAGTCGACAGGGACCCGATCGAGCTGTTAGCAGACGACAGGCCGGTCGAGGTCGACGTGGAAAGCGAGCCGATCGAGCTGTTGGCCGACGAGAGGCCGGTGGACGTTGACGACGAGAGCGACGTAACCGAGCTATTGGTCGAGCTGAGGCCAGTCGACAGGGACCCGATCGAGCTGTTAGCGGACGACAGCCCGGTCGAGGTCGACGTGGAAAGCGAGCCGATCGAGCTGTTGGCCGACGAGAGGCCGGTGGACGTTGACGACGAGAGCGACGTAACCGAGCTGTTGGTGGAGCTGAGGCCGGTCGAGAGCGAACCGATCGAGCTGTTAGCAGACGACAGGCCGGTCGAGGTCGACGTGGAGAGCGAGCCGATCGAGCTATTGGCCGACGAGAGACCGGTCGACGTGGACGAGGAAAGCGACGTAACAGAGCTGTTGGTCGAGCTGAGGCCGGTCGACAGCGAACCGATCGAGCTGTTAGCGGACGACAGGCCGGTCGAGGTCGAGGTGGAAAGCGAGCCGATCGAGCTGTTAGCCGACGAGAGACCCGTCGAGGTCGACGACGAAAGCGAAGTAACAGAGCTGTTGGTCGAGCTCAGACCGGTCGAGGTCGACGTGGAGAGCGAGCCGATCGAGCTGTTGGCCGACGAGAGGCCGGTGGACGTGGACGACGAGAGCGACGTAACAGAGCTGTTGGTCGAGCTGAGGCCGGTCGACAGCGAACCGATCGAGCTGTTAGCGGACGACAGGCCGGTCGAGGTCGAGGTGGAAAGCGAGCCGATTGAGCTGTTGGCCGACGAAAGACCCGTCGAAGTTGACGACGAAAGCGACGTAACGGAGCTGTTCGTGGAGCTCAGACCCGTCGAAGTGGACGTCGACAGTGACGAGATCGAGCTGTTAGCCGAAGACAAGCCAGTCGACGTGGAAGTCGACAGCGAGTTGATCCCGGTGGAAGTCGACGTGGACAGCGACGAGATCGAGCTGTTTGCTGACGAAAGACCCGTCGAGGTCGACGACGAGAGCGAAGTAACGGAGCTGTTCGTGGAGCTGAGACCCGTCGACGTGGAGGTCGACAGTGAAGAGATCGAGCTGTTAGCCGACGAAAGACCCGTCGAGGTCGACGACGAAAGCGAAGTAACAGAGCTGTTGGTCGAGCTCAGACCGGTCGAGGTCGACGTGGACAGCGAGCCGATCGAGCTGTTAGCCGACGAGAGACCGGTCGACGTGGACGACGAAAGCGACGTAACGGAGCTATTCGTTGAGCTCAGACCGGTCGAGAGCGAACCGATGGAGCTGTTAGCGGACGACAGCCCGGTCGAGGTCGACGTGGACAGCGAGCCGATTGAGCTATTAGCCGACGAGAGGCCGGTGGACGTGGACGACGAGAGCGACGTAACTGAGCTGTTGGTCGAGCTCAGGCCAGTCGAGGTCGACGTGGAGAGCGACGTGATCGAGCTGTTTGCCGACGAGAGGCCGGTGGACGTCGACGACGAAAGCGACGTAACCGAGCTGTTGGTGGAGCTGAGGCCGGTCGAGAGCGAACCGATGGAGCTGTTAGCGGACGACAGCCCGGTCGAGGTCGAAGTGGACAGCGAGCCGATTGAGCTATTAGCCGACGAGAGGCCGGTGGACGTGGACGACGAGAGCGACGTAACTGAGCTATTGGTCGAGCTGAGCCCGGTCGACAGCGAACCGATTGAGCTATTAGCCGACGAGATGCCGGTGGATGTGGACGACGAAAGCGACGTAACCGAGCTATTGGTCGAGCTCAGCCCGGTCGACAGCGACCCGATAGAACTATTAGCCGACGACAGCCCCGTCGACGTGGACGACGAAAGGCTGCTGATCGCGCTCGTCGTCGTACTCATCCCGGTGCTGAGCTGGGCCACCGTGACGGCGTCCTGCGGTGCCGAACCGTCGGCGACGTTGGTAATACGACGAAGATTCGTCGCGCTGCCGATCGACATTTCCGAAGCCGGCGCGGCGCTGCCGGTCAGGTAGCCGGTCCCGGTGGGCGCTGCGGTGCCGGTGACGCTGCCCTGTCCGATCGCCACGCTGTTTGCATATTGCGCGGTGGAGTTGAGGCCGATCGCGGTAGCGCCCGTCGCGGTCGCGCCCACCACCGCGAAGCGGCCGATTGCGACCGAGTTGGTCGCGCCGGCGGTCGCACCGCCCGAACCCGACCCGTTGCCGCCGCCGATGGCGATCGAGCTCGTGCCCTGTGCCTTCGCGTCGTTGCCGACCGCGGTCGCGCCGGTTGCCGTCGCCTGCGATCCCGAGCCGATACCGATCGAGCTGTTGCCCGTGGCCTTCGAGTTCTGGCCGAACGCTTGCGAGTAGTCGCCGGATGCGGTCGCGTTCGCGCCGATCGCGATGGACGTCGAGCCGCTGGCCGTCGTCGTGCTGCCCGAATTGCCGCCGATTGCGATTGACTGCGCACCCGACGCAACCACCGACCCACCGAGGCCGCCGGCAGAGTACTGCGCGTGCGCCACGTTGCCGACGCTCGCCCCCGCTACAAGAACGGCGGTTGCAACGGCCTTCACGACGGCCGACTTGTTCGGCTTGCCCCGTGCCGAGTCGTGTTCGGATGCCGCGACCCAGGCGCCAAGGGCTTCGTTCCAGATCGAGCGGTATGTGCGGTTCATTTCCTACCTACCTCCAAATAATCACGCCACACACCGGTCTCTTTCGTTAGATGAATATGCCGTGCGATCGCGCGAATCTTAAAATTGATGGCCGGAGTTTATTTGAGGTGGTATTTGGAGATTGACAAACAGTGAAAAATGGAAGGTTCTAGAAGTTAAAAGATGGTTAATGCCTCGCGTTTTGATGTATTCGGAAGTAATGATTCAGAAAGAAACTGGAATGCTTTGTGTATGATTGTTGAGTGATCGATGTCAGCTTAAATATCTTATAAAAATCAATGAGATAAGAGAGTTTTGTGGGGCGAGCAACACTTCCTCCATCGCGGCATGTAACAGAAATGAAACGGCAAACGTTTGCGCATCGGGAATTTCTTACTGGTTTGTAATGTTCTGATGGATGCTAATTAACATGGACTGGAAAGGCTTGTTAATTTATTAATTAGAGACTTTTGTGGGGGTTTGGATTGTATTTTGTCATTCTCTTGAAAATCGAAAAAACATAAAAAGCGGAGCCTCGGGATATGCTGGTTTGCGCATCGCACCGGCCGCGCGCGCCCGTGGGACGGGCCTTCCCCGGCGGCTGATGTCATAAAGTTGTAAAAAAGTGCTACGGACATATCGCGCCCCGCAATTGGAACGTCGTTTCGAATTTGTCCTATTGATGGCCCGATTGGACGGGTGTCAGATCGCCCGGCCGGGCCATGCTTGCAACCGCAGCGTTGGGGGGAACGGATACGGCGAGCGGGAAATGTCGGATCGTCGCCACAACGACTGGATCCTGCTTCCCAGGAAGACATCCCGCAGGAGGGGAGGCGACGTGCAAATGCGTCCGATGCGCGCCGTCGGGCTGACGGTGGCGAGTGGGCCGACGTCACGTCGTGCGTGGCGCAACGGATTCGGGCAGCGGTGTGTTCGTTTTCGTCCGCAGGGGGAGAGCAGGCGCGCGGATGGCAACCGCGATCCGTCGACCGGGCGAGTCGGATTGCATCACACCGTCCGGCCGACGCAGCACACCGTTCCGGAGAAGGTGCCGGCGGGCTGCCGCGTGCGCCGGTCCGCGCCGCCTGCAACCCGCCGCCGGGCGCCGCAGCGTTACTTCCGCAGAAACCGCAGCGCGAGGCGCGCCATGCGCGGGACGAACATCGGGCGCAGCAGCCGTTTGTCGTACCCGGCCATCCGTCGGTCGTTCTCGGTCAGGCACAGCGCGATCAGCTCGCGCGGGTTCAGCGTTTCGCCGATGTCGGCGGTGCTCGTCGCCGGGAAGTTCGCGTCGCGTGCGACGCCGTCGGCGTCGATCCCGCGGGCGATGCCGATGCGGTCGCGGACCAGGTGCACCCACACGGCCGTGACGCGCGCGAAGAACCACGGCCGGCGCCACCACGGCAAATTGCGCCAGTACCACGCGTACCAGTTCGCGAAGAACAGGATGTGGCGGCCTTCTTCCTGGATCACGGGCTCGAAGGTGTCGACGAGTTCGGGCGGAAAATAGCCGGAGCGCTGCGCGGAGCGTAACAGGCCGAACGCGAAGAAGCTGTCGATGCATTCGCTGAAGCCCGTCATCATCCAGGACCACTCGGGATCCTTGGGCGCCGGGTAGGGCGGCTCCGGCGCGAGCCGGATGCCGTATGCCTCGACGAGCTTCGACAGCACGACCTTGTGGCGGGCTTCCTCGCCGCCGTCCATCTCGAGTGCGCGGCGCAGCAGCGGATCGTCGACGGTCGCGACGTAGGTCGCCACGCGGATCGATGCGCGGCCTTCGGTTTGCACCGCGATGTCCCAGATCGGCAGCGACGTGAGCCGCTTGAGTTCGTCGGGCTTGAGCGGCGGCCAGTCGATGACGGCCGGCTTGTACGGGTTGTGTGTGTCGAGCAGCATGCGGCAGAACATCTGCTTGTGCGCATCGGAACCGATCCGGACCGGACCTTGCCTCTCGAAGGTCCAGTTGCGCATAGCGTGATCTGCGGCTGCTTGTTCTTCCTGCAGCGTGTCACTCATGGCTGTTGTTATGCGATTGCGGATCGAAAGATTCTTGCATAGCTTCCGTAATCGCGTATTTTCAAGCGGCCATGCGCATGCCGGTGTCGTTGGTCGTTAAAACCGAGCGGATTGACATCTAAGACGAGCGAGGGGGCCCTGCGCGGTACTGAATGTCGTGCCCTGACGTTCGGTACGCAGGCTGGGCATACTCACATGACCCCCTAGGTTTCCGGTGATGTTGCGAAATGGTCACGGAGTCAACAAGGCGAACCCATGTAATCGGATAGGGGGAGGCTTCGTGTTCTTGCGGGGGCGTTTTGGAGAGCTGTACCGGGCGGCCTTTAGGTCGGCCCCAGGGGCGAACTGGAGACCTCCCAAAACACGAACTGGAGACCTCCCAAAACACATACCTGGATCATGAGATGAACCCAATTAGATGCAGGGGCCTAATACACAGCAAACTACGCGCAGGGGGAGACGCGCAGGGCGTCCCATATGCGCTCTTCTGATCTTGCAAGGCCGATGCGTCGTCGCGATACTTAACTCAACGCAATGAACACGGGGGAGCACGAAATGAGTGTCGCGACAAAACCGCAGGCAACCAATGCAGTAGACAAGAGTGTTGCAGCCAAGTGGTCGGCGCCGTTGGCGAAGGCGGGCTGGACTTCTTTTCCGAACATCATTTTCGAGCGTCAGCAGGCGTTGGGCCTTACTCCGCTCGATATCAATATTTTGATTCACCTCGCTGGTTACTGGTGGAGGCCCGGAGAATATGCACGCCCGTCCAAGGGCACCTTGGCGAAGGCAATCGGTGTGGCTCCACGCACAATACAAAAGCGAATTGCGGCGATGGAGGCAGCCGGGTTCATCAAACGTATTTACCGCACGACGAGCGTAGGTGACAACGACACGAACGAGTATGACTTGAGCGGTTTGATCAAGGCGGCTAAGCCATTTGCCGAAGAAAAGATCGCGGAGCGTGAGCGGAGGCAGAAGGAACAAGGCGACCGTCTGACGCGTAAGAAGCCCCTGGCAATCGTCAAAGGTGGCAAGGCATAGCAATACGCGGCATAGCTCAAGAGGATAGAGCGCTGATTCAAAGCCACTCGCGAACAGTGGTCGTAGACGGTTGGCTGGTGCCTCCATCGTACGCATTAGAGATCTGGGTTCAAATCCCGGTGCTGCCCCCGCTTTCACAACGGCGCGGTCCGCAGGGGATCTGTCGCCGTCTATCCGTGACGCGTGAACCCGATCGGTTGTCGCTTAGCTGAGGGTGGTAGCGCCAGCGTCGCAATACGCTTTCCCGTTGCTAGCGCGATCGCGAACGCATCGGTCACGGTGCGATGAAGTTGGCGCAGATCCAGGTCAGTGCGTTCCGCAATCAACCAAGTAGGACCAGCTTCTAGCGTCAACTAACATGGTTTCCAGTCTCGAAATCAAGAACCCTGAGTCAGGAACTCGGCTTCCTGCCGGTGCTGCCCCGACCTGTACACAGCACAGGATCCGCTGATCAATGCTCGTCTGGCGCGCGGACGAGCATGGTCAACTATACGGAGCCGGGCTGGGAAGAGGCGGCGCGTGCCCTCACGAACAACGAAGGCTTCGATCTCATCCTCCATGTCCAGGGCGGCGAGGCACTCGCTCGCGAGCTGGCTCTTCTCAGGCCTTCCGGGCGCATCGTCGCGTACGGCGCGGCTTCCAACGAGCCGATGCTCGTGGATGCGGCCCACCTGCTTGGGGGCAACCTCGGTGTCTGCGGCTTCTATCTTGGGGTGCACCTCGCTGACGCCGAGCGAATGAAACGACAGTTCTCCCGCCTGATGGGATGGGTCGAGTCCGGGCAGATCACGGTGCCGATCGGCGGGTGTTTCCCTCTTTCCGAGGCGGCTCACGCACATGCGTTACTTGAATCTCGCCGATCAACGGGCAAGCTGATCTTGAAACCGTGATGCCCGGTGTGGCAGCAAACTTGAGCTAAGTCGAGCAAACGCCCACGCACATTGCGCTGAACAAACTGCATCGGAGGTTCGTGAAGCGTCCTCCGCTCAACAACCGAAGAGGAGATGTACATGAGTCATTCATACAGTGGAGGGTGCGCCTGCAAGGCGATTCGCTACGAGTGCTCGGCCGAGCCGATTTTCTCATTGAACTGCCATTGCCGTGACTGTCAACGTGCAACCGGCAGTGCTTACGCCTCGGTGCGGATCGTGCCGGCTCCCGCGTTTCGGATCGTATCGGGCGAGCCACGATATCACGGGGTGAAGAGTGATCTCGGCCACGACGTGGAGCGTGGCTTTTGCCCCGATTGCGGATCGCCCATCCTTGGAAAGATCGCGGAGAAGCCCGAGATTGTGCTGATTTTCTGCGGCAGTCTCGATGATCCTAGCCAGTACTCGCCCTCGATGGACTTCTACACCACCAGTGCTCAGCCGTGGGACTTCATGGATCCGGCGCTGGCGAAATATGCCAAAGGCCTGCCCAACGCATGACGCGTTGCTTAAATCCAAAGGAGACGAACGTGCTGCGACTGAAAACTGAACTGAACTTGCCGGACGTTTGCCTGACCGGTTTCGAAACGCCGCTGTCCGAGGAGGAGCGCGCCGTTCAGGAAACGCTTCATCGGTTTGCTAAGGAAGTCCTCCGCCCAACGGGCACGGAGCTGGACAAGATGACCGCGGAGCAGGCCATTGCGCCAGGATCGCCCTTTTACTCGGTCTTTACAGAGTTCGCGAAGCTCGGCGTAGATCCCGCGCTGTTCGCTTCGCTGCCCGCCGAGACGGCGTTGCGCATGGAATCGATGATCGCCGAGGAGCTCGGATGGGGCGACAGCGGGCTTGCCCTGTCGCTGGGGATCGCCAACTTCCCCATGCAACTGGCTGTTACGGCCGGCAAGCAGGAACTGGTCGAGCTGTGTGCCGGCCGCATCGGGTGCTGGATTGGAACGCAGCCCGACCGGGGCAGTGACTTCCAGGTGTTCGACATCGAACGCGATTGGCCGCAAGGCACGCCGGGTAATCAAGGCAACCTGTGGGCGAAGGTGGGCGACGACGAGATCGTGATCAACGGACAAAGCTCGGCCTGGGTATCCAACGGCGCCGTTGCGCAAGTGGCGATCGCCTATATGGGCGCGGACTATGGCGATGGACGGCTTGACAAGAACGGCCTGCCGTACGGTGTCGGGGTGATCATCCCTCTCGACCTTCCCGGGGTCTCGCGCGGCAAGCCGCTTGAAAAAATCGGCCTGCGCGCGCTTCCTCAAGGGGAAATCTATTTTGACAACGTTCGTGTTCCGAAACGTTTCGCCGTCGCGTTGAAAGACGAGTACTACGGCAATTTTGCTTCCGTGTGGTCTTACGCTGGAGCACACACGTCGCCGATATTCGTGGGCGTCGCCCGCGCGGCGTTCGAGTTGGCGCTGCAGTACTGCCATGAACGTAAGCAGGGCGGAAGGCTGCTGATCGATCATCAACTGACCCGTTATCGTCTCGGCGACATGCTGCGCCGGATTGAACTGGCTCGCGCGACGGCTCGGCGCTCACTCGCGTTTGCACGCCTTTCGGAGCGGGTCCACCCCTATGTCACCGCAGCGAACAAGGTGACAGTAACCGAAGAGGCGATGAAAGTGGTCCACGAGGCGCTTCAGCTTTTCGGCGCGGTGGGCACGACACGCGAATATCCCATCGAGAAGCTGTTCCGCGACACCCGTCCCTCCCTTATCGGGGATGGCGAGAGCTACACGGTGACCATGCGCCTTGGGCTTCTTTGTCAGCAGCTCTATGCAGAGGGTTGGAGCAATCCCTGATCCGTCGAAATGCCGCGTACAACTTCGCGAATTCCCCGATTCGCGGGGATGAAAACGAACGCGCCTATTTCTTACTGCGCGCTTTGGGGAAGTGTGGATCACGTTAGATCGTGCCCACGATCTCTGATCGTGGGCACGATCTATCCAGATTTACCTGGCAATCAGATGTAAAAGGCTGGTCTAGGCCAAACAGACGGCGTCAGATTGTCTGACTCAGTTCGGCCAGGAACAGTCAAACACCCGTCAGTACCGAATGGCGGGCCCCTGGCCTATAAGCGCCGGTCAACATGACTTCTGTCCCAACGGCCGAAAGTCTGGCTGATCAAGCGCGGCCCTCTTTCCAATGCGCAATGCCTTCGATCGCGGCATAGTAGACGATCACGAGACCCGCGAGCGGGTCCGCGCACCACAATCCCGCAATCGCGTTGGGTGCGATTCCAACAAGCACGGCCGCCGCCAAATAGCCGTCTATGACGGTTACCCGCGATTCCGCGATAAGCACGGCGCGCGGCCGGTGACAAGCTTGCCGCGCGTGAGGGCAGGCCTCGCGCTGGGCGTGCGTTGAACTCGGAATTCCCGGGGACGGGCGCCACCATGCCGAAAGGTAGCGTCGTCGCCGTCACCCCTTCGAGGTAGCGGTCAGTTCCCGGACAGACCCAGCATTTTGTCGAAGAGGATCGTGGCGAGGATTCCATATGCAATCCCGTTTCGCGGCTTCGTGGTCGTGTACGGCATCAGCCAACTATTCGTGTTGAACGTACGGACGATGTACGGACTCACGATAACGGTGGGCGTGCCAATGATGTTGGCGTCGACCTGTACCGCGTACTCGTTTCTACCCACGTTGTAGCCGGTGCCTCCGAGTGCAAGATTGGTCTGTTCGAGAAAGTTTTGCTCTGATGCTGTATTTCGTGTATAGCTGACGCGCGCGGAGACAGTGTCATACGGCCGGCTTTTCAGAAGGCCTTTCACGGTCAGGCCCAAAGTCCCCGTGCTCTCAAGTCCAGCCGCGTTGTGCTGGCTGAAGGAGCTGGCGAAATTGCCAAATACGCTCAGTGAGAAAGGCCCGGGTGTGCCGGCAATATTGCCATCCGGATGCCACACCACCTGCTTACCACCGACATAGATACCCGAGCTTCCCTTGTACGGGCCGGGCAGTATCGGACCCGGGCTATTGAAATCCTTGTGGCTGGCAGTGTTGTAGAAGAAGAGCAGCTCGTAATTCTTCGCGTAGCGGTCCTGCCGCGGATCGGTCCTATAGGTCACGTTGGCGAGGTAAGTATTGCTTTGTGGGCCTTGTTCCGACGCAGTCCAGCCGGTGCTATAGGGGTAGTTAGCATCCGATCTCCACACGCCAACCTGCGCGGTGATCTCGCTCGTGAACTTATAGGCAGCCCGCGCTCCCCAGTTAGCGATCACGGGGTTGATCTGTCCTGCGTACTGCAGGATCGGAGAGAAACAGCCGAAGGGTAGTTCGCACACTGGGACGCCGAAGAAATCTCGCGGGTTGCTCTTCCCGAATTCAACCGTGCCCCGCCCTTCAAGGAACTTCTGTTCCCACGTAAAAAGCGTCAAGTACGCCTTTCGCTGCACATACGGCGAGGGCTGGCCGGCAATACTGTCACTATGCGTGCATCAACGACATGCCGATCAAGGAATCCGAGCGCAAGTATCACTGGCCCCTGGGCCGTCGGCCGGATGATCATCCCGGCTTGTCGGAGCTCGGCCTCTAATAGCTGGGCTGATCGTATCGCTTCGATTGGAAGTACGCGGGGAAACGAAGGCAACGGTGAGGCAGTCTCTGCGACGACGGCCTCCCGAAGTTTGGTATGACGGAGCATCCCCACCCAGCTTGGGAACTCCAGGGTGTCTCGCCGTCCTTCTCACCTAGTCTGCCCTCTAGCGATTACTGCCCACTCCATGTGGGCAGTAAGCCTTGCAGCCCTTGCTTCTGGAATCCACTGCGTCTTCTCTGGTGGATAACATACGGACTGAATGGCATCCTGTTTGCATTCGGAACGGAGAACCTTGGTGGGAAGGAGTTTCCGCAAACACTAGGCTTCGGCAGCGGGATGGCTCGTGGTGCAGGCCGTGCGAGTGGCAAGGCACCGGATGCGGGATACAGGTGAATGCACGCCCATAGACCCCACTCGCTCTCTCACTCGAATCCAAGGGTGGACCAAAAAGGGCCAACGGGGCTTTTCGCACGTCTCCACAACAGCCGCTCAATGTCGCGCGTAGCTTTTGCAGACATCGCAAAAAAGCAGGATAACGAAATAACGCCGCACAGCGACATTATGGTTGGTGCGCCCAAACTCGTGCAATACGGGTCGCGCCTTGCTTGCGCGGCGCGCTCCACTTCCGAGTCGGTAGAGTTGGTGCCGATCGACTCAATTATGTCAAACGAAAATATTGAATCACCGCTCGACCACTTCCTTGGCTGGTACTCCTCACTGCCGACGGAACAGCAAGAAGTCATCGCCTTGAGTGCGCATTTCATTCCAGGTTTCAACATTGACGTCGCAGAAGCGATCGAAAAGAACAACGCAGCAGTTCTCTTTGCTGATCGTGTTGTGTCATATAGAGACCGTTCATCGAGCGAACGCTGTGCGGCAACGGTCCTTCATATGTGCCTCGAACATATCGCGTTTGCTAACCAAGGTACCGGCAATTGGCGTGAGCGACAGGCAGCCCTTCGCGAGTATGCCGACGACTTTGGATATCCGGCGCTTCACGATGCAGCAAACGCTGCACAATTTAAGCACGCGCAGTGGGTGCAAACTCGCAAGAAGTGGAATCAGCTGAAAGCTGGTCCGTTCTCCATTGATGCCATCTCCAACTTTCGGGTCTTCGGTCCAAGTGGAGCAGCCTCCTGAAACGCCGGACACGGTCACCCACCTACGATAACGGGCAGGCATACGACTGTGGTTTTGACCAACACTGTTGTAAGACTCGGGCAACACATCGCCCGGCGTTTCGCCGCCGAGCAAACGAACGGTCGAAAGTGCGCGCGACCGCACGACACAGAGCGGGAGGTCGATGGCAAGCAGAAAAGGCGGACACGATGATCGCTCGAACGAAGATCATTAGGAAAGTCTACGAACCAAAATAATTTCCCTCAGCGCGAGCGTACTAACGGCCCGGTTCAGCGTATCCGCAACCCATCGACGACCTCCCTCACGATCGGCTTGGATGCGTGCGTTGATTCGATGGATGAAGGATGGATGCGAATTCCAATAGCGTCCAAGACTGGTTTGCGATAGATTCGATAGGGATAGCCAATAGGTGAGGGAATTCCCGTGCTGCTACGTCATATCCGTTACTTCCTTGCAGTAGCAGAACAGAAGAACTTCACGCGCGCTGCCGAGGCGCTTCATGTATCGCAGCCCACCTTGTCGCAGCAGATCCGGCAGCTCGAGGACACCCTGGGAACACAGCTGTTCGACCGTTCAGGCAGAACCGTTCAACTGACCGACGCGGGAGAGGCGTGGATGCGTTACGCCAAGCTCGCGCTACAGGACCTTGATGCAGGTGTGAGGGCGATACACGACGTGGCGGAACTGAGCCGGGGCAGCCTGCGTTTCGCAGTAACGCCGACCTATACGGCTTCCTTGGTCGGGCCGGTCGTAGATGGCTTTCACCAGCTGCATCCTGGCATCAGGATCGATATCCGCGAACTCACACAGGATCAGATGGAGGCGCAGCTTGCGGACGACAGGCTTGATATCGGTGTCGCATTCCATCCGGCCTTTTCGGTCGACATCGAAAGCCAACCCCTCTTCGCGGAAACGCTGAGCCTGGTGGTAGGCCGCAACCACCCGCGTGCCGCACGCCGCAAGGCACTCGCGGGGCCTGACTTTGGCAAGGAGCCGCTGGTCTTGCTGAACGACACATTCGCGACGCGCCGGTTCATCGATGAGCATTTTGCGCGTCACGCTATTCGACCGCTTGTCGCAATCGAAGTGGATACGATCGGTGCAATCGTCGAGATCGTGCGTCGCGGGCAGCTGGCGACGGTTCTCCCTGATCACATCGCACGCGTGCAAGAGGGCCTACATCCCGTGCCGATCGATCCCCCTCTGCCAACGCGTACGGCTGCCATCTTGGAGCGCAAGGGTGCGTATCGCACTGCGGCAAGCAGGGCGTTCTTACAACTGCTGACTGAGCGGTTTGGAAAGCCGACGTGACCACCACCGACATCGACGGCGTTGCGTAGTTGAGTGACTTGCTTCGAAGCTGATGCAGCGCGAGCGGATTGGCCCGCAACAGCGCGTTTTGCCGAGATCATCGACAGGAAGCCCGCTTTTGCTGACTCGTCGCCGCCTCGGCAACGATCCGACATTTGGGTGGCGACCGGCCTTGGCGCAGTTGCGTTAGCATGCGCGCCGACCGCGACACCTTCCACTGCTGGGCGCTTAGTCAAACCGTCAGCCGAGTGTTTGCTGGCCGTAGATTCGGCGGTATCGGCAATGCCGATGTGGGCTGCGATCGAGGCAGCGTTCACGATCGAATTCGGTGTGATCCTTGCCGCATTGGATGCTGCAACTGACGATCCGCCGGACATAAACACATCGAGGTGACTCCCTCTTTGTGAGGCGGCGTACGACTCGCTTCGTCGTAGCCGCTTGGTCTGGCGTCACGAGCCGTGGAAAACCGTATCGTTCAGGCGTTGCAGCGTACCGTCCTGCTCGGCCTGGATCAGCTCGTTGACCACGTCGCGGCGGGTCAGTGCGCGCTGGGCTTCCGGCGCCGCGTTCCGCTGGATCAACGGTGCAGCGGAGTGGTAACCCGGTGAAGCCGCTTCTGCGGAAGAGGCAGCAAACGCGGTCGTGGTGGAAGCAGCCAGCATGAGTGCCGACAGGACGTAAGAAATGTGGCGGATGCTCTTGTTCATGATGTTTCCCTTTCCTTGTTTCGATATAGATTAAGCAGTGCTAACGGTAATGGTGTTGCGGTTCGAAGTTTCTGCTAGCCGAATCACCGGACGAGATTTGCGCACCACCCGACAAAACTAGCAGTACCAGTGAACGTCAATACACGCTCAACAATCCGTCGTTCTTCGCAACCGGATTGTTGGGCGCGAACCACTCATCGCGGCTGTAACGATCCGGGCTTCAAAGCCCCAATTCGCTCAGTCCCGGATGATCATCTGGCCGACGGCCCAAGGGCCAGTGATACTTGCGCTCGGATTCCTTGATCGGCATGTCGTTGATGCACGCATAGCGGCGCTGCATGAGGCCATCCTCGCCGAACTCCCAGTTCTCGTTGCCGTAGGAGCGGAACCAGTTGCCCGAGTCGTCGTGCCATTCGTAGGCGTAGCGCACGGCAATGCGATTGCCGCCGAATGCCCACAGTTCCTTGATCAGACGATACTCGTGCTCCTTCTTCCATTTGCGCTCGAGGAACGCCTGCGCTTCCGCTCGATTGTTCGCGAACTCGGCGCGATTGCGCCATTTCGTGTCGAGCGAATAGGCGAGCGCGACCTTGGCGGCGTCGCGCGAATTCCAGCCGTCTTCCGCGAGACGGACTTTCTCGATGGCAGTTTCCAGCGTGAACGGCGGAAGCGGCGGGCGAACTGCTGCGGGTGAAGTCATTTCGGATCTCCTTGTGGGGGACAGCGCATTGTTGGTGCTCGACGTGGAGCGCGGCCCCGTCATCGTGCAACCCGAGAGCGCAAGGCCGCCCGAAGCAAGCGCGGCACCGGTGCTCAGTAAGAATTTTCGTCTTTGCATCATGGGTTCAGAACGGCTTGGTCGGCAGATACTTGCCGTTGAGCGTGATGACGGCACGCTCGCCACCTTCCGGGTCCGGAACCTTCTGGATATCGAGTTTGAAGTTGATCGCGCTGATGATGCCGTCGCCGAATTTCTCGTGAACCAGCGCCTTCAACGTCGAGCCGTACACCTGCACCATTTCGTAGAAGCGGTAGACGGTCGGATCGGTCGGCACGCCACCCGGAATGCTGCCCCGCACGGGAATGGTTTGCAGCAGGCGCACGGCGTCGTCGTCGAGCCCGAGGCGTTCGGCGACGAGCTTCGCCGCATTCTCCGGCAGCGCATGCTGACCGAGCAGCGCGGCTGTCGTGTATGCGAGGCTCAGGCCAGTGCCTTCGTTGATGGCTTCGAACGTGAGGTTCTTGCGCACCTTCGCGTCGACGATCTTTTCCGTCAGAGCTTCGCGTGCGTTCGGTGTGACTTGCGATTGGGTCATGATGTTGCTCCTTGAGTAAATCAACCTAGTGAGATCGGCAGTCGGTGTGACGAGCCGGGAATCAGAGCGCAGCCACGCACTCGGCGGGCGTCGCGGTGACATCGGGATGCGCGGCGAGCGGCACGAACTGGCGAGTCGCGGCGTCGAGCGCGTCGATCGAGCCGGATTCGATGTCGTAGACCCATCCGTGCAAATTGAGGCGGCCTTGCGCAAGTCCCAGTGCAACGGAGGGATGGGTCTTGAGATTGTCGAGCTGTGCGATGACGTTCTCGCGCACCATCGAGTCGACGCGCTCGCGCTCGCCTGCATGTTCACGCGCCTCGTTGACGAGCTTCGCCGAGTCGGCGTAGCGCAGCCAGTTCGCGACGGCGGGCATATGGTCGAGGCACTTGCACGTTGCGACGGCCGTCATCGCGCCGCAGTCCGAGTGGCCGCAGATCACCACATCCGTCACGCCGAGCGCGGCCACTGCATATTCGACGGTAGCCGACACACCGCCCGGCTCGGGACCGAACGAAGGCACGATGTTGCCGGCGTTGCGGATCACAAACAGATCGCCCGGTTCGCGCTGCGTGACCAGTTCGGGAACCATGCGGCTATCGGAACAGGAAATGAACAGGGTGCGCGGCGTCTGGCTGGTGGCCAGCTTGCGGAACAACTCCCTGCGTGCGGGCATGATGTCCCGTTGAAACTTCAGAAAACCGTCGATGATCTCTTGCATGGTCAGCTCCATTCAGTCTGGCGTTCGTCGCCGCGTCGGTCAGTGCGATGCGTTGAATGGAGAATGGACCTGTTCCGTCATAGCGTCCAAGACGGGTTTATGATGATAACCATAGGAAATACCAATTGTTATCGCGGACGAGGAAATTCGCCGTGCTGTTGTGTGATGTCCGTTACTTCGTGGCCGTCCCGGAACACCGCAATTTCACGTGCGCCGCCGAGGCACTGCACGTTTCGCAGGGGGCCCCTGCGCGGTACGGAGTGGCGTGCCCTGACGTTCAGTAAGCCCGCGGCGCATACGCACAAGACCCCCCCTAGATTTCCGGTGACGTGGCGAAATGGTCACGGAGTCAACAAGGCGAACCTATGTGATCGAATAGGGGGAGGCTCCGTGTGTTCTCGCGGGGGCGTTTCGGAGAGCTGTACCGGGCGGCCTTTAGGTCGGTCCCAGGGGGGAACTGGAGACCTCCCAAAACACATACCTGGATCATGAGATGAACCCATTACGAGTGCCGGGAAGCCGGACAAGTGGCGGAAGCCCTGACGCATTTGATGATGGCTCCGGTCAATGCTAGTCCCGCCGAGTAGAGTGGTGAGCGGAGGTGGCGTGGGAGGCCACTGCCGCTATAGTGCTCGGCCAATCTTGACGAAAATCGATCGATAGACCGCCACATCTTGGGAAGAACCAAGCCTATTAGCGAGTGCTCGTATTTCTTGTCAATTCAGCGGCTTTTGCTCAACTTGTATGGAAAAATGAAGCGAGAAATCATGGCGGAATGATTTGCAAGCTATTGATTTTATTCATGTATGCCGCTCAACTTAATTGACAAACGATATGTCGAGCGCTGTGCTCAGGCCTGCGTGTCGACCCAGAGGCGTCCCCAGCGGGACGCATACGCGAGCGCGTGTTCCTCTTCGAAGAAGAAATCGATCGCGTCGAACGACACGGCGCGCGGCGACGGGCCGCCGCTTGCCTTCTCGATCGTCAGGTTGGCGGCGAACAGCCCGTTCGGCAGCCGGGCGGCGGCGGGGGCGACTTCGTAGCCCTTGTAGCGGATCGTGCGGTTCATGGCGTACGCATGGAGGATTCGGGCTTTCAGCGTACGAAAACCCGCCGCCCGCGTGAACCAATCTTTCGGCCAATGCAAATCACATGGCAGGCCTGATCGTTATCGGGACGGGGAGCCGGCATGAAGCAGGGGCGTCGGCGCGGTGCGTGCCGGCGCTTCGGACACGCGCCGCCCGCGCGCGGCGAACGTCGTCGGCCGGGCGCGGGCGGCGGGAAGACTGCGGTCAGTGGTTGGCGATCTTCAGCACGGGGGCGAGCACGTCGACCGATGCGGCATGCGAGGCCGCGCGATGCGACGCGAACGCGAGCGCGAATTCCGCTGCTTGCGAGCCGACGGTCTCGAGTTGTGCGACGACCTTCGGATCCGAGCAGCTGTCGGCGCTGTCGAAGCGCGTTTCGAGCGTGTTCACGGTGGCGCCGAACGGGGTCGGCCAGCCGCGCAGCGCGTGGACGATCGAACGCAGCGACGTCAGCACGGTGCCGGCGGCCTGCCAGCCGTAGGCGGTGACGATCAGGCCGACCGCGCGGCCGTCGAGATACGGGCGCTCGTCGGCGCGCAGTTCCTCGAGCGTGTCGAGCGCGTTCTTGACGAGGCCGGACACGCCGCCGTGATAGCCGGGCGTCGCGATGACGATCGCATCGGCTTCGCGCACGGTGTCGATCAGCTCTCGCTGCGCGTCGGTCAGCGTCTTGTGTTCGGGGGCGTAGTGCGGCAGCGTATGCAGGAACGGGCCGTCGAACAGGCGCGTGCGTGCGCCGGCGGCTTGCGCGCCGCGCAGCGCGAACGACAGCGCGCGCTCGGTCGACGACGCGGCCCGGGTGGTGCCGCCGATGCCGACCACGAACGGGCGGCGGTGTTGATCGAATGCAGTCAAGGGGCGCTCCTTGGGATGGCTTGCCCGGCTAAGCACAGGCTTAAAACCAGATGGTAACGACCCCGCCGCCACTCTGAAAACGACTTTTCGTTCTATCGATATGCCGTACACACAGGGCGAGCGTGCGCGCGGCGACGCAGATGGATAGCAGAAATGCTTGGTTGGGACGGCGTGCGGCCCTCGATAAGATGGGCCCGTCTCCTCCATGATGTCTCTACTGACATGGGTTGGCCCCGCCGCGCGGATGCTGGCGGGGCTTTTTTTCGTCCGCCGCCGGAAACGGGGCGCGATGCACGGCGATTACTCGAACACCGGCCGGAAGAAGCTGCGCTCGTAGCTGACGATGCAGCGTGTTTCCTCCGCGTAGCGGAACGCGGCCTGGCAGGCGGGATCGTCCTTCGAGCGTTCGCGGTAGCGCTCGTACTCGGCGAGGCTCGGGAACGAGAACATCGCGAGCGCGATGTTGTTGGCGCCTTCGGATGGCAGGAAGTAGCCGTGATGCGTGCCGCCGAATTGCTCGACGAGCGGAATCCACATCTTGCCGTAGGTTTCGAACTGGTCGAGCTTGTACGGATCGATGACGTAGCGAAGGAAGCAGGTGACCATGAGCGCGCTCGGTACGGTGGGGGAGCAGCGAGTCTGGATGGAGTCGTCGCACGTGTCAACGACGCACGCGACATTGCTTGCACGAACAACGATCGGCGCTCTTTCATGCGTACTCGACGACGCACGCGAAAGCCGCGGCACGCATCGTCGCAACCGTCTCGCCCGCGCGCATTTCCCCAAACTTTTACGACATTTTTTCTTGCGACGGCGGCCGGCGCGCTCATAGACTTCGGGCATCCCAACCACGGAGTATTGCAATGTCGATACCCTGGAACGCGATCGCCGAACGGTCCTCTACCGCGCTGCCTTCCGTGTGCGCCGATCGGGTGATCGTCCGGCGTTTCGATCCGGCAGTAGACAGCTATGCGCAACTCACGCCGATGCTGCATCGCGCATTCGCGCGGCTCGGCGCGATGGGGCTCAACTGCACGTGCGTCGACCAGGACGAAGACGTCACACGCCGCCGCGCGCAAGCAGGCGAGTGCTACGTCGCCGTGTGCGGCGGACGTGTGATCGGCACGGCCACGTTGTATGCGACCGATCCGTCGTCGGCCTGTTCGCTGTACCGGTGCGAAGGCGTCGCGAGTGTGCGGCAGGTGGCCGTCGATCCCGACTGCCAGAGCCGCGGGATCGGCGCGTTGCTGCTGTCGTTCGCCGAGCAATGGGCCGCGTTGCGCGGCTATACGCTGCTCGCGCTCGATACGCCGCATCCCGCTTCGCACCTGCTGGCGTTCTACGGCGCGCAGGGTTTCGAGGTCGTCGACACGATGCGCTTCGCCGGCAAGCACTACGACAGCGCGATCCTCTGCAAGCGGCCTGTCGTGCATTTCGCGCACGTCGCGCGCCGCGTGTCGCCGGCGTCGCGGCTGGCTGCGCGCGTGGCGGCCGTGCGGCGTCTCGCGTATGCGTTGCCGTCGCGCGTGGCCGCGGCGGCCCGGCGCGACCCGCACGTGCGCCGTGTCACCGGATGGGCGGCACGACGTGCGGCCGGCGCTGCGAGCTGCCGCTCGTCGCCGTGGCGGCCGCGTCAGCATGGTCGCATCGTGGCCCGGTAACGGCGTGCCTGATTGCGTGGCGCGCATGCCGATACCGAGAGGGACCCGGTCGACGAATTCGCGCGACGATCGTACGCGATCGCGCGTTGCGATTGTCGAAAAAATCAGGCACGCGCGGTAAACGGTGCATCAAGAAGGACACTACGCGTCGCCGCCGCCTTTCGCGAGGCGCCACGCGATCGTGCCGAGCACGCCGACCGCAACGACCAGCGCGCTCCACAGCACGTAGCGGCGCATCGCGTCCGTATCGGCCGCCGCCGCCGGCGCGACCGCCGAGACCGGCAACGCCGCGCCGACGCGCGCGGGCCGCACTTCGGGCGCCATGCCGACCAGCAGCGCGTCGCGGCTCACGGCCGACGACACGAGCGCCGCGTCGCCGACGCCAAGCGTGAACGGTGGCGCGCCGCGCGCGACGAAAGTCAGCGCGGCGGGATGCCAGCCGATCGCGACGGCCGGCTGGCCGCCGCCGAGCCCGCCGTTGCGCATGTCGACGACGATCCGCCACGCGCGATCCGGATTCGGCGCGAACGCCAGCGGCGGGTTGCGCTGTTCGGCGCCTTTGCCCTGCAGCCGGAACAGCACGGCGCCAGCGACGTCGCGCCACGGCGCCTGCGCGTCCGGGCGACTCTGCAGTGTTGCGCGCGCAACCGTATTCGGCTGCGGCAGGTCGATGCGCACGCGGTCGACCGGATACGCGCCGTCAGTGTCGAACAGATACTCGCCGGGCGCACTGCCGCCCCGCACGTGCACGGCGTCACGCCATTGGCGCGGCACGGCCGCGGTATCCGCCGTGCGCGCATCGTGCGGTTGCGTTTCGATCTCGATCGACGCGATCGCGGGTGCGCCGTCGAGCCAGTCCAGCCGCAGGTAGCGCGGGGCCGCGCCTTCGAGCGCGATGCGTTCCTGCACCAGCATGTCGTCACCGTGGCCGACCTTCAGCAACTGCGTGCTGCCGAGCGGCCGCCAGTTGCGCAGGTCGTCGCTCTCGTCGACGGCGACACGCCCCTGGTAGCTGTCGTCGCCCACGTGCACGAGCAACGCGTCGATGTCGCCGTTCGCATGCGACAGGTCGACGAGATCCGCGCCGCGCTTCGCACGCGACGGCGCGGCGACGGCTGCGCGTAGCGCCCCGTCCGGGCCGACCGTCACGCCGAGCGATGCGTTGCCGTTGTCGGCGCGCGCAGGCGGCAGCGGGAACCAGTGCACCGGCGTGCGCGACGGCGGTACAGCGGGCGCGGCGGGCGCGTCGAGCGAATACGGCACCGGCTCGCCGGCGCCGTTGAAGATGCGCACGTCGCCGAGATCGTCGCGCCGGCTCGCCGCATACACGGGCTGCGGCACGGTGAGCTGGTAATACGCGGCGCTGCCGTCGAGGTCGAGCGAGAAGCGTTGCGCAACGCGTCCGGCGCCCGGCGTGCCGTCGGCCGCCGCGAACGACGCGAGCAGGCTCAGTCCGAGCAGGGCTGCGAGTCGCTTCATCGTGCGTCGTCCGGTTGGGCCGCGGCCTTCGGCGGCAGCGGCGAGAAATAGCCGATCAACAGCAGCAGCACGCCGATGCCGATGAACGACACGATGCGCTCGATGCCGGTCACGTGCGACAGGTCGAACAGGAACAGCTTGACGACCGTGAGCGCGAGCAGCGCGGCGCCGACGAACCACAGCGGACGCAGCCCGCGGCGCGTGGCCCAGATCGTGATCGCGAGCGCGCAGAGCGTCCAGTACACGGACACCGAAGCCTGCACGAGCGTCGATTCGGCCATTGCGCCGAATTCGTACGGGACGCCGGCCCAGTGATGCAAGGAGCGCAGCAGGATCGCGTTCAGCCACAGGAATGCGGTTGCGCCCGCCGCGCTCAGCAGTTCGACGCGATAGTTGCCGAACGACCAGCCGAGCTTGCGCGTGCGCACGAACCACGACGCGGCGAGCGCATAGACCACCGCGAGCACGAGATCGAGCGGATTGAGCAGCGGGATGCGCGCCCAGCTTCCGCCGTCCTGCGTGAAGTTCGCGTAGAAGGTCCACACCCACATCACGACGATCAGCGGCAGCGACGCGAGCGCGCACACGCGGGCGATGCCGTCGCGGCGCGTCAGCCACATTCCGGCGAACGCGAACAGGCTCCAGCCGACCATGAACACCTGCTGGATGCCGAACGACGACAGCACGGTGTCGATGTCGTAGGCCTGGTGGAAGCGGTGATGCAGCGTGCGCAGCATCAGCGCGTTGAACCACAGGAACATGGTCGCGATCGCCGCATAGTCGACGACGCGCGGGTGCCATTCGATGCCGAGTGCCTTCAGGCGGCGCAGCCATGCGACGAACGCGACGAAGACCAGGCACTGCGCGATGTCGAGCGGATTGAGCAGCGGCAGCCAGAAGAGCGGCGCTGCGTTGCCGTCGCTCGTCACGCTGGCGATGCTCCACAGCCACAGCAGCGCGGCGAGCGGCGCCGCGCCCCACACCTGGTAGGCGCGCGGGAACGCCGCGACGGGCCAGCGCAGGCGCGAGCCGGGGCCCGACACCAGCAGGAGCAGCGCGCCGAAGCCGTAGGCCCACGCGCTCCAGCTCCATGCGCCTTCGGGCACGAACGCGCGCAGGCGCCAGAAGCCTTCGAGCGACAGCAGTCCGCACACAGTCCAGAACGTCAGCGTATGCAGCGGCGCGATGATGCCTGCCGCGATGGCTTGCCCGTTGCCGGGCGCCGCGCCCTTCGCGGCTTCGGCGCCTGCCGCGCCGCGCGACTGGCGCCACAGCAGCGCGAGGCATGCGCCGATGGCGACGGGCCACGCAAACGCGCCCATGCCCGACAGCGGCGCTTCGTGCGCGTCGAACGCGCGCAGCGCGAGCAGCGCCAGCACCGGCGTCAGCGCGAGCGCGGGCCATTCGGCAAGCGGCCAGGCAAGCCGGCGGCGCGCGACGTGCGCGAGCCATGCGGTGCCGGCCGCGAACAGCGCGGTCGCGTCGACGACGAAGCGGTCCGCATGCAGATCGACGTGACGGCTCGCATAGACGAGGATTTCGTGCAACCCGCCGCTGACCCACCACAGCAGCCCCCACGCCGCGGCCGCGGCGCCGATCTCGGGCATCCACGCGTGCCACGCGCGCGCTTCGTCGCGTCCGTGCAGCCACCAGCCGGTGAACAGCCCGGCGAGCGCGATCAACAGCATCGCGATGGTCGGGCCGTTGAGCACGGGCAGCGCGGTGGTGTCGGCCGGCCCGAACAGGCTCGTGAAGAATGCGCCGGCCGCGGCCACCTGCATCAGCAGCCCGAAGCCGAACCGCAGCAGGCGTTTCTCGCGCACGCCGAGCCAGACGACGGCCGCGCCCTCGATCGCCCACGCGGCACTGGTCGTCGGGCCGGAGAACGCGAGCGGCACCGCGAGCGTCGCGAAGATCACCGCGAGCGCGAGCGTGGCTTCGAACAGCAGCGCGAGGCGGTCGCGGCGCCGCGCGAGCCAGGCGGCGAGCGCGACGTAGAACGCCGACAGCGCGACGGCGCTCCACGCGAGCCCGAACGGCATGTCCTTCACGAGCGCGGCCTGCAGCGCGGTCGCGACGATCGGCGTGCCGAACACGAGCGTGCCGTCCACGTAGTGCCGCAACGCCAGTTCGCGTTTCACCGCATACAGCAGCGCGATGCCGACATACATCAGGAAGAACAGGATGAGGAACGGCTCGGTGCTCGCGAACAGCGCGGGGCGGTAGGCCGTCACGCCCCACGCCGAGCCGATCGTGAACGTGAACACGAAGCCGAGCAGGTTCAGCGGACGCCAGGCCTTGAACCACGCGATCGCGAAGATGCCCGCGTTCAGCAGTGCGTAGTAGCTGAACAGCGCGACATGGTTGCCCTGGCCGGTCGACAGCAGCACCGGCGCGAGAAAGCCGCCCGCGCTGCCCATGAACGCGAGCGGCAGCGCGTTCTGCCGCACCGCGAGGAACGCGCTCAGCGCGCACACCGCGACCATCAGCGGGAACGCGGCGCCGACGGGCAGCAGTGCGTAGAGCTTCGTCGCGGCGAAGATGGTCAGGTACAGGATGCCGATGCCGCCCCCCTGCAGCACGAGGCCGTACGCGGCGCGGCGCGCACGCACGCGCCAGCCGATCGCGAGCAGCGCGGCCGCGGCGAGCGCCGTGCCCGCGAGGCGGAATTCGATCGGCAGCATGCTGTTGTCGGCCGCGTACTTGAGCAGGAACGCGACGCCGAAGAACAGCACGATGATCCCGACGCGCACGACCGTGTTGCCGCCGAGCAGCCAGTCGCGCGCGGCGCGGAATGCGCGCTCGGCAATGCCGGGTTCGCTGGGCGCGGGCGGGGCGGGGCGAGCGGGAGTTGCGGGCGTTGCGGGAGCGTTTGACGTGGGATTGCCGGCGGCGGGCGCTGCGGTTGCCGGTGCGGGCACCGCGGCAGGAACCGGCACCGAGGTGGATGCCGGCGTGGCAGCCCGGGCGGCCGCGGGTTGCGCGGGCGGTGTCGGTGTCGGTGTCAGTGCCGGTGTCAGTGCCGGTGGCGTTGCCGAGGCCGTAGGCAGCGGTGCGGCACTGGCCGCGCTGGACGAAGGCGTTTGCGTCGCGCTACCGGCCGAGCCCGCACCGGCTTTCGCGCCGGCGAGCTGGCCGCGCAGCGACGCGACTTCGCGCGTCAGCGTCTCGACCGTCGCTTCGAGGCGCGCGACGCGATCGGCGAGCAAGGGCGTGGGGGGCGGCGTCGCGGGCATCGCGAACGCGTCGGGCTTGTTCCCGAGCTTCTGTTGCCGCAGCGCGTGCCCGATGCAGAACCCGACGGCGGCCCCGAGCAGCGCGCCGTTCGCGGCTGAGAAATCCCCGATCAAGGCGGCGATGCCGCCCACGACGAAACCGATTACGGCGAATGCCCAGTTCAACGCCTTGCTCCCTCTCTCTATCGTTATCGTCCTTCGATCCGGAATGCACCGGATCGAGGCGGTTTCGGCACGCCCGGCAGGCGAACCGGCATGCGCGCGCCATCGGCGTACCATCGAGTGAAAGGCCCGCGGCAACGTCGCGATCAGCGTGTTTGCGGGCAATGTATCACAGCGGTCGTCGCGGATTTTTCGGGTTGGCGCGGTATCGCGGCGTGCGCCGTTCGGTGTCGCCGCGCGGCCTTTTGCACGGTCATGCTTTTTACGGGTGAATGCGGTGTTTTCTTTTGTCTGAGCAGAGCGGCGCCGGAACGGACGTGAAATTGTCGTAAAGCGACGCGCACCGGAGGCGAATTGGCGCAAAAAGCCATGCGATGCGCGCCGCGCTGCTGCGCACAAGTCCGGCGTGTGATGCCCGCCGTTGCTGGCTGTGCGCGTATTGCGTTGCCGCAAACGGGTGCCGCCGCCCGCCGCGGCCCGCCAGGCGGGGCTGGAGGCCGTGTCGTATTTGCGCAAGCGTTTGTCGTAATTCGTCGGCAGGTCGGGGTTTTTTCTGGCAACTATGTAGGCACGCTATGCGACGCGTGAGTCCCCGCTACACGAGGAGAAGGTTTCAATGGATGCCCCCAAGGTCGTGGTCGAAGGTCTGTGCAAGGTATTTGGAAGTAACCCGCAGCAGGCGCTCGACATGCTCGCCGCCGGTGCGACGAAAGACGATGTGCTCAAGCGTACCGGTCAGGTCGTCGGCGTGCACAACGTATCGTTCGACGTGCAGGAAGGCGAAATATTCGTGCTGATGGGCCTGTCCGGCTCCGGCAAATCCACCCTGATCCGCCTCGTGAACCGGCTGGTCGATCCAAGCGCCGGCAAGGTGTTGATCGACGGGCTCGACGTTGCGTCGGCACGCCGCTCGGCGCTGACCGCGCTGCGCCGCAAGGACATGAGCATGGTGTTCCAGTCGTTCGCGCTGATGCCGCATCGCTCCGTGGTGTCGAATGCCGCGTTCGGCCTCGAGGTCGGGGGCGTCGGCAAGAAGGAGCGCGAACGCCGGGCAATGGAAGTGCTCGAGCAGGTCGGTCTCGCACCGTTCGCGCACAAGCTGCCGTCCGAGCTGTCGGGCGGGATGCAGCAGCGCGTCGGCCTGGCCCGCGCGCTCGCCGTGAACCCGTCGCTGATGATCATGGACGAGGCGTTCTCCGCGCTCGATCCGCTCAAGCGCCGCGAAATGCAGGACGTGCTGCTGCAACTGCAGAAGGAACAGCGCCGCACGATCATGTTCGTGTCGCACGATCTGGAGGAGGCACTGCGCATCGGCAACCGCATCGCGATCATGGAAGGCGGCCGGCTCGTGCAGGTCGGCACGCCGCAGGACATCATCGCGAACCCGGCCGACGACTACGTGCGCGCATTCTTCGACGGCATCGACACCAGCCGCTACCTCACTGCCGGCGACCTGATGCAGACGGGCGCCGTGCCGACCATGTCGAAGTTCGATGCCGCGAACGTCGCGGCGACGCTGAATGGCAGTGCCGAATACGCGTTCGTGCTCGACGCCGCACGCAAGATTCGCGGCTTCGTCACGCGCGATGCGCTGGGTCAGGCCACGCCGTCCGTGCGGCCGATCGAAAGCATCCGGCGCGACGCGACGCTCGATCATGTCGTCGCGCGCGTGGTCGCCAGCCCGAATGCACTGCCCGTCGTCGACGACGACGGCTGCTACTGCGGTTCGGTCGACCGCGCACTCATCCTGAAAGCCATCACGCGTTCGCGAGGTTCCCATGTCTGAAATGATTCCGCTCGGTACCTGGGTCGACCGGTCCGTTCACTACCTGCTCGACCATGACGCGGCAACGTTCGATGCGATCGGCCGCGCGATCGAGGGCCTCGCCGCGTTCGTCGAGCACGGACTGCAGGCGATCCCGATGTGGCTGATGATGGCGATCTTCATCGGCGTTGGACTGTGGCGCGTGGGCTGGCGCTTCGCGCTGTTCACCACCTTATCGCTGCTGCTGATCTTCGCGACGGGCTTCTGGGACCAGACGGTCATCACGCTCGGTCTCACGCTGTCGTCGACGATCATCAGCCTCGTGCTCGGCATTCCGCTCGGCATCTGGGCCGCGAAGAGCAAGCTGGTCGCCGCGATCGTGCGTCCGATCCTCGACCTGATGCAGACGATGCCCGCATTCGTCTACCTGATTCCGGCCGCGATGCTGTTCGGTCTGGGCCGCGTGCCGGGGATCCTGTCGACGGTGATCTTCGCGATGCCGCCGGCCGTGCGCCTGACGAGCCTCGGCATCCGTCACGTGAACCGCGAGATCGTCGAAGCCGGCCAGGCATTCGGCTGTACGCCGTGGCAGCTGCTGTACAAGGTGCAGTTCCCGAATGCGCTGCCGTCGATCATGCAGGGCGTGAACCAGACGATCATGATGGCGCTGTCGATGGTGATCATCGCATCGATGGTCGGCGCGGGCGGCCTCGGCAACGACGTGCTCGCGAGTATCCAGCGCCTCGACATCGGCCTCGGTTTCGAAAGCGGTCTGTCGGTCGTGCTGCTCGCGATCATTCTCGACCGCATCACCGAAAGCTTCGGCCGCGCGCCGGGCACCGTGAAAGCACCGCTGTTCTCGGGCCTGAAGCAGGTGTTCCGCGCGAAGGGCGCGCCCGCTCAAGCCTGAGCCACCGGCGGCCGGTTCGTCCTCCGGCCGCCTTCTCCGATCCGATACCGGTTTCCGCGGCGTGCGCCGCGGGACTGGCGTCCTGCAACCTGCTCAACCGTTCGCCAGGAGCCCGATGTGACGTCCGCCGCTGCCGCCGTGCCCGCCGCTCGCGTTTCACCGGTTTCGTCCCTCGCCCATTTCGGCTTCCTTACGCTGCCGAATTTTTCGATGATCGCGTTCTCGAGCGCGGTTGAAGTGCTTCGGATGGCGAACTACGTCGGGCGCGCCGACCATTACCAGTGGTCGATCTATTCGCTCGACGGCGCCCCCGTGCATGCCAGCAACGGCATCGCGGTGCGGCCGACCCAGGCGCTCGACTACACGAACCTGCCCGATGTGATGATCGTGTGTGGCGGGATTCGTATCCGCGACGTGGTCGACGACGGCGCGCGCGACACGCTCGCGGCGCTCGCCGAACGCGGGCTGCCGCTGGGCGGCATCTGCACCGGCGCGTATGCATTGATGTCCGGCGGGCTGCTCGACGGCTATCGCTGCACCGTGCACTGGGAGAACCTGTCCGCGCTGCATGCGGAGTTTCCGCAGGTGGGGTTCGCCGACGAGCTGTTCGTCGTCGATCGCGACCGGCTCACCTGTACCGGCGGCACCGCGCCGCTCGACCTGATGCTGAACCTCGTCGGCATGCGCTTCGGCCAGCAGCTCGCCGCGCAGGTGTCCGAGCAGTTCATCCTCGAGCGCATTCGCAGCTCGACCGACACGCAGCCGATTCCGGTCGACGCGCGCGTCGGCTTCTCGCGCGCGGAGCTGATCGAGGTCGTGCGCCTGATGGAGGCGAACATCGAGGAGCCGCTGTCGCTCGAGGAACTCGCGCGGCTCGTGCGGCTGTCGCAGCGGCACCTGCAGCGGATGTTCAAGGTGTACCTGAACGTATCGCCGACCCACTATTACCTGACGCTGCGGCTCAAACGCGCGCGCGACCTGCTGCGCACGACCGACGCGTCGATCGCGCGCGTGACGACGACGTGCGGATTCCATTCGCCGTGTCACTTCAGCAAGGCGTATCGCGCGCAATTCGGTCATGCGCCGAGCTACGAACGGCGGCTGCCGGGGCGCTGACACGGCCCGCGCGAACCGTTCGGTCCGCGACGCCGCCGGGATCGCGGCGCGCGGCTTCAACAATCGATCCCGCAACCATGAAAAACGACGTCACCTTGAGGAGAAGACAGATGAAGCGCCTATTGATCGCAACGGTATGCGGGATCGGGATCGCCGCGCCGATGTCGGCCGTTTATGCGGCCGACCCGCCCGTGTGCAAGAACGTGCGCTTCGCGGACGTCGGCTGGTCCGACATCGCGGCCACCACCGGCCTCGCGTCGACGATGCTGCAGGGGCTCGGCTACGCGCCGACCAAGACGATCGCGTCGGTGCCGATCACGTTCGCCGGCATCAAGAGCAAGCAGATCGACGTGTTCCTCGGCTACTGGTCGCCGACGATGGATCCGATCATCCAGCCGTTCACGAAGGCCGGCACGATCAAGGTGCTCGCCACGCCGAACCTGACCGGTGCGAAATACACGCTCGCGGTGCCTGACTACGTGTACCAGGGCGGCCTGAAGTCGTTCGCCGACATCCAGAAGTACGCGGACAAGCTCAACGGCAAGATCTACGGGATCGAGCCGGGCAACGACGGCAATGCGCTCATCAAGAAGATGATCGACACCAATCAGTTCGGCCTCGGCAAGTTCAAGCTGGTCGAGTCGAGCGAGGCCGGGATGCTGATCGAGGTGAACCGCGCGGCCCGCGACAAACAGTGGATCGTGTTTCTCGGCTGGGAACCGCATCCGATGAACGTGCAGATGAAGATCGATTATCTGACCGGCGGCGACGACGTGTTCGGCCCGAACTACGGCGAAGCGAAGGTGCTGACGGCCACGCCGCCCGACTACGCGCAGCGCTGCCCGAACGTCGCGAAGTTCGTGTCGAACCTGCAGTTCACGACGGCGATCGAGAACCACGTGATGGTGCCGATCATGAACAAGGAAGACCCGAACAAGGCCGCCGCCGCGTGGCTGAAGGCGAACCCGCAATCGCTCGAGAAGTGGCTGGCCGGCGTGACGACGCTCGACGGCAAGCCGGGCCTGCCCGCGGTCAAGGCGTATCTCGGCGTGCATTGAGCGGCAGGGCATCGACCTCCCGCACCGGCATCGAGGCAGTGTCGTCTCGATGCCGGCCGCGAGATGAGCGATTCCGCGGCTCGGCCGGTTCAGCCGCGTCGCTATCCGAAGCGCACGCAATACACCGGCGGCAAATGCGCGGATATCTGCCGCCAGTTCTCGCCGCCGTCACCGGAGGTCCATAACCCGCCCGTCGTCGACGCCATCGCGAGGCGCGTGCCGGAATCGTCCACCGCGAGCCCGTGCCGATACACGAGGTCGTAGGCCGGTGCAGGCGGCAACCCGTTCGACAAGCTCTCGAAACTGCGGCCGCCGTCGCGCGTGCGCGTGACGACGAACCGGCCGTTCACCGGAATCCGGCACGCATCCTTCACGGCCGGGACGAACCACGCGGTGTCAGGATCCGCCGGATGCACGGCGACCGCGAAGCCGAAGCTCGACGGCTGCGCTTCGATGCGCTGCCAGTGCGCGGCGCCGTCGGTCGAGCGGAAGATCGCGCAATGATGCTGGGTCCACAGCACATCGGGACTGGCCGCGCACTGGACGACGCGATGCGGGTCCTGCACGTTGGGCTCGCCGCGCCGCTCGGGCGGCATGTAATCGGCTTCCATGCCGTCGGCGCTGACGCGCCAGCTCGCGCCGCCGTCGAAGGTCTGCCACACGCCGCCGCACGAGATGCCGATCGTCACGTGCCGGCTGTCGCGCGGATCGACCATCACCGAATGGATACCCGGCGCGTCATAGCCGCCGCCGAACCATTCGGGGCGCTCCGGGCAGTCCCACAGTGCGCGGTTGAGCACCCACGAATCGCCGCCGTCGCCGGAGCGGAACAGTCCGCCCGGTATCGTGCCGGCCCACAGTACGCCCGGCTCGTCGGCGCCGCCGGCTTCGAGCGACCAGATCTGCTGAAGCGTCCACGGCGGCCGGGGCGGGGCGGGCGTTTCGTCGTCCGCATCGCCGGCGCCGGTTTGTGCGCCGACGTTGGCGCGCGGCGCGTCGGCGGGCTGCGGCGGATACACGGGAACCGCGCATTCTTCCCATTCGGCCGCACCGGCGCGGCGGCGATGCAGCTTGACGCCGAAATGGCCGAGGTTGAGCGCCGCATACAGCGTGCCGCCGCGCGGATCGGCCAGCGCCATGCTGACCGGCTCGCCGATGAAGTGCGGCTCGCCGAGCGACCAGCCGCCGTTGCCGTCGGCTTGCAGCACGAACAGGCCCTTGCGGGTCGCGACGAGCAGTCGATCGTTCATGTCGGATGTCTCCTGTGGGCGCGATCGGGCGCTTGCTTGGATGACGATGCGTCCCTTTACCCGCCGGACAACGCCTGCACGACATAGACGCGGCTCGCGTCGCCGAGCGCGTCGGACAGGTGTTGCCGGTCGCGCACCGGCTGGCCGTCGATGAATACCGACAGATGCTTTCTCAGCGCACCCTGGTCGTCGACGATGTAGCCGCGCAGCCGCGGCTGTTCGCCGAAGACGGTTTCAAGCGCTTCGCCGAGCGTCCGTGCGTCGATGTCGCGCTCGGGCGTGTCGATATGCCGCTGGATCGACGCCGCGAAGAAGAGGTGGGCCATGGCAGGGGCTGGCAGGAGCCGCGCAGGGGGGACGGTCTGTAGTTTAGGCGATCGATCGGGCCGGCAGTGACCTCGCGGTGCGGCCGGCGGCGATGTCGCCGTTGCTGCGCCGCGCCATGGTCGGTGCGCGCGCTTGCCCGGTTACGCGTACTTGTCGCCGACCGTGCTTCGGATCGGATGCGTGTCGTAGACGATGATCATGCGCTCGATGCGCGCATCGTCGTCGAATTCGAATACGTCGACGCACTCGAATTGCACCGCGGAGCCGTCTTTCAGTCCCCAGTCGTAGGTGAAATAGCCGGTGGCCCGACGCGCGCCCGTCGCGCTGACGCAGATGTCGATCGGCGTGATCCGGCTTTGACCAGATGCCGCCGCGACTTTTTCGAAGAAGGGCTGCGGCGCCATCCAGCCGAGAAACGGCGAGAATATTCGCGCGTCCGGCGTGAACAATGCACAGATCGCGGCGACGTCGCCGCGCTCGAGTGTCTTCAGGTAGGTATCGACCTGTCGCGTGTAAAGTGCGTCGGACGACGAAACCATGATATTTCTCCGCTGATTGTTGACGAGCCTTCCGCGACAGCCGTCGCGATCCGGTGCAACCACGATAGCGATGCCGCGATGACCGAACAAACGAAAAATCCGCAACCCGGGCATGCCGCCCGCGCATACCCGCTGGCGGATCTGACGCGCGCGCTGCCGCCGCTGACGGCGTTCCAGGCGTTTGTCGCCGCCGCCGAACTGGGCAGCTTCAACCGGGCCGCCGAGCATCTGTGCCGGACCCAGGGCGCGGTGAGCCGGCAGGTGCAGCAACTGGAAGCGCACTACCGATGTGCGTTGTTCGTCCGTCATCCGTCGGGATTGACGTTGACCACGGAAGGCGGCGCGTTGCTGGTGGTGGCCGTCGACGTCCTCGCGCAACTGGCGCGACACGCTCACGCCCATGCGCATGCCGCGTCGACCCTGACGTTGCGGCTGCCTTCCACGTTTGCGATTCGCTGGCTGCTGCCGCGGTTGTCGGCGCTCAATCACGCGTTGCCGCGGACCGAATTGCGCATTCACACGTCGGCGGACGACACACCGGATTTCACCGACGCCGATTTCGATGCGATCGTCGTGCGCGGCACCGGCAGCTGGGCGGGCATGGTGGCGGTCCCGCTATTCGACGAATACCTGACGCCGATGTGTACGCGCGAGGTCGGCGCGTCGTTGCAGTCGGTCGCCGATCTCGCGCAGGCGACGCTGCTGCATCCCGCGCGCAATCGCGACGAATGGCGATGCTGGCTCGACGCCGTGGGCGCCACGCAGATCGACCCGGGCAGCGGGCTGGTATTCGATACGCTCGAACTGACACTGACGGCCGCGGCCCAGGCGCACGGCGTCGCGATCGGCGATCCGCGCATGGCGGCGGATCGGCTGGCGGCCGGAACGCTGGTCGCACCGTTTTCGGAGGTGGTGCGCAACGGTCTGGGCTACTACCTTGTCTACCCGGTGCAACGCGCCGCGCAACCCGCGATTCAGGCGCTCACGGAGGTCCTGACGCGTCTTGCGCGCGAGGATTGATCGCAACGGGCGTGCGCCGGGTGTCTTGCTAAACCGGAATCGACTGCCCGCGTATCCGGATCCCGAGCCGCACGATGCCGATCACCGCATTCGACAGCCACGTCAGCAAGCGCGGCATGCCGCGCCGGCGGATATCGAGCAGCAGCACGATCCGGACTTCGTCGCTGTCGTTCCACACTTCATGCACGAACGTGTCGTCCCACAGCAGGAAGCGGCCTTCGTCGAGCCGGTATTCATGGCCGTCGACCTTCAGCACGGCGGCCGGCGTGCCGTCCGCGCGCTTCGGCATCGACAGCACCAGATAGCCGCGCAGGATGCCGCGGAACGGCCCGCGGTGCGGCGGGATGTGCTTGGCCGGCGCGAGGAACGACAGCGACGCGGACAGCACGTCCGGCGACGCCGCGAGGATCGATTCGACGGTCGGGCAGCGCGACAGGTTGCGCGGGAATGGCTGGCCGTAAGCCTGCATGATGAACATCCGCCAGTCGCGTGCATCGTTGGCCGAGATGTCGTGCTGCTCGCGCATGATCTCGTGAAAGCGCGGGATGCGCGGCAGGTCGCGCGCGACGTCGAGCGCTTCCGCGCGGATGGCCGGCCACGCGCGGATGAATCGCTCGGCATCGGGGAACGCGGCCGTGTCGAGCACCGCGCCACTATCGATATGGCGGTCGTACAGCGTGCGAAGCAGGCCGGCTGCATAGTCGTAAGCAACGGACATGATCGAGGACCGATCCACAAGGTGTCGACAGTCTGCCCCACGTTGCGGTGGGGCTGCATTACGTCAGGTTACGCCGGCTGACGAAAGAATGACAGTTCGGTGAACGTCCGGCGCTAGCGGTTCGGGATTCCGGGAATAAACGCGCACCGGGCGTCGTCATACGGGATGTAGCACGTCGTCTCGTTGACTTCCGAAGGAGTGGAGCATGAACACGCATTGGCTGGTGGCCGCCACGGTGGCGGCGATTTCCGTCGCGAGTGTCGCGACGCCCGCGTCGGCCGAGGAACTGACGCGCGCGCAGGTCAGGCAGGAGCTGATCGACGCCGAAAACAACGGGTTGCGATTCGTGACCGACACGTCGTATCCGGCGGTGAGCCCGCTGTTCCAGCAGCAGGCCGAACAGATGCCGCAACATCGGGCCGAGACCGCGGTCGGTAGCGATCCGGCGGCGGCTTCCGATGCGGGAAGGCCGGCGGCCCTGCCGTCCCGTCCGCGTCCGGCCGCGTGCGTGGGGCCCGAGAGCTTCTGCACGCCGTATTTCGGCAGCTGACCTGAAGGCCCGCTGCGCCGGGTTCGACTTTCACCACGCTTGATCGGCACGAAACATTGAAGGAGTTCATGATGAAAACTTGTATCGCACTACTGATGATGATCGGCGCACTTTCCGGTCAGTCCGCATTCGCGCAATCGAATGCGCCACTCACGCGTGCACAGGTTCGCGAAGAGCTGATGCGTCTGGAAGCGGCGGGTTACGACCCGTCGAAGGGCGACGACGGCGAATATCCCGCGGACATTCAGGCCGCGCAGGCGAAGCTCGCCGAGCAGGATCACGCGAGGATGGCGGCTTCGGCCGCCGCGGATGCGCCAGCCTCCGTCATGCCGGCGCAGATCGACAACTAGGGGTCGACATGTACATGTGTATCTCCAGGCCGTCGTGTTCGCGTGATGGCAATACGCATGCCGTTCGCGGCACGCGACCTGATCGAACCGCACGCACGGCCATGCCGTCGATTGCGCGCCGCTTCGCGCGGCGCCGCGATCATCTCGTCACCCGATTCCGATGGGCGCGCGGGTCGATCGCGGAATGAGCCGGGACGTGAGTGACGAGATTACCAGGGCATCATCCGTTGCATGACCTGGTCGCGCAGGATGAAACGATGCGCGATCGCGGCTGCGACGTGAAGGCAAACGCCACCGAACAGCACCCACGCGAGGATCCCGTGCACGTCGCCCATCGCGTGCCCGAATCCCGACCCGGCTGCCGACAGTGCCGGCAACGGCACGATGCCGAACAGCGTCACGGCCCACGCGCGCGATGACGCATTGATCCAGCCGAGCAACGGCACCGCGATCAGCAGCGCATAGAGCGCGACATGCGTTGCGCCGGACAACGCACGCATCGTGGGCGACAGTTCGTCGGCGGGCGGACGATGCGTCGCGCGCCAGAGCACGCGACAAGCCATCGCGGCGAGCAGCGCGGTGCCCACGATCAGGTGCGCGGCGATCAGCCCGACCGGGCGTGTGTCGCGATGCACGTCGGGCATCGTCCAGCCGATCGCGTACTGCGCGACGAGAAGCACGACGATGAGCCAGTGAAGAACGCGGGCGACTGCGTCATATCGGGCGGGCGTGGGCATGAAGGCTCCTGGCAAGTGGGGTGGCGGTATCTTCCGGCGGATTCTACGGCCGAATCCTTAACGAAACTTTAAGCACGCGGCCGCACATCGAATATGTCCGGTCGATCGAGCGATGGCGCGCCCGTTTGCCGATCGCCGCGCGGGCACCGATGTTGTACCCGAAGCATTTTTCACCACGATGACGTTTTACACGTAGGGTGTCGCCGCGACTGCGATCCTGTCGGATCGTAAGGTTGCCGCCGCTGTATTTGCAGAATGGTAGTCGTGTCATCTGATTGCGCGTACCTTCTGTTGGTCATCCTTCACATCCGGCTCGATCGCAGTCGATCCGGCTGCGTGCATGGATGAAACCGCGCGCGCGGAGCCAATACCGGCATTGCGGTCGCACGGAAAACCTCGGGAGAGAGGCATGGAGTGGTTGCAGGTGGTGCACGCGCTGGCCCGGGCGATATCGCTCGTTTGCGGGTTGGGCGTGCTGCTGGGCATTGCCTATACGATCGCGGCCAGCGTGCTGGTCGGCCGGTTCTTTTCCCGCGCGGCGGCGGTGCCGCGCGATTTTCCGGGTGTCACCGTCGCGAAGCCGTTGCACGGCGACGAATGGCATCTCGGTCAGCATCTCGAAAGCTTCTTCGTCCAGAATTATCCGGGGCCGGTTCAGCACCTGTTCGGCGTGCATGACGCGGGCGACGCCGCGCTCGAAGCCGTCGAGGCGCTGCGCGCGCGCTATCCGGATGCCAACATCACGGTCGTCGCCGATGCACGGCTGTACGGGCCCAACCGCAAGGTCGCCAATCTCGTGAACATGCTCGAACACGCGGAGCATTCGGTGCTCTGCCTTGCCGACAGCGACGTGGTGGTCGAGCGCGACTATTTGCGCGCCATCGTCGGCGCGCTACAGGAGCCGGACGTCGGCATCGTGACGAGCGTGTATCGCGGCGTCGCGTCGCCGGGTTTCTGGCCCGGTGTTGCCGTCGCGATGACGAACTACCATTTCCTGCCAGGGGTGATCACCGGGCTCTTCATCGGTCGCGCGCGTCCGTGCTTCGGCCAGACGATCGCGATCACGCGCGCGACGCTCGAACGCATCGGCGGCCTCACGCGTTTCGCGCATCACCTCGCCGAGGATCACGCGCTGGGCGAAGCGGTGCGGCAGATCGGGGCGCGAGTCGTGGTTCCGCCGTTCGTCGTCGGGCATGCGTGTGTCGACGACACGTTCGCCAACCTGTACGCGCACGAATTGCGTTGGAGTTGCACGATCCGCGCGGCGGACCGGATCGGTCATGCCGGTTCGGTGCTGATGCATCCGGTACCGCTCGCACTGCTGGCGCTGCTGCTGTCCGGCGGCACGGCGGTCGCCTGCGCGCTGACGGTGGCCGCGCTGGCCGCGCGGGCGTTGCTGATGGTGAGAACGGCGCGCGCGATCGGCGCGAGCCTGCGCGGCGCGCTCTGGTTGCCGTTCGTCGATCTGGTGCAGTTCCTGATCTTCGTGTCGAGCTTCTTCTCGTCGCATGTCATCTGGCGTGGCACGCGCTTTCGCGTCGACCGCGAGGGTTTGCTGTCGCCGGCGGGGAAACCATGACGCACGACACGCATTCCGACGATGAAGGCGCGGGGCGGCTGCCCACCTATCGCGACGCGCGGCTTCGGCATGCGGGACGCCTCGCTGCACTGGCCGGGCTGGCCATTGCCGTATGGCTGATCTGGCGCGAGCATCCAATGACGGTCCTGCACCGGCTGCAGGCCGCCGGCGCCGGGTTGCTGCTTGCCGCCCTGGTTCACGTGCTGCCGATGCTCGCGAATGCATGGGATTGGCGGATGCTGATCCGCGGCCGGCGCCGACCCTCCTTCGCGACGATGCTGAAGCTCGTCTGGATTCGCGAATCGATCAACGGGCTGTTGCCGGTCGCACGGATCGGCGGCGAACTCGTGTCGTTCAGCTTGCTGCGGCAGGCGGGTGTGCGGCCGGCGACCATCGTGGCGAGCCTCGTCGCCGACATGCAGTTGACGCTGATCAGCCAGCTGGTGTTCGCGCTGGTCGCGATCGGCTACGTGCTCGACCAGGGCTCGTCCGATGCCGCGCGGGTGGCCGCGCAACTCGCCATCGGGATGGCGGCGATGGTGCCGGTGCTGCTGCTGTTCGCACTGGTGCAGCATGCGCGGCCGTTCGAGCGGGCGATGCGCGCGCTCAACCGCATCACGAGCGGGAAGGTGGTGGCGCTGGTCGGCGAATCGGCGCGCACCGATCAGTCCATCCGGATGATCTGGCGCAGGACCGGCATCGTCGTGCGCTATCTCACGATCTGGCAGACGCTGCAGTTTGCGGGGCATGCGCTGGAAATCTGGGTCGCGCTGCGCTTCCTCGGCGCCGATCCGACGTTCGCGCAAGCGCTCGCGATCGAGGCGCTGATTCAGCTGCTGAGCAGCATCGCGTTCATGATGCCGGCCGGGCTGGGCGTGCAGGAAGGCGGGTTCGTGCTGATCGGCGGGCTGCTCGGCTTCGACGCGCCGACCTGTCTGGCGCTGGCCGGCGCGCGGCGCGTGCGCGATCTGCTGTTCTATCTGCCGGGTTTGCTGGCGTGGCAGCACGCGGCCGGCGCGGCGCGCCCGCCGGAGGGGGCGAAGCGCGCATCGATGCGCGTCGGGGAATCCGCCAGGCCGCGCTGATGCGGCCCCACGGTGCCTGCCGCGCGGGCGTCGGCGGCGCTTGTGTGGCCGCTTGCCCGCTCGGCGGCGTGGCCGTCAACGCCGTTCGTCGGCGATATGGCTGCGGATCACGTCCGCGAACGACGTGTCACCCTTCAGCCCGAGCGCTTCCGCGCGCGTCGTGTCCCAGCGGCCCGGCCAGCTGCCGACGATCTTCTCGACGCGTTCGTCCGGCGCATGGCGGATCAGCTTCACGACGTCGTCGCCCGCGACTTCGCGCAGCGCCGCGATCATCTCGTCGACCGACACCGACAGGCCGGGCAGGTTGATCACGCGCTTGTTGCCGAGCTTCTCGCTGTCGATTTCACAACCGGCGACGAGCGCTTCGATCGCGCCGCGCGGCGACAGCAGCCACAAGCGCGTCGAACCCGGCACCGGGCACACGCTTTCCTCGCCGTTCAGCGGCTCGCGGATGATGCCGCTCGCGAACGACGACGCGGCCGCGTTCGGGCGGCCCGGCCGCACGCTGATGGTCGGCAGCCGCAGCACGCGGCCGTCGACGAAGCCGCGCCGCGCGTAGTCGCACAGCAGCAGCTCGGCGATCGCCTTCTCCGCACCGTATGACGATTGCGGATTCAGCGCGGTGTCGTCCTGCACGATGTCGGGCAGCACACCGCCGTAGACGGCCACCGAGCTCGTGAAAACGACGCGCGGACGATGGCCGCGCGCGCGGCACACCTCGAGCAGCGTGCGCGACGCGTCGAGGTTGATCCGCATGCCGAGATCGAAATCGGCTTCGGCCTGCCCGCTGACGATCGCCGCGAGGTGGAAGATCGTGCCCGTGCGCGTGTCGATCGCGCTTTCGAGCACCGTGCGATCGGCGATGTCGCCGACGATCGATGTCACGCGCGCGTCGCCGAAATCGCTGCCTTCGACGACGTCGAGCAGCACCAGCTCGTCGATCTTGCTGGTCCGGCCGTCGGGGCCGGTCAGCTCGCCGCGCTCGAGCAGCTTGCGCGCGAGACGCTGGCCGAGAAAGCCGGCGCCGCCGGTGATCAGTACTTTCATGTTCATTACCCTCTTAGGAATGCTTGAATCACAGGTACGGCTTGAGCCAGCTGAGGCCTTCGGACGTGCCGGCCTTCGGGCGATACTCGCAGCCGATCCAGCCGTCGTAGCCGAGCGCGTCGATCAGCGCGAACAGATACGGGTAGTTGAGCTCGCCGATATCCGGCTCGTGGCGCTCGGGCACGCCGGCGATCTGGATGTGGCCGATGCCCGCGAAATCGCGCTTGAGCTTCATCGCGAGGTCGCCCTCGACGATCTGGCAGTGATAGCAGTCGAACTGCACCTTCAGGTTCGGCGCGCCGACTTCCGCGCAGATCTCGTGCGCATCGTCCTGGCGGCTCAGGAAATAGCCGGGCATGTCGCGCTGGTTGATCGGCTCGATCAGGATCGTGATGCCGCGCGCGAAGGCGGCCTGCGCCGCATGCCGCAGGTTCGCCAGGTAGGTGTCGCGATGGCGCGCGCGGTCGGCGCCCGGCGCGACCATCCCGGCCATCACGTGCAGCTTCTTGTTGCCGAGCACGCGCGCATAGTCGAGCGCCTGGTCGATGCCGCGCCGGAACTCGTCCTCGCGGCCCGGCAGCGACGCGATCCCGCGCTCGCCGGCGGCCCAGTCGCCGGGCGGCGCGTTGAACAGCGCCTGCTCGAGGTTGTGCGCGTCGAGCCGCGCGCGGATGTCCTCGGCGGCGAAGTCGTACGGGAACAGGTACTCGACGGCCTTGAAGCCGTCGTACGAGGCAGCGGCGAAGCGTTCGAGGAACGCGTGCTCGGTATACATCATCGAGAGGTTGGCGGCGAAGCGTGGCATGGCAGCGGTTCCTGTGAATGAATGGGGCGGGGCGCACGGCGCCCCGCATCGAATGGCGGCAGGCTCAGCGGTTCACGAGTTTCGCGGGCGTGAGCCACACGGCGATCGCACCGATCACGAGCATCGACGCGAGCACGTACATGCCGGACGACGTGCTGTGCGTGGCGTCCTTCAGGTAGCCGATCACGTATGGGCTCGCGAACCCGGCGAGGTTGCCGACCGAGTTGATGATCGCGATCCCGGCGGCAGCGGCGGAGCCGGCGAGGAACGCGGTCGGCAGCGACCAGAACAGCGGTGCGCAGGTCAGCACGCCGCCCGCCGCGAGCGACAGGAACACGATCGACACCGCCGTATTGTGCGAGTACGACGCGGCGACCGCAAACCCGACGGCGCCCATCAGCGCCGGCACGATCAGGTGCCAGCGGCGTTCGCGGTGCTTGTCCGCGCTGTGGCCGAACAGGTTCATCACGACGATCGCGACGACGAACGGAATCGCCGACAGCAGGCCGATCTGCAACGTATCGGTGATGCCGGTCGACTTGACGAGCGTCGGCATCCAGAACGTAAGGCCGTACTGGCCGGTGACGAACGCGAAGTAGATCAGCGACATCCACCACATGCGCGGGTCGGAGAACACGGCCTTCAGCGAATGGCCGTGCTGCTGCTGTTCCTGCGGCTGCGCGGCGATTTCATCCTCGAGCAACTGCTTCTCGCGCTCGTCGAGCCACTTCGCGCTGCGGATGCTGTTGTCGAGATACAGGATCGTCGCGATGCCGACGAGCACGGCCGGCACGGCCTCGATCATGAACATCCACTGCCAGCCGTGAAAGCCGGAGCCGCCGTGAAAGCGTTCCATGATCCAGCCCGACAGCGGGTTGCCGAAGATGCCCGATACCGGAATCGCCGACATGAACACCGCGATGATCTTCGCGCGGCGATGCGACGGGAACCAGTACGTGAGGTACAGGATCACGCCCGGATAGAAGCCGGCTTCCGCCAGACCGAGGAGAAAGCGCAGCACGTAGAACTGCGTCGGCGTCTTCACGAACGCGAACACGGCCGACAGCAGGCCCCACGTGATCATGATCCGCGCGATCCAGATGCGCGCGCCGATGCGGTGCATCAGCAGGTTGCTCGGCAGCTCGAACAGGAAGTAGCCGAGGAAGAAGATGCCGGCGCCGAGGCCGAACACGGTTTCGCTGAACGCGAGGTCCTGCGACATCTGCAGCTTCGCGAAGCCGACGTTCACGCGGTCGAGATACGCGACCACGTAGCAGAGCATCAGGAACGGCACGATGCGCCAGAACACTTTCTTGTAGGTGCGGTCGAGCTCGGCCGATTGGGCGGGCGCGGCGGGCGAGCGGCTTGCGGCCGCGTCGAGAGCAGTCATCGTCGTCTCCATCGATGTTGTGTGCCGGCGGCGCGTACGCCGCCGGATTGTGTGTGTGCTGAGGCAAGGGCCCGCGCACACGGCGGGCAGGGGAATCGGTACGTGGTTCGCGCGTGGTCCGTGCGCGACGCGTCGCGCTACCAGCGCGCGCCGAAGGCCTGGCGCAGTTCGTCGAGTGCGGCGTCGGACAGCGGCTCGGGCTTCGGATGTGTCATCAGCCACAGCCGCGCGGTTTCCTCGAGTTCCTCGAGCGCATACGACGCGTGCGACACCGACTGCCCCCACATCACCGGGCCGAGGCGCTCGAGCAGCACGCCGCGCACCTGGTCAGCGAGCGCCGCGACTTCGGCCGCGACGGCCGGGTCGCCGGGGCGGCGATAGCGGATCAGCGGAATGTGGCCGACCTTCATCACGTAGTACGGCGTGATCGGCGGCAGCACGTCGGTGTCGCGCCACACGCCCGCGAGCGTCAGCGCGACGAGGTGCGTCGAATGCGTGTGGACGATGCCGTTGGCTTCCGTGTTGCGCGCGTAGATCCCGCGATGCAGCGTGAGCGTCTTCGACGGCTTGCCGCCCGATAGCGGCTGGCCGTCGAGGCCGACCTTCGCGATGTCGTTCGGGTCGAGCCGGCCGAGGCACGCATCGGTCGGCGTGATCAGCCAGCCGTCGGCAAGCCGCGCGCTGATGTTGCCGGCGCTGCCGACCGCATGGCCGCGCGCATACAGGCTCGCGCCGACGACGCAGATCTCTTCCCGCAGTTTCGCTTCGTCGCGCATCATGCGGCTCCGTCGAGGGCGCGCAGCGCCTTGTCGAAAAAGTCCACCGTGCCGAAGTTGCCGGACTTCAGTGCGAGGCCGAGCGGCTGCGCGTCGATGGTGGCGGTGGCCGGCACGCCGGGGTCGATCTGTGCGCCGATCTGCAGCGACTTCACGTCGAGCGCCTGCACGACCGCGCCGGACGTCTCGCCGCCGGCGACGACGAACTTGCGCACGCCGAGCTCGCGCAGGCCGCGGGCGATCGCCGCAAGCGTGCTTTCGACGAGATGGCCGGCCGCTTCGACGCCGAGTGCCTGCTGGACGGCCTTCACTTCGTCGGGCGTCGTGGTCGCATAAATCAGCACGGGGTGCGGCAGGTGCGAGCGTGCGAATGCGAGTGCGTCGTCGACGACGGGTTCGCCGCGCGATGCCGCGAGCGGATCGATCCGGAAGCTCGGACGGCTTTCGCGCCACGCGGCGACCTGCGCGTTGGTCGCCTTCGACGCGCTGCCGGCGAGCACGGCCGACAACCCGTCGATGCGCGGCAGCGAGGCCGCATTGTCGCGCTCGGGCAGCAGCCCCGCGCGGCGGAAATTCTCCGGCAGACCGAGTGCGACGCCCGAGCCGCCCGTGACGAGCGGCAGGTTCGCACACGCTTCGCCGAGCACGTGGAGGTCGTGGTCCGATAGTGCGTCGGCGATCGCGAAGCGCGTGCCGTCCGCGCGCAGCGCGTCGATGCGCGCACGCACGGCGGCCGCGCCCTGCGCGATCGTGTCGTAGCGGATCAGGCCGACCTTCGATGTCGTCTGCCGCTGCAGCACGCGCACGAGGTTCGCGTCCTTCATCGGCGTGAGCGGGTGGTGCTCCATGCCCGATTCGTTCAGCGGCACGTCGCCGACGAACAGGTGGCCGCGGAAGATCGTGCGGCCATTCTCGGGGAACGCGGGGCACGCGATCGCGAAGCCGCCGCCGGCCGCATCGAGCAGCGCGTCGGCGACGGGCCCGATGTTGCCCGTGTCGGTCGAGTCGAACGTCGAGCAGTACTTGAAGAAGAATTGTCGGCAGCCCTGCGCGCGCAGCCATTCGTAAGCAGCGAGCGATTGCGCGACGGCGTCGGCGGCGGGAATCGTGCGCGACTTCAGCGCGACGACGATCGCATCGGCGTCGACCATGGTGTCGACTGCGGCGCCGTCGGCGGGCACGCCGATCGTCTGCACGGTACGCATGCTGCTCTTGACGAGCATGTTCGCGAGATCGGTCGCGCCGGTGAAATCGTCGGCGATGCAGCCGAGCAGGGGACGGGAAGCGGAAGCGGTCATGGCAGGAGCGTCGTTCGAATCAGCGGGCGGGCGGCAGCGTGATGCCGGGGAAAGTCTTGATCACGGCGGAATCGTCCTCGCCGCCGTGGCCGGCACTCGACGCGCTCATGAACATCTGGTGCGCGGTGGCCGACAGCGGCAGCGGGAACTTGCTGCGGCGCGCGGTATCGAGCACGAGGCCGAGATCCTTCACGAAGATGTCGACGGCCGACAGCGGCGTGTAGTCGCCGTTCAGGATGTGCGGCACGCGGTTCTCGAACATCCACGAATTGCCGGCGCTGTGCGTGATCACGTCGTACAGCGCGTCGGCGTCGACGCCTTCGCGCAGGCCGAGCGCCATCGCCTCGGCGGCCGCCGCGATATGCACGCCGGCCAGCAGCTGGTTGATGATCTTCACCTTCGAGCCGATGCCGTGCGCGTCGCCGAGGCGATACACCTTGCCGGCCATCGCGGCGAGCACGTCGTCGCAGCCCGCATACGCGGCGGCGGGGCCCGACGTCATCATCGTCATCTCGCCCGACGCCGCGCGCGCGGCGCCGCCGGACACCGGGGCGTCGAGCATCTGCAGGCCCGCGGCCTCGATGCGCGCGCCGAGCGCCACCGCGAAGTCGGGCGCGACGGTCGCGCTCGCGATCACGACGCCGCCCGGCTTCATCGCCGCGACCGCGCCGTGCTCGCCGAACAGCACCGTTTCAGTCTGCGCGGCATTGACGACGAGCGTGACGACGACGTCGCACTGCGCGCCGAGTTCGGCCGGGTTCGCGCAGGCCACGCCGCCTTCGGCTGCGAACGCCTGCAGCACGGTGTCGCGCACGTCGCATGCGTGCACGCGGAACCCCGCGCGCAGCAGCGAGCGGGCGACGCCCAGGCCCATCGCGCCGAGGCCGATGACTCCAATATTTCGTGACATGGTCAACCTTGATCGATTCGGGAAGAGGTTCGGGACGGTGGCGGCGCCGGGTCGGGCACCGCCGCCGGCTTCAGCAGATGCCGGCTTCCGCGAGACGGCGGGCGGCGTTGTACATGTGCGTGCGCGCCGCATTGCGCGCCGCCATCGGGTCGCGCGCGCGGATCGCGTCGGTGATCGCCGCGTGTTCCTCGCGCACCTGCCGCGAGAAATCCTCGCGCGTCGCTTCGTTGCGCCGCGTGACCTTCACGCCGGCCTCGAGGTACTGGTTCAGGAACTGCAGCGTCTTCAGGAAATACGGGTTGCCGGTGACGGCCGCGATCGTGCGGTGGAACGCGACGTCTTCCGCGACGCCGTCGCGCCCTTCGGCCGCCGCATCGTCGATCTTGCGCAGCGCGTCGTCGATGTCGGCCATGTCGTCGGCGGTGTGGTGCAGCGCGGCTTCGGCCGCGACTTCAGCCTCGATCGCGCGGCGCACCGCGAGCAGGTGCGGCAGCGAGCTGGCCTCGACGGCTTCCGCGTAGTCGATCCGCAGCGGCCGGATCGCGCCGTGCTGGTTCACGTACACGCCGCTGCCCTGGCGCGGCTCGACCACGCCTTCGTTCTTCAGCCGCGAAATCGCCTCGCGGATCACGGTGCGGCTCACGCCGAATTCCTGCGCAAGCACGGCTTCCGTCGGCAACTTGCCGGTGGCCGAGAAACTGCCGGCTTCGATCTGCTTGAGCAGCTGCTGCGCGACGTGGTCGCTCATCGCACGGGCGGGAATTTTCTCGAACATGGCGCTCTGGTTTGTAAGGTGATGTGGTCATCATACAAATTTGGACGAGCGTCAGCATCCGGAATAACCCTCAATCAACGCGGTAGAACGTCGGTTAAGTTGATTGGAACCGGTTCCAATTTGGCGGGAACGTGCGGCGATCGTGCGTGGTTCGACGCGCGGTCGGAGGAGGAAAGGGAGCGCGCCGGGGACGGCACGCGATCGTCAGTCGGCGATGTCTTCGACAGGATCGGCCGCGGCCGGCACGGCGACTTCCGCGACCTCTCCGCCGCGCTCGCGATAGGTTGCCGGCGGCACGCCGAACTGCTTGCGGAACTCACGCCCGAGGTGCGACGCGTCGGCGAACCCGCAGCTCGACGCGATATCGGCGACGGTGCGGTCGGAGCTGGTCAGCAGCCACGCGGCCGTGCGCAGCCGCACCTGCTTCGCGAACGCCTGCGGGCTCCTGCCCGTCTCGGCCTTGAACAGCCGCTCGAGCTGGCGCGTCGACATGTCGAGCTTGCACGCGAGTTCCTCGAGCGGCAGCGAGCGCCCGACATGCTGTTCCATCAGAAGAATCGCGCGCTTGACCTTCGGGTGCGTGGCCGGCTCGAGGCCCGGCGGATGCGGCTGTGGCGCATTGCCTTTCTGCATCTCGCCGACGAGCAGGATGCGCAGTGCCTTCTGCACGGTCGCGTGGTCGAAATGGCGCAGCAGGATCGCGGCGGCGACGTCGATCGACGCGCGGCCGCCCGAGCAGGTGATGCGGCGCTGGTCGATCACGAACAGGCGGTCGGCGATCAGCAGATCGGGATCGGCGCTCGGGAAGCGCTCGATGAAATCCCAGTAGTGGAACCAGCTCACGCAGGTGCGATAGCCGTCGAGCACCTTCGCGCGCATCAGCGTAAACACGCCCGTGCAGATCCCGACGACCGTCGCGCCGCCCGCTGCCGAGCGGCGGATGAACTCGAGCGTTTCGGGGCCGGCTTGCGGCCCCGAGTGCAGCAGCCCGCCGACCACGACCACGTAGTCGAATGGTTCGGCCCCATCGAAGGTTTCCCACGGCGTGATCTGGATCCCGCAGCTCGCGCGCACCGGCGCCAGCGTTTCGCCGATCACGCTCCACGCGCAGCGCACGGGCTTGCTGTAGTCGCCGTCGTCGGCCGACAGCCGCAGCATGTCGACGAAACCCGAGAAGGCCGTGAGCGTGAAGTTCGGCAGCAGCACGATGCCGAAGCGGATGCGCTGCGGCGCCGGTTCGGCGAGGGGGGAAGCGGGTACGTCGGGTGTCATCGCGGTCAATCTCGTCACGCCGGAAAGGCAGGTCTCACTCGTTTCACTCGGTTTGCGGGGTACGTCTGCCGGGCGGGGCAGGTGCCGGCCGACTTGTGCTTTTGCGTCGCGAACCATCGCCAAAACGCACTTTCCGGCCGTCCTGCGCGGGGCTTGGCGGCGCTATCCCACGCCGATGCCGTTTTTGTTCTATCGGCCAATTTTACGCTTTGATGTACTGATGCCAACGACATTTCACGTACGCCTACCCAGAGGAAGCCAGATGAACGTCAGCGCGTTCGACCTGTTCAAGATCGGCATCGGCCCGTCCAGTTCGCATACGGTCGGCCCGATGATCGCCGCGTGCCGCTTCGCATCGCATATCGAGGACGCGAACCTGCTCGGCTTCGTGCGCCGCGTGCGGGTCGAACTATACGGCTCGCTCGGTGCAACGGGCAAGGGCCACGGCACCGACAAGGCGGTGCTGCTCGGTCTCGAGGGCCATCTGCCTGACACGATCGATCCGGACCTGATCGAGCCGCGGCTCGCCGGGATCCGCGCGGAGAAGTCGCTGACGCTGCTCGGCAAGCAGACGATCCGCTTCGACGAGAAGGAGAACATCGGCTTCTATCGCAAGCTGATGAGCGGCACGAGCATCGTGCACCCGAACGGGATGCGCTTCCAGGCGTTCGACGAGCACGGCCAGTTGCTCGTCGAGAAAGAGTATTACTCGGTCGGCGGCGGCTTCGTCGTCAATCGCGACGGCGATCGCGTGAACGGCGTGCGCGCGGCGGTCGAAGTGCCGTATCCGTTCCGTACCGGCGACGACCTGATGCGCCAGTGCCGCGAACACGGGCTGTCGATCGCCGAGGTGATGCTGCGCAACGAATGCGCGCTGCGCCCCGAGGACGAAGTGCGCGCCGGGCTGCTCGCGATCTGGCGCACGATGGCTGCATGCGTCGAGCGTGGCTGCAAGGTCGAGGGCGAACTGCCGGGCCCGATGCGCGTGAAGCGCCGTGCGGCCGAACTGAACGGGAACCTGCGGGCGCGTTCGGAGGAGTCGCTGCGCGACCCGCTGTCGATGCTCGACTGGGTCAACCTGTATGCGATGGCCGTCAACGAGGAGAACGCGGCGGGCGGCCGGGTCGTCACCGCGCCCACCAACGGCGCGGCCGGTGTGATTCCCGCGGTGCTGCACTACTACGTGAAATTCGTGCCGGGCTCGAACGAAGCCGGCATCGTCGAATTCCTGCTGACGGCCGCGGCGATCGGGATCATCTACAAGGAAACGGCGTCGATTTCCGGCGCGGAAGTCGGTTGCCAGGGCGAAGTGGGCGTCGCGTGCTCGATGGCCGCGGCCGCGCTTGCCGCGGTGATGGGCGGCACGCCCGACCAGGTCGAGAACGCGGCCGAGATCGGCATGGAGCACAACCTCGGCATGACCTGCGACCCGGTCGGCGGGCTCGTGCAGATCCCGTGCATCGAACGCAACGCGATGGGCGCGATCAAGGCGCTGAACGCATCGCGGATGGCGCTCAAGGGTAACGGCCAGCACTACGTCTCGCTTGATTCGGTGATCAAGACGATGCGCGAGACGGGTGCCGACATGAAGACGAAATACAAGGAAACGTCGCGCGGCGGTCTTGCCGTGAACGTCATCGAATGCTAACGAAGGATCACTAACATGAGCCGCTACTCGATATTCAGCCTGTTCCGCAACGGCCTCTCGTATCACGAGAACTGGGAAAAGCAGTGGAAGAGCCCGGAACCGAAGAAGGAATACGACGTCGTGATCGTCGGCGGCGGCGGCCACGGCCTCGCGACCGCCTACTACCTCGCGAAGGAGCACGGCATCACGAACGTCGCGATCCTCGAGAAGGGCTGGATCGGCGGCGGCAACACCGCGCGCAACACGACGATCGTGCGCTCGAACTACCTGTGGGACGAATCGGCCGCGCTGTACGAGAAGGCGATGAAGCTGTGGGAAGGGCTGTCGCAGGACCTGAACTACAACGTGATGTTCAGCCAGCGCGGCGTGATGAACCTCGCGCACACGCTGCAGGACGTACGTGACACCGAGCGCCGCGTGAATGCGAACCGGCTGAACGGCGTCGACGCCGAATTCCTGACGCCCGCGCAGATCAAGGAAATCGAGCCGACGATCAACCTGAACAGCCGCTACCCGGTGCTCGGCGCATCGATCCAGCGCCGTGCGGGCGTCGCGCGCCACGACGCGGTGGCCTGGGGCTTCGCGCGCGGCGCGGACCGCGCCGGTGTCGACATCATCCAGAACTGCCAGGTGACGGGCATTCGCCGCGAAGGCGGCGCGGTGGTCGGCGTCGATACGGTGAAGGGCTTCATCAAGGCGAAGAAGGTCGCGGTGGTGGCGGCCGGCAACACGACGACGCTCGCCGACATGGCCGGCGTGCGCCTGCCGATCGAAAGCCACCCGCTGCAGGCGCTGGTGTCCGAACCGATCAAGCCGGTGGTCAACTCGGTGATCATGTCGAACGCGGTGCACGCGTACATCAGCCAGTCCGACAAGGGCGACCTCGTGATCGGCGCGGGTATCGACCAGTACACGGGCTTCGGCCAGCGCGGCAGCTTCCACATCATCGAAAGCACGCTGCAGGCGATCGTCGAGATGTTCCCGGTGTTCTCGCGCGTGCGGATGAACCGCCAGTGGGGCGGCATCGTCGACGTGTCGCCGGACGCGTGCCCGATCATCACCAAGACCGACGTGAAGGGCCTGTATTTCAACTGCGGCTGGGGTACCGGCGGCTTCAAGGCGACGCCGGGCTCGGGCTGGGTGTTCGCGCACACGATCGCCCGCGACGAACCGCATCCGCTGAACGCACCGTTCGCGCTCGACCGCTTCTACACCGGCCACCTGATCGACGAGCACGGCGCTGCCGCCGTCGCGCACTAATCCCCGCACTGAAGGAGAAAGAAACATGTTGCTGATCGAATGTCCGTGGTGCGGGCCGCGCGCCGAATCCGAGTTCACGTGCGGCGGTGAAGCCGACATCGTGCGCCCGGTTGCGAACGAGAACATGACCGACCGCGAATGGGGCGAATACGTGTTCATGCGCGAGAACAAGCGCGGGCTGCACCGCGAGCAGTGGCTGCACACGCAGGGCTGCCGCCGCTGGTTCAAGGTCACGCGCGACACGGTGACCTACGATATCAAGGGCTACGAAAAGTTCGGCGGGGCTGCCAATAGTGGCGCGGCTGCCGGCAACGCACACGAAGAGGGCACGAGCAAATGAGCCAGAAAGACCGCCTCGGCACCGGGGGCCGCATCAATCGCGCGATTCCGCTGACGTTCACGTTCAACGGCCGCACGTATCAGGGCTTCCAGGGCGACACGCTCGCGTCCGCGCTGCTCGCGAACGGCGTGCACTTCGTCGCGCGCAGTTTCAAGTACCACCGTCCGCGCGGGATCGTGACGGCGGACGTCGCGGAACCGAATGCCGTCGTGCAGCTCGAGTCCGGCCCGTACACGGTGCCGAACGCGCGCGCGACCGAGATCGAGCTGTACCAGGGCCTCGTCGCGACGAGCGTGAACGCCGAGCCGTCGCTCGAGAACGACAAGTACGCGATCAACCAGAAGTTCTCGCGCTTCATGCCGGCCGGGTTCTACTACAAGACCTTCATGTGGCCGCGCAACATGTGGCCGAAGTACGAAGAGAAGATCCGCGAGGCCGCCGGCCTCGGCAAGGCGCCCGAGGTGCTCGACGCCGATCGCTACGACAAATGCTACGCGCACTGCGACGTGCTCGTGGTCGGCGGTGGCCCGTCGGGCCTCGCCGCCGCGCATGCGGCCGCGACGGCCGGCGCGCGCGTGATCCTCGTCGACGACCAGCGCGAGCTCGGCGGCAGCCTGCTGTCGTGCCGCGCCGAAATCGACGCGAAGCCGGCGCAGCAATGGGTCGAGAAGATCGAAGCCGAGCTGCGCAAGCTGCCCGACGTGACGATCCTGTCGCGCAGCACCGCGTTCGGCTACCAGGACCACAACCTCGTCACGATCACGCAGCGCCTGACCGATCACCAGCCGGTGTCGATGCGCAAGGGCACCCGCGAGCTGCTGTGGAAGGTCCGCGCGAAGCGCGTGATCCTCGCGACCGGCGCGCACGAGCGTCCGATCGTGTTCGGCAACAACGATCTGCCGGGCGTGATGCTCGCCGGCGCGGTGTCCACCTACGTGCATCGCTACGGCGTGATGCCGGGCCGCAACGTGGTCGTGTTCACGAACAACGACCGTGCGTACCAGGCCGCGCTCGACCTGAAGGCGTGCGGTGCGAAGGTGACGGTCGTCGATTCGCGTGCGTCGTCGAACGGCGCGCTGCCTGCCGCCGCGAAGCGGCAGGGCGTGACGGTAATGAGCGGTGCCGTGGTGACGGCCGCTTCGGGCAAGTGGCGCGTATCGTCGGTCGACGTCGCGTCCTACACGAACGGCCAGACCGGCAGCAAGCTGCAGTCGCTGCCCTGCGACCTCGTCGCGATGTCGGGCGGCTTCAGCCCGGTGCTGCACCTGTTCGCGCAGTCCGGCGGCAAGGCGTGCTGGAACGACGAGAAGGCGTGCTTCCTGCCGGGCAAGCCCGTGCAGGCCGAGGCGAGCGTCGGTGCGGCGGCGGGCGAGTTCGGTCTCGCACGTGCGCTGCGGCTCGCACTCGACGCGGGCGTCGAAGCGGCGAAGGCCGCGGGCTTCGCGGCCCCGCAGCGCGTGGTCGCGCCGCAGGTCGCCGAAACCGTCGAAGGCGCGCTGCAGCCGTTGTGGCTCGTCGGCAGCCGCGAGGACGCCGCACGCGGGCCGAAGCAGTTCGTCGACTTCCAGAACGACGTGGCGGCCGCCGACATCCTGCTGGCCGCACGCGAAGGCTTCGAGTCGGTCGAGCACGTGAAGCGCTACACCGCGATGGGCTTCGGCACCGACCAGGGCAAGCTCGGCAACATCAACGGGATGGCGATCCTTGCGCAGGCGCTCGGCAAGACGATTCCCGAAACGGGTACGACGACGTTCCGCCCGAACTACACGCCCGTGTCGTTTGGTACGTTCGCGGGCCGCGAGACCGGCGATTTCCTCGACCCGATCCGCAAGACGGCCGTGCATGAATGGCACGTCGAGCACGGCGCGCTGTTCGAGGACGTCGGCAACTGGAAGCGGCCGTGGTATTTCCCGAAGAACGGCGAGGATTTGCATGCGGCCGTGAAGCGCGAATGCCTCGCGGTGCGCAACAGTGTCGGCATCCTCGACGCGTCGACGCTCGGCAAGATCGACATCCAGGGCCCGGACGCGGTGAAGCTGCTGAACTGGATGTACACGAACCCGTGGAACAAGCTCGAAATCGGCAAGTGCCGCTACGGGCTGATGCTCGACGAAAACGGGATGGTGTTCGACGACGGCGTGACGGTGCGCCTCGCCGACCAGCATTTCATGATGACGACGACCACCGGCGGCGCGGCGCGCGTGCTCACGTGGCTCGAGCGCTGGCTGCAGACCGAATGGCCCGACATGAAGGTGCGGCTCGCGTCCGTCACCGATCACTGGGCGACGTTCGCGGTGGTCGGCCCGAAGAGCCGCAAGGTCGTGCAGAAGGTGTGCCAGGACATCGACTTCGGCAACGAGGCGTTCCCGTTCATGAGCTACCGGAACGGCACCGTCGCGGGCGCGAAGGCGCGCGTGATGCGGATCAGCTTCTCCGGCGAACTCGCGTATGAAGTGAACGTGCCGGCCAATGCAGGCCGCGCGGTGTGGGAAGCGCTGATGGCGGCCGGTGCCGAGTTCGACATCACGCCGTACGGCACCGAGACGATGCACGTGCTGCGCGCGGAGAAGGGCTACATCATCGTCGGCCAGGATACCGACGGCTCGGTCACGCCGTACGACCTCGGGATGGGCGGGCTCGTCGCGAAGTCGAAGGACTTCCTCGGCAAGCGTTCGCTGACGCGCTCGGATACGTCGAAGGAAGGCCGCAAGCAGTTCGTCGGCCTGCTGACCGAGGACGAACAGTTCGTGCTGCCGGAAGGCGCGCAGATCGTCGCGAAGGACACGCAGGTGTCGGCGGTCGATCCGACGCCGATGATCGGCCACGTGACGTCCAGTTATTACAGCCCGATCCTGAAGCGCTCGATTGCGCTGGCGGTGGTGAAGGGCGGCCTGAACAAGATGGGCGAGAGCGTCGTGATTCCGCTGGCCAACGGCAAGCGCGTCACCGCGAAGATCTCGAGCCCGGTTTTCTACGATACCGAAGGGGTGCGCCAGCATGTGGAATGAAACGAGAAACCAGACGCCGGTGGCGGGCGCGGGCGTGACGCTTGAATCGCCGCTCGTCGGCTCGGCCGATGTGCTGAAGCCGCATCAGGCGCGCGCATCGAAGAAGTTCACGCTGCGCGAGCGGCCGTTCCTCGATCTCGTGAACGTGCGCGGCGAGCTGAGCGACCCGGCATTTGTCAGCGCGTTCGAGCGTGTGGTCGGCTGCCGGCCGCCGTCGGCGCCGAACACGGTGGCGCGCGCCGCCGAGTACGACGTGCTGTGGCTCGGTCCCGACGAGTGGCTCGTGCGCTCGAACGGGCCCGTCCAGGCGGGCGTGCTGGAGGCGCAGCTCGCGGAGGCCGTGCAGGGTTCGCATGCGGCGGCCGTCGACGTCGGCAGCGGCTACACGGTCGTCGAGGTCAGCGGCGAACGCGTGCGCGACGTGATCGCGCGCGGCTGCCCGCTCGATCTGCATCCGCGCGTGCTCAAGCCGGGCCAGTGCGCGCAGTCGCACTACTTCAAGTCGCCGATCACGCTGATCCCGACCGGCGACGATACGTTCGAGATCGTCCTGCGTCGCAGCTTCGCCGACTATTTCGTGCGCATCATGCTCGACGCCGCGGCGCCGCTCGCATCATGAAGCCGTTCGACGAACCGTTCGTGGCGATCGACGCGCCGCGCCTGCGCGGGCGTGGCTGGAGCGTGTTCGTCGACGAACTGAAGGTGCCCGCGCGAATCGGCATCCACGCGCACGAGCACGAGGCGCCGCAGCCGATCGTGATCGACGCGCGGCTCGGGTATCGCTGCGAGCCGAGCGAGCAGGGCGAGTGGATCGACTACGACGGCTACTGCGCGCGTGTTGCGTCGTTCCTGTCGCACAAGCCGCATACGCGGCTGCTCGAAACACTCGTCGCCGATCTCGCTGTGCTGTCGTTTCGCGAATGGCCCGCGCTGGAGTCGCTGACGCTGTCGATGTACAAGCCGAAGATCCGGCCGGGGACGAAGCGCGTCGGCGTGTCGCTCGACTGGACGCGCGGGGATTACCTGCGGTGGACGGGGGCGGCGGGGCAGCTGTGAGCGGATGGTGCCGGGTCGCGGGCGATCCGGTCAACTCGGGCGGCGGCGCGCAAGCGTCGCCGCGCTTGCTTTAATTCCTGAAATATCGGAACAAAGGGCGATGAGCCGCTGCGCTTAACATTGTTCCTGAAATAACGGAATAATTGGTCTGCCGTCTGGGACGATCAGGTGCGCCTGTCGATCGCCGGTCATCAGGACAAGGTCAACGTCGAACTGCTCTGATCTCGCGCGGTTCGCCTGCAATCGCCGCGACACCGATCCTGCGTGTCGCGGCGGTCGCGCAAAAACGACTTCGTTACGCCGCGGCCGCGCCGCTCAACGCAGGATAGTCGACATACCCGCGCGCATCGCCGCCGAAGTACGTCTCGCGCTGCGCGTCGTTCAGCGGCGCGCCGGTCTTCACCCGCGTCACGAAATCCGGATTGGCGAGCACCATCTGGCCGTACGCCTCGAGATCGGCGAGCCCCGATGCCACATCGACACCGATCGCGTCGCGCGTGCGGCCCGGGCGGTTCAGGATCAGCGTGCCGCGCCAGCGCGCACGCAGCTCCGCGAGCAGCGATTCGTCGCCTTGATGCATGACGTGCAGGTACGCGAGGCCGAGCGCGTCGAGCTGCGTCGCGAGGTAGCGATACAGGTCGACACCTTCAGGGCCTTCGTCGATTCCCCACAGCGTGGTGCCGGGCGACAGGCGGATCGCCGTGCGATCCGCGCCGATCTCGTCGGCGATTGCCGCAGCGACTTCGATCGCGAAACGTGCGCGATTCTCGATCGACCCGCCGTATTCGTCGGTGCGCGTATTGGCGTTCGGCGCAAAGAACTGCTGGACCAGATACCCGTTCGCGCCGTGGATCTCGACGCCGTCGGCGCCGGCCTCGATCGCGCGTCGTGCGGCGAAGCGGAAGTCGTTCACGGTGTCGCGCACCTCGGCCGTCGTCAGCGCGCGCGGCGCCGGAATCTCCTGCATGCCCGTCGCGGTGAACATCGGCACGCCCGGCGCGATCGCCGACGGCGCGACGCTCTGCCGGTGATGCGGCGTGTTGTCGGGGTGCGACATGCGGCCCACGTGCATCAACTGGATGAACAGCCGGCCGCCGTGCGCGTGCACGTCGTCGCTGATCGTTTTCCAGCCGGCGACGTGCGCGTCGGTATAGATGCCCGGCGTCGTCAGGTAGCCCTGGCCGTCGTCCGACGGCTGCGTGCCCTCGGTGACGATCAGCCCGACGCCCGCGCGTTGCGCGTAGTACTCGGCGGCCCATGCGCCGGGCGTGCCGTCGAACGCGGCGCGGCTGCGCGTCATCGGCGCCATCACGAGGCGGTTGGCGAGCGTGTACCGGCCAACGCGGACCGGGGCGAACAGTTGCGGCGTGTCTTCGTCGACACCGGCCGGAACGAACAGTTGTTTCATCGGGTTTTCCTCATCGAAGTTCGGGATGCGCCATCGGGGCGATGCCGCATCGGGCGGCAGCCGCGCGCGTCGCGCCGGCCTCGCCTCCACCCCTGCATCATCCATTGCTTCTTTTTCGAGATAAACCGGGTATTCTGGAGAACATTGATCCATTGATGGAGCAGTCGGCATGGAACTGCTGAACGACATGGCGCTGTTCGTGGAGGTCGTGAAGGCGCGCGGCTTTCGCAGTGCCGCCCAGACGCTGGGCATGCCGAATTCGACGCTGTCGCGGCGGATCAGTGCGCTGGAAAAGGCGATCGGCCTGCGGTTGCTGCATCGCACGACGCGCCGGATCGAGCTCACGGAGGCCGGGCAGCTGTACTTCGAGCGCTGCAAGCGCATCGTCGACGAGGCGCGGCTCGCGCACGAGCAACTCGGCGGGCTGCTGGCCGAGCCGGTGGGCGTGCTGCGCGCGTCGTTTCCGGTCGATTTCGCGGTGACGCATCTCGCGCCGCTGATCGTCGAATTCGCGAACCGCTACCCGAAGCTGACCTTCGATTTCGAACTGACATCCCGGCGCGTCGATCTGGTGAGTGAACCGTTCGACGTGGCGATCCGTATCGGGCCGTCCGAGGATTCGCAACTGGTCGCGCGGCGGCTCGCCACGCTCCGGAACTACCTGTATGCGTCGCCCGGCTATCTGGCGCGCGCCGGCGAGCCGCGCGAGCCGGAAGATCTCGCGCGGCACGCGTGCCTCGGCCTCCAGAAGAGCGGGTCATGGACATTGCATGACGGCACGCGCTCCGTTGCGGTGGCGGTGAGCAGCCGTTTTGCGGTGAACAGCGTCGGCATGCTGCGGCGCCTGGCCACGCTCGACGCGGGAATCATCGTGCTGTCGGAAGAGATTCTCGCGGACGACGTGGCCGCCGGGCGGTTGCGTCGCGTGATGCCCGAATGGGAAGGTGAGCCGATTCCCGTCTATGCGATGACGGAAACACGCCTGCTGCCCGCGAAGACGCAGCATTTCATCGAGTTTCTGCGCGCGCATTTAGCGCAGGCATGACGGGCGGCATGCACGGGCGTCCGACTGTCGATCACTTCTGCGCCGGTTGCGGCGGGTTCTCCAGCGCTTCCCATTTCTTCAGGATGCGCACGCGTGCCTGGCTGAAGTCGACCCAGCAGTTCATCCACGCGTCGTTCGGGATCATCTGCTGCGGATTGGCGGCTTTCACATAGTTGCAGGTGTCGCCGGCGAAGCGGGTCCAGCTGGCCTGTGACTTCGCGAGTTCGCCGGCGGCGTCGGGGTTGCGCCGTTTGAGCGTGTGCTCGAGCGACCGGTACGCGCTGTCGACTTCCTGCTGGTTGCGCTCGACCACGCAGGCCCGCACGTTGTCCATTGTCGGGCCTTGATGCTCGCAATCGACAGCGGCGAAGGCGCAGGCGGGGCCGATCGCCAGCGCGGCGATGGCAAGGAAGCGGATGGCGTGGCGCATGGCAGGCCCGTCGGGCGAAGGGGCGCGGTGAGCTTATTGGCGGTTGCGGGCCGACGCCGGGTTCGACGTCTCGCTGACCGGCACCATGCGGCCCTTCGTATCGTTCGGGGCTGTCGGGTTTTTGTCGGCTTTCGCATCGTCTTCAGGTTCGAGCACGAAGCGGAACGCGTCGACCCGCTGCATCACCTTCGCCGCATACGCATTCGATCCGCCGTAGCTCTTGAGCCCGGCCTGCACATTGCCGCCGGCTGCCCGCACATAGCCCGACAGGATCTTGGAGCCGGCCTCGACGTTCGCATTCGGCTCGGTCAGATCCTTCACGTTGCGCAGCATGCCGCGGTGGGCGGCCGGCACGACCTGCATCAGCCCGGTCGCGCCATGCTGGCCGCGCGCCTTTTCCTGGAAGCGCGATTCGATCGAGATAATCGCGTAAACGAGTGCGGGAGGCAGCGAATATTTCGTCGCAGTTACGCTCACGATATCGGCGAGCCTCGCGGCGCGCTCCTTCGCGAGACCGAACTTCTTCGTCAGGTACGACGTGATGCGACGGTTTGCTTCGTTCGGCTGATCGTTCGCGAGCGGGCCGGAGGCCTCGGTGGGCGCGGATGCGGCCGCTTCGGACGCGGAGGCAGGCAGCGCGGGCGCTTGCTGCGCCGAAGCCTGTTGCGCAATGCCGAGCGAAAGCACGATCAGCCAGAAAAACCGTCGTCGCATGGTCGAGTGCGGGGAAATGGGAGGCGCATAGTATATCGGCCAATCGTCTTGTGCGTTCGAGCATGGGCTCGAATGAAAGCACGATGTAGGCTTGTATCGACGCGCGCCGTGCGCAACCGGGATCGTTGCACGAACACGCATCGGAGTCCGGATCAAGCACGGCCCGATTTTTTGTCGCGCCGTCTTTCTCGCAGGTAAAGCCGCGACGCCAGGTGCGTGTTACGGCCGCCGCGCACTCGCCACCCGTGCCAGCGCGCCTATCGCATCGCTGACCAGCACGGCGAGCAGCCCGACGATCACGCCGCCCTGCAGCACGAACGCCGTGTTCGAGGTCTGCAGGCCCGCGATGATGACATCGCCGAGCCCGCGCGCGGCAACCGTCGACCCGATCGTCGCGGTACCGAGATTGATCACGACCGCGAGTCGGATGCCGTTCACGATCACCGGAAACGCGAGCGGCAGCTCGACCGACACCAGTTGTTGCCAGCCGCTCATTCCCATCCCGCGCGCGGCGTCGACGACGTCGCGCGGCACGTCCTCGAGCCCCGCGATCGTGCTCTCGAAAATCGGCAGGAGCCCGTACAGAACGAGCGCGATCAGCACGGGTTTCAACCCGAAGCCGACGGCCGGCACCGCGAGCGCGAGCACGGCGACCGGCGGAAAGGTCTGGCCGATGTCGACGACGCTGCGCGCGACCGGCAGGAAATCCGCGCCGGCGGGCCGCGTGACCGCGATGCCGGCCGCGATCGCGACCAGCATGCCGATCAGGCTCGACAGCGCGACGGTGCCGAGGTGAGCGAGCGTGAGGTCGAGCAGGCTCGCGCGATCGTAGATGACCGGCGCGCCGTTGTCCGCGAACGGCGCGAACACGCCCTGCAGCCACGCGGGGCGCAACAGCAGCACGAGCAACAGCACGAGCGCGGCCGCGCGCGCGACGTACGCGGGCACCCGCCGCGGCACGGGTGAACGCGCGGGCCGCGTCGTCATGCGGGCTTCCTCGCGTGCGCGCGGATCGCGCCGAGCGTGATGCGACGCGCATCGTGCCCGTTACCGTCGTCGACCGGCAATGCGTCGACGCCGCGCCACAGCAGCTCGGACACCGCGTCGCGCAGCGTGCGCGTCGCGGCGATCGGTTCGCCGTCGGCGTGACCGGATTCGGCCACCGCATCGATCGGCGTCAGCGCGAGCAGGCGCAGCGGCCGGTCGACGCCGGCGACGAGCTGTTCGACCACGCCTGCCGCCGGCTTGCCGAGAATCTCGGCCGGCGACGCGACCTGCAGCAGCCGGCCACCGTCCATCACCGCGATCGTGTCGCCGAGCTTCAGCGCTTCCTCGATATCGTGCGTGACGATCACGACCGTGATGCCGAGGCGGCGCTGCAGCGCGTACAGGTCGTCCTGCGCCTTGTTGCGGATGATCGGATCGAGCGCGCCGAACGGCTCGTCCATCAGCAGCATCGCCGGCTCGGCCGCGAGCGCGCGCGCGACGCCGACACGCTGCTGCTGGCCGCCCGACAGTTCGTGCGGCAGCTTGTCCGCGAATTCGGACGGCGCGAGGTGAAACAGTTCGAGCAGTTCGCGCACGCGTGCGTCGATGCGCGCGGCCGGCCAGCCGAGCAGGCGCGGCACGGTCGCGATATTGCGCGCGACGCTCCAGTGCGGGAACAGGCCGTGCCCCTGGATCACGTAGCCGATGCGCCGCCGCAGTTGCTCGGGCGGAACGCCCGCGGTGTCGACGCCGTCGATGCGGATCGTGCCGCTGGTCGGCGCGATCAGCCGGTTGATCATCCGCAGCAGCGTCGACTTGCCGCTGCCCGATGCGCCGACGAGCGCGGTGATCGTGCCTTGCTTCATCGTCAGCGACACGTCGTCGACGGCGGCGACGTCGCCGAAGCGTTTGCCGATGCGTTCGATCTCGATCATGCAGTACGCCCCTTCGCGAGCGTGGTCGCGGCTTCGAACACGACGGCGGCTGCCAGCGCGAGTGCAATCGTCGGGATCGCGCCGAGCAGCACGAGATCGGCGGCCGATTGCCCGATCCCCTGGAAGATGAAGGTGCCGAATCCGCCGCCGCCGATCAGCGCGGCGACCGCGGTCAGGCCGATGTTCTGCACGAGCACGATGCGCACGCCGCTCAGGATCACCGGCAGCGCGAGCACGAGGTCGACGCCCAGCAGCCGCTGCGCGCGCGTCATGCCCATCGCGCGTGCCGCTTCGGTCACATGCGGCGGCACCTGCTCGAGTCCGACCGCGACGCTCGACGCGATCGGCAGCAGCGAGTAGAGAAACAGCGCGAGCACGGCCGGCGCGACGCCGATCCCGCGGATGCCGAGCGCGGCCGCGAGCGGCACGTGCGCGGCGAGCAGGCCGAGCGGCGCCATCATCAGCCCGTACATCGCGATGCTCGGGACCGTCTGCACGATATTGAGCACCGGCATCACGACGGTGCGTACCGGCGCGATCCGCGCGCACGCGATGCCGAGCGGCAGGCCGGCGACGAGCGCGGCCGCGACCGAGCCGCCCGCGAGCGAGACGTGCCGGATGGCCTCGCGCCAGAAGTCGTCGTTGCGCACCGCGTATTCGCGCATCACGGAAAGGCCGTCCCACCAGCCGCTCGCGAGCGGCACCGATATCGCCGCGATCGCGACGGCGAGCGCGACGAGGCGCCGCCACGGGCCGAAAGCGAGCCGCGCGAGCGCGTCCGCGACGAGCACGGCCCACGCGAACAGCAGCAGCCAGACACCTGCCGCGGGCGACACGCGCGCGAGCATGTCGTCGGGCGCGACGACGTGCGCCGCGGCCGCGCCGACCGCATAAGCGAGCGTCGCGAGCCACGTGCAGCCGGCCGCGAGCCGCCAGGCGGGACGGCTCGCCGTCATCGCCCACAGCGCGCCGACGATCCACAGCGCGGCGAGCGCGGCACCTTGCGCGGCCGGCAGTGCGGCGAATACCGACAGCCCCGTGCCGGCCGCGATGCGGTTCGGCCGCAGTACCATGAACGGCATGCCGACCACCGCGACGATCGTCAGGATACCGATCAGGATGCCGACCTTGTCGAGCGTGATGCGCCGCGCGGACGCCACGGCGCGACCCGTCACTTGACGAAGCCCTTCGACTTCAAGTAGCTCTTGGCCACGCCGGCCGCCGGTTCGCCATTGATCTGGATGCGCGCGTTCAGCGTCTGCAGCGTCTTCAGGTCGAGGCTCGCGAACACGGGCTTCAGGTAGTCGGCGATCTGCGGATGAGCCTTCAGCACGGCTTCGCGAATCACCGGCGTCGGCGCATAGACGGGCTGCACGTGCTTGTCGTCGTCGAGCACGGCGAGGCCGCTCGATGCGATGCCGCCGTCGGTGCCGTACACCATTGCAGCGTTCACGCCGTCGGTCTGGTTCGCGGCTGCCTTGATCGTCGCGGCGGTATCGCCGCCGGACAGCACGACGAGCTGGTCGGGTTTCAGCTTGAAGCCGTATGCCTTCTCGAACGACGGCAGCGCGGATGCGCTGTTCACGAATTCGGCCGACGCGGCAAGTTTCACCTTGCCGCCGCCCGCGATCCATTTGCCGAAATCGGAGAAGGTCTTCAGGTGCTGCGATTGCGCGACGGGCGCGAGCACGGCGACGCCCCACGTATTGTTCGCGGGCGCCGGTGTGAGCCAGACGAGATGGTTGGCCGCGTAGTCGAGCTTCTTCGCGGTGTCGTAACCCTGGCTTGCGTTCTTCCACGCGGGATCGTCGGCCTTGTTGAAGAAGAATGCGGCGTTGCCCGTGTATTCGGGGTAGATGTCGATCTCGCCGCTCGTCAGCGCCTTGCGCACGATCGGCGTCGTGCCGAGTGCGATCTTTTCGGTGACGGGGATGCCGTGGGCCTTCAGCACCTGCGCGATGACGTTGCCGAGCAGGTTGCCTTCGGTATCGATCTTCGACGACACCACGACGGGCGTGTCGGCATGCGCACCGGGCGCGACGACGGCGGCGGCGAGCGTGAGGCCCAGGATCCGGGCGGGCAGGGCGAGTTTCATCGAGGCCAATCTCCAGGACGGGGGCGTACGCCGAAAGTTACTTGACTGAGCCGGCTTTGGCAAACCGCGTGCGGCGGCGTGCCCACAGCCCGTGTGGGGATTACCCGCATCCGTCATGCGGGCTTGTTACACTGAAATCCGTTCCCGCCTGCGGACACTTGCTGACATGAAGCCAGAACTGCTGGTCCTCATCGCATTGTGCGGCGATGCGCATCGCGAGATCGCCGCGTCGTTCGACGTGCGCTATGCCCCGACCGCCGAAGAACGCGAACGCGCGATCGCCGAATACGGCGGCACGATTCGCGCGGTGCTGACCAACGGCAGCACGGGTCTCGCCGCTGCCGAGATCGACCGGCTTCCGCAGCTCACGTTCGTCAGCGCGCTAGGCGCGGGTTACGAGCATATCGACGTCGCGCATGCGAAGGCGCGCGGCATCACGGTCGTCACGGGCGCCGGCACCAACGACGATTGCGTCGCCGACCACGCGTTCGCGCTGTTGCTCGCGGCGGTGCGCGATGTCGTGAGGCTCGATGCGAAAACGCGCGCGGGCGTGTGGCGTGACGGGCTGCCGATGCCGCCGAACGTATCGGGCAAGAAGCTTGGCATCGTCGGGCTCGGCAAGATCGGCGAGAAGTGCGCGCGCCGTGCGGCCGGCTTCGACATCGAGGTCGGCTATCACAGCCGTTCGCCGAAGGACGCTGCGCCATACCGCTATTTCGACCGGCTCGACGCACTCGCGCAGTGGGCCGATTTCCTGATCGTCGCGACACCGGGCGGTGCGGGCACCCGGCACCTGGTCGATCGCGCGGTGCTCGACGCGCTCGGCCCGGGCGGTTTTCTCGTCAACGTGTCGCGTGGCAGTGTTGTCGATACCGCTGCTTTGGCGGAGGCGCTGCGCGAAAAACGCATCGCGGGCGCGGGGCTCGACGTGTACGAAGGTGAGCCGGAGCCGCCGCGCGCGTTGACCGATCTCGACAACATCGTGCTGACGCCGCATATGGGCGGCTGGTCGCCCGAGGCGCTCGACCGGTCGGTCCAGCAGTTTCTCGACAACGCCGCGCGACATTTTGCCGGGCAGGCGGTGCTGACACCGTTGTGAGCGTGCCGTGCTCCGGTCAGGCCGCGGTCGATCGGAGCTGTGCAGAACGGCGGCAAGCGGCCATGTGAATCTGCTGTCGACGCGCATCGGCGTCGCGTATTCGTACATGCACAACCGGCTCGGGCGCGAGTTTGCGGATCTCGACCACCACGGCAGCATGTTCGTCGCGCAGCCGCTCGTGCGCGGCCGGTATCTCGACCTCACCGCGCGGGTTCAGTACGAAAACAGGAATCTGCACGAAAAATGAGGATCCCGGAATGAGCAGATCATGTTCGCCGGTCTGGAACGGCACGCCGTCGCGGCGGCGGAGCAACAACGCGTTGCTCGGCTGAACCAATGAACCGCGCACCGCCGGGCAACGCGCAAGCGAAGCACGGGGTGTGCGGCCACATTCCAGCGTCAGGACGACACCAGCGGCACCGTGACCGACGTACCTGCCGGATCGAGCGCCAGACCCGTGCCCGGTGTCGGCCGCAGCGTCGCCTCGTTGTCGCTCGACAGCACGACGAGGCCGAGCTTGTGACCCGCTTCGAGCTTGTAGTCGCGCGGCATGAACGTCAGCTTCAGGTCATACGGCATCCCTGGCAGCACGGGCTCCGAGAACCAGTCCGACAAGCGATTGCGCGGATCGGTCCACGCCCGCGTGACGATCGTCGCCGTGCCGTCCGGCGCGCGGTCGACCAGCAGCGCCGTCACGTTCGCGACGCCGGTGAAGGTCAGCCGCACGCGGGCGGTCGCGGTGCCGGACACGCGCGTCGCGGCCGTGAACGGCGCCGTCTCGAAGCGGCCGCGATGCTCGCCGGTCGTGGCGTTCGCCAGCGTGAGCGCGGGGATCGACGCATCGTCGGTGAAGCGCGCGAGCGGGCCGCCGCTCGGCATCCGCAGCAGCGTGCCGGTGCCGGTGCCGTCGCCGCCCGCGAAATACGCGACCGGCGTGGCGTGCCGCGCGGCCCAGTCCGCTTCTTTCAGCAGCGTGCCGTCGGCCTGCTCGACCACCGCGCGCGGATCGCGGTCGACCCCGTTGTCGACGCCGATCAGGTAGCGCGTGAACCAGCGGTTCACCTCCGCGGTCCACGCATCGGCCATCGCCGGCACGCGGGTCGGGTCGGTATGCTTCAGCCGATGCAGCCAGAGCTGCGTCGGCACGCCCTGACGCCGCATCGCGAGATACCACGACGTCGACTGGTCGGTACGCACGTTGTCGTCGGTCAGCCCTTGCGCGACGAGTGCCGGTGCGACCGCGTGCGCGGTCGGGATGTCGCGCGCGGCCCAGAACGGCGAGTAGTTGCCGGTCTTGCGGTCCTCCTGCTGCAGCGCCTCGTCGATCAGGTGCGTGCAGCGCTCCGGATGCGCATTCGTCAGCAGCGCCTTGATATAGACGTCGACGTCCTCGCCTTGATAGCCCTCCGGCGCGCGCACGAGGCCGCCCGAACGGTAGTAGCCGTACATGTTCGACAGCCCGGCGACCGGCACGATCGCGTCGAGCCCGCGCGTGCGCAGGCTCGCGACCATCTTCGGTAGCGTGCCGTCGTACGACACGCCGTACATGCCGACGTGGCCTGTCGACCAGTTCGCGACGACCGGCTTGCCGTTCGCATCCTTCGCGGTCGCATCGCGGCCGAGCCAGCGGATCACCGACGCCATCGCGACGGATTCGTCGCGCGTGAGGATGGTGGGGCAGCCGTCGGACCCGGCGGTGCCGAGCGAATCCGCATAGACGATCGTGAAGCCGCGCTGCACGAAATACCCTTCGATCCATGAACGGCCGGCCGCGGCCGCTTCGAGCTGCTGCAGCATCCGGACTTGCGGCGCGGCGGCCATGATCCGCGCGGACGCGCCGCCGGGGGCGGCTGCCGCCGCGGCGGGATGCGGCGTGCCGTCGAGTTCGACGTCGACGTCGTGGTTGGGGCTGTCGGCGAGCCCGGCGTAGTACGGGCTCGCGAGCACGATCACCGGCGTGCGCGCGCCGTTGGCGGTTTCGGACGGACGCACGATGCGCACGTGAATGCGGTCGCGCGTACCGTCGCCGTCGGAATCGACCGGCGTGTCGACCCACGCGTTCTCCTCGATCGTGCCGCCGGACAGCGACGGTTGTACCTGCCCGTTGCTGATCACCGGCCGGTAGCGTCCGCCGCTGGCCGGATTCGCATACGGGACGCCGGACGGCGACACGCGCCCCGATGCGTTGTCCGCCGATGCGGCGCTGTCGCCCTGTTGATCCTGACCTTGACCCTGCGCGAGTGCGGACGCGCCCGCCACGCTGCCGCCGTCGTCACCGCCGCACGCGGCGAGCGTCGCCGCTGCGACGAGCGCGGGGAGCCATGCGCGACGCGATCCTCTGAAATGAAATTGCATTGCCGACCTCGTTCTTGTGATTGTGTGTGGACGACCAGTCCGCGATACACCCCCTGCGGGCCGGGCCGATTACTGCCTGCAACGAAGAGGAAACTGCACCATCGGAAGAGCGGCAGCGCCACGCATGCGCGTCACGCAGGACTGCGAATCAAATGCACGGTGCATGCCGCGCGTCCTTCCAGCTGAAACGGAACGACATCATTCGATGAAACGGGGATGTTGCGAGCTGCGGTGCTGCGCTGCGGAAACACGACGCGACGCGCGTGCGGCGACGGAATGAAACGGATCGGCGGTTTCGGCCGCGCCGCGCATCGTGATGGCTTGCCGGTTCGCGTTTGCTTTCCGGAAGCTTGCGCAAAACTTATCTCAGTGAAATCGTCGTGTCAAACTTTTTTAACCGCGGGTAAATAAAGTTTCGGCGCGTTGCCGATGCGGGGCGTGTGGTGCGATGGCGAGGCGCATGTTCGGCGACGTGCTTGCAGTTGCTCCGTGTCGCATCGCTCGATGCAAAACGGGCGATGCCGAATCGTATTCGCCATCGCCCGCCCGTTATGTGCCGTCAGCCTTCCTTCCAGTCACGCAGTCATGAACGCATGCGCGCCGTCACCTGTCGTCGGCTTTCGCCTGCAGATCCTTCAATCCCTGAATCACGACCAGCAGTGCGCGCCCGTGCTCGTCGGAGCCGTCCCAGGCGTCGACGATCGCGTCGCGCAGCAGATCGTTGTAACGGCGGCGCGCCGGGCCGGTATCGACGCCGTAGAAACTGCATAGCTTGTTGAATGGCGCACTGCGCCGCAGCCGATGTCCGTTCGACAGCCGCAGGCGCGAGACGGTCGGCTGACTGACCCCGGAAAGTCGCGCGATTTCGCTGGACGAGCGCGTGTCCGCCATCAGACGGCGTAACAGGTCTTGTACAGGAAAATCGTGGTCCGGGGCTTCCATGCGATGCATTATACCTATACAGTTACGGTTGTTGAATGGGCTTGCTGTCACCAGCGAGGCTGTATCCCGAGAAAGTCGATGACACTGAAACATCTCCCTCCCACGTTCTGCTGGACGAAGATCGGTACCGAGTCCGGCGAGGAACTGCCGACCGTCGTGCTCCGCAAGGAATGGGAGCGCCGGCTCGGGGGCGGGCGTTTTCTGTGGGGCATCAACCAGCCGCTCGGCAGCAGCGCGCAAGTCGCCGCGCATCGCACGGGCTCGCTGCTCGCGCTGTTTTCGCCGGTCGCGTCGCGCCCGCGTTCGGGCGAGCGCAGGCGCGAGGACGCGCTGCTGTGGAATGCATGGGTCGATGCCAGCGGCCAGGTGCGGCCGCTGCCGCCGCACACGTTCATCGCGAGCCGCTCGACGCTGCCGTCGGGTCGCCGCCGCGAACAGCACTACGCGCTCGTCTGCGTATCGTCCACCGCGCTGACGGTCGGCACGCAATTGCGTGTGTTCCCCGACCACCTGCGCAGCGTGAGCACCGGCAAGCCGCTCGGCGTCGCGCAGGGCGCGGCCGTGGTCGACTGCATCGGGCGTGCGAAGGAGCAAACCGGCAAGAGCTATCCGCTCGCGCTGTCGGTCGAACTCGAAGCACCGTATTTCGTGCGGCTCGCGCAGCCGTGCGTGCTGAAGGCGCGCGATCTCGCCGACGTGAACAAGGCGACGCGAGCCGGCGATTTCGATCGCTTCGTCGAACTGGTCGCGCGCTTGCGCGGCCGGTCGCCGACGGATGCCGTGCGCGGCGTCACGCGCGACCTGTTCGATGTGCCGCCGATCGAAACGGCGGCCGCCTATGTCGCGCCCACGCATGCCACGCGGCTGCGCAGCCGGCCGGCGGTCGAGCATCCGCGCGAGCTCACCGGTGATCTGTTCGATCTGTCGTCCGGTGAAGCGGCCGCGTTCGGCGGTCTCGCGCATCCGCGCATCGGGCGCGCGTGACGTTCGCGCCGCTCATGGGCGGCGCGTGATGCGGGCAGGAAAACTGATGCACGCGCAACGACACGTGCCGGTGTGGCCGCCATCTCGGCGCGCGCAAGAATTTGTTGCAATCTCGCCGTAGCGGATCGGCGAGCGTCGCGCGACAATCGCCAGGGAAGCACGCCGCACGGTGGCCGTGCGTCGACAGGCTGCCTGCCGTCGTTCACGCCGCCGACATGCGCAACACACACACTGAGCGTCGGCTTGCTTCACACAGCAACCCTGAGGGAGAAGTGTCGATGTCGACCCACATCTGTTCGCGGGAAGCACGGGCTGCACAACGCTTCGTCGAAGCGACGCGCAACGTCGATCAGGCGTTTCGCGCGGTGCGCGGCGAAAGCGACGACGACATCTCGTCCGGCGAATATGCACGCGCGATGTCGCGTCTCGATCGCGCGCTGGACGAGCTGGCGCGTGCGCAGGAATTCTTCGATCGCGTGGTGAACGCCGACGCGGCGCACGGCAACTGAATTCGCGGCTTCCGCTTTCGCCGCCGTCGTTTTCCGTTTTTCGTTTTCGTTTTTTTTTGCCGCGTCGCGCTACGCCCGGCGTGCCGACGTGCCACCGCGTCGGCAGACGAACCTCACATCTTTCGCCCTTCGACCGGATAGCCGGGATCCGTATAACCGTGCGTCGACGCATGTCCCGGCGGCACCAGCGAATCGACGAAGCGTTCGTCGTCGGGGCCGAGCTCGAGCGTCAGCGCATCGATGTAGCTGTCCCAGTGCGCCTCGGTGCGCGGCCCGGCGATCGTCGAGCTGACGATCCGGTTCTTCATTACCCACGCGAGCGCGAACGCGACGGACGTCGTGCCGCGCGCCGCCGCATGCGCGGCCACCTGCTGCGCGATGTGCAGCGACTCGGGCCGCCATTCCGTCTGCTGGATGCGCCGGTCGCCGCGGCCCACACGCGAATCGGCGGGCGGTTGCGTGTCCGGCGCGTATTTGCCGGTCAGCACGCCGCGCGCGAGCGGGCTGTACGGAACGACGCCGATGCCGTAATGCGCGGCCGCCGGCAACTGTTCGACTTCGGCCGTGCGATCGACCAGGTTGTACAGCGGTTCGCTCGCCACCGGACGATCGATGCCGAGCTGGTCGGCGACGCGCACGATTTCGGCGATGCGCCAGCCCTTGAAGTTCGACAGCCCGACGTAGCGCACCTTGCCTTGGCGGATCAGGTCGGCCACCGCGCGCATCCCTTCCTCGAGCGGCGCATCGGTCAGCGTGCGATGGAAATACAGGATGTCGATGTAATCGGTGCCGAGCCGCTTCAGGCTCGCGTCGACCGATTCGTAGATCCATTTGCGCGACTGGCCCTGACGGTTCGGCCCGGCATCCGGTCCGGCCGGATAGCCGAACTTCGTCGCGACGACCCAGCTGTCGCGATGCCGTGCGATCGCACGGCCGACGATTTCTTCCGAGCGTCCGGCGTGATAGACGTCGGCCGTGTCGATGAAGTTGACGCCCTGGTCGAACGCCTTGTCGATGATGCGCGCCGACGTCGCTTCATCGGTTTCGCCGCCGAACATCATCGCGCCGAGACACAGCGGCGACACCTTCAGCGCGCTGCGCCCGAGATAGCGGTAATCCATGCAAGAGGCTCCATGCGGGCGAGCGCCCGCGTTGGTTCAGGTTGGTTGAATCAGTGCGCGCGTCACGCCGGCACGCCCGCTTCGTCGAACACGCGCTTCGCGATCGGCAACGCCGAGCTGGCGGTCGGCCAGCCCGAATAGAACGCGAGGTGCGTGATCGCTTCGATCAGCTCGTCGCGCGTGATGCCGTTGTCGAGCGCTTTCTTCAGATGGAACGGCAGCTCGTTCACGCGATACAGCGCGACGAGGCTCGCGACCGTGATCAGGCTGCGATCGCGGGGCGACAGGCCGGGGCGTTGCCACACGTCGCCGAACAGCACGTTGTCGGTGTAGTCGGCGAGCGCCGGTGCGATTGCGCCGAAGGCCTGGCGCGCGGCGGAAGTCGGTTCGGACATCAATGGCTCCGGGGACGTTGAAGACATCGACGATGGTAGCCACCGAAGTGCTTATCGATAATCCCCAGGAATGTGCATGCACTTATCGAACCGGTTCATGAATGGCCGGGATGGCGCAGCGCGTCGACGATCAGCGCGAATGCGCGAGACGATTGCCGCCGGCTCGCGTAGTACAGGTGATGGCCTGGAAACGTCGGACACCAGTCGTCGAGCACACTGACGAGCCGGCCGGCCGCGACGTGCGGCGCGGCGAGTTCGGCCGGCACGTAGGCGAGGCCGTAACCGGCGAGCGCCGCGTCGAGCATTTCATAGGTGCCGTTGAACGTGACCTGGCCGTCGACGCGCACCTGCAGCGTGTCGTCGCCGCGCGCGAGTTCCCACGCGTACAGCGCGCCGTGCGTCGGCAGGCGCAGGTTGATGCAGTCGTGCGCGACGAGATCCTGCGGCGTCGCCGGCGGCTCGCGTTCCGCGAAATACGCGGGCGCGCCGACGATCGCCATTTTGAGGTCGGGCGAGATGCGTACCGCGATCATGTCCTTTGCGACCTGGTCGCCGAGCCGCACGCCGATGTCGAAGCGTTGCGCGACGATGTCGGACAGCCCGTAGTCGGTCACGAACTCGACCTTCAGCTCGCGGTAGTCGCGCAGGATCGGCGACAGCCTCGGCCACAGCAGCGTGCGGATCACGTAGTCGGTCGCGTTGATGCGCACGGTGCCGGCCGGCTTGTCGCGCAGCTCGGCGAGCGCCGACAGTTCGGCCTCGATTTCGTCGAAGCGCGGCGCGAGATTCTGCAGCAGACGCTCGCCGGCTTCGGTCGGCGCCACGCTGCGTGTCGTGCGCGTGAGCAGCCGCACGCCGAGACGCGTCTCGAGCGAACGGATCGTATGGCTGAGTGCGGATTGCGACACGCCGAGCCCGGCGGCCGCGCGCGTGAAGCTGCGCTCGCGCGCGACGGCGATGAAGGCAAGCAGGTCCGCAAAGTTGTCGCGCGGCATGGAGGAAGTCGGGTGGTCGATGCTTGCGCATCCTACCATCGAGCCTGCCGAGCGATGCGCCGGCGCGCGTCAGCCGGCCTGCGTCATGCGCGCCGGATGGCCCGCGAAGCGGGTGTGCGGATCGTACGCATAGCCGCCGTGCTGGAACGACGTCGCGAAGAACCGCATCTGGTAGCCGATCGCGTGCGCCCAGTAGTCCCACGTATGGCCGCCCGGACGCTCCGCATAATCGTGCGGCACGCCGAGCGCGACGAGCCGTTCGTGCAGCGTGCGGTTCGAGCTGACGAACGCGTCGTCGCGGCCGCAGTCGATCGTCAGGTCCAGATGCGCGCGGACGAACGCGCGCGCGCTTTCGACGATCGCGTTGCGGTTCCAGAACGACGCGTGGCGGCCGGGGTCGCCGAATACGTGGTCGATGCCGGGTTCGTCCTCGCAGCAGCGCGGATCGACCGCGCCGCTGATGCTGCCGACCGCGCCGAACGTGTCGGGCCGGTCGAGCGCGATGCGCAGCGCGCCGAAGCCGCCCATGCTGAGCCCGGTGATCGCGCGCGCGCCCTTGGTCGCGATCGTTCGGAAGTGCATGTCGACATAGGACACGACTTCGTCGCCGACGAAGGTTTCGTAACGGCTGCCCGAGTCGAACGGGCTGTCGATGTACCAGCTTTCGTGGCCGCCGTCGGGCATCACGAGGATCACGCGGTAGCGATCGGCCAGCGCGGCGATGCGGGTATTCGCGGTCCAGTCGGTGTGGTCGCCGCCGGAGCCGTGCAGCAGGTAGACGACCGGAAAGCGTTCGACGCCGCGTTCCGGGCCGTGGCGCAGGCGCGCGTAGTCGTCGGGCAGCACGACGGTCGCCTTGAGCGTCTCGTTCATCGCGGCACTCGGAATCGCGACGACCCGCGCCTGAAAGGCGATGGCCGGGCCCGCGACGGCGAGCAGCAGCACTAGCCACAACGCGCGTATCAGGTTCATCAGAATTTGCTCCGAGAAACCCCGCCATTTCCCCCAAGGGGACTTCCTTCGGGGCGGATGGCGGGAAGGAAAGGCGTGCGGTTGACAGGCAGCTTCTTCCACGGGTTAGGATCACCGGCATGATTCTTGTCTACCGCTACCGCGTGAAGTCGCTCAACGGACTGCTCAACAAGCAGAGCCGTGCGGTGAACTACGTCTGGAACTTCTGCAATGACACGCAGAAGCATGCGCTCAAGTGGAGCAAGAAGTGGCCGACGGGATTCGATCTGAACGTGCTGACGACGGGGAGCAGCAAGGCGCTCGGCATCCACTCCGGCACGATCAACGCGACGTGCGAGCAATACGCGAAGTCGCGCAGCCAGCACCGTCGGCCCTACCTGCGCTATCGCGGCAGGAAATCGCTGGGCTGGGTGCCGCTGAAGGGGCGTGACCTGAAGCGCGAGGGTGACGCGTTCCGTTTCGCCGGCAACACGTTTCGCGTGTTCAACAGCCGACCGCTTCCCGAAGGCAAGATCAAGGACGGGACCAACTTTGCGCAGGATGCACGCGGCAACTGGTTTCTCAACATCGCGATTGAGATGCCGGATGTTCAGGCCCGCCCGATCCATTCCGGTGTCGGCATCGATCTCGGCTTGAAAGACTTCGCCACACTTTCGACCGGCGAGAAGCTGCGCAATGACCGATTCGGCCGACGCGCGGCGGAGAAACTGGCGAAAGCTCAACGGGCGCGCAAGCACAAGCGACATATCGCGAAGCTGCACGCCAAAGTGGCGAATGCCCGTGCCGATTTCCAGCACAAGCTCGCGCTCGATCTGGTGCGGCGTTTCGATTACCTCGCGGTCGGCAACGTGTCGGCCGCGAAGCTCGCCAGAACCAGGATGGCGAAGAGCGTCTACGACGCATCCTGGTCGTCCTTCCGAAACAAGCTCCGTTACAAGGCGATGGCGCACGGGGCCACGTTCGAGGAAGTCGACGAAAGCGGTTCTACCCAGTCCTGTTCGTCGTGCGGGTCGAAAGACAGCACGACGCGGCCGAAAGGTATCGCGGGACTGCGAATAAGAGAGTGGGCCTGCGATGGCTGTGGTGTCGTGCATGATCGAGATACCAACGCTGCGCTGAACATTCTCCGATGCGGACGTGCATCGCCAAGTGTGGGAATCACCTGCCTTTAGGCGGGTGAGGACGTCAATGAGCCTCGCATCGGGAAAACCCTGTACGGCGACTCTAGCAACCGTGCCTTTCAACCATATTTCGGCGAAACCTACGGGTTGTCAGGTGGTTGGGGCGCAGCCAAACGGCGGGGCAGCCGCGCGCGTCAGCCGAGACAGCGCGCGAGCGTCTCCCGCAACGCGGCGGGCCGTTCGGCTGGTATCAGGTGCCCGCAGCCATCGATCGTTTCGAAGCCGGCACAGCGTGCGAGCGCCCAGTCCGGCACATGCCAGCCCGCACGCGAGCGTTCGCCGGCGACTAGCCACACCGGATGGCGCTCGAATACTTCAGCGAGCGCCTGCAGATAACCGGATTCGCCGGTCGTCGCGACGACCGAGCGGCCCATCGCGCGCAGCGTCGATGCCGGCTGATGTGCAAGCCAGCGGCGCGCGTCGTCGAGCTGGCACGGCGACGGATCGTCGATCGCGCCGCGCAGCCAGCCGAGCGGGTCGCCGCGCAGTTCGTCGAGCATCGCGTCGGCTTGCGCGGGCGACATGCGGCCGACCGACGCCGACCAGAACGCATCGTCGAGCGTGAAGTTGCCTTCGACGTTGGCGATCCGGCGCACGCGTGCCGGATGCGCATGCGCGAACAGCATCGCGATCGCGCCGCCCACCGAGTGACCGACGAGGTCGACCGGCTGCGCGCCGTAGTGCGAGTCGACGGCCTGCCGCACGTGCTCGACCTGCGCGGCGAGCGTGATCGCGTCGAACGGCGCGGCGCGGTGGATACCGTAGCCAAGCAGGTCGGGGGCGAGATGCGGGCCGGGCCATTCGGGCACGTCGAACGTACCGATGAAACCGTGGACGAAGACGACGGGCGGGGTGGGGGCGCTCATTCCGCGGCCGGGGAAGCAAGGGGCGGCAATTCGAGTTCGGCGAGCAGTTCGTCGAGTTCGAGCACGTGCGTGAGGTCGTGGTCGAGCAGTTCGCGCACGAGTTCGTCGAGCGACATCCGGCGCATGCCGTCGCGCAGCCCGCAGCGTGCGAGTTCAGACGGTTGCAGCGCGGCCGCCGTCGCGCACAGCGCGGCGCGTCCGGTGCGGAATGCGGCGAGCGTGTCGTCGAGCGGCTGGGCGAGGTAGTCGTGCTGCGCGGCGAGAGCGGTGCCGTCGACGGACGCGATCACCGGCAGCTCGTGCGTGCGCACGGCATCGATGCGTTCGGCGAACACCGCGTCGAGGTCGCGCAGGTGGCACGCATGTTCGACGAGCGAGAAGCCCGTGCCGGCCGGGCGGCGCGTGACGAGCGCGGCGGGAACGTGCGCGGCATACGCGGCGATCCGGGCGGGCATCGCGGCCAGCGCGGCGACGACGTCGGCGAACGGGCGCACCTGCGGATACGCGCTGAATACCGCGCCGTAGCTGAACAGCGCGCCTCCGAGCCGGCCGCGCGGCTGTACGACGTCGTGCCCGTGACGGCGCATCACGTCGGCGACCATCGCGCCGCAAAATTGCCGGGCCGTCGTGTCGGCTTCGATTTCGGGGAATTTGCGCGCGATCTCGTGCTGGATCGCACCGATCGCGGCGACGCCGACACGCGACAGCGCCGCGAATTCGACATAGCGCTCGGGCTGCGCGATCAGCGCTTCGAGCTGCGCGCCGAGCGGCGTCGCGCGAAAACGGTCGAAACGGGAATGCATGACGATAGGGCCTCGCCAAGTAACGTGACAAAACGATACGTTACTTGGCGAGGTGCCGTCAATCTCCGTCGACCCATTTGTTCGGAGAATCCGACAGGGACGCCCGCACCCCTACCGCACCGGCACCCGGCCCGCTCACGCGTCGTGCTTGCCGTCCATCTCCGCGCGCAGCCGCGCTTCCTGTTCCTGAAGCTCCGGCGTGAATGCTTCGCCGAAGTCCTCAGGCGAGAAAATCTGGCGGATCTCGATGTCCGACTCGGTCGGCATCGGATTCGGGCAGCGCTTGACCCATTCGACGGCTTCTTCCATCGAATTCACCTGCCACAGCCAGTAGCCGGCGATCAGTTCCTTGGTCTCGGCGAACGGGCCGTCGACGACGGTCCGGTCCTTGCCGGAGAAGTGCACGCGCTTGCCGCGCGAACTTGGATGGAGGCCTTCGCCGGCAAGCATCACGCCGGCTTTCACGAGTTCCTCGTTGTACCGGCCCATCGCGGCCAGCAGTTCGGTATCGGGCATCGCGCCCGATTCGGAAGAAGCCGTTGCCTTGACGATCACCATGACGCGCATTGTTGTTGCTCCTTGAACGGGAAAGGGGGAAATCCGCTATCGGCCGGCCGTGAGGCCGGCAAATCGATCGGCTACGACACTACGACGCGCGACGATCGCGCGAATCGACATCGCGCACAAAAAAATTCCGGTGTGACTGGTGACCGATGACCTGTGACGCGCTGCGGCGTATTCGACGTCGTCCATGCGGCAGGTGGTGCCGGAAAGATCCCGGCTGGACGACCGGCTCCGTGGCCGGCACCGGCGCGCGCATGCCGGCATGCCGGCATGTCGGCCGCTCACGCCGCCTTTGTGTGCGCGTCGAGCATGTCGCGGATCCGGGTCGCGAGTTCGTCGCGGCGGTACGGCTTGCTGAGCAGCATGACGCCGGGGTCGAGCCGCCCGGAGTGGAAAATCTCGTCGCGCGTGTAGCCGGACGTGAACAGCACGGGCAACGGCGGCGTGCGCTGCGCGGCGCGGCGCGCGAGTTCGCCGCCCTTGATGCGGCCCGGCATGATCACGTCGGTAAACAGCAGGTCGATCGCCGTGTCGCAGTCGAGTATCTGCAGCGCGGCTTCGCCGTCGGACGCGGTGAGCACCTTGTAGCCGAGCTGCGTGAGCATGTCGACCACGGTCAGCCGGACCTCCGCGTCGTCCTCGACGACCAGGATGGTTTCGCGGCCGCGCGCGGCGTCGTGCTGCGGCGCGCGGACAGGCTCTTCGGTGCAGTCATCGTGACAGCGCGGAAACGTGAGCCGCACGGTGGTGCCCTGGCCCGGCGTGCTTTCGATCGACGTATGGCCGCCGCTTTGCTTGACGAAACCGAACACCATGCTGAGCCCGAGCCCGGTGCCTTCACCGTCCGGCTTGGTCGTGAAGAACGGTTCGAACACGCGCTCGAGCACGTCCGCCGTCATGCCGGTCCCCGTATCGCTGATCTCGAACGTCACGTATTCGCCGGCCGGCAATGGCGAGCGCCGTGCGCCGCCGGCCGGCGCGGGGTGCGCGTCGTTGTACGCGGCAATCGTCAGCGTGCCGTCGCCGCCCATCGCATCGCGCGCATTGATCGCAAGATTGAGCAGCGCGTTTTCGAGCTGGTGCCGGTCGGCGAGCACGTTGCCGACGTCGGGCGCCAGCGCGGGGACGATCCGCACGGTTTCGCCGAGCGCGCGGCGCAGCATCTCGCTCATCCCGTCGATCAGCTGGTGCGGATTGAGCACCGTCGCCGACAACGGCTGGCGGCGCGCGAAGGCCAGCAGGTGCGACGCCAGTTGCGCGCCGCGCCGCACCGCGTTGTTCGCGCTTTCGATTCGCGGCTGCGCACTCGCGCGTTCGCCGAGTTCGACGGCCAGAATCTGAAGGTTGCCGCTGATCACCTGCAGCACGTTGTTGAAGTCGTGCGCGATGCCGCCGGTCAGGCTGCCGATCGCTTCCATCTTCTGCGAGTGGCGCAACTGCTCCTCGACCGCCGCGCGTTCGGCGATCGCATCGGCCACGCGTTGCTCGAGCGTTTCGGTCAGGCGGCGCAGCGCATCGTTGGATGACTGCAGCGCCGCTTCCGCCTGTTCGCGATGACGCGTGGCGAGCACGCGTTCGGTCGTCTCGATCACGACGGCGAGCACGCCGCCCGGTGCGCCATCGTCGTCGGGCAGCGGGCTGTAATGCAGATCCATCCACACGTCTTCGGGGCGTCCGCTGCGCAGCAGCACGAGTTCCTTGTCGCGATACGACAGCGTGCCGCCCGCGAGGCAGGTGTTCATCACGTTGCGGTTGAACTCGGCGACCTCGGGCCAGCCGAGCTCGACCGGCTGGCCGAGCAGATAGGGGTGGCGTCCGCCGGCGAACCCGGCATACGCGTCGTTGTAGATCATGTAGCCGGGCCGGCCCCACAGCATCACCAGCGGCAGCGGCGACGCGAGCACGGTGCGCACGGCCGCGACGAGGCTCGCCGACCACCTGTCGAGCGGGCCGAGGCCGGTCGACGACCAGTCGAAGGCGGCGACGCGCCGCGCCATTTCACCTTCCCAGCCCGGGCAATCATGATGCTGCGCGAACAATTCGGCATGCATGGAAGTGCTCCGTTAATGACATGGCGGCCGCGGCCTGGCGCGGCGAGTCGCGTAAGCCGATTCATTCTAGTGCAGATCGATCGCGCGGCGGGGCTCCGGAATCGCCTGTCAAAACTGGTATGCTGACCAGCATTACGTTCACGTGGAGGGCGCCATGGCAACGAAGGAAGTCTCGAAGAAAAAGTACCTCAAGATCCTGAACAAACGCCTGCGGGCCGAGCCCGATGCGCCGGCCGGCGCGTCGTTCGTGTTCTTTCCGCTCGGCGCGAAGGCCCGGCATGCGACGGGCGTCGTGTCCGGCGAGCCGCACAGCAAACGTGAACTCGCGGTGATGGCCGCGATCCAGAGCAAGGCGGCCGCCGAATTCGTCGTGACCGGCACCTGACCGGCCACGGCCGGCCGCACGCCGCAGCGCGTGCGCGCTACGCCGCCGCGGCCGCCTCGCAGTGGGCGATGACACCGGCGATCACGCGCGGAATGTCGTGCGTGATCGCCGGGCCGTGCATCGGCAGGATGATGTCGAGATCGAGCGCCTGGATGCGGCGCAGCGCGCTCGCCAGGTGCGCGAGCGACGGCAGGTAGTCGGAGCGCGTGATCGCATCGAGGATCGCGGGCAACGGATCGTCGGTGTCCTCCCGGCCGAAGCGCATCAGGATGTCCGACGACAGCAGCGCCTTGTACGCCGGCAGATACACGACGAGCGCGTCCCACTGATGCACGTGCTTCGTGAAGACCGGCACGACGCCGGTGCCCGACAGTGTCGTCGGCTCGCCATCCTTCAGCGGAATCGCGCGTACGCCGAACACGTCGGCGAGCCCCCATGTACACATCGGATGTCCGTACGCGACGAGCGCCGGGTTGGCCGCGAGGAAATCGGGCAGCGCGCCCATTTCGTCGGCCTCGAAGTGCGGGACGATCACGCTGCTGACCAGCGACGGCGCGATGCCGACGGTGTCGAGCGCCGCGCTCAGCTGCGTGAAATTGGACCGGGTGCCCGTTTCGACGCACAGCACGTCGCCGTGCGACGATCGTACGAAGAACTGGCTGAAACACAGGTTCAGCGTGTCGACGTAGGTCGTGGCGCGAAACAGGCCGTCGCGGACGGCGTCGATTCGGCAGGCGCTCATCGGTGATCCTCGCGCAGGGAATGGGGCGGGCGCTGCGCCGCCCGTGCCCCGCAGGTTGCGGTGCGGCAGGCGGCAGCAGTCGATCTTCCGATTCAGTCTAGCAGCGTCGCTCCCGATGCGCGAACCGGGCGATCGCCGCGGCCGTGCCGGGTACACGGCACGGGCTGCGTCAGTTCTTCAACTTGTAGCCGGTGCGGAACATCCACGCGACGATCGCGAGCAGGATCGCGAGGAACAGCGTGGTCGCCGCGAGGCTGATCCACACGTGCACGTCGGCCAGCCCGTAGAACGACCAGCGGAAGCCGCTGATCAGGTAGACGATCGGGTTGAACAGCGTGACGATGCGCCACGCGGGCGGCAGCATGTCGACCGAATAGAAGCTGCCGCCGAGGAACGTGAGCGGCGTGATGATCAGCAGCGGCACGAGCTGCAGCTTCTCGAAGCTGTCGGCCCAGATGCCGATCACGAAGCCGAACAGGCTGAAGGTGATCGACGTCAGCACGAGGAACAGCACCATCCAGAATGGATGCAGGATGTGCAGCGGCACGAACAGGCCGGCCGTCGCGAGGATGATCAGCCCGAGCAGCAGCGACTTCGACGCGGCCGCGCCCACATACGCGATCACGATCTCCCAGTACGACACGGGCGCGGACAATATCTCGTAGATCGTGCCCGTGAAGCGCGGGAAGTAGATGCCGAACGACGCGTTCGAGATGCTCTGCGACAGCAGCGACAGCATCACGAGGCCCGGCACGATGAACGACCCGTAGCCGATCCCGTTCACGTCGCTGATGCGCGAGCCGATCGCCGAACCGAACACGACGAAGTACAGAGACGTCGAGATCACCGGCGCGATGATGCTCTGCATCAGAGTACGGCGCGTGCGGGCCATTTCGGCGCGATAGATCGCGCGGATGCCGTGGAAATTCCAGTTCGCCATGTGCGTTACGCCCCTTGTGCGCCGTTGCGGCGGTTGTCGATCAGGCTGACGAAAATATCCTCGAGCGAGCTCTGCGTCGTATGCAGGTCGCGAAAGCCGATGCCGGCCGAGCCGAGCGCGTTGATCAGCTTCGCGATGCTCGCGTCGTCGCGTTGCGAGTCGTACGTATAGACGAGCGCGGCGCCGTCGTCCGCGCGTTCGAGGCCGAACGTGGCGAGTTCGGCCGGCACGGCCGCGAGCGGGTGTTCGAGCTGTACGGTCAGTTGCTTCTTCCCGAGCTTGCGCATCAGCTCGCGTTTCTCTTCGACGAGCACGAGTTCGCCGCCGAGGATGATGCCGATCCGGTCGGCCATTTCCTCGGCTTCCTCGATGTAGTGCGTGGTCAGCAGGATCGTCACGCCGCTTTCGCGCAGCGAATCGACGAGCTTCCACATGTCGCGGCGCAGCTCGACGTCGACGCCGGCCGTCGGCTCGTCGAGGAACAGGATGCGCGGCTCGTGCGCGAGCGCCTTCGCGATCATCACGCGGCGCTTCATGCCGCCCGACAGCGTCATCAGCTTGTTGTCGCGCTTGTCCCACAGCGACAGCGCCTTCAGCGTCTTCTCGATGTGCGCGGGATCGGGTGCCTTGCTGAACAGGCCGCGGCTGAATGACACGGTTGCCCACACGGATTCGAACGCGTCGGTCGTCAGCTCCTGCGGCACGAGGCCGATCATTTCGCGCGCCGCGCGATACGCGTCGCGGATGTCGTGGCCGCCGACCGTCACGCGGCCCTGGGTGGGCGTGACGATGCCGCAGATCGAGCCGATCAGCGTGGTCTTGCCCGCGCCGTTCGGCCCGAGCAGCGCGAAGATCTCGCCCGGGCGGATGTCGAGGGTCACGTGCTTCAACGCCTGGAAGCCGGACGCGTAGGTCTTGGAAAGATCGGAGACGGAAAGGATCGGTTGCATGCTCACGGATGGCACGGCCGGTCGGTCCGACGCCGCGCGCCGCGCGTGCCCGGCGCCGCCGCCGCGAAGCGGGCGGTGGCGGGGGCGGCATGGCGAACGGGCGTCATGTCGAACGGCGTTGTGGTGCGGGATCGCAGGACCGCCATATTAGCAATCGGAAGATGGAAATGCATTTCCACGGAAACGACATGCGATGCCGGTGCGGGATTTGCGGGAAATGCACGTGGATCATTCAATAAAACGATGCTTTATTTGAATCGAGCGAACAATGCGCGTCGTTTTCGCTCGACCGGTGCGGGTCGACCACCGTCGTTCCCATGCGCGTTGCACCGAGCGGGTATTTGTCTGAGCAAATAAATTGAAGGCTGTTTGAAAAACTGTCAAGCACCCCGCACACACTGGGATCGCGCGGTTCGGGCACGTTTGGAACTCTGCATCCATTTACTTGTGCGGATCGTCCGCTCATAGTCTCGACCAACGACGCATCACGATAACGAATCAAGCGTACGTACGGAGACCAATACATGAGACGCCTATCCGAGGGCCCGGCCGGACTGCCATGTCCGCGCTTTTCGCTGGATGCGGACACGACGCGAGTCGCGTGCCCGCGTCATCGCATCGCGTTGCCGCGGTAGCGACGCACCCCATTCCGTATCGATTGTCCCGCTGGCGCCGTGCCGCATGACGGCGCCGCCGGATAGCGCTTGCCTGCCGCGGCGGTCCTGATCGCATCTGCCGATCCGGCCGCGCGGCGCGCATTGCGCGCATCGTCATGCGCCGCGCACGCTCGCGGCGCAATACCAACCGGCGGGCCACGCAGCCCGTCCGCACGAGACCTGTCGTATCTGAAAAGGAGGGGTTGATGCTTTGCATTCCTGAATGGCGGAAGGCGATCCTGTCATGCGCCGTGCTGGCGCTGCCGTTCGTCGCCGGTTGCGGCGGCGGAGACGATCCGGGCCCGATCAACGTGCCGCAATGCTCGGGCAGCGCATGCGGGCCGAGCGGCGCCGAAACGACGCCGCCCGTCGTGACGAAGCTGTGTCCGGATTCGCTCGACTACACGACGACCTACACGGGCGGCGCCGGCAGCGGCGAATACGTGAAGGTGAAGTTCGACACGACCAAGCTCACCTATCAGATGCAGTTCCTCGAATCGTCGGTGCCGACGTCGGCGGGGCAGGTCAACGACACGCGCGCGGGCCTGACGATCAACGGCGCCTTCCATCATCCGACCAACCTGCCGACGGCCGAGCAGAACCGCTGCGCGTTCGTGCTCGACAGCGGCGCGACGAGCGACGGCGCGTATTCGGTGACGATCAAGCGCACCGATCCGCCGATGCTGTTCGTCGGGAACGGGGTGGTCGGCGGCGGGATTCCGGGCGCGACGATTCAATTCGACGGCATTCCGCTCGCGCCGGGTCTCTATATCGGCACCGTGCCGTCGCGCACGTTCGATTTCTATCCGTTCATCGGCTTTACCGACACCGAGACGGATTTCACCAAGGTGGCCGGCGTATACAACGAAGTCGGCATTCATCTGTCGCCGACCGGCAGCAGCTATCAGACCGCCACCCCGCAGGGCTGGCAGCCGGATGTCGTGAACTGGAGCCAGACGCTCGGCGCGGACGGCACGTGCACGATCACGCCGGGAAGCGACTACTCGTGCCAGACGACCGGTACGCCGTGGACGCTGCGCAAGAACGCGGACGGCAGTGCCGACAACGTGTTCGTCAGCAGCGCGAAACCGGGCTTGCCATATCCGTCGGCCGGCCAGGAGCAGCCGCTCGTGCTGCTGTCGCCGACCCAGGCGCATGGCGTGATGATCGTCGGCAAGCTGAATGGCGCGCTGATACCGATCGTGATTCGCGTCGGCTACTCGCACGCCGATGCGAGCAACCTGCTGGCGTCGGTCGCCGACGCGGAAGTCGGCATCTCGATGCTGTCGCCCGCGCAGGCCGTCGCGACGAATGTGCTGAAGGGCGGTTTCATCGGGGCGACGAGCGCGTCCGCGTGCGGCGTCGTGACGTCCAATGGCGTGTATGGCGCACCGGGGATTTCGGGGCCGAGCTTCGACAGCCTCGTGCCGCATCCGGACCTGCCCGGCACGTTCAACGGCACGTTCTTCATGCCCGAGGCCGGAAACTGCACGGACGGCACCGCCGTGTCGACGATCGCCGCCAACTACACGTCCACGCTGTTCCAGGGCAATACCGCGGCATTCGTCGACCCGCAGACGTCGTCCGTGAGCTCGCAGTTCGCGCTCGACTACACGCAGGCCACGCCCGGCAAGATCAAGGTCACGGCCTCGCAGGACTTCAACGCGAAGGGTGCGAACGGCAACGTGGCGATCTTCAGCAAGGGCGACACGGGCTGGCTGGTGACGGCCGGGAACGTCTACGCGATGGTCGTGAACAACAACAAGATCAACCCGTTCTTCACGGTCGGCGCGTTCGTCCAGTAACGGCGTAACGAACACGGAACACCGGCGGCGCATGCGTCGCCGCCGGCGAATCGAAATTCAAGAGGATTCCTATGAATGTGAAGCATTGGATGGCCGCGGCGTCGCTCGCGCCCGTGCTGGCCGCCTGCGGCGGCGACGGCGACCCGCCGCCCGCGCCGGTGGTGCGGCTGTGCCCGCAATCCATCGACTACAACACGGTGTTCATCGGCGGGTCCGGTTCGGGCGAACTCGTGAAGGTGCAGCTCGACACCACGAAGATGACGTACCGGATGACCTACCTCGCGTCGCCCGTGCCGACCACCACCGGCACCGTGCAGCCGACGCGCGACACGGCGCCGGCCAACGTCGTCGACGGCACGCTGGCCGACGAGACCGGCCTGCCGACCGTGAAGCTGAACCAGTGCACGTTCCGGATGCAGAACGCGAGCCTCGACCCGAGCCGGCCGGCCCGCCTGTTCCTCGGCGAGGGCGTGCTGGGCGGCGCGATTCCCGGCGCGACGATCCAGTTCGACGGCGTGATCGGCGTCGGCAAGATTCCGAAAACGACGTTCCCGTACTACCCGTTCATCAGCTTCTCGTCGCTCGAAACCGATCTGTCGAAGATCGCCGGTACGTACAACCAGCTCGGCTATCACCAGGTGCCGTCGCAGAACTTCCAGCCGGTGGCGCTCGACCAGCAGGTGACGATCAACGCGGACGGCAGCTACGTCGAAACGGACAACTTCGGCAAGAAGAACGGCGGGCAGCCGCTCGCGTCGAGCGCGACCGTGAACCAGCCGTTCACGCGGCGCCCCGATGCGCCGGCATTCCAGTCGCTGAACTACCAGCCGCAGGTTCCGGCGACGCTCGCCGCGCTCGATCCGGCGAAGGCCGGCAAGGGGATCCTGATCGTCGGCAAGCTGCGCAACCAGCTCGTGCCGGTCTTCATCCGTACCGGCGCCGCGAACGCGGACCTCACGCAGGGCCCGCCGAGCGCGGACGACGAATCGGGCATCTCGTTCCTGAGCCCGCAGGCGGCGGTCGCGCCGGGCTCGCAGAACGGCGAGTACACGGGCGTCGACAGTGCGTTCAACTACCGCGCGACCGCGCTCGTCGGCGCGCAGGCGACGCTGCTCGATCCGTTCAACGCGTCGCAGGCGGCGCTCACGCGCGCGCTGAACCTCGACTACACGCAGAAGGTGCCGGGCGTCGTGACGACCGTGCATGCGGACGCGGCGTCGGGGCCGGCGACCGGCAAGTTCGTGTTCACCGGCGGCGTGTTCGGGTTCCTCGACATGGCCGATACGAACAACCCGTACTTCACGGTCGGCGCGTTCGTCCAGTGACCAAGCGCGGATGGAGACACGGCGGCGCCGCGCGCGGATGCGCGGCGCCCGGACAGAACGAGGGGAGAGGTTTCATGAAGAAGCTGATTGTCGCGGGTGTCGTCGCAGGCGTGTCGACGCTCGCATCGGCCCAGCAGGCGGGCGACAACGTCGCGACGCTGGGCTGGCTGCACATCATGCCGCAGGATTCGACCAACGGGCTGACGACGAATCTCGCGAACATGCCGATCAACGGGCCGCTGCGGCTGCCCGGTTCGTTCACGTCGCCGGGCACGAGCCTGACGGTCAACAACGCCGATACGGTCGGCCTCACGCTCACGCACTTCTTCACCGACCACATCGCGGTGACATCGGTGCTCGGCGTGCCGCCCGAGTTCACGCTGACCGGGCACGGCGTGATCCGGCCGCCGGGCCCGGCCGGCTCGCTCGGCACCGTCGACATGGACAAGACCGCGAACCAGCCGGCCGTGAAGAATGCGCGGCAGTGGAGCCCGACGATCATTCTGCAGTACTACTTCAATGCACCGACCGCGAAGTTCCGTCCGTTCGTCGGGATCGGCGTGGCCTACAGCTGGTTCAGCAACATCGAACTGAACGGCAACTTCGCGAAGGACATCAACGAGAACCTTGGCAGCGTGCTCGCGGCCGGCGCCGGCAAGCCGGGGCCGACGTCGGTGGAGGGCAAGGCGTCGTCGTCGTTCACGCCGGTCTACAACGTCGGCGCGAGCTATGCGATCGACAAGCACTGGGGGCTCACGGCGACGCTGACCTACATGCCGCTGAAGACCTACTCGTCGCTCGTGATCAAGGCGGCCGACGGATCGACGCTCGCGACCACGCGCACGCGGCTGAAGGCCGATCCGCTGATCACGTTCGTCGGCATTTCCTACAAGTTCTGAGCCGTGCGGCACGCGTCACGCGTGCCGGCGGCTTCCTGCGACCGAGCGGCCGGAGCGATCCGGCCGGGACGTCGCGTTCCTGGCGGCATGCCGCCATTTGTGAAGAGAGAGGGGGCAGTTCAAATGAGCATTCGCAAAATCGTATCGCTTGTTGCTGCAGTGGCATTCACCGCGGTTTCGGCCGCGCCTGCTTTCGCCGTGACCGTTTCGCGCGCCGACGGGCAGGCCATGAACCCCAATGGAGAGCCGTTCTCCGCGACGGGCCTCACGGCCCTGGCCAAGGGGGCGATCAACGCGACTTGCAACGCGACGTTCAACGGCACGATCTCGTCGACGGGCATCGTCAACATCACGTCGACGACGTTCACGGGCGGCGCGACCTGCGGCCTGATCAGCGGCAGCGCGACCAGCGCGTCGCCGTGGACCGGGCAGGCCGACAGTACGACGCAGCTGTCGATCAACAACGTGAAGGTGAACGTCACGCTGCTCGGCACGTGCGGGCCGAGCAAGGTCGTGACGACGTGGAACGATCCGAACTCGTCACTCACGTTCAACAATGCCGTGCTGACACCGGACTGTACGGTCGGCGGCACGGTCGTCACGTCGCCGAAGTTCCACGTGCAGTAAGCGTCGCGTGATCGAGGCCGGGCGCCCGCCATCGACGAGGGCCGTGCAAGGATGCGCGGCGGGTGTTCCGGTTTCGAGCTGCGTTCGCGTCCTCGCGCGTATCGGCGCGGCGACCGGCTGGCCGCCTGCCTCGCGATCCGAGGTGGGTGGCCATACCAGGGGCCGGTGCGACGCACCGTGCCGCCTGCTTCGACCGAACCCGAAACGAGACAACCATTCCGATTCGCCACATGCTCACCGACCCAGCGAAGTATGGCGCTGCCCGCGGTGCGACGCCTGACCGGCTGCGCACGGCCGCGTGGCTGCAGTACCTGATCGAACATCTGTACGACGCGGCTTGCGTGGCGGCGGCCGACGACGGCGACGACGCAACGGACGTTCCGCCATCGTCGCGCGCGGCACGCGTGCGAGCGGGCTTGAACCTGTCGCACGAAGCGATCGCCGTCCTGCATGAACTCGCGCCGTGGATTGCAACGGACGGCGGCGGTTGCGCATGCGAGGCGAGCGATCCGCCCGGCGCATGCACGCACGTGCCCGACGCGCGGCAGCTTGCGCACGCGGAGCGATGCTGCCCGGGATCGCGCGCGGTATTCGAAGCCGCGCATGGCTTCGTCGATGCGTGGACCTTCGACGATCCCGACGACGGCTGGGCCGCGCTCGAGCGGATTGCCCGTGGCGTCGAGCGAGGCAGCGACGATGCCGACGAGCATGACGCACCGCTCGCGAAGAACCTGAGAGAACGACGCGCGGCCATCGCGGCGGCGTGCGTGGAGCCGTCGGCACGGCCGGGGGACGTCATCGATGCGATCGTGCTGCGCGTCTGCGGGCCGCGCGACGATGCCGCCCGCATCGACGAGATGGCTGCGCTCGCGATGTTCTGCGCGGAGCTGGCCGCCGGCAAAGGGATTTCCTTTGCCGCGTACGGCGGTCAGCATAATCTCGTCGCGCGCGCGATTCGCGAACGCCGCACCGATCTTGCGTCGGTGGACGGTCTGCTCGCGGCGGTGTCCGCGTGCCGGTTCGACCGGCTCGTCGGCGCGGGCAGCTTCTGGGCGTATTACCTGTTGGCGGGCATCGTGATCGCGGCGCCGGACACGGTGCGCGAATTCGCGCGCCGCTTCCACGGCGACGCGTGGCAGGCGTGGCTCGATGAAACGCTGGCGTGGCCGGCGCTCGGCCGCTTCGGGCGGAAGGAGGAGGTCGCGTTCGAGCATTTGCGCGGCGCGATGAGCCTGACGTCGCGCGCGAATCCGATCGTGCGCGCGAAACGCGTGCGGCCGAGGCGGGCGGCCATCACGCGGTTCAGTACGGGCGCCGGGCGCGCCCAATGAAAAACGGCTCGCGGCGAAAACGCCGCGAGCCGTGCATGTTGCCGCCGCCACCGCTGTGCGCGGGGCGGGGGTGCGATTACACCGTCTCCGGCTGCCGCACCGCCTTCGCGACATTGCGCGCCATCGCCCCGTTCGCGACGAAGTAAGGCACGTCGACACGCGCGAGCGGCTGGCGGCCGCGGATCTTGTCGGCGATCTTCTCCGCGATCATGATCGTCGGCGCGTTCAGGTTGCCGGTTGTGATGATCGGCATGATCGACGCATCGACGACGCGCAGCCCTTCCAGCCCGTGCACGCGACCTTCTTCGTCGACCACGGCCATGTCGTCGTAGCCCATCGTGCACGAGCACGACGGATGGAACGCGGTTTCCGCGCGGGACCGCACGAACGTGTCGAGCTCCTTGTCGGACTTGCAGTCGGCGCCCGGGTTCAGCTCGCGGCCGCGATAGCGGTCGAGCGCGGGCTGCCGCATGATCTCGCGCGTCGCGCGGATCGCATCGCGGAACTCGCGCCAGTCGAGCGCTTCGGCCATGTAGTTGAACAGGATGCTCGGGTGCGCGTTCGGATCGCGCGAGCGCAGCTTCACGCGGCCGCGGCTCGGCGAACGCATCGATCCGACGTGCGCCTGGAAGCCGTGCATCTCGATCGCGTTCGAGCCGTTGTAGTTGATCGCAACGGGCAGGAAGTGATACTGGATGTTCGGCCACGGATCGTCGTCGCGCGTGCGGATGAAGCCGCCCGCCTCGAAGTGGTTGCTCGCGCCGAGGCCCGTGCCGTTGAGCATCCATTCGAGGCCGATCTTCGGCTGGTTCCACCACTTGAGCGCCGGATACAGCGACACCGGCTCCTTGCACTCGTACTGGATGTACATCTCCAGGTGATCCTGCAGGTTCTGGCCGACGCCGGGCAGGTCGAGCACGATCGGGATGTCGAGTTCCTTCAGCCACGCGCCGGGGCCGACGCCCGAGCGCTGCAGCAGCTGCGGCGAGGCGATCGCGCCGCTGCACACGAGTACCTCCCGGCGCGCGTGCGCACTCGCGCGCTCGCTGCCGCGCAGGTACGTGACGCCCGACGCGCGCTTGCCGTCGAACAGGATGCGGTCGGCGAGCGCGTGCGTGACGATCTCGAGGTTCGGCCGCCCCTTGGCCTGGTCGAGGTAGCCGCGCGCGGTGCTGGCGCGGCGGCCCTTCGGCGTGACGGTGCGGTCCATCGGACCGAAGCCTTCCTGCTGATAGCCGTTCAGGTCGTCGGTGCGCGGATAGCCGGCCTGCACGCCCGCATCGACCATCGCCTCGAACAGCGGGTTCACGCCCGGCTTGCTGGTGGTGACCGACACGGGGCCGTCGCCGCCGTGATAGTCGTTCGGGCCGACGTCGCGCGTCTCGGCCTTCTTGAAGTACGGCAGGCAGTCGAGATACGTCCAGTTCTCGAGCCCCTTGTGCGTCGACCAGTTGTCGTAGTCGAGCGCGTTGCCGCGGATGTAGCACATCCCGTTGATCAGCGACGAGCCGCCGAGCCCCTTGCCGCGGCCGCATTCCATCCGGCGGTTGTCCATGTGCGGCTCGGGGTCGGTCTCGTAGGCCCAGTTGTAGCGACGGCCCTGCAGCGGATAGGCGAGCGCCGCCGGCATCTGCGTGCGGAAGTCGAAGCGGTAGTCGGGGCCGCCCGCTTCGAGCAGCAGCACCGTGACGTTCGGATCTTCCGTCAGGCGCGTCGCGAGCACGTTGCCCGCGGAACCGGCGCCGCAGATGATGTAGTCGTATTCGCGTGTCGTCATGACGGGGTATCTCCTATCGTTCTCAAAACACCGGGTTGTAGCGGCCGAGCTCGACCTGTACGGACTTGATTCGAGTGTAGTGTTCGAGCGTCGTGATGCCGTTCTCGCGTCCGACACCGGATTGCTTGTATCCGCCAACCGGCATCTCGGCCGGCGATTCGCCCCACGTGTTGATCCAGCAGATGCCGGCTTCGAGGCGATGGATCGTGCGGTGCGCGCGCGACAGGTTCTCGGTCACGACGCCGGCCGCGAGGCCGTAGTGCGTGTCGTTCGCGCGGGCGATCACTTCGTCCTCCGATTCGAAATCGAGGATGCTCATCACCGGCCCGAAAATCTCTTCACGGACGATCTTCATGTCGTCGCGGCAGTCGCCGAACACGGTCGGCGCGACGTACTGGCCGCTGCCGAAGTGGCCGTCAGTCAGGCGCGTGCCGCCCGCGAGCAGCTTCGCGCCTTCGGCCTTGCCGCTGTCGATGAAGCCGAGCACCTTGTCGAGCTGGGCGGCCGACACGAGCGGGCCGAAGTTGGTATCTGCATCGGTCGGCTTGCCGACGCGAATCCGCTTCACGCGTTCGAGCACGCGCTGCGTGAACGCGTCCTTGACCGAGCGGTGCACGAACACGCGCGTGCCGTTGGTGCAGACCTGGCCCGAGCTGAAGAAGTTGGCGGTCACCGCGATGTCGGCCGCGCGGTCGAGATCGGCATCCTCGAACACGATCAGCGGCGACTTGCCGCCGAGCTCCATCGTCACTTCCTTCAGCGACGACGCGCCGGCCAGCGACATCACCTTCTTGCCGGTCTCGACGCCGCCGGTGAACGACACCTTCGCGATGTCCGGGTGACCGGTGAGCAGCGCGCCGACCGAGCCGTCGCCCTGCACGACGTTGAACACGCCGGCCGGCACGCCGGCTTCCGTATAGATTTCCGCGAGCTTCAGCGCGGTGAGCGGCGTGACCTCGCTCGGCTTGAACACCATCGCGTTGCCGGCCGCGAGCGCGGGCGCCGTCTTCCAGCATGCGATCTGGATCGGGTAGTTCCATGCGCCGATGCCCGCGCACACGCCGAGCGGCTCGCGGCGCGTATAGACGAACGACTCGGCGCGCAGCGGCACCTGCAGCCCTTCGATCGCGGTCGCGAGGCCCGCGTAGTACTCGATCACGTCCGCGCCGGTGACGATGTCGACCGCGAGCGTCTCGCCGATCGGCTTGCCGGTGTCGCGCGTCTCGATGGCTGCGAGCTCGTCATTGCGTTCGCGCAGCAGATCGACCGCGCGGCGCAGGATCCGCGAGCGCTGCATCGCGGTCATCGCGGCCCATTCGCGCTGGCCTTCCCGGGCCGACGCGACCGCGCGGTCGACGTCGGCGGCGCTCGCCTGCTGCACCTGCGCGAGCAGTTCGCCGGTGGCGGGATCGAAGGTATCGAAAGTCTTGCCGCTGGTGGCGTCGACGTAACCGCCGCCGATGTAGAGGCGCTGCAAACCGTATACGGACATGAGGATCTCCTTGAGGGCGACTGCCTGCGCGTCAGTCGGACGCGAGCAGCAGGTCGATGTAATCGTGGGCGAGCTTCAATGCAGCCCGGGTGTCGATCGGGCCGCCGGCGAGGGCGCCGCGCAGCCACAGGCCGTCGATCAGCGCGGCGAGGCCGCTGGCGGCTTCCCGTGCTTTCGCGCGCGGCAGCGCCTTCGCGAATTCCGCGCACAGGTTCGAATGGAGGCGCCGCGTGTTGACGTGCTGCAGGCGCTTGAGCATCGCGTCGTGCATGCTCTGCGACCAGAACGCGAGCCAGGTCTTCATCACGGGCGCGCTGACCTGCGTGTCGTCGAAGTTCGCGGCGACGATCGCGCGCAGCCGCGAACGCGGATCCTTGCGTGCGGCGACGCGACGTTGCGTGGTGGCCGCCCACAGATCGCGCAGCACATGCCGCATCGTGGCTTCGAGCAGGCCGTCCTTGTCGCCGAAGTAGTGGCTGACGATGCCCGTCGAGATGTTCGCGCGCTGCGCGACCGATGCGAGCGTCGTGCCGGGCAGGCCGGCTTCGTCGATCGAGCGCAGCGTGGCGTCGATCAACTGTGCGCGGCGAATCTCCCGCATTCCGACTTTCGGCATCGCGCACTCCTTTCGCCCGGACGGGCCCGTTCCTGGAAGTCGAGAGCTTAGCGGTTTTTTATTGATCGTTCAATCAATAAAAAACCGGGGTCTGACGGTGGATCGGGATGTCGGCGGACGGAAACCGATGGCGCCGTCGCGATTGTGCGGATGCGGAAAAACGAATTGAAAGGAGGTTAAATAATTTTAAGTTTGTTTAAAACGGATCGGGAAAAGCCGATGCAATAGTTGCGACAGTTTCCGGATTCGATTTATTACATGTCGAAAGAATGTCGAGCTATGTGAGAAATGCTTGAATTCGGAAATCCGAATTGCTGATGATGAGACTTATAATTTCTGGAAATTCGTTTCAATCAGGCGATTGAATCGAATTATGTGATTGAATTTAAAGGGTATTGTGAGCAATGCGGCCCATTTCATGACGCGTGCGCAAACGATTGCGATCTCCTTTCGTCAGATTCCTCCTACCATAAAAAATGCTGAAAAAATTTGAATCGCATGTATTCCCGGGTGGAGTAGAGGGAATCGTTGAAGTGACTTGAGTAAGTAATATTGCCCGTATTAGTATGGCGCCGCACCACAAGGAATGAATCGGCGCCGCGGGTATTTTCCGCGGTGCGTCGGCAATGGGCGCGGTCAACGACCGGAACACGGTCGGCGCCCGCCATTGCGCACCTGCAGCATGCCGCGACGCCGAGACGCCGCATCCACCGGAGAACGACGATGCCGACCGAAAAACACGTGGTCCCGCTACCGAATGGTCTGAAGGTCTACGTCGAACGGAACGTGTTCGACCCGTCATTCGACACGGCGATGCTCGTCAACGGCGCGCTCGCGACGACCGCGTCGTTCGGCCAGACCGTCCAGTATCTCGGCGAGCGGATGAACACGATCTGCTTCGACCTGCCGTATGCCGGGCAGTCGCGCCAGCACAACCCCGGCTGCTTCATCCTGACGAAGGACGACGAGGCCGCGATCCTCCAGCATCTGGTCGAGCGCTTCGCGCCCGCGTTCCTCGTGTCGGTGTCGTGGGGCGGCGTCGCGTCGCTGTTCGCGCTCGCGCGCGGCTGCCCGAGCGTGCGGCGCGCGGCGATCTGTTCGTTCTCGCCGTTCCTGAACGACGCGATGGTCGACTACGTGACGCGCGCCCGCGACCACATCGCGGCCGGCGAGAACCTGAAGGCCGCGCAGTTGCTGAACGACACGGTCGGCCGCTACCTGCCGCGCATCATGAAGCTGTACAACTACCGCTACCTGACGCGCCTGCCGCGCGACGAGCAGGATCAGGTCGCGTTCCACGTCGACCAGATCCTGTCGCTGCAGCCGGAGCGCTACCTGAGCGAGTTCTCGAACATCGGCGCCGAGCTGCTGTTCGTGAACGGCGAGCGCGATGAATACACGACGCCGGCCGACGTCCGCCAGCTCGCCGCGCACGTGCCGCGTGCGCGCTTCGGGACGATTCCCGACGCCGGCCATTTTCTCGACATCGAAGGCCGCGCGCAGCGCGAGGCCACGCGTGCCGCGCTGCTCGGCTTCTTCTGCGACGCGCCGCCCGTTGCCGCGGGCATCGGGCTCGGCGCCGCACACGCGTGCGTGTCCGCGCCGATGCCGGCCATGTCGTCGTGACGCGGCACGTCGCGCACCGCGCACGCCGCGCGCATCCGAATTCTCATCCACACGAGGCAGGCCAGCCGTGAATATCGTTCAGACCATCGCCATCGTCGTTCCGTGGGCCGCGTGGCTCGCCTACTGGATCATGACGTCGCAGGCCGTGAAGACGACCGTGCGCAAGGAGGCGTCGCGCTCGCGCACGCTGCAGTCGATTCCGCTGATCGTCGGCGGCGCGCTGATCATCCTGCCCGACCTGACCCTGCGCGCGTGGGTGCCGGACTGGCAGCGCTTCGGCCTGCAGGCCCAGTGCGGGCTCGCGGTGCTGGTCGCGGGCCTGTTGTTCTCGGTGTGGGCGCGGCTGCATCTCGGCACGAACTGGAGCGTGTCCGTCACGCTGAAGGAGAACCACGAACTCGTCCGCACCGGCCCGTATGGCCTCGTGCGTCATCCGATCTACACCGGCTGCCTGATCGCGCTGGTGGGCGCCGCGCTGATCGGCGGCGAGTGGCGCGGCGCGTTCGGCGTCGCGCTCGTGTTCGCGTCGCTCGCGTACAAGGTGCGCGTCGAGGAGAGCTGGCTGACCGGCCATTTCGGGCCGGCATACGCGCAGTACCGTCGCGAAGTCGCGGCGCTGATCCCCGGTTTCTACTGATCTTTCCGCGAGGCGCGCGATGGCGAAGATGATCGTGACCGCGATCGGCTCGGCGGGCGACGTGCATCCGCTGCTCGGCGTCGCGCGCGCGCTCGCGATGCGCGGCCACGAGGTCGTGTTCTGCACGCATCCGCCGTTCGAGGCGACCGTGCGCCGCTGCGGTTTCGCGTTCGTGCCGGTCGGCACCGCGGCCGAGTACGAGGCCGCGATGGCGAACCCGGCGCTGTGGGATCCGCGCACGTCGTTTCGCACGCTGTGGCAGGTGATCGCCCCCGTGCTGCGCCCGCATTACGACGCGCTGTGCGCACTGACCGATCGCGACACCGTGCTGGTCGGCACGCTGTGGGCGTTTTCCGCGCGCTTCATGCAGGAGCGGCACGGCACGCCGTACGTGTCGGTGCAGGTGTCGCCGTCGACGCTGCTGTCCGCGCACGTGCCGCCGACGCATCCGCGCCTGACGATTCCCGCACGCTGGCCGCTGCCGGTGAAGGCGACGCTGATGACGCTGATCGAGCGGCAGGTGCTCGACCGCGTGTGCGGGCCGGCGCTCAATGCGGTGCGCCGCGACCTCGGGCTCGCGCCCGCGCGGCGCGTGCTGGGCCGCTGGCTGCATTCGACCGATGGCGTGCTGTGCCTGTTTCCCGACTGGTTCGCGCCGGCGCAGCGCGACTGGCCGGCCCGTCTTCTGCAAAGCGGCTTTCCGTTGTTCAACGATGTCGCGACACCTGACGACGATCCCGCGCTCGACGCGTTTCTCGCGGCCGGCGAGCCGCCCGTGGTGTTCACGGCCGGCTCGACCCTCGTCGATCACGCCGCGTATGCGCGTGCGGTTGCCGATGCGATGCGCGCGACCGGCGCGCGCGGCATCCTGCTGAGCCCGCACGATGCGGCACCGGACGGCGACCGGCTGCTGGTGCGCCGCTTCGTGCCGATGCGCACGTTGCTGCCGCGCTGCCGCGCACTCGTGCATCACGGCGGGATCGGCACCGCGGCGCTCGCGTTCGAAGCCGGCATCCCGCAGGTCGTGACACCGTTCGCGCACGACCAGTTCGACAATGCGCAGCGTGTCGCGACGAGCGGTGCCGGCGTACGCCTCGACGCGCCGGTCGACGGCGCGCGGCTCGGTGCGGCGCTCATGCGCGTACTGAACGAGCCCGAATTCGCCGTGTATGCGGAGCGCGCGCGGGCGCTGATCAACGCCGCGCCGGACGGCTGCGCGACGGCCGCCGATTTCATCGAGCGCCTTGCACCGAAACGCGGCCGCGCGATCTCGCCGGCCGCGGTCGCGATGGCGGGCGCATGAGCACGGCATCGCCGCTTCAGGACGCAGCCGCGCCCGCCGCTTTCGACGCGGTCGACGCGGCGCCTGCCGCGGCACCGGTGCGCGGCGCCCGGCTCGCGCTCCTGACGTTCGCGCTGTCGCTCGCGACCTTCATCGAAGTGCTCGACTCGACCGTGACGAACGTCGCGGTGCCGGCGATCTCCGGCAGTCTCGGCGTGTCGAACAGCCAGGGCACCTGGGTGATCAGCTCGTATTCGGTCGCGGCCGCGATCGCGGTGCCGCTGACCGGCTGGCTCGCGCGCCGCGTCGGCGAGCGGCGGCTGTTCGTCGGCGCGGTGCTGCTGTTCACGCTGACGTCGCTGCTGTGCGGGCTCGCACGCGACCTGCACGTGCTGGTGGTCTGCCGCGCATTGCAGGGGCTGTGCTCGGGGCCGATGGTGCCGCTGTCGCAGACGATCCTGCTGCGCACGTTCCCGCCGGACAAGCGCACCGTCGCGCTCGCGCTGTGGGCGATGACGGTGCTGCTCGCGCCGATCTTCGGGCCGGTGGTCGGCGGCTGGATCGTCGACAGCTTCTCGTGGCCGTGGATCTTCCTGATCAATCTGCCGATCGGGCTGTTCGCGTTCGCCGTGTGCACCGCGATGCTGCGCCCCGATACGCAGCGCGGCGCGGCCGGACCGATCGACGTGCCGGGCATCGTGCTGCTCGTGATCGGCGTCGGCTCGCTGCAGGCGATGCTCGATCTCGGTCACGACAAGGGCTGGTTCGATTCGCCGCTGATCGTCACGCTCGCGGTGGTCGCCGGGCTCGCGATCGTGTCGCTGCTGATCTGGGAGGCGGGCGAAGCGCATCCGGTCGTCGACCTGAGCCTGTTTCGCGACCGCACGTTTTCGTTCTGCGTGCTGATCATCTCGCTCGGGATGATGAGCTTCTCGGTGGTGGGCGTCGTGTTTCCGCTGTGGATGCAGGCGGTGATGGGCTACAACGCGTTTCATGCGGGCCTCGCTACCGCCTCGCTCGGCGTGCTCGCGCTCGTGTTCTCGATTCTCGTCGGCCTGCATGCGCACCGCTTCGATGCACGCGTGCTCGCGACGTTCGGCTTCCTCGTGTTCGCGGCCGTGCTCGCCTGGGACGCGCATTTCACGCTGAAGATGACGTTCGCACAGATCGCCGCGCCCGGGCTGATCCAGGGGATCGGACTGCCGTGCTTCTTCATTCCGCTGACGGCCGCGACGCTGTCGCGCATTCCGGACGACCGGCTCGCGGCCGCGTCGAGCCTGTCGAACTTCCTGCGCACGCTGTCCGCCGCGTTCGGCACCGCGATGAGCGTGACGCTGTGGGACAACCGCGCGACCTATCACTACGACGTCGTGTCGCAATCGGTCACGCACGCATCGACGAACACGCAGCGCTTCGTGCACACGCTGAACGCGATGGGCGTGGATGGCGTGCGCGAGCTATCCACGCTGCACCAGGTCGTGATGCAGCAGGCCTACATGATGGCGACCGGCGACATGTTCTGGATGGCGAGCGTGACCTGCGTCGTGCTCGCCGCGATGATGTGGCTGACGCGGCCGAAGCGCGGCGCCGCGGTTTCGCTCGGACATTGAGGAGAGGGGCATGACGACACTCGGCGCACTCGTGATCCTGTATCACCCGACCGACGCGCAGCTCGCGGCGCTCGGCGCGTGGCGGCACGCGTGCGACGCGCTGCTCGTCGTCGACAACACGCCGCAGCCCGATGCGCGCGCCCGCGCGCTGTGCGCGCGCGACGGCATCGCGCTGCTGCATCACGGCAACCACGGCGGGATCGCCGGCGCGTACAACGCCGGGCTCGCGGCGCTGTTTCAGCGGAACATCGATGCCGTTGCGTTGTTCGATCAGGATTCGTCGGTGCCGGCCGGTTACTTCGCGACGATGCGCGACGCGTGCGCGCGGCTCGCGGGGCGTGCATTCCTCGCCGGCCCGCGCATCTTCGACGAGAACGCGCGCAGCTTCCTGCCCGAACTCGCGACGAACGGGATCTCGCTGCGCCGGCTGCGCCTCGCGCCCGACGCGCCGCTGCAGCGCTGCGCGTTCCTGATCTCGTCGGGCTGCGTCGTGTCGCGCGCCGCGTTCGACCTGCTCGGCCGCTTCGACGAGACGCTGTTCATCGATCACGTCGACACCGAGTACAGCTTCCGCGCGCTCGCGCGCAACGTGCCGCTCTATGTCGTGCCGTCGCTGGTGCTGCCGCACCGGATCGGCGCGAAGCAGCGGCATGCATTCGGCCCTTTTGAAATGACGTCGATGAATCACTCGTGGCAACGGCGCTACTACAGCGCGCGCAATGCGGTGCAGCTCGGGATGCAGTACGGGCTGCGCTTTCCGGTGGCGATCGTGCCGAACCTGCTGACCGTGTGGCAGGTCGTGCAGATCGCGCTCGTCGAGCGCGACAAGCGCGACAAGCTCGCCGGCATCCTGTTCGGCATCGCGGACGGCCTGCTCGGCCGGCTTGGTCCGCTCGAGCGCACGCGGCCGCGTCTGGCCGCCCGCGCGCAGCGCGTCCAGCAGGGTTGAGGGAAGCGATGGAACGCATCACGAAAGCGGCGCGACCGGCGCGCGGCGGGCAGGGCGGCTGGACGATGCTCGCGGCGGCCGCGCTGCTGGCGCTGGGCGGTTGCGTGCCGTCGGGGTTCCTGCCGTCGCTGTCGCTGCGGGCACCGGCCGGCGACGCGCTGGCGCACACCGCGGGCCCCGGCGTGGACGGCGCGTGGCCCGCACCCGACTGGGTGAAGCAACTGCAGGATCCGCAGCTCGACGAACTGGTGACGGAGGCGTCGCGGAACAATCCCGACCTGCAGGTCGCGCAGGCGCGGCTGCGGATCGCGCAGGCGCAGCTTCGGCAATTCGATTCGCTGACCGGGCTGACCGGCACGGCCGGCGCGACGGTCAGCCGCGCGCGGATGCCGAAGCCGGGCGACGTCGCCGACGTGTCCGTCGGCGGCTATCGCGTGCCGGTCGAGATCTTCGGCGATCCGGTCGTGTCGCCGTCGTCGGTATTCGTCGGGCTGAACTACCAGCTCGACCTGTGGGGCAAGAACCGCGCGGCGACGAAGAGCCTGATGTCGCTGCGCGACGCGACCGGCGTCGAGGCCGAGCAGGTTCGGCTCACGCTCGCGGTCGCGATCGTCACCGTGTATTGCCAGCTCGACCAGGCGTACGCGGTGCGCGACCTGCTGCAGCAGAAGCTGAAGATCAGCCAGCGCGTGACGGCCGTGCTGCGCGAGCGCACCGCGCGCGGCCTCGACAACGCGTACGACGCGAGCGACGCGTCGATCAAGCGCAGCCGCCTGCTCGAACAGATGGCGCTGAACGACGAGCAGATCAAGCTCGCGCAATTGCAGCTCGGCGTGCTGTCCGGTCGCGGGCCCGAGCGTGGGCTCTCGCTGCAGCGGCCGCGCGTCGGCGCCTTCCCCGGCGGCGCGCTGCCCGCGCGGCTGCCGGCCGACCTGCTCGGCCGCCGGCCCGACATCGTCGCCGCGCGCCTGAGGGTCGAAGCCGCGTTCGCGAATGCCGATTCCACGCGCGCGCAGTTCTATCCGGACGTGAACCTCGTCGCGCTCGGCGGCGTGTTCGCGCTGACGCCCGCGTCGCTGTTCTCGCGCGACGCGATCGCCGGCTCCGTCGGCCCGGCGATCTCGCTGCCGGTGTTCGATCGCGGCCGGCTGAAGGCGAAGCTCGGCGCGGACGTCGCGCAGGCGGACGTCGCGATCGGGCTGTACAACAAGACCGTCGACGACGCGCTCGGGCAGGTCGCGCAGATCGTCACGTCGCTGCAGACCGCACAGATGCTCGTCGCACAGCAGCAGGACGCCGTCGCCGCCGCGCAGAAGATCGTGCAGATCGCGGCCGACCGCCATCGCCGCGGCGTGCTGATGCAGAAGGACGTCGATGTCGCGGACCTCACGCTGATCGACGAGCGCGCGCAGCTGATCGCGCTGCTCGGGCGGCAGCGGACGCTGCGCGTCGGGCTGGTCGGCGCGCTCGGCGGTGGGTTCGATGCGAGCGCGGCGATGGCGTCGGCATCGACGTCGCCGGTCGCGACACGTACCGCGCAAGGCGCGCGGCCGAAGCGCGGCGCGATGGCGAACGCGGCGGCGCGCAACGCGACGAACGCCGGCACGGAAGCACGTCGCGCGGCCACGTTCGTCAATGGCGCCGCGCCAATCGACCCGCCGGCGGCGATCGTGACGCCGCGCAGTGCGACGGCCGATAGCGCCAGCGTGAGCACTGGCACGCGCAGCGCGGTACCCATCGTCTCGGCCGACCCGCGCGTAAGCGCGATCCCGCTGTTCCAGCATGACCGCCTGATCGTTACGCAAAGCGACTGATGCACCACGACAACCTACATACCGCCGCACAGCCGGCCGCACTGAACGATCCGGCACTCGACGCGCGCCGGGCGACCCGCCGCAAGCGCTTCACGCTGTTCTTCGCGGTCGTGCTGCTGGCCGCGATCGTGTGGATCGCGTTCTGGCTGCTGCACGACCGCTATGACGAGGACACCGACGACGCGTACGTCGCGGGCAGCATCGTGCAGGTCGCCGCGCAGATCCCGGGCGCCGTGACCGACGTGCTGGTCGCCGATACGCAGGCCGTGCGCGCCGGGCAGACGCTCGTGCGGCTCGACGACACCGAAGCGTCCGTCGCATTCGCGCAGGCGAAGGCGCAGCTCGTGCAGGCCGTGCGGCAGGTCGCGAACGCGAAGATCTCGAACACGATGTATGTGGAAGCCGTGAACGCGCGCCAGGCCGACCTGTCGCTCGCGCAGCGCGCGCTCGCCGCGCGTTCGGGCGCATCGGTCGAGATCGTCGCGGCGGAGGAACTGGCGCGCGCCCGCGCGGCGGTCGCCGGCGCCCAGGCGAACCTCGCGGCCGCGCAGGCGCAGCTCGAAGCGGCGCGGGCGCTCGGCAGCAAGCTGCCGGTCGACGAAAGCCCGGCCGTCGTGCAGGCGGCCGCGCAGTTCAGGCTCGCGTACCGGAACCTGAAGCGCACGACGATCGTCGCGCCGGTCGACGGCACGGTCGGCCAGCGTTCGGTGCAGGTCGGCCAGCAGGTCGGGCCCGGCGTGCCGCTGATGTCGATCGTGCAGCTGAACCGGCTGTGGATCGAAGCGAACTTCAAGGAAGGGCAGATTCGCCACATGCGCATCGGCCAGCCGGTCGACGTGGTGTCGGACCTGTACGGCTCGCGGGTCGTCTATCGCGGCCGCGTGCAGGGCTTCTCGGCCGGCACCGGCAGTGCGTTCTCGATGCTGCCGTCGCAGAACGCGGCCGGCAACTGGATCAAGGTCGTGCAGCGGGTGCCGGTCGTGATCGCGATCGATCCCCGCGACCTGGCCGCGCATCCGCTCAGGGTCGGGTTGTCGATGCGCGCCACCGTCGATACGCGCAACCGCGACGGCCATGCGCTCGACAGCGAGCCGCCGACGCCGGCCGTCAGCACGCGCATGCACGACGGCGTCGCGAGCGACGCGCAAGCGGCTGCCGCCGCGATCATCCGCGAGAACCAGGGCGGATAACGCGCGCCCGGCCGGCGGGGCGGGCCGCCCCGATCACTTGAACCGGCCGGCCTTTGCGGCCCGCGCGTGCCACGTCTTCCACGGTACTGCCTTCCGGCCGCTTTCCGGCCCGACTTTCGCGTTTGCGCCATCGATGTCGGCACCGATCAAACGCATGTCGGGTTTGAGACATCGGCGCCCCCGCCTCCGGGACTACTCTCGAACAGCACGTTGCGTAAGCGCCGCACCCGCCGGCGCACCGCGGCGCCATCCAACGAGACATGGAGACAATACGATGAGCAGCAATCGAGGTGTCGTCTATCTTGGGCCGGGCAAGGTCGAAGTACAGAAGATCGATTATCCGAAAATGGTCGATCCGACCGGCCGCGCGATCGGCCACGGTGTGATCCTGAAAGTGGTGAGCACGAACATCTGCGGTTCCGACCAGCACATGGTGCGCGGCCGCACGACCGCCCCGGTCGGCCTCGTGCTCGGTCACGAGATCACCGGCGAAGTGGTCGAGGTGGGCCGCGACGTCGAGACGCTGAAGCTCGGCGATCTCGTGTCGGTGCCGTTCAACGTCGCGTGCGGACGCTGCGCGATGTGCAAGGACACGCATACGGGCGTGTGCCTGAACGTGAACCCGTCGCGTGCCGGCGGCGCATACGGCTACGTCGACATGGGCGGCTGGATCGGCGGCCAGGCCGAGTACGTGCTCGTGCCGTACGCGGACTTCAACCTGCTGAAATTCCCGGACCGCGATCAGGCGATGGCGAAGATTCGCGACCTGACCTGCCTGTCCGACATTCTGCCGACCGGTTATCACGGCGCGGTGAGCGCGGGCGTGAAGCCGGGCTCGACGGTCTATATCGCGGGCGCGGGCCCGGTCGGGATGGCGGCGGCCGCGTCGGCGCGCCTGCTGGGCGCGGCAGTGACCATCGTCGGCGACATGAACGAGGAACGCCTCGCGCACGCGCGGGCGATGGGCTTCGAGACGGTCGACCTGTCGAAGGACGCGTCGCTCGGCGAGCAGATCGAGCAGATCCTCGGCGTGCCGGAAATCGACTGCGCGGTCGACTGCGTCGGCTTCGAGGCGCACGGCCACGGTTCGTCGGGCCATTCCGAGGAAGCGCCCGCGACGGTGCTGAACTCGCTGATGGAAATCACGCGTCCGGCCGGCGCGATCGGTATCCCCGGCCTGTACGTGACGGACGATCCGGGTGCGAAGGACAAGGCCGCGCAGCACGGCAGCCTGAGCATCCGCTTCGGCCTCGGCTGGGCGAAGTCGCACTCGTTCTTCACGGGCCAGACGCCGGTGCTGAAGTACAACCGCAACCTGATGCAGGCGATCCTGTTCGACCGTCTGCCGATCGCGAAGATCGTCAACGTCGAGGTGATCTCGCTCGACCAGGCGCCGGAAGGCTACAAGAAGTTCGACGGCGGCGCGCCGCGCAAATTCGTGATCGATCCGCACGGTTTGCTGGCGGCCTGACGCACGAACCAGGAAGAGCATGAAGCGGGCGGCACCGGAGACGGTGCCGCCCGTTGTCGCTGTGGGCGTGCGGCGCGCTCAGTGTCCGCGATAGACCCCGGCCAATTGGATTTCGGTCGCCGCGGCGCGGCGCCCGTGGCGTGTATGCACACTCACGCGATGGATCGCATGCGTGCGTCGGGCCGCGACGCCTTTCCAGTCGGCGACGCGGACGCCGTTGCGCGCGTGTTGTGGCTCGCGAACCGGTGGCGTGTGCCGCGCGAGTGTCGTGGTCGCGCGTGCGGTGGAGCGCGCGGCCGCGCGCGGCGGGTCGGCCGCGATCTGCGTGTCGTCGGCCGCGACCAGCGTCTCGTTGGCCGCAACCCGCGTCTCGGCCGCAGCCGGCGTATCGTCTGGCCGATGAAACGCATAGACGGGCGCGGGCACGACCGGCAACGTCGGGGCATCGGCCCCATGCGCGCTCGCGTCGATCGTCGTCGCACCCGGCGCAGCAGCCGGGCTGCGACAGACGGGATCCGCCCGGCATGTCCGGTCGAACGTCACATAGCCGCCGACCATCAGCACGACGGTCAGGATGCTCATCAGCGGCGCGCTCGACGCGCGCGGCCGCCGGATCGCGGCGCTGCGCACCGCGGCCGCGACGCGCGACGACCACGCGGGGACCGGCGGCGGCGTGTCGTGCGGGGGCGGGGCCTGCCCGGCCTGCGCATCGCCGCGCCGGTCGCGCAGCGGCGTGAACGGCCAGTCCCCTACACCGCAGACGGGGCACTGCTCGCTGGCGCGAAACGCCAGGAAGCCGCATTCCCGGCAGCGCTGGCTGACGGCACCGTGCGGCTCGGCACGCAGGTTCAGTGCGCCGCGCAGCGTGTCGCGGGTCCGCACTTTCCGGTTGGGCAGGACTTGCATGGTGTTGCTACCTCGTCTGTCGTTGCCGTCCGGCGAGCGTCCCGATGGTTCGCATCGCGTCCTCGACGGCAGGGGTCCAGGGCCGGCCATAGTTCAGCCGGACATAACGGTGAAATGCGCCCGTCACGGAAAAGATCGGCCCGGGCGCGAGGCTGACGCCGTTCTCCATCGCTTCGTCGAACAACTGCATCGCGTCCACGTGAGGCGGCAATTCGATCCACAGGAAATACCCGCCGCGCGGTGCGTACACCTCCGTGTCGGGCGGAAAGTACGCGCGAACGGCGGCCAGCATCTGCGCCTGGTGCGCGGCCAGGTTGCGCCGGAGCCGGCGCAGGAAGCGGTCGTACGCGCCGTTGCGCAGGTAGCTCGATACGGCCATCTGCGCGGGCACGTCGGCGGCCGGCGCGCTCGCGTTCTTCACGTGCCTGATCTGTTCCACATAGCGTCCGGCCGCGACCCAGCCGACCCGGAACCCGGGGGCGAGGCACTTCGAGAACGACCCGCAATGCAGCACCAGCCCGCTATCGTCGTACAGCTTCGCCGGGCGCGTGGGCGCCGGGCCGAAATGCAGTTCGCCGAACACGTCGTCCTCGATCAGCGGCACCTGGTGCGACGCGAGCAGGTCGATCAGTGCGCGCTTGCGCTCGTCCGACAGCGTCGCGCCGGTCGGGTTGTGGAACGAGGTCATGAACCAGCACGCGCGCACCGGATGCGTGTCCAGCGCATCGGCGAGTGCGTCGAGATCGAGGCCGGTGCGCGGGTCGACCGGGATTTCGATGGCCTTCAGATGCAGCCGCTGCACGGCCTGCAGCGCCGCGGGGAAGGCCGGGCGTTCGATCGCGACGAGGTCGCCGGGGCGCGTGAGCGCCTGCAGGCTCAACGTCAGCGCTTCGGCCGCGCCGGTCGTGATGACGATCTCTTCCATCGGCAATGACGCGCCCGCGTTCAGGTAGCGCAGCGCGATCTGGCGGCGCAGCGCTTCGTGGCCGGGCGGCAGTCCCGCCAGCAGTTTCGCGCGGTCCATGTTGCGGGCTGCCGTCGCCGCGTAGCGCCACAGGCTGCTCATCGGAAACAGCGAATAGCTGGCGAATGCCGAGCCCAGCGGCACGATGTCGTCGCGCTTGAGCGAGTCCATCAAGCGGAACAGCGTGTCGCCGCCGGTCGGCGACGCGCCCGGCTTGCGTGGCGTGTCCTGGCCGGTGCGCACCCGCTTGTCGTCGAGATTCGCCACGAAATACCCGGAACGCGCGCGCGCGACGATCAGGCCCTCGCTTTCGAGCGTGTAGTACGCGCGAAACACGGTGGAAGGACTTACACGATAGGCGCGGCACGCCGAGCGCACGGTCGGGATACGGGCGCCGGCCGCGAGGTCGCCACGCCTGATCGAGTCCGCAATCGTCTGCGCGAGCGCCGCATATCGCTTCATGCCCGGCCTCCGGCCGACCGCGGCCGTCGATGAAAAAAGAGTAGCACGCCATCCGCCGCGTTCAATCCCGCCCCAATCGCTGATCCGCATATTGCTGATCCGCATGTTTTCGGCCGACTCTGATCCTTTTCTTCAGACCAGTGAACAGGCATTCTCCGCAAGCTTTATTCCCGAAGCCTGGTCAATACGGAGTTCAAGCTGCCCGAAGGGCGGATCCGTGACCCCCCGCGCACCGCGTGCGGGACCTTGTCTACGGCGTCCTCACCCTTATCCGGAAGCATTCAGCGTGAAATCCAAGTTCCTCGTCGCGGGCCTCGTGGCCGGCATCGCCCTCGACCTGTTCAGCGGCGCCGCCGTGGCGGCCTGCGTCAACAATCCGCCGGCTCAGTCCACCGCGTCGTTTCCCGGCGCACTGACCGGCAAGCTCGTCTATCACAGCTACGTCAAGTACGGTGACGGCACGAGCCAACTGTTTTTGTACGACTTTTCCGCCCGCACGCTCACGCAACTGAGCAAGAGCAGCTGGGGCATCACCGATCCGATGAACGGCGTGTTCAGCCCCGACGGCAAGTGGCTCGCGTTCATGGGACTCAGCAACGGCGCGTGGAACGTGTTCATGCTGCAGCTCGGCGCCGGCACGCCGCCCGTCAACCTGACGAACAGCACCGGCGCGACGCGCAACGAGGATCCGAAGTTCGCCACCGACGGCAAGACGCTCGTGTTCAAGCAGAACGGCGACGTGAAGCAGGGCACGCTGTCGTACACGAGCGCGGGCCCGGTGTTCACGTCGGTCGTGAGCCTGACGAACGCGCCGGCCGGCGCCGAATACTCGATGCCGTTCCTCGCGCCGGACGCGAGCGCCGTGTACTACGCGACGGGCACCGGCTCGAACATGGGGCTGATGAAGCGCACGCTCGCGACCGGCGCCACGGCGGTATTCGATCATCCGGCCGGGCTGCAGACCTACTACCCGATCGTGCGCGGCGACGGCATGGTGTTCTATGCACGCTGGAAGGACACCGGCGGCGCCGACCAGATCTATGTGAAGACCGCGGACCCGGCGTCGACGCCGAGCGCGCTGCCGATCAACGACTGCATGAGCAACAACTCGGACCCGGCACCGGTGAGCGGCACGAACTACGTGTTCTTCTCGTCGACGACGGCGGGCGGCTACCAGATCTACGTGGGTGACGTGACGACCGGCCAGCGCTGGAGCCTGTCGCAATTCGGCGTGAACGCGGATACGACCAAGGCGAAGCTCGGCGCGAGCTACTACGGCGGCCCGGGGGCCGCGCAGCCGACGCTGCTGTCGCAAGGACGTCCGGCCGCCGCGTCGGCGAGCTACAACGCGTCGCTGACGCCGGACAAGGCATTCGACGGCAACACGACGAGCACGCGCTGGGATTCGCCGGAAGGCGCAGGCGTCGGTACGGAATGGATCTCCGTCGATCTCGGTGCGGTGAAGAAGGTCAGCAGCGTCGATCTCTACTGGGACGCGGGTGCGCTCGTCTACCAGATCCAGACGTCGAACGACAACGCGAACTGGACGACGGTCTACTCGACGAACAACGGCGTGTCGTACGGTCACGTTACGCTGCCGAACCTCAACGCGCAGGGCCGCTACGTGCGGATGCTCGGTACGAAGCGCGCGACGCAGTGGGGTTACTCGCTCGATGAAATGCAGGTGTGGGGATCGTAAGCGCAAATGAAAAGCGGCCTTGAAGGCCGCTTTTTTTTTATTCGCGCCATGCCCACTTCACATATGAACCAAATGAGCCGGAAAAGCCGCCCCGCCGCCCGTCACACCCTGCGCGAGCGGTGCGACCTGCTTGCGACGCTCGCGCGTCGGCGCGACGCCGAACGCGTCGCGATAGCTCTTGCTGAAGTGGCATGCCGACTGGAAGCCGCACGCCATCGTGATGTGCATGATCGACATGTCGGTCTGCAGCAGCAGCTCGCGCGCGCGGCGTAGCCGCAGCGTCAGGTAATAGTGCGTGGGCGTCATCCCGAGGTGCTCGCGGAACAGGCGCTGCAGCTGACGCTGCGACATGTTCGCCAGCCGCGCGAGCTCCTCGCGCGACAGCGGCTCCTCGATGTTGTTCTCCATCAGCGAGATCACTTCGAACAGCGACTTGTTTGCCGAGCCGAGCCGCGCGACGAGCGGCATCCGCTGTTGCGCGCTCGTGTCGCGCACGTGTTCGACGATGAACTGTTCGGCGATCTGCGTGACGCGCGCGGTGCCCACGCGCGCGGCGATCAGATTCAGCATCATGTCGAGCGGCGCGACGCCGCCCGTGCACGTGATGCGGTCGCGGTCGACCACGAACAGTTCCTTCAGGAAGCGCGTGTCCGGAAACTCTTCCTTCAGCGCCGACATGTTTTCCCAATGGATCGCGCACGCGTAGCCCGCGAGCAGCCCCGACTTCGCGAGTGCATAGGTGCCCGTGCACAGGCTGCCGAGCGGCAGCCCCATGCGCGCGAAGCGGCGCAGCGTCGACAGATGGGCGGGCGTCGTCGCGCGCTGCACGTCCACGCCGCCGCACACGAAGACGATGTCCGGCTGCCCCACGCATTCGGCCGGCCCCGTGTCGACCGTGAGTCCGTTGCTCGCCGTGACCGGGCCGCCTTCCGGGCTGATCACCGACCAGCGGTAGAGCGGTTGTCCGCTCAGGTAGTTCGCCATCCGAAGCACCTCGATCGCATTGGTGAACGCGATCATCGTGAAATTCGGCAAAGGCATGAACGCGAAGTGGGACAGCGACGCTGTGCGGTCGGGCGACATGGGGAGCGTTCCTTGAATCTCTAATAGCTTTTCGCCCGAAGGGCACGGATCGGGCTGCCGTATTGTGTGAGCGAGCGCAACAAGCGTGCCATACGGCTAAACCCTAGCTCCATACGTTGTATGGGCGTGCGGTCGATGCTGCACTGCACCGTAACCGGGCCGCGCTGCACCCGGATGCACGGCGCAGGCACCGGCGAAGTGCCTGTTCATAGGCGAACGGCCAACGGCGGTGCGATGGCTTATCCCGAAAAGCACGACCGGTCACTTGTACAAAACGGACGCGCATGGCGGAAAAGGCAAAGAACGCGTCTAAATTCATCAATCCGCCGAAAATCCGAACGACAAGAATAGAGCCGTCGGCAGCCTTGCACTGGATGCGCTGGAAACCCAGGTTTGGCGGGCCTCGAGCTTCGGTTTCACGCCCTTTATTCTTCGTCACGGACGCACTATGTCGAACACCCAGCCTTTCTTCTCGCAGCCCCTTGCCGAGCGCGACGCGCCGGTGCGCAGCGCCATCCTGAAGGAGCTCGAGCGCCAGCAGTCGCAGGTCGAGCTCATCGCGTCGGAAAACATCGTGTCGCGTGCGGTGCTGGAGGCGCAGGGTTCGGTGTTGACCAACAAGTATGCAGAAGGCTATCCGGGCAAGCGTTACTACGGCGGCTGCGAATTCGCGGACGAAGTCGAGGCGCTGGCGATCGAGCGTGTGAAGCAGATCTTCAACGCCGGCTACGCGAACGTGCAGCCGCACTCCGGCGCGCAGGCGAACGGCTCGGTGATGCTCGCGCTGGCGAAGCCGGGCGACACGGTACTCGGCATGTCGCTGGACGCCGGCGGCCACCTGACGCACGGCGCGAAGCCGGCGCTGTCGGGCAAGTGGTTCAACGCGGTGCAGTACGGCGTGAACCACGACACGATGCGGATCGACTACGACCAGGTTGAAGAACTCGCGCACCAGCACAAGCCGAACCTGATCATCGCCGGCTTCTCGGCGTATCCGCGCGCACTGGACTTCGCACGCTTTCGCGCGATCGCCGACAGCGTCGGCGCGAAGCTGATGGTCGACATGGCGCACATCGCGGGCGTGATCGCCGCCGGCCGCCATGCGAACCCGGTCGAGCACGCGCACGTCGTCACGTCGACCACGCACAAGACGCTGCGCGGCCCGCGCGGCGGCTTCGTGCTGACCAACGACGAAGACATCGCCAAGAAGATCAACTCGGCCGTGTTCCCCGGCCTGCAGGGCGGCCCGCTGATGCACGTGATCGCCGGCAAGGCCGTCGCGTTCGGCGAAGTGCTGCATACGGACTTCAAGACCTACATCGACAACGTGCTCGCGAACGCGCAGGCGCTCGGCGAAGTGCTGAAGGCGGGCGGCGTGGATCTCGTCACCGGCGGCACCGACAACCACCTGCTGCTGGTCGACCTGCGCCCGAAGGGCCTGAAGGGCGCGCCGGTCGAGCAGGCGCTGGAGCGCGCGGGCATCACCTGCAACAAGAACGGCATTCCGTTCGACACCGAGAAGCCGACCGTCACGTCGGGCATCCGCCTGGGCACGCCGGCCGGCACGACGCGCGGCTTCGGCGTCGCGGAGTTCCGCGAGGTCGGCCGCCTGATTCTGGAAGTGTTCGACGCGCTGCGCGCGAACCCGGAAGGCGACCATGCGACCGAACAGCGCGTGCGCCGCGAGATTTTCGCGCTCTGCGAGCGCTTCCCGATTTACTGATCGACGACCCCCACAAAAGCAGAGACTGGAGCGAGAGGCAGATATGAGCACGCTGCATCAGGACAGCATCATCATCGACGGACTGAACATCTCGAAGTTCGAGAAGCCGGTGTTCGAAGACATGCGCCGTGGCGGCATCACGGCCGCGAACTGCACGGTATCGGTGTGGGAGAACTTCACCAAGACCGTCGACAACATCGGCGTGATGAAGCAGAAGATCCGCGAGAACGGCGAGCTGCTGACGCTCGTGCGCACCACGGACGACATCTTCCGCGCGAAGAAGGAAGGCAAGACCGGGATCATTCTCGGCTTCCAGAACGCGCACGCGTTCGAGGACAACCTCGGCTACATCGAGGCGTTCGCCGACATGGGCGTGCGCGTCGTGCAGCTTTGCTACAACACGCAGAACCTGGTCGGCACCGGCTGCTACGAGCGCGACGGCGGCCTGTCGGACTTCGGCCGCGAAGTGATCACCGAGATGAACCGCGTCGGCATCATGGTCGACCTGTCGCATGTGGGCGGCAACACGTCGTCGGAAGCGATCGCGTTCTCGAAGAAGCCGGTGTGCTACTCGCACTGCCTGCCGTCGGGCCTGAAGGAACATCCGCGCAACAAGAGCGATGCGCAGCTGAAGGAAATCGCCGACGCCGGCGGCTTCGTCGGCGTGACGATGTTCGCGCCGTTCCTGAAGCGCGGGATCGAGGCGAACATCGACGACTACATCGAGGCGATCGACTATGTCGTGAACCTGATCGGCGAAGACGCGGTCGGCATCGGCACGGACTTCACGCAGGATTTCGCGAAGGAATTCTTCGACATGCTGACGCATGACAAGGGCCGCTATCGCCAGCTGACGAACTTCGGCAAGGTGATCAACCCGGACGGCATCCGCACGATCGGCGAATTCCCGAACCTGACCGCGGCGATGGAACGCCACGGCTGGAAGGAGTCGCGCATCCGCAAGATCATGGGCGAGAACTGGGTACGCGTGTTCAAGGACGTGTGGGGCGCGTAAGCGTCCGCCCGCCCGAACCGCCACCCGCGATTCAACACTAGAAAAATCGGGACGTGCCCGTGCAAGCCGCGCGGGCACGCGGACGATGTCGCGCCCGAGCCGCGCGGCCAATTTTCCTCACGGAGTCACCACGATGCAACCGCAACTGCCGATCAACGTCGATCCCGATACCGGCGTCTGGACCACCGACGCGCTGCCGATGCTGTACGTGCCGCGCCACTTCTTCACGAACAATCACGTCGCCGTCGAGGAAGCGCTCGGCGTCGAAGCGTATGCCGAGATCCTCTACAAGGCCGGCTACAAGTCCGCATACCACTGGTGCGACAAGGAAGCGAAGCTGCACGGGCTGACCGGCATGGCCGTGTTCGAGCACTACCTGAAGCGCCTGTCGCAACGCGGCTGGGGCTTGTTCTCGATCATCGAGGCGGATCCGGCCAGCGCGCGCGCGAAGATCGAGCTGCGCCACTCGTCGTTCGTGCTCCAGCAGCCGGGCAAGGAAGGCAAGCTCTGCTACATGTTCGCGGGCTGGTTCGCCGGCGCGATGGACTGGGTCAACGACACGACGCCGGAAGGCAAGGGCGCGCCGCGTGCGCAGTCGAAGGAAGTGCAGTGTGCGGCCGAGCATCACGACCACTGCGTCTTCGAAGTGTCGCCGCTCGCGCACTGATGCGCTGACGATCCGACACAGCAACACAACAACACCCGCAACACGAGACATTCGAACGCCAGAGGTCGCCTGCGATGCGTTATCCCCACCTGTTCAAACCCATGCAGCTGAACCAGTTGACGCTGCGCAACCGGATCGTCAGCACCGCCCACGCGGAGGTGTATGCCGAGCCGGGCGGCCTGCCGGGCGACCGCTACATCCGTTACTACGAAGAGAAGGCGAAGGGTGGCGTCGGCCTCGCGATCTGCGGCGGCTCGAGCCCCGTGTCGATCGACAGCCCGCAGGGCTGGTGGAAGTCGGTGAACCTGTCGAACGACAAGATCATCGACCCGCTCACGCGCCTGGCCGACACCATGCACAAGCATGGCGCGAAGATCATGATCCAGGCGACGCACATGGGCCGCCGCTCGTCGTTCCACGGCGAACACTGGCCGCACCTGATGTCGCCGTCGGGCGTGCGCGAGCCGGTACACCGCGGCAACGCGAAGATCATCGAGATCGAGGAAATCCGCCGCATCATCGGCGACTTCGCGGCGGCGGCAAAGCGCGTGAAGGCGGCCGGCATGGACGGCATCGAAATCTCCGCCGCGCACCAGCACCTGATCGACCAGTTCTGGAGCAAGCGTTCGAACCACCGCACCGATGAATGGGGCGGCAGCCTCGAGAACCGCCTGCGCTTCGGCATCGAAGTGCTGACGGCCGTGCGCGAGGCGGTGGGCAAGGACTTCTGCGTCGGCCTGCGGATGTGCGGCGACGAATTCCATGAGGACGGCCTCGATCACGAAGCGCTGAAGGAAATCGCGCAGGCGATGTCGGAGACGGGCCTGATCGACTACCTGAGCGTGGTTGGCTCGGGCGGCGATACGCACAACACGATCGCCAACTGCATGCCGCCGATGGCGCTGCCGCCGGAGCCGTTCGTGCACCTCGCCGCCGGCATCAAGTCGGTGGTGAAGATCCCCGTGATGCACGCGCAGAGCATCCGCGACGCGGGCCAGGCCGAACGCCTGCTCGCGAACGGCATGATCGACCTGGTCGGCATGACGCGCGCGCAGATCGCGGATCCGCACATGGTGATCAAGATCCGCGATGGCCGCGAAGACGAAATCAAGCAGTGCGTCGGCGCGAACTACTGCATCGACCGCCAGTACAACGGCCTCGACGTGCTCTGCATCCAGAACGCCGCGACGTCGCGCGAAGAGACGATGCCGCACATCATCGAGAAGTCGCGCGGCCCGAAGCGCAAGGTGGTGGTGGTCGGCGCGGGCCCCGCGGGGCTCGAGGCCGCACGCGTCGCGAAGCTGCGCGGCCACGACGTGGTGCTGTTCGAGAAGAACGCCGAAGTGGGCGGCCAGGTGATGATCGCCGCGAAGGCGCCGCAGCGCGAACAGATGTCGGGGATCATCCGCTGGTTCGACATGGAAACCAAGCGCCTGGGCGTCGATCGCCGCCTTGGCGTCGCCGCCGACGAGAAGATGATCATGGCCGAGAAGCCGGACATCGTCGTGCTCGCCACGGGCGGTTCGAGCTTCACGTGGCAGGTGCCGGGCTGGGGCGTGGCCGAGGGCCTGGCCGTCAGCTCGTGGGACATCCTGAACGGCAAGGTCGAGCCGAAGCAGAACGTGCTGCTGTTCGACGGCGTGAGCACCCATGCGGGCGCGGGCGTCGCCGACTTCATGGCGAGCCGCGGCTCGAAGGTCGAGGTCGTCACGCCCGACGTGAAGGTGGCCGACGATTGCGGCGGCACGACGTTCCCGATCTTCTATCGCCGCCTGTATGCGCTCGGCGTGATCCCGACGCCGAACACCATGCTCGATCGCGTGTACGAAGAGGACGGCAAGACGATCGCCGTGCTGCGCAACGAGTACACCGAAGAACTGGAAGAGCGCGCGGTCGACCAGGTGGTGATCGAGAACGGTTCGTCGCCGAACGACGAGCTGTACTGGAAGCTCAAGCCGGAGTCGGTGAACCGCGGCCAGATCGATCCGCACACGCTGTTCGCGGCCGAGCCGCAGCCGTGCCTGTCGGAAGAGCTCGGCAACGGCCGCTTCCTGCTGTTCCGTGTCGGCGACTGCATCTCGATGCACAACGTCCACGGCGCGATCTATGACTCGCTGCGTCTCGTGAAGGATTTCTGAAAATGAATCCGTCCTTCCTCATTACCGCACTGTTGTGGCTGTCGGTGGCGGGGCTCGCGTTCGCGGTCGCGAAGCGCTCGTCCTACTGGCGTCTCGGCCGGGCCACGGCGCCCGGCTCGTTCGGCGTCGCGAACCTGTTCGCGATCCCGAAGCGCTACTTCGTCGACCTGCACCACGTGGTCGCCCGCGACCCGTACATCGCGAAGACCCACGTCGCGACCGCCGGCGGCGCGATCGGTGCGCTCGCGCTCGTGTTCGTCAACTACGGCCTCGCGATCTACTCGCCGTGGCTCGACAAGCTGATCTTCCTCGCGGCCCTCGCGATGCTCGTCGGCGTGGTGTTCGTCTGGCGCCGCCGCGCGGCCAAGAACGTGCCGGCCCGCCTGTCGCGCGGCCCGTGGAACGCGCTGCCCTGGCTGCTCGGCTCGTTCGCGCTCGGCCTCGTGCTGTTCATGGTCGTGCCGACCGGTGCGATGTCGGGGGCGTTCGCGGTGCTCTGCGCGCTGCTGATCGGCGCCGGCGCATTCACGATGACGATCGGCGCCGCGAAGGGCGGCCCGATGAAGCATGCGATCGCCGGCCTGCTGCACCTCGCGTTCCACCCGCGCCAGGAGCGTTTCGCGGCCACTCGTGACTCGTTCACGGGCAACGGCACGGCAACGCCGCCGACCGCACTGAAGCTGCCGGATATCGAGCACGAGGAATACGGCGTCGCGAAGCCGGTCGAATTCCGCTGGAACCAGCTGCTGAGCTTCGACGCGTGCGTGCAGTGCGGCAAGTGCGAGGCCGCGTGCCCCGCGTTCGCCGCGGGCCAGCCGCTGAACCCGAAGAAACTGATCCAGGATCTCGTCGTCGGGATGGCGGGCGGCACCGATGCGGCTTACGCGGGCAGCCCGACCCCGGGCCTCGCGGTCGGCCAGCATCGCGGCGAGCCGAACGGCCCGATCGTGTCCGGCCTGATCGAGGAACAGACGCTGTGGTCGTGCACGACCTGCCGCGCATGCGTGCAGGAATGCCCGATGCTGATCGAGCACGTCGACGCGATCGTCGACATGCGCCGCAACCGCACGCTGGTGCACGGCACGGTGCCGGGCAAGGGCCAGGAAGTGCTCGCGAACCTGCGCGAGACCGGCACGATGGGCGGTTACGACGCGGCCGCGCGTTACGACTGGTCGGTCGACCTGAACGCACCCGTCGCGCAACCGGGCAAGCCGGTCGACGTGCTGTTCGTCGCGGGCGAAGGCGCGTTCGACATGCGTTACCAGCGCACGCTGCGCGCGTTCGTGAAGGTGCTGAACAAGGCAGGCGTCGACTACGCGGTGCTCGGCGGGACCGAGACCGATACCGGCGACGTAGCACGGCGCCTCGGCGACGAAGCGACGTTCCAGCGGATGGCCAAGCGCCTGATCGGCACGCTCGGCACGCTGTCGTACAAGCAGATCGTGACGGCCGACCCGCACGTGATGCACAGCCTGCGCAACGAATACCGCGCGCTCGGGCTGCGCGTGACGGTCAAGCATCACACGACCTACCTCGCGGAGCTGGCCGACAGCGGCAAGATCGTGCCGAAGGCCGTCGAAGCGCTGCGCGAGAAGCGCACCACGTATCACGATCCGTGCTACCTCGGCCGCTACAACGGCGAGACGGAATCGCCGCGCAAGCTGCTCAAGACGATCGGCATCCAGGTCGTCGAAATGGAGCGCAACGGCATGCGCGGCCGCTGCTGCGGCGGTGGCGGCGGTGCGCCGCTGACCGACATCCCCGGCAAGCAGCGTATTCCCGACATCCGCATCGCCGACGCGCGCGCCATCGGCGCGGACGTGGTCGCGGTCGGTTGCCCGAACTGCACGGCGATGCTCGAAGGCGTCGTGGGCCCGCGCCCCGACGTGCTCGACGTGGCCGAACTCGTTGCCGCCTCGCTGGAGTGAATCGATGAACACGATCAAACGAATCGATCCGCGCCGGCCGTTCATCATCACGGCCGCGGGCCTGAAGCGCATCACGCTCGGCCAGGAAGGCAGCGCCGATGCGAGCGCCGCGCAGTGGTCCGCTCACGGTCATGGCGCCGCGGCCGCGAAGCCGCGCCGCGCGGTGCAGGACCCGAAGCACGTGATGCTGGTGGTGGCGCACACCGAGCGCGGCGCGCTCGACGAACATTCGCGCCAGGCGATCGCCGCCGCCGCGGTGCTGGCCGACGCCCAGACGGAAGTCGCGCTGCTGGCGTTCGGCGAACTGAAGGATGACGCCGCGGAACTCGGTGTCGACAAGCTGATCGAGCTGGCCGACTTCGACCGCCGCGCATTCGCGCCCGAAAGCGAATTGCAAGCGTTGCAGGCCTGTGCCGCGGCGCTCGCGCCGAAGCACGTGTTCGTGCCCGACAACGCGACCGGCGACGGCGATCTCGGCCGGCGTTACGCGGCGGCCGCCGGCGCGAGCGTCGCGACCCACGTGGTCGAGATCGACGCGAAGCATGTCGGCGCGTATGCGCAGGCCGGCCGTGCGTTCGCGACGCGCGGCTTGCCCGACGTGATCCTGCTCGCGCAGAACGCGGTCGACGCGAAGCTGCCGTTCGTCGGCGCCGGCGATCGCCTGGCCGCCGACTTCATCCGCCCGGCCGGCGACACGGCGCAGCCGTACCGCGATCTCGGCCTCGAGGAAATCGACGCCGCGCAGGTCGCGCTGGAGGAAGCCGACTTCATCGTGTCGGCCGGTAACGGCGTGTCCGACATCGGCGCGTTCGAGCGGCTCGCCGGCGCGTTCGGCGCGGCGATCGGCGCGAGCCGCGTCGCGGTCGACAACGGTCACTTCACGCGCGACAAGCAGGTGGGCGCGACCGGCAAGACGGTCGAGGCCAGCGTGTACATCGCGTTCGGCATCTCGGGCGCGGTGCAGCATCTGCAGGGGATCAAGGACTGCCGTCACGTGATCGCGGTCAACCTCGACGGCAGTGCGCCGATCGCCAAGCGCGCGAACCTGACGGTGGTGGGCGACGCGCAGGCGACCATCGCCGCGCTGATCGACGAGGTGCAGGCCGCGCGTGCGTCGCGCGGACAATCGCCGACCGCGGTCGGCGCCCGTGAATCCGAAGGAGTCGCAGCATGAACGCCCCTCGCCAGTTGCAACGCATCGCGGTGCTCGTGTCCGTGGGCCGGCACCCGGTCAGCGGCACCGCGCGCTACAGCCGCAACGACGCGGCCGCGCTCGAGGTCGGCCGCCAGCTCGCGGAGAAACATCGGGCCCAGCTCGACGTGATCCATGCGGGCGATCCCGCCAATGAAGCACTTGCTGAATACCTTGCGCTCGGCGCGCGGCAGGTCGAGGTGCTGGCCTGCCGTGACGGCGACGATGCCGCGCAGGCGCTGGCCGCCCGCGTCGAAGGTTACGACCTCGTGCTGACCGGCACCCGTGCCGAGGGCGCGTACGACACCGGCATGCTGCCGTATCGCGTCGCCGCGACGCTCGGCTATCCGCTCGTCGGCTCGGCCGTCGACGTGACGGTCGACGGCGGCCGCGCGGCGGTCCGGCAATTCTTGCCGAAAGGGCTGCGGCGGCGCGTCGACGCGGCGCTGCCGGCCGTCGTCGCGGTGCATCCGCTCGCCAACGTGGAGCCGCGCTACGCGTATGCGCGGCTGCGGGCCGGCGCGATCCGCCCGGCACTCACGGCGACCGGCGCGGACGCCGAAGCGGCCGCGTGGAAGGTCGGCGCGATCGAGCGTAAACCCGTAAAACTGGTCGCCGCCGAGAAGCGCTCCGGGCATGCGCGGATGCTGTCCGCGACGACGACCGAAAGCCGCGGCGGCAACGTCGTAAATGAAGGGAGTTCAGTCGAAAAAGCACAAGTGATACTCGCGTATTTGCGCGAGCATCAGCTCATCGACTACTGATTTTGATGCCTGTCGGCAAGAACCCCAGGGATGCAAGGAATCCGGAGCAAACGATGAAAGTATCGGCAGACATTCGTGCACTGATCGAGCGACGCAAGGAAGGCCACAGCCTCGACGCGCCGTTCTATACGAGCGAGGAAATCTTCGCCCTCGACATGGAGGCGATTTTCCGCCAGCACTGGATCCAGGTAGCGGTCGAACCGGATATTCCCGAGCCGGGCGACTACGTGACCGTGGAACTGGGCAGCGACTCGATCCTGATCGTGCGCGACGACGACATGGAAATTCGCGCGTTCCACAACGTGTGCCGTCACCGCGGCGCGCGTCTGTGCAACGAGGACAAAGGCTCGGTCGGCAACATCGTGTGCCCGTACCACAGCTGGACCTACAACCTGACCGGCCAGCTGATGTTCGCCGAGCACATGGGCGAGAAGTTCGACCGCTGCAAGCACAGCCTGAAGTCGGTGCACGTGCAGAACCTCGCGGGGCTGATCTTCGTCTGCCTCGCCGAGGAGCCGCCGGTCGATTTCGCGCAGCTGCGCGCCGAGATGGAGCCGTACCTGCTGCCGCACGATCTGCCGAACACGAAGATCGCCGCTCAGGTCGACATCATCGAGGAAGGCAACTGGAAGCTCACGATGGAGAACAACCGCGAGTGCTATCACTGCGTCGCGAACCATCCGGAGCTGACGATTTCGCTGTACGAATACGGCTTCGGCTACCAGCGCTCCGACGCGAACGCCGAAGGCATGGACGCATTCGCTGAAACCTGCGTGCGCCGCGGCAAGGAGTGGGCAGAGATGGGCCTGCCGTCCGCCGAAATCGAAAAGCTGGACGACGTGACGGGCTTCCGCACGCAGCGCCTGCCGCTCGACCGCCACGGCGAATCGCAGACGCTCGACGCGAAGGTCGCGTCGAAGAAGCTGCTCGGCAAGTTCGAGCAGGCAGACCTCGGCGGCCTGTCGTTCTGGACGCAGCCGAACTCGTGGCACCACTTCATGAGCGATCACATCGTGACGTTCTCGGTGATTCCGCTGTCGGCCGGCAAGACGCTCGTGCGCACCAAGTGGCTCGTGCACAAGGATGCGAAGGAAGGCATCGACTACGACGTGAAGAACCTGACGGCCGTGTGGAACGCGACCAACGACCAGGATCGCGCGCTCGTCGAATTCTCGCAGCGTGGCGCGACCAGCAGTGCGTACGAACCGGGCCCGTATTCGCCGTTCACGGAAGGTCTCGTCGAAAAATTCTCGGCCTGGTACATCGGCCGGCTCGCCGAAAAAACCGGCGCGTAGTAGTCAGCGGACAGCAAGCGGAGTCAATGATGAAACAACCCCAACGCTCACTTTGCTCGCTGCCCCCCGAGGGGGCGGTCAACCTCCTTGGGGCGGCCCGGCGGAGGTTGGCATGATGCGAGATGCGGCCAATTTCGAGCCGGCGGAAAGCCGGGTGACGCACCCGGCGTTCTGGACCGCGCTTCCGGAGCGCTGGACGAGCGACGTCGAGGAAACGCTGGTGTGCTGCCAGGTTCGGCAGGAAACCCATGACGTGAAGAGCTTCTTCTTCCGTTCGCCGCAAGGCCGTGCGTTTTCGTTCGAGCCGGGGCAGTTCATCACGCTCGAGCTCGACATCGAGGGCGAGACGATCAACCGGTGCTACACGATCTCGTCGTCGCCGGCGCGTCCGCACACGATCTCGATCACGGTCAAGCGCGTGCCGGGCGGCAAGGTGTCGAACTGGCTGCACGACAACCTGCGCCCGGGCGCGTCGGTTCGCGTGCTCGGTCCGGCCGGCGAATTCACGTGCGCACGGCATCCGGCGCGCAAGTACCTGTTCCTGTCGGCCGGCTCAGGGGTCACGCCGCTGATGTCGATGAGCCGCGCGCACCATGATCTCGCCGAGGATCGCGACATCCTGTTCGTGCACAGCGCACGCACGCCGGACGACATCATCTTCGCGCGCGAGCTCGACCTGATCGCGTCGAACCATACGAACTTCCGCACGTCGTTCGTCGTCGAGCGCGTCGGCGCACGCACCAACTGGCCGGGCGTCACGGGCTTCCTGACGTTGCCGCTGCTGAAGCTGATCGCACCGGACTTCATGGAGCGCGAGATCTTCACGTGCGGCCCCGCGCCGTACATGAAGGCCGTGCGCGACCTGCTCGACGAAGCCGGCTTCGACCACAAGCAGTATCACGAGGAAAGCTTCTCGTTCGAAACGCTCGCGCAGACCGCGAGCGACGAGGTGCTCGCCGAACTCGTGCCGTTGGCCGACGGCGCCGACGTCGCGACGAAGCAGTACACGGTCAGCTTTGCGAAGAGCAACCGCGAAATCTCGTGCGGCTCCGAGCAGCACGTGCTCGATGCGGCACGCCAGTCGGGCGTGCGGCTTCCGGCGTCGTGCACGCAGGGCATGTGCGGCACCTGCAAGGTGAAGCTCGTGTCGGGGCAGGTCGAGATGAAGCATAACGGCGGCATCCGCCAGCGCGAGATCGACCAGGGGATGGTGCTGCTGTGCTGCAGCAAGCCGCTGTCGGATCTCGTGATCGACAAATAAGCAAACAAGCCATCGGCTGTCCGGGCGCGTCGCGTCCGGACAAGCATCCGTCGGAAAAGAACGATACCGCGGATTTGTGGTTGAAGAACCTAGAGAGGCAACGCGCGGTGAGCGCATATCAAGGAGATCGACCATGAAGCTGTTCGGAAAACTGTTGTGGACGGGCGCGGTGTCGGCCATGGTGGCGCTGAGCGCGTCAGCACTTGCGGATACGAAGCCGACGCTGAAAATCGGCTATGTCGAAGGCTGGGACGACAGTGTGGCGACGTCGAACGTCGCGGCACGCGTGATCGAGAAGAAGCTCGGCTACGAGGTGAAGCTCGTGCCGGTCGCGGCCGGGATCATGTGGCAGGGCGTCGCGCGCGGCGATCTCGATGCGACGCTGTCCGCGTGGCTGCCGGTCACGCACGGCTCGTACTGGAGCGAATACAAGAGCAAGGTCGTCGACGTCGGCGCGAACTTTCCCGACGCGAAGATCGGCCTGATTGTCCCGGATTTCGTGAAGGCGAAGAGCATCGAGGATCTGAACGCCGAGAAGAGCAGCTTCGGCGGCCGCATCGTCGGCATCGATGCCGGTGCGGGCGTGATGCGCAAGACCGACGAAGCGATCAAGAACTACGGGCTGAGCTACACGCTGATGCCGAGCTCGGGCAGTGCGATGACGGCCGAGCTGTCGCGCTCCGTCAGTGCGAACAAGCCGGTGATCGTGACCGGCTGGGCGCCGCACTGGATGTTCGCGAAGTGGAAGCTGCGCTTCCTCGAGGATCCGAAGAAGGTGTTCGGCGGCGCGGAGCACGTCGACAGCGTCGTGAATCCGCAGCTCGAAACGAAGGCCAAGCCGGTCGTCGCGTTCCTGAAGAAATTCCAGTGGAAACCGGGCGAGATCGACAGCGTGATGCTCGCGATCCAGAACGGCTCGAAGCCGGAAGCGGCCGCCGATGCGTGGATCGCAGCCCATGCGGACCGCGTGAATTCGTGGACTGAAGGCACCCAGTAACACGCGACGCTTCATTGCGCGCGTCACTATAAAAAATACGCCGGGAATGGCATGCAGGAATCCGAAACAATCGTGATTCAATGCGGCCATATCCCGGAATTCTTTTACTGATTCTGCAAGAAACGGCGTAAGTTGTTACACTACGGCCCTTGTGCGGAGTCATCTCAGGAGGCAATGGATGAGTCAGGCAGGACTGCGTGCTAATCGCACCAGTGACGTTGAGGCAACCATCTCACATGATTCGACGGGCCACACGCTGCATCGTGGCCTGACTTGGAAAGACGCATTTTGGGTAACGAGCGGCGTGCCGGCAGGCGTGCTGTTCACGATCGGCGGCGTATGCGCGACGATCGGTCAGCCCGCGTGGGCGATCTGGATCGCCGCGATCACGATGGGGCTGATTCAAAGCGCGACTTATGCGGAAATATCCGGGCTATTTCCCCATAAATCGGGCGGCGCGTCCGTGTATGGCGCGATCGGCTGGGTCCGTTACAGCAAGCTGATTGCCCCGGTGTCCGTGTGGTGCAACTGGCTCGCGTGGTCGCCGATGCTCGCGCTCGGCTGCGGCCTCGCGGCGAGCTATGCGCTCACGAGTCTCTTTCCCGCCGATGCGGCGGTGCTGCACTGGCAGCTCAAGATCGCGGATCTCGGTTTCATCAAGCCGGGTCTTTCCCTGCGAATCAACGCGACGTTCATCATCGCGACGATTCTGCTTCTCATCACGTTCAAGCTTCAGCATAGCGGCGCGTCGAAGGCTGCGCGCACGCAGCGCATTCTCGGCATTGCATCGCTCACGCCGCTGCTGATCGTCGGCATCGTACCGTTCGTTACCGGCGACGTGCCGATGTCGAACCTGCTCCCGCTGCTGCCGCTCGGTCACGACGCGCACGGCAATCTCACGACCGCGACGTTCGGCTCGTGGAACGGGCAGGGCGTCACGATGGCGCTCGGCGCGATGTTCATGGCCGGCTGGGCGTCGTACGGCTTCGAGACGGCCGTCTGCTACACGCGCGAATTCCGCGATCCGCGTCGCGACACCGCGAAGGCGATCTTCTGGTCGGGCGCGCTGTGTCTCGTCGTGATGACGCTCGTGCCGATGGCGTTCCAGGGCGCGCTCGGCACGCAGGCGATGCTCGATCCGTCGATCGGCGACGGCACCGGCGTCGCGGCCGCGATGGCGCGGATCGTCGGCGGCGGCGCGTGGGTCGCGAATGCAGTTGTCGTGATGCTGATGCTGTCGATCCTGCTGATCGTGATGACGTCGATGATGGGCTCGTCGCGCACGCTGTACCAGGCATCGGTCGACGGCTGGCTGCCGAAGTACCTGTCGCACGTGAACGAGCACGGCTCGCCCACGCGCGCGATGTGGACCGATCTCGGCTTCAACCTCGTGTTGCTGATGATGTCGGACTACATGACGGTGCTGTCGATCTCGAACGTCTGCTACATGCTGTTCGTATTCCTGAATCTTCAGTCGGGCTGGATCCACCGGATGGATCGCGGCAACTGGGATCGGCCGTTCCGCTGCCCGACCTGGCTGCTCGTCGCCGGTTCGATTTGCGGCTACGCGAACCTCGTCTATGTCGGCGCGGGCGCGAACCTGCAGGGCGATGGCACGCTGCGCAACGGGCTGATCGCGATGCTGCTGATCGTGCCGGTGTTCCTGTTCCGCCACTACTGGCAGGATCGCGGCCGCTTCCCCGCGCAGATGCAGCAGGACATGGAACTCGAAGTGCCGAAGCGCGCGATGTGGCTGAACCTGATGCCTTATGCGGCGCTGCTCGGCGCGGCGCTCACGATCTGGCTGTCGTACTACTTCGCGTGGGTGAAGTAAGCGCCTGACGGGCACGCGCCCGCGCGACGAATCCGGCTACCATACCGGGCCGTCGCGCGAAGCGTCGAACGCCAGGCGATAAAAAACCGACCGGCTGGTGCCGGTCGGTTTTTTTGTTTGCTCGCCGCCCGACGAGCGCGGCGCCAAGCGTGCGACGCGCTTACGGAAACACCACCGTGCGATCGCCGTTCAGGAACACGCGGCGCTCGATGAACGCCTTCACCGCGCGCGCGAGCGTGATGGATTCGACGTCGCGACCGACCGCCAGCAGTTGCTCGGGGCGCAGCGCGTGATCGACACGTTCGACCACCTGCTCGATGATCGGGCCTTCGTCGAGATCGTCGGTCACGAAGTGCGCGGTCGCGCCGATCAGCTTCACGCCGCGCGCATGCGCCTGGTGATACGGCTTCGCGCCCTTGAAGCCGGGCAGGAACGAGTGGTGGATGTTGATCGCGCGGTTCGCGAGCTTCGCGCTCGTTTCCTGCGACAGCACCTGCATGTAGCGCGCGAGGATCACGAGTTCGGCGCCGCTCGACTCGAGGAAGTCGAGCCACTGCGCTTCCTGCTGCGCCTTGGTGTCGGGCGTGATCGGAAAGTGGCGGAACGGCAGGCCGTGCTGCACGGCGAGCGGCTCGAAGTCGGGATGGTTCGACACGATGCCGACGATGTCCATCTTCAGCTCGCCCATCCGCCAGCGGAACAGCAGGTCCGCGAGGCAGTGCTCGAGCTTCGACACCATGATCAGCACCTTCGGGCGCGCGTTCACGTCGTGGATCGCCCACTGCGTGTCGCCGTCGCGGCCGCCGAGCTCGGCCGCGATCGGCCCGAACTCCTGGCGCAGCGCGTCGATCTGCAGCGTCTCATCCGTCGGATGAAACACGCAGCGCACGAAGAAGTGGTTGCTGAGATCGTCGTCGAACACGTTCAACGCATCGACATAGCAGCGATGGCGCTCGAGAAAGCCGACGACGGCGGCGACCTGGCCGGCCGCGCTCGGGCACGACAGCGTCAGGACGAATTGATCGGGGCGTGAGTCGGCGGTCATGAGGTTCCTCGGATGTCAGGGGGCGCGAACCCGCGCGGCGGCGCACCGGGCGCCAGGCTACGCGGGTAGCGGGAGGCTCAAGTAAATCAGGACGATTTGGGCGCGGATAGAACCAACCCGCCGTGTGGCTGGTATCGGCACGCCAGCGCGGCCGGCCGGGGCGGACGGTCGGGCGGGGCGGTTGACGGGTGGTGGACGGGCGCTTGGCAGCCCGTCACGCGCACGCGCACGCGTCGAGCAGCCAGCGCCGGAACACGTGGGTCGCGTCCGGCTCGGGCCGCTGCGGCGGCCGCACGAGGAAATAGCCGCGCGACGTCACGACGGGGGCGTCGACGAGCTTCACGAGCTGCCCGGACGCGACGAGCTCGTCGACGAGCGGCGACCAGCCGAGCGCGACGCCCTCGCCGAGGAGTGCCGCATGGATCACCAGCGCGTAGCTGTTGAAGGTCACGCCGCGCGCGGCGGCCGGCGCGTCGAGGCCGTGCGCGTCGAACCAGCCGGCCCACGACAGCCAGCGCTCGGGGCGCGTCGGCTGCACGTGCAGCAGCGGCAGCGCGTGCAGGTGGTCGGGCCGCGCGACGTCCGGGTGCGCGGCGCGGAACGCGGGCGAGCAGACGGGCGTGACGGATTCCGGAAAGAGCCGGGCGGCCGTGCACGACGGCCAGTGGCCGTCGCCGAACAGGATCGCGATGTCGGCGTGGTCGCGCTGCGCGTCGTAATCCTGTGACGTGACGACCCGCACGTCGACGTCCGGCATCACGCGCTTCAGCCCGGCGAGGCGCGGCATCAGCCAGTAGGTCGCGAAGCCGAAATCCGTGACGATCGTGAGCGCGCCGTGCTCGCGGCGCGCGCGCAGCGTCGCGGTGGCGCCGCGCAGCGTGTCGAGGCTCACCCGCACGGCTTCGTACAGGCACTGGCCGTCGCTCGTCAGCGTGACGCCGCGCGGGCTGCGCTCGAACAGCGGCACGCCGAGCTCGGCCTCGAGCTGGAACACCTGCTGGCTCACGGCCGGCTGCGTCGAGCCGAGCTCGCGCGCGGCGGCCGTGAAGCTCTGGAGACGGGCGGCCGATTCGAACGCGCGCAGCGCCTGCATCGACGGTAACGCTTCGGATTTCGACATAAGTCTCTCTAATGGCCCCATAAGGGCCGGACACCTTCCCGTCCGAATTCGGGCGGGGGATAGTGCTTTGGACGGCACGGCACGGCACGGCGCCGCGCCGGTCCTTCCGCGATTCTAGCCAGTCGCGGCCGGTGCGCGCGGGACTTTCTGCAAGGCCGCGTCCGTCATGCCGGCTGCGTCGCCGCACGAGCGTCGCGCCGTTCCGTTCGAACACCGATTTCCCCACGACCGCGATGACGAACCCGACTCCCAACATCCTGATTCTGATGGCCGACCAGCTGACGCCGTTCGCGCTGCCGGCCTACGGCAACCGCGTCGCGCGCACGCCGACGCTCGACCGTCTCGCCGCGCAAGGCGTGGTGTTCGACGCCGCGTATTGCGCGAGCCCGCTGTGCGCGCCGTCGCGCTTCTCGCTGCTGACCGGCAAGCTGCCGTCGGGTATCGGCGCCTACGATAACGCCGCCGAATTGCCGGCGCAAACGCTGACGTTCGCGCACTACCTGCGCGCGGGCGGCTACCGCACGATGCTGTCCGGCAAGATGCATTTCTGCGGACCCGACCAGCTGCACGGTTTCGAGGAGCGGCTCACGACCGACATCTATCCGGCCGACTTCGGCTGGGTGCCCGACTGGGACCACCCGACCGAGCGGCCGAGCTGGTATCACAACATGAGCTCGGTGCTCGAGGCCGGCCCGTGCGTGCGCACCAACCAGCTCGACTTCGACGACGAGGTCACGTTCGCGGCCAAGCAGAAGCTGTACGACGTCGCGCGCGAACGGGCGGCCGGGCACGACGCGCGGCCGTTCTGCATGGTCGTGTCGCTGACCCATCCGCACGATCCGTATGCGATCACGCGCGAATACTGGGATCTGTACAGCGACGACGAGATCGACATGCCGGCCGTGCGGCTCGATGCGGAGCAGAGCGATCCGCATTCGCAGCGGCTGCGCTTCGTCTGCGAAAACGATCGCACGCCGCCGACCGACGCGCAGATCCGCGCCGCGCGCCGCGCATACTACGGCGCGACGTCGTACGTCGACGCGCAGTTCGGCAGCGTGCTGGCCGCGCTCGAGCAATGCGGGTTCGCCGACGACACGATCGTGATCGTCACGTCCGACCACGGCGACATGCTCGGCGAGCGCGGGCTCTGGTACAAGATGACGTTCTTCGAAGGCGGCTGCCGCGTGCCGCTGATCGTCCACGCGCCGGGCCGCTTCGACGCCGCGCGCGTGCGCGGGCCCGTGTCGCACCTCGACCTGCTGCCGACGCTCGTCGACCTGACCGGTGCGGCGCCCGCCGGCGGCTGGCCCGACCCCGGATGGCCGGACCCGGTCGACGGCGCGAGCCTCGTGCCGCATCTGCAAGGCGCACCCGCGCACGACGTCGCGCTGGGCGAATACCTCGCGGAAGGGGCGGTCGCGCCGGTCGTGATGATCCGCCGAGGCGACTGGAAGTACGTGCATTGCCCGGCCGACCCCGACCAGCTCTACCACCTCGCCGACGATCCGCGCGAGCGCACGAACCTGGCCGGCCTGCCCGAAGCCGCCGACGTGCTCGCCGCGTTCCGCGCGGAGGCCGCGCGGCGCTGGAACCTGCCGGAACTCGACGCGCAGGTGCGCGCGAGCCAGCGGCGGCGCCGCTTCCATTACGCGGCGACGACGCAGGGCCGCATCCAGGCGTGGGACTGGCAGCCGTTCACCGATGCGAGCCAGCGCTACATGCGCAATCACATCGAACTCGATACGCTCGAAGCGATGGCGCGCTTTCCGCGCGTCGGGCGCTGAACGATCCGCACACGATCATTGACGAACGACGAAGGAGACGCACCATGAAACGGCAATCCCATGCAGCAATCCGCAGGCTCGGCACGGCACTCGCCGCGGCCGCATGCGTGCTGGCGACGCAGCCCGCGCACGCCGCCGATCCGCAGACGTGTCGCGACGTGAAGATGGCGGCGCCCGGCTGGACGGACATCGACGCGACGAACGCGATGGCCGGCGTCGTGCTGAAGGCGCTCGGCTACCGGCAGGACGTCGCGAACCTGTCGGTGCCGATCACGTACCAGGGCTTGAAGAAAGGGCAGGTCGACGTGTTCCTCGGCAACTGGATGCCCGCGCAGGCGCCGCTCGTGAAGCCGTTCGTCGACGAGAAGTCGATCGACGTGCTGCACGCGAACCTGAGCGGCGCGAAGTTCACGCTGGCCGTGCCCGACTACGTCGCGGCCGCGGGCGTGCACACGTTCGCCGATCTCGCGCGCTATGCCGACCGCTTCGGCGACAAGATCTACGGGATCGAGCCCGGCGCGCCCGCGAACCAGAACATCAAGCGGATGCTGTCCGACCATGCGCTCGGCCCGGCGAACTGGTCGCTCGTCGAATCGAGCGAGACGGGGATGCTCACGCAGGTCGAGCGTGCGGTGCGCGACAAGCGCTGGATCGTCTTTCTGGCGTGGGAGCCGCACCTGATGAACACCAAGTTCCACCTGACCTACCTGTCGGGCGGCGACGCGTATTTCGGTCCAAACTACGGCGGCGCGACGGTCAACACGGTGACGCGTCCGGGCTTTGCCGGCCAGTGCGCGAACCTCGCGCGCCTGTTCCGGCAGATGACGTTCTCCGTCGACGTCGAGAACCGGATCATCGCCGACATGCTCGACCACAAGACCTCGCCCGCGCTCGCGGCGCAGCACGTGCTGAAGGCCGACCCGGCGCTCGTCGAGGGCTGGCTGGACGGCGTGACGACCGCGTCCGGCACACCGGCGCTGCCGGCCGTGCGCGCGGCGCTCGACGCCCGCTGACCTGCCTCCGGGCGGCCGGTTTTTGCCGCGCCGCCCGTCTCCGTGTTTTCCCGAACAGTCGCATCGAGACCATTTGGTGTCGCCTTCAGACGGGTGACCCGAAATATGGGTTTGTATTTTTCGCCAATGGCTACGTTATTGCGGAAAACGAAATACCGAAGCTAGCAGACGTACCGAATTCGAATCAGCCGGCGTATTGCGGCGCGCGCCAGGTCACGGTTCGTTCCATCGAACGGTTCAGGGAGGGTGGTCGACAATGAAGCAAAAGAAAGTTGCCGTAGCCGCTGCGCTTGCATGCGCGGCCTGTATTCCCGCCATCGGCCACGCGCAGAGCAGCGTGACGCTGTACGGGATTCTCGACGCGGGCATCACCTACGTGAACAACACGGGCGGGTCGCATGTGGTCAAGTTCGACGACGGCGTCGCATACGGGAACCGTTTCGGCCTGAAAGGCACGGAAGATCTCGGCGGCGGCCTGAAGGCCGTGTTCGCGCTCGAGAGCGGTTTCCACCTCGGCAACGGGCAGCTCGGCTTCGGCGGGTCGGAGTTCGGTCGGCAGGCTTATGTCGGTCTGCAGAACGACTGGGGCACGCTGTCGTTCGGCAACCAGCTCGACATCACCAACGAGCTCGTGTCGATCTACAACATCTCCGCGTGGGGCAGCGGCTATGCGATCCACCAGGGCGACTTCGACCGCTTCAACGGCGACCGCCTGCCGAATTCGGTCAAATTCCTGTCGAACGACCTGAGCGGCTTCAAGTTCGGCGCGATGTACTCGTTCGGCAACGTCGCCGGCAACTTCCACCGCAACAGCGCATGGAGCGCGGGCGCGAGCTACACGAAGGGCGACTTCTCGATCGGCGCCGCGTACACGCGCCTGAACAACCCGAACGGCATCTACGCGTTCGACCCGTACGCGATGATCGGCACGCATACGTTCCTCGGCCAGCAGACCGTCACCGTCGATCCGGCGACCGGCGCGCGCACCGACCTGTTCGCGAATACCGCGATGGACGTCGACAGCCAGGGCACGTTCGGCGTCGGCACGAGCTACACGATCGGCAAGCTGACGCTCGACGCGAACTACTCGTACACGACGATCAAGGGCTTCGGCCAGTCGTCGCACATGCAGGTGTACGAAGGTGGCGGCCTGTATCAGTTCACGCCGGCGCTGAGCTTCATCGCGGGCTACCAGCACACGCGCTTCGAAGGCCACCACTGGAACCAGGGCACGGCCGGCCTGCACTACCTGCTGTCGAAGCGCACCGACGTGTACATCTCCGGCGATTACCTGCGCGCGTCGCACGGTGTCGATGCGGTGGTCGGCTACAGCTTCACGCCGTCGACCACGCAGACGCAGGCCGACGTGCGGATCGGGATGCGGCATTCTTTCTGAGTGGGATGAGGTAGATCTTTCGACGTCTTCAGCGAGGTCTCTCTTTGGCGCGAACCGCGGTTCGCGCTTTTTTTTTGTGGGGCGGCGGCGTCGTGCAGCGTGCGCCGGTGTCGCCGGCGCGGGGCGGGCGTGCGGCTGGGATGGGGTGGGGCGGTTGGCGATATCATCGCGGTTTGGCCGCATCGCGCATCGCCGATCGCCCGCTCCCCTCCGATGACGCCTCCTCGATGACCACCCCGTTACCCGAATCCAGCACCGCATCCGCGTTACCCGCCAACCTGTTCCGCCACGCACCGTTCCAGCGCTTCTGGGGCACGCGCGTGATGTCGTCGCTGGCGTTCCAGATCCTGTCGGTCGCGATCGGCTGGTATGTCTATTCGCTCACGCACAGCGCGTTCGCGCTCGGTCTCGTCGGCCTCGCGCAGTTCGCGCCGATGTTTGCGCTGACGCTTGTCGTCGGGCAGGTGGCCGACCGCTACGACCGCCGGCGCATCGCGACGATCTGCCAGAGCGTCGAGGCGCTGGCCGCCGGCGTGTTCCTGCTCGGCGCGGCGAAAGGCGGGCTCACCGAATCGGCCGTGTATGCGCTCGCGGCGATCGTCGGCACCGCGCGCGCGTTCGAATCGCCGTCGGTGTCGTCGTTGCTGCCGGCCGTCGTGCCGCGTAGCGACCTGCCGCGCGCGACCGCGCTGTCGACGTCCGCGAACCAGGCAGCGCAGATTCTCGGGCCCGCGTTCGGCGGGCTGCTGTATGGCATCGGTGCGCCCGCCGCGTTCGGCACGAGCGTGGTCGCGTTCGCGATCGCGGCGGTGCTGAGCGGCACGATTCCGCTGCGCAGCGCGCCGCCGGCCCGCGAGCCGGTCACGCTGCGTTCGGTGTTCTCGGGCATCGCGTTCATCCGGCGCGAACCGGCGATCCTCGGCGCGCTGTCGCTCGACCTGTTCGCTGTGTTGTTCGGCGGCGCCACCGCGCTGCTGCCGATCTATGCACGCGACATCCTGCAGGTCGGACCGTGGGGGCTCGGCGCGTTGCGCGCGGCGCCGGCGATCGGTGCGCTCGCGGGTACGCTGTGGCTCACGCGTTTTCCGCTGAAGGGGCGGCCGGGCCGCGCGATGTTCGGCGGCGTGATCGCGTTCGGCATCGCGACGATCGTGTTCGGGCTGTCGAGGCATTTCGCGGTGTCGCTCATCGCGCTGGCGGCGTTGGGCGCGTCGGACGTGGTGAGCGTCGTCGTGCGCCTGTCGCTCGTGCAGCTGCGTACGCCCGACGACATGCTCGGACGCGTGAGCGCGGTCAACTCGTTGTTCATCGGCACGTCGAACCAGCTCGGCGAATTCGAATCGGGCGTGACGGCTGCATGGTGGGGCGCGCCTACGGCGATCGTGGTTGGCGGCGCGGCGACGATCGCCGTGGCGCTCACGTGGATGCGCCTGTTTCCGACCTTGCGGAACATGACGTCGCTGGAACGCGATCATTGAGCAGCCGCGTTCACTGCAATTCATTTCAAAATACTTTCCTGTTTCAATCAAATGCCAGACGGAATTCGGCTCGGATAATCGTCTGATTAAACAATTGGCCCACTGTCGTTTTCGGTTGGGTCGAAGCGTCAGCTAGTTCGACGAGGCCCGAAAACGAAAAGGGGCCATTCCGTCAATGCTTTGCCGCACAAGGCCTGGGGCGGCATTCGGCCAATGAGACAGTGGATTTTAATTACGAAAACCATTCTGAAAATTACATATAACTTTCCGTAATTTTCTGAAACATAGTGCTTTCGTATGACGAAGCGGTTATCAATTGAAACAAGAAGAAATACATGGAATGATACCGATTCTCATTTCCGTGACCGGTGCGGCGACTGCCGCCCGTTACTCGTCAACCCTAGCCAGCTAGTGCCGTCGGCCTGATCGCCGGTGGCCCGCAAGCCATCGCATCCGTACCTCGTGCGCGCGCATCGGCGCGTGTCCACGCGGGGCGGTTTCATTCCGACTGGATTTCCATGCCGAACAGGACCCCGTTCGCGAGCGCGCTCGCGCTGGCCTTTGCTTTGCCTATCGCTTCGCCCGCACTCGCTCAGAGCACGAGCGCCGAATCGTCGCCGGCCGTCACCGCGAAACCGGGCGATGCGCCGCCGGCCGCCGCCGCTGCGCGCGAGACGCTGCCGACGATCAGCGTCTCGGGTCAGGCCGTGCAACAGGACTTCCAGGCCGAGCGCTCGAGCGTCGGCGCGAAAACCCCGACCGCGTTGCGCGACATTCCGCAGTCGGTCACGGTGATCAACAAGGCGCTGATGGAGTCGCAAGGGCTCACGTCGTTCCAGGACGCGCTGCGTAATGCGCCGGGCATCACGATCGGCGGCGCGGAAGGCGGGCAGATCGGCAACAACATCAACCTGCGCGGTTTCACCGCGCAGAACGACATCTATCTCGACGGCTTTCGCGATCGAAACCAGTACTACCGCGACACGTTCGACCTCGATTCGGTCGAGGTGCTGTACGGCCCGTCGTCGATGCTGTTCGGGCGCGGTTCGACGGGCGGCGTGATCAACCAGGTGTCGAAGAAGGCGAACCTGAAGCCGTCCGCCGAGGTGTCGACGACGATCGGCACCAACGACCACTACCGCACGAGCGTTGACCTGAACCGGCCGCTGGGTGCGACGTCGGCGTTCCGCATCAATGCGTTCGGCCAGTCGCTCGGCTCGACGCGCGACGTGATGAAGAACAAGGACTACGGGATCGCACCGGAGCTGCGCTTCGGTATCGGCACGCCGACCGAGGTGACGCTGTCCGCGCTGATCCAGCACAACTACGACATGCCGGACTACGGCGTGCTCGCGGTCAACGGCCATCCGGCGCCGGTGCCGAAGAACACCTTCTACGGCCTCACCGACGACCGCACGATCCAGGACGTGCAGACCGTGTCCGCACGCATCGATCATCGCGTCAACGATGCGCTGACGATCAGCAATCGCACGTCGTTCTCGCACTCGATGACCGATGCGCGCGAGACGGCCGCGAACGCGGTGCTGACGGGCCCGCTGTCGTCGAGCACCGCGCTGACGAACGGCAACTACACGTCGTTGCCGATGTCCGCGCTGTACGTGAGGCTCGCGAGCCACGACCGCGTGATCGAAAACCATTCGGTCGACAACGACACGATGGCGCATTTCAAGTTCGACACGGGCTTCGTGAAGCACGACCTGATCGCCGGTGTCGAGGTCGGCCACGACAGCTATACGAACCAGGCGTACACGCGCAGCGGTCTGCCGATCCTGTCGCTGATCAACCCGGCCTACCTGTCGTCGACGGCGACCAACGCGACGCAGACGCCGGCCAACCACGCCGAATCGGGCGCGACCACGCTCGCGGCGTACATGAACGACACGGTGTCGATCGGCCGCGACTGGAAATTCGTCGGCGGGCTGCGCTGGGATCGCTTCCAGGCGCATCTCGCGAACACGGTGAGCGCGCCCGGCTACACGTCGCAGACGAACTATTTCACGAGCGTGCGGGCCGGCGTGATCTACCAGCCGACCGAATCGCAGTCGTACTACTTCTCGTACGGCACGTCGTTCAACCCGTCGCTCGAGACGCTGACGGTCACCAACAACACGCAGAACCTGTCGCCCGAACACACGAAGTCGTACGAGGTCGGCGGCAAGTGGGATCTGCTGAACGACAACCTGTCTGTCACGTCGGCGCTGTTCCAGCAGGAGAAGAGCAACGCGCGCACGCAGACGTCGACGGGTGAATACCTGCTCGAAGGCGACATTCGCGTGCGCGGCTTCCAGGCGAGCGTGACGGGCCACATCACGCCGAAGTGGCAGGTGTTCGGCAGCTACACGTACATGAACGGCGTGATCCTGAGCGCGCGCGACGGCACGCAGGGCAAGACGCTCGCGAATACGCCGCGCAACACGTTCACGCTGTGGACCACGTATGCGTTCACGCCGCACTGGGAGATCGGCGGCGGCCCGACGTACATGTCGGGACGCTACGCGGCGAACACGGACTACGTGCAGGTGGGCGGCTACACGCGCTGGGATGCGACGGCCGCGTATCACGCGAAGCAGTGGGACCTGCGCCTGAACCTGCTGAACCTGACCAACAAGTTCTATTACGATGCGCTGATCCAGTCGGACGGCGGCCGTGCGGTGCCGGGCGTCGGGCGCACGTTCCTCGCGACGCTCGACTACCGGTTCTGAGCGACACGCGCGCCGCCGCGCCATTCGATGAAAGAGGGGAAACGATGCTTGTACACATCCCGAACGTGCTGACGCCCGAGCAAGTGAGCATGGTGCGCGACCGGCTCGACCGCGCGGGCGACGCGTGGGTCGACGGCCGTGCGACGGCCGGCTATACGGGCGCGCCGGTCAAGCGCAACCAGCAGATCGCCGAGCATTCGCCGGTCGCGCGCGAACTCGGCGACGTGATCCTCGCCGCGCTCGAGCGCAATCCGCTGTTCATCAGCGCGGCGCTGCCGAACCAGGTCTATCCGCCGCTGTTCAACCGCTACGAAGGCGGGATGACGTTCGGCAGTCACGTCGACGGCGCGGTGCGCGTGCTGCCGAACGGCGTGAAGCTGCGCACCGACGTGTCCGTCACGCTGTTCCTGTCCGCGCCCGACGAATACGACGGCGGCGAGCTCGTGATCGAGGACGCATACGGCGTGCAGCAGGTCAAGCTGCCGGCGGGCGACATGATCGTCTATCCGGCGACGAGCCTGCACCAGGTCACGCCGGTCACGCGCGGCGTGCGCGTCGCGAGCTTCTTCTGGGTGCAGAGCCTCGTGCGCAGCGATGCGCAGCGCGCGCTGCTGTTCGACATGGACACCGCGATCCAGCGGCTCAACGCGAGCGGTGCCGATGCACAGGCGTGCCGCAGCCTGGTCGGCTGTTATCACAATCTTTTGAGAATCTGGAGCGAAACGTGAGCGTTGCCGATCCCATCGAAATCGATGCGGCGCCCGTGTCACGCGTTGCGCCGGGCGCGCGTCCGGCCGGCGCGGGCGGCACGCGATCGCGCCGCGGGACGTTCATCAAGTGGCTGCGCAAGGTGCACGGCTGGATCGGCCTGTGGGGCGCCGCGCTCGGCCTGCTGTTCGGCGCGACGGGGTTCCTGCTGAATCACCGCGCGCCACCGCTGCGGATCCAGACCGGTGCGCCGCATGTGGAGACGTTGCGGCTCGACGTGCCCGACCCGGAACCCGCTTCGCCGCTCGCGCTCGCGCAATGGTTGCGCGGGCAACCGGATCTGCATTTGCCGGAACGGATGGGCCGCGTGCAGAAGGAACCCGAGCATCCGGTCGCATGGGGCGACCGCGAGACCGTGCAGCCCGAGCACTGGCAACTCGTGTTCGCGTCGCCGCGTGAAAGCGTCGCCGTCGACTACTGGGTCGGCAGCGACACGATGACGCTCAAGCGCACCGACAGCACCACGCTCGCGTGGCTGACGAACCTGCACAAGGGCGTCGGGATGAGCATCGGCTGGGTGCTGCTCGTCGACACGCTCGCGGGCGCGTTGATCCTGCTGTCGCTGACGGGCGTGCTGTTGTGGACCGAACTGAACAAGCGCAAGACGATCGGCGCGGTGCTCGTGATCGGCTCGATCGTCGCGATCGTGTGGGCGGCCGGCGCGTGATGGGTGACGTGCGGGTGACCCCCGGTTGACGCTCAGGCGCCGGCGTCGCGCGTGACCTGCACGGCCGTGCCGTAGCAGATGACTTCCGTGATGCCCGATCCGATCTCGGTCGAATCGTAGCGCATCGCGACGATCGCATTCGCGCCGAGCTTGCGCGCATCGGCGAGCATCTTGTCGAATGCCTGCTGGCGCGCCTTCTCGCACAGCGAGGTATAGAGCGTGATGTTGCCGCCGAAGAGGGTCTGCAGCGCCGCGCCGAACGAGCCGACGATCGAGCGCGAACGCACGACGATGCCCTGTGCGACGCCGAGCGAGCGCGCCGTCGTATGGCCGGCCAGGTCGAACGCGGTCGTGACGCGCTCGGGCGCGAGATCGCTGATTGAGCGGGAGAAATCGGTCATGGCGGGGCACGGTGGTGCGGAAGTGATCGAACGACGATTCTATCCGGAACCGGAACGCGTTCGAACGGGCGCGCATGCCGCGCGCGCCCGGGGTGGCCCGAGCCGGCCGGGGCGCGGTCAGGGTTTGACGGTCGCGCTGCCGTCGCCGCCGAGATCGACCGCATACGCGAGCGCCAGCTTGCCGAACTTCAGCGCGTGGTTCGCCTGCCGATCCGAATTCTCCAGCGTGTCGTTCACGGTATGGATGTAGGGACTGTCGTTCTGGTCGGCCTCGAACGGGAACGACGCCGGATAGCCCTGCGCATTCCACGACGCGTGATCCGAACACGCATACCCGCACTGCGACGTGCCGATCGCGAGTTCCGGCAGGTAGGTCTTCGCCAGGTTCGTCAGGTAGGTGTTCTGCGCGGCGTTCGTGTAGTCGGTGATCAGGTAGATGTCTTTCGGATCGCCCTTGTAGTTCGTCATGTCGAGCTGCAGTACGCCAACCACGTTCGCATTCTGCGCGCGGAACTGCTTCGCGATCGCCTTCGAGCCGAGCAGGCCAGCTTCCTCGGCCGCGTATCCGACGAACTTGATCGTCCGCTTCGGCCGGTAGTCGTTTGCGAGCAGCACGCGCAGCGCTTCGGTCAGGCTTGCGATGCCGGACGCATCGTCGTCCGCGCCGGGCGAGCGCGTGTTTTCCGTCGTGCGGCCGACCGTCGAATCGAGGTGGCCGCCCAGCACGACCGTGCCCGCGGTTGGATCGCTGCCGCGGATCGTCAGGATCACCGATTTTTGCGGGAAGCCCGTATGCGCGAATTGCTCGACGGCGATGTCGGCGCGCGAGCCGGCCAGTTGCTTCCACTGCAGCGCGAGCCAGTCGGCCGCGGCGACGCCGTGCGACGTCGTGTAATAGCGGTTCGTGAAGCCGGACAGCGACGTGATCGTGCCGACGATGTTGCTGGCCTGCAGTTGCTGGATCCAGGTCCCGATCCGCGGTGCGTTCGACACCGTGTAGGCGGGCAGGGCGGCCTGCTTCGCGACCGCCGCCGATACCGGCTGCAAGGCCTGGCGCGCGTCGTCGAACGAGTCGTGCACGATGTAGCCGGGCCCGTGGCCGCGTGCATGGTGTACCGCGTGGGCCAGCTCGCCGAGCCGGGAATCGTCGATCTCGACGAGATGCACGGTTTCGCGGCGCTCGGTGCCGTCGGCCGCACGGCCGGCGTCGAGCACCGTGCTGTATTGCGCGGTTGCGCTTGCATCGATGCGTTGAAGCTGCCGGAACGCGGTGTCGCCGAGCGTGATCCATACGGGCGCGGCCTGGGCGGCGGCGGTCAGCAGCATGCCGCCCAGCGCGGCGCTCAGGCGGGTCAATGTCAGAGTAGGCATGTTCGATCTCGTGAGGGTAGCGATGTCGAGGAAAAGGGTGCGCCGCAGGTCGTGCGACGCCCCCGCCTGCTGCGGAATTACGACTTCTGCGGCACGGTCACGCCGTATGTGCAGCTCTTGTTGTACGCATTGCCGATCGCCGTGAGCTGCGCGCTGCTGTAGCCGAGCGCGGCCGCGGCCGTCAGCACGGCCTGCGCGGCGGCCTTCTGGTTCGTCGAGCTGTTGGTCATCGACAGCCCCTTCAGGAACGCCTTGTCCATCGCCTGCGCGCCGACCGCGTCGCGCGCGACGAGGTTGCACGAAGCCCAGTACTGGCCGGCCGTGTGGATCTCCGCGCCGCGCGCCTGCGCGTAGGTGCGCCCGACGTTCCAGTTCGTCACGCGGCCGCTCCAGTATTCGTTGTGGCCGTCCCAGTTGTAGACCCAGTGATACTGCGCGTCCGACGGGCTCCACTGATTGAAGTCGCGGCTGTACGCGGCGGCGAGATAATCGCCGGTGCCTTCCGACAGGCCTTCCTGTTGCGACAGGCCGCCGTTGGTCACCCAGTCGTGGATGCCGTGGCCGAGCTCGTGGATCACGACGTCCGCATCTTCCGCGTCGTCGACGCCGCCCTGACCGAAGGTCAGCCGGCCGCTGCTCGACGAGTACGACGAGTTGTCGTCGCCCGATTCGCCGTGCGGGTCGTACTGCACGCCACCCGTGTACTGGTACGGCAGCGCCTTGATGCCGAGCGTCTGGTTCACGTAGCGCAGGAACGTGTCGATGTGGTAGTACACGTTCACCGCTTCGAAATACAGGTTGCCGCGCGTGAATTCGAACGCCGGCGTCGCCTGCGACGGGCACGCGTTGTCGCGCGGCGCATCGAAATCGATGCACGACGCATACGGTCCTGACAGCGTGTAGCGCGAGCCCGACAGCGCGAGATCCTTCAGCGTCACGCGCACGCGCGCGGCCGTGAGCTGCGTGGAATCGACGTCGTTGTTGTCCTTGTAGCCCGTGCTGCCGTAGCTGCTTTTCGTCGAAGACAGCGGATCCGGCCGGAACACGAAACCGGTGCCATCGGTCGCATAGAACGCCTTGTCCTCGGCGCGCAGCACTTCGCCGCTGCCCGCGTCGATCAGCAGTTCCCAGTCGCCCTTCGGGCCGTCCTGCGGACGGCCGCGCACCTTCCACGCGGTATGCGTGCCGGCCTTGTCGACGAACGCGACGAGTTGCGCGTCGAGGTTCGTGAAGCCGCTTACGCCGAGATACGCGCGGGCACGGTCGAGCGCCTGCTGCTGGTCGACCGCCTGCGCCTTGCGCGCGGTGGCGACCACGCCGTTGATCGTGTTGCTCGCGACGTACAGGATGCGGCCGTCCTTCGCGACGGTCACCGCGATCTCGCTGCCGTACACGGGCAGCCCGGCAGCCTGCTGCTGGAAGCGCACGACGGTGAAGTCGGCGTCGTTGCGTTCCGACGTCACCGCGAGGCTCGCCAGCGCGGCCGCGTCGAGCCCGAGCTGCGTCGCCTGCGACGCGACGAAATCGCGCGCGGCGGCGGCGGGCGTGGCGGCCGCCTTCTTCGCGTGGTACGCGGGGTTGTACAGCGTGACGGCGACGCCGTCGGCGCGGAACTGCCCGGCGGCCGTATCGGTCCTGGCCGCGGCCGGCGCCGACGCGACGCCGCGTGTCAGGCTTTCGCGCAGGCTCGACGCCTGCGGGTTCGCGACCTTGGAATCGGCCGCGCTGCCGCCGACGATGCCGAAACCGAGCGCGAGCCCCAGGGCGATCGGCAATGCTTTGCGTGATGTCTGCATACGTGATCCTCATCTCAACGGTTGGACACGCCCGCGCGCTTGTGGCGAGCAGGCACGACACGGCCCGCGCGCCGGCTCGATGGAACCGGTGCGGCGAAGCGGTGCTGGGAGCGTCGACTGACTAAGGAGGACTAAGCGTCAGGTCGAAACGAATCGGGAAGGGACGGCGGCGGGGAAGCGAACGGAAGGCAGGTGCGGCGACGGCGAAGCGAGCATCGTCATGTCATACCCCTCGGATCGGCATTGAGATCGGTTTGGCAGCCTGCGTGGCGCGACGTGCGCGGCCCCGGGCTCTCATCTCCTTAGGGCTGCCTATCTAATTGCGAGGTATGTTACAGAACATTTTCAGCGACATTGCAAATTATTTTCGAAGGTCGCTTCGGTCCGTCGATCATTCTCCGGCATTGTTCAGCGAATGGCGGCAAACGCAGCCGGCGCGCGCAATAGCGCGCCGGATTGTACGCAAAAGCGGCGCCGTTCAGCGCGTCGCGCGGCGGTCGCTGCGCGGGCTCACGCCGAAACGCGAGCGGTACGTGCGCGAGAAATGCGACGGCGATTCGAAGCCGCACGCGACGCACACCGACGTGATGCTCATGTCGGTCTGCTGCAGCAGCTCGCGCGCGCGGTCGAGGCGCAGGTTCAGGTAGAAGTGCGTCGGCGTGTCGTTCAGCGTCGCGCTGAACAGCCGTTCGAGCTGACGCCGCGTGACCGATATCTCCTGCGCGAGTGCGTCGGAGCCGAGCGGGTTCTCCATGTGCCGCTGCATCGTGCCGATCACCTGGATCAGCTTGCGGTTGTGCACGCCGTAGCGCGCGGCGATCTCGAGCCGCTGGCTGTCCGAACGCTGCCGGATGCGGCTGACGACGAACTGCTCGGAGATCGCCGCCGCGAGCTCGGCGCCGTGCCGCCGGCCGATCAGGTCGAGCATCATGTCGATCGACGCGGTGCCGCCCGCGCAGGTGATGCGCCGCTCGCCGATCTCGAACAGCTCCTGCGTCACGTTCAGGCCCGGGTAGCGTTCGCGGAACGCGGCAAGCGCTTCCCAGTGCAGCGTGAGCGTTTGCGATGCGTCGAACAGCCCGGCTTCCGCGAGCACGAAGCTACCGGTGTCGATGCCGCCGAGCGTCGCGCCATGGCGATTCTGGCGGCGCAGCCAGTCGGCGAGCGCGCGGTCGTAGCACACGAGCGGATCGAAGCCCGCGACCACGAACACCGTGTCGACCTGCGCGACGTCCGCGCACGCGGCTTCGGCCGCGACCGGAATGCCGTTGCTCGCGGCGACGGGCGCGCCGTCCGCGCTGATCACGTGCCAGCGGTACAACTCGGTGCGAAACCGGTTCGCGACGCGCAACGGTTCGACCGCGGACATGAAGCCGAGCGCGGAGAAGCCGGGCAGCAACAGGAAATGGAAATCCTCTGGCATCGGGGCGTGGGGTGGAATCGGGTGGGCGTCGCGTACCGCGCGGCACGGTGCGGCGAGCGGCCAGACAGGTGCACACCGCGCCCGGCTCGCGGGAGCCGAACGTTCAACACGGGATTATCGCGGGTTTTGCGGGCGGTCAGCGCGTTTTTGCGCCGCGCACCGTCCGGCGCGCCGTCGTCGAAGGCAGTTCGCCGAACTGGGCCTTGTAGGCATTCGCAAAGTGCCCGAGGTGGATGAACCCCCAGCGCGCGGCCGCTTCGCTGATCGGCAGGTCGGACTGCCGCGTGTCGAGCAGCAGGCGCCGCACCTGCGCGAGGCGCAGCGAGCGCGTGTAGTTCAGCGGGCCAGTTTGCACCACCGACTGGAAGCTGTTCTGCATCGTGCGCCGGCTCACGCGCAGTTGCGTGCACAGGCTCAGGATGTCGACGGGCGCCTCCGGATGCTCGATCACGTAGTCGTGCACGCGGCGCACGATGTCGGCGTGGCACGCATGCGTGAGACGGTTTGGCGGCTCGGGCATCCGGTACGTGAGGAGATCGACGAGCACGTTGCCGACTTCGCCGCGCAGTTCGGACTGCGCACGCGCCGCGTCGAACGTATCGGGTGCCGACAGCACGCGCTCGAGCAGCGTCGCGAGCTGGACGCTTGCGCGTTCGCGCGCGGTGACCGGCACGTCGACGACGCCGCGCCGCAGCGCGCGCTCGTCGAGCCGGACATCGGCGGCATCCTCGATCTGCTGCATCAGCGTCGCATCGACGACCACGCCGATCAGCGACATGTCGTCCGGCGAATGGAGTTCGAAAGGCGCGCCGCCGCGTGCCATCACGATCGTGCCGCGCTCCATGCGCGCATCGCCGAATGCGAAGGTGCCCGAGCCGGTGAGCGGCATCCCGAACACCGTATGGCCGGGCGGCAGGCGCCCGCGCTGGATGATGCGCACGTTCGCCGTTTCCTGGAACAGCTGCACGCCGTCGAGCACCGCGTGCTTGACTGCACTGCGATACGAGCCGGAGCCGATCTGGTCGTAACGCTGATCCCAGCCGCGCAGCGCCTCGGCATGCTGGTCTGCGTCGTCGAACCTCTGGTGAAACACGAGCACGGCGCCTCCGGTGGTCGTTCGGACCGCGCAAGATTAAACCGACCAAACGGTCGGCGCAATACGGACGAGCGCTATTCGGGCAGGGGTTTTTGAGGGGTCGGAAGGTGTCGACCCGCGGTGCCTTTCAGGTGGTTTTCCAATGTCCCGAATCGGCACGCACGCGTTGCCGGTCCGGGTGCTGAACCGATTTATTGTCGAACTACAGTCGCCCCACATAACGTGAATCCCAACTGGAGGCGACATGAGAGCAAGGCGACGCACCGCGGTTTGCGCGGCGACGCTGGCGTTCGCGGCGGCGTGGGCCGGCAGCGCGAACGCGACGGAAAAGCCCGAGGAACTCGTCGTGCAAAAGATGCCGCCGTGGCATCCGCACGAGGTGTACGTCGTCGACGTCGCGATGCCGACGATGACCGACGGGCGCATCTACGTGTACGACGCCGACGCGAAGAAGCTGCTCGGCCAGATCGACGGCGGCTTCGCGCCCGGCCTCGCGATCTCGCCCGACCACAAGACGAGCTTCATTGCGACGACCTATTTCTCGCGCGGCTCGCACGGCACGCGCACCGACGTCGTCGAGATGACCGACAACACGACGCTCGATCACACCGGCGAGATCGTGATTCCGGCGAAGCACGGGCAGCACGTGCCGTCGCCGTACAACACCGCGTTCAGCGCGGACGGCAAGCGGCTGTACGTCGCGAACATCACGCCGGCCGCGTCGGTGACGGTGATCGATGCCGTGTCGAAGAAGGTGCTGTCGGAGATCGACACCGCGGCGTGCGTGCTCGCGTATCCGTCGGGGAACGACCGCTTCACCGCGCTGTGCGAAAGCGGCAAGGCGCTGACCGTCACACTCGACGCAAACGGCAAGGAGGTGAAGCGCACGATGTCCGACGCGTTCATCGACGTCGACAACGATCCGGCCTTCATCAACGCGTCGCGCTACAACGGCGGCTATCTGTTCACGACGTATCACGGCAACGTGCGCGGCGCCGATTTCAGCGGCGACAAGCCGGCGTTCGGCAAGCCGTGGTCGTTGCTGACCGACGCCGAACGCGCCGAAGGCTGGCGCCCCGGCGGCATGCAGCAGACGGCCGTGCAGGTGAAGCAGCACCGCTACTACGTGCTGATGCACAAGGGCGGCGACGGCACGCACAAGGATCCCGGCACGCAGGTGTGGGTCTACGACCTGAAGACGAAACAGCGCGTCGCGCGCTGGGATCTCGCGCAGGAGAAGGTCGATCCGCTCGTGTCGATCCAGGTCAGCGAGGACGACAAGCCGCTGTTCTACGGGCTGACGGGCACCTCCGACCTCGTCGTGATGGACGCGCGCACCGGCAAGCGGCAGCACGTCGAGAAGCAGATCGGCAGTACGTCGACGCTGCTCGTGAACCCGTGAGGCCGCGATGACGCTCGATCCCGTACTCGCCACCAGCGCGCAAGCCGGCGCGGCCGTCGTCGTGCTGCTCGGCGCCTTCGCGAAGATGCGCCGGCCGGCGGCGTTCCGGCAAGCGCTCGCCGGCTATCGCCTGCTGCCCGATGCGCTCACTGCGCCCGCCGCGTTCGCGATTCCGCTCGCGGAAGCCGCCTGTGCCGCGGCGCTGCTGTTTCCCGATACGCGCATGACCGGCGCGCTCGGCCTGATCGCGTTGCTGCTCGTCTTCGCGGTCGGCATGGCGATCAACATCCTGCGCGGCCACACCGACATCGACTGCGGGTGTTCCGGCTTTGCCGCCGCGCGCGCGGATGCGCCGCGCGGCATCGGCTGGCTGCATGTCGCGCGCGTGCTGCTGCTCGTCGCGCTGGCCGCGACCGCGCTCGTCGAGCCGGGCGGCCGCGCGATCGTGTGGTTCGACTACCTGACGCTGTTCTCTTCCGTGCTGCTGATCGTCTGCGCGCTGCTCACCGTCGACGTGCTGCTCGCCAACATCCCGCGCCTTTCACATCTGAGGAATTCATGATGCAAACCGCTCTCACCGTTTCCACCGCGTTGCTGTGGATCGCCGTCCTCGCGCTCGGCGCGATCTGCCTCGCGCTCGTGCGCCAGATCGGCATCCTGTACGAACGCATCATGCCGGCCGGCGCGTTGATGATCGACAAGGGCCCGGCGGTCGGCGCGATCGCGCCGACGTTCGAGCTGACCGACATTCGCGGGTCGCGGATCAAGGTCGGCGGCATCGACGCGGCGGGCAAGGCGACGCTGCTGTTCTTCCTGTCGCCGACGTGCCCGGTCTGCAAGAAGCTGCTGCCGCTGTTGCCGTCGCTGCAGGCGAGCGAATCGACGCCGGTGAACATCGTGCTCGCGAGCGACGGCGAACTCGACGAACACACGCGCTTCGCGCAGAAGCACGACCTCGCGCGCTTCCCTTACGTGCTGTCGCAGGAGCTCGGCCTCGCGTATCAGATCGGCAAGCTGCCGTACGCGGTGCTGCTCGACGACACCGGCACCGTGCGTGCGAAGGGGCTCGTCAACACGCGCGAGCATCTCGAGAGCCTGTTCGAAGCGAAGGAGCGGGGCGTCGCATCGCTGCAGCAGTTCGTTCATGGCGATCACGACCACGGCGGTCACGAAGAGCACGCGCAGCACGCGTGATCGGCCGACCCTCTTTCAACGTCAACGGAGAACAACCACATGGGCCTGTTTGATTCATGGTTCGAACGGTCGGCGCGCGGCGTCGCGCAGCACAGTTCGCGGCGCAGCGCGATGGCGAGGCTCGGCAAGGTGCTGGTGGGCTCGGCGATGCTGCCGCTGCTGCCGGTCGATCGCACCGCGTATGCGGCCGACGCGGCGTCGGGCGCGTCGGCGGCGTCCGGTGCCGCTGCGTCGGGCGCGAGCGACGATCCGATGAGCTGCGATTACTGGAAGTACTGCGCGATCGACGGCTGGCTGTGCAGCTGCTGCGGCGGCACGTCGAGCAGCTGCCCGCCGGGCACGACGCCGTCGCCGATCACGTGGATCGGCACGTGCCGCAATCCGCACGACGGTTCGGACTACATCGTGTCGTACAACGACTGTTGCGGCAAGACGTCGTGCGGCAAGTGCTTCTGCAACCGCAACGAGCGCGAGAAGCCGCTGTACAAGCTGTCGCTGAACAACGACATCAACTGGTGCATGGCGAACGGCAATTCGAATTACCACTGTTCGGTTTCGGTCCTGCTGGGGGCGGCAAAGCAATGAAAGTAATGCAAGCTGGAAAGATCGTTGTCGCGTGCGTGGCGGCTGTTGCGGGTGTTGCGTTGCCGGGTTTTGCCGGTGCGCAGCAGGCCGTCCATTACCCGGCGGGCAAGAGCCTGTTCGACGCGCAGTGCGCGGTGTGCCACCAGGCGGGCGGCAAGGGACAGGACGGCCTCGCGCCGCCGCTGACCGAGTATCCGGGCAAGTACGCGACGGCCGACGCGGGCCGCGCGCAACTCGTCGCGACGCTGTTGCACGGGATGTTCGGCGAGATCAACGTGCACGACAAGCGTTACAACTTCAAGATGCCGTCGTTCGCGAGCGCGAGCGATGACGACATCGCGAACGTGCTCAACTACGTCGTGTTCGATCTCAACGGCCAGCACGGCGACGCGAAGCCGTTCACGGCGGCCGACATTCGCGCGGCGCGCGCGAAGGAGATGGACGGCACGGCCGTTCACGCGCAACGTGCCGTCGTGACGAAGGGGCTGGGGCTGTGAATGCCGGGTGCATTCGGCGGCGTGGCGGGCTCGTGCGTGGCGGCCGGCGTGCGGCGGCGTGGCGGATCTGGGTGTTCATTGCACGCCGTCTGTTTTCGTTGCTGACGGTGGTCGCGGCCACTGCGTGTGCGATTGCCGTACCCGCCCATGCCGACGGCGCGGCCGATGCGACGCTCGCGCGACAGCACTGGGTGCTCAACTGCATGGGCTGCCACACGGCGGCGGGCGGCGGCATTCCGGGCAAGGTGCCGCCGCTTGCGAACTCGCTCGGTTATTTCACGCATCTGCCGGCGGGGCGCGAGTACGTGATGCGCGTGCCGGGTGCGTCGAATTCGGCGCTGTCGGACCAGGATCTCGCCGACGTGCTCAACTGGGTGCTCACGACGATGAACCGCGAGGCGCTGCCGCGCGATTTCAAGCCTTATACGGCAGCCGAAGTCGCTGCGCATCGACGGCCGGCGTTTTCCGACGTCGCGACGGTGCGTGCCGGGTTGGTTCGCGCGCTGCAGGAGCGCGGGATCGAGGGGGTGTCTGACCGGTACTGATTGTGCGTGGCGATAGCGTTGTGCCGATTCAGTGCGGTGGCGGCAGACGTTTGAAGCGGCTCCACAGCTTCTTCAATGTCTGATGATCGGCTGCGGCGCGCGCGGCCAGAAAGCCTCGCGCGAAGCCCGCGCCCGGCGCGGCGTCAGGCGACGTATCGGGCAGCGCCTTCAGAAGCTTGTCCGCGACAACGGCATCGTTACGCCAGCCCAGATCGTCCTGAAGCGCGGTCAGCGCGTCGACATACGATCGGACGGCCCGCTTGCGGCACAGCGACGCGAAGAATTCGGTCGCGTATCGCACCTTCTTCGCCGCGATGCGGGCACGGTGGCGACGATGATCATCCAGATCGGCCAGCCGCTTGCCACGCTTGATCAGTTTTCTGTGCCGACGACGCAGAACATCACCGGCGAATGGCTTCGCCGGCTGCATGAGCGCATCGCGCCGTTCGTCGGACATTCCCTGTCGCCAGCCCTTTCGGCTCAACCATGACGCGAGCTGCAACGCGAGCCGTGTGTAGCGGACCGACCCGACTGCCGCGGCCGCGCGCTGCCGGTTCTCGACGGCAATGTGCTCGCACGCTTCGCGCACCGGATGGATCTCATCCGGAATGCCGTTCGTACCGGCATGGTCGAGCGTCGTTCCCGCAAGTACCTCCCAGTCACGCGCGGCGCCGAGCTCGGCGGCGATCCAGCGCAGCTCGTCGTCGAGGCCGGGGTACGCGGGAATCGCTTTCGCAAACAGGTCGAGCGCCGAACGCAGACGACGCAGCCCCACACGCATCTGATGGACGCTCGACGGATCGTGGCCGGACTCGACGCCACGCTCATTGGCGTGGACCTGATCCAGACAGTTGCGCGCGATTCGGCAGAAGGCGTCTTCGATCGAATCGCGTTTCTTCAGTTGTACCGGTTGCGCCTTCACGGCAGGGCGGTGCTCGGCAACCAGCAGTCCGTAGCCGAGATCGGCCTTGCTCTCGTGATCGATGCGCAACGGCACGATTTCCAGCAATTCCAGTGCGACGCCGTAAAGGCTTTCAGGCCGGCCCCGTTTCAGCTCCAGTTCGACAGCGGCGATCGGGACCGAATTCGACTCCGTCTCCACGGTTCCCTTGTCGAGCGCAACCTCGACTTCATCGCCGGACGGCAAGCGCAGCGGTATAACCGAACGCTTGATTCGCGTGACGAATACGGGCAGGAGCTGGGCCGCCGTAGCCTCGTCGCGAGCCAGCGTGCCGCAGTCGCTGTCAGCGGGCGCTTGATCTCGCAGCCGCGTCAGATCGGGGAGGTCGCCGTCGACGGGCGTCTCGAACTCATCCCGTTCGAACAGACCAGCCTGTACCGATCCTTCCAGCTTCAACGTCTGGATTCGCTCGTTGCCGACCGCGCGTACCCGAAGAGAAGCCCCGCACCCGTGAAATGCAAGCGCGGATGTATCGAAGTACGTGCTCTTCAGCAGCTGAGGCGCCTGGGCGCCGTTGGACCGCGCGAGCAATGGCGCGCGGCGCAGCTTGTCGAGATCCTTGACGGAAACCCGTAGCTTCAACTCCCGTTCCATATCGCCTCCGATGTGGCACCTGACTATCAGACTACACCGCAGCGGCGGGACTTCCGACGCTTCCCGTCGTGCGCATTCGCGTCGAGACGCTCGCGCGCAGCGGACGGGACTTCACACGCTGAATCGTCCCTTTTGCGTTTTAAGCGCTTGCTGTCACTGGCGGAGGCCCAGATACGGCTCTCCGGCCATCACGCAATGCATTGATCTGAGCGATCCGTTTTCAGCCCGATGCTTCGTCTTCCCAGTCGTGCCACACGACCTGATGCGTTTTCAGATAGCCGCTTACCGCCTCACCAATCGTCGGAAAGAAGTTGCTTTCGCCGAACATGCCAAACAAGCCGTAATGCTTGAGGCTGTCTTTGACGGGGCCTTTCAGCTCCGCGAAGACCAGCTTCACCTGCCGCGCCGCCAGCTCGCCATGCAGCCGTTCGAGTACATCGGCGGCGGTCAGGTCGATATCGGTCACGGGCTCCGCCGCGATGACGATCCAGCGCGCGGGCCGCGGCGATTCGTCGACGGCGCGCAGCACGCGCTCACGAAAGATCTCTCCGTTGGCGAAAAAGAGCGGCGCATCCCAGCGCAGCAGCACGAGCCCGGGCACGCGCCGCGCTTCCGGATGGCGTGACACGTCGTGATAGCCTTTCATCCCGTCGACCCGCCCGAGCACGGCGTCGTAAGGCCGCCACGCACGCCATAGAAACGACAGCACGGTGAGCAGCAGCGCCAGTGCAATGCCGTTCACGACACCCAGGGCCGTAACGCCGACGAAGCACACCACCGCCAGCACGAACTCGCTCTTGCGCAGGCGATAAAGCCGCATGACGCCCCGCACCTCGATCATGTTCACGCATGCGGCAATCACGACGGCAGCCAGCGCGGATTGCGGCGTGTGCGACAGCGCACGTGGCGCGAACAGCAGCAGCGCAGCGACGACGGCGGCCGCCACCACGCCCGTCGCCTGCGTCTTCGCGCCCGCCGCCTCCGCGACCGGGGTGCGCGAGCCGCTCGCGCTCACCGCGAACCCTTGCACCAAGCCGGCGGCGATGTTCGACAGCCCGAGCGCGACGCATTCGTGATTCCGGTCCACGCTGGTGTTGTTGCGCAATTCGTAGGTACGTGACAGCACGCTGATATCCGTGAACGAAACGAGCGCGATCGCCGCTGCGCCACCCGCGAGATGCAGCCAGTCGTCGAGCGTCACGTGCGGGATGCGCGGTACGGGCAGGCCTTGCGGGACTGCGCCGACGGTCGCGACGCCCGCACGCCGGGACAGATCGAACCACATCACCACCACCGTCGCGCCTGCCACGGCGAGCAGCACGCCGGGCACTTTGGGCGAGAGCCGTTTGAAGACGAGGATCAGCACGAGCGCGGCGACGCCGAGCGCGAACGATGTCGCGTTCACCCTCGATGCCGCGATGCCTTCGATCACGTCGCGCACCTTCTCGACGAACGATTCGCCATGGCCTTGGTATCCCAGCAGCTTGGGCAGCTGTCCGATGCTGATCGTCAGCATGATGCCGTTCAGGAAACCGTGCCGGATGGGCAGCGACAGAAGCTCGGTGACGAATCCGAGCCTGAGCGCCCCGACCGCGATGCAGATCGCGCCCGTGAGTATCGCAAGCGCCCCGGCAAGGGCCAGCGCGCGCGTGGAATCGCCGTGAGCAAGCGGCACGATGCTTGCGGCGATCAATGCGACCAGCGCGGAGTCGGGGCCGAGAACGAGGATGCGGCTCGGGCCGAAGAGCGCATACGCAAGCATCGCGGCAAACGATGCATAGAGGCCGCTGACGGCGGGCAGGCCCGCTGCGTTCGCGTACGCCATGCCGGCAGGCACGAGAACGGCGCTGAGCGTGATGCCGGCAAGCAGATCGTGCGGCAGCCACGGCCATTGATAGCCGCGCACCGCGGCGAGGCCGGTGATCCACCGAAGCGGGCCGGCAGCGGGCTTGCTCGGCGATTGGACCGTAGGTGGGCGGGCACGGCTTTTCATGTTCATCGCGGCGTGTCAGGAAACCCGGGCGGAATCGTTCGCCACCTCCGCCTGTGCCATTGAAGATTACGTTCCCGTGTCATCGGAGAGCAAGCCCGGTTTCACGATGTTGCGTTTCGATGCGTGGGCTTTACGTGAGCGCCAATCGCCGGACGAGCCGGCGGTCAATCCCGTGCCGTTCTCATGACGCACCACAACACACCAAAATCCCAAGCATCAGACGGCTTTCGTTAGAATCGGTCGTCGTCGAATCAAAAACGCGGATTTGCACAGGCGTGGAGGCATCGCGTCACCAATACCGCTCGCTCTTACCCCATGGCTCATCCTTTACCGGAGGCGAACGTGCCAGGATTACTTCCCGATGTCGACCGCGACGGACTCCTCGAATATTCGGTGGTGTACACCGACCGGTCGATCAATCACATGTCGCAGCGCTTCCAGGGCGTCATGCGCGATATTTCCGCCGCACTGAAGAAAGTCTACAACGCGAAGGCGGCCGTCATCGTCCCCGGCAGCGGGACGTTCGGCATGGAAGCCGTGGCACGGCAGTTCGCGACGAACAAGAAGTGCGTGGTCATCCGCAACGGCTGGTTCAGTTACCGCTGGTCGCAGATTTTCGACATGGGCAGCATTCCGTCCGAAGAGATCGTGTTGAAAGCGCGCCCGGTCGAAGCGGGAAGGCAAGCCGCCTTTGCACCGGCTCCGATCGACGAAGTCGTCGCCACGATTCGCGAGCACAAGCCGGATCTGGTCTTCGCTGCGCACGTCGAAACCGCATCCGGGATGATGTTGCCCGATGCCTATCTGCGCGCGGTGGCCGACGCCGTGCATGCGGTCGGCGGCATGTTCGTGCTGGATTGCATTGCGTCCGGCACGATCTGGGTCGACATGGAGAAGAGCGGCGTCGATGTGCTGATCAGCGCGCCGCAAAAGGGCTGGAGCGCGTCGCCGGGTTGCGCGCTGGTCATGCTCGGCCCGCTCGCCCGCGAGCGCATCGATGCGACGACCAGCACCAGTTTTGCGTGCGATTTGCGCAAGTGGCTGCAGATCATGGAAGCCTACGAGAACGGCGGCTTCGCGTACCACGCGACGATGCCCACGGACAGCCTCGCGACGCTGCGCGACGTCATCAAGGAAACCGAAGCGTACGGCTTCGACAAGGTGAGGGCGGAGCAGCTCGAACTCGGCACGCGGATTCGTGCGCTGCTGGCCGAGAAGGGGTTCAGGAGCGTTGCCGCCGAAGGCTTCGAGGCGCCGGGCGTCGTGGTCAGTTACACGGACGATGACGACATCCGCTCCGGCAAGAAATTCGCCGATGTCGGCATGCAGATCGCGGCCGGCGTGCCGCTTCAGTGCGACGAGCCGGCGGATTTCAAGACCTTCCGTATCGGCTTGTTCGGTCTCGACAAACTGCATGATGTCGATGCCGCGGTTGCGAGGTTTGCAAGTGCGCTGGAGCGGGTTGTGTAGGGCGCTGGTTCAATCGCATTGGCTTGCCGGTCGTATCCGGTGACGATTCCCGCCCGCCGCCCGACGGGGTCGGCCGCAGCCGACCCGCGTCAAGCGATTGCATCAACAGCAATCACGCAGCCACGTTCCGATTCGCCTCGATCACCGTCAACGCCGTCATGTTCACGATCCGCCGCACCGTCGCACTCGACGTGAGAATGTTCACCGGTGCATTGACCCCGAGCAGGAACGGTCCCACGGCAACGTTGCTGCCGGCTTCGGTCTTGAGCAGGTTATAGGCGATATTCCCCGCATCGACGTTCGGACACACGAGCAGGTTCGCCGCGCCCTTCAGCGGCGACATCGGCAGCAGCCGTGCCCGCAGCCCTTCATCGAGCGCGCAGTCGCCATGCATCTCGCCATCGGCCTCGATATCCGGCGCCTGCGCGCGAATGATCTCCAGCGCCTGCCGCATCTTCACGCCCGAAGCCGCGCTCCCCGAGCCGAAGTTCGACCGCGACAGCAGCGCGGCCTTCGGCGTCAGATTCAGCCACTCCATCTGCCGCGCCGCGGCGATCGTGAATTCCGCGATCTGCTCCGCATCGGGGTTGTCGTTGACGTGCGTATCCACCAGCGCGACCGTCCGCTGATTGAGCAGCAGGATATTCATCGCCGCGTAGGTCGATGCATCGGGCTTCCTGCCGATCACTTCGTCCACGAACCGCAGGTGATTGTGATATTCACCGACCGTCCCGCAGATCATCCCGTCCGCATCGCCGAGCCGCACCATCATCGCGCCGATCAGCGTCAGCCGACGCCGCATTTCGACCCGCGCCATTTCCTTCGAAATGCCGTCGCGGCAGCGCAGTTCCCAGTACGTCGTCCAGTATTGCGGGAAGCGCTCGTCATATTCCGGATTGGTCACCTCGACATCCTGACCGAGTCGCAGGCGCAGGCCGAACCGCTCGATACGCGCCAGCAGCACCTCCGGACGGCCGACCAGGATCGGACGCGCGAGCTTCTCGTCGACGATGACCTGCACCGCGCGCAGCACGCGCTCGTCCTCGCCTTCGGTGAACACGATGCGTGCCTTGCCGCCGTCACGCACGAGCTGGCGCGCGGTCGCGAACAGCGGCTTCATGAACGCGCCCGAGTGGTAGACGAACTGCTGCAGCTGCTCGACATACGCGTCGAGATCCTCGAGCGGACGCGTCGCCACGCCGCCTTCGATCGCCGCCTTGGCCACGGCCGGTGCGATACGGACGATCAGGCGCGGATCGAATGGCTTCGGAATCAGGTATTGCGGACCGAACGACACTTCGTCGCCACCATAGGCCGCTGCGACGACGTCGTTCTGCTCTTCCTCCGCGAGGCCGGCAATTGCGTGAACCGCGGCAATTTCCATTTCGCGGGTGATCGTCGTTGCGCCCACATCCAGTGCGCCGCGGAAAATGTACGGGAAGCACAGGACGTTGTTGACCTGGTTCGGGAAATCCGAGCGGCCCGTCGCGATCACGACATCGTCGCGCGTGGCGTGCGCCAGTTCCGGGAAGATTTCCGGCGTCGGATTGGCCAGCGCGAGAATCAGCGGACGCGCGGCCATCGCCTTCAGCATGTCCGCGCTCAGGATGCCGCCGACCGACAGCCCGAGGAACACATCGGCGCCGCCGATCACGTCGGCCAGCGTGCGCGCGTCGGTTGGCTGCGCGAAGCGTTCCTTGGCCGGATCCATCAGCGTGGTACGGCCGCGATAGACGACGCCTTCGATATCCGTCGCCCAGATGTTCGCGACCGGCAGCCCGAGGTCGACCAGCAGGTCCAGACAGGCCAGCGCCGCGGCGCCGGCGCCCGACGTCACGACCTTCACCTCCGAAATCGACTTTCCGACCACCTTCAGCCCGTTGATGAACGCGGCGGCGACGGTGATGGCGGTGCCATGCTGGTCGTCGTGGAAGACGGGAATCTTCATGCGCTCGCGCAGCTTGCGCTCGACCGTGAAGCACTCCGGCGCCTTGATGTCCTCGAGGTTGATCCCGCCGAACGTGGGTTCCAGGCCCGCGATGATGTCGACGAGCTTGTCCGGATCGGTCTCGTTGATCTCGATGTCGAACACGTCGATGCCCGCGAACTTCTTGAACAGCACGGCCTTGCCTTCCATGACCGGCTTCGACGCGAGCGCGCCGATGTTGCCCAGACCCAGCACGGCGGTGCCGTTGGTGATCACGCCCACCAGATTCCCGCGGCTCGTGAAGCGGCGCGCCTGCAGCGGATCGGCGGCGATCGCCTCGCACACGCTGGCGACGCCGGGCGTGTAGGCGAGCGCGAGATCGCGCTGCGTCACGAGCGGCTTGCTGGCGACGACCGAGATCTTCCCCGGGGTCGGAAACTCGTGATAGTCGTACGCGGCCTGCTGCTGGGTCTCTGTCTGTTTCATGTTTTTTGGGTCCGGGCGTGCGCGCCAGGCCAGTCCCGACGCGATCCATGGAGGATTCTAGGGATCAGCCATAAGGAGATGATTCTGTTTTAATATCGGTCCATCACTTTTTCATGATGGGTGCGTGGCCGGGCGATGACATTCGACGCGAACGACGTGGTCAGGCGGCTCGGCGCGCGCCTGAAGATGCGGCACCTGATGCTGTTGCTGCAGATCCAGCAGCACGGGTCGCTGACGCGCGTCGCGGAGCACATGGCCAGCAGCCAGCCCGCCGTGACGAACGCGCTGTCCGAGCTGGAAAGCATGTTCGGCACGCCGCTGTTCGAGCGCACGTCACGCGGGATGCGCCCGACCGCGCTCGGTTCGGTCGTGCTCGAGCGGGCCACGGCGATGCTGAAGGATCTCGACCATCTCGCCCGCGAGATGGAGGCGGTCGCGGCCGGCCATGCGGCGCATCTGCATATCGGCGTGATTCCGTTTATTTCGGGACAGATGCTGTCGGCCGCGCTCAAGCGTCTGCAATCCCGGATGGAACGGCGCCTGACCGTGACGATCCACGAAGGCACCAGCGACCAGCTGCTGCTGCAGCTCAAGGACCACAGCGTCGACCTGGTGATCGGGCGGGCGTCGTCGGCGATCGATCTGGGGCAGGTGTCCTTTGAAGTGCTGTACCAGCAACAGCCGCGGATGATCGCGAGCCGGCGTCTTGCGGCGAAACTGGCCCGCACAAAGCTCGACTGGCAGAAGCTGCACGCGCTGGACTGGATCCTCGGCGCGCCGCATACGCCGATGCGGGAGCAGGTAACCGACCTGTTCCTGTCGGCGGGCATCGCGCCGCCCGTGCCGATCGTCGAAAGCTACTCGTCGAAGCTGATCGGCGAGATGATCGCGTCGAGCGACGACGCAGTATCGATCGTGCCGGCCGATATCGCGGAAGAAATGGTGCGCATCGCCGGCGTCGCGATCGTGCCTTACTCGCTGGTCTGGACGCTGCCGCCCATCGCGCTGTTCACCCGCGCCGGCGAATCGCATGCGCCGACGCGGGATTTGCTGGTTCAGGCATTGCGCGAGATCTGCCGGGAAACCTACGTCGAAGTGCCGCGATAGCGCTTCGGGAGGCGGTTCCCGCCCGCAGGGGCGGAAAACCGCATCGCGCCGCGCGAGCGCCGTCGGCAACGCACGTCCGGCCTACTTTCCACGCCGCATCCGGACAAACCTCTTTTCTCCGGGATTCGCCAGAAACCCTCGCGGCACAAGCCCCTACCCGCGCATAGTGGTTTCCACCCATAGTCGCAAACAGTCAAGAACAGGTCGCCGGCGGTCTTCCCGCGGCCAATATGGCTCGTTACTTTTACTCCCACGATGCAGGCCGGGACGCACACCGCGAACCCGTCGGACATCGGTCCAATCGGGAGGGAGAAACCATGAAGTCGACAAAGATCGCCGCGTTCGTCGCGGCCGTGCTGGCGACCGGCGCGTTCGCGACCGCGGCGCAGGCCGAAACGGATGCCGCGACTTGCCGCAACGTACGCTTCGCGGATATCGGCTGGACCGACATCACGTCCACGACGGCGCTCGCCTCGACGGTGTTCGAGGGGCTCGGCTACAAGCCGACGACGACGATTGCATCGGTGCCGATCTCGTTCGCGGGCCTGAAGAGCAAGCAGCTCGACGTGTCGCTCGGCTACTGGTGGCCGGTGCAGCAAAAGCAGCTCCAGCCGTTCCTCGACAACAAGTCGATCAACGTGGTCGAGCCGCCGAACCTGTCGGGCGCGAAGGCGACGCTCGCGGTGCCGAGCTATGAATATCAGGCCGGCCTGAAGACCTTCGAGGACATCGCGAAACACCGCGCCGAGCTCGACGGCAAGATCTACGGGATCGAGCCGGGCAGCAGCGCGAACGCGACGATCCAGAAGATGATCGATACGAACCAGTACGGCCTCGGCGGCTTCAAGCTGGTCGAGTCGAGCGAGGCAGGGATGCTCGTGACGGTCGAGCGCGCGATCCGCGAGAAGAAGTGGGTCGTCTTCCTCGGCTGGGAACCGCATCCGATGAACATCCAGATCAGCATGAACTACCTGTCCGGCGGCGATGCGTCCTTCGGCCCGAACTATGGCGAAGCGCGCGTGTACACGCTGACGGCGCCCGACTTCATCTCGCGCTGCCCGAACGCGGGCAAGCTCGTCGAGAACCTGCGCTTCTCGACGCAGCTCGAGAACCAGCTGATGCAGTCGGTGATGAACAAGACGAAGCCGGCCGAGGCCGCGAAGGCGTACCTGAAGAAGAATCCGCAGGTGCTCGATGCGTGGCTCGCCGGCGTCAAGACGTTCGACGGCAAGGACGGCTTGCCTGCCGTGAAGGCCTATCTCGGCCTGTAACGGCTCGCGCGCCCGATGCATGCAGCGCGCGGCGACGAATCATCTGTAGTACGACACAAATCGAGCGACACAATCCGAATCAAGCGAGGGCAGTCAGCATGAACCACGAAGTCATCATCACCTGCGCGGTCACCGGCGCAGGCGATACGGTCGGCAAGCATCCGGCGATTCCGGTCACGCCGAAGGAAATCGCGTCCGCCGCGATCGAAGCCGCGAAGGCCGGCGCGACGGTGGCGCACTGCCATGTCCGCGATCCGCAGACGGGCCGCGGCAGCCGCGATCCGAACCTGTACCGCGAAGTGGTCGACCGGATCCGCTCGGCCGACGTCGACGTGATCATCAACCTGACGGCCGGCATGGGCGGCGATCTGGAAATCGGCCCGGGCGAGGACCCGATGCGCTTCGGCAAGGGCACCGACCTCGTCGGCGGCCTCACGCGCCTCGCGCACGTCGAGGAACTGCTGCCGGAGATCTGCACGCTGGATTGCGGCACGCTGAATTTCGGCGACGGCGACTACATCTACGTGTCGACGCCCGCGCAACTGCGCGCGGGTGCCAAGCGCATCCAGGAACTCGGCGTGAAGCCGGAGCTGGAAATCTTCGATACGGGCCATCTGTGGTTCGCGAAGCAATTGCTGAAGGAAGGGCTGCTCGACGTTCCGCCGCTGTTCCAGCTGTGCCTCGGCATTCCGTGGGGTGCACCGGCCGATACCGGCACGATGAAGGCGATGGTCGACAACCTGCCGCCGGGCGCGCACTGGGCCGGCTTCGGGATCGGCCGCATGCAGATGCCGATGGTCGCGCAGGCGATGCTGCTCGGCGGTCACGTGCGCGTCGGCCTCGAAGACAACATCTGGCTCGATCGCGGCGTGCATGCGACCAACGGCACGCTCGTCGAGCGCGCGCGGGAAATCATCGAGCGGCTCGGCGCCCGCGTGCTGACGCCGGCCGAAGGGCGTCGCAAGCTCGGCCTGCCGGCGCGCGGCGAGCGTCTGCTCGAACGCCGCGCGGCGACCGAATTCGCGTGAGCCTCGACGGCTGATTCAGTGATGCATTGCGGCGGCACGCACGAGGGCGGCCGCCGTCCGATTCCCCTCGATTTGAAGGATGCGTGGACATGGCTGTGAAGACCGACATCAAGACGTTCGCCGCGATCGGCACCGGCGTGATCGGCGGCGGATGGATTTGCCGTGCGCTCGCGCACGGTCTCGACGTGGTCGTGTGGGACCCGGCGCCGGGCGCGCAGGAGCGGCTGCGCGCGACCGTCGCGAATGCGTGGCCCGCGCTCGAACGCGTCGGCCTCGCGCCGGGCGCGGATCCCGCGCGGCTGCGCTTTGCGGCGACGATCGAGGCCTGCGTCGCCGACGCGGACTTCATCCAGGAAAGCGCGCCCGAGCGCGAGGCGCTGAAACTCGAGCTGCACGAACAGATCAGCCGCGCCGCGAAGCCCGACGCGATCATCGCATCGTCGACGTCGGGGCTGCTGCCGACCGACTTCTACGCACGTGCGACGCATCCGGAGCGCTGCGTGGTCGGCCACCCGTTCAATCCGGTCTACCTGCTGCCGCTCGTCGAGGTGCTCGGCGGCGCGCGTACGTCGCCGGAAGCGGTCGAGGCGGCGATGGAGATCTATCGCAAGCTCGGCATGCGGCCGCTGCACGTGCGCAAGGAGGTGCCGGGCTTCATCGCGGACCGGCTGCTGGAGGCGTTGTGGCGCGAGGCGCTGCATCTCGTCAACGAAGGCGTCGCGACGACCGGCGAGATCGACGATGCGATCCGCTTCGGCGCGGGCATCCGCTGGTCGTTCATGGGCACGTTCCTGACCTATACGCTGGCCGGCGGCGACGCGGGCATGCGACACTTCATGCAGCAGTTCGGCCCCGCGCTCGAACTGCCGTGGACGAAGCTGGTCGCGCCGACGCTGACCGACGAACTGATCGACAGCGTCGTCGCAGGCACGAGCGAACAGCAGGGCACGCGCAGCATCAAGGAGCTCGAACGCTACCGCGACGAGTGCATTACCGAGGTGCTGAAGGCGATCGCCGCGGTAAAGGCGCGGCACGGAATGCGATTCGAGGACTGATTGAACATGACCGGCGATACCCCGCTGACGATATACCGCGACGTCGTGCGGCCCGAGTGGGTCGACTACAACGGCCATCTGCGCGACGCGTTCTATCTGCTGATCTTCAGTTTCGCGACCGATGCGCTGCTGGAGCGCATCGGTCTCGACGACGCCGCGCGTCGCGAGCGGGGCCGTTCGGTCTATACGCTCGAAGCGCACGTGAACTATCTGCAGGAGATCAAGGAAGGCACGCGCGTGCGCGTCGATGCGCGGGTGTTCGCGCACGACGCGAAGCGGCTGCACCTGTATCTCGAACTGTTCGCGGATGGGCACGACGGCGCGGTGTCGGCGAGCGAGCAGATGCTGCTGCACGTCGACACGCGCGGCGGCGCGAAATCGGCGCCGTTCGACGACGACGTCGCCGCGCGCGTGGCCGAACTGCATGCGTTGCAGCGCGATTGCGCGGCGCCTGCATATGCGGGCCGCGTGATCGGCCTGCCGCCGCGCCGCTAGCGCCGGCGACGACGGGGGCGCGCACGATGCTCGAACCGGAAATCGCGGCGTTCGTATCGGCTGTCGACGCGGCGTATCCGGCCGGCGCGGCGGGGCGCTCGCCCGACGAGCAACGCCGCCTCTACGATCGTTTCGCGGCCGCATGGACGCCCGCCGAATTGCCGCCCGACATCGCGCAACGCGATGCGGTGTGGCACGCACCGGACGGCCACGCGATCGCGCTGCGGCGCTACGCGCCGGCTCACGGCGAACCGCGCGGCACCGTGCTGTTCTTTCATGGCGGCGGGTTCGTCGTCGGCTCGCTCGACAGTCACGCGCTGATCACCGCGCAACTGGCGGCCGACACGGGGCTGGCCGTGATCGCGGTCGATTACCGGCTCGCGCCCGAGCATCGCGCGCCGGCCGCGCTCGAGGATTGCCTGGCCGTCACGCGAGCCGCGCGCGATGCGTGCTGGTCGTTCGGCTCGTGCGCGCGACCGCTGACGCTCGCGGGCGACAGCGCGGGCGGCAATCTCGCGGCCGCCGTCGCGACCGCGCTGCGCGATGCAGGCGAAGGCGGTATCGACGGGATCGCACTCGTGTATCCGATGCTCGGCATCGAACCGCAATCGCCGGCGCGCGAAACGCAAGCGCACGCGCCGATGCTGACGCTCGACGACGTCCATCGCTATCGCGCGTTGTACTGGGGCGAGGAACAACACATTGCGCCGGGCGATGGCGATCCGCTGCTGCGTGCATCGGTGCCGCTCGCGGCGTCGCGTTTCGACGGGCTGCCGCCCGTGCTCGCGATCGGCGCGGAACACGATCCGCTGCGCGACGATGCGCGCGTCTATGTCGAACGGATTCACGCGGCCGGGGGCGCAGCGCGTTACTGGATGGGGAAGGGGCTGGTGCACGGCTGCTGGCGCGCGCTCGGAACGAGCCCGCAGGCGGCGCGGATGCACCGGATGGTCGGCGAGTTTCTGCTCGCACCACATGCGTAGCGGGCGTTTCCGGGAGGCAACGATGCAGGCAGCGCAACACCGTATCGAGGACTGGCGGACTTTCTCCGTCGATGCAGCCATTGCGGCGGCGACGATCGGCGATGGCGCGGTGGACGTCGAGTGGAGCGACACGCGCCGATCGCCGTTTCACTTCGACTGGTTGCGCGACAACTGCGCGTGTTCCGCGTGCGTGCATGCGGTCACGCGCGAACAGGTGTTCGAGATCGCCGACGCGCGCGAGGATCTGTCGGCGCGCGTCGTGCATGTCGAAACCGACGGCGCGCTGCACGTCGAGTGGAACGACGGGCATCGCAGTACCTGGTCGCCGGGATGGTTGCGCGCGCATGCCTACGACGCTGCGTCGCGCTCGGAGCGTCAGGCCGCGCACGGGCGGCACGTGTGGACCGGCGACGACGCGACGGCGATCGGCGTGTTCGCATGGCGTGACGTGATGGAGGACGACGGCGCGTTGCTTGCGTGGCTCGCCGCGTTGCAGCGCACGGGGCTGACGCTTGTCGAGGGTGTGCCGGCCGAACGCGGCCGGGTCGACCAGATCGCGCGTCGTATCGGCCTGATTCGCGAAAGCAATTTCGGCGTGCTGTTCGACGTCGAATCGAAGCCGCGACCGGACAGCAACGCCTATACGTCGCTCAACCTGCCGCCGCACACCGACCTGCCGACGCGCGAATTGCAGCCGGGCGTGCAGTTCCTGCATTGCCTCGCGAACGACGCAACGGGCGGAGACAGCGTCTTCCTCGACGGCTTCGCGCTCGCGGATGCGCTGCGGCGCGAATATCCGACCCATTTCGGGCACCTTGCCTCGACACCGTTCGAGTTCTGGAACAAGAGTGCGGACAGTGACTACCGCTGTTCGGCGCCGGTGATCGGGCTCGATGCGCGCGGCAACGTGACCGAGGTGCGCGTCGCGAACTTCCTGCGCGGGCCGCTCGATGCGCCTGCCGATGCGGTGGTGGCTGTCTATCGTGCATACCGGCGTTTTCTCGCGCTCGCGCGCGAGCCGCGCTTTCGCGTGCAGCGCCGGCTGCGGGCCGGCGACATGTGGGCGTTCGACAACCGGCGCGTGCTGCACGCGCGCACCGAGTTCGATCCGTCGACGGGCCGCCGCCATCTGCAGGGATGTTACGTCGATCGCGACGAACTGCTGTCGCGGTGGCGGGTGCTGTCACGGACGGTGCCTGCGGCAGCCGCGGCGCGCTGATCGGCGCATACCGCTTCGTTACGCCTACCTCGCCGGGGAAAAAGCGCCCGGACGCAACGCGCCCGGGCGAAGCCACCCGCTACCGGGCGGCGGAGGTATGCATTGCACAAAAAAAGACGAGCCCGCAAGACGGGCTCGTCCGGATCCAGCTTCATCGCGCGATGCGCGGTGCGCCCGCCGGGGGCGCGTCGGCTTACTGGCCGAAGAAGACCGAGTCGCGAGCGTTCGACGACGCTGCGGCAACTGGGGCACCCGAGTGGACGACCGGAGCCGGTTGCGCGCCGTAGCCGCTGGCATCGGCACCATGAACACGCGCTTCCGCCGACTGGATGTCGTTCGGGTAGTACGGGCTCGACACGCCCGGCTTGTAGCCGGCTTGTTCGAGCTGGACGAGTTCGTTGCGCACTTGTGCGCGCGTCACGGTGCTTTGTGCGAACGCGCTGAACGAAGCGGACAGGGCGACAGCGGCAACGACTGCGGAAACGAGCGATTTCATGATGACCTCCGGTGTTTTATTGGCTTCGCTGTCGACACCATGTCTGCAGCGATTGACTAAATCTTAGTCACCGGGTGGTTCAGGGTAAACGCCGATTTTGACGATAAATTGTTTCCTGGCTGGTAACAGTGGCGCGGCGAATCAGGCTTTCATCGGCCTTTCGTTTCCGTAAATGCAATAAGTATGAAGAATGGCGATAGAAAATGCGCAATTCAGCGCACTTCGGCCGTCGTGTCGAACGGCGTGCCCGGCGGCCGGCCGGCGGGTGCGCCCGAGCTCAGGAAACGCACGCCCGTCGCGGCCTCCGACGCTTCCCACAGCAGTGCCGCCACGGCCACGTCGCGCGCCGCGCGCGGCACGCTCGCGGGCGCCGGCAGGCCGCGCGACTCGAACCAGCCGGACGGTCCGATGTACGCGCCGCCGGTGAGCTCGGGTGACGTCGCCGCGTGGATCGCGGGCAACGCGCCCTGATCGGCCGGTTGCGCGAGATAACGGTTTGCCGCGCGCATCAGCGCGGCGCGGGTGGGCGAACTGTCCATCGCGGGGCCCGCGAACTGCAGGTTGGTCGCCGCGTAGCCGGGATGCGCGGCGACGCTGATTCCCGCGAACGCCGCGCGCTGGAAGCGGCGCTGCAGCTCGATCGCGAACACGAGGTTCGCGAGCTTGCTGTCGCAGTAGGCGAGATAACGGTTGTAGCGATGCTCGGCCCGCAGGTCGTCGACGCGGATCCGGCCGCCGCGGTTGAAGCCGCTCGACATCGTCACGACGCGCGCCCGCCGCGCGGCGGACAGCGCCGGCAGCAGATGGCCGGTCAGCGCGAAATGGCCGAGGTGGTTGGTGCCGAACTGCATCTCGAAGCCGTCGTGCGTGTGCCGCAGCGGCAGGAACATCACGCCGGCGTTGTTGCAGAGGATGTCGACGCGGCCGTGGCGCGCGGAGATGTCGGCGGCGAAGCGCCGGATCGACGCGAGATCGGCGAGGTCGAGCGGATCGACTTCGACCCGTGCAGCAGGATGGAGCCGGCGGATCGCATCCGCGGCTTGTGCGGCGCGTGCGGCATCGCGGCAGCCCATCACGACGGTCGCGCCCTTGGCGGCCAGCGTTTCCGCGATCTGCCAGCCGAGGCCGCTGTTGGCGCCGGTCACGACCGCGACCTTGCCGCCTTGCGCCGGGACGTGGCGCGCGCTCCATGCATGCATGTCTGCCTCCATCGGCGTGGCCGATGCGCCACGACGCGTAATCGTTACATTGAGTGGTGTAACGATAGTCCGCGCAGGCGGGGCAGACAAGCGGGGGAATTAGACCGGCGCTTCTAGGGCGGGCCTGCGTATCACGCAGCCAGCCCTGGCACGCGGCGGGCGGACCTTAGCGGCTGCCCGCCAGAGCCAGTACTTCCGCGGCGGAGATCATCGCGGCCGCGTTCGCGGGGGCCGGGCGCTCGGCCGGGCGGAATACTTCGTCGCCGCGCTGGATGACCTGGCGCGACAGTGCGCAGGTGCCGGTGCGCTGCGCGAAGCGGCGCCGCCAGCGCTGTTCGCCGTAATGACAGCGGCCGGGTTCGACCCAGCGGACGACGAGCAGCGTATCGGAACGTTCGAGAATTTCGACGTGGACGTCGGCGGGATCGAGCGCAGGCAGGGATTTCGAGGCCTTCATTTTGCCGTTTCCTAAAACTCGTGCGGTGCGGCTGTGGCAGTGGATGTCACTACCCGCGGGCGCATCCGTAGCGGTTTCCATGAGTGGTGCGGTAAATGTAAGCGTCTGTGACCGGAAAAAACATCCTGTCTGGCTCAAATTACCTTTTGCCGAATCAGAAACAATCGACGCGCATTTTCTTGAAAAAGCAGCGACAAAAGCGCCCCGGACGCGAACGTCCGGGGCGAAAAATCGGGCCGCGCCACCGTGTCTGCTCGCTCAGTCACGTGGACACCGCGGGGGACGGAGGTGCCCGTCAGGGATCGGCGACGGGCGGGTGCGGTGTACCGGGAAGCGCGGTCCGGCAACACCATGATGGCGCGCGCACCCGGTTAGGACCCTGACGTGAACATGACTTTTTTGTCAGTTTCGCCCGGCCGTCGCGTGGTGCGGGCCTCGGCAATCGCCGCAAACCCGCGCCGGTATTGGCTTCGCGCGACGAGCGGCCGATCGCCGGCATCCGCAAAAGCGCCGCCGCACCAACCGGCTTCACCCCTTCGCCCCCATTCTCCCGCTCGGGAAAATACTGAATCGCGCGCTCGTGACAAATCCCGAATCTGTTTCTATGATTGGTTGGACCTTTAGTCCTTTGTGCCAATCGATCGGCTCGGCCGACTTCCACAGGAGAAGTGCTCATGAGATTGCAGGGCAAGCGTGCGCTGGTGACGGCGGCCGGGCAGGGTATCGGCCGCGCGACCGCGCTGCGGTTCGCAAGCGAGGGCGCCGACGTGCTGGCGACCGACATCAACGAAGCCGCGCTCGCGCAACTCGCGGCCGACGCCGAGCGCGCGGGCGGCCGGCTGGCGACGCGGCGGCTCGACGTGACCGACGCGGGCGACGTCGCGGCACTCGCCGCGCAGGAGCGCGCGTTCGACGTGCTGTTCAACTGCGCCGGCTATGTGCACCACGGCTCGATCCTCGACTGCGACGACGCCGCATGGGCGTTCTCGCTGAACCTGAACGTCACGTCGATGTACCGGCTGATCCGCGCGCTGTTGCCGGCGATGCTGGAAGCCGGCGGCGCGTCGATCATCAACATGGCGTCGGCCGCGTCGAGCGTGAAGGGCGTGCCGAACCGCTTCGTCTACGGCACGACCAAGGCGGCCGTGATCGGCCTCACCAAGGCGGTTGCCGCCGATTTCGTCGAGCAGCGCATTCGCTGCAACGCGATCTGCCCGGGCACGATCGAGTCGCCGTCGCTGGAACAGCGGATCGCCGAACAGGCGCGCACGCGCCAGGTGTCGACCGACACGGTGCGCCAGGCGTTCGTCGCGCGGCAGCCGATGGGCCGTATCGGTACCGCGGATGAAGTCGCCGCGCTCGCGCTGTATCTGGCGTCCGACGAAGCGTCGTTCACCACCGGCGCGATTCACCTGATCGACGGCGGCTGGTCGAACTAACCGCGCTCCCCATTCACTTTCCGATTCCATTCAGACGACATGAAACTGCTGAGATTTGGCGACAAACACCATGAGAAACCGGGCCTGCTCGACGCGCAGGGAACGATTCGCGACCTGTCGGGCGTGATCGACGATATCGCCGGCGACGCGCTGACGCCCGCGTCGCTCGCACGGCTGCGCGACATCGACCCGTCGTCGTTGCCGCGCGTCGAAGGCACGCCGCGGCTCGGCGCATGCGTCGGCCGCGTCGGCAAGTTCATCTGCATCGGGCTCAATTATTCCGACCATGCGGCCGAATCGGGCATGGACGTCCCGAAGGAGCCGGTCGTGTTCGGCAAATGGACGAGCGCGATTTCGGGGCCGAACGACGACGTCGAGATTCCGCGCGGCTCGGAGAAGACCGACTGGGAAGTCGAGCTCGGTGTCGTGATCGGCCAGGGCGGCCGCTATATCGACGAAGCCGACGCGCTGTCGCACGTCGCCGGCTACTGCGTGGTGAACGACGTGTCGGAGCGCGAATACCAGCTCGAGCGCGGCGGCACGTGGGACAAGGGCAAGGGCAACGACACGTTCGGCCCGCTCGGCCCGTGGCTCGTGACGGCCGACGAAGTGCCCGATCCGAACGCGCTGCGGCTGTGGCTGGAGGTGGATGGCCATCGCTACCAGAACGGCACGACCGCGACGATGGTGTTCCGCGTGCCGCACCTGATCAGCTACCTGAGCCGCTTCATGAGCCTGCAGCCGGGCGACGTGATCTCGACCGGCACGCCGCCGGGCGTCGGGCTCGGCCAGAAGCCGCCCGTCTATCTGCGCGCCGGGCAGGTGATCACGCTCGGCATCGACGGGCTCGGCGAGCAGCGCCAGCGCACCGTGCAGGCCTGATTTCCTTTAACGGACCGTTCGCCATGCCTATCATTCGATCGATGCGCGTCCTCGACGTGCGCTTCCCGACCTCGCGCCAGCTCGACGGCTCCGACGCGATGAACCCGGACCCCGATTATTCGGCTGCGTACGTCGTGCTCGAAACCGACCACGACGGGCTCGAAGGCCACGGGCTCACGTTCACCATCGGGCGCGGCAACGAAATCTGCTGCGCGGCGATCGACGCGATGCGTCACCTCGTCGTCGGCCTCGACCTCGACTGGATCCGCGAGGACATGGGCCGCTTCTGGCGGCATGTGACGTCGGACAGCCAGTTGCGCTGGATCGGCCCCGACAAGGGCGCGATCCACCTGGCGACGGGCGCCGTCGTCAATGCGGTGTGGGATCTGTGGGCGAAGGCCGCGGGCAAGCCGCTGTGGCGGCTCGTCGCCGACATGAGCCCCGAGGAAATCGTGCGCGCGATCGACTTCCGCTACCTGACCGACTGCCTGACGCAGGACGAGGCGCTCGCGCTGTTGCGCCGCCAGGCGCCGGGCAAGGCCGCACGGATCGCGGCGCTCGAGCGCGACGGCTACCCATGCTATACGACGTCGGCGGGCTGGCTCGGCTACAGCGACGACAAGCTGCGCCGGCTGTGCCGCGAGGCGGTCGACGCCGGTTTCGACTACGTGAAGCTGAAGGTCGGCGCGAACCTGGAGGACGACATCCGCCGCGTGACGATCGCGCGCGAGGTGATCGGCCCCGAGCGCAAGCTGATGATCGATGCGAACCAGGTGTGGGAAGTCGACGAGGCGATCGACTGGGTGCGCGCGCTGGCGTTCGCGAAACCGTGGTTCATCGAGGAGCCGACGAGCCCCGACGACGTCGAAGGGCATCGCAAGATCCGCGAGGCGATCGCGCCCGTGCAGGTCGCGACCGGCGAGATGTGCCAGAACCGCGTGCTGTTCAAGCAGTTCATCGAGCGCGGCGCGATCGACGTCGTGCAGATCGACGCGTGCCGGCTCGGCGGCGTGAACGAGATTCTCGCGGTGATGCTGCTGGCCGCGAAGTACGGGCTGCCGGTGTGTCCGCATGCGGGCGGCGTCGGGCTGTGCGAATACGTGCAGCATTTGTCGATGATCGACTACGTGTGCATTTCCGGCACGAAGGAAGGGCGCGTGACCGAATACGTCGATCACCTGCACGAGCATTTCGTCGACCCGTGCGTCGTGCGCGGCGCGGCGTACATGCCGCCGACGGCGCCCGGCTTCTCGATCGAGATGAAGCCGGCATCGTTGGAGCAGTATCGGTTCCGCGGCTGAAGCACGGCGCCGCGCGTCGCGCGCGGCCACAACATGAACGATGGAGACGCGAAGTGGATTTGAATCTGCAAGACAAGGTCGTGATCGTGACCGGCGGCGCGTCGGGCATCGGCGCCGCGATCTCGATGCGGCTCGCCGGCGAAGGCGCGATTCCGGTCGTGTTCGCACGCCACGCGCCGGACGACGGCTTCTGGCGCGCACTCACGCAGACGCAGCCGCGCGCCGCGCGCGTGTCCGTCGAACTGCAGGACGACGCGCAGTGCCGCGACGGCGTCGCGCAGACCGTCGCGCGTTTTGGCCGCATCGACGGCCTCGTCAACAACGCGGGCATCAACGACAGCATCGGCCTCGATGCCGGGCGCGACGCGTTCGTCGCATCGCTGGAGCGCAACCTGATCCACTACTACGTGATGGCGCATCACTGCGTGCCGCACCTGAAGGCCGCGCGCGGCGCGATCGTCAACATTTCGTCGAAGACGGCCGTCACCGGGCAGGGCAACACGAGCGGCTATTGCGCATCGAAGGGTGCGCAGCTCGCGCTGACGCGCGAATGGGCGGTCGCATTGCGCAACGACGGCGTGCGCGTGAACGCGGTGATCCCGGCGGAGGTGATGACGCCGCTCTACCAGAACTGGATCGCCGGCTTCGACGACCCGGATGCGAAGCTTGCGGAGATCGCCGGCAAGGTGCCGCTCGGCAAGCGCTTCACGACGGCCGACGAGATTGCCGACACGGCCGTGTTCCTGCTGTCGGAACGCGCATCGCACACGACGGGGCAGTGGCTGTTCGTCGACGGCGGCTATACGCATCTCGATCGCGCGATCGGCTGAGGACGGCGAGCCATGCAACCTGATCCGAACCCGACCGACGCACCCGCCGCGCTGATCGAGCTGACCGGCGTCAGCAAGCGCTTTCCGGGCGTGCAGGCGCTCGACGATTGCCGGTTCGACCTGCGCGCCGGCGAAGTGCACGCGCTGATGGGCGAGAACGGCGCCGGCAAATCGACGCTGATGAAGATCCTCGCCGGCGTGTATCAAAAGGACGGCGGGGAAATCCGGATGGACGGCCGCGCGGTGGAGATCGACGATCCGCGCGCCGCGCAGGCGCTGGGGATCGGCATCATCCATCAGGAACTGAACCTGATGAACCACCTGAGCGTCGCGCAGAACATCTTCATCGGCCGCGAGCCGCGCGGCCGCTTCGGCGTGTTCGTCGACGAGGACAAGCTCAACCGCGACGCGGCCGCGATCTTCGCGCGGATGCGGCTCGATCTCGACCCGCGCACGCCGGTCGGCCGGCTGACGGTCGCGAAGCAGCAGATGGTCGAGATCGCGAAGGCGCTGTCGTTCGACTCGCGCGTGCTCATCATGGACGAGCCGACCGCCGCGCTGAACAACGCGGAGATCGCCGAGCTGTTCCGCATCATCGGCGAGTTGCGCGCGCACGGTGTCGGCATCGTCTACATCTCGCACAAGATGGACGAACTGCGCCAGATCGCCGACCGCGTGACGGTGATGCGCGACGGCAAGTATGTCGCGACCGTGCCGATGGCAGGCACGTCGATGGACGCGATCATCGCGATGATGGTCGGCCGCCAGCTCGATACCGAATTCCGCACGCCGCCCGATACGTCCGCGAACGACGTCGCGCTCGAAGTGCGCGGGCTGTCGCGCGGGCGCGCGATCCGCGACGTCGGCTTCACGCTGCGGCGCGGCGAGATCCTCGGCTTCGCGGGGCTGATGGGCGCGGGCCGCACCGAGGTCGCGCGGGCGGTGTTCGGCGCGGACCCGGTCGACGCCGGCGAGATCCGCGTGCATGGCAAGACCGTGACGATCCGCACGCCGGCCGACGCGGTCGCGCACGGGATCGGTTATCTGTCGGAAGACCGCAAGCACTTCGGGCTCGCGGTCGGGATGGACGTGCAGAACAACATCGCGCTGTCGAGCATGCGCCGCTTCGTGCGGCGCGGCCTGTTCCTCGATGCGCGCGCGATGCGCGACACCGCGCAGTCGTACGTGCGGCAGCTCGCGATTCGCACGCCGTCGGTCGCGCAGCCCGCGCGCCTGCTGTCGGGCGGCAACCAGCAGAAGATCGTGATCGCGAAGTGGCTGCTGCGCGATTGCGACATCCTGTTCTTCGACGAGCCGACGCGCGGCATCGACGTCGGCGCGAAAAGCGAGATCTACAAGCTGCTCGACGCGCTCGCCGCCGACGGCAAGGCAATCGTGATGATCTCGTCGGAGTTGCCCGAGGTGCTGCGCATGAGCCACCGGATTCTCGTGATGTGCGAAGGGCGCGTGACCGGCGAATTGCGCGCGGCCGACGCCACGCAGGAAAAGATCATGCAGCTCGCGACGCAGCGCGAGTCGACCGTATTGTCCTGATTCAGCCCCTACGATCATGCCCAACGATACGCATCCCGTTCCGCCTCTGGCCACCGGCGACACGCCGGCCGGCGCAGCCGGCCTGAAAGCCCGCTTCTTCAACCCGGCCGCGCGGCAGAAGCTGCTCGCGTTCGCGAGCCTCGTGCTGCTGATCGCATTCTTCAGCTTCGCGTCGCCGAACTTCCTCGATGTCGACAACCTCGTGTCGATCCTGCAGGCCACCGCGGTGAACGGCGTGCTGGCGGTCGCATGCACCTACGTGATCATCACGTCGGGCATCGACCTGTCGGTCGGCACGCTGATGACGTTCTGCGCGGTGATGGCCGGCGTCGTGCTGACGAAGTGGGGGATGCCGCTGCCGCTCGGGATCCTGGCCGCGCTGTGCTTTGGCGCGCTGTCGGGCAGCGTGTCCGGCTTCGTGATCGCGAAGATGAAGGTGCCGCCGTTCATCGCGACGCTCGGCATGATGATGCTGTTGAAGGGGCTGTCGCTCGTGATCTCGGGCACCCGGCCGATCTACTTCAACGACACGCCGGGCTTCACGTCGATCGCGCAGGATTCGCTGATCGGCAGCCTGATCCCCGCGCTGCCGATTCCGAACGCGGTGCTGATCCTGTTCCTCGTCGCGATCGGCGCATCGATCGTGCTGAACCGCACCCTCTTCGGCCGCTACACGTTCGCGCTCGGCAGTAACGAGGAAGCGCTGCGGCTGTCCGGCGTGAACGTCGATGCGTGGAAGATCGCCGTCTACACGTTCAGCGGCGCGGTGTGCGGGATCGCGGGGCTCCTGATCGCGTCGCGGCTGAATTCCGCGCAGCCGGCGCTCGGGCAGGGCTACGAACTCGATGCGATCGCGGCCGTCGTGATCGGCGGCACGTCGCTGTCGGGCGGCGCGGGCAGCATCGTCGGCACCATCATCGGCGCGTTCATCATGAGCGTGCTGACCAACGGCCTGCGCATCATGTCGGTCGCGCAGGAATGGCAGACGGTCGTGACGGGCGTGATCATCATCCTCGCCGTCTACGTCGACATCCTGCGCCGGCGCCGCCGCTGACGCACGTACGTGCTATGCATCTGCTTCACCGCCGGCCGGGCCGGCATTTCAGTCGATACCAACCAAGGAGACGCGAAGTGATCAGGAGCAAGGTGTTGAACGCGATCGTCGGGCTGACGTTCGCCGTCGGCGTGACGGCCGGCGCGCAGGCGCAGGAAACCTACATCCCGCTGATCTCGAAGGGCTTCCAGCATCAGTTCTGGCAGGCCGTGAAAGCGGGCGCGATGCAGGCCGCGAAGGACTACAAGGTGAAGGTGACGTTCGAAGGCCCCGAAACCGAGGCGATGGTCGACAAGCAGATCGACATGCTGTCCGCCGCGATCGCGAAGAAGCCGGCCGCGCTCGGCTTCGCGGCGCTCGACAGCAAGGCCGCGCTGCCGCTCCTGAAGAAGGCGCAGGCCGAGAAGATCCCCGTGATCGCGTTCGACTCGGGCGTCGACAGCGACATTCCGGTGACGACGGCCGCGACCAACAACAAGGCCGCCGCATCGCTCGCCGCCGACAAGCTCGCCGCGCTGATCGGCGACGAAGGCGAGGTCGCCGTGGTCGCGCACGACCAGACGAGCCGCACCGGCATCGATCGCCGCGACGGCTTTCTCGAACGGATGAAGTCGGCGCACCCGAAGGTGCGGGTCGTGACCGTGCAGTACGGCGAAGGCGACCAGCTGAAGTCGACCGAGGTGACGAAGTCGATCCTGCAGGCGTATCCGAAGCTCAAGGGCCTGTTCGGCACCAACGAAGGCTCGGCGATCGGCGTGGTGAATGGCGTGCGCGAGATGAAGCGCAAGGTCGTGATCGTCGGCTACGATTCGGGCAAGCAGCAGAAGGACGCGATCCGCAGCGGGCTGATGGCCGGCGCGATCACGCAGAATCCGATCGGGATCGGCTACAAGACCGTCGAGGCGGCCGTGAAGGCGATCAAGGGCGAGAAGCTGCCGAAGGTCATCGATACCGGTTTCTACTGGTATGACAAGACCAATATCGACGACCCGAAGATCTCGGCGGTGTTGTACGACTGAGCGTGACATGATGTGATGCCGCGTTCGAGGGCGAACCACGAGGACACCATGGGCGCAGTGCGCATCGATTCCCATCAACACTTCTGGCGTTACCGCGCGGCCGACTATCCGTGGATCGGCCCCGGCATGGGCGTGCTCGCCCGCGATTACCTGCCCGACGCGCTGTGGCCGCAGATGCATGCGCAGGCGCTCGGCGCGTCGATCGCGGTGCAGGCGCGCGCCGGACGCGACGAGACGGCGTTCCTGCTCGATCTCGCCCGCGACGACGCGCGCATCGCGGCGGTGGTCGGCTGGGAGGATCTCGGTGCGCCGGCGCTCGCCGACCGCATCGCCGAGTGGCGCAGCCCGAAGCTGCGCGGCTTTCGTCACCAGGTGCAGGACGAAGCCGACGTCGGCGCGTTCGTCGCGGATCCCGCGTTTAATCGCGGCGTCGCGTGGCTGCAGGCGAACGGTTACGTGTACGACGTGCTCGTGTTCGAACGCCAGTTGCCGGATGTGCGCGCGTTCTGCGCACGGCACGATGCGCACTGGCTCGTGCTCGATCATGCGGGCAAGCCCGCGCTCGCCGAGTTCGACCGCGACGACACCGCACTCGCACGCTGGCGTGCCGCGTTGCGCGAGCTGGGCGCGCTGCCGCATGTCGTGTGCAAGCTGTCGGGGTTCGTGACCGAGGCGGACTGGCGGCGCGGCCTGCGCGGGCAGGACATCCGGCACATCGAGCAATGCCTCGATGCGGTGCTCGACGCGTTCGGCCCGCAGCGGCTGATGTTCGGCTCGGACTGGCCCGTGTGTCTGCTCGCGGCGTCGTATGACGAGGTGGCGTCGCTGGTCGAGCGCTGGGCCGAAGCGCGGTTGTCGGCGGCCGAGCGCAACGCGTTGTGGGGCGGTACGGCCGCACGTTGCTATGCGGTGCCGGGCGACCCGAATCCCGGCATATAAAATAGGCGCGAGCGGCCCGATGCTTCATTCGTCGGGCCGTCCGCAACGCAACCGCTTACCTGTATCAACGTATGTCCATCCAGCCGATTCAGAACCGCCGCCTCTACCAGCAGATCGCCGACAAGCTCAGCGCGATGATCGGGTCCGGCGATTTTCCGCCGGGCAGCTATCTGCCGCCCGAGCGCGAACTGGCCGAGCAGTTCGGCGTGTCGCGCACGTCGGTGCGCGAGGCGCTGATCGCGCTCGAAGTGAGCGGGCTCGTCAGCGTGCGTGTCGGCGACGGCGTGAAGGTGCGCCAACCCGAGGCGGCTGCCGCACCGGAACCGCGGCCCGAGACGAAAGTTGCGCCGTTTTCGATCGTCGAGATCGATCCTGAGCTCGGCATTGCGCTCGACCTCGATACCGAAATCCCGCCGTTCGCGCTGTTGCAGGCGCGCCGGCTGATCGAGCCGGAAGCCGCGGCGCTCGCGGCGAAACACGGCTCGGACGAGCAAATCGAAGGGATTCACGACGCGTTCCTGCGCAACCAGGAAGACAATCGCAGCGGCTCGCTCACGCATCCGGGCGACCGGCTGTTCCATATCCGTATCGCGGAAGCGAGCGACAACCCGGCTTATGCGCTGATGATCAAGCAGTTGCTCGCGCACAAGTACGATCTGATGTTCCAGCGCCTGCAGTCGCTGTACATGCCCAACGACATGCCGCACCGGTCGGAGCTGGAACACCGCGCGATCCTCGACGCGATCCGCGCACGCGACCCCGAGGCCGCGCGCCGCGCGATGGCCGAGCATCTCGACGAGGTGATCCGGATCTTCGGCCGCGCGCTCGACTGAGCGCGCGGGCTCAGAAGCGGTCGGCGCGGTAGGGCGTCGGATCGGTGAACGGTGCTTCGCCCGTCATCATCTCGGCCAGCAGGCGGCCGGAGACGGGGCCGAGCGTGAGCCCGTGATGGTTGTGCCCGAACGAGAACCACAGCCCGCGATGCGCGGGCGCGGGGCCGATCACCGGCCGCATGTCCGGCGTGCACGGCCGGAAGCCGAGCCACGGTTGCGGGTCGAGCCGTTCGCCGAAGCCGAACACCGGGCGCGCGACGCGTTCCGCGCGATCGAGCTGCACGCCTGTCGGCGGCAGGCCGCGCCGCGCGATCTCGACGCCGGTGGTCAGCCGCAATCCGCGCCGCATCGGCGCGATCACGTAGCCGTATTCGCGATCGACGATCGGCGCCGACGGCGCGCCGCGTTCGGAAGGCGCGTAGTGCATGTGATAGCCGCGCTTCTCGCGCAGCGGAATCTTGTAGCCGAACTTGCCGAACACCGTGTCGGACCACGGGCCGAGCGCGACGACCACGGCTGGCGCGGCGATCTTGCCTTGTTCCGTCGTGACCTGCCAGCCTGGCGACAAGGCGTCGAGGCTCGCGGCATCGCCGGTGAGCAGCGTGCCGCCGCCTTGCACGAAGAGTTGCGCGTAGGTTTTGACGAGCGCGGACGGATCGACGACGCTTTTCGGATCGAGCCAGTGCAGCGCGCCGCAGAAGCCGGGCGCGAGGCTCGGTTCCTGCGCACGCAGTGCCGCGGCATCGAGCGGCGTAATGCCGAGCCCGTGGCGGCGCGCGGTGAGTCCCGCATCGGCGACCGCGCGTTCGAATGCGGCCGGCGTGCGGAACGCTTCCATCCAGCCGCTTGCACGCACCAGTTCCCCTGCGCCGGCACGCGCGATCAGCGCGTCGTGCTCGACGATGCAGCGCTCGATCAGCGGCAGCATGTCGCGCGACGCGGCTGCGTGACGCATCGGCGCCGATTCCCACCAGAAACGCGCGAGCCACGGCGCGAACGCGGGCAGCGATGTGCCGTGCCAGTAGAGATCGGTGGAGCGGTTCAGCGCGTAGCGCATCAGCGTGAAGGGGCTGCGCGGAAACGGATACGGTTCGATCGACGAGCGCTCGATCAGCCCTGCGTTGCCGAAGCTCGTGCCTTCGCCGGGCGCGCCGCGGTCGACGAGGGCGACCTTGCGGCCGCGATCCTGCAGGTGCAGCGCGGCGGAGACGCCGACGATGCCTGCGCCCAGAACGATTACGTCGAAGTCCATGTGGGAAGACAAAATGAACGGTTGATGACCGACACGCAGCGTCGGCGACGAGCGCTTCGGTCGGATGCGCGGATTGCAATCGAATGATCAGCAAGGATACTCGCGAACGCGGCGATGCGCGAATTGGCATGCTTTCGCGAGGGGAGAGGTTGTCGCGATGGGTGCCCAGGTTATACGCTAGGCGGCCGGCGGCCGCACGAAGCCGGATACGAACGCGTCGCACGAGTTGCGTTTTTCTCTTCCGGAATGAGTGGCGCCCCTGGAGGGAATGCGACTTCATCGAATTTACTAACTGGTCATCTGAACGCGCAATGTCCGACAACAATATTCCCGAGGCCCGACAACCCGCCGCCGTTCCGTGGCACCGATCCCCGATCGTTCGCAGCGCCGCCGTTCTGGCCGGGCTGTTCGCCATGCTGCCGCTCCTCAAGTTTCAACTGGTGAGCAAACTGCTCATCGGTGCGATTTCAGCAACGATGCTGTACGGAATCTTGCGTGAATGGATACAGGAGTTGGGACCGTTTCGAACTTGGCTGATCCGTCGCACGGTCAGAGTCATGCGGAAACTGCGCCCTATCGCGAAGCTGCCGCCTGATGTCACCGTGGCGTATGGTTTGGTCGCGATGATGTTGTTGCTTTCCGGAATTTTGTGGGTCGTGCTGAATGCGACATGGATCGATCGCTTCTCCATACCCGTTTTTCTTCTTCTCGCATACGCAGCTGCACGGCACATTTACCATGTGTTGCATCTGATCGCGCGATGGACATGGAGCAAGGCATTAGGAAAGGGCGCCTATCTGGCGGTTGCGTCGGTTGCGCTTTGGCTCGCGCGCTCGGACGCGGAGAAGCTGGTTCTGACGTTGACGCATGAAACCGCCGATCATTTTTCCAGCTTCACCGGTCTGTCAGCTTCTGCATTCTTTGCGCTGCGTCTGGTCCAGGCTGCGGGGATCTCGCTCGTCGTGTTCCTTGCATTTCAGTTTGTTTTCCTGATGGGTAGCATGCTCATTCAGGTTTCTGCGAATCACGTCCGGATATTCAGCAGAGAGGGTGTCGAACGGATGACCGTGACCTGGAGAAGACTCAGATTCGGGCTGAAAAAGTCGGAGCTGGATGGCCGGGAGCGGCTCCGCCAGGTGATTGCCATGCTTGCGCCGGTTGGTCTGGTGTTCTGGGCCATACCGTTGCTGATGGGGCCTGCCTACCTCATCGGCAGCATCGAAACACGGACGCTGCTTTCGCACGCGCTGGTGAGAGCGACGTATTCGGCAGCGGGCGCATGCCGCGGAGACAACCATGAGGGATTGTTCGCGCGCATTGGAGACGACCGTGTGTCGGAGGCCGTGAAGGAAGGTGACGGGTACGTGTTCCGAACCGTATCGTGCAAGCCTAATTAAGCGCCATTTTCCCGGGCGGATGAGCCTTCGTGATGTCGAGCATCGCGTGTCGGGGCCGCTCCGTCTGTCGACGCAATCGCGCAGCAAATTTTACTGACTGCGCGTCGGTGTGCGGTTGACGCGGGTCCGGTGCGTCGCTGACGAACGTGAACGTATGAATTTTGACGCGCACGGTCGTCCTATCCGCTGATCAATCGGTTACCGTCACGATCGGATGGGCATTAGGCATTTCCTGCACACGCATTATCCCGAGCAGCCTCGATTCAACATACTTTCCGATGTTATTCGCGGGTGTATCCCACTGGTTTGGGATACGAATTTTTACCTAAGATGGAAGCAATCGTGCGCGTGAGACGGTGCTTGCATGCGCATGCAGGTAAGCGGTAGCGCCGGGAACGACTGCAGCAGATGTTTCCATCATGGATGCGAGTGTGTGCGCGGCGGCGGCGAGTCATGCAGCCGTATCGACGCCAGCGTACGCGGCGGCAATCGCTGCGTGTACGGCGTCCGGCCGGCCAGGCCGAGTCGCCACGTTACGCCACGCGTTCGTCGCAATCGTTTGCGTTCTGAGCGGTGCGCCGGCCGTCCTCGCCGGGGCGTCTGCGGATACGGAAGAGCCAGGCGAAACCGTGCGAATCGCCGCCGCCGCGCCGGCCGTCAGTCCTGCCAGTCCCGTGATTTCCTCACACGACTCCGCCGTGCGCCAGGTCGTGCTCGGCATCGTCAGTTTCACGCGCTGGCCCTCGACACCCGTTCGTCTGCATTTGTGCGTGACCGGTCGCCCCAACTACGCGGCCGGCCTGACCGACACGTTGCAGGCAGGCTCGACCGCGCTCGACGTGCAGCGCGTGCGCTTCGACGATCCCGCGCTCGGCCTCGCGTGCGACGTCGTCTATCTCGGCATCCTGGCCGACGATGAGCGAGCGCGGATAAGAGCCGCGCTGGCGGGCCGCCCGGTGCTGACGATCGCCGAACACGACGAGTCCTGCACCGCAGGTGCCATGTTCTGCCTCACGGTCGAGGCCGAACGCGTCACGTTCGACATCAATCTCGACGCCGTCGCGCGCAGCGGCGTGCGCGTGCATCCGAACGTGCTCAATCTCGCGCGACGGCCGCTGATGCCATGACACGCTCCGCGCCCCCCATTTCGTCTTCACGTGTGCCGCGCCCGACGCTGCAAAGCGTGCTGCGTCGCGCGCATTTGCGCCTGGCCTTCGTCGCGGTTGCGATGGCCGCCGTGTCGCTGATCGTCGTCGCCGTGATCGCGTTGCGCGCGTATGCCGGCAACAACCTGAACCTGCTGGCCCGCTCGCTCGGCTATACGGTCGAGGCGGCGCTCGTGTTCGGCGACCGCGTCGCGGCAAACGAGGCGATCGCAACCATCGCCAACGACGAGGACGTCGCGCAGGTGGTGGTCACCGATGCCAGAGGACAGTTGTTCGCGACCTGGAAGCTGCCCACCGAAGACCGGATCGCCCGGCTCGAGCGCGGTGTCGCCGCTCTCGCGTTGCCCGGGCCCGTGGCCATCCCGGTGATGCACGACGGCATCGTCGTCGGCCAGGTCATCGTGCGTGGCCGCGGGCATCAGTTCTTCGGATTCCTGCTCGGTGGCATCGGCGGCATTCTCGGCTGCCTGGCCGTCAGCGTGCTCGGCGCGTATGTCAGCTCGAAGCGTCTGCTGCGCAACATCGTTGCGCCGCTGCGCGCGCTCGCCGGCGTCGCGCATGCCGTGCGGCGCGAACGTGCGTTCGGGCGGCGCGTCGAGCCTGCGGTGATCGCCGAACTCAACCAGCTCGGTGACGACTTCAACGCGTTGCTCGACGAATTCGAAGACTGGCAGAACACGCTGCGCGACGAAAACGCATCGCTCGAACACAAGGCGACGCACGATGCGCTCACCGGGCTGCCCAACCGCGCGCAGTTCGAGTCGCGTCTGTCGGTGGCGCTTTGCGATGCCGTGGTGACGGGGCAGCGGGTCGCCATCCTGTATCTCGACTGCGACCGCTTCAAGGAGATCAACGACTGCCTCGGCCACGATGTCGGCGACGCGGTGCTGATCGGTGTCGCGGCGCGGTTGCGCACGCAGGTGCGCGAGACCGATCTGGTCGCACGCCTGGGCGGCGACGAATTTGCGGTGATGCTGGGCACTGTGCGCGAAGTGGAAAGCGTGTGCCGGATCGCCGACGAGATTTTGTCCGGCATGGTGCCGTCGATCGAGCTGCCCGACGGACGCATGGTGGCCACCATGATGAGTGCCGGCGTGGCGCTGTATCCCGATCACGCGTCGGACGCGAACGGCTTGCTGCGGGCGGCGGATGCCGCGATGTACCGCGCGAAGCGCGCGCGGCCGGGGACGTGGCAGTTGGCGGAAGGCGTTGCCGGGCGGGTTTGATGTCTATCGTTTCGCGCTGCGGGCGAGGCCGTGGCGGCGGGATAAGAAGCGCACGCGGCGCGGGCGCATACGAAGGGGACGATGATGAAAAACTCGTTGCCGGTGAGCATTGGGAGGCTGTGCGTCGCAAGCGCGGTGCTGCTGTGTCTGTTGCTCGGCGGGTGCAAGACGCCGCCGCTGCATCGGGGGCTCACGCAGACGCAGGTCACGGCGCTGAAGTCGGCCGGGTTTCAGGAGACCGGGCAAGGGTTCGAGTTCGGGTCGAGCGGGCCGATTTTGTTCGATTTCGATCGGTATAACCTCAAGCCGGATGTGAGGCGGATCGTTGAGCGGATCGGGAGGACGTTGAAGTCGGCTGGAATCAATGGGGTGCGGGTTTATGGGTACTCCGATGAGGAGGGGGAGGCGGCTTACGACCTGGAACTGTCGCGGCGGCGGGCGGAGGTGGTGGCGATCGAACTGGTGGATGTGGGGCTGGACGGGAAGCAGATTGCGGTTGTAGGGAAGGGGAAGAACGATCCGGTGGGGGATAACCGGACGTCGACCGGGCGGGCGCAGAATCGGCGGGCGGCGATTGTGGTTTCGCCGCGGTGAGGGGGCTTCGCCCCACTCGCGTCGTTCGCGTCGATTCTCATCGCACGTGCCTGTCACAAGTTTCGTGCAGATTGTGCTGATTTCCGCGCTTATCGGCGCGGTGCTTCGCTGCGGTCGATCGCGCCCCGGCGCCCGGCCGCCGGCCAAGTGCTGTCGTTTTGGGGGCGGAACGAAAACGTTTGCGCGGCGCTTTCGCGCGGTCGGGTTTTGACCTACATTATCGAGGCCTCGGCCCGGGAAACCGGCCGATAGAACCTGAGAACATAAGCAAGGAACAAGAATGAGTTTCGCTCCGAACGGGGGTATTCCCAACGGTTTGGGCGGTGGTGCGCTCGGATCCCTGAGCGCGCTCGGCGGCCTTGCCGCGCCGATCGCGTCGAGTGTTGCCGGGAGCCTCGGGCCGCTTGCCGGCCTGGCCGGGCACGTCGACACCGTCCAGCGCGCGATGCAGCTCGCGCAAACCGGTTTCTCGCTGATGGACAAGACGCCCGGCGCGATTGCCGAGGCGATCAACGGCGCAGCCAACCCCGCGCGCCTGACCCAGCTCAATCGTTACGTGACGCTCGATACGCCGCTTGGCCCGGACGTGCTGCTGGTCAGCGCGGCCGTTGTCGACGAGTACGTGAACCGGTTGCCGGAAATCCACCTCGACCTGCTGTCGCATCGCCACGACCTTCGCCCGGACGACCTGATCGGCCAGCAGGTCAAGATCCGGTTCGATCAGCAGGCGCGCTTGTCGACGCTCGAGCGCGTCGTGGCAGCGGGCACCGGCGAGAACGACCGTTACTTCGATGGCTACGTGGCGTCGTTCGACCGGGCCGGCAACCCCGGGAATGTCACGCAGTATCACCTGACGGCCGTGCCGTGGTTCTGGTTCCTGACGCGCTCGACCGACTGCCGGATTTTCCAGAACAAGACCGCGCAGGACATCCTCACCGAGATTTTCCAGGAGCACGGGTTTTCCGACTTCGTGTTCGATATCCGGACGAGCCAGAAGCCGCTCGAGTACGTCGTGATGTACCAGGAGTCTTACTACAACTTCTGCGCGCGGTTGATGGAGCAGGAGGGGCTGGTCTGGACGCACCGCTACGAGAAGGACAAGCACTTTCTCGTGATCGGCGACACGAACCTGCTGTTCCGTCCGATCGACGGGCTGGCCACCGTGCCGTTCGCCGCGACCGAGGCGAGCGAAGACAGCGGTATCGACCAACTGCACGAAGGGCGGCGCTTCGGCGTCGGCAAGGTCACGTTTCGCGACTTCAATTACCAGAACCCGTCGTCGCCGCTGATGCTGGTGGAGGCCGAGCCGCAGAACCTCAAGCATGCGCGGCTTGACGCGACCGAACGGTTCGAGCACCAGTCGCTGTACGACCACGGCGACGACGGCAATCGCTACGCGCGTTTCGCGATGGAAGCCGAAGAGGCGCAGGCCCATCGCTATACCGGCGGCGGCTATGCGTGGCGCATGACGACGGCCGGCGCCGTGACCGTGGCGAATCATCCGGTCCTCGAGAACAACCAGGAATACGTGATCCTGCATGTGCGACACGAGGCCGTGAACGACTACACGCAGCACAGCGCCAAACTGCCGTACCGCAACAGCTTCGCGCTGTTGCCGAAGAAGATTCCGTACCGCGCGCCGCGTGCGACGCCGAAACCGGTGATTCATGGCACGCAGTCGGCGATCGTCGTCGGCCCGAAGGGCGAGGAGATCTATACGAACGGGAGCGCAGTGAAGGTGCACTTTCCGTGGGATCGACGCGGCAAGAAGGACGGCTCCGACTCGATGTGGGTGCGCGTTTCGCAACCGTGGGCGGGTGACGGCTGGGGTGCGGCCGCGATTCCGCGGATCAAGCAGGAAGTGCTCGTGGCGTTCAATCAGGGCGATCCGGACAACCCGGTGATCGTCGGCCGCGTGTTCAACGGCGAGCAAGGCAACCCGTATCACGGCGCGGCTGGCCAGACGATGGGGATCAAGAGCCAGACGCACAAGGGGCAGGGATCGAACGAGATCCGCATGACCGACACGAACGGCATGCAGGAATTCTTCATGCACGCGCAGAAGGACATGAACACGGTGGTCGAGAACAGCGAGACGCACAAGGTGCTGGGGCCGATGCGTACCGTCCTCGTGGCGACCGGTAGTGAAGAGAAGCAGATTCCGCAGGGCAACCTGACCGAGACGATCGCCGAGAAGCGCAGCACGACCGCGACCACAGTCGAGGTGACGACGCCGGCCAAGGATGGCGGCGGCGGGACGCAAGCCTACGTGGCCGAGCGCGGCATCTTGCTGAAGGTGCAGGACAGCTCGATCTCGCTGGCGCCGGAGGGCATCCGCCTCGAGCACAAGGGCTCCGTGATCCTGATGACCGACGACGGCGTGATGGTCAACGGCAAGCGCATCGATCTCAACAAATAACTCGAACAAAACCAGCCATGCACTACGCAATCCACGAAGGCACCTTCGAACTGCCGGACGCGGCGCTCGACCGCACCGTCAACATCCTGATGATGAACGCCGGCCCAGGCGGCCTCAACCTCGTGATCGCCCGCGGGCGGTTTCGCGACGGGGAGAATCTCGACGCGTTCGTCGCGCGCGAATGGGAAGTGGCGTCGCGCGATGCCAGGATGCTGACCGAGAAGGCGCGCCGGCCGGTCACGGTTGCCGGGCGTGCGGGTATCCAGATCGATTCGACGCACGAGCGCGACGGCCGGCTCTGGCATCAGGTCCAGACCATGTTCCCGTCGGACGACGCCGGTCGCGTGCTGGTGATGACGTTGACCAGCGCGGCGCCGCTGACCGACGAACAGCAGGCGATCGCCGACCGGATGCTCGCCAGTTTCCAGCCCCGCGGTGCCAGACCGACCCTGCTCGGGCCGGGTGACGTGTCGTGAGCGCGGAACACTTCGCGGCCGCGCGCTTCGAAGACCCGATCCAGCACACGTCGTTCTGGGGCGAGCTTGTCGGCACGGTCGGGTCGGTGATCGGCGGTGCCGTCGTCGGCGCATTGGTGGCGGAGGCGATGGAAGGGCTGGTGTTCGTCGGCCTCGCCGCGCTCGAAATCGGCACGGCAGGGTTGGCGACGCCGCTCGTGATCGCGATCGGTGTCGGCGTGGCGGTCGGCTCGGGCGCGCTGATGGAAGCGAGCGGCATGAACGAAGCCATCGACGACGGGGCGAAGGCGCTGGCCGATGCGATCGCGCCGCCCGAGATCAAAGGCAAGATCGCGAGCGGCTCGGGGAACGTCTACGTCAACGACAAGCCGGCCGCGCGGGCGGCACAGCCGGGCGATCTCGATACCGTTGCGTGCACGGACCATTCCGGGCCGCAGATGATCGCCGACGGTTCGGGGAGCGTTTACATCAACGATCAGCCGGCTGCACGCGTTGGCGACAAGACGACTTGCGACGGCACGATCGCCGAAGGTTCCGACAACGTTTTCATCGGTGGCGGCACGCAGCGGGTGCGGGACGTGAAGTCGGCCACGCGGCTCGGATGGCTCGGGGCCGCGCTCGGTATTGCGCTGGCCGTGTGTGGCCGCGGCAAGATGAGCTGGGGGCAGTTTCTGAAGAGCAAGGTGCCGTGTCTCGCGATTAATTTTGCGGCCGGTGCTTTCGGTACGTGGCTTGGCAGCCTGGCGAGGCCGTCAGCCGGCCACCCGGTCAACGTCATTACCGGCGGCAAGATTCTCGACGGCACGGACGATACCGACTTCGCATTGTCCGGGCCGCTGCCGATCGTGTGGCAGCGCTTCTACAGCAGCCACGATGATCGTGCGGATGGTCTGTTCGGGCCGGGCTGGAGCGTGCCGATCAGCGTTGAGCTTCGGCTGGCGCGCGAGCATGGCGAGGTCACGTCGATCACGTACTGGGACGAGCAGGGGCGCGATATCGTGTTCCCGGCCGTGCCGCCCGGTGAGAGTCATTTCAGCGTGCCGGAAGGTATTTACCTGATTTGCACCGAAGGCGGCCACTACGTGGTTGAAACGGTCGATGGGCTGTATCGCGATTTCGGCCGCGCTCGTCGTGATGCGGACAGCGAGACGCTCACGCTGTGGCGGCTCGAAGATCGCAACGGCAACTGGATCGAGGTGGAGCAGGAAGCTGCCGCTGGGGTTGTGCGGCCCGCGCGGCTGCGTGACAGTGCCGGACGCATGCTGACGCTGGTCTATGAAAGATCGCACCCCCGACGCGTTGCCGCGATCGAGTTGAGCCGCGGCGTCGATGGTGAACGACCCGACACGCTGGTGCATTACGCATACAACGACGCAGGCGAACTAGTGGCCGTCACCGATCGCAGCGGCCACACCGCGCGTCGCTTCGCATACGAACGCGGACTGATGGTCCAGCACACGTTGCGCGGCGGCTTGAAGTGCTTTTATGCGTGGCAGGGAGTCGGTCGCGATGCGCGTGTCGTGCGCCACTGGACGGACGACGGCGAAGCGTACACGTTCGATGCGGATCTCGCGCGGCGTACGGTGACGATTACGGACCAGATCGGTCGCGTTACGCAGTGGACGTGGAATGAGGATCAGCAGCCGACCAGTCATACGGATGCCGAAGGCCATGTATGGCAACTCGAGTGGAACGCGATGCGGCAGTTGGTCAGCACGACCGATCCGGCCGGGAATACGACCCGCTTCGAATACGACGAGCGGGGGCGGCAGACGCAGCGTATCGATGCGCTCGGCCAGGTTGAGCGCACCGAATGGAACGGGCACTACGATCTGCCGGTAGCGGAAACCGATCCCGCCAACGCGCGCTGGATTTACCGCTACGACGAGCGCGGCAACCTGACGATGGCGCGCGATCCGGCCGGCTTCGCGACCGAGTATTACCGCGATGAGCGTGGGCTCGTGCACACGATTCGCGACGCGCGTGGCGGGTACAAGTTCCTCGAATGGAATGGTCGGGCGCAGTTGACCTCGTACACAGATTGTTCCGGCAAGGTCACGCGGTTCGCGTATGACGCACGTGGGGCGCTTGCGCGTGTGACCGATGCGGCGGGGCAGGCCACCGTGTACGAAACGGATGCGATGGGGCGGGTCACCGGGATCGGGACGGCCGATGGCGCGCGGCAGATGTTTCGGTACGATGCGGCCGGGCGTCTCGTCGAGGTCGTCGATGCGAACCAGCGCAGCACCCGCTACGAACTCAATCCGCGTGGATTGTTGCTGTCACGCACGGACGCGGCCAATCGTGTCGTGCGGTTCGGTTACGACGATGCGTTCCGGCTGGCGAGCTTGACCAATGAGAATCGCGAGTCGTATCGCTTCCAGTATGACCGTCGCGACCTTCTGGCCGCGCAGATTGGTCTCGATGGCCATAAACGAACTTACGAATACGACGTGTGCGGTCAAGGCACGATCGTACGGGATGGGCAGATCGAGACGCGATACGAACGCGACGCGATCGGGCGACTGACGGCGAAGCAGGCCACGCATGAGCGATGTGAATACCTGTATGACAAGGCGAGCCGGGTCGCATCGGCCGAGTTGTACACGCTGGCGGCTCGTGGTCCGTCGCTGAAGAATCGGGTCAACCTGAAATACGGCGCGCGCGGAGAGGTCCTCGAGGAATACATGCCGACGGGCTGGCTTGCGCATACGTATGACGAGCTTGGCAATCGCGTCGGCACGACGATCTCCGGTGAGCGGACGATCGATTGGCTGCATTACGGTTCGGGACACGTGCACCAGATTCGTTTTGATGGTGCTGCGGTCGCAGACATCGAACGGGATGATCTGCATCGCGAGGTGCTACGGACGCAGGGCAAGCTGACGAGTCATTTCGGATATGACGCGGTGGGTCGTCGGGCGCGGCACGCTGCGCAGCGAGGCAAGGCGGGCGGCGAGTTGCTCGCGAAGCAGTGGCAATACGATGCAGCAGGCGACGTGATCCAGAAGCGGGATCAGCGTTATGGCACGACGAGCTATCGGTATGACCCGACCGGGCGTATCGAACAGGCGGCAGGGCCGGGATTGCCGTCGGAAGTGTTTCGCTGGGACGCGGCGGCCAACCTGGTGTCGAGCGATCACCCGGGAGGCTATGTCGAGCACAACCGGCTCAAGATGTTCGAGGACAAGCGCTTCGAGTACGACGCGTACGGGCGGCTGGTTCGCAAGCTGAGTGGGCACGGCCCCGCCAAAGAGCTGGTGCTCGAGTACGACGACTGGAATCAGCTGAAGTCTGTTGTGACGAAGGACCGGCTCGGCGTCGGGACCACGCATTTCGAATACGACGCGTTCGGCCGGCGGATTCGGAAGCTCAATGGCAGTTACGCGAGTACGGATTTTCTGTGGGATGGCATGCGACTCGTGCAGGAGACTTATCACGATCGTCAGGGGGAGGAAGCGCTGACGTACTTGTACGAGTCCAATAGTTATGTGCCGCTTGCTCGGATCGACCAACGTGCATCGGCAGCGAATGACGCCAATGCAAGGGATGCCGTCTACTATTTCCACAACGATGTTTCGGGAATGCCCGAGGAGCTGACTGACTCAGACGGTGAGTTGATCTGGCAGGCACGCTACAAGGTTTGGGGTAACGCGGTGCAGGAGGAGTGGATTGCACAAGAGCCGCAGAGGTCTATGCCGACATGGGGCGAGGTGCAGTCAACTACATCGACACCTGCTCACGTACCGCGACCGCAGAATCTGCGTTCCCAGGGGCAATATCTGGACCGGGAGACGGGGCTGCACTACAACACGTTCCGGTTTTACGATCCCGACATTGGTCGCTTCATCAACCCCGACCCGATCTCGTTGCGGGGCGGGATCAACCTGTACCAGTACGCACCCAACCCGCTCTCGTGGATTGATCCGTGGGGGTTGACAGGGTTCTTCACCCCGTCGGTATTCGCCGCGCCGTCCGGGAGCACTCATACTGTTTATCAACAAGCAATTGACTGGAATTTGCCGGTGAACACACGGGGCGGGACAGTAACCAACCTTGATTTGGCTGCAAGTGGGAAAAGTCCGTTTGTTGTGAAAAACGGTGTGTATTCACAGCTTAACCTGCATCATTCGAATCAAGATGGATTGGGCGCATTGTTTGAATTGTCGGCGGACACCCATCAACGGTATTATGGTAGTAATGCACTGCACCCCTATTTGCCCAATCCGCACCCGGTGAATCCGGTGAATAGAGATACATTCAATGCGGACCGTGAGGCATATTGGAAGCAACGTGCTGCCGCTGAAGTGGACCGAAGAAAATCTGCTGGACGATGTGGAGGGTGATATGCTGTCAAATAAGATTATTTTATTTTGTCAGAATAAAAAATGGTGGTTTGATGATGTTGAGCCGACATATAAGGATGCCCTGCTAAAAATGGGGTTTGATATTTCATCAGATTTTTCGCAATTTTATTTGCACGTGGAGGATGGTCCGACATTCACGTCGAAAAATGGAGAGATCTATCAAATCTGCTGGTTTTTGAATAATTCCGACTATGATGGTAGATTGAGGGTTGCTCGCGAGATTCTTAAAATACCAGAGCCATATATTCCCCTGGATTCATTCGCGGGGGAGCGAGGATATTTCTACAACATGGAAACGGGCCAGGTTTTTGATGTTGGGTTGGGCAACTCTTTAAAAGAATTCGTAGCGGGCAATGCGAAGGCTCAATGGGGTGGGTTCAATGAATTCATTGAGTGGTTTTTTGATATTTGACTATCAAATTGTTTTTTTGATGCGATGAGGTTGCTGGCAGAATGGTCCGTCGCCGGAACACTTTAGCTGCAACATCCGGGCAAACATCGTCGGGCAAACACCCGCCGGGAGGTTTCCGTGATTGTCAATTGGCCGTATGGATTCCGCGTCGTGCAAGTAGTTCGCTGATGCCGGTTTGCACGGCGTGTTCGGTCGCTTGAGCTTGTTTTGCTGCAGGCGAACCGGGCACGTCGGCGTTGCGATCCTGTCGGCGGTTTTCACTCGGCCCACGTTTTTTGAAGCGTGGGCTTTTGTTTTTCTAGATCTCGACTGCGACCGCTTCAAGGAAATCAACGACTGCCTCGGCCACGATGTCGGCGACGCGGTGCTTGTCGGTGTCGCGGCGCGGCTGTGCACGCAGGTGCGTGAGATCGATCTGGACCGGACATCGGACGTTTCATCAATCCCGCCCCGATCTGCCTGCTGGTTGGAAGGAACCCCTATGGGTACGGTGTCAATCCATTAGTTTGGGTCGATCCGGGGGGGCTGGGCATATGGGGAATTTAGCGGGAAAGCACCGGAAGTCCACAACTTGGCCGGTGGTGGGGGGGATGCGCGCTCAATACGAATTTCAACAGTATCGATCGTCGAGGCCAAGATCAATGGCAAGACACCGCTATTTGCGGCGGGAAACGGGGGCCGGCTAAGTCCGGCACAACGACAAGCGCTTATGAAGATGGGAGTGCCAGAATAAAATATTTCCTATGGGAAGAAGTCTATCGATGGTTTTTGATGAGATCGAAAACTATGCGGAGTAAATTGTTTTTCGCAATCTTTCCGAAGGTGCCGAGGTAAGTCGATGGGGTATCTCTTGGGGCGGATTGCAAAGGAATGCGTTGTGTCCATCGTGCCAGCCCCACGTGGATCAAGCTGGTGGGATTTTTGATTAGGAGATTAGTATGTCCGATATCGAGACACATAAAGAATATCTCGGATCAATTCTTGCCGCAGGGAAGCTCGATAACCTTGCTCGTTTTGGTGTTTGGTGCTGTATTGGGCTTGCGCACGATGATGCAATATTCGAGTTTCTTGCCACGCATGCGACGGGTACAAGTGCACAGATCAAACAGCGAGTTGGCGACTACCTGGATCAAGTGTGGAGTGGAAACCAAACACCCAATCCGCTAAGTGACCTAGAGCAAGTGGACTGGGACCCTGATGCAGTCGCAATGGACGACGATGCTGTGGCCCAGGGGACGACTGATTTGCTCGCAGGGCTATCCTTCCTGGCCCAATGGTGTACTGGGCACAATGTCGAACGGTTGGTTGCATGCGCCGAGGTTCTGATCAATCGAATTGACTACTTAGAAAATTTCGAGTTGATTGGTGGGCATGTAACCAATCTAGTTGAAAATGAAATGAACGCTCAGAAGGACTTTGCCTGGGATCTCGTTGCAGATGTCTTGTCCGATCAGGACAAGAGAAAATATCACGAGTGGTTATTCAATCTCGGAACCCCTTGAATCACGAACTTACGCACGAGCGTGTAAACGGCGTGGGTGTCGCGGTTGGTGTCGATGTACGGCAGCCGCGCGAACCTGCTCAGGGGGACCGTGCTTGTACCGCGCCGTGCGGGCGTTGAAGATCAACGGCACGACGTCGCCGAGTTGTCCACCGCTGGCGAACGGGCTGTCACCGGGACTCTACAACTGCAATATGCCAGCAGACATCGTCGCGCCACCCTTCGGGAAGGTCTCAGTGACGCCAAGGCAGTGGTCGTCGAACGCTTGTATTTCGCAGCATGCGACCGTACCGCGCAAAGCGGCACATCAAGCCGGGTAGGGCAGCCGCTACCGGCCACCCCCAAACATCACCAAGCGACATCGCAAGAAGACCGCGCCGTCCCCGCACCGCCCGTCGCCGTGCAATGCGAACCCGCGCCGTTGTCATAGAACGTCCGTGTCTCCGGCTGCGGCACCGACGGATCGTATGGATTTGGCGCACCGTGCGGACCGTGCGCGGCATCGAAAGGTCGCGTCGGCGCATACGGTCTGCCGCCGCCAGGAGCGTGTGACCCACTGGCCCGCAGATATTCATTCCAGTTCAGTTCACGCTGCTCGTGCCTAGGCAACGCGCGCCCCAAGCTATCCTTCCCGCCCGCACCGAGCGCGACGCGATTCGAAGGCCATACCGAATCGCCAGATCCGTGTTCATCCGAAGGCTGCGGCGCAAGCGTATCGCCTGAAACCCGCACCGGCCGCGTATCCGGCGTATCGAACGGACTACGTTCGACTGGCGCCGCATACTTCACGCGCCGCGTCGTCCGCGCCACACGCCCATCATCCCGAACCACAACCCGACGTTCCGAACGAAACACGTTGGCGCCGCCCGACCGATCGATCAGCGAATCGCGCGCGGAAGCATCAACAGTAGAGACAGAAAGCGCACAAGCAAGCGCAGCAGCGGAAGAAAAGCGGAGAGGATGATTCATTGGCGATCCGAACAGGTGATATGCAATGAGAGAAAAACGGCAGATCACTGGCTGGCGGCTGGGCGACGGAAGGGTGTCGAAGCGGCCCTGAAGCGACTACGGGGCGCGGCGGACGCGACACGCAGGAAGGCTGGCTGGATTGCAGAGGCGAGTTCGCATTATTTCATAAAAATAACAATAAGCTTTCGCGTGAGTCGGATTCGTCAGCAAACAGAAGGATTGACCGCTCCGACCCAACGCCCCGCATCGGTGCACGCCAACCCAATCATCAGTTGATTGATTCAGACGCATCAGACCCTATAAAACCAAAAGATCGTACGCGGCGCACCCGAAACTCACCACGAAGCCCACCCAGCAAGCCTCAAACCCCACCTACCCACCCAAAATCGCAACCCAATTGCACCCACCGCAAACGTTACCACCTCCACCAAGTTGCGCCGCAATCGCCACCCGCCACCCGGCAAGTTTCTCCGTGTTTTCCCTCATAACACCGGCATTTTTGACAGACGATTTAAAAACGCCCATATAATTTCGGCTGCCTTGCCAATGGCTGTCGGACCATCCCTCCGAACGAGCAATTTGGCAAGCGGGGCAGGCGAAACGCTTGCGCAATGCAAGACGCATCACGATGTCTTTCCGAACCAGACGTCCCCTTCGGGGACTGCAAGAGCCGGGCCCCGCTACGCATCATCCATCCGCAGGTCCGTCTTCATGTGTCTCGGGCGTGTCCCATGTCCTCGCCCCGGGTGCTGTTCGATTGCGCAAGTCATGCCGCCTTTGCCCGTATGACTAACAACATCGAGGAGCTCCTGATGACGCTGTCCCGTCTTACGTCCATTTCCGTCGCCGCCGTGCTGTTCGCCGCCGGCGCCGCCGCCGCGCAAGCGGAAACCGTGAAGATCGCCATCGCTGGTCCGATGAGCGGTTCGGTCGCCCAATACGGCGACATGGTGAAGGCCGGTGCGCTGACCGCGATCGAACAGATCAACGCGGCAGGCGGTGCGGGCGGCAACAAGTTTGAAGTCGTGATGATGGACGACGCTTGCGAACCGAAGCAGGCCGTCGCCGTCGCCAACAAGATCGTCAGCCAGAAGATCAAGTACGTGATCGGCCACGTGTGCTCGGGTTCGACGATCCCCGCATCCGACATCTACGAAAACGAAGGCATCGTGATGGTCACGCCGTCGGCCACCGCGCCGCAGCTGACGGAAGGCAAGAAGCGCCACTTCATCTTCCGCACGATCGGCCGTGACGACCAGCAAGGCCCGGCCGCCGCGCACTACATCATCAACAACGTGAAGCCGAAGAAGGTCGCGATCCTGCACGACAAGCAGTCGTACGGCCAGGGCATCGCGTCGTCGGTGAAGAAGGACCTCGAAGGCGCGAAGATCCCGGTCGTCCTGTTCGAAGGCGTCAACGCCGGCGATTCGGACTACTCGGCGATCATCACGAAGCTGAAGTCGCAAGGCGTCGACTTCGTCTACTTCGGCGGCTACCACCCGGAAATGGGCCTGCTGATGCGCCAGGCGCGCGAGCAGGGCGTGAAGGCAACGTTCATGGGGCCTGAAGGCGTGGGCAACAAGGACGTGACGGCGATCGCCGGCCCGGCTTCGGAAGGCATGCTGGTCACGCTGCCGGCCGACTTCTCGGCCGACCCGTCCAACGCAGGCCTCGTGAAGGCGTTCGCGGACAAGAAGCGCGACGCGAACGGCCCGTTCCAGATGCCGTCGTACGCAGCGGTGAAGATCATCGCCGACTCGATCGCGGGAGCGAAGACGACGGATCCGACGAAGGTCGCCGCGTACATGCACAAGACGACGTTCGACACGCCGATCGGCAAGGTCGCGTATGACGCACAGGGCGACCTGAAGTCGTTCAAGTTCGTCGTCTACACGTGGCACAAGGACGCGACGAAGACCGCCGCCCGGTAATACGGAGTACCCGCCCCGCGCACCGCTCTGCCCGTCACCCGGGCAGGGCGCGTGCGCATTTGGCCGTTGCGCGGCCAAGGGGCGGCCCGAGACGACACCGTGCGTTGCGCGCGGCCGAACGCCGTGATCCGGCGACGGCATGCGACCAGCGCCAACGGGAGCTTCCCGCACATGACTGACTTCTTTCCTCAATTCGCCCAGCAACTGGTCAACGGCCTGACGCTGGGTGCGATCTATGCGCTGATCGCCATCGGCTATTCGATGGTCTACGGCATCATCGGCATGATCAACTTCGCCCACGGCGAGATCTACATGATCGGCGCGTACGTGGGCCTCGTGACCCTCACCGCGATCGGCATCTCCGCCGGCTATCCGCTGCCGCTCGTGCTCGGCGCCGCACTGATCGTGTCGGTGATCGTCACGGGCCTGTACGGCTTCGCGGTCGAGCGCGTCGCGTATCGCCCGCTGCGCGGCGGCCCGCGCCTCGTGCCGCTGATCTCCGCGATCGGCATGTCGATCTTCCTGCAGAACTACGTGCAGATCGGCCAGGGGGCGCGCGACGTGTCCGTGCCGGTGCTGATCTCCGGCGCGTTCGAGATCCATCTCGGCGGCGACTTCGACGTGACGATTCCGTATGCGCGTCTCCTGATCGTCTGCGTGACGCTCGTGCTGATGATCGCGCTCACGCTGTTCATCTCGCATTCGCGGATGGGCCGTGCGTGCCGCGCGTGTGCCGAGGACATGAAGATGGCGAACCTGCTCGGCATCGACACGAACCGCGTGATCTCGTTCACGTTCGTGCTCGGCGCGATGCTGGCGGCCGTCGGCGGCGTGCTGATCGGGCTGACGATCGGCAAGCTGAATCCGTACATCGGCTTCGTCGCAGGCATCAAGGCGTTCACCGCCGCGGTGCTCGGCGGGATCGGCAGCATCCCGGGCGCGATGCTCGGCGGCGTGCTGCTGGGCCTCGCTGAAACCTTCGCAGCAGGCTACATGCCGGCCGAGTACAAGGACGTGGTTGCGTTCGGCCTGCTCGTGCTGATCCTGCTCTTCCGCCCGACCGGCCTGCTCGGCAAGTCGGACATCGAAAAGGTCTAAGGGAGACGCAAATGAGTCAAGTCATTTCCGTTCGCCGTCCGGCCGCCGACGCGTCGGTCAGCCAGGCGCTGAAGAATGCCGTGGCCGCCGCGTTCCTGACGGCGATCCTCACGATTCCGGTGCTCGGGCTGCAGTTGAAGCTCGACGGCTATCAGGTGGTGCTGACGCCGCACTGGCGCCCGGTGTGGATCGCGGTCGCGGCCGTGTTTCTGTTCCAGCTGTTCAAGCCGTGGCTCGTGCGCGCGAAATCGGCGGTGAAGCTGCCGGCGCTGCCCGCGATGGGCGCGCAGCAGCAGCGCGTGGTCATCTGGGTGCTGCTCGCGGTCGGGCTCGTGTGGCCGTTCTTCGGCTCGCGCGGCGCGGTGGACGTCGCAACGCTCGCGCTGATCTACGTGATCCTCGGTCTCGGGCTGAACATCGTGGTCGGTTTCGCGGGTCTGCTGGACCTCGGCTATGTCGGGTTCTACGCGGTCGGCGGCTATACGTACGCGATGCTGAACCAGTATTTCGGGCTGTCGTTCTGGGAGTGCCTGCCGATCGCGGCGATCGCGGCGGCGACGTTCGGCTTCCTGCTCGGCTTCCCGGTGCTGCGCCTGCGCGGCGACTATCTCGCGATCGTCACGCTCGGCTTCGGCGAAATCATCCGCCTGCTCGCGAACAACCTGACGAGCCTCACGGGCGGCCCGGACGGCATCTCGAGCATTCCGAAGCCGACGGTGTTCGGCTTCGAGATGGCGCGCTCGGCGAGCGTCGAAGGCGCGAAGACCTTCCATGAGCTGATCGGGCTGGAATACAGCGGCGAGCACATGGTGATCTTCCTGTACCTGATCGCGCTGGTGCTGGTCGGCTTCACGCTGTTCGTGACGAGCCGCCTGATCCGCATGCCGATGGGCCGCGCGTGGGAAGCGCTGCGCGACGACGAGATCGCGTGCCGTTCGCTGGGTCTCAACCCGACGCGCATCAAGCTGTCGGCGTTCACGCTCGGCGCGGCGTTCGCGGGCATCGGCGGCGCGTTCTTCGCGGCGCGTCAGGGCCTCGTGAATCCTGAGTCGTTCACCTTCATCGAATCGGCGCTGATCCTCGCGATCGTCGTGCTGGGCGGGATGGGCTCGCAGCTCGGCGTGATTCTCGCGGCGATCCTGCTGACCGTGCTGCCGGAAGTCGCGCGCGGCTTCGCCGAGTACCGGATGCTGATCTTCGGTCTGGTGATGGTGTTGATGATGATGTGGCGTCCGCAGGGCCTGCTGCCCGCGAGCCGTCCCCACGTGGAGTTGCCGCAATGAGCGCGAATGCAGAACTGTTGAAGGTCGCCGGGCTGCAGATGCGCTTCGGCGGGTTGCTCGCGGTGGACGGCATCGATTTCGACGTGCGCCGCAACGAGGTGTTCGCGATCATCGGGCCGAACGGCGCAGGCAAGACCACGGTGTTCAACTGCGTCGGCGGCTTCTACAAGCCGACCGGCGGCGACGTCGTGCTCGACGGCCACGCGATTGGCGGGCTGCCGAGCCACAAGATCGCGTTGAAGGGCCTGGTGCGCACGTTCCAGAACATCCGCCTGTTCAAGTCGCTGACGGTCGTCGAGAACCTGCTCGTCGCGCAGCATCGCAAGGTGAAGGCCGGGCTGCTGCCGGGCCTGTTCTCGACGCCCGCCTATCGTCGCGCCGAGAAGGAAGCGCTCGAACGCGCGGCCCTGTGGCTCGACCGGATGGGGCTGAGGTCGGTCGCCAACCGGCCGGCCGGCACGCTGTCGTACGGGCACCAGCGGCGTCTGGAGATCGCGCGCTGCATGATCACCGAGCCGCGTCTGCTGATGCTCGACGAGCCGGCGGCCGGTCTCAACCCGCAGGAAAAGATCGAGCTGCAGCACCTGATCGACAAGCTGCGCCATGAGTTCGGCGTGTCGGTGCTGCTGATCGAACACGACATGAGCCTCGTGATGGGCGTGTCGGACCGCATTCTCGTGATGGAGCACGGCCGGCCGATCGTGATCGGCACGCCGGAAGCGGTCCGCAACGACCCGCGCGTGATCAAGGCGTATCTGGGGGAAGAGTGATGCTGAAGCTGGAACAGGTCCATACGCACTACGGCGCGGTCGAGGCGCTCGCGGGCGTGTCGATCGAGGTGAAGAAGGGCGAGATCGTCACGCTGATCGGTAGCAACGGCGCCGGCAAGACGACGCTGATGATGACCGTGTGCGGCACGCCGCGCGCATCGTCGGGCCGCGTGCTGTTCGAGGGCAACGACATCACCGCGATGTCGACGCACCAGATCATGCGGCAGGGGATGGCGATCTCGCCGGAAGGGCGGCGCGTGTTCCCGAGCCTGACGGTGCTCGAGAACCTGAAGATGGGCGGCTTCTTCGCGAACCGTCACGAGATCGACGACGGCATCGAGCACGTGTTCAAGCTGTTTCCGCGCCTGAAGGAGCGCGCGACGCAGCGGGCCGGCACGATGTCGGGCGGCGAACAGCAGATGCTGGCGATCGGCCGCGCGCTGATGAGCAAGCCGCGTCTGCTGCTGCTCGACGAGCCGACGCTCGGCCTCGCGCCGCTCGTGATCGCGCAGATCTTCGACATCATCCGGACGATCCGCGACGAAGGCGTCACGGTGTTCCTGGTCGAGCAGAACGCGAACAAGGCGCTCGGTGTGGCCGATCGCGGCTACGTGCTCGAAACAGGGCGCGTGGTGCTGGCCGACACGGGCGCGAACCTGCTCGCGAACGACCGGATCAAGCAGGCGTATCTCGGCGGTTGATGAGGAAAGCCGCCGGCCTGCAACGGGCCGGCGGCGAAGCCGATGCTTTTGCGGACTGAATGGCAGACTGCAGAAAGCCGCGACCGATTTTGCTGCGATCGTCGCTCAATTCGGACTACATCTGAACACGGCCGCGTTGCACGCGCGTTCACGCGTGCAGCGCCAGCCCTTTCACGGCCTTGTCCACGGCCTTCTTCGGTCCGTGCAGCGCCAGCCCGACCAGATCCAGATTCTCCGCATCCCCGGCGCGAAACACTTCGCGGTTGGCCGCGTCGTGCCCGGTCGAAAACATCGCATGCACGTACGGCACGATCGTCAGTTCGCGCGACAGCGCCTGCCGGTGGGCGGCCTGCAGCCCGTTCAAGTCGGACGCGAACACCAGCATCGGCTGGCCCAGCATGCGTCCGTAGCGGCGGCCTGCCGCATCCTCGTAAGGCTCGCCGAGCGCGTCGGGCGCTTCGGCCGCGACGCCCGTCGCGAGAAACGCGACGACATTGAGTTTCTGCCACGCCGCGAGATCGTCGCGCACGATCAGCGCCACCTTGGTATCGATCATGATTGCTCCTCGTTGAAGCACGCATGATCGGATGTCGCGCGCGCTCAGTCTGGAACGTTTGTGCACAGTTGCCGGTACGCGGCCGGCGTGATCCGGTACGCGCGGCGGAACCAGCGGCCCAGGTGGCTCTGGTCGGCGAAGCCGACGTCCGCGGCCGCCTGGGCGGGCGTGCGGCCGGCCGCCAGCAGCCGACGCGCGGCGCGCAGCCGCAAGCGCACCAGGTACGCGTGCGGCGAGGTGCCGTACGCGCGCTGGAACAGCCGCGTCAAGCGGAACCGGTCGATCCCGGCGGCGCCGGCCAGCTCGTCGAGGCCGAGATTGCCATCCATGTGCGCATGCAGCAGATCGCGCACGCGCGCGATCGCCGGCGGCACGACGCTGCTTTCCAGTGCGAGCGGGACGCCACGCAGTTCGCCGCCGAGCCGCGTCAGCAGGCGGTCGAGCGTCTGATCGCGCGCGAGCCGGCCTTCGTTGCCGTGGATCGCGACAAACGCGTGCCGGATCGCATCGACGAGGCTGCGGTCGTCGACGAGCGTATGGCCGAACGCGGCTTCGACGCTGCCGAGGCCCGGCAGGTCCAGCCGGCGCGCCGCGCGTTCGACCCAGGCTTGCGGCAGGTACAGCATCCCGTAGGTGAAGCCGCCCGCTTCGGGCGCATGGCCGTCGTGCATCGCGCCGGGCTCGATCAGGATCGCGCGGCCCGGCACGCTCGTATGCAGCGAACGGTGGCACTGGAAACGCTGCACGCCCTGTTCGGTGAAGCCGACCAGCATGTCGTCGTGATCGTGCGCATCGTACGCATGGCCGTTGAAATGCGCGTGCAGGCTTTCGATGCCGGTTTCCGCATCGCGCCGCGCGACGAGCCAGTGGTCGCGCGTGTCGGGATTGTTTGCCGCTGTCGTCATCGCCTGCCTCGCGCGTCGTCGTTGCGTGATGGGTAGTGTACGCAGGTCGCGGAGTGGCGGTTGCGGGTGCCGGTCATGCGTCGCTCGCCGCCGCGCGTTCGTCGCGCGCATATTGCGCGGGCGGCCGGCCCACGTGCCGCGTGAACGCGACGCTGAAGGTGCTCGCGGAACTGTAGCCGACGCGCCCGGCGATTTCCGCGATGCGCCCCTCGTCGCGGCGCAGCAGGTTTTTCGCGAGCGCCATGCGCCATGTGAGCAGGTATTCCATCGGCGCGACGCCGACCGCGCGGCTGAAGCGTTCGAAGAAGGTCGAACGCGACAGCGCCGCTTCCTTCGCGAGCTCGATGACCGTCCACGGGTGCGCGGTGCGTTCGTGCATCCCGCGGATCGCGGCGGCGAGACGGCTGTCGGCGAGACCGCGCACGAGGCCGGGCGATGCGCCCGTGTCTGCCGAAAACCGCAATGCCTCGATCAGCAGCACTTCCACGAGGCGCGACAGCACGAGTTCGCGCGCCGGCCGCTGCGCACGCGATTCGTCCCGCACCAGTTGCACGAGCGTGGTGAGGCGCGGTTCGCCGCGCACGTGCACGTATTGCGGCAGCAGCGACACGAGCAGCGCCGAGTCGGGCGAACTGAAGCTGCAGTGGCCGGCCATCATGCGCGCGTCGACCGGGCGGCTCGCGTCGCCGATCCGGTATTCGCCGTTGTCGAGCACGACCGGCGCGGCCGTTTCGACGCCCGGCGGCGGCAGCTCGAGACTGGAGATCGCGACGCCGTAGGCCGCCGGAATCAGCACGAAATCGGCGGGCAGCAGCGCGATCGGCGGATGCCCGTCGATCGCGACCCGGCACCCGCCTTCCAGGACCACGCAATAGAACGGCTCGCCCGCAACCGTCCGGCTGATGCACCAGGGGCTCGCGCCGTGAACGAGTTTGGAATACCGCGTGCTCGGCTGCAGCAGCGTCACGACCTCGGCTAGCGGATCGATCATCGCCGGACTCTCGCAAAAGAAAATCGGATTTTCGATTGTAGCGAATACGGATGCGGCCATCTATCGTACGAACACATGCCCAACACGTCACAGGAGTGAGTTCGCATGAAGACCGTATTGATCACCGGCTGTTCCTCCGGCTTCGGCCTCGAGATCGCCCGCTATTTCCTGGCCCGCGACTGGCAGGTCGTCGCGACGATGCGCACGCCGCGCGAGGACGTCCTGCCGCCGTCGGAGCACCTGCGCGTGCTGGCGCTCGATGTCACGAACCCCGACAGCATCCGCGCGGCGATCGACGCCGCCGGCCCGATCGACGTGCTCGTCAACAACGCGGGTTTCGGCGCGGCCGCGCCGGCCGAACTGATGCCGCTCGACACCGTGCGCGCGCTGTTCGAGACCAACACGATCGGCACGATCGCGGTGACGGAAGCCGTGCTGCCGCAGTTGCGCCGGCGCGGGGCCGGCGTCGTCGTGAACGTCACGTCGAGCGTCACGCTGAAGGTGCTGCCGCTGCTCGCCGCCTATCGCGCCAGCAAGGCGGCGGTCAATGCGTACACCGAATCGATGGCGCTCGAACTCGAACCGTTCGGCGTGCGTGCGCGTCTCGTGCTGCCGGGCCGGGCACCGGACACGCGTTTCGCCGACAACGCGCGCGTGCACGTGCACGGCTTCGAGCACGAGGCTTATGCGGAATTTGCCGCGGCGGCCTTTACGCGCATGGTCGACGAATCCGCGCCGATTACCCATGCGCGGGACGTCGCCGAAGCCGTGTGGCGTGCGGCGACCGATCCGTCGTGCCCGATGCGCATCCCGGCCGGCGCCGATGCCGAAGCATGGGCGGCCGAAGCGCGTTGATCGACCGGACCTCCCGAGCCGTCGCGCCGGCCGTTCGACCCGGCGCGGCGGCGCGTGCGAGGTAGGGCGGGGCGTTACAGCGCGCGTGCGATCGCCTGCTCCAGCAGCGACAGGCCGAGATCGATCTCTTCGTCGCTGACGGTCAGCGGCGGCGCGATCCGGAACACGCCGCCCATGCCGGGCAACTGCACGATGTTCATGCTGAGCCCGAGGTTCATGCACTCACGCGTGATCTTCGCGCCGAGCCCGTCCGCCGGCTCCTTGGTCCGGCGATCCTTGACGATCTCGACGCCGAGCAGCAGCCCGCGCCCGCGCACGTCGCCGATGCAGTCGAAGCGCTCCATCAGGTCGAGCAGCCCGCGCCGCAGCCGGTCGCCCATCACGTTCGCCCGCTGGACGAGGCCGTCGCGCTGCACCACGTCGAGCACGCGCAGGCCGACCGCGGCCGGCAGCGGATCCGACACGTGCGTCGTATAGAACAGGTAGCCCAGTTCGTGCGCGCGCTCCTCGATCTGCGCGGACGTGACGACGGCCGCGAGCGGCAGCCCCGCGCCGAGCGTCTTCGACAGCGTGAGGATGTCGGGCGTCACGCCGTAGCGCTGGCACGCGAACATCGTGCCCGTGCGTCCGACGCCGGTTTGCGCTTCGTCGAGGATCAGCAGCATCCCGCGCGCCTCGCACTTGCGCTTGAGCGCCGCCATGTAGCCTTCCGGCAATTCGATGATGCCGCCGGAGCTGAGGATCGGCTCCGCGATGAACGCGGCGAGGTTGCCGCTCGACTGGCGATCGATCAGGTCGAATGCGTAGTCGAGTTCGGCGAGAGGGTCGTACGCGCCGCCATGCTCGAAGCGCGGCCGGTACGCGAACGGCGCCGGAATCGCGAACGAGCCGACGGCGGCCGGGCCGACACCCCTGCGGCCGGCGCTGTACGTGGCGGACGCCGCCGCGCCCGTCATCCCGTGCCACGACTGCGCGAAGCCGACGATCTCGTACTTGCCGGTGACGAGCTTCGCCATCCGGATCGCCGCTTCGTTCGATTCCGCGCCGGTGCTCAGCAGCAGCGCGCGATCGAGGCCGGGCGGCGTGATGTCGGCGAGGCGCGTCGCGAGGTCGACGACCGGGCGCGACAGCATCCCGCTGAACAGGTGATCGAGCTTGCCCGCGTATTCGCTGATGACGGAGACGATCTCCGGATGGCTGTGGCCGAGCACCGCGCTCATCTGGCCCGACGTGAAATCGAGGATCGCGCGGCCGTCGGCGTCGTAGACGAAGCTGCCTTGCGCGCGCTCGATGATCATCGGCTCGAACGTGCCGCCGTAGCGGATCAGGTGCTGCCTGGCGTTGTGCCAGAAGGTTGCGTCGTCGTTCAGGGACATCGGGCTTCTCCGGACCAGGGCCAAGGATCGCTTGCAGTCTAGGCGTGGGTCTGGTTTTATGGAAACGAATAGTGCTTATGCAAGGTAGAAAGGGAGCTAATACCTTGGGACGTTCGCTCAAAATCGACCTGCTGCGCTCGTTCGTCGTCATCGCCGAGGTGCGCTCGCTGAGCCGCGCGGCGGCGCGGGTCGGCCGCACGCAGTCCGCGCTCAGCCAGCAGATGCGCCGGCTCGAGGAAAGCGTCGACCAGCCGCTGTTTCAGCGCACCGGCCGCGGCGTGGTGCTGACGCACCCCGGCGAGCGGCTGCTCGTGCATGCGCAGCGCATCCTGCGGCAGCATGACGAGGCGATGGCCGACCTGTGCGGCACCGGGTTGTCGGGCAGCATCCGGTTCGGCTGTCCGGACGATTACGCGGCCGTGTTCCTGCCGTCGCTGCTGCGGCAGTTCTCGAGCCAGCATCCGCTGGCGATCGTCGAGGTCGTGTGCGGGCCGACGCCGCGGTTGCTCGAACAGCTCGACAAGCGGGCGGTCGATCTCGCGATGATTTCATTGCCGGACGATGGGTTGACCGACGACGTCATCCGTCGCGAGCAACTGGTCTGGATCGGTTATCCGGGCCTCGATGCCGCGCAGTTCGATCCGTTGCCGCTCGCGCTTTCCGATCCCGATACGCTCGATCACATCGCGGCCTGCGATGCGTTGCATCGCGCGGGCCGCGATTATCGCGTCGCGTATGCGAGCAGCAGCCTCGCGGGGCTGACGGCGCTCGTGCGTTCGGGGCAGGCGTTCGCGGTGATGACGCAGACGGCGGTGCCTGCCGATCTGGCGATCCTCGCCGGCGATCGCGGGCTGCCGCCGCTGCCGGCGGTGGGCATTACGCTGCGCTTCGACCGGAAGCGGCCGTCGCATCTGACGGCCGCGTTTGCGGAGCATATCCGGGCGGTGTTGCCGGTGCTGTGACGGTATGCATTTGCTCTGGACAATGCGGCTGCTGCCGTCAATCGTCCGGCATCAACGCGGGATTGAAGACGATTTCCCACAGATGCCCGTCCGGATCCTGGAAGTACCCTGAATAACCGCCCCAGAAGGTCTTTCCGGCCGGCTTCACCAACCGGGCACCGGCAGCAAGCGCTTGCCGCATCACGTCATCGACTTCGTGCTCGCTCGCGACGTTGTGCCCGATCGTGAACTCGGTCGCGCTGCGCGCCGTCACCGGCAGCCCGGCATCGTGCGCGATGTTGCCGCGCTCGAACAGCGCGAGCTTCAGTCCGCTGTGGAAGTCGAAAAAGGCGACTGCGCCGTGTTCGAACTCGGTGCCGACGATGCCTTGCGTCGGCAAACCCAGCCCGTCGCGATAGAACGTCACGGCGGCGTCGAGATCGTCGACGCCGAGGGTCAGCACGCTGATTCGGGGTTTCATTGGGGCGCCTCCACCGGATGAGTGGCGATGCGAATGCGAAGATGAAAGGGTATCCGCGATCGAACGCACATAAAAGCCGCCTGTCAACAAACGGGACGCGCGGTGGCCGCCACTTTTCGCCAGCGGGGAAGCAGGCGGGGGACGGCCAGTTCGCGACCGGCGTTCTAGAATTGACGCGCGAACGACCGAATCGCCTTTACCCGCCCGATGCTGCGACGCCGACACCGGCCCGTCGGGCGAACTGCTCTCTTCAACGGATTCCAACATGCGCATCCCGCCGCTCAAGGCCATCATCGCGTTCGAAAGTGTCGCCCGGACCAAAAGCGTCAATCGCGCGGCGGAAGAGCTCGGCCTGACCGCGTCCGCCGTGAGTCACCAGCTCAGCAACCTCGAATCGCAGATCGGTCAGCCGTTGTTCCAGCGCTCGGGGCGCGGCCTCGTCCTCACGCCGACCGGCGAACGCTACCTGACGGACGTCACCGGGTCGCTCGCCGACTTGAGCCGCGCAACCGAGCGTGCGTCGAGCCGCACGGAAGTGGACATCCTGCGCGTGCATTCGAGCCCGAGCTTCGGGTTGATGTGGCTGCTGCCGCGGCTGTCGTCGTTTCAGGAGGCGAACGGCGATATCCAGCTGAATCTGGCGTGCTCTTACGAAAACGTATCGTTCTCGAACGGCTTTTACGATATCGACGTCCGGCACGGCTACGGCAACTGGGACAACCTCGAGGTCCGGACGGTGCGCGGCGAGTTCATTGCGCCGCTCGCGTCGCCGCAATACCTCGAGCGGCATCCGGTGAAGGCGCCGGAAGACCTGCTCGCGCATCGGCTGATCTATTCCGAAACGCCGCTGGTGCAATGGAAGCAGTGGTTCGGCCGGGCCGGCGTACCGCTCGCCGCTCAGAAGACCTTCGATTTTTCCTTCGACCGCTCGTACATGTCGCTCGAAACCGCGGCGCTGGGCCTCGGCATCGCGCTCGAAAGCCTGATGCTTGCGTCGGTGAAAATTCGCGAAGGGCGGCTGGTGCCGGTGTTCGACGCAACCCATGCGGTCGAAGTCGGCGCGCATCATCTCGTTTACCCGCGGCAGAACGCGGAATTGCCGCGCGTGAAGCGCTTCCTCGCGTGGATCGAGCGGGAGGTCGCGGGTCACGGGCGGGCGAGCTGAGCGAACCGCCTCCGGTCCGTACGCAATATTGCGTTGCAGCACGCCGCGACGGGCTGCGCGGCGTCATCTGAAATTTTCTCAACTATGGCTGAGCGTTTCCGCGTTGATGCGGGTGTCGGGCGAGCCGACACTCTGGACACACATCAACACAGGAGACGAACGATGTTGCTCGACAACAAGACCATCATCGTGACCGGCGCGGCGTCGCCGCGCGGCATCGGCAAGGCCACCGCCCGCGCGCTCGCCGCCCACGGCGCGCGCATTGCGATTCTCGACCTTCGTCGCGAAGACGCCGAGGCGGCTGCCGCCGAACTCGGGACGAACCATCTCGGGCTGGCTTGCGACGTGACCGATCGCGATGCGTGCGTGGCCGCGGCCCGCGCGACGCTGGAGCGCTATGGGCGCATCGACGGCCTCGTGAACAACGCCGGCATCACGCAGCCCGTGCGCACGATGGACATCTCCGGGCGCGACTTCGATGCGATCGTCGACGTGAACCTGCGCGGCACGCTGTACATGTCGCAAGCGGTGTTGCCCGCGATGAAGGAGCAGCGTGGCGGCAGCATCGTCTGCATGTCGTCGGTGTCCGCGCAGCGCGGCGGCGGCATCTTCGGCGGGCCGCACTACAGCGCCGCCAAGGCCGGCGTGCTCGGCCTCGCGAAGGCGATGGCACGTGAATTCGGCGCCGACCATATCCGCATCAATTCGATCACGCCGGGCCTGATCCAGACCGACATCACCGGGGACAAGCTGACGTCGGAAATGCGCGAGGAGATCATCAAGGGCATTCCGCTCGGCCGCCTCGGCGATGCCGCCGATGTCGCCAATGCATGCCTGTTCCTGCTGAGCGACCTGTCGAGCTACCTGACGGGCATCACGCTCGACGTCAATGGCGGGATGCTGATTCACTGAGAACGGCGCCGCGAAGCGCGCGGCGCCGACCATCATGCACCCGGGACAACCCGGGGCCATGGCAGGAGACAAAGATGAGAGCAAAGTACCCCGCATCGCCGGTTCAGGGCGACATGCTGCAACGGGACGATGCACGGACGTTCGAGGCGGCCACTTATGCGAAGGTCGCGCGCCGGCTGATCCCGTTCCTGATGTTGTGCTACCTGGGCGCGTATCTCGACCGCGTCAACGTCGGATTCGCGAAACTGCAGATGCTCAGCGACCTGCGCTTCAGCGAGACGGTATACGGGATGGGCGCGGGCATCTTCTTTCTCGGCTACTTTCTGTTCGAAGTCCCGAGCAACCTGATCCTGCATCGCGTCGGCGCGCGCCGCTGGCTCGCGCGCATCATGCTGACGTGGGCCGTGATTTCGGCAAGCTTCGTGTTCGTCAAGTCGCCCGGCGCATTCTATGCGCTGCGGTTTTCGCTCGGCGTCGCCGAAGCGGGTTTTGCGCCGGGCGTGATCCTGTACCTCACGTACTGGTTTCCGTCGGCGCGTCGCGCGAAGGCGCTGTCGATGTTCTTCATGGCGATTCCGCTCGCCGGGATCATCGGCGGCCCGCTGTCGGGCGCGATCATGCACTCGCTGCACGGCGCGATGTCGATGGCGGGCTGGAAGTGGCTGTTCCTGCTCGAGGCGCTGCCTTCGTTGGTGCTCGGCTTCGCGATCCTGCTGTATCTCGACGACGGCATCGCCGGCGCGAAATGGCTGACCGACGCCGAAAAGGCCTTGCTGACGCGCAACGTATCGGCGGATGCCGAGCACACGACCGCCCACCTGTCGATTCGTGCCTTCGTCGCCGACCGCCGCCTGTGGTTGATGGCCGCGATCTATTTCTGCGTCGTGCTCGGGCAGTACGGGCTCACGTTCTGGCTGCCCACGATCATTCGCAAGGCCGGCGTAGCCGATCCGCTGTGGGTCGGCCTGTTCACCGCGGTTCCGTATGCGTGTGCGATCGTCGCGCTGCCGCTGATCGGCATGAGTGCGGATCGCCGCCGTGAGCGCCGCTTCCATCTGGCGGTGCCGATGCTGATCGCGGCGGCGGGCTTCGCGACGTTGCCGCTGCTCGGGAGCGTCGGTGCGTCGATCGTGTGCCTGAGCATTGCGTCCGCCGGCATCCTCGCGTCGTCGTCGCAGTTCTGGTCGCTGCCGACGGCGCTGCTGGGCGGGATGTCGGCAGCCGCCGGGATCGCCGCGGTCAACTGCTTCGCGAATCTGGCGGGCTTCTTTTCCCCGGCGATCGTCGGCTGGCTGAACGACCTGACCGGCAAGTCCACCGCGGGGCTGCTCTTCATCTCCGCCGCGATCACGGTCGGCGCACTGCTGGTGTTCCGGGTGCCCCGATCCGTCAACCGCTGATCGCCCGATTCCTTGTGATCCCAAACTGGAGCTATCGATGGATACCGAAACCGTCCATGAAGCGGTCACGCTCGCCGAGCGCGCATACCGCATCCGAAGAAACGCCGTGCTGATGGGCGAAGTCCAGGGCCAGGGCTATGTCGGCCAGGCGCTCGACATCGCCGACGTGCTGGCCGTCGCGTATTTCGGCGCGATGCGTTATCGCCCCGACGATCCAGAGTGGGAAGGGCGCGACCGCTTCCTGCTGTCGAACGGCCACTATGCGATCGCGCTGTACGCAGCGCTGTTCGAAGCCGGCATCCTGCCTCCCGACGAACTCGAAACCTACGGCAGCGACGACAGTCGCTTGCCGATGTCCGGAATGGCGAGCTACACGCCCGGGATGGAGATGTCCGGCGGTTCGCTCGGGCAGGGCCTGACGATTGCGGTCGGCCGTTGCCTCGGTCTCAAGCGCAATGGCTCGGATGCGCTCGTCTATACGCTGTTTTCGGATGGCGAACTCGACGAAGGCGCGATCTGGGAGGGGCTCATGTCGGCCGCGCACTGGAAGCTCGACAACCTGATCGCGATCGTCGATGTGAACAACCAGCAGGCCGATGGCCCGTCGACGCAAGTCATGGCGTTCGAACCGCTGGTCGACAAGCTCGAAGCGTTCGGCTGGTACACGCAACGCGTCGACGGCAACGACATCGACGCCGTGAAGCGCGCGTTCGACAATGCGCGCCGGCATGCCAAGCCGCAGCCGCGCATCATCGTCTGCGACACGAAGATGGGGTGCGGCGTGCCGTTCCTCGAAGCACGCGAGAAGAGCCATTTCATTCGCGTCGACGCACACGAGTGGAAGCTCGCGCTCGACGCACTCGAAGCAGGGAGACACGCATGAGTACCGTCGACAACAAGCCGCGCCTGAAGACTTCCGCGATGATCGCGTCGATCGCGGCCGAGGGACAGGCGACGCGCTCCGCCCCGTTCGGCCATGCGCTGGCGAGTCTTGCACGCGCGAACGGCAACGTGATCGGCATGACGGCCGATCTTGGCAAGTACACCGACCTGCACATTTTCGCGAAGGAATTTCCGGAGCGTTACTACCAGATGGGCATGGCGGAGCAATTGCTGATGGGCGCCGCCGCCGGCTTCGCGCACGAAGGGGCGCAGCCGTTCGTCACGACCTATGCGGTGTTCGCGACGCGCCGGGCATACGACTTCATTCACCAGGCGATTGCCGAGGACAATCTCGATGTGAAGCTGGTGTGTGCGTTGCCGGGACTCACGACCGGCTACGGGCCGAGCCATCAGGCGGCAGAGGACCTTGCGCTGATGCGTGCGATGCCGAACATGACGGTGATCGATCCGTGCGACGCGCTGGACATCGAGCAAATGGTGCCGGCGATTGCCGCGCACAAGGGGCCGGTATATGCGCGCCTGCTGCGTGGAAACGTGCCGGTCGTGCTCGACGAATACGATTACCGTTTCGAACTCGGTAAGGCCAAGCTGCTGCGCGACGGCAACGACGTGCTGCTGATCTCGTCCGGGATCATGACGATGCGCGCGCTCGAGGTTGCGAAGGCGCTTGAAGCGGATCGCGTCGATGTGGCCGTGCTGCACGTGCCGACGATCAAGCCGCTCGATACGGCGACCCTCGTTCGCGAGGCTTCGCGCAAGGGGCGCATGGTGATCGTCGCGGAGAACCATACGGTGATCGGCGGACTCGGCGAAGCGGTGGCGACTGCATTGCTTGGAGCCGGCGTTGCCGCACCGTTCCGCCAGATCGCGCTGCCGGATGCGTATCTCGCCGCGGGCGCGTTGCCGACGCTGCACGAGCGCTACGGGATCTCGGTCGGCGCGATGCGCGCGAATATCAGGTCGTGGGTCGGATAAGGGCCGGTGCAACGTCCTGGAAACAAAAAAACCGCGAAGCCTTGCGCTGTCGCGGTTTTTTGCACATGCCCGAAACACGGAGAACCCGTGTCTGGTGCCGACGGCGAGACTCGAACTCGCACAGCTTTCGCCACTACCCCCTCAAGATAGCGTGTCTACCAATTTCACCACGTCGGCACTGCAGGGGCGCAATTCTAGCGTCACATTGCGCATTTGTGAAGGGGGTGTGACACGATCGCGAGGAGGCGAAAGCGATCCCGGTAAAATTCGTCGGATCGATCCGACGATCATCGCAACCGCAACCCGTTTTTCTCCCCGTGACGACGACCCTCGAACAACTGCAGACCGGCCAGCTGGCGGGCGCCCGGCAACTCAAGCTCGCGTGCGGGCTGACCGAATTTCCGCGCGCGATCTTCGATCTGGCGGACACGCTCGAAGTGCTCGACCTGTCCGGCAATGCGCTGTCCGCGCTGCCGGACGACCTGTCGCGGCTGCGTCGCCTGCGCATCCTGTTCGCGTCCGGCAACGACTTCACCGAATTCCCCGCAGTCCTCGGCACGTGTGCGCGGCTCGACATGATCGGCTTCAAGGCGAACCGGATCCGCACGGTGCCGCGCGGTTCGCTGCCGCGCGCGCTGCGCTGGCTGATCCTGACCGACAACGAAATCGACGCACTGCCCGCCGAGATCGGCGATTGTTCGCGCTTGCAGAAGCTGATGCTCGCGGGCAACCGGCTGCGTGCGTTGCCCGCCGAAATGGCCGCCTGCCATGCGCTCGAACTGGTCCGGCTGTCGGCGAACCGGCTCGACGCGCTGCCGGAGTGGCTGCTGCGTCTGCCGCGCCTCGCATGGCTCGCGTCCGCGGGCAACCCGTTCGGTGCCGCGCCGGAGGCCGCCGCGTCGGCCGAGCCGGGCGTCGCGGACATCGACTGGACGTCGCTCACCTGTGACCACAAGCTCGGCGAAGGCGCATCGGGCGTCATCTACCGCGCGCAGTGGCGCGCGGACGGCCACGCGCCGCGAGCGGTCGCGGTCAAGCTGTTCAAGGGCGCGGTGACGAGCGACGGCCTGCCCGACTGCGAAATGGCCGCCTGCCTGCACGCCGGGCGCCACCCGAACATGATTCCGGTGATCGGCAAGGTACGCGGTCATCCGGACGGCACGCACGGGCTCGTGATGGAACTGGTCGATCCGGCGCTGACGAACCTCGCCGGGCCACCGAGCTTCGCGTCCTGTACGCGTGACGTGTATGCGGCCGACGCGCGATTCGAGCCGGCCGCGGCAGCGCGGATCGCGCTCGGCATCGCGTCGGTCGCGGCGCATCTGCACGCGCGCGGCATCATGCACGGCGACCTGTACGCGCACAACATCCTGCACGACGGCGAGGGCGGCGCGCTGCTCGGCGATTTCGGCGCGGCGTCGGTCTACGACGTGAACGACCGCGTGCGCGCAGCGCGGCTCGAACGGCTGGAAGTCAGGGCGTTCGGTTATCTGCTCGGCGAGTTGCTGGCGCGCTGCGAGCCGCGTGCATGGGAAGGTTCGCACGCACTCGACGCGCTGGCGGCCGCCTGTCTGAACGAGGATATCGACGCGCGGCCTTCGTTCGACGAGGTGTCGGCCGTATTGGCGGCGTCGACGGCCTGACGGCGTAGCGTCGCGGCGCAGGCCGTCGCGCTCCGGATCGTTATGCCTGCCGCGCGATCAGCAGCCTGATCCCGAGCCCGACGAACAGCAATCCGCTGGCGCGCTTGGCCGCGCGCACCCACGGGCCGACGCCGAAGCCGCGATGAAGCCGGCGCACGCCGAACGAATAGACGCTGTGAACGACGACGACGGTCGAGGCGATCGTCGCGTACATCACGACGAACTGCAGCGCGAGCGGGCGATCGTGCGCGATGAACTGCGGCATGAACGCGGACAGGAAGATCATCGTCTTCGGATTGCTGCCCGATACGAACAGCGCTTCACGGAACAGCTGCCTGCGGTCGGGTTCCGCGATTGTCGCGTCGCCGTCCGGCGAACGTCGGCTGCGGTCGCCGCGCAGTTGCCGGATGCCCAGAAAGATCAGATACGCAGCGCCGACGACCTTCATCGCGATGAACAGCGGCGGCATCGCAGCGAGCACCGCGCCGACGCCGAGTGCGACGAGCATGACCACCACGCCTTGCGCGACGAGGTTGCCCGCGATCGTCGCGGCGGTGCCCTGCGTGCCGTAGCGCACGGTGTTGCGGATCACGAGCAACACGTTGGGCCCGGGCGACAGCGTGGTGGCGAGATAGGCTGCGGCAAACAGCATCCAGGTTTGAATGGACATGCGTCGCTCCGAAAGGCGGTTCCGGCGGTCGGTATCGGGCAATGATGCCACGCCAAAATCGTGCGGACATCCGCCGGAACCGTCGTGGCGTGTCAGTTCCCGTCGCGCATGCAGTATGCGGCGATCGACGACGGCGTATCGATCGCGGCCGGCCGCGTCATCCACGCGATCCACGCCGCCCATAACCCGCAGACGATCAATACGGCGATATTCAACGGCGTCCGGTAGCGGACGATCAGGTCAGCCAGCCGCAGGCGTTCTTTGCTCATGTGCATCTCCCTCGGTCGTTGCGTATCCGGCGTTACTGGCCGGCGTAGGACGGCGCCTTCGCGTCGCAGGTCACGGACACCGTCGAGCCGTCGGCGAAATGCAGCCGGAACGGCACCTTCGCACCGGGCGCGACCGGCTGGCGCGGTTCCTCCAGCATCACGTGATAGCTCTTCGGCTTGAATGTGACCGTGCCGTGCGCGGGCACGTCGACCGCGTCGACGTGAACCATCTTCGCGGTACTGCCGGCCGTCTGCGTTTCGTGGATCATCGCCATCCCGAACGCGGGCGTATCGATGCTCGTGAGTGTGGCGGGCTTGTCGCCATCGTTCTTCAGCGTGAAGTAGCCGGACGACGGCACCGTTGCCGGCATCGTGCGGATCCAGCACGCATCGGCCTGTACGGTCGACGCGGCGAACGTGGCGGGTGCCTGGAGCGCGAGCAGTGCAAGCAGCAGGCTGGTCGGAATCGAGCGTTTCATCGAGTGTGTTCCTGATCGGATAGGGAAGCGTGCCGCGTGGGTCGCGTATGCGTTACTTCAGCGTGAACGTATAGCGGCCCTGCGTGCGATGGCCGTCGCTCGCCACCGCGATCCACGCAACCGTGTACGTGCCGGCCGCGAGGTGGGTCAGCGCAACCTGCATCCGCTTCCGGTTGCCTGCGTCGACCGCGGATTTCCCGTCGGCGACCGACTGGCCGTGGCTGTCGGTGACCGCGATCGAACTGAATGCGGGCTCGAGCGTTTCGCCGAAGTCGATCGTGACCGCGTGTGGCGCGCTCGACAACGTGGCGTCGGCGGCCGGCTCGAGGGTTTTCGGGTGCGCGTGCGCATGAGCGGCCTGTGCGACGACGAAGCCGAGTGCGACGAGTGCGCCGCGCAGGAAAGTAGTGGTTTTCATGACGGGATGATCCGGTTGGAAATGACAAGGAGAACGATGCATTCGACGTGCGGCCGCGTGTTCGCGCACGCGTGACCGCTGGAAGCGGGCGAGCGCATGCACGGCGCGACGCCGCGAGCAATAGGGTCGAACATGAGCGTCCTTCGAAACGTGGCACGGCATGCACGCGCAGCGCGCGTGCGGACGGCGCGATGCGCTACGGCATCACGCGCAGTGACGACGAATCAGGACGCGAACGGCGGGGCGCGCGGTTGCGCGGCCGTGAGCGGCAGCGCGCGGCGCAGGCTTTCGAAGCGGGTGGCTGCGCGATGCTGGAGGAGGTGAACGTGGGCCGCGAACGTGAGTTCCGGTGCGGGCAGGGCAGGCGTATGGGCAAGCAGGTTGCAGTAGCCGCAAGCCTGCAGATGGGCCTGCAGGCTCTTCGACGACGCATCGCCGGCATGGTCGCCGCCAGCCGGGCCGGCCGTGCAGTAACCGGCAAGCAGCGCATCGACGCGGTCGTGTGTGGTCAGCGCCTGCGAGATCGTGGGCGCGAGCGCGGTCATCAGGATGGCGAGCATCCCGATCAGACTGACGATCTTCCGGAGTCGACGACTCAGCATGCGATGCGCGGCGGCGTAGGGGCGACGATGGAGCGGATTATGCCACGCACGTCGATGCGCATGTCGGCTGGGGCATGCGGCGTGGTGGCGCGCTAGGCGTGCTTCGCCAGATATTTCGTGATCAGCATCATCTGTGCGGCCCAGCCCTGGTCGTTCATCTCGCGCGCCTTCGCACGGCGCGCTTCGATCAGTTGATCGAAACCCGTTTCGGTGACCGTCAGCAGCGTGCCGCCGTTGGTTTCCGCGAGCGAGAAGGTGACGAGCGTCATCGGCTCGGACGCGTAGTCGAAGTTCGGATCGATCGCGAACGGATGCCAGCGAAAGGAAAACAGTTGCTTCGGCTCGACGCGATCGACGACGATTTCGAATACAGTGCCCGCATACGGCTCCTGGGCCTTGGCGACGTCGTCGTCGACGCGCGTCGGCGTGATGCGGCCGAACATCGACTGGCCGGCCACGAACGGCCCGTCGAACGTCACGCCGAACCAGGTGCCGAATTCCCCGGTATTGCTGACGGCTTCCCAGACGCGCGCCAGCGGCGCGGCGAGCAAGGCTTGTTTCTCGATGCGATCGGTTGGCTGGGTCATCACGTTCTCCGGGCAGGCATCATCGTTGCAGGATGGCGCACGGCCGCGCGCCGCATTCAGTCGATCATCTCCGCGTCGGGCACGTCGAGCACGACATCGGAGGTCGCGACGGCCACGCACGGCAGCGTATAACCGTCGGTCTTTTCCTCGCGGCTCAGCCCCGGCCATTCGATCGTGTAGCGTACGCTGCCGCTGACGATCCTGCACAGGCAGCTTCGACACGTGCCGTTGCGGCACGAGCGCGGCAGCCTGACGTGCGCGAACGCGGCGGCCTCGAGCAGCGTCAGCGAATCGGGGGCGTCGAACGTCGCGCCGAGCGGCTCGATGCGCACGAGAGGCGGGTGGTCGGGATCGGTCATGGGTCGAAGCGGGCGGCGCGGCGGCGGCAAGGCAAGCGCCAAGCATACCCGAAGCCGCCTGCGGCCGGCCCCGACGTCAGTGTCGCCGCAGGTAGCGGTACACGGTATTGCGCGCGAGCCCGAGCTCGCGCGCGGCGGCCGATACGTTGCCGCCATGCCGCGCGAGCACCGCGTCGATTACCGCGGCCTGGTGGCTCTGCAGCGTCGTCGTTTCGCGCGTGTCGGCCGGTGCGGCTTCCGCGGCGGGCGAGTCGTCGCAGTCGAGCCAGAAATCGTCGGGCAGATGCGCGAGCGTGATTTCGGGTTCGTCTTCGGCGAGCATGCCGGCCGTACGCAGCACGTTGGTCATTTGCCGCAAGTTGCCGGGCCAGCGGTGCCGCATGAACGCATCGAGCACGTCGGCCGCGAGGCGGCCCGGCATCGGTTCGCTGCGCGCGAGCCGCGCGAGGATCCGCTCGACCAGCGCGGGCAGGTCGGTGCGTGCGGCGAGCGCCGGCAGCGTGACCGCGAGTCCGTTGATCCGGTAGAACAGGTCTTCGCGGAAGGTGCCTTCCGCGATCATCGCGCGCAGGTCGCGGTGGGTCGCGCAGACCACGCGCACGTCGACCGGCACCGCGCGTGCGCCGCCGAGCGGCATCACCGCGCGCTCCTGCAGCACGCGCATCAGTCTGACCTGCTGCGCGAGCGGCATGTCGCCGATTTCGTCGAGAAACAGCGTGCCGCCGTCGGCCTGCGCGATCTTGCCGGGGCTGCCGCGCTTGCGCGCGCCGGTGAACGCGCCGTCCTCATAGCCGAACAGTTCGGCCTCGATCAGCGAATCCGGCAGCGCCGCGCAGTTGACCGCGACGAACGGGCCGTCCGCGCGCGGCGACGCCTGGTGCAGCGCACGCGCGAGCCATTCCTTGCCGGTGCCGGTCTGGCCGAGGATCAGCAGCGGCAGGTCGCGTCCGCGGATCTTCGCGACGCGTTCGAGCACGGCGGCCATCCGCGCATCGCCGGTGTCGAGCGTCGCGAACGTGATTGCGTCGGGGTCCGGCGCGCGCAAGCGCACGGCGGGGGCGGGCGGCGAGACGGCGATGGCCGTCTTGTGCGCTTCCGCGAATTCGCAGCGCGCGAGCACGCGCACGCCGGTCGACAGCGTGAGGCGGAACGGTGCGCCGGGGGCGCGGGCCGCCTGCTGCGCGAGCTGGCCGAAGTGCATGCCGAACAGTGCGTCGCAGCCGTGATGCTGTAAGGCATCGAACGTTGCGCCGAGCTGAAATTGCGCGCTCCGATTCGCGGCGATCAGCCCGCCGTCGGGGCCGAACGCGACGAGCCCGGCGAACAGGGAGTCGACGCAATCCTCGTGGGCGTGGAAGCGCAGCCGCAGCGCTTCCGCGCACTGGTTCGCGAACAGGTGGTTCTCGATCAGCTGCGCGGACATCCGCACGAGCGCGAGCGTATGGGGGCTGAAGCCGCGCGGGTCGCCGCTCACGTCTAGCGTGCCGAGCGTGCGGCCGAACGGGTCGATGATCGGCGCGCACGAGCAGGTGAGGATATGGTTCGCGCGCAGGAAGTGTTCGGACCCGTGCACGGCGAGCGCCTGGCCCGACGCGAGCGCGGTGCCGATCGCGTTGGTGCCGCGTGCGCCTTCGGCCCACGACACGCCGGTGCACAGCGCGACGCGGTTGGCTTTCTCGATGAAGTCCGCGTCGCCGATGCTGTGCAGGATCACGCCGTCGGCATCGGTGAGCAGCACGAGGCTTTGCGTGTCGGCGATCTGCGCGTGGAGGTTCTCCATCACGGGGCGTGCGTGCGCGAACAGGGCGTGGTTCGTGTTGAGCAGTTCGCGCAGCGCGAGGCGCGACAGCGGCGAGAAATCGGGGCGCTCGTTTGCGCGCAGGCCGACCGCGGTCGAACGGGCATGCGCCTGCGCGAGCAGGTCGTTGCGGCCCGCGGTGGCGGGCAGCACGAAAGGTTGAGGCATGTCTTGTCTCCTGTCGACCCAAGTTGGCGCTTTAGCGCTTACTTGGGCCCCATGCTTCGCGGTCGGCCAGAGTTGGCACTTCAGCGCTTGCTCTGGTCCCATGCTTCGCGGTCGGCCCAGCTTGGCACTTCAGCGCTTGTTGGGCCCCATGCATCACAATCGACCCACCTTGCCGCCTTGCACCGCACCATCCGTCACCGGGGCCGCCGCCATCGATATCGCCTCATCATACAAGCGCGGCGCGCGTTGTGCGACTGAGTACAAAAACCCCTTGCTTTTAAGCGCCCGCCTGCAATGATGAAAGCGGAGCACGCACGCGCCGTGTTCCGCATCGCAACATGCATGCGACGTGACATGCATCCGTTCGGGAGACGCATCATGGTTCGGACGGAACTGAGAGTCGTGCTGGCGGCCATCGCCACCTTCATCATGCTGGGCGGCATCGCCGTGGCGATCCACGGTTTGCTGTTCGACTTGGCCGACGCGGTGCAATACGGGGCCGCCGCCATTGCGGTGGGCGCCACGACCGCCGCGATCTCGCTGAACATCTGGCCGACCGATCCGCACTGACGCCGTTCGGAAAACGGTGTCGGATGTTGCGCTGGTCAGAGGAAATGCGCGTCAGAACGACGCGCGTCGTAAATTTTGCCTCCTGCGCGAAACCGTCTAAAGTGGAATGCAACCGGCATGCATTGTCCGCGCCATACCCTCCGTGGATCGTGCCTCTGCCGGCGAGCCCGCGTACATTTTTCGTCCGGCCGGTAGCGGACGACGGACGCGGTCATTTGCTTTCTACCGGCCGATAGGCGGCTCCCATGCAAATTCATTTCACGAATGAGAAACCCGAATATTCGGGGCGCGACCTGATGCTTGGATTCACGGCGTTGGTCAATGGCGAGCGCGTCCAATGTCAGATCACCGCCGAGGCGCTGGAGGATCATTTCGGTGCGGCGTCGCCGCGCTTCGAGGACATGGTCGGTGCGTACGATCAGCACCGCGAGCGGATCGAGGCGGCCGCACGGCGGCTGCTGTCCGAAACGCGCGCGCAATGCCTGACGCTGCGCAGCGGCTACGTACGCTTCTACGAGGCGAACTGGCGCTGAACCGGACGACCGGGCAGCGACGGAGCGGGCGCCGAATACCGGCGCCCGTGTCGTATCGGCGCGTGCTGGTCCGGTGCCCCGCTTGGCCCGGGATGATGCGCGGCACGATTCGAACATCGTGCGGCGCGATGGCGTGCCTGCGTTCCGTTTCCGTCAATCCGCCCCGATGAGCGCATACGCGCCGTCGGTTGCGCCATTCGCGCGCGCGATGCGTGCGAAGCCCGTGTCGGCGAGGTGCATGCCCGCAATCAACACGTTGTCCGAAGCGACTTCGGCGAGCGTGGCCGCGCGCGTCGCGGATGCCTGCGACGGATCCTGGTCGAACGCGATCGACACGTCGGGGCGGGCGACCTGGATCGGCGCGAAATGCACGAGATCGCCCCAGATCAGCAGGCGCTCGCCCTGCGATTCAACGCGATAGCCGGTGTGGCCCGGCGTGTGCCCCGGTAGCGGCACGGCGACGATGCCGGGCAGTACGTCGCCTGCCTCGATGGTACGAAGTTGCGCCTGGTAAGCGTCGAAGGTCCGCCGTGCGATCTGGAAATTGACGCGTGCGCGTTCACTTGCCCGCTCGTACGCGTCGTCGTCCAGCCAGAACGCGCGTTCCCGTTCGTGAACGAGCACCGCCGCTTGCGCAAAGGCCGGCTGTCCGTCCGCGTCGAGCAGACCGCCGATGTGGTCGGGATGCGCGTGCGTCAGCAGGATCGTGTCGATGTCGCGTGCATCGATACCGGCGTGCGCCAGCGACGCACGCAAACGGCCGCCCCAGTTCCGGATGCCGCCGGCACCGGTATCGACGAGCACGGTGCGGCCGTTTCCGCGTATCACGTAGCAGTTGATGTTGACGTCCGACGGCGCGTGTACGCCGGCGCGATGCATGATGCCGGTCGCATCGTCCACGTCGATGTTCGACAGCAGGTCGAGGCCGGCCGTCAGCGTGCCGTCGCTGATCGCGGTGACCGAGAAATCGCCGACCTGACGACGCGGAAACGGAAGGCGGGGAATGGGTGTGCTCATGGGTCAATGTCGCGCGTGAAGGTGGGCGGTGTCGTAGCCGAAGCAGCGGATGCGTGCGACGCATCCGGTGTGGCGGAGAATCTCGCGATCCAGTTCGGCCATGAACCGATCCATCAATTCAGTGGTGCGAAACGATGCGATGCGAAAGCGAATCTCCGCGCTGACCGGATGTCCGCGGCCGTGCCGGATCGGCACATAGGCGACGTGAATCGCGCCGGGTGCGGCTCTCAGCACGTCGGTGCAGAGCGTCTCGCAGGCCGACGACAGTCCGTCGAGCGCCGCGTACGCCGGCATGTTCGCCTCGGGAATGAAAATCGTGACGCTGGGCATGGCGGGCCTCCCGTCAGTGTGCAGTTGCCGACGCCGGCGCGCTGACGAGCCGGTCGCCCATCGGCGCATAAAGCCGGATCGCGGCGCCGGCCGCGAGCCGCGCCTGATCCTGATCCAGCACGGCCAGCCAGCGAGCGGCCGGCAGGCGGTCCAGCGCGATCGCATGCAGGGCCGTGGCAGCGATTCCCGCTTGTGCGAACGGCGCAGCGTTGTCGCAAACGGCCAGCCATTGATTGCCGGAGACGGCCGGCGCCGGTGCGCAGCTGTCGTACACGTTGCGGCGCCATTCGACGATGTGCGGCTGCCAGCGCGCGAAATTGCCGCCGCCGTTGTCGCGGTACTCGGCCGATGTCAGCACGTCGGCGCCGTCGATCGTGTGCAGCGCAAGGTAGTCGGGGCCGTCGCCACCGACGGCACGAAAGCGTTGCGACGTGCGAAAGCCGGGCACGGAAATCAGCGCCGGCAGTTTGACGCGGCTGTAGAAGTCGTTCCACTCGGCTTCGACGGCGGGCTCGGCGATGCTGCATTCAACGGCATAGATCATCACACCTCCACGGGTAGCAAGCGGCCTTCGGGGTGGGGCACCGCTCGACTGGTTGAGTTTTTGTCATGATAATTTGCCGATGAATGGGCGAAAAACGATGATTCGTCACCGTTCATTGATATTTGATCAAGCTGTGACCGACGCAGGTCGAACCGGGAGCAATCGTGACGCGACGCAGGATTCCGAGCAATTCGGCATTGATGGCATTCGAGGCCGCGGCGCGGCATGGGAGCTTCGCGCGTGCGGCCGACGAGTTGGCGCTGACCGAAGGCGCGATCAGCCGGCAGATCGGCCGGCTGGAGATGTTCCTGGGCGTGTCGCTGTTCGAGCGGGTCGGCAACCGCGTTCGGGTTGCGCCGAACGGCGCGCGCTACGCGGCGCAGGTTCGCGAAGTGCTGGATCGGCTCGAGCGCGACAGCCAGTACATGATGGGGCAGCCCGGCGACGGCGGCAGCGTGGATATCGCCGTGACGCCGACGTTTGCGACGCGCTGGCTGATTCCACGGCTCAAGGATTTCCAGACGCAGCATCCGAACATCACCGTGCATTTCGCCGATCGCGCCGAGCCGTTCGTGCTGGCCGGCAGCGGATTCGACGCGGCGATTCATTTCGAGCATCCGGCATGGGCCGGCATGCATACGTACCGGTTGTGCGAGGAGGTGCTGGTGCCGGTCTGCCATCCGTCGCTGCTCGCGGGCGGGGATCCGAATGCGTTGCTGGGCACGCTGCCGCGCCTGCACAAGCGCCAGACGCCGGATGCATGGTCGGCGTACGTGCAGGAGACGGGGTTGCCGGTCAACAATCCGGCCGCCGGCGCGCGCTACGATCTGTATTCGATGCTGATCGCGGCGGCCTTGGCCGGACTCGGCGTCGCGCTGGTGCCACGGCTCTATGTCGACGCCGAGATCGCGCAAGGATCGCTCGCGGCGCCCTGGCCCGACGGTCGAGGCGTGGTGAAGCGCTTCTGTCTCGTGTTGCCCGAAGCGCTGGAACTGGGCGACGGTCCGCTGCAGACCTTCGCGCACTGGGTACTGCGGCAGGCGGACGCGTGATGCGCGTACCCCAACAAAAACGCCACCCGAAGGTGGCGTAGTTGCATCGCGCATCGCACCGATGCGCGTGTGTCACTCGCTGCCGAGATAGAAGAAGCGGAACAGGAACACGGCCGCGATGATCCACACGACCGGCTTGACCGTGCGGCCCTGGCCCGTCAGCAGCTTCAGGCCGCCATACGAGATGAAGCCGAACGCGACGCCGTTCGCGATCGAGTACGTGAACGGCATCAGCAGCGCGGTGAGCGCGGCCGGCACGGCTTCGGTCGCGTCGTCCCACGGCACGTCGACCATCTCGCGCAGCATCAGGCACGACACGTACAGCAGCGCGGGCGCGGTCGCGTAGGCCGGCACGACGCCGGCGAGCGGCGCGATGAACAGGCACGCGAGGAACAGCACCGCGACGGTGATCGCCGTCACGCCCGTGCGGCCGCCGGCCTGCACGCCCGACGCGCTTTCGATATACGCGGTGGTCGACGACGTGCCGAGCACCGAGCCCGCGACGATCGCGGTGCTGTCGGCGAGCAGCGCCTTGTTCAGGCGGTTCATCTTGCCTTCGACGAGCAGGCCCGCGCGGTTCGCGACGCCCATCAGCGTGCCGGTCGCGTCGAACAGCTCGACGAGGAAGAACACGAGGATCACGTTGATGATGCCGGTCGACAATGCGGCGCCGATGTCGAGCTTGAACAGCGTCGCGTCGATCGACGGCGGTGCGGAGAACACGCCGTGGAACTGGTTGTCGCCGAAGAAGAACGACAGGATCGTCACGCCGATGATGCCGATCAGGATCGCACCGCGCACGCGCAGATGGTCGAGCGTGACGATCGTGAAGAAGCCGATGATCGCGAGGATCGTGTCGTGCTTGTGCAGGTCGCCGAGCGTGACGAGCGTGGCCGGGTTGCCGACGATCACGCCGGAGGTCTTCAGCGAGATGATGCCGAGGAACAGGCCGATGCCGGCGGTGATCGAGATGCGCAACGATTTCGGAATGCCGTTGACGATCGCCTCGCGCACGCGGAACAGCGTGACGAGCAGGAACAGGCAGCCGGAGATGAACACCGCGCCGAGCGCGGCCTGCCACGTGAAACCCATCCCCTTGACGACCGTGTACGCGAAATACGCGTTCAGGCCCATGCCCGGCGCGCAGGCGATCGGGTAGTTTGCGTACAGCCCCATGATGAGCGACGCCAGCGCCGCGACGAGGCAGGTCGCGACGAACACCGATTCCTTCGGCATGCCCGCGTCGCCGAGGATCGCGGGGTTGACGAAGATGATGTAGGCCATCGTCAGGAACGTGGTGACGCCCGCGAGTATTTCGGTGCGGAAATCGGTGCCGGCTTCAGCGAAGCCGAAATACCGCTTGATGGATTCCATGTAGGCGTTTCTCCGGTCGGGTTGTCGTGTTGCTTGTTGTTTGTGCCGAATTGTTGTAACGGCAGCGCGCGGCCGGCGTACTGTAACCAGCCACTATTGCCGCGCTATCGGCGGATTGTAATAGCGCGGATAGCTCGGACGATATAGTTGCGGGGCACGATCGGCTGCGTTCGCGCGAACGATCGGACAGGCCGGCCGCGCGAGGAAGGCGCGCATTTTACCGGTTTGGACGAAGCGGGCAGGCGGAAACGATGGAAACGATTCGACGGCGGGGGGCGTGTCGGCCGATGCGGGCGCAACGGCATGAGGGACGCGCGGCGCGCGGCCGCCGCACGATGACATGCGACTGCAATGGCGCGCCCGCATGCTGGACGAACGCGGGGCCGGCGCAACGCATGCGCGAACGCGCGCGCAGGGCCCGCGCGGGTGCGCGGCGGCCGTTCGTCGGTCCGGGCGGGGGCAGATATCGGGCTATCCTGCTCCGAAGCCGTCCCGTCCGCAACTGTCATTTCTCGATGCGGGAGCGACTGTGGTTTCTGTGTAAAAGATTGCAAGAGGTCATCGCGTAAACCGGCAAGTCTTTCTAGGATAGATACACCGCGCACACACGCCGGTCGGTTGTTGCCGACGCGGGGGAGTCGCAGTCCGTGCAGGCCAGGCGGTGAAGTGTGGTGACGGTCGCTGCGCATTCGGGCAGGCGCGACCGGTTGCGATTGCCCGATGCGGGTTCGTCCGTAATTACGGAGGTCAGCATGTTGAACTGGATCAGCCGTTGGGCGATGCGGCACGCCCCCACGCCGGAAAAAACCGCTGCGTCGATGCTCGTGACGGCGCGCATGGAACTGTTCTCAGCCGAACAGCGCGTCATCGATGCGAAATTACAAGCGGATTACTGGCGTACACGCGTGTCATTTCTCGAGGAGGTGCAAAAACAAGGCATCGACCCGTGGGTGACCTCGCATGCCGCGCAACGCCCCGATCTTGATTCCACTCCCCGTAGCACGGGCCCGCGTCTCGCCGCCAGCACCTGAACCTGATGCATACGATGCAGGTGAGGGTTGCGCACGGTGCGCGATCGCGCGCGGCACGCATGGGCGTGCCGCGTCATTCGATGCGCACCGGCGACGCATTGCGCCGCCGGTGCGTCCGTTTCCGGATGCGGTGATTCGGCGCGCTCCGGTGCCTCGTTGCGCGCATGAGCGCACATCGTCAATCCCTTCTTCTCCATCGTCCGACGAGCAAACGTTGCACTTGCGCGAGCGTGCGTCTGAGCCGTTCACCGCGCCGCACGTACGCCGTCGTGATCGACGCTTCGGCTGCCCGGTCGTCATCGGTGCCGAGCCAGATGCGATCGCCGCGCGCGATGCGCAGCACGTCGCCGGGTTGCACCCAGTAATCGTCGACGCTCGGCGGCCGCGTGATCCACAGCGGCGCGCCGTGCGCACGAATTTCCGCATCGCTCGGCGCGCGCCAGGTCAGGGTCGTGCGCGGCGCAACCGCGAAGCGGATCACGACGGTCGGTAACGTGATCGCGCCGATGCGGCGCGTATCGGGACGGTCGGGACGGTCGAACAACGGGCTTGCCTGGTCCATCGTCTGCTCCATTTCGTTGAGCCGGACGGATGACGCGCACCAGAACAAAAAGGCCTCATCCGTTTCCGGTGAGGCCTTGTGTGACATGCGGTACTGCTCGGATGCTAACGCACAAGCGCCTCCCGTGATCCATTCTTTCGAATGTTCACCGGGCAATGATTCGCGATGGCGATGAGCTTGAACGTAGGCATGCGAACGAGTTTGTCGATGTCGTACAGCGTTGTCAACGACTATTTTCGAGCGGCGTGGCGATCACGCGTCGCGCTGGGCGAGGCCGTTCACGAGCAGTTCGGACAGCAGGCCCGTCATCCCGTCCGGGTGCGTGGCGGCACGCGCCTTCAGCTGTTCGACGAGATCGGCGTTGAGCTTGCACGCGAACGGCACGAGGCCCTGTTCCTGGTCGAGCTTGCGCTGCGCGCGGCGATCGAGCTTCGGCGCTTCCTCGGCGCCCTTGCCGAAGCGCGCGGCGTTCGACTGCTTCATCGCTTGCGTCAGCTTGAGCGCCTTGTTCTTTTCTAGATCGGTTTTCTTCATGGCCATCGCGGCACCTCCGGGAAATGAAGCCGCGATTGTACGCACTTCGGCGGGCGCCGCCCGCCGAGGCCGTTACAAAGCCGCAGCCGACCTCGCTCGGGCATCCGTTCACGCGCCCTTCGTCGTGCCCCAGTTGCCGCCGTGCGCGGCTGCCTGCGCGGCGGGCGAGCGGGCCAGATACGCGAGCGCCTGCGCGGTCGAGCCTTCATGGTGCGGCGTATAGCCCGGCTTGAAATAGCGCAGCGCCGCGCCGATCACTTTCCAGAACGACGGCAGGTGGCCGCGTCGCGAACCCTTCCACCACGAGAGCACGAAACCCGGATAGCGGCCGGCGGCCGGGTCGCGTCGGTACATGAATCTTGCGCCGCTCGTGATGAAGTAGAGCAGCAGCACGATCACGAACGCCATGTGCACGCAGCGCTCCGGGTAGTTGCCGCCCACGTGGTTGTAGATGTCGAACGCGACGGTCCGGTGCTCGACTTCCTCCGCGCCGTGCCAGCGCAGCAGGTCGACCATCGTCGGGTCGGCGTGGCCTTCGTCGAGCCCGTGCGCATTGAGCACCCAGTTGCCGAGATAGCCGAAGAAATGTTCGAGCGACGCGATCACCGCGAGTTGTTGCCGCAGCCAGAAGCGCGTGTGGCCGATCTTCAGCCCGAACGGCGCTTCGCCGAGCACGCGCGTGAACAGCCAGTTCAGCTTCTGCGTGAACGGCTTCGTGTCGATCCCGTGCCGGTCGTAGTAATGCTTGAGCACGCCGCCGTGCGAGCGCGAATGCACGGCTTCCTGGCGCAGGAAGCCTTCGGCTTCGTCGCGCAGGCGTGCATCGGTGATGTGCGGCAGCGCCTTGTTGTACACGCGGCAGAACCACAGCTCGCCTTCCGGGAACAGCAGGTTCAGCGTGTTGATGATGTGCGTGCTGCACGGGTCGTTCGGCACCCACGTGATCGGCGTGTCGCTGAAGTCGAACTTCACGTGCCGGGCCTTGATCTGGTGATAGTCGGCGGTAGCGGTCATCAGTGTCTCCGTTCTTGTGCGGTGGCGTGCCGTCAATGCGATGCCATGCCGATGCGGGCGAGCATCCGGCCGAGCCACGGCATGAAGCGGCCGACGACGCGCAGCGCATGTGCCTCGGCGCCCACCGCCACGACCGGCCGGTTGCGCAGCACGCCGTCGACCATCGCCTGTGCGACGGTCTCGGGTTTCAGGCCGCGCATCTGGTACAGCTTCGTCGCGCGTTTGCGCAGCCGTGCCTCGTCCTGAGGGTTGGCGCCTGCGTATTGCGTCGACGCCATGATTCCGGTTTCCGCGAAGCCCGGGCACACGGCCGTCACGCCGATGCCTTTCTCCGCGAGTTCCGCGCGCATGCATTCGCTGAGCATCAGCACGGCGGCTTTCGTCGTCGCGTATGCGGGCAGGTCGCGCGACGGCCCGAACGCGGCGGCCGACGCGGTGTTGACGATGTGGCCGCCGGTGCCGCGCGCGGCCATCTGCTGGGCGAACAGTCGCGAGCCGTGGATCACGCCCCACAGGTTCACGTGCAGGATGCGCTCCCAGTGGTGGGCGGTCGTGTCCAGAATGCCGCCGGCCATGCCGATGCCCGCGTTGTTGATCACGACGTCCGCGCCGCCGAGTTCGCTGCCGACCCACGTTGCGAGTGCCTCCATCTCGTCGGCGGACCCGACGTCCACGCATTTCGCGTGTGCCTGCGCGCCGGTCAGCCCGAGCAGCAGCGCGGTGCGCTCGGCGCTCGCGAGCTCGATATCGCACGCGACGACGGTCGCGCCTTCGCGGGCGAACGCGAGCGCCGCGCAGCGGCCGATGCCGCTGCCCGCGCCGGTGACGACCACGACCTTGCCGCTGAAGCGGCCGCTGGTGGCGCGCCGGCGTGCGTTCGCGAGCGCGGGCGGCTCTTCGCCCGATTCGACCGCGTCGATCAGCTGCTCGGCGAGGCCCGCGAAGCGCGCGGGATCGGCGAGCGGCAGCCAGTGGCCGGCCGCGACTTCGCGGCGGTAGTACTGCGGCACCCAGCGCGACAGGTTCTCCGACAGCGCCGGGCTCACGTACTTGTCGCCGAGCGGCACGATCGTCTGCACGGGAGCATGCGCGTAGCGCTCGCGCGGTGCGAACAGGCAGCGGATGAAGTTCGCGCGATAGAGGCGTACGCCGCGCGCGCCGTCGTCGGCCTGCGTCGCGCGCGGGGCGGCCGGCGTCTTCTCGAGCCGGCGCAGCAGGCCCGGCCACGCGCGGCCGAGCCACAGCCGCCAGCTCAGCTCGGGGATGAACGGCAGGTGGAACAAGGTCACGTACCACGAGCGCACGAGCTGGCCGCCGAGCTTGGCCAACGATGCGGGCGTCGGCCGCAGCACGCGTTCGCGCAGCCAGAAGCCGACGTGGTCGAGGCACGGCCCCGAGCAAGACGTGTATGACGCAATGCGGCCGGCGAGCCGCGGATCCGTGACGAATTCCCAACCCTGGATCGAGCCCCAGTCGTGCGCGATCAGGTGCACCGCGCGGCCGGGGCAGAGCGTGTCGATCACCGCGATGAAGTCGTCGGTCAGCTTCGCGAGGTGGTAGTCGGCCGTGCGCTTCGGCACGCCGGACAGGCCCGCGCCGCGCACGTCGTAGGCGATCACGTAGTGCTTGCGTGCGAGCAGCGGTGCGACCTGCTGCCAGACGCTGCTGTCGTCGGGGTAGCCGTGCACGAGCACGACCGGGGAGCGGGCCGGGTCGCCCCAGGTCCTGACCGCGAGCGTCAGGTCGCCGGAGGCGACGGCCGTCTCGCTGTGAAGCAATTCGAACAGGGCCAGCGGTGCTTCGTCGGAAAGAGGCTGCATCGTGAGTCCGTCGTTCAGGGATTCGGGGATTCGGGAATTCGGGAGGAAGGCGCGACTCGGATGCGTCACGCAGCGGCCGGCACGGCCGCGACGGCCTGCGCGCGTTCGGCCTGGCGGCGCTGCCAGCGGCGCACGTGCGGCAGGTCGTCGTCGAGCCAATACGCGTCGTCGTCGGTGATCACCAGCAGTTCCTCGAATTTCGCGCCGACGCCGGCGAAGCCGAGATGCGGCTCGACGGCCCACAGGCCCGGCACGGGCGCGTGTTCGGAGCGGCGGTCGATCGACCACAGCGGCGACCAGCCCTGCTGCTTCGCCGCGCGGCCTTGGTCGAGCAGCAGGTTGCGCGTCGCGTTCAGCCCGAAGCGCGCGACGAAGCGCGGTTTCGACGGCTTGTGGATCTTCGCGACGCGATGCGCGAGCACCTTGAACGGATAGGCCTTGTGGCGCGGCTCGACGCCCTGGCGGCGGCACAGCGCGTCGACCGCCTGCGCGACTTCGGCCATCGGGCGGCGCGCCTTCACGAGCCGCACGATCATGTCGCGATGGTCCATCAGGTCGTCCTGCAGCTGTTCGAGGATCGGGTTGCGGCCGAGGCAGTGCGCGTAGCCGACGTCCGCGACGACCCCGTCGAGCACGGGCGCGACGTCGAGGATCACGGGCATGTCGGTCTCGAGCTGGCGGTGGCTCGGGAAGAACGCGAGGTTGAAGCCGCCCATGTGCTTGAGGCCGGAGAAGCCCTCGAACGCGGTGCGCTCGCCGAACCACGCGAACGGCTTGTGCAGCCAGTCGTGCACGCCGTGGTCCTGCAGCCATTCGGTCAGCAGGCGTGCGGCTTCCTTCTCGGTGATGCCCGGATAGAGCATCGCGCCGACGGTCTCGACGCAGCGGTAGGCAAGCTGCTGGACCGCGCGGAATTGCGGCAGCTCGTCGAGGTGGACTTCCGGCAGCGGATTGTGAGCGGTCATGATGCGTCTCCATGTGTCGGCCCGCGTTTGCGTCTCGGCGCGACGCGAGTCCTGTGCAAGGCTGGGGCGCTGATCCGGAACGCATCCGCCGGTGATCTTGGGCGAATTATTCAGTCAGCATTTAATGTGCCATTGATTGATGTAACGATCATAACCGGTTCGACGTCGTGTGCCAGCCCCCCGAGATGAGGGCTTTTCCTAATGAAGAGCCGAAATGGAGGAGAAGCTCTAGGTTTCCGGCGGTCGGGCCGGCCGGCCCGCCGCTGCGCACGCGTCTCGAGCGGGGGAGCCGGCCGGGAGCACCACGCGAGGTTCCCGCGCGGGCCCGGCATGTCGCGCCGGATCAACTCCCCGTCGTGTCGCGGCGCGACGCTGTCAAATTGCCGAAATAATTTCGTCACATCATCCGTCCCCGTTCGAAGCCTTTGCGGCTTCGCGGGGCCGGTGTGCCGCGCGTCGCGCGGGGCAGCGACCGAAGCCGATTCGGCATTTCAACGGAGAGAGAGACCATGCAACGCCGCCGGTTCATGAACACCCTTGCCGCGGCGACCGCTGCGACGCCGCTCATGCTCAAGGCCGGCATCGCCGGCGCGAAGAGCGTAATCGCGCCGGACCCGCTGGACCCGGGCCGCTGGTCGCCGTTCAACGCCGCGCGCCTGCAGGCGGTGCTCGACCAGCATGGCGTCGCGAGCGCGCGCTACGATGGAAAGCGCCGCCCGTATGCGGTGTTCGACTGGGACAACACGTGCATCATGAACGACTGCGAAGAGGCGTTGCTGATGTACCAGATCAACCATCTGCAGTACAAGCTGACGCCGGACGAGTTCGTCGGCGTGATGTGGAAGGACGTGCCGAAGGGCGCGTTCATGAAGGACTACACGACCGTCGACGGCAAGCCGGTGACGATGGAGGACCTCGCCGCCGACGTCGAGTCCGACTACCGCTGGCTCCATGCGAACTACAAGGGCTTCGGCGGCGACAAGAGCCTCGACGAGGTTCGCGAGACCGACCAGTTCAAGGATTTTCGCGCGAAGCTGTACTTCATGTACGACGCGATCTGCGACACGCATCCGCTCGAAGTCGGCTACAAGTGGATCATCTACTTCTACAAGAACATGACGACCGCCGAGCTGCAGGCGATGGCGGAAGCGTCGAACAACTACGGTATCGGCGACGCGCTGCGCAAGGTTCGCTACGAAAGCCCGAAGGCGCTGCCGGGCAAGGCCGGCGTGGTGGCCGATACCCATTTCCACGGCATCCGCATTCACGAGGAAATCCGCGCGGTGATGCATACGCTGCGTGCGAACGGCATCGACGTGTACGTGAGCACCGCGTCGCTCGACGACGTCGTGCGCGTGTTCGCCGGCAATCCGAACTATGGCTACGGCGTGGCGCCCGAGAACGTGATCGGCCTGCGTCTCGACATGCAGGACGGCAGGTACACGAGCACCTATCCGGCCGGCTGGCATTTCAACTGGGGGCCCGGCAAGACGGTGGGCATCCGCAACGTCCTCGCGTCGAAGAAGGGTTACGGCCCGCTGCTGGTGTTCGGCGACAGCGACGGCGACGCGTGGATGCTGCGCGATTTCAAGGACACCGCGGCCGGCGTGATCGTCAACCGGATGAAGAAGGGCGAGATCGGCGCGGACAGCACGCTCGCGGCCGAACAGATCGGCAACCCGGACGCGCGCTTCCTGCTGCAGGGCCGCGACGAGCACACGGGCCTGATGATCCCGGACGAGAAGTCGATCAAGTACGGCAAGACCGAGCGCAAGCTGCTGGCCTGACGCGAGCCGGGCGCCGGGCCGCCGCGGCCCGGCGTCCATCCGCATCGGCCGCGGCCTCGTGCGAGCCGGCACAGGCGTATCTCAAGGCTCCCGCTTCACCCCCAACCGCTCCAGCAACGTCCCCAGCAGATCGATCGGCAGCGGAAACACGATCGTCGAATTCTTGTCGGCCGCGATCGTCGTCAGCGTCTGCAGGTAGCGCAGCTGCATCGCCTGCGGCTGCAGCGCGAGCCGCTGCGCGGCCTGCAGCAGCTTCTCCGACGCCTGCAGTTCGCCTTCCGCATGAATCACCTTCGCGCGCCGCTCGCGCTCGGCCTCGGCCTGCCGCGCGATCGCGCGCACCATCGTCTCGTTCAGGTCGACGTGCTTGATCTCGACCGTCGATACCTTGATCCCCCACGCATCGGTCTGCGCGTCGAGCGTCTTCTGGATGTCGGCGTTCAGTTGCTCGCGCTCGGCGAGCAGTGCGTCGAGCTCGTGCTTGCCGAGCACCGAACGCAGCGTCGTCTGCGAGAGCTGGCTGGTCGCGTCGAAGAAGTGCGCGACCTGGATCACCGCCTTCTCCGGATCGACGACGCGGAAATACACGACCGCATTGACCTTCACCGACACGTTGTCGCGCGTGATCACATCCTGCGGCGGCACGTCGAACACGACCGTGCGCAGGTCGATCCGCACGACCTGCTGGACGATCGGGATGATCAGCACGAGCCCCGGCCCCTTTACTTTCCAGAACCGGCCGAGCATGAACACGACGCCACGCTCGTACTCGCGGAAGATGCGGATCGACGACGCGACGAGCACCACGACGAAGACGATCAGGACGCTGCTGAAGCCGAACGTGTAACCGATCATGAAGGTTCTCCTTGGGGTTGTGCCTGCCCGGGCATGTCATAGAGCGGCGTGACGGTCAGCGTCAGCCCCTGGCGGCCGGTCACGCGCACGCGGCTGCCGGCGGCGAGCGGCACGCTGCTCGCCACCCGCCAGCGCTCGCCGTGCACGCGCGCCCAGCCGGCGGCCGACGGCGCGAGGCCGCCGGCGCTATTGGGCTGATCCGGCTGCAGGCCGTCGTCGAGCACTTCGCCGATGCTGCCGACCATTGCCTCGGCGCCCGTCACGACCGGGCGCCGCCGCGCGCGCAGCGCGACGCTCGATACGACGGCGACGAACAGCCCGCCGCCGAGCGCCAGGCTCGCGATCACGGGCCACGGAATCCCGTAGCCGGGCACGTCGGTGTCGATCAGCATCAGCGCGCCGATCGTGAACGACACGATCCCGCCGAAACCGAGCACGCCGAAAGTCGGCAGGAACGCCTCCGCGACGAGGCAGCCGAGACCGAGCAGCACGAGCCCCAGGCCCGCATAGCTGACCGGCAGCAATTGCATCGCGAACAGCCCGACCAGCAGGCAGATGGTGCCGGCGACGCCCGGCAGCACGAAGCCGGGATTCGCGAATTCGAAGAACAGCCCGTAGATGCCGATCGTGAGCAGGATCAGCGCGACGTTCGGATCCGCGATGATCGACAGGAAGCGGCTGCGCCAGTCGGGCGCGAGCACGACCAGCGGCGCATGCGCGGTCGCGAGGTGCAGCGTGCCGGCGCTCGTCGTCACGGTGCGGCCGTCGAGCTGGCGCGCGAGGTCGGCCGGATCCTGCGCGATCAGGTCGACGACATGCTGCGCGCGCGCCTCGTTCGCCGACAGGCTCACGGCTTCGCGCACCGCGCGCTCGGCCCAGGCGGCATTGCGTCCGCGCAGCTGCGCGAGGCCGCGGATGTAGGCGGCGGCGTCCTGGGTCGCCTTGCGGATCTCGGTCGACTGCGTGTCGTTCGGCAGCTCGGCGGGCGTGGAGGCGGCGCCGGAGGCCCCGCCAGCGCCCGCTGTACCGGCCGGCGACGGCCGGGGCGCGCCCGGCGTACCGGGTGTACCCGGCGCGCCGCCGCCGATGCCGAACTGCACCGGCGAGGCCGCGCCGAGATTGGTGCCGGGCGCCATTGCGGCGATGTGGCTCGCGTAGACGATATAGGTGCCCGCGCTTGCGGCCCGTGCGCCGCCGGGCGCGACGAACGCGGCCACCGGCACCGGCGAGCCGAGGATCGCCTTGATGATCTGCCGCATCGACGTGTCGAGCCCGCCGGGCGTGTCGAGCTGCAGGATCGCGAGCGGCGCGTGGTCGTGCGCCGCGCGCTCGAGCGAGCGGACGATGAAGTCGGCGCTGGCCGGCCCGATCGCGCCGTTGACCGGAATCACGATGACCGGTGGCGCGGCGGCGGGTGCGGCGGGTGAGCTGGCGGGGGGCGGGGCGGCAACCGCGGCGCATACGACGAGCAGCGCCGCGAACAGCGCGGCGCGCGCGACCCGCGCGACCAGCGGGTGACGGGGGTGGCCGTCGGGCGATGCAGGTGACGGCGGCCCATGACGATGAATGCGCATCGGGGCGTCCGGGCGGCGCGCGGCCGCACGCCGTCCGGCTCGCGGAAAAGGGCATTGGCCCGATGCTTGAAGATTAGGCGGTTTCGGGGCAAAGCGCGAAGGCGGGGCCGCCGGCCGCGCGCTCAGCCGGCGCCGTTGCCCCGCGCGAGCGCTTCTTCCCGGTACTCGGCGGGGCTGCGCCCGCTCCATTTGCGAAACGCGCGGTAGAACGCGCTCGGTTCCGCGAAACCGGTGGCGGCCGCGACGTCGGCGATGGTCCGCGACGGATCGGCCAGCGCCTCGAACGCGAGGTCGCGCCGCAGCGTGTCCTTGATCGACTGGTACGCATGGCCTTCCTGGTGCAGCTTGCGGCGCAGCGTCGCCTCGGCCACGTGCAGCCGCGCGGCCATCCCGCCCGCGCCGGGCCACGCGGCGGGCGGCATCCCGCGCAGCACCGTGCGCACGCGCTGCGCGAGCGCGTTCGGGTTGCGGTACTTGACGATGAAGCTGGCCGGCGCGTTGCGCAGGAACGTCTTCAGCGACTTCGCGTTCTGCACGACCGGCAGCGTCGCGAATTCGGGATCGAAATCGACATACGAATCGGGCTGGTTGAACCGCATGTCGTCGCACAGCATCGACGGGTATTCGTGGTCGGCCGGCGGCGTGTCGCAGCGGAAGCTCGCGTGCAGCACCGGGATGCGCCGTCCGATCAGCCAGCAGGTGAGCCCGTACACGATGATGAAATAGGTCGCGTACGTGAACATCGCGGGCGCCGCGGCGCTGTTGCGGTGCACGAAGCGCAGCCGCACGCGCTGCGGATTGGCGTCGAGCTCCGCGTGCAGGTCGTCGAGCACGCAGTGCAGGAAATTCACCGCGCGCGCCATCGCGTGCAGTCCATCTTGCGCGGACAGCGCGGCCTGGCTCATCGCGATGAAGCTGCCGCTGCGCATCGGGTGGCGGTCCTGCCCGAAAAATTCGTCGTCGAGCGCGCGCGCGATCGCGTTCCACAACGCGCCGTATTGCTGCGCGGACACCCGCGCGCGCGGCTGAGCGAGCAGCGCGGGGGCGATGCCGGCCTGCGCGAGCAGCGGCTCGGCCGCGACGCCGCGCCGGGTGGCGAGCGCGACGCTGTAAGCGACGAGGCTGATCGCGATGGTGCCCTTGTCTTCCTGCTTCATCGAAGCCGCCGGTATGGCAAAAACGCTCAGTGTAAATGAGCGGCGCGAGCATCGAACAGTCGCGCGTGCTTGCCTACACTTGTTGCATCGAAACGGAAGGTCGGTCGCCGCACGCGGCCGCGGGAGACAGCAGCGCCATGGACGAGCTTTACACCGAAGACCAGCGGATGATCCGCGACGCCGCGCGCGCTTTTGCCACGGAGGTGCTGGCCCCGAACGCCGCGCAGTGGGACCACGACGCGCACCTGCCCGACGCCGTCGTCGCGCAGCTCGGCGAACTCGGCCTGCTCGGGATGATCGTGCCGCAGGAACTGGGCGGCGCGTATACGGATTACGTCGCCTACGCGCTGGCGATGGAGGAGATCGCCGCCGGCGACGCCGCGTGCGCGACGATGATGAGCGTGCACAACTCGGTCGGCTGCGGGCCGATCCTCGGCTTCGGCACGCCCGCGCAGAAGGATCGCTGGCTGGCCGAGATGGCGGCGGGCCGCATCATCGGCGCGTTCTGCCTGACCGAGCCGCAGGCCGGCTCCGAGGCGCACAACCTGCGCACGCGGGCGGAACTGCGCGACGGCAAGTGGGTGCTGAACGGCGCGAAGCAGTTCGTGACCAACGGCCAGCGCGCGGGCGTCGCGATCGTTTTTGCCATGACCGACCCGGAGGCCGGCAAGCGCGGCATTTCCGCGTTCCTGGTGCCGACCGACACGCCGGGCTTCATCGTCGGCAAACCCGAGAAGAAGATGGGCATCCGCGCGTCCGATACGTGCCCGATCACGTTCGAGAACTGCGCGATTCCGGAAGAAAACCTGCTCGGCAATCGCGGCGAAGGGCTGAAGATCGCGCTGTCGAACCTCGAAGGCGGCCGGATCGGCATCGCCGCGCAGGCGCTCGGCATCGCGCGGGCCGCGTTCGACAAGGCGCGCCGCTATGCGGGCGAGCGCGTGCAGTTCGGCAAGCCGATCGCCGAGCACCAGGCGATCCAGCAGAAGCTCGCCGACATGGCCACCCAGATCAACGCGGCGCGCCTGCTCGTGCATCACGCGGCGAAGCTGCGTACCGCCGGGCTGCCGTGCCTGTCGGAGGCGTCGCAGGCGAAGCTGTTCGCGTCCGAGATGGCCGAGCGCGTGTGTTCCGACGCGATCCAGATCCACGGCGGCTACGGCTACCTCGCCGATTACGAAGTCGAGCGTCATTATCGCGACGCGCGCATCACGCAGATCTACGAAGGCACCAGCGAAGTGCAGCGGATGGTGATCGCGCGACAGCTGTGAGTCGCGGCGCTCGCTCCATCGAACACCACGCGAACCGACAAGCAGGTAAACAGGCAGGGCACGAGGGCAGCGCGGCAAACGCGGCACGCAACGACGTGACCGTGCGCGGCGCAACAGGGAACCGAGCTGGCGCTGCAGCGCCTGCGCCGGTCGACCGCTGGGCATGGAGACTGGAGACAACACGATGACAGTACAGGCATTCCTGGACGCACGCGACTTTCTGCTGCGCCATCGCACCGACTACGAAACCGCCTACCGCGATTTCGAATGGCCGGTGCTCGATGCGTTCAACTGGGCGCTCGACTACTTCGACCCGATGGCGCGCGGCAACGACCAGCCCGCGCTGTGGATCGTCGACGCGGCAACCGGGACGGGCGACCCGTATTCGTTCGCGCAGATGTCCGAGCGCTCGTCGCGGATCGCGAACTGGCTGCGCGGCATCGGCGTCGTGCGCGGCGACCGGATCCTGCTGATGCTGCCGAACCGGGTCGAGCTGTGGGACGCGATGCTCGCCGCGATGAAGCTCGGCGCGATCGTGCTGCCGGCGACCACGCAGCTGTCGGCCGACGACGTCCGCGACCGCGTGCAGATCGGCGGCGCGACCTACGCGATCGTCGACGAGAACGAAACCGCGAAGTTCGAACAGGCCGATCTCGGCCTCCGGCGGAAGATCGTCGCCGGCGCGCCGCGCGACGGCTGGCTTGCGATGAACGACGGCTACGCGGCGAGCGACGTGTTCACCCCCGACGCCGTCACGCAGTCGAACGAAACGATGCTGCTGTACTTCACGTCGGGCACGACGTCGAAGCCGAAGCTCGTCGAGCATACGCACCGCACCTATCCGGTCGGGCACCTGTCGACGATGTACTGGGTCGGCCTGCAGCCCGGCGACATCCACTGGAACATCAGCTCGCCGGGTTGGGCGAAGCACGCGTGGAGCTGCTTCTTCGCGCCGTGGAATGCGCAGGCGTGCGTGTTCGCGTTCAACTACGCGCGCTTCGAGCCGAAGGTCGTGCTCGATGCGCTCGTCAAATATCGTGTGACCACGCTGTGTGCGCCGCCGACCGTGTGGCGGATGCTCGTGCAGCAGCCGCTCGCGTCGTTCGACGTGAAGCTGCGCGAGATCGTCGGCGCGGGCGAGCCGCTCAATCCCGAGATCATCGAGCGCGTGAAGAAGGCGTGGGGCATCACGATTCGCGACGGCTACGGCCAGACCGAGACGACCTGCCTGATCGGCAACACGCCGGGCCAGCCGGTCGTCGCCGGCTCGATGGGGCGGCCGCTGCCGGGCTACCGGATCGCGCTGCTCGACCCGGACGGCGCGCCCGTCAGCGAAGGCGAGGTCGCGCTGCCGATCGGCGCCGGCGCGTCGCGCCCGGTCGGGCTGATGAACGGCTACGCGAACAATCCCGACGCGACGGCCCATGCGATGCGCGACGGCCATTACCGCACGTCGGACATCGCAATGCGCGGCGACGACGGCTACTACGTGTACATCGGCCGCGCGGACGACGTGTTCAAGTCGTCCGACTACCGGCTGAGCCCGTTCGAGCTGGAAAGCGTGCTGATCGAGCATCCGGCGATCGCGGAAGCGGCCGTCGTGCCGAGCCCGGACCCGGTGCGGCTGTCGGTGCCGAAGACCTTCATCACGCTGCGCCAGGGCTACGAGGAAAGCCCGGCGCTCGCGCTGGAGATCTTCCGCTTCTCGCGCGAGAAGCTCGCGCCGTACAAGCGCATCCGCCGCCTGCAGTTCGCCGAGTTGCCGAAGACCATCTCGGGGAAGATCCGCCGCGTCGAGCTGCGCCGCCGCGAGATCGAGCGCGGCGACGATGCGACGACGCGCATGCCGGGCGAATACTGGGAAGAAGATTTCGCCGCCGAACTGAAATGACTGGCCGCGGGCCGCGCGCGCCGCATCCCGCGGCGGCCGCCCGCAGCCTGATTGAACCGGCCGCGCGGCATCAGCGCCGCGCGGTCCACCGCAAGGAGATTGCATCGATGAACGCGAATCCGACGCCCCGCACGGGGCAAGACGTGCCGACGGTCAAGCTGCTGATCGACGGCGCTTTCGTCGAGTCCACCACGAGCGAGTGGCGCGACATCGTCAACCCGGCGACCCAGCAGGTACTTGCGCGCGTGCCGTTCGCGACCGTCGCGGAAGTCGACGCGGCCGTGCAGGCCGCGCACGCGGCGTACGCGACGTGGAAGAACACGCCGCTCGCCGCGCGCATGCGCATCATGCTGAAGTTCCAGGATCTCGTGCGTGCGAACCTGCCGCGCATCGCGAAGACGCTGACGGCCGAGCAGGGCAAGACGCTGCCCGACGCCGAAGGCGACATCTTCCGCGGCCTCGAAGTGGTCGAGCACGCATGCTCGATCGGCACGCTGCAGCTCGGCGAGTTCGCCGAAAACGTCGCGGGTGGCGTCGATACCTACACGCTGCGCCAGCCGCTGGGCGTATGCGCGGGCATCACGCCGTTCAACTTCCCCGCGATGATCCCGCTGTGGATGTTCCCGATGGCGATCGTGTGCGGCAACACGTTCGTGCTGAAACCGTCCGAGCAGGACCCGATGTCGACGATGGAGCTCGTCGAGCTTGCGCTCGAGGCCGGCGTGCCGAAGGGCGTGCTGAACGTCGTGCACGGCGGCAAGGAAGTCGTCGACGCGATCTGCACGCATCCGCTCGTGAAGGCGATCTCGTTCGTCGGCTCGACGGCCGTCGGCACGCACGTATACAACCTCGGCAGCCAGCACGGCAAGCGCGTGCAGGCGATGATGGGCGCGAAGAACCACGCGATCCTGCTGCCCGACGCGAACCGCGAGCAGGCGATCAACGCGCTGGTCGGCGCGGGCTTCGGCGCGGCGGGCCAGCGCTGCATGGCGACCTCCGTCGCGGTGCTGGTCGGCGGCGCGCGCGACTGGCTGCCGGATATCGTCGCGAAGGCGCAGACGCTGAAGGTCAACGCGGGCTCGCAAGCGGGCACGGACGTCGGGCCGGTCGTGTCGCGCGGTGCGAAGGCGCGCATCCTGTCGTTGATCGACGCCGGCATCAAGGAAGGCGCGAAGCTCGAGCTCGACGGCCGCGACGTGAAGGTCGCCGGCTTCGAGGAAGGCAACTTCATCGGGCCGACGATCTTTTCGGGCGTGACGCCCGAGATGACGGTCTACACCCATGAAATCTTCGGGCCGGTGCTGGTCGTGATGGAAGTCGACACGCTCGACGAAGCGATCGCGCTCGTCAACGCGAACCCGATGGGCAACGGCGTGGGCATCTTCACGCAGAGCGGTGCGGCCGCGCGCAAGTTCCAGAGCGAGATCGACGTCGGCCAGGTCGGCATCAACATCCCGATTCCGGTGCCGGTGCCGTTCTTCAGCTTCACCGGCTCGCGCGGTTCGAAGCTCGGCGATCTCGGCCCGTACGGCAAGCAGGTCGTGCAGTTCTACACGCAGACGAAGACGGTCACCGCGCGCTGGTTCGACGACGACACGACGGCCGGCCCGGTGAACACGACGATCCGGCTGCACTGAGCCGGGCAGGAGACGAACATGAAGATCGGTTTTATCGGACTGGGCCACATGGGTGCGCCGATGGCGCTGAACCTGCTCAAGGCTGGCCATGAAGTGCATGCGTTCGACCTGAGCGCCGATGCATTGCGCGCGCTGCAGGACGCCGGCGCGCAGGTGGCCGCATCGCCGCGCGATGCGGCCTCGGGCGCGACGTTCGTGATCACGATGCTGCCGGCCGCGCCGCACGTGCGCTCCGTGCTCGCCGGTGAAAACGGCGTGCTGGCCGGCCTCGACGCCGGCGCGACCGTGATCGATTCGAGCACGATCGACCCGGCGAGCGCGCAGGCGTTCGGCGCGCTCGTGCGCGAGCACGGCGGCGCGTTCGTCGATGCGCCGGTGTCGGGCGGCACCGGCGGCGCGGCGGCCGGCACGCTGACCTTCATGGTCGGCGGCAGCGAGGCCGATTTCGAGCGCGTGAAGCCCGTGCTCGCCGGCATGGGCAAGAACATCGTCCACTGCGGCGCGACCGGGATGGGACAGGTCGCGAAGGTCTGCAACAACCTCGTGCTCGGCATCTCGATGGCGGCCGTATCGGAGGCGATGTCGCTCGGCGTCGCGCTCGGCATCGACCCGAAGGTGCTGGCCGGCGTCGTCAACACGTCGACGGGCCGCTGCTGGAGCTCGGACACCTACAACCCGTATCCGGGCGTGATCGCCACCGCGCCGTCGTCGCGCGGCTACAGCGGCGGCTTCGGCACCGACCTGATGCTGAAGGATCTCGGCCTCGCGAACGACGCCGCGAAGCAGGCGCGCCAGCCTGTCTATCTCGGCGCGCTCGCGCAGCAGCTGTACCAGGCGATGAGCAGCCGCGGCGACGGGCAACTCGATTTCTCGGCGGTGATCCGCCTGTACCAACCGGCCACGAAGAAGGACGCCTCATGATCGAACTGGACTACGTCGACGACGGCGCGATCGCGTGCGCGACGCTCAAGCGTCCGCCCGCGAACGCCTTTACCGCCGACGGGCTGCGGCAGCTGCAGGAAACCGTCGCCGAGCTGAACGCGAACCCGCGCGTGCGCGCGCTGGTGATCACCGGCGACGGCCCGAAGTTCTTCAGCGCGGGCGCCGATCTGAACACGTTCGCCGATGGCGACCGCGCGGTCGCCCGCGCGATGGCCGCGCGCTTCGGTGCGGCGTTCGAGGCGCTGCATGACGCGCGGGTCGTGACGATCGCGGCGATCAACGGCTATGCGATGGGCGGCGGCCTCGAATGCGCGCTCGCATGCGACCTGCGGATCGCCGAGACGCACGCGCAGATGGCGCTGCCCGAACCGTCGGTCGGCCTGCTGCCGTGCGGGCTCGGCACGCAGACGCTGCCCTGGCTCGTCGGCGAAGGCTGGGCGAAGAAGATCATCCTGGCCGGCACGCGCGTCGACGCGGCGACGGCGCTCAGGATCGGCCTCGTCGAGGACGTGGTCGAGCGCGGCACGGCACGCGATGCGGCGCTGGCGCTCGCGCGCAACGTCGCGCGGCAGAGCCCGCATGCGGTGGCATACAGCAAGGAGCTGATCGGCCTCGCACGCCGCGGCGTGCCGCGTAGTGCGGCGCTCGCGGTCGAGCGCGAGCGCTTCGTCGACCTGTTCGACACGAACGATCCGCGCGAAGGCGTGGCCGCGTTTCTCGGCAAGCGTGCGCCGCAATGGCACACCGATGGGGAGGTGCCACGATGAGCACGCCGGTCACGACTCACGAGCGCGTCGCGCAATCCGCGCCGGAGGTGCTGTTCCGCGTGGTGAACCGCGTGGCGCTGATCACGCTGAACCGGCCGGCCGCGCTCAATGCGTTGTCGTATCCGATGATCGGCGAGCTGGCCGCGCTGCTCGAGCGTTGCCGCAGCGACGATCAGATCGTCGCGGTCGTGCTGCGCGGCGCGGGCGAGAAGGGCTTCTGCGCGGGTGGCGACGTGCGTGCGCTGTACAGGATGGTCGCGCAACGTGAGACCTGGCTGCCGTTCTTCGTCGACGAGTACCGGCTCGACCATGCGATCCACACGTTCCCGAAGCCGGTGGTCGCGCTGATGGACGGCGTGACGATGGGCGGCGGGATGGGGCTCGCGCAAGGCGCGGCGCTGCGTGTCGCGACCGAGCGCAGCAAGATCGCGATGCCGGAGACGCGCATCGGCCTCGTGCCCGACGTCGGCGCGACGCATTTCCTGTCGCGCATGCCGGTCGAGCTCGAACTGTACGTCGGGCTGACGGGCGCGATGCTGTCGGGCGCCGACGCGCTGAGCGCGAAGCTCGCGGACCTGTGCGTGCCGTCGTCGTGGCTCGATACGTTCGAGACGCGCATCGAGAGCGTCAAGTGGGACGGCGACGTGCTGCCGGCGCTGCGCAAGGTGTTCGAGCCGCCGTGCAATGTCGTGCCGCATGCGGTGCTCGACACGCAGATGGCGTGGATCGTCCGGCACTTCGACAAGCGCTCGACCGTCGAGCGGATCGTCGCGACGCTGAAGCAGGATCTCGCGCGCGACGAGCTGTCGCGCGAGCATCGTCAATGGCTGCAGGCGACGCTCGATGCGCTCGCCGGCCATTCGCCGACGATGCTGTGCGTGACGCGCGAAGCGCTGCTGCGCGGCCGCCAGATGACGCTGGCCGAGTCGTTCCGGATGGAGCTCGGCATCGTGGCGCGCGCGATCGAGGAGGGCGACTTCTGCGAAGGCGTGCGCGCGCATCTCATCGACAAGGATCGCAAGCCGCGCTGGGCGCCGGCGTCGCTCGTCGAGCTGCGCGCCGAGCGCGTGCGGCATTTCCTGACCTCGCCGTGGAAGCTGTTCGCGCATCCGCTCGCCGATCTCGGCGTGGCGTGACGTCCCGACGCGCCCGCGCGGCGCGTCGGTTTCAACGCATTTCCGTTCTTTTCTTCTGCGTTCAGCGCTCGATCATCGGCGGCACCGCCTGCACGAGCGCGTCGATCACGCAGCGCGTCTTGCGCGGCAGATAGCGCGTTTTCGGCCAGATCGCGTGGATGTCGCCTTCGCACACGAAGCAGCGGTCGAGCACGACGACCATCTCGCCGCGCTTCACGTAATGATCGAGCAGCCAGCTCGGCAGCCAGGCGATCCCGAACCCCGCCGCACCGGCCGCGGCGATCGCCTGCACGTCGTCGAAGCTGAGCTGATGCTGCATGTCGACGCGCACGGTCGAGCCGTCCGGCGCGCGCAAGTCCCACGGTTGCACGACGCCCGAGCGTGAATACGCGATCGTCCGGTGATTCCGCAGGTCGTCGAGCGATTGCGGCATCCCGTAGCGCGCGAGATACGACGGCGATGCACCGAGGCTGCCGTGCTGCGTGCCGAGCCGCCGCACCGCGAGGCTCGTGCTGTCCGCCAGCGTGCCGATCCGCACCGCAAGATCGATCCCTTCCTCGACCAGATCGACGAAACGGTCGGTGATCGACACGTCGATCCGCAGGTGCGGATAGGTGCGTGCGAGATCGAGCACGATCGGCGTCACGCAGTGATGCCCGAACGCGAGCGGCACGCTCAGCCGCAGCTTGCCGCGCGCTTCGTTGCGGCCGCAATCGAGATCGGCTTCCGCCGCTTCGAGTTCCGACAGCGCGCGCACGCAGCGGTCGTAGTACGCCTGGCCGTCGTCGGTCAGGCTCTGGCTGCGCGTCGTGCGTTGCAGCAGTCGCGCGCCGAGCCGCTTCTCGAGCCGCGCGATCGCCTTGCCGACCGCCGAGCGCGTCATGTCGAGCCGTTCCGCGGCAAGCGCGAAGCTGCCGGATTCCACTACCTGGACAAAGGTGGTGACGCCGTCGAGTCTGTCGGTCATGGTGGGTTGCGCTGATTGCGTCCTGTGATTCCCTAGTCATGAGAAAAGGACGCGTCAATGGGGAGGGGAATTCTCACTATAGTACCGATTCCCGTCCAGCGTGCGTTGCCGGCCGCACGTGGCGAATCCTTCTCACCTGGAGGCGCGCGACCTGTTGCGGGTCGTCGCGCAATACGCATGACGCTATCCGACTCCCGCAGGAATGCGGTCGCACTCGCGGCCGTCTGTCTCACGTCGTTGATGTTCGGCCTCGAGATCTCGAGCGTGCCGGTGATCCTGCCGACGCTCGAACACGTGCTGCACGGCGACTTCAATGGCATGCAGTGGATCATGAACGCGTACACGATCGCGTGCACCACGGTGCTGATGGCGGCCGGCACGCTCGCCGATCGCTTCGGCCGCAAGCGCGTGTACGTGATCGGCACCGTGCTGTTCGGCGCGACGTCGTTGCTGTGCGGGCTCGCGCCGAACGTGCCGGTGCTCGTGGCCGGCCGGCTGCTGCAGGGCGCGAGCGGCGGCGCGATGCTGATCTGCCAGATCGCGGTGCTGTCGCATCAATTCCGCGAAGGGCGCGAGCGCGGGCGCGCGTTCGGGATCTGGGGAATCGTGTTCGGGATCGGGCTCGGCTTCGGGCCGATCGTCGGCGGTGCGATCGTCGCGCTGGCGAGCTGGCCGTGGGTGTTTCTCGTCCATGCACCGCTCGCGGCCGTCGCGCTCGTGCTGATCGGCGGCGCGGTGCAGGAGTCGCGCGATCCGCATGCGGGCACGCTCGACGTCGCGGGCATCGTTACGCTGTCGCTCGCCGTGCTCGGCCTCGCGTTCACTATCACGCAGGGCGCGGAGCTGGGGCTCACGAGCGCGGCCGGCCTCGGCGTGCTTGGCGCGACCGTGCTCGCGCTGGCGGGCTTCGTCGTCGCGGAGCGCGTGAGCGCGCGGCCGATGTTCGACTTCTCCGTGTTCCGGATTCGCGCGTTCACCGGCGCGATCTTCGGCTCGATGGGGATGAACTTCAGTTTCTGGCCGTTCATGATCTACCTGCCGATCTGGTTCCAGGTCGCGCTTGGGTACGACAGCGTGACGGCTGGCCTGGCGCTGCTCGCCTACACGCTGCCGACGCTGGTCGCGCCGCCGTTCGGCGAGCGGCTCGCGCTGCGCTACGGGCCCGGCGTCGTCATTCCGGGCGGCCTGTTCACGATCGCGGCCGGTTTCGCGCTGATGCGGATCGGCAGCGGCGTCGACCATGCGAGCTGGCTCACGATGCTGCCCGGCTGCGTGATCGCCGGCATCGGGCTCGGGCTCACCAACACGCCGGTCACGAACACGACGACGGGCGCGGTGCCGGGTTCGCGGGCCGGGATGGCGTCCGGCATCGACATGAGCGCGCGGATGATCTCGCTCGCGCTGAATATCGCGGCGATGGGGTTCGTGCTGGTCGCGGGGATCGTCGCGAGCCTGAAGGCGGGCGTCGCGGGGGCGGTCGATGCGGGGGCGTTGCGCACGCTGGCGCAGCAGATCGCGTCGGGCCGCACCGATGGGTTGCAGGCGATCGCGCCGGCGCTCGCGCAGGCCGACCCGACCGGCACGGCGCTGCACGCAGCGCTCGTGCACGGGTTCGGCTGGGTGATGGTGTACGGCGCGGCCGGCGTGGCCGTGCTCGCGACCGCGAGCGCGGTGGCGTTCGCGCCGGCGCGGCGCAGGGCGGCGGTGTGTGAATGACGCCGTGCGTAGCCGGGCCGGGCGTGGGGGCTGGCGCATGAGAAGCGTTAAAGGGGCATTGCCCGTATCAGGGTCTGGACGATGCTGACGTCAGCTTGCTTTTCAATGAAGCCGCTCGAGCAAAGTTTCTCGAATCGATGATAAAGAAAGATGTCTCCCGGGAATGCTTGCTTCTCTGAATCAAGTTTTTCCATTATGCGCAATGCGACTATTGAACATGGCTCCCATTCCCTGGTTATGGTGTCGATGATGTCCTTGTCGAAGTGCGATGAGGGGAGCGACTCGATTTTTCCGGTGCGACCGATCAACCTAAAATCCGCATTTTCGCCGGTTAGGACGTTCCATTCCCGGATGTAATGGTTGATGTCGCTCGCCTTTTTCTCAACTGCATCGTCGAGAAAAAACGCGATATCGTGAAAATTTCCTGCAGCGGAGTCGGGCGCGCTTTCGGGAAGCGGGATGAAGGAAAATTCTTGCATTACTCGAGAGCTCACCCAATGTATAAAGTTCGCATATTCATCTGACGCCAACGGGTTCGCCCATGCGAAAATTCTGGCACCCTTGCCGATAGCTCGGGTGTTTGTCGATAAATTTGCCGGAACGTAGCCAAAATTCTCGGAGAACCATGCCGAAAGCGTTTTGGTGTTGCGCTCCTTGAGCGGGCCGAGATGCCAGTCTCCGCCGATAAGAACACACGATCCCGTCAAGCTTCCGTTTGAAATTGCAGATGAAACGGCATCGAAGGAGAGCTTCGAGAATGTCGCGTGAACGACATTTTGATGATGCTTGTTTTGGATCATTCGAGTTCCTCGATTTCAGTTCAATCAATCTCGGCATCGCATCATGCCGGTAGAGCTGCTACGGCCAGTCGCCGTACCGTTCGATGCGTATCGTGTAAAGAGCAGGTTAATTTTTTGACGGGTGATTTATCAAGTGTCTATTTTTTAGAAAGGGGATAATTGTTGCTGACTGTCATATTGTCAATTTTGTTAAATTAAATTGAGGATCTTCGTGCGCCGGATTTCGCGCGCCGCATAGCGGCTAGAGATGTACCGAACCGGTGATGGCAGTTATCTGAACACCGTCCGGTGTCCGCTACCGCTGCGCGGTGACGATCGCCATCATCGGCCGGTCGCGTTCCTCGTCGAGCGAGGGCATCGCATCGACCTGTTCCGGCGTCGGCCCCCATTCGTTCAGGTGCGTGAGCGTGAAGCCGCTGCCGATCAGCAGGTTCACGAGCGTCCCGAGCGTGCGATGCTGCTTGACGACGCCAGGTGCGAGCCAGTCGGTCACGCGTTCGCCTTCGCGCTGGTAGCCGTCGAGCGGCCACGAGCGCTTGCCCTGAGCATCGACGACGAAGCCGGGCCGGCGCGGCGCCGTATAGATCGGATGCTCGATCGAGAACACGAGCCGCCCGCCCGGCACGAGCGCGCGGTGGATCGTGCGCAGCAGCGTGTCGAGATGCGCGATGTAGTGGAACGCGAGCGAGCTGTACGCGAGATCGAACGCGGCATCCGGCAGCGCGAGCGTTTCGAGGTCGGCGCGGTGGTACGTGATCGCCGGGTGCGCGGCCGTCGACGCCGCGCGCTCGAGCATGCGTTCGGACACGTCGATGCCCAGCACGCTCGCCGCGCCCTGTTCGGCCGCCCAGCGGCTGAACCAGCCATAGCCGCAGCCGAGGTCGAGCACGTTGGTGCCGCGCAGCGACGGCAGCAGCGCGCGCAGCGCGGGCCATTCGGGCGCACCGGCGAGCCCGTGCACCGAGCGGTTCAGGCGGCTGTAGCCTTCGAAGAAGGCAGGATCGTCATAGATGTTCTGCGTCATGCGGCGAGCCTCGTGCGAATGCGGTGCGCGGTTCCGCGCGCTTACGCGCCGTCGCCGCGTGCGTCGATCCGGCGTTGCGTGTCCGCGTCGACGATCGCGCGGATCGCGCCGAACAGCGGCGTCGCGTCGGTGTAGCGCCGCCCGTAGCCGAGATTGAACGCGTAGTCGAAGTCGGGCGGATTGCTGCCCTGGTTGTGCTGCAGGATCGTCTCCAGCTTGTCGAGCGCCTTCGCGGCGCGCGCTTCCGGTGATTCGGCCGCCTCGTATTCATCCCACAGCGCGACGATCTCGTCGCGCAGCGCGCGATCGAGCCCGGCCGTGAGCGTCAGCAGGTCGTCGCGTTCGCGCGTGCTCTTGTCCGGATGCGCGGCCTGCTCGATCGCGGGGATGTCGCCGTGCAGCGCTTCGCCGAGATCGTGGACGACGCACAATTTCAGCAGCTTCGTCGTGTCGACGTCGGGCAGCGCATCGGCGAACACGAGCGCCATCAGGCAGAGACGCCAGCTGTGCTCCGCCGTGCTTTCGGGACGGCCCGTCGACGTGTGGCCGCTGCGCAGCACGTCTTTCAGGCGTTCGGCTGCGCGCAGGAAATCGAGCCGCGCGTGGATCGTGTCGAGGTTCATCGTCGGCGCAATGCGTGAATGGAGCCGTCAAGCGTACGCCGTGCGGACGCACTGCGTCCACGCATGAAATATGCGTGGCGCGCCGGGGCCCGGCGGCTTGCGCGCGTGCTACAGCGTTTCGACGAGCCGCGCGGCAGAGCCGTCCGATAGCGTCATGCGCGTCCACCGGCAGGTGCTGCCGCGGATCGGCACGACGCGCGACGCATTGGTGCCGGTCGCGAATTCGACGCTCGGCGGTCCCGCGCGATCGTGCCAGCCGAGCGGGTCGAGCGCGGCTTCCATGCGGACGATTTCCGGCGACGCATAGCGCCACAGCGAGGTACCGAGCAACGCCGGCAGCGGCCGTGAGAACTCGGCCGCGCGCGACGGCGAACAGGCGAGCAGACGATGCGTGAGGTCGCACACGAGATGCATGCGGGCCGTGCTGCTCGCGATCAGCCGCGCGAGCGCGTGGTCGCCGGCCGAGTCGAGACGCGCGGCAAGCAGCCGCTCGGCCGTCGCGCGCTCGTCGGGCGACATCTGCTGGATGCCGGCTTCCCAGCGCGAGATCGTCGATTGCGCGACACCGAACAATTCGGCCGCATGGCTCTGCTTCACGCGGCGCAGCGTGCGCCAGCGCTTGAGTTGCGGGCCGAGCGGCGGGGTGTGAAGCGGCGAGGTCGTCATGTCGATGCTCCGGTTTACGTTCGTGGCGCGAGCGCGTGCATGGCAGGCGAGCGTCACCGTCGGCCGCGGCCGTTACATGATCCGCAGGCCGCCGTTCGCCTGGATCGCGATGGCCGCGATCGGCACGAGCAAGATGCCGCCCAGCACCAGCACGCCGTCGGCGGCGACCGTGACCGGCGTCGCGAGGATCCGCAAGCCCATGCCGACCACGGACGGCGATTCCCTGACGTACACGTTGTACGGCTGGTTGAAGGCTTGTGCCGCGTTGTCCTTGTCCTTGGCCTTGTCGGCGAAGCCGTCGGTCGAGTAGCGCTTGCCGCCGATGTCGCCTTCGAGCACGAGCCCGGCCCGCGCGGCGGTGAAGCCGTTGGCGGCCGCGGCCTGTTGATCGTCCGCCGATGCGTCCTTTGGCAACACGATCCGGTAGTGGCCGGTCACGCCGCTGCCGCTCGCATGAAAGTCGGTGAACGCGGTGTGCAGCGACTTCCGGTAGCCGGACTGCAGCACGGGCCGCAGCGAGTCCGGCAGATCGAAGATGTAATGGTAATCGGAGCCGAGGACGACGAGTTTCTTGCCGTCTTCGGTGATCATGAACGCGGACACGTGTTCGCGGTACCCGCTGTCCTTGTACAGCTTCGGCGTGAAGCAGCCGGACAGCGGGAGGCTGGCCGCAGCCATGCCGGCGGCCAGCAGGCGCCGGCGCGTGATCGAAATGCGCATTTCTTGTCGTTCCGTCTGTGCGGTTTTGGGGTGGCTTTCGCCCTCGGAGCGGCGATTCTCGCGTATCCGGCGCGCGTTGTCGAACGGGAAATCCGCCGCGGCAACGCTGCCGATCGTGCCGTCTCGTTCGCCATGCCGTCGCGTCAGAAGCCGCCGGAAAAGGTTTCGACAGGCTTTCAACCAGCTCCGTCATATCTTATTATTCGGCCAGAGCGGCGCGCGCCGGCCGTCATCGGTCATGTCGACGCATGACGCGCCGGCCAGCATTCCCCGCCTCCCGGCTTGCGCATCGCACGACGCGCGGTCGGTACGACAGGACACGCGTGGCCATCGCGTATCCAAAAAAAAATGATACGAGGGCGCAATGGTACGACTGGTCTTGCTGCTGCTGGGCATCGAATATCTGCGAACGCGCTGGCGCGGGCTGACCGTGCTGGGGTGGCTGTGGGTCGTCGCGGGCGTCGGCATCTTCATCGACGCGCTCGACGGCGCGCTGCATTTTCCGATCGAACTGTTCGCGTGGCTGTTCCTGATCGAGGGGCTCGCGACGCTCGCGGTAGCCGGCAGCGGCGTCGGCGGGCAGCGCATCCTGCGCTACGTGAAGGGCATCGCGGTCGTATTGGCCGCCGGGCTCGTGTTCGCGGGCCATCATCACGGCCACTTCCTGCTGTCGATGATCTTCGGCACGCTGTTCCTCGTCGACGGGCTGCTGCAGTGCACGTCCGCATGGATGGTGCGTTACCGGCGCTGGAACGTCGCGTTCGCATGGGGCGTCGTCGAGATCCTGCTCGCGATCTTCTTCTACCAGCCGTACCCGACTCACTATGCGGGCACCGTGCCGTACTGCCTCGGCCTGCTGCTGATGTTCGGCGGGATGCACATGCTGAGCCTCGCCGCGCGCGTGCGGCGGCTCACGCGCAACCCCGCGTTCGTGACGTCGCCGGCGCCCGCGATCGTGCCCGACATCGACGCGGCGCCCGACGTGCCGCGCTTCACGCAATCCGAATGGGACGGCCCGCCGGCCGATCACGAGCGCGCGCTTACCGTGCACGTGTGGACGCCGACCGGCACGTCGAAGGGCGAAGCGCAGCGCTATCCGGTGATCGACCGCTACATCGCGGCGGTGGACGTCAACGGCGTGATCTCGACCGGCCATGCGGCGCTGGAGTCGCCCGAGGGCATCTACATCAGCCTGTATCCGGCCGTCGAGATCGATCGTTCTCCGGACGAATTCACGCGGCTCCTGCGCGCGACGCGCGAGAACGACGTGCCCGGGTTGTTCCAGCCCGACTATGCGACGGAATCGAAGGCGTGGTGTCCGTCGACCGTGCGCGTGCGGATCCGCAACTACGATCCGGCGAAGCTGGACGCCTTCTGGTCGTCGTACCGGCAGACCGTGACGTACAACCTCACGCACCGCAACTGCTCGAGCACCGTGTCGAACGCGCTCGAAGCGGCACTCGACGGCGCGGTGTGGCGGCTCAAGGGCGAGCGGGCAGGGTGGGGTGCGTTCGTCCGGCTGTTGCTCACGCCCGAACTGTGGGTCGCCGCGCAGATCCGCAAGCGCGCGGTGACGATGGCCTGGACGCCCGGGCTCACGCTCGACTATGCGCGGGCGCTCAGCATGCTCGCCGATCCGCGGCCGTTCGCGTGGTGGAAGGTCGCGCGCTCGGCCGTGACGGCGATCATCACGTCGCGCCGGGCGCGGCGTGAGCAGGACAGCGCGGCGCTGTCGACGGGTGGATCGGAAGCCGCGTCGGCGAAATAACCGCGTGGCGCCGCGCTGAGGCTTCGATCAGCGAGTCGGCACACATCGGCGTTGCGCCACCTCACGAATTCCTTCGTCCACCTTCATAGAGATGCCATGTTGCGTCGGCAACAATCGCGGGCAGACATTCGACAATCTTGCGGCGCGTCCCGCGACCGCAAGCCTTTTCCGAGGAAACGCCATGCTCAAGACGCTCGCCCGCGCCGCGGCCGCACTCGCCGTCGCATCCGCCTCGCTGCACGCCACCGCGCAGACCAGCTACGACTACCTGTTACTCGCGGCTTCGTGGGAGCCCGGCTTCTGCGCGTCACACGACACGCCGGAGTGTACGAACCTCGCCGGCACGTATGCGGCGACGAGCCTGTCGCTGCATGGCCTGTGGCCGAACCGGTATGACGGCAACCAGCCGTTCTACTGCGGCGTGCCGCAGAGCGACGTCGATCTCGACAACGCGCACCAGTGGTGCAGCATGGATGCGTATCCGGTCAGCACCGCGACCCGCAACACGCTGTCGACCTACATGCCGGGCGTGGCGTCGTGCCTCGACAAGCACGAATGGTTCAAGCACGGCACCTGCTCGAATTCGGCCACGCCGGACGCCTACTGGAACCAGGCGGCCGGCATGATCAGCCGGCTCGGCAACACGTCGTTCAACGCGTTCCTGCAGGCGAACGCGGGCAAGACGGTGACGCGCAACCAGTTGCTGTCCGCGTTCGAGGGCGCATTCGGCAGCAACACGCGCAGCGCGGTGTCGCTGAAGTGCACGAAGACCAACGGCGTCAGCTATTTCACGGAAGCGTGGATCGCGGTGAAGACGACCGCGACCTCGCAGTTTCCGAGTGCGGTGTCGCTCGTGACGGACGGCAATACGCAGGGGACGTGCCCGACGTCGGGCGTGTATATCGCGAAGTAACGCACGAAGTCACGCGCGAAGTCACGCAGGATGCGCCGGCCGGGCGCGTTCCGGCCGGCGCGGCGTGGGCGTTGCGCGTCTACGCGAGCAAGTGCAACGCATTGTCGAGCGACAGCACCGTCGTGCGCGTCTCGAACGCCGTCGCGAACAGATGCTCGTGCACGACCTGATCCGGGTCGTAGCAGCAGTCCTTCACCGTATACAGCCGGAAATCCGCATCGCTTGCGTGCGCAACCGACGACAGCACGACGCCGGTCGACGCAATCCCGACCAGGATCAGCGTATCGATACCCTGCGCGACGAGCCGCGCCTGCAGGTCGGTGCCGAAGAACACGCTTGCGCGATGCGCGGCGATCAGCGGCTCGCTGTCCAGCCGGCCGAGCTCCGGGCACGGGCCGTCGTCGACGAACAGGCCGAGCTGCTTGATCCCCTGGCCGTTCTTGTTGCGCGGACTGACTTCCGGATAGCCGGGGCTGAAACGGAGATTGGCGAAACAGACATGGACGCCGCCGGCCCGCGCCGCATCGCACAGCTTGCGCGTGTTGGCGAGCAGGGTGGGCGCGACCGACGGAAAGAGCCCGAGGATGTCGGTCTGGTAGTGCATGACGACCAGCGCGGTTTGCGCCGGCACGATCGGCGGAATCGGCGCGTGCGTGCGGGTGTCCGTGCCTGCGTGGCGAGTCGTTGCGCGATCTGAAGCGTGTTCCGGTTGCATGACTGATGCTCTCCCAAAAGTCACTTCGGTGCGTGTATGTCGTCGACCATTCTAGTGCCTGCGTGCTGGAAAACGGGCTGGCAAGAAACGGGTTCGTCGCCGGGTGTCCACGGTACGGACATTTGCCTCAAGTCGCGATGCCGTGCGTACTGAACAGCGTGGAGATCAGATCGATTTGATCCAGTCGATTAATCCACCATTTCAAGGCACGTCCTGTCTTGTCCTCACGCCAGCCGAGGTAGCAGGTTGTATGGTCCCGCACGCCTGTTACGCGCCGCTCGACAAGCTTTCCCTGACGGATCGGCTCCTCGACGACGGGCGCGGGCAGCATGCCGACGGCCATGCCTTCGCAAAGGAGGTCAAGTTTGGCGGCCAGGGTCGGCACGACGATGACCGGTTGTCCGTCATGAATCGCCACCGATCTCGGTTCGAGGGCGCGCGACGTGTCGCTGATGACGACGCCGCGATGACTGGAAATCGTGCCGCTGTCGAGCGGTTGTTCGACGGCGGCGAGCGGGTGATGCGGCGCCACGACGAAAACATGGCGCAACAGGCCGATCGGCCTTGCCGCGACGTTCGGCGCGTGTGGCGGCTCCCCCGCGGCACCGATCGCGATATCCGCCCGCCCCGTCACGAGCGCGTCCCATACGCCGCCGAGCACTTCGGTCGATAAACGCAGCCGTGTGGTCATTTCCATGTCATAGAAAGCACGCACGTGCGGCCACAACGACGGGAGCGGAAGAATCTCGTCGAGGCACAGTCTGAGCTCGACCTCCCAACCCGCATGGACACCCCGAACCTTGCTTTCCAGCTCCCGCCCCGTCTGGAGCAGACGACGACCCTCCTCGACGAGCAGTCGTCCCGCCTCGGTCAGCTGCGCACGCCGCCCGCTGCGATCGAACAGGGTGACGCCGAGATCGCTCTCGGCCTTTTGCACCAGGTAGGTCAATGCAGACGGTACGCGATGAATCAGCACGGCTGCTTCCGCGAACGTGCCCGCACGGTCTATGGCATCGAGCGCCTCCAGAACTTCAAACGACAACTTCAAAACGATTACCTTTTAGATGGGCCGCTGATCTTCGACGCAGGAGGCGGGGCGCAAATTGGAAGCGGTCAGGATCGCGGCCGCTTGGCACGCCGGGCAGTTTGGATCAGTGGTCTGCGGGGGGCACCATTTCGGCAGCCGCGACGGTGCTGTTCCGAATTGCGCCTAACTTCGCCGCCTCAAAAAATCGACCGCCCCGTATACGTCGTCAACCATTCGAGGGCCAGCGTCCCCGCCAGCGAGTTCCCGTTCGCGTCGAGCCCCGGCGCCCACACGCACACGGCCATTTCGCCCGGCAGCACCGCGACGATCCCGCCGCCGACGCCGCTTTTCGCGGGCAGGCCCACGCGATAGACGAAGTCGCCCGCCGCGTCGTAGGTGCCGCAGGTCAGCATCAGCGCCGACAGCCGCTTCGCCGAACTCGCATCGACGATCCGCTCGCCGGTGACGGGCGCGACGCCACCGTTCGCGAGAAACAGCGCGGCTTGCGCGAGCTCGACGCAGTTCATCGTGATCGCGCACTGGCGGCAGTACGCGTCAACCACCGTGTCGGGGGGCATCTGCATGTTGCCGAAGCTCGCCATGAAATGCGCCATCGCGCGGTTGCGTTCCGCGTGCTGGAACTCCGACAGCGCGACGCGCGAATCGTAGTCGAGATCGGTCGGGCCGATCAGCCGCCGCACGAATTCGACGAGCGCGGTCTCGGCCTTGACGAAGCGGCGGCACAGCACGTCGGTGACGACCAGCGCGCCGGCGTTGATGAACGGGTTGCGCGGCTTGCCGCGTTCGCTCTCGAGCTGGACGAGCGAGTTGAACGCGGTGCCGGACGGCTCGCGGCCGACCCGCTCCCACAGCGCGTCGCCCAGCAACTGGAACGCGAGCGTGCACGCGAACAGCTTCGAGATGCTCTGGATCGAGAAGCGCTCGTGCGCGTCGCCGATCGTGTAAACGTTTCCGTCGAGCGTCACGACGGCCATCCCGAACTTGTCGGCCGGCACCTTCGCGAGCTCGGGAATGTAGTCGGCGACACGCCCTTGCCCGATCCAGGGGGCGAGTTCGGTATGGATGCGTTGGAGGATCGGCTGGTAGTTCATCACGTGAGGCAGGGCGGGCGCGTGGCCCGGTTTCCAGGGAGCCCGTATGGAACCGTTTCGGCGCCGGTTCGTCAAGCACGGCAGCCATCGCACCCTTATTTTTCAGATCTCCAAACGGGCAATCGGCGGGCGCAGTATCATGCGGTACGTTTCGGCCGCTGGCCGGCAGCGGGCGCAAGCCTGTCGCCGCCGCGGTCCCCCCGTATGATCCGACCGTTGCCCATGTCTTTTCGCATCCTGCTCGTCGAAGACGACACCCGCCTGTCCACGCTGATCGCCGGCTATCTGCGCAAGAACGACTACGAAGTCGACACTGTGCTGCATGGTGACGCCGCCGTGCCGGCGATCCTGTCCATGCGCCCGGATCTCGTCATTCTCGACGTGAACCTGCCGGGCAAGGACGGCTTCGAGATCTGCCGCGAAGCGCGCAAGCAGTACGACGGCGTGATCATCATGGTGACGGCGCGCGACGAGCCGTTCGACGAACTGCTCGGCCTCGAATTCGGCGCCGACGACTACGTGCACAAGCCGGTCGAGCCGCGCATCCTGCTCGCGCGGATCAAGGCGCAGCTGCGCCGCGTCCCCGCGCGCGCGGCCGAGGGCCCCGCGGCGCAGCCGGAGCGCTACACGTTCGGCCAGTTCTCGATCGACCGCACCGACCGCTCGGTCGTGCTGCCCGGCGGTGGCTCGCCCGACCTCACATCGGCCGAGTTCGACCTGCTGTGGGTGCTGGTGTGCCATGCGGGAGAGGTCGTCAGCCGCGACGACCTGATGCTGCAGCTGCGCGGCGTCGAGTTCGACGGCCTCGACCGCACGATCGACGGGCGCATCTCGAAGCTGCGCCGCAAGCTGCACGACGATGCGGGCAACCCGCAGCGGATCAAGACGATCCGCAGCAAGGGTTATCAGTTCAGCAAGCATGCGTGGGAATGACGCCGCCCCGGCGCGACGCCGCCGGCCGCCGCAACCCCGCGTCGCACGATAGCCGGAAGCCGCGATGATCCGACGCACCCCTTCGCACCCCGATGCACCGCCGCTCTCGACGCTGCGCTATGTCAAATGGCGCTGGCTGCATTTCCGTCGCGAGTGGACCGATATGCGCGCCGACCGCATTCCGAGCTGGTCGCGCCTGTACGTGCGCACCTACCTGCATCTGCTCGGCCTCGTGCTGCTGACCGCGCTCGTGCCGGCGCTCGCGCTGTGCGTCGTGTTGTCGCCGGAAGTCGTGTGGCACGCGTTCGACGCGCTGCCGGGCGACATCTGGATCGTGCTCGCGTTCATATTCGCCGCGCCCGCGCTCGCCGCGTATCGGTGGATGCGGCCGGTCTGGTCGGATCTGGTGATGGTGCGCGAGCGTGCGATCGACTTCACCGGCGGGCGCTTCAACACGCGCGCGCGGGAATCGCACAGCGTGATCATCGGCCCGCTCGCGCGCACGCTGAATGCGCTCGCGATGCGCATGGAACGGCTGATCGCCGCGCAGCGCGACCTGACGAACGGGATCTCGCACGAGCTGCGCACGCCGCTTGCGCGCGTGCGCTTCGCGCTCGAGATGCTGCGCGAACCGGGCTCCGCCGCCGAATATCACGGGGCGCTGGAGAGCATCGCGCAGGACGTGACCGAGCTCGAGGAACTGATCGACATGAGCCTCACGTATGCGCGGCTCGAATACAGCTCGCTGCAGTCGAACCTCGAGCTGACCGCGCCGGTGGCGTGGTTCGAGCACCAGGTCAGCGATGCGCAGCTGCTGTATCCGGAACGCGCGATCGAGTCGCGCATCGCGATCGCGTCGGACCTGCGCGTGAAGATGGACCGGCGGCTGATGTCGTATGCAATGCGCAACCTGCTGCGCAATGCGAGCAAGTATGCGAAAGCGCAGATCGTGGTCGGCATCTCGATCGAGCACGGCAACATCGCGATCTTCGTCGAGGACGACGGCCCGGGCGTGCCGGAAGACGAACGCGAGCGGATCTTCGACGCGTTCGTGCGCCTCGACCGCCGCACCGGCGGCTACGGGCTCGGCCTCGCGATCACGCGACAGGTGCTCCATGCGCACAATGGCCGGATCGCGGTCGTCGACCCGGTCGAACTCGGCGGCGCGCGCTTCGAGATCAGCTGGCCGATCTGACCGCCCGGCCGACGCGGTCGGGCAACGGGGTCGCCGCGCCGCGGAGGCCGCCGCGGCGACCGCCGCACGTGACGGTCAATACGTGCGGCCGAGCTGCAGGTAGATGTTGCGCCGCCCGCCCGGCGCGAGCGCGACGCCCATGTACAGTGGACCGAACGCGGTCGACAGGCTCGTGAAGAACGTATAGCTCTGCTTGAGCGCGCCACCGCCCACCTGCACGCCGCTCGACCACACGTTGCCGACTTCCGCGCTGGCGCCCACCGACAGCGCCTTGATCGGGGACGCGTTGAACGTCGCCAGCTGGTTCATGTAAGTCACGTTCCCGTACGCGAGTTCGTTGCCGGTCAACTGGTCGGCCGCATACGCGGCTAGATGCTGGAACCCGCCGAGCGTGAAGTTGAACGCGTTGATCAGGTTGGTCCCGCCGATGCTCTTGCCGCCCTCGACCGTCGCGCTGACACTGTGCCGGCCGAACTGCTGCGCGATCATCGCCTTGCCGTAGAGCTCGGTGTAAGGCGTGTTCGACGTATCGGCGAGGTTCGCCGCGGACTGGCTGTTGTGCGACCACAGCGAGCGTTCGACACGGAATTCGCTGTAGTAGCCCTTGCGCGGGAACATCGGGTCGTCGAGCTGATCGATGACGAGCCGCGCGCGCGCGGTCAGCGCCTGCGACGTGAAGCTCGGCCAGATCAGCGTCGAGCTGCCGTCATCGGTCGGGAACGGCAGGTTGTAGTTCGGTGAACCGTGCCCGGTCGCGTAGCCGATGCCTATCCGGAAGTCGCCGAGCCGGCCGATCGGCAGCCCGAAGTCGATCCCGGTGCGTGCCGTCTGCATCAAATACTGGTTCAGTTTCACCTCGCCGCTGTCGTCGTACAGGTTCACGTAGCGACGCTGATATTCCGCATAGGGCGAAATGTAGAGGCCGTACGCGGCCGGCAACGGCTGGCGCAATTCGACGCGCGCCGACAGCAGGTCGCTGCCGATCGTCGTATCCGCGCGGAACTCGAGCCCCGATTCGGTGAGCCACGGCCGCCGGTAGCCGACGTGCAGGCGGAAGCCGCCTTCGTCGGTCGAACTGCTCGACATCCCGACGCCGAACAGCAGGAAATTCGGCCCCCAGTATTTCTCGCGCGCATCGATCACGAGCACGTTCTCGTCGCCGTGGCTCACGATCTGCTGCGTCACGCTCTCGAAATTGCCGCCGGTCGTCAGCCCGAGCAGGTCCTGACTGACGGTCGCCGGATCGTAGGTGTCGCCCGGTTTCACGTGCAGCGCGTCGCTGACGACACGCTTGGGGATGCCGCCGGCCGTCTTGATCTCGATGCGCGTGATGCGGATCGGCGGCGGCAGCGGCTGCGCATGGGCGGACCGGTAGGCCGCGTACTGTTCCGGCGTGAGCGCGAAGCGCTTGAGCCGCGGCAGCGCCGCGGTCGCGGCGGCCGCGCCGGCGGCGATCGCCTGCTTCGCGTTCTGGAAATCGGTGAACGCGAGCGCGCCGAGGTCGGGCGTGAGCAGCACGTCCTGCGCGGCGAGCTGCTGGCGCTGCGACGTCACGTTCTGGCGAATCAGGATGCCGACCATCTGCTGCATCACGTCGGCCGGCGACGCGAGCGCGTCGAGCGGACGCAGCGGCGAGCCGATGTCGACGGCAATCACGACCTTCGCGCCCATGCGCCGCGCGGTGTCGACCGGCAGGTTGCTGACGAGCCCGCCGTCGACGAGCGCGCGGCCGTTGATCTCGGCCGGCGCGAACAGGCCGGGCATCGCCATGCTCGCGCGGATCGCGAGCGGCAGCGAGCCGTGGTCCAGCACCACCATCTGGCCCGTCTGCAGGTCGGTCGCGACTGCGCGATACGGGATCGGCAACTGGTCGAACGGCTGGTTGGTCGGCACGGCGGCTGTCCAGTTCGCGAGCAGCGCCTGCAGCCGGTTGCCCTGGACGAGGCCGACCGGCGCCTTCACGCCTTTCTTGCCGAAGCCGAGCGTCAGGCTGTTGATGTACAGGCGCTCGTCCTCGCGGCTGCTTTGCGGCAGGTCCGCGCGGTCGGTCACGTCGAATGCGATGTCGGCCAGGTTCACCTCGGACAGCCGCTTTTGCATCTCGTCGGCGGCCATGCCGCTCGCATACAGGCCGCCGACCACGGCGCCCATGCTGGTGCCGGCGATGCAGTCGATCGGGATGCGGTTCTCCTCGAGCACCTTCAGCACGCCGAGGTGCGCGTAGCCGCGGGCGCCGCCGCCGGACAGCACGAGGCCGACCGGCGGCCGGCCCGCCGGCCCGCCGTCGGCGTTGCAGGTCGGCGCGGCGGGGGCGGCCGGTGCGGCGGCAGTGGCCACCGGCGCGGCGCGGGTGGCGGTGTCGGCGGCCGGCAAGGCCTGCGCGGCAACGGTGCTGCACCAGAGCGCAACGAGCGTTGCGCCGATCTGGCGCACCCCGAGCCAGCGGAGAGTAGCGGTCGCTGTCATGGTGGAATACCTGGCGTGATCGGGCGTGAGACGCCTGCGGGGAGCAGGCAAGACCGAGAGATTACCGTGTTTCACAAGTGCAACGCGAGCCGCCGATGCGTAGGCGCGGGCCTGCCGAAACGCGTTTTCGGCAATTTCGTCGCGAAATAATCATCGGAAGTGTCTAAAGTATCGGAACGATTTGCCGCTAAGTCCGTGATGGGGCGGTAAAGGCGCGCCGCGCGGATGCGGCTGGTTTGTTCAATAAAGGCTTGATATGTCGACACCGCTGTTCGGAAAGTTGTTTGCGCAACCCGTTGCGATCGACCCTGGAACGGCGAGTACGCGGATTTATACGCATGAGCGCGGCGTGGTGCTGAACCAGCCGTCGGTCGTCTGCTTCCGCAAGGGCGGGGCGTCCGACGCGCGGCCGACCCTCGAAGCGGTCGGCGAGCTCGCGAAGGCGCTGCTCGGACGCGAGCCAGGGCACCTGGAGGCCGTGCGGCCGATGCGGCACGGCGTGATCGCCGATGCGCACGCCGCCGTGCAGATGATCCGCCGCTTCATCGACATGTCGCGCACGCGGTCGCGCTTCAGCCGCCGTGTCGAGGTCACGCTGTGCGTGCCGTCGGATGCGACGGCGGTCGAGCGCCGCGCGATCCGCGAGGCCGCGTTCGCGGCCGGTGTGTCGGAGGTCGAACTGATCGAGGAAGCGCTCGCGGCCGGGCTCGGCGCGGGGCTGCCGGTGACCGAGCCGGTCGGCTCGATGGTCGTCGACATCGGCGCCGGGACGACCGAAGTCGCGGTGATCGCGCTCGGCGGCATCGTCTACCGCGAGTCGATCCGCGTCGGCGGCAACCAGTTCGACGCGGCGATCATCAACTACGTGCGCAACCTGTACGGCGTGCTGCTCGGCGAGCAGACGGCCGAGCGCGTGAAGAACACGATCGGCTCGGCCACCCGTGCCGTGCCGCGCACGTCGACACGCGCGATCGGGCGCGGCATCGAGGACGGCCTGCCGCGCTCGATCGAGCTGTCCAACCACGATGTGGCGGACGCGCTGGCCGCGCCGCTCAAGCAGGTGATCGGCGCGGTGAAGTCGGTGCTGGAAAACGCGCCGGCCGAACTCGTGACCGACATCGCGCATCGCGGCGTGGTGCTGACGGGCGGCGGCGCGCTGCTCGCGAATCTCGAGCGCCTGCTGCGCGACGAGACCGGCCTGATCGCACGGATCGCCGACGACCCGGCCACCTGCGCGGTGCGTGGCGCCGGTGAGGCGATGGGACGGCTTGCGATGTGCCCGGTGGATTGACGCCGGCCGGGCAGGCTCGTCGACGTTCCTTGAAAGTCTTTTGAACCCCGAAGCTTCCGGGATGCCGGAACGTCGTCCAGTTCCTCCGGATACGTTCACGCGTCATGTCGGCCGCGAGACCTGGACATGCGCGAGCGCGGCGTGGCAGTATGCCGGGCCGCGTGCCGCCCAAGCCGGCGGCACACTTCTCCAGGAGTCCGACACCATTGAAGCAGCGTTTCAAGCGGGGTAGCGTGGCCCGGATCGGCCGTGTGCTGGCAGCGTTCGCGTGCCTGTGGATCGTCGCGGCCGTCGTGCTCGTCGGCGCGGGGATGCGGATGCCGAGCGAGCCGGCCGATGTCGCGGTGATCTTCGGCAATGCGCTGGATGACCGCGGCGCGCCGAAACCCGTGCTTGCCGCGCGGCTCGACGTCGGCGTGCGCTGCTATCGCGAAGGGCAGTGCCCGGCGTTCCTCGTCAGCGGCGCGATCGACGGCCCCGGGCTGAACGAGGCGACCGCGATGCGCGACTATCTGGTCGCGCACGGCGTGCCGGCCGACCGGATCGCCGTCGACGATCAGGGCGACAACACGCTCGCAACCGCGCAGCACACCCGCGCGTACATGCAGGCGCACCGGATGTCGCGCGTGCTGATCATCAGTCAGTATTACCACCTCGCGCGGGTGCGCCTCGCGTTCGAGCGGGTCGGCATCGCCGGCGCGAACATCTCCGCCGCGTATCCGCACCACTTCCAGTTGCGCGATATCTATTCGAGCTGGCGGGAAGTGCCGGCGTATGCGATCTATGTGCTGCGTCTGTGGCTCAATCCGGATGCGCGGCCTGTGTCGTTCCGGCCGATGCTTTATCTGATGAGCCTGTTTTCGTAACGCGACGCGGCGCGATGTCTGCCGCGCGTGTGCCGGGTTTCGATTTTCCGCGCCGCGGTCCTTTTCCGTTTCCAATTTTCTCGCCGAATCACGCCGAATCCGGTGCGCTATCCCATTGATGGATCGGTACCGCCGTCACCGGATCATTAACGACGATCCGCATCGCAGACTTCAAGCAACGCCGGATTCGAAAGTGATTTGCAGGATGTTGAAAATTCGCTTTTGGTTCGGCGGATCAAGGCGCTCGGCGATTTTTTCGGCCTATCGGCGTGAGCGCGGATATATCCCCTCGCGCAAATTCCGTTCCAAATTCAGGATAGGGAGTATTGGTGTTTCCACTGACTGCAACGCCCGGAAAGCCTTCCCACGCCTCGCGCGGAATTACCGGAATGCTTCAGTGGTTCTACTGGCGGCACGTCAGCGCCAGTAAAAAGTACATATTTCGTTGATCTGGTTCAGATAGTAAAACATCGACTGGAAAACCTTGTTTTTTTGATATAGCCTTGTCTGACAAAAGAAGGGCGGTAATTAATCAACCAGAAAATCGCTGCATAAAAAACAAGGGGCCAGGGCATGTCATTCGGCTAGTTTTGCGTTCGCAAACGAGAATCGATTAACCAGCAGTTCATCCACGAATAAACCGACGTCGTTCCGCGACCGCCGGAAGGGACGCTTTCGTCCCGAATATTCCGCCGTCGCCGATCCGATTCAGCGGTCAAGCCGATGCCGAGGGGAAGCATGAACATTGCGCATTCGAAGAAGAGCGGCGAGTCGTTTCCGAGGTTCCTGTTACCGACCGGCGTTTTCCTGGCCTTGTCGGGTGCGGGCATCGTTTCCGCCTATGCGACCTGCTCGACGGCGGGCACGACGGTGACCTGTTCGGGCGTCGCGAATCCGCTGGCGCCAAGCTATTCGAACAGCGCGAACAACCTGAACGTCACGGTGAACCCCGGCGCGAGCGTCGGCGTGCTGCTCGGCGTGGGCGGCACCGCGATGTCGCTGACCGGCAGCAACAACACGCTGACCAACAACGGCACGATCGATCCGACCGTGCTCGGCACGGGCCTGGGCGTGCTGTCGAGCGGCGCGGTGGTCGGCAATGCGGCGGCGAGCACCACGACCGTGACCAACAACGGCACGATGAACGGCTCGACCGGTGTCGCGATCAGCGGCGTGACGGGCATGGCGCTGTCGGTGCAGAACGGCACGGGCGGCACGTCGACGATCACCAACACCGGCACGATGGGCTCGACCCCGCTGGTCGGCGCGACGCTTGTCGGCGCGGATGCGCCCGTGGTCGCCGCGTACGGCGGTGGCACGGTCAACATGACGAACAGCGGGACGATCACCGGCCGCGTGTCGCTCGGATCGAACGGCACGCCTGGGCAGGGCAATACCTTTACCAATTCGGGCACGATCAACGGCGGCGTGTCGATGGGCGCGAACAGCACCAACACGTTCAATGCCGTGACGGGCTCGTCGGTCAACACGGCGGGCGGCACGGGCGGCGCGTTCAACATCACGGTCGGTCCGGTCACGCTCGGCGTCGCGGCGACCGGCACCGTCGACGGCGGCGCCGGCGGCAACAACACGCTGGTGCTGCAGCAAGGCGCGTCGGCAAACGGCACCATTGCGGCCAACAACTACATCAACTTCAATCATCTCGACGTCACGAGCGGCAACTGGACGATCAACGGCGCGTCGACCGCGCAGGACGCGACGCTGGCGGGCGGCGTCGCGATCATCGGCAACAACGCGTCGCTCGGCACGGGCACCATCACGGCCACCGGCGGTGCGCTGCAGGCAGGCGCCGTCGGGCTTAACGTCAGCAACAACGTGGATCTCGGCGCGGGCGGGTTGACGGTGCAGGGCGCGACGGGGCTCTCGCTGTCGGGCGCGGTGACGGGCGCCGGCGCGCTGACGAAGAACGACGGCGGCACGCTGACGCTGTCGGGCGCGAACAGCTACACGGGCGGCACGAACCTGAACGCCGGCGGCCTCGTGGTCGGCAACAACGGCGCGCTCGGCACCGGTGCGCTGAACGTCAACGCGTCGGCGTCACTCGACACGAGCACGAACGTGACCCTCGGCAACGCGGTCAATCTCGCGACGGGCGCGACGCTGACGCTGGGCGGCAGCAACGCGCTCGGCCTGGCCGGCACGATCAGCGGCACCGGCGGGCTCGTGAAGAACGGCGCGGCGACGACGACGCTGACCGGTGCGAACACGTACACCGGCGACACGACGATCAACAGCGGCACGCTGGCGCTCGGCGCGGGCGGCAGCCTCGCGTCCACGGGCACGGTCAACCTCGCCGGCGCGGGTGCGACGTTCGACCTGGCCGGCGCGACGGGCGCGCAGACGATCGGTTCGCTCGCCGGCGCGGCCGGCACGAACGTGAACCTCGGCGGCAATTCGCTGACGCTCGACGGCAGCGCGAATACGACCTACGCGGGCACGATCGCCGGCACGGGCGGCGTGACGCTGTCGGGCTCCGGCACGCAGGCGCTGACCGGCGCGAACGTCTACACGGGCGACACGAACCTGAACGGCGGCAACGTCGTCGTCGGCAGCAACACGGCACTGGGATTCGGCGCGGTCAACGTCAACGGCTCGTCGACGCTCGATGCGACCGCCAACGTGTCGCTGGCGAACGGCGTCAACCTCGCCACCGGCACGACGCTCACGCTCGGCGGCAGCACCGATCTCGGGCTGAGCGGCACGATCGCCGGCGCGGGCGGGCTCGTGAAGAACGGTGCGGCGGCGCTGACGCTGACGGGCGCGAACAGTTACACGGGCGGCACGACGCTGAACGCCGGCAGCCTCGTGCTCGGCAACAACGCGGCGCTCGGCACGGGGGCGCTCAGCGTCGGTGGCGCGGCGACACTCGATACGACCACGAGCCTGTCGGTCGCCAACGCGATCGATATCGGCACGAGCGCGACACTGACGCTCGGCGGCAGCAACGCACTCGGCCTGGCCGGCACGATCAGCGGCACCGGCGCGCTCGTGAAGGACGGCGCGGCGACCACGACGCTGACGGGCACGAACACCTATACCGGCGGCACGACGATCAACGCCGGCACACTGGCGATCGGCGCGGGCGGCAGCCTGTCGTCCACGGGTACGGTGAACCTGGCCAATGCGGGCGCTGCGTTCGACATCGCCGCGGGCGGCGCACAGTCGATCGGCGCGCTGTCGGGCGCGGCCGGCACGAGCGTGAACCTGGGTGCAAACGCGCTGACGCTGGGCGGGACCGCAAGCGGCACGTTCGGCGGCACGATCGGCGGCACCGGCAGCCTGACGCTCGAGGGCACCGGCACGCAGACGCTGAACGGCGCGAATACCTATACGGGCGGCACGAACCTGAACAGCGGCAGCCTCGTGCTCGGCAACAACGCGGCGCTGGGCACCGGAGCGCTCAGCGTCGGCGGCGCGGCGACGCTCGATACGAATGCGAGCCTGTCGGTCGCCAACGCGATCGATCTCGGCACGGGTGCGACGCTGACGCTCGGCGGCAGCAACGCGCTCGGGCTGGGCGGCGCGATCACAGGAGCAGGCGCGCTCGTGAAGGACGGCGCGGCGACGACCACGCTGACGGGGACGAATACCTACACCGGCGGCACGACGATCAACGCCGGCACGCTGGCGATCGGCGCGGGCGGCAGCCTCGCATCGACCGGCGCGATGAATCTCGCGGGCGCGGGCGCGACGCTCGACCTGAGCGCCGCGTCGGGCGGTCAGTCGCTCGGCGCGCTGTCCGGCGTCGCGGGGACGAGCATCGATCTGGGCGGCAACGCGCTGACGCTGGGCGGGACGGCAAGCGGCACCTTCGGCGGCGCGATCGGCGGCACCGGCAGCCTGACGCTGGCCGGCACCGGCACGCAGACGCTGAACGGCGCGAGCACCTATTCGGGCGGCACGAACCTGAACAGCGGCGGCCTCGTGCTCGGCAACAACGTGGCGCTCGGCACCGGCGCATTGAATGTCGGCGGCGCGGCGACGCTCGATACGAACGCGAACCTGTCGGTCGCCAATGCGATCGATCTCGGCACGGGCGCGACGCTGACGCTCGGCGGCACCAACGCACTCGGGCTGAGCGGTGTGATCTCCGGGTCCGGCGCGCTCGTGAAGGACGGCGCGGCGACGACCACGCTGACGGGGACGAATACCTATACCGGCGGCACCACGATCAACGCCGGCACGCTGGCGATCGGCGCGGGCGGCAGCCTGGCATCGACCGGCGCGATGAATCTCGCGGGTGCAGGCGCGACGCTCGACCTGAGCGGCGCGTCGGGCGGGCAGACGCTCGGTGCGCTGTCGGGCGTGGCCGGCACCAATGTGAGCTTGGGCGCGAATGCGCTGACGCTGGGCGGGACCGCGAGCGGCACCTTCGGCGGCGTCATCGGCGGCACCGGCAGCCTGACGCTCGCGGGCACCGGCACGCAAACGCTGTCCGGCGCGAACACGTACACGGGCGGCACGACGATCAACGGCGGCAGCACGCTCGCGCTCGGCGCGGGCGGCAGTCTCGCGGCGAGCGGCGCGGTGAATCTCGCGGGCGCGGGCGCGACGTTCGACCTGGGCGGTGCGTCGGGCGCGCAGACGATCGGCGCGCTGACCGGCGCGGGCGGCTCGAACGTGAACCTCGGCGCGAATGCGCTGACGCTGAGCGGCAGCGGCAACAACACGTTCGGCGGCGCGATCGGCGGCACGGGCAGCCTGACGCTGGCCGGCGCCGGCACGCAGACGCTCACAGGCGCGAACACGTACACCGGCGGCACGACGATCGATGGCGGCAGCACGCTTGCGCTCGTTTCGGGCGGCAGCCTCGCATCGACCGGCACGGTGAGCCTGGCCGGCACGGGCGCGACATTCGACGTGAGCGGCGCAGCGGGCGCCGAGACGATCGGTGCACTGTCGGGCGCGGCCGGCACGACCGTGAACCTCGGCGCGAATGCGCTGACGCTGAACGGCAGCGGCGCCAGTACGTTCGGCGGGACGATCGGCGGCACCGGCGCCGTGACGGTCGCGGGCACCGGCACGCAGACGCTCACTGGCGCGAACACGTACACCGGCGGCACGACGATCAACGGCGGCAGCACGCTCGCGCTCGGCTCGGGCGGCAGCCTCGCATTGGGCAGCACGGTGAACCTCGCGGGCACGGGCGCGATGTTCGACCTGAGCGGCGCGTCGGGCGCGCAGACGCTCGGCACGCTGACCGGCACGGCCGGCACGAACGTGAACCTCGGTGCGAACGCGCTGACGCTGAACGGCAGCGGCAACGGCTCGTTCGGCGGCGCGATCGGCGGCACCGGCGGCCTGACGCTGGCCGGCACCGGCACGCAGACGCTGACGGGCGCGAACACGTACACCGGCGGCACGACGATCAATGGCGGCAGCACGCTTGCGCTCGGTTCGGGCGGCAGCCTCGCGTCGACCGGCTCGGTGAACCTGGCCGGGTCGGGCGCGACGTTCGACGTGAGCGGTGCAGCGGGCGCCGAGACGATCGGCGCGCTGTCGGGGGCCGCTGGCAGCACCGTGAACCTCGGCGCGAATGCGCTGACGCTGAACGGCAGTGGCGCCAGCACGTTCGGCGGGGTTATCGGCGGCACCGGCGCCGTGACGGTCGCGGGCACCGGTACGCAAACGCTGACGGGCGCGAACACGTACACCGGCGGCACGACGATCAACGGCGGCAGCACGCTCGCGCTCGGTTCGGGCGGCAGCCTCGCGTCGACGGGCGCGGTGAATCTCGCCGGCACCGGCGCGACGTTCGACGTGAGCGGCGCAGCGGGCACGCAGACGATCGGCACGCTGTCGGGGGCGGCCGGCAGCGCCGTGAACCTCGGCGCGAACGCGCTGGCGCTGAACGGCAGCGGCAACGGCACGTTCGGCGGGGTCATCGGCGGCACCGGCGGCGTGACGGTCGCAGGCACCGGCGTTCAGACGCTGACCGGCAGCAACACGTACACGGGCGGCACGACGATCGCGTCGGGCGGCACGCTGCAGCTCGGCAACGGCGGCACGTCGGGCAGCGTGGTCGGCAATGTCGTCGACAACGGCGCACTGATCGTCAACCAGTCCGGCGGCGTGACGCTCGCGAACGTACTGTCCGGCACCGGTTCGCTGACCCAGGCCGGCAGCGGAGCACTGACGCTGACGGGCACCAATACGCTGAGCGGCCCGACGACCGTCGCCGCGGGCACGCTCGCCGTCGCCGGTTCGCTCGGCCAGTCGGCCGTGACCGTGCAGAACGGCGCGACGCTGACGGGCACCGGCACGGTCGGCGGCGTCGTGGTCCAGGGCGGCGGCGTCGCGGCCGCGTCGCAACCGGGCGCGGCGCTGAACGTCGCCGGCAACGTCACGTTCCAGCCGGGCTCGACGCTGCAGGTCGCGGTCACGCCGCAGCAAAGCGGCAGCATTGCCGCGGGTGGCACGGCGACGCTGAACGGCGGCACCGTGCAGGTGCTCGCGAACCAGGCCAGCTACCAGCCGAGCACGACGTACACGATCCTCAGCGCATCGTCGGGCGTGCAGGGCGCGTTCAGCCAGGTGAATTCGAACTACGCGTTCCTGATGCCGACGCTCAGCTACGATCCGAACCACGTGTACCTGAAGCTCGTCACGAATGGCACGGCGCTGCCCGACGTCGCGACGACGCCGAACCAGCGCGCGGTCGCGACTGCGATCGGTGCGCTCGGCGCGGGCAACCCGCTGTACGACAAGGTGCTGACGACCGATGCGGCCACCGCGCGCCAGGCCTACGGGATGCTCGACGGCGAACTGCAGGCGAGCATGAAGAGCATGTTGCTGCTCGACAGCCGTTATGTGCGCGATGCCGTGACCGATCGCGTGCGCCAGGGTCTCGCGCCCGGATCGGGGCCGCTCGCGGCGCTGTCGTCGGGCGGGGCCGCGCTGTGCGGCGACAACACGGCCGGCGTGACCGACCCGACGCTGCCGCCGGAGCGCCGGATCGGCTCGCGCGAGGGCTGCTACGGCGGCACGCCTTACCAGCCGGTGGTCTGGGGGCAGGCGTTCGGCGGCCGCAGCCGGCTCGCGGGCGACGGCAACGCGTCGCCGATCAACCGCAGCATGACCGGCTTCATCGCCGGTGCCGACATGGCGCTCAACGACAAGTGGCGTGCCGGTCTGGCCGCGGGCGTCACGCACAGCTCGCTCGACAACGACCGCAGTTCGTCGGCGTCGGTCAACAGCTACTACCTGTCGCTGTACGGCGGTGCGCAGTACGGCGCGCTCGGCGTGCGCGGCGGCGCGTCGTACACGTGGTACCGGATCAACACCGACCGCTATCCGGGCTTCGCCGGCTTCTCCGATCACGATTCGGCCGGCTACAACGCGCATTCGGCGCAGGTGTTCGGCGAAGTCGGCTACGCACTGCCGCTCGGGCCGATCGCGCTCGAACCGTTCGCGGGTCTGGCCTACGTGAACCTGCATACCGACGGCTACACCGAAAGCGGCGGTGCAGCCGCGCTGCAGGCGGGCGGCCAGACGACCCACATCGGGTTCTCGACGCTCGGCCTGCGCGCCGCGTCGCAGCTCGGCTCGATCGCGAGCGGCACGTTCACCGCGCGCGGAATGGTCGGCTGGCGGCATGCGTTCGGCAACGTGCGGCCGTCGTCGGCGTTCACGTTCGCGAACGGCGGCACGTCGTTCCAGGTGTCGGGCGTGCCGATTGCGCGCGACAGCGCGGTACTCGAGGCCGGCATCGACGCGAACATCACGAAGCGCCTGACGCTCGGCCTCACGTTCAGCGGCCAGTACGGCAGCGGCGTGCGCGACAACGCGGTGCTCGGCAACATCCTGTGGAAGTTCTGACCGGCGCCTGACAGGTCTGTGCGCGACGCCATGCGGCGACGGCAACGTCGCATGGCGTCCGCGTCGTGTTCGTCGCTGCGCGCATTCCCCGTTCTGGCCTATCCTGTGCGAAACACGCGACGCGCGCCGCGCGTTGCGCCTCGACACAGGAGCATCGATGCCGAATCACGCCGAAGCCACCACGACGCAGGCGCCGCAAGTCGCGCCTCTCCCTCCGACTCAAGCGTCCGGCCCCGCATTCATCGCACCCGAAGCCGATCCGCAGGCGCTCGCGCGCAACAACCAGTACGTGCTGAAATCCGGCGACGCGTTCGTGGTCGGCGACGCGCTCGGCGACATCAGCGGGCACGACGACGGCCTGTTCGTCGACGACATGCGCGTGCTGTCGACATGGCGTCTGACCTTCGGCGGGCGCGCGCCGTCGCTGCTGTCGGGCGCGACGAGCGCGGACAACGCGTCGTTTACCGCGCACCTGACGAACCGCCCGCTGCCGCCGCTCGGCGGCAAGGAGACGCCCGAGGGCGTGATCCACATCGAACGGACGCGCGTGCTCGCGGGCGACGTGCTGTACGAAGCGCTGACGCTGACGAACTACGGCGCGAGCGAGGCCGAAGTGCCGCTGTCGCTGTCGTTCGCGGCGGATTTCAAGGACATGTTCGAAGTGCGCGGCACGCTGCGCCCGAAGCGCGGCACGGTGGGCGCGCCGCGCGTCGACGCAGGTGCGGTGCGGCTGCGCTACGACGGCCTCGACAAAGTCGAGCGCAACGTGACCGTGCATTTCTCGCCGGCGCCCGACGCGCTGTCGGTCGATCGTGCCGATTACACGCTGACGATCGCCGCGCAGGCATGCGTGTCGATCTACCTGACCGTCGACGCGACGCTCGATTCGGCGCACCACGGCGCGGACCCGGGATGCGGGCGTGTCGCGCTGCGCACCGCGCTCGTCGGCGTGCATCGCGAGATGCGTTCGCGACGCGAGTCGATGGCGCGCGTGCACACCGGCAATCCGCTGTTCGACGCGTGGCTCGACCGGTCGCTCGCGGATCTCGGGCTGCTCACGACGCAGCTCGATACCGGGCCGTATCCGTATGCGGGCATTCCGTGGTTCTCGACCCCGTTCGGCCGCGACGCGGTGATCACGTCGCTGCAGATGCTGTGGCTGCAACCGTCGCTCGCGCGCGGCGTGCTGCGCTTTCTCGCGGCGCATCAGGCGCGCGAGACCTCCGCATTCCGCGACGCCGAGCCCGGCAAGATCATGCACGAGTTCCGCCGCAGCGAGATGGCCGCGACGGGCGAGGTGCCGTTCGCGCTGTATTACGGCGGCGTCGACACGACCCCGCTGTTCATCGTGCTCGCGGGCGCGTACGTCGAACATACCGGCGACGATGCGCTGATCGACGAGCTGTGGCCCGCGCTCGAGCGTGCCGCGCAATGGGTGATCGACAAGTGCGACCGCAATCCGTACGGGTTGCTCGATTACCAGCGCACGTCGGAGCGCGGCCTCGCGAACCAGGGCTGGAAGGACAGTCACGACTCGGTGTTCCACGCGGACGGTCGCTTCCCGGACGGCCCGATCGCGCTCGTCGAAGTGCAGGCGTATGCGTGCGCGGCGCTCGAGGCGATGTCGATGTGCTCGCGCCGGCGCGGCCACGCGGCCGATGCGACGCGCTATGCACTGCGCGCGAAGGCGCTGCGCGATCAGGTCGACGCGCTGTTCTGGATGCCGGACGGCCAGTTCTACGGGATCGCGCTCGATGGTCATGGCGATCTGTGCCGCGTGCTCGCGTCGAACGCGGGCCATCTGCTCGCGTTCGGGCTGCCCGACGCGCAGCGCGGCGCGGCGGTCGCGGGCGTGCTCGGCTCGACGCTGTTCCAGACAGGCTGGGGCGTCCGCACGCTCGCGGCCGGCCAGCCGCGCTTCAACCCGATGGCCTATCACAACGGTTCGGTGTGGCCGCACGACAATGCGCTGATCGCGCGCGGGCTCGCGCGCTACGGCGACAAGACGGCCGCGGTGAACCTGCTGCGCGCGTTGTTCGAGGCGGCGGTCAGCTTCGAGATGCGGCTGCCGGAGCTGTTCTGCGGGTTTCCCGCGCCGGCGCGGCGAACCGCCGACGGCCTATCCGGTCGCGTGCCTGCCGCAAGCGTGGGCGGCCGGTGCGCCGTTCATGATGCTGCAGGCGTGTCTGGGCGTGAGCGTCGACGCGGCGCGCCACGAGGTGCGGGTCGAGCGCCCGACGCTGCCCGAAGGCGTCGACTGGCTGCGCATCGACGACCTGCGCGTCGGCGACGAAACCGTCTCGCTGACCTTCCGTCGGGTCGACGGCCAGGTGGTCGCGGCGGCGCAGCCTGGGCGTGTGAAGGTGGTCGCGCTGCTGTAGCGCAGGCGCGCGCGGACGTTGCGCGATGTCGCGCCACGTTCGCGCGCAGCGGCATAGAATCGTGACATGACCCTTGAACGATACGGGAGGCAACTACGATGACGACCGACAATCGGCCCGACGATGGCGAGCAGAAGCTCGAGAATCTGGAAGCGGCGGTCGACCACCTGCACAAGTCGATCGAGTCGCAGAGCATCGCGGCGGGGGCGGCGAAGGGCATCCTGTTCAGCCTGATCGAAACGCTCGGCGCGCTGATCGGCGATCCCGACCTGCCCGAACATGCGCGCTCGGGCTATGAGGCGCTGCGCGACAAGGCGAGCGAATTGCGCAGCGGGCTCGACCGGCATTGACGAACCGCAGCCCCGGCGCCGGCCGCACGGCCCGCGCCGGGGCTGCCCAATCCTGCGCGGCGCGCACAAAACCCCGTGCGCTCAATGAGTTAGCCATCTGGTGCGCAGGATATCCACAAGCTTGCCAACACAATCTGTGGAGAACCCGGCCGCCCCGATTCGGACGCGCAGCACACGCTGCGAGGTCGCCAACGATGCCGCGTCGTTGACCTGCCGGGCACGATCTACTGAATCCCCTTTTGTATCAGGATGTTACGTGTCACATCAGTGGAATATCCACAGGCTTGCCAACAAAATCTGTGGATAAGTCTCACCTGATTGCTTCCTGATGGTTGACGATCCCGCGGGCGGCGGCCGCTGCGTCGAACCCCGTGCGCACGGGCTGCCCGATGTGTGCGTCGTCGCCGTAAATCGTGCTCGATCAACGAGTTAGGGCCCGGGTACCCAGGATATCCACATCCTTGCCAACAAAATCTGTGGACAAGCCGGGCCCGTCATTCGACCGGTGCGGCGCCGGCCGCTTCCGCAACGATCCAGTCGCGAAACAGCGTCATCGCCGGCGTGAGCGGCTTCGACTTCAGCGACGTGAGCCAGTAGCCGCCCGCGCGCACGTCGATGTCGAGCGGCCGCGCGAGCAGGCCCAGCTGCAGTTCGCGCGCGAACATGCAGGCCGGCGCGAGCGCGATGCCCGCGCCTTGCATCGCCGCCTCGACCATCAGCCGCGACGAATCGAACACGGGCCCGTTGACCGACCATGGCTCGAGCTGCGCGGCGTCGAACCAGCCGAGCCATTCGTCGGTGCGGTACGAGCGCAGCAGCGTTTCGTTCGCGAGATCGGCCGGCGCTGCGAGGCGCTGCGCGATCTCCGGCGCGCACAGCGCGGTGAGCGGCGCGTCGAGCAGCCGCTCGTTGCGCGTCGCCGGCCAGTTGCCTTCCCCGAAGCGGATCGCGAAATCGAGGCCCTCGGCCGCGAGGTCGACGACGTTGTTGTTGGTCCGCAGCCGCAACTCGACGAACGGGTGCGTGTCGCCGAAGCGCTTCAACCGTGGCATTAGCCAACCTAGGGCAAAGGTGCCGACCGCGCCGAGCGTGAGCACCTCGTGGAAGCGCCCGCCGTCGAACTGCTTGAGCACGGTTTCGATCCGGCTGAATGCGTCGCTGAGCACCGGCAGCAGCGCGCGTCCTTCGTCGGTGAGCCCGAGGCCGCGCGGCAGCCGGGTGAACAGCGCGCAGCCGAGCCGTTCCTCCAGCGAGCGCACCTGTTGACTGACGGCCGCCTGCGTCACGCTCAGCTCGAGGCCGGCGCGCGTGAAATTCAGGTGGCGCGCCGACGATTCGAACGCGCGCAATGCATTCAGCGGAAGATGAGGGCGGAGCTTCGTCATAAGAATTTCTTGTGGCAGCGCTCAATTATCGTTGCTTGTCAGGCAACCGTAAAGTCACGATAGTGCTGTCTCGCCGGCCGGCCGTTTCGCATCCATTCCACCACGAGAGACCTGACATGACCTACTCATCGCAACGTCGAACCCTGTTGCTGGCCGCCGCGACGGCGCCGCTCGTCCTGACCGTCACCGCATGCGCGTCGTCGCCGGCCGCGGGGCAGGACGTTTCGTCCGCGACGTCGTTCGCCGCGCTCGAGCACGCGGCCGGCGGCCGTCTCGGCGTGTGCGCGATCGACTCTGCGAGCGGCCGGCGCGCGCAGCATCGCGCGGACGAGCGCTTCCCGTTCTGCAGCACGTTCAAGGCGATGCTGGGCGCGGCGGTGCTCGCGCGCAGCGTCGAGCGTCCGGGGCTGCTGCAGCAGCGCGTGACCTACGGGCCGTCCGATCTCGTGAACTACTCGCCGGTGTCGGGCAAGCATGTCGGCACGGGGATGACCGTCGCCGAGTTGTGCGAGGCGGCGATCCAGTACAGCGACAACTCGGCCGCGAATCTCGCGATGAAGCTGATCGGCGGACCGTCGGCGGTGACCGCGTATGCGCGCTCGATCGGCGACGACGCGTTCCGGCTCGATCGCTGGGAGACCGAACTGAACACGGCGTTGCCGGGCGACCCGCGCGACACGACGACGCCGGCCGCGATGGCCGCGAGCATGCGCGTGCTCACGCTCGGCGACGCGCTGCCGCCCGCGCAGCGTGCGCAGCTCGTTGCATGGCTGCGCGGCAACAAGGTCGGCGACAAGCGGATTCGCGCGGGCGTGCCGGCCGGGTCGCAGGTGGGCGACAAGACCGGCACCGGCGACTACGGGACGACGAACGATGCGGGCGTGATCTGGCTGCCGTCGCGCGCGCCGATCGTGCTCGCCGTGTACTACACGCAGGCGCGTGCCGATGCGAAGCCGAAGGACGACGTGATCGCGGCGGCCGCACGCATCGCGGTTGCGACGCTCGCTTGAGCGGGCGGCGCGGCGTGCGTGATCGATGGATGGATGAAGCGACGGAGGCACGCCGTGCCGCAGTCGTGACCGCCATGTCGAAACGTTGTGCGATCAACGACTTAGGTCACGCATGCTCAGGATATCCACATCCTTGCCAACAAAAATTGTGGACAAGCCCGCCACCGGTCGCGTTCATCGCGCGGCGAGCGCCGCGATCGCATGCGGCAGGCGTTGTGCGGGCCTGCCTGCACGGTTCGAAGCGGCACGGACAAAGTCTTTCGGATCAAGCGCTTGATTGCGGTATGCGCAGGCTATCCACATGCTTGCCAACAAAATCTGTGGACAAGCGGCGTGGCACGCGCGACAGGCGGCGTTGCGCATCGCGTGACGGTGCGCGAGCGGCGTTTTGCCGGCCGCCGGTGGCCCGTCACCCACCGCGTGCCGCATTCGAAGCGGCGCGGACAAAGCGTTTCGGATCAAGCGCTTGATCGCGATATGCGCAGGCTATCCACATGCTTGCCAACAAAATCTGTGGGTAAGTGACGGACGCGTCGTGCGTCGCCGGGGCGCCGACGTGGCATCGTGATGCGATGTGCGGCGAACCGGCGCATGTGACGGCCCGTTGCGGGCCGCGTCTGCATCACGCGTGCCAAAGTCCGTCGGATCAAGGGCTTAGCGTTGTGGTGCGCAGGATATCCACAAGCTTGCCAACATTTTCTGTGGAGAACTCCGCGATCGCGATCGGGCCGCATGGCACATCGTGCCACCCGTACGCGGTGCGCCGGCTCGTGCATTGGCTTATGCGTTCGCTCACGCAGTGCAAATGCCCGCCACGGCGACTTTCTGGAACAAGTGCGTGCTCGCGACGGCGGACGACGGATAGGCCGAGCGCTTCGCGACGCAAGTTCGCCCCGGACGGCGCATTCGCTGCGCACGACCGCCAAGTTCTTTCGGATCAATGGCTTGCTGCCGTTAGCGGCAGGTTGTCCACAAGCTTGCCAACACAATCTGTGGACAAGCCGCGCATCCGGCGTGCGTCAGGCCGGCACGGGAAAGCGCACCGTCACGGTCAGCCCGCGCCCGCCTTGCGTCGTGCCGAGCGCGACCGTCGCGCGATGCTGTTCGGCGATCCGCTTGACGATCGACAGCCCGAGTCCGCTGCCCGACGCCGTGGCGGCCTGCGCGCCTTCGCCGCGATAGAAGCGCTCCCAGACTTCCGTGCGCTCGGCTTCCGGGATGCCGGGACCGTCGTCGGCGACTTCGAGTACGGGGGTGGCGCCATCGAGGCGCGCGGACACGTCGACGCGCGCGCCGTCGCCCGCGTAGCGAATCGCGTTGTCGACGAGGTTGTTCAGCAGTACGCGCAACGTATCGATATTGCCGGCGGCCATCACCGGCGACGACACGATCGCGCCGAGGTCGATCCGGTGCGCATCGGCGACGCGCGTGCGGTCGGCGACCACCGAGCGGCACAGCGCGGCGAGATCGACCGGCGTGGAGGCCGATGCGCCCGCCTGCGCATCGGGTTCGAGGCGCGCGAGCGTCAGCAACTGCTCGGCGAGGTGGCCCAGGCGTGTCGTGCCCGCGTGGATCTGCGCGAGGATCTGCTCGCGTTCGTCGGAGGTCGCCGCGCGCCGCAGTAATTGCGACTGGATCGACAGCCCCATGATTGGCGTGCGCAGCTCGTGCGCGGCATCGGCGATGAAGTGGCGCTGTAGCGTGAACGAGCGGTCGAGCCGCGCGAGCAGGTCGTTGATTGCTTCGGCGAGCGGCCGGACCTCGTTCGGCATCGACGCGACGTCGACCGGTTCCAGATTGTTCGCATTCCTGCGCTTCAGGCCCGATGCGATCGTGCGCAGCGGCCGCAGCCCCGCGCCGATGCCGAACCACAGCCCGATCGCGAGCACCGGCAGCATCGAGAACACCGGCCACAGCAGGTGCACCGCGATGCCCGCGATCGCTTCCCAGCGCGCATGGCGCGCCTGCGCGAGCCGGATCGTCGTGCCGCCGCGTTCGGTCACATAGGTGCGCCATGGCTGGCCGCCGACGTCGACGCTCGCGACGCCCGTCTGCGCGGGCGGCGGCAGCGCGGACTCGCGATCGGTCGAGTAGACCAGTGTGCCGTTGCGCCAGACCTGCAGCAGCACGGCGTCGGGATCGCTGGCCTCGAAGTCGTGCTTGCCGTCGCCATGGTCGCGGAACGACAGCTCGCCGTTCGGGCCGACGACGATCTGCTTCGACATGCTGCGCATCTGGTCGTCGAGGAGATCGTCGAGCTCGCGCAGCGCCCCCCAGTAGGTGCCCGCGCTCGCGACCAGCCCGATCACGCATGCGGCGGGCAGCAGCCACATCAACAGGCGCCGCCGCAGCGACGCGCTGCGCCAGCGCTCGATCGCGAGTCGCACGCGCGTCATGCGCCGTCACCGATCCGGTAGCCGACGCCGCGCACCGTGCGGATCATGTCGTGGCCGAGTTTCTTGCGCAGGTTGTGGATGTGCACCTGCACCGCGTTGCTCTCGATTTCCTCGCCCCAGCTGTACAGCCGTTCCTCGAACTGTTCGCGCGAGATCACCGCGCCGGGGTCGCGCATCAGTTCGTGCAGCAGCACGAATTCCTTCGGCGACAGCGTGACTTCGTCGTCGTTGAGCCAGACCAGGTGCTTTACCGGATCGAGCCGCAGCGGGCCGATCGCGAGCGTCGTTTGTGCGCGCCCCGCATGACGGCGGTTGACCGCGCGGATACGGGCGAGCAGTTCCTCGAGCACGAACGGCTTGACGAGGTAGTCGTCGGCGCCGCTGTCGAGGCCGGCGATGCGGTCCGGCACGCCGTCGCGCGCGGTGATGATGATCGTGGGCAGGGTTTCGTCGCGGCGGCGCAGCGACGCGAGCACCGACAGGCCGTCGCGATTCGGCAGCCCGAGGTCGAGCAGCAGGAGGCCATAGGCGGTCGAGCGCAGCGCGAGCGACGCGGCGTCGCCGTCCTTGACCCAGTCGACCGCGAAGCCTTCCTGTTTGAGGCCCTGTTCGAGCCCGCTGCCGATCAGCGGATCGTCCTCGACGAGCAGTACGCGCATGGATTCGTGTTCTGTTGGCGGGCACGGGCGCCCGGGGTTTCCATGATAAGCGCAGCCGTCTTAGGCCGAGCTTAAACGGCGGCGGCGGCCGCGCTTTCGTACGCGTCCTATGCGGCGCCGTGTCGCGTCGGCACGGCCTTCAGGCTCGCTTAATCTTACGGTCCGTAATCTTGGGCCGTCGCGTTCAACGGAGCGCGGCGTCCCATCAAGCAAGAGGATCGCAATCATGAAACACCTGGCCAAAATCCTGGCGGTCGCGCTCGCGGTGCTGCCGGCTGCCGTCTATGCGCAATACACCGGGCCGTCCGCGCTGACGACGACCACCGTGAAGGAACTCCTCGCGAACGGCAAGGACGATCAGCACGTGCAGCTGCAGGGGCGCATCGTCAAGCACGTCGGCGGCGAGGATTACGAGTTCGCCGACACGACGGGCACGATCCGCGTCGAGATCGATCACAAGCTGTGGGCCGCCGGCCAGCCCGTCAGCGACAAGAACGAAGTGAAGGTGACCGGCGAGTTCGAGCGCAAATGGTCGGGCCGTGTGAAGGTCGATGCCGACCACGTCGAAGTGCTGCGCTGACCGGTGTGCGCGGGGCCGGTGATACCATGGACGTCCGGTTCCCGTTCTCACCCAGATGGCTGCCAATTTCGATGAACTCGCGTCCCGGATCCGGGCGCAATTTTCCGAACTGAGCCCGCAATTCCAGGCGGGCGCTGCATTTCTGCTCGATCATCCCGACGAGGTCGCCACCTCGTCGATGCGCAAGGTCGCGCAGCGCGCGCAGGTTCAACCCGCGTCGCTCGTGCGGCTCGCGCAGCAATTCGGTTTCCCCGGCTGGAACGAGCTGCGCGACCTGTGCGTCGCGCGCGTGCGCACGCGTCCCGAGCCGCTCACGCAGCGTGCGCGTTCGCTCGTGCGGCCCGACGCGAAGGCGTCGCTCGCGCATGATCTGCTGGCCGCCCAGCAACACAATCTCGCCGCCACCGCCGCGCAGAACGAGCACGCGCTCGCCGACGCGGCGAAGCTGATCCGCAAGGCATCGCACGTGCACGTCGCAGGATTCCGGTCGTGCTATCCGGTCGCGTTCGGCTTCGTATACGGCTACCGGCTGTTCCGGCCGACCGTGTCGCTGCTCAACGGCGTCGCCGGCTCGCTCGAGATGGAGCTGCGCACGATCGCGAAGCAGAGCGTGACCGTGATCGTCAGTTTCGCGCCGTATTCGGCGGAAGCGACGCGCGTTGCGCAGGCGGCGAAGGCGCAGGGCAGCAAGATCGTCGCGATCACCGACAGCGCGGTGTCGCCGATCGCGCTGCATGCGGACGCGCAATTGATCTTCACGCACGACAGCCCGTCGTTCTTTCCGTCGCTGGTCGCCGCGCATGCGATGGCCGAAGCGCTGGTCGCGCAGTTGCTCGCGCTCGAAGGCAGCGATGCGGTCGCGGCGCTCGAGCGCACCGAGGCGGAACTGCATGCGAAGGGCGCGTATGTCGTGTAGCCGCACGCGCGGCTGTCACGGCGCAATGCTCGACACGTTCGACTTTCAGGCGCGGCCGTTCTGCGAGCAGCGCGGTTATGTCCGCTGCGGCGAACAGCCCGACCGCCGGACTGTCCGGCCGCGCAGTCGCACATTCTCCTGACAAAGAAGCTCGGTTCCTGAGCGGCGGCATGACCGGCGGCGCACCGCGCACGCGAGGTTCTGGCATCGACATCGACATTTCACCGCGGCGCGAACCGTCGCGGTACCGCGCGCGCCTATGCTGGTATCTCCCGTTCCAAGGAGACAGCGATGTCCGATTCCAACGTGCAGTTCCGCCACGCCGAAGCCTTCCGCGCGCTGCATACGCGCCCCGGCGCCTTCATCATCCCGAACCCTTGGGATGCCGGTTCCGCCCGGCTGCTCGCGATGGCCGGCTTCGACGCGCTCGCCACCACGAGCGCCGGTTTTGCCTATTCGAGAGGGCGGCCCGACAACGCGATCGGCCGTGACGAAATGCTCGGCCACATCGCCGAGATCGTCGCGGCGGGCGGCCTGCCGGTCAGCGCCGATCTCGAGAGCGGCTTCGGTGACGCGCCCGACACGGTCGCCGAGACGATCCGCCTGGCGGCCGATGCCGGCGCGGTGGGCGGCTCGATCGAGGATGCGACCGGCCGCGCCGACGCGCCGATCTATCCGCACGACGCGGCAGTCGAGCGCATCGCGGCGGCGGTCGACGCGGCGCGCGCGCTGCCGTTTCCGTTCACGCTGACCGCGCGCTGCGAGAACTACCTGCACGGCCGGCGCGACCTCGCCGATACGATCGCGCGGCTGGTCGCGTACCGCGACGCGGGGGCCGACGTGCTGTACGCGCCGGGCCTGAACGACGCCGACGACATCGCGGCGGTCACGCACGCGGTCGGCGCGCCGGTCAATGTGGTGATGGGGCTGCAGGGCGAGTTGCTGAGCCTCGATGCGCTCGCGGCGCTCGGCGTGAAGCGCGTCAGCGTCGGCGGCGCACTGGCGCGTGCCGCGCTCGGCGCGTTCCTTCGCGCCGCGACGGAAATGGCGCGCGACGGCACATTTACGTTCGCGCAGGCGGCGGTGTCGGGCCGCGACCTCGATCGCTGGTTTTCGGCGCCGGATAATTCACATATTCAGTTTCCGCGATGACCGCTGATAAAACGTGGGAACGTTTCCAGCCGAAAATCGATTGATAGTAATCAACCGAAATCGCGACTGATTTAAAGTCGCGATGACGTCGAGAAATACATCGTTTATTCTCCGCATTCCGGCTGGTCGACAGCAGTCGGCGCAAGCCGCGCCAGTTCTGGTGTCAGATGCCTGTCAGGTGTACCGATGCCACGTATTGTTGCGATTTTCCGAGCGATAATTTTTTTGGTTTCGGGAGTTGCCGGTTATTTTTGGGATTGGTAATCTGCGGCCTATCCGAGGGAGCGGCCGGCAGGCCGCTGGAAAATGAATATATAAAAAATCGAGAGAGCGATGACAATCCGAGAAAATCACCGCGGCTTTCGCGTTGGCGATGTCGTGACGCTGAAAACCGGCGGCCCACGCATGACCGTCACCTATGCCGGGCCGGTCGTGTTCGACGATGCCGACTGGCTGATCTGCCAGTGGTTCGACGAGAGCGGCCACTTCCGGCAGGAAATGTTTCACCACGAGACGGTCGTGGCTGAGCCGCGCGCGATTTCCGCCGGGCGCGTCCGTTTGCGGATGCAGGCGCACCGCTACCGGTCGGCGGCCTGACGCTGCAGCCCGCCGCATCCCGCCGCATTCATTACGGCGCGGCGCCGCTTGCCGCCCGTATGTTGCCGTGCAGCAGCGGTCGCACTGCCGGCCCCACCGGGGCAACCTCGACATTTCACGTCATCCGGAAACATGCGGCGGCCCGGCGCGCCGATACTTCACGCATGAACCCGACCGATCCGATTGCCGCGGTGACGCACCGCGATCCCTATCCCTACTATGCGACGCTCGTCGACGGCCCGCCGCTCGCGTTCGACGCCACGCTCGGCCTCTGGGTCGCGAGCCGGGCTGCGAGCGTGACGGCCGTGCTCGGCCATCCGGCGTGCCGCGTCAGGCCACTCGATGCGCCGGTGCCGCCCGCGTTGCGCGGCACGACGGCAGGCGCGCTGTTCGGCGAACTGGTGCGCATGAACGACGGCGCATTGCGGCACGACGTGCCGAAGCAGGCGCTGCGCGCGGCGTGCGCGCCGATCGACGCAGGCGCGTTGCGCGAGCGTGCCGCACAGCTGGCCGGCAGCCGGCTGCGCGCGCCGTATGACGCGGATGCATTGAATGCCTGGTGTCTGTCGGTGCCCGTTTGCGCGGTCGCCGATCTGCTCGGTTTCGACGATGCGCAGCTCGACGACATCGCCGCGCTGGTGGTCGACTTCGTCGCCGCGCTGTCGCCGCTGTCCGACGACGCGGCGCTGGCCCGCGCGAGCGAAGCCGCGCGGCAACTGCTCGACCGGATGACGGAGCGCGTCGCGCGCACCCGTGCGCAGGACGGCTCATGGGTCGCGGCGATTCAGCAGGCGGCCGCTGCCGCCGGCTGGCACGCGAGTGGTGCGCTCGTCGCGAATCTCGTCGGGCTGTTGTCGCAGACGTGCGAGGCCACGGCCGCGTGGCTCGGCAATGTACTGGTTGCGTGGGACGGCACGACGGACGACGTGGCGGGTGGCGAACGCGCAATGCCGGACACCGCCGCGCTCGACGCATTCGTCGCCGAGGTCGGCCGATACGATTCGCCGGTGCAGAACACGCGGCGCTTCGTCGCGTCGCGCACGACGATCGAGGGGGTGACCGTCGATGCCGGTGCAGCCATCCTGGTCGTGCTGGCGGCCGCGAACCGCGACCCGGCCGTGCATCGCGAGCCGCATCGGCTGCTGCCGGGCCGCGCGCCGGGGCCGAACTTCGGGTTCGGCACGGGGCCGCACGGTTGCCCGGGCGAGCGGATCGCGCGGGCGGTGACGGCCGGGGCATTCGGGGCATGGTTGCGCGCGGGCGGTGAGGCGCCGCGCGACGGGCTGGTGTGGGACTACCGGGCGTCGACCAACGTCAGGATGCCGAAGTTCGGCCCGGCGAGGTAAGCGGAATAGCGGGACTTAACGGCAACCTTGCTTCTCGGCCCATTGCTCCTGGGCGGCGACGCGGCGCTGCACGCGTTCGACGAGACCGGTCGAGAAGGTCCGCATGCTGCTGCCGCGGCGCTTCGCGAGGATGGTTTGCGCGACGTCGGTCTGCGGGTTCGGCTGGCAGGCCCAGTACAGCGTCATCAGCCAGCCGATGCCCGTCCACGCGAACAGGGCGTTGAACATCGCGATCATCAGCTTGTCGTGCCGGCCGCGCCGGTCGGCGACGACGGCAGGGAGAAAATAGAGCGCGATCGCTGCGACCGAACCGACCACCTGAATCAGGACTGCGTGTTGCATGTTGCCGCTCCATCCGAACTGCAATGAGGCTGATTGTCGCGCTTTTTCCGGTTGTGTGCTGGCAATTGATTGTTGCGGTTTTAGTGACGATCAGCGCGCGGCGACGTCCTTCCGTCCCGCATCGTTGCTCAGCGCGAAACCTTCGTCGAGCCAGCCGGTGACGCCGCCGATCATCAGCTTCACGGGGCGGCCGAGGCGCGCGAGCCGCATCGCCGCACGCGCGGCGCCGTTGCAGTGCGGGCCCGCGCAGTAGACGACGAACAGCGTGTCGGCCGGATGCGCGGCGAGCTTGCCGGCGACGATCTTGCGGTGTGGCAGGTTGCGGGCGCCCGGCACGTGGCCGGCGGAAAACAGTTCCGGACTCCGCACGTCGAGCAGCACGAAATCGGGCGCGCCGGACGCGAGCGCGTCGTGCACGTCCCAGCAATCGGTCTCGAAGCCCAGCGACGCTTCGAAGTGCGCGAGGGCGGCGGCGCTGTCGGCGGCGGGTACGTCGGTTACGTATGACATCAAAGGCGCTCCATCAGGACGGCGCGGAATGCGCCGGAATGAAGGGCAGTATCGCGGTTCGCCGGCTTTTCCGGCAGTGGCGCGATCGACAAGTTCCGGTAACATCGCGCCATGCAAAATCATCTCGTCGTCGCGCTCGCCTACGATCGCCTCTGCACCTTCGAATTCGGCTGCGTGGTCGAACTGTTCGCGCTCGAGCGCCCGGAACTCGGCGTCGACTGGTATCGCTTCGCGGTGTGCGCGAGCGAGCCGGGGCCCGTGCGCGCGGCGGGCGGCATCACGGTCGCCGCGCCGTACCGGCTTGCGACACTCGATCGCGCGGACACCATCGTGATTCCCGGCTGGCGCGATCCGGACGAACGGCCGCCGGAACCGTTGCTGAAGAAGCTGCGTGCCGCGCATCGCCGCGGCGCGCGGCTCTGTTCGATTTGCTCGGGCGTGTTCGTGCTCGCGGCGGCCGGCGTGCTCGACGGGCTGACCGTGACGACGCACTGGCGTTACGCCGAGCGCCTGCAGGCGCGCTATCCGGCGCTGCGCGTGAATCCCGACGCGCTGTACGTCGACGAAGGGCAGATCGTCACGTCGGCCGGCTCGGCCGCGGGGCTCGACATGCTGCTGCATCTCGTGCGCCGCGATCATGGCGGGGCGATCGCGAACCGCGTCGCGCAGCGCCTCGTGCTGCCGCCGCATCGCGATGGCGGCCAGGCGCAGTTCGTGCCGCGCCCGGTCGCCCCGGGCGGCGGCGACCGGCTCGCGAAGCTGATCGACTGGATGCGCGCGCATGCGGCCGAACCGCACACGCTCGCGTCGCTGGCCGCGCAGGCCGCGATGAGCACGCGCACGCTGCAGCGGCAGTTCGCGGAGGCGACGGGAATGTCGCCGCTCATGTGGCTGATCCGCGAGCGCGTGAATATCGCGAAGGACATGCTCGAAACGCATCCCGCGCTGTCGCTCGCGCAGATTGCCGCGCGCTCGGGGTTCGGTTCCGAGGAGTCGCTGCGCCGGCATTTCCGGCGCGTCGCGGCGACGAGCCCCGCCGCGTACCGGCGCGGGATGGATCGCGGCGTCAGGCCCGCGGACGCGTGAACGTCGCGTCTGCTCCTGCAACGGCGGTGCCCGGCCGTCGGGCACTTCTTGTCGACTTCGAGCGCGCGTAAGATGGCGGTCGCCGTGCGGCGATCCACGCATGCCGCGCATTCCGCGCCGCTGCAGGACGCCGCCATCGCCCCCTCACAACGACAAGGACAATCATCATGGGCCTGCTGGGAAAGCTGTTCGGAAAGAAACCGCGTGACGAAGCGGCATCGCCCGCGCCTTCGACGCAAGCGTCGGACGCGCCGGAAGCACCCGACGCCGCCGGGCAGGACGGCCCCGACATCGCACCGGAACTCGCGCCCGCGCTGAAGGCATTCCAGGCCGGCCGGCACGAAGCCGCGATCGCGGCCGCCGCGCCGCATGCGGAGCGGCTCGCCGATGCGGCGCGCCTGTGTGCGCTGTCGTACTCGGCGATGAAGCGTTACCCGGAAGCGTTTCCGTACTGGCTCGCGCTGTTCGACCACGAGCCGAGCGCGCACAACGCGGTGCAGCTCGCGACGACATCCGTGATGTGCGATGAAGTGGAGCGCGGCGAAGCGTGGCTGCAGAAGGCCGCCGAGGTCAATCACGACACGCACGAGCAGTCGGATGTCGGCGCGCGCGTGAACTTCATCTCCGCGCTGATGCAAAGCGGCCACCTGCGCGAGGCGCTGCCGCACCTCGCATGGGTGCGCGACGTGTACGGCCACGTGCGCATCACCGACTCGACCTTCCTCCATCTGCGCGGCATTCCGTTCTTTTCTTCATTCCTCGAGAACAGTCTCGAGATCCTGAAGGCCACGCAGCCGGCCGACGCGATCGCGCCGTGGTACGGCGAACTGAAGGGCAAGCTCGATGAAGACGGCGAAGCGCAGCTTGCCGAGTGGGTCGGGCGGCTGCCGGCGTAACCGGCGGGTCATCGAGCGTCGCGATGCCGGCCGCGTGTTGCCGGCGCGGCGTCGCGACGCACACGCTCAGCGCGTGTTGGTCTTGCGATCGACTTGCCGGATGCATGCAATCCGGTACACGCCGTCCTCGACTTCGACGCCGTGCGTATCGTGCGTGAAGCCGGGGAAGCGCAGGTCGAATTGCTCGAGCGCCTTCAGGTAGCCGAGCAGCGGCCCGTCGGCCGGCCCCGCGTTCTCGCCGGGCATCAGCAGCGGAATGCCGGGCGGATAGGGCACGACGCCCGTCGCGACGGTGCGGCCCGCCATCTCCGACAGCTCCAGCATCTCGATGTCGTTGTGCACGAGATGCTCGAACGCCTCGGCCGGGCTGAAGTCGGGCTGCGGCAGCGTCGAGAAGCCGCGCGACATCATCTCGGTCGTCTTCAGGTCGCTCATTGCGCTGAACATCAGGTCGCACAGCTCGCGCAGGCCGAGCTTGCCGTAGCGGTCCGGATAACGCGCGACGAGTTCCGGCAGCGCCTGTTCGAGCGGCGCGTTCGCGTCGTAGTCGCGCTTGAAGTCGAGCAGCGTGTTGACGAGCGTGCCCCACTTGCCCTTCGTCACGCCGAGCGAGAACAGAAACAGGATCGTGAAGTCGGTCGTTTTTTCGACGACGATCCCGTGCCGGTCCAGATACGCGGTGACGACCGACGCCGGAATGCCGACCGGCATCAGGCCGCCGTGCGGCGCGACGCCCGGCGTGACGATCGATACCTTGATCGGGTCGAGCATGCAGTAGTCGTCCTCGATCTCGCCGAAGCCGTGCCACGTGTCGCCCGGATGCAGCACCCAGCATGACGGATCGGTGGCGAGCAGCGTTTCGTCCGCTTCATGGAAGGGCACGCGCCGGCCCGTCTTGCGGTCGACCACGGTGTCCGGCTGCCAGCCGTTGAAGAACCAGTCGTTGTTCTCCTCGCATTCCGCGTGCAGCCGCGCGAGCATCCGTCGAAACGACACGGCCTCGCGGATCGCGTCGGTCGTCAGCGCTTCGCCGCCGGGGCCGTCCATCATCGCGGCGCTCACGTCGTTCGACGCGATGATCGCGTAGTTTGGCGACGTCGACGCGTGCATCATGTACGCCTCGTTGAAGCGCGCATGCTCGATCGGGTTGCGGCCATTGCGGACATGGATGAACGATGCCTGCGACAGCGCGGCGAGCAGCTTGTGCGTCGACTGCGTCGCGAACACGGTCGGCTTGCTCGTGTCGTGCTGCGACGGATCGCCGTGCATCGCGTGACGGTCGCGGTAGATCGGGTTGAAGCGCGCATAGCCGTACCAGGCTTCGTCGAAATGCAGCCGGTCGACGCTCTGGCCGAGCAGTTCCTCGACGCGCGCGACGTTGTAGCAGAGGCCGTCGTAGGTCGAGTTCGTGATCAGCGCATGCACGGGCGTCGGATCGATGCCGTCGCGACCGCGCGCGAGCGGATTCGCGTCGACCGCGAGCCGCACGGCGGCGGCCGTGAGCCGTTCCGGCATGATCGGCCCGATGATCCCGTAATGGTTGCGCGACGGGATCAGGTAGGTCGGAATCGCGCCCGACATCGTCATCGCATGTTCGGCCGACTTGTGGCAGTTGCGGTCGCACAGCGCGACCTGGTTGCGCGTGACGCTCGCCATCAGGATCACGCGGTTCGACATCGACGAGCCGTTCGTCACGTGATACGTGCGGTGCGCGCCGAACACGCGCGCCGCGTAGCGTTCGCTTTCGCCGATCGGGCCCGAGTGGTCGAGCAGCGAGCCGAGCTCGCCGACCGAGATCGACAGGTCCGAGCGGAACAGCGCTTCGCCGAAGAATTCGAAGTATGCGCGGCCGACCGGCGATTTCAGGAACGCGGTGCCGCCCGTGTGGCCCGGCGTGTGCCACGAGTATTCGTACACGCGCGAGAACTGCGCGAGTGCGCGGAACATCGGCGGCAGCACGGTCTCGCGATAGCGTTCGATCGCGGCGACGATCCGCCCGCCGATGAACGCGGTGGTGTCCTCCAGCATCCAGATGAAGTCGTCGGCCTTGCGCATCGCGTCGACGGGAATCGCGGCCGCGCTCGCGCGGCTCGCGAGCAGGAACACCGGCACCGTCGCATTGCGCGCGCGCATCGCGTCGAGCACGGCCTGCGCGGGCGCGTGATCGGGATCGTTGCCGAGCTCCCAGTTGAGCAGCAGGCACTGGATCGCGGGATCGGCGTCCACCACCGCGCGTGCGTCTTCGGCGGACGTCGCGATCACGACATCGACGAGCCGGGCGCGCAATTCTTCGGCGAGGGCGGTGGCGGCGCGCCCGGTGGCCGTGCGTTCGTCGATATCGTGCTGCACGAGCAGCGCCTTCATGCCGAGGCGGCGAAACGCCGGTTGGGTCAAGGTAGCGGTCATGGTTATTCCCCCGTTTGCTGGGTTGCCTGGACGCCCGCGGCCGGCGAGCGGGCGTGAAGAATGTCGGCCTCGTGTCGGCCCACCGAGATCCAGAAGGTCGCGACGAGCGCGACGATGGTGACGCCGAGCGCGAGATAGCGCACCCAGCGCGGCGAACGGCCGCCCGGATGGACATGGGTTTCCTCGATTTCGCGCTGGCGGTTGATCGACAGCTCGTAGAAGACGATCGTCGCGATCACGAAGATCAGCGACCAGCGCGTCTGCTGGCCGTCGGAGCCGACCATCGCCCACAGCGCGTAGACCGCGCCGATCAGGCCGACGATCGTGTAGAAGGTGAACTGGTGCGACGGCATCTTGCCGTAGCCGAGCACCTTGATCGCGATGCACGAGTAGATGTACGGCAGCAGCGTCATGATCACGGCGATCGACGCGATCTTGCCGAACTGCTCGCTCGCGCTCGGCGACATCGTCGCGAGCACCTGCACGGACATGATCACCGCGACGATCGCGAGGCCGGCCGACGGCACGTTCTTCGAGTTGACGCGGGCGAACACGCCGGCGAACAGGCCGTCGTCGGCCGCGGCCTTCGCGGTCTGGCCGACCAGCAGCGTCCAGCCCGCGAGCGAGCCGAGGCAGCCGAGCGCCGCGCAGATCGCGACTGCGTTCGCGGCGGTGTCGCCGAGCGCGAGGCGCGCGGCATCCGCGAACGGCGCGCTCGACGCGAGCAGCGCCTTGTTCGGGATCATCCCCATGATCACGGTCGAGCTGAGCACGTAGCACACCGCCGCGAGCACGACGCCGCCGACGGTCGCGATCGGCACGTTGCGCGACGGGTTCTCGACGACGCCGGCCGACACCGACGCGCTCTCGACGCCGATGAACGCCCACAGCGTGAAGTTCAGCGTCGCGCCGATCGCGCTGAAGCTGCTCGCGCCCGACACGTTCCAGCCGGCGAAGTACACGTCCTTGCTGAACCAGAACCAGCCGAACACGGCCATCCCGAGGATCGGCACGAGCGCGAAGATCGTCGTGACCGACTGCACGCGGCCGACGACGTTCGGCCCGAGGATGTTCGCGTAGGTGAACAGCCAGATCACGAAGATCTGGGCGAGCGCGAACACGAGCGGGTCGCGCAGCATCGGGAAGAAGTGCGTCAGATAACCGAGGCCGGCGACCGCGAGGCCGACGTTGCCGAGCACGTTCGCGAGCCAGTAGATCAGGTTGGTCTGGTAGCCGATGTACGGGCCGAACGATTTGCGCGCGTACGCATACGGGCCGCCGGCGGCCGGGTCGATCGCCGCGAGCTTCGCGAACACCAGCGCGAGCGACACGGCGCCGACCACGGTGATCAGCCAGCCGAAGATCGCGATGCCGCCGGTGGCGGCGAGGTTCGCGGGCAGCATGAAGACGCCGGAGCCCATCATGTTGCCCGCGACCATCAGCGTGGCGGGGACGACGCCGATTTTCGGCGCGGAAATCGCGGCTGGTGCGGCGGCGGAGCGGGAGGAGGACGAGCTGGCATCGGACATGCGGGGCTCCTTGAATGGACGTGATGCGGTTGAGGTGGCGCGGCCCGGCGCCGGTCGACGATTCCGGAATGGATCGCCGTTTTATTAAACGACGTCATGTTATATCTTTAATCGATTTTTTAATGGTAAACGCTAGCATTTAATGAGTTAAATGTTGATCAATGTCATTGAAATGGGTTGAGTGGCGTTCCGGCGCGGGCGCGGTGGCGCGATATGGAAAGCTTCGCGGGGTGCTGCGGTGGTGAGCCGGGGAAGTTGAGTGCGGGGCGGGTCGGGGGCGATGGATAATCCGGATGTTTGCCGAATTGGATGGAACATTTCGTGACGTAAATGCCTCGGTCTTTCGGGCGCGATTTTGTCGGTTATTATCGGGTGCGTTGAATATATGAGCCGCGCAAGCGTGCCGCCGGTGCGCATGACGATTTTTCCTTTCGAAGGATGATGCCGATGCTGCCTTCCCGTTTGCCGCTGATTCAGGCCCCGATGGTCGGATCGCTGAGCGCGCTTGCAATCGCGGTCTGCGAAGCGGGCGGGCTCGGCTCGCTCGCATGCGCGGCGCTCGGCCCGCAGCAACTGCGCGACGAGATCGCGGCGATCCGCGCACGCACGCAGGCCCCGTTCAACGTGAACTTCTTCTGCCATGCGCCGCCCGCGCCGGACGCCGAGGTCGACGCGCGCTGGCGCGCGGCACTGGCCGGCTACTACGCGGAAGCCGGGCTCGATCCGGTCGGCGTGAAGGGCGGCGCCGGCCGCGCACCGTTCGACGACGCGATGTGCGCGGTGGTCGAGGAAATGCGGCCGGCCGTCGTGAGCTTTCATTTCGGATTGCCGGACGACGCGTTGCTGGCGCGCGTGCGTCGTACCGGCGCGCGGATCGTGTCGTCCGCGACGACCGTCGAGGAGGCGCGCTGGCTCGATGCGCGCGACGTCGACGCGATCGTCGCGCAGGGTGCGGAGGCCGGCGGGCATCGCGGGATGTTCCTGACCGACGACATTCACGCGCAGCCGGGGCTGTTCGCACTGTTGCCGCAGATCGTCGACGCGGTGCGCGCGCCGGTGATCGCGGCGGGCGCGATCGCCGACGGCCGCGGCATCGCGGCAGCTTTCGCGCTCGGCGCACGTGCGGTGCAGATCGGCACCGGCTACCTGCTCACGCCGCAGGCCGGCCGCTCGGCGCAGCACCGCGCGGCGGTGCGGGCGGCGCGCGACGACGGCACCCGCATCACCAACCTGTACACGGGCCGGCCGGCGCGCGGCCTGCTGACGCGCTTCATGCGCGAGCAGGGGCCGATGAGCGCGCTCGCGCCCGCGTTCCCGCTCGCGACGGCCGCGGTCGATCCGCTGCGCGGCGCATTCGAACGGCAGGGCCGCGACGATTTCTCGCTGCTGTGGTCGGGCGAGGCCGCGGCGCTCGCGCGCGAAGAGGATGCCGGGGTGCTGACGCGACGGCTGTGGGACGACGCGCTGGCGTGCGCGGCGGGGCTGCGCGACACGTTCCCGCCGGGCGACTGAACGGGCGCGGTAACAGGCGCGGAAACAGACGCCGGAAGGGGGCGAAGGCAAGCCCGAAGCCGGCAGCGGAAAGCGCCGCGGAAAGGCCCCGGGGCGGTGCCATCGGCGTATCATCCGTTTTTTCATCAGCCCGATCCAGGCACCCATCATGACCTCCGTCGACACTACCCCCGTCCTCGACCATGACAAGCTCGTTACCTTCGTCGAGCGCAAGTGGAACGATGAAATCCTCCACGCACTGACCGACTACATCGCGATCCCCGCGAAGAGTCCCGCATTCGACCCCGACTGGGCGAAGCGCGGGTATCTCGAACGCGTCGTCACCGATGCCGCGCAGTGGGCCGAACGCCAGCCGGTGAAGGGCTTGAAGCTCGAAATCGTGCGCCTGCCCGGCCGCACGCCGGTGATCTTCTTCGAAACCCCCGCGACGCGCGCGGGCAGCACCGACACGATCCTGCTGTACGGCCACCTCGACAAGCAGCCCGAATTCGACGGCTGGCGTGCGGATCTCGGCCCGTGGACGCCGAAGTTCGAGAACGGCAAGCTGTACGGCCGCGGCGGCGCGGACGACGGCTACGCGATCTACGCGAGCCTCGCGGCGCTCGGCGCGCTCGACGAGCAGGGCGTCGAACGGCCGCGCTGCGTCGGCCTGATCGAAACCTGCGAGGAGTCGGGCAGCTACGACCTGCTGCCGTACGTCGACGCGCTGCGCGACCGGCTCGGCCAGGTGTCGCTCGTCGTGTGCCTCGATTCGGGCGCCGGCAACTATGACCAGATGTGGCTCACGACGTCGCTGCGCGGGCTGGTGTCCGGCGACCTGCAGGTCGAGGTGCTGGAGGAAGGCGTTCACTCGGGCGTCTTCGGCGGCATCGCGCCGTCGAGCTTCCGCGTGATGCGTCAGCTGTTCGAGCGCCTGGAAGATGCGAAGAACGGCAACCTGCTGCCGGGCGTGTTCCATTGCGAGATTCCCGACAGCCGCGTGCGCGAAGCCGACGCGGCCGCCGCGATTCTCGGCGACACCGTGTGGAAGGGGCTGCCGTGGGCGTGCGGGATGGACGGCAAACCGGTGCTGCCGACCACGACTGATCCGCGCGAGGCGCTGCTGAATTCGACGTGGCGTCCGTCGCTGTCGGTGACGGGCGCGGCCGGCCTGCCGGCGCTTTCCGACGCGGGCAACGTGCTGCGTCCGCGCACCGCATTCAAGCTGTCGCTGCGCCTGCCGCCGCTCGTCGACGCCGCGCAGGCCGTGCAGCAGCTGAAGGAACTGCTCGAACTCGATCCGCCGTACAACGCGAAGGTCACGTTCAAGCCCGACGCGGGCGCCGCGACCGGCTGGAGCGCGCCGGATCTCGCGCCGTGGCTCGCGTCGTCGCTCGACGCCGCGTCGCGCCGCCACTTCGGCGCGGACTGCGCGTACATGGGCCTCGGCGGCACGATCCCCCTGATGAACGTGCTGCAGGAAGGGTTCCCGTCCGCGCAGTTCATGGTGTGCGGCGTGCTCGGCCCGAAGTCGAATGCGCACGGCCCGAACGAGTTCCTGCACGTGCCATACGCGAAGAAGCTGACCGCGGCGGTCGCGGACGTGATCGCCACCGCGCGCTGAGCGTTCGCGCTGCCTGTCACGACCCAACCCAACCCGACCCGACCCAACCCAACCCGATCCCGCCTGACCTGACGGAGCCTTGCCGATGACCGCATTGCCGACACCCGTTACCGACCCGCTGCGCATGCGCGCCGAACCGCTGCACGCATTCGTCGCGGCACTCTGGGAGCGGGCCGGCAGCAGCGAGCGCGAGGCGCGGCTCGTCGCCGATCACCTGGTCGGCGCGAATCTGGCAGGGCACGATTCGCACGGGATCGGGATGATCCCGAACTACGTCGCATCGTGGCGGGAAGGGCAGCTGCAGCTGAACGGGCACGCGTCGATCGTCCGCGACGGCGGCGCGGTGCTGACGATCGACGGCGGCCGCGGCTTCGGCCAGGTGATCGCGTTCGAGGCGATGGTCGAAGGGATCGAGCGGGCCCGGCGCATGGGCATCTGCGCGATCGGGCTGCGCGACGTCCATCACCTCGGCCGCATCGGGCACTGGGCCGAGCAGTGCGCGCGCTCGGGCCTCGTGTCGTTCCATTTCGTCAACGTGCCGGGCGACTTGCTCGTCGCGCCGCTCAACGGCACCGATCCGCGCTTCGGCACGAATCCGTTCTGCGCCGCGTATCCGCGCGCGGGCCGCCCGCCGCTGCTGCTCGATTTCGCGACGAGCGCGATCGCGTACGGCAAGACGCGGGTGGCGTATAACCAGGGCAAGCGCGTGCCGGCCGGGTCGCTGATCGATCATCGCGGCCAGCCGAGCGACGATCCGGCCGTCATGCACGAGCAACCGTTCGGCGCGTTGCTGCCGTTCGGGTTGCACAAGGGCTATGCGCTGGCCGCGATGTGCGAGATCTTCGGCGGCGCGCTGGTCGGCGGGCATACGACCTACGGCGACACGCTGCAGAAGACGAGCGCGATCGTCAACGGGATGCTGTCGGTGCTGATCGACCCGAACGCGTTCGATGCGGCCGACGCGGAGCGTGAAGCCGATGCGTTCGTCGCGTGGGCGAAGGCGTCGCCGCAGGCGGGCGATGCGCCGGTGCGGATGCCCGGCGAGCCGGAGGAGGCGAGCCGCGCGGCGCGCGGCGCGCACGGCATTCCGGTCGATCGTGCGACGTGGCGGCAGATCCGCGAGAGCGCGGCGGCCGTCGGCTTCGACGACGCCGAACTCGACATGTGGACGCAGCGCTGCACGGAGCCCGCATGAGCTGGCAGGCGGAGAAGGCGCACGGCGAGGAGATCGCTTACCAGCTCGCGCCGCTCGGCAAGGTCGAGGTCGTGCGGTTCTTCAGCGGCGCCGCGATGCGGCTCGATGGCGTGATGTTCGGCTTCATGTCGCGCGGGTCGCTGTTCCTGCGCGTCGACGACGTGAACCGTCCGGCGTTCGTCGCGGCGGGGATGGGGCCGTTCTCGTACGAGCGGCCCACGCGCACCGTCGCGCTCGAAGGCTATTACGAAACGCCGGCCGATGTGCTCGAGGACGCGGGCGCGCTGTTCGACTGGTGTCGCGGCGCGTATCGCGCGGCGCTGCTGGCGGGGGCGCCGAAGCGCAACGCACGGCCGAAGCCGAAGCCGGCGCCGAAACCGGAGGCGACGCGCAAGCGCACGCAGCGTCGGCCGTAAGACGGCGCTGTTCCTTCCCTGTCCTTTCTGTCGAGCCACGGCGGGTGCGCGCAAGCGCCGGGCTTGACGCACCGCATGGTCCGCCTGCTTCACAACGGCGGCCCCGGCGTTTATGATCGGCGCGATTGCGTCCGTGCCCGGCGCAACCCGAGCCGGTGTCGCCGCCGGCCTCGCGAACGGCGCATCGAAAGCCGCGCGAATGCTTCCCCCCAATCATCGTTCCAGACGGAGATAGCCGATGCTCGTCCTGATTCTCGGTTTAGCGATCTTCCTCGGTGTGCATTCGATCCGGATCGTCGCGGATGGCTGGCGCTCCGTCACCATCGAGCGGATCGGCGAGAAACGCTGGAAGGGCCCCTATGCGATCGCGTCGATCGTCGGCTTCGTGCTGATCATCTGGGGTTACGGGATCGCGCGCCAGAGCGCGACGCTGCTGTGGGTGTCACCCGTCGGCGTGCGCCACCTCACCGGCATGCTGACCGCGATCGCATTCGTGCTGATCGCCGCGGCCTACGTGCCGCGCAACCGCATCAAGACGCTCGTCGGCCATCCGATGGTGGCCGGCGTGATGGTGTGGGCGGTCGCGCACCTGCTCGCGAACGGCACGCTGCATGCGGTCGTGCTGTTCGGCGCATTTTTCGTGTGGTCGCTGGTGGATTTCATCGTGTGGCGCGCGCGCGACCGCCGCGACGGCGTCCGCTATCCGGCCGGCAGGCTGTCGGGCGATGCCGTGACGATCGGGGCCGGGCTCGTCGTATGGGCCGTCTTCGCGCTGTTCCTGCACGGGCCGCTGATCGGCGTGCGGCCGTTCGGTTGAACGTGCCCGCCTGCAAGGATTGACGAGCGGGGCGCACGAGCCGCCCCGGGCGCCCGCGACATCGAGGCGCGCGCATTACCCGCTATCCGCCTTCCCTCAACGTACGGACGCTTGCCCGAGCGTGCGCTCGGCGCGCGTGCGTCAGATCGGCTTGACGAACAGCCCGACGGTCAGCGCGACGCCGATGCACACGATCGCGATCCGCAGCACGCGCTCGTTCACGCGGTGCAGCGCCCACGCGCCGAGCAGGCCGCCGACGATCGCGCCGCCGCCGAGCGCGATCGCCGCCTGCCAGTGCAGGTGCGGCGACGTCAGGAACAGCACGACCGCCGATGCGTTCATCACGCCCGCGAGCGCGTTCTTGGTCGACATCGCGTGACGCGGCGACAGGCCGGCCATCGTCAGCGCGGCCATCATCAGGAAGCCGATGCCGCCGCCGAAGTAGCCGCCGTAGATCGCGATCAGGAATTGCGCGATCGCGGCCGTCACGGGGCCGAGATGCTGCGTCTCCGCGCCGGGCTTGCGGAAGAAACTGCCCCACGCGAACACGACCGTCGCGAATAGCACGAGCCACGGCACGAGGTGCGAGAAGATCGACGACGGGGTTTTCAGCAGCAGCAGCCCGCCGAGTGCGCCGCCGACCACGCTGATCGCGAACAGCGCGCGAAACGGCAGCTGGCCCGCGCCGCGCACCATGTTTCGGCTCGCCCAGCCCGTCGTGACTTGGCCGGGGAACAGCGCGACCGTCGACGTGATGTTCGCCGCGAGCGGCGACATGCCCGACAGGATCAGCGCGGGCAGTGTGACGAACGAGCCACCGCCCGCGAGGGCATTCTGCAGGCCGGCCCACAGGCCGGCGATGATGATGAGAGCGAGCATCGATGAGGGAGTGCGGAGGTGGCGGGGCGCGCGGGCCGGAAGCAGGCGCGCGCGATGATCGCCCGATAGTAATGCAGGATCGCGGCGGCGCAAACCGCGGCGAGCGTGCGGCGTGTCGGGTGCGCAGGGGGGCGGCCGGCCGATGTGGAGCGTTGCGCCGGGCGTCAGGCCATCGCGGCCGTGCGCACGACCTGCGCCGCGTTACTCGTTCGGCTGCTTGGCGGTGCCGTCGGCAGTCGCATCGCTGTCGACGTCCGGATAGACGATCGTGCCGTCGTCCCGGATCACCGCGCCGGCCGTGAGACGCGCGGGCTCGACGCGATTGCGGCCCATGATGTGCAGCACCGTTTCGCCGCGCGCGATCAGGTAGTCGGACACGATGCGCCGGTGACAACGCCACCACACGGCTTCCGAACACATGATCGCGCAGCGTTGCCGGTGCCCTTGCACGATCAGCTGGTCGAGGCCCGTTCGAAACTCGGGCGACAGCGCGTAGTCGGCGTAGCGATGGAAGCTGCGGTTGGTCCAGAAGTCGTTGACCTCGTCGGGCACGCCGCGCGACTTGCCGCGCAGGCCGCCGAGCGCCGCGATGTGCTCGTACGCGATATCGACGGCGGCCAGCGCGTCGGGCAGCGTCGCTTCGTTGAACTGCGGATTCGAGCGCGAGCGCGTCATCTTCCGGATATCGGCAAGCAACGCGATATCGACCGCGTCGAGCATCTCGACGAACGCGTCGAGCGTGCGGTTCGAATGGCCGATCGTGTAGAACGGGTGCGTCACGCGTCGTCCTTGCTCGCCATGCGTTCGAGCACGCGGCCGCGATGCGCGGCGATGTGGTCGGTCCGGTCGCTCTTGATCTCGTATTGCGGATCGTCGGGCGACGCGCGATGGCGATGCCCCTTGTAGTCGAAATCCTGCGTGTGGATCGCGATGATCGTGCCCGTCACGTAACCGGCTTCGGAATTCCAGCGGACGTGGTCGCCCAGTCTGAATGGCTGCGTCATGCGGAAAGCCTCCTTGCGTCGATGCCGCGTTCGCTTGCTGTCGCGGCGTGGGGAGCCCGTACCGCGACGGCAACGCTTGCAGGCATTCATTATCCGTCGGGACCGGATGGGGGAAAAGCGACTCTTCCACGCCGAACATCGCATTTTTCTGACGACACGACGGACGATCCCCCCTTGCCTCCGTGAAATTGCCGTGCTAATTTTTCATGAAATTAACCGGCGAAAATTTCACGGGAGTCCGCATGTTCGTGCAGTCCGACCGTCACGTCGCAAGCTACTACGCCGGCACCTGCCCGGCGCCGATCCCGCTGCGTCCCGAACTGGACGAACGCATCGACGCCGACGTGCTGGTCGTCGGCGCGGGCTTCAGCGGGCTGCACACGGCGTTGCGCCTCGCGCTCGCGGGCAAGCGCGTGGTCGTGCTCGAAGCGAGCCGCGTCGCATGGGCAGCATCGGGCCGCAACGGCGGTCAGGCGTTGCTCGGCTGGTCGTGCGACATGCAGCCGCTCGAGGATTCGCTCGGCCGCGATGGCGCGCGCGTGCTGTGGGACAGCATGCGCTGGGCCGCGGCCGAAGTGCGCGAACTGCCCGCCCGTCACGGCTTCGACATCGACTACCGGCCCGGCAGCCTGTGGGCCGCGCTGCGCCCGCGGCGCGTCGCGATGCTCGCGCAGGCCCGCGACGAAGCGGCGCAGCGCTGGGGCTACGACCGGCTGCGCGTGATCGGGCAGGACGAGATGCCCGAGTGGATCGGCAGCGCGCGTTATCTCGCCGCGCTTTACGATCCCGAGGCCGGCCATCTGAATCCGCTGAAGCTCGCGCTCGGTCTCGCGCAGACGATCGAACGGGCCGGCGGCCGCATCTTCGAGCAAAGCCGCGTGCTCGATTATCGCGAGACGGCCGGCGGCCACGTTGCTCGCACCGCGCACGGCGAAGTGCGCGCGGACGTGCTCGTGCTCGCGTGCAACGCGTACGTCGACCGGCTCGATTCGGAGCTGTCGCGCCGGCTGCTGCCGGTCGGCACCTATCAGTCGCGACCGCGCCGCTCGCGCCGGACGTCGCACGCTCGCTGCTGCCGCGTAACAGTTGCGTGATCGACAACCAGTTCGTGCCCGACTACTTTCGCCTGAGCCCCGACAACCGCCTGCTGTTCGGCGGCGGCTGCACGTATCTCGGCGGCATACCTGCCGACATCGCGGCGGCGACGCGCCCGCACCTCGAACGCGTGTTTCCGCAACTGAGCGGCGTGCCGCTCGACTACGCGTGGGGCGGCCATATCGATATCAGCATGCGACGCACGCCGGACATCGGCCGCCGCGGCCAGCGCTTCTGGCTGCAGGGCTTCTCGGGACACGGCGTGCTGCCGACGCTCGCCGGTGCCCGCGCGGTCGCCGATGCCGTGCTCGGCGACGATCGCCTGCTCGCGCAGTACCAGCGCATCCGCAACCCGCGCTTTCCCGGCGGCGACCGCCTCGCCGCGCCGCTGGAAGCGCTCGGCAAGGTTTGGTACCGTCTGCGCGATACCGTCTGACGCACCGGAATCCAACTTGACGTCCTCACCCGCCTAAAGGCAGGTGATTCCCACACCTGGCGATGCACGTCCGCATCGGAGAATGTTCACAGCAGCGTTGGTATCTCGATCATGCTCGACACCACATTCACTGCAGGCCCACTCTCTTATTCGCAGTCCCGCGATACCTTTCGGCCGCGTCGTGCTGTCTTTCGACCCGCACGACGAACAGGACTGGGTAGAACCGCTTTCGTCGACTTCCTCGAACGTGGCCCCGTGCGCCATCGCCTTGTAACGGAGCTTGTTTCGGAAGGACGACCAGGATGCGTCGTAGACGCTCTTCGCCATCCTGGTTCTGGCGAGCTTCGCGGCCGACACGTTGCCGACCGCGAGGTAATCGAAACGCCGCACCAGATCGAGCGCGAGCTTGTGCTGGAAATCGGCACGGGCATTCGCCACTTTGGCGTGCAGCTTCGCGATATGTCGCTTGTGCTTTCGCGCCCGTTGCGCTTTCGCAAGCTTTTCCGCCGCTCGTCGACCGAACTGGTCATTGGGCAGCTTCTCGCCGGTCGAAAGTGTGGCGAAGTCTTTCAGGCCAAGATCGATGCCGACACCAGAACGGATCGGGCGGGCCTGAACATCGGGCATCTCGATCACGATATTCAAGAACCAGTTGCCGCGCGCATCCTGCGCGAAGTTGGTCCCATCCTTGATCTTGCCTTCGGGAAGCGCCCGGCTGTTGAACACGCGAAATGTGTTGCCTCCAAACCGGAACGCGTCACCCTCGCGCTTCAGGTCGCGGCCCTTCAGCGGCACCCAGCCAAGCGATTTCCTGCCGCGGTAGCGCAGGTAGGGCCGACGGTGCTGACTGCGCGACTTCGCATATTGCTCGCACGTCGCGTTGATCGTGCCGGAGTGGATGCCGAGCGCCTTGCTGCTCCCCGTCGTCAGCACGTTCAGATCGAATCCCGTCGGCCACTTCTTGCTCCACTTGAGCGCATGCTTCTGCGTGTCATTGCAGAAGTTCCAGACGTAGTTCACCGCACGGCTCTGCTTGTTGAGCAGTCCGTTGAGCGACTTCACCCGGTAGCGGTAGACGAGGATCATGCCGGTGATCCTAACCCGTGGAAGAAGCTGCCTGTCAACCGCACGCCTTTCCTTCCCGCCATCCGCCCCGAAGGAAGTCCCCTTGGGGGAAATGGCGGGGTTTCTCGGAGCAAATTCTGATGAACGAACAGGAAGAGATAGAAAGTCTGGCGATCCTGATCCGCGACCTGCGCAAGCATCGCAAGGTCACGCTCAACGATCTCGCGGAACGGATCGGCCGCTCGGTCGGCTTTCTGTCGCAGGTCGAGCGCGGGCTGTCGCGCCCGACGGTGGCCGATCTCACCGCGATCGGCGAGGCGCTCGGCGTGCCGACCACGTATTTCTACAGCCTGAGCAAGCCGCGCGGCGTGCCGTGGGTCACGCGGCCCGACGAGCGGCGCACCGTGTATTACGCGGCCGGCATCACGGACATCCTCGTGTCGCCGAACATGCGTTCGCGCTTCTCGATCCTCGAGAGCCATCTCGCACCCGGCGCGAACAGTGGCGAGCGCTCCGTCGACGACAGCGACGAGCAGGGCGGCTTCGTGCTCGAAGGCGAGCTGACGATCTGGATCGACGGCGACGACACGCCCGTCACGCTCGGCCCGAACGATGCGTTCCAGTTGCCCGCGCACCAGCGGTTTCGTTACGCGAACCTGGGCGATACGCCGACGCGTGTGATCTGGGTGTTCACCTGAGTCGTTGGCGCGGAGGCGTGACGCGCCGTCACGCCGTGCCACCGGTTTGCAGTACTGATCGACATCGGGCATGTGACGTGCCGCATGCCGATGTGCCCGGTTCGCCGCGATGCGGCACCGCCATACAAGACATGGAAAGGATGAGACATGACTGACGTCGTTCCCGTGCTGGTCGATGAAGTCCGCGCATTCCGGCAGGCGCATCCCGAGATCCGTTATGTCGACCTGATCTGCCTCGACCTGCCGGGCCACTTCTACGGCAAGCGCTATCCGATCGATGCGCTCGAAAAGGTCGCGGCCGGTGCGCTGCTGAAGCTGCCGCAGAACTGCGTGCTGCTCGGCACGCAGGGCGGCCTCTACAAGATCGGCGACTACTGCTTCAACGACGGCGACCCCGACGCGCCGCGCCGCCTGATTCCCGGCACGCTGAAGCCGGTGCGCTGGGAGCGGCAGCCGCTCGCGCAGATGCTGATCAGCTCCGACGGCACCGATGCGCCGATCGAGTTCGAGCCGCGCGAGGTGCTTGCGCGCGTGCTGCGGCGCTTCACGGCGCGCGGCATCCGGCCGGTCGTCGCGTTCGAACTCGAGTTCTATCTGTTTGCCGCGCAGCTCGCGGACGGGATGCCGCAGTATCCGCGCGACCGCCTGAGCGACGATCGCGACGATCAGCCGAACATGCACATCGAACGCCTGTCGCGGTTTTCCGACGTGCTGCACGAGATGGTGGAGGCGGCGTGCGAGCAGGGTGTGGACGCGACGGTGATCACGGCCGAGCTCGGGCCCGGCCAGTTCGAGATCAACTTCGGCCATACCGACGATGCGTTGCGCGCGGCCGACTGGTCGGCACTGTTCTGCCGCAGCACGCGCGGCGTCGCATTGCAGCACGGCTATCGCGCGAGCTTCATGGGCAAGCCGTACCTGCATGCGCCGGGCAGCGGCATGCATGTGCACGTGAGCCTGTACGACGATGCGGGCCGCAACCTGCTCGCCGCGGACGGGCAGCGGCCGCTGCTGCATGCGGTGGCGGGCTGCCTCGCGCTGCTGCCGCACTGCATGCCGGTGTTCGCGCCGAATCACAATGCGTTCCGCCGCTATGGATCGATGGTGAACGCGGCGAGCCGTGCAAGCTGGGGCTTCGAGGATCGCGACGCGTGCATCAGGATTCCGGAATCGGATGCGCGCAATCTGCGCATCGAGCATCGGCTCGCGAGCGCGGACGCGAATCCGTACCTCGTGCTCGCGGCGATCCTGGCCGGGATGGAGCACGGGCTCGACGCACGGATCGAGCCGATCGCGCCGCTCAACGACGATCGCGGCAGCGGGATCGATTTTCCGAAGGAGATGCTGTCGGCCGTCGCGGCGATGCAGGATCACGCGGCGGTGCGCGACGGGCTCGGCAGCGAGTTCGTGATGGTGTATTGCGAGAACAAGCGGCAGGAGGAGCTGGATTTTCGCAACGAGATCGGTGCGCGGGAGTATCGGTGGTTTCTGTGAGCGCATGACGCGTGACCCCGCAGCGGGTCACGCGCGATCGGCGTGCGTCGTTGCGATCGAATGCGCTCAATACGCGGACAGCGGGTTCCAGCGATTGCCGTCTTTCACGTCGATGGACGCCGTTGGGACCGGCGTCATGATCAGCAGTTCGGTCGGGCGTACCGACCAGACGACGGCGATCAGCGTCGAGTCGTCGACCGACGTTCCGTTCAGGTAGAGGCTCATGCCCTTGACGTTGGCTTTCATCACGCTCCAGTCGACTTTGTTCAGGCCGTCGATCGCGAGACGATAGAAGAAGTCGTAGTGGTCGTAGGCCGTTTGCACGTCCGTGCCGGTGCTGAAGAACCAGCCGTTCTCCTTGTTCTTGTACATGCACCAGCTTTGCGCCTGTTGCGCGAGCGTGCCGGCCGTGACGAGCGTCACGAGGTTGCTTCTCGCTTCGTCGACGGTCTTCGCCAGCCACGGCGTGAAACCGCCCGCTGCCTTGACGTCCGCCGGCGTGCGCCCGGGTTTGCCCGCGTGGGCGTTGTCTTCACCACGATATGCGTATTGCATGATGTGCCTCCGGTTCGATATCGGTCGGTCTGGATGTGTCCACGATGGGAGTGGACACAAGCACGATATCGGCGTCGAAAGCGGGGGAAAATGGACCGAAGGTATGCGGGGCGTTACGGGGAGGGCGGCACGGGAGGCATGGCCCGGCTACGGTAGCGCACGCCAATAGCGGACCTCTTCGATCGGCACGCCGTCGATCTCGAACGTCTTGATGTCGCGCTCGGCGACGAAGCCCTCGCGTTCGTAGAACGCCTTCGCGCGACGATTTTCGACCAGCACCCACAGCGACACCCATCCATGGCCGGCGTCATGCAGCGATCGGCACGCGTGAGCGATCAGCGCGGCGCCGATTCCCTGTCCGCAATGCGAGGGATGCAGGTAGATCGCTTCGACCTCGCCCCAGGTGGCGTCCTTGTCGGCGTCGCGTGTCGGGCCATAGGCGATCCAGCCCGATGGCTTGTCTTCCGTGAAGGCGAGCGCGACACGCGGCCGCCCCGAATCGAGCGCATTGCGCCAGGCGGCAGTGCGCTGTTCGACCGACAGAGCGGCGAGGAATGGCGCAGGCATGATGCCCGGGTAGGTCGCTTGCCACGATGCGACGTGGATGGCAGCGATGATCGGCGCGTCGGCGGACGTGGCGGCGCGGATGTCGATCGTCGTATTCGGTGCCATGCGTACTCCGCAACGAATATGGCGGGATAGCGGGTGCCGCGCCACGAAGCGATTCACGGCACGACACCCGCGCAGCGCTTACTCCCCGAGCTTCGCCGTCACGCACCCCGTGCTCGAGCATTCGCGCTCGCGTTCGCGCAGGAACGACAGGCGCGATTGCGTCGCGTCGATCGCGCACTGGAGGTTCACGAGGTAGCCGTCGTCGCGCGTTTCGCTGCAGCGGTCGTCGCGCTGCTTCATCCACGCGAGCTGGCTCGTCTTCAGCTTCGCCTGCTGGTCGCCGCTCAGGTGCTTGCGCACGCGGCCGTACTGGTCGTTCAGTTCGCGGTCGAGCTGCGAGAACTCGTTGCTGCTGCAGTACACCTGGTCGAACGCGCTGCGCGGTTTACCGCACCCGGCCGCATGCGCGGCGAACGGAACGGCAAGCGCGAGCAGCGCGCAGGATGCGAGCAGATTCTTTTTCTTCATGGTGGGGCTCCTCTGGGTGAAAACCGTTGAAATCGACCGGCGCCAGCCGCTACCTGGCCGCCGTACACGCATCGATCCCGCCCGCGATCGCGGTGGCGAGACGCTGGATCGTCTCGCGCTGCGCGAGACGCTTTTCCTCGTCGGGATTGACGATCACGCCCGCCTCGACCAGCACGGCCGGAATCGGCGCGGTGCGCAGCACGACGAGATCGTCGAAGCGATGGATGCCGAGTTGCGGATCGATCAACGGACGGTTCTCGCCCTTGATCGGTTGCGCGTGATACAGCGACGGCCGTTCGCCGGCCGCGACCAGCCGCTCGGCGATCGACTTCCCGCAACGCAGGCTTTCCGCATAGTGCGGATTGCGCTCCGACACGAACACGGCGAAACCGCGGAATTCGCGTTGCCGCCCCGCGTCGATGAACTGCTGCTGCATCGAATCGTGATGGATCGACACGAACAGGTTCGCGTCGGGCGCCTGCGTCGAACGCTGGTCGAGCGTGATCTCGCGGCCGTCGGCCGACGTGCGCAGCACGCGATCGCCGTGCGTGGCGAGCTTCTCGGCGACGGCGGTGGACAGGTCGAGGTTGTACCGGTATTCGACGCGGCCGCTCGCGCCGGTTGCACCCGGACGGCCCGGCGTATGGCCGGTGTCGACGACGATGTAGCGGCCGGACGCGGGCTGCGCGTCCGGGCTGGCGGCATCGGCCGCATGCAGCGCCGGTGGCGCGGCCAGCAGCGGGGCGCACGCGAGCAGGCGCGCGGCGGCGCGAGCGAACGGGCGAAGGCGTCGAACGGTTCGGTGTGTCATTGTTGTTGTCGAGGAGGGCATGCGGCGCGGCGAATGGCCTGGCACCGTCGGCCTGCTCAATGCAGTCGGAATGTCGCGCGATTATAGCGGTTGCCGGCGGCGCCGCAATGACGGAATGAGCGCCGCCGCGTGTGCCGGCAGCCGGCGCTCAGGCGAGCACGCGCCGCGCCGCGAGCATGCCCCAGTACGACGCTTCCTCGAACAGCGACAGCCCGGACAGGTCCGCATGCGCGAACACGACGGGGCCGTCGGCCTCGCGCAGCGCGAGCAGCCCCGGCCGGCTCAGGAAGCCCACGTCGGGTGTCGCCATCGCGTGACCGCGCACGGTGATTTCCAGCGCGCTCGCATGCTTCCACAGCTCGCGTCCGTACACGGCCTGCAGGTCGATCGCCGCCTGCTCGCGCAGCGCGTCCGGCTGCGCCTGCGCGAGCCAGCGGCGCGTGTCGTCCGGCGTGCGCGTGCTCAGCGCTTGATACGCGGAGAACACCGAGCGCGTCGGCGGCGACATCCGGATCAGCTGGTGCGTCGACACGACATAGCCGAGCCCCGCGCCGTCGTAGACGACGTTGTCCCACGCGAGCGGCACGCCGGTTTCCTCGGCCGGCATCCCGTCGAGCAGGAAGTTGGACACGAGCCACGGCGCGCGCGGCGGCAGGTCGCGCGCGGGATCGAAGCCGTACGCGTGAAGCTGCGGAAACACGCGCGCCGCGACGAACAGCGGCATCGCGCTGACGACGCGCCGCGCCTTCAGCGTGAAGGTCGACAGCGTACCGTCGTCGGCGATGCGCGCGCACAGCACGTCGACGCCGCCCGCGTGCTCGGTCGCGCGAACGGCGAAGCCGTCCCGCGACCATGCGTTCGAACCGGTGCGCGCGGTGATCGAATCGCTCAGCTTCGTCACCATCGCATGCAGCCCGTCGGGCCAGGTCAGCACCGCGCCGTCGCTCGCGTTGCGCGCATGGCCGCCGCGTGCCGAGAAATAGTGGAGCCCGGCCCACGCCGATACATGCTCGTAGCCCGCGCCATAGTCGTCGCGGCAGCAGTAGTTCAGGTACCAGTGCAGCGCGCTCGCGGTGTAACCCTCGTCGAGCAGCCACTGCTTGAACGAGCGCCGATCGAGCGCACGCCAGCGCGCGTCGCGTGACGATTCCGCGATCGGGATGCAGAACACCTTGCGGCCGTCCGCGCCGCGCGCGGTGCGCAGGCCGTCCGTGTACGCGAAAAAGCGCGTTTGCTGTGCGAGGGCGTCGGCGTCGAGGTCGGTCGCCGGCACGATGCCGTCCTGCCACTCGCCGCGGATGAACAGCCGTTCGTCGGGCGCGTGCACGAGCACGCGCTCGTCGTACACGGGTTGCGCGGAGAACGGCGCCGACTCGATCACGCCGAGATCGGCGAGCATGTCGCGCAGATGCGCGGATTCGAGCGACGGCAGCGGCAGGTAGTGCGCGCCTTTCGGATAGCCGAGCTCGCCGAAGCGGCCGCCGGCCGCATTGCCGCCGAATTCGGGGCCCGCGAGCACGACGAAGCGCGTGTGACCGGCGCGCGCGAGCTGCCACGCGCACGACAGGCCGGCCGCGCCGGCGCCGAGAATCGCGACGTCGGTCTCGATCGTGCCGGACGGCGGCGGCAGCGCCGCGTGGTCGCGCAGCGCATGGCCTTCGCGCATGCCGGGGTAGCCGACGCGCGGCGTCGTCTCGATCCAGCCGGTGCGGCCGCACGCGGCGAGCGACGCGGCGGCGGACGCGACGAGGAAGGTGCGGCGATCCATCAGCGCAGCACGTGCTTCCAGTCGTCGTCGAAGCGGCGCACGAGCGGCTGGTCGTTGAGTTCGTTCGGCGACATCGGCCGCGCCGGCATGTCGGCCGGGAAGTGGAACATCTCGACGGCCGTCTGCGCGTCGAGCCAGCGCGTCGGCACCGAATAGCGCGTCGGCACGGTGAAGTCGCGGCGCTTGCCGGCGATCACGAAACCCCAGTCGCCGAACGACGGCACGTAGCAGTGGTACGGCCACGTATTGAGCCCGGCTTCGTGCAGCGTCGCGACGATCGTCCAGTACGCGTGCGGCGCGAAATACGGCGACGTCGACTGGATCACCGCATAGCCGTTCTCCGACAGGTGGCGCGCGAGCAGCCGGAACACCGGCACCGAATACAGCCGGCCGAGCCCGAAGTTGGTCGGGTCGGGGAAGTCGACGACGATCGCGTCGTACACGTCGGCGCTCGCTTCGAGCCAGCGCACCGCGTCGGCGTTGATCACCTGCACGCGCGGGTCCTTCAGCGAACCCTGGTTCAGCTTCACGAGCGGCACGGAGGTCGAGAACAGCTTCGTCATCGCCGGATCGAGATCGACGAGCGTGATCTGTTCGAGGTTGCGGTGCTTGAGCAGTTCGCGCACCGCGAGGCCGTCGCCGCCGCCGAGCACGAGCACGCGCTTCGCCCACGGCAGCGCTTCGATCGTCGGATGGATCAGCGCCTCGTGATAGCGATGCTCGTCGCGCGACGAGAACTGCAGGTTGCCGTTCAGGTAGAGCCGCATGTCGTCGTGCCACTGCGTGAGCACGATGCGCTGATAGGGTGTGGTTTCCGAATAGACCGTCTCGTCGCCGTACACGCCGTGTTCGGCCCAGTGCGTGATGCGGTCCGACAGCGCGAAGCCGGCGACGAGCAGCCCGATCACGAGCGAGGCGCGCATCAGCTTGCCGCGCACGTTGCGGATCTCGTCGCGGAACAGGTGCGTGGTCCACAGCGCGACGAACGCGTTGAGCAGCCCGAACAGGAAGCTCGTGCGCAACAGGCCGAGACGCGGCGCGAGCACGAGCGGGAAGATCAGCGACACGGCGAGCGAGCCGAGATAGTCGAAGGTCAGCACCTCGCTGACGGTATGGCGGAACGCCTGGCGGCGCTGCTGGAACGCACGCATCACGAGCGGGATCTCCATCCCGATCAGCAGGCCGAGCGCGAGCACGAGCGCGTAGAGCGCCGCGCGAAACGGCGCGGCGAGCCAGCCGAACACCGCGAACAGCAGCGCGGCCGACACGCCGCCGAGCAGGCCGACGAGCAGCTCGATGTCGACGAAGCGGTCGAGCACGTCGTCGTCCTCGACGAACTTCGCGAGCCACGAGCCGATCCCCATCGCGAACAGGTAGCAGCCGATCACCGACGAGAACTGCAGGATCGAATCGCCGAGCAGGTAGCTCGCCAGCGCGCTGCTGATCAGTTCGTAGCCGAGCCCGCACGACGCGAGCACGAGGATCGACAGGACGAGCGCGCGCTTATGCAGCATGGCGCGTCCGTTGTGCAGTGTTCGTCAATGTGGATATACTGGCGCGGCCATCCGTGGGGCGGCCGGGCGCGGGGCGGCGCGCCATGGGCCGACCGGAGAGGGGGCGGCGAAGCGAGCACAAAATCCGAGGAAAAGAATGAATAGTGCCTATCTTTATGCGGTCCATTTACTGTCGGCGTTCGTGCTGCTTTTTGTGTTCGCGGCAGTGTACCTGAAGGTCACCCCGTTCGACGAACTGGCACTGATCCGCGACGGCAATCCGGCCGCGACGCTGTCGTTCGGCGGCGCGCTGATCGGCTTCTGCCTGACGCTCGCCTCCAGCATCGCGCACAATTCGACACTCGGCGAAGTCGTGCTGTGGGCCATCGGCGCGATGGCCGTGCAGCTCGTCACCTATGCGGTGCTGACCCGCCTGATTTCCGGCATGAACCATGCGATCGAAGATCGCAACGTCGCGATGGGCGGCCTGATGGGCACCGCGTCGCTCGTCGTCGGCATCATCAATGCCGCCTGCCTGACCTGACGCGCCACGCGTTCGAGGAGACCAACATGAGTCTGGGTTCGTTTATCCGCAAGCAGTTCATCGACGTCCTGCAATGGACGGAAGACACCGACGGCGTGCTGGCCTGGCGCTATCCGATGGAAGACCAGGAGATCCAGTACGGCGGCCAGCTGACCGTGCGCGAAACGCAGGTCGCGATCTTCGTCAACGAAGGCAAGGTCGCCGACGTGTTCCAGCCCGGGCTGTACAAGCTGGAAACGCGCACGCTGCCGGTGCTCACGTACCTGAAGAACTGGGACAAGTTCTTTCAGTCGCCTTTCAAGTCGGACGTCTACTTCTTCAGCACCCGGCTGCAGCTCGGCCGGCGCTGGGGCACCGCGCAGCCGGTGACGATCCGCGATCGCGAATTCGGCTTCGTGCAGCTGCGCGCGTTCGGCATCTACTCGTACCGGATCGTCGATGCGGCCGCGTTCCACCGCGAGGTGAGCGGCACGCGCGCGCAGTACACGGTCGACGATCTCGAACAGCAGCTGCGCAACCTGGTCGTCACCGCGATGAGCACGACGTTCGGCTCGGCCGACGTGCCGTTCGTCGACATGGCCGCGAACCAGACGCTGCTGTCGCAACGGGTCGCCGAGGCGCTGGTGCCGGTATTCACGCGCTACGGTCTCGCGCTCGATGCGTTCGCGGTCGAAAGCGTGTCGCTGCCGGCCGAGCTGCAGAAGGCGCTCGACCTGCGGATCGGCGCGGGGATGGCCGGCGATCTCGCCCGCGCGACGCAATACCAGACCGCGCAGGCGATCCCGCTGGCCGCGCAGAACCCGGGCGGCATCGCGGGAGTCGGCGCGGGGCTCGCGGCCGGCGCGGTGATCGGCCAGGCGATGGCCGGCCAGATCGCGGGCGCCGCGCACGCGGCGCAAGCGGCGCCGCCCGCGCCCGCCGCGGCACCGGTTGCGGCCGCGCAGCCGGCCGCACCGGCCGCACCGGCCGAAGGGACCGACTACGTGCAGCGCCTCGAGCAGTTGAAGGCCCTGCTCGACAAGGGTCTCGTGACCGAAGAAGACTATTCGCGCGCGAAGGCGGAAATCCTCGCGAAGCTCACCCGGTAAGCGTCACGCATGTTCAGTACTTCGTGCCCCCAGTGCGGCGCGCCGGTCGAGTTTCGCTCGGCGGCGGCGGTGATGGCCGTCTGCGCGTTCTGTCGCAGCACGCTGCTCAAGCGCGGCGCCGATGTCGAACGCATCGGCGAGCTCGCCACGGTGCTCGACGACGCGTCGCCGATCCAGATCGGCACGGCCGGCCGCTACGGCAAGCGCACGTTCACCGTGCTCGGCCGCATCCAGATGACCTACGACGCCGGCACGTGGAGCGAGTGGTACGTCGTGTTCGACGACGGCGCGTTCGGCTGGCTGTCGGATGCGTCGGGCCAGTACGCGGTCACGGTGCGCGAGCCCGACGATGCGTCCGGCGGCGCGTGGCCGGCGTTCGGCACGCTCGAACCCGGCATGCGGATCGATCACGGCGGCCGCGCGTATCTCGTGTCCGACGTGCGCACCGCACGCTGCACGGGCGGCGACGGCGAGTTGCCGTTCCGTGTCGATGCGGGCTGGGAGGCGCGCGTCGTCGACCTGCGCACCGGCAACGCGTTCGCGACCTACGACTATTCCGACGCCGATGCGAACGGCGGGAGCCCCGCCGTCTATACGGGCGAGGCACTGGAATTCGACGCGCTCGCGTTCACCGGGCTGCGCGATGCCGAAACCGATACGCGCGAGAAACGCGGCGCGGCGATGGTGCCGTTCGCGTGCCCGAGCTGCGGCGCGCCGCTGTCGTTTGCGCCGAACCTCGCCGACTACGTCGTGTGCGGCAGCTGCCACGCGGGCGTGCAATGCACGGCCGAGCAACAGACTGTCTTCGCCGCGCAGCGCAGGCTCGATGCGGTGAAGGGCGCGCTGGAGCTCGGTGCGACCGGCACGTTCGACGGCGTGAAGTACACGGTGATCGGCATGATGCGTTGCCGCGTGCCAGGCGACGACGAGACGTGGGACGAATACCTGCTGCTGAACCCGAAGCGCGGTTTCCTGTGGCTCGTGCAGAGCGAAGGGCGCTGGGAGCGCGTGCAGGTGCTCGATCACTGGCCGACGATCGGCGGCGAGTCCGACGTGACCGATGACGGCAAGACCTATCGGCTACGCGAGACGTACGACTCGGAAGTGGTGTACGTGGTCGGCGCGTTCAACTGGCGTGTACAGATCGGCGATCGCACGTCGATCGTCGATTACGGCTGGCAGAAGGACAAGCTCACGCGCGAGCGCAGCGCCGCCGAGATCGTGTGGTCGCGCGCGCGCCCGCTGTCGGCCGGCGCGCTCGCCGAACGCTTCGCCACGCCGGCGCTCAAGACGGCGGCGGTTGCGTCCGCAACGGGTTCGGCCGGGAAGTCGACGGGCTTGTTCGATGCAAAGTACCCGCACAGCTTCGCACCGCTGCCGTTCGTGTTCAGCGCGTTGCTCGTGATCTTCAACATCGGCTCGCTGTTCTCGTTCAGCGGCCGCTCCGTCTTCGTGCTGGTCGGCCTGCTCGTGCTGTGGCTGCCTGAATGGCTGTGGAAAGGCTTCGCATCGGATGGGGGCAACAGCTGATGCGTCACATCCTCTATGGACTCTACGGGCTGATCGTCGTCACGTTGTTCAGTTGCACGTCGCTGGGCGGCGTGAGTTCGGTCGGCAGCGGGTGGGGCAGTTCGTCGGCGCGCAGCGGCTACTCGTCGTACGGGTCGCACAAATGACGGCGCGCGAGTGCATCGCCCCGCCGCGCGCGACGCTCGGCTCGCACGTGCTGGCCGATCTCGCCGGCATCGACGCGGCACTGCTGCGCGATGCGGCGCGGCTCGAAGCGATTCTTGCCGACGCCGCGCAGCGGGCCGGCGCGCGCGTGATCGGCGCGCATTTCCATCATTTCGGCGGCGAGCACGGCGTGACGGGCGTCGTGCTGCTCGCGGAGTCGCACATCACGATTCATACGTGGCCGGAGCATGGCTTCGCGGCCGTCGACGCGTTCATGTGCGGTGCGGCGCGCGCGGCCGATGCGGTCGACGCGATTGCCGCCGCGCTCGGCACGCACGCGCAGGTCCGGCAGCAGGTCGCGCGCGGCGTCGCGTGAGCGGCGCTCAGCGCGGCAGCGCTTCGGCCTCGGCCCAGCGCTTGAATGAGTCGAGACGCCGGCGCGTGTGCACGAGATAGAACGCGCCGATCAGCGGTTCGAGCAGCCAGCGCAGCCACGCCGGCTGCGCGCGGAAGTGGTACGTGAACTTCACTTCGGTCGTGCCCGGGGTGCGCTCGGTGAAGTTCCAGCTGCCGCTGAAGCGTTCGAGCACCTTCGGCCCGTCGATCATCTCGACGGCCGCGACCTGCGGCGGACGGTACGAGATGTAGCGCGATACCATCGTCGCGCCCGACTGGCTGCGACAGAACGCGTCGACGCCGACGTCGGCCGTCATCCCGTCGGGCAGATAGGCGTCGGCGAGAAAGCTGTCCCACACGAGCCGCCGCGCGTAGTCCTGCGACCATGTGAAGAGGCGCCTGCGATCGACGCCGACGATCCGACTCACTGAAATTCTCATGATGGATGGCGGGCGCACCGGCGCGGATTAGGATGAAATCGAGTGTAACGCGCCAAAACCGCGCGTTTCGTCAGACTTCGTCAAGTCGAGCGCAGGCTCGATTGACCTTCTCCGGGAATTCCCCTACGATCGATTCCATGCCTTCGGGAAAGACCCGAAGCGTTTCAATCTCTTGAGGGAGCCTCATGAGTACGCAACAGAACCGGCGCTTCGACGCGCTCGTTTTCATTGGTCGTTTCCAGCCTCCGCATCGCGGTCACCTAAACGTGCTGAAGTCGGCACTGAGCCGGGCCGAGCGCGTGTGCGTGCTGATCGGCTCGACCGACAAGCCCCGCACCATCAAGGATCCGTTCTCGTTCGACGAGCGCCGCCAGATGCTGGCCTCGCTGCTCGATGCGTCCGAACGCGAGCGCGTGACGATCGCGCCCGTGCAGGATTCGACGTACAACGACGGCGACTGGGTGCGCTGGGTGCAGGATGCCGTGGCCGCCGCACTCGGCAGCATCGCACAGCGCAAGGTCGGGCTGATCGGTCACGAGAAGGACGCCACGTCGTATTACCTGCGGATGTTCCCGCAATGGGAGCTCGTCGACGTCGATGCGACCGAAGACATTTCCGCAACCGAAATCCGCGACCAGTATTTCGCCGAACGCACCAACAGCTTCGTGCAATGGGCCGTGCCGGAACCCGTGTTCGGCTGGCTCGAGCGTTTTCGCACGCAGCCGGAATTCGCGCAGCTGAAGGCCGAGGCCGAGTTCATCGCCGCGTATCGCAAGGCATGGGCGGCCGCACCGTATCCGGTCACGTTCGTGACGGTCGACGCGGTGGTCGTGCACTCGGGCCATATCCTGCTCGTGCGCCGGCGCAGCGAACCGGGCCGCGGCCTGTGGGCGCTGCCGGGCGGCTTCGTGGAGCAGGACGAACGGCTCGACGCGGCATGCATCCGCGAACTGCGCGAGGAGACCGGCCTGAAGCTGCCGGAGCCCGTGCTGCGCGGTTCGATCAAGGATCGCCAGGTGTTCGATCATCCGACCCGCTCGCTGCGCGGCCGCACGATCACGCATGCGTGCCTGTTCAACTTCCCGACCGGCGAGCTGCCGCGCGTGAAGGGTAGCGACGACGCCGACAAGGCGCGCTGGGTGCCGCTCAACGAATTCGCGCAGATGCGCAACGTGATGTTCGAGGATCACTTCGAGATCGCGTATCACTTCCTGGGGAAGCTGTGATCCGCTGATTCCCCGGATACCGGTCCGCTGCGACAGACGCGGCGGCACTTCAACGGCCTAGAGGAGCTCTAGCCATGCAAAACGATCCCGGCGGCTTTGCCGCGGTTCTCGCCAATCCGATCCTCAACACGGATTCGTACAAGGCTTCCCACTTCCTGCAATATCCGCCCGACGCGCAGGCGATGTTCTCGTACGTCGAATCGCGCGGCGGCCGCTACGACCGCACGCTGTTCTTCGGCCTGCAGATGCTGCTGAAGGAGTATCTGTGCCGGCCCATCACGCACGCGATGATCGACGACGCGCGCGACTTCTTCGCGGTGCACGGCGAGCCGTTCAACGAGGACGGCTGGCGTCATGTCGTCGGGCACTACGACGGCTACCTGCCCGTGAAGATTCGCGCGGTGCCCGAGGGTTCGATCGTTCCGGTGCACAACGTGCTGATGACCGTCGAATGCGACGATCCGAAGGTGTTCTGGCTCGCGTCGTATCTCGAGACGATGCTGCTGCGCGTGTGGTATCCGGTGACGGTCGCGACGCGCAGCTGGCATCTGCGGCAGACGATCCGCCACTTTCTCGAGAAGACCGACGACGATCTCGCCCAGTTGCCGTTCAAGCTGCACGACTTCGGCGCGCGTGGCGTATCGAGCGCGGAATCGGCCGCGATCGGCGGCGCCGCGCACCTCGTGAGCTTCATGGGTTCGGACACGGTGCTCGGCGTGCTGGCCGCGAACCGCTTCTATCGCGAGCCGATGGCCGCGTACTCGGTGCCGGCGGCCGAGCACAGCACGATCACGTCGTGGGGGCGTGAGCACGAAGCCGATGCGTACCGCAACATGATCAGCCGCTTCGGCCTGCCCGGCGCGATCGTATCGGTCGTGTCGGACTCCTACGATCTGTTCGCCGCGCTTGAAATGTGGGGCGGTCCGCTGCGCCAGGCGGTGATCGATTCGGGCGCGACGCTCGTCGTGCGTCCCGATTCAGGCGACCCGGTGACGATCGTGCTGCAGACCGTGCGTGCGCTCGACGCATCGTTCGGTTCGACCGTGAACGGCAAGGGGCGGCGTGTGCTGAACCGCGTGCGCGTGATCCAGGGCGACGGCGTCGACGAGCTGTCGATCGGGGCGATCCTCGCCGCGCTCGACGACGCGGGCTATGCGGCCGGCAACGTCGTGTTCGGGATGGGCGGCGCGCTACTGCAGCAGGTGAATCGCGATACGCAGCGCTTCGCGATGAAGTGCTCGGCGATCCGGCGCGACGGCGTCTGGCACGACGTCCGCAAGGATCCGGTCACCGATCAGGGCAAGCGCTCGAAGAAGGGGCGGCTCACGTTGCTGCGCAATCGGCGCACGGGCGAGTACCGGACAGTCGCGCTGCCGGTCGCGTGGGACGATCGTGCGCTGGAAGGCGAGTGGGACGACGCGCTCGAAACGGTGTTCGACACGGGGCGGATGCTGGTCGATACGACGTTCGCCGAGGTGCGGGCGAGGGCGCACGCGGCGGAGCAATGAGGGCAATGCGGGCGGCGGCGGGGCGGTCATTCGCCCCGCCGCGTTCGGCGTTCATCGTTGGTCGGCCAGTGTGCGGCCGCTGCATTCCGCCGCCCGCGCCGCGTCCATCGCCCGCGCCAGCGCATCGAATACCGCCGGCCCCTTGCAGCGCGACACGTTGAAGCGCATGAACGACGTCGCGCTGTGCGACGCGCTGAACACATCGCCTGGCGCGAGCACGACATCGTGATCGAGCGCATGACGCGCGACCCGCGCCGCATCGAGCCCGTCCGGCAGCTCCGCCCACACGAACAGGCCGCCGCGCGGCTCCGTCCAGATCCCGAGCCCGGCGCGCGCGAGCCGCCGGATCGTTTCGCCCATCGCATCGGCCAGTTGCGCACGCAGGCTGTCGAGATGGCGCCGGTACGTGCCGTCGACCAGCAGCCGGTGCACGACGTTCGCGCCGATCTGCGCGTTGCCGAACGACGTCGCGAGTTTCAGGTCGACGAGCGCGTCGATCCACTCCGGGCGTGCGGCGACATAGCCGCAGCGGATCGCGGCCGACAGCGTCTTCGAGAAGCTGCCGATCGACACGACGCGCGACAGCCCGTCGAACGCCGCGAGGCGCGGCGCGGGCGTGCTTTCGAAATCCGCGAAGATGTCGTCCTCGACGATCAGCAGGCCATGCTCGGTCGCCAGCGTCAGCAGCCGGTGCGCGACCGGCGGCGCGAGCGTCGCGCCGGTCGGGTTGTGCAGCGCCGAGTTGGTGATGTACAGGCGCGGCCGGTGCTCGGCGAGCACCTGTTCGAAGCGCGCGAGATCGGGGCCGTTCGGCGTGTACGGCACGCTGACGATCCGCGCGCGATGCGCGCGCAGCAGCGCCTGGAAGTTGAAGTAGCACGGATCGTCGAGCACGACGGTGTCGCCCGGCTCCAGCAGCAGCCGGCACACGAGATCGAGCGCATGCGTGCCGCCGTCGGTCAGCATGATCTGCGCGGGCTCCGCCTGGACGCCGTGCTGCGCGAGCCGCCATGCGAGCTGCTGGCGCAACGCGGGTAGCCCGAGCGGCGTCGCGTAGTCGGTCAGCGCGTCGGGTTCGTCGCGCGATACCGCGCGCAGCGCGCGGCGCAGGCTCTCGTCCGGCAGCCACGACGACGGCAGCCAGCCGCAGCCGGGCTTCACGGAGTTCGGCGCCGCCTCGAGCGACTGGCGCGACAGCCACAGCGGATCGAGTTCGCGATCGAGGCGCGGGCCGAGCTCGGCGAGCGCGAGCGGCGGCGCGTGGCCTGACACATAGAAGCCGGAGCCGCGCCGCGCGACGAGCACGCCTTCGCTCGCGAGCCGCTCGTACGCATCGACGACGGTCGATTTCGACACGTGCAGCCCATCGGCCATCATCCGGATCGACGGCACGCGTGCGCCGGGCATCAGCGCGCGGCTCGCGATCCGCGCGCGCAGCGTGTCCATCACGGTTTCCACGCGCGTGCGCGACGGCGTGGGCGGAGCAGGGCTTTGCACGGAACGGCTCATGGCGAGAAGGAACTGTACGGCCGGTTGTCCAGTACAGTTTGTCCGAATTGTATTGGGCTGTAGCTTACGCGCTTTTCGCGCACGGCGGATCATCGGTCATCCCCCCATTTTTCGATCAGGATTTCCCGTGCAAAAGACGACCGACGGATGGCTCAGCGGCCTGCTGGGCGTGATCATCTTCAGTGGCTCGCTGCCGGCGACGCGTGTCGCCGTGCAGGGGCTCGATCCGCTGTTCCTCACGTTCGCGCGCGCGACGATCGCCGGCGTGCTCGGCCTGATGCTGCTCGTCGCGCTGAAGCAGAAGCGGCCGACGCGCGCCGAGACCGTGTCGCTCGTCATCGTCGCGCTTGGGGTCGTGGTCGGTTTTCCGTTGCTGACCGCGCTCGCGCTCAAGCATGTGACGTCCGCGCATGCGATCGTGTTCGTCGGGCTGCTGCCGCTCGCGACCGCGTTGTTCGGCGTCTGGCGCGGCGGCGAACGGCCGCGGCTGCCGTTCTGGATCTTCTCGCTGGTCGGCAGCGGCGCGGTGGCCGCCTTCGCGCTGCGCAACGGCGGCAGCGCGTCGGTGGTGGGCGATGCGCTGATGCTGGCCGCGATCGTCGCGTGCGGGCTCGGCTATGCGGAAGGCGCGCGCCTGTCGCGCCAGCTCGGCGGCTGGCAGGTGATCTCGTGGGCGCTCGTGCTGTCGCTGCCGGTGATGCTGCCGCTCACGGGGTTCACGTGGCCCGCGACGTTCGACGGCGTCGACGCCGCCGCGCTGTGGGGGCTCGCGTATGTGTCGCTGTTCAGCATGTTGATCGGCTTCGTGTTCTGGTATCGCGGCCTCGCGCTCGGCGGGATCGCGGGCGTCGGCCAGCTGCAGCTGCTGCAGCCGTTCTTCGGCTTCCTGCTCGCGGCCGGGCTGCTGCACGAGACGGTGCCGCCGTCGATGCTCGTCGTGACGGTCGTGGTCGTCGCTTGCGTGGCGGGTGCGAAATATTTCTCGAAGATGGCGCCCGTGCAGCGCGCGGGCTGACGCGCGTGCGCGCGACGACGTGACGGGTGCCGCCCGTTCGCCGTCGCGCGTGCGCGGCTTACCCCATCACCACGTTCGCGAGCCGGAACTGGTACGCGGTCGCAGTCGTGCCGCCGCCGCCGCCCGTCATCACGATGTCGGCGCTCTTGATCCCGAGCAGCGACAGTTCGGTGTTGATGTCGGACAGCACGGCCGAATTCATCACCGCGCCCTGTTCGATCTGCGACGCGGTGCCGATCCACAGCGTCGGCTTGAACTCGAACACGGCCTTCTGGCCCGGCACGATGCCGGTCTTGTGCGCGAGCAGCCGGTTGTCCTTGAAGACCGACGCGGTGATCGCCCCCTGGCTCAGGTCGTTGCGCAGCTGGATCTCGCGCGACGTCGGCGCCGGGCCGGCCAGCGCGAGCACGTTGCCCGACGTCGAGCGCGACACGTTGAAGAGCTGTCCGTTGTCCGCACGCTTTTGCGGCATGTAGTTCCCGTCGGCATCGCTCGCGGAGACGGTCGTCAGCATCGGGAACACGAACGGATGGTTGTCGCCGCGTCCGCAGTTGGTGATGACCTTCCACGCGATCGCGAGCTCGTCGAAGTCCGTCGACACGTTCTTCTGGAAGATCACGATCTGGCTGTTGTTGACGTCGTTCGACAGGTTGACGAAGTTGAGATTGATGTCCATGAGTCACCTTGATTCGATTCGGATAACTGATTGATAGGGCGCCGGCCATGCGTTGCCGGCGCACGAACCGTTACGCCATCACCACGTTTTCCAGCCGGAACGTGAACGGCAGCGAACGCGGGCCCGGGCCGCCGCCGGTCATCACGATGTCGGCGCTCGCGATGCCGAGCAGCGACAGTTCCGTGTTGATGTCGGAGATCACGGCGGAATTCATCAGCGCGCCCTGTTCGATCTGCGACGCGACGCCGATCCAGATCGTCGGCTTGAACTGGAACACGGCCTTCTGGCCCGGCGCGACGGAGGTCTTGCGCGCGAGCGCGCTGCCGTCCTTGTAGATCGTCGCGTTGATCGCGCCGGCCGGCAGGTCGTTGCGCACCTGCACCTCGGCGCTCGCGCCCGGATCGCCGCCGAGCTGCAGCACGTCGCCCGAGCTGGAGCGCACGACCTGGAACACCTGGCCGTTCGTCGCGGTCTGCTGCGGCATGTAGTTGCCCCAGCTGTCGCTCGCGCTCACGCTCATCGTCATCGGGAACTTGAACGGATGGTTGTCGCCCTGGCCGCAGTTGCGGATCACCTTCCACGCGATCGCGAGTTCGTCGAAGTCGGTCGCCACGTTCTTCTGGAAGATCACGACGCTCGAGTTGTTGGCGTCGTTCGAGCGGTTGATCAGGTTCAGTTGGATATCCACGTCGTTGCTCCTTGAGTTTGAAAAAAACGGCAGTCGGTCTGCCGCACACCTTTCCCGCCGGCCCGGCCGTGAAGCCGTGCCGTCAAGCCGGTCCAAACGGTATCGGGCGGCGCTACGCGCGCACGATGTGCTCGAGCGCGAACGCGAACGGCTGCGCGTCGGCGCCGGTGCCGCCGCCCGTCATCACGATGTCCGCCGCGGCCACGCCCGCCAGCGGCAGCTGCGTGTTCGCGCTCGACATCACCGCCGCGTGCAGCGCGCGGCTTTCCTGCACCTGCGACGCCACGCCGATCCACAGCGTCGGCGTGAAGCGGAACACGGCCTTCTGCCCGGGCGCGACCGCTTCCTTCACCGCGATCAGCCGGCCCGCGCTGAACGCGTTGACGTTCACCGCGCCGCGCCGCATCCGGTTGACGACCTCGATGTCGCCGCCCGGTGCGTCGGCCGGGTCGGGCACGAGCCGGCCGCGTCCGGTCGGCTGCGTGTCCACGACGAAGCGCACGCCGGCGGGCGCCGTGACGCGCGGCGAGAAGTTACCGTGCTCGTCGCCGAGCGCGACGTCGATGTCGGTCGAGTAGTCGAACGGATGAAAGCAGTCGCGTCCGCAGTAGCGAATCACCTTCCACGCGATCGCGAATGCGTCGAGATCGGGCATCACGTCGCGCTGGAACAGCACGACTTCGCTGTTGCCGCGGTCGTTCGAGCGATTGATGAAGCGCAGCTTGATGTTCATGGCGCTTGCTCCTGATCGGGCGTGCCGCGTTCGTCGCGCAGCGTGCGGTCGGCCCACTGCGCAAGCGCGGGTGGCACGCCGTTCGCGAGCGACGCGACGTGCAGCGCATGCGCACGCGCCTGGGCCTGCAGGTCGCCGGCGAAGCGGCCGAGCGCCATCGCGGCATCGGCCGGCCCGCGCGTGCGGCCGAGATCGTCGAGGTATTGCGCGGCGGCATCCGCCATCGCGCCCGCATGCTGCAGGTGGCTCTGCGTGAAGCGCGTGGCGAGATCCGCATTCAGCGCCGCCAGCTCCTTGACCGCGGCGGCCGAACCGCCGAGCCCGAACCGTTCGAGCTGGCCGCGCCACAACGCGTCGGTCGCGGCCTGGCAGGCATCCGTATAGCGGTGGCCGGCGAGCAGCGCGGTGTGCGCGAACGCGCGCCACGCGGGGGCGCCGGGCGTGCCGCCGGGGCTGGTCGTCTGCGCGGCGAGCGTGCCGAACAGCTGGAGCGCGTCGGCGTGCGCGCGTTCCCATTGGGCGATGAACGTGGAGAACATGGCGATTCCTCGTGATGAAGGCGCGATGAAGGTGCAATGACGGCGTGATGCCGGCCGATACGCGGACTACTGACGCGCGGCGCCGAGGCGCTGCACCATCCGCATCACGGCGGCCATTTGCGGCGCGTCGCGGCGGTAGAAGCCGGGGTTGAGCGGATCGGCGCTCGTATACCCCCAGAAATCCCAGCAGCCGGCCGGATTGACGGCCGATTTCTCGACCTGCGGATAGAGCACGATCAGCCGGTTCGTATCGGCGATCTCGTTGTAGCCGACGCCGCGAATCATCCGCTCGCCGACCGTCGCGACGTTCTGCACGCAGCCGTGGAACACCACGTGCACCGCGCAAGTCACGCGCTCGCAATCGGCCGGCACGTACGCATAGCCGGTATCGCCGAGCGACGCGGTGCGGCGCGGATCGAACGCGCGCTGGTCGAACGCCAGCAGCTTGCCGCCTGCCTGCGCGGCCGGCGGATTGAGCGGCTTGTCGGGCGTGCCGTAGATCCACCGCACGATGTCGTGCGCCTGTTCGAAGCCGCAGTTGTCGATATACGGGCTCGCGTTCGCGCTGCACGCGTTGTCCTCGGGGCGGTTCGTGATGAACGCATGCCCGGCATCCGGCGATGCGCGGTACTGGAGGTTCGCGGCCGGCACCTGCGCGAGCGTGTAGAAGCGCGCGGTCTGGTCGACGACGCGCGTCGACACCACCGTATCCTTCGCGCCGCTGAACACGTAGATGCGCTGGCTGCGCAACGCGGCCGGATCGTCGATCTCGCCACGCTGCGCGAAGGTGCGCGCGGCGCGCCACGCATCGGCCGCGGACGGCGCGGGGCCGATCGGCTGCATGCACAGCGTGGCCGCGGCCACGGCCGGCGGGATCAGTGCGTTCACGCCCGCGCAATAGAACGGGCCTCCCGCGACGATGCCCGCGCCGATCAGCCGGCTCGAGAACGCGACGTCGAACTGCGCGGCCATGAAGCCGCCGGACGACAGCCCCGACACCGACGTGCGCTGCAGGTCGGCTGCGTAGGCCGGCAACGGATCGGCGGAAGCCGCGACGGCTTGCGGCGCGACCGAAGCCACGGCGGCCGCGGCGGCGACGGCGACGCAGACGGTGCGCAGCGCGCGGCGCATGGCGAGCGAAACGGCGAAGCGGGGCGGCATCGTGCGGCCGGTCGAGCGAGTGATGTTCATGCGAGGCTCCTGTTGTCGTGGCGAATGGCGGATGACGAATCGTTGTAACGGGTCGGATACGGCAAGACCGGACTTCAGCGACGGTTTCAGCTTACGGGTACGCGACGACTTGCGAAATGGCGCGAACGGCATGCGCGGCGACCCGTGACGTTCGGCCGGTGCGGCGTCACGGCGCTCATGACAGAAACAGCGCGCGCTCGGCCTGGCGGCGCTTCGTGAGCCCCGCGAGCGGCTTGCCGCCGGCCTTGTTCCAGACGAGGAACTGGTCGGCCGCACGCGTGCGCGCGCCGGCGTTCAGGTAGCGCAGCAGCGTCGACGAGCGCAACCGTCCCGCGCCGAGATTGAAGACGAACGACATCAGCGCGTCGAACTGCTGCTGCGTGACCGGCACGTGCAGCAGCTTGCGCAGGTTCAGCTCGGCGCCGCGCAGGTCGCGGCGCAGCAGCGCCTCCGCTTCGGCGGGCGTGAGCGGGCGCGTGAAGCGCTCGTTCGGCAGGATCAGGTGCCCGTAGCCGATCGTCGGCTTGCCGACCGCGTCGAGATAGCGCGCGAGGCGCAGCCCCTCGAACTGCTTGATCAGCGCGATGCCCTGCGCACCGGTGCGTTCAGGCTGGTTCGCCATCGTCGTTCTCCTTGCTGCCCGGCCGTGCGCGCGGCACCAGGCGATGCGTGTATTCGTCGATCACGCGCATGATCGCTTCGGGCGGGGCCAGCGCCATGAATTGCATTTCGATGTCGATGTGCTCGGTGTCGCGCTGCCGCGTATTGCCCTGCGCGTCCTTTTTCCCGGAACGCGGCGCGAACGTCACGTAGAAGCGGCTGCGCTGGTCGTCGTCGCCCGCGATGCCGCCGGCCGGCAGCGCCTCGGTGAAGTCGCCGCGCACGGTCAGGTGCACGATCATCCGGTCGAGCGCGAGCCCACGCGGCGTGGCGAGCGCGACGAGCGGCACCGGCATCGTGTGCTCCGCGTCGAGCGCGACCGTGACCTCGCGCGGCGCGAGCAGGCCGTCATCGCGCAGGTCGAAGAACTGGTCGAGCACGGCCGTGTACTGGTGCGCGAGCAACTGGTTCGCGGCGGCGGCGGCGTGCTGCATCCCGCGCGCGATTTCGTCGAGCGCGATGCCGCGCGGCGGCGGGCGCGCGTCGTCGGCCGGCATGCCGGGCGAAGGGGCGGGTGGCGCTGGCGGGGCGGGCGGGGCAGGCGGGGCAGGCGGCAAGCCGCCGGCGGACGCGCCGGGCGCGGTGGCCGGTGCGTCATGCGTGCCCGGTACGGCGCCGGCCGGCCAGCCGGCGCCATCGGGCGGCACATGGCGCGCCGGATCGGCGGCTAGCGCCGCCGGTGCAGCGGTACCCGCGCCCGCGCCGACATGGCCCGCTGCCGGCGCGGCCGGCGGCGGGACCGGCCCGTCGGGTTCCTGCCCGGCGTTGCCGCCGTCCGGACGCGGATTCCCGTCGTCGCGCCTGCCGCCGTCCGCGCGGCGCGACCGTCTGAAGAGCCTGAACATGGCCGGTCCGCGCGCTTACGCGTGCGCCGGCTGCCGGGCATCCGCACCGGCGGCAGCCGGCGCGGCCGCGCTGCCGCCGGATCCGGACGCGTCGCCGACCAGCTTGCCGTCGGTCGGCGTCGCCGGCAGCGGCTTCACGTCCTTCGCGTTGCCTTCGGTGACCACCGGTTTGGTCGCGGCTTCGGTCAGGAAGTCGATCACGCGCATCAGCGCTTCGGGCGGCGACTGGCGCTTCACCTGCGTATGGATCGAGTATTTCGCGCGCGTATCGGTGCTGCGCGTCTGCTCCGCCTTGTGCGACACGCGCCCGGACACGCTCACGCTGATCGGCCCCCAGCCGAACTTCGCCTGGAATTCGCCGCCGGCCTCGGTCGACGACGACGACTTCTCCGACTGCGTGATCTCCATCTCGAAGTCGATCGTGCCTTCCTCGATCGCGATGATCGGGTGGACGATCGCCGCGAGCAGCGGGATGCGCATGGTCTTCTGCACGACGCCTTTCGACACGCCGCTTTCGTCCACCAGCGTCTCGTCGTAGTCGAACTGGACGGCCACGGCCTTGCCGCCCTGGATGCAGACCTGCATCAGGAAATCCGCGTAGCTCTTCGCGGCCTGCGTCTGCGCGCTGATCATCGCTTTTAACGGGCCGGCGATCATTTGGTCCATGGGTAAAGCGTTAATGACCGAGCCGATGAAATTCGCGTCCATGAATAAACTCCTCTTCGTGTCGAAGACAACGGAAATTCGCTGTCGTTATTCACGTTAGGAAATTAAAAGCGGTTACCCAATATGACGTCCGTCATGGCCGGCGGCCCGGGCCGGCCCGCGACGGGCATCGGCGCGCGCGGCGGGGCCCGGCGCGGACGAATTAGGCCATTCGTCACGGAGCGACGGGCCTAGTGCGCGGTGCGTGAAACAGCGGTAAAAAAACGCCGGGTAGGGAAGTAAAAAAAACAAACCGAGCAGCCCGATTTCGAGGAAACCGCGCAATGAACGTTCTAATGATCGATAGCCCGCCGTTATTCGTCGCGGGTGTGGCGGACGTACTGTGTAAACGCGATGTCAACTGGCATGTGTGGTCGGCTCGCTGTCCCGAGGACGTCTTGCGCCTGCGCGATGCGTTGCTGCCCGAGACGGTGGAGGCAATCACGATCGAATGCGACGAGCACGCCGCGCGGCCGAGCTGGCCGAACGTGCTGCACGAGACGTTCGCCGGCGCGCCGTGGCTGTGCGTGGCGACGGCCGTGTGCCGCCGCACGATTGCCGATGCGCTGCTGGCGGGGGCGGCCGGCATCATCGACCGGCACGCGAGCGCCGACGAGTTCGCGGATGCGCTCGGCCGGGTGGCGGCCGGTGCGATCTACGTGCCGCCGAACGACGGCGGCGCGACGCAGGCGCGACCGGGCGGCCTGCCGGCCGGCGACGATCGCGCGTTCGAGCGTCTCACGCCGCGCCAGCGCGACGTGCTGCGCCTGTTGGCCGAAGGCAAGTCGAACAAGCAGATCTGCCGCGTGCTGAACGTCGCGGAAGGCACGATCAAGAACCACCTGTATGCGCTGTTTCGCCAGATCGGCGTGAGCAACCGGACCGAGGCCGCATTGTGGCTCGCGCGCCACGTGTCGTCAGATTCATCCGGCTTCCCGTTTGCGCCGGCCTGCCATGCGCCCGGCTGATGCGTGTGACGGGCGCACCGGCCGGGCCGGCGCGCGAGTTCGGCGTCGCGCTATTGCCGGGGCGCGTCGGGCGGGAGCGGATCGTCCGCGGCCGAGGGGACGGGATGGGCCGCGAGCATCGCGCGCGTGAACTCGGCGAGGCGCGCCCGGACGACGTCGGCGGACGCCGCGCCGTCGAGCGATTGCTGCAGGTCGAGCAGCCTCGCCGCCAGTTCTCCCTGCCATTGCGCGCGTTCGCCGGCCGCGCGCGCGCGATTCGCGGCGAGCGTCGCGCCGACCTCGGCCGAGCGATCGCCCTGCACGAGCGTCTCGAGCGTTTCGACGAGCCGCTGCAGCACGCGGTGCACGGCCGTCGCCGAGAAGCCGCCGAGCATCGCGAGCGCCGGCCGCCCGAAGCTGTGCATGCTGCCCTGCGCGAACAGCTGCGCCGGCAGCATCTCGACGAGGATCAGGCCGGCGATCACGCCGAGAATCAGCCGTGCACCGTACGATGCGTCGTACTTCGGATCGTAGGTTGAGGCGGCGACATAGTGGTGCGCCTGGAACAGCGTCGCGAACGAGGCGCCGAGGCCTGCGCAGCACAGCAGGAACGTCGTGTTCCACAGCAGCTGCATGCCGTTGGATTGCAGGAAGCCGCGCTCGATGTTCTCGCCCGACACCTGCGGCGACAGGCTCGTCAGCACGACCGCGAGCAGGAAGCCGAGCGCCGAGCCAGTCAGCAGCCGGATCAGCGGCACCGGGCCGAGCCACGCGAACGGGTGCGCCTGGCGCCGGTGCATGTCGAGCAGCGCGACCGCTTGCGGCGTCGCGGGCGCGACGAGCGTCGCGAGCTTGCGGTGGATCGCGGCGAGCGCGTGCTGCTGCGCGGGCGCCAGCGGCGTGGCGGCCGATGCGCCGGCTGATGCGCCGGTCGAACAGGCGGCCGCGATCAGCGCCGCGAGCCGCGCGACGAGTTCGGGCTCGATCGGCAGCCCGTGATGGAGCGCATAGCGCGCCATCGCCTCGCATTCGTCGCACAGCTGCGCGGCGAGATCGTCTGGTGCGCGTGGCGCCGCCGGCATCGCCTGCCGCGCGCGCCAGCGGCCGAAGCGCGAGGCGCCCATGTCACGGTGTACCGTCCGCGCCCGGCACGTCCACGTCGAACGCGTGGATTGCGACGCGTTCGCGATCCGAGCTCGACAGGTGACGCACGCACGGCGCTTCGGCGATGCGCTGCCAGCGCGTTCGCGTGCGGTCGACCGCGAACACGACGACTTCCCTCCGGCTGCGGCCGTCGTTGTGCGCGATGTATTGCAGCGAGTCCGGCACGTCGAATGCGCGATCGGTCGGATTCACGCCGTACGACAGCACGAAGTCGAGCACGAGTGCGACGTCGTCGAGATGCGGCGGCTTGACGTCGTTGCCCGGATGCCGGCGCCATTTCAGGAAGTCGAGGCAGATGTCGATGCCGAACGGCGGCGCGTCGCCGAGCCGGTTGTCGAAGCTGTCCGACAGGCGCGGGCCCTGGTACGGCGACGATGGCGGCGGCTCGGCCGTCGCGCTTTGCGGCGACACGTCGCTCGTCTTCAGCACCGTCACGAGCGTGCCGTCGCCGAGCCGGAACGTGTGGGCGAGCGGCGTGCCGGGCGCATCGACCGAGTTGCCGTAGTCGATCCACGATGTATGCCGCTTCGGCCAGATCGCGGCGCGGCGCGGCGCGTCGCCGTCACCGTCGCCGTCGTCGTGCGCGAGCGGCGGCAGGAAATTGGTCGTCGCGAACGTGAAATTGAGCGACACGTATGGCCCGACGAGCATGCCGTTATCGGGGACGTCGGCCGCCGCCTCGTGCTTCACGAGCATCGCGACGGTGCCGGGCAGGAACACGATCGGCCCGTACCGTTGCACCGGAAAGCGATCCGCGATGGCGCCGATCGCGCGCCGCACCGGATCGAGCTGCAGGTCGACGAGCGCGTGGAGTTCGTCGACGTCGCGCAGCGCGTCCCACCGCACGTTCCAGTAGAACTCGGGCGCGGTCACGAACGTGACGGGCGGCGCATCGTCGTCTTGCGCGTCGCGACGCACGGCTTCGAACGCGCTCGACAGCGCGCCGCTCAGGTGATTGAGCGCGACCTGCTGCACGCGCGCCGCATAAGCTTCGAGATCTTCGTCGGGCGCACGCTTGGGTTTGCTGTCGCACGCATAGCGTACGGAAACGACTCGGACAGGCTGTTTCAAGATCGGTTTCCTCTTTCTTCATGGCGGCGGCGCGGCGGGGCCACGCCGCCGCGGCTTCAGGTGGACGTGATGTCGGTGATCCAGAACCACGGGTTCGCGTACGGCCCGTCGACGACCTTCGCGACGGTTTGCCCGGGGCCCGGATCGAGCGTGCCGGGCACCCAGGTTTCGTAGTGGATCGGCGAGAAATACAGGCGGCCGAACACATAGTCGAACGCGATGCGCGCGCGATTGCCGCCGCGGAACAGCGTGTTCGTGCCGGCCGTGTATTCGACGTAGCCGGTCGTTTGCGTGTCTCCGCCGCGTCCGTTCGAATTCGCCTTGAACGTGCGCGCGTAGCGTTCGTACAGCTTCGCGCGCTCGGTGAGCCCGTCGAATGGGTCCGTCGGCGTGCCGTATCCGAACGTCGGCAGATAGCGCGGCGCGTTCTGGTGGATCTGCCGCATCGCCCCAAGCACGTCGCTGCCGATATGGCGCCCGGGCGGACCGCGATCGACGACGCGCGCGGACGTAGCGATTTCGGACATCAGCGCCCGCAGCTCGGGCGGTGCGTCGAGCCGAGCGAACGGAATCACGTACATCGGCAGCGTGCAGCCGGTCTGCTGCTTGCCCGCGCGCGGCGTATCGCCGGCATTCGCGATCAGGCTCAGCACGAACGTTTCCCACCGCAGCGACGCATTGAAGTCGAGGCTTGACATGGCGTGCTCCTTCGTCGGCATCAGGCCGGATCGCCGAGCGGGAAGCCCTTGGCCGCCCAATTGTTGAAGCAGGCCGTGCGGTCGTCGTTCGGCGCGTAGGTCGCGAGCGTGCCGTCGAGCAGGCCGGCGATCGCGTGCGCGGTGCGCGCGAAGCGCAGCGCCTCGGACAACGCGATCACGAGCCGCGTGAGATCGGGCTTGAACGGCGCGAACTTCGATGCGTCTGCCGGCCGGACCTTCGACAGCGTCCACACGGCCTGATGGAGGTTGCTCGGATTGATCGCCGGCAACGGATCGGTCGCGTAGCCGAGCCAGCCGTACGAACCGTCGCCGCCGAGCGCCGTCGCGCCGGTCGGCGTGCCGCCCGGAAACGGCCGGATGTCGAACACGAAGGCCATGCCGCTCTGGCCGACGAAGCCGAGTGTGTACAGCGACGCGTCGACGGCGGGGCCGTTCTTCGCGGCTTGCCATGCGAGGTTCAGCAGCAGCGACACGCGCGGCGCGCCGGCGTCGTCATCGATCACGAGGTCGACGGCATGCCGCGTCGCGCGCGTGCCGTTCCGACGGATCGTGTCGCGGAGCGCCGCGAGATCGTCCAGGTAGTCACTGCCGGTGGTGAGTCGAAGTTGCACGATGTCCACTCCTGTCGATAACCCGGCGTCGCTCGGCCGTCGAGACGGCGCGCGGATCGAAGCGGACGCGCAGCCGTGTGGCCACTGTGCGCGGCGCGCGGCGGGTGAACAATGCGGCGGAAGTCATGGCCATCGGTGTGACCGAACACCCGGGAAGCAGGTGCCGGATGCGGCCGACGCAGGCGGCGCAGGATGTGCGGCGGCGTCACGCGACGCGCATGAAGGCTTGGCAACTTCGACGGCGTGCTTCATGCATCGTCGAGCAGCACGCCTGCGCCGCGCCGAAAAACACAACGGCCAGGCTTGCCGGCAGCGGCAAGCCTGGCCGTTGGCGTTGCTGCCGCCGAACGCGTGTTGCTCGAATGTGTCGAGTGCGATCAAGGTACCGATCGCCTGCCGGCGGTGAATCAGCCGCGGCGTGCTTACGCGACGTGCGCGACGCCGTATTGCGACGACAGATAGCGCCGGATGTCGGCCGGCGAATCGATGAAGCGGCGGCCGTCGTGTTCGCGAATCCCGACCGCGTCATCCTTCGGCATGCGCCCGTCGCCGAGCACGAGCACTGGCGCCGACTGGTTGTCCTCGCCGATCAGCGCGACGATCGGCAGGCGCGGCCGCGGCGCGTCGATGTACTCGACCGCGACGGCCTCGCGCAGCTGCGGATAGAAGCTCAGCAGCCCTTCGACGGCGACCGAGTCGCCGCAGTAGAACGGACCTTCGGAGTCCTTGAAAAAACCGGGACGGAGAATGAACAGCGTGTCTTTCATGAGGGTCTCGCTATCAGTGGTGGTCGAACGTTGAAGAAAAAGGGTGGTGCGCGGTGACGCGCGTGACGCAGATGGCGTTGTCGGATTTCAGGCTTCCGCGAGCGCGGCCGCGGCGGCGCGCATTCTCGCGAAGCCGGCGTCGAGGTCGGCGATCATGTCGTCCGGATGCTCGAGCCCCGCGTGAATGCGCAGCAGCGGGCCGGCCGCGTTCCATTGCGTCGCGGTGCGCTGGCGCGACGGATTCGACGGGATGATCAGGCTTTCGAAGCCGCCCCAGCTGTAGCCCATGCCGAAGCACGTCATGCCGTCGAGCAGCGCGCGCACCGCATCGTCGGGCTGCGGATGCAGCACCAGGCCGAACAACCCGCACGCACCCGTGAAGTCGCGCTGCCACAGCGCGTGGCCGGCGTCGCCCGGCCGCGCGGGATACAGGATTTGCGCGACTTCCGGCTGCCGCGCGAGCCAGTCGGTCAGCACCTGCGCATTGCGCTGGTGGCGTTCGAGGCGCACCGACAGCGTGCGCAGGCCGCGCAGCGCGAGATACGCATCGTCGCCGCTGACGGTCATCCCGAGCTGCCGGTAGCAGCGCGTCACCTGCTGCGCGAGCGCTTCGGTCGTCAGGATCACCCCCATCAGCACGTCGGAGTGTCCGGCGATGTATTTGGTCGCCGCGTGGATCGACACGTCGACGCCGTGCGAGAACGAGCGGAAATTCAGCGGCGTGCCCCACGTGTTGTCGAGCAGCACGACCGCGCCATGCTGGTGCGCGACGCGGCAGATCGCGGGGATGTCCTGCACCTCGAACGTCAGCGAGCCGGGCGATTCGGTAAACACCGCGCGCGTGTTCGGCCGCATCAGCGCCGCGATGCCGGCGCCGATCGACGGATCGTAGTAGGTCGTCTCGATGCCGAGGCGGGCGAGCGTCTCGTCGCAGAACGAGCGGGTCGGGTCGTACGCCGAATCGACCATCAGCAGGTGATCGCCGGGATTCAGCACCGCGAGCAGCGCGGTCGTGATCGCGCTGAGCCCGCTCGGCGTCAGCAGCGCGGCATGTGCGCCTTCGAGGCGTGCCAGCGCCTTTTCGAGCGCCCGCGTGGTCGGGCTGCCGTGGCGTCCGTACGCGAGCGGCGTGCCGCGCACGGCGTCGAGCGCGTCGGTGCCGTGAAAGAGCAGCGTCGACTGCCGGTACACGGGCGGGTTCACCGGCGAGCCGGGCTGGCCGTGCGAGCGGCCTTCGTGAGCGAGCAGGGTGTCGGTCGAATGCAGGGGATTCAAGATGTCGTCCTTTGAAGGTCAGTCAAATCGGAGCGAGGCCGTCGCGCGGTCAGTGCAGGATCTTGTCGAGGAAGTCGCGTGCGCGTTCGGAGCGCGGCGCGGCGAAGAACGCATCGCTCGCCGCATCCTCGACCACCGCGCCCTGGTCCATGAAGATCACGCGATGCGCGACCTTTCTCGCGAAGCCCATCTCGTGCGTGACGCACACCATCGTCATGCCGTCGCGCGCGAGCTCGACCATCACGTCGAGCACTTCGTTGATCATCTCGGGGTCGAGCGCGGAAGTCGGCTCGTCGAACAGCATCGCGACCGGGTTCATCGACAGCGCGCGCGCAATCGCGACGCGTTGCTGCTGCCCGCCGGACAATTGCCCCGGATACTTGTTCGCATGCGCCTTCAGGCCGACGCGATCGAGCAGCTTCATCGCGTTGTCGAGCGCTTCGTCCTTGCGGCGGCCGAGCACCTTGACCTGCGCGAGCGTCAGGTTGTCGGTGATCGACAGGTGCGGGAACAGCTCGAAATGCTGGAACACCATGCCGACCCGCGCGCGCAGTTGCGCGAGTTTCGCGGCGGGATCGCCGAGCCGCATGCCGTCGACGACGATGCTGCCTTTCTGGAACGGCTCGAGGCCGTTGATCGTCTTGATCAGCGTCGACTTGCCGGAGCCCGACGGCCCGCAGACGACGACCACTTCGCCTTTCGATACCGCCGCGCTGCACGCCGAAAGGACCTGATGCTTGCCATACCACTTGGAAACGTTGTCGAGCGTGATCATGGGTTGTCCGTGGTGGAGGTTCGGGTTGAATGACATGCGCAGGCTCAATGCGTGGACGGCAGCGACAGACGCGTTTCGACACGGCCCTGCAGCCGCGTGAGCAGCGTGCTCAGCACCCAGTAGAGCGCGGCGGCCGCGAGGTACAGCGGCAGCGGCTGGAACGTCGCTGCGATGACTTCCTGCGTCGAGCGCAGCAGCTCGGTGACGGTGATCACCGACACGAGCGACGTGTCCTTGATCAGGCTGATCAGCGTATTGCCGAGGCTCGGCACCGCGAGGCGCAGCGCTTGCGGGCAGACGATGTAGCGCAGCGTCTGCACGTGCGTGAGGCCGAGGCTGTGCGCGGCCGCCCATTGCCCGCGGCCGATGCCGAGGATCGCGCCGCGCATGCTTTCCGACAGGTACGCGCCGGCGTTGAGCGTCAGCGTGAAGATGCCGGCCGTCGTCGGATCGAGCGTGATGCCGAGATCGGGCAGCCCGTAGTAGACGACGAACATCTGCACGAGCAGCGGCGTGCCGCGCATCAGGCTGACGTAGCCTTGCGCGAGACCGGATGCGAGCCGGTTGCTGCCGATGCGCATGATCGCGACCACGAGCCCGACGACGAGGCCGAGCGCCATCGACGCCACCGCGAACTTCAGCGTGAGCAGCGCGCCCTTCACCATCACGGGCAGGGTATGAATGACCAGATCGAGTGCTTCCATCGCGTGTCTCCTGATTGTGTGTCGTGTGCCGCCGAGGGGGCGGCGGGCCCGCGCGTTCGGGCGCGCGGGCGCGTGAAGGCTGCGTTATTGCGCGATCGGCTGCGTCGTGTCCGTGCCGAACCACTGCATCGAGATCTTCTTCAGCGTGCCGTCCTGCTGCAGCGACGCGACCGCGTCGTCGATCGCCTTCGCGAACTTCGGATTGCCCTTGCGGAACGGGATGCCCATCCGGTCCTCGCCGCCGGCGAGCACGGAGCCGGGCCGCAGCGGCAGGTGCGAGTTCTTGATCAGGTAGCTCAGCATCAGGCGGTCGTTGACTGCCGCGTCGATACGCCCCGCCGCGAGATCGCGCAGGTTTTCCGGCGTGCCCGGATAGACCTGCAGATCGATCGCGGGCACCGTCTTCACGAGATCGACGTAGTTGCTGCCCATCGTCACGCCGACTTTCTTGCCCTTCAGCTCGTCGAGCGACTTGAACGCACGCGTGTCGTTCTGGCGTTGCAGCAGCTGCGCGGACGAATACACGTACGGCATGCTGAAGTCGAGCGCCTGCTGGCGCGATGGCGTGATCGCGACCTGGTTGACGATCACGTCGAACTTGCCGGCCTGCAGCCCGGCGAGAATCCCGCTCCATTCGGTCGTGACGAACTGCGGCTTCACGCCGAGCCGCGCGGCGACCGCCTTCGCGACGTCGACGTCGAATCCTTCGAGTTGTCCTTCGGCATTGCGGTAGTCGAACGGCGGGTAGGTGCCTTCGAGTGCGATCTTCAGCACGCCGGCCTGTTTGACGGTGTCGAGCAGATCCGCCGCGTGCGACGCCGTGGCCGCCACGCAGAGGAGGGCGGCGGCGAGGCCTTGCTTGAGCGTCGGGGTGAAGGGCTTCATGGTTGTCTCCGGGTGTTGTCGAAACGTCGTTGTCGAAATTTTTGGGCGTACGTGTCCGCGGCGACGGGCGGTGTCGCCGTGGGCGGGAAGCGGGCCGCAGTGGAATGCGGCGCGGGAAAGGTGCGGCGAGAGACGGCGAAAGACGGCGCGAGAGGCCGCGAGCCGTTTGCCGCGATGCGTTACGGCATGCGTTCGCGCACGGTGGCGTAACGGTGCGCGGCGAAGAGTTCAAGCGTCGTGTTCATGAGTGCCCGTGCGGCTTGCGAGTGGGGTAGACCGGCTGCATCGTCGATGCGTGTCCGGTGACGCAAATGCTGAACGACTGAGGGCAATCTTAGATTTGTCAAAAAGGAAAGTGCTTCCAAAAATGCACGGACTTTCCACGCGGCATGGAATGTTTTTCTCCTTGCATGAAACACGGTGCAAGCGATCTGCTGCGGTTGCACGGGATGCGCAGCATCCGGTGCTACGCCGTGCTCGAGCGGTTGCTCCGAGCACCATCGCCGAAAAGCAAAACGGCCAGGCATGCCGGTAGCGGCTAGCCTGGCCGTTGGCGTCCGGTTGATCGAACGCGGCGCGAAGGCGCGTGTTACTCGAACGTTTCGAGCGCGAGCAGTTCGCCGATCGTCTGCCGGCGGCGGATCAGCCGCGGCGTGCCGCGATCGACCAGCACTTCCGGCGCGAGCGGCCGGCTGTTGTAGTTCGAGGACATCGATGCGCCGTATGCGCCCGCATCGTGCAGGAACAGCAGGTCGCCGATCTGCGGTTGCGCGAGCGTGCGGTGCGTGACCACGCCGCCTGCGTCCTGGGTGAACACGTCGCCGGATTCGCACAGCGGCCCCGCGATCGCGATGTCGACGAGCGGCCGGCCGGCCGGCAGCGCGCCGTCCGGCGCATGCACGGACACCGCGTGGTAGCTGCCGTACATCGACGGACGCATCAGGTCGTTGAAGCCCGCATCGATCAGCACGAAGTCGTGCTTCGGCCGGTGGTTCACGGCCTGCACTTCGGTGACGAGCGTGCCGGCCTCGGCGACGAGGAAGCGGCCCGGCTCGATCTCGATGCGCACCGCATGCCCGAGATGCCGTTCGATCCGCTTGCGCGCGGCATCCCACTGGCTGAAGTAGTGGCCGACGTCCACGCGCGGCTCGCCGTCGCGATACGGAATCGACAGCCCGCCGCCGGCGGAGATCGCTTCGATGTCGTGGCCAAGCGACGTGACGAGGTCGACCATCGCGTCGCACACTTGCGACAGGTGGCCATAGTCGACGCCCGAGCCGATATGCATGTGGATGCCGACCAGCTTCAGCCCGTACTGGCGCACGATCTCGATCGCGCGCGGCACGTCGTCGATCCAGATCCCGTGCTTGCTCTGCGGGCCGCCGGTATTGGTCTTGTTGCTGTGGCCGTGGCCGAAGCCGGGATTCACGCGCAGCCACACGCGATGGCCGGGCGCATGCTCGCCGACGCGTGCCAGCATGTCGAGCGAGCCGGCGTTCACGGTCACGCCGTGCTTCAGCACGGCGGCGAGCGTCGGGCGGTCGATCAGGTCGGCCGTGAACACGACGCCTTCCGGATCGCCTGCAGGACTGAACCCCGCCGCGAGGCTGCGCTCGATCTCGCCGAGCGACACGGCGTCGACGCACACGCGTTCGTCGCGCATCAGCTTCAGGATATGCAGGTTCGAGTTCGCCTTCTGCGCGTAGCGGATCACGTCGAACTGACGCAGTTGGGCGATACGGTCGCGGATGACGTCGGCGTCGTACACCCACAGCGGGGTGCCGTATTGCTGCGCGAGCGTCGCGAGCTGGCGGGAATCGAGGGACATGGCGGAGGAACCAAAGCGAATGAACGGACAGCCTGAATGATGCGCCTGTTCGTCTATACAGTAAAATGCCTGATTATCGATGTTCGATTCATTTCTGATATAGGCAGCCATGCTCACACACCGGCACATCGAGGTCTTCCGCGCGCTGATGGTCACCGGCAGCACGACGCGTGCGGCCGAGATGCTCTATACGTCGCAGCCCACGATCAGCCGCGAGCTCGCGCGGATGGAGCAGGTGGTCGGCTTCGCGCTGTTCGAGCGCTCGCATGGCCGGCTGCGGCCGACGATGGCCGCGCTCACGCTGTTCGACGACGTGCGGCTCGCGTATGTGGGGCTCGAGCGTGTCGCGGCGACGGCCGCGCGGCTGCGCGAGTTTCGCGACGGGCAGCTGTCGGTGATCGCGCTGCCGGCGTTTTCGCACGCGATCCTGCCCGGCGCCTGCCGGCGCTTTCATGACGCGCATGCGGGCGTCAGCGTGTCGGTCGCGACGCAGGAGTCGCCGGTGCTCGAAGAGTGGCTGACCGCGCAGCGCTACGATCTCGGGCTGACCGAACACGACGTCGCGCCGGCCGGCACCGTGCTCACGCCGCTGCTCGAAGTCGACGAGGTGTGCGTGCTGCCCGACGGCCATCCGCTGCTCGCGCGGCGCGCGATCGATCTCGCGGATCTCGCCGATCGTCCGTTCGTGAGCCTGTCGCTGAACGACCCGTACCGGATCCTGATCGACGAGGCGTTCGCGCAGCTCGGCGTCGCGCCGCGTTCGGTGGTCGAGACGCCGTCGGCCGTGTCGGTGTGCGCGTTCGTGCGGCAGGGGCTCGGCGCCGCGATCGTCAATCCGCTGACCGCGCTCGATTTCGTCGGGCGCGACCTGCACGTGCGGCCGCTCACGCGCTCGTTTCCGTATCGCGTCAGCGTGATCGTGCCCGAGCACCGGCCGAAGAGCCTGCTCGTCGACGCCTTCGCCGATGCGCTGCGTGGCGAAGCGAAGGCGATTCGACAACGGCTCGCCGCGCTGCCCGGCTGACGCCGGCCGTATGATGGGCATTTCGATGTGCGTTTTGCCGCGCACGGCGTCCTCCTCCTCGTCACCTTCACGGCAACGGAACCCGTCATGACCGACGCTTCGTCTTCTCTCGAACAACCGACGCTTGCCGGCGCGCGCATCGTATTGCGGCCGCTCGCAGCATCCGACCGGCAGGCGCTGCTGGACGCCGCGGCGGACGGTGAACTGTGGAATCTGAAGGTCACGGTCGTGCCGGGCGAAGACACGGTCGATGCCTATATCGACACCGCGCTGCAAGGCCGCGCGGCCGGCACGGTGATGCCGTTCGTGATCGTCGAGCGTGCGTCGGGCCGCGCGATCGGCAGCACGCGTTTCTGGAAGATCGACCGCAACAATCGCAAGCTCGAGATCGGCCATACGTGGCTGAGCGAATCGGCGCAGCGCACGCGCGCGAATACCGAAGCGAAATGGTTGTTGCTCGCGTACGCGTTCGACACGCTGCACTGCGTGCGCGTGCAGTTCACGACCGACGAACTGAACGAGAAGTCACGCGCGGCGATTCTGCGGCTCGGCGCGAAGCAGGAAGGGATCGTGCGTCACGAACGGATCATGCCCGACGGCCGCAAGCGCAATTCGGTGCGCTTCAGCATCATCGACGACGAATGGCCTGAGGTGAGCGAGCGGTTGCGGGCGAAGCTCGCGACGTAACGCGAACCGGGGTGCCGCAGGCGTCGCGCCGCCGGAGAGGGGGACGGCGACGCGACGAGGGGGGAAGCGGGGTGCCGCGCAGGTTGCGCGGCGGGTTATCGCCTGACTGGCGTGACTGGCGTTATTGCGCCGATGCGAGGTGATGACGTTGCGCGAGCTTCTGCGCTTCCGCGTAGTGGGCCTGCAGGATCGGCAGCGACTGGCGTGCGACTTCCTTCAGCTTCGTGTCGCGGCCTGCCGCGATTTCGGCCTGGAATGCCGAGATCGTCTTCTGCTGGCCGGCGAGCGCGACCTGCTCGATGTACGCCTTGTCGAATTCCGCGCCGCGCAGGGTCTTGATGCTGTCCAGCACGGTCGTGTCGGGATCGTTGGCCGGCACGTCGACGCCACGCGGGCTGGCCGCGCGCATCGCCTGGATGATCTTCGCATCGTCGGTCGACACGCGTTGCGCGAACGCCTTCACCTGGCTGTCCGACGTGCGCGAATCGGCGATGCGTGCGGCGTCGTGCTGCGTCGACACGGTTTTCGTGCCGTCCGTGATGAAGGTCTGGTCGGCTTCGTGGATGCGCGTTTGCGTGGCGGCGGTCGGTGCGGCCGGCGCCGGTTGAGCGGTTTGCGCGGTCGCCGTCACGGCGACGAGAAGCAGGCCAGCGGCAGACAATGCAAGGCGCGAGATTTGGGGAAAGCGGTTCATAGGACCTCCTCGATCGGGGCTCTGATTAATGGGCGGATCGCGTGATCCGCGGCTGTGCGAGAGACCGGGCGCGCCCGGGCCGGACTCGACGCCGCTCTGCCGCGGCGGCGTTCGAAGTGTTTCCCGGCCCGAATGATTCTAGGAGAGCGCTCCCGTAGCAGGTGCAACCGCGCTGTGGTTTGTGTAACGGTTGGTAAGACGAATCGATGGGTGCGCGCGTGGACAGGTAGTGCGTACCTGTCGCGTGCATCGTGGCGGCAATTTTTGCGTGCACGATGCGCATGCAATGGATGCGATGTGCGCACGTGTCATCGGCGTTTCATCGTCTTGCGGGCGGGTATCGAGTGATTGCGTCACGACGCGTCGAATCGAGCGCGCGATGCGCCCGACACCATCAAACGCGATCGAGCAGTGCGTCGAGACGCGGCAGCAATGGTGTCGCGCAATGCGCCTGCAACGCGTCGGGGGCCGTGTAACCCCATGCGACGCCCTGGAATGCGATGCGCGCACGGCGCGCCGCTTCGGCATCGCGGATTTCATCGCCGACATACAGCACGTCGTCGGGCTGCATGCCTGCTTCGCGTACGAGCGCACGTAGCCGGCGCGCCTTGCCGAACAGCGGAATGCCGCAGGCGAACGTATCGACGCATCGGCTCGCATGCGGGCCGAGCCGGTCGCGCACGATGTCCTCGGTGTTCGACGTGGCGATCGCGATGCGGATGCCGCGCGCGGCGAGTGCGTCGAAGGTCGCGTCGACGCCGGGGAACAGCTTCACGTGCGCGATGCGCGGCCGCATCAGCCGGCGCATGTCGATCGTCACGCGCGGCACTTTCCACATCGGCACCTCGAGCGCGCGGATGATCTCGCGCGCCGACATGCCGCGCAGCGCGGGGCGCAACTCGGGCGTCGCGTCGCGAAAGCCGTGCATGCGCGACGCCTCCGTCAGCGCGGAGAGAAAGCAGTCGAGTGAATCGGCGAGGGTGCCGTCGAAGTCGAACGCGATGAGTCGATAGGGCATGAAGTGATGCGGCAGGTTCATCGAGCCGCCGACGATATCACTGAATCGAGCCTCGTTGGCTGCACGATGGGTTGCGCAAGCCTCGCTTGTCGCCCACCCCGCGCCGCGCTATCGTTGCTGCTCCGCCCCGATCCGACAGGAGAGCCGACGTGCCCGCAGCCCCAACCGCCACGCTGAGATTTTCCACCGACAAGCGCGAACTCGACATCGACGCGATCTTCGATTTCCTGCATCGCGACGCGTACTGGTCGCAGGGCATTCCGCGCGACGTCGTCGAGCGTGCGATCGACGGCTCGCTGTGCTTCGGCGCGTATGTCGGCGACCGGCTCGTCGGGTTTGCGCGGCTCGTGACCGATCACGCGACGTTTGCGTACCTCTGCGACGTATTCGTGCTGCCGGCCGACCGCGGCAACGGCTACGGCCGCGCGCTGATCGATCACGTGTTCGCGCAGCCGATGGTGCAAAGCCTGCGCCGCATCATGCTCGTGACGACCGACGCGCATGAGCTGTACCGGCCGGTCGGGTTCGGGCCGTCCGCGAATCCCGAGCGGCTGATGGAGATCCGCCGCCCCGACATCTACGTGAAGCGCTGACGCGCGGCGAGCGCATACAATACGCGCTTTCGTTTTTTGCCGAAGGAAAGCAGATCATGACCGAACAGGAAGCCGAACAGCTCGCCACGCATCGTCACTACAAGGGCGGGCTATATCGCTACATCGGCGTCGCCCGTCATTCCGAAACCGAGGAATCGGTGGTCGTGTACGAGCATCTGTGGCCGCATGCGCGCGGCCTGTGGGTACGCCCGGAAGCGATGTTCAACGAGAACCTGCCGGACGGCACCCCGCGTTTTCGCAAGCTGCGTGACTGAGCGGTAGGCGGCGGCTGACAACGAGCGCGTCGCCGTACATGCGCAAGCGGCAAACCCCACGCGCATCGCCCGCCGCTCGGCGCGACTCCGCCGGCCTCATGCGCCGGCTAGCGCCTTCATCAATTCGGGCGGCGCGTGCGCGACCGTCACGTCCGGCGTGCCATGCCACGCGGCCAGCCGCTTCACGGCCTTCGCGACGTCGGCCGCGAGTCCCGTGCCGAACCGCACGCCCGGCTCGACATGCACCGCCTTCAACTCGAACGTGCCGAGCACGCGATGCGCTTTCGCGTCGATGCGGCCGATCAGCCGGCCGCGATGCAGCACCGGCAGGCAGAAATAGCCATAACGCCGCTTGTGCGCCGGCGTATAGCACTCGATCGTGTAGTCGAACCCGAACAGCGTCGACGCACGCCGGCGGTCCCACACCACCGGATCGAACGGCGACAGCAGCGTCGTGACCGTCGAGCGCAGCGTGTCGGCCGCGGCGGCCGGCAGCAGCGCTTCGAGCGAGCGATGCACGTAGGCCGGCTCCTTCCAGCCGGCGATCTCCACCGGAAGCAGCTCGCCCGCGTCCGCGAGGCGCTCGAGCTCCGCACGGTACGAACGGCGCGGCAGCCGGTAGTAATCGGCCACCCAGTCCGCGCGCACGACGCCGAGCGCGCGACACGTGTAGTCGAGCAGCGCGGGCAGCACCGCGTCGCGCGGCGGCAGGTCGCGCGCATCGTCCCAGCCGGGCAGCACGCGCTCGCGCACGTCGTAGATGCGCTGGAAATTGCGGCGTTCGGACACCATCAGGTCGCCGGTCGTGAACAGCACTTCCAGATGTTTCTTCTCCGGCTTGCGGTCCCACCATCCGTTGCCCTTCACGCCGTCTTCGCGGATGAAATCCGCCGACCGCACCGGGCCTTCGTCGCGAATCCGCGCGAGCAGCCGTTCGATGTCGGCGCGGTTCTGTTCGTGCCATTCGGCCGCGTATTTCCAGCCCGTCCCCGACGGATCGAGCATCTTGTAGCGCATCAGCCCGAATTGCTCGATCGGCAGGAAGCACGCTTCGTGCGACCAGTATTCGAACAGGCGCGCCTCGGCGAGATGCTCGTCGAGCCACTGCGGGGCAAAGTCGCCGAGACGGCTGAACAGCACGAGATACGGGCTGCGCGCGACGACGTGAATGGTATCGATCTGTAACTGCGCCATCCGGCGGATCGTGTCGAGCACGTCGGCCTTGGTGGCCTTGCGGCGGGGCGGGGTCAGCAGGCCCTGCGCGGCGAGATGCAGCGCGCGGGCGGCGGCAGGCGAGAGCGTAAGCATCGGAGCGGCGGCTGAGGGTGACGGTCGGGCACCACTTTAGCGCGAAAGCGGCGCACAGGTGCGGCGCGCGCACGCCGCGGCGTCTGACAATGCTTGACAGATGCGCGACGCGACTTTCCTTATAGTGCGGACATGGCGCGACGCATTGTGCGCGCAACGATTCCGCTTCCGACGCACATATGTCCATGGCACGCAGGAAGCAGATCCGGGATTCTCAACCCCCAACGAGAGACCCGGAGCCCTGAGCGGACATCCATGCGGCTGTGCACCGGCCCCGTGTGGATGTCCGCTGATTTTTTTGTATTCCGGTTTTTTCAGCCGCCTGCCCGTTCCCCTCAGCCTTGCCCGTTCATTGCCGCTTGCCGCGCGCGACTTCGTCGCCGGCGCCGGGCGGCAGCCGCCGCGTGATCGGAATCGACGCGAAGGAACACAGCCCGACCACGACGAACGCGGGCCAGAAATCCGACCACACCATCGTCTGATGGCCCTGCAGCCAGTGCGACACGTGCAGCACGAGGCCGGCGACCGTCACGCCGAGCCCGAGCGACATCTGCTGCACGACGCTGCCGAGGCTCGTCGCGCGGCCCGCGTCGGCCTGCGAGATATCCGCGTAGATCATCGAATTCAGGCTCGTGAACTGCAGCGCGGGGAAGATGCCGCCGACCAGCACGATCATCCAGATCGCCCAGGTGGCCATGCCCGGATGGAACACGCCGTATGCGGCGATCGCGAGCCCCGCGAACGCGGCGTTGTAGATCAGCACCGTGCGAAAGCCGAAGCGGCGCAGCGTATGGGTGGCCGTCGAGCGGCTCACCGCGCCGCCGAGCGCGGATGCGCAGGTGATCAGCCCGGAGTGGAACGCGCTCATGCCGAGGCCTTCCTGCAGCGCGAGCGGCAGCAGGAACGGCACCGCGCCGAGGCCGATGCGGAACAGCGACCCGCCGACCACGCTCGCGTGGTAGGTCGGAATCTTCAGGAAACTGAGGTCGAGCACCGGCCGCTCCTTGCGGCGTGCGTACGGCACGTAGAGCGCGAGCATCACCGCGCCGGCCGCGCACATCATGATCGCGTTGCCGCGCGACGTGAGCGAGCCGTCGATCAGCGTGAGGCCCATCAGCAGCAGCGCGGCGCCGCTCGCCGACAGCAGGAAGCCGAACCAGTCGAGCGGGCCCGGGTCGGGCTCGTGCGTGTTCGCGATGTGCTTGCTCGCGACGTAGATCCCGTAGATGCCGATCGGCACGTTGATGAAGAAGATCATCCGCCAGTGCAGGTAGGTCGTGATGAAGCCGCCGACGAGCGGACCGACCGTGGGCCCGAACAGCGCGGGAATCGCGAGGTAGTTCATCGCGCGCACGAGATCGGAGCGCGGCACCGCGCGGAAGATGATGATCCGGCCGACCGGCACCATCATCGCGCCGCCGACGCCCTGCACGAAGCGCGCGAACGTGAGCACGCCGAGGGAGTTGGAGGCCGCGCACATCAGCGAGCCGACGACGAAGATGCCGATCGCGGTGCGGAATACGGAGCGCGCGCTGAAGCGGTCGGCGAGCCATCCGCAGATCGGGATGAAGACGCCGAGGCCGACCACGTAGGCCGTGATCGCAATGTTCAGTGTGACGGGATTGTGTCCGAAGTCCCTCGCCATCGCGGGGAGTGCGGTGACGATGATGTTCGCGTCGACGCTTTCCATGAACAACGCACAGGCAACGATGAGCGGTGCTAGAAAGACGGGCGACATGAGCAGGGCGCGCGGTAAAGACGCCATTATGCCCACAATGTGGTCGTTGCGTCACGTGAGGCAACGCCTGTTTCGCATGTTGCAACAGTCGTTCCTGTTACCGTGCCCGGCAAAAGAGACGACTGCGGCGCATGACATCCCCCATGACGCGCGTGCGCGGGCCCGGCCGCCAAACTTGCGTGCGATGCGCGTTTCGTGCGACAGTCGGAACTCATCTGCGACATACAACGACGCGCATCGATCGACGGCCATCGAGACGAGCGCACGCGCGAACGAGACCCCTGCCGATCCACTCACCATCGAAAGGAGGGGACACGTCATGACGTCACGTCGTGCCGCATCGATCGCATTGCATCCTGCCTCGCACTCGCACTCGCACTCATTCGCTCCCGCGCCGCGCATGCGCTGGGCCGCCGTCCTGGCCGTCGCGTACCTGGCCGTCGCCGGGTGCGCGGCGCAAGCCGACAGCGCGAACCACGCGGCCACGCAGTCGGCTGTGCCAGCCTCGGCGGCGCTCGCGAATCCGGCCTCCGGCGGCACGCTGCTGCCGCCGCCGAGCCAGCTCTACGGCGACCTGTTCGTCGCGGTGCAGACCGCGCAGCTCTATCCCGACCAGAAGACCTTCGTCGATGCGACGCCCGATACCGATCCCGCGACGATCGTGCAGTTGTATCAGCAACAGAAGTCGCAGCCGGGTTTCTCGCTGAAGGCGTTCGTCGACCAGCACTTCACGCCGCCGCCGGCAGGCGGCGTCACGCCGCCCGCGAACCAGACGCTGCGCCAGCACATCGACTGGCTGTGGCCGCAGCTCACGCGCACCAGCACGACGGTGCCGCCATACAGCTCGCTGATCCCGATACCGAAGCCGTACGTGGTGCCGGGCGGTCGCTTCCGCGAAGGCTACTACTGGGATACCTATTTCACGATGCTCGGGCTGCAGGTGTCGGGGCGCGAGGATCTCGTCGACGACATGCTCGACAACTTCGCGCATCTGATCGACACGATCGGCCACATCCCGAACGGCAACCGCACGTACTACGCGAGCCGCTCGCAGCCGCCGTTCTTCGCGTACATGGTCACGCTCGCCGCGCAGGCCGAAGGCGACAAGGTCTACCAGAAATACCTGCCGGCGCTGCGCAAGGAGCATGCGTACTGGATGCAGGGCGAAACCACGACGCCGCGCGGGCAGGCCGCGCGCCACGTGGTCGCGATGCCGGACGGCGCGGTGCTGAACCGCTACTGGGACGCGAGCGACACGCCGCGCGACGAGTCGTATCTCGAGGACGTGACGACCGCGAAGGTCGTGCCGGATCGCCCCGCGAACGAGGTGTACCGCGACCTGCGCGCGGGCGCCGAAAGCGGCTGGGACTACAGCTCGCGCTGGTTCGGCGACGGCAAGACGCTCGCGACGATCCGCACGACGTCGATCGTGCCGGTCGACCTGAACAGCCTGATGTTCCATCTCGAGACGACGATCGTGAAGGGTTGCGCGGTCACGCACGACATCGCGTGCGTCGCGGACTTTTCCGGACGGGCGGGCCGCCGCGCGGCCGCGATCAACCACTATCTGTGGAATCGTCACGGCTATTACGGCGACTACGACTGGCAGTTGCGCAAGCCGCGCGACGGCGTGACGGCCGCCGCGCTGTATCCGCTGTTCACGAGTGTCGCGTGGCCCGAGCGCGCGAAGGCGACCGCGCGCGAGGTGCGCAAGACGCTGCTGCAGCCGGGCGGCCTCGCGACGACGACCGAGAACACGGGCCAGCAGTGGGATGCGCCGAACGGCTGGGCGCCGCTCCAGTGGATCGCGATCGACGGGCTGCGCCGTTACGGCGACCCGGCGCTCGCGAAGGACATCGGCACGCGCTTCCTGACCGACGTGAAGCATGTGTATGCGACGGAAGGCAAGCTCGTCGAGAAGTACGTGGTCGAGGGGGCCGGCGCGGGCGGCGGCGGGGGCGGCGAATATCCGCTGCAGGACGGCTTCGGCTGGACCAACGGCGTCACGCTGAAACTGCTCGGGCTGTATGGCGAGTGACGGGGCGCGTGCGTCGCGCGCTAGCACTTGAATGCACAACGGGCCGGAGCGCCGCGCAAGCGGCAGTCCGGCCCGTGTCGCATGCGCGGTGCGTCAGAACGTGATCGTCGTGCGCACGCCGACCACCGTTTCGTCGCCGATGCGCGCGCCGGCCGCGTTCGGGTTCGGGATGCCGCCGCCCGGCCGGAAGAAGTGCTGCAGGTCGGCCTGCAACTGCCACCACGGCGTGACCTGGTACTGGTAGGTCGCCTCGATCACCGTTTCCGCGCGGCGCACCGGATAGCCGGGCGTCGTGTAGGCGCCCGTGTCGCCGTCGAGCGCACGCGCGTGCGAGCCGATCTTCGTGTAGCCGACCGCGATGCCGGCCGTATCGTTGTCGCGTCCGGCGAACGGCGCCTTCAGCGTGATGCCGGCATTCGCCGCGAAATCGACGACGTTGCGATCGCCCGGCGAGCCCATCACGCGCGCGAACACGCCGACCGAGCGCGGGCTGTCGGCCGACGGCCGCCACACCATCTGATCCGCGACCGCATAGAAGCCGTAGTTGCCGCGATGCGTGGCGGCGATCCCGTTGCTGTCGGGATTCGCGAGCGACAGCCCGTCGGTGCCGAAGCGCGGATCGTTCGCGTGCTGCGACTGATACCAGAAGCCGAGCCTGTACGTGCCGGGCAGGCCGGCCGGTGGCGGCGCCTTCGGATCGGCGGGCGGCGCGTTCAGCGCGTACTGGAGTTCGCCGATCACGAACGCGCCGCTGCGCAGGTTGAAGTTGGTGCCGTGCGCGTTCAGCGACTGTGCGTCCCCGTCGCTGCGGCCGGCCGGGTTGCCGTCGAACACGCCGACCATCGCGGTCCACGCGTCGGCCGGTTTCACGCGCAGCCGCACGCCGAGCGACGACAGCGGATACGCGGGGCCGCCGGCCGGCAGGTCGGCCGCCGGCAGAACGGGCCAGCCGAACGTCGCGTTCATGAACGTCGCCGCGTACTGGCTCACCATGAACTCCTGGTCGACGCTCTGCTGGCCGACCTTCACGTCGGCCTTGCCGTCGAGAAACGCCTGCTGGTACCAGAGCTCCCACAGCCGCGTGGTCGAATTCGCCTCGATGCCGGTCGCGGTCTGCAGCGTCTGCAGGTAGCGCTGCGTGAGGTTGGTGCCGTGGATCTGCAGCCCCGACACGTTGAACGTGCCGCCCGGCAGCCCGATCGCCTTCTCCGTATCGACGTTGAAGCCGAATTGCGTGACGCCCTGGTACGCGCCGCCGCGATGCGTGCCGCCCGCGGCGTTGTACAGGTATTCGCTGGTTTCCTGCAGGCTCAGCGTGACGCCGTGGTCGCCGAGCACATCGCGCAGGCCGCCCATGTTGCCGAACAGGTTCGAACGGTCCCAGAAGCCGGTGGGGGCGGGCGCGGCGGCATCGGCGGCCTGGGCGGCGGCGGTGTCGCTGGCCTCGGCCGTCGGTTCGGCTGCGGCTGGCGACGCCGACTGCGCGAATGCGGGTGCGGCGGCGAGCGACAGCATAAGCGCCGTGAACGCATCGAGTCGGCGCTTGCGCGCGGGTTCGAAACGATTCTTCATGTGTGCTCCGTTATTTGAATACTTGGTCAGGCTGGCGAAGTGGCGGCGTGAGGCGATCGCATGAGGGCGGGCGGCGCATGGACACAGGGCCGCGCCGCGTTGCCGCTTAAGGCAGCCAGCCGCCGATACGCCAAGCCTGTGTGAAGCCGAGGTGCGACGCGGCCGTGCAGAGCAGCGCGACGAGCGCGACGGCGGCGGCCATCGCGCCGACCAGCAGGCAGTCGAGCGGGCGCGGTGCCGCCGGCCTATGCGCGAGCGCGCTGCCGCGCCAGTTGCCGAGCGCGTGGGCGAGCGGTGAAACCGACGAGCGATCGCACGTGACGTGCAGGAGCCGCTTGAGTGTGGCCGCGAGCGATTGAAAGAACATGGCGTATCTCCGTCCGGTCCGGAGCATACCGGACGACGTGATCGAGCGTAGGCATGACGCGGCCTGCGATCGGCGGTTGGAACGTAACGGAGCGTGCGACGGACGAACCGGCGAGGCCGGTCCGGGAGGAAGCGCGCTAACCCGACGAAGCGAGCTAGCGGCGAAGGACATGCGTCCGGCTGCTATCTCGCGATGGCTTGGCCGGCCTGTGCCGGCATCGAACTACAACTTGAGCATGTGTCCACGAAGGGACTCCCTTGACGATTCGGGGCGGATTGTAGTCGCGAGTTTTGCTGCGGTGCAAGCAAAAAGCGTCGTCTTGGCGCGCGTCGCGACAGTGTTGCAGCGGCGGTTCGCCCCGGCCGACACGCGGTACAGCCTCCCGTCGGCGGCTTGCGGGGACTGTTGCTCGCACGCATCGGCGGCACGCGGCCGCCCACGCGTTGAAAGGTTGCGGCGCGTCATTCCGGGCGCAAATCTTTCAGCGTCCCGATGCCGGAAAAAATATTCCCCGAAGGGCGTTCCAGAGGGTTGACTTCCGTTTCGGGCGGTCCATAGAATCCGCCATCTTCACTCTTGGGGCCGCCGCCTTGGACGCCTGCAGTAGTCGATCTTCGAACGAAGTTTCCGCCTGAGCGACCGACGTCCGCGCCTCATCGAAGCCGCCGTTTGTCCCCCAGGCAAACGGTGCGCGCAGCAGTATTCCGCAGTAACCCCCTACGTGCACCCTGATTCGCGCCGGTTAGCGTGATGCCTTCGCGCATGCGCGATCCGGTTTCGCCGCCGCCTGGTGCGCGGCCGCCGTTCGCGCATGCGTTTCGCATGCAGCCGAACGGCGGTCAGCGCGCCGGACGGCGGTCAACCGTGTTTTCCGGAACACCGCACAGGAGCCGCCATGAACGACAGTGACAGTTGTCCCTTATGCCCGTTGCGTCAACAGACCCTTTTGAACCCGGGTCGCAGGGACATGCCGGCCGACTAGCCTGACACGTCGTTCAGGCCCGGACTGGCCCCGCGCCCACTACGCGGCCGGCACACATGCCGTCGCCGCCAGGAGCCAGACCATGAACTTCGGCCTTCTGCTGTCGAATCTCCCGCAAGTCACGCAATCGCGCTCGCACTACGACGCGATGCTGACGTTCGACGCCCGTCCACGGGTGTTCTCCCGGTTGTTGAACCGCCTCAAGTCGTTGATCCACTGACACGCCGAGCACGTCTCGGCATGCGCACGCGGGCCGGTTCCGCGCGCGTATGCCAAGGCCACACGCTTGACCGGATAAAAAAACCAGCCGTACGGAATTCATCATGTCCACGCCATCCAACGTCTCTCCACCGATCGCCGTCGAGCGCAGCGCCGTGCTCGATGAAGCCCACCTGGGCGACATCCGCGGTGCCCTCGGCACGATCTCGCATCACGACACCGCCGCACGCGGCACGTGGTGGGCACGGCTGCGCACGCTGCTCGCGATCATCGGCCCCGGCCTGATCGTGATGGTCGGCGACAACGACGCGGGCGCATTCGGCACCTACACGCAGGCGGGCCAGAACTACGGCACGACGCTGCTCTGGACGCTGCTGCTGCTGGTGCCGGTGCTGTACGTGAACCAGGAAATGGTGCTGCGCCTCGGCGCGGTCACGGGCGTCGGCCATGCGCGCCTGATTTTCGAGCGCTTCGGCCGGTTCTGGGGCGCGTTCAGTGTGATCGACCTGTTCCTGCTCAATGCGCTGACGATCGTCACCGAGTTCATCGGCATCACGTTCGTGCTGGCTTTCTTCGGGCTCCCGAAGGTTGCGGGCGTGTGCGTGGCGGCCGCGCTGACGATGGCCGCGGTGAGTACCGGCGACTTCCGGCGCTTCGAGCGGTTCGCGATCGTACTGTGCGTGCTGAGCCTGCTGCTCGTGCCAGTGCTCGTGTCGATCCACCCGCCGGTGTCGCAGATGTCGCGCGACTTCTTCGTGCCGAACTGGCCCGCGCACGCGAAGCTGTCCGACGTGATGCTGCTCGTGATCGGCATCGTCGGCACGACGGTCGCGCCGTGGCAGCTGTTCTTCCAGCAGAGCTACGTGATCGACAAGCGCATCACGCCGCGCTTCATGAAGTACGAGAAGGTCGACCTGTGGATCGGCATCGCGTTCGTGTTGATCGGCGCGGTCGCGATGATCGGCTTCAGCGCCGCGCTGTTCGGCGGTCATCCGGAAGCCGGCAACTTCACCGATGCGGGCGGCGTGATCGCGGGCCTCGAGAAGTATGCGGGCCGCACGGGCGCGACGCTGTTCGCGGTCGCGCTGCTCGACGCGTGCATCATCGGCGCGGCGGCGGTGTCGCTGTCGACCGCGTATGCGATCGGCGACGTGTTCAAGATCCGTCATTCGCTGCATCGCGGCGTGTCCGACGCGAAGGGCTTCTATCTCGTCTACTTCGGGATCGTCGCGGCCGCTGCCGCGCTCGTGCTGATTCCGGGCAGCCCGCTCGGCCTGTTGACCGAAGCGGTGCAGACGCTCGCGGGCGTGCTGCTGCCGAGCGCGACGGTGTTCCTGCTCGTGCTCTGCAACGATCGGCAGGTGCTCGGCCCGTGGGTCAACTCGACGAAGCTCAACGTGTTTACGGGCGCGGTGATCTGGGTGCTCGTGCTGCTGTCGATCATCCTGACCGCGTCGGTGATGTATCCGGACATCAGCGGCGAAGCGATCGTCGACGTGCTGGTCGGCGGCACGGTGCTCGCGATCACCGGTTATCTCGCGACGGTGCTGATCCGCCGCAACAAGCGCGTCGTCGAGCCGGGCATCGATCGTGCGGCGCGCGACACGTGGCGCATGCCGCCGCTCGACTCGCTCGAGCCGCAGAAGATGACGGTCGCGACGCGTGTGTGGATGGCCGTGCTGCGCGGCTATCTGGTGGTCGCGGTCGGTCTCGTGATCGTCAAGGTCGTGCAGATGACGCTGATGAAGTAACGGCGCGCGTCATCCTCGCGATGAGTTCCGCACATGCTGGCCCGCGAGGCCGGCATGTGCGTATACGCAAGTCAGATCAGCTCGAGCTTCGACGTCAGGTACGTGAGCTGGATCCGGTTCGCGACGCCGAAGCGCTTGCGCAGCTTGCGCAGGTGATAGTCGACATTGTGCGCGCTGGTGTCGAGGCGCCGGCCGATCTCCTTGTCGGATGCGCCTTCCGCGATACCCAGCAGCAGTTCCTGCTCGAACGGCGTGAGCCCGTTGACCGCGCGCTCGCGCGAGGTCGCGATCAGTTGCGGCGACGCGAACTTGTGCACCGACAGCCCGATCGACAACGCCTGCTCGATCGTCGCCGGCGTGATCCACTCGCGCGTGCGGCGCGGTGCGGTGAAGCTCATGAACGCGTGCAGCCGCGTACCGGGCACGGCCATCGAATACATGATGCCGCTGCACATCCCGTCCTCCTGCATCGTCTGCAGGAAACCGTCGAGCGCGGCCGGCGTCACGCACGGGCCGTCGTCGCGCTCGCGATGTTCGCGGCGCAGTTGCTGCAGGTCCCACACGATCGGCATGTTGCACACGCGCGCGTCTAGCGTGCGCGGATCGATGTCGTGATGGTTGTGCCGCACGTAGTCGCCACGGTAGGTGGTCGGCGTGAACGCCTCGTGCAGGTAGAGACTTTCGACGCGCTCGCGCGAGAATTCGAGCGCGAAGTACGCGAACGTCGAGAAGCCCGTCAGGTGCAGCAGGCTTGCGACGATCCGGTTGCGTTCCGCCGTGCTCTGCGCGTTCGCGAGCGTATCGGCGACGCCGAGCTTCGGCGCGTGCGGCTGCGTGATGTCGCCGCGCTTCAAGTCATCGCACCAGACGACCTGCACCGGGCGCTCTCTCGACGCGTCGGCGCAGGCGACCGTCCGCCGGGGCGAACGGGACAACGTTGGGGCGACCGCTTCTTCTTGCAATGCAATATCGGACATGAGCCATCCCTCGGAATCGACGCGCATCGCGTGGCGGCAGCCGTGTCGTGCACGGCGCTCGCGACGGTGCGATCGAGCATCTTTATGATATGCGCCGATCGTCATCCAGACGAAACGCGGGGGCATTGTACAAAAATGCCAGTGTGCGCGTAATATGCCGTAATACTAATGCGGGCGAAAGGTTCATATCCGCACCGGTATAGAGATGACCAGAAAATCATAAAGAAAAGACCAGGTGGTGACGGGGCAAGTTCACATATTGGGAAAGGGTGGGCTGCTCATGACATATGCTGACGACGCGCCACGCGTCGAGTGGTTTTCGCAAGCCGATATCGCGGCCGCTGCCGCTTATTCGAAAGAAATTCATGCATTCGAGCGTGACGTTTTTACCGGCATTCAAATCGCGCCCGGTAAGTCCGACCTGAGTCTCGTCGATTTCGCCCAATGCCATGCGCGATTGCGGCAAATCGGTTTCAGCACGCTCGGTTACGGCGCATACGAGATGATCGGGCGGCGCATTCTGTGCGCGCATCTGCTGCGCGACCTCGCGCCCGCGACGTTCATGCAGCCGTATATCGACGGCATGCTCTACGAGAGCGACCCGCGTTTCGCGCAGGTGCGGCAGAGCGGCTTTCCGGTCGCGTGGCGGCTCGACGAGATCGAGTCGGCCGCGCAGGGCAGCGGCGATCGCAAGGTGCTCGCGCTGGCCGGCCATTTGCGTGCGCACGCAATGAACAGCGGCGTGATCTTCAGCCTGTCGGCGCCGCGGCTCGACCTGCGCGTCGCGGTGAACGTGACGTCGGAAGCCCACGGCACCGAGTGGATCGACGATCGCGTGATCGGCGGCGCGCTGTCGGTGAGTCTCGCCGTGCATCGCATCGCGCTGCCGTTTCTCGAGGCGCGCATCGCGCGCATGCGCGGCTTCGCGCTCGGCGACGAGCAGCAGCAGGTGCTCGAGCGCCTCGTGCACGGGCTGTCCGACCAGGAGATCGCCAGCGCCTTGCGCACGTCGCTGCACAAGGTCGGTCACCATATCCGTTCGCTGGAAAAACTCTTCAACGTCCAGAACCGCGCGCAGCTCGCGTACCTCGCCGCGCGCCGCCTGGAGTCCTGACCCCTTCTGCTCGCGCGGCCCCCGCCGCGCGATGGAAGCGGTTCCGGCGATGGGCGCGCGCACGCGCCGCCGGGTTTCGTAGTCCGATCCGATCGCCGCCGGAAAACCGCCGCGACGCTACGAGGCGCGTCCCTTTTCACGCGGTTTCCCGTCGCTACACTCGTCCCATTCAACGGTCCGAGCGACGCAGGGCATGACGGCCCGCGCCCGCCGGCGACAACGACAGGACGACGGCACGATGGCAGAACCGAAGGCGCTCCCTCGCGACTGGCAGCGGATCTTTTCCGCCGGCCGCAGCGTGTCCGGGCGGCGCCTCGGGGCGTCGCCGCGCGCCGACCTGTTTCTCGCCGGGTTCATCGTGTCGGTGGTCGCGCTGTTCATCCTGCCGCTGCCGCAGGCCGCGCTCGACGGGATGATCTCGCTGAACCTCGCGGCGAGCGTCGTGCTGCTGACGGTGTCGACCTACGTGCCGTCGGCGGTCAGCTTTTCGTCGTTTCCGGCGCTGCTGCTGTTCACCACGCTGTTCCGGCTCGCGCTGAACATCGCGTCGTGCAAGCTGATCCTGCTGCACGCGAACGCGGGCCACGTGATCGACGCGTTCGGGCGGCTCGTGGTCGGCAACAACGTCGTGGTGGGCGGCGTGGTGTTCCTCGTGATCGCCGTCGTGCAGTTCATCGTGATTGCAAAGGGCTCCGAACGGGTCGCCGAAGTCGGCGCGCGCTTCTCGCTCGACGCGATGCCGGGCAAGCAGATGAGCATCGACGCCGACCTGCGCGCGGGCATCATCAGCGCCGACGAAGCGCGCGAGCGCCGCGAGAGGCTCGAGCAGGAATCGCAGATGCACGGCGCGATGGACGGCGCGATGAAGTTCGTGAAGGGCGACGCGATCGCCGGCCTCGTGATCGCGTTCATCAACATCGTCGCGGGGATCGCGGTCGGCACGCTGATGCACGGCATGGATATCGGCGAGGCGCTGCAGCGCTACGCGATCCTGACGGTCGGCGACGGGATGGCGTCGCAGATCCCGTCGCTGCTGGTGTCGATCGCGGCCGGCATCGTGACGACGCGCGTCGCGACGCGCGACACGCGGCAGCGCCAGCTCGGCGAACAGCTGGGCGAGCAGCTCGGCGCGCATCCGCGTGCGCTGCTGATCGCGGCGCTCGTGCTCGCCGGCTTTCTCGTCGTACCCGGTTTCCCGAAATGGTCGTTCGCGCTGATCGCGCTCGGCCTCGGCACGTTCGCCGTCACGCAACTGAAGCGCAAGACGACCGCGCCGAGCTTCAACCTGATTCATATCGCCGGACGCATCGGCGCGACCGACGACGGCCAGCCCGCGAAGGTGTCGCACGCGGCGGGCGTCACGTCGCTGATCGCGGTGTCGCTGTCGGACGACCTGCGCACGACGCTGAATCTCGCGCAGCTGCAGACCGCGCTGTCGAGCGCGAAGGCGCGCGTCGACGCGGATATCGGCACGGTGTTTCCGCGCATCACGCTGAACGACGACGAGGGCGCGGCGGCCGGCACCTACCGGATCTATCTGCAGGACGTGCTCGCCGCCCATGGCGCGCTGAAGCCGGGCTGGCTGCTGTGGGACGGTGTCGCGCCGCTGCCGGAGCGCGCGGAACGCCAGCCGGCCGAGGCATTCGGCCCGTTCGCGACCGCGCTGTGGATCAAGCCCGACGGCGCGGCGCCGGACGGCAAGTGGCTGACGAGCGAAGGCGCGCTCGCCGCGCACGTCGAGCAGATCGTGCGCCAGCACGCGGACGAGCTGCTCGGCATCCAGGAGACGCAGGCCCTCGTGCATCTGGTGCGCCGCGAGCACCCCGAACTGGTCGGCGAACTGACGCGGCTCGTGCCGCTGCAGCGCGTGACCGAGGTGCTGCGCCGGCTGCTCGCCGAACAGGTGCCGATCCGCAACCTGCGCGTGATCTTCGAGAGCCTGATCACGTGGGCGCCGAACGAGCCGGACGACGTGATCGCGCTGGTCGAGCTGGTGCGCGTCGACCTGCGCCGGATGATCACCGATCGCCATGCGGGCGCGGCGCGCCAGCTGCGCGTCGTGCTGTTCGAGCAGAACCTGCAGGAGCGGATCGAGAGTGCGGTGATGCGGACGAAGCAGGGCAATTTCCTCGCGCTGTCGAGCACGATCAAGCAGGACATCGGCGAGCAGGTGCGCGCGATCGTGCAGGCCGCGCAGGCGGCCGGCGCCGGCGGCCACGGCAATCCGCAAGGTGCGCCGCGGCTCGCGGTGATGGTCGCACTCGGCGCGCGCCGCTACGTGAAGACGATCTTGCAGCCGGTGCTGCCCGAGCTCGCGGTGCTGTCGTACCAGGAGGTCGAGGAAGACGTGCAGCTCCATACGGTCGGCTGGGTGAAGAACCCGCCCGACGACGGCACGCTCGGCGCGGGCGCCGGCGTGCGCGCGCCGGGAGTCGTGCAATGACGAGCTCGACGATCCTCGACCTGACCCGGCAGGCGCTGATGCTGGTGCTGCTGCTGTCGCTGCCGATCGTGCTGATCGCGACCGTCACCGGCCTCGTCGTCGCGATCCTGCAGGCGGTCACGCAGGTGCAGGACGCCAACATCGGCATCGCGGTGCGGCTGATCGCCGTGATGGTCGCGCTCGTGCTGCTGTCGGGCTGGCTCGGCAGCGAGGTGCTGCGCTTCGCGCAGCAGGCGCTGGAACGCATGTTTGTTTCTTCCACAGGAGTGCTTTGATGCGTCGACGCGTCGCCCCGATCCGGTTTCAACCGCGCCGCCTGCAACGGGTTGCGCTCGCCATGTGCGCGACCGCGCTGCTCACGGCGTCGCTGTGCGTGACGATCGCGCAGCCGGCGCGCGCGGCTGACCTGCGCTGGCGCAACAAGCCGTTCACGATCGTCGCGAACGGCAAGAAGATCGGCGACTTCATTCGCGAGCTCGCGTCGTCGCAGGGCGTGACGGCGGTGGTCGATCCGAAGGTGGACGGCGTGATCAGCGGCCGCTTCTCGGGCACGCCGCAGCAGACGCTCGATACGATCTGCTCGACCTACGGGCTCACGTGGTACTACGACGGCTCGTTCCTGTACGTCGATCCGGCCGACCAGTCGCAGACGCAGATGATTCCGATCCCGCCGAACGCGGCCGGCGAGATCGGCCGCTCGCTGCAGGCGATGCAGATTCCCGACAAGCGCTACACGCTCGTGATCAACGACCGCGCGAACAGCGTGTACGTGGCCGGCCCGCGCCGCTATGTCGAACTCGTGCGCCAGGCGGTCGGCTCGGTCGGCGATCCGTCGGCGAACGGCGCGCATGCGGACATCCGCGCGTTCCGGCTCAGGTACGGCTGGGCGTCCGATTTCACGATCAACCGCTCGGGCAAGGAAGTGACGGTGCCGGGCGTCGCGACGATCCTGCGCCGGCTGTTCGGCAAAGGCGGCGGCACGAACGAGCCGCCGTCGAGCACGCCGCTCGGGCAGGCCGCGCGCCAGGTGAAGCTCGGCTCGGGGCTGACGATCGCGGTGCCGCGGCTCGACTTCCCGGACATTTCCGGCGGCGCGCGTCAGGGCAGCTATGGCGGCGCCGACAGCGCGGCCGGCGGCTTCTCGCCGTTCTCGAATGCCGGCGGCGGCGACACGCTGCCGCAGATCGTCGCCGATCCGGCGATCAACGCGGTGATCGTGCGCGACCTGCCGGAGAACATGTACCGCTACCAGTCGCTGATCAACCAGCTCGACGAGCGGCCGCGCATCGTCGAGATCAACGTGACGATCATCGACATCAACGAGGATTCGCTCGACAGCCTCGGGATCGACTGGCGCCTGCACACGACGCATGGCGACGTGCAGATCGGCAACGGCCAGAACCCGCTGAACGGCAACACGCAGTACAACGGCGCCGGCAACCCGCCGCTGACGTTCGGCATCGGCACCTCCGAAACCGGGCAGACCGGCACCTTCCTGCCGACCGGCATCGCGCTCACCGCATCGATCGGCGGCTCGCTGCGCAACTACCTGCTCACGCGCGTGAACGCGCTCGCCCAGAAAGGGCAGGCGCAGCTGCGTTCGAAGCCGAAGGTGCTCGCGCTCGACAACACCGAGGCGATTCTCGAGAACCTCACGCAGTTCTACGTGCAGGTGCAGGGCTACCAGGATTCGTCGCTGTACAGCGTGACGACCGGCACCAGCATCAAGGTGACGCCGATGATCGTCGACGAGGCGATCCGCAATGCGGCGGCCGTGTCGGGTAATCCGCAGAGCGTGATGATGTCGATCGACATCCAGGACGGCAACATCGTGCCGGGGCAGGCGGTGTCGAACGTGCCGGTGATCCAGCAGCGCAACATCGTCACCAAGACGATGATCGACGAAGGCAAGAGCCTGCTGATCGCGGGCTTCAACGACGACGAGGTGCGGCTGAACAAGAGCGGCGTGCCGTGGCTGTCGGACATTCCGCTGATCGGCAACCTGTTCAAGTACACCGACAAGTCGGGCAATCACATGGAGCGGTTCTACCTGCTGACGCCGCGGGTGGTGACGACCGCGTCGATGTACGCGCCGGATGGCGCGCCCGTGAACCCGGGCGCGGGCGGGCCGGCCGATCCGAACGGCGCGTCGATGTATCGCCCGCCGGACAACGACATCGCGGTGCCGCTGACGCCCGCGCCGCTGCCCGGCACGAAGTTCGGCCCGCCCGCGCTGCCGCCGCCGTCGTCGGATTCGGCGTCGCGGCCCGTGGCGACGACCGCAGGAGCGTCCACCCATGTCGACGACCATCATTGAGCCGCACGGCGACGGCACAGTGCCCGGCGGCGCGGCGGGCGGGGCGGCCGCACTCGCGTCGCCGTGGAACCTGTGCTTTCTCAGCGGGCCGATGTACGGCCGCACGATGTCGCTCGCGCGCGGCGCGAACTGGGTCGGCACCGCGGCCGATTGCGAAGTGATCCTGCCCGATCGCGAGATCGGCGCGAAACAGGTGTGCCTGCAGGTCGGCGCGCTCGCGGTGACCGTGCAGAACCACGGCGGCGACGGCGGCGCGCCGGTGCTGTTCAACGACGAGCCGCTCGGCGCGGGCCGCCGCTCGATGACGCCGCAGGACGTCGTGACGGTCGGTTCCATCAAGCTCGGCATCGCGCGTCATGCGCAGGCGAGCGTCGCGGTGCCCGACGAGGCCGATGCGCCGGACGCCGCGCGCGAGGCCGCGTGGCTCGGCTGGCTCACCGGCGGGCTGCGTCGTCTCGGCAGCCGGCGGCTCGTGATCGCGCTCGTCGCGCTGTGGATCGGCGTGCTGCTCGGCGCGCTCGGCTACGGCTTCGTCGCGTGGTCGGGGCGCCTGCCGTGGCAGCACGAATCGGTGCTCGCGCGCACGCACCGGCTGCAGCAGCAGCTGCATGCGTATCCGGAACTCGCCGTCGCGCCGCGCGACGACGGCGTGATCGTGTCGGGCTACGTGAGCGATCCGGCCGCGCGCGAGCGTGTCGCGCAGATCGTCGCGGGCATCGACAACGCGGCGCTCGGCAACATCTACGTCGTGAGCGATCTCGTCGCGACCGCGCAGACATATTTCAGCGACACGGCGCTGACGGTCACCTATCTCGGCCGCGGCCGGATCGAATTGACGGGGGCGGCCGAGCGCGCGCAGATCGAGCCGCGCATCCGCAACTACATGAAGGACGCGCGCCCGGCGCTCGAGGTGGTCGACCACGTGCGTGACGCCGATGCCGCCGCGCCGCGCACCGCGACGACGCTCGGCGGTGTCGCCGGGATTCCGGAGATCACGACCGTGTTCGCGGGCGACGGCGACCAGCGTTATATCGAGACCGTCGACGGCAGCCGCTACTTCGAAGGCGCCAGGCTGAAGGAAGGGTCGACGGTCGTGTCGATCGGCCCGGACGAAGTCGTGTTCGAACGCAACGGCCAGCGCATCACGATGCCGCTCGGCGGTTCGTCCGCGAGCGCGCCCGGGCAGGCGCCGGCGCCGCCCGTGCCGCCGCTCGCGAGCGGTGCGGCGGCGGGGGTCGCGCAGCCGGTGCCGGGGCCGACGCTGTTGCCGGATGCGCCGGCAGTCGCGTCCGTTGCGGCAGTCGCGGCCGCCGGCGCATCGAAGGGGGCGGCGCGCTAGCGCCGCGACGGAATGACAGGCGCATCGCGTATCGCGCGGTGCGCGCAGGACGCGACACGCCGCGGACGAGCGGCGCGTCACGGTGCCGGCGGGGGCATGGGGCCACCGCCGGAAAGTAGGTGATGTTCTTCACGTAAAGGAGCGAATCATGGGTGCCTCAGCAGCCGGTAGTACGGGTGGTGCAGACAACACGCAACAAGTCCAGCAGCAAGCGGACGATCTGACCAAGACGCAGCTCGAACTGACGAAGATCAACTTCCAGGTCCAGCAGTCGACCGCGACGTTCGAAACCAGCAATGCAGTAACCGCGCAGGAAGGGACGGCGAACGCCCAGGTTGCGCAACACCTGAGTTCCGCCGGCCGCGCATGACGCCGGTCGCCGGCCGTGCCGCGCGACGCCACATGCCGGGGCCGCCCATGACGGGCGCCCGGTGGGGCGTATGCGCGTGCCGGCCGGCTTATTCAAGGAGGACACGATCATGTCGGTAACAGGCGTAGGCGCGGCGCCGCCGGGCGCGGCCGCGCTCGCGGGGGCCGTGCAGCAGGCGGGCACGGCGTCCGATCCGGCGCAGGTGCGCCAGTTCGATGCGTTGATGCAGCCGGGTGCGGCCGCGGCGTCGCCGTCGGCATCGGGTGTCGCGATGTCGCGCGTGGCGGCCGATGCGGCGCCGGCGGTGCAGATGACGCCCGCGACGCCCGCGCAGGCGAACCATTCGTCGCTCGTCGAGCGGTTGCGCACGTACGGCAACGATCTCGACACGCGGTACGCGAACATCGACAAGCATCGCACCGAGATGCTGACGTCGATGGCGGACAACCGCCGCGATCCGCTGATGACGATGGTGCAGGCGATGGATTTCCAGTGGACGGCGACCACCACGATTTCCGAATACCAGTTGAGCCTGTCGGTCGCGCAGGCGGCGAACGGCTTCACGCACACGGTGCTGAAGACGCAGGAGTGACCGGGATCCGTTCCTGCTCGTGACGGGCTTGCGCCGGCCGCCGGACGGGCCGGGCGCGAGGCATGGGACGACCCTGAGGTGCGTGTGCCTGAAACGGGCCGCGCGCCCTGAGTGGACAAACGATGACGACGATCGATTCGACGCCGCGCGTGCATGCGTGGCGCAGCCGGGCGGCGCGTGCGCTGCTCGCGGGGCTGCTCGCGCTGCTGGCCGGCTGCCAGAAGGAGCTTTACTCCGGCCTGTCGGAGCGCGACGCGAACCAGATGGTCGCCGTGCTCGGCGATGCGGGGATCAGCGCGTCGAAGGATAACGACGCGCGTGACACGTCGGATCGCAATGCGTGGCTCGTGAGCGTCGCCGACGGCGAGATGCAGTCGGCGCTGACCGTGCTGCAGGCGAACGGGCTGCCGAAGCCGAGCTATGCGAGCCTCGGCGAGCTGTTCCAGAAGCAGGGGCTCGTCTCGACGCCGGCCGAGGAGCGCGTGCGCTACCTGTACGGCGTGTCCCAGGACCTGTCGCGCACGCTGCAGGACATCGAGGGTGTGGTGGTCGCACGCGTGCAGGTCGTGATTCCGGAAAACGATCCGCTCGCGGACAAGATCAAGCCGTCGTCGGCGGCCGTGTACATCCGCTACCGGCCCGGCGTGGACCTGCGCGCAATGGCGCCGATGGTCAAGGATCTCGTCGCGCACAGCATCGAGGGGCTGCAGTACGACAACGTGTCGCTGTTCCTGCAGCCGGCCGCCGCGCGCGCGACGCGCATGGACGGCATCGGCAGCGCCGTGTCGGACATCCTGCGGCTGCGCTCGCCGCTGGGCTGGCTGGTGTTCGCGCTGATCCTGCTGACCTGCGCGGTGATCGCGCTGTCGGCCGCGCGGCGCGGGATGTTCGGTGCGCGGCTGGCCGGGCTGGTCGGCACGCCGCGCGGCGCGAACGGGGCCGGTGGTGGGTCCGCGCAGTCGGGCGGCGGCAGCCTGCGCACGCCGGATGGCGCGCGCGACGGCGCATGAGCGAGCCCCATGCGCTGCCGCCGGGCGTCACGCCCGACGCCGCGTCGCCGCCGTGGCTACACCCGATCGCGCCGCCGCCTGCCGGGCGGCGCACGGCGTTTCACGCGCTCGTCTGCGAATTCAACCTGCGGCCCGACCGCTATCTGCACGTGACGCGCGTGCCGGCCGAGTGGCCCGCGCGCTATCGCTCGCCCGACGCGTTCGGGCCGGCCGGCCGCAAGCTGCTTGCCCGCCACCTGCTCGACGCGAACGGCGTGGCCGGGCACCACGATTTCGACGTCGCCAATCCGTGCGCGCGGCTCGCGCTGCTGCCCGGTGCGGCGCTCGAGCAGCTCGCGTCGTATGCGGGCCTGCTGCTGCATCGCGGCTGGCTGCGCGATGCGCTGACCGTGCGGCGCATCCGCGCGGAGGTCGCGGCGAAGCTCGGCGGCGATGCGCTGGAGCTCGCGCTCGAGCGCGCGCCGGAATTCGGCGCGCTCGCGGAAACGCTCGAACCGTGGCGTGCCGATCCGGCCGCGCTGCCGGTCGTGATCCGTGCGCGCGGCGGCCGGCTGCTCGCGGATTTCATCGGCGTGGCAGGCGACGCGGTCGCGCGGCGCGTGCGCCTGAAATTCAACCGCGCGATCGATGACGAGGCGCCGTACTGGCTGAACCGCGCGCAGCGCGACCAGTTCGGCGAATTGCTGTTCCTGTTTCTGATTCCCGAGAGGCTTGCGTCATGGGACTGGCTTTTCTGATCACGAGCGACAACCTGCAGCTGCTGTCGGAGCGCAAGGTGCTCAAGGAGCGCGAATACGCGGCGCTGCTCGATGCGTCCGCGGTGATCGCGACCGCGCGCGACGAGGCCGCGCGCATCGTCGCCGACGCGCAGCGCGAATTCGACAAGCGCCAGGCGGCCGGCTACGACGAAGGGATGCGTCGCGCCCAGCGCGAGCATGCGGCGCAGACCTATACGCAGGCGCTGGCTGCCGCGCGCACGATGGAGTCGATGAAGGATTCGATGGCCGATATCGTCGTGAAGGCCGTGCGCGCGATCGTCGGCGAGATGGGCACGCAGAAGCTGTACGAGGCCGCGCTCGCGCGGATCGCGCCGCTCGTGCGCGACGAAGCGTTCCTGATCGTGCGGGTAGCGCCTGGCCGGCAGGACGAGATGCGCGACGCGCTCGAGCGCGCGTTCGCCGGCCAGTCGAACCGGCAACGGATCCGCATCGTCGAGGATGCGCAGCTCGAACGTCACGCGTGCACGGTCGAGACGCCGTCCGGACGCATCGACGCGAGCCTCGACCTGCAGATCGACGCGTTGCGCCAGGCGATCCGCCGCGACGCACTGAAGGGCACGACGCGATGAATGGGCCGCTCGACGATCCGCAGCCATTCGGTGACGGTGGCGACGACGATGCCGTGCCGTTCGATCGCGGCCGACTCGTCGGCGACCTCGATGCGGGGCTCGCGTTCTTCTCGCCGGTGTCGGTGCAGGGCCGCGTCAATCATGCGGTCGGACAGATCCTCAACGCGACCGGCATCCGCGCGCGGCTCGGCGAGATCTGCGAGCTGCGCACGCCGAACCAGCCGACGCTGCTTGCCGAAGTGGTCGGTTTCTCGCGGCAGACCACCTTGCTCACGCCGCTCGGCGACGTGGCCGGCCTGTCGCCGGAGACGACCGTCGTGCCGTCGGGGCGCGAGCATGTATTTCCGGTCGGCGAAGCGCTGTTCGGCCGCGTGCTCGACGGGCTCGGCCGGCCGCTCGACGATCGCGGGCCGGTGACGGGCGCCGCGTGGGTATCGACGCAGCAGGACCCACCCAATCCGCTCGCGCGCAAGATGATCGACACGCCGTTTCCGACCGGCGTGCGCGTGATCGACGGCCTGATGACGCTCGGCATCGGCCAGCGTGTCGGCATCTTCGCGCCGTCGGGTGTCGGCAAGAGCACGCTGCTCGGGATGATCGCGCGCGGCGCGCAGGCCGACGTGAACGTGATCGCGCTGGTCGGCGAACGCGGCCGCGAAGTGCGCGAGTTCATCGAGCACAGCTTGTCGCCCGAAGTGCGCGCGCGCTCGATCGTCGTCGTGTCGACGTCCGATCGTCCGGCGATGGAGCGCGTGAAATCCGCGCTGGTCGCGACCGCGATCGCCGAGCATTTCCGCGATGCGGGCAAGCGCGTGCTGCTGCTGGTCGACTCGCTCACGCGCTTCGCGCGCGCGCAGCGCGAGGTCGGCCTCGCGAGCGGCGAGCCGCCGACACGGCGCAGCTTTCCGCCGTCGACATTCGCCGTGCTGCCGCGCCTGCTCGAACGCGCGGGGCAGGGTGCGACGGGTTCGATCACCGCGCTGTACACGGTGCTCGTCGAAGGCGATGAGGAATCCGATCCGATCGCCGAGGAAGTGCGCTCGATCCTCGACGGCCACATCGTGCTGTCGCGCAAGATCGCGCTCGCGAACCGCTATCCGGCGATCGACGTGCTCGCGAGCCTGTCGCGCGTGATGCCGCTCGTCGCGAGCCGCGCGCATCAGCAATCGGCCGCGCGCGTGCGCGAGCTGATCGCGAAGTATCAGGAAATCGAGCTGCTCGTGCAGATCGGCGAGTATCGCGAAGGTAGCGACCGGCTCGGCGATCTCGCGCTGCGCGCGCGCGATGCGATCGGTGCGTTCTGCGCGCAGGGGTCGCACGAGGACGTGCGCTTCGACGCGCTGCTCGCGAAGCTGACGAAACTCGCGAACGACCATGTCTGAAGCCGACGACCGCCTCGTGCTCGCGACACTCGCACGCCTGAAGCGCGTGCGCGAGATGCGCAGCCAGATCGCGCGCGTCGCGGCCGCGCGCCAGCAGGGCATCGCCGCGCAGAGCCGTCGCGCGCTCGACGCCGCGCAGGCGCAGCTCGCGCAGCAGGTCGCCGCGAAGGCCGCGATCCAGACCCGGCTCACCGACGACGTGCGCGAGGCGCGCGCGTTGCAGAACGCGGCGGCCGACACGCGCACGTTCGACCGGCATATCGGCGTCGCGAACGCGTCGGTGAGCGAGGCCACGCACGTGCATCGCGATCACGAGGCGGCGCTCGCCGACCTGCAGCGCGCCGCGCGCAAGGCGAAGGCCGCCGAGGACAAGCTCGACAAGGCCGGCGAGAAGGCGCTGCAGGCCCGCGCGGCGCGGGTCGAGCGCGACGCCGACGAAGTCGCGGATGCGCACGCGGTGCGGCGCTTCGCGACGGCCGGCGTGTGGGCGGGCGAGGCGGAGGGCCACACAGCGGGGCAGCCGGACATGGCCGCCGCGTTCGATGCGCAGATGAGATCGCGACCGGCGGATGCGGATGCAGACGCAACCGATGCGGCCGACGCAACCGACTCGGTCGATTCGGCCGCCCCCGCCGACGACCCCGCACCCACGGCCGCGGAGCGTCGATGCTAGACCACGCGGCGAACTTCAACGACATCGCCGGCACGCTGCGCCCGCTGCTCTACGTGATGCCGCGGCTGCTGCCGATCATGTTCGTCGTGCCGGTTTTCAACGAGCAGATCATCACGGGCCTCGTGCGCAACGGGATCGCGGTCGTGATCGCCGCGTTCGTCGCACCGGTGATCGACCCGGCGCAGGTCGCCGCGCTGCCGTTCCTGATGTGGTGCCTGCTCGTCGCGAAGGAGGCGGTGGTCGGCATGCTGCTCGCGGGCGCGTTCAGCGCGGTGCTGTTCGCGATCCAGGGCGTCGGCTACCTGATCGATTTCCAGACCGGCAGCGGCAGCGCCGCGTTCTTCGATCCGATGGGCGGCCATGAGGGCGGCCCGACGTCGGGATTCCTCAATTTCGTCGCGATCGCGCTGTTCGTGACGGCGGGCGGCCTGCAGGTGCTCGTGCAGCTGTTCGCGCAGTCGTATGCGTGGTGGCCGATCGGCTCGCTCGGCCCGGATTTCTCGTCGATGCTGCAGACCTTCGTCGTGCGGCAGACCGACACGATCTTCGAATGGATGGTGAAGCTCGCCGCGCCGGTGATCATCGTGCTGGTGCTCGTCGAGCTCGGCATCGGCCTGGTCGGCCGCGCGGTGCCGCAGCTGAACATCTTCGTGTTCGCGCAGCCGGTGAAGAGCGCGCTCGCGGTGCTGATGATGGTGCTGTTCCTGCCGGTGGTGTACGCGTCGCTGCATGCGCTGCTCAGCCCCGACAGCGGGTTGATGGCGCTGCTGCGTGCGTTGTTCGCCGCGCACGGCGGCGCGTGACGGGCCGCCGGAGCCGGAGCGACCATGGCCGAAAAGGACCAGAAGCCGACCGCGAAGCGCCTGCGCGAGGCGCGCCAGAAAGGCGATGTGCCGAAGAGCGCGGAGACGATCTCGTCGGCGTTCTTCGTCGGCGTATGCGTCGCGCTCGCGGTGGGGCTCGGCACGCTGTTCGCGCGGCTGCAGGCGCTGTTCCGGCTCGTGTTCGACGCGGCCGGCGCCGCGGACCCGTCCGCGCGGCTCGCGGTGCTGATCGACGGCGCCGCGCGCGACTGGGCCATGCTGTCCGCGCAGATCGTCGCGGCTGGGTTGCTGGCCGGCCTGCTCGCGGGCTTCGTGCAGGTGGGCGGCGTGATGGCGTGGAGCCGGCTCGTGCCGCAGCTGTCGCGACTCAATCCGGCCGAGGGGCTGAAGAACATGTGGTCGACGCGCAACCTCGTGAACCTCGCGAAGATGCTGCTGAAGACCGTGCTGCTGGCCGCGACGCTCGGCTGGCTGATCGTCGAGTCGCTCGACCCGTCGGTGCAGTCCGGCTTCACGCGGCCGATGTCGATTCTCGCGCTGATCGTGAAGCTGCTGATGCTGCTGTTCGGCTGGGCCGCGCTGATCTATATCGTGATGGCGCTGATCGACATCGTGCACCAGCGGCACGAGTTCAATCAGAAGATGAAGATGTCGATCGAGGAAGTGCGGCGCGAGCACAAGGAAGACGAAGGCGATCCGCATATCGAGGCGAAGCGCCGGCAGCTCGCGCGCGAAGCGCAGTTCTCGTCGCTGCCCGACCGGATCGGCTTCGCGTCGGTGGTCGTCTATTCATCGAGCGTCGCGGTCGCGCTCTATTACGGCGGGATCGGTACGCTGCCGTGGGTGCTCGCGCGCGGCGAGGGCGAGGCGGCCGAACGGATCGTGCGGCTCGCGCGCGACGCGTTGCGTCCGACGCTCGCGAACGCCGGCCTCGCGCAGGCGCTGTACGAGAGCACGCCTGAAAAGGGCACGATCCAGCAGCAGCATTTCCGCGAGGTCGCGCAGTTGCTGAAGTGGGCGACAGGCGCTGCCTGACGGGGGCGAGGTATCGGGGCCGGAACGCTGGCCTGCGTGTGGCCGGCGCGCTTCGCCGCGATGCGGGCCTATTTCCCGGGCGGCCTGCCGCGCCCACGGCGCTTGACGCCGTTTTTTTTCCGGGCTTGGCTGACATTCACCCATGAATTATTGCTGATTTATTTCTTCGTAATATGGCTCGACCGTCAGTGGGGCGGCGGGCCGCGAAGTCGCGCCGCCGCTGATGGGACAGGTCAACAGGGGCAGACAAATCAAATGTGCGGAATCGACGGCTTTTTGAATAGCGTCGCCTTCGATGAGGAGACAGCGCGCGGCACGCTCGCGCGAATGACGACGAGCCTCGCGCATCGCGGGCCGGACGGGCAGGGCCTCTGGGTCGACCCGGAAGCCGGTATCGCGCTCGGCCACCGGCGGCTGGCGATCGTCGATCTGTCGGTCCATGGCCGGCAGCCGATGGCATCCGCGTGCGGCCGCTACGTCATGGTCTTCAACGGCGAAATCTACAACCATCGCGAGTTGCGCGCGGAGCTCGAGCGCGCGGGTCGCGCACCGGCGTGGCGTGGCCACTCCGACAGCGAGGTGCTGATCGCGGCGATCGTCGCGTGGGGCGTCGAGGCGACGCTGCGGCGCGCGACCGGCATGTTCGCGTTCGCGCTGTGGAATCGCGCGTCGCGGGTGCTGACGCTCGCGCGCGACCGGATCGGCGAGAAGCCGCTCTACTACGGCCGGATCGGCGACGCGCTGGTGTTCGCGTCGGAGCTGAAGGCGCTGCGCAGCTATCCGGGCTTCGACGGCACGATCGATCGCGACGCGCTGTGCCTGTATCTGCGCCAGTCGAGCGTGCCCGCGCCGCATACGATCTATCGCGGCATCAGCAAGCTGCCGCCGGGGACCTTCATTCAGTTCGAGCATGCGCGCGACACGTCGCCCGCGCGCGCGTACTGGACGCTCGAGCAGGCGATCGAGGCGGGCCGCGAGCGGCCGTTCGAGGGCAATGCCGACGAGGCCGTCGGACAGCTCGACGCGATCCTGCGTCAGGCCGTCGCGCGGCAGATGGAAGCCGACGTGCCGCTCGGCGCGTTCCTGTCGGGCGGCGTCGATTCGTCGGCGATCGTCGCGCTGATGCAGGCGCAGTCGACGAAACCCGTCGACACGTTCACGATCGGCTTTCACGAGGCCGGCTACGACGAAGCCGGCTATGCGAAGGCGGTCGCGCGCCATCTCGGCACGCGGCATACCGAGCTCTACGTGACGGCCGACCATGCACTCGGCGTCGTGCCGAAACTGCCGACGATCTACGACGAGCCGTTCGCCGATGCGTCGCAGATCCCGACCTTCCTCGTGTCGGAGCTGACGCGCCGGCACGTGAAGGTGAGCCTGTCCGGCGACGGTGGCGACGAGCTGTTCGGCGGCTATACGCGCTACTTCCTGACGCCGCGCCTGTGGCGCAAGCTGCATCGCGTGCCGGCGGCGGTGCGCGCGCGGATCGCGGCCGCGCTGCACGCGCTGCGCCCCGATCATGCGGACCAGCTCGCGGCGGTCGCGCAGGGCGCATGGAGCGGCGTGGAAGCGCGTGAATCGGCGTCCCGCATCGGCGACCGGCTGCACAAGCTCGGCCATGTGATGACGGCCGAGAGCCGCATCGGGCTGTACCGGCTGCTGATGTCGTCGGTGCATCATCCGGAGCGCATCGCGCTCGCCGGGCAGGAGCCGCCGACACCGCTCGATACCGTCTCCGCATGGCCCGCGCATCTGAGCTTCGCCGAGCAGGCGATGGCGATCGACACGCTCACGTACCTGCCGACCGACATCCTCGCGAAGGTCGACCGCGCGGCGATGGCCGTGAGCCTCGAGACGCGCATGCCGTTCCTCGATCATCACGTCGTCGAATTCGCGTGGCGCGTGCCCGCGTCGGTGCGCTTGCCGGAAGGGCAGTCGAAGGCGCTGCTGCGCCGGCTGCTGGACCAGTACGTGCCGTCGTCGCTGATCGACCGGCCGAAGCAGGGTTTCTGCGCGCCCGTCGATCACTGGCTGCGCGGCGCATTGCGCGACTGGGCCGACGCGCTGCTGCAGCCGTCGCGGCTGCGCGACGAGGGCTTCTTCGATGCGCAGGCGGTCGAGCGGCTGTGGCGGCAGCACCAGTCGGGCCGGATGAACTGGCAGCACCAGCTGTGGACCGTGCTGATGTTCCAGGCGTGGCTTGAGGCTCAGCGCGCCACATGATGCGCGATGACGCGGCGTGCCGCGTCATGTCCTGCGCGTTACGCGGGTGTCACGCCGGTGTCGTGTCGCCGCTCACTGATCGAGACACCGCACGCACAGCCGCTTCGCCTGGCTTGCCGACAACCCGCGGCACATCATCACGACCGGGCGCGCATGGCACGACGGCGCGTCGGCCGATGCCGCGGGCGACGCGAGCCGGCGCGCGCGTTCGGGCGGCGTGGTGGCGGCCGCGTCCATGCGTCGCTGCCGCGCCGGCGGCGGCACGTCGCGCACCACGGGAATCGGCTCGACGCCGCCTTCGCGCGCATTGCGCTGCGCGCTCGCGACGACCCGGCTCACATAGCCGCTCGAGAAACCGGTCGTGAAATTGCCGCTGTAGTAGCACGACAGCGCCGCGCGCAACGCGGCTTGCGCAGGGCGGCCGGTGTTCGACGAACGCGCGAAGCATTCGGTCAGGATCGCGCCGCCCGCCCGCAGGTTGCGGCACGGCTCGAACATCGTCGTGTCGTCGAGGCCGTATTTCGCGAAATTGCGCTCGTTCACCTGCGCGAGGCCGACGCTGTAGCTGAAGCCGCGCGCGGCCAGCTCGCTCGCGGTCGCACGCGCCTCGTCGAGCGACGCGGGCTGACGCGTCAGATGGCCGCCGACCACGCCGATCGCATACGGATTGAAACCGGACTCGGTGCGCACCAGCGCGGCGAGCGTGTCGGGGTCGATGTTCGGCGCGCAGGCGCGCGCGAGCTGCGCGAAGCCTGCGGCGCTGCCGGCCGCGTGCGCGCTGCGCGGCTGCAGGCCCGCCCATGCGAGCGCGAGTGCGAGCGTCGTGACCAGCGCGCACAGGCTCGCAACGGCGGAGCGCGGGCCGCGCGCGTTCATCCCGCCCCCGCCACGCGGTACGACATCACGAGCCCGTGCACGAGCAGCGACCAGCCGTCGAGCGCGACGAACAGCAGCAGCTTGAACGGCACCGAGATCGTCGTCGGCGAGATCATCTGCATCCCGAGCGCGAGCAGGATGTTCGCGACCAGCAGGTCGACGACGATGAACACGATATAGATCACGAAGCCGATCTGGAACGCCTTGGTCAGCTCGGCGAGCGTGAAGCTCGGCACCAGCACGAGCAGGTCGTCGTCCTTGATGCCGTCCGCGCGATTCTTCGGCCAGACCGACGTCGCGGTGCGCACGAAGAATTCGCGGTCGCGCTGCCGCGTATGCGACACCAGGAAATCCTTGATCGGCGGCAGCGCGGCATCGGCGAGTACGCCGATATCGGCGGTCGACAGCTGCCCCGCTGCATCGAAATGGCGAGACTGCAGCGCGTCGCGGATCGACATCCCGACCGGCGCCATGATGAACAGCGACAGGATCAGCGCGATGCCGTTCAGCACGAGGTTCGGCGGCACCTGCTGGATGCCGAGCGCGGAGCGCAGCAGGCCGAGCACGACCACGAGCTTCGTATAGCTCGTCACCATCAGCGCGGCGAACGGCGCGATGCCGAGCGCGGCGATCACCGCGATCAGCGCGACCGGATTCGGCAGGTTGCCCATCGTTCAGCGCTCGCGCGGCGCGGGCTGCGTCAGCGTGACGACGCGCACGCCGAGCTTCTGGCCGACCGCGATCAGCTGGCCGGTGCCGATCAGCATCCCGTTCGCGACGAGATGGATCACGCTCTGGTTGATCCCTTGTTGCAGCTCGATCACCGCGCCGGGCTGCAGCGCGCCGAGTTCGCCGAGCGGGATCGACGTAGGCGGCAACTCGAAACGCAGGTCGACCGCGAGGCCGTCGAGCGAGCGCGGCGCATCGTCCGTCGACGCATCGTGTGTGGCCGCGGACGGGGTGTCGGTGCGGGTCGGTTCCAAAGGCATCTCCCTGATTCGTTCGACGGTCAGCCGGTTGCCCGACGGCCGTCCGGTGATCTCCCACGCCGGCGCGGCCGGCACCCGCGCGACGCACAGCAGGTTCTGCTCGTGCGCACGCCAGTGCTCGATCGCGATGATGTCGCCGCCGACGACGTCGGCCAGCTCGGCCATCGTCAACTCGGTCCGGCCGATCTCGAACACCAGCGGCACCGGCAGGCTCGCATACGCGGCGCGCGTATCGGCTCGCGTGGCCGCCGGCGTCGCGAAGAACACCGCGAGCGCGTCCGGCGCATCGAACAGCAGGGCGCCATGGCAGCGCCACGCGCCGTCGGCGCGACGCAGCTCGAAGCGCAGCGCGGCCGGCGCGGTGCGCCACGCGGGCACGCTCGCGGCCGGCGGCAGCAATTCCACGCGCTGCCGCGTCGCGGCCTGCAGCACGGCGGCAAGCGGCGCGGCGAGGTCGGCGAGCAGCGCCGCGCGGATCACGGCCGGCACGGCCGGGTCGGCCGCGTCGCCGAGCCACTCGTTTTCCGCGACCGGATCGATCCACAGCGTGCCGGCGGCCGGGCCGATGACGAAGCGGTACGCATGCGCGTCGGCGGCCGGTTCGGCGTCGACGCGCCAGCGCACCTCGTAGGCGTGTTCGCCGAGCATGACCGGAACCGCGGCCGTCGCGCCGTACGCATGCGACAGCCCGCGCGCGGCGGCGGCGGACACGCGCGGCAGATAGGGCGACGCGTCGAGCGCGACCGCGGCGATGGCCGGGGTGGCGGCGGCGGGCGGAGCCCGGTTCGCGGCGTCGCCGGCGTCGGCATTCGTCAGGGACAGCGCAGGCACGGCGGGATCAGGGCGGATTCGGCGTTGGTTCGACGGGTTGTTGTGGCCGGCGGCGCCGGGGCGCGCGGCTGCTGCGTCGATTGTAGGGACGGCGCCGGCCGTGTGCCGCGCCGGAATCCGTAGTCGCATGTGTGCGGGGGCCGCGCGGGCGGCGGCGAGCTACGAAGCCTGTTGCGCGGCGGCGTGGCCGCGCGCGGCGTCGCCCGCGCAAATGCGGCCGCCGCCCGGAGGCGGCGGTCGTGTCGTATCGAGGCGATGGCGGCGCGCGGGTGAGCCGCTACGCGTTACGCGTAGTCGGCGGCCAGCGCCGACAGCGGCGCGGCGCGCAGGATCGGCGCCGCGTCGTGGCGCTCGACGTGCGTCATGGCCGCGCCGAACAGCACCAGCCGATAGCCGACCGCATAGATCGGGATGATCCGCAGGTTCTTGTCGTGATCGAGCTGCAGCTTTGAACGGATGCGCGAGATATGGGTGTCGAGCGTGCGCGACGACACGCCGAGCTCGCGGCCCCAGACCGCTTCCTGGATCGCCTGCCGCGGCACGATCTTGTTCATGTTGTCGAGCAGGAATTCGACGACATCGAATTCGCGCGGCGTGACGTCGACGATTTTGTTGTCGATTTCTATCGTGCGGCGCACGAAGTTGATTTTTATGTTGTCGATGTACAGGTATTTGCAATCCATGGTGGCCCTCGCATGTCCGTAAAGGAGTGTTTGCGGGTCATGTACCGCAACTTCCGGGCCAGGGAAGGCGTGTGGGGCTACGGCGGAGGGTGGGAGCGGGGCGGGCGGCCCGCCAGCGTTGAATCTAAAAGAATTTTTAACGCGAGACGCGTGGCGGGCTGCGGAAGGGTCCGAGCAATATTGAAGGATTGTTACGTAGCATCGATCGGGAACGTTACGGGCGTTACGGGCGGCGTAACGTGGGGACGAGCCGATGACCAGATCGCCGCAGTGCCGTCTCGGCCTGCGCCAAGTTCGGCCAAATAAACCCGACGTGGAACCCTACATTCCACCCGACTCCATGAAATGGAAATCGCATATGAATCATGGATATAAGTCGACATGACTGGCGACGCCAAACCCTACATTCAACCCTACATCAAACCCGACTCGCACCGCGGCGAGCTTTCCTTCGGGTTGCCGCTTGCGGCACTTCGATTTCTGTTCCCGAAGCTTTGGCCGGAAGTCGAACAGGAATGAGCGATCCGTGGCGATCGCGTCGCGGGCGGTGGGCGGCAGCGCGGCACAAAAAACCGGCCGCGCGACGTTCCCGCCGCACGGCCGGCGTTTCACCTACCCGTCAAGCCTTCGCGTGATCGCCCGAGTCGAACGGCAGCACGTAATGCCGCTTGCCGGTCGCCGCGAAGATCGCGTTGGCGACCGCCGGCCCGATCGGCGCGACACCCGGCTCGCCGACGCCGGTCGGCGCCTCCGCCGACGGCACGATATGCACCTCGACCTTCGGCATCTCCGCCATCCGCAGCACGTGGTAGCCGTCGAAGTTGCGCTGTTCGACGTGGCCGTCCTTCAGCGTGATCGCGCTGTGCAGCGCCGCGCCGAGCCCGAAGCCGATGCCGCCTTCCATCTGCGCGGCGACGATATCCGGGTTGATCGCGATCCCGCAGTCGACTGCGCACACCACGCGCTCGACCTTCACCTTGCCGTCGGCGTCCACCGACACCTCGGCCACCTGCGCGACATAGCTCTTGAACGCCTCGGCCACCGCGATCCCGCGCCCGCGGCCCTTCGGCAGCGGCTTCGCCGGATCCCAGCCGGCCTTCTGCGCGGCCAGCTCGAGCACGGCGCGCATTCGCGGCTCCTTCGCGAGCAGGTCGCGACGGAACAGGTACGGATCCTTGCCCGCCGCGTGCGCGGCTTCGTCGACGAATGCCTCGACCGCATACGCGGTGTGCGAGCTGCCGACCACGCGCCACCACAGCACGGGCAGGCCGACCTTGGTGGTGGTGAGTTCGACCGACACGTTCGGCACCGCGTACGGCAGGTTCGCCGCGCCCTCGACCGACGTCGCGTCGATCCCGTTCTTCACCATGAACGCCTCGAACGGCGTGCCGGCGAGGATCGACTGGCCGACGATCCGGTGGCGCCAGCCGACCAGCTTGCCGTCTGCCGTCAGCCCTGCATCGAGCTTGTGGAAGTACATCGGGCGATAGAAGCCGCCCTGGATGTCGTCCTCGCGCGTCCACTGCAGCTTGACCGGCTTGCCGTCCGCGCCGAGCGCCTTCGCGATCGATACGGCCTCGACCACGTAGTCCGACCACGCGTTCGCGCGCCGGCCGAAGCTGCCGCCCGCATACAGCGTGTGGATCCGCACCTGCTCGGGCTTCAGGCCCGCGACCTTGGCGGCATTGCCCTGGTCGACCGTCTGGAACTGGTCGCCGGCCCAGATCTCGCAGCTGTTCGCCGTCAGCTTGACGACCGCGTCGAGCGGCTCCATCGGCGCATGGGCGAGATACGGGAACTCGTAGGTCGCGCTGATCTTGCGCGCGGCGCCCGCGATCGCCGCGTCGGCATCGCCGTCCTTGCGCGCCGACGTGCCGGGCTTGGTGGCGAGCTGCCGGTATTCGCGCATGATCTCGTCCGAGCCGCGCTTCTCGGCGTTCGCTTCGTCCCAATCGATCTTCAGCGCGTCGCGGCCCTGTTTCGCGGCCCAGAAGCCGGTCGCGACGACCGCGACACCGCCCGGCACCTGCACGACCGATACCACGCCCGGCACGGCCTTCGCGGCCGTCGCGTCGAACGACTTGACGGTCGCGCCGAAGCGCGGCGGGCGCTGCAGCAGCGCGACGCGCATGCCGGGGAAGGTGGTGTCGAGCGTGAATTGCGCGGTGCCGTTCGATTTGGCCGACGCGTCGACGCGCGGAATGCGATGGCCGATCAGCTTGAAGTCGGCCGGCTGCTTCAGCGTGACCTTGTCGGGTACCGGCAGTTTCGACGCGTCGGCGACCAGCGCGCCGTACGTGGCCGTCTTGCCGCTCTTCGCATGCGTGACGACGCCGTTGGCGGTGGTCAGCTCGCCGGCCGGCACCTTCCAGCGGGCCGCGGCGGCCGACACGAGCATGGCGCGCGCCTTGCCGCCCGCTTCGCGCAACTGCTGCCACGAGTTCGACATGGCCGAGCTGCCGCCCGTGCCCTGCATCGTGCCGAACGCGAGGTTCGCATAGCGCTTCGCATCGGCCGGCGCGCTTTCGACGCGCACGCTCGACCAGTCGGCGTCGAGCTCCTCGGCGACGATCGTCGCGATGCCCGTGTACGCGCCCTGGCCCATTTCGACGTGCTTGGCGATCACGGTGACCTTGCCGTCGGGCGTGATGCGCAGGAATGCGTTCGGCGCGAAGTCGGCGGCGGGCGCCGTCGCGGCGAGCGCGCGGCGGCCGAGGCCGGCCCATTCGAAGCCGATCGTCAGGCTGACGGCGGCCGCGGCGCCCGCGGCCTTCAGGAACGTGCGGCGCGACGGTCGCACCGAATCGGGGTTGTCGAGTTCGATCGTCATGGTCAGGCTCCCAGCGTCGCGGCCGCATCGTGGATCGCGGCCCGGATGCGGGCGTAGGTCGCACAGCGGCAGAGGTTGCCGTTCATCGCGGCGTCGATGTCCGCGTCGGTCGGCTTCGGGTTCTGTTCGAGCAGCGCGGTGGCCGACATGATCTGGCCGGACTGGCAATATCCGCACTGCGGCACCTGCAGCTTCACCCAGGCGGCCTGCACGGCCTGCGCGGGCTTGCTCTGCACGCCTTCGATCGTCGTGACGTGCTTGCCCGCGACGCCGGCGAGCGGCAGCACGCACGAGCGGACGGCCTGGCCTTCCAGGTGGACCGTGCAGGCGCCGCACTGCGCCATGCCGCAGCCGAATTTCGTGCCGGTCAGCCCCGCGTGCTCGCGGATCGCCCAGAGGACGGGCATCGACGGATCGGCGTCGAGCGTGACGCTCTTGCCGTTCAGGACAAACGTGGTGGGCATTTTTTGTCTCCGTGGGGAAAACCCGGCATCCGCCGGATCAGGTGGCAGTGTGCGCGAACGGTCGGTTTTTACGTCTACCCAATCCTGCAAATTTATTGAACAATCCTGCAAATCCCCGGCACGGCGGCAAGCGATTCGCTATGCTCCCGCGATTCAGGGAAATGAAGCGAGGAATCCGTCATGGACATGACCGATATCGCGGCGTCGCGCGAATCCGGGCGGCGCGAACTGGCGTCGCTGATCGGCCGTTTCGCGCCGGCGGACGGCTCCCACTCGACGGCCGTGCCGGCACTGATGCTGCACCGGCATACGCGTCCGGTCGATCTCGGCTGCGGCGTGTCGCGCGCCGCGCTCGTGATCGCCGCGCAGGGCGCGAAGCGCGTGATGGTGGCCGGCCAGACTTACGAATACGACACGCAGAACTGCCTGATTACGTCGATCGACTTGCCGATTCTCTCGCGCGTCACGCGGGCATCGCCGGATGCGCCGTACCTGTGCCTGTCGCTGACGCTCGATCTGCAGCGCATCGTCGAACTCGCGGCCGAGATGCGGCTGCCGGAACCCGAAGCGGGCCCCGAAGGCGAGGGCATCGCGCTCGCCGAGCTGACGCCGCCGCTGCTCGATGCCGCGCTGCGGCTGCTGCGGCTGCTCGATACTCCGGCCGATATTCCAGTGGTCGCGCCGCTGATCGAGAAGGAACTGCTGTACCGGCTGATGACGAGCGGGCAGGGCACGCGGCTGCGGCACATGGCCGTCGCGGGCAGCCAGACGCACCGGATCGCGCGCGCGATCGAGTGGATCCGCGATCACTACGCGGAGCCGATGCGCGTCGACACGCTCGCGCAGGCGGTCAACATGAGCGTGTCGTCGCTGCACCATCACTTCAAGCACGTGACCACGCTGAGCCCGCTGCAGTACCAGAAGCAGCTGCGGCTGCACGAGGCGCGGCGGCTGTTGCTGCGGCAGGGCGGCGACGTGGGTTCGGTGGCCGCGGCAGTCGGCTACGAAAGCGCATCGCAATTCAGCCGCGAATACAGCCGGCTGTTCGGCGCACCGCCGATGCGAGACGTCGTGCACCTGCGCAAGAAGGAGTTGCTCGGCACCTAGCGGCGGCGCCGGTCATTTCGATTGCGGCGAGCCCGACTCCCTCGCGGGCCGCGCACGAACTTCCGTTTCACGCGTGCATCCCGCAGGCGGGCGGACGGATGCGGCAACTGCCGCCCGGATGCGGACCGACCGGTCGAAACGTGCAAAAAAATCGCGCAATGACGAACCTTCCGCGTAGATCGAGCGTGGTACGAACATGTTTCGGTGACGGGATTCGCGATCGATATCACTTCGGAAATGTTTCTCGCGCGTATCGCGTGTCGCCATCCCGGCAATGAAATCAAATGGTTATCGGCATTGAATGCAGGCGAATGGAATGCAGGCAGTCGAAATCGATAAAGCATGTTGAGGGGTTCGTGCGCCAAGCGTGGCGTCTTTTTTCCCCGATATGCAGGCGGCGTGCGAGCCGTTTTTTCCACGCGTTTTGCATGGTTGATCGACGCTCGATCCCGTCGGTATTTTCATGGATGAATCAATCGCGTTGCGCGGTGGCGGGTGCGCACATCGGCAACCGTACCGATGTCCGTCGCGACGGCCCCGCCGAACCGGGTGACGCGCGCTTCGATTCATGATTTTTCGCGCACGGGAACGCGGTCGAACGGGCTGCGGCAGGCGGTTTGCAGGGGCCGAAGCGCCCCTCGGCCGGAATGTTCGACGGTGCGCTTCGCAAGCTTGAAACACCCGTTCGCCGCCCCCTGCAGGAGGCCCCGCGGGCCGCATTCGTCCGTCTTTTCCAGCCTTGCTGCGCGGCATTCAACGAGCGGCGCAGGCTGCCGACGGTCACCGCGATACATTCCTGAAACAAAAAATGCGATTCCCGGCGACAGATCCTGGCGCAGCGGACGGCATGCGACGCGCAACCATCGGTGGAATCACGCATGGCATGCCGCTTGCGATATGGGTTACACCGGCGAGCGGTCGACCAGATGCATCGAAGATGGGGGGCGGTCAACTCGTCAATAAGCAGTCGGGGAAACAGTGATGAAGACCACAAGCAGCAGCTTGATTCGCGCATTCCTTGCGCACCCTTGGGGTAGTCGGACAGGGTGTAGTACGACTCGCGATGCAGTGCCAGCCTCGCGGGTTCGTCGCTGCCCGTTTCCCGGCTTCCGCGCGTTGCACGCGCTGGCGAACCTGTCGTTGCGCATGACGACCGGCCCACAACGGCGCCCCTCTTCATCTTCGCTCCGTTCCCCCGGATGGACCAGGCTGTTCGTGCCGGACAGCTTGACGCCGATTCATCTTCGACCGTGCAGGGCCGTCTCGATCGCGCCGGAAAAACACCGGCGCCGGCTGGACTAATTCAAACGACCGTCGGCCGGATTGCCGGGAAGATATTCGATCGGTAGCTCAGGGAGAAACGATGCCACCTGACTGTCATGCAGGCCCGTAATCGCCGCGATGACGCGCACGGTTTCAATGGCACTGCATTTTCGGTGGATAACACTATTCGCGCATTTTCGATTGCTGAAGCGGACGCCGTGTGCCGGCATGCCGCGTGAGCGAGTTTCGAAAGCGACTAATCCGGAACGGTGAATTCCTGTTTTCGGGTGCGTGACGCAATTTTTTTCTGGTAGTTGAAAATCGATAAGCCTTATCGAAAACGTTTATAAAAAAGTTCGGAAAACTAAAAAATACGAACCTAAACTTCGACTGGCCAAAAATTACCGGGTGTCGGATTCGCGAGAATCGATTCTTTGTAATTAGATAGTGATCCTTATTTATGAGGATTGCTCAAGGCAGGGAAGTTGAAGGCGTGCAGCTTTCCTTGCTTGTTCCGTCCACGCCGTTATGGAGTCGACCATGAAGAAGCTTCTGATTGCAGCAGCAGTGATGGTGGTTTCGAGTGCAGCGTTTGCAGCGAGCGGCACGGTTTCGTCCAGCATGTCGTCGAGCGGCGGCCAGACGATGGCCGGTGTTGCCGGGAACGGGTCATTCACGGCCATGGACTCTGGCGCGGCACTCGGCGCAGCCGGTGCAACGGCGGGTGGCGGTGCGAGCAGCTCGATCTCGTACACGAACCACGTCAACACGTCGACGGTGAGCGGTTTCGGCTTTGGCGGCGCACAAGCCGGCGGCTCGAGCGGCGCGACTGCCGGCTCGACCGGCTGGACGATGTATCACTACTAAGCCGCGGCGCATAGCGGTCGTCATGGAGTGGTGGCACGGATGCCGGGTTTCGTCCCGCGAGGGCGGGCCCGGCGCCCTCGCCACCGAACTTCCTCACAGCAAGGAATTGCTATGAAAGCCAACGTCTTTTTAGCGACAGCGCTCACCGTTCTGTCGTCGGCCGTCCTGGCGTCCGGACCGTCGACCTTCAACCAGACGCAATCCGTTGCAACAGGTGTCTCGGGTTCGGTGTTGGTCGGCACCGGCAGCTATACGAGCAACTCGACTTCGGTAGCGGGCGCAAACGCGGGAAGTACCGTGACACCCGCTGGATCCACCGGCACGGCAACCGCCTATCACGACTCGACTTCGACGGCCAGCGGCTTGGGCTCGAACGGGGGCGCGTTCGCGGCAGGCGGCGGTATCGGTGCCGCAGGCTCGTTCGGTGGAACCGGCAATACGAGCGAGAACGCCAATGCGCTGTCGGGAGGGGTGACCGCCACGATCGTACTGGGCGCGAACCACTACACGGCAACCGGGGCGAACGACGGCGGCGTTGCCAACGCGGGTGCCGCAGGGATGACGGGCAGTGGCTGGTCGGGAACGGTTGCGGGCTCGAACCACTACAACACGTCGACTGTATGGGGTACCGGTCCGGCCGGATCGCCGTCCGCATCGGGCGGCAGTCAGGGCAGCTCCGGTGCGACCGCCGGCAGTCCTTGATTCGGGTGCTGGGGGGACCAGTTTCCCAGCGACGCTGGTCTCTTTCATCGCCTTGTTGTCACCGTAAGGAGTTGGCATGAAGCAGAAACTGATTGCCGCCGCTCTGATGCTCGCGTCTCTGACGGCATATGGCGCTGACCGTGCTGCCGACGACGTGCAATCGAATTTGCAGACGTCAAACAACCCTGACCAGGCAACCAAACCGTCACAACAACAAGCGCTTTCGTCGGGCAGTGCCATCGGTGCGCCAGGGGGGCCGCAATGGCCGGGTATGTCGGGCGGCTCGTGGTCCCAGCTGGGTAGCGGCTGGAAGCAGTTCGGGGAAGCAGGCAAATCTGAAGGAATTCAGGGGAAGTAGCACGGTTGCCTGGGTGGGAGGTCAAACCTCGTCCGGAGAATGAAATGAACAGCAACAAGATCAAGGTGGCATGCGCGGCGATGTTCGCGATGGCCACGATGGGTGCCCAAGCGCAGACAGCCGACTCGACTTCAAGTGCGCAGTCGTCCACATCGTCGACGGCAGTCAGCCTCGGGGGCGGGGCGAGCATGAACACCAACACCACGACTGGCGGCAATGCCACGAGCAGCAGCGGGATTCGGGGCAGCGGCAATTCGAGCGTCCAGGTCAACCTGACGATGCCGTCTTCCACGAGTGGCGGCTCGAGCGTGACGCCGCAGAGCACGAGCTCGCTCGCGGCCGGCACGCCCGGCACCAGCCCGTACAACACCCAGGCGGCGGAAAACGTCAACTATTCGGGTACCCAGACGATCAAGACGAACCCGGCGATCCAGGCGCCGGGCCTCACGACCACGCTGTCCGATACCTGCATGGGCTCGGTGAGCGTCGGCGTGTCGTTCCCGGGCTTCGGCGCGACGGGCGGCACGACCCTGGTCGACCAGGCTTGCGTGCGTCGTCTCGATGCGCGTGAATTCCGCGCGATGGGGCTGACCGACGTCGCGCTCGCGCTGCTCTGCCAGAGCGATGCGAACCGGCGCGCGGTGGAAGCGACCGGGCACCTGTGCCCGGGCACGACCGCGCCGCTCGCGCGCTCGAACGTGGCGCCTTCCGTCGAAGCGACCGTGGCCGACGACGTGAAGTATCGCGACCCGATCGTGCGCAACCGCATGGGCCTGCCGCCGCTCGATGGCGCTGCACCGGCGCCCGCGCAGACGCGCCCGGTGGCGACCACCGCGGTCCAGGCTGCGCCGGCACCGGTGCCGATGCCCGCGCCGTCGATCGCCGCGCCGGCCGTCAGCGCGGTGCCTGCCGCGATGCAAGCGGCTGCCGTGAAGGCGTCGCAAGCGGCTGCCATCGTGCCTGCTGCCGTGCCGGTTCCCACAGTCGCACCGGTTGCCGCGGCCGCACCGGCGGTGAGTGCCGCGCCTGCCGTCGCACCGGTTGCTGCCGGAGCACCGGCGCTGAGCGCCACGCCTTCCGTCGCACCGGCCGTGATGAGCGCGGTGCCTGCCGCCGCCATCATTGCCGCGCCTGCCGTCGCCGACAAGGCGCCGGAACAACCTGCGCCGGCAGTGGCCGACAAGGCACCGGAACCCGCGCCGGCCGCAACGGACGCCACCGCGCAAGCTGCGGCCGCGCCGGCGGTCGACACGAAGGCGCCGGAACCCATGCCGGCGGTTGCCGACAAGGCCGCGGAGCCGGCACCGGCTGCCACCGCAGCGCAAGCCGCGGCCGCGCCGGCCGCCGACGCGAAGGTGCCGGACACCGCGCAAGCGGCACCGGCGGCCGCGACCGACGCCGCACCGCAGGTAGTCGACGCAGCAGTGCCCGCGGCCGAAGCGAAGGCTGTCGAACCGGCTGCGCAGGCGGCAGCCGAAGCGCCCGCGCCCGAGGTCGCGCAGCCCGCGGCGGCGGCGGCCGTTGCCGACACGCCGGTGGTCGACGCGAAGGCGACGGACGCGGTCGAATCCGCAGCCGCGCCTGCGTCGTCCGCCGATATGCCGGCCGGTTCCGACACGGCGAAGGAGCCGGCGCCGGCCACGGTCGACCAGCAGGCCGCGCCGGCCATGCCGGCTCCGGCCATCATCTCGACGAGCACGTCGTCGTAAGCACGCGGGCCCGGCTCTCGCGCGCCCGGCATGCCGGGCGCACGGGAGCCGCCGGGTCCGCTGCGCGACGCACGTCGCAAGTTTGACGGGTGTTGGTCCCATCCCCGAGGCCAACACCTCTTTTTGCCTGACGAGGGTACAAGGAGGCCTCAATCATGAGGATCTTTTTGATCGCTCTGCTGCTGTACGGCACGCAAGCCGCCGCGCAGTCGGTTTTCCAGAATCCTGCGGTGTTTGTCATCCTGAGCGAGCAGAACCTCGCGAACGCCGCGAGCGTTCAGCAGGCGCTGACGACGCTCGGCCGCCCGGACAACACCGGATGCGTGCCGATGATGATGGTCGGCGACCCGCAGATGATTTACATGATGCCGGAGGAAGGGCACGCACCGTCGTGGCAATCGCCGGTGTACGGCCGCGGCGCGCCGTTCGAAGCGCAAAGCGGGCCGGTCCCGACCGGCAAGACGGTCGGCGCGATGCAGCACGCCGAGGACATGCGGACGCAGCCGTGGAACGACAGCAGCGCGATCACGCAGAAGATCGCGGGCGAATCGAACCTGTCCGCGTCGGCGCAGGTCAGCGACTGGCAACGCAACGGGCTGAACACGATCGAGACGGCGTCCGCGACGGAGGTGACGGTCAACGGCAGGACCTACCGCACCTATCGCGAAGACCTCAACCAGGCCGCGCGACCCGCCGTCGAACCGCAGATCTACACGCAGCGCGTCGTGTTCTGCCGATAACGAACTTTCCCGAGCGGACACGCCGGCAGCGCGGCGCGCGGGCAGGAAGGCCTGCCACGCACCGATTCGCGCCGCGCTCCGCCAGACAACCCTAAGCGGCGAGGCCATCGTGAACCATTACTGCCCGATCACACTGTCAGGCCCGCAGGAGGGCGAACGGGCCGCATGCATGCCGCCGTTCGTCGCGTTCCGGCGTCCCCATACCGTGCTGTCGCGCCCGCTCGTGTATCTGTCGCAGCATCCCGATGCGGGGCTCATCGCCTGTCTCGCATCGCGCGGCTGGAACGTGTGGCGTGCGAAATCCGTTGCGGACGCACTCAATCTCGTCAAGGCGAACCGCCTGCACGCGGGCATCGTCGATTTCGACGACTTCGCGCCCCCCGACGTCGCGTCGTTCGAGGCGCTGCTGCGCGATCCGCGTATCGGCTGGGTCGCGCTCGCCGACGACGAGCGGCTGCGCGACGCCACCGTCGCGCGCATGATTCGCCAGTGCTGCTTCGACTATGTGTGCAATGCGACGGCCTGCACGACGATCGGCTATCTCGTCGGCCATGCGTACGGGATGCTGAAACTGGTGGAAAGCGAACCGGCCGTCGATGCCGCGCCGCCCGGCGGTGCGATGATCGGCGCATGCGGCGCGATGCGCCGCCTGTTCGCGACGATCCGCAAGGTCGCGAACACCGAGGCCGCCGTGTTCATCGCCGGCGAATCCGGGACCGGCAAGGAGTTGACAGCGGCGGCGATCCACCAGCATTCGTCGCGCGCCGACGCGCCGTTCGTCGCCGTGAATTGCGCGGCCATCCCGCCGACGCTGCTGCAGGCCGAGCTGTTCGGCCATGAACGCGGCGCGTTCACCGGCGCGCACCAGCGCAAGATCGGCCGCATTGAGGCCGCGCACGGCGGCACGCTGTTTCTCGACGAAATCGGCGACATGCCGTTCGAGAGCCAGGCGAGCCTGCTGCGGTTCCTGCAGGAGGGCAAGATCGAGCGGCTCGGCGGGCGCGTGTCGATTGCGGTGGACGTGCGGATCGTGTCCGCGACGCATGTCGATCTGGAGGCCGCGATGCAGGCGGGGCGGTTCCGTGCGGACCTGTATTACCGCCTGTGCGTGCTGCGTATCGACGAACCGCCGCTGCGCGCGCGCGGCCGCGACATCATGCTGCTCGCCGACCACGTGCTGCGGCGCTATCGCGACGACGGCTCGCACCGGATCCGCGGCTTCATGCCGTGCGCGATCGAGGCGATCCACAACTATGCGTGGCCGGGCAACGTGCGCGAACTGATCAACCGGATCCGCTTCGCGGTCGTGATGACGAACGGCCCGCTGATCTCGGCCGTCGATCTCGAACTGAGCCAGTACACGTCGCACCGGCCGCCGACGCTCGCCGAAGCGCGCCGGCAGGCCGAGCGCCAGACGATCGAGGAAACGCTGTTGCGGCATCGGCACCAGCACGCCGACGTCGCGGCGGAACTCGGGATTTCGCGCGCGACGCTGTACCGCCTGATGATCGCGCACGGCCTGCACGGCTGATGCCGGTTACGCCCGCGCGGCGCGGCGTCGCGCGGCCGCCGGCCCGCCCGCCGGCTCGCCAGCCCGCCCGCTAGCCCGCCAGCCCGTGGCCCGTGGCCCGTGGCGTCAGGCCGGCCGTTCGAAGCCCGATTCGACCCAGCGCGCGGCGCTGGCCTTGTTGAGCTTGAACCCGGCGGACACCTTCGCGTCGGCCAGCAGCTCACCGTACGGGTCGAACGCTTTCAATTGCGCATACGGCTCGAACTCGTCCGGCACGATGTCGAGCGTCACCGACACATCCTGCCCGTCGTCGCCCTGGACCGTCACTTCCTTGTGCAGCATCGCGCGGCGCTGCTGCTCGTGACGCATCAGCACCTCGGTCGCGGTCTTTACCAGCGTGCGGAACGCGTTCGCGTCCATCGGCTTCGGGTTCTTCTTGTCGCGGCCCATCGTCCACGGGCCGACCAGCGCGGGCTCGGCTTCGCCGTCCTTGATCATCTCGACGGCCCAGCCGTCGTCGTCCTCGTTCTTGATGATGCGGGCGGTCCAGCCGTTGTCGTGCCAGAGGCCGTCCTGGTGGATGGTGGTGTCGTCGGATTGCAGATCGGATTCGGTCATGGAGGAAGCGCGGCGAACGGGCGGGGCGCGCGGCCGGGAGCGGCGCGCTGCCCACGGCCGGTCGCCCGGAGTGGCATGCAAAGGCCGCAATTTTACCCCGCGGGCCGTCCGTGCGGCCCGCGCCGCCCGCAATGTCGGCCATCCGGCCGACTCAGGCAGCCGCCGAATGGTCGGACCGGCGCAAATATCAAACTCGTATTACGTTCCCGCAGGCCAATCTATACACCGTCCGATATCCCGGCCGCGCGCCGCTTCCTAGAATAACGTTCGGGATAAAAATATCTCGAACGTCATTCAACGCCGATCCGGCCGCGCACGCATTCCGCGCCGCGCGGCCCGGCGAACCTTCTGGAAACTGCGCATGGGGAAATTCAGTATTCGCACTGTTTTCGCGTACGACTGGCCGCTGACGCTCGCGGGCATGGAGCACATTGCCGGCGATGCGTGCGCGATCGATCTCGTCGGCGTCTCCCGGACCCCGGGCGAACTGGTCGACGCGCTCGGCCGCATCGACTGCGACATCGTGCTGGTCGACTATGCGATCGGCCAGGACGCGCAGATGGACGGCCTCGCGCTGTTCGACTGGCTACGCCGCTCGCGCCCGAACGTCGGCATCGTCGCGCTGGTCGGGAACGAGAATCCGGTGATCTTCCGCTCGATCCTCGCGCGAGGCGGCGCGAGCCTCGTCAGCAAGTTCGACGACGTCGGCCACATCGTCACCGCGATCCATTCGAGCTACAGCGGCGGGCGCTACCTGTCGCCGCTCGTCCGGCGCGCGCTCGAGGCGCTCGCCGAACACGACCAGCCGCCGGTGAAGCTGTCGACGCGCGAAATCGAGGTGATTCGCCTCTATCTGGCCGGCGTGCCGATCAAGACGATCGCGCAGCGGCTGAACAAGGGGAAGCAGACGGTCAGCGCGCAGAAGATCAGCGCGATGAAGAAACTCGGCGTGACCAACGACATCGAGCTGGTCCAGCGGGCGGCCGGGCTCGGGTTCGGCGGCGCCGGGAGCGTGAGCCAGCCGGTCGGCGCGGGGTAGGCGCGAGAGCAGCGCGGGCCGGGCAGGGCCGGTACCGCGCGGCGCCGGCCCGTCAGGGGGAATCCGCCGGGATCGGCGGAATCGATGGAATCGATGTCAGGCCGGCAATGCGAATCGCGTGACCGCGTCGCGCAGCGCTTCGGCCTGGTCGCGCAGCGAATGCGCGGCCGCCGCGGCTTGCTCGACGAGCGCCGCGTTCTGCTGCGTGACCTGATCCATCTCGCCCACCGCCCGGTTGACCTGCTCGATCCCCGCGCTCTGCTCGCGCGACGCATGGCTGATTTCGTCGAGGATTTCGTTCACGCGCCGCACCGACTGCACGATCTCGGCCATCGTCTCGCCCGCGTGCGTGACGAGCGTCGCGCCGTGCTCGACGGTTTCGTTCGACGACACGATCAGCGACTTGATCTCCTTCGCGGCCGTCGCCGAGCGTTGCGCGAGAGAGCGCACCTCGGCGGCGACCACCGCGAAGCCGCGGCCCTGTTCCCCGGCGCGCGCCGCCTCGACGGCCGCATTCAGCGCGAGGATGTTGGTCTGGAACGCGATCCCGTCGATCACGCCGATGATGTCGCCGATCTTGTGCGAGCGGTCGGTGATTTCGTTCATCGTGCGCACGACATTGTCGACCACCTCGCTGCCGCGCGACGCGACCTGCGCGGCCTGGCCGGCGAGCGTCGCGGCCTGGGCGGCGCTGTCCGCGTTCTGCTTCACGTTCGCGGTCATCTGGTCCATGCTCGACGCGGTCTGCACGAGCGCGGCTGCCTGCTCCTCGGTGCGCTGCGACAGGTCGGTGTTGCCCGACGCGATCTCGCTCGCGCCGACGTTGATGTTCTCCGTGCCCATCCGCACGCGCGCCACCATGTCGATCAGCCCGCTCTGCATCGTATGCAGTGCATGCAGCAGGCTGCCGCGGTCGTCATGTTTCACGTTCACGCGCGCGGTCAGGTCGCCCTGTGCGATACGCTGCGCGGCGTCGAGCGCGACCTCGAGCTCGCCGCCGAGGTTCGCGCGCACGCTTTTCAGCACCAGCACCATCACGGCGGTCGCGATCGCGCCGAGCACGGCCGTCATCGCGAGCCAGCGGCCGACGCTCGCGAGCACCGCCGAACGCACGTCGTCCATGTACATGCCGGTCACGAGATACCAGTCCCACGGCGCGAAGCGCTGCACCGCGCTGGTCTTGTCCTGCGGCTTGTCGGCGCCCGGCTTCGGCCACAGATACTCGACGAAGCCCTTGCCGCCTTCCGCGTTGCCGGCCTTCACGATCTCGACGAACAGGTGCTTGCCGTTCGGATCCGCGAAATTCGACACGTCCTTGCCGTTGAGGTCGGTCTTGATCGGATGCATCACGATCACCGGCTTCGAGTCGTTGACCGAGATGTAGCCGTCGGTGCCGTGGCGCATCGCGGCGATCGCCTCGAGCGCCTTCTGCTTCGCGTCAGCTTCGGGCAACGCGTTCTGTTGCGACAGCTTGTAGTAGTGGTCGGTCACGCTCGTGGCCTGCGCGACGAGCGACGCCAGCTGGTCGCGGCGGTCCGTGATCATCGACGCGCGCGTCTGCCATGCGCCGACGCCGGCGATCACGAGCAGGCCGAGCCACAGGATGACGATCATCGAGGCGAGTTTCTGGTTCAGGGAAAGGGTGCGCATGAGTAGTGAGGTCGGTCGGTCGAACAAGCGCGCCGGAACGGCGTGACGGGATAAGTCTTTGACGGCACGCCACGCGCATGACCGTAGGCGGGAAATCCCTTAGAAACGGCAGCCGCTCGATACCAGCGAGCGCGGTGCGGTCATCTATGCATATACATATTTTCCGTCGCTATACTGTCGGGCGATGACGGTTGCGTGTCATGCCCGGATAGTCGGGCGGGGCGGCGGCGTCGAACGAACCTGAAAGGAGGCAACGATGCGAATTCTGGTGGTGGGGGCCGGCGCGGTCGGCGGATACTTCGGCGGCCGGCTCGCGGCGGCGGGGCGCGACGTGACGTTCCTGGTGCGCGACGGCCGCGCGGCCGCGCTCGCGCGCGACGGGCTCCTGATCCGCAGCCCGCGCGGCGACCTGACGCTCGCGAACGTGCAGACGGTGCGCGCGGGCGATGCGGCCGCGCCGTTCGACCTGGTGCTGCTGAGCTGCAAGGCCTACAGCCTCGACGATGCGATCGCGTCGTTCGCGCCGTTCGTCGGGCCGTCGACGCTGATCCTGCCGATGCTCAACGGGATGCGCCATCTCGACGTGCTGCGCGACCGGTTCGGCGCCGCGCAGGTGCTGGGCGGCCTGTGCGTGATCGCGGCGACGCTCGATCGCGAGCAGCGGATCGTGCATCTGAACGATACGCACGGGCTGTCGTTCGGCGAACTCGCCGGCGGCGAATCGGCGCGTGTGCGCGCGGTGGCCGACGTGCTCGGCGGCGCGGGCTTCGATGCGACGCTCAGCGACGACATCGCCGCACGGATGTGGGACAAGTGGGTGTTCCTCGCGACGCTCGCGGCGAGCACGTCGCTGTTTCGCGGCTCGGTCGGCGACATTCTCGCCGCGCCGGACGGCCGCCGTCTGCTCGAGACGATGCTCGACGAATGCAGCGCGATCGCCGCGCACAACGGTTACCGGCCCGATCCGGCCGCGATCGAGCGGATGCAGCGGATGGTGCTCACGCCATCGCCGCTGACCGCGTCGATGCTGCGCGATGTCGAGAACCACGCGCGGGTCGAAGCCGATCACGTGATCGGCGACCTGCTCGCGCGCCGCGACCCGCAGGTGGCGGATGCGTTGTCGCTGCTGCGCATCGCCTACAACCACCTGAAGACCTACGAGGTGCGCGTCGCACGGGAAAGCGCGGCTGCGTCGTCGCGGTAGCCGTCAGCGTCGAGCCGCGTTGCCGGATACGCACGGCGGCCGTTCGTTGCCGCCGCCGGCCGGCGCGCATTCCGCGCTGCACAATTTTGCTATCCGGCGTCGTTTCCACCCGCAAACCGCAAAAAAGTATCGAAAATCAGGCGTAAAGTTGGTGGAGCCGCGCGCGCGATCGACCTACATTGCTTTCCATGCGACCGGTCGCCACGCAGAACGGCCCGGCCAGCGACACATGGGAATGGAGACGCCAGGATGATGCACCCCGATCTGGAAGTGGTCGAAGTGCGACGCGACGAGTCGTTCAAGGTCTGGTCGCACGGCTATCCGTATCGCACGATCCGCTGGCATTTTCATCCCGAATTCGAACTGCACCTGATCGTCGCGACGCGCGGCAAGTATTTCGTCGGCGACCATATCGGCTCGTTCGGCCCGGGCCATCTCGTGCTGCTCGGCCCGAACCTGCCGCACAACTGGGTCAGCGACATGGCGGAAGGCGAAACCGTCGAGCGCCGCAACCTGGTGATCCAGTTCGATCCGTCGTTCGTGCGCCGCTGCATGGACGCGTTTCCCGAATGCCGCGAGGCGCAGGCGCTGCTCGACGACGCGCGGCGCGGCGTCGGCTTCGATGACGACACGAGCGCGGCGATCGCGCCGCTGTTCGACGAGCTGCTGGGTGCGCGCGGCATGCGCCGCATCGCGCTGTTCATGACGATCCTCGAGCGGCTGTGCGGCGCGGCGGAACGCACGCTGCTCGCGAGCCCCGCCTACGACCAGGCGCACGTGACGCCCACGCGGCTCAGCCATGCGCTGTCGTACATCGGCAAGAACCTCGCGTCGGAGCTGCGCGAATCGGAGCTCGCGCAGCTGACCGGGCAGAGCGTCAGCGCGTTCTCGCGCGCGTTCCACCGTCATACGGGTTTGCCGTTCGTCCAGTACGTGAACCGCCTGCGCATCGAATCCGCATGCCAGATGCTGCTCGCCGACGACGCGAACATCACCGACATCTGCTTCCAGGCCGGCTTCAACAACGTGTCCAACTTCAACCGCCAGTTCCGCGCGGTGAAGGGGATGGCGCCGTCCGAGTTTCGCGCACTCCAGCGCCTGAACGCGCGCAGCCGGGAACTCGCGCTGCACGCGGCGCCCACCGGCAACCCGATGCCGCCGCGCGTGGTCACGCCCGGCGCGCCCGGGCTCGTACCGCAGCCCGGATGATCGCAGGGCGCTCGCCCGACCTTTCCTTGCCGTTTTACCCAGCCGATCGCGCCGTTCGCGTCGCGAGGGGCTCGCTTACCCACGAAAAAGCCGCACACACAACCGGAGACACCGTCATGACGCACGCATCGCCCATCGCATCGCCCGCTTCCTCCCCGCGCCGCGGCGCCCGCCTCGCGGCCGTTGCCACGCTTGCCGTCGCGGCCATGCTGCCGGCCGTCGCGCACGCCGCGCCGCTGCGCATCGGCATGACGTTCCAGGAGCTGAACAACCCGTATTTCGTGACGATGCAGAAGGCGCTGAACGATGCGGCCGCGTCGATCGGCGCGCAGGTCGTCGTCACCGACGCGCATCACGACGTCAGCAAGCAGGTCAGCGACGTCGAGGACATGCTGCAGAAGAAGATCGACATCCTGCTCGTGAACCCGACCGACTCGACCGGCATCCAGTCCGCGATCACGCAGGCGAAGAAGGCCGGCGCGGTGGTCGTGGCCGTCGATGCGAACGCGAACGGCCCGGTCGATTCGTTCGTCGGCTCGAAGAACTACGACGCCGGCGTGATGTCGTGCGAATACCTCGCGAAGGCGATCGGCGGCAGCGGCGAGGTGGCGATCCTCGACGGCATTCCGGTCGTGCCGATTCTCGAACGCGTGCGCGGCTGCAAGGCCGGGCTCGCCAAATTCCCGAACGTGAAGCTGGTCGACACGCAGAACGGCAAGCAGGAGCGGGCGACCGCGCTGTCGGTGACCGAAAACATGATCTCCGCGCATCCGAACCTGAAGGGCATCTTCAGCGTGAACGACGGCGGCTCGATGGGCGCGCTGGCCGCGATCGAGGGTTCCGGCAAGGACATCAAGCTGACGAGCGTCGACGGCGCGCCCGAGGCGATCGCGGCGATCCAGAAGCCGAACTCGAAGTTCATCGAGACGACCGCGCAGTTTCCGGCCGACCAGGTGCGCATCGCGCTCGGCATCGCGATCGCGCGCAAGTGGGGCGCGACGGTGCCGAAGGCGATTCCGGTCGACGTGAAGGTCGTCGATCGCGGCAACGCGAAGGGGTTCAGCTGGTGAGCGACGTGCGACGTGACGCGAAGGGTGGCGGCGCGGCCGGCGCCTTTCGTACGGAGAAGCCGATGGACACGATACTGAAGCTTGGCCACATCACGAAAAGCTTTCCGGGCGTGAAGGCGCTGTCGGATATTCACCTCGAGATCGCGCGCGGCGAGATTCACGCGCTGCTCGGCGAGAACGGCGCCGGCAAGTCGACGCTGATGAAGATCCTCTGCGGGATCCATCAACCGGACGCGGGCACGATCGAGATCGACGGCACCGCGCGGCATTTCGCGAATTATCACGACGCGGTCGCGGCCGGTGTCGGCATCGTGTTCCAGGAATTCAGCCTGATTCCGCACCTCGATGCCGTCGACAACCTGTTCCTCGGCCGTGAGCTGCGCACTCGCTGGGGCGTGCGCGACCGCGCGCGGATGCGCCGCGCGGCGGCCGGCATCTTCGCGCGGCTCGGCGTGTCGATCGATCTCGATGCACCGCTGCGCACGCTGTCGGTCGCGCAGCAGCAATTCGTCGAGATCGGCAAGGCGCTGTCGCTCGATGCGCGCATCCTGATCCTCGACGAGCCGACCGCCACGCTCACGCCGGCCGAGGCCGAACACCTGTTCGCGATCATGCGCGAGCTGAAGCGGCAGGGTGTCGCGATGATCTTCATCTCGCATCATCTCGACGAAATCTTCGCCGTGTGCGATCGCATCACGGTGTTGCGCGATGGCCAGTATGTCGCGACGACCGACGTCGCGCGCACGGACGTCGAGCAGTTGGTGCGGATGATGGTCGGGCGGCGCATCGAGAGCAGCTTTCCGCCGAAGCCGATGCGGCCTGCCGATGCGCCGGCCGTGCTCGAAGTCGACGCGCTGCAGATCGAACGCGACGGCCCGGTGAACCGCTTCGCGCTGCATGCGGGCGAGATCCTCGGTTTCGCCGGCCTCGTCGGCTCGGGCCGCACCGAGACCGCGCTCGCGGTGATCGGTGCGACGCGCGCGCATCGCAAGACGGTGCGCGTGCGCGGCACGCCGGCGAAGCTTGCCGATCCGGCCGACGCGCTGCGTGCGGGCATCGGCCTCCTGCCGGAAAGCCGCAAGACGGAAGGGCTCGTCACGTCGTTTTCGATCCGCGACAACATCTCGTTGAACAACCTCGGCAAGTACCGGTCGATGCGCTGGCTGATCGACCGCCGCGGCGAGGCCCGCACGACGCGCGACGTGATGCGGCGCGTCGGCGTGAAGGCGCCGTCGATCCATACCGAGGTGGCCACGCTGTCCGGCGGCAACCAGCAGAAGGTCGTGATCGCGCGCTGGCTGAACCATCACGCGAGCGTGCTGATCTTCGACGAGCCGACGCGCGGCATCGACGTCGGCGCCAAAGCGGAAATCTACGGGCTGATGCGCGAACTCACCGCGCGCGGCTACGCCATCATCATGATCTCGTCCGAACTGCCGGAGATCGTCGGCATGTGCGATCGCGTCGCCGTGTTCCGGCAGGGCCGCATCGAGGCGACGCTCGCAGGCGACGAGATCGATCCCGACACGGTCATGACCCATGCCACGGCCGGCACGCGAGGAGCGACCCATGAACCTGCCTGAATCTTCTTCCACGCCTTCCACGACGCTTGCGGCGGCTGCCGGAAACGGCGAGGCGCCGCCGCCGCGCGCGATGTGGACGCAGTTGCGGCGCTCGACGCTGTTTTATCCGCTCGTCGGCCTCGTCGTCGTGTGCATCGCGATGATGATCGCGAGCCCGAGCTTCCTGTCCGCCGCGAACCTCGAGAACGTGCTGCGCCAGGTCTCGATCAACGCGATCATCGCGGTCGGCATGACCTGCGTGATCCTCACCGGCGGGATCGACCTGTCGGTCGGCTCGGTGATGGCGTTGTCCGGGACGCTCGCGGCCGGGCTGATGGTGGCGGGCATGAATGCGGTCGCCGCGCTCGCGATCGGTATCGCGGTGGGCTTCGGGTTCGGCTTCCTGAACGGCGTGTTCGTCGCGTTCGCGGGGATGCCGCCGATCATCGTCACGCTCGCGACGATGGGCATCGCGCGCGGCCTCGCGCTCATCTATACGGGCGGCTATCCGATCGACGGGCTGCCCGACTGGGTCGCATTCTTCGGCAGCGGCAAGGTGCTCGGTATCCAGGCGCCCGTGCTGATCATGCTGATCGTCTATGCGATCGCGTGGCTGCTGCTCGATCGCATGCCATTCGGCCGCTATGTGTATGCGATCGGCGGCAACGAGCAGGCGACGCGGCTGACCGGCGTGCGCGTCGCGCGCGTAAAGCTGATCGTCTATACGCTGGCCGGGCTCACGTCGGCGCTCGCCGCGATCGTGCTGACCGGACGCCTGATGAGCGGACAGCCGAACGCCGGCGTGGGCTTCGAGCTCGATGCGATCGCGGCCGTCGTGATGGGCGGCACGTCGATCTCCGGCGGGCGCGGCGCGATTCTCGGCACGCTGGTCGGCGCGCTGCTGCTCGGCGTGCTCAACAACGGACTGAACATGATCGGCGTGAACCCGTATGTGCAGAACGTGATCAAGGGCGGAATCATCCTGCTCGCGATCTACATCAGCCGCGAACGATCGCGGTAACCGGCTATTCATCAGAAATCCGAATCATTAACGGAAGAGACAACTCATGACGACACCCGAAGCCCAGCCGCGCATGACCGCGGTGGTTTGCCACGGCCCCGAGGATTACCGCGTCGAACAGGTCGCGAAGCCGCGCGCGGGCACGAACGAACTCGTGATCCGGATCGCCGCGTGCGGGATCTGCGCGAGCGACTGCAAGTGCTATACCGGCGCGAAGATGTTCTGGGGCGGCCCGAATCCGTGGGTGAAGGCGCCCGTGATTCCCGGTCATGAATTCTTCGGCTACGTGGAAGCGCTCGGCGACGGCGCGGCCGCGCATTTCGGCGTCGCGCCGGGCGACCGCGTGATCGCCGAGCAGATCGTGCCGTGCGGCAAGTGCCGCTACTGCAAGTCGGGCCAGTACTGGATGTGCGAGGTGCACAACATCTTCGGTTTCCAGCGCGAAGTTGCCGACGGCGGGATGGCCGAGTACATGCGCATTCCACCGACCGCGATCGTCCACAAGATTCCACTCGGCGTGTCGCTTGAAGATGCCGCGATCATCGAGCCGCTGTCGTGCGCGATCCATACCGTGAACCGCGGCGACCTCCAGCTCGACGATGTCGTCGTGATTGCCGGCGCAGGCCCGCTCGGGCTGATGATGACGCAGGTCGCGCACCTGAAGACGCCGAAGAAGCTCGTCGTAATCGACCTGCTCGACGAGCGGCTCGACCTCGCGCGGCAATACGGCGCCGACGTAACGATCAACCCGACGCGCGACGATGCGCGCGAGATCGTCCGCGCGCTGACCGATGGCTACGGCTGCGACGTGTACATCGAGACGACCGGTGCGCCGGTCGGCGTGAACCAGGGGCTGGAGTTGATCCGCAAGCTCGGCCGCTTCGTCGAATTCAGCGTGTTCGGCGAGGACACGACCGTCGACTGGTCGATCATCGGCGATCGCAAGGAGCTCGACGTGCGCGGCGCACACCTGGGGCCATACTGTTATCCGATCGCGATCGACCTGCTCGCGCGCGGGCTCGTCACGTCGAAGGGCATCGTCACGCACGGCTTCGCGCTGGAGGACTGGGACGACGCGATCCGCGTCGCGAAATCGCCCGACTCGATCAAGGTGCTGCTGAAGCCGGCCCGTTGAAGGCCGGCGCGCGCCTCACCGGAGACATCATGGAATACGTCATAGGCGTCGACATCGGCACGCAAAGCACCAAGGCGCTGCTCGTCGACCGGCACGGCACGATCGTCGCGCGGCGCTCGGCCGGCTACCAGCCCGATACGCCGCGCCCGCTGTGGGCCGAGCAGTGGCCGCAGGTGTGGTTCGACGCAGTGCTCGACTGCATCGCGGGCTGCGTGAGCGACGCGCGTGCGCACGGCGTGCCGGCCGATGCGATCCGCGCGGTGTGCGTGAGCAGCCTGTACGGCGGCTCCGGCATTCCGGTCGACAGCGACATGCGGCCGCTCCATCCGTGCCTGATCTGGATGGACCGGCGCGCGACCGCGGAAGTCGACTGGGTGAACGCCAACGTGAACGTCGAGCGGCTGCGCGTGATCACGGGCAACGGCATCGACAGCTACTACGGGTTCACCAAGATGCTGTGGCTGCGCGAACAGCGCCCGGACGTGTGGGCGAACGTGCGCTACTTCCTGCCGCCGAATGCCTACGTGATCTACCTGCTGACCGGCGAGGTCGCGGTCGATCACAGTTCGGCCGGCAACATCGGCGGCGTGTATGACGTCGCGCGCCGCGAGTGGTCCGACGACGCGCTCGACATGCTCGGCATCCCGGCGACGATGATGCCCGAGCGGCTTGTCCAGTCGACTGATATCGTCGGCGGGCTGCTGTCGCAATGGACGGAGCAGCTCGGCTTGCCGGCCGGCACGCCGGTCGTCGCGGGCGGTGTCGACGCGGCCGTCGCGACCTTCGCGGCCGGCGCGACGCGCGGCGGGCAGCATGTCGCGATGATCGGTACGAGCATGTGCTGGGGCTACGTGAACCAGCACGTCGATGCGCGGCACGGGCTCGTCAGCATGCCGCACGTGTTCAACGGGCAGCGCGACCTCTACGTGTTCGGTGGCGCGATCACGGCCGGCGCGTCGGTCGCGTGGTTTCGCGACCAGTTCTGTCATGCGGAGATCGATGCGGCGAGGTTGCTGCCGCACGGCGATCCGCACGTGCTGCTGGAGGAAGCGGCCGAGCGCGTGCCGCCCGGCGCGGACGGCGTGCTGTTCCTGCCGTACCTGATGGGCGAACGCAGCCCCGTTTGGGATGCGCAGGCGAGCGGCGCGTTCGTCGGGCTGAGTCTCGCGCATACGCGTGCGCACCTGTATCGCGCCGTGCTCGAAGGTGTCGCGTTCGCCCTGCGGCACAACATCGAGGCCGGCCGGCGCGGCACGGTGGCGCTGGACGACCGGTTGATCGTCGTCGGCGGGGCCGCACATTCGGCGCTGTGGATGCAGATCATCGCGGACGTGACGGGTTTTCCGGTATGGACGATCGAGCAGGACGTCGAAGCCGCGATGGGTGCCGCGCTGCTTGCGGCCGTCGGTGCGGGGCTCGTGACGCACGACGACGCGCAGGGCGGCTGGGTCACGCTCGTCGAACGCGCGCGGCCCGATGCCGGGCGCGCGAATGCGTATGCGGCGCGCTTCGCGCTCTATACGGCGCTGTATCCGGCACTCAAACCGATCATGCACGAACTGCGCACGTCATCATGAAGACGCGATTCGATTTCAGCGGTTCAAGGGTGCTCGTCACCGGTGCGTCGAGCGGGATCGGGCGCGCATGCGCGGTTGCGCTGGCGCATGCCGGCGCACGGGTCGTCGCGGCGGGGCGCGATGCGGCCGCGCTCGACGTGCTGGCCGGCGAAATTGCCTGCGATACCTTGCGCGTCGATATCGGCGGCGATGAACAGGTGATCGATGCGGCGCTTGCCGCGCACGACGCGTTCGATGCGCTCGTCAATTGCGCTGGCATTGCGTCGCTCGAGCCGGCGCTCGAGGTCAGCGCCGAGCACTTCGATCGCGTGATGGCCGTCAATGCGCGTGGCGCTGCGCTCGTCGCACGGGCCGTCGCGCGGAAGATGATCGCGCGTGACGGGCGTGGCGCCGTGTGTGCCCGGGGCAGCATCGTCAACGTATCGAGCCAGGCCGCGCTGGTCGGCTTGCCCGCGCATCTGAGCTATTGCGCGTCGAAGGCGGCGCTCGACGCGATCACCCGCGTGCTGTGCATCGAACTTGGCGCGCACGGGATTCGTGTGAACAGCGTGAACCCCACCGTCACGCTCACGCCGATGGCGCAATTCGCATGGAGCGAACCGGAAAAGCGCGCGCCGATGCTCGCGGCGATTCCGCTCGGGCGCTTCGCGGAGCCGGACGAGGTGGTCGAGCCGATCCTGTTCCTGCTGAGCGACGCGGCGTCGATGATCAGCGGGGTCTCACTGGCGATCGATGGTGGGTATACGGCGCGGTAGCAGGCGCTTGGGCGACGATGGGCGACAGAGGGTTGCCGTTCGGCGTCGCGCGTCTTCGCACGTCGTCACGCATGCCGGCGCAGGCCGGATGATGCGACCGGATGCGCTGCTCGGGTCGATGCCGGTTACCGGTTAAACGGGATCCTTGCTTGGCGGCCCGTCGGGCTGCTGCGGGTTGTCGTGCGGATGTCCCGGCGGAGGTGGCGACAGCGGGTCGTCTTCCGGATCGCGGTTCGGATCGGCCGGGGGCTCGGGCATCGGGGTCGTGTGGTCCATGGAGCGCTCGTGCAATGCGTGACGACGGTGGCGCGGCGGGTGCGCCTCGTCTCCGTTATAGGCAATCGGGCGAGCGTTTGCAGCGGGATTCTCGCGACAGCATCTGGATTGCCGGCGATAGTCGAGTGTCTGCAGGTATCGCGCCGGATCTCGCGGCGGCACGCATAATGCGCTGCGCGGCCGGCGCGCGCCGGTCTCAGCGCAGATCCGCCGGCGTATCGACGTCGCGCAGGATGCCGGGATCGTCGACGTCGAGCAGGTTCACCGGCGCGCTGGCGAACAGCGCGCGGGCGCCCGTATCGCCGTCGAGCGCGGCGAGTGCATCGTAATGGTGCGCGGCGAAACCGACCGGATGGCCGCGCACGCCACGATGCACGGGGGCGACGATCGACGCGTCGTCGGCGTCGAGCGCGCGCGTGAGCATTTCGTAGGTGGGCGCCGCGATCCACGGCATATCGCCGAGCGCGACCAGCCAGCCGGTCGCTTCGGGCGTCGTGCGGACACCGACCGCGAGGCTCGCGCCCATGCCGCGCATCGCGTCGGGCGCGTAGACGACCTGGCAGCCGGCTTCGTTCAGCAGAATCGCGAGTTTTTCGGCGCCAGGACGCACGACGGCGATCACGTCGGCCGTGGCTGCGGCGAGACGGCGGGCGGCCGCGACCGCAACCGGCGTGCCATCGGGAAGCAGCGCGAGCAGCTTGCTGTGCAGACCGCTTGGGTCGAAGCGTTGACCGAGACCGCCGGCGAGCAGGACGCCGGTGGCGAGTGACGCATAGGACATCGGCGCGGGGGGGAGGAAGGCAGGTGGGCCGATTGTGCGGGAGTGGGCGGGGATCGGCAAGTGCGGATGTTACCGACGCGTGCGTATTGCCGCCGGAAAGAATGTCAGCACGTGGTTTCGTCGAGCAGGGTTTTCTCGACAGGGCTGGATAGGGCGAGCGATTCGCTTTGTATCACGGACCAATCGCGGTCGCAGGACTGCCAATGCCACCATTCGCACGGGTAATGCGTGGAACCGGTATGGGGCAGCGTGTTGATCGGTCGTTGACGGTTTCGCGCGACCGTCGCGCTCGGTTCGGTCAGACGAATTGCCTGTCGACCGGAGTTCGGCTTCGTCGGTGTCGTGATTTGGCCGACGGGTAGATGACAGTCACCAAAGCGTCTTCACGTGCGGATACGCACGAATCTTTTCGTCACGCGTGACGAGCGACGCGCCGAGCCGCCGCGCGGTGGCGACAATCATGCGATCGGCCGGATCCTTATGGAACGTGCCGGGCAGGGCGGTGGACTTCGCGGCGATGTCGGCGTCGACGGGAACGAAGCGCATGCCGTCGATTTGCGCGACCGTCGCGAGCCACGCATCGACGTCCATCGTCAGCGCGAGGCGTTCGTTGCGCACCAGCATGGCGATTTCCCATGCGGAGATCGCAGAGGCTGCAAGTGTGCCTTCGCCGCGCGCGCGATCGATCGCGCTTCGCGCCTTCTTGCTGAGCGATGGATCGCCCGCCACCCACCACACCAATGCATGCGTATCCAGCACGATCACCGCGACGCCTCCCAATCATCTTCCGCAATCGGATCGAGAGGATTGTCGTAGCGCATGACCGAGCCGCGCAATATGTCCAACGGCTGGGCTTCGCGCGCGTGGTATGGCCGGATTTCGAGCGTCGGCTTGCCGTGGTCGGTGACGATGAGGCTTTCGCCCGACGCCTCGACGAGCCGGAAGTATTCGAGTGCGCGAGCCTTGAATTCGGATTTCGATACGGGAGCGTGCGGCATCATGATATGAGCATGGTCATTTGACGATGGTCATTTTAGATCGGCGTGGCGACCTGATGCAAGCGACGAGCGGGACGGTCTCGGCCGACGTTTTCCGTGGTGGCACGGCTTTGCCGGAGATCGCCGACCGGCGATGCCGCAAGCGGTCGGTCGCACGACCGGCGAGCCGATGCATGATTGTCCAGGTTACATGCGCACGGGCTTTCGGAGGCTCGGGGAGATGCGGCGCGATCGGGACGCGATCGACAGGGCAAGCAGAGCCCCGCCAGAACAAGGCGCTGCCCGACCTGGATACGGTGAGTCATGGCGAACGCAGGAATTCTGATGCCGCTATCGCGGTGCTCATCCGAACCCGACGTGCCATACGGGAAATGGCGTGACTTCGCGCGATTGCGCAGGCAAGTTGGAACGAATTATTGGATGGATCGCATTGGGTGGCGCTCCCTCGCCGCGGTGAAGAACGAGCGCCACGGAATGAACTGTGGTCCGTCAACTAGTTGTGATTGATATATTGCACTGGTAGTAACCGGTCTGTCGGCCTTCGCGCCCAACTATTACGAAGCGAATTCCGCATGTGACTTGTCCCTTGCGGGCTGCGGTAGATTTCCAGTGCCACAGTTTTATATTGTTATTCACGGTTGGCTCACTCGGGTTTCCCGGGTTTGGAGTGAGAGTTGTTCCATTAAACGACTCTAATTGTGGCAGAGTGATTACTTCGTCAGTGCCGACGAAATCATAAATTTCGCATGGGTCGCCAAGCCCAAGCGCAGAGGCCCGCCAATAGACCGGATCGAGCAAATTGAAGGATAGGTTGTTATCCTTGGCACTCTGGCCGCTTCCGGCAATGGAAACATGCGAGGGGTCCACGGTAGAAGGATTGGAAGCGCTATTGTTGAATCCAACCGATTTTGCGATCGACTCCGTGTCGATTGCTACCAAAACGTCGATCACATCCGTATCCATAATTGTCTCCTTAAAAAGGGATGCGCCAAAATCGCCAGGCGGGATTTCGGTATCATGCAATTTCCACGACTGGTGCTAATTCTTAATGTTTAATAGTCATACCATAAGAACATAGCTCAAATTCGGAGTGCATGCTATCTCGATTTTGTAACGCAAGATATGAAATCGATTACGCTGTCAACGCTCGGTCGCTACTCGCGGGCATGTGCATTAATTTCTACCGAAAAGCCACCCTACGCATCCGCCCATTTCCGCAACAGGTTGTGATAAATCCCCGTCAATGAAATGACCATCGGATCCTTCGCACCTTTTTCCGCCGATAGCGCCTGAATCTGCGTATCGAGCTGGAATAGCAGCGTGCGATCGCTGTCGTCGCGCACCATGCTTTGAATCCAGAAGAACGAAGCAACGCGCTCGCCACGGGTAACGGGCGTCACGTGATGCAGGCTCGACGCCGGATACAGCACGAGGTCGCCTGCCGGCAGCTTCGCGCGATGCACACCATACGTATCTTCCACGCACAGCTCGCCGCCGTCGTACGCATCGGGCTCCTCGAGAAACAGCGTCGCCGACAGATCGCTGCGCACACGAAAATCCGTGCCGCGCAGTAGCCGGATCGCGTTGTCCACGTGCGTGCCGAACGTCTCGCCGCCTTCATAGCGATTGAACAGCGGCGGAAACACCTTCAATGGCAGCGCCGCCGAAAAGAACAGCGCATGCCGCGCCAGCGCATCCTGGATCGCATCGCCGACCGCCCGTGCGACCGGCGATCCTTCCGGCAACTGCCGGTTGCGCTTCGCGAGCGCCGACTGCGCGCCGGACGTCGCATTGCCGTCGACCCAGTCGGCAGTGTCGAGCAGGTCGCGGCATTGCGCGACCTGCTCCTTGGTCAGCACGCCGGGGATATGAAGCATCATGATTCGAATTCCATGCCGTGAGACGGCAGCTGCAGCGCCGCCGCGCGCAATGCAGCGAGCGGCGACGACGCAAGATACGCACGCATCTTCGCGACGAACGCCGGCGTAGCGGTGGCCGGCACGCGCGCGAGCCAGGCAAGCGCTTCGTCGATGCGCCCGCGCTCGGCGAGCAGCCGCGCATAGTTGAACTGGCCGCGGAAGTCGCCGGCCTCGGCGGCGCGGCGATAGTGATCGAACGCGGTGTCGACATCGGCAGTCACGACCCAGCCGTCCTCGTAGAAACCGCCGATCAGGTTGATCGACTTCGCATGGCCGAGCGCGGCCGCGCGGCGAAACCAGTCGAGCGCGTCGGCACGGTTCTCGTCGATGCCGTTGCCGAGTGCGAGCGCCGTCGCGTAGTTGTACATGCCCCAGTCGAGCCCTGCCTGCGCGGCGAGCCGGTACCAATACACGGCCACCGGCGCGCACGCGGCCGTGCCCCAGCCGAATTCATAGCAACGCCCGAGCATGTTCATCGCCATCGGGTGGCCGGCCCGCGCCGCATGCCCGAACCAGCCGAACGCGGCGGCCGGATCGCGCGCGACGCCGTGTCCGTCGAGCAGATACTGTCCGTAGACGGCCTGCGCGTCGACGATCCCGTGATCGGCCGCCGCCGCGACCCACGCGGCGGCGCGCTCGGGCGGCCCGGCCAGGATGTCGGCGAACGCGTGCGGCGACACCGACGCGAGCGCCTTCAGCGAGACGGCTTCCATCGATCAGTAGCGCGCATTCAGCGTGATGAACGCCGAGCGGCCCGGCGCGATCGACGCGTAGTGCGCCGGATACGCCTGATCGAAGTACGTGCGGTTGAACAGGTTGTTCACATTCAACTGCAGGTCGAGCTTCTTGTTGATCCGGTACTGCGCCATCGCGTCGAAGCGCCAGTACGACGGCACCGCGCGCAGGTTCGCCGGATCGCCGAACACTTCCGACATGTAGAACGCGCCGCCGCCGACGGTGAACTTCGGCGTCACGTCGTAGTTCGACCACATCGTCAGGCTGTGCTTCGGCGTGTTCGGGAAGCGGTGGCCGTCGTTCGCGGCGTCCTTGCCGTTGTCGCGCAGCTCGCTCTTCATGTACGTGTAGCCGCCGAACACCTGCCATTGCTTCGTGATCTGGCCGGCGACGCCGAGCTCGAGACCCTGCACGCGCTTGTTGCCGACCATCGCGTACTGGTTGTTCGGCAGCGTCACGCGCGCATTCGTCGTATCGATCTGGAACAGCGCGGCGGTGAGCGCGAGCTGGTCGTTCAGCACGTTCCACTTCGTGCCGAGCTCGATGCTGCGGTTCTTTTCCGGCGCCATCTGGTCGGCGTTCGGCCCGACGCCGCCGCGGCCCGGCGTGAGCGACTGCGTTTCGCTGCCTTCGCCGAGCAGCATGCCGGCCGGCGTCGACGACGTCGCATACGACGCGTAGATGCTGCCGTTTTGCGCGGGCTTGAACACGAGGCCGGCCTGCCAGTTGACGAGCGTGTCGTCGCGCGTGGTGGTCTTGCCGCCGTTGGCCTTGGTGTCGGTGAAGCGGGTCGAGTAGTCGTCGACGCGCACGCCGCCGTTCACCTGCCAGCGCGGCGTGATCTCGATCGTGTCGAAGCCGTAGATCGACTTCGTCGTGGTGCGCGCATGCGCGTAATCGTTGTTGCGCGTGACCGAGCCGGCCCACGGATCGTTCGGGTTCGGCGACCAGAGGCTCGTGCAGTTGTAGCCCGATGCGGCGCCGATGCCCTTCTGGCAGATCTTGCCGGTGTCGGTCGCCACCGTGTACGAATCGCGCTTGCCCCATTCGCGCGACAGTTCGATGCCGGTCGTGAAACTGTGCTTGAACGGGCCGGTACGGAATTCGCCGAACAATTCGGTCAGGTTCGCGAGGCTGTTGATCGAGCTGTCGCGGTTGTTGTTGCGGCGCCAGACCTTGCCGTTCACCACGTTGCCCTGGCTGTCGTCGGGCTGTGTCCAGATGTAGTCCTGCGTCGATTCCGTATAGCGCGTGGTGTTGCGCACCGTCAGCCCCGACGTGATGTCGTGCTCGATCCGGATCGTGCTGATGTCGGACGTGGTCTTGCGGAAGTCGCGGTCGATCAGGCCGTAGAAGTTGTGGCGGTCGACGGGCGCCGGATAGATCGTGTCGACGTTCGCGGGCTTGTTCGACGTCGTGTAGAAGTACGGAATGCCACCGTCGGGCATGTCGTCGGTCGACAGGTGGTAGTAGCTCGCGGTCACGCGCGTCGGCGTGCCGAGACCGAATGCGATCGACGGCGCGACGCCCCAGCGCTCGTTGTTGACGACGTCGCGGCCGGCGACGTCGTTGTTGTGGCTCATCAGGTTCAGGCGGAACGCGGCGTGATCGGCGAATTGCCAGTTGCCGTCGGCCGTGAAGCGGCGATAGCGGTCGGTGCCGAGTCCTGCGCTCGCGGCGGCCGTCGTGCCGAGGTGCGGGGCCTTGGTGATCAGGTTGATGCTGCCGCCCGCGCCGCCGCGGCCGCCGTACGCGCCGTCGGAACCCTTGGTGATCTCGATGCGCTCGGTGTTGAAGATTTCGCGGGTGGTCGCGCCCGTGTCGCGCATCCCGTCGACGAACATGCTGCCTTGCGTGTCGTAGCCGCGGATGAACGGACGATCGCCGAGCGGGTTGCCGCCTTCGCCCGCACCGAACGTGATGCCGGGCACCGTGCGCAGCGCTTCGGTCAGCGTCGTCGCACCGCTGTTCTGGATCAGCTCCTGCGGGATGACGGTCACCGACTTCGGCGTGTCGACGAGCGGCGCGGTGAATTTCGCGGATGCGGAAAAGTCGGCCTTGTAGCTGTGCTCGGTCTTGCCCTGGATCTCGATCGGTGCGAGATGGCCTTCGGTGCTGACCGGGGCGGGCGACGGCGTGCCGTCGGCGAACGCGGGGCTCGCGGCGAGCACGCTGCACAGGGTGGTGAATTTGCCGAGCTTCAGCTCGTCAGGACGGGACTTCATGGTGCGCTTCGACCTCGCGGTGTGGCCCGGGAACGGCGCGTTACGCAAACGTGCATGCCGCCCGGAATTATTACGATTTGTTTTCAGCGGGCATTCTATGTAATTTTCTTTTGAATGAGAAGCATTCTTGTTTGCATTTGTGAGAAAACGTTGACGAATGTGACGGAGGCCTTCAGGGCTTGCGGGGCGGGGGAGATGGCCGAATGGCCGAATGTGAAGGGCGTTTCGAACGAGCTACAGTGGTTGCGTTTTCATTCGTCTCCCGTGACAGCAAGGTGATAATATGAATGCATTGAAAGCAATTGTGGCGGGGTGCATCATGCCGGTTATTACCGTTCGAAATTTGCCCGACGAGGTGCATCGCGCGCTTCGCGTCCGTGCGGCGCAACATGGTCGCAGTACCGAAGCGGAGGTGCGCGCCATCCTCGAGGAGGCCGTTCGGCCCGGCGGGCGGGCGAAGCTTGGGACGCTGCTGGCCGAAATCGGGCGCGAGGCGGGTGGTGTCGATTTCGAGATTCCGCGCGAGAGCGCGCCAATCGATCCGATGAGCTTCGAATGATCCTCGTCGATACCAACGTCATTTCCGAGCCGCTGCGGCGCGAGCCGAGTGCGGCCGTGATCGAATGGCTCGATGCGCAGAATGTCGAGACGCTGTTTCTTGCCGCGATCAGCCTCGCGGAAATGCGCTTCGGCGTGGCCGCGTTGCAGGAAGGGCGAAGGCGGGACTGGCTGCACCAAAGCATCGAGCATCGCGTCGTGCCGCTGTTTCGCGGCCGGATCCTGCCGTTCGACGATGCGGCCAGTAAAGCGTATGCGAGCCTTCGCGCGAAGGCTCGTGTTACGGGCAACGCGATGGCGTCTGCCGATGGATTGATCGCTGCAACGGCCGCGGCGAACGGCTTGATCGTGGCGACGCGTGACGTCGTGCCGTTCGAAGCGGCGGGCTTGCGCGTGATCGACCCGTGGGCCCGATAACGCCGTGCCGGCCGCTTGCGCGTCACCCGCGCCGAAAATGAAAACGCGCCGTGCAAGGCGGCGCGTTGTGCGTCATGTCGGCGTGCGCGGCCCCTGAACTGAAGCGATCAGGGGCGGCCGCGCGGCACCGGATGCGGGTCAATCGATCCCGTGAAACACCGCATCCTCCGGCCCGAGGTACGCCGGCGGGCGCCATGTCGCGTCGCGCATCGAGTGCTGGACGAGATTCTCGACGCCGAGCAGCACCGCGAAGATCGCCATCCGCACCGGAATGCCGTTGTCGGTCTGCCGGAAAATCGCGAGACGCGGATCGCGGTTCAGGTCGACCGACAGGTCGTTCGCGCCGGGCCGGCTGTCGCGCGGCAGCGGGTGCATGATCAGCGTGTCGGGTTTGCAGACGGAATCGACGAGTGCCTGGTTGATCTGGAAATCCGGCGTATAGCCTTCGAACGACTCGTCGGTGAAGCGCTCCTTCTGGATCCGCGTCGCATAGACGACATCCGCGCCGCGCAGCCCCGCGGCGAGGTCGTTGGTCTGCTCGATCACGTGGCCGTTCGTCGCGATCTGCTCGATGATGTACGCGGGCATTTCGAGCGTCGGCGGCGATACGAGCGTGAACTTCAGCCCGCGATACAGCGCGAGCAGCTTGACGAGCGAATGCACGGTGCGGCCGTATTTCAGGTCGCCGACGAGCGCGATGTGCGCGCCGTCGACGATCTTGCCGAGTCGCGAGAATTCGCGCTGGATCGTATAGAGGTCGAGCAGCGCCTGGCTCGGGTGTTCGCCCGGGCCGTCGCCGCCGTTGATCACCGGCAGGTTGGTCGCGCGGGCGAATTCGGCAACCGAGCCTTTCTCAGGGTGACGGATCACGAGCGCGTCGACATAGCCGGCCATCACGCGGCTCGTGTCGTAGATCGATTCGCCCTTGGCCATCGACGAGAACGTGAAGCCGGTCGTGTCGCATACCGAGCCGCCGAGCCGGCAGAAGGCCGCGCCGAACGACACGCGGGTGCGCGTGCTGGCTTCGAAGAACAGGTTGCCGAGCACGGCGCCTTCGAGCACGCGCGAAATCTTGTGGCGGCGCGCGATCGGCTGCATCACGTCGGCCACGCGGAACAGTGCTTCGACCGAATCCCGCGAGAACTGGTCCACCGAGATCAGCTGCGGCTTGCCTTCGAACAGGAATTGCTTCGAGAGCCCTTGTTTGTCTACGCTTTGCGTATAGTCGCCGCCGTCCGGGGCCGAGCGTTCGACGATTTCCGACACGAAGCGCTCGACGATCTCGGGCATTCCGCGCGATTCCTGCGAGTCGTCGGGCAATAGCCACGTATCGAGCGCGCGACGACTTACGCCGATGCGGTTCGCGAACGCTTCGCGGGTCATGTTGAGGCGGCGCATCGCGTCGCGCAGGAAGGCTTGCTGGGGAACGGTCATCGGCAGCACCTGATGGAAAATGTACGCGGTGCGTATATTAGTTTGCAAGCCGGCGAAGTCAAGGAAAATCTGCGTGCCACGGCTGTGTGGCCCGCGTGACACCGGCTCGGCCACTACTGGCGTGCGGCGGCCGTCTCCGTATAATCAGGTCAGGCCCCGTGTCCTGCGCGTTGCAGGGCGCCACGCCGCATACGATTCGCCCGGTCGGGCTTGTTGATTCGAAGGAGAATGAGAATGACGCGTACGATTGCTGCAGTGCTGCTGGTGGTGACTGCCGCGCTCGCCGGTTGCAATACCGTTGCGGGCGTGGGGCAGGACATTTCGAAGGGTGGCCAGGCGATCAGCGACTCGGCTGAAAAGGCGAAGTAAGCCGCCGGGTTCCGGAATGCAGAAGGCGCCGGGCCGTCCCGCGATTGCGGGGCGGCCCGGCGCCTTTTTTCATGGTTCGCGATGAAGGCGGAGGCGGCGTCAGGCGCTTTCCACGAATGCGTAACGGCCGTCGACCTTGCGGGGCGTGAACCAGCCGAAGTCGGGGAACATCCGGTTGCGGACGAACCAGACGTAGCCCAGCAGGATGACCGTCACCCCGAGGCTCGGCAGCGCCGACGACGGATCGTGTGCGAGATCGGCGATGGTCTTCGGCAGTTGCAGCAGCGACAGAATGATGAACGCGTGATACGCGCCGACGCGATGGGTCGCGAAGCCCCAGATGAACAGCAGGGACAGCGGCACGGTCAGCACGAGGAACAGCCCCGCAAGGCCTTTGCCGAGCATGCCGGTGCTGCCGGATTCGCTGGCGGCGGCCGCGATGAGATAGCCGAGTGCGAGGCTGATCAGCAACTGCGCGATGCCGAGCCCGATCAGGATCCAGGTGTGCACCTTGTTCTTTCTGCACAGCTCGGGGTCGGGGCGCGACGCGATCAGGCGTGCGAGCACGTGATCCTTGAGGCCCTGTCCGGCCAGCTCGGCCAGCACGTCGGCCTTCCTTGCGCCCGCGGACAGCAGCACCGCGATTCTCGTTCTGGCTTCCTTCTTGTTCATGGCGATGCGAATTATTGTTCGATGGTTGTCAAATGGCCCGGCCCCGCGAATATTGCATCTTGCGCGACGGTGCGCAACGGTTTTGCCGCGCGCGGACACATTCCTACAGTCGCCGCTCGCGCGGATCAATCGCTGGCGGTCGACGTGGATGCCGCCGGCCCTGTCGGCAACCTCGACCGTGCATCCGTTTCGCGTGGCGGCGGTTCACGTCGCCGCGTCGCGCCTACCAGCATCCCCGTGACGACGAGCGCGATGCCAAGCAGCCGCGTGCCGCCGAGCGTCTCGCCGAACAGCGCGACGGCGAACAGCACGGCCGAGACCGGCGCGACCGCCGTGAACAGCGCGGCCTCGGTGCCGCTGGTGCGTGCCGAACCCGCATACCAGCAGAGGTAGCCGAGCACGGTCGGTACCAGCGCGTAGTACGCGATCGCCGATATCGCGCTGATGGTCCAGCCGGTCGCCAGCGCGTGCCATTCGAACGCGGCTGGCGCCAGCGCGAGCATGAAGCCGAGGCCCGACATCGCCGTCGACAGCGCGAGCGGCGGCAACGGTGTCGACAGCCGCCGGTTGAGCAGGATGAACACGGCTTCGCATGCGACGGCGGCCAGCACCAGCGCGTCGCCGGCGAGCGTCCGCAGCGACGGCATGGCCTGGCCGGGCGCGAACGTGACGAACAGCACGCCGGCGGTGGCGAGCGCGGCCGCGCCCCAGTCGCGCGGCGTCTGCCGCTCGCGCAGCACGAGCGCCGCGATCAGCGTCGACATCGCCGGCAACGTGCCGAGCATCACGCCGGCATCGATCGGCGACGACAGCTTCGTGCCGCTGATCAGCAGCACGGTATAGCCCACCCCGCCCGCCGCCGCCTGGACGACCAGCAGTACGGCGTCGCGTGCGGAGATACGTGGCCATCGCATTCGCTGCGCCCGCATCAGCCCGTACAGCAACGGGGTTGCGATCAGGAAGCGCAGCGCGGTGGCCGCGAACGGCGGCAGGCCGTCGGCCGCGAGGCGGCTCGCGATGACGGTGCTGCCGACGCCCGCCATCGCGGCGGCGAGATAGAGATAGCCGATCAGTCGTGTCTTCATGCGCCGCATCGTGCCGTGCGGCGGCGCGGGCGTCTTGAACGAAATTGCAGCGAGGCGGGCGAGCGGGAGGGCGCGGGGTGGGGCGCTGCGTCCACGGTCTCGGGGTGGGCGGTCACGCGGGCATCGAGCGCTGCTGTTGCGGACGGCTGCGGAATGGGAGCGATCCGTGCCGCATCGCGTCGTGCAGTGCCATGCCATGCCGTGCCGTGCCGTGCCGCGTCGCGTCGCGTCGCGTCGCGTCGCGTCGCGTCGTGCCGCGCGGTGCCGCGGCGAGCATCGCCCCTTCACTGTTTCCTCGGGACAACCAAGCCCGTCAGCCGGCCTGCGTGAATCGCCCAGGCGTGATGCCGAACTGGCGCGCGAATGCGCGCGTCAGGTGGCTCTGGTCGGCAAACCCGGCTTCGGCCGCGGCATCCGCGATCGGCCGGCCGCTTGCAAGCAGCGCACGAGCCAGTCGCGTGCGCGATTGCAGCAGATACGCGTGCGGCGTGATGCCGAGCTCGCGCGCGAACCCGCGCAGCAGCTGGAAGCGGCTCACACCGCTCAGGCCGGCCAGTTCGGCAAGCGAAACGGGTGCCGCGGGTGCCGCATCGAGCCGCTCGCGGGCCATGCGGATCGCCGGCGCGACGCCGGCGGCCGGCAGCGCCCGGTTCGAATGCCGCGCGAGCAGCCCGGCGACCAGCATCACGAGGGCCTCGTCGCGGGCGAGCGGCAGTGTTTCCCCTGCGACGATCCGTGCATGCAACCGGCCGAAGGCGGCGGCGAGCCGTGCGTCGCGCACGGCCGGGTGTGTGAGCTCGACGCCCTCGAGGCCTTCTTCCGTCGCGACGCCGGCCACCAGCGCGGGCGCGAGGTACAGCATCCGCCAGCGCCGGCCCGTGCCCGCATCGATCGGCATCCCGTCGTGCATTTCGCCCGGATTGACCATGATCGCGTCGCCGGCCAGCGCGTCGACCTGCCCGCGGCCGCTCCACGACCGATGCGCGCCGCTGACGATCACGCCGACCCCGAATTCGTCATGCGCGTGCCGCGGAAACGCGCGATCGGACTCGAGGCTGATCGCCTCGATTCCTTCGTCGGTCCGTCGGTAATGGGTGATGCGATGCATGTGCGCTCCTTGCGCCGGCAGCGGCGCGGATCACGTGCACTCTAGCGCGTTCCGGCGCCGCGCGCCCTTCATCCTTTTGGCCGATACCGCGCGGCGCGCGCAGCCCGCACCATGTGCACATCAGCAGCGTACATGGCCCGCCGGGCCTGAAGCTGCGCGGGAGACGGCAGGTGGAACGACAGGATCCGGTATTCATTCAGGTTGGCGCGCTCGCGGACGGATTCGCGCCGGACGCGCACATCCTCGCGCCCGTGAACGCACTCGTCGGGCAATCGCTGACCCTCGTCGACGCAGCCGGTGCATGGCGCGTCTATACGTTCGAGGCGGGCGCGTTGCAATGGCGCGACGCGGCGACCGATACGGGCGGCCGCGCACCGTGCCGCGTGACGCGGTTGCGCGACGCGCTGTACTTCGTCGATTACATCGATCCGGCAGCACGCGCGACGTCGGTCAGCCTCGTGATCGACGTCGGCAACGGCGTGTGGACGTCGGTGGTCGGCACGCTGCCGACCGAGGCCGACACGCATATCGATGCGTTCACGCGCGTCGCGCGCGGGCTGCCGCTGACCGGCGTTGACGCGGCGTTCCGGCACGGCACGCTCGGCGGCCACGCGCAGCCGGGCCCGCTGCACGGCCCCACGCGCGAACTGATCGGCAAGCGGACGATGTATCGCTACAGCCCGACCGAATGCTACGAGCACATCTACCTGAACGAGAACTTCTACGCATGGCAATGCCTGCAGGGCGTCGAAGGCGGGCTCGCCGACGTGGACCGCTGCCATTACTTCAGGATCGCCGATGAGCTGTATCTGTTCGTGTGGCGCGAGAAGGTGGTGCCGACGCTAGGCGTCGTGCTGATCGACCTCGCGCAACGCAAGACCGACGGCAAGATCTTCGGCTATCAGGGAGGCGATTTCGGCACGCTGTCGAACTTCCCGGTCGGCGCGCATGCGCAGGTTCTGAACGAAACCGTGCATCCGCTCGGCGACGGGGCGCAGCGATGAACGCCGTGCCGGGCAGCGGCCGCTTGCGCGCTGATTTCAGCGGACGCGTCGTGCTGGTCACGGGTGCCGCGCAGGGGATCGGCGCCGCGATTGCGCGTCGTTTGGCGCAATCCGATGCGTTCGTCGCGCTCGCCGATCTCAACGCCGATGCGGCTGCCGCGCAGGCGGACGCGCTCGTCGGCGCGGGCGGCGCGGCGCGCGCGTATCGCGTCGACGCCGCGAGTCGCGACGAACTCGGCGCGCTCGTCGCGGCGGTCGAACGCGATGGCGGCCGGCTCGACGTCGTCATCCACAACGCCGCGTATTTTCCGCTGACGCCGTTTGCGCAGATCGACGAGCCGACGCTCGCGCGGACGCTGTCGGTCAACCTGTCGGCGCTGTTCTGGCTCGCGCAGGCCGCGCTGCCGGCATTCGAGCGGGCGGGGGCGGGGCGGCTGCTCGTCACGTCGTCGGTGACCGGGCCGCGCGTCGTCTATCCGGGGCTCGCGCACTACGCGGCGTCGAAGGCCGGCGTGAACGGCTTCATCCGCGCGGCGGCGCTTGAACTCGCGCGCCGCAACGTGACGGTCAACGGCGTCGAGCCGGGAATGATCCGCACGCCGGCGGCCGGTAATCTCGGCGATGCGTCGGTCGCCGCGCAGATCGCGCGCGACATTCCGCTTGCGCGGATAGGTGAGCCGGAGGACATCGCGAATGCGATGCTGTTTCTCGCATCGGCCGACGCGGCGTACATCACCGGGCAGACCATCGTCGTCGATGGCGGCGCGACGTTGCCCGAGAGCGGGGCCGTGCTGGGCGACGCGTAACGCGAGCGTCGACGATGGCGCGATTGCGGCCGTCGCGTGTGCCGGCAGGCGCGTCGGCGGCCGGCCCGCGCGTCGTCGCGCGTGCTGCGCCTACAGCCAGCCGTTGTGAATGAACTCGACGATCGAATACCGGCGCGGTTCGAGCGCGTGCTGCCGGACGGCCTCGACGATCCGCGACACGCCGTCCGCGTAAGGCGACGCGCCGTACACACGGGATTCGAACTGCAGGCTGCACGCGTCGTCCTCGATGCGGATCCGGTGGAATGCATGGCGGCCGAGCTGATCGTCGGGAATCTGCAATGCGTCGCGCTGCTCGTTCGGGTCGCGTACGGAGCGGATCTCCTGCGCTGGAATACCGAGCGACTGGCCGATGCCGACCGCGGTGCCGGGCACGGATGTCTTGCTGGCCTGATGCGACTCCGTCACGCTGATGCGGCAGTCGCGAAACAGATGGCCGCTGGTTTCCAGCATGCTCATGAACTTGAGCATCAGGATGTTCGTATTCGGACAGAGCACGATGGGGAAGTCGTGCGATCCGGTTTCGAGGTCGGAGCCGGTGGACAGCTCGACGAGCGGCGAACCGGTTGCCTGGCAGAATGCGATCGCGGCGGGCAGTTCGCGGCCGGACCCGGCGTGCACGACGATCGATCGGGCGTCGCTACGTCGGGCGTCGTCGCTACGTTGCAGCTCGGTGCGTGCATGCTCGGACCAGGCCATCACGTGACAGGTTGACGGGTCGAGCCGGTGCGAGCCGAGCAGTTCGGTTGCCAGCTTGCCGGTGCCAACGACGATTACTTGCATGGGATAGACGGGTTGAGGTTCGGGTTTCGATACGAAAATGGCGCAGGCCGTTCAAGGGCCCGGCGCGATCATGATCCACCGCGCGGCGCACCGTGATCGCGCATTATGCCCGCCCGAGCGCGGCGCACCCATGCAGCACCGGCGTGTCGGCTTGCCGACGTGGCCGGCATCCACGCATGCGTCGTAGTGCCCACGCAAGCGTGAACGGCGCTACGCTGTCGAAACGCCGGCCGGGCGCGTCCGTGTCGCGGCCGGCATTGCCCCCTAACTACGCATCATCAAACACCCCTGGACCCAAGGAGAGCACATCGATGGAACACGACCTGAAAGGCAAGGCAGTCGCGATCACCGGCGGATTCGGTCATCTCGGCGTCGCCACGGCCGCGTGGCTCGGCCAGCGCGGCGCCCGCGTCGCGCTGATCGGCCGCGGCGCGGCGCCGGACGCGCAGGCGTTGCCCGGCGTGCCGGCCGATGCGCTGCGCGTCGGCGGCATCGACCTCGTCGATCCGCAGGCGGCCGCGCGCGCGCTCGACACCGTGAATCGCGAATTCGGCCGGGTCGACGCGCTGCTGAACATCGCGGGCGCGTTCGTATGGCAGACGATCGCCGACGGCGATGCAGCCACGTGGGACCGCATGTACGAACTGAACGTGAAGACGGCACTGAATGCGTCGAAGGCCGCGCTGCCGTATCTGGTGGCGAGTCCGGCCGGCCGTATCGTCAACATCGGGGCAGGCGCGGCGTTCAAGGCCGGCGCGGGAATGGGCGCGTATGCGGCGGCGAAGGCGGGCGTCGCGCGGCTCACCGAGGCGCTGGCGGCGGAGCTGCTCGATCGCGGCGTGACCGTGAACGCGCTGCTGCCGAGCATCATCGACACGCCGCCGAATCGTGCGGACATGCCGGACGCGGACTTCTCACGCTGGGTCCGGCCCGAACAGCTCGCGGCGACGATCGGGTTCCTGCTGTCGACCGATGCGCAGGCGATCACCGGCGCATCGATTCCGGTGAGCGGGCGCGTGGCATAGCGGGTGGCGGGCTATCGCGCTCGGGCACGACGTCAACGCATGCGGAATCGCGCACGCGGAATTTCCGCGATCGCCGCGATTTCAATCAGCAGATCGGGGCGGTAGAGACGTTCGACCTGGACGGTTGTCGTCACGGGATAGGGTTCGGCGAAGAACGTCTCGCGGATGTCGCCGGCCTGCATGAACGCGTCGATGTCGGTCGCGTAGTGAACCAGCGAGATCACATCCTGCATCTGCCCGCCCATCGCGGCGAGCACGTCGCGAATGTTGCCGAGCGTTTGCCGGACCTGCGCGCGCATGTCGGCGGCACCCACGACGCGTCCGTCCCTGTCGAGTGCGACCTGTCCCTTCAGATGAACGATCCGGCCGGCGCCCTGGACCACGGCCATCGAGAACGCGCCGAACGGCGCCCAGAGTTCCGGCGGATTCACTGCTTCGGCCATGACGCGGCTCCTGTTGGTCGGTCGTCGACGCGCGAACGCAGGGTCCCGTGCGGGCGGGGCGCCTGCATGTCGCAGTCCATCACCGTATACTGTTCGTTCAGCATCATGTGACCGAATGAAGACGTGACCAAGCCTGCCTCTGCGGATACGCCGGACGACGATCCGCGTCCCACCCCGCCCGAACAACCTGAACTGGAAGACTGCTGCAACAGCGGCTGCTCGCCGTGCGTTTTCGACCTGTACGACGAAGCGCTGGCGCGCTATCGCGTCGAACTGGCCGAATGGGAAGCGCGCCACGCGCCGCTCAAGCATCACCCGTGAGCCCGATGCCGGCGAGCGGTCGCGCCTGCACCGTTTCCGTGTCGCCGCCGGCAATGTGCCGCGAGCCCGCCACCGTCACACGCCGGCCCGCGCCCGTCGATGCATCGGCCCCAACGCGGCCGACAGCGCGACGCACACGAGCAGCACGACCGTCAGCGCCCACATCGCCGTCCTGAATCCCTGCACGTAGTCGAGCGCCCCCGGCTGCGCGCCGAGCCGCGCGAAGAACAACCCGCCGAGCGTCGCCGCACCGACGGCCGCGCCGATCTGCAGCATCGCGGTGACCATGCCGGAGGCGACCCCGGCGCGCGCCGCGTCGACTTCCGCGAGCACGATCCGCACGACCGATGGCAGCACGAGCCCTTGGCCGACGCCGATCGCCGCGATGCCCGCATAGAAGCCCGCGCCGGGCGCATGGTCGCCGGCCAGCGCGGCGGCGGTCGCGACGCCGGCCGTGAGCATCGCGAAGCCGAGCGTGAGCACGCGATAGCCGCCGAACCGGTCGACGAGGCGCGGCATCAGCAACGGGCTGGCGAGGAAGCCGATGCCGAGCGGCAGGATCGCGAGCCCCGACGCGAGCGGCGACCAGTTCAGGCAGCCCTGCAGATAGATCCCGTAGCTCAGGAAGAATGCGCTCAGCATGTAGAACAGGAATGCGAGCGTGAGCCCGAGCGCGACGACCGGGTTGCGCAGCAGGCGCACGTCGAGCAGCGCGTCGCGGCCGCCGGCGAGCCGGCGCGCTTCGACCGCCAGCAGCGCGCCGAACATCGGCAGCGCGCCGACGATGCACGCGACCATCCACAGCGGCCAGCCCGCCTCGCGCCCGTGCGTGAGCGGATAGACGAGCATCAGCAGGAACAGCGACAGCAGTACCGTGCCGGGCACGTCGATGCGCTGGCCGCGCGGCGGCCGGCTCTCCGGGATGAAGCGCCAGCTGCCGAGCAGCGCGAGGATGCCGATCGGCACATTGACCAGGAAGATCGCGCGCCAGCCGAGCCCGAACGGATGCAGGCTGATCAGCGCACCGCCGCCGAGCTGGCCGATCACGGCCGCGAGGCCGAACACGAAACCGTAGAAGCCCATCACGCGCACCTGCTCCTGCGGGCTGAACACGCTGCGGATCGTCGCGAGCACCTGCGGCGCGAGGATCGCGGCGAACAGGCCCTGCAGCACGCGGCCGCCGACCAGCACGGCGCCGCTGCCGGCGAGCCCGCACAACGCCGATGCGACGACGAAGCCGGCCATCCCGACCATGAACATCCGCTTGCGGCCGTACAGGTCGCCCAGCCGCCCGCCGGTGATCTGCACGACCGCGTTCGCACATGCGTAGGCCGACACGACGAGCTGCAGCTCGGCCGGGCGCGCACCGATGCCGTCGCGGATGGCCGGCAGCGCGAGATTCACGATGAAGTAGTCGAGCGGCGGCAGAATGGCGCCGACCAGCAGGACCACGAGCGCCCAGCCGTGATGGCTGCGCGGCGGTGCCGCGGCGGCTGCGCCGGCCGGTGCGCAAGGGGCGAGGGTGTTGTCGGTCATGAACGCAAGTCCGAGAGAATGAGGGCCGCATGCTGAATCCAGTCGAAACGGGTGTTCAGACGCGCCGGTGAACCGATATTCTGGGGACCGTCGATGATTCGGAAAAGCGGGAATTGGTGGTAGCATCCATCGGGTTATCCGATGGGTGGAGAGGGCGATGCGCGGTTTCGACCTGGATCAGTTACGCACATTCGCGGTGGTGGCGGACGCCGGCAGCCTGACGGCCGCCGCGCCGCTGCTGCACCTGTCGCAGTCGACGGTCAGCGAGCAGGTGCGCAAGCTCGAATCGCGCGCCGGCGTGCCGCTGTTCGTGCGCAGCAAGCGCGGCGTCGAGCCGACGCCGGCCGGCGCGCGCCTGTTGCAGCATGCACGGCGCATCGTCGCGCTGAACGAGGCCGCGTTCGACGAGCTGCGCGGACAGGCGATCAAGGGCGAGTTGCGCGTCGCGATCACCGACTACTACCGCACGCATGAAGTCGCGGGCCTGCTCGCGCGGCTGCGGGAGTGCTACCCGCAACTGAGCCTGCACGTGAGCGCGATGAAGAGCGCGGAGATCGAGGCCGCCCATGCGCGCGGGCAGATCGACCTCGGGGTCGTGATGAACCTGTCGAGCGGTCCGTTCAGGCCCGCGTCGGCCGATACGCGCTGGGTGCTGCGGCGCGAGCCGCTGTCGTGGGTCGCGTCGCCGGCGCTCGCCGAGCAGTTGCCCGAGCCGTTGCCGCTCGTGCTGCTGCCGGACGACTGCATGATGCATCAGATCGCGGTGCGCTCGCTCGACGAGCAGCACGCGCCGTACGTGCTCGTGCACAGCGCGTCGGGCGTCGCGGGGCTGCAGTCGATGCTCGCGGCGGGGCTCGGCGTCGGCTGTTTGTGCGCGTCGGCGATCGGTGAGGGCCTGGTGCGGCTCGGCGCGAAATACCGGCTGCCGGCGCTGCCCGACGCGGTGTTCTCGCTGACGCCGCCGATGCCCGGCGAGCGCGAGACGGTCACGCAGGCGCGCGAGGTGCTGTCGCGGCAGTTGCTGATGTGAAGCATGAAGCGGGCGGGCGCGGCGGGGCTGAACGGCCTAGTCGGCCGTCCCGTCGGCATACGCGCGCAGCCCGTTCGCCAGCGCATCGAACACGGCCCGGCAACGCGGGCTCGTGCGCAGATCCTCGTGCATGACCACCCAGGTTTCCAGTTTCATCGCGGGCCCGTCCGGCAGCACGCGCACGAGTCGCGCATCGCGTTTCGCGAGCCCGTTCTGGCAGAAGCCGATTCCGTAGCCCGCGCGAATCATCGCGAGTTGCGCGAGATTGCTGTCGGTGCGCAGCGCGAACGCATCGCGCTTCCACAACGGCATCCCGCGCCCGGCCGAGCGGATGAAAGGCGTGACCGTATCGAAACCGATCAGCGCGTGATGGGCGAGTTCGCCGGTGGTCGATGGTGTGCCGTTGCGCGCCAGGTAGTCGTCGCGCGCAAACAGCCCGACGTCGATCTCGCCGACGCGCCGCGCGACGAGCGCGTCCTGCGCGGGCGGCGCCATCCGCACCGCGATGTCGGCCTCGCGGTTCAGTACGTCCTGGATGCGGTCGGTCGGCACCAGTTCGATCACGAGCCCCGGATGGTCGCGCCGCAACTGCGCGAGCATCGGCGGCAGCACCTCGACCGCGATCACGTCGCTGGCCGAGATCCGCACGGTGCCGCGCACGCCCGCGCCGTGGCTCGCGGCCGCTCGCTCGAACGCGGCCGCCGCGCTGCGCAGCGCCTCGGCATGGCCGCGCAGCGCGAGGGCCGCCTCGGTCGGCAGCAGCCCCGACGGCGAGCGCGTGAACAGCGTCTGGCCGAATGCGGCCTCGAGCGCCGCGACGTGGCGGCCGGCCGTCGGCTGCGTGATGCCGAGCGCGCGCGCCGCGCCCGACAGCGAGCCTTCAGTCAGCACGGCAAGGAAGGTGCGGTAGCGTTCCCAGTTCAGATCGATGGTCATGCATAAATGTATAGCTGATCCATCAGGTTCGACAATTCCTTATTAGGCGGCCGGGCGCCAGAATGCGTGCTGTCAACGGTTCATACACGGAGAACGGCAATGACGGCGAACGCAGGCGGGACGCAACGACAGGCACTCGTGCTCGGCGCGAGCGGAGGTATCGGCGGCGAGGTCGCGCGTCAGTTGCGCGATGCCGGCTGGCAGGTGCGCGCGCTCAAGCGCGGGCTCGACGCCGGGACGGTGGAGCGCGACGGGATTGCATGGATACGCGGCGACGCGCTCGACCGCGAGACGGTGGTCCGCGCGGCGCGCGGCTGCAGCGTGATCGTGCATGCGGTGAACCCGCCCGGCTACCGGAACTGGAGCGGGCAGGTGCTGCCGATGATCGACAACACGATCGCGGCGGCGACGGTGGCGCAGGCGACTGTCGTGCTGCCGGGGACTATCTACAACTACGGTCCCGACGCGTTTCCGGTATTGCGCGAAGAGGCCCCGCAGCATCCGACGACGCGCAAGGGCGCGATCCGCGTCGAGCTGGAGCAGCGGTTGCAGGCGGCGACCGCGCAGGGCGTCCGCACGATCATCGTGCGGGCCGGCGATTTCTTCGGGGCGCACGCGGGCAACAACTGGTTCGGGCAGGGGCTCGTCAAGGCAGGGCGGCCGGTTGCGGCCATCAGCGTGCCGGGCCGGCCGGGCGTCGGCCATCAATGGGCGTACCTGCCGGACGTCGCGCGCACGATGGTCGAGCTGATCGAGCGGCGCGACACGCTGGAGCCGTTCGCACGCTTTCATCTCGGCGGCCACTGGGACGCGGACGGCACGCAGATGGCGCAGGCCGTGCGCCGCGTCGCGCAGCGGCATGGGATGCGGCCGACGGTGCGGCGTTTCCCGTGGTGGCTCGTGTGGGTCGCCGCGCCGTTCGTCACGACGATGCGCGAGATGATCGAGATGCGTTATCTGTGGCGCGAGCCGCTCCGGATGGACAACGCGCGGGTGACGGCGGTACTCGGCCGCGAGCCGGTGACGCCGCTCGATACGGCGGTGGAGGCGGCGCTGGCGGGGCTCGGGTGCTTGCGATGACGGTGGGCGGCGAAGGCGGGCGGCGGGCCGGCATGCGGTTGATGCCCATCGTTGCCTGCGTACCCGCCACGCTTCGTCACGCCACGACCGGCAATACCTCGATTGCATACCGGTGCCGCAGGCTGCGTCCGAGCACCGGATCGTGCAGTTCCATCTCGAACGCATCACCGTCGCCCATCGCCGCGATCGCGCCGTGCACGGCGACGGTACCGCCGAACATCGCGCAGCGTGCGGGCATCGTGCGCCGGTCGTCGAAGCGCTGCCACAGCACCTCCGGCGCGAGCAGTCCGTTGAGCGCACCGTGCTGATACGCGACGCGTTCGCCGCCGGGCCTGACGAGCCACGAACGCATCTCGATCGCGTCCCAGTGATCGGCGATGTCCGCATGGCGCCAGGCATCGCGGCCGAGCGGTTTCGCGCACACCTGTTTCGACACCGCGACGCCGTAGGCCTCGACTTCCCGATCCGTATGATCGGAACCGACCGTCACCAGCGTGCCGGCCGGGCTGTCGATCAGCACGCACTCGATCTCGCCGCCCGAGCGCGCACCAAGCACGCCGATCGACGGCGCCTGCGTGAGCAGCGCGGACGCTACGCGATAGAAACACGGCGTGGTCGACGGCGGCGCGACGCCGAGCGCCGCGAGTTCGTCGATGTGCGCGCGGATCGCTTCCGGATCGCGGCCTGCCCAGCCGGCGATCACGACGCGTTCGATCTCGACGTCCACCTGTGCCGGTGCGCGTTGCAGGGACATCACGTTGAACGACAGGGCTTGCATGCGGGTATCCGTTTGAAGTGCGAATGAATGAGGTGGGCGAGCGGGACGCTCAGTCCGCGAGCGGACGGTGCGCGGTCTCGCGCGCGGCGAGCAGCGCGATCGAGGTCACGACGAGCGCTGCGGTAACGTACAGCGACACGGCCGTCGTCGTCCCCGTCTGGCGGAACAGCGTTGCGATCACGAGCGGCGCGAAGCCGCCGCCGACGATGCCGGCGAGCGTGTACGCCAGTGACGAGCCCGCATAACGGACGCGTGTCGGGAACTGCTCGGTGACGAACGCGCCTTGCGGGCCGTACATCACCGCATGGATCACGAGGCCGATCGCGACGGCCGCGACGATCGCGCCCGGCCGCGCCGTGTCGAGCATCGTGAAGAACACGAACGCCCACACGATGCCGGCGATCGCGCCGGCGAGGTACACCGGACGGCGCCCGAAGCGGTCCGACAGCGCGCCGAAGAACGGCACCGCGAGCGCGTTGCAGGCCGTGCCGACCATCACCGCCGTCAGCGCGACGGGGCGCGACAGGTGCAGCACGGTCGTCACGTAGGTCAGCGTGAACACGACGATCAGCGCATACAGCACGTCGGAGCCGATGCGCGAGCCGCCGGCGATCAGCAGGCGCCGCCAGTGGCATTTCAGCACTTCGGCGACGGGCACTTCGGCGGTCGCGTGCGACTCGGCGAGCTGCTCGAACTGCGGCGTTTCGTCGACGCCGCGGCGCAGCCAGAAGCCGAACACGACGAGCAGCGCGCTGGCCGCGAACGGCACGCGCCAGCCCCACGACAGGAAGGTGTCGGACGTGGTGGACAGCGTCACCAGCGCGATGCAGCCGGTGCCGAGCAGCGTGCCGAACGACGGGCCCATCTGCGTCCACGACGCGGACAGCCCGCGCCGCTTCTGGTCGCCGTGCTCGACCGACAGCAGCACCGCGCCGGCCCATTCGCCGCCGAGCGCGACGCCCTGCACGAAGCGCAGCGCGACGAGCAGGATCGGGCTCAGGATGCCTGCCTGCGCATAGGTCGGCAGCGCCCCCATCAGCGCGGTCGTGATTCCCATCAGCACGAGCGTGAGCATCAGCACCGCGCGGCGGCCGATGCGGTCGCCGAGGTTGCCGAACACGAAGCCGCCGAGCGGACGCGACACGTAGCCCACCGCATAGGTCGAGAACGCGAGGATCGTGCCGGCCAGCGGGTCGACCGACGGAAAGAACAGATGGTTGAAGACGAGCGCGGCGAGCGTGTTGTAGATCGTGAAGTCGTACCACTCGAGCGACGTGCCGATCATGCTCGCGGACGCGAGTCGGCTGTTGCGGACACGGCGGGGCGCGTGGGCGGCGGGCTGGGCGAGAGTGCTCATGGTGTCGGGCATGTCGTGAAGGATGACGGGGGGACGCGCGGGGCCGATGCGCCGGCCGCGTGCGGATGACGGACGCCGCGGCCGGTGGCGAAGCCGGCGTTCAGGCCGGCAGGGCGGCGGCCGGCTGCGTTTCGGCGCCTGCCACCGGCAGCGGCGCGGCGGCGCGCCACATCAGGTCGAAGGTGCGCACGTCGTCGTGACCGGCGATGGCGGCTGCGACCCGGCGCGTGGCCGCGGCGTCGCTGCCTTCGATCAGGACGAGCGCGTCGGCGGCCGGACGTGCGGCCGCATCGGCGCCGATCGGCGCGGACAGGTCCGGCGCGGTGCGGAACAGGCGTGCCGCATGGATGCCAGGTTCACGCAGCGCCGCGTCGAAGCGCTCGCGCAGGCGCGGCACGTCGATGCGTTCGGGCGGCAGCACGAACAGCGCGAGATGCACGCCTTCGCCATCGCCGGCCTCGATCGTCAGGTCGCCGACCCGCCGCTGCGTGCCCGTCATGCGCTCGAAGTTCGCGAGCGACCATGCGGTCTGCTGCGTGAACGCGCGCCGGTAGGCGTCGCCGCGGAACACGTCGAGCGTGTCCGTCACGTACAGCGCGAGATACTTGCGCGGGCCGCCGTCGGTCGCGCGAAACCGCCGCGCATGCGTGAAACCGGGAATCGCGACACGCTCCTGCATGTGCTCGCGGTCGTACCACGCGTTGAAATCGGCTTCGTGCGCGGCGTCGATATCCGTCCAGACGCAGAGTTGGCCGTGCGGAAGGGAAAGGCGGGTCATTGCGGGTTCCTTGTGACGGGGGTGTCAGGAACCCGCAGTGTCCCGAAGACGGGCCGCGCCCGTCCAACAAGAAAACAAATTCGCGGTGAACAGGTTTTCTTATGAGCGGCGCGGACGGCGTTTCGCCGCAGCGGCGGCGGGCGGCGCGGATTTCGGCGTGCGTTTCGCCGCCGCGGTTCCGGTTTTTGTCGCCGGCCGGGCAGCGGCCTTGCCAACGGAATCGGCCTTGGCCTTTGCCGATGCGGCCGGCTTCGCATGACTCGCGGCGGCCGGCATCGCGCGCGCGACTTCGCTCGCCAGCTCCGCGATGCGCGCGGCGACCGGCAGGCCCTGCGTGCGATACGACGCGACGAGCGGCAGCGCGGGGAATTCGGGTTCCACGTCGAGCAGTTCGAGTGCGCCTTCCTGCAGTTCGCGCCCGATGATCGCGGGCGGCAGCGCGGCCACGCCGAAACCGTCGGCGACGAGCCGGATCATCGCGGCGACCGACGTGATGCAGTTGATGCTGGCCGGCCGCTCGACGGCGGCGAACAGCCGCTCGATCGTCGCGTGCGGCCCCGAATGGCGCGAGAAGCTGATGATCGGGTACGCGGCAAGCCGCGCGACGTCGAGCCGTTCGCCGCCGAGCCCGAGACGCGGGCTCGCCGCCCAGTGCACCGGGAATTCGCACAGCGGCAGGTTCGTGAAGTCGGGGCCGGGCACCGGGTCGGTCTGCAGGATCAGGTCGACGCCGTCGGTGCTGAGCAGGCGGATCAGGTGCAGCGTCGTGTCGCTCGTGATCTCGACGTCGAGGCGCGGATAGCGCTCGCGCAATTGCGCCATCAGCGCCGGAAACCAGCTGTGCACGATCGACTCGATCACGCCGATCCGGATCAGGCCCGCGTCGCTCGCCGCGTCGATGTCGCGCCGCATCTCGCCGTCGAGCCGCACGATCCGCTCCGCGTACGCGAGCATGCGCCGGCCCGCGGGCGTGAGCGTGGCCGAACGCGTGTTGCGGTCGAACAGCCGCACGTCGAACGCCTCTTCAAGTGACGCGATGCGGCTCGACACGGCCGCCTGCGTCGTGTGCAGTTTCTCGGCCGTGAGCCGGAAGTTCTCCAGCTTCGCGAGCCAGACGAAGGTTTCAAGAAACCGGATGTTCATCGAATTCCGAACGGTGAGGCGGTGCCGCACGAAGGCGGCGGGATCGGTCGATGTTAGCGGATTTCGGGGCCGGGAAACGAGCGGGGCGCGTGCAGCGCGTACGCAGGGCCGGGCGCGGCCGACGCAGTGCCGGACGACGTGTGCGGCACGTCGCGCGTTCGCACTCGTGCACGCATCGTGCGGACGCTTTGTTCCCGGCGTCAAAGCTTGTCGAACGCGAGCGTCGGCACATCGACGACCATCGCGCCGCCGTCGGCGACGAGCGTCGCGCCCGTCACGAACGACGCGTCGGGCGATGCGAGGAATGCGCACACGGCCGCGATTTCGTCCGGATCGGCCGCGCGCCGCAGCGGCACGTCGGCGCTCACGCGCGCATACGCGCCGTCGAGCGTGTCGCCATGCGCGGACATCAGCGGCGTCATTTCCGCATCGGCCATCGGCGTGCGAACCCAGCCCGGGCACACCGCATTCGCACGCACGCCGTGCGGCCCGTAGTCGCGTGCGAGCGACCGCGCGAGCCCGAGCAGCGCATGCTTGCCGACCGTATAGCCGCACACGCCCGGCCCGGCCGCGAGCGCGGCGATCGACGCAACCAGCACGATGCTGCCGCGCTGCGCGATCAGGTCCGGCAGGCACGCGCGTGCGCTGACGAACGCGGTGTCGAGATTCGCGTGCATCGCGTGGCGCCATTGCGCGTCGTTGGTTTCGTCCGCGCGGCCGAGGCCGTGGCCGCCCGCGCACGCGACGAGCGCGTCGACGGGGCCGAACCGTTCGGCGATCTCCGGCAGGAAGCGGGCCCACTCGGCCGTGCTCGCGGCGTCGCCGGCGAGTGCGAGGCCGCCCGTCTCGGCGGCGAGCGCGTCGAGCGGCGCCCGGCGTCGCCCGATCAAGACGACGCGCTCGCCGCGGGCGGCGAAGCGGCGCGCGCACGCGGCGCCGATGCCGGTGCCTGCGCCGGTGATCGCGATCGTACGGGGTTGCGGGTGCGTCATGTCATTCTCCGGAAGGGTGTCGTTTCCGGTCACTTTAGGCGGCGTCGACGCACGTCGGTATCCGCCGAAAGGATGAACATGTACCGGCCGGACGGCCGAGGGTTGCGCGCGGCACCGGGCCGGCTGGATCTCGGCTATTTTGCAAAGGCTGACGATCCTCGGCGCCGAATCGCTCTATCCTCCGTATTTTTGCGACAAGCCGCAAAAGCCCGGCAAAATAGCACGGGCGTAGCGCGGGCGAGCCCGCGCACCGGCGCGGCGCGCCGGCCGATTCCGTCGCGCACGCGGAACGGCAGGCGGCGATATCGGCGTGAGCGTGCGCCGGATACGGATCCATCGCGTCCGCCGATCGCGCCTGTCGCGGCGGCGGATCGCCCGGTTGCGCATCGCGCGGCCGGACCATCGACAAGAGCAGGGAGGGGCCGGCAATGAGGCTGGACGACGAAACAGAAAGCGTGAACGTCGAGGATCGACGCGGCGGCGGCGGGTTCGGCGGCGGGCGCGCGACGATCGGCATCGGCACGATCGTGGTGGCGCTGGCCGCATCGTATTTCTTCGGGATCGACCCCCGCGTCGTGCTCGAAGGCGCATCGGCGCTGCAGGGCCGGCAGCAGCAGGCGCAGTCCGCGCCCACGCAGCACCAGGGCGCGCCGGCGAACGATCCCGGCGCGGTGTTCACGCGCAAGGTGCTCGGCAATATCGAGCGCACGTGGACCGGCGTCTTCAACACCCAGTTGCATGCGCAGTACGAGGCACCGAAGCTCGTGATGTTCACGAACTCGACGCCGACCGCGTGCGGCACCGGCCAGACCGCGATGGGGCCGTTCTACTGTCCGGGCGACCACAAGGTGTATATCGATCTCGGTTTCTATGACGAATTGCGCAAGCGGTTCGGCGCGGGCGGCGACTTCGCGCAGGCCTATGTGATCGCGCACGAAGTCGGCCATCACGTGCAGAACCTGCTCGGCATTTCCGACAAGGTCGATGCCGCGCGCCGCCGTTCGAGCCAGGCGCGCTCGAACGCGCTGTCGGTGCGGATGGAATTGCAGGCCGACTGCTTCGCCGGCGTATGGGCGAACAACGCGGAGCGCGCGAACCAGCGGCTGATGGAACCCGGCGATTTCGAGCAGGGGCTGAAGGCGGCGGCCGCGATCGGCGACGATCGGCTGCAGCAGCAAGGCCAGGGCTACGTCGCGCCGGAAAGCTTCACGCACGGCACGAGCGAGCAGCGCGTGTACTGGCTGCGGCGCGGGATGGAAGCGGGTGAAGTGAGCGCCTGCGACACGTTCGCCGCGAACGCGCACTGACGGGGCGGGCGCGCCACCCGCCGCCCGCTGACGAATTGCCGATTTGGGCTCACCGGCCCATTTCGGCGCCGGTAGGCTGGCCCGAACTTCGACGCGTCGGCCGCCGGCCGCTCCCATCATGCCGACCCCATCCGTTCCCGCCGACCACGAAGCCGCCGACTGGCAGCGCGCGCTGCATGCGTGCGTCGCTGCGTTCGATGCATTCGCGAGCCCGTCCGCGATCGTGTTCTACCGGCTCGACCTGAGCGGCGAGCCGGCCGATTTCGAGCTGTTCGGGATGCCGGAGTCGATGCATCGCACTTACCTCGCACGCTACCGGATGCTCGATCCGCTGCATCCGTCGCGCTGCGCGGCGGGCGTTCGCGCGGTCGTGACGCTCGCTTCCCAATTGCCTGACGAAAGACGTGCCGCGTCCGCGTACTGGACCCGTTTCCTGCGGCGGCACGATGTCGCCGACGTCGTCGAGATCTGGCTGCGCGACGACGCTGGTCGCACCGTCGGCGCGTTTTCGCTGCTGCGCTTCGGAAAAGGCGACGCGCACGGCAACAGCACGGCGGGCCGGTTCGCGCCGGGCGAGGTCGACGCGCTGGCGCGGCTGCAGCCGGTCGCCGAAGCGGCGCTGGCCCCGCTGCTGCGTGCGCGGCGCGGGATTCACCGGATCGGCTGCGAGGAGCGGCTGACCTACCGCGAGGAACAGATCGCACGCCTCGTGCGCGACGGCCGCTCGAACAAGGAGATCGCACGCGATCTCGCGCTCGGGCAGCCGACCATCAAGACGCACCTGATGCGCATGTACCGGAAACTCGGCGTGTCGAATCGCACGGAGCTGGTCGGCGCGTTGTTCCTGTAATTTTTCCGCCTCCGCCTCCGCCTCCGCCTCCGCCTCCGCCTCCGCCTCCGCCTCCGCCTTCACGCCGCGCCATTCATCCGACGATAGCGTGGCGTTCGCACGCCGCCCGTCCACGTTCCCGAGTCACCCGCGTGTCGATCCGCCACGCGCTGCCAATTTGCGCTCACCGGGCGCGATCCCCCATCGATACAGTGGTTCGACGCCCGCATGCCCGCACGCACGCGGCCCAGCCACGACAATCATCGAGACGCCCATGAGCACCACGAACTTCGTCGCCGTCAGCGACACCGTGCGCACCTTCGTCGCACGCGACTTCGGCCTTTTCATCGACGGCGCGATGCAGCCCGCGCACTCGGCCGCACGGCTCGACGTGTACGACCCGGCGACGGGCGAGCGGCTCGCGACGGTCGCGGATGCCGACGCGCACGACGTCGATCGCGCGGTCGCGAGCGCGAAACATGCGTTCGACACCCGCGTGTGGAGCGGGCTGCGCCCGGCCGAGCGCGAGCGCATCCTGCTGAAGCTCGCCGAGCTGATCGAAGCCGACGCCGAGACGCTCGCGCAGCTCGAAACGCTGAACCAGGGCAAGTCGATCCACGTGTCGCGCGCGATCGAGGTCGGCGCGAGCGTCGAATACGTGCGCTACATGGCCGGCTGGGCGACCAAGATCACCGGCCAGACGCTCGACGTATCGATCCCGTTCCCGCCCGGCGCGCGCTATACGGCCTATACGCGCAAGGAGCCCGTCGGCGTGGTCGCCGCGATCGTGCCGTGGAATTTCCCGCTGATGATCGCGGTGTGGAAGCTGATTCCGGCGCTCGCGGCCGGCTGCACGATCGTGCTCAAGCCGTCGCCGGAAACGCCGCTCACCGCGCTGCGCCTCGCCGAACTCGCCCGCGAGGCCGGCGTGCCGCCCGGCGCGTTCAACGTCGTCACCGGCGGCCGCACGTGCGGTGCCGCGCTGTCGAGCCACCCGTCGATCGCGAAGATCTCGTTCACCGGCTCGACCGCGACCGGCAAGCTGGTCGGCGCGGCGGCCGTGCAGAACATGACGCGCTTCTCGCTCGAACTCGGCGGCAAGAATCCGATCGTGATGCTCGACGACGTCGACGTCGCGCAGGCGCTCGACGGCGTCGCCGCCGGCGCGTTCTTCAACCAGGGGCAGGTGTGCGCGGCCGCGTCGCGCATCTACGTGCACCGCAGCAAGTTCGCGCAGCTCGCGGACGGCCTCGCGGGCGTCGCGCAGTCGATGAAGCTCGGCGCGGGCCTCGACACGACCGCGCAGATCAACCCGCTGGTTTCCGCGCACCATCGCGACAAGGTCGTCCAGCACATCGAAGGCGCGCGCCGCGCGGGCCTCACGTTCCTCGCGGGCGGCACGCCGGCCGACGATCTGCCCGGCTACTACGTGAAGCCCGCCGTGATCGCCGATCCGCATCCGGACAGCGCGATCGTGCGCGACGAGGTGTTCGGCCCGGTGATCGTCGTCGTGCCGTTCGACGATGCGGCCGACGCGGTGCGGCTCGCGAACGCGTCGCCGTACGGCCTCGCCGCGAGCATCTGGAGCAACGACCTGAAGCGCGTGATGAACCTCGTGCCGCAGATCGAGGCCGGCACCGTGTGGGTGAACTGTCACATTCCGCTCGATCCGTCGATGCCGTTCGGCGGCTACAAGCAGTCGGGCATCGGCCGCGAGTTCGGGCAATACGCGATCGAAGGCTTTACCGAAACCAAATCCGTCTGCATCGCGCACTGACGCGCGGCGCCAACGCCGACCACCTCGAACCCGAGCGATCGAGGTTCAACCGATCCGACAGTGGAGACTGCAATGAGCTACAACGAAGCGAAGTTCTGGCACCCGATGCTGCACCCGAACGAAATGAAACAGCGCAAGCCGATCCGCATCGTGCGCGGCGACGGCTGCTACGTGTTCGACGAAACCGGGCGGCAACTCGTCGACGGCGTCGCGGGCCTGTGGAACGTGAACGTCGGGCACAACCGCCAGGAAGTGAAGGACGCGATCGTGCGTCAGCTCGACGAACTCGAATACTTCCAGCTGTTCGACGGCATCTCGCATCCGCGCGCGGAGGAGCTGTCGAAGAAGCTGATCGACATGCTCGAGCCGGAAGGGATGCGCCGCGTGCTGTACAGCTCGGGCGGCTCCGACTCGATCGAGACCGCGCTGAAGATCGCGCGCCAGTACTGGAAGGTGCGTGGCCAGGCCGACCGCACGAAGTTCATCTCGCTGAAGCAGGGCTATCACGGCACGCACTTCGGCGGCGCGTCGGTGAACGGCAATACGGTGTTCCGCCGCAACTACGAGCCGAACCTGCCCGGCTGCTTCCACGTCGAGACGCCGTGGCTGTACCGCAACCCGTTCACGCAGGATCCGGAGGAACTCGGCCGGATCTGCGCGGAAATGCTGGAGCGCGAGATCCAGTTCCAGAGCCCCGACACGGTTGCCGCCTTTATCGCCGAACCGGTGCAGGGCGCGGGCGGCGTGATCGTGCCGCCGGCCAACTACTGGCCGCTCGTGCGCGAGGTGTGCGACCGCTACGGCGTGCTGCTGATCGCCGACGAAGTCGTGACGGGGTTCGGCCGCAGCGGCAGCATGTTCGGCAGCCGCGGGTGGGGCGTGCGCCCAGACATCATGTGTCTCGCGAAGGGGATCTCGTCCGGTTACGTGCCGCTCGGCGCGACGGCCGTGAACGCGCGGATCGAGGACGCATTCGCCGCGAACGCGGACTTCGGCGGCGCGATCATGCACGGCTACACGTACGCCGGGCACCCGGTTGCGTGCGCGGCCGCGATCGCGAGCCTCGACATCGTCGTGAAGGAAGACCTGCCGGCGAACGCGGCGAAGCAGGGTGCGTATCTGCTCGAAGCGCTGCGGTCGTTTCCGGAACGCTTCGCGGCGGTCGGCGAGGTGCGCGGCAAGGGGCTGATGCTCGCGCTCGATCTCGTCGCGAACAAGCAGACCCGCGAGCCGATCGACCCGCTGTCCGGCTATGCGAACGCGGTCGCGGAAGTGGCGCGCGAGCACGGCGTGCTGGTGCGTCCGGTCGGCACGAAGATCATCCTGTCGCCGCCGCTCGTGATCCAGCGCGAGCCGCTCGACCGGATCGTCGACGCGCTCGCGGCGGGCTTCGAGACCGTGCCGTTCGCGTGAGGGTGTAAGGGCCGTAAGGGCGTGCTGTCGTGACTGCGTGAGCGCGTGACGACGAACCGGCGGTGGAGGGCGGGATAACCCGCTCCCCACCGCCGTTTTGCCGATTTGCGCTATGACCGAATTATTTTGCCTGCGTATTTTTTCGACATCGGATCAAGTTTGATCGACAGGGGCCCGGGGGTCGCAGCGCTGACGCGCCGCCCAGGGCCGACCGCGAAGCACGGAACGGAACGGGCGCCGCAGCGGCGGCGCCGGCCGAAACAGGAAGGAGACGACGATGTCGGGATGGTCTGGAGTGACCGGCGCCGCGGGCGAAACGCCCGCCGGTGCGTCGGCTGAAGCGGGCGGCGGCACGGTGCTGACGGCGGGCGCGGTCGGGTTTCCGACCGCGCTGGCGAGTGCCGTCGGCCTCATCATGGCGAGCCCGGTGATCCTCACCGCGACCTCGGGCTTCGGGATGGGCGGCTGGGCGTTCGCGGTCGCGATGATCATCGCGTTCGTGATGATGCAGGCGCAGGCGACGACGTTCTCCGAAGCCGCCGCGATGCTGCCGACGGCCGGCTCGGTTTACGATTACCTGTCGTGCGGGCTCGGCCGCTTCTGGGCGATCACCGGCACGATTTCCGCGTATTTCCTCGTACACGTGTTCGCCGGCACGGCGGAGACGATCCTGAGCGGCATCATGGCGCTCGTGAACTTCGAGTCGCTGAACGCCGCATTCGAGAAGCACAACAGCTCCTGGCTCGTCGGCGTCGGCCTCGTCGTCACGTTCGCGATCAGCAACATCATCGGCATCAAGGTGTTCAGCAAGCTCGAGATCGTGCTGACGGCCGGCATGTGGCTGTCGCTGATGATCTTCGGGATCCTCGGCCTCGCCGCGGCGCCCGCCGTGCATCTCGATGGCTGGTTCGGTGGCTCGGAAGTCGGCACGTCGGTGCCGGCCGTGCTGTCGCTGGTCGGGATGGCGATGTTCATGTTCGTCGGCTGCGAGTTCGTCACGCCGCTCGCGCCGGAAATGAAGGCGCCGGGCCGCACGATTCCGCGCGCGATGGCGCTCGGCCTCGTCGGCGTCGCGATCTGCATGTTCCTGTACGGCGCGGCGATCCGCCGTCAGGTCGCGAACGTGCCGGTCAGCCCCGACGGTCTGACGCACCTGCTCGACACGCCGGGCGCGATTCCCGCGTTCGCGCTGCAGGTGCTGGGGCCCTTCGGCCGTGTGTGGTTCGGCATCGCGTTCCTGTGCGCGGGCGCCGCGACGATCAACACGCTGATGGCCGGGCTGCCGCGCATCCTGTACGGGATGGCGATCGACGGCGCGCTGCCGCGCTGCTTCGCGTATCTGCATCCACGCTTCAAGACGCCGGTGGTCGGCATCGTCGCGGCGGCGATCGTGCCGATCGCCCACGCATGGCTGATCCACGGCAACCTCGACAGCATCCTGCACCTCGTGCTCGCCGCGACCTGCGCATGGGGCACCGCGTACCTGCTCGTCACCGCGTCGGTCGTGATGCTGCGCATCCGCCGTCCCGACCTGCCGCGCCCGTACCGTTCGCCGCTGTTCCCGCTGCCGCAGATCGTGTCGAGCGTCGGCATCGTGCTCGCGATCTGGTACATCACGCCGCCCGGCATGAACGCGCGCGACATCTACGTGCCGTTCGGCGCGATGCTCGGGCTCACCGCGCTGTATGCGCTGTTCTGGACGGTCGTCGTGCAGCGCCGGCATCCGTTCAAGCCGGTGCCGGTCGAGGAAGTGCTGCGCCGCGAGCACGTCGCGTCGTGAAGCTCGCCTTCACCCGGTGGCGCATGGCGCCCGACACACCGCCGCCCGGCCACCGGCCCGGCGCGATCGCCGCGCGCGTGCTGGCCGACCTCGGTGCGGTGCGCGACGCGAACGGCGCCGCGGCCGACACCATGGCCCGGCTGCCGAACGGTGTGCACGTGCGCGTCGACGAACGCGTCGAGCGTCAGTTCCTGATGCATACGGTCAGCGTGCAGGTGACGGTCACCGCGCACGGTCCCCCCGCACAGGGCCGCGCACGCGTGCTGCAGACCGGCTGGCTGCGGCGCACCGGCGTCGCGGCCGAACCCGAGCCAGGATGCGACCCCGGATTCGCGCGCGCGGCGGCCGCACTCGTCGCGCAGCCGTCGCTCGCCGATGCGTTGCGCCCGCTGCACCTGACCGACTGCACGATCGCCGCGCACGACGGGCGCTGGACGCTTGCCGTCGTGCCGTTCGGCGGCAGCGAGGTGGTGAACCGGATGCCGTCGTTTCGCCGCTATGTCCGCCTGACCGGCGAGCAGGCCGCCGCGCTGTCGGCGGCCTGTCTTGCATTCGAAACCGCACTGCGCGGAATTTTGCGGAGGTAAGCTGTGCCGCTGCGAGCCGTGCGGCCGCAACGTGGATTCAGGGTTTTACCGGAGACGCCGATGCTGTTCCAGTCACGCTCACACGAAGACGTGCATGACCACGGGCTCGCGATCGCCGGTTGGCATCAGGTCTACCGCCAGATGACGCCGGGCCGGTTCAGGGGCACCGTCACGCAGGTGCTGTACGACGACTTCCATTTCTTCCGCGAGACGACCAACCGGCGTGTCGCGCAAACCGGCCTCGCGCCGGCCAGGCGCACGTCGCTCGCGGTGCCGTTGTCGGTGCCGCTCGCCGGCACGTTCCAGGGCCAGCCGATCGACGGCTATGCGCTGCTCGCGCTGCGCGCCGGCGAGGATTTCGAATTCCATACGCCGGAAGGGATGGGGCTGGTCGGGATCAGCGCCGCATCGGACATGGTCGACGAGCTGTGCGAAGCCGAGTTCGGCGCGGCAGGCGCGCGCAAGCTGCGGCACGTCACGCGGCTGTCGGACGAGCAGGGCGTCGCGCTCGGCGCGCGGCTGTCGTCGCTGATCGACGACGCGCAGCGCAATCCCGGCTGCCTCGAATATGCGGCCACCCGCAAGATGTTCCGCGACGCGATGCTCGGCATGTTCCTCGATGCGCTCGACCAGGGCATCGGCGTCGAGCGCCGCGACATCACGCACGCCACCTACAGCGATATCGTCAGCCGTTGCGAGAAGCATCTGCGCGACCGGCCCGAGGAACCCGTTACCGTGCTCGAACTGTGCCGCGCGCTGCGCTGCAGCCGCCGTACGCTGCAGACGAGCTTCCAGCGCGTCGCCGACGTCACGCCCGTCGGCTATCTGCGCACGATCCGGCTGAACGCGGTGCGGCGCCTGCTGCGCACCACTGGCGCGCACCAGCTCGGCGTCGGCGAGGCCGCCGCGAGCTGGGGCTTCACGCATCTGGGCTATTTCGCGCGCGAGTATCGCGACCTGTTCGGCGAGCTGCCGTCGCAGACCTTGCGTCCCGAATGACGTCTTCGCGCCGCGACGCTGACGCCGCGCGCCATCGTGTGTTACCCGATCGCTTCACCATTTGCTGATTTGGGATAGAGGTCCCGAATTTTCGCTGGATAGAGTCCTGTCACCCATATCGACAACTCCATCGATCTGCACTGCGAATCGATGACAACAGAGGGGCGGGACATGAAGATCGGACGACGACTGGCCGCGGCCGCGGCCACGCTGGGTTGCATGCACGCACACGCGCAGACCTCCGGCAGCGTGACGCTGTACGGCACCGTGGACACCGGCATCATCTATTCGACGAACCAGCAGTTCACGCGCGCCGACGGCAGCACGGGCGGCGGCCATGCGTGGCAGATGGGCGGCGGCAACCTCGTGCCGTCCCGCTTCGGCTTCCAGGGCGCCGAACCGCTCGGCGGCGGGCTCGACGCGGTGTTTTCGCTCGAGCAGCAATTCCTGTCCGCGAACGGGCAGGCGCTGCAGGGCGGCACCGCGTTCAGCCGGCAGGCATGGGTCGGGCTGCGCCAGGATGGAATCGGCACGCTCGGCCTCGGCCGGCAATACGACTCGTATACGGACATGCTCGGCGCGTATGTCTCCAGCAACAACTGGGCGACGCCGTACGGCTCGCATCTCGGTGACGTCGACAACCTGAATGCCGCGTTCAACTTCAACAACGCGGTGAAGTTCACCAGCGCGGACTTCCACGGCCTGACGGTCGGCGGCACGTTCAGCTTCGGCGGGCAGGCTGGCGACTTTTCCGCGAAGCGCGGCTACGCGGTCGCGGCGACCTATACCCGCGCGCCGATCGCGTTCTCGGTCGGCTATCTCGACCTGCACCAGCCGCTCGACGCGGCGCTCGGCGGCGCGAGCGGCTATATCGGCGACTTCGCGTGCAGCAACCCGGGCGCGATGTACTGCCTGCTGCAGGACGCCGGCTCGATGCGCGCGTTCGGCGCGGGCGGCTCGGTGACGCTCGGCGCGGCGACGCTCGCGCTGACCTACACGCACACGCGCTTGGGCGACAGCCGCTATTTCTCGACCGACGCGCAGCCGCGCACGCAGGCGTTCACGTTCGACATCGGCGAGCTGAACGTCACGTACATGTTTACGCCGGCGCTGCAGGGCGGCGTCGCGTATATCTTCAACGCCGCGCACACCGACGGGCGCGGCACGACGCGCTTCCACCAGGTGAACGTCGGCACCAACTACAGCCTGTCGAAGCGCACCGCGCTGTACGCGGTCGCGATCGGCCAGATCGCGAGCGGCGCGGGGCTCGGCACCGACGCGAACGGCAACGCGGCGAACTACGCGCAGATCCCGGTGCTCGCGAACAGCAATTCGAGCCGCCAGCTCGCGGTGATGGCCGGGATCCGCGTGAACTTCTGACGGCGCGCGCGCCGGCCCGGGCGGGGGCGGCCGGCGGCGCCGGCGGCCGATCCCGCCGCGTGCCACAAATTCTTAACGATCGACGTGAACAATGGCGTTCGCTTCAGGCCGCCCGAAGCGTCGCCCGCGTTGCACACGTGTGCAACGCGGGGCCGACCCGCCACCACGCCGATCGAGAGAGACCTCATGACCCTGTTGAGCCGCCTGCGCGCGCTGTCCGCCGCCGTTGCGCTGTCCTTTGCCGCCTCGCACGCCTTCGCGGCGGATCTCGTCATCGCGGGCCGCGACGACATCTACGGCAAGGGGCTGGCCGACGCCGTCGCCGGCTTCACCAAACTGCATCCGGGCACCGACATCGAGCTGCTCAAGCTGCCGAACGCGAACCTGTACCAGAAGCTGAAGCTGTCGATGCGCGAAGGCACCGGCACGTACGACCTCGTGATGATGGACGACACGTGGGCCCCGGAATTCATCGGCAACGGCTGGCTGAAGCCGCTGCCGGCGTCGCTCGCCGATGCCGATCTGGTGCCGTCCGCGGTCGCGCTCGGCCGCAACGCGGCGGGCGCGCTGTACGCGCTGCCGATCGTCGGCAACGTCGAGATGTTCGCTTACCGGAAGGATCTGCTCGCGAAGTACAAGCTGCAGCCGCCGCGCAACTGGGACGACGTGCTGAAGATCGCGCAGACCGTCGGCGGTGCGGACAAGAGCGTGTCGGGCGTCGTGTTCCGCGGCACGAAGGGCAACCCGGTCGTGACGGGTTTCCTGCCGATCCTGTGGGCCTACGGCGGCGACGTGTTCGACCGTGCCGGCAACGTGACGATCGATTCGCGCGAGTCGCAGGCCGCGCTGAAGACCTTCCTCGCGCTGAAGGCGTCCGCGCCGAAGGACGTCGACGTGTACGGCGCCGCCGAAGTGCGCGACGCGCTGCAGCGCGGCACCGCCGCGCAGTCGATCGAAGTGTGGCCGGCGTGGATTCCGGCGCTCGACGATCCGAAGCAGTCGCGCGTGGTCGGGCAGATCGCGCTGCAGCCGCCGCCCGGGCAGACGGCGGGCCCCGCACCGATGCTCGGCATCTGGCAGATGGGCATTCCGAAGGATGCGCCGCACGCGAAGCTCGCGCAGGATTTCCTGAGCTACCTGAGCTCGCGCGACACGCAGGCCCGCCTCGCCGGGATCGGCATTCCGCCGACGCGCCGCAGCGTGTTCGCCGATCCTGCGCTGGTGCGCCAGTACCGCTGGTATCCCGATCAGCTGAAAGCGCTCGAGGCCGGCCGGGCGCGGCCGCGCGTGAAGGACTGGCAGCAGGTCGAGAGCATTCTCGGCGACCAGCTGCAGCTCGCGCTGACCGGGCAGGCCGCACCCGACGCCGCGCTGCGTCAGGCGCAGCAGAAGATCGCGCAGGCGATGGCCGCGGCCGGCAAGTGACGGCCCGCCGTCACGCATCGCCCGGAGTCCGCGCATGAAAGCCCTCGGCCGCAGCCTGCCGTTCGTCGCGCTGCTCGGCCCCGCGCTGCTGGTGCTGGCCGCGCTCGCGCTGTACCCGGTCGTGCAGGTGCTGGTCGACTCGTTCTGCCAGGTCGACTATGCGGCCGGCCGGCGCACGTTCGCCGGGCTCGCGAACTATCGCGCGGTGCTCGGCGACGATGCGTTCGCGGCCGGCTTCGGCAACACGCTGCGGTTCACGATCGTGGCCTCGCTCGCCGAAGTCGCGCTCGGCTTCGGTCTCGCGTTGCTGTTCGTGCGCGCGTTTCCGGGGCGGCGCATCGCGCTGCCGCTCGCGATCCTGCCGATGATGCTGTCCACGCTCGTGTGCTCGGCGATCTGGCGCAACTGGCTCAACTTCGACGGCTTCCTGAACGCGCTGCTCGCCGCGTTCGGCGTCGAGGGCGTGCGCTGGCTGTCCGATCCGCATCTTGCGTTGTGGTCGCTCGCGCTCGTCGACGTATGGCAGTGGACGCCGATGGCGTTCCTGATCGTGCTGGCCGGGCTGCAATCGATCCCGCAGGAACTGTACGAAGCCGCGCGCACCGACGGCGCGAGCGAATGGCAGTGCCTGCGGGACATCACGCTGCCGCTTGCAGTGCCGCAGATCGGCCTCGCGCTGCTGCTGCGCTCGATCGACACGTTCAAGCTGTTCGACAAGGTCTATGCGCTGACGGGCGGCGGCCCCGGCAACGCGACGCAGACGCTGTCGACCTACATTTACGACACGGGCTTTCGCTTCTTCAACGTCGGGCCGGCGAGTGCCGCGTCGGTGCTGATGCTCGCGGCGTCCGCGCTGCTGGTTTCGGGGTACGTATGGCAGACGGTTCGCAAGCGGCGCGCATGACGGCGCGCCCCGCAGGCATCGCGCACGCACGAGCGGGCGCCGCATTCGGTCGCGCGGCGCCATGGGGCCTCCGCATCGTCGCGCTCGCGCTGTTGCTGCTGCCGTGCCTGTGGATGGCCGGCGCGGCGTTCATGCCGACGCTCGAACGCCTCGATCATCCGCTGCGGATCTGGCCGGCCGCGCCGACGCTCGAGCATTTCGTGTCGGTGTGGTCGAACGGCATCGGCGCGCCGCTCGCCAATTCGCTGCTGGTCGGGTTCGGCACGACGCTGCTCGCGCTGACGCTCGCGTTTCCGGCCGCGTATGCACTCGTGCGGCTGCGGTTTCCGGCGCGGCTCGACCTGCTGTTCCTGATGCTCGTGCTGGCGCTGAAGCTGATGCCGCCGATCACGATCGCCGTGCCGCTGTTCGCGCTCGCGAAGCGGCTGCATCTGCTCGACTCGACGCCCGGGCTGATGCTCGCTTACCAGATCTACGCGCTGCCGATGGCGATCTGGATGCTGCTCGCGTTCGTGCGCGACGTGCCGGTCGAATACGAGGAAGCCGCATGCATCGACGGCGCGGGGCTCGCGCGGCGGCTCGTGCAGATCGTGCTGCCGCTGTGCGCGCCGGGGCTCATCGCGACCGCGATCTTCGTGTTCATCGCCGCGTGGAACGAGTTCCTGATCGCGCTGCTGTTCGTGTCGACGCCGAGCCGCTTCACGCTGCCGCTCGCGATTGCCGGCTACGTGACGGAGAACGGCATCGACTGGGGCGACCTGATGAGCGCGGGGTTGCTGGCGTCGCTGCCGACGCTCGCCGTGGCCGGCTACGTGCAGCGCTATCTGCTGCGCGGCTTCGCCGGCGGGCTGAAGTGACCCGACGCGTTACGCGCAGCTATGCCGGACCACGTGCGTAACCGGGACGATGCGCGTGCGCGACGCACCGTCGAACGTCTGGATCCGGTCGGCGAGCAGGTCGACGGCCGCGTGCGCGAGGCCTTGCGTATCCTGGCGCAATGTCGTGAGCCGATAGGCGTCGTATGCGGCGGCGGGGATGTCGTCGAAGCCGATCACGCGCAGGTCGTCGGGCACGCGCAGGCCGAATGCGTCCCGTGCGGCGTCGATCACGCCGAGCGCGAGCAGGTCGGACGAGCAGAACACGCCGTCCGGGCGCTCGCTGGATGCGAACAGTTGCCGCGCGGCATCGATGCCGCACGCATGCGTGTCGGAGCGCGTATCGATCACGCGGACGAGCGCCGCATCGAATGCGTCACCGCGTTGCAGCCCCTGCGCGAACGCATCCGCGCGCGAGCGCGCGCTGTAGCTCGCGGTACGCGGGCCGACGAACGCGAGCCGGCGCGCACCGGCCCGCACGAACCGTTGCGCGGCGTGGGCGGCCCCCGCCGCGTTGTCGCTGACGACGACATCCGCGCCCGGCAGGTTCGCTTCGCGATTGATCATCACGACGGGAATCCGGTGGTCGAGATACTGCCGCGCGACCGACAGCGGCGGCGACGCGGACGTCATCACGAGGCCCGCGATCCGGTAGCTGAGCAAACGTTCGAGCGATTGCCGGACCTGATGCGGGTCGTCGGCGTTGGTCACGAGCGGTGTGAACGCGCGCTGGCCGAGCGCGGCCATCAGGTCGGACAGCAGCCGCGCACGGAACGGATTCTCGAACCCGGCCGTCACGACGCCGATCATGCTGCTGCGCTGCGTGATCATGTCGCGCGCGATCAGGTTGACCTGGTAGCCGAGCGCGCGCGCGGCCACCATCACGCGTTCGCGCGTTTCGGGCGCGATGCTTGCCGTCGGCGAGAACGCGCGCGACACCGCGGAGCGCGACACGCCGGCCCGCACGGCGACATCCGACGCCGTCACCCACGTTTTTCTTTCCTTGTCAGTCATCGATTCATGATCCCTTCGCGACTCGAAGCCCCCACGCCGCTGGCCGACTGGATGTCGGCGCTCGACGACGCGCGGCCGCTGCCTACGCTGACCCTACCGGGCAGCCATGACACCTGTGCGTATACGGTCGACGATCCGCTCGTGCGCACCCAGCGCGCGCCGCTCGACGCGCAGCTCGCGCACGGCGTGCGCCTGCTCGACATCCGGTGCCGGCATCGCTGCGATACGTTCGACATTCATCACGGCGGGATCGCGCTCGGCATGTCGTTCGACGACGTGCTCGCGGACTGCACGCGCTTTCTCGATGCGCATCCGCGCGAATGCATCGTGATGTCGGTGAAGGACGAGTGGCCGGCGCACGCATGCACGCGCGGTTTCGACGCGACGTTCGATGCGCATTGCGCGCGGCATCCGCGGCTGCGGTGGCATGCGGGCGGCGCGCTGCCGGCGCTCGGCGACGTGCGCGGCGCGGTGGTGTTGTTGCGGCGGTTTCGCAGCCGCCGACCGACCGGCATCGACCTGACCGCGTGGCCCGACAACGCGACCTTCACGATCGATCATCCCGATTCGGCGTTCGTGATCCAGGATGAATACCGTGTACCCGTCGTCGGGTCGATCCACTACAAGTGGCGCGTGATCGACGCGCTGCTGACCGGCATGCCGTCGCCGGAGAGCGGCCGCTGGGCGATCAATTTCTGCAGCGGTACGGGGATGGGCGCGAATCCTTCGGTGGTCGCGCGCGGCGATGGCAGGGTGCAGGGGATTCAGGCGCGGCTCGCCGAGCGGTTGCGCGAGCTGCGTGGTCCGTGTGGCGCGGTGCTGCTCGATTTCTGCGACGACGATGATTGGGCGTTGGTGCGGGCGCTGGTCGAATGCAACGAGCATGTGCGTGAGTTGCGTCTGCGGCGCGGGCCGATCACGTGTTGACGCAGGTTCGTGTTGAGCGCGAGTGATCGTGCGTCGATCGGGCGTGTGTCGGGTTCGATCGTCACACTTTTTGACGAATCACCGGGCCGCATGTAGACACGCATCGGAGCGATGCACGGTCGTGGTCTCGAGGTTGCCGAGTCGTTTGAACAAGATTCGACCCGGACCGGATGCATTCGGCGGTGCCGCTCGCGCATTGCTTCATTGCTAGAATCTCCGCTCTTTCATGGGGATTCCACATGACGCAGTGCAAGACCTTCTACGGCGCATTCAAGCAAAACATGGATGCCCTCGGTTTGCCGGCGCCAACCAGTCTGTTTGCTGCACAGCAGACAGCAATCGGCACGCTTACGACCATTCTTGGGACGCTCAGGACACTCGGGCCAACTGCCACGATCGGCGAACTGATCGGAGCCACAACCGGGCTGGAACTGCTGGCAGCCGCATCTGCACTCGGGGCGAGCTTTTACGTTGGTGCGGTGATCGGCAGTCTGATTGTTGCTGCAGATGCGTCACTGGTGTGCGATCAGCGCGGCGTGGTTGCCGTGGATGGAATTCGCAGCTGGGCGACCCGTCGCGGCCTTGCGGTTCCGCAAGACGTTTATCGCGTGATCGCGCTGCATCCGGAGGTGTTCCGTCCGACGCCGGGAAGTGCGACGTTTGCCATCCGTGCACGATCAATCGGGAGGGCGATCGCGTGAGCAAAGTTTCAGACAGGATCGGCCTGATCGCCGCGGCAGTGGTGGTCGCCGCCGCCTCGTGGACATTGCTGCACTACTCCGGGAACTGGTTCTTCCCTGTTGCGACGCTGATCGCGCTGGCTGCGCTGCTTGCAGACAATCGGCGGTTGAAGAAACGCCTGCGCGACCTGGGGGAAGACTCACGCTCCCGCAAGTAACCACCTGATGGACCAGCGAGATGGACATTCACCCGATTAGAAGTGAGGCTGATCACGAAGCCGCCCTGAAGGCGGTGTCCGCGCTTGTCGATCTGGACCCTGCACAGGGCACGCCGGAGGGCGACGCGTTGGAATCCATGGCGATCCTGATCGAGTGCCATGAGGTCGAGCATTTCCCGTTGGCTTCGCCGAACCCGATCGACGCGATTGAATGTCGGATGGAGCAAGCCGGCGTGTGACAAACGGCGGCGTCGTAAGCGTCCACGCCCGTGCCGGCTCAACGCGTCGCGATCGCCACCGCCGCACCCGCCATCGCGGTCGCGCTCGTGCGGTTCGCGAACCGCTTCGCGCGTGCCGAAGTGAGAAACGCGCGCGCACGTGAAGCGAGCAGCGACCAGAAGCAGTCGGCGAGGATCAGGATCGCGAGCATCGTGCCGACGAGCTCGGCCCACGCGACGATCCCGACATGCGTCAGGTCGACGATCGTCGGCAGCAGCGCGAGATAGAACAGCATGATCTTCGGGTTGCCGAGCGTGACCAGCGTGCCCGCGACGAACATGCGCCACGGCGACTGGCCGCGCGGCAGGTCGTCGGCGTGCGTGTCGGTCGGCGCGGTCCACATCTTCCACGCGAGGAACAGCAGGTACGCGACGCCGAGCAGCTTCAGCACGAGCAGGCCCGTCGCGAACGTGCGCGCGAACGCGGACAGCCCGGCGACGGCCAGCGTGAGCCACAGCGCCTCGCCGATCCACATCGCGGCAAGGAATGGCAGCACGTCGCGCACGCCGTTCGTCAGCACGCGCGCGACGAGCGCGGCGACGCTCGGGCCGGGCGTGCCGGCGGTGACGAGCAGGGCGATGGCGAACACGGCAAGCGCGGACAGCGTCATGACGAACCTCGTGGGCAGGGCGTTCGAAAGGTATGAAGTTTCGATTATAGTGACGGCCGTTCCCGCCCGCTTATCTCGTCGTAATGACAGTATCGATCCGGATTCGTCCCGCCACGCGGGAAGACGCGGCCGCCATGGCCGCCGTGGAAGTGGTCGCCGCCCAGCGCTTTCGTGCCATCGGCATGGTCGACATCGCCGAAGGCGAACCGACCGAGTCGGCCGACCTGCTCGTGCGCATCGACGACGGTCGCGCGTATGTCGCGACGGACGATGAGGGGACGTGCGTGGGCTTCGCGTTCTACCGACTGCTCGATGCGCGGCGGCTGTATCTGGAGGAACTGGATGTCGCGCCGTCGCATGCGGGGCAGCGGATCGGCGCGCGCCTGATCGAACGGATCATGACGCGCGCCGCGCAAGACGGCATTGCCGAGGTCGTGCTGTCGACGTTCCGCGATGCACCGTGGAATGCGCCGTACTACGCGCGCCTCGGTTTCCACATCGTCGACGACGCATCGCTCGACCACACACTGCACGCGATCCGCGCGCATCACGTCGCACGCGGCCTCGACGAGACGCAGCGCGTGTTCATGCGCGCTGACGTGCGCGCATGAACGTGTCGCCGGCCGTCAGGCCGCGTCGCTGAGCGCCGGGTAGTCGGTGTAACCCGTTTCGCCTTCGGCGTAGAAGGTCTCCGGCACCGGCTTGTTCAGCGGTGCGCCGATTTCGAGGCGGCGCGGCAGGTCCGGGTTCGCGATGAACAGCTTGCCCCACGCGATCGCATCGGCGTTGCCGCTCGCGAGCGTGTCCTGCGCGGATTCGAGCGTGAACTGCTCGTTCGCGATCAGCGGGCCGCCGAACGCTTCCTTCAGGCGCGGGCTCAGGTGGTCGCCCGAATACGACTCACGCGTGAAGATGAACGCGATCTTGCGGCGGCCGAGTTCGCGCGCGACATAGCCGAACGTCGCGGCCGGATCGGAGTCGCCCATCGTGTGCGCATCGCCGCGCGGTGCGAGGTGCACGCCGACACGGCCCGCGCCCCACACGTCGATCGCCGCATCGACCACTTCGAGCAGCAGGCGCGCGCGGTTCTCGACCGGGCCGCCGTACGCGTCGGTGCGGTGATTGGTGCTGTCCTGCAGGAACTGGTCGAGCAGGTAGCCGTTCGCGCCGTGGATCTCGACGCCGTCGAAACCGGCCTTCTTCGCGTTCTCCGCGCCCTTGCGGTACGCGGCGACGATGCCCGGGATTTCATCGAGTTCGAGCGCGCGCGGCGTCACGTACGGACGCTGCGGGCGCACGAGGCTGACGTGGCCGCCCGCAGCGATCGGGCTCGGCGCGACCGGCAGGTCGCCGTCCAGGAACACCGGATCGGAGATCCGGCCGACGTGCCACAGCTGCAGCACCATGCGGCCGCCGGCCGCGTGCACGGCCTGCGTCACGCGCTTCCAGCCTTCGACCTGCTCGTCGGACCAGATGCCGGGGGTATCCGCATAGCCGACGCCCTGCGGCGTGACCGAGGTCGCTTCGCTGATGATCAGGCCGGCCGATGCGCGCTCGGCGTAGTAACGGGCCATCAGGTCGTTCGGCACGCGCGTCGCGCCCGCGCGGGAGCGGGTGAGCGGTGCCATCACGATGCGGTTCGGCAGGGTCAGGTCGCCGAGGGTAACGGGGTCGAACAGGGTGGGCATGGCAGATAACCTCTTCACGAAAGGCGGGATGGCCGTCGCGTCGTGCGCGGCGGGTGGCCCGCATGGCCTGGGTCAGAGTTCGCGGCGCAGAGCGTCGAGAAATGCGTCGATGACGGCCTCGTTGCGCCGGAAGAACGCCCACTGGCCGATCCGCGTCGACGTCACGAGCCCTGCGCGTTGCAGCGTTGCGAGGTGCGCGGAGACGGTCGACTGCGACAGCCCGCAGCGCGCGTCGATCTGCCCGGCGCAGACGCCATGGTCGTACGGCAGCGTCTGCTCGGGGAAATGTGCGCCCGGCGTTTTCAGCCAGACGAGGATTTCCCGGCGCACGGGGTTCGAAAGCGCTTTCAGGATCGCGTCGATGTCGAGTTCGGTCGGCATGGAAGGGGCGGGGTGTTCCGGCGTTCGGTCGGAACACCGGCGCAAACAGGTATCGTCGATGGGCGAATCATATATCGGAAAAAGACGATATTAACGAAGACACTGACGGGAGTGGGGTTGCTTCATGTGGCCTTGCGACGCACCACGGCGACGCTTTCCGTTGACCTATCGCCCGCCCTGTCACGCCGCTCATCGGTGCACGTTTCTTCATAGAAGCTGTCGACGCGAACATCATGGGGGCGTCGCTGCCGGTGAATTTGCACAATTTACGCGGTCTCTCAAGCACTGCAATCCCACGCCCGCGACCTGGAGATGTTCAGCGAAGCGAATGCCGAGCAAGGGCATTGACGCGCACGTACCCATCGCGTCACTTACTCTTTCAGCAGATCAATCAGCGCCCGGCTAACCGGATTGGGGCTTCGCTCATAGGTTACCAAACGTATTGTCGGCAGCATGGGCCACGCTGCATGGCTTTGCGGCAGGGGAACCAATCCAGCGGCCAATGCGGATTCGCATAGCACTGACACTCCGAGGCCCTCGCTGACACAGGACTGAACGCCGACGATGCTGCTCAACGTTAGCGCTTCACGCCATTGGATTCCGCTCGAATTGAGCGCAGAGATTGCCGCAGTCCGGAACGTGCAGGGCGCGATCAGCAAGCATAGGTTGACGACAGGCGATGGCTCACCAAGGTGTTGGTCAGCGACCCACAGCATCTTTTCCTCGCGAAACAGCCGGGGGAGCCGCGCCCCTCCTGTTCCTTCACTACTACTACATCAAGTTCGCCCGCATCGAACGCCTGGAGCAACGCCTCGCTGAGCGCCACCCGGACACTGAGTTCGACACGCGGCATCAGGCGGCGGATCCGAGCCAGCAACTCCGGTAGGCGGTGAGGAACCAGATACTCGACAATGCCGAGCCGCAATTGACCTTCGAGGCTGCTGCGGCCAAGCATGCCCATGGCCTCATCGTTCAGGCGCAGCAATCCCATGGCGTAGTTGAGGAACTGCTCTCCTGCCGCAGTAAGCGCCACCTGACGGCTGCTGCGCGTGAAAAGCTCGACGCCGAGCAGTTCCTCGAGCCGCTGAACCCGCGTGCTTATCGCAGACTGGGATCTGCAAAGACGTTTTGATGCGCCGGTGAAGCTCCGCATGTCCGATACGGCGACAAAGCAGCGGACAAGGTCAATATCCAGATCTCGCATATCAATCGATTGGTCAGATAACTGCGATCCGTATTATGCGCTTTCCCGATTGACGGGGTGTGCCTAGAATTTCCCCTCGTCACTCAGCAACTTTGGAGGTTAATGATGCAGGCTGTTTGGTATGAGCGGGTCGGGGCCGCACGCGACGTCCTGGTGACCGGGGATCGCCCGACGCCGTCTCCTGGTCCGGGTGAGGTCCTTGTGCAACTGTATGCGTCGGGTGTCAACCCGTCGGACGTCAAGGCAAGAGCAGGGGTTCGTGCCGGGAAGAGCGAGCTTCCTTTCCCCTTCGTGATTCCGCACAGCGATGGTGCCGGGATCGTTGTCGAATCCGGCCCCGGAAGCAACCGGTTCCCCCCGCGAAGCCGTGTTTGGGTGAGCAATGGACAGTGGCGACGCGCGATGGGCACGGCCGCTCAATACATCGCGATCGACGAACAGCTGGTCTTTCCGCTGCCGGAGAACACGTCGTATCTGACTGGAGCAGCGCTCGGCATTCCGGCGCTTACCGCGTGCCACGCTACGCTTGCTTTTGGCGATCTGACCGGGCGTCCTGTCCTGATCAGTGGCGGGGCCGGCACGGTCGGAAGGCTTGCCGTGCAGTTCGCGAAGCAGGCAGGCGCATTTGTTGTCGCGTCCGGACATGGTCCGATCGAGCAGCAACGTATCGAAAGCGCCGGTGCCGACGCATTCATCGATTACACGAGCCCCACCTTCGTCGCAGACGTGCTCGCCGCGACGAACGGACGAAGAATCGATCACGCCGTTGAAGTCGAGTTCGGTGCCAACGCGGAGTATCTGGGCGATCTGCTCTCGGAGCGCGCGACGGTTGTCACTTATGGTTCGGCAAGGGTGATGCGGCCCGCGATGCCCTTTTACAAATTCCTTTTCAAGGGCATCCAGCTTCAATTCGTGCTGGTCTATTTGCTGACGCCCAAGGAGCGGGCCGACGCGGCCGCACACATCAATCGTCTTCTCGAGCAGGGCAAGCTTGATGTGCCGATCCATTCGGCGCTGCCGCTTCGGGAATGCGCACGCGCGCACGAGATCGTCGAAAATGAACAGCGCCTGGGTGCCGTTCTTCTGAGCATGCAGGATCCCGCATGACTCGTTCGGGCTGCCGCATGAAGACCGCACTCATCACCGGCTCGACCAGCGGGATCGGCCTGGCAATCGCCGACGCACTATCAGCAGCTGGGTGGCGGATTGCGCTTCACGGCCTGGGCACGGCCGATGAAATCGCGAAGGCCGTCGACCAGGTTGCCGCAAGCGCGACGCACGCCGGCTTGTGGTCGCAAGTTTCGATCGGCATGATTTTCGACCGGTGATGTAGTTGGCATTGCTTGGCATATGCATGTTTGCGTGCACCGCACGTCGTCGAATGCATGCGTTGTCGCGCAAGCGAAAGTTGCCTTGAAATCGGCTGTTTTTGCCGGGAAAGAGCGGGCTCCGGCGCCCCTTGCAAGGTCGACGAATCCGGTGGCCGTAGCCGGCGGCCTCCATCCGGATTAGCGGTGATCAACGGCGGTTGCTGGAACCGCTCCTCGCACGCGACGCCGATTGCTCGAAATTGCTTCCCGGTGGGCGGAGAAGCTGATCATTAATGCCCTCGGCGTCTATCCAGCTCCGTTTCGGCCCATGTGCCAACGATCCGTGACATCGGGTGGCGACCAAGGAACGGCTGTCCACCGTATTGACCGGCAATTGCGATGCGGCCGCGATTTCAGCCGATCACGCTTTCCCATACTGCGCAAACAGCCAGCGACGCATGGCCTGGAGCGCTTCCGAATGCGCATTGGCCTGCGGGAAGACGACGTAAAACCCGAGCGACATCGGAAACGAAAAATCGAACACGCGGCGCAGCCTGCCTTCCGCGATGTCGCGCTCGACGAGCGGTTCGCTGGTCAGCGCGATGCCTTGACCCGCGACTGCGGCGTCGATCGCGAGCAGCGACTGGCTGAATCTCGGCCCTTTCGTCGGATCGGCCCGACCCTTTCCACCGAGCTTCTCGATGAACTCGGGCCACAGATCGTGCGCGTCGTGCAACAACGCATGCGTCGACAAGTCCGCGGGCGTGCGGATCGGCGGGCCGCCGTCGAGCAGTGTCGGGCTGGCGACGGCGAAGATGTCGAGCGGAGCCAGCAACTCCGCGGTGAGGCCGGCCGGGAATGGCGGCTTGCTCAGTCGAATCGCGATGTCGACGCCGTCAGCCCGAAACGACGCGAGCCTTTCGTCGGCGATGACGCGAACCTCGATGTCGGGGTGCAGCCGACCGAAGTCCGACAGGCGCGGAATCAGCCACTTCGACGCGAACGACGGCGTCGTGCTGACCGCCAGCACCGTGGGGCGCTGGCCGAGGGCGTCCGTGGCGTCGGAGATGATCTGCAGCGCGCGCTGGACCGACGAAAAATACTCGAGCCCTTCACGCGTCAGCGCAAGCCCCCTGGGCAAGCGCCGAAACAGCTGAACCTCCACGACGTCCTCCAGATGCCTGACCTGCTGCGCCACCGCACCCTGGGTCACGCCGAGTTCGTCGGCGGCCAGCCGGAAATTGAGGTGTCGAGCGGCGGCCTCGAACGCGCGAAGCGCATTGAGCGGCGGGAACCGGCGGGTACGCAACAGAGCGGTCATGCAGTAGAAATTCTACAGGGTGGATGGAGAAATCATCGTTCGACAATTCGATTATAGGGTCCTAGAGTGGCGCTTTGGAACGATGATCTCGGCGCTGAGCCGACCTATCCGGGAGAGCGGCATGACTGTAGGGAAAGTGGCTTTGGTGACGGCGGCGGGCAAGGGCATGGGCGCTGCAATCGCACGAGACCTCGCGAACAACGGTTATCGCGTCGCGCTGATGTCGCCGTCCGGCAGCGCAGTCGAGCTGGCCAGGGAACTCGGTGGTTTCGGCATTGCGGGGTCCGTCACCGACGACGCCGACATCGAGCGTTTCGTCAACGAGACGCTCGCGAAGTACGGCCGTATCGACGCGGTCGTCAATAACACCGGACATCCGCCGAAGGGCGACTTGCTCGCCATCGAGGACGACAAGTGGCACGAAGGGCTCGACCTGATCGTGCTCAACGTCGTTCGCGTGCTGCGCCGGGTGACGCCCGTCTTCCTGAAGCAGGGCGGCGGCGCGGTGGTCAATATTTCGAGCTTCGCGGCCGACGCGCCCGAGCAGGCGATGCCGGTGTCGTCCGCGCTGCGCGCGGCGCTGAGCTCGGTCACGCGCCTGTACGCCGATCGGTATGCGAAGGACAACATTCGCATCAATTCGGTGCTGCCGGGTTTCATCGACAGCTGGCCGGAGACGCCCGAGATCGTTGCCCGCATTCCGGTCGGCCGTTTCGGCAAGACGCAGGAAATCGCGCAGACCGTGAGGTTCCTGCTGTCGGACGGCGCCGGCTACATCACCGGGCAGAACATTCGGGTCGACGGCGGCATCGTGCGCGCGCTGTAAGCCGGATCCAGGGCAGGACGATGCGCACGCAGACGGGCGCCAGCGGCCTCAGTTATGCCGCTCGCCGATCCTGTTCTCTTCCGGACTCCAGACGCTGAGCCCTTCCGTCGGGTCCAGCGGCAGATCCCACGGGCGCGCGGCGATCGCCTGCATCGTCGCGTCGAACCCGGCCTGGCGGCGTGCCGCGATGCCGTCCGGCGTGAAATCGATGTCCTTCCACTGATCGTCGCCGTCGAGGCGCGGCGCCGCGAGCTTGATCACGTGCATCGTGGTCTGGCAGCCCCACGCGGCGAGCGCCTGCACGTCGGGCGACTTGCGTTCGGCCTCCGGCAGCCGCATGACCAGTTCCTTGATCACGTGGCGCAGCCCGTGAATCTGCTGTTGCCGCGCGATGTTGCTGTCCGTGCGGCTCGCATACTGGATGTCCTTCTGTCGCTCCGACACCTGCCAGATGCTTTGCGGCTCGGGCCCGACCGGATTCCACATCTGCACCGAGAAGATGATCGAGCTGCGGCGCGGCGCGTCGTCCAGCACGACCTCCACCGGCGTATTCGAATAGATGCCGCCGTCCCAGTAGGGCGCGCCGTCGATCCGCACGGCCGGGAACGCGGGCGGCAGCGCGCCCGAGCTCATCACGTGGTCGAGGTCAAGCGGCCGGTCGCGTGAATCGAAATAGCGCATCGTGCCGGTGCACGCGTTGACCGCGCCGACGGTCAGCCGTGGCCGGCACGCGTTCAGCAGGTCGAGATCGATCAGCGACGCAAGCGTGTCGCGCAGCGGCTCGACCACGTAGTAGGACGCGTGCTCGACGCCGACGCGCGCGAGCGGCCCGAGCCATGCGGCGGGATTCGGCCGGAAGAATCCCGGGATGCCGGCGCCGATGACCGCGAGCTCGGCGCCGATCTTGTCCCAGCTGGTCGGGAAGCCCGGCACATTCAGGGCGGCCCGTTCGGTCACGTGGCGCCAGAATTCGGCCATCCGCTGCGCGCGGTGTCCGGGCGGGTTGCCGGCGATCAGCGCCGCGTTGATCGCGCCGATCGACGTGCCGATGACCCAGTCGGGCTGGATGCCCGCCGCGTCCAGCGCCTCGAATACGCCGAGCTGGTATGCGCCCAGCGCGCCGCCGCCCTGAAGCACGAGCACGACCTGGCCCGGCAGTTTCGGATGTGCGGGTTGACTTGCCGTCATCGCTTTCCTCGCAGTCGGTGACGGCCGGCGGGTTCCGGCCGAATGGAACCAGTGTAGGCGATCGACGCGCACCGTCCGTCATGCCGGATCGTTGCGCGTTTCGCGGGGGGCCGTGTCATTCCACGGTGATGGTCTCCTTCATGTACGGATGAATCCCGCAGAACACCTTGTAGACACCCGGCTTGTCGAAGCGGAACGAGTAGGTCTCGTCCTGGTCGAGTGCTTTCGAACGGAAGATGCCCGCGTCGTTGACGACGGTGTGCGGTTCCGCGTCGAGGTTCTTCCACGTGATCGTCGTGCCGGCCTTGATCGTGGTCGACATCGGCGAAAACATGAAATTGTGGATCGTCACGAGCGGGCCGGCCGGGGTTTGCGCGAACGCGGCGAGCGGCGTGCCGGCGGCGGCCGCGCACAGGATCAGCGCGGCCGGCAGCATCGAGGGCTTGAAGAAGGTCATGTCGGTCTCCTTGCGTATCCGGATCAGGCGAGCGTCGTGTCGCGCAGTGTCGCTGCCGTGGGATGGCCGGTGAAATCGACGGTCGTCACGCCGAGCATCGCGGGCAGCCGGTCGCGCGGCACCGTGAGCGGCACGGGGCCCGGGCCGTTGCCGGCAGTCGGCTGCGGGAACGCGGTGGAGCGCGCGGTATGGAACGTCACGTTGCCCTCGACCTTCGACACGATCTGGTGGATGTGTCCGTTCAGCACGGTGACCGAGCCGAAGCGGCGCAGCAGTGCCATCGTCTGCGGCGCGTCGCCGGTGCCCCAGCCCCAGGGCTCGTAGATCGTCCACATCGGCATGTGCGAGAACACGACGATCGGCGTGCTCGACGACTGCCCCTTCAGGTCCTGCGCGAGCCATGCGAGCTGTTCGTCGCCGAAGCTGCCGAGCCCGTTCGGCTTGAAGTGCATCACGTTGACGAGCGCGACGAAGTGCACGCCGGCGTGATCGAAGCTGTAGTAGCCGCGGTTGTTCGACGCCTTGCCGAACCGGCTGAAGTATTCGGCGCCCGAACCGTCGGTCACGTCGTGTTCGCCGGGCACCGTGTGCAGTTCCGGCACGCGCAGCGCGGACAGCAGCTGCGACGCGTGGTCGAATTCCTCCGGTTTGGACAAGTGCGTGATGTCGCCGGTATGGATCGCGAGCGCGGGCGCGGCGGACATCCCGTTGACCAGGTCGATGGTTTGCCGCAGCGTGGCCGCGACGTCGGGATTCGCGTCCTTGTTGAAGCCGATGTGCGTGTCGCTGATCTGTACGAACAGCGGCCGGCCCGCATTCGCGGGGACGGCGGCGCCGCTTTGCGCGAGCGCGAGATCGAACGGCGTCAGGATGCCGCCCGACAGCGTAAACAGCGTGCCGAGGCCGCCGAACGCCATGCATTGCAGGGCCTTGCGGCGCGACGGGCGGGTAGGGAGCGATGAAGACATGTGAGCCTCGCAATCGTATGACGTAACCGGACGGCCGGATCGTCCTGGAATAGCCGGCGCATTCGCATGCCATACCGGCGTTGCGACGGATTTATTCCCACCTGTTACGAGGTTGGGCACCGCTGCTCGCGGCTTGCGGCGCGATGACGGAGCGCCGGCGCATGACGTGTCAATGTCCTGTAAGTGACACGTCACATTTGCGTCATCCGCGCCCGATAGCCTGCGACACCGAATCACCTTCTCCGGAGCCCCTCATGCCGAATCTCGCGGCAACGGAAACCAGCAGTGCGGCCAGTCAGCGCACGCGCATCATCGGCCTCGCGCCGTTTTTGCTGATTATTGCCTGCGGGGTTGTCTATGTCGGCATTCATCTTGGCGCCGACCTCGGTCCCGTCAAGGAAAGCTCGGCTTTCCCGTTCCCGCTGCTGATCGTCGCGTTGCTGATCGCGCTCGGCTTCGAATTCGTGAACGGCTTTCACGACACCGCGAATGCGGTCGCGACCGTCATATACGCCGGCTGATGCCGCACCCGGCCGCGCGGCACGCGGCCGGTCCCATCGATTTTCAATTCGACCAAGACGCTACCGATGGATATCCGTTTCTTCGACCCGAATCGCACCGCCAACGCATCCGCGTGGCGCGTGCTCCCCAATCGCTGGGACGCGGTCGCATTTCCGTTGATCATCGGCATACTCGCGATGGCGATCGTCGGCTTCCATCAGACGCTGGCGCCGATCGCGACCCTTCAGACCCAGAAGATCTCGCTCGATCCGTCGAACCTGCCCGAATACGCGTTGCGCACGACGCTGCGGATGCTCGCCGCGATGGTCGCGTCACTCGTGTTCACGCTCGTGTACGGCACGCTCGCCGCGAAAAGCCGCCGTGTCGGCATGGTGTTGATCCCGATCCTCGACATCCTGCAGTCGGTGCCGGTGCTCGGCTACATCTCGTTTACGGTCACGTTCTTCCTCGCGCTATTCCCGGGCCGCGTGCTCGGCGCCGAGTTGGCCGCGATCTTCGCGATCTTCACGAGCCAGGCGTGGAACATGACGTTCAGCTTCTACCAGTCGCTGCGCACGGTGCCGCGCGACCTGAGCGAAGTGTCGCGCGGCTTTCACCTGACGCCGTGGCAGCGCTTCTGGAAGCTCGAAGTGCCGTTCTCGATGCCGGGGCTGATCTGGAACATGATGATGTCGATGTCGGGCGGCTGGTTCTTCGTCGTCGCGTCGGAGGCGATCACCGTCGGCAACCAGACGATCACGCTGCCGGGAGTCGGCGGATATCTCGCGCAGGCGATCTCGGACAAGAACCTCGGCGCGGTGGGCTGGGTGATCGTCGCGATGTCGGTCGTGATCCTCGCGTATGACCAGTTCCTGTTCCGTCCGCTCGTTGCGTGGGCCGACAAGTTCCGGATGGAGAACACCGCGTCGGGCGATGCGCCGCAATCCTGGCTGCTCGACATGATGCGTCGTACGCACCTGATCCATCAGTTGTTGGTGCCCGCCGGCTGGCTGCTGTCGCAGGCCGCGCGGATTCCGTTGCGCGCACCGTCGCTCGCGGGCGCTCGCTCGCGCGCTGCGTCGGTGCGCGGTTCGTCGCGCATCGGCGATATCGTGTGGGGCACGTTCGTGATCCTGATCACCGTGTACGTCGCATGGCGCGTCGTCAGCTTCGTCGCGACCGGCGTGACGATGGGCGAAGTCGGCCACGTACTGGTGCTCGGGCTCATCACGCTGCTGCGCGTGCTGGTGCTGATCGCCATCGCATCGGTGGTCTGGGTGCCGCTCGGCGTGCTGATCGGGCTGCGCCCCGCGCTCGCCGAGAAGATCCAGCCGCTCGCGCAGTTCCTCGCCGCGTTCCCGGCCAACCTGCTGTTCCCGGTGTTCGTGATCGTGATCGTCCACTTTCACCTGAACGCGGACATCTGGCTGTCGCCGCTGATCGTGCTCGGCACGCAGTGGTACATCCTGTTCAACGTGATCGCCGGCGCGATGTCCTATCCGAACGACTACAAGGAAGCGACGAAGAATTTCCGCATCCGCGGCTGGCAGTGGTGGCGCCAGGCGATCCTGCCCGGCATCTTCCCGTACTACGTGACCGGCGCGATCACCGCGTCGGGCGGCGCGTGGAACGCGAGCATCGTATCCGAGTTCGTGCAGTGGGGCGACACGAAGGTCGTCGCGCACGGCCTCGGCTCGTACATCGCGCAGACCACCGCCGCTGGCGACTTCCCGAAGATCATCCTGGGCATCGCCGTGATGTCCCTGTTCGTTACCCTGTTCAACCGTCTGCTGTGGCGTCCGATGTACGCCTATGCGGAATCCCGGCTCCGTCTCGATTGAGAGTAAGCGCGATGCAAAATTCGACCGTTATCAACGCCCCCGTCAAGACGTCCCAGCCGCTGCAGCCGCCGCGGCTCGGCGAGGAAATCCTGCGTGTCGATCACGTCTGCCGCGGCTTCAACAAGACGCAGGGCGAATTGCTGGTGCTCGACGATGCGAACCTGTCGCTGCGCGAAGGCGAGATCGTCGGATTGCTCGGCCGTTCCGGGTCGGGCAAGTCGACGCTGCTGCGGATCATCGCCGGGCTGATCGAGCCGACCGGCGGTGAAGTGACCTATCTCGGCAAGCCGCTGCGCGGCCCGGCCGAAGGCGTCGCGATGGTGTTCCAGACCTTCGCGCTGTTCCCGTGGCTGACCGTGCTGCAGAACGTGGAAGCCGGGCTGGAAGCGCTTGGCGTCGGCGCGCGCGAGCGGCGCGAACGCGCGCTCGCCGCGATCGACCTGATCGGTCTCGACGGCTTCGAGAACGCGTATCCGCGCGAGCTGTCGGGCGGCATGCGCCAGCGCGTGGGCTTCGCGCGCGCGCTCGTCGTCGATCCGACGATCCTGCTGATGGACGAGCCGTTTTCCGCGCTCGACGTACTGACGGCCGAAACGCTGCGTACCGATCTGCTGGACCTGTGGACGCAAGGCCGGATGCCGATCAAGTCGGTGTTGATCGTCACGCACAACATCGAGGAAGCGGTGTTCATGTGCGACCGGATCCTCGTGCTGTCGTCGAACCCGGGCCGCGTGATCGCCGAGATCAAGGTGCCGTTCAAGCATCCGCGCAACCGGCTCGACCCGGCCTTCCGCAAGCTGGTCGACGATATCTACGCGAAGATGACCGCGCGCCAGACCGGCGAGGCGACGAAGAAGGGCCTGGAGCTTGGCAGCTGGCTGCCGCAGGTGTCGACCAACCTGATGGCCGGCCTGATCGAGACGCTCGCGATGGCGCCGTACCACGGCCGCGCGGACATGCCGGAAATCGCGCGCACGCTGCATCTGGAAGTGGACGACCTGTTCCCGATCGCCGAAGTGCTGCAGTACCTCGGTTTCGCGGACGTGCGGGAAGGGGACGTGTTCCTGACGCCGCCGGGGCGCGTGTTCGCGGAATTCGGCACGCAGGAGCGCAAGCTGATGTTCGCGGATCACCTGCTCAAGCACGTGCCGCTCGCCGCGCGGATCAAGAAGGTGCTGAACGAGCGCCCGGGCCATCGTGCGCCGCGCGTGCGCTTCGAGCAGGAGCTGGAGGATTTTCTGTCGGACGGCGCGGCCGAGGAAACGCTCGACGCGGTGATCGACTGGGGCCGTTACGGAGAAGTCTTTTCGTATAACGACAAGACGGAGGTGTTCAGTCTTGAGGATGTGGAGTCGTAAAGTCTGAAGGTAGACACGTACGGGTCGACATTTATCTGCCATAGATGTCGCACCTACGTCGGAGCCTGCCGCACTGCCGGCAGCGCTGCCGACGCGTCCGGCCGTCACGGTGCCGGCTAGCCCACTGAAGCGCTATCCGATCAGATCGGCAACGAACCCGCACGTCATCCCGGCATCGGCGCAACACCATGCCATGCTGCTGTCCGAGCGTACTGCCGGTCTAACGGCCCCGGTTAGTCATCTCAAGAACAGCGAAATTGAATCGCCACTATCGCGTGACAATTTTATACATTGTTCGGTTAAGTTATTTCCTGCTCTATTGGATCAATACTGTACGGAAGTGCGTGAGTTTCGATGATGCTTTGTTGAGTGTTTTTCGAGTGCTCACGAACGCTAATTTCCGGGTGTGATTTTCCACGATGGGAAAGGGCACAGGAGCGTGGCTGGCGTGCACCTATGGGGCAAGGGCTTGCGGGCCCGTCACCCCCTCCGGGATTCGGCTTTATCGGAGTCTTGAGAGGAGCGGTGTTGAGGTAGTCCAGGGGAGAAAAATAAAAATAGCTTTAATCAAATTCGCCACCTGTGGAGTCGGGTATATCTTAAAAATAAACGGCTTATCAGGCGTGGGGCTGTGTGTTCATTCTCGTGATCATATGTTTCACTGGCGAGAGCGTAGTGGCACTGCGTCCCCGAATGCATGAATGGACGAACGTGCCGGTATATAACCTCTCGTTCAACAGCAGCCATGCTAACCATTCAGGATGTGCTGAAACACCCCGGTTCGGTCGTTACCCAACCTCTGCATCTGGAGATCGCGACGCTGGATGCACCGATCTCCGTTTTGTCGTTCGTCCTGACCGAGCAAATGAATACGCCGTTCCTCGCGGACATCACAGTGACCTCAGTGGACAAACGGATCGATGGTGCGGCGATTGTCGGTCGGCCGGCGATTTTCACGATCGAGGAACACGCAACCGTGCCGTCGATGGCCGGCATGATCGATCCGGTTCGGCATGCGGCGCGTACCGTGCATGGCGTCGTAACGCAATGGACTCGAGTCAAAACGTCTCGCGACGAAGCGACCTATCGACTACACCTGAAGCCGCGTCTCTCGCTGCTCGACGAGGTGCACGATTCGGCCGTATTTCTGGACAGGTCGCTGCGTGAGCTGCTGACTGACGCGATCGTCGATCGAAACCTGTTCCAGTCCTTCGATGTCGAGTTTGAGCTGGAAGGGCTCGACGGGAAGTTCGAACAAACCGTGATGTACGAAGAAACGGTCGCGAACTTTATCGATCGGCATTGCCGACGCGCGGGCGTCTATTACTACTTCAAGCAGGCCAGGAAAGAGGACGGCCCGCAACGCGACACATTGGTGTTCGGCAACACGCCGCGCGGCTATATGCGAGCGCTCGAGGTGCCATTGCTGCCGCATTCCGGTCTGGTGAACTGGCACGAGGCGATTCTGACGCTGGAAGCCACGCGCGCGCTGGTACCGCAGAAGGTGCGTGAATGGGATCACGACTATCGCGTACCCGACGACCCACTGCAGGTCGAAGCGGTCGTGGCCGACGATGACCGCTCGGTGTATGGGAGCGTGAATCGCAGCATCGAGCATTTTCATTCGGTCGAAGAAGGGCAGGCGCTGGCTGACGCACGGTGCGATGAACTGCTCACACGGCAAATGCGGCTCACGGGTACGAGCAACGTCATTGGCATGACGCCCGGGATGGTGGTACGGATTGTCAATGACGTGGTGCCGGAGGCGCCACACGGGATGGTGATCACGAAGCTCGTCACGACCGGCGACCGCAGCCGGTCAGTCATCAACACCTTCGAAGCGATCCCCGCGCATCAGACTTACCGGCCGGAATATGTTCCTGAAAAGCATTGGCGGTGGGTCGCCGGCATGCTGATCGGTGTGGTCGAGTCAGGCGATGACGAGCCCTACGCGTGGATGGATGAATACGGCCGTTATCGCGTCAGGCTCCTGTTCAGCCGGCACAGCGGCAAGCGCGGAACGAACAGCATGCCGTTGCGCCTGCTGCGTACGTCCGCCTCGTATCAGGGCGGCCTGCACATCCCGCTGCTGCCGCGGTCGGAAGTACGCGTCGTCGCGACGCAAGGAAATTGCGATCGCTTGCTGATCGCGGGGGCGCTGCATGACCATGCGCGTCGGGACCTCGTGCACGGCAAGGAGGGCTGGTATAGCCGCGCCGTGTTCCGCTCTCCGTTGCTCGGCAACAAGCTGCGCTTCGAAGATCTGAAAGACCACGAAGGCATCCGGCTGGCGACGGTCTTCGGGCAGTCGTCGCTCAACATGGGCAATCTGGTCGACCGCGCGAAGAACAAGCGCGGCGAGGGTTTCGAACTGACCACGCAGCACTGGGGTTCGGTACGTGCACCGAAGGGGTTGTTCGTCTCGGCGGATGCAGGTGGCGGGTCCGAGATTCCGCACCTCGATATGCCTGCCGCTGTCGCGCAGCTCAAGGCAGCATTGGAGCGCGTAACGGAACTTGCGGCCACGACATCGCAGATGAAGGCCGCGCCTGCGGATCGCGCGACGCAGGCGGCGCTGCTCGACGGCCTGAATCAGCTTCGCGACGCGGGGTTGCTTGCCAGTGCCCCCGGCGGCATGGCGTTCGTGACACCGAAATCGGCGCAGCACTCGGCTGGCGAGAACGTGATCGTCACCGCGGGCCGGGATATGGACGTGAGCGTCGTCAGGCGCCTGCGCATGGTGGCGGGTGAACTGATCTCGCTGTGCGCGCACAAGCTCGGCATCAAGATTTTCTCGAAAGGGAGAATCGAGTTGCAGGCACAAGGCGCTGCAATGGCTCTCTTTTCCGACGAGCAATTGCACGTGTCGAGCGCCAACGCGAATGTGCTCGTGAATGCCAAGACAAGGGCGATGGTGACCAGCGGCGGCGCGTCAATGACCATCGAGAACGGCAATGTCGTCTTCGACTGTCCGGGTGAATTCCGTATCAGGGCGGCCTCGTTCAAGTTCGAAGGGCCGGGCAATACGTCCATCAGCTTGCCGCAACTGCCGGTGAGCGAATACCAGCCCAGTGCCAAGTACAGCCACACACAGTAACGACCATGATTATCAGCCCCCCGTTTCTGCCCGAAGCCGGTCTCGCAGCCCCGACCGGGACGAACCCCGATCCGATGATGGATGCGGTCGACAGGTTCGAATGTGATCACGGCGTCTATCCGATTGCCTTTGATCGGCGCTGGCATTGCGGTGTGCATCTTCAGCCCGATACGAAGGGCAAGGTGCACGCGATTGCCGACGGCGAGGTCGTTGCCTATCGCGTCTGTCAGCATGGAGTTGACGGCGGCGTGAGCCACACGGGTTTTGTGTTGCTCAAGCATACGACCGAGACCGGAGAAGGCCGCTCGCTGACCTTCTATTCGCTGTACATGCATCTGCTGCCGCTAGCCGAATACCAGCAGCACCGGGCGAATGCCAAGGAAATGCCTGAGTTCCTGCGCCTGCCTACTGGTTCGGTGAACAAGGGGCAGGTGACGCCGGCGGTCTCGGGGGAGGGCAAGAAGGTCCGGCGCAAGGACGTGTTGGGGTGGCGTGGCGAATATGAGGGCATGCCGCATTTGCACTTCGAAATCTTCATGTTGCCGGCGGATTTCGACGCTTATTTCGGGTGTACGCAATTGGATAAGGGCACGCCCACCCCGCCTGCTGGAACGGACTGGTGGGGGCATGCGTATTTCGTCATTCCGGCAGGCAGCACGTTTCGTCGTCTGCCTGAGAAGGCCGATGCCCGCAACAAGTTGCACGGAATCGAATTCAAGCCAGGTCAAGAGGGCTCGAACACGCTGCCGTTGCTCGTTGAGAGCTACTTCAGCGTCGGCTCGAAATACACCAACGTCTGGAGCCTGACGCAAGACGGCACTCGCACGCTGCTCACGCCGCAACCCGTCGAGGAAAAGGACTACGAATACGATCTGTACAAGCGTGCGACGGCGCTTTATTCGTCATGCCCAAGCGACGGCTACGAGCTGCTGCGCTTTGGTCGCATCCTGTCGCCGTCCCAGACGCTGGCGGCCAATGCGCGCGCCACGTGGATGAAGGTCAATTGGGCGGCAGACAAGGTTGGTTACATCGATATCAATGACTCCGGCATCCACAAGTTCTCTGATGCGGACTTCCTGTCTTGTATGGGCTGGCAGAAAGTCAGTGAGGGAAATACGCCGTTCAGCAGCGACGAACTGTGCGATGTTGAGGCGCTGAGGAAAATCCTGAACGATGCTGCTCCGCACGACGTACCAGCGGTGGCAGGGGAGACGGCGGAAGCTCACAAGACGCGAGTACTGTCGGCGTATGTAAAAGGTAATGCCCAGATACGGCGGCAGTTGCGCGGCCTTGTCTGTCACGCGCCGAGTGAGTGGGATAGTACAAACAACGAGGGACGCTATGCGCGACTGCTCGATGAGGGCGGCTTCTACCACGGTAATGAGAAGGGTTATAAGGATTTCCTCAAGTATCTGAAGGAGGTTCAGTTTTGGGACAAAACGGGGCTTCCGGCAGGGGAGAAGCTGTGGTTTTTTCATCCGCTGGAATTTATTCGGCACTTCAGGAAGTGCGGATGGCTAACCAAAGACGAAATAGCTGCTACGTTCCCTCGCTTTCCGTTCTATACGGAACGAGGTAGTCCTCGGAGGGCGATTGAAATCGATAACGATATTTATAGGGTGACGCTGGAAATTGCGCGTCAACGTGTCCAAAGCCATGTGACGGCGCTAAACAATTGCCTTAGGAAGTATATAGGGAGTGACTCGAAGAGGGTTGCCTTGTTTTTGGCGCAAGTGTTGTTGGAGACGGCCCAGTGGCGCGATCTTGGTGGTATAAGGCGCGTTATGCATGAATGGGGCTTTGGCAAATATTCGACGGCAAACCCGGCGACGAAATACTATGGCCCATTTTATGGTCGCGGGATTATGCAACTTACCTGGGCGGGTAACTTTGAGGCGTATGGAAAGTATCGAGTTATCCCTGATAACACTACCAGCTCTTACGTTGAGCGATTGCCTGGCTCGCATCACCGAATCACGGCGACCTCACAGCACTACACGGCGAACCCGAGCGACGGTGGACACTTGATGCTTTGGTCGCCGCGTTACGACCCGGATATCGTAGCGGAGAGTGCTGACCATGCGTGTGACTCCGGCGGCTTCTATTGGGTATCGAAATATTTTCGTCGAGAATTGAATATCAATAGAGTTGTTGATACGGATTTTTCGGCTTCTAGCGTAGATTTTGTGAATCGACTCGTTAACGGTGGTGGGAATGGGTATTACGAAAGGCTGGCTTACTCGGTATTTATAATGCGTGCCGTGGGAGATGGGGGTGAAGTCGATGGAGTGGTGTTGGTTACTCCGCCTCATCCTAAAAAGGCGGTTTTGGCGAATATGCTTCGGCCGGAGTGATCTATGAGGGGTGTCAGAGTGTTGGTGGCGGTGGCCGCGTTCGCTGTATCGTTTATTGCGTGCGCTGCTGATATTTCAAAAACTTTCGGCCCATCTCCAGGGGTTGTGGCTGAAGTGAAGATTCGGGGTTCGGATTTATTTTGGGGGTTATCCGGAGAAAGAGGCGTTAGGGAGGGGAGAGTCAATATTGATACGGGGAAGTCATTGAATATAAAAATTGGTAGTTATGATTTTAGTGGTAGGTTTGGCTTTTCAGTATCTCATGTGGACGATGGGATGGGGGTGTATGAGATTAATAGGGTTTTCACATTTTCTCCATCATCAAATGAATTTGTGGAGAGATTTCCGGCGTGCGGGGATGGATTCGTCAATCTTAAGATTGACGAAAGAGGGCGTTATCTGGTTAGTACTTATTGGGAGCGGAATATTCCTAAGAAATGTGTTACCAGATTGAAAATTGAAAGATGATTGGCTTCATATTTGAGTGCTCGAGTAAATTATATATAAAATTGGGGTGGCAATATTAATCCCAAGGCGTACTTTTTTGGTGGATGGGATTGTTGCATTTCTGATCTTGCAGAGTCTTTTGATATATTTGATTTGTTATTGATTGTGTGAATAATTCACGATGGAAAGTGCGTGCGGAAGCCAAGAAAAATCGCCGCTTGCACTGTGGTTACTATCTTCAACCCCGAAGCCAGATTTCCTTTGTGAGGGTGATAATGAGCATGGTGCCGGAAGCGAAGGTCATGGTATCTTCGTCTGAATGTAATGGGGGAAAGTGGTTTCAATGTCGCCTCCCACGTGTGATGGCCTTGGTTGTTGAGATCTTCTTGTTCGGGATGTGCATTACAGCGGCTGGCGAATCGTTCGCCGGATCGGATAATGATATGGCCTATAACGACTGTAGTGCATTCGTTTTTGATAACGAAGATGATGACGTGTTGTCGTCTTATAATAACTCGTTTAGTAGGTCATCCGAAACACGCTGGAGTAAAGGTAATTGCGTTGCGCTCCTGTCTGCTGGTAATCGAACCCCGTTTTTAGGTGCAACAGACTCATGGGGAAATTGGCTTAACAGCAGGATCGCAATCACAATACGTCGAAACGATGATTTTACTCTTCCAAGTGTCCATTTTTGTAGCGGCAACGCTGAGTATAACGCTTGTATGGAAAAGGCCTTGCTTACCTACTACGGTTTTCGCCTTGACGATCGGAAGCGTTGGCGGCTTCGCCCATATCAGTCGAAAAGCAGCTTCGGATTTAGTCTTGAGCAGTCAATATCGAACACATTGGATGGAGCCATTGAGCGGCCGGATGGCATCACGGTATTCGGTGTGCGGCGGTATCTGGATACCTTTTCTGATGGGCCGAAAAAATGGTGGGTCGCATTATATGTAATCCGTCATACGTCATTTGGCTATGTAATTCTTTCAAGCAATCCAAACGGTGATCCACCACTTTCAATTCCACAGGATTCAACGCCTGAGTCCTACGCGCAGGCGATCCCATTGATCAACAGGCTCGTGCAAATCGTACAAAGTGTGCGTATAAAGTAAACTTGAAAATCAGAGTCAACGGCTAGTAATATGTGTTCTCTATTTGTCTGTAATCTGTAAATCGTTCATCGAAAAGTGTGGGGGCGGAATGCGAATTGGATGAGATGCAGCAAGCCTAAATAATTCATGCTTCCGTTAATAGTCAATATATGAAATCTCCCATCCGCCAAGGCGACAAACTCGAACACGGTGGCGAAGTCACCAGTGGCTCACCATGGACGATATTCATGGGCAGGCTGCTTGCCCGGAAGGGCGACGAGGCGACTTGCAATCTGCATGGCCCGACCGTCATCGACGACGGTGCCAACAAGTTTCCCGATCGCGACAACAAGCCATTCGCGCTGGATGGCCATCGCTGCGCATGTGGCTGTCGGTTGATCTCGTCACTACCGAACGTCCACTTCGAATAATGCCCGTCGACCTCTCTCAAGCGGGATGCCCGAGCGCCTATCCGAGCCGTCCACGCTTCTGGCCGTGGTGGTTCTGCATCTGGCTGGCCTGGGCGGTGTTCGGCGCGGCGATTGTGCTGCTGACGTGGCCGAAGGGTGAGCGGGCCGGCAGCCCATGGTTCTGGTTTTGTGTCGTCGGTATTCCGAACGGGCTTTTCGGCTTTCTCTTCGCAATCGAGCGCGCTCGCTACGAGGCCATGTGGTACCGCGCATACCACCGCAACCTCCATCGCGACCGATGGCTGGCGGAGCGCATCCGTGTGGCACAGCAGCCGCTTCGGATCCTTGGTGTCGGCTATTGCTTGCCCTTGAACGATCAGACGCTTGCACAGACGATTCATGCGGGTGTGCGTTTGCCGCGACAGCAGCAGCCACGTTCTGGCGCGGGTGTCATCGAGCATTGCCGCTTCGATGATCCGTTGGAAGTATCCGACGAAGCCTACGAAGCCGACATGGCCGATCCGACTGAAGAGAGCGGTGCCGTAGCAGAGGCGCCGCCAAAGCGTCCCGTTACCGAGCTCGCACGCAAAATTGCCGAAGCGCTTGAACCGCTCGCCGGGAGCCTGCACGCGCTCACGCACTATGAAGCCGCCCACTGGCCGAAAGTGCGCGTACTGGCGGAGCCCGGCGAAGAAGCCGTGCGCGAGCAAGAGGTGCACGACGCGCTGCAATTGGCTGGTCTGCCGCCCCTTACTGTACTGCCCACACCGGCTTCACACGGACTGCTGGTGGCGGACGCGTGGCTCGATGCCCGCGAGGCATGCCCGCTGCTCATGATCGCAACGGTCTGGCATGAAAAGCAGCCTCCGACCGGCAGCACGGAGGGATGTGTCGCGATGCTGCTCGATGCCGGCTTCTACCGTCTACCGGAAGGTGTGCCAGTAATGGCGAGTCTGCATCGACCCGTCGAAGGCAAGGCCGACGAGATCGAGCACGGTTTCGCGAATGCCGTGATTTGGGGCAGGGCGGATTTCGAAGCGGTGACGCGTGCCTGGGTCACGCGTGCCGTCAGGCGTTGCAATCAGGGGTTGCGCATCGCGAACCTGGAGGCGCTTGCGACCAGCGACGCCCAATGTGATCTCGCCTACATCGTCGGCGATTTCGGCAATGCGAGCGGTTGGCTGTCCGTCGCAGCCGCTGTCGAATGTGGTGCCGGGGACGCGCCGCAATTGATCATCGATGGCGTGCAGTCCGCCGTCATTCACGTGCTTCCCGGTCCACACGGGAAGGAATCTTCGTTGCCTGGACACGCTCAGCATGACCGATCCGAAACTGACCTTGAGACCGCTTGACTCGGCGCCCGCGGTGGAGTCTGCGCCCTCCGGACGCCTCGCGCTCTGGGGCGTGGTGGTGGCGGCGCTGATCGCCGCGGCGTTCGCGATTGGCCTCGTATGGCGCCGCGGCGACCTGTTCGATCTCGCGCCCGGTGTGGCGCGTATGCAAGTCGTGATCGCCATCGTCATCGCCCTGATCGTCTTCGTCGCCATACATCTCTGCTTGTTTTTTATCGGTGCATACGCCATTGCAGGACAGTTGTATCGCAGGGATATCGGTGAAACGATGAACCCGCAGAAGCCGTTGAAACACGACGCCCGGCTGCAGCGCATGGTCGAGGAACTACGTGCGTCGCAGGGTTGGCGCTGGCGATACCGGTCACCGTGGCTGATGGTGTGCGGTGCGGACACGTTGATCGACCAAGTCGCACCGAGCTTGAAGCGTGCGGGTGCGATGTCCGTGGACAACGCGATCCTCGTGCATGCGGCACCTGACGGTATCGACGCGGGCGCGTGGCGCCGACAAATCCGTGAGCTCCGGCACGGGCGGCCGGTCGACAGCGTTGTGCATGTCACGCACGTGGACGAGCACGATACTGAACTGCCCCGCGTACTCGCCGCGATTGCCGCCGACCTCGGCTGGGCCGCGCCGGTCACGCTCCTGCACGCAGTGCCCACACAGAGCGATCGACTCGAAACATTCGAGGCGATCGGCGCATTTCCGGGGCCGGTGTACAAGACCGGGCAGACTGCGCTCGCGTTGGCCGATCAGCTTGCCGCGCTCGAGCGTGATACGGCGGAGGCGGGCGTTCGCCTTTGTACCGAGCCCACGCGCATCACCTATCCGGCCGAAATCTCGCAATACATCGGAAAGCAGTACGAACACATCGTCACCGGGTGGCAAGCGCTTCTTGCTTCGCGCTGGCTGCGCGCACCGCTGGCGGGCGTGATGTTCGCACCCGTATTTGCGACAGCCGTGCCGATACCGACGCCGGCGCCGATCGACGCGGACGGGAGCGCGACTGTTCCGAACGTGCCGATCGAGTTCACGCCGCAACCCGCCGCACTGCTGCCCACATGGCGCGCAATCGCCAGCCGGCAATGCATTGGACGGCGCGTGGGATTTTACTGGCGCAACACGCTGGCGATGTGCTTGATCGTTGCGACGATGGCGTGGTGCGCATGGATGACCGTGTCGTTCATCGGCAACCAGCGACTCATGCGCGCAGCGCAGGTGGCGGCGAGCGCTGCGGTCGACGCGCGGCCGCAGACGGCCGCCGCCTGGCGCGCGCAACTGGCGCTTCAACAGTTGATGGAAAAGCTCGAATACCGGCAGCAGCATGGCGTACCGTGGTACCTGCGGGCCGGCCTGTCGCGCAATGACGATATCCTCGGCGGCCTCTGGCAATCTTACCGAATCGCAGCGACCCGCAACTTGCAGACGCCCGTCGTGCAAACGATCGGCAAGCTGCTGCAGGTCGCGGATCAGGCACGTGCCGACAGCCTTCAATCGCAGGACGCGCGGGGCAGTACCTACAATGCGCTCAAGACCTACCTGATGCTCGGCGATCCGTCGCGCGCCGATCCAGCGTTTCTGAAGCGCTTGCTCGCCGCGCTGTGGTCGCGCCCCGTGGAGATGCCGCTGGGTGAGCGTGACGATACCGGTCGACGGCTCGCAGGGTTTTACGCCGATCACCTGAAAGCACATCCCGAATGGCGAATTGCGACGGACGACCGCGTCGTGACAGCGACTCGCAACATGCTGATCACGCAAATGGGGCTCGCGTCGGCTGACGACACCGTGTATCAACGCATCCTCGACGACGTCAAAAACAAATACGCAGACGCGTCGCTCGAAACGCTCCTGAATGGCGCCGATGCGCGCGGGATGTTCATCGCGTCGCAGACTGTGCCGGGGATTTATACGCGCGCGGCGTGGGACGGCATGATCGCCGCGGCGATCGACAAGGCTTCCGGCGAGCGCCAACTCAGCGGCGATTGGGTGCTGACGGGCACGCAGTCGCAGCAGACAATCGGCAACACGCTCGCGCAGGGCACTATCCAAACGAAGGCGATCGTAGACGAGAAACATGCAGCCGAGGAACTGAAGCAGCGACTGAAGGCACGGTATTTTGACGAGTACGCGGCTGCATGGCAGCGCATGCTCAACAGCATGCAGTGGCAACCGGCGTCCAATCTCAATGGCGCGGTCGAGCAGCTTTCTCGGCTGGCGGATGCACAGACTTCACCGCTGATCGCGCTGATGAAATCGGTGCAATATCAGGCGCAGGCGGGGCGGCCGTCGCAGGCGCTGGCTGACACGCTGGTGAGAACGGCGCAAAACTTGATCGGGACGGACGAGCAGGCGGTGGCGGCCGTTGTCCACCCGCTCGACAAGTCGTTCGGTCCACTGCTGGTGCTGATGGGCGACACAAGCGCTTCACCTGCCGCTGCAAACGGGAAGCACAACACGCCGGCCGACATCGCGCTGAGCGGAGTAAGCCTGTCGCGTTACCTGACGGCGGTCACGATGATGCGGCTGAAGCTGCAACAGATCGCGAGCAGTCGTGACGCGCAGGCAATGGCGCGCTCGCTTGCGCAGGCAGTGTTTCAAGGCAAGCTGTCGGAATTGTCTCAAGCTCGCGATGACGCGGCGCTCACGGCGGCAAGCCTGGTTACGGCGTGGGCGGGGTTCGGCAATGCGGTGTTTGCGCAGCCGCTCGAGGCGGCATGGCAGACGATTCTGCAACCGGTCGCAGCCAGCCTGAATGAGGCATGGCGAGCCAGTGTTGCCGCGCCGTTCAACGCGGCGATGAGCGGCCGCTATCCGTTCTTCGATACGCAGGCCGATGCGTCCTTCGCGGAACTTGGACGCTATGTGCGACCCGATACAGGTTTGATTTCGCGTTTCGTCACGACCCAGCTGGCCGGCGTGATGAAACCCGAGGGCGACCATTGGACGCCAAACGAGCTAGCACCGCAGGCGTTGCAGTTCGACCCGAAATTCCTGAGCGCCATCCGGCAGCTGTCGACGGTTGGCGCGCAGCTCTACGTGCAGGGCGACGCGCGGGAGAAGTTCGAAATGATGGCACTGCCGACGCCGAAAGTGACGCGCTCTGAACTGTCGATCGACGGCACGCAAATCGTCTATTTCAATCAGCAGGAGCGCTGGATGCCCCTGGCGTGGCCCGGCAATGGCCTGAACGGGCACGCGGGGCTGACATGGCAAACGCTCGATGCGGGCCTGCGGCAGGCGTTCGATTCAACTGGAGATTGGGCGTTCCTCCGTCTGCTGAGCAAGGCGGACATCAAGCAACTTGACAGCACGCGCTATCGGCTCACGTGGAATGCCGGGAACGACGAACCGCTGTCGTACGTGTTGCGTGCACAGGTGGGTGCCGGGCCGATCGATCTGTTGAAGCTACGCGGGTTCCGCATGCCTGATCGCATATTCGTCGTCGGCAAGGCGGGCGTCGCGTCGACGATGTCGCTCCTGCCGCCGCTGCCGCCGGATATCCAACCATGAGTGAAGACAAAAACGAACCGACGAGGCCTGAGGGGCTCGGTTTCGGTGCTGAAGACGACCCGTACCTGCGCTACTTCGATGCGGAGATGCGTTACCTGCGCGACGCGGGGAGGGAATTTGCGAAGGCCCAGCCGCAAGGTGCGCGCCGTGTGGGAATGACGTTGCCCGGCGTGCGCCACGACAGTGTCGAGCAGACCTACGAGGGTTTCGCGTTCCTCGCGAGCCGGCTGCGAATGAAGCTCGACGACGCGCTGCCGGAAATCACCGATCCATTGCTCGATCACCTGTGGCCACATGCAGGTCGCACGATTCCGTCGCTGGCAATCCTCGAGTGCGTGCCCCGCACCGGCGAGGCACGGATTCTCGACATCCTGCCGTCCGGGTTGCAGGTCCATTCGACACCGGTGGGACCGGACGGGACGATATGTGTTTATCGGACCACTCAGGCGGTACGTCTGTTGCCGCTCCACGTGCGCGAGGCGGGTGCGTGCATGCGCGAGGACGGTCGTACGGTGATCCGGCTGGCGTTTGACCTGCTGCACCGCGAGCAGCGGTTGCTGGACGACCTGTCGCGTATCCGGCTATACCTGCATGGCGACCGGCCGACTGCATCGGCGCTCTACGCGGTTTTCACGCGCCAGGTCGAGTCGATCGGCGTGCGCATGCCGCGCATACTCGACGGCCAGCTACAACCGCGGCCGGCTATGACTGTCGAGGCGGCAGGCTTTGGCGCGCAGGCGCGACTGTGGCCGATCGATCTCGATGCGCGCGACGCCGGTCTCGAGCGCGAGCAGACGATGCTCGAATATTTCGCGTTTCCTGAGAAGTTCCACTTCGTCGACTTGTGCGGTTTCGACGCGGCAAGTGTGCCACCGGGCGAAACGCGTCTTGAATTCGATATCGTGATCCGAGACCGGATACCCGGTGACGCCACGTTCGGCGCAGACAACATCCGGCTGTTCTGCACGCCGATGATCAATCTGTTCGAACTGGACGCGCAGGCAATCCGACCCAACGTACACGACCGCGACTATCCGGTGCGCGCCCCGGCGTCGGCCGGCGCGCACGTCGAACCCTACGACGTACTGTCGGTCGTGGCGACCGATCCGCGCACCGCCAGGCAATACACCTATCAGTCGATCAAGGAATTCCGGCACCGAGGCGGGATGATCCGACACGAGTCGCCGGATCGGCACTACCACGCATCGATTCGGCAGGGCGTGACGGGCCAGCGCGAGATGATCGTGACGTTAGGCGGGCAGGTGTGGGATGAACCCGGCAGCTTGCCGGACGGGCACGTAACGGTTCGGGTGTTGGCAAACAATGGGCGCTTGCCGCGTATGGCGCTGCGGGAATCGATGATTGCCACGCCTGTTTCGACTTTTAACGGTGTCGAACGCGTGTGCAATCTGACGGCCCCGACGATGCCGCTGTACCCTCCGCGCGGTGGGGACTATGGCTGGCGGGTGATCTCTCACTTCAATGGGGCCGGCACAACGGAACTGAACATGATGGACGCGAATGTGCTGCGCGGCGCACTGTCGTTGTACGACTGGACGCGACAGGACGAAAACCGGCGACGTGTCGAGGCGATTCATTACGTTTGGCTCGACGAGGAAACGGAACTGGGCGGTGCGCGTGTCGACCGCATTGTGAATGTGAACGTGGGTATCGAGCCGGCGGGTTTTGCCGGACCGGGTGACGTCGCCCTGTTCGGCGACGTACTCAGCCGCTTCATAGGCCGCTACGCGTGCTTCCGTTTTGCGGTACGGCTCGTTCTGTATGAAGGCGTGGCCGGTCCGATCCGGCGCTATCCATGCACGATCAAAACGGGAGACTGGTTGTGACACTGCGAATAAATCGGATGATGCGAAGCATTCGATTGGCGAGCGTCGCCGCGCTGACAGCAGCATTGTTGTCTGGCTGTGGCATGTGGCAATCGGTGAAGACGACGACCGCCGACATGACGCGCGCGATTTTCGTCGCGAAGGTCAAGCAGATGAATCTCGTGATCGAAAGCCGTTCCGCACTCAACCCGAACGAGCTAGGGCAATCGTTACCGGTTGTGATGCGCGTCTACCAGTTGAAGGATGCGAAGGTCTTCGAGAAGGCAGCTTACAGCCAACTGCTCGATGATGACAGAGCGTTCCTGAGTGCCGATCTGCTCGGCAGTCTGGAGACCACGCTTGCGCCTGACGCCACGGTGAAACTGTCCGCGCCAATGGCGGACGACGTGCAAGCAGTGGGTGTCGCGGGGTTCTTTCGTGATCAGGGGGGTGCCGAGTGGCAACTGGTGATTCCGAAGTCGCAGTGGAAGAAGACGGATCCCATCAAGCTGGTCGTAACGGGCAACCGAATGGAACTGATGCCATGAACAGGGTACCGCGAGGATGGAATGAGCCGCACATTGAACGTCCGGATTTTGTTTTTCGATTCAAGTCGCAAGCCCGACGACCTCGATAGCTGAAAGCTCATGCCCGAATGACGATCGACCGTCACTCCGGCAAATCCCATTGATTCGCATCCCGCTCGATCCCACCCGTACTCAGCCGCTCGATTTTCTCCATCCGCTGCCGCGCCAGTTCGGGAAGCCGGTTCGTCACGCCGATCACCAGCGCTTCGGCGAGCGCGAGCGCGGGCACGTTCGTCTGCAGCATCGCGAACGGGCGTCCCTGGATCCGCAGCACGATCTCGGCGAACGCACTGATCGGCGAGCGCCATTCGTCGGTAATCAGCAGCACCCGCACGCCGAGCCGGTGCGCAGCCTGCGCGAACCGGATGCTGTCCTTCTGATAGCGGCGAAAATCGAAAATGACCAGCACGTCGGCGGGCCCCATGTCCGTCAGCGTGACCGACGCGAGATTCACGTTCGGCTCGACGTACTGCACATGCGGGCGCGCATACGCGAGCGTGAAGGAAAACAGCGACGCGAGCGGCGCGGTGTAACGCCCGCCGCCGCAGAACACGCGGAGATCCGGATCGGCCAGCAGCGTCACCGCTTCGTCGAACGCCGCTGCGTCGAGTTCCTCGATCGTCGTGGCGAGCGCTTGCGAGAGCCGCTGGAAGATCGCCGAATTACTGTCGCGCATTCCCGATTCCGAGTGGAACGCGTCCATCCGCGCGAGCGGCGAATTCATCGCGGTGTCGATCTCGTCGTGCAACGCCTGCTGGAACGACGAGTAGTTCGGAAAGCCGATCCGCACGACGAAGCGAAACACGGTCGGGTCGCTGACTTCGGCTTGCTTCGCGAAGCTCGCGATCGGCCCGAGACCGAGGCTCGGATAGCGATCCAGCAGCGCATGCGCGACCTTCTGTTCCGACGGCGTGAAGCTATCCATCTGGGATAGCAGCAACGCCCTGATGCTTGTCCCCATCGGGCACTCCGGCTTGCTCGTATCTGAATGACAAACGGCAGACCTGTGTCTGCCGGCGACTCCATGCATGTTAGCCCATCGACGGCCCGCGGGCCGTATGCGACTCCACATTAGAGGGCCGCATCGCCTCCGCTCTGATCATTCACATGTGTAATAAAACAAACATCCGAAGCGACTGCGAACGCGTCAGATATAACGGAATAGTTCAGTGATAACCCTAGTTTTTTGAATAAAAACCCCGGTGATATGATCGCGGCCTCGCCGGAATGTATTGTTCATTACATGCCGGATCAGTAGCGTTGGTCAGCCCTCGCGGCCGGTCGCGCATCCCGGCATGGCCCGGTTATTCGTCTGGAGGATTCCGTCATGAGGCGGCTCGTAGTACTCACCCTGTTGTCGGCCATGAGCGCGTGCGCGCTCGCCGCTTCGGAACCCGCTGTGGAAGCGAAGAACGGCATGGTCGTGTCGTCGCAGCATTTCGCGTCGCAGATCGGCGTCGACATCCTGAAGAAAGGCGGCAACGCGGTGGACGCCGCCGTGGCGGTCGGCTACGCGCAGGCCGTGACCAATCCGTGCTGCGGCAACATCGGCGGCGGCGGCTTCATGACCGTGCACCTGGCCGACGGCCGCGACCGGTTCATCAACTTCCGCGAGACGGCGCCGGCCGCGGCATCGGCGAACATGTATCTCGATGCGCAGGGCAACGTCATTCCGGACGACAGCCTGTACGGCTATCGCGCGGTCGGCGTGCCGGGCACGGTCGCGGGTCTCGACCTCGCGCAGCGCAAGTACGGCAAGCTGACGCGCAAGCAGGTGATGGAGCCGGCGATCCGGCTCGCGCGCGACGGCTTCGTGCTGACGCGCGGCGACACGGACATCCTCGACACGACGATCGAGCGCTTCAAGAAGGATCCGGAAGCCGCGCGCATCTTCCTGCGCCCGGACGGCACGCCGCTGCAGCCGGGCGACCGCCTGGTGCAGAAGGACCTGGCGCGCACGCTCGAGCACATCGCGGAGCAGGGCCCCGAGGCGTTCTATCACGGCGAGATCCCGAAGATCGTCGAAGCGGCCGCGAAGCGCGGCGGCGGCCTCATCACGGCAGCCGATTTCGCGTCGTATCGCGCGCAGGACATCGCGCCGCTGACCTGTACGTATCGCGGCTACGAGTTCGTGTCGGCGCCGCCGCCGAGCTCGGGCGGCGTGACGATGTGCGAGACGCTGAACGTCCTCGAAGGCTATGACCTGCGCAAGATGGGCTACCAGTCGGCTTCGGTGGTCCACTACATGACCGAGGCGATGCGCCATGCATACGAGGATCGCAACACGCTGCTGGGCGACCCGAACTTCATCGACAATCCCGTCGCGAAGCTGACGAGCAAGCAGTATGCGGCCGAGATCCGCAAGCAGATCAGCGGCGAGACGGCGACGGCGTCGGTCGACGTGCAGCCGGGCGTCGGCGTGCACGAGAAGCCGGAGACGACCCACTATTCGATCGTCGACCACGACGGCAACGCGGTGTCGACGACGTACACCGTCAACGGCCGCTTCGGCGCCGTGGTGATCGCACCGGGCACGGGTTTCTTCCTGAACGACGAGATGGACGACTTCACCGTGAAGGTCGGCGCGCAGAACCTGTTCGGCCTCGTGCAGGGCACGCGTAACTCGATCGCACCGGGCAAGCGCCCGCTGTCGTCGATGGCGCCGACGATCGTGAAGAAGGACGGCAAGGTGTTCATGGTGGTCGGTTCGCCGGGCGGCTCGCGCATCATCACGATCACGCTGCAGACCGTACTGAACGTGATCGACTACGGGATGACGCCGCAGGATGCGGTCGGTGCGCCGCGCGTCCATCATCAATGGCTGCCGGACGAGGTCTATTACGAGACCCGCGGCCTGTCGCCCGACACGCTCGCGATCCTGCACAAGATGGGCTACAAGATGGTCGAGCAGACGCCGTGGGGCGCCGCCGAGCTGATCATGGTCGGCCTGCCCGGCACCGAAGCGGCGAGCCGCCAGAGTTCCGGTAACGACTCGTCGGTATCCGGCAATGTACGCGTCGGCTACATCTACGGCGTCAACGATCCGCGCCGCCCGGCCGGATCGGCGATCGGGTACTGATCGGGTACTGACCCGATTCGGTTTGATCGCATCACGCTGAACGGTTGCAACCGGCGTTCGCCATCGCGCGAGCGCCGGGGCAGCGACAGGGCGCATGACCGGCCCGCAACGCACGCCGTGGCACGGCACCGGCGCGGCGTTTTTTTCCTCCATTCCTGCACCGTGCGTCGAGTACCGTTATGAACAAACGAATGTCTGCGGCAGTCTGGATCCTGCTCGCAATGGCGGCCGGCATCTTCATCGGCTACATGATCTACACGCAGTTTCCGGACAAGCAGTCCGCGACGGAAATCGCCGGCTACATCTCGCTCGTGTCCGACGTGTTCCTGCGGCTGATCAAGATGGTGATCGGCCCGCTGGTGTTCTCGACGCTCGTCGTCGGCATCGCGCACATGGGCGACGCATCAGCGGTGGGGCGCGTGTTCGTGAAGGCGTTCGGCTGGTTCGTCACCGCATCGTTGATTTCGCTGCTGCTCGGGCTGCTGATGGCGAACCTGCTGCACCCCGGGGAAAACCTCGGCCTGCCGCTGCCTGACGTCGGCGCATCCGCGCATCTCGCGACGTCCAAGTTCACGCTGAAGGATTTCGTCAGTCACATGGTGCCGAAGTCGATCGCCGAGGCGATGGCGAACAACGAGATCCTGCAGATCGTCGTGTTCTCGATGTTCTTCGGCGTCGCGCTGTCGGCGCTCGGCGAGCGCGGCAAGATCCTCGTCGCCGCGATCGATCAGCTGGCGCACGTGATGCTGAAGATCACCGGCTACGTGATGAAGCTCGCGCCGCTCGCGGTGCTGGCCGCGATGGCGTCGACCGTCGCGATCAACGGGCTGTCGATCCTGCTGAAGTTCGCGGTGTTCATGGGCGACTTCTACGTGAGCCTGTTCCTGCTGTGGAGCACGCTCGTGGTCGCCGGCCTGCTGTTCCTCGGCCGTCGTGTGTTCAAGCTGCTGGCGCTGATCAAGGAAGCGTTCATGCTGTCGTTCGCGACCGCCAGTTCCGAAGCCGCGTACCCGAAGATCCTCGACGCGCTCGACCGGTTCGGCGTGCGGCGCAAGATCTCCAGCTTCGTGATGCCGATGGGCTATTCGTTCAACCTCGACGGCTCGATGATGTACTGCACGTTCGCGTCGCTCTTCATCGCGCAGGCATACAACATTCATCTGTCGCTCGGCACGCAGATCACGATGCTGCTGGTGCTGATGCTGACGTCGAAGGGGATGGCCGGCGTGCCGCGCGCATCGCTCGTCGTGATCGCGGCGACGCTGCACCAGTTCGACATTCCGGAAGCGGGGCTGCTGCTGATTCTCGGCGTCGACACGTTCCTCGACATGGGGCGCTCGGCCACCAATGCGGTGGGCAACTCGATCGCCAGCGCGGTGGTCGCGAAGTGGGAAGGCGAGCTGATGTCGGAGTCCGAAGCGAAGGCGCATGCCGCACATCTCGATGCGGAACTGGAACGGCAGAACGGCGATCCGGCCTATGGCGCCGGTCGGGCGACGTCCGCTTAAGCGGCGCACGCCTCGTCGAGGGACGCCGCCAGCACCATCGCGGCGGCGTTGCCCGGCGTCGAGCCGAGCAGTTGCGGCGCATAGACGCTGTCGCCGGGCGCGATCGGCCGCCCCGACAGCGCGCAGACGCCGCGCTTGCGCGTCGTGAACAGCCGCCACTTCTGGTAACCGTAGTGGCCGGTGCATGCGTCGCGCCACGAAATCATCACGGTGTCGGCGGTGGGTCGCTCGAGCACGCTGATCGTTGGCTGGCTCGTCGCGTCCCACGACGGCAAGCGGTCGCGCGTGACGCTGCGCCGGCGCGGCGCGGCCCATGAGACGGACGGCATGTCGAAGCTGCCGATCGCGGCGACGGTCCTGAGCCAGGCGGCTGCACTGTTGCTCATGTCTGCTTTCCTCGAAACGTTACGCAATGTATCAAGACAGGCGGATGCGCGGCTGCACGCAGCCGTTGATCCGTTCGGCGATCCACAGCAGCGTCGCCTTGGGGAACCCGTGCAGCGCCTGCTGGTGTCGCCGGTACAGCATCAGATGGCTGAACTGGGCGAAACGCCCCTGGATGAAGCCGCCGCGGAAGAACCCGAATTGCCCGAGCGTGCCGAATGCGTCGTAGTCGCTGATCGACACGAGCGCGCCGAAATCGTGGAACGCGAACGGCGGCAACGGCTTGCCGTCGAGCCACGCGGGCAGGTGTTTCGCGAGATGCTCGGCCTGCTGGGTCGCGACCTGCGCGGTCGGCGGCAGCGGCCGCTCCTGGCCGTCGGGTTGCAGGCTCGCGCAATCGCCGATCGCGAACACGTGTTCGTCGGCCGTGGCCTGCAACGTGGGCCCGACCATGATCTGGTTCGCGCGGTTCGTATCGAGCCCGCCCAGCGCCTGCATGAAATCGGACGCCTTCACGCCGGCCGCCCACACCATCAAATCCGCTTCGGCAAACGAACCGTCGCCATAGTGGAAGCCGTTCGCATCGGCCGACGTGACGCGCGTCGACGTCAGCACGTGAATGCCGATCTGTTCGAGCCGGCGCTGCGCGGACGCGGAAATCCTCGGCGGAAACGCGGCGAGGATGCGCGGGCCGCTTTCGAGCAGCGTCAGCTGCAGCCGCTCGCGCACCGTCGCATCGCCATACGCCTGCGCGACTTCCAGCAGCCGGCTCAGCTCCGCCGCCAGCTCCACGCCCGTCGCGCCCGCACCGACGATCGCGACGCGAAACGGCTCGTCGCGCGCGATGCTGCGGAACACGCGCATCCGCAGCGCTTCGTTGAAGGTTTCGGCCTGCTGCTGGCTGTCGATGAAGTAGCAGTGCTCGCGCACGCCCGGCACGCCGAAATCGTTGGCCTGGCTGCCGAGCGCGAGGATCAGCACGTCGTATTCGAGCTCGCGCGCGTCGAGTAGGAGTTCGCCGTCCGGCGAGCGGATCTCGCCGAGCTGCACGCGGCGGCGCGCGCGATCGAGCCCTTTCAGTTCGCCGGGCTGGTACGTGTAGCCGTGGTCGCGCGCGTGGGCGAGGAAGATCACCTGCTGTTGCTGCACGTCGCGCGTGCCGGCCGCGATCGTGTGCAGCATCGGCTTCCACACGTGGGTCGGGCTGCGGTCGACGACCGTGACCTGCGCGCGGCCGCTACGGCCGAGGCGTTCGCCAAGGCGGGTCGCGAGCTGCAAGCCGGCGATTCCGCCGCCGATGATGACGATGCGGGCAGGGGAAGTAAGGGTTGTCATGGATAAATCATCACGTGATGAATAAGGTATGATCCTAGCGCTTCCCGGCTTCGCGTGTCAACGGAGCGCGGCGGCGGCGGCCCGGCTCCGGCGACGCGAAACCGGGGCACGAACACGGGCATTCGAATCAATCAACAGGAGCAGGAATACGTGGCTGAAGTCACTGAGTGCGCGCCATCGAAGCGGCGTACGCGCGGGCGGCCGCTGGCGGACGCGTCCGTCGGTCCGGACGTGATATTGCGGGCGGCGCGCCGCACGTTCGCGAAGCGCGGCTACGATGCGACGAGCGTGCGCGAAGTCGCGCGCGAGCTGGGCGTCGACGCGGCGCTGATCGCCCATCATTTCGGTACGAAGGAAACGCTGTGGTTGGCGGTCGTCGAGCAGATCGCCGAGCTGGCCGAGCCGATGTTCGATGCGTTGCGCGCGCTGCGCACGTCGTCATTGCCGCATCGCGAGCGCGTGCGGCGCGCGATCGAGCTGTGCGTCGATCACGAATTCGACGAGCCGGACATCGGCATGTTCTTCTCGACCGCGGCGACCGAGGAGGGCGCGCGGCTCGACCGGCTGCGGGAGCGGATCGTGCGGCCGTATCACGACGCGATGTTTCCGCTGCTGGCGGAGGCCGTCGACGCCGGCGCGATCCGCCCGGTCGATCCGGATGTGCTGTTCTTCATGATCGCGAGCGCGGTCGGCACGACGGTGTCGTATAGCCACCTGATTCTCGAGTTCACGTCGTTGCCCACGCGGCAGGATGCGTTCCGGCAGGCCGTGCTCGACGTCGCGCTCAACTTCCTGCTCGACTGAGCGCCGTGCGCGCGACGCGCGCGATCACGTCGCAGCCGCCAGCCCCAGCGTGCCAACCGCGTGCCGCGCGGTGTCGCGCAGCGCGTCGACGAGCGGCGACGGCGTCCGGTACGCGATCGCCAGTTCGTACGCGAGCGGGCTGCCCGCACCCGTCAGTTCGCAGAACGTAATGCCTTGCGGCTGCATTGGCACGAACAGGCGCGGCATCAGCGCGACACCGATGCCGCCCGCGACGAGTCCGGCCGTCGTCTGCATCTGGCGCGGCTGCTGGACCACCCGCGGCGCGAAGCCGGCCTGCGCGCACGCCGTCACGATCCGCGCATGCATGCCGGGCCCGTGATGCGCGGCAAACAGCACCCACGGTTCGTCCGCCAGCTCGGCCAGCGTGATGCGGCGGCGCGCGAGCCGGTGGCCGTCGGGCAGCGCGGCGACCATCCGGTCGCGCAGCAGCGGCTCGACGTGCACGTCGCCGGCATCGGCCACCGGCAGCACGACGAGGCCGACATCCGTACGGTCCTGACGCAGCGCGAGCACCTGCTCGGCGGTCGTGCCTTCTTCCAGCTGGAAATCGACGTCCGGATGCCGTTCCTGGAACGCGCGGAGGATCAGCGGCAGCAGTGCGTTGACCGTGCTGTCGACGAACCGCAGCCGCAGCGTGCCGCCCAGGCCGGCGCCGGCGCGTCGCGCCACGGCCACCGCGCGCTCGGCCTGCTCGAGCGCGCGGCGCGCTTCGAGCAGGAATGCATCGCCGGCCGGCGTGAGCGTCGCGCCGCGGTTGTCGCGTTTGAACAGCGCGACGCCCAGCTCTTCCTCGAGCTTGCGGATGGCCGCGCTGAGCGGCGGCTGCGCCATGTGCAGGCGCTCGGCGGCGCGCCGGAAGCTGAGCGTTTCGGCGACGGCAATGAATTGCCGGAACTGGCGCAAATCGATCATTGCGATACCTTTCGCGTATCGGATGGTCATCGAATTCGTATTTTACCTATCGCCGTGCATTGTCCAGACTGCCAATGTCATCAATCGTCAACACCGAGGCAAGGAGGGCAGGTCATGACAGGCAGCGAACGGCAACGTACGGCAATCGTCACGGGCGGGTCGAGCGGAATCGGCTTCGCGATCGCGCGCCGGCTGGTGGAGGATGGGTATCGCGTCGCGATCGTCGGGCGCGACGCGGGACGGCTGGAGGCAGCCGTCGCCCGGCTCGGCAACGCGGCGATCGGGCAGGCGGCCGACCTGAGCGTGCGGCGCGACGCGGCGTCGGCGGTCGCCGCGATCGTCGCGCGGTGGTCGCGCATCGACGTGCTGGTCAACAACGCGGGGCTGACGGGGCGGGTCGGCGCGGACACCGAAGCGGGCGACGCCGAAACCGTATGGGATGCCGTCCTCGCTGCGAACCTCAAAAGCACGTTCATCACGACGCTGGCCGTGCTGCCGCACCTGGCCGAGCGCGCCGCGCGGATCGTGAACATCGGATCGATCGCGGCGCGCGCCGGCAGCCTCCTGCCGGGCGGCCTCGCATATGCGGCGGCGAAGGCGGGGGTCGAAGGGTTCACCGTCGCGCTGGCGCGCGAGCTCGGGCCGCGCGGCGTCACGGTCAATACGGTCGCGCCCGGCTATATCGCCGAGACGCGCTTGTTCGGCGATGCCGGCGTCGCACCGGCCATCGCGGCGACGATCCGCGAGCAGACGCCCGTGGGACGCGCCGGCCATCCGGACGACATCGCGGACGCGGTCGCATGGCTCGCCGGGCCGCGCGCGGCATTCGTCACCGGCGCGACGATCGCGGTGAACGGCGGCTGGCGGGTCGGGTGACGCGCAAAGGCGGCGCGGCGCCGCGCGTCGCGCCGGCCGCGTGCGTCAGTCGAGATCGGGCGGCGTATCGCCGAGCCAGCGCCGCGCGCCGGGGCCGTTGCGCCCCGCGCGATCCTCGGGATTGGTCAACTTGCAGCGCTTCAGTGACAGGCAGCCGCAGCCGATGCATTCGTCGAGGTTGATGTAGAGCCGCTGCAGCTCCTCGATCCGGTTCGCGACGCGCTGCTTCCAGCCGCGCGACAGCCGCTGCCAGTCCTTGTTGGTCGGCGCGGTGTCTTCCGGCAGGCTCACGAGCTGCTCGGCGATCTCGTCGAGCGAGTAGCCGATCTTCTGCGCGAACACGATGAACGCGATCAGCCGCAGCACCGCGCGCGAATAGTGGCGATGGCTCGAGCCGTTGCGGTGCGACTTGATCAGCCCGCGCATCTCGTAGAAGCGCAGCGTCGACGCCGGCACGCCGCTGCGCGCGGCCACTTCGCGGATCGACATCAGCGGCCATTGCGGGGTTTCGTCCATACCCATGACGCCCTCTGGAAAAGCTTGACTTGAAGTTAACTTCAACTTTTATGCTACGCGGCAGTTTAACCCGTCGCGAGGCATCATGCTCCCCTTATCCCTACGCAGGACGTCGCCTTTGGGCGCGGCCTGCGCACTGCTGCTGGCGTTGTCGGGCTGTCACGACGGCAAAGGCGAATCGTCGGCTCATCCCCTTCCCGAAGTTGGCGTGACGACCGTCGCGCCGCGCACGATCCGCCTCGCGGACGAATTCAACGGACGCGTCGAAGCGGTCGACGCGGTCGAGCTGCGGCCGCGCGTGAGCGGCTATCTGCAACGCGTCGCGTACAAGGAGGGCGACCTCGTCGCGCAGGGCGCCGTGCTGTTCGAGATCGATCCGCGTCCGTACCGGATCGCGCTGGACCGCGCGAATGCGCAGCAGCAGCGGGCGCGCGCGGCCGCGAGCCTCGCGAACGTGCAGCTCAAGCGCGTGCAGACGCTGATCGATGCGCATGCGACTTCCCAGGAGGAGCTCGACAACGCGCGTGCGAGCGCCGAGCAGGCGCGCGCCGATCTGCAGGCGGCCGACGCGGCCGTCGCTGACGCGAAGCTCAATCTCGGCTTCACCGAAGTGCGTGCACCGATCGCGGGCCGCGTCGGCCGCGCGATCGCGACCGCCGGCAACCTCGCGCGCGCGGACGACACGCTGCTGACGACCGTCGTGTCGCAGGATCCCGTCTACGTGTATTTCGACTGCGACGAGCAGAGCTACCTGCGCTACAACGCGCGGCGCGCCGATCCGAAGCATCGTGCGATCGGCGCCGATCCGGTGCGCGTGGGCCTCGCGAACGAGACGGGCTTTCCGCACGCGGGCACCGTCGATTTCCTCGACAACCGGCTCGATCCGCAAACCGGCACGATCCGTGCGCGGGTGCGGCTGTCGAACGCGGACCATACGTTCACGCCGGGCCTCTATGCACGCGTGCAGCTCGTCAGCGGCCGCGCGCAGGATGCGCTGCTCGTCGACGACAAGGCCGTGCTCACCGACCAGGATCGCAAGTACGTCTACGTGATCGGCGCCGGCGACAAGGCGCTGCGTCGCGACGTGACGATCGGCCGCGAGCTGGACGGCGAGCGGATCGTCGAGAAGGGGCTGCAGTCGGGCGATCGCGTGGTCGTCGACGGCGTGCAGCGGATCTACTATCCGGGCGCGCAGGTGAAACCAAAGGGGCTGCCCGCGCGCGCGGATGCGGGCACCGGCACCGGCCCGGACAGCGGCACGCAGGCCGTGGCCGATGCCGGCGCGCCCGCTGCGCGGTAACGGGAGAATTGCGATGGATTTCTCCCGATTCTTCATCGACCGGCCGATCTTCGCGGTCGTGCTGTCGATCGTCATCTTCGCGATCGGCCTGATCTCGATTCCGATGCTGCCGGCCGGCGAATATCCGGAAGTCGTGCCGCCGAGCGTCGTCGTGCGTGCGACGTACCCGGGCGCGAACCCGAAGGAAATCGCCGAATCGGTCGCCGAGCCGCTCGAAGAGGCGATCAACGGCGTCGAAGGCATCATGTACATGAAGTCGGTCGCGGGCTCGGACGGCAGCCTGCAGGTCGTCGTCACGTTCCTGCAGGGCGTCGATCCCGACACGGCCGCCGTGCGCGTGCAGAACCGCGTGAGCCAGGCGCTGTCGCGCCTGCCCGACGAGGTGCGCCAGTATGGCGTGACCACGCAGAAGCAGTCGCCGACGCCGCTGATGTACGTGAGCCTCTATTCACCGGACAACAGCCGCGATTCGCTGTACCTGCGCAACTACCTGACGCTGCACGTGAAGGATGAGCTGTCGCGCCTGACCGGCATCGGCGACGTCGGCGTGTACGGCTCCGGCGACTATGCGATGCGGCTCTGGCTCGACCCGAACCGGCTGGCATCGCGCGGGCTGGCCGCGAGCGACGTGATCGCCGCGGTGCGCGAGCAGAACGTGCAGGTGTCGGCCGGCCAGCTCGGCGCGGAGCCGTCGCCGAACAAGAACGACTTCCTCGTGTCGATCAACGTGCGCGGCCGGCTGCGCACGGTGCAGGAATTCGGCGACATCGTGCTGCGCAACGGCGACGACGGCCAGGTCGTGAAGCTGTCCGACGTCGCGCGCATCGAGCTCGGCGCGGGCGACTACACGCTGCGCTCGTATTTCAACGACAAGCATTCGGCCGTGGTCGGCATCTTCCTGTCGCCGGGCGCGAACGCGCTCGAGGTCGCGAAGGCCGTGTATGCGAAGCTCGACGAACTGTCGAAGCGCTTCCCGCCCGGTATCGCGTATCGACCGGTATGGGATCCGACCGTGTTCGTGCGCGAATCGATCCGCGCGGTGCAGCACACGCTGATCGAGGCCGTCGTGCTGGTCGTGCTCGTCGTGATCCTGTTCCTGCAGACCTGGCGCGCGTCGATCATTCCGCTCGTCGCGGTGCCCGTGTCGGTGGTCGGCACGTTCGCGTGGCTGTACCTGCTCGGCTATTCGATCAACACGCTGACGCTGTTCGGGCTCGTGCTCGCGATCGGGATCGTCGTCGACGATGCGATCGTGGTGGTCGAGAACGTGGAGCGCAACATCGCACGAGGGCTGAGCCCGCGCGATGCCGCGCACCAGGCGATGCGCGAGGTGTCGGGCCCGATCGTCGCGATCGCGCTCGTGCTGTGCGCGGTGTTCGTGCCGATGGCGTTCATGTCGGGCGTCACGGGCCAGTTCTACAAGCAGTTCGCGGTGACGATCGCGATCTCGACGGTGATCTCCGCGATCAACTCGCTGACGCTGTCGCCCGCGCTCGCCGCCAAGCTGCTGCGTCCGCACGGCGCGCCGAAGGATGCGCTCACGCGTGCACTCGATCGCGCATTCGGCTGGCTGTTCCATCCGTTCAACCGCTTCTTCGAGCGCAGCTCCGATCGCTATCACGGGGTCGTCGGGCGCACGCTGAAGCGGCGCGGCATGGTGTTCGCGGTTTATGCGGCTCTGCTCGCGGCGACCGCGCTGCTGTTCAACGCGGTGCCGGGCGGCTTCATCCCCGTGCAGGACAAGCTGTACCTGTTCGCCGGCGCGAAGCTGCCGGAAGGCGCGTCGCTGGCGCGCACCAGCGCGGTGACCGAGCAGATGACGAAGATCGCGCTCGGCACCGACGGCGTCGAGATGGTGCCGGCGTTCGCGGGGCTGAACGCGCTGCAGGGCGTGAACACGCCGAACATCACGAACTCGTACGTGATCCTGAAGCCGTTCGACCAGCGGCACCGCAGCGCCGCGCAGATCAACGCGGACCTGAACGCGCGCTTCGCGGCGATCGGCGGCGGCATCACCTATGCATTGATGCCGCCGCCGATCCAGGGCCTCGGCAACGGTTCGGGCTACTCGCTGTACCTCGAGGATCGCGGCGGGCTCGGCTACGGCGCGTTGCAGAACGCACTGAGCGCGTTCCAGGCGGCGGTCGCGAAGACGCCCGGGATGAGCTATCCCGTCAGCGCGTACCAGGCGAACATCCCGCAGCTCGAGGTGAAGGTCGACCGGCTGAAGGCGAAGGCGCAGGGCGTCGCGCTGACCGACCTCTTCAACACGCTTCAGGTGTATCTCGGCTCGATGTACGTGAACGACTTCAACGCATTCGGCCGCGTGTACCGCGTGATGGCGCAGGCCGACGCTGGGCACCGGCAGACGGCCGCCGACATCGCGAACCTGCGCACGCGCAACGCGAAGGGCGAGATGGTGCCGATCGGCTCGATGGTGACGGTCGCGCCGGCGTACGGGCCGGACCCGGTCGTGCGCTACAACGGCTATCCGGCTGCGGACCTGATCGGCGATGCCGATCCGAAGGTCATGTCGTCGTCGCAGGCGATCGCGAAGCTGCAGCAGATCGCGAAGGACGTGCTGCCGCCGGGCATCACGCTCGAATGGACCGACCTCAGCTACCAGCAGGTCACGCAGAGCAACGCGGCGATCGTCGTGTTCCCGCTCGCGGTGATGCTCGTATTCCTGGTGCTCGCGTCGCTGTACGAGAGCTGGACGCTGCCGCTCGCGGTGATCCTGATCGTGCCGGTCTGCATGTGCGCGGCGCTGTTCGGCGTATGGCTGTCGGGCGGCGACAACAACGTGTTCGTGCAGGTCGGGCTCGTCGTGCTGATGGGGCTCGCGTGCAAGAACGCGATCCTGATCGTCGAATTCGCGCGCGAGCTTGAAATCCAGGGCAAGGGCGTGATCGAAGCGGCGCTCGAAGCATGCAAGCTGCGGCTGCGCCCGATCGTGATGACGTCGGTCGCGTTCATCGCGGGCTCGGTGCCGCTGCTAATCGGCAGCGGCGCGGGCAGCGAGGTGCGCGCGGCCACCGGCGTCACCGTGTTCGCGGGGATGCTCGGCGTCACGTTGTTCGGCCTGTTCCTCACGCCCGTGTTCTATGTGGCGATCCGCAAGCTCGCGGGCGGCACGCCTGCCGTCTGGAGCGAACAGCACGCCACCCTCGAAGGAGAAAACCGATGAGCGCCGCTTTCCGTCTTTCCGCGCTCGCGATGTCGGTGACGCTCGCCGCGTGTGCGGTCGGCCCCGATTTCAAGCGGCCCGACACGGCGAGTGCCGCGCGGTTCGCGCGCGACGCGCGTCCGGCCACGCAGGATGCGGCGGCGCCCGATGCGTCGGTCGATGCCGACGCCGTGTTCTGGCGCGGCTTCGGCGATCCGGCGCTCACGCAACTGATCGATGCGGCGCTCGCGGCGAACCAGGACCTGCAGGTTGCCGTTTCGCGCTACGACGCATCGAACGCGTTGTTGTCGCAAGCGACGTTCGACCGTTACCCGACGCTGACCGCGAGCGGCCAGATCGGCCATCAGCTGATGAGCAAGGATCAGGCGTTCGGCGCGCCGCGCAGCCAGCGCGATACGCCGATTTCCAGCGTCGGGATCAACGCGGCCTGGGAGCTAGACCTGTTCGGCCGCGTGCGCCGCTCGATCGAGTCGCAGCGTGCGGAAACGGCTGCCAGCGCGGCGGACGTACGCGCGGTGCGCGTCGCGATCGCCGGCGAGGTGGCGAGTACGTACGTCGATCTGCGCGGCTCGCAGGAGCGGCTGCGGATCGCCCGCGAGAACGCCGAGAACCAGAAGCAGACGCTCGCGCTGATCAAGGCGCGCGTCGGCGCGGGGCGTGGCTCCGAACTCGACGCGGCGCGTGCGCGCGCGCAGTACGAATCGACGACGTCGCGGATCGCCGTGTACGAAGCCGCGATCGGCGTCGACGAGCATCGGCTCGCGGTGCTGACGGGGCAGACGCCGGACGCGCTGATCGGTCGTTTCGATACGCCGGAGGGCGCGCCGGCGCCGCTGCCGGCGCTTGCCGCGGACATCGATCCGGGCACCCCGGGCGACCTGCTGCTGCGGCGCCCGGACGTCGCCGCCGCGCAAGCGCGGCTGCACGCGGCGACCGCGCGCGTCGGCGTCGCAACGGCCGACCTGTTCCCGCGCTTCACGCTGGCGGGGCTGCTCGGCAGCGCGACCAGCAGCTACGGGTTCTTCCGCGCGGGCAGCGACACGAACCTGATCGCGCTCGGCATCGACTGGTCGTTCCTCGACGTCGGCCGTGTGCGCGCGCGGATCGCAGCGAGCGACGCGGAAGCCGCGGGCCAGCTCGCGCAGTATCGGCAGACCGTGCTCGGCGCGCTGGAGGAAACGGAGAACGCGCTGCTGCGCGTCGCGCGCACGCGCGACGAGACCGCCCATCTGGTGCGTGCCGCGGACGATAGCGCGCGCGCCGCGCAGCTCGCGCAGACGCGTTTCTCGGCCGGTGCGATCGACTACTACGAAGTGCTCGACGCGCAGCGAACGCTGCTGCAGGCGCAGGACGCGGCGGCCGACGGGCAGATGCGCAGCGCGACGTCGACGGTCGCGCTGTACAAGGCGCTGGCGGGTGGCTGGCCGTCGGGACCGGCGCAGGCAGCGTCGGGTCCGCTGGCGGGCCCGGGCCGGTCGTGCGTGCGGCTTCGGGGCGGGCGGGGTATTGCGTCCGCCCCGAAGCCGCGCGGCTGACTCCGCATCGCGGGCTCGGCGCTCACGCACCCCGTTGCCGGCCCCAGGGCGCCGCATGGATTGATTGCAGTCGATGCGGCGCCGATCGCACTGATCGGCACGATCGCGATCGCGTTCATCTTCGTCGGCCGTTTCTGGTTCAACCTCGTCGAAAGCGTCGCGACGTTCTCGACGTTGATCGACACGTTCAGCTGCCCGTGGATGGCGATCATGGTGATCGGCTACGTGACGCGCCGCGGCTTCTATCTCGCGGACGACCTGCAAGTGTTCAACCGCGGGCTGCGCGGCGGCCATTACTGGTTCACGCACGGCGGGAACCTGCGCGCGATGGGTGCGTGGTTGCCGGCGGCGTTCGTCGGGCTGTCGTTCGTGAACCTGCCGGGCCAGTTCGTCGGGCCGCTCGGCAACCTCGCGGGCGGTCTCGATCTCAGCGTGCCGGTGTCGCTGGCGGTCGGCGGGTTGCTCTATTTCGTGTTGCTGATGGTGTATCCGGAAGCGGAGGGCGTGTACGGTCCGCGCGGCCGCTGCTTCGTGCGCGGTGGCAAGCAGGCCACGCGCGGTGTCGGCGCCCCGGTGATCCAGCCGAAGGGGTACTGAGTGCCGCGTCGCGTGTCGGCTGCGGTGCGGATCAGTGGAACGTGCTGCCCGCGAGCATCCCGCCGTCGACGATGAATTCCGAGCCCGTGCAGTACGCGGATTCGTCGGACGCGAGGAACAGCACGAGGCTCGCGACTTCGTCGGGTTTGCCGATCCGTGCGATCGGCAGCCCGCTATAGATCGACGACGGGTCGAAATCCGCGTATTCCGGCGGGCGCGCCATCACGGTATCGATGCCGCCCGGGTGGACCGAATTCACGCGGATTCCGTAGTGACCGAACTCGAGCGCGGCGGCCTTCGTCATCCCGCGCACCGCGAACTTGCTCGACACATACGCGCTGCCGCCGGCCACGCCTTCCATCCCGGCCGTCGACGACACGTTGACGATCGAGCCGCCGCCCGCGTCCTTCAGCGCGGCCAGCGCCGATTTCATCCCGAGCCAGCAGCCGACCTGGTTCACGTCGATCACCTTGCGATAGTCGTCGAGCGAACAGGATTCGATCGGCACGAGCTTCAGGATCGCCGCGTTGTTCACGAGGATGTCCAGCCGCCCGAAATGCGCGAGCGTTGCATGCACGGCGGTGTGCCAGTCGTCTTCGTTCGTCACGTCGAGATGCTGGTAGCGCGCGGCGTCGCCGAGTTCGGCCGCGACGCGGCGGCCCGCGTCGTCCAGCACGTCGGCGATCACCACACGTGCGCCTTCGGCGACGAACCGGCGTGCCTCCGCTTCGCCCTGGCCGCGGGCGCCGCCCGTGATCAATGCCACTTTGCCTTCGAGTCGTTTCATCGTGTTTGCTCCTTTGAGTGAAGGGGGACGCGCTCGGGCCCGCTCATGCGGCGGCCGACGCGTCGATGATGCGGACCGGATCGGCGCCGTCCCATGTGCGCGCTTCGGCGATGCCGTGCGCGATCATGGCGCGCATGCCGGCGCCTTCGATCACTTCGACGCGCACGCCGGGATCGTCGGCGTCGTCGAGATAGGCGACGCGCGTGGCCGGGTTGCGCGCTTCGAATACGACGCGCAGGCCGCGTTCGGTGAGCCGCGTCACGGCGGCATCGAGATCGTCGACCACCCATGCGACGTGATGCAGTCCCGCGAGTGGTTGGCCGTGCGCGTCGCGGTACGGCGACGGCGCGTCGTTCGTCACGTGGATCAGTTCGATCTGCAGATCGCCGCGATACGCGAGCGCGACGTTCATCGTGACCGTCACCGCTTCACCGAGATAGCGGCCGTCGAGGCGGACGTGGCGGAACACGGTCCACGGGCCCACGTCGTGACGGGCCTGCCAGCGCGCGATGCTGCGGTCGAGATCGGCGACCACATAGCCGATCTGGTCGATGGGGCCGAGGACGGGGTCGTTCATGGTGTCTCCGTGGCGGGGCGCGCGAATGCGCGGCGCCGTTCGGTGCGGGATGCGGCGTGCGATGAATGACGGCCATGATGGCAACAAAGCCGGCGCTGCGTGCCACCCAAACGGATTAGCTGCGGGGTCCGGATTGCGCCGGATGTCGTACGGCGCAGCGACGATGCGGGCGCGCGAGGTGATGAAGAAGGGAGGGGCGATCCGCGCGGTATCCCGTGCTCGGCCCCGGCTGTATGCATTTGCCGGGGCGGCATTGGATGATTGGGTTATCCGAACGTTTCGAGGGTGCTGCTCGCGCGCGCGTGGTTGCGAAGGGGGCAACGTATGCGTGGCGATCGCGGCTTGAGGCGCGCGATCCATCGTGATTGGGGCGCGTGCGATCGGCTGCCGTCTGGAGCCGGTTCGGGCGCCGATTAGCCGCCTCGCACGCCGGCGCGCCGGCGCGCCGTCCTGCCGTCGAACGGCGCCGGGTTGTCCGCCGTACGGTGTTGCGCCGACCGAAAGCCGGCGCGGGCGACCGCCTAACGCCAGGTGCCGTCGACGTAGACCCACACCGGCCCTTGGCGCCGCCAGTAGCCGGGCACCCACCGACGCCCCGGGCGCCGCGCGACCCAGCGGCCGGACACCCATATATAGTGGCCGCGCTGCCAGCGCCAGTAGCCGTCGGTCCAGACATAGCCGTGCGGCCGCGGCGGCGGCGGCCGGCGATCGTGCCGCGGTGCCGGCGGCGCGAAGCCCGGGCGATCGGGATAAGGCGGCCTGCCGGGCCCGTGGTTCGGTCCGGGCGGCCGGTATCCCGGCGGTGCGGGCTGAGCCGAGGCGGTACGCAGCCAGCCGCCGGTGGCCGCGACGGCGGCGGTTAGTCCGATGGCGCGCAACAACGAGCGTCGATTCATGGCGGGTCCTCTTATATGTAGTCGGGTCCGCCGTACATTAGCCTCCCGGTCTCGTGGCCGGGTTACGCAGGCCGTTAAGGCTGTTACTGCATGTCACGAGGACCCCAGTGGTCATCCGCTGGGGCCGGGCCAATCTCCGTTGCAGCCGCCGGCGACGGCGCATGGGGCCGGCCACGGCCGCGCGGATGAGTGTTTACCGTTTGATCGCCGGCTTTTAGGCGGTGCGGCCCGGTATTTGAGATTAATTTGGGTAAAAGTTACCGATTTCGGGCGCTTCAGCGATTCCGCTTGTTGTTTCTATGCAACCGTCAAGACGCTGACACGAAGGAATGGTGGGATAGAAGCGTCCAAAAAACAGTCGTCAAGAAGTCAAAAAAAGACGTTAAAACAAATACTTATAACTCGTCCCCACTTTCATTATTTCTAGTTCTGGAAAAGCTTATTTCTTTATTTGCAGATCGCGCCCCTAGGGTACACCCCTAAACTCACGGTTCCCAAACGGGCAACTATCCGGGCGCGGCCAGCAGGACCGATGGCGCTCCCGGACGGTTGCAGACCGTTTATGAACAAGGTCGCGAGACCTGCCTCTTTTTAGAAGGGAGCTCCACGAATGAACAAGACTCTGATCGTTGCAGCAGCTGCAGCATCGTTCGCTACCGTCGCTCACGCGCAAAGCAGCGTCACGCTGTACGGCGTGCTGGACGCAGGCATCACCTACACGAGCAACGTCCAGCCGGCACTCGGCCAAGCTGGCAAGTCGCGTTGGGCGATGGGTTCGGGCATTGACCAGAGCCGTTTCGGCCTGCGTGGCTCGGAAGACCTGGGTGGCGGCCTGAAGGCAATCTTCACGTTGGAAAGCGGCTTCGGCATCGGTAACGGCAAGCTGGGCAACAACGGCGGCATGTTCAACCGTCAAGCATTTGTCGGTCTGTCGAGCCAGTACGGCACGGTCACGCTGGGTAAGCAGTATGACGCAACGCAAGACTACCTGGCGCCGCTGACGGCAACGGGCTCGTGGGGCGGCACGTACTTCGCGCACCCGCTGAACCTCGACCGTCTGAGCACGACCGGCGACGTCGCAGCGAACAACACCATCAAGTTCACGAGCGCGAACTACGCTGGCCTGCAATTCGGCGGCACGTACTCGTTCTCGAACAACACGAACTTCGGTAACAACCGTGCGTACAGCGCAGGCGTTGCATACCAGTTCCAAGGCCTGAAGCTGGCGGGTGCATACTCGCAAGCGAACCTGGGTGACGGTACGAACGCAAACGGCGCGACGTCGTCGGCAATCGGTGGCGTTGCTAGCCAAGGCCGCGTCCGCACGTACGGTGCTGCTGCTGGTTACGCATTCGGCCCGGCACAAGTCGGCGCTGCATGGACGCAAGCACGTCTCGACAACAACGCAGTTGGTCTGGGCACGCTGCGCACCGACAACTACGAAGTCAACGCAAAGTACAACCTGACGCCGGCTCTCGGCCTGGGTGCTGCTTACACGTACACGAACGCGAAGATCAACAACGGCAGCACGCACTGGAACCAGTTCGGCCTGCAAGCTGACTACTCGCTGTCGAAGCGCACGGACGTCTACGCACAAGCTGTGTACCAGCGTGCAGCGAAGAACGGCATTGGCGCATCGATCTACAACGGCGACAGCTTCAACAACAACCTGCCGAGCTCGTCGATCAACCAAACCGCAGCAACGGTTGGTCTGCGTCACCGCTTCTAAGCGTGACAAGCGGGGTAACCCGCTTCGCAGTATCGAAAAAGGCGCCTTCGGGCGCCTTTTTTTCGCCTGTCGGATACGGCGACGACGGTGCGTATCGCCCGGACGCAAAAAAACGAGGCTCAGGGCCTCGCTTTTTGTTTGGTATGGCCGAGGTACGCTGCCGGCCCGCAGCGGCGTCAGCGCGTGTATTCGCCGTTGGCTTCCGGCTGGAACACGATCGCCGCGACCTTCATCAGCTTTTCGACGCCGCTCGGCTGCAGCACCTTCACCAGTTGCCCGCGTTGCGTGCCCAGCAGCGCCATGCCGACCGGCGAGAACACGTTCAGGCGTCCGAGTTCGAGATTGGCGGCGTCCGGATAAACAATCGTCCAGGTGGCCTGTTCCTGGGACGCTTCGTCGAGCAGCGTGATCTGCGAGTTCATCGTGACGACGTTCGCCTTGATGGCGTCGGGCTGGACGATGTCCGCGCGCTCGAGCAGCGTGTCGAGCATCGCCTGGAAGCGCGGGTTGTGTTCAGCGTGCTTCTCGAGGCGAGCGACGTCGACTTCGCTCAGCTGGTAAAGGCGTTGTTTCATGGCAGTTCTCCAAATGATCGGCAGGGGGCAGGCGTGGCGTGCCTATGGGGATCGCCCGGAGCCTGTCTGACCTGGCTCCGGGAGGAGACCGTGCCGTCAGATCAGGCGCCGGGCAGGGGCGAGCGGCGCCTGGGCCGTGCGTCGAACGCAGGGGGGCGCCGGATGACCGGCGCGCATGCACACGCCGGCGGGGCCGGACGGCGAAACCGAAAGAGGCGTGGGCGCGTGCATGGTGGATAGGGTACCGACGGGTGAATAAAGCCTTACGATTCTACAACACAACCTTCCGGATCGGCGATTCGGGCGTCGGCCTTCCGTCAGGCATTGTTGTGGAAATGCTTTAAGTGATGGCGATCCAGTGAGGCGGCGGCGGTGGATATTTTCCAAAAACGCAACGCTGTATGTTCAAACCAAGGGTTTCCCCTTGGTGTCGCGAGCACTACACTTGATTCCATCGCTTCAGACAGTCCTGCCGGGAGCGACGCCAAAACAGAACACATTTCGGAGGTCCATCATGAAGTCGATCATCTACGCAGCGATCGCTGCATCCGTCCTTGCCGCCCCGATCGCATCGTTCGCACAGTCCGAGCAGGGGTTGACCCGTGAACAGGTCCGGGCCGACCTCGTGCAACTCGAACAGCACGGCTACAAGCCGGTCGCGAGCGATTCGCAATATCCGCAGGACATCCAGGCCGCGGAACAACGGATTCAGCCGAACCAGCCGATGCTTGCCCAAGCCGATACGAGCGGCTACGGTGCGGTGGCGACGAGCGCAGGCCAGTCGGGCCGCCGCGTCACGCGTGAAGCCCCGAATCCCGTGAACTCCGTCTACTTCGGCAACTGAACATCCCGGGTCTGCCCGAGCACAGCATGTGACCGACGGGACGCGCGGCGCTAGCGCGCGTCTGCGTCAGCAGAGCAGAACCTCCGTCGCCGCATTCCGGCGGCTTTTCCGCCCAGACGCTCGCGCGTTTGGGCCTTTTTCGCTGGAGTGGATCAGACGGACGTGACCGCCGGGGTGCCGTGGATATAGTGTTCCAACTGGCTGATCGTGAATTGCTGGTCGGCAATCACGCTCTTCACGAGGTCGCCGATCGAGATCAGGCCGATCAGCTTGCCGCCGTCGAGGACGGGCAGGTGGCGCATCCGATGCTCGGTCATCAGCGCCATGCACTCGTCGGTGGATTGCGACGGTTCGACGTAGCGCACCTTGGCCGTCATGATTTCCTCGACGCGGGTGGCTTTCGACGAACGGTCCTGCAGCACGACCTTGCGCGCGTAGTCGCGCTCGGTAACGATGCCGGCGATGTCGTCACCGTCGACGACCAGCAGTGCGCCGATTCCCTTTTCGGCCATCAGCTTGATGGCGTCGTAGACGAAATCGGTTTTCGTGACGGTATAGATCGTGCGGCCGGAATCCGGCTTGGCCTTGAGAATTTGCGCGACAGTCGTGCTCATTTGCTTTCTCCGTGTGCGGGACGATGCAGGGAAGGCAGGGCGTGATGCGCGGCACCCGATGGGCCCAGTATAGCCGGGCCGACTGAGGCAGTCGCGTGACGTTTCCAGATTAGCGGTAAACTCCGGTCACGCACTATCCACACAACTCCTACATTCCTGATCGTTTCGACTCAATTCATGATGTCTTCGCGTCCCCAATCGCCCACGCCGGGCAATGGCCAGGCCGACGAGTGCGTGACGCTCGTCGCCACCGCGTCGCTGCCCACGCGCTACGGTACGTTTACGTCGTACGCTTTCCGCGTATCGGGCAGCGATGCCGAACATCTCGCGCTCGTGATGGGTGACGTCACCGGCGAGCAGTCCGTGCTGGCGCGGCTGCATTCCGAGTGCCTGACCGGCGACGTGTTCGGCTCCTACCGCTGCGATTGCGGCGAGCAGCTCGATCTCGCGCTGCGCTACATCGCGGCGGAAGACCGCGGCGTGCTGCTGTATCTGCGCGGCCACGAAGGGCGGGGCATCGGCCTGAGCAACAAGATCCGCGCCTACGCGCTGCAGGAGCAGGGGCGCGATACCGTCGAAGCCAATCTCGACCTTGGCCTGCCCGACGACGCCCGCGAATACGACTCGGCCGCCGCGATCCTGCGGATCCTCGGCGTGACGTCGGTGCGCCTGATGAGCAACAACCCGAAGAAGTTCGACACGCTCGTGAAGCACGGCATTCCCGTCTGCGAACGCGTGGCGCTCGCGGTGCCCATGCGCGAGGAAAACGAGCGTTATATCCGGACCAAGCAGGTGAAGTTCGGGCATTACTTCGAAGAAAACGAGTAACGAAAACAAGGGGCTCTGCGGAGCCCCTTTCTCCATCTGGCTCTCACGCCTCACAGCCTTTCTGGTAAAGGGTTTGAGCCGAAAGTTGCGTTTGTCAGGTGGCTTGTCTGCACTTGACGAAATAGGCGAAAACTTGGCACTCTGGCGTGACATTTTTCTATGCCAGACCGAAAAGCTACGCTGCGGTCTTGGCCTCCAACAAAAACCTACGCCGACCGCTGATGAGATTCGACGCACGAACCGCGAGCAAGCTGCCTGCGGGCCAGCACATGACCTTTGACGGATTCCCGGGGCTCCGCTTCCAGGCCAGCGAGAGCCGTCGTTCCTGGATCTACCGATACAAATCCCCCATTGACGACCGGATGCGTCAGGTGAAGCTCGGCGAGTGGCCGGCCATGGGGTTTCCCGCGGCGATTTCTGAATGGGAGCAAAAGCGAGCGGAGCGCGATGCCGGGGCCGATCCTGCTGCTGCAAAGCGCGAGAAGCGCGCTGCGGTTGCCAGTTCGCGCGCCGTCGACGCATACACCGTCAAGCAAGTGTGTTTCGACTACATGGGCGGCTATCTGGAGCCGAACCGGAAGGACAAGGGCGTGATCGAGGTTAGGCGGATGTTCAAGGCGATGCTCGGCCCGATTGAGAGCGTTCCGGCTGCGTCGATAACTCGTGCGCAGGCGTTCGAATTCTTGAATTCCTATCGTGCCACGCCGGCGCTCGCTGCGCGCCTCCGCATGGAGCTAGGCGGAGCATGGGACTATGCGATGGACGCTGGGAGGTTGTCCGACGGCACGCCGAACTGGTGGCGAATGATCCTGCGCGGCAAGCTTCGCAGCAAGGGGCGCACGATCGACGGCGTCGCCATGGGCACGAAAAAGCGGGTATTGAGCGAGGATGAGATCGGCACGCTGCTCCGCTGGCTGCCGAATATGAGCCTAACGGTTTCCGACGCGATCACGTTGTATCTGTGGACGGGCGCCCGCGGCGGCGAAATCATTTCGATGGAGTCGCGCGAAATCGCCGACGAGGCGGACGGCCTATGGTGGACCGTGCCGAAGGAAAAAACCAAGAACTCGTGGCGCGCGAAAGCAGGGGATTTGCGGGTGCCGCTCGTTGGTCGAGCCGAGGCCGTTGTCCGTCGACGCAAGGACCAGGCCGTGAATGGCTTTCTGTTCCCGACGTCGACCGGCGAGATGATGAAGCAGACCGTCATTTCGCACGGCATTTACTATCATCAGCCGTACTGTAAGCAGGCGCCGAATCATAATCGGCCGCGGCTACCTGTCACGCACTGGTCGGCTCACGATTTGCGGAGGACCGCCCGAACTATGCTTGCCGCACTTGGGTGCCCGCATGATGTCGCGGAGGCGGTACTTGGTCATATTCAACCCGGTGTCGCCGGCGTGTATAACCGGCACCACTACGATCGGGAGCGCCGAGAGTGGCTCACGCACCTGTCGCAGTTCCTTGAAGAACTGGCGCTCCGGTATCCGACGAAGTAATTGGGTCTAAGGCTCGACTAGACCGAACAGACAGCGTCAGATCGTCGGACTCAGTTCGGCCAATTCCCGTCATATACCTGGTCGCCGCCTTGGACATTCAAACGACGGATTTCCGCCCGTTAGCGCTCCTTCGCCTCGCGGGAGTTCTCGGATTGCCAGCCATGATCGCACTCTCTGCATGCCCGATCAGAACGCAGAGCGGATCGTGCCACCATCGACGCGGATCGTGGCGCCGCTCACGTAGTCGGCATATGGGCTTGCGAGATAAGCAACCGCCGCCGCGATCTCTTCAGGACGGCCAAGGCGGCCGACGTCGTTGGGCACCATGTCGCGAACGCAGCCGCGCTCAATCTCCTCCCACGTCTGACCCCATCCGCGCTGCGGAGCGATGTTCTCGAGCAGTTCCCTGACGGCTGGCACGAGAATCACGCCAGGTGCCACAACATTCGAGGTCACGCCGGAGTCCTTGAGGTCGCGCGCCAGTGAAACAGCTAGGTTGTGCCTAGCGGCAAGCGAGGCGTTGTAGTCAGGCTGCATCGAGACCGGCTGACCGGCAAGTCCGCCGCCGATCTGAATCACGCGGCCCCACCCGCGCTCGCGCATGGCTGGCACCAGCCGCTGGATCATGCGCACGGCGGACAGGACGTTGACCTCATAGGTCTCCATCCACTTGTCGGGTAAGGCAGTGCTCCAGTTCAGATGGTGATAATAGCCAGCGTTATTGACCAGTATGTCGATGGTTCCACCTTCGGTCGCCTTGGCAACCACGGCATTGGCGCCCGCATCGGTTGCCAGATCGCCCAGCGCGACTTCGGCATGGCCGCCTGCCACTGTGATCGCCGCCGCGACCGCCTCTGCACGATCACTGCTGCGGCCATGCACAACCACTGTTGCACCCTCCGCAGCCAGCAACTTGGCAATCGCCTCACCTAGTCCGGCCGTCGATCCCGTCACCAGCACGCGCTTTCCGCTCAGATTCAGATCCATGAGTGTTTCCCTCGATCACATTAAATTTATACAATCGTATACTTCTACACCCAAAAAATCTACAGGTGTTTGATTAATGAAGACGCTCGGCAAAAAAGGCGCGGCTACCCGCGAGGCGATCCTCGCATCCGCGCGACAGGCATTTACGCAATCGGGCTACGATGTCGGCGTACGCGAAATCGCTGAGAACGCGGGAGTCACCGCGATGCTCGTGAATCGTTATTTCGGGTCCAAGGAACAGCTGTTCGAGGAGGTAGTTGACCTGGTTCTTTCGGCTCCGGGCATCCTCACGCGGGAAGTGATGACGAACGCGCCTGACGTATCGACGCTATGCCACGATGTTGCTGCCGCGCTTGTTGCGAAGACTGCACCGGACATCACATCGATGGACGGGTTTCTCATCATGCTGCGATCGACCAACAATGGGCAGGCCACAGCCATTCTGCGCAGGAAGTTTGAAACGCACTTTGCCCGACCGTTATCTGAGCTGCTGCCCGGCGAAGAAACCTCGCAGCGGGCCGCAATGTTTCTAGCCGTCATTGCCGGCTTCCAAGTCATGCGACAGGTCGTCGAGATGGCCGCATTGGCGCAAGCCAAACCGGATCAGTTGGAGCGACAACTAGAGGCGCTCTTCGGGTTGCTAATTATTGGAACTCCGATCAAGCACTTGACTGGCTGAAGTGTTGCGATACATCGAGCGGGCTAACACCAAAGCGGCGGTAGCGTTGGTGGGAAGAGCGGGAAAGGGCAGTGCAAATATTGCCTAATGGCGGATATGGCACATGTTTGAGCCGTCCGCGCATAAAAGCCTGACTGACCGCGAAGGGTCGATGACGGCCGTTGATGAGGTGACGGCGATGTGACCTCAGACGTGATCTGATGCTGACTGAGAGGTCAGGCCTTGGCTTGCGCAAGTGATCTTGCGGCGCCGGTTGCTATGGCCGGTATTGGGGGGAGGCGCGAGATCCGATTCAGGGCACGCCTCTGCCCAGGCTTCAATCTCGCGCGTCAGCCATGCTACCCGGCGGTCGGAAAGCAGGCGCGGCTTCGGAAATTTTCTCTCCCGTACCAGTTTCTGGACGGTCGCTTCCGATAGCGAAAGCGCGATTGCCACTGCAGGCAAGTCGAGGTAGAGCGGCTTTATGGTGGTCGATGCGGGCATGCTACGATCCCTCTGTCTCAAAATGGTGTTGAATCAATGCAGAAGAAATTTGTGATGCGCGGGTACGAGATGAACTGCGAACCGCGCGTGACGGAGGACGGCAAGTACGCCGCCCAGGTCGAGGTAACGAAGTTGGGATTCAGCCGTGAGGCCGCGTTCCGCGCGCTCGGCACGTTCGATACCGAGGCCGAGGCTGTCGCCTACGCGAAGGAGTTTTCGGAAGAGTGGTTGAGCCGGTACGCGTGACGATCGATAGCCCATGCAGTGCCTGCATTGCAATGCATGGTGAATCTGCCGATATTGAGCCGCGACATCTCGAGCTGGTTGGAGTGGTTACGCGGAATGGGAGTCCGTTCGAAGAGCACTATCAGTGCCCGATATGTGGCGCCTCGTCTTCACGTTCCGTAGCGGCAGTGCCGGAGGCGCGCATCTGGTTCTTGGTCGATGGCGCGCGGCATTGATACGTATTAGCTCTGATTTGCCCGGTCTCTCACACCATCATGCCGAGTGCGTGGCCCAGGGCCGGCGTAAGGGTGGTGGGGTAGGGGCGCGCTGTCATGGGGTCATCTGTATAAGCCTGGACTAGACGAGACAGCGTATGTTCGTCTGACTCAGTTCGGCCAGGAGGCGACGCTCGACGTGTGGAACCGAACGTCCGCAGGCTTGTGTGGAAGCGTCGTTCGCAACGCACGAACGCCGACAGGCACCAGAACGAAACGCGGTGCTCGAAACCCGCCCGAGCGCGTGGAAAGGGGTACTATGAGAAAGCCATCGAACGCTAGGCTCATCCGTGCATGAGCGTGTAACGTCTTCCTAGCTAGGGGTCCTGCCATGATCCTGTATCACACCGCCCCCGATTCGTCGGTCATCGAAATATCCGTCGAAGGCAAAATCACCGACAGCGAACTGCGCGAAGCCATCGAGCGCATGCGTGGTGATCTTGAACTGAACGGTAAGACCCGTGTGCTCGAACGCATTGAGCATTTCACCGGCATCGAGCCGAAGGCGCTGTGGACCGACATGACGCTCGGCGTCTCCGTCGCCCGCAAGGTCACGCGCGCCGCGGTGGTGGCCGATGCGCGCTGGATTCACGCCTCGCTGCACTTGGTGCGGTTCTTTATAAAGGCTGATATCAAGGCGTTCCACGTCAACGAGCTGGAACAGGCGCGAGCCTGGATCAATGCCTGAACGTCGTCTCCAGCCGACCGCATCGGGCGGAGGCCCGCCTGCAACGGACGGCCGACTTCACTTCTTGTTCAATCTTTTCAAGAAGCCGAGGTCCGTCGTGGCTCCGGGCTTCTCACCCGGGTTGAAACTGCTGGCACTCCGTTGCGAACCAATCGTCGACCAAGCGCTGCGCCGCCTGTAGATCGTCCGGGTAGTAGGGGTCGTCGTACCATGGTGAGGGGTCGTAGCCCGCTTTCCTCAGTGCCGCAAGCTCGCTTTGGTGTTGCGCCATCGTCGGAGGCGCGTTGTTTCTAAGCGCGGCCAGGTCACGGCACTCCGTTGGGGTCAGATGGGGCCCGTTTTGCGGCACGCCGCCGGCGACACATCCGGTCAGCAGGAGCGCCAAGACAGTAAGCGTCGAGCGGTTTCTCGGGAGGTTTTCCATTAGCATCTCCTCCACGCGTCTGATTGGCGCAACGCAAATGGCGCGATGCCGCCGGTCGCGCGTGACTTCCGCGTTTATTTTGCCTTAGGCCAGTCACCGGCACCGGAAGAGGCACACTGTACAAAAAGAAGAAAATCAGGAGCCAGTGGCACTAATGGCTGTCGCACGTCGACAAGAGAAGGTGCCCCACCGGTTGTCGAGCGCCCCAGAAGGGTCGGCTGTGGCCTTCCCGGGGACGGCAGTAGGCCTGCACCGCCGTTTGCGAGTCCGACGGGCTGCCAGACCACTCAATCCCGCTCCAGGAAGCGTACTGAACTGGTGATACAGGGCCGCACGCCAACGTCTCTTATCGGCGGGACAACGGACTGGCGCCCATGCTGCATGATGGGCTCGAACGGGTCGATCACGGCCCTTGATGAAGTGACGGCCAAGCAATCTCAAACCTGATCTGCCGCTGACTGAGAGGTCAAGTCTTGACTTGCGTAAGTGACCTTGCGGCGCCGGTTGCCGTGGCCAGTGTTGGGAGGAGGTGCGAGGTCCGATTCCGGGCATGCTTCTGCCCAGGCTTCTACCTCGCGCGTCAGCCAGGCAACTCGCCGATCGGAGAGCAGCCGAGGCTTCGGAAATTTGCTCTCTCTTACCAGTTTCTGGACGGTCGCCTCCGACAGCGAAAGAGCGGTCGCCACAGCGGGTAGATCGAGGTAGAGCGGTTTCATTTTGGTCGATGCGGACATGCTACAGATCCCTCTGTCTCAAAATGGTGTTGAATCAATGCAGAAGAAATTTGTGATGCGCGGGTACGAGATGAACTGCGAACCGCACGTGGCGGAGGATGGCAAGTACGCCGCCTAGGTCTAAGTAATGAAGTTGGGATTCAGCCGGGAAGCTGCGTTTCGGAATCTTGGCGGGTTTGGCACTGAAGCCGAGGCTGTTGCCTGCGCGAAGAATTTTTCTGAAGAATGGCCGAGCCGGTACGCGTGACGGAGCAGGAGCAACACCTATCTCTGCTACGACGTCGAGATTGAGGCGACCAAGCGAGATCCGGATACAGCGGTGGCGTCGTAAATTTCGCGTCACGCCTGCCAAAGTGCGCCGTCAACCTCAAACAGTGTGCCGCTTCCCGAAATCTCAGTCGCCGCCGCGTGCTACGATGATCGATCGGCGAGCGGGGGGGAGCAATGGACCTGGACGAATTCAAGCCATATCGTGGCTATTTCTACCGAGTCTCTGCAAATTTCGGCGACGATGGCCAGTGGCGCGGCACGATAGATGTTCTTCGGCGCCATTGGAACGGCACCACCGAAACCGTGATTTCGCAGATGAGCGTGCCTGGCACTTTCATTTCGGAGGGCCTGGCAGTCGACGCCTCCGACGCCTACTGTCACTTGCTCATCGATGAGGGGAGTTTCGGGGAGGAGTAGTTTCAAGACACCTCCGGTCCGGAATTCGAAAACCCACACCCAAGAGTTCGCATCCCAGCCATGCCCGTGCGCAGTGTTCAGACTGTTCTAGAGATCGTGGAATGCGCGAACGCTCGGCGGCCGATAGGCGTCGGCGTAATACCCGCGCACGTGGTGGTCCTCAATCGTCACACCGTCGGCGCGCGCATCTGACCCGCTGATGTCCAGCCGGCGCTCGGCGCGCACCGCGGTGATTTCGAGCGGCAGCGCATCAGCGCGGCTCTTATTGGTGGTCGTGGTCATGGCGCCCATCACGCGTGCGTTGCATATACGGCGTACGGGCCGTCGTCGTTGTCGCCGATCTCGATCAGCCACCAGCCTGGCTCCGGATCGGGATTCCAGAGCGAGACACCTTCGCCGCGTTCCCAATACGCCACGACGGCCGGATGATCTGCCGGCTCGGATTCGAGGTAGTAGATCGACGTCTTGATGCCGGCCTGCGCCTCGAGCGCGACACACTGTTCCTTCGTGCAGTGCTCGGCGCCGTCCATCGTGACCGTCCAGAAGTGGAGCAAATCAGGGTGGATGAAATAGCCGTCTTGGTCACGCACGACGGGGATTTTTTGCAGCATCGGTGTGGTGATCATGTGTGGTCCTCAGGACGTCGGAAGGTTGTATTGCATTCTTGCTAGGCTCGGACTCACATTGCGGAGGTCGTCATGCAGCGAACTATCCAGTACCGCGGCTTTGAAATTGATGTCCAACTGACCTCATCTGCTCCGGACATGTACGACGTCACGTTCCAGATAAAGGGTCACGACAATCTCGGTATCCTTGGTACGCGTGGACATCGGATAAAGCTTAGAAACGGCCCATTTACCCGACGCTGGGCATATCTCGTGGCCGAGATCGCAGGGCAGGCGGCGATTGACGTTTTGCTTGGTCCCGACGAGTGATCTGCGTCCTCGTGCCTCGATTGCTGTTCCGTTTTCTTGCCCGCTCGCGTTCCGCGTGAGCGGGCATTTTTCGTTTTGGGTCGTCATGGTGTGGTCCTCGGTGGTCAGACCGCTGCTTTGATTGCATTGAGCACGTCGCGAGCAACGACAGGCGCTACCGCGTTGCCGAGCATGTGCATGGCGAGCCGGTGCTGCTGCGGCAGAATGTAGTTGCGCGGGAATGACATTGCGTCGCGGGCCTCCTCCTTCGAGAGCATCCGCATGCGATCACCATCAATCACGGCCCAGCGATCGCGGGTCGTGATTGTGCCGAGTGGTCGAGCGAGACTGCGCCCGGTTTCACCGGAGCCGCTTCCATAGTACGGCGCGACGAAACGATCGCCGTGCGCGCGGCGACCATTTGAGACTCGTCGCAAAGTCGCGGGCGAGCGGCCGGGCCTTTCGATCGGCGACCAGTTGCCCGATTCGAAGTCGATGATTTGAGCTGCCGCCACGTGGCCGCGCTTTGGCATTTGCAGCATGAGCGGCCGAGCGCTTCGACTCAGCACGAGGAACAGGCGCTCGCGGTGTTGCGGCACGCCATGGTCTGCCGCGTCGATGACGTGCGGCGCGACCTGATAGCCGAGCGCCTCAACGGCGAGGCGCCATGCCGGGTAGAGCTGCCAGCCTACAAATTCACGCACGTTCTCGACGACGCCGAACTGGGGTCGATGGAATTCGAGAGCCGACACAACTGCCCAGGCCGTCGACCTGCTGGCGTCGTGCTGCGGATTGTTCGCGGCTTTCCCGCGTGCCGGGCTATCCCCTTGACAGCAGTGCGACGCGAGCAGGATGTCGTGGGCTGGCACCTTCGACCAGTCGGCCTGGTGGAGATCTTGGCTGACGTGCATCGTTTCCGGGTGGTTTGCTGCGTGGATCTCGACGGCCGCCGGCCAATGGTTTGCCGCCCACACTACGTCGAGGCCGGCCATCGTGGCGCCGGTTGAAAATCCACCTGCGCCTGCGAACAGGTCGATTACTTTCATCGCATCCTCAAATCAGAAAAGAAGCGGGCGCCACGAAGGACGCCCGCAAAGTGCTACTGCCAAGAAGAGGGAAATCGAAAAGAGCAGGCGCTATACAAGCCGCCCACAAGAAAAAGCCACGCATCCGAGGCACCGGAATTTGCGCGGCTGGGGGAGGGGCTGATCGTGCTACGATTCGCACGAAAAAAGATGTGGGGGTGTGATTGAAAAACTCGAAGGTGGCAGTGGGTCTACTGGCGTGTTTTGTGGCGATATTTCTGGTCTCATACGGTGCGGCAACAATCGGCGGTGATGGAAAATACGATCGGTCGATCATGGCGAGTTGGATGCAAGCGATCGGCTCAGTCGCAGCAATTGCCGGTGCGTTGTGGCTCGGCTTTCGCGGGGATAGGCTGAAGAAGTCGGCGGACCTTGAGGCTGCATGCATTACAGCGATTGGAATGATTCAGCGGCTTCGCGTGAATGAGCGCGAACTTTCGGACATTACGACCAGGCTATGGGAGATATCTCAGGTCGATGGCAATCCGTTCGATCTTTTCGACCTGGCTCCTCAACTCACCGATCTGCGGAAGTGGTCCTACAAGGAAGAGCTTGCGGTGATTCCACTGGGAGACAGGTGCGCCGCCAACCTAGCGATGTCTCGAGATCGTATATATCTCGCCGCTGCGAAGGTTCGGCAGTATGCCGACCGCGGGCAGCATCACACGCCTCAAGGGCGCAAAGATTTCGCGCGAGGTTTGAAGGCTGATCTTGATGACGTTCTTCAGTTGTTGACGAAGGCTGCAAACACCTGCGAGCACGCGGCAAATAGGCTTTGAACGACGCTAGAGCGCAACTCCACAGGTGCCTGCGTCGAGAAGTACTCCGGCGCAGTCAGCAACGCAAAGGAACTAGATGCGACCAATAGCTGCTCACTAAGCATGCTACGATTCGCGCAACAAGCGGGGGCGCGATGAAAAGTTGGCGGTTAGTGGTAAGTGTGCTCTTTGGTCTCGGAGGGGTGATCGTGATCGCCTTGTTTGGTGCAACCACGGCGGGGACTAAGGCATATGATCCGACGCTCATGGCGTCTTGGGTTCAGGCGGTTGGCTCCATTGCGGCCATTGTCGGCGCATACTGGTTCGTGCAAATTTCAGCGAGAGATCAGCGGCAACTGGCTACAAAGGTTCGCGACAGAGAATTGGCTGAGCGGCGTTCGTCTATTCAAGCTGTGCTTGATGAAGTCTACATAAAATTCATGGAGCTTCGCCGATGGTATGAGCTTGAGAACGGCATCTTTCCTCTTGAACTATCATTCCTATCAGTCGATGAACTTGCGAGCGCAGCGAGCATATTGGACGACGTACCTTTATTTGACTTCGATTCTGGCGAGCTGGTGAAAGCGATACTTGAGTTGAGGCGGGCATGTCGAACAACAATTGGAATGTTAGAACGTCAGGCGCGAAACTTTCGCGATCCGGATGAGGATGAAAGATATCCCGGGCACGTATACATCGCAGATCAAGTAAATGACGAGGTCGATTACATCGAGACTGTTTATTTCGCCGCGCTCAAGGTGACCGGGGCAGCAGCCGTCGATCGACCCGCACTGATTCGCGCATTTATGTGGCAGCCTCCCCCAAGCGAAAGCTGATTTCCGTTGGTCCAATGCGCGGTCATGTGCAGTAGCTGCTAGCGCAGTTCGCCGTCTCATCCCATTGCTGAGTGGTGGCAAGAACCAGGACGGCTACGATAAGCACGCCAAGGCTCTTGAGCCACAGGATCAGAAGGGCTTTCACGACCACGCCCCCATCAGTGCTTCGATCGGGGGCGCAACGGCGCCAGCAAGGATGTAGAGCGCACCCAAGACGGCGAGCGGCATCCATTTCGGCGTTGACCAGGTAGCAAGCAATCGCTTGTTACGGTGAAGTACAGGCTGCAGGCTGTTCATTCGTCCCTCGAAATTGTTGTGTTGGTCTCGTCAGTGCGCGCCTCACGCGCAGAGAGCCAGGCGGCTAGGCTGCCTGGCCGCCTGTCCTTTCGACCTGTTAGGCGAGGGCGCTTTCGCTCCACCAGCATTCCATCGCGCGACCATCCGCGGACCGGTAGCGAATGAGGTAGCTGTTTTCGCTGGATGCGTATTCAGCGCGCCCGACGACTTCTCCGTTTTCGCCGCTGGCAGCGATCGTTACGTCACTGCCGATTGCATATTTGAAACTGGCCATGTTTTTCTCCAGGAGGTTGCCTTCAGTTACAGAATGGCGGTCATCGTCGTGCTGCCGTCGCCGTGTTCGGTGCGAAGCATCAACGGCGCTCCACCGAAAAGCTCAGGGCGAAGTTCGCGCAGCGCGTTGCTGAAGTTCTTCGGTGCTTCGAAGCCGTTGCCGAGCAGTGCGGTCGTAACTGCGAGTTCAGGATCGTTGTCGCCGGGTGCGAAGAACGACGCGACGATCGGAATCTTGTGTACCTTGCAGATCGAGATGATTTGCGTCATGAGCAGCGAGATTTGCTCGTCGTAGATCTTTTCCTTGGTGGCGGCGGTCATACTTTTCTCCAATATAATTAGGAATGCGAATACATGACAGCGCTCAACGAACGGCACTGACGTTCAATGTCGTCCGATCAACGCTGTCGAAACTCTCAAGGGCGCGCACTCGGCAGGGTGCTGCTGCGCTGGGTTGGTGGGTGCGGAGGATCCGCGACCGAATGCGCGCTCTTGAGAGAGCAGCTTTCATGGTATGGGGCCAATGCTGGTCTTCGGCTTTGCTTTCCCTTCCGGTCCGTTCCCCGACTATCTCGCGAGCCACCACATGTGTCGCAACCGATTCCGGCGTCCTCTGGCTCCCTCGCCGCGGCCAGACCACGTCCGATTCAGCAGGGCCCCATCTCATGAAAGCTGATTGGTGTCGGGCGCTACCCCGTTTCTCGGCTACACCATCAAGCCGGCCGGTTGCTCCCAGTACTGCGGTCCCGGCGCACTAGCACTCTTAAAGATCGACCGCCTGGAGCGGTGGCGCAGCGTTTGGTGCAGCGTTGAGATGAATATTAGAAAACACTAAACTCACAGTCAAGTAAATTCTTTACTTTCGTTGCGAGCCACATCTCGCGTCATGGCCGACGCATGGTACGCATTAAGTGTTTGCCGAATTTTCAGTTGAAAGGTTTGCGCGAACTTGGCTAAACTACTGTACATACATACAGTAATTTGAGATGGATACGGCGAGGATACGCGTGCGAGACGAGAAAGATAGGACGGGGTTGCGCTGCAAACCGGGCGATCTGGCGATCGTCACGAAATGCAGCGTGAAAGAAAGGATCGGGTTACTCGTTCGAGTGGTCGAGCGACATGGTGGCGCTGGTTTTGACTGGCTGACCGAGTTGCTTGGGCCTGGTGTTGTCGCCCGGGACGTAGGCAGCGGGAGGGTGTGCCGATGCACCTCGGCGCTAATGCATGACTGGAATCTAACGCCTATCAGCGGCTTGGATCTTCCACGTCAAATGTGCCGCCCCGAGGACGTGTCAGCGCACCAAAGACCCTGAGCGTTTCCTTTAACGCATTGAAGGCGTCTGGCGATAACCCAATCTTGTCAGCGGCGGCAATTGCGTCGATGAGGGATCGGGCCTCTGGGCTGACATCGAGCGGGGGCGGTGACGCTGCATTCCGCTCTTCAATCTCGGTGCTCGGTAGATCCAAGTAGCCGTCGCCCATGCCGTACTCGGCCTCGAGGCGTCTAGCAGCTCGTTCGCCAAAGGACGTGCCTCCGAGCAACTGAGAGAAGTAGCTCTTCTCTTTGCTAGGAACACCATGCTGCTCGGTCCAGCGGCGCAAATTTGCCCGGCGAATGTCTTGGATCGTCATGCCCAAAGTTTAGACTCTTCTAAATTAGCATTCACTTGACTGTCGGTTTAGAGGTAACTAAACTGCCGGCCATGAACCTCAAAGAATTCATCTCGACGAGCGAGCGCGGAACAGCTTCGAAGCTGGCTGCGTTCCTTGGTGTTTCCTCATCGTATCTGTCTCAGATGGCGTCCGGACTAAGCGCAATCTCTGAAAAGAGATGCGTTCAGATCGAGAAATTCAGCGGGGGGCGGCTTTCGCGCCGCGACCTTCGTCCTGACGACTGGCATCTGATTTGGCCCGAGCTTGCTCAACAGAAGGAGATCGCATGAGCGCGCCGACTGTCCGTCTGGTCGTTGACGCCTGCGCGCTGAGCAATGCCCTTGATGAACTATCGAAGTTTCCCGAGCGACTTCTTGAGATCCTCGATCTGCTTGTTGAGGGCCCGCTCGGTTTCGCGGAACTGGCTCGCGTCGATACGAATGTCGGATTTGCAGGACGGACAGGTGAGTGTCGGATCGCGCTTCAGCCGTCCGAGTGTCTCCGAGACCTTCTTGTTGCACTTCGGGCATGAAACGTCGACCCGATGAGAATCGAAATTGATGGTCATGCGAACCCCGTTGTGTGGTGGTTGAGGAGGTAAGGAGCTTCGATTTTCGCATAGCGGTGGTTCGCATCCGATTGTGTCAGTGATTGCAGGTTACGCAAGGCCACCTGCAATCGCATTCAAGCAGTTTTGATTTCTATGGAGTTGGTATGAGCACGATTGAATTTGTCCGAAAGCCGAGCATCGAGCGAGCTTTCCGTGAAGCACTGACGGATCCGCGCAGCCGCGGGCCGATCGCCGAAGCGCTCGCCTGGGACGAATCGCAGGTCAGCCGCTTCCTGTCCGGCCAGCTTGGCATTCCCATCGGGAAGATCGACGCGGGGCTGAACGCGCTGGAACTGCGTGTCGTCTCGCGGGAATACCTGGACGGGCTGTCGACGATGAGCAAGGTGGGCGTGAACTGCCACTGCGCGCGGGAAGGGTTCGGGGAGTGTGGCGGTCGGTGGTGATGTAAGCGACGGGCCTAGGCAAAAGCGTTTTCGACGGAGAGTGCTTCTGTCTTGGTTTAGTAATCCTAAAAAATTTGAATTTATGAACACCAATCCGATTTTCCAGCAGGACGAAGTCCGACAGCGGAATCCGGTCCTGTCCGACGAGGTGAAGCGCATCGTGCGCGACACCAATCAACATCCGATGTACCCGCGCAAGTGTCTGTCTTGCGGGGCGTACGAATCTCTCGACGGCTCGCTACCGTCAAGCGGCAGTTGATTGCGGCCGTCGAAGTGGATGCGTTCATTCCCGATATGTGGCGGGCAAACATCCCGCAGATTGACGCTCGATGGGTGGCGCCTGGCGTGTTCCGAACAAGGGCATACGTCCTTGAAAACAGGAAGTCTCGTGTACTCGCCCAGTTCCTTGAGAGCGGTGCGCAGGTAATGGATTTGGGGGATAGGTGATGAGTGCGGCAGCATGCATTTTGTACAGCGACGTTCCCGAACGGCTGTTGACGTCCGCGATCCGTCATCTTGACGGCGTAACCCAAGCGGATCTCATCGCCTTCGACGAATGTCCGTTCAGCGGTGAGATCACCGAGACTGAACATGGCACGCAGATAGCGTTTCCATGGCCCCGCAACCGGACGATGCGCCATGCGATCGGCGATTGGCTCACGCACTACGGCATCAACTTCACGGTCGTCATGTAACGACTAACGACCGGTGTCTCAAGCAAATCGAAAATAGGATGAACATGACGATCGACGAAAGCAACCAGATCGAAGCGCTGTTTGACGAATGGTACGCCTGGCAGGCGGGGTATGTGCCGAGCCTCGGCTATGGCCGTGTCGATCCGTCGTGCCGTGGCTTCTCCGAATCCGAGCGTGCGCTTACGGCCGACGAGCGGGCGGAAGAGGCGGATCGGAAGGCGGCCAAGCGACGCGCCGAGCAAGTTGACCTGTGTATCGACGCATTGTCTTGGCAAGAGCGTGCGGCGATTCAGCGTCATATGAAGGCTAAGACGGTCGCTGCGATGAACCGAGCTTGCGCTGCGTCCGTTTGGCATGATGCGAGGGCGTATGGACAGCCGGACATACATGAGTTGTATCAGCAGGCCAAGCGCTCCATCTGCATGACTCTTCGGCGGCGAGGAATGCTGTCAGGTGCCGAGAAAAGCGAAAGATATCGTGTCGAGGAGCATGGTAAGCAGATTTAGCGTTCGTGGTAAACAACGAAAATCCATGATCTAGGGCGCCTTTCCTCAGAATCCAGCCGAGCCGACTCCGTCGTCCGAAGTGGCTAGAAGGAAAGATGCTCTGCGACTTTGCGATCGACCGCGTGCCGCAGCCGCGGTGGCCAAGCGCGGCTGCGTGATACCAGCACAAGCGTCTTGATGCATTCACTGGTAAAACGAGGGTGTTCAGCATTGCCATCGCGGCCCCTTCTTGGTCACGGTAGTCAGGAAGTGGATCCTGAAGACCCGCGCACAACACGTAGAACTTTGTCGTCTTCTTCACCTGTGGACGTCATGCTCATACTGAGGGATTGCTAAGACAACGAAAATTTGGCGAGGCTGTGACAAGTCTTCGAGGGCCCGGCGGACGTCGATATCGTTTATCCCCGAAGCTTTCTAATAGATTACGGACTATACGTAAAACGCGCAACAATTCCTTGTTTCGTATCTAGATAAAGCATCAACCATTGTTAGAAACCGAGTCTCAGAGGCCGTTTCATCCATTTTTGGATAGAATCGCGCGAGCGACTGTTCGTCGCATTGGCTGACCGTCGCCGGCGTTGCGTCTTTGGCGGTCGAACCTGAGAGACAAGGAACAAAAAATGGTTCTTCCACCCGTCGGTCCCGCCGGATCGCAGGCAACCACGCTCTACGAGTCGATACATCGGGGCTTGATGCAGCATGAACGACTGCTCATGTTCCGTTCCCAATTGGGGGCGCAGACCCTCATCCCCGTGCGAGCGAAGGGGTGGTCTAGAGTCGGGCGAGGCTATCGGTGGGTGGTCGACGTCGTATCGCTGCGCGATGATATCGACAATCTGGAGCTCGAGCACCAGCCAGTCACGCTGTTTGTCCAGCAGACCTCAACGCCTTTTGCAGAATCAACTTATCGGCCGATTCATGGCTTCGTACATAAATTCCATACGCTCGGGCAAGACGGAAATCTGACCGTTTACCAAGTTGAATTCGAGTCGGCGCTATTCTTTCTTGGCAAGGCGAGCAAGAACGACCAATGGTTCAACAAAAGCGCGCAGGACATTCTCTATGAATTACTGAGTGCTTACCCGCAACTTGCCGGGCGAGTCCGCTTCGCTCTGGCGGATGAGCCACGCGTGCGGTCGTACACCCGCCAGAGTGAATCGGATCTGAACTTCTTCCATCGGATCCTCGAGGACGAAGGATGGTACTTTTATTTCGAGCATGCGCCCGTCCAATATGAAGAGGATCCGCGCGTGTCGACACTCGTTGTCGTCGACCGGCTTTCCGCCTTACCCGAAGCGAAACCGATCGAATTTTGCAATGCTGCAATCGGCGGAGAGATAGATGGTTTTACGCAATGGGCAGTGACGCAGACGGCCCAAAGCCTCGCGTATGCGACGACGTCCTTCAATTACAAGAATCCTCAACAGAATTACTCTGTGCGCAGCGATCTTGGCGACAGCGCAATCACGTACATGACGGAAGAGCGACGTCAGCAAGTGAAGCGCGAAATCCCGTATGCGCCGATGATCGTACGCGAAGCCCTTTCGTATGGCTATCCGACCTCGAACGAAGGGCAACGACGCGCCTCCAACCGCACTGAGGCTTGGACTTCTGCAGCTCGCCGATATATCGGCCTCGGGGGTGTGCGGTGGCTGGATGCTGGTTCCCGCTTCACCCTCGAACATCATACGCGGCACATGACGGTCGATCCGAACCTTCGAGAGTTCATGGTCGTCGAGGTTGAGTGGTTCATTGAAAACAATGTGCCGCTATCCAATCACGCCGCGACGTATCCACTGAGTTTACAGAGCACTTTGTCGGACTTGCGCCGGGAGCACGGTAGTCAGTTCGGCTCACGGGCCAATCCTGTCGACGGCCAGGCCGGTGTCTACCTAGTGAAAGTGGAATCGCAGCGCACCAACGTAGAGTATCGTAGTCCGTTCGAGCACAAGAAGCCGCTGATGCATGCCGAGCACGCACTCGTGACGGGTCCCGATAACGAAGAAGCATGGGCAGACGAGCGCAATCGCATCTTCGTGGTTTATCCGTGGGACCAGCGTAGCGGAACGGACGTTACGCAAACATCGCCTCCGCTGCTGGTGATGCAAGCCGATACTGGATACGGATACGGTGGCGTACATGTGCCACGCAAGAATGAGTGGGTCCTAGTCGACTATTTTCAAGGTGATTGCGATCGGCCATATGTACTGGGTCGTCTGCCGTCCCAGACAACGCCGCCCCAGTGGCATAGCAACGTCCTGCTGTCGGGTCTCATGTCGAGTGGCTTCGGCAGGAGCGGCGCATACAATGCTTTCGTGCACGACGATTCCACGAATCAGGGTGCTACGCGACTCACCACCTACACGGGTAAGGTTGGAAACAGCTACAGCCTGTATCATCAAGGAATCCTGATCGACCACGCAGGCAATAACAATGCGCGGGGCCGATACCTCGGTAAAGGAGCATTGCTGCATACCGATGATTATCTCGGTGTGCGGGCTAATCGCGGTGTATATATCGGAACGCATCCGAAGGCGCACAACGATGATCAGCTCGACGTCAATGAAGCACAGCGCCAATTGATCGGCGCCGAGAGCATTGTTGAGACCCTGTCGAACGTTGGCGTCCAGCACCACGCAGACAGCCTCAAGGACAGCCACGATTCGCTCAAACTGTTCACTGATGCCACCCAGCAGTCTGAGGCGCCGGAAGCCGGGGGCGGGCGCACGGCTGGTGGCGGGACAGGCAGCGCGAATGCGTTCAAGAAGGCGATTTTGCTGCTCGCCAGTCCGTTCGGCGTCGGCACGTCTACGCAAGACTCGCTGCACATGACAGCCGATCGCCATATCAATTTGGTCAGCGGCCTGAACACGCACATCGGATCTGCTGGAGCATTCATCGTAAATGCCGCCAAGGCAATCGGGATGTTCTCGCAGACGGCGATTAGGTTATTTACCAAGGGGCCCGTGCAGATCCAGTCCCATGACGCGAATGTCGAGGTGATTGCCAAAGAAGTTCTCAAACTATTGGCGCAAGGCGATGTCGAGATCGCCGCGGGCGGGAAGCTGGTGCTCACGGCAGGTGGTGCTTCGATCACGCTTGAAGGTGGCAATATCCGCGGGCACGCTCCGGGGACCGTCGAGTTCAAGGGCGCGCAACATTCGTTCAGTGGGCCGGCCAGCATGCGCTATTCCATGCCGCCGCTTCCGGTGAGTACTTTGCCGCAGAACCTTACCCACGAATATACGCAGAGTTTCGACATATCATCGGTTGTCGCAAATCTCGGTGTCGGGGAAGCACTACACGCGCAGACTTATCGCATTTATCTACCTGACGGAACGCTTCAACAGCAGGGCGGGCTACTCGACGGTGAAACAGCGATCGTCCGCACGCCGACGTCAACAAAGGTGAAGTGCGAGATCGGTGGCGGCGACTGGCACGCGATTGAAGATGCTTACGATCATGATGAACTGGACGACGACGAGATAGAAGACTCGGACGGCGGGCAACAGGAATCTTAACTGATTCAACATTCGACCTTAGTGAAATCGATAAGGAGAAGTAGTGTCGAACGCAAAACCAGCAGATGCGCCTGCTCCGAAGGCCAAGCCTGAACCGGCGGCCTCCGTCAAAGTGACCGTGCTTTTCCGCGACGTGCTGCAAAAGCCCATCGAAGGTCTTTTCGTGCAGTTGAAAGCCGCCAAGAACACACCGCCGGCGCCTCCATGGCAAACCGGCGTCGACTCTGCGACGGTTCACGATGCAGCTCCCGCGACGAACGACGCGGCGGGAGCGGCACCCGCGCAAACACCATCGGATGGCAAAGCCGAACCGACATCTACACCGTCACCGCCAATTACCGACAACAAGACGGAAGCGACCACCGACAAGGATGGGTTCGCAGTGACGATCACAAATGCGGCTCGCAACCAGCCGATCGATGTTTTTGTGAAAAACCGTCGAGGGGAATATGCATGGAAAGCTCAGATTGTACCCAAGAAAGATATTAGTGCTTTTACCATTGTCAGTCCCGAATATCATCTCGATGCCACCACTAAACTGACGCCGAAAGACGAATTTGAACAGAATCTCGATCTTCCTGTTGTTAAAGAAGGGGAGGTCATGACGATCGAGCGATTGATTAAGGAATTCGGTCAGTACATCGCATGGACGCAAAAGGTCACCGAGCAAGGCAAGGTGAGCAAGGACTTTCCTAAGAAAAATAAAGAAGTCACTATTGATCCAAAGTCTCACAAGAAAAAGACTAAGATTACGATTGAGCATCACTATAAAGTGGTGGATACCGGCAAGCCGCGTACCGTAGCATTCAGTGTTTTTGGTTCGAGGTTGAGTTACCCCAAACCAGAGTTCTTTTCTGATTCCCAGTATCAGCGTATGGCAAGCGAGCTTAATGTAGAAGTCGCCGCCATTAAAGCGTTGGTTCAACAAGAATCTCAAGGACATCCATTTTTGGAAAATGGACTCCCGCCTATACTTTATGAGCGAAGACACTTCTTCGACCTCTCCGTAAAGAAGCGCGACAAGGAGGCGGAGGAAAAAGAACGGGAGGCGGAAAAGAAGGCGGCGGACTCGAAGGGCGAGAAGGCAAACGGTGCGCCAAAAAAGAAGACGCATCCGCCCAAGAAAAAGGGGCCTCCCGAGAACCCCTATCCAAAATTTCCTGACCTTTGCTTCCCGCACGGAGATCAATACGGCGGAGGCAACCTTAACCAATATGAGAAGCTGGTTCGCGCAGCAGCTCTAGATTTTGATGTCGCCATACAATCGTGCTCTTGGGGTGGATTTCAGATTCTTGGTGAGTATTATTCATCCTGTGGATGTGCAACGCCAGCCGAGTTCGCCGATAAATTTATGTCTGGAACGGACGGGCAAATGGAGATATTTATAGCGTTCATGAAGAAAGAGAAGGGCGCTGGTGTTGAAGGATTGAAGAATCACGATTGGGAGCAGGTGGCAACGTCATATAATGGCGGAGGCTGGCGCACGAAGAACCCTGATTATGCTAACAATCTCAAAAAATTCTATGAACAATTCAAGTAAATCAATTGCGCTATTATTTGTCGCATCGTTGTCGGCGCCATTGTGTTTTGCTGGCGAGGCCATAATATTTGATCAACCTGGTCTGATCGGATTTCGTGATGGTAGCTCAATCTCCGGCCTCTATGATTCAAGGAATGCGAAGTTTTCTTGTAGCTTCTTGTTCGCGGAAGATCGGGGTAAATTGGATGCCAAAAACGTCGACGACTATATCGCTACGCCATTGCTGACTTTTGTCTTGGGTGAAAAATCACCGAATTTTGCGAACCGAAACAAAGCGTTCGACATCAAAGCGAACTTATATCGGCGCGACGATGAATGGGTGATACAAACTGAAGCCGGTCAAGCTGGGTGCGAAAATGCGACGGGAACTTTCACCTTTGGCCCTAAAGACTATCGGTCAGTCAGCTATCGAGTAACACAACAAGTGCCGGCGATCGGGATTCGGATTGCGAAGGGAAAAACGATTTTTTATGATAATCGTGATGGAAAATTTATTGCGAGAAAGTCTTATCTTGTCTATGGAGATGGGGTGGTTGCACTAAAGACGCAAGGTGATTTTTCATACATTCGGTATGTTGGTGCCGGGCCGAGGAGTGAGGGGCGCATTACGTTTGGATGGGTACGGACGGCCGATTTGGTTGATCCGTTTCCTAAAGGCGCCGAATGAAAGCGAAGCTGGCGACGGCTACTCGGACGTCTCACTGGTTGCGGGGAGAGCCAAGCGGATTATCTTATGGCCTCCGCGATTCCCGGTGCGATTCACAGAGTTCATGAGCGCGACAAGGAAGAATGCAAAAGATGAAGGCTGTTCAAAGCAGAGAGCATCGACGGGCATATTCAGGTATTTGTAATGCCGATCACACTCTCTGAAACTAAGTGGTGGTTGTGTGCAGTGGCACTTTCGATTGCCGCAAGCGCGTTCGCAGAGACCGCAGCACCTAATTCGATCCGGCTATCGAATGGCCATGAGATGCAACAAGACGGTAAGCACTTGGTCGAAGTCGATGTTGGACACCATCGCTCGGCAACGGTGCAATTGCCGCCGGCACTTCGTCGGGCCGTAGCTTCCGCATCGAGTATCGGGTTCCCATCGGCGAGCTCGAAAGTCGTCGACGGGAAGGAATTCGTATTAGTTGTTGTGAACCAGTCGTCCAGCAACAATCCGATGGGCTTCTGCGGCTCGGGAGAGGAGGGTACCCTCTACGTCCTGCAAATGAAGGGAAATGTCGCCGCCTCGAAGTATGCGATGCCCGTGCAAAGCTGTTTGAATAGCGTGTCGCTCGACACCGACGTGAACAATCGCTCCCCGTACCTCGCGATCGAATGGCTAGACGGCTCCCCCGGGTTCAAGATTGCATGGACCAATATCGATGATGCTGGACCCGCCACCCGTGAGTATCGCTACAACGGCAGTACATTCGTCGAAAGCAAGAAGTAGTTTTTGTCTAGACCGGCTTGCAAAACGTCTGCGACTCGTCGGCAGTGAGTCGAGTAGCTCGGTCTGGTCGACGAGCTCACTTGCGGTCAGGTGCCGCACCTCTGAAAGTTGCGCGGCTTCCTGCGGGTAACCGAGGTTTCCATTGGAACCCGCACTTGCAGGATATCGATGTGCTCCTTCGCATAAATCAAAACGTCTATCATATGCACAACACAACAATTGGAGGAATGCATGGCGACCTACAAAGAACTGAAAGCCCAAGCGGAGGCATTGGCCGAGAAAGCAGAGGCTGCGCGCCGGGCCGAGATGCAATCCACTATCGATGACATTCGTGCTAAGGTCGCGGAGTACGGCATCACCGAGAAGGACATTTTCGGTGCGCGTCGTGGCAAGTTAGCAAAGCAAAAGACGGTGCCTGTGGAGGCGAAGTACCGTGATCCGAAGACTGGCGTGACTTGGTCAGGCCGCGGCCGCGCGCCGGCTTGGATCAAGGATGCCAAGAACCGGAACCGATTCCTGATCGAGGGGTAAATCTTTTTAGTAGTTGGGGGTTGTAAACCCGCCCTCGTTTCGCTATATTGACGACGTCGGGCGCGAGGTGCGCCCAAATGAAGCCCGCCCGGTTCGCCGCGCGGGCTTTGTTCGTTTACGCGCAAAAAATTGCCACAAGGTACGTCTATGCCGACACGCCCGATGAAACCCTGTAAGCACCGGGGATGCGGTGCGCTCGTCGCAGACGGCAAGACGCACTGCGACATGGCGACGAATTTCCCGCGCGTAGAGCAGGGGCTCAAGTTCGCGCGAGAAGTCGTTCGCGGCAAGCGCGTCGCTTGCCGGTATGTGCAACTTGCTTGCAAGCGCCACCTTGACGACCTTGCGGCGAGCCGAAAGAAGGATTTCCGCTGGAAGTTCGATCCGGAAGCCGCGGAGCGAAAGCTCAAGCTCATTGAACTGCTGCCGCACACGAAAGGCGAGTGGGCGTTCAAGGGGCAACTGGTAACGCTCGAGCCTTGGCAGAAGTTCGGCCTGATGGCGACCTTCGGATGGGCCAACAAGCGCACCGGCAAGCGCCGGTTTCGCGAGAGCTACTGGGAGGTGCCGAGAAAGAACGGCAAATCCGTGATCGCGGCTGGCGTCGGTATCGGGATGTTCGTGCTTGATGATGAGTTTGGCGCGGAGGTCTATTCCGGCGCGACGTCTGAAAAGCAGGCGTGGGAAGTTTTTCGGCCGGCGCAGTTGATGGTCAAGCGCTCGCCGATGCTCATCGAATCGGCTGGAATCGAGGTTAATGCCTCGAACATGAATAAGCCGGCCGACGGAAGTCGATTCGAACCAATCATCGGCAACCCCGGCGATGGTGCATCGCCTTCGTGCGCGATCGTGGACGAGTACCACGAGCATGACAGCGCCGCACTGTACGAAACGATGCTGACTGGCATGGGCGCCCGTCGACAGCCGCTGATGTTCATCATCACGACGGCCGGCGCGAACATCGAAGGCCCGTGCTACGACAAGCGTCGGCAGGTGATCGAAATGCTCGAGGGGACGGTTCCCGACGACGAGCTTTTCGGGTGGATCTGGACGATTGACGAAGGTGACGATTGGACCGATCCGCGTGTGCTGGAGAAAGCCAATCCGAATATCGGAATTTCGATCTATCAGGAGTATCTGGAAAGCCAGCAGCAGCGCGCGATCAAATCAGCGCGCTTCACGAACACGTTCAAGACGAAGCATCTGAATGTCTGGACGTCGGCCAAGGCCGGTTTCTTCAATCTCGAAGACTGGAAAGCTTGCGAAGACCGCGCGCTGACTCTCGAACAGTTCGAGGGGCAAGACAGCGTGCTGGCGCTCGACATGGCGCGCAAGCTCGACTTGAACAGCATGGCCCGGCTTTTCTGGCGCGACATCGACGGGAGGCGGCACTACTTCTGCGTTGCACCGAGATTTTGGGTGCCCGAGGACACGGTGCGCAATACCGAGAACCGTCGTATGGCGGAGAGGTATCAGGCGTGGGTCAATCAAGGCTTTCTGCTCGAAACGGACGGCGCGGAGATCGACTACCGTGACATTCTCGAAGAGGCAAAGGACGCGAACCGGATATGCCCGGTGCAATGCACGCCGCTGGACCCGCACGGCGCGACGAACCTCTCGCATCAACTCGAAGACGAAGGGCTGACGCCGGTCACGATCGTGCAGAACTACACGAACATGTCGGACCCGATGAAGGAGCTGGAGGCGGCGATTACGTCCGGCCGGTTCCATCACGACGGTAACCCGATCATGACCTGGTGCGTCAGCAACGTTATCGGCAAGAACCTGCCGGGAAATGACGATGTGGTGCGCCCAATCAAGCAGGGCAACGACAACAAAATCGACGGCGCGGTTGCGCTAATCATGGCGATAGGTCGAGCCATGCTGGCCGATCGAGTCAATTCTGAGTCGATCTACGATCAAGGAGTGGGTGTTTGAATTCAATTGGTATTGCGGCCTGGGTGGCCGGCCTGCTCGGGTTCGCGCTGCTAGTGACGGGCGTGGTGCTGATCAGCCTACCCATCGGGCTCATCGTTGCGGGCGTCTTGCTGCTGTTGTGGGCGTTCCTTGCGGATCTTGCGGCGGCTCGTGCTGCGCGCGTTGTTCTGTCGGGGGAGTAGCGCTATGTTCTTCAGTAGGCAATTGCTGTCCAACCTCGGTCAGACGCAGGTGGGTTCCGGAGGGTGGGTGTCGGCGCTACTTGGTAGCTCTCGCTCGGATGCAGGACAGGTTGTGACTCCGGCAAGTGCGCTGTCGCTTACGGTCCTGCAAAACTGCGTCACGCTGCTTTCGGAGAGCATCGCGCAGTTGCCGATCGAGCTGTATGAGCGCTCGGGGGACGACAGGAAGCCGGCGATCGATCACCCCCTGTATTCGATCCTGAAATACGCGCCGAACCCGTGGCAGACGCCGTTTGAGTATCAGGAGCAATCGCAGGTCGCAGTAGGTTTGCGCGGCAACAGCTACAGCTTCATCGACCGCGATCAGGACGGCGTCATTCAGGGGTTGTATCCGCTCGACAACGAGTCCGTGACGGTTATGAAGGGCTCGGACCTGATGCCCGTCTATCGAGTCCACGGCTCCGATCCGATGCCGCGGCGGCTGGTGCATCACGTGCGTTGGATGTCGATCAACGGCTACACCGGACTGTCGCCGGTTCTGCTTCACGCAAACGCAATCGGGCATGCGCAGGCAATTCAACAGTACGCCGGCAAGTCGTTCATGAACGGCACCACGCTATCGGGTGTGATCGAGAGGCCGAAGGAAAGTCCGGCGCTGAAGGATCAGGCCAGTGTGGATCGAATCACGGACGGCTGGAATGCGAAGTTCGGCGGATCCGGGAACGCGAAGAAAGTCGCACTTCTGCAGGAGGGGATGACGTTCAGGCCGCTGTCGATGACGAACGTCGACGCAGCGCTGATCGACGCGCTGCGACTGTCGGCGCTCGACATCGCGCGGATATACAAGATTCCGGCGCATATGGTGAATGAGCTGGAGCGAGCGACGTTCAGCAACATCGAGCATCAGGAAATCCAGTTCGTCATTTACACGCTGTTGCCGTGGGTCAAACGACATGAGCAGGCGAAGACTCGCGATCTGCTGCTGCCGTCGGAGCGTAAGCAGTACTTCATCGAATACAACCTCGCGGGGCTGCTGCGTGGCGATCAATCGTCGCGGTACGCCGCGTATGCAGTCGGGCGCCAGTGGGGCTGGCTGTCGATTAACGACATTCGGCGGCTTGAGAACATGCCGCCGGTCAAGGGCGGCGACATCTACCTGAGTCCGATGAACATGGTCGATGCGTCGAAGCCGCAGCAATTCCCCGCCGGGAAGACCGAGCCGACGAAAGCGCAGATCGACGAAATTGGGAGGATCCTATCTTGAAACCGCACCTCAGGCTCGCAAGTCTGATTTTCAATCAGCCGCAGCTCGTCACGGACCCGATGATGTCTCTCGCGGTGCAGTGGGCGAACCAGGCACTCAACCTGAACATCGTCAACCTGACCGTGAACGGCGTGCAGCCGAAGATCATGGAGGATGACGAGTTCGACAGTGGGGCGCAGATGGCTGCGGCGTCGGAGCGTCGCCGTGCTTTGGTGGCCGATACCGGGATGGACATCATTCCGGTATCGGGAATTCTGGTATCGCGCTCGGCGCATATGAATCCATGCGAGCCGATGACCAGCTACGAGGGTTTGCGTACTGCCGTGAATCAGGCAGTTGCGGATCCGGCCGTCAAACATATCGTTCTCGATATCGACAGCAACGGTGGCAGCGCGACTGGTGCGTTCGAGCTGGCTGACGACATTCGAGCTGCATCGCTGGTCAAGCCGATCACGGCCATCGTCAACTTCTCGGCCTTCTCAGGTGGTTATCTCATCGCTGCCGCGGCTTCGAAGGTGATCGTCAGCCGCACGTCGGGCGTTGGGTCCATTGGCGTGATCGCCAACCATCTCGATGTCTCGAAGCGTGACGAACAGCAGGTGTTCATTCGCCAGGCGCTCATCGGCGCGGGCTGGATCACGAACGCGATGATCGGCAGCTACATCCAGTCCGACAACTACATCGCAGGTCGGCAGGGTTGGCGGCTCGATAAGAGCGGCTGGTTCGAGATCAACGCATCTGACGGGAGCGGGAATCGGCTGGTGATGGACGGTAGCAGCGTCCGTGTTTATGACGGTAACGGCGTGTTGCGTGTGCGCATGGGGATGTGGTGATGACGGCCGGACTTCAGATTTTTGACGGCGCCGGCCGTCTGGTTCTCGACGCGAAGTCGCGTGCAGGGCGAGTGATCGGCGTCGTGCATACGGGAGGAGATGACGGCGGTGTGGGGGCGGATATGTCCGGTGGGGAACCGTTTTGGGCTTTTATGCCCGATCAGATTTTTTATCGTGTGTCCGGTGCGGAGCCGTCGCCCGTTGTTTCGATCGATAGGTTCGGCGTCAGTTGGCGTTACAGCGCGAACGCTAGCGGTTCGAACGCATATGTGAAGGTTCCGGGCTGGATCGTTTTCGGGGTGTATTGATGAGTGCAGGTTTTCAAGCGTTCACCGATACGGGTGTGTATCAGATAGACGGCTCGACCCCGAACTATCAAATGGTACAGGCGATGTCGGCAAACTCGGCGGATGGGGTGCTTCAGTTGGCGCTCAATGATGCCGGAAAGGCGTTCTACACGACGTTGCCGAATGTTTCATTCACCTTCAATTCAACGGCAGGACCAATGTACGGCGTGTATGCGTCTGACGGGGTTGGGGTCACGGTATGGCGCACAGCGCGAAGCGGTAGCACGTACACGCTGACGTTTATCACTGAGCGTGCCTGCACGGTCTCCTTCTTCCTGTTTGATCGTGTGCCGCCGGTGGCCGGAAAGTTCGGGCTGCAGGTTTTCAACGAGCGCGGGGAGTTGATAGCCGATTCCTCGAAGCCGTTTCTGCGCGTGCTTGATGTGATCTACAACGAGTATCTGCCGGGAACGGGATGGGCGACGCTGGGCGCACCTGGTGCTACGTGGGAATCGCGGACTTACGGTGTCCCGGTCATCGTGTCGGGGATTTACCCGGTCCGTCAGGCGTGGAGCTACGACCCGGCAGGGGGCGAACTGAGCTCGATTCGCGTGAGCGGAAATACGGTTTCGTGGGGCACAACAATGTACGGAGGCGGGAGAAAGCCGAACTGGTCGGGATTTAGAGAGCAATGGCATTCGCGCTTCATGGTGCTGGATGCGACGGGGATTGTGTGATGGGCCGCCAAATTGGCGGCCTTTCTTTTTACGGGGCAGGAAACGGGGAGCGGTAATGCAAGAGCACGAAAAGACGATCTTGGAGTTGATTCTCATGGGTGGACTGATTGGCATTGCGAAGGTTTTGGTGGGTAGCGAGCATTTGACGTTCCGGCTTGTAGCGGGGCGCGCAGTGCTTGGTTCGGCAACCTCGATGGTTGCGGGTTTGGCTTTGCTGCAGATCCCGGATCTGCCACCGATCGCGCTGCTCGGTCTCGGCAGTGCGCTCGGCATCATCGGGTCGCAGTACCTCGAGGTACTGCTGCGTCGGAACGCGAAGCGACTGTTCGGGGAGAAGTGACGATGGCGCGTATCACTGTTACCGGTGCCGGCGGTCGGAATCGCGTCGCCTTTCTCGACATGATTGCCGTGAGCGAGATCGGCTCCGATCTACTGGCGAAGTCGGACGATGGCTACGACGTGCTCGTCGGCTCGACGCCGTCGCGCCCGCTGCTGTTTTCCGGCTATGCGACGCATCCGAACGTGCTCAATCGGCAGATCCCGGTACCGTCGACGGCCGCCGGCCGCTATCAGATCCTCGCGCGCTGGTGGCGGATCTATCAGGCGCAGATGAAGCTTCCCGACTTCGGGCCGGTCTCGCAGGACCGGTACGCGCTGCAGCAGATGCGCGAGCACGGCGCATTGCCCTTGATCGACGCCGGCCGGTTCCGCGAGGCGGTGGCGAAGATCTCGAATGTATGGGCCAGTCTGCCGGGGGCTGGGTACGGCCAGCACGAAAACAAGATCGAACATTTGCTGGCCGCGTACCGCGCGGCCGGCGGGGAGGCGGTCGTATGACATGGATCGATCCGCGTATCTGGCTGCTCGTCGTCGCCGGCGTCATCACCGGTTCGGCGGGCGGGTACTTCAAGGGGCACCGGGATGCGGACCAGTCCGCCAAGGTCGCCGATCAGGCGAAGCAGATCGATGATCTGCGGGCCGAACGTGACGAATTTGGCCGCCGGCTGGCGGCTCAACAGGAGATCGCAACCAATGCTGCGAAAGAACGTGATCAGGCACGCGCCGACGCTGCTATTGCCGATGGTGCTGCTGACGGCCTGCGTAAGCAGATCGCCGCACTCGTTGGCAACGCGCGACTTGCCGGTGCTGCGGCCGGAAGCTCGGCAACCGGCGACGCCCTCGATTTGCTTGCCAACCTGTTCGGCCGGGTTGACGAGCGCGCGGGAGAGCTGGCGAAGATCGCTGACGAGCGAGGCATCGCCGGCCAGCAGTGCGAGCAAAGCTACGATGCGTTGACCGTCGTTGTGCACCCCGATGCATCGCGATAGGAGCGCTATCGTGATTCGGAGGCGACCTTGACGCTAACGTTTAGGAGTTTCCGAAGTGTGATCGCCTCCAGCACAATCCGGCGTCCATCTGGCGCGGTGAGCTCGGGCAGGTGACGGGCTCCGCCGTCACGCGCTCGCGGACAAAAGTGCACTGCCTTGGTCCTGTAGCTATGCTTCGCGAGGGGCTCTATTTTAACTTGTCGTAAATGTAATTTGCGACTATTGCAAGTGCTACGGTTACTATCGCGGAACCGAGTGTCAAGAGCAGATTGCGATTCAGCTTTTTTTCCACATCGGACTTGTTCTTCTCGCTCGCTCGGGATAGGAGAATGAATGATGGTGTTGGTGCGGCAAGAGTTGATCCGATTATTACTACAAATGTGCCAACGCCGATTGAAGCAATAAGGGGTGGGATGAATCCGAATCGTTGGTTGTCAATTTGGAATTTTGCAAAAGAAAGTAGTGCATCAAGTTTTTTGTTTAAAATATCTGGACTTGATTGAGAAATCTTTGACAAATTGTCAATTTGATCGGCAATGTTGGTGTTCGTTTTTGAGCGAAATGTGCTGATCGCCATGCCGACAAGAATGAATATTGGAAACAGGGCGCCGGTGATTGGGACGTAAATTTTTCTCAGGAATTTCTTTATTTTATTTTCGTGGGTTTGAACTAGTTCAAATTCCTTTGAGATGAGGTTTAGCATATCATCCGCCCAGGTGCGCTCCGTGTGGCGAATTTCGAGATTCATTTGACCGGTTATTATGTTTTTAGAGAAAAGATTATCGATTATTGATTTCTCTCTCTCATTTGTTTTGAGGGTTACTGTGATTTGTTGCTTTTCTGCATGATTTTTCCCGGGGAATTGAACCAGGAGCGATATATCGAGTTTTACGCCAACGCATACGACGTTCTGCGTTTCGGAAAAGTGCTCAAAGGCGGGGAATGTCGAAACCTTTCGCGTGAGCCCCCCACGGTAGTCTATCGTGGCTTCGAACGTAAGTGGCTCCGCCAAGTTTTGTTGTGCGACGCGCTGCGTGATGAGGGAAACTATGTGAATCAGCCAGGCGTGATCGACGGTGAATGCAACTTCATCCGTTTTTACTAATGTCTGAGGTTGGCCCAGTAGGCCGGAAATGAAATCTCCAAGCGTCTTTTTTGTAACGGGTAGGTTGACATCTTGATTTTCGACGGTGATTTTTAGGATTTCGGTCATGTCAATTATTTGTCTGTTTTTGATATTGAGCGGTCTTTGAGATTTTTTGGTCGCTACGCGAATTTAAATCGCGTTCGATGGCGGGCCAGATACGTACGGTTTCCAGTGGTAATTTTTCTTAGGGATGTGTACCTATCGAGTGCGAACAACTCTTGATCATGAGAAGATAGGGTCGGCCCAATTAAGAGGAGCCCTTCGTGATCAAAGGAGATCAGCCCTTTGTCGAAGAGTCGATCAATGTGCGGGGCGAGCAGTAGCCCGTTATCAGGGTCGATCCGCTCGTTGTTTGTGCTCAAGCTCCAAGCGTGAATGTGCGATGCGACGAGCAGGTCAGTGTTTGACAGACCCGTAAGTGAACATTGATTGTTCCATCTCTTGAGCAAATCTGCTCGAAATTTTCCCTGGCCAATGCGGGCTTTCACGATTGCATCGCGAGTCGTCTTTGACATCTTCTGCCCGTTTCCGCTGTTCGATAATAGGGCGTCTTCGAAACGATCTATCATCCCGGATGCTTCGAGCAAGTAGGTGCCGGCGTCTTGCGGCAAATGTGCCATGTATATTTGCTTGAGAGTACCCATACTCGTGAACAGAGAGGGTGAAGTGCGCTCGTCAAACCGTAACATGTACTCGCCGGAGACCTCGTCGCGAAGCAGCGGGGTCTTTAGTTCTAACAATTCGACGTCCACTCGATGCCCGTCTGGATTCCATTCGGCGAAGGAGCGACTCGGAGGCTTCGGAGCCGAATACGAGGGCGCAACGGCCTTCGCAATGTGAGAGATGCGTTGGCTATGGCAGCAGAAGATCAAGTCACCGGTCCTCACTGCCGCAACATTGTCCCAGTGCTCCAAGTGATGCACCTTTCCGGATTGCGTGACGGTATGGTCTGGCGCCCAGAGGAAGTTGCCGCTGAGAACCTCATTGATCGTCTGTCCGACGTTTACCCAGTAGAACTCCATTGCCCCGTAGCCCGCCGAGATTGTTGTGTTCGTGAGACGTTACCTCGCTTTCCTCATGGGTGGAAGGGGCAGATCACGCCGAGCAGGTGCGAATGGAGGCGTATGCACCAAGATTGGTTCGGGTCGGAGTCGCAATTGTCGGAAGGTTCGTCGAGGTGACAACTGTGTTTTTATACAGTACCATCGAATTGAAGCAATGATGCTACGTGTCGCTGTCACGACTAATGTGGTCTCGATGAGCTACAATCCGCCGCGGGAATACTCAGAGCAACGGACGCTCAACGAGCGCACGGCTAGGCCTCCGATGCGCCCGAAAAATAAAGACCACGACCGGGGTGATAGTTCTGTGATACCAGAATTCAACGCGTCTATGGTATTGCCACCGTTTGTAGGTGACACACCGACAAAGCGCGCCGCATGTTCTCCATATGTTGCTACGTTTTCGGAATATGTTCTGCGTTTCGGTCACTCAGACGAACGCCGCGAGATACTCCGTGGTCTGAGAACATATCGAGCTGAGCTTCGTGCGAACGGATTCGTTGCTGGCTACCAATGGCTCAATGGCAGCTTTTCCGAGAACGTCGAGGCGACGCGTGGGCGTCCCCCGGGCGACATCGATGTGGTCACATATGCGTACCGTCCGACGCACTTGCTTGACGCCCAACTGTTCGGCCAATGGTGCACGCAAAATCGAGGACTATTCGATACACGGGCCCTGAAGCAGAGGCTGCACTGCGAAGCCTTTTTCATCGATCTTCACAAGCCGCCACATCTGTTGGTGGACGATGTGCGATATTGGAGCGGGCTGTTTTCTCACCAGCGAGAGACCTTTCTCTGGAAGGGAATGGTCAACGTGCCACTCGACTCTGACGACAACGATGCCGTTGTCGCCGGGGTATTGGGGTAGGAGGGAGAGGGCATGCTTAAGAAGCTGAAACGTGATGCGTTAGTCGCCGATCTGACGTCGGTGCAGGGACTGCTCGGAGCCCGCTCAATGGATGAGGATCCGACGGGATTCTTGCAGTACGAGTCACGGCGCCAAGACATTGAGGAAGAACTCGCCCGCCTAGCAGATGTACCCGATACGCAAGCGTCGCTTGCGGTGTTTTTTGGCGGAGGTCCGGTACATGGTTCGTATGGTATCGATGCTGATTTCGCCGGAGGCGCCCTTGAAGATGTTCAAGAGTTGATCAAGAAGTGTCTTGCTACCCGTGAACTTGGCCAGCTGCCGGATCGCGGTCGAATTCCACTGCGCGGAAACGCGCAAATGCTGGTTACTGATGTAGCGCGCGGTTCATTCGGCTTTGTTCTCGAAGAAGCGGGCGGCGAAACTGCACTTATCGACACGGTACTCAAGGACGTAGTGGATGAGGTGGCGGAACTGCTGGGGCAAATTGGGTCGGTCGACGAGCGTGATTTTGAGACGGCAAGCGAATCGTTGGACAGTCGAATTCTTGTTTCGCTTCGGAAGTTTTTCCGTCGATTAGATGACGGGGAGGCGACCGTTCGTATCGTCGAATCTGAACGTGATTTTCTGCTGGATCGTGCGTCGATTAGTCGTGCGCGCTCGCGTACCGACGCGATGGAAATCGAGGAGTCCGGGCAACAATTCGAGGGGGACTTGTTCCTACTGCCGGACTCCAGACGGTTTGATATGCACACGTCGATTGACGGGCTTGCTGCTGTAGTTAGCGGCCCGGTATCTAGAGATGTTATGCGCCAACTGGAAGGGCAGCCGGAACTGGGCATGTCGCCGATCGATCCTCGCGAGATCCCGCGTCAGCCGTGGCGAGTGCTTCTTAAAGTGCGGACGATTCGCGAGCGTGGCCGCGCGCCGAGAACTGCATATTCGCTAGCTCGGTTGGTCCAGGCGATAGAACCAAAGCCAGGTGGCGACCAATCGCCTTAGAGGTCGGCGTAACGTTTGGCGTAGGTATGATATTTTGCCCCCGACTGATAAGCCACGAACATTACTTCGAAGAGAACGAGTAAGCGCGTTCGACGCGCGGGCGCCCGAACGGGCGCCGCGCGCGCATTCGGCGAACGCCGGGCGGGGCGATGCGTCCCGCTGCATTCATTTCTCGTCGTCGGTGCTTGTGACCGTCGACGTTCCTTGCCGGTGCGGGCGTCGATCGCGATTGCCTCACTCCTTCGCTTTGCATTCGGGCTCGTTACTGCGCTATCGAAATCGCGTGCGTGCGGTCTGACGCCTCCCGTGCTCCCTGTACATCCCGATCACCGTTGACCGCGCCATTGAAGATCGAAACCGAACGCTTGACGTTGCGTCGCCGGCGCCCGGCGCGCTGGTGGCGATGCGTTCAGATCCCGACGTGACCGCATGGCTCGCGCGCGGCCCGATGTCGGTTGCCGATGCACGGGCAACTATCGCACGCTTCGAAGTACATTCCGACGCACGCGATCTCGGTGATCATCCCGCGTTGCAGCAAGGGCATGTGTTGCGACGGCATATGCTGTTTGTCGCGCACGTGCTGACTGTTCGCCCCGCCGCCGATCTCAGCGCGTAACGATTCGGGCATGCCTGCCCGTCAACGCCATTCCGCGTTCTGCAGGACGATCCGGTAGCCGTCGGTGTCCTCGAACGTCTGTCCGGATGCATCCCAATACGGATTGAACGACGCCACGCGCATGAAGCCGTGCGCGGCTGCGCGTGCGCATGCGGCTTCCCAGGCACCGTGGTCGGGCAGATAGGAGGCGATCAGGTCTTCAGGCGTGGGCGATGGTGCGACCGGATGCGCCAGGCAGTGTGTGAATTCGAAGTGGTAGCCGAGCCCTTCGCGTCCGAGCATGATGCCGGAGAAGCCGTCGTGATCGTCGAAGCGCGCGAGTACCGACAATTCGAACGCGTCGCGGTACATACGCTCTGTGCGGGCGAGGTCGGCGACGGGGCGGGCAATGCGCAGGTGAGTGTGCATGACGACGTCGGCTGTGCGTGACGGTTCGCCGATGATAAGCCGCTGGGGCGCGGTGAATGTGCCGGATGGCAGGGGGTTTTGATATGTCCCCGATAAATCACGCAGGCAAGAAAAAGCCCGCTACTGGAGCGGGCTGAATCCATGTTTGGAGACATGGAGGAGACAGATGCAACTTTAAGGGAAAACCCGAGGAATGGCAAGCCCTAGTTGTAATTGTGCAACGCAGCGCTGACGGCCTTTCCTGGCAAGGGCAGGGCACCGCGTGTCGCGGCCCTTCCCGAGATCCGACATGTCCTGTCACGGAGCAATGGTTCTTCGATCCACCGGCCGCCGCGTATCCGCGCGGCCGCCGTCACTCTCACATGCTCACTTGCCGCCTGCCCGCGCGTGCGCGGCGAATGCGCCGAACCGCTCCTGCGCAACCGGCACCGCGTACTTGTCGCGCATTTCCATCTCGATCCACGCGCAGGCCTCGCGCGCGCAGTCGGTCAGCGCATGCCGCGTCGCGTGTCCGTCGATGTCGTAGAGGAAGCGCACGCCCACGCCGTCGTCGGCGACCTGTCGCTGCAGCTGGTTGAGCTGCAGTTGCGGCCCGTGCTGCTGCGACAGCGCGCGCAGCTCGTCGAAGTGATATTCGAGCCAGTCGGCGAAGAACAGCGCATCGCTGTGGCTGCGCAGACGGAATGCCGCGCTGCGCGACGGACGCTGGGTGGTGTCGCCGACGGCCTGCGGCTCGCCGTTCGGTGCGATGGCCGCGTCGACGGGCGCGAGCGGCTGCCGGATCTGCCGGTACGGTTCGCGCTCGCGTAGCGCGTGCCACAGCAGTTCGTCGCCGGCGGCACCGGACGGCTGCATCGTGAGGTCGTGCCGGCCATCGTCGGCAGCGGCGATGTCGCGGATCACGAGGCGCAGCGAGCAGAGCGGCTCGTCGGCGACCAGCAGCGTCGCCGCGCGCGGCAGCCCGCAAACGAGCGGCGCTGCGCCGGCCGCCCGGAACACGAGGCCGCGGCGATCGAGCCGCACGAGCGGCAGCGGCCGCGGAAACGACGGGTAGGCGACTGCGATGCGGGCGCCGCCGGCACCCGTCAAGCCGGGCATCATCGCGCGAAAGACCTGAGACTGGTCCAAGGTGGTTCTCCTTCGTTACGATGCCGCGGCCGGACTACGCGCGTTCCGGCTCAGGCGGCGATGGCTTGCCGGGCGGCCCGTCCCGGCTCGATTCCAAGTGCAGCAAACGTTTGCGGATCGATGTCGATCCAGCACGCGACAACCAGACGACCGTCCACCTGCTTCGGCGGGCCTGCCCGGTGCGCGTGCACGCCGATCCGGCGGAACAGCCGCTCCATGCTCGCGAACGTCACGCCGATCAGCTGCCGCGCGCCCAACTGCGCCGCGCATTCGACGACCGCGGCGAGCATCGGGCGGACGGCCCACTCGGCATTGCCCGGACCGCCTTCGTCGCCGGTTGCCGCGAACCGCGACAGCTCCCAGACGGCAGCCGATTGCGGCAGCGCGACGTCTTCGGCGATCAGGTCGGCGAACAGCGACTTCAATAGATACGGGCGGGTGGTCGGCAACAGGCGCGCACATCCGCACACGTCGCCCACGGCGTTTCTCGCGAACACGTAGACGGTATCGTCGCGATCGAACTGATCGCGCTCGAAACTCTCGTTCGCCGACGGAAGCGCCCAACCGAGCTGTTCGACGAATACGCGGCGCCGATAGCGCCCGAGATCCGCTGCTAGTTCGTGTGGCAACCGCCCTTCCTCGTGAACGAAGGTTCGCATGGTGTCCTCGGATTGGTCTTTGGTATGCACGCATTACAGCGCGCGTCCCGAGGAGGCGGTAACTGGTAACTCTTACAGGTAGACGCGCGCCGACGCGATTTGACCGGTGGTAACGGTTTCTTGATCGGCGGGATTGAAATACGGGCGGCTTTTGCTTATAAAGAGCGCCAGTCTTGCGGAAATGTCAGAGGAAAGCGTGGCCGATTGTCACTGGAGCGTGGGGCCGGCATGATAGGTGTCGTTGCGACCGAGCAGCGCCGATGCGACGGCGGCCGGCCAGTCGATGCCTGCCAGCCGCGCGGCGAGCGCGGCGGCGGTGCGGAACATGCCGAGGTCGGCGCCGTTGGTGTCCACAGCCATGATGTTGCTGCGGACGTCGCCGCCCGCGATCACGAACGTGCCCGTTGCACGGTCGAGATACCAGTCCCAGCCGACCGTCAGATATGCGACGCCGGCACTGGCCGGGCGGTGCCATTCGGTGTAGCCGGCCAGGCGTGCGTCGATGGCGCTGTCGCGCAGTTCCGCGAGCAGCGATGCGTCGAGGTCGCTGGCGACATGGTCGAGCGCGAGCGCGGCCAGTGCGTTTTCGGACAGCCGTACGTAGCCGTCCGGAGACGGGCCGCGGACCGGGTGCAACAAAGGTGAAGTCATGCGCGGAATGTATCAGCCCCGAACCGGCGCTGGCACCTGACAGGTATGACAGCGTGACGTTGTCGGAGAAATAATGGAATTACGCTGGCAGGATGCCTACCAACAATTCAGTGCCGCGGAAGACGAGCAGCAGCTCTTCCAGCGGATCGCTGCCTATTCTAAACGCCTCGGCTTCGAATATTGCTGTTATGGCATTCGCGTGCCGCTGCCCGTATCGAAGCCGGCCGTCGCGATCTTCAATACCTATCCGGACGGCTGGATGGCGCGCTACCAGGCGCAGAACTACATCGAGATCGATTCGACGGTTCGCGACGGCGCGCTGAGCACCAACATGATCGTGTGGCCGGACGTCGACCGGATCGATCCGTGCCCGTTGTGGCAGGACGCGCGCGACTACGGGCTGTCGGTGGGCGTTGCGCAGTCGAGCTGGGCGGCGCGCGGCGCGTTCGGACTGTTGAGCATCGCACGCCATGCGGACCGGCTCACGCCGGCCGAGATCAACATGCTGACGCTGCAGACGAACTGGCTCGCGAACCTGTCGCATTCGCTGATGAGCCGCTTCATGGTGCCGAAGCTGTCGCCCGAGTCGAGCGTCACGCTGACCGCGCGGGAGCGCGAGGTGCTGTGCTGGACGGCCGAAGGCAAGACCGCGTGCGAGATCGGCCAGATCCTCAGCATCTCGGAGCGCACGGTCAACTTCCACGTGAACAACATCCTCGAGAAGCTCGGCGCGACGAACAAGGTCCAGGCGGTCGTCAAGGCGATCGCGGCCGGACTCATCGACACGCCCTGACGCGGCACCGGCGGCGGGGCGATCCTGCCGCAGGATCGCACGAGCGGCCGCTGCCGCTCACTCCATCAGCGGCTCCGCTTCCTTCGCGGTCCAGCTCACGCTGGAAATGCTCTTCTCCATGCTCATCCGGCTCGCGATCTGCTCGAGCTTCTGCTGATCCTTCGGATGCAGCTTCAGCGTCGCGGTCACCTTCAGCCGGTCCGGCTGCTCGGGCACGTCCTCGCTGGTCAGGCTCTGGAACGACAGCGGTTTCGCATACATCGAATTCGACAGCAGCGTGCGGATGTGCACTTCGTCCGAGGTGAGGCAGATCACGGTGATCTGGTATTCGCGCACGAGATCGGCATTCGACACGGGGGTCGCGTTGATCGCCTGGCTGACGCCGCGCAGTACCGTGTTGGTGAGCAGCACGACGCCCGTGCCGGCCAGCGCCGGCACGTAGTGGCCGGAGCCGGCCAGCACGCCGACGGCGGCCGAGCACCACAGCGTCGCGGCCGTGTTGATGCCCTGGATCGACCCCTTGTCGCGCATGATCACGCCGCCGCCGAGAAAGCCGACGCCCGACACGACGTAGGCGGCGATCTGCGTGACGCCGGCCACGCCGTTGCCGGTCAGCACGCCGAGCGTGACGAACAGGCATGCGCCGCTCGCGACGAGCGTGATCGTGCGCAGGCCCGCCGTGCGTTGGCGCATCTGGCGTTCGAGGCCGATCGCGACGCCGCAGGCGAACGCGGTGAAAAGACGGAGTGCGAAATCGAGAGTCATGAGTGTCCTGCCGTGCAATGAGCGCATGCCGGCCCGCGTCGCGTCGGCGCGATGCCGAACGCGGCACCATGGCCGTCATCGCGCGGCAATGTACCGCGCGAATGCGTCATTCAGTGTGAAACGGGAGGCGTGCGGGCTCGCGGAACGCGAGCCGCGGCAGGAGAACTGCGTCGGACAGGCGTTCAGGCGGCAAGCGGCGCACGCAACGGAGTGCTGCAACTGTCCACGATGGTTCCTGAAGGAAGAATGGGCGGCATTCTAGTAGGCCGCCCGCGCACACGTCAACCGGTTTGGCGGCCGGCCGCGCACGGCCGGCGCCTCACTGCGACGGTTACTGCGACGACCCGATCGTCCCCGTCGCGAGCGCGAGCGCGGCGGCGGCCGACAGCGCGCCGGCGTAGCTGTCGACTTCCGCGTTGCGGGCCGCGAGCAGCTGGCTTTGCGCGATCGTCGCATCGGTGACCGAGCCCACGCCGTTCCGGTACGCGGTCAGCGCCGCGTCGTAGCTCGTCTGCGCGGCGTCGACGAGCGCCTTTGCCGCGTCGTGCGATGCGAGGCTCGTCTGCACCGCATTCTGCGCGGCGACGACCTGGCGGACGGCTTCCTCCTTGGTCCGCGTGAGGCGCGCGGACGCGCTCTGCGCATCGTTGCGTGCCTGCATCAGCACCGCCGAGCGCAGGCCGCCATCGTATAGCGGGATCGTCACGCCGAGGAACACGCCGCCGCCGTAGCGGCTGCCGTTCAGGTTGACGGTCGGCGCCTGGTCGCCGATCGCGGGCAGCGCGGAGATCGCCGTGCCGCCGCTGGCATAGGACGTCGACGCGGACAGGAAGATCTTCGGCATGAACGCGGCTTCCGCGGCCTTGATCTTCGCGCGGTTGGCCTGCTCGAGCGCATACGCGCCCTGCAGGTCGGGACGGCGTGCGATCGCATCCGACACGATCGCGTCGACCGACGAAGCGAGCGCGGGCGGCAGCGGCCGCTTCGGCAGCGCGGCGATCGACGGCTTCGACAGCGGCGAGATGCCGAGCGCGGAAACCAGTGCGAGGTAGCTGTCGGTTTGCGCGCCGTTTGCCTGCACCAGCGCGAGATTCGCCTGCGCGCGGTTCTGCGTCGCCTGGGCGAGTTCGACGACGGTGCCGACGCCTTGCTTCATCCGTGCGCGGGACGCCGCGAGGATCGCGTCGGCGTTCGCCAGGCCCTGCTGCGCGCTGGCCGCGCGCGAGCGGGCGGCTTCGTAGCGGTAGTACGCGACCGTCACGTCGTGGATCACCTGCTGATGCACGGCCGTGAACGCGACGTTCGACGCGACCGACGCCTGTTCGGCCGCCTCGACGCGCGCCGCGCGGCCGCCGAAATCGAACAGCAGCCATTGCAGCGACAGCGCCGAAATCGTGCCGTGCACGGTCGTGTTGCTCGACGCGTCGCCGAGGATCGTGGATGTCGAGCCGTGGCTCGTCTGGTACGCGCCCATCGCGGTCGCGGACAGGTTCGGCAGGTACGCGGCCTTCGCGATGCCGACCGCGAGCGCCGCGTTGCGCGCGTCGTTCCACGCGATGCGGGTCAGCGGGTTCGTCGATTCGGCGAGGTCGATCAGCTCGGGCAGCGTGTAGGGATGCGCGGCATCGAGCGCGGCGGGCGGCGACACCGATGCGAGCGCGGGCGAGGCCGGCAGCGTGTAGTCGTGCGGTGCGCGTTGCGCGGACGCGAGCGGCGGGGCCGGCACGATGTCGCCCGCGGCCGACGTTTGCGGCTGCCACGGGCGATCGGGTGCGTCCGGCGCCAGATCGATCGACGACGTTGCGCAACCGGCCAGCGCGACGGCAGTCGCGAGCGCGGCGGCGGCGATCGACGCGGCCGGCGGTTCAGGGACGCGCATGAGGGGCAGGCTCCTTCGGGGTGGCTTGACGCGCGGCGTCGGCGATGTGCGCGAGCCGCGTGTCGATCAGGTTCAGCAGCGCGTCGCGTGCAGGGTCGGTGGGCTCGGTGGCCGGCGGCGGGGCCGGCATGGTTGCCGCGCTTGCTGTCGACGGCGGCGCCGGCGCAGCGGTGTCGGCAGCCGGGTCGCCGTCACGCAGCGCGACCACGCGCGCGAGCCGCGCGCCGATCGCCGCGTCGCCCGGCGCGCGCTCGGCGAGCAGGAACAGCGGGCCTTCGAGCGCACCGAGTTCCGCGAGTGCGCGGCGCCGGGTGGCGAGCCACGTGGCGGCGGGGCGTACCCACGACGGTTCGTAGTGGACGAGGCCGAGCTCCTGCGCGATCGCGCCGTGGCGCGCGAAGGCTTCGGCGGCGAGCGTGCGGCGTTCGGCCGGCTGCGCGACCTGCACGACGCGGCGCCACTGCTCGAGCAGCGCGGCGAGCGCGACGTCGATCTGCTTGCCGATGCTGACGGGCCAGATGCGCGTGAATACGAGATACACGACGACGTTGCCGAGCAGGATGCCGATCGTGCGATCGCGCGCGATCGTCAGGTCGAAGCCGGGGCCGGCGCCCTGGATCACGCACAGGAAAAACGCGAACGCGATCTGGAAGCCCGCGTACCCGATGCGCGGCGAGCCGAACGCGACCCACGCGGACAGCCACGCGCCGGCGAACACCAGCGCCATCAGCTGACCGATCGACGAGAGCGCAGGCACGACGAACACGAGCGCCGCGGTGCCGAGCAGCGCACCGACGATGCAGCCGACGATCCGCAGCGTGAGCTTCTCGACCGTCTCGGCGGTCGAGCCGAGCGACACGATGTAGCAGGTGACGACGCACGTATGGATGCCCGACCAGTCGAGCTGCGAATACAGCAGATAGCAGAAGACGGCCGCGGCGGTCGTCTTCAGCGCATAGCGGATGTGATCGGGATTGCTGCGCGCATCCGGCAGGAAGAAGCCGCCGCGCGGCGCCGGCGCCGGCGAGGCGACGGGCTCGGGGCGGGCGGCAGCGGACGCGCTGACGGGGGCGGCTGGCACGGGTGCAGTCGTATCGGCCGCCGCGCCTGGTTCCGCGAAGCGCGTGATCGCCGCATGGAGATCGGTCGCGGCGACGCGCGCGAGCGGCAGCAGTGCATCGAGCGGCGGCAGCGCGAGCGTCACGTCGACCGGATAGCCGCCGCGCTCGAGAATGGCCGCCATCTCGTCGAGCGTGGCCGCGATCGGTGCGGCGAACGCGGCGGGCAGCCGCGCGTCGGGTTCGCGATCGGTCAGCGCGACGCCGACCATCAGCGCCGTGCTCGACGCAATCGCCTGTCGCAGTGCAGCAACGTCGGCGGCGCTCGACGAGCCTTCGAGTTTCGACAGCTTGAGCCACGTCAGCAACTGCTTGTCGCCTTCGCGCAGGCTGGCGTCGAACGCCGCGCACGCGTCGTCGTCGCCGCGCAGCCGCCGCGCGGCGAGCCGCAGTCGCTTCGCGATCTGCGCGAGCGCGAGCCGGCGCGGCGACGGCGCGATCAGCAGGTTGACGACGATCGCAACGCCGACCGGAATCGCGATCGTCAGCCAGATATAGAGCAGCGCGCGGGTCGCGGCTTCGCCAAACGGCGCGAGGCCGAGCTGGTCGAGCCCGAAGCCGACGATCATCGCGAGGATCGCGCCCACGGGGCGCAGCTTGCTGGCCGACGTCAGGTACAGCAGCCCGACCGACAGCACGGCCATGCACGCGACCCGCAGGATCGAATAGTCGATGCTGAAGATCGCGACGCCGAGCACGAGCCCGATCACGATCGTGACGATCAGCAGCAGCGCCGCCGCGAGCACGATACTCGTCACGCGGTCGGCGCGGATCATGAAGAACACGACGTAGGCGGACAGCGCGGCTTCGGGCGTACCGTACGCGCTCGTCACGAGCACGGTCAGCGCGCAGATCAGTGCGACCCGCACGGCGATCGACGTGCGCCCCGGAAACGGCGCGAGCAATCGCAGGACTTCGCGCGGGCCCGGCGCGCGGACGTCAGCGGCAGGCTGAGCCATGCCGGACCTCGACGATCGCGCTCGCGCCGACACGCACGAGCTTGCCGTCGGGTTCGTCGAGCTTCACGCGCACGGGGAAGCGCTGCGCGACATGCACCCAGTTTACCGAACGCTGCACGATCGGCAGCGCGCGCGGCAGGTTGATGCGATCGCTGTCCGCGATGCCCGCGCCGATGCCGACCACCTTGCCCGTCAGCGCACGGCTGCGGTCGATCATCGAATAGACGGTCGCGCAATCGCCGACCGCGATGCGATTCAGCGACGTCTCGCGGAAATTGCCGACCGCGAACCATTCGCTTGCGTCGATCAGCGTGAAGATCGACTGGTTCGGCGCGAGGGTTTCGCCGGCAAGCACGGTCAGGCCTGTCACGAGCCCGTCGTGCGGTGCGCGCACGACCGTATCGTCGAGCGCGTGCTGCGCGCGGGCGAGTGCGGCTTCGCGCGCATGGAGCGTCGCGATCGCGTCGGCATCGTCGCCGATCGTCTGCGCGGACGATCGCCGCTGTTCCTGCGCCTGCGCGAGCGACACGGCCGCGTCGCGCTGCCGGACCTTCGCCTGGTCGAACTGCTGCGCGCTGACGTAGCCCTGCGCGGCGAGCGGCGCGAGCCGGTTCACGTCGCGCGTCGCGAGATCGTAATTCTGCGTCGCGCGCTTGACCTGCTCGGCGGCGACCGCCGCGTTCGAATGCTCGCCGATCAGCGACCGGCGGCGCGTGTCGAGCGATGCGCGCGCGAGCTCGACATCGGCCTGCGCCTGCGCGACCGTCAGCCGGTACGGCACCGGATCGATTTCATACAGCAGGTCGCCTTTCGCGACGCGCTGGTTCTCGTGCACGGCGAGCCGCACGATGCGGCCGCCGACGGGCGACGCGACGTGGACGAGGTCCGCGTCGATCGACGCGTCGTCGGTGGACGGGTAGGCCGACGTGCGGTGGTACGCGTACGCGAGCGCGGCGATGCCGAGCGCGACGATCGCCAGCGCGATCACGCGGCCTTTCGTGGAGGGGCGGGCGATTCCGGCGGCCTTCATGCAAACGGCCCCGTGCCGGTGAGCCATACGATCACGGCGACCACGAGCCCGATCGCGGTGCAGACGGCGAGCTGGTAGGGCACCGTGGCGGCCCAGCCGGTCGCGACGAACACGCGGTGCGCGACGATCGCGCCGACGATGCCGACGATCGCGCTGACGAGCCAGAGCGGGAAATACGCGCCGAACAGGACGTACGACGGTGCACCGCGCGACGTGCAGCCCGCGAGCGGCAGGGCTGGCACCAGGACGGCGGCGGCGCGCAGGGGTACGCGCGGCGTTGTTTTTCTCATGGTGTGACGAGCTCGACGTTGGGGGGGATGCCGGGCGCGGCGCAATGCGGTTCGTTGCCGCGACGACGATTCCGCGATACGGAGCCGATAATAAAGCAGCGGGATGCGGACCGCCAGCGATGCGGCGCGCGCCGGGGCGCCCGGCGGGCGTTCGGGTACGGTCGTGGCGCGGTCCGCGATTCTGCCAGCGGATGCGCTCGCAGGGTGGCCGACGGACTGTAAAGGATCGTCAGACGAAACCGCGCCGGCGACGTTTGTTCGCCAATGAGCGGGAATCGCGGCGGCGCTTGCCGGATTGCTGCGCGAGCGGTTGCGAATCCGCGTCCGGTCGAGCCGGCCGGTATCTGTGTACCATCGTGCGAAGGACGCGGCGCGTCGCGCGGGGCATGACGAGACTTGACGTCACGATCCCGGCCGACGCGCCGCGCGACGGTGGTATCGCAACGAGGATGAGTGTTCCATGCGAAGTTTCTTTGTCCGGTTCATCGCAATCGGCGTGCTGTTCCATTTGTATGTCGGGCTGCGGATCATTCCCGGCGCATTCGCGTCGCCGCTCGCGCGCACGATCGCGGCGCTGGTACTGGCGAGCTTCGTCGTGCTGATCCCGGTCGGCATGTTCTCGCGCCGCTTCGACGAAGGCTGGGCCGCGACGCTTGTCGGCTGGGCCGGCTCGCTCGCGATGGGCTTCTTCTCGTCGCTGCTGGTGCTGACGTTCCTGCGCGAGCTGGTGCTGCTCGGCGTCGTCGTGTGGCGGAATCTCGGGCATGACGGTGCATGGAGCGGCGTGACCTCCGACACGGCGCTCGGCGTGCTGGTGGCCGCGGTGCTGGTCACTGCGATCGGATTCGTCGGCGCGCGCCGCACGGCGGCGGTCAAGCGCGTGTCGATTCCGGTCGACGGGCTGCCGGCCGCGCTCGACGGGCTGACGATCGTGCAACTGTCGGACATTCACGTCGGGCCGACGATCAAGCGGCCTTATATCGAGCGGATCGTGCGGGCGGTCAATGCGCTCGAGGCGGATCTCGTCGTCGTGACGGGCGACGTGGTCGACGGCTCGGTCAAGCGGCTACGCGAACACACGGCGCCGCTCGGCCGCATGCAGTCGCGGCACGGCAGCTTCCTCGTGACGGGCAACCACGAGTACTACGCCGGCGCGCACGCGTGGATCGACGAATTCCGGCGAATCGGGTTGACGGTGCTGCTCAACGAGCACGTGCTGATCGAGCACGACGGTGCGCGCGCGGTGCTCGCGGGCGTCACCGACTTCACGGCGGGCGGGTTCGATCCCGCGCACCGCAGCGACCCCGAGCAGGCGCTGGCGGGCGCGCCGCGCGACGTCGCGACGAAGATCCTGCTCGCGCACCAGCCGCGCAGCGCGGAAGCGGCGAGCCGCGCCGGCTTCACCGTGCAGCTGTCCGGCCATACGCACGGCGGCCAGTTCCTGCCGTGGCCGCCGTTCGTGCGTCTGCAGCAGCCGGTGATCGGCGGGCTGAACCGCTTCGGCGCGATGTGGCTCTATACGAGCCGCGGCACCGGCTACTGGGGGCCGCCGAACCGCTTCGGCGTGCCGTCCGAAATCACGCTGATCCGGTTGACGCGCGCGACAGGTTGACGGGCGCGCGATAGCGTCGAAATCGACGCGCGCCGCGATGATGGCGTGACATGCCGCAAATGCATCGGCTTCGCGGTTCGCCGTTCGCGCGGGCGGCCGCGTCACGCGCCGGAATGACAGCGCATGGCGGCGTGTGTTGCCGTTGTCTACCATGCAGACATCGTCCGTCTGTACCGTTCATTTTCTGCCTGATCCCGACATGTCGACGCCCGATCTTTTCGCCGATGCGCCCGCGCCCGACGTGGACTGGTACCCGGACTGGCTCGCACCGTCCGACGCCGATCGCGTGCTGGCCGCGCTGATCGATGAAGTCGCATGGCGGCAGGATACGATCCGCACGCCGCGCGGCCGCATTCCGCTGCCGCGGCTCACCGCGTGGCAGGGCGAGCCGGATGCCGTCTACGTGTATTCGGGGATCCGCAACGTGCCCGCGCCGTGGACGGCGGCCGTGCTCGACCTGAAGCGTGCGGTCGAGGCCACGTGCGGCGCGCATTTCAACAGCGTGCTGCTCAATCGTTACCGCAATGGACAGGACAGCCTCGGCTGGCATGCGGACAACGAGCCGGAGCTCGGCGACGCACCGGTGATCGCGTCGGTGAGCCTCGGCGCGATGCGCGTGTTCGACCTGCGTCACCGTGCGACCGGCGTCGTGCATGCGTACCGGCTGACGCACGGCAGCCTGCTCGTGATGCGCGGCCGCACGCAGGCCGAATGGCAGCACCGCGTGCCGAAGGCGCCGGCCGTGCAGGGCGAGCGCATCAATCTGACGTTCCGGCGGGTGGTGGCGGCGGCGGGGCGTTAGTCGCTGGCCATGCCGCCCGGGCGGGGCGCTCGCGTTCGATCGTGACCCGTTTTCCGACCGATACGATCCGTCGGTCGTCCATGCGGCACGTTGCCGCACGAGTGCCGTATCGGGCGGCGAAAATATGCCCGCGAGGCCCGTGCCGCAAGGGTTTCAGGCGGATTCGATCGACCACCTGGTTCCGATAGGCAGGTGTAAGCCCTGATGGTGCGTCGCAACATTCCTTGACTAGACTGTCGAATAGCTGAAACGCGCCGCGAACCGGCGCATTTTTTCGACATGCCCGAGGTGTCGCCAATAGGACACGCAGGGCAGGAGCATAACCCGTGACCGTACTGGACTCATCCCTCGAATCCTCGCTGCACGTCTTCGAACAAGACGGCGGTTGGCAATGGGCGCTGACAGTAAAGCGGGCGTCCGGCGTCGGTGTGAAAGTCGTCGCATTCAGCACGGACGGCTTTCGCGGCGAAGCCGACGCCTATGCCGCTGGTCAGCTCGCGCGCGCCGAGTATGACGACACCGTGACGGCCTGACGCCGTCGCGCCGACCCCAATCCCGATCCTGGATCGGCGCGGTCGTTCATTGCCCTCGTTTTTCCTCTTTCGTTTTCCTCTTCGTTTCCCTTTTCCCCCGTTTCGCTGTCGCTCGTCACGCATCGCGTGACACACCGGCGTGCCCGCGCGCGTCACGTCGACTTCGCCAAATGGTCCGTACCTTTCGACACGCACCTGCCATACGCGCGACTTAACGTGCATGCGCGGCGTCCGCCGTGCCGGCGATGCGCGATGTGTCGCGCGCTCGGCGCGGGATGCCCGGCGACGACTCATCGACAAGAACGCAGGTCATGTGCGACGACAGAACCTACACCTACCGCGCTGCACGGGCGCGGCTACGGGGCTTCACGCTGATCGAGGTGCTGATCGCGCTGGCGATCGTCGCGGTGGCGCTCGGCGCCGTGATGCGCGCGATCGGCGCGCTCGCGTCGGACACCGACACGGCGCGCATGCGACTGCTCGCGCTGTGGAGCGCCGACAACGCGCTCGGCGAGATCCGCATCGCGTCGACCTGGCCGCCGGTCGGCACGCAGACGTTCACTTGCCCGCAGGGCCGTTACCGGTTCGTGTGCCGGCAGTCCGTGGCCGCGTTGCCGAGCCCGCTCGTGCGGCGCGTGACGGTCAGCGTATTTTCGTCGGCGTCGAGCCGCAACGTGCTCGCCGAAGTCGTGACGGTCGTCCAGGATGAAGCGCGCCACTGAACCGCGCGCGGCGGCGCGCGCGCGGGGCTTCACGCTGATCGAGATGCTGGTCGCGATCGCGCTGCTCGCCGTGATCGCGCTGCTGTCGTGGCGCGGCCTCGACGCGACGATCCGGGGCCGCGACGATATCGCGTCGAATCTGGCGCAAACGCGTCTGCTCGGCCGCTATTTCTCCCAGTTGCAGTTCGACCTGATGAACCTCGTGACGGCCGACGAGGTGTTCGGGCCGCCGTTGCGGATCCGGCCGAACGACCTCGTGATGGTGCGTCACCTCGGCGTCGGCGGCGGGCCGGCGCACGTCCAGGTCGTGCGCTACCGGCTGAACGGGCGCGAGCTCGTGCGCAGTGCGTCGCAGCCGCTCGCGTCGCTGGCCGAGGTCGAGACGGCGCTCCAGCACATGGACGATTTCACGCGCGTGGTCGTCAGCAGCGATGCGCGGTCGATGCAGCTGGCGGTGTGGATTCCGCCCGGCGGCTGGACGACCAGCCAGACCGCGATCGAGCAGACCTACGCGCAGTTTCTCGCGCAGCACGGCGTCAGCAGCGTCACGTCGCTCGGGATGCCGTTGCCGCGCGGCGTGCGCTTCTCGGTCACGATCGGGGCGCCCGCGGTCGAATACGTGCGCACGATTCCGATCGGCCAATAGGCGTAGTGCCGCCCCCGCGCCGGCGATCCCGTCCCCCGACAAAAAGGTCCGTAACTTTCGTCATACGTCTGTTATTGGGTGTCCGTTAGTCTCGTCCCGAGCATGACCCCGCGACCGGCCGCCTCGGCCCGTTCAGCGGCGGCATCGGCAAACGGGAAGGGGGCGAACGTGACGGTCGAGCACCGGCATGATGCACATGCGGGCGCGTCGGGGAACGACGCATCCGGACCACGGCAATCCGCGGCGCTCCTGAGCCGCGCACAAAACTGGCACAGCGCCGGGCGGTTCGACGACGCGGCGCGCGAATATCTCGCCGTGCTCGCGAAGGAGCCGGACAATCCTCAGGCGCTGCACTTGTACGGCGTGCTGCAGTTCCAGCGCGGCGCGGCCGACGACGCCGAAGCGCTGCTGCGCCAGTCGATCGCGATCGCGCCCGGCACGCGCGCGCTGTCGGATCTCGGCGCGATCTCCGGCGAGCGCGGCCGCATCGACGAGGCGCTCGAGCATTTCGCGGCCGCACTGCGCACGGCGCCCGACGACGTGCAGACGCTCGTGCGTCGCGGCAATACGCTGATCGGGCTGCGCCGCTACGACGACGCGCTGGCGTCGTTCGACCGTGCGCTCGCCGTGTCGCCGCTCGTGCTCGACGCGCTCTGCAATCGCGGCAGCGCGCTGCGTGCGCTCGGCCGTTTCGACGAAGCACTGGATACCTACGATCGCGCGCTGATGGTCGACCCGCGCTCGTTCGAATCGTGGTTCAACCGCGGTCTCGTGCTGCGCGAACTGCAGCGGCCGGCCGATGCGCTGCAGTGCTTCGACCGCGCGAGCGCGATCCGGCCCGACGTGGCCGCGATCATGGCCGAGCGCGGCCGCACGCTGATCGACCTCGACCGGCCGAGCGAGGCGCTTGCTGCGTTCAACGAAGCGATCGCGGCCGATCCCGCGCGGATCGACGCGCTCTACAACAGCGCGGTCGCGCTCGAGCGGCTCGGCCGCGCCGACGAGGCGCTCGAGCGCTGCGAGCGCGTGCTGGCGCTCGATCCGGCGCACGTGCGCGCGCATGCGAGCCGCGGCAACGCGTTGCTGCAGCTCAAGCGCTACGACGACGCGCTCGCCGGCTATGCGCGCGCGCTTGCGATCGATCCGCATTCGGCGGAAACGCTGTGCAATCGCGGCACCGCGCTGCGTTACCTGAAGCGTTACGACGAAGCGCTGGCGAGCTACGACGCCGCGCTGGCGCGCGACGCGCGGTTCGCCGAAGCGTGGACCAACCGCGGCAGCGTGTTGCAGGATCTGCACCGCTACGACGAAGCGATGGCGTCGCTCGACCGCGCAGTCGCGCTGCGTCCGGAACACGCGACGAACTGGCTCAACCGCGGCAACCTGCATTTCGAAACGGCTCGCACGGATGATGCGCTCGCCGCGTACGACCGCGCGATCGCGCTGCATCCCGACTACGCCGAAGCGCATTTCGCGCGCGCGTCGCTGTACCTGATCGAAGGCGATTTCGCGCGCGGCTGGCCCGAGTACGAATGGCGGTTGCGCGACGCGCAGCTGGCGCGGCACGACCGGCCGTTCACGCAACCTGCGTGGCGCGGCGACACGCCGCTCGACGGCAGGACCGTGCTGATCCATGCGGAGCAAGGTTTCGGCGACACGTTGCAATTCTGCCGCTACGTGCCGCTCATGGCCGAGCGTGGTGCGCGCGTGGTGTTCGAGGTGCAGCCGCCGCTGCGTGCGCTGATGGCGTCGCTGCATGGTGCGACCCACGTGATCGCACGCGGTGAGCCGTTGCCGGCGTTCGACTGCCAGGCGCCGCTGCTGAGCCTGCCGCACGCGTTTCGCACCGACGAGGCCACCATTCCGCGCGGCGGCGCCTATCTCCATGCGGACTCGCAGCGCACGCGCGAGTGGGACGCATTGCTCGGCGAGCGGCGCCGGCCGCGCATCGGCCTCGCGTGGGCCGGCAATCCGGAACACCGCAACGATCACAACCGCTCGATCGATTTCGCGCGCTTCGAGCCGCTGTTCGATCTCGACGTCGACTGGATCAGCCTGCAAAAGCCCGTGCGCGAATCGGACCGTGCGTTGCTCGCGAATGCACCGGTGCGCCGTGTCGACGACGAACTCGGCGATTTCGCCGATACGGCCGCGCTGATCGGCGCGCTCGATCTCGTGATCGCGGTCGATTCCGCGGTCGCGCATCTCGCCGGTGCGCTCGGCGCGCCGGTCTGGGTGTTGCTGCCCGATCCGGCGGAATGGCGCTGGATGCGGGAGCGCGGCGACAGTCCGTGGTATCCGTCCGCGCGGCTGTTCCGCCAGCCGGCGCCGGGCAACTGGGCCGACGTGATCGACGCGGTGCGTGTCGCGATCGGCGGCATCGATGCAAGCGTGCGATAGCGACACCGAACCAGAACAGAACGATCAGCCAGGGGCCACACGATGACATCGAACGGGGAAGGGACGACACTCGCGAGCGCGCCGGCCGCGCCACGATCGCCGGATCGCCGTCCGCCCGACGCCGCGCAGCTCGAACGGCTGCTCGCGCGTGCACGCAACGCGCATCGCGACGGCGCACTGGAGCATGCGGAGCGTGCGTATGGGGAACTGCTCGCGCTCGAACCCGACCATCCGGAGGCGCTGCACCTGCTCGGCGCGGTGCGCTTCCAGCAGGGACGCCTCGACGACGCCGAGCCGCTGATGCGGCGTTCGGTCGAGCGTCAGCCGGTGCCGCTCGCGCTCGCGAACTATTCGGCGGTGCTGGCGGGGCTCGGGCGCGAGCACGATGCGCTCGCGCGCCTCGACGAAGCGCTTGCGATCAATCCCGCGCATCAGCGCGCGCTGTTTCAGCGGGCGGGCTTGCTCGCGCAGCTCGCGCGATGCGACGAAGCGCGCGCGGCCTATGACCGGCTGCTCGAACTCGCGCCCGGTTTCGCCGACGGCTACGTGAAGCGCAGCGACATGCTGCGCGCGCTCGGCCGCCACGACGATGCGCTGGCCGATTGCGACCGCGCGATCGCCATCGCCGGGCGCACGTTCGACGCGATGCGCGGGCGCGGTCTCGCGCTGCGCGAACTCGGCCGTTTCCGCGATGCGGTCGACAGCTATGGCCATGCGCTCGCGCAGACGCCCGGCAGCGCCGAAGTGCTGTTCCTGCGCGGTGTCGCGTATCTGGATCTGCACGATCCGGAACGCGCGCTCGCGGATTTCAATGCGGCGATCGCGGCGAGCCCCACCTTCGTCGATGCGGTCTTCAACAGCTCGGTCGCGCTCGAACAACTCGGGCGGCACGATGAGGCGCTGGTGCGCTGCGACCGCGTGCTCGCAATCGATCCGCGCCATGCGCGGGCGCTCGCGAACCGCGGCAACGCGGCCAGCCACCTGGAGCGCTATCGCGACGCGGTCGACAGCTATGCGTGCGCGCTCGACGCGGAACCGGGCAGTGCCGGCGTGCTGTGCAACTACGCGAGCGCGCTGATGCGCATCGAACGTCACGACGAAGCGCGCGACATGTGCGACCGCGCGCTCGCGCTCGATGCGGGCTATGCGCCCGCGTGGTTCACGCGCGGCCGCGTGCAGCTCGAAACGCATCGCTACGACGCCGCGCTCGACGATTTCGCGCGCGTGATCGCCGCGACGCCGCGCGACAAGCTCGCGCACTTCCACAGGGGCAATGCGCTGCGTGCGCTGCGGCGTCACGACGACGCGCGGCAGGCGTATGCGGACGCGATCGACATCGATCCCGACTACGTGCTCGCGCACTGCATGCGGGCGTTTCTGTGTCTGTCGATCGGCGATTTCGAAGCGGGCTGGGCCGAATACGAATGGCGCTGGCGCGATACGCAGCTCGACGCGAGCCGGCGCACGTTCGCGCAGCCGCGCTGGACCCACGGGATGCCGCTCGACGGCAAGACGATCCTGCTGTACCCGGAACAGGGGCTCGGCGACACGCTGCAGTTCTGCCGCTACGTGCCGCTCGTGAAAGCGCTCGGCGCGCGCGTCGTGCTTGAAGCGCCGGTCGAGTTGAAGACGCTGTTCGCGACGCTCGACGGCGTCGACACGCTCGTCGCGCGCGGCGAGCCGCTGCCACCGTTCGATCTTCATTGCCCGCTGCTGAGCCTGCCGCTCGAATTTCGCACCGATCTGACGTCGATTCCGGCGAGCGTGCCGTATCTTGCCGCCGATCCCGCCCGCGTCGCGGGCTGGCACGACCGGCTCGGCGCATCGCCGCGGCCGCGCATCGGCCTCGTGTGGTCCGGCAACCCGCTGCACCTGAACGACCGCAATCGCTCGATGACGCTCGCGGATCTGCTGCCGCTGTTCGACGACCGCTACGAGTGGATCAGCCTGCAGAAGGTGGTCCGCGACGAGGACCGGCCGTTGCTCGACGCGAGCGCCGTGCGGTTCGTCGGCGACGAGCTGGCGGACTTCGCGGACACGGCGGCGCTCACTGCGCTGATGGACGGCGTCGTCAGCGTCGATACGTCCGTCGCGCACCTCGCCGGCGCGCTCGGCCGGCCGCTCGCGCTGATGATTCCGCATACGCCCGATTTCCGCTGGCTGCTCGAACGGGACGACAGCCCGTGGTATCCGTCCGCGCGATTGTTCCGCCAGCCCGACGGCGGGCAGTGGGCGCCCGTCGTCGAGCGGATCGCGGCCGAATTGCCGGCGCTCGTCGGCGAAGGCGCGCGATGAATGCGCGCCGCGAGCCTGCGCCGATGGCGGGCGCCGTTCTCGGCGCCGCCGCCGTGCCGCTGCGCGTCGTGCTCGACGATGCGCTGCGCAATGCGCGCGTGCGGCTCGAGCAGCGCGACTTCGCGGGCGCCGGGCGGCTCTACGAAGGCGTGCTGACGATGGCGCCCGACCACGTCGAGGCGCTGCATCTGCTCGGCGTCGTGTATCTGAAACTCGGCGACCCGGCGCGCGCGGAGCCGCTGCTCGCGCGATCGATGACGTTCGGGCTGAACCAGCCGTGGAATCTTGCGAACCATGCGGCGGCGCTGACCGGCATCGGCCGCCATCGCGACGCGATCGCCGTCGCCGAACGCGCGCTCGCGGCCGATCCGGAACATGCGCCGTCGCATGCGGCGCGCGGCGACGCGTTGCTCGCGCTCGGCCAATACGACGCGGCGCTCGCGGCGTACGATCGCGCGCTCGTGCGCGAACCGGCCCACGCGGCGGCGTGGTGCCGGCGTGGCGAGACACTGCGATGGCTCGGGCGGCCGGCCGATGCGCTGATCAGCATCGAGCGCGCGCTGCGGATCGACGCGAACGATCCGGCCGCGCATACCGAGCGTGGCCATGCGCTGCGTGCGCTCGGCCATCGCGAGCAGGCGCTTCACAGTTATCAGCTCGCGATGGTCGTGCGCGGCAAGACGCCCGAGCTCGTCTACGCGTGCGGCGTCGTGATGACCGAACTCGGCCGGCCCGCCGACGCGCTCGCGTGTCTCGACGAAGGGCTCGCGCGGATGCCGGACGACGAGCAACTGCTTTACGCGAGCTGCGTCGCGCTCGATCTGCTGCATGCCCGCGACGAATTGCTGAAACGCTGCGACCGGCTGCTCGCGCTGAATCGCGGCAACGTCGCCGCGTGGGTCGGACGCGGCAATGCGCTGCTCGGTCTCGAACGTCACGAGCAGGCCGCGCACGCGTACCGGGAAGCTTTGGCGCGCAAGCCCGACGACATCGACGCGCGGAGAAACAGCGCGGCCGCGTTGCGCGCGCTCGGCCGCTACGACGAAGCGCTCGCGGATTACGACGCGGCGCTCGCGCTGACGGGACCGCATGCGGAGCTGCATTACAACCGGGCGCTGGCACTGCAGCAACTCGGTCGCTACGACGAAGCGCTCGCGAGTCACGCAGCGGCGGCCGCCGCGCCCGCGAACGTCGCGCAGGCGCTCTTCACGCGGGCGGTCGCGCGCCAGCATCTCGGCGACTACGACGCGGCGCTGGCGGACTACGCCGATGCTTGCGGACGCGATCCGCACCACGGCGCCGCGCGCCGTTCGGAGGCGTTCTGCCGGCTGCTGATGGGCGATTTCGACGCGGGGTGGCGGCAGCACGAGGCGCGCTGGGACGCGGCCGACGTGATGCTGCACCGGCGTCATGCGGACCGGCCGCTGTGGACCGGCGACGAGCCGCTCGCGGGCCGCACGCTGTTGCTGCATGCGGAACAGGGCTACGGCGACACGCTGCAGTTCTGCCGCTACGCGGGCCTCGCGCACGACCGGGGCGCGACCGTGATCGTCGAGGCGCCGGCCGCGCTCGGTGAACTGCTCGGCACGCTGCGCGGGGTGAGCCGGATCGTCACCGAGGGCCAGCCGGCGCCGGCGTTCGACCTGCAATGTCCGCTGATGAGCCTGCCGTATGCGTTCCGCACGACGCTCGATACGGTGCCAGCCGACGTGCCGTATCTGCGCGCCGATGCGCGGCGGCGCGCAGCGTGGGTGCAGCGCCTCGACGCGATCTCGCCGCGCGGCCGGCTGCGGGTCGGGCTCGCATGGTCCGGCAATCCGCGTCACGCGAACGACGAGAACCGCTCGATGCCGTTCGCCGCGCTGGCGCCGCTCGTCGGGTTCGGGGCGCTCGATGCGACGTTCGTGAGCCTGCAGCCGCAGGTGCGTGCGCGCGACGCGGATGAATTCGCCGCGAGCGGCGTGCCGTCGTTCGCCGATGCGTTGACGGATTTCGCCGAAACGGCCGCGCTGGTCGACGCGCTGGATCTCGTGATCAGCGTCGACACGTCGGTCGCGCACCTGGCCGGTGCGCTCGCGCGACCTCTGTGGGTGCTGCTGCCGCGCGTGCCGGACTGGCGCTGGCTGCTCGAACGCGACGACTGCCCGTGGTATCCGTCCGCGACGCTGTTCCGGCAGACGCGACCCGGCGATTGGCCCGCGGTGGTCGCGCGGCTGGCCGACGCGCTCGCTGCGCTGCCGCGCGCGCATTCCGTACGGGCGTGAGCGGTGCTCCATGACAAAAGCTACGGACCATTTCACGGCGGCCGGAATGGTCCGTAACAGTCGCCATGTCGCTGCCATGCGCGCTTCGTATGGTCTTCGGATTCCAGCGGCCTGCTTCAGGCGCAACGACACGCGTGGTGCCCGACCGGCGCCGCGCGCAATTTCCTAGCATCGGGGTGGCAAGAATGGCAGCACGCGCACGTACGGATCGGCAACTTCACGCAGCGGCCTCGCGGTCGGTCCTGAAATCGGAGCTGAAGCCGCTCTACCGGGCGGTCGTGCTGATGCTCGCGGCGGGTGTGTCCGCGCATGCGCACGGGGCGGGCATCATGAACCTCGGTCACGTGGCCGCGAGCCCGTCGGGCGGTGGCGCGGGCGGCGCCGGCGGCGTGCCGGGCATACCGAATCTGGGCGTGTCGCCGCAGCAGGCGCTGCAGGCGAGCCAGCCGTCGATCCGCAACCTCGGTTATGCGGCGCATGCGATCGCCGCGCAGATTGCGGCGCAGCAGAATGCGGCCGCCGCGGCGGCGAAGCTGCCGTCGACCGTGGCGAACGGGCTGGCGCCGGGCGGGCTGCAGGTGGCGGCGGGCGCAACGGGCGATACGAACAATCCGGTGCTGTGGTTCAACGCGAACGCGCCTACGCAAAATACCGACACGAACGGGCACGTGAACGTCGACGTCAAGCAGACCGGGCAGAACGCGGTGCTGACGTGGGAGACCATGAACGTCGGGCGGCAAACGACGCTCAATTTCGACCAGTCGGGCGGCACGCAGACGAACGGCGCGAACAACTGGGCGGTGTTGAACCGGGTCAATGATCCGAGTGGCAGGCCGAGTCAGATTCTGGGGAACATCACCGCGCAAGGCGCGGTGTACGTGATCAACCGGAATGGGGTGTTGTTCGGGGCGGGGTCGCAGGTGAACGTGCATTCGCTCGTGGCGTCGTCGCTGAATCTGCTGGACATGAAGAACCAGATCGTACCGACGCCCGACGGCATCGTTGCGAGCAACCAGCAGTTCCTCAGCTTGCCTGCCGGCACGACCGGCGGACTCGCGTATCCGGAGTCCGGGAGTTCCACCGGTGTGGTCGGATCGTCGAATCGCCCGAACGAGATACTCGGGCTCGGCAACGTCGCGAAAACGAACGGGACTTATCAGGCGCCGGGCGACATCACGATCGAACAGGGCGCGTCGATTGCGACGCATACGAACGGCACGGTCAGCGACGGCGGGTTCGTGCTCGTCGCGGCGCCGAACGTGAAGAATGGCGGCAGCATCACCGCGACCGACGGCCAGGTCGTGCTGGCCGCGGGTGTCGGCGTGAGCCTGCGGCCGAACGGTAGCCCGAAAAACAATCCGCAACTGCTGTTGCCCGAGCTGAGCGGCCAGATCGTCACGACGCAGAATGGTACGACGGTCGACCTCACGCCGGTGGGCACGCTGACGAACACGGGCATCGTGCAAGCGTCGCGTGGCAGCGTGAACCTGCTCGGCGGCCGCGTCGCGCAGGATGGTGTGGTAGGCGTGACGACGAGCGTCAATACGCCGGGCCGGATCACGATTTCGACGGTCGACGAATACATGTCGAACGATCCACTCGGCAACGCGTATCCGGGGACGACGCTTGCAACGGGCGGACCGAGCGGAGGCGATGCCGACACCGCCAAACGGTCGGGCCTGCTCACGTTCGGTCCGGGCTCGGTGACGACCGTGCTGCCGGACAACAGCGGGCAGACGGCGACGTCGACGCCTGGCACGACGTTCACGCCCGGCGGCATCGCGATGACGGCCGGTGCGGTGTGGTTCCAGGGTGGTTCGTTGATCGAGGCGCCGGGTTCGAACGTGTCGGTGACGGCGATTTCGCCGTCGGTGACGGCCTATACGCCCGACGTCAAGCAGAGCGCGGCGCCGGGTCGAATTTATCAGGATGCCGGATCGACGATCGATGTGTCCGGGCTGGCGAACGTCGACATCCCGATCGCGCAGACGCTCGTGACGGTCGATCGAATCGGCCAGAACGAACTGGCCGATTCCCCGCTGCTGCGTGACAGCTTCCTCGCGGGGCTGAAGAACGTGGTCGTGGACAGCACGCTGACCGGTACGCGCAGCGATGGCGTGTCATGGGTCGGCAGCCCGATCCTGAATCTGTCGGGCTATGTGAACCTGATTCCCCGCACGGTCGATCAGTTGTTGACCAACGGTGGAACGATCACGCTGTCGGGCAACGAGGTGATGACCGCACGTGGTTCGTCACTGAACCTGAACGGCGGGTACGTGCATGTCGACGGCGGGATCGTCAATACGACGCGGCTCGTGGATGCGAATGGCGCGATCGTGCCGATCGGGCAGGCGAGCCCGTACCAGACCTACGTCGGAATTGCCGGCCAGTTCATCGAAAGCCATCCGCGCTGGGGCGTGACGAAGACGTGGTACAACCCGCTTCTGATGGGCGGCACGTATCAGGGCGACTATATCGTTGGTGGCAACGCAGGCACGCTCGACCTGTTCGCGACCTCGGCGCTCGTGCTCGATGGCGATATCAGCGCGCAATCGTTCGGCGGCGCGAAGCAGATGCAGGGCAACAGCCTGCCTTCGGGCGGGACGTTCAATCTTGGTGCGGATGCGAAGCGCACCAGCGGCACGCTCGCCGATCTGACGTGGAACAGTTCGATTGAGGCGCCGACCGGCGTCACGGGATTGACGATTCTGCAGGGCCAGGCGCCGCAGCTCGACGATCTCGCGCCAGGCTTCTCGAGCAATACGCCGATCGACAAGACGTCGCTGCAGAATGTCGCCGCTACTGATCCGCGCAACGTGCTGACCACGATGGTGGTGCCGGTCGACGCATTGAACGCCGGCGGCTTCTCGAACGTGAACGTGACGCAGGATACGCACGGCGGGAAGGGGATCGTCGTCGCCCAGGACACGCATCTTGGCGTGCGGCCGGGGGGATCCATTGCGCTCAACAGTGCGGCTAGCGGTTCGGACGTCAACGTGGCCGGCAGTTTGACTGCGCCGGGCGGCTCGATTTCCATCGCGAGCGGCGGCAATATCGTCGTCGGTCCGCAAGCCGTGCTCAGCGCGGCGGGCCAATGGGTCAACAATGACGCTCAGGCGGCACCGGGGACGACCCTGGGCAATACCCAGTTCATCGACGGCGGCAACATTTCGCTGGCGACCACTGAGCAATCCGTCGGACACGTGAGCGACGTCTTCGCGGACGCCACGGGATCGATTCTGCTGCGTCCCGGTAGCGTGCTGGACGTATCGAGTGGCGGCGAACTGCAGTCGAATGGACAACTGTTCATGCAGAACGGCACGCCAGTGGGGCGCGGCGGCAACGTGTCGTTGAAGACTTATGTCGCGCTTGAAACCAAGCAGTTCGGTCACATAGGCGATTCCGGCCCCAACTTGCCGAGCACGCAACCCGCAAACGGTACGATCGCGCTCGGCGGCACGATCCTCAGTGAGGGTCTTTCAGGAGGCGGCACGCTGACGTTGCAGGCGCTCGGATTCCAGATTGGCGGAGATCCGCAGACCGCCGCGCCGTGGGATGTCTATCTGCCGGAGCGCTTCTTCGCGCAGCAAGGCTTCGGCAAGGTTGTGCTGAATGCGTACTACGACGCGACCGTGGCGCCTGGCGCGACGGTTGCGCTTACGCAGCGCAATCTGATTCCGGACGTACTGGCGCTACAACAGGCGCCCACGGGCGCCAATCTGTCGACTTCGGGCCTGACGACATCGGGTCGTCTCGACGACTATCACCGGCAGCCGACCAGCCTCGTGTTGACGGGCGGCAACTATGTGTCATGGTTGGCAGCGGGGAGTATGGCGCCGTCGTATCCGGGCGTGACAGGGGCGGTCACGCTGTCGTCCGGCGCGTCGATTCATACCGATGCCGGTGCGAGCGTCGGCTTTGGTTCGCCGACGCAGGTGACGGTGCTCGGCTCGATCGTCGCGCCTGGCGGATCGATCACGCTCAGTGCGGATTCGGGCGGTACGTTCGGGCAGACGGGCCAGTACGGCATATTCACGCCGAGCGACAGCCGATCGGTGTGGCTCGGCGCGGGCGCGACGCTCGATGTGTCGGGCACCGCGCTTGCCAATCCGCTCGCCACGCCGGTCAAGATTGGGGCGACGACTGTCGTGCCGAACACCGGCAAGGTCCTGCCGGGCGGTTCGGTCACGCTCTCGAGCGATGCCGGTTATGTGGTTGCACAGCCGGGCTCGCGGATCGATGTGTCCGGTGCGTCGGCGAACTTCGATCAGTTGCAGGCGAACGGCACGTACGCGTCGCAGCCCGTCTGGAGCGATGCCGGCTCGATCACGCTGTCCGCCGCGTACGGACTCTTTGCCGATGCGACGCTCGCTGCGCACGCGGGCGCTCCGCAGGGGCGCGGCGGCACGCTGACGATCCTGCCGCATCAGAACAATGGCGCAGCCGGCGCGACCGCGCTGGTCGTCCGGCAAAGTGGGGAACTGACGCCGGCGGGTCTCGAGTCCGGTCAAAGTTTCGCAACCGCCATCGACACGACGACTGGCTTGCCGATCGGCCGGCCGACCGGTGTGATTCAGTTCTCGGCCGATCGCCTTGACGGATCGGGCGTCGCGAATCTCGTGCTCGGCGATGCCACGCCGCCGACGGCAGCCATGGAAGTGCCGCCGATTGCGTTCGCAGGCGACGTCAAACTGGCGCTGCCCGAATCGGTTACGTTGAATACCGGGCGCGTCGCGGCGCTGGGCATGGATCAATTCGTGACTTTGCTGTCGACGCCTGCAACGCAATCGAACGGCAGCACGAATCCGGCCTCGGTTCTCCAGACCTTGCTAACCCAGCCGCCGCAGCGGCCGTCCGGCACCACGATCGAGATCGATGCGCCATACGTCGCACTGGTCGGGCCGACGCTGACGGCGCAGTCGCTGGCATTTGCGCCGGTCGCGACCCGGTCCGACGCGACGCTGAACGTGAACGCGTCGTTCATCGATCTGCGCAATCAGTTTCAACTGAACAACATCGGACAGGCCAACTTCGTCAGTTCAGGCGACATTCGCATGAGTTCGACCAATGCGAATTCGACGGGAACGGCTCAGGCTCCCGGCATTCTCCATACACCCGGAAACGTGTCGTTCAAGGCTGCGGACCTGTATCCGGCCACCGGCAGCACGTTCATTGTCGATGCCGTCGGACCGATCGATCCGGCGACAGGCAAGCCGGCGCCGACGACTGTCGCATTCGCGTCGAACGGAGCATCGGGCACGCCGCTATCGGCGGGCGGCGCACTGCTCGTCGATGCCACCGACATCGTGCAGGCTGGCACGGTGCGCGCGCCGTCCGGCACGATCCTGTTCGGCGTCGGCGATCCGTCGAACGCTTCGACCCAGGCGCAGTTCGCCAGTCTGCCGCTGGTCGCGACCGATTCGGTTACGTTCGCGAACGGCAGTACGACTTCGGTATCGAACGGCGGCCTCGTGATCCCGTATGGCACGACGGTCGATGGCGTCGAGTGGCAGTTCAAGCCGAGCACGGTCTCGACGGTGCCGGATGTGACCGCTCCGCCGGCGAAGTACATCGGCGTCAACGGCAACCGCGTCGCGCTGGCCCCGGGCGCAAAGATCGATCTGTCCGGCGGCGGCGACCTGCAGGCGGTCGAATGGGTACCGGGAACGGGCGGCACGCGCGACGTGCTGTCGCAATACAACATCAGCTATGCGAACAATCCCGCCGGGGCGACGGTGCCGGTGAATCCGGGGGCGGCGAACGTTTATGCGATCGTGCCGGGGGCACAGTCGCCGGTGGCGGCCTACGATCCGGTGTTCGCGCAGTCCGTGCAGCCGTCGGTCGACGGTACGACGGTCGGCACGACGATGACGTTCGGTGTCGGTCAAGCAGGCCTGAAGGACACGGTCGGCAAGGCCGTCTACCTTTCCGGGGTGCCGGGGCTGGCGGCTGGCTATTACACGCTGCTTCCAGGCAAGTACGCGACGCTGCCAGGCGCGTATCGCGTGACGCTCGCGAGCGCGGCGGGTGGCGTCGTGCCCGGGGCGAGCCAGGTGTTGCCGGATGGCACCGTGATGACGGCAGGGTATTTCGCCGATGCACTGACCGGTGGTCGCAGCGCGACGCCGACGCTGTTCAGCGTGCAGTCGGCTCCGGTGTGGCGGCAATACTCGCAGTACACGGTGACGGGAGCGAACGCGTTCTTTGCCGCGCAGGCCGCGAAGAAAGGCAACGTAACGCCGCCGTTGCCGGTGGACGGCGGTCAGCTCGTGCTGGCTGCGAACAAGGCATTGACGCTCGGTGCAACGCTGAATACGGCCGCTGGCACGGGGGGCGCTCCCGCCGAAGTCGACATTGCGTCCCAGGACATCCAGATCACCGGCAACGGCGGTGCCGCGCTGCCGGGCTATCTGCAGATCGGCAGTGATGCGCTCGATTCGCTGAATGCGGGCAGCCTGCTGATCGGCGGCACGCGCGCGGCAACGACGAAGGGTGTGACGATCACGCCGATCGCGAACAGCGTGATCGTATCGAACGATGGCAACACGGCGCTCAAAGGCCCGGAGATCCTGCTCGTCACGAAGACCGACACGAGCGGCACGGATCCGAATGCCGCGAACGGTCTGCGCATTGACGCAGGGGCGTCGATCGCGGCAGCCGGCGACTACCCGGCGGCGAAGGATCAACCGATTGCAATCGCTGGCGATGGCGCGCTCCTGCGCGTGTCGAACGGCACGATGGCACCGCTCACGCGCACGGGCTCGACCGGCAGCGGTCTGCTGACCGTCGGCGCAGGCGCGACGCTTGCGGGCGGGCAGGCGCTCACGCTGGATTCGTCCGGAAACCTGAAGGTCGATCCCAGTGCCGTGCTGTCGGCGACGGCGATCACGGCGGACGGATCGGCGATTACGTTTACCGGTACGAACGGTGCGGCCGCCGCGGCACTGCCCGGCTTCGTGATCGATCCGGCCGGGCTCGCGCAATTCGGCAACGCGCAACAGGTGACGCTGCGCAGTTATGGTGCGATCGGCTTCGTCGGCGACGTGAACGCGACGTTCGGCAACAGCGTGGACCTGAGCGCCGGGACGTTCAAGAGCGACGGCGGTCATGTGACGCTGAATGCGCAGCAGATTGCGTTCACGAACGAAACTGGCGCGCCGAACGGGACGGTTGCGCCGGGCAGCGGCACGCTGACGGTCAATGCCAAGGAGATCGATTTCGGCTCGGGCACGAAGCTGGCGAGCGGTTTCGGCTCCGCGAGCATGACCGCGACGGGCGGTATTGTCGGGCAGGGAACCGGCACGTTCGACTTCGGCGCACTGCCGGTTACGCTGAATGCGCCCGTCTATCTCGCCGATACGAGTTCGGCATCGACCGTGAAGACGACCGGGGCACTGACGTTGAACGGCGCGTCGGGCACCGCGTTGGCGAGGACACCGGTAGGCGGCGCATGGCATTTCGTTGGCGGGACGATCGCCGACAACGGCGCGACGATCGCCGCCCCCGCGGGCAACGTGAGTCTCGAGGCGACGAGCGGCAATCTGACGCTTGGCAGCGGGTCGACGGTGAGCGCGGCCGGCGTGTCGAAGCAGTTCTTCGACATCGTGCGGTACGCGCCGGCCGGCGCGATCACGTTGACGGCCGACGCCGGGACGGTCGACGTGCAGGCCGGCTCGACGCTCGATTTCTCGGGTGCGAATGGCGGGGGCGCGGCGGGCAGCCTGACGCTGTCGGCGCCAGAGCAGGTCGTGACCCTGAACGGTACGATCAAGGGCGGCGCGGCAAGTGGTTATGCGGGTGGTTCGTTGTCGCTCGATACGGGCGGCGCTGCCGATCTCGACGCGCTCGCGACAACGCTCGCATCGAGCGGCGTGAACCAGGCCATCGCGATCCATACCCGGTCGGGCAATCTCACGCTGTCGGCAGGTAACACGCTCACCGCACACGCGGTGTCGCTGACGGCGGACGGCGGTGCGGGCAACGCATCGGACCCGGCGAACGGCAATGTCAATGTGTCGGGCACGATCGACGCGTCGGGCAAGGCGGGCGGCGCGATCGCGCTGTACGGGCACAGCGGTGTCGATGTCGAGGGCTCGCTGCTGGCACGCGGCTCGGCTTCGAACCAGCGCGGCGGCAGGGTCGATATCGGGACGCGTGGCGTGTTCGATCCGGGCGTGGCCGATCCGTACAATGCAACGTATGGCTACGAGAACATCGATCCGTCGCGCGCCGGGCTGATCCGGGTCGGCGCGAACGCATTGATCGACGTTTCGGGCGGAACGGCTGGCGGACTGTCGGGCGGTACGGTGAATTTCCGCGCGCCGCTGTTGTCGGACGGTACCGTGAACGTGTCGTTACCGTCGTCGGGATTCGCGGCGGGCAAGGGCATCGCGGGTTCGCGCGCGACGACGCTCGAGGCCTATGCGACGTGGAGCACCACGGATGCGACCACGGGCGCGAAGCATTTCGACGGCATCGTCGACCCGGCCGGCTGGTACGACGCCCGCGGTCACTTGCTGGCTGGCACCTTTACCGCGCAGAGCATGTCCAGTACGCCGACGACCTTTACGTTCACGCCGGATGGAACCGGCGGTGGCACCGTAACGAACAATGGGACAGGCGCAACGGCGGCGGTGACGCAGGCGCAATTGCAGAGTGGCAACGGCGCGATCGGCTTCGGCGGGCTGCAGAGCATGTTCTTTGCGCCGGTGTCGGGGGGTTCGAACACGGATCACCAGACGTTCTACGGGTATCAGGACGGCAACGCGACGACGGCTGCGCCCGGCACGCTGATGGGTTTCGTGCAGCACGGGCTGGACGTATTGAAGAATCCGTTCGATGGCACGGGAATCGCGAATGCGCGCATCGTGCCGGGTATCGAGCTGGACAATCCGAGCCCGGCGATCAACGGCGGCAACATCGAGGTGCTGACGAACTGGAACCTCGGAGCGGGGACGTCGGCAACGAATCAGGCGTTCCGGTTCAATGGGCAGGCGCCGATCGTGACGCTGCGGGCGGAGAATGACGTTGATGTCAGGGCAAGTTTGTCGGATGGATTTTTCCAGATCGACAACCCGATCGGGAGCAGTATTGTTGCACCGAAGCCGACGCCGTCGACGTACAGTGCAGCAAACTACACATGGTCGACGATGCCGTTTGGACCGTTTGGCTACATTCTGTCGAACTATAGCTATCTGGGGCTGATCGGTCCGTACAACTGGACGGGCGGGAATGCCGACGAGGTCGCGCAGTATTACGGCATGTACAAGGAATATGCGCAGTACCTGACATCACAACTGTCAAACGGTGCGTGGGGGTTCTACTTCGCAGACCCGACGCATCAGAACGCACCGATTGCCACAGGGCAGCCGGTCGTGGCGCTTCAGGCGCCGACGGCGGCTCAGGAACTGGCTGACCCGACCTGGTATCCGCGCTATCTTGCGCAATACCAGTCGTACGTCAAGGACTTGATCACGTGGCAAGCTGCCAACCCGGGTGTCACGCCGCATATCGACCAGGTGAAGGCGCCTCCGTCCGTGCTGGTGCCGGTCATTGCCGGAGACATCACGATACAGCCGCCCCAGACGGACAATACGCCGGCACCGGTCGCGGTGGTGGCAAACGCGTTGCCGCTGCTTTCCGCCAGTCTGAATCAAGGGAGCAGCTCGTCATACCGGCTTGTCGCCGGCGCCGATCTATCGAGTACCAATCCGCTCGCATTGAGGCCCGCCGACGGATTCTCGTCGGGCGCGATCGGTAACGTGATCCTTGACGGGCATTTCGAATACAACAACGCGACCAACCCGAACATTGCCAATCCGAACAACCGCGTTGTGGTGGCGCCGACGATGGTTCGAACCGGTACGGGCTCGATCGATGTCGCTGCAGCGAACGATGTTTCGCTGTTCGACCCGATTGTTGCTCGACAGCCTGACGCAACGGTCATTCCCGGCGTGATCTATACGGCTGGCGCACCGTCGCCCCGGGCGCCCGATGCGCCTGCAGGCTCGACTACGGTTGTGCAAGGCGCCGGGACGCCAGCGAGCAATATTCTCGTCACGTCCGCGGTGAATCCCGAAGCAGCCGGCGACATATCGATTCACGCGCAAGGAAATATCGCAGGCATCGAGAATGTCATTGATACGGCGGGCACGATCTCCGGGCAAGCCGGCGCGCCGATTGCGCAATTTTGGTGGCAATGGATGCAGGTAACGGGGAAGCCGACGATTGTCTCCGGCAGTAGCAGCTACGGGCGGCTCGATCGCACTTCAATCGACTTCGGTGCATTCAATCAAGGCGTTATGAGCGTAGGCGGCAACGTCGCGATCAGTGCAGGGGGCAATATTGTCGATCTCGGCGTGTCGTTGCCGACAACCTGGTACAACGACGCCACAGGAAAACCGGTTACGGTTGGTGGCGGCGATCTGACGGTGCGTGCGGGGGGCGACATCCTGAGCGGCGACTATTTCGTTGCGAAGGGAACGGGGGCGCTTACGGCTGGAGGGCGCATCGGCTCAGACGTTGTCGTGCAGCCCTGGTTGGCCGCGGGGCAAGTCCCGGTGTCAGTATCGACCTTGCTGGCCACTCAGGACGGCATCATCGACGTCGTTGCGCGCCAAGGCGCGGAGATCGGGGGCGTATTCAATCCTTCCTATCTTCAGATCGGCAGCAGTATTCTTCAAACTCAGTACGCGCGGTATGCCGACGCACAAGCTTATTCACCCGATTCGGCCGTCAATGTCCTGACCACAACGGGCGATGTGGTGCTGAACTCGTTGGCGTCGAAACAAGTGCTCAGGGGGAATTTTCTAGGCGACGGGGTGATCGATCCATCGTCCGTATTACCCGCGACCGTGAATGCGACGGCCTTTTCCGGAGGCATCGACGTCGCATCAGGCGGGGCGCTTTTCCCGTCGACGTCAGGCAATCTGAGTCTCATTGCCGATCGCTCCATCAATCTTGCGAATGTGGCCGGGGCCGGGGCGACGGGCTCGGTATTCGGTATGTCGGATAGCGATCCATCGTCGATGCCGTCCGCCACGAATCCGTTTGCAACGATAGCCGTGCTCACCGATCCGACGACGGCGGCCCACGCCGCCAATGCGTTGCATGCGGACGATCCGGTACCGGCACGCATCTACAGCCTGAACGGCGATATCGTCAACGGTGCACTACAGTCGACTGGAGGAGGCGCAGGATTCTACGACAAGCTCATGCAGGTCGTGATCGACAAGCCGGCGATGATCCAGGCCGGGCAGGACATCGTGAACTTGTCGTTCCAGGGGCAGAATCTGCGCAAATCGGATGTCACCCGCATCGTGGCAGGACGCGACATTCACGATACGCCGTTGGTTCGCAATGCAGCCGTAGTGCCTGCGCTGACGCTGGGCGGACCGGGGTACTTCGATATCGAGGCCGGCCGAAATATCGGTCCGCTGACGAGCCAGTCCGAGGCCTACGCCGCGTTGAGCAGCGCGTATCCCAAGACCGGGTTGTTGACGGGCATTAACGCGACCGGAAATGCATCGAACCCGAACCTGCCACACGACAGCGCGAACGTAAACATCCTGTTCGGCGTCAGTCCGGGAATTGATACCGGCACGTTTATCTCGAAGTACATTGATCCGGCCGGGTCGATCGCGGGCGTGCCGAGCACGGCGTCCGATCTTATTGCCTTCGTACAACAGTACGAAGCAGGCAACGTGGTAGATACGGGGCTAGTCAAGGACCAACGTGCGAGCGAACCGCTGGATGCGATGCAGGCGTGGTCCAAATTCAAGGACCTGCCTTCGTACGTTCAGCAGATCTTCGCGGAACAGGTGTTGTTCAACGTGCTGACTCGGGTCGGTGAAGATTACAACAATGCCGCGAGTCCCTATTTCCAGAAGTACGCACGCGGCTACGACGCGATCAATACATTGTTCCCTGCGTCGTTCGGCTATACGGCGAACAATCTCGGGGGCGGTGGCAACGGTACGAACAAGTCGATCGATACCGGTGATCTCGATATCCGGAACACGACGATCCAGACGCAACAGGGCGGCAATATCTCGATCCTGGGCCCGGGCGGACAGGCTCTGGTCGGCAGTGCCTCGGCGCCGCCGCAGATTACGGACAGCAGCGGCAATGTGGTCGTCGGCCCGGGGGCAATGGGCATCCTGACGCTCGAGAAGGGCAACGTGAATATTTTCACGGACCGCAGCGTGTTGCTCGCACAAAGCCGGATATTCACCGAGCAGGGTGGCGACATGACGATCTGGAGCTCGAACGGCGACATCAACGCCGGCAAGGGCGCGAAATCGTCGGCCGATACGCCGGCACCGCAATATGTGTGTGACCCGAATCACTACTGCACGGTAGATGCACGCGGGCAGGTGACCGGTGCAGGGATTGCCACGCTGCAGAGCGTGCCCGGTATCCCGTTGGGCACGATCAACCTGATCGCGCCTCGCGGCACCGTTGATGCCGGCGATGCCGGTATCCGTGCGGGTAACCTCAACGTCGCTGCGCTGCACGTGGTGAACGCGGACAACATACAGGTGACGGGCAATGCGACAGGCATTCCGTTGGTGCAGGCGGTGAACACCGGGGCATTGACCGCTGCGAGCGCGGCTGCATCCGCTGCGACTCAGGTCGCGCAGGATATCGCGAAGAACAATGCATCCGGCGGGACGGTACGACGCTGGACGATCTCGGTGCAGGTCGAGGGGTTCGGTGATGCAGGTGGTGACGGATCCAAGAAACACCGGCAACAGGTCGGCTATGACCCGTCGAACTCTGTGTCGATTATCGGCTTTGGAAAAGCCGGGGCTGCACAACGTGCGGCATTGACGGAGGGGGAGCGTACGAAGCTTGGCAAGATCTGATTCACGTGAGTCGCTGCGTGAGGCAGGGCGGCAGTGTTCCAGACGGTGTTTCTTGTGCAGGCTTGCCGTGAATCGTGCGCTGAAGACGGGATCGCGAATGGTAGCGATGGCGTAACGAACATGCCGGAGTAACGGCTCACGATAACTGTGCCCCTGGCAACCCAGGGGCACAGTCGCTTGAATTTCGAAAATCAGTTTGCAGCGGCTCGAATATTTCCAGGCGACGCGAATCGTGCGACCCGTATGCGTAAATAAAAACTGCGCCCTTGGACTCCCAAGGGCGCAGTCGCTTGAACGGTCAGTCGAGCAGTGTGCCGACCGCTTAGCGGCCGACCACCGTACCCGTGCAGACGCTCGCGTTGCCGATATCGAGGTTCCACGTGCTCGCGTTGCTCAGGAAGTCGTTCGAGATGGCCGTCTGGTACGACGACGGAACCGTGTCGAAGCCGTTGCCATGAACGACCGACGCGTAGCTGGCGTTCGTGAAGTGGTTGTTCAGGAAGTCGTGAACGTTCGTCTTGACGGCCGAGTTCGCGTAGCACTGGCTCAGGATGATCTGGCTCGTGCCCGAAACCGGATAGCCGGCCGCCGGGTTGCCTGCGTTCGGCACCCAGTTGGCCGGGTTCGACGCGGCGACCTTGGTCGCCGGCGGAGCAACCGTGCCGAGGGCCGTCGAAGCATTTGCGTACGTCGGTGCGTAGTACTTGCTGTCGACCTTGTTCACGAGGCTCGCGATCGGCAGCTGGAATGCGCCGGCCGACGTCACGACCGTGCTTTGCGGAGCCAGGAACGTGTTCGTGTAATCCGGGCTCAGGTAGGCGACAGCGGCCGTACCGGCCGACTGGTAGCTCACCAGTTGCGTACGCACGCCACCGCTACCCGAGGCCGCCGTGAAGTTCGCCGGCACGCCGCTCGGGAACGAAGCCGTGAACGTCAGCGAGTCGACGAACGTCACGCCCGCAGCCGTATTTCCGGTCGAGCAGACAGCGGCCAGGTGGCGGGTCAGCAGTTCGGTCGTGCCGCTGCCGTCCGAGCGATAGACGACCTTGATCGGCGCATTCAGCGCGTAGGCCGAACCCGTTTCCGGATTCGTGACCTGGTTCCAGTTCGTCAGCTTGCCCGAGAACACGCCGCACAGATCGTCGTCGTTCAACGCGATGCTATGCGCTTGACCCGGCGTCGTTTGCGGGGTCGTCGTGCTCGTCACGGCCGGGCCATTGACGACCGGCACGGTGATCGGCGTGACGATGTACGGGATCTGGATCAGCGGGCCGTTGGTCGTGCCGAGGCCGGCCTTGTACGACGTGAGCTGGGTGGCCGACAGTGCCGCGTCGCTGTTCGCGAAGTGGACCGTGCCCGTGACACCCGCGCCGAAGAACGTCGGCTGGTTGTTCAGGAACGCGTTCTGGCCGGCGCCCGAGCCGACCGAGTAGTACGTGAACGTGGCGTTGGCGGTGCCGTACAGGCCGATTTCGCCGGAAGCCGGCGAATTGGCGCCGATGGTCGGGGCGACGAGCGACGAGCCGCCACCTTGAATCACGGGACCTGCGGCCATCGCGAGCGATGCGCCCATGCCCGAAACGACGAGAGCGAGGACTTGACAGATCTTGCGCTTGCTGGATTTCATGAGAAATTTCCTTGAACGAAGATAAACGGGAACCCCTGCTACTGCGGTTGGAATGCTTATGGACCGCCGGGTAAATGTAGGGGGAAATCCGAATGACGCGTGTGAATTTTTCATAACGAATGGTGCGTAACATTTTCGTTGAATAAATCATTGCGTTATTCGGGTTGATAAAGTGGCGATTCAACCGTTATTCGGCGCGGGCTGGGCATCCAGATATCGGGTTCAGCCGGCAGACCGAGCGGCGCTATCGTGGTTTCAAGGCGGTTTTGTGGCGGATGTTACGGAACATTCAGGGTGTCGATGAATATCCGCTCATTCGATGTATTTCCTCAATCTATCCGAAAATGACGTAAATGAATGAGCGAAGCGTGCTTCATGTCATTAATGCGGATTGAGCCATCATCTCGACAAGGATGAAATCGTTCTTAAGATATAAAGAAGACGCCGCCCAGTAATAAACCCCGCCAAAAAGGTGGCCCAACATCCGTCACAAATTTGCGCCGGTTCGCTCCGTAGTCTTCCCCGGCGACTCTGTCCGGCATGCTGCGCGACGTCATGGAAAGCAGTCGCACCCGTGACAGGAGAACTCCGGCATGTCGGCATTCCGCTACGAAGCGATCGATCCCACCGGCCGCACGCTGAAGGGCGTGCTCGAAGCCGACAGCGCGCGCTCCGGTCGCAGCCAGTTACGTACGCAGGGCCTCACGCCGCTCGTCGTCGAGCTGGCCGCGCAACGCCTGCACGGCGAGCGCCACCAGCGGCTGTCGCTCGGCCGCAAGCTGTCGCAGCGCGAGCAGGCGATCATCACGCGCCAGCTCGCGAGCCTGCTGGTCGCCGGGCTGCCGCTCGACGAATCGCTGTCGGTGCTGAGCGAGCAGGCCGAGCGCGAATACGTGCGCGAACTGATGGCGTCGATCCGCGCGGAAATCGTCGGCGGCCATTCGTTCGCGAATGCGCTGGCAGCGCATCCGCGCGATTTTCCGGAGATCTATCGCGCGCTCGTCGCGGCGGGCGAGCACACGGGCAAGCTCGGCGTCGTGCTGTCGCGTCTTGCGGATTACATCGAACAGAGCAACGCGCTGAAGCAGAAGATCCTGCTCGCGTTCACGTACCCGGGCATCGTCACGCTGATCGCGTTCGGCATCGTCACGTTCCTGCTGAGCTACGTGGTGCCGCAGGTCGCGAACGTGTTCACCAGCACGAAGCAGCAATTGCCGACGCTCACGGTCGTGATGATGGCGCTGTCCGATTTCGTCCGTCACTGGTGGTGGGCGTCGCTGCTGGCGACGGTCGCGATCGTCTTCGCGATCCGCAAGGTGCTGTCGCAGGACGGGCCGCGGCTCAGGTTCGATCACTGGCTGCTGACCGCGCCGCTCGCGGGCAAGCTCGTGCGCGGCTACAACACGGTGCGGTTCGCAAGCACGCTCGGCATTCTCACGGCGGCCGGCGTGCCGATCCTGCGCGCATTGCAGGCGGCCGGCGAGACGCTGTCGAACCGTGCGATGCGCGCGAACGTCGACGATGCGATCGTCCGCGTGCGCGAAGGCTCCGCGCTGTCGCGCGCGCTGGCGCATACGAAGACGTTCCCGCCGGTGCTCGTGCACCTGATCCGCTCGGGCGAGGCGACCGGCGACGTGACGACGATGCTCGATCGCGCATCCGAAGGCGAGTCGCGCGAGCTGGAGCGCCGCACGATGTTTCTGACGAGCCTGCTGGAACCGCTGCTGATCCTCGCGATGGGCGGCGTGGTGCTCGTGATCGTGCTGGCCGTGATGATGCCGATCATCGAGCTGAACAACATGGTGCAGTGACGCGCGGCTCAGCGCACGAACGCGTTGGCTTTCTCGGTGGCGGGCAGCGCGATCTCGCGCTGCAGCCCGTTGCGGTCGACGACGACCGAGCGCGCGCGTACCTCGGCGAGTTTCGCGGCTTCGCCGATCGCGGCGCCGAGCGACACGACGCGCGATGCATCGCCACCGACGCTGACGATCGCGGCGGCACGGCGCGCGTCGAATGCGAGCACGCCGAGCAGCTGGATCGCGTCGCGCTCGTCGTCGGGTTTCGCGCCGAAGAGTCGTGCACCGGCCGTGACGTCGATCGGCGCGGGCGGCGCGGGCGCCGTCACCGGCGCATCGGCCGCGCTCAGCACGTGCACGGCCCAGAGCGACACGGCGACGAGCGCGGCCGCGGCGGCGAGCGTCGCGGCCAGCGGCGCGAGATCGAGGCGGGACGGAACGATGCGGAGCGGGGCGAGTGGTTTCATGACGATCGGTTCGAATAACGGATGATGGAAAACAGAACGGAAGACGCGTTCCATTCTTTGACGCAAGGGTGAATGCATGATGACGAGGCGCGACGAAGCGCACACCTCGCACGCGGGCCGACCGCACGCAAGCACGCATCGCCGCCTGCAGCGCGGCTTCACGCTGCTCGAGATGCTGGTCGTGCTCGTGATCGTCGGACTGCTGGTCGCGGTCGTCACGCTCGCGCCGTCGCGCAATCGCCGCACTGATCTCGCGGAGGAAGCGCAGCGGCTCGCGAACCTGCTCGAATCGGCCGGGGACGAGGCGCAGGTGCGCTCGATGCCGATCGCATGGCAGCCGGTCGGCGGCGGCTACCGGTTCGTGCAGCGCACCGAAAACGGCGCGTGGGCGCCGATGAACGACGACCTCTATCGCGCGCGCCGCTGGGGCACCGAGGTGACGGCCGTGTCGGTGCGCTACACCGGCGGCGGCGACGCACCGTCGCGCGTCGTGCTCGGCAGCGAAGGCATCGACGTGCCGGTGACGATCACGCTGTGGTCGGGCGACGTGCGGATGGCGGTTGTCGGTACGGGCATCGGCAACTTCGTCGTGCGTCGGCCGTGAGCGCGCGGCGCGCGAACGTGGCACGCCGCATTGATTCGATCCGCGGCACGCTTCACCTGACTGTCACAGTGCCCGCTCACAATCTGACGTTCGCTTGCGACGGAACCGCCCGCGGGGGGGCGCATTCCGGCCCGCGGCGTGCAACTCCACTTCCGACCAGGGATTCATGACTCGTTCACGGGCGCCGACCGGTGTCCTGGCGCTCGTCGCGTGGCTCGCGTTCGTCGTGCTGTGCATGCGCGGCGCGCACGCGCAGGAGACCGGTTCCACGGGCCGCCCGCCGGGCAGCGTCGCGCATTTCGAGCTGCCCGCGCAGCCGCTCGCGAAGGCCTTGCAGGACTTCGCGCGGCTCACCGAGCTGATCGTGCTGGCACCCGCGCCGTTGCTCGACGGGCGCACGAGCGCACCGGTGCAGGGCGACTACGTGCCGCGCGACGCGCTCGAGCGGTTGCTGGCCGGAACGGGGTTGCGTGCGGAATTCTCGCGTCCGGACGAAGCGATCATCGTCGCGCGGCCGGCCGCCGAGGCGGTGCCCGCCACGGTCGACGCGCCGGCGGACGCCGCGCTGCCGATCGACGGGATCGGTGATTCCAGCGAGCGGCGCGCGTTCGCGGGCACGCTGCAGTCGCATCTGATCGATGCGCTGTGCGCGCAGCCGGCGGCGGTGCCGGGCAGCTATCGACTCGTCGCGCAGGTGCGCATCGACAACAGGGGGGCGGTGGTGGCGGTCAACATGGTGGCATCGAGCGGTTCGGCCGCCCGCGACGCGGCGGTGATGCGCGCGCTGCGCGCGCTGAAGCTGGACGATGCGCCGCCGGCGGACCTGCCGCAGCCGGTCACGATCCTGTTGCGGCCGGCCGGCAACGGCGTGCACTTCCGCTGTCCGACGACAGCCGTCCGGAACTAGCACGCCATGTCCGATACCACTCGCACCGGGCTCAGGAAGCTGCTGGCGACGCGCTACGCGTACCTGGTCAGGCGTCTCGAACGCGTGACGGGCTCGAAGGACGGCGCGGCCGACGCGCTGCACGAGACCTGGCTGCGCCTCGAAAATGCGAACGTGTCCTCGCAGGTGACGAACGCGGACGCCTATATACTCGGGATGGCGAACAATGTCGCGATCGACCAGCATCGCCGCGAGCGCCGCCATCTGCACGACGACGATGTCGAGACGCTGCTCGAGACACCCGACGAACTGGCCGATCCCGAGCGTATCGTCGCGGCGCGCCGCAAGGTCGATACGCTGAAGGACGTGCTGCGCGGCCTGCCGCCGCGGCGCCGCGCGATCCTGCTGGCCGCTCGTGTCGACGGCCTGCTGAACCGCGAGATCGCCGAGCAGTTCGGCATTTCGCTGCGGCTCGTCGAAAGCGAGCTGAGCGCGGCGATGAAGTACTGCCTGCAGCGCATGCAGGAAGACGGCGATTCGTACACGGGCTCGCGAGGCGGGCCGCGTAAATTTTGAGTACCCGGACGATGACGAAAGCCCAGGCCGAACCCGCCCACGACGCACTCGACGAAGCGAGCGCGTGGCTGCTGCGTCTGCGCTCGGGCGACGCGAGCCAGGCCGAGGCCGACGCGTTCGAGCGCTGGTGCGCCGATCGTCCGCAGGCGGCCGCGCTGCTGCGCGACACCTGGGGCTCGCTGCGCACCGCGGCGGCCGAGCTCGCGGGTGAAGAGCGCACGGCCGCGGCCTGGGCAAACGTTGCCAAGCGCGAGCGCACGATGCGCACGGGCCGCCGCGCGTTCATCGGCTTCGCAGTGGCGGCCGGCGCGTCGTGGCTCGCGGTGCGGCCGCCGCTGCAGTTGTGGCCGTCGCTCGGCGACCTGGCCGCCGATTACCACACCGGCACCGGCGAGCAGCGCAGCGTCGCGCTGTCGTCGCGCGTGACGGTGGCGATGAACACGCAGACACGCGTCGACGTGCTGCCCGCGAGCGATGCCGCGCACGGTGTCGAAGTCGTCGCCGGCGAGGCGGAGATCGACGCGGCCACGCCGCCGGCCGGCCGCGCGACGCCGATCCAGCCCGTTACCGTGGTGGCGGGCGACGGCCGAATGCAGGCGACGGTCGCGCGCTTCAACGTGCGGCGTACGGGGTCGCAGGTGTGCGTGACCTGCCTGTCGGGCACGGTCGCGCTCGCGCATCCGCGCGGCGCCCGCACGCTGAAGGCCGACGATCAGGTCGTCTACGACGATCGCGACGTGCAGCCCGTGTCGCGGGCCGATCCGGGCGCGGTCAGCGCATGGCGGCGCGGGATGCTGGTGTTCAACGGCGTGACGCTGTCCGACGTCATCGACGAAATCAACCGCTATCGTCCGGGCTGGGTCGTCCTGCGGCGTGCCGCGCTCGGCGCGAACCGGATGCAGGCGCAGTTTCCGATCACGCGGCTCGACGACGTGATCGACATGGTCGGGCGCCTGTACGGCGCGCACATCACGCGCCTGCCCGGCAATATCGTGCTGCTGAGCTGACCGGCTCCCGCGAGCTTCCCCACCTTTCTTCCTCCCCCTGCAAGCGGCCCGTTCGTGCGGCCGCGGGCTGCCTGCGCGCTGCGGGTTACGGTCCGCCGATACGACCTGATCAATGAGGGCCGGCAAACGCCGGGCTGCCGTCCGCGGCGGCCCGGTGGAGCGTCGTCGGACCCGAGGCGTGGGTGGCAAGCGCCCCGGCCGCGCAGCGATGCGCGGTGCGGGGGATGGGTGTCGAGGGAGCTTCGGGCGGTGGCGTGATCATGAACGAATCGCAACGGGATGCGGATTCCGGCGACGCGAACACGCGCGCCGATGCGATCCGCGAAGGCGCGGTGCGCTGGCTGCTGTGGCTGCGCACCGGCGATACGACGGAATGCGAACTCGACGCGTTCCGGCGCTGGCGTGCGCAGAGCGACGAGCATGCGCGCACCGTGCGCGAACTGATCTGGATGTGGGCCGTGCTGGAGGCGGTCGGTCGCCAGGAGCCGGGCGGGCCGCCGCGCATGCATTGAGCGCGCCGAAGGCGTGGTCGTTCCGGTGTGCGGCGGAATCGTTTTCATCGGCACGCGTGCGGGTATCGCAAGAAATTCTGCGGGTTACGCGCACTTGCTTCGACCTTGTATACGAGAGAGCGAGGGGACCGTGTAGCGGAACCGGGGGCCGAAGCCGGCCTCCGGATTGCCGCCCGTGTGGGGCGGGGCGCGGTGTGCGGCGAGGGCCGGCGATCAGGACGTCGCGCCGCCGTCGATGCCGGCGCGCGCGCCGCGCCACGCGGCGTCGAGCGGGTCGTCGGCGTCGCGCAGCGGTTCACGCAGAAACGGAAAGCGTTCGAAGAACGGGGCGGATTCTTGCAGGGCCACGATATGGTCGACCATCCATTGCAGCAGTTCGCCGCCGTGCCGGACCTGATCCGGGCGCCAGTCCGGCATCGTCGCGAAGAGGGCCGAGAAGCCGCTCCAGCGCGACGGGCGATCGTTGTCGCCGGGCCGGAAATAGGTGTTCATCGCGACGTCGTTCGCGTCGGTGAGCGTGCCGACGAACAGCCCGTACGGCGTCGGCACGCCGACCTGCCGCCAGTGTTCCGCGATCGCGAGCGAGCGCATCACGCGTGCCGCGACGAACGCGATATTCGTCTCGTGCTCGATATCCGCGAGCGTCATCACGCCGTTGCGCTGCATGCAGCGCGCGACCGCGTGCGGCCGGATCGCATTCGACGCGAAGCTGCGCAGCACGAGGTCGGGCACCGTCAATTGCAGCTGGAATTCGCGCAGCCCGTGCTCGGCGCTCATCGTCGAGAAGTTGACGAACAGGCCTTCGATCCTGCCGAGCACGCCGACATACGGATCGAGGCCGAGGCGCGCGAGCTTCGGCGCGATCTGGCGGCCGAGCAGCCGCATCAGGTTGCGGCGGTTGCGCACGCCGCGGAAATCGTCGAGGCCGCGCGTGACGAGGTCGCTGATCTCCCAGCGGCGCTCGTCGGCGAGCAGGCGCGGGGAACGGCTCAGGTCGAACCGGGCGCGGCCGTGCGCCACGCGGGGATCTACGTACATGCCGGTGCCTCGTGCGTCGATGGCGGAGGGAGCATCGCGACGGCGTGCGGTCGTGCGCTTGCGGTTGTCCACGATGCTGCGGCGTCGACTGCGGCCCGTCAAGTGCGATCGTGCGGTGGCGACCGGTTGCATGTGCGGCATTGCGAACGGTACGGAGTGTCCCGATGATGCGCGCGGTGGTGGAACGTTTCGTCGAACAGAGTCCGATGGCGATCATGACGCGGCTCGTGCTGCAATGCGCGCTGCACGACGACTGGCTCGACGCGACCGCCGACACCGATGGCGAACCCGACGACGAGCCGATTCGCGAGGCGCTGTTCGCGCTCGCGGTCGATGCGATCGCGGCGATCGCCGCGCACATGCGCATGCCGTCGGATGCGGCCGGTGTCGCGCCGATCGGTGGCGGGGCCGCCGTCGCCGAGCTGCACGACGGGATGAGCCGCTTGCGCGCCGGTTGGGGGCGCGCGCTCGTGAAGGACAGCGCGGAACTGCTGCTGCCGATCGCGGCGGCGCGTGTGGACGAGAGCGGGCTCGGCGGGATGCGGCTGCGCGTGCTCGACGGGGCGGCCGACGCGTGTGCGCCCGGGCAGGCTGCCTGCGATTGCGGGCGGGCCTGCGACGATCCCGCGTACGACGCTGCCTTCGGTGCCGGCACACGCGTGCTGCCGGTCTACGATCCCGATCTCGGGTTGATCGTCGACCTGCTGCCGGTCGAGCGCGGCCGGCAGCCCGCACGCGCCTTCGTCGCCGCGCTGCTCGAAACGGTGCGGCCCGGCGAGCTGTGGATCGTCGACGGGCGCTTCGATACAGATGCGATTCTGTCGGGATGGCCGCGCCGCGGCGGTGCGTTGATCCTGCGCGAGTACGGTCCCGCGAGCACGGTCCGGCCGCTCGATGAATGGCATGACGCGGGGGTGTGCGACGACGGCATCGTGCGCGAACAGCCGGTAGGAATGACCGGCGACGGCGGCGCAACCGATACGTTGCGGCGGATCGAATGGCGCCGCGCGGCGGCGGGCGGCGAACCCGGAGAAGCGGTGGTGCTGCTGACGGATTTGCCGGCCGAGCGGTTCGACGCGGCACGGATCGTGCAGCTATCGCGCCGACGCTGGCGCGACGTGTTGCCGTTGCCGCTCGAACCGGTGCTGGCAGGCGCGCCGTTCGGCGACACGCCGGCGCGTGCGTCGCTGCTCGCCTGCGGGATCGCGGCGCTCGCGTATAACGCGTTCAGCGTGATGACGCAGGTGGTCGGTGCGGCGCTCGATCTCGACGCGCGCGACGCCGAGCGTCTTCCGTCGCATATCGCCGATGGCGTCGCGGCGATCTACGCCGGAATGATGATCGCGCTGCCGCCCGACTGGTGGCGCCGCTACGACCAGTTGCCCGCAACCACCCTCGGCCAGATCGTGCGGGTGCTGGCCGTGCACGTCGACCCGCGCAGCGCGCGTCGCAAGCGCCGCGACAACCGGCTGTCGGCGAAATCGCAGGCGCTGCTGCGTGCGGCGACGCTCGAGCGGCTGCTGCACGACGACGGCGACGATGCCGTCACGAACGTGTTCAGCCTGCGCACGATCGCGATGGCGACGCGCGACTTCAGCAGCAATCCGTCGAAGGCGCTGCGGCATGCGGGCGAGGCGTTGGTGATGGTCACGAAATACAACCGGCCGATCGCGCTGCTCGTGTCGATCGACGACTGGAACCGCCTGCTCGGCGAAGTCCGCGAGACGAGCCTCACGCGGCTGACGTTCGATTGCGCGGTGAAGCCGCAGGGCGCGCGTGGGCTCGGTTTGAGCGAGTCGTCGTTGATCTAGATCGGCGCTGCGGCTCACGCGCGATTCGATGGATCGCGCGTCGTCGATCCGCAAGCACGTGCGCAAATCGTGCGGTCGGCATTCAACTCGTGAGCCGCCGCACCCAGATCACCGACGTCCACGTGAAATTGCCGCTGCCGTAACGCGCGATCAGCGTTTCGATGCGGGCGTTGATCCGCGTCGAATGGACGCGGCAGTGCACGATGAAATAGCCGCTGCTGACGCCCACGGCCGAGCCGTCCGGCAGCGTCGGGCTGCCGCCCTGCGCGGGCAGCAGATACTCGGCGATATCGCCGGTGCTGACGAAATACGCGGTGCCGCGCCGCTCGACGAGCCGTTTCGCCTGGCTTTTTGACAGCGTCGGAATCGCGGCGACGAGCACGGGCTCGGCCGCCGTGTTCGCGTTCACGACGGTGAGGTCGGGCAGCACCGTCACGAACGGCGCGAGCGCGTCGATCACATGCGCGTCGTAGCCGGGAATTCGTGCGAGATCGTCGACCGACACGAGCTGCAGCGGCCAGCCGCCGGGGCCGTTCGTGTCGCGCAGCGAGCGCAGCATGTAGTCGGCCGTCGGTTGCGCGAGCGCGGGATCGAGCGCGAGTTCGCCGAGCAGCCGCCGATACGCGAGCACGCCTGCGGCATTCGCCTGCCACGGTTTGCCCGGCGCGATGCGCGACACGAGGTTCATCAGGTTGAAGCGGGCCTGCGCATCCTCGACGTTTCCGGAGATCGATGCGCGCGCAAGTTCCGCGTTGACCGAGACCGCATCCGGCGGCAGCAGGTCGGACAGCGGCACGTCGGAGAATGGGGCCGACCACGGCTGGCCGGCGAAGGTCACGTTCGACGTCGCGTTCTGCGCGCGCAGCGTCGCCCGCGCCCATTCGACCGCGGCGCGCTCGACCCACATCGTCTGCGTCGCGAGCCGCTGGTTCTCGACGTCGCGCGTCGCGACCTGCTGACGCCACAGCACGCTGGCCGCGAGCGTGGCCGCCAGCGCGACGACGAGCAGCACCGTCACGATCGCGATGCCGCGTGTGCGCGGCGCGCATGTCGCGCCGGATCTCCCGTATCGATGCATTCGCATGCCCCCGTTGGATGGGCGCAGCCGCATTCACGCCTCGAACGCGAGCCACGCATGCGCGATGCTCGCATGCGCGGATGACGTGACACCGAACATCGCGGCGAGCCCCGCGACCCAGAACGCGAGCATCGCGGGATGCGTGCCGTCGCCGTCGAGCGCGAGCGGGCCGACCAGCGCGGCGATCGAATGCGAGCGCCACAGCAGCAGCACGAACAGCGTGCAGCCGATGGCCATCGCAACGAAGAACGTGAACAGCGCGACCGTCGAGCGCCGCGTGAACGGCACGCGGTGATGGCGCTGGTTGGTCGCGACGATCGCGACGCCGTTCGCGACGGGCACGATCGCCATCGCGAGCGTCCAGAACAGCGGCTGGTCGCTCGACGCATTGATCAGCAGCAGCGTGCCTATCGTCCAGACCGGCGGAGCCAGCAGCGTCAGCACGCACCATGACAGCGACTGCCACGCGAGCCACGGCGTGCGCCAGCGTAACGGGCGGCGCAGCGCGGCACGACCGGCGGCGGCCGCGCGCAGCGGGTCAGGCGGCGCGGCCGCGCCGGACAGCCTCCCAGCGAGCCAGCGGACGAGCATCGTGGCGAATGACATGGATCGGACCCCGTCGTCGATGTGTTTTTCTCATTAGTTAGGACGGATCGGGCAGCGCGAAACCGCAGTTTTTTTCGTGACGTTCGGGCGTTTGCCGCGCTGCGATAGCGCCGGCCGGTCGCGCGTAAACGATATCGGGCGCCCCGTCGCACACGGTCTCGTGAATATCTTCAGCGCAATGTCACAAAAACTTCCCGATAGCACCCGACGATTGTCGGGCCGCACGCGGGTGCGACGCGTTTTCGCGATTTTCCCGTGTAGCGGCAACACGTTTGCCGGCGACTCGCGCACGCGCGACGCCGAAGATCCGACACGGGCCAGGCAGGCGACATGCACACCAAACGGGGGCCACGCATATTCCTGCACGGCGTTCCGCGCGTTTTCGCGCGCGGGTTGCGCCGTGCGCGCATTGCAGGCCGCACGCGGTCGGCGACGCCGTTGGATCGGCGCCGCCGACAGCGCGTACACGCGCACTCGGCGGCGCAGCGGCCGGTCCACGCAAAAAAGTTTGCGGCAATGCGCATTTCGTTCCGTCTAGGTAGGTGAGTGTCGCGACCCGGCACGCGCGATCCGGCTCGTGGCCGGCGCGCGCATGCCGTGCGTGCGGACGGGCGAGTGCGGACTTCACCTTTATTCATCACGCGGCGCGAAGCCGACAGGTGCATCACAGTGGAACAGTTCGAGGAAGGCCGGCAGGGCGGCGACCCGCTCGCCGCAGCGGAACGGGCAGCGGAAGCGATGTCGCCGGTGATCAACCTGCGCGACACGGGGCGCTTTCTGCAGGTGCTCGAGGCGCTCGGCTGTTCGCTGGCCGTCAGCCGCCGCCCGTCGGGCGTCGCGGTGATCGGCGTCGACGCGGGCGTGCCGACGCTGTCCGCGTGCCTGCTGCCGCGCTCGATGGGGATGGCCGTATCCGGCAACCGGCTCGCGGTCGCGACGATGCACGAACTGATGGTGTTCGCGAACGTGTCGACGCTCGCGCCGCTCTATCCCGGCCGCCCCGATCACTACGACGCGATGTTCGTGCCGCGCATGGCGTACTACACCGGAGACCTGGATCTGCACGACATGGCGTTCGACAAGCACGTCGTGCTCGCGGTCAACACGCGCTATTCGTGCATCAGCGTGATCGACGGCTACTTCAACTTCACGTCGATCTGGCAGCCGCCGTTCGTGACCGCGATGAAGCCCGACGACCGCTGCCACCTGAACGGGATGGCGTTCAGCGATGGCAAGGTGCGTTTCGCGACGGCGCTCGGGGTGACCGACGAGCCGTTCGGCTGGCGGCGCGGGATGGCCGACGGCGGCGTCGTGATGGAGGTGCCGTCGGGTCGCATCGTCGCGTCGGGCCTGTCGATGCCGCATTCGCCGCGCGTGATCGGCGGACGCCTGCACGTGCTCGAAGGCGGTCGCGGCCAGGTGCTGCAGATCGATCCGCAGTCGGGCGCGCGACGCGTGCTCGCGACACTGCCGGGTTTCACGCACGGTCTCGCGGAATACGGCGGCGTGCTGTTCGTCGGACTGTCGAAGCTGCGCGACAAGCGCGGGCCGCAGGGGCTGCCGATCGAAAGCGAGGCCGATGCGATCGTCGCGGGCGTCGCCGCGCTCGACGCGAACAGCGGCGCGGTGCTCGGCATCCTGCAGTTCTTCAACGGTGTCGACGAGATCTTCGACGTGCAGGTGCTGCCGAACGTGCGGCGCGCCGAGATCCTGAGCGCGCCTCAATGGGCGGAGACACCGTCGATCGTCACGATGCAGGGCGGATTCTGGGAAACGCGACCGCGCGAGGACGACGAGCCCGCGAACGTCGGCGGGCAAGCGCGATGAACATCGATCGTTGCGGGTTTTCCGCGGTCGTTTCGTCCTTATCGGTAGACGCGGCCAACGCGTCGCGCGGCGCGGCGCCGCAACTTGCGGGCGGCGTGCTGTGGCTGACGGGGCTGTCGGGCGCGGGCAAGACGACGCTGGCCGATGCGCTGGCGCAGCGCCTGCGCGAGCGGCGGACGCATGCGATGGTGCTCGACGGCGACCGGATGCGGGCCGGACTGAATCGGGACCTCGGCTTTACCGAGCAGGACCGTTTCGAGAACGTGAGGCGCATCGCCGAGGTTGCGGCGGTGGCGAGCGGATCTGGCGCTGTCGCGATCGTCGCGGTGATCTCGCCGCTCGCGGCGATGCGCGATGCGGCGAGGTCGATCGTCGGCGCGGCGTTTCGCGAGGTGTACGTGAGCACGTCGCTCGCCCGCTGCGAAGCGCGCGACCCGAAAGGGCTGTACGCGAAGGCGCGGCGTGGCCTGCTGCCGGGATTCACGGGCGTGTCGTCGCCGTACGAGCCGCCGGTCGATGCGGATCTCGTGCTCGACACCGACCGGGAATCGCTCGCGGTGTGCGTCGATACGCTGATGCGGTATGCGTGCGTGCAGTTCGGTTGTCCGGCTGGTGGAATGCCGGAGCAGGCGCGCCGCGACTGAAGCAGAAGCGGCAAGCAGCAGGAAGCATCGAGTACATCGTGATAAGGATGACGAACAAATCGTCATCGAAGTGAAACACGTATTTGATAGCGGTGCGGGCGGCTAGTGCAGCGAGCGCTCCGCGATCCGGAACAACAAAGGGGAAGGGCGCATGCCGCCGAGAGTAGACCGCAAGTCACGCGAACGATGGCGGCTGAAATGCCGATGCCTGGCCGGCGCCGTGCTGGCCGGAGGGCTGTGCGTCGCCTCGGGCGTGCGTGCGCAGGAAGCCGCCGCGGTACCGGCCGCGAACGCGGCAGCGTCGGGATCGCCGGCGCCGCAGACGTTCGACGTGAACGCGTTCGTCGTGCGCGGCAACACGACGCTGCCGACGCTCGAGATCGAGAGGGCCGTCTATCCGTTCGAAGGGCCGGGCCGCACGCTCGGCGACGTGAACGCGGCGCGCGATGCGCTGCAGAAGGTCTATCAGGAGCGTGGCTACCAGTCGGTGGTTGTCGAGCTGCCGCAGCAGCAGGTGAAGAACGGCGTGATCCTGCTGCAGGTGGTCGAGGCGAAGGTGGGCCGGCTGCGCGTCGACGGCGCGCAGTACAACTCGCCGCGCAACATCCGCGACGCGGTGCCCGCGCTCGCCGAAGGCAAGGTGCCCGACTTCAACCAGGCGCAGCAGCAGCTCACCGACCTGAACCGCTCGGCGGACCGGCAGGTGATTCCGGTGCTCAAGCCCGGCGCGATGCCGCAGACGGTCGACGTCGATCTCAAGGTGGACGATCACAGCCCGCTGCACGGCACACTGGAGCTGAACAACGACAACAGCCCCGGCACGTCGACGCTGCGCACCAGCGCGAGCCTCAGCTATTCGAACCTGTGGCAGCTCGGCCACGTGATTTCCGGCACCTACGTGATCGCGCCGCAGCATCCGAACGATGCGCGCGTCTATGCGTTCTCGTATCTCGCGCCGATCAAGGATACGCGCTGGAGCTTCCTCGCCACCGTCGTGCACTCGGACAGCAACGTCGCGTCGGTCGGCGGCACCAACGTGCTCGGCAAGGGCACGACCTACGGCTTCACCGCGATCTACGCGCTGCCCGCGTCGGAAACCTACGCGCACTCGGTCAGCATCGAGATCGACCGCAAGCATTACGACGAGAACGTGAGCCTGGTGGGCCAGACATCCACCGCGCCGCTGACCTACGTGCCGGTGACGTTCTCGTACAACGGCCAGCTGAGCCTGAAGAACTCGCAGACGTCGTTCTCCGCGTCGCTCACCACCAACATCCGAGGCCTCGGCAGCGACTGGGGCGCGTGGGACAACAAGCGCTACAAGGCAACGCCCGACTTCGTGTACGGCAAGTTCGACGTCAATCACACACAGCGCTTCGCCAACGACATACAGGCCAACGGCCACGTGAGCGCGCAGATCTCGAACTCGCCGCTCGTATCGAGCGAGCAGTTCGCCGCCGGCGGGATGAACAGCGTGCGCGGCTACATGCAGGCGGAAGACACGGCCGACAGCGGCGTGATCGCGTCGCTCGAACTGCGCAGCCCGTCGCTGTCGAAGTGGCTCGGTGGCGCGGTCGGCAGCCGCGTGAACGAGTGGCGCTTCCATGCGTTCTTCGATGCGGCGCACCTGTGGCTGCTGAGCCCGCTGCCGGAGCAGACGTCGCGCTTCAACCTGATGAGCGTCGGCGTCGGCACGCGATTGCAGATCATGAAGTACGCCAGCGCGGATTTCGAGGCCGGCTGGCCGCTGAAGGCGGGCGTCTATACGCGGCAGTACAGCCCGCGTTTCGATTTCTACGTGCGGCTGGGGTTCTGACGGATTTTTTTTGACCGTGCCGGGGCGACGCGACGAGCGAAGCGCCCGCACATTCGGGGAGTGGATCGTGAAGCGAGTCTTGTTTTTCCTGTTGGCGGTGATGCTCGGCGTGCTGCCCGGCATCGCGAACGCATGGTGGCAGAACGACTGGTCGTACCGGAAGGCGATCACGATCGACGCGAGCCCGAAGGGCGCGAACCTCGCGGATTCGGCGGGCCGCGTGCCGCTGCTGATGCGCCTGCATTCGGGCAACTTCCAGTTCGACGGGCTGGCCGACAACGGCGCGGATATCCGCTTCGTCGCGTCCGACGACAAGACGCCGCTGAACTACCACGTCGAACAATACGACCCGGTGCTCGGCGTCGCGCTGATCTGGGTCGACGTGCCGAAGATGCCGGCGGGCGCCGCGGAATCGATCTGGATGTACTACGGCAACAAGAAGGCGCCGGACGGCGGCAAGCCGGCCGAGACGTTCGATCCCGACTACACGCTCGTGTACCACTTCAACGGCGCGTCGGGCACGCCGCCGAAGGACGCGACGGCGTATGCGAGCAACGCGCAGAACGCGACGTTCCGCGCGGTTGAAGACGGCATCGTCGGCAAGGGCGCGCGCTTCGACGGCAATGCGTCGCTGACGCTGCCCGCGAGCCCGGCGCTGAACGTGCCGGCCGGCGGCAGCTTCACGTTCAGCGCGTGGGTCAAGCCCGCGGCGCTCGCGCCGAACACGCTCGTCTACAGCCGCCGCGACGGCGCGAACGCGCTGCTGATCGGCCTCGACAACGGCGTGCCGTTCGCGGAAGTCGACGGCGCGGCCGGCAGCGCGGCCCCGGTGCGCACGCCGGCCGCGGCGCCGGTGGCCGCGAACCAGTGGACCTATCTCGCGGTGACGGCAGACGGCAAGAACCTGACCGTCTACGTCAACGGCAAGCAGGCCGCGCAGGTCGCGGCGGCGTTGCCCGCGCTGAACGGCGTCGCGACGGTCGGCGCGGATGCGGCCGGCGCACCGGCGGGCTTCGCCGCCTACACGGGCGCGCTCGACGAACTGCGGCTGTCGAAGATCGCGCGTTCGCCGGCGGCGATCGCGGTCGACGCGCTGGCCCAGGGCTCGGAATCGAAGCTGGTCGCGTACGGCGCGGACGAGAAGCAGTCGGGCTTCGGCTTCGGCTACTTCGGCGTGATCGTGCAGTCGGTGACCGTCGACGCGTGGGTCGTGATCACGATCCTGCTGGGCATGGCGTTCGTGTCGTGGATCGTGATGTGGACCAAGGCGCGCTACGTCGGCACCGTCGACAAGGCGAACCAGTACTTCGTGCAGCGCTTTCGCGAAGTGGCCGGACGTCACCTGGTGGGCCTCGCGCACGTCGACGAAGGCAGCGCGGAAGGGCGACGCCTCTACCAGTCGTCGCTGTACCGGCTCTACAAGTCCGGCGTGCATGAAATCCACAGCCGGATGGACGACAACGGCCGCACGGTGATCACGAGCGAGTCGATCGAGGCGATTCGCGCATCGATGGACGCGACGCTCGTGCGGGAAAACCAGCGGCTGTCGAAATCGATGGTGCTGCTGACGATCGCGATCTCGGGCGGCCCGTTCCTCGGCCTGCTCGGCACGGTGGTCGGCGTGATGATCACGTTCGCGGCGATCGCCGCGGCCGGCGACGTGAACGTGAACGCGATCGCGCCGGGTATCGCGGCCGCGCTGCTCGCGACCGTCACGGGCCTGTTCGTCGCGATCCCGGCGCTGTTCGGCTACAACTATCTGCTGATCCGCAACAAGAACGTGACCGCGAACATGCAGGTGTTCGTCGACGAATTCGTCACGCGCCTCGCCGAAGCGCACCGCACGCCGGATCACGCGGTGCTGGCCGACTGAACGCACGCAGGAGACCACCATGCAGGTTCAGGACGACGACAAGCCGTACGACGACATCAACATCACGCCGATGCTCGACCTCGCGTACGTGCTGCTGATCATCTTCATCATCATGACGACAGCGTCGGTGCAGGGCATCAAGGTCGATCTGCCGAAGGCGAGCTCGTCCGCGAGCCTCGCGAAGCCGAAGACGAAGGCGATCACGGTGGCCGATTCGGGGCAGGTGTTCCTCGATGCGTACCCGGTGACGATGGACGAGCTCGAAAGCCGGCTGCGCACCGAGAAGGCGACCAATCCGGAATTCCCGATCGTGTTGAAGGGCGACGCGGGCGTGCAGTACCAGAAGGTGATGGACGTGCTCGACCTGCTGCGCCGCCTCGACCTGTCGCAGGTCGGCCTGGTGACCGGCAAGGCGAAGCAGGGCGGCTGACGCGATGGAAATGACCTACAACGGCGGCCCGCCGGACAAGGGCCCTGGCCGCTACGTGAAGCCGGTCGCGATCGCGCTGGTGCTCGCGGCGTTCGCCGCGCTGATCTGGCATTTCGCGGGCGACACGGCCGGCGTGAAGCGCGCCAGCGCGCCGCAGGTGACGACGGTGATTCCGCTGCCGCCGCCCCCACCGCCGCCGAAGCAGAAACCGCCGCCCGAGAAGGTGAAGGAAGAGGTGAAGACGCCGGTCGAGCGGCCGACGATCGCGCCGAAGCCGTCCGAGGCGCCGAAGCCGTCGGACAACCAGCCGAAGCAGATGACGATGAACGCGCCTGCGCAGGCCGGCACCGACAGCTTCAACATCGGCGCGGGCGACGGCTCGGGCATGGTCGGCAGCGGCGGGGGCGGCAAGTTCGGCAACGCGAGCTACGCGCAATACATGGTGTACGTGCTGCAGCGCGCGATCGAGCAGGACAAGGGCGTGCAGGAGGCCGGCGGCGCGCGCTTCACGGGCAGCCTGAACCTGTGGATGGACGCGTCCGGGCACATCACGAAGGTGACGGTCGCACAGTCGACCGGCGACACGAAGCTCGACGCGGCGGTCGTCACGGCGGTGGAATCGCTCGGCCGGGTCGACGAGGCGCCGCCGCCCGCGACCGCGTATCCGGTGCTCGTCAGGTTGCAGGGGCGCAAGCCGGCATGACGGGCGGGCGTGCAGGGCGAATCAATCATGGGGCGGCATCCGTTGCACGGATGTTGCCGGAAAAGAAACGGAAATTGTTCGGAGTGCCTAGATGATTCACAAGATGAACGAATTGGGTGCGGCGCCCCGCGGCGGCGCGCTGCCCGCGCGCCGGTCGCGCGTCGGCGCGGCGGTGCTGACGCTGGGGCTGACGTGCGCGTCGGCTGCTCACGGGCAATCGCTCGAGGCGCAGGCAGCGACGGGCAAGGCCGCGCCGACGGAAAGCGTGGTGATCAACTTGATCAACCTGCTGGTGAAGCGCGGCGTGCTCACGCAGCAGAACGCGAACGAACTGATCAGCGAGGCGCGCACCGAGGCCACGCAGGCCCGCACTGCACGCGCATCGGGCGCACCGGTCGTGGCGGGCGGCATGGTCAATCCGCCGACGCAGCCGGGCGACGTCGCGGTGCCGTACGTGCCGCAACTGGTGCGCGACCAGATCCGCGACCAGGTCAAGCAGGAGGTGATCGCGCAGGCGAAGGCGGAGAACTGGGCGCAGCCGAACACGTTCCCCGATTGGGTGTCGCGCATCAAGATCGACGGCGACATGCGCGTGCGTGACGAATATCACTTCTACGGCAGCGGCAACACCAACGGCGTGACGAACTTCGCGGCGATCAACCAGGGCGGCGGGTTCGACGTCAACCCGAACACCAACAACACGCAGATCCCCACGCAGAACACCACGCAGAACCGCAACAACCTGCTGCGCTATCGCGCGCGGCTCGGCGTGACGGCGACGCTGTCCGACGAGATGATCGCCGGCCTCCAGCTCGCGAGCGGCAACGACAACGGCCCGGTTTCCACCACGGGGACGGCCGGCGGCGGCTGGGGCAAGAAGAACATCTGGCTGAACAAGGCGTTCTTCGCCTACCGGCCGACGTCGTGGCTGAACCTGACGGCCGGCCGCTTCGACAACCCGTTCTTCAAGTCGGACCTGGTGTTCGCCGACGACCTGATGATGGACGGCCTCGCGGCGAACCTGCGCCATGCGCTGCCGTGGAATCCGGACGTCACGCTGTTCGGTACGCTCGGCGTGTTCCCGATCCAGTACACGAGCGAGAACTTCCCGTCCAACAGCACCGACAAGGCCGGCAGCGACACGAAGTGGATGTTCGGCGCGCAGTTCGGCGCGGACTGGAAGATCGACGCGAAGAACCGGCTGCGCGGCGCGGTTGCGTACTACGACTTCCAGAACATGCGCGGCTCGCTGTCGTCGCCGTGCGCGCTGTATGCCGGCGCGACGAGCTGCAACACCGACAACGAGGCGCCGGCGTTCATGCAGGGCGGCAACTCGCTGATCGCGCTGCGCAACATCGTGCAGAACCCGAACCTCGCGCCGGGCATGACGCCGCAGCCGCAGCTGTTCGGGCTCGCCTACAACTACCGGCTGCTCGACCTGAAGGCGCAGTGGGACACGGTCGTCGCCGACCGCTTCAAGGTGCGCCTGGACGGCGAATTCGTGCGCAACCTCGCGTACAACGACAACAAGGCGTTCGCTGCGGCATCGCTGCCGGTCAACAACTACGAATCGACGTCGGTGAACGCGACGCGCGCCGACTACCGCAGCGGCCCGAACGGCTTCCTCGCGAAGGCGACGATCGGCGAGCCGGAGCCGCGCGAGAAGGGGCAGTGGAACTTCTCGGTCGCGTACAAGTACCTGCAGCCGGACGCCGTGCTCGACGCGTTCAACGACCCGGACTTCCATGTCGGCGGCACCAACGCACGCGGCTACGTGATCGGCGCCGCGTATGCGGTCGCGCGCGACACGTGGGTGTCGGCCCGCTACCTGAGCTCGAAGGAAGTGTACGGGCCGCCGGTATCGATCGACGTGCTGCAGCTCGAGCTCAATGCTCGCTTCTGACCGGAGCCGCGGATGAACACGACCTATCGCACGATGCTCGCGGGCGTGCTGCTGCTGGCGGCCGGCGGCGCGCACGCGCAGAGCATCGAGGACAAGCTGCGCACCCAGTTGCGCTCGACCGTGCAGGAGCTGGGTCAGCTGCAGGACAACCAGGCGCAGTTGCAGGCCGACAAGGCCGCTGCGGAGAAGCAGCGCGATGACGCTCTGGCGCAACTGAAGACGGCGCAAGCGCAACTCGCGTCGGCGCGCGGCGACTCGGGTGCCGAAGCGGCCGCGAAGCGCGCGCTCGCGGCGGAGCGGGCGGGGCGCGAGCAGGATGCGCGGTCGCTCGCGAAGTACAAGGCGTCCTACGAGGATCTGCTCGCGGTGTCGCGCGCCCGCGATGCGCAACATGCGCAGGCGCAGAAGGACGTCGCTGCGCGTGACACGCAACTGAAAACCTGCCAGGCACACAATGCGGAGCTGTATCGCGTGGGCCACGAGATCCTCGACGCGTACGAGCATGTCGGGATCGGCACGTTTTTCGCGTCACGGCAGCCGTTCGCGCAGTCGGCGCGCGTGCAGTACGACGATCTCGCGCAACGCTACGGCGATGCGCTGTATGCGGGCAAGTACGACCCGGCCGCACGCGTGCCGGCCGCGACGCCGGCATCCGCGTCCGCTGCATCGGCCGCATCCGCGGGCGCGCAATGACCTGGGGCCGCAGCCGGCCTTGAACCGATCGATTCATTGAACACCGGGAATACCGACATGCAAGACAAGCAACCGAACAGCGCCGACGAACGCGCGGCGCACGACGCACCGATCGAAGCCATCAGCGCGGAACGCCTCGCCGACATCCTGCGCCGCGCGGGCTACCGCGTGACGATCGCCGAACAGAACGGCGTGATGCAACTGATGAGCGCGAGCCAGGGCGTCGGCTTCGCGGTGCGCTTCGGCAATCCGGCCGCCGGGCTCGTGCCGCAAGGCGTGGATGCCGCGGCGATCCCGTACATCGACTACACGCTGTCGTGCGTGCTGCAGGTGCAGGGCGACCTGCCGGCCGAGCTCGTCGCGAACTGGAACCGCACCAAGCGCTTCGCGCGTCTCGCGAGCCACGGCGCGTTTCTCGCGCTGGAGATGGACGTGGTGGTCGCGGGCGGCGTGTCGGAGCGCCACCTGCGCTCGACGGTCGAGCTGTGGGATCGGCTGATCCAGGAATTCCTGCTGCATCTGCGCAACCGTCCGGCGATGGCCGAGCAGGAAGCGGCGGCCGGCGGCGACACGGGCGCACCGGCTGCCGTCGTGGCTTCGTCCGAGGCCGCGGCCCAGTCATGATCGCCGCGAGCCGGCGTGCCGGCCGCCGGATCGGCGCCGCGCTGCGCGCGCTGCTGCCGTCGCGAGCGCGGCCCGCCGCACGCGCGCTGGCCGCCGACGAGGCGCCCGCCGCCTGGCTCGCGTATGCGGACGGCGTCGCGCGGCGGCTGCAGGCGGCGATCGACGGCGACGACGCGGCCGCGTGCCGGCTGCGCGCGGACGTCGGGCGCTGGGCCGACCGGCTGGCGGACACCGGCGACGATCGGCTGATGCTGCCGGTGCGCGCATGGCTCGACCGGCGTGGGCACGTGACGCGCGTGGACAGCGCGCCGGCCAGCGATCCGGCGGTCGATGCCGCGCTGCGCGATGCGCTAGTCGGTCGCGCGGTCGGCGCCGCACCGCCACACGGGATGACCCAGCCGATCGTGCTGCGCATGACGCTGTCGGGCCTGCGCTAAGCGCGATGCGGCGACGAACGTGACGACGCACAGGCCGCGCGAGCGGCGGCGTGCGCGATTCAACAGCAATCGAGAGGGCAGTCGAACCATGATGAGAAAGATGAAGACCCTGGCCATGATGGCCACCGGCCTGATGCTGGCCGCGCCGCTCGTCGCGCACGCGCAGGACGACGTGATCGCGAACGCCGCGCAGGCGTCGGTCACGCAGGCCGATATCGCGAGCCTGCTGAAGGCGGTGAGCCCCGAAGGGCGCGAGCGGCTCGCGGCCGATCCGGCGGTGCTGGACCAGGTCGTGCGCTCGACGCTCGCGCAGAAGGCGGTGCTCGCCGAGGCGAAATCGAAGGGCTGGGACCAGGAGCCGCAGGTGCAGACGGCGATCGAGCAGGCGCGGCGCGAGATCGTCGTGCGCAGCTATCTCGCGTCGGTGAGTGCGCCGCCGGCCGACTATCCGTCGGACGCCGAGATCCAGTCTGCCTACGAGCGCAATCGTGCGGCATTCACCGTGCCGCGCGCGCTGCACGTCGCGCAGATCTACATCGCGGTACCGCCGAATGCGGACACGGCGACGCTCGACGCCGCGCGCAAGCAGGCGGCCGATCTTGCGAACCGCGCGCGCAGCGGCGATTTCGCGGCGCTCGCGAAGGCGAATTCGCAGGACAAGGCGAGCGCGGCAAACGGCGGCGATCTCGGCTTCGTGCCGGATTCGTTGATGCTGCCGGCCGTGCGGCAGGCCGCCGATGCGCTGAAGCCGGGCCAGGTGTCCGGGCCGGTCCGCACGCCGTCGGGTTTCCATGTCGTGAAGCTGCTCGAGGTGCGCGCGGCCGCACCGCGCCCGCTTGCCGACGTGAAGGAGCAGGTGCGCACGATGCTGCGCACGCAGCGTACGCAGCAGAACGCGCAAGCGTATCTCGCGAAGCTGGCCGCGAACGCGCCGATCAACGAAGACGCGCTGAAGAAAGCGCTCGCGGCTGCGCGGTAGGCGCTCATGGCACCTGTCCGTTCGACGCCGCGTGTCGTGGCACCCGATGCGCGCCTGCCGGGGCGGCGGCGCGCGGCCGCCGCGCCCGATCGTCCGCGCCTGCCGAAGGCGAATCCGTGGCCGGGGCCGCCCGGCGCATGGCCGTCCCATTGCCCGCTCTGTTTCGGCGCGCTCGAGCCGCTGCCCGGCGCGGGCGGCCATGCGCGACACCGCAGCGCGCGCTGCTCCGCGCAGTGCGTGCTGACGACGCGGCAGTACCAGCCGGACGAGCTCACGATCCGCGGCTCGCACGACGTGCAGGTCGCGGCGCGCCATCGCGAGCGGTTCGTGGCGCACTGGGCGCGTCACTACGCGTCGATGCGGCGCGCGTGGCCCGCGCTGACGATCGAGCGCTTCATCGCGGTGATCGCATGCCTGGACGTCGCGGATCTCTGGTCGTACCGGACGCTGCGCGACGACGATCTGGCGGCCGTCCTGCTCGTGCTGGCCGGTTTCCTGCGCGTGCCGGATGCACCGGCCGCCGATGGGCCGGTCGCCACGTTCACCGGGGTTGCCGCGCTCGCGCCGACGGTGCGCTGGGTGCGGTTCTGGTTCGATGCGAGCGTGCGCGACGTCGGCGACCTGTGGACGGCCGGCAGCGTCGCGCCGCGGCTCTTTCGCGTCGACTATCGGGAGCCGGTCGTCACGCCGTATCCGACCGGCGCGCACGTGCATGCGTGGCAGCCGGTCGAAGGGATGCGCGATGCATGGGCGCAGGGCGCCGACACGCGCGACCCCGCCGTCGAAGCGGCCGAACGCACCGCGTTCGAGCGTTTTCTGGCGCGGCCGCGGGCGCACGGCGCGGGTGCATGAGCGAACGCGTGCACGAAGGACAGTTGGCCATGATCGAACGGAGGCCGGATGAAGAGGCGACTTGAGGTTGCGGTGACGATCGCCTGCGTGCTGCAGGTGGCCGGCGCGCATGCACAGGGCGGTCGCGCGGCCACGGCCGAGCCCGGTTCGGCCGCGAAGCCGGTATGCGTCGACGCGGAAGTCGACGGCAAGCGCGCGCTGTCGTATGACTGCTTGAGCCAGCAACTGAAGCCGACGGCCGAAGCGCAACCCGGCGGCGCATCGCAGACGGATTCGGAGCGGCTGTCGAAGCAGCCGTCGAACCGCCTCGGCACGTTCAACCTGTCGACCGAGCAGAACCGTTTCGGCGCGAACTGGGGCCGCTCGGTGACGCCGCAGCGGCCGAATGCGCCGGTCGCGGTGCCGCCGAAGCCATGATGGCGCGCGGCATCGGAACCCGACGGGGAGCGGCGACATGAGCGCGCGCATCAACATGGGCCTGGCAGGGTTGCGGCGAATCATGTTCGGCAGGCTCGCCTTCGCATGCATCTGCATGGCGATGACGGCGACGGCGGCAACGGCGACAGCGGTCGCCGAGCGCGCCGCACCGGCCGCGGACCGTCCCGCCTCCGCCACCGTCGCACTACCGAATTTCGCGGCGCTCGTGCGGCGCGTGGGCCCGGCCGTCGTCAACATCAGCGTCACGCGCGAAGTCACGCAAATGGGCATCCAGCTGCCGCCCGGCATTGCGCCCGATCATCCGCTCGCGCCGTTTCTCGCGCGGCGCGTGATCGGCAACCGCGAGGAGGTGAGCCTCGGCTCGGGCTTCATCGTCAGCGCGGACGGCGTGATCCTGACGAACCGGCACGTGGTCGGCGACGCGGCCGCCGTCGACGTGAAGCTGACCGACAAGCGCCAGTTCAAGGGCCGCGTGATCGGCAGCGATCCGGTGTCCGACGTCGCGGTGATCCGCATCGAGGCGCGCAACCTGCCGGTCGTCGCGACAGGCGACCCCGCACGCGCCGAGGTTGGCGACTGGGTGATGGCGATCGGTTCGCCGTACGGGTTCGCGAACACGGTCACGCAAGGCATCGTCAGCGCGAAGTCGCGCTCGTTGCCCGGCGAGCGCGCGATCCCGTTCATCCAGACCGACGTGCCGATCAATCCCGGTAATTCGGGTGGCCCGCTGTTCGATCTCGACGGCCGCGTGATCGCCATCAACTCGATGATCTTCTCGAAGACGGGCGGTTATCAGGGGCTCGCGTTCGCGATTCCGATCGACATCGCGCTCGACGTGAAGGACCAGTTGCTGCGCACCGGCAAGGTCACGCGCGGCCGGCTCGGCGTGGCCGTGCAGGAGGTGAGCCAGGCGCTCGCGCGCTCGTTCGGCCTCGCGAATCCCGACGGCGCGCTGATCACGATGGTCGAGCCCGATGGTCCGGCCGCGCACGCGGGGCTGCAGGCGGGCGACGTCGTGCTCGCGGTAGACGGCAAGCCGGTCGCTGAATCGGTGGACCTGCTCGGCACGATCGCGGGCATGCGCGCGGGGCGGCAGGTTGACCTGCTGGTGTGGCGCGCGGGGCGGGCGATGCATGTCGGCGCGACGGTCGGCGCATTCGACAGCGGTTCGGCCGCGACCGGCGGCGTGGCGGGGCCTGCGCGGTTCGGGCTCGCGCTGCGCGCGGCGAACGAGCAGGAACGGCAGCGGCTGGGCGTGAACCAGGCGCTCGTCGTCGAACAGGCGAGCGGCCAGGCGGCGCGCGCGGGACTGCAGCCCGGCGACATCGTGCTGTCGGTCAACGGCACGCCGGTCGCGAACCTCGGCGCGCTGATGGCCGAGATCGACGCCGCGCACGGCAACGTCGCGCTGCTCGTGCAACGCGGCGGCACGCGGCTGTATGTGCCGATCGAGATCGGATGAGCGGGCCGGGGCGAAGCAAAGCGATACGGCAGGAGCGTGCCGTTCTGGCACGCGAGCAAAACACGGGAAACGGGAGGCGCGATGACGCGAAGGTGGGAAGGGACGATATCCGGATGGCTGCGCGCATGTCTTTACGCATGCGTGCTGGCCGCGTGCGTGCCGGTCGCCGCACAGACGACCGACGTGCCGCAGCCGTGGATCAGCTACGCCCAGCTCGTCGGTCGTCAGTTCCAGGCGTGGCTCGAAGCGGACGGCGACGCGGCCGACCGGCTGCATCGGTATCTGGAAGCGCGCGTGCTGAACGCGAGCGCCGATGCGCCGCCGCCGGCGATCGTCGTGCGCGCGTGGATCGGGGCGAACGGCGCGGTGACGCGGATCGAGTTCGCGTCGCTCGGCTCGGCCGACGCGGATGCGACGCTGCGGCAGTTGCTGACCGCGAGTCCGCTCGCCGAAGCGCCGCCGCCGGACATGCTGCAGCCGCTGCGGGTGCGCTTGCGGCTGACGCCGAATCCGGAAGCGGCGGCCGGTGCGCCGGCGCCGGCGTCGGTGACGCACGCGCCGTGACGGTGCGGAGGCGGCGGTTCAACGTGTCGACGAATGGCGATAGTGCGGCAGGTGTCGCGCGGACGTAACGTGACATGGGCGGGCGTCGCCGTTTGGGCGCGGCAGGTCGGCATGCCGGGCGTCGTGCGCATGGCGGTAGCGCTCGCGTTGGCTGCCGGATCGCCGTTGCCGCCGGCCGCCGGGGCTGAACCGGCCGCGCTGCTCGCGGCATCCACACCCACGTCCTTATCCGCACCGGCACCGGCATTACCGCCCGCGCCCGTGCCGATACCGGCACCGATACCGGCACCGATACCAGCACCGATACCAGCACCAGCACCTGCACCAGCACCAGCACCAGCACCAGCACCAGCACCAGCACCAGCACCAGCACCAGCACCAGCACCAGCACCAGCACCAGCACCAGCACCAGCACCAGCACCAGCACCAGCACCAGCACCAGCACCAGCACCAGCACCAGCACCAGCACCAGCACCAGCACCAGCACCCGTGCCAGCACCCGTGCCAGTGCCGACAACGGCGCCCACACACCTCGACGCCACCACCCTCGACGTGAACGCTACCGGCATCTTCATCAACGACGCCGGCGATGTACTGACCGCAAGGCACGTCGTCGCCGAATGTCGGAGCCTGTTCGTGATCAAGGACGCGCGCGTCGCACGAGCGCGGATCAAGGTGCTCGGCACCGACCACGATCTCGCGGTCGTCGGCAGCGCGCTGCGGCCGTTGCTTGCCGCCGCGTTCGCGCATACGCCGCCGGGCGGCGGCGCGCAACTCGTCTTCGCGGCCGGCTATGACGCGCTGCGCCGGATGCCCGACCGCGCGACGGCGGTTTTCAACGGAATGACGCGGCCCGGTGCGGCGCGCGCCGACGATCTCACGCTGCTGTTGCCGGCGACGCACGGCGCAAGCGGCGCGGCCGTGCTCGATCAAGCGGGCCGCGTGATCGGCATCGTTACGGACCGCGCCGACGTATCGGCCGGCGACCCGCGCGCGATCGCGACGCGCGCCGATGCCGCGCGTTACGTGATCGCGGTGCCGGTCGACGCCGTCAAGACCTTCCTGCACGCAAACGGCATTCCGTATGAAGAAACCGACGCGCCGCAACTCGAACCGCTGCAGCCGCATGCGACACGCGCCGCGACGCTGCAGGTCGGGATCCTGTGCGGCGGGTGACGAGCGCCTGCCCATCCCGCGCGTCATCGAGCTGATCGCCTGTCGCCGCCGCACCCGACGACGTTCCGGTGGGCAGTCCTGTCTATCACTGTTATTCTTTCGATCGCATCAGGCTATATGACAGTCCGGCTGTCCGGTCGGGCGCACCGAGCCGTCGGCCGCCTGCGCCGGATCGTGTTGATCCGGTCCGGTCGAAAATCCATAATCAAGCATTGCGGGTCTTTCGTGAACGCTTCCATTCCGTCCATGTGCACAGGGTCAATCCAACGATGAGCGGTGCACCGAAATCGCCGGCGAAGCCGGCAAGCGCGCCGCGCGCGACAGCCAGCGACGACGTCGACCACGACGCGTCGAAGCCGGGCGCGGGCGACGACGAAGCGTCCGGCGGCGCGTCGTCGTATCTGGTTCCAGGCCTCGAACGCGGGCTGCGGATCCTCGCCGAATTCTCCGCGCGCGAGCCGGTGCTTGGCGCGCCCGAGCTGTCCAAGCGCATCGGCATCCCGCGCACGACCACCTTCCGTCTGCTGCAGACGCTCGAAGCGCTCGGCTTTCTCGAGCGCGTGAACGGCGACCGCTATTTCCGGCTCGGTGTCGGCGTGATGCGGCTCGGCTTCGAATACCTGAATTCGCTGGAACTGACCGACCTCGGCGCGCCCGTGCTCGAACGGCTGCGCGACGCGACGGGCCTGTCGACGCACCTGCTGATCCGCGACCAGCGGGATGTCGTGTTCGTCGCGAAGGCCCAGAGCAACACGTCGATGTTCGGTTCGGTGAAGGTGCACGTCGGCACGCGGCTGCCCGCGCATGCGACCGTGCACGGCCACGTGCTGATGGGCGACCTCACGCGCGACGCGTTGCGTCAGCTGTATCCGGAAAAGCGGCTCGAGCAGTTCACCGAGCGCACGCCGGGCTCCGTCGACGAATTGTATGAGCGCGTGCGTCATTACGCGCGGCTCGGTTACGCGGTCAGCGAGGCCGCGTTCGAGAGCGGCATCTCGGCGGTGACCGCGCCCGTGCGCGACCATTCGGGCGCGATCGTCTCGGCCATCACGGCGACGGTGCCGCGCTCGGAAATCGGCGAGGCCGGCGAGAAGGAGCGGCTCGTCGAAGCGGTATGCGGCGCGGCGGTCGACCTGTCGCAGCGCCTGAACTACCGGCCGCTCGAAAGCGACCCGACGTTCGCGCACGCGCGCCACCGGGTCGCGATGTTCTGACCCGTCGAGCAGGCCGCGTCACGCGGCTTTGCCAGCAAAAAAAGAGCAGCCCAAGGGCTGCTCTTTTCGTTTTCGTCATCGGGCGCGTGCGCCCGTCGCCGCTCAGAACGAGTGATGAATGCCGGTCAGCACGACCACCTGGTTCGCGGTGCTCGACGTGCCGGCCGTGAAGAACGCGGCCTTCGCACCGCCCGAGCCGTGCTCGAACAGCACGTTTGCATAGAGCTGCGTGCGCTTGGACAGCGAATAGATATCGCCGAGCTCGACCTGCGTCCAGCGGCGGCCGGCCAGCGTCGTCGTCGCCGCACCGCCGGCAATCGTGTTGAACGCGCTGCTGCGATAGTTCACGCCCGCGTCGTAGCTCTGGAACGTGTCGGAAAACCCGTTCGACTGCATCTTCACGCGCGTGTAGAGGCCGTGCACGAGGAAGTCGCCGATCTGGTACGACGCGCCCGCGCCGATGTTCTCGACCTTGTTCGCCAGGTAGCCGTTCGCGGTGTTTTGTCCCTGGAACGACGTGATCCCCGTCTGGCTGATCAGGATCGAGCGGTCGTGCTCGTTCGAGTACACGGCTGACGCCTTGAACGGCCCGTTCGCATAGTTCAGCGCGACGCCGACCGACTTGCCGGTCGAGAAGTTCGTCGTGTTGCCGAGCGCCATCGTCGCTGCGGCCGAGAAGCCGCCGAAGCTCGGCGAACGGTACTTGACCGCGTTGTTGTACGGCACGTTGCCGGTCGCGGCGAGCCCGTCGATGTTGCCGGGATGGAACGCATACCAGCTCATCGCGAGGTACGCGGTGCTGAGCGGATCGAGATAGTCGAACGTCAGCGGCGTCTGGCGGCCGAGCGTCAGCGTGCCGAAGCGCTCCGAGCTGAGCCCGACGAACGCCGCGCGGTTCCAGATCGTGTTCGCGGTCGCGAACTGACCGTTGTTCGTATAGAAGCCGTTTTCCAGCTGGAAGATCGCCGACAGGCCGCCGCCGAGGTCTTCCTTGCCTTTCAGGCCCCACCGGTCGGGCTGCGTGTTGCCCTGGATCATTGCCCACTTCGCATGGCCGCCGACGTTGTTCACGTACGCGACGCCGGCATCCATGCTGCCGTACAGCACCACGCTGCTCTGCGCCCACGCGCCGGACACGGCGCTCATTCCGATGACTGCTGCTGCTACCGCTTGCTTGACCATTTGATCTCCTGACTCTCCAAACCTGACGGAAAACATGCCGTGGCGGCGGGCGCGGGGACGGCCGGCCGTCGCGCGTTTCTGCCACCGGGGCGGGCATTCTTTATGTTCCATATAAGGAACAACGTGCCTCTGATGGAATGGAGTATAGAGGTGTCGTGCGCCATATCAAAAATAAATTTATCGGGCCGGATGGAGATGAGGGTGATCCGCAACACGGGTTCGAGAATCCAGAAAAACGGACTTAAATACCCGCCAACAAACACAAAATTACATTTGACGCACGTTGCGGCGGAGATCGCCGACTCAACGGTCAGTGTTTTCCCTAGGACATGCAGCTTTTTGTTTTGCTCGCGGAAAGTCGCTCCTATAATCACCATCCATAAACTGCTGTTCCGGATATGGAACAATTCCGGAGCGAACCGAGAGTCGATCAGAAGGAAGGTTTGAGATGTCTGAACAATGGATTTGCGCCGGGCACGCCGGCGCGCTGTCGGAAGACGCGCCGATCGAGTTCAAGCGGACCGACGGCGTCGAAATCGGGATCTACCGCGTCGGTGACGAGGTGTATGCGCTCGAGAACGTGTGCCCGCATGCCTATGCGTTGCTGACGCAGGGCTTCGTCGACGAGGGCACGGTCGAATGCCCGCTGCACGAGGCCGTGTTCGACATCAAGACGGGCGAATGCCTGAAGGGCCCGGGCGGGCGCGCGCTGAAGCAGTACGCGGTGCGCCTGGCCGGCGAGGAAATCCAGATCAAGGTGGAATGACATGAAAGAAGCGACCGTCAACTTCAATCCCTTCCTGAAGCCGTGGGTGGCGCCGCAGCCGAACAACGTCGCCGGCAAGGGGCAGATCGAGATCCCCGGCCAGGTCGAGAACCAGGTCTGGCAGAACCGCAAGGCCGCGCCGACCCAGTACGAGAACGATCTCGGCGATGCGCTCGAACGCGTGTTCGAGAGCGGCGCGACCGAGCTGGACGATGTCGTCGCGGGCCTGAACCGCATCGGCTTCCGTGCGCCGGACGGCACGGCATGGACACCTGAGCGCTTCCGCGCCGAAATGGCCTCGCTGGCGGAATGAGCGCGCGAGCCGCGTGACCGCCGACCCGACGACAACCGCATCCGGAGCACACTGATGACGTCCCCCGCACAACACGAAGTCCAACACGACCCGGTCCGCGCCTACCTCGACCGCGGCATCAAGAACTACTGGTATCCCGTCGCCCCGAGCTGGCAGGTGTCGAACGCGCCCGTCGGCCTCACGCGCCTGTCCGAGCAGATCGTGCTGTGGCGTGATCACGAGGGCAAGGTCCACGCGCTGGAGGATCGCTGCCCGCACCGCGGCGCGCGCCTGTCGCTCGGCTGGAACCTCGGCGGCAACATTGCCTGCTGGTATCACGGCGTCGAAATCGACGGCGGCGGCACGGTCAACCGCGTGCCGGCCGTGTCGAACTGTCCGCTCGAAGGGATGAAGTGCGTGAAGTCGTATCCGGTCGAGGAGAAGGCCGGCGCGATCTTCCTGTGGTTCGGCGACGAAGCGCACGGCGAGCCGGCGCCGCTGAATCTGCCGGAAGAACTGGTCGACGCCGAGTACGGCCACTTCCTGTGCGTGTCGAACTGGAAGTGCAATTACCAGTACGCGATCGACAACGTGATGGACCCGATGCACGGCGCGTACCTGCACGCGACGTCGCACTCGATGGCTGAAGGCGACAAGCAGGCCGACATGCGCGTGCGCAAGACGGAAACGGGCCTGATGTTCGAGAAGGTCGGCCAGCGCGACGTGAACTTCGACTGGGTCGAGCTCGGCGAAACCGGCTGCCTGTGGATGCGCCTCGCGATTCCGTACAAGCAGAAGTTCGGCCCGGGCGGCAACTTCGGGATCATCGGCTTCGCGACGCCGGTCGACGGCGACAACTGCCAGGTCTACTTCTGGCGCACCCGCAAGGTCAGCGGCTGGCAGCGCGACGTGTGGCGCTTCATGTACCGCAACCGCCTCGAGGGCCTGCACTGGGACGTGCTCGAGCAGGACCGCTACGTCCTCGAAAGCCTCGCGCCGCATGCACGCGATCACGAATACCTGTACCAGCACGACGTCGGCATCACGCGCGTGCGCCGGATGCTGCGCCAGCGCGCGCAGGAACACCTGTCCGCGCTCGACGCGCACCGTGCGGCACACGCCGCGGCGGAGCCCGCGAATGGCTGAGTTCGCTCCGGTCGTGTCGCTGCCGGGGCGCCGCGTGCTCGTCACCGGCGGCGCCCGCGGTCTCGGCGCGGCGTTCGTGAAGGCGCTGGTCGCAGCGGGCGCGCAGGTCGCGTTCGGCGACGTGCTCGCCGAAGAGGGCCGCGCGCTGGCCGCGCAGCTCACACAAGCCGGCCACACCGCGCATTTCTTCGCGCTCGACCTGGCCGATCCGGCGAGCGTCGACGCATTCGTCGCGCAGGGCGCGGCGGCGCTCGGCGGCATCGACGCGCTGATCAACAACGCGGCGATCACGAACTCGGGCGGCAGGCTGTCGACGGAACTCGACGTGCCGACCTGGGATGCCGTGATGAACGTGAACGTGCGCGGCGTGTGGCTCGTCAGCAATGCGGCGCTGCCGCACCTCGCGCGCTCGGGCCGCGGCGCGATCGTGAACCTCGCGTCGGACACCGCGCTGTGGGGCGCGCCGAAGCTGCTCGCGTACGTCGCCAGCAAGGGCGCCGTGATCGCGATGACGCATGCGCAGGCACGCGAGTTCGGCGCGCACGGCGTGACGGTCAACGCGATCGCGCCGGGGCTCACCGAAGTCGAGGCGACGGCCTACGTGCCGGCCGAACGGCATGCGTTCTACATGCAGGGCCGCGCGCTGACGCGCGCGCAGATGCCCGACGACGTGACGGGCCCCGTGCTGTTCCTGCTGTCGGACGGCGCGCGCTTCGTGACGGGTCAGCTGCTGCCGGTGAACGGCGGCTTCGTAATGAATTGATTTGAATTGAATTGAAGTTTTCACTCTGAATGAAGGAGAGGACGATGGCGGATGCAGATCTCGAACGCAAGTCGTGGGACCAGCCGGATGACGCAAGCTTCGGCGACTGGATGGAAGGGCGCGTCGCGCGCTACGCGACGCGGCGCTACGACTGGGACGCGCTGAAGTTCCAGGCCGACTACGACCCGAAGTACCGCCGTGCGCAGATGCGCTACGTCGGCACGGGCGGCACGGGCGTCGCGAAGGACGTCAACACGGTGCCGGCCGGCAACTTCACGTTTTCGACGATGGTCATCCCGGCCGGCAACATCGGCCCGAGCCACATCCACACCGACGTCGAGGAAATCTTCTTCGTGCTGCGCGGCAAGATGAAGGTGATCTGCGAGCGCGACGGCGAGACCTGGGAAGCGATCCTCGGCGAGCGCGACCTGATCTCGGTGCCGCCGGGCGTGTACCGCACGGAAATCAACATCGGCGAGGAAGACGCGCTGATGTGCGTGATGCTCGGTTCGGCGAAGCCCATCACGCCGACCTATCCGCCGGATTCGCCGCTCGCGAAGATCAAGCGCTGAGACGGGGCGGAGCCAAGCAATGAGTGTCATCGACAAACGTGAACGCGACCGCACCGCGGCGTTCGCCGCGCTGCTCGGGCAATTTCCCGAACAGCGCTGCGCGGCCGGCGCGGCGGGCACGATCGGTTATCGCGAGGCCGGCGCGCAGCATGCGGGCCACGCGCTGCCCGTCGTGCTGCTGCACGGGATCGGCTCGGGCGCCGCATCGTGGGTGTGCCAGCTCGACACGCTCGGCGCGTCGCGACGCGTGCTTGCGTGGGATGCGCCCGGCTACGGCGTGTCGACCCCGGTGCACGGCGCGTCGCCGACCGCCGCCGATTACGCGGCGTCGCTGAACGCGTGGCTCGAGGCACTCGGCATCGAACGCTGCGTGCTGGTCGGGCATTCGCTCGGCGCGATCATCGCGGGCGGCTTGTCCCGCCTGATGCCCGCGCGGATCGCTGGCCTGCTGCTGATCTCGCCCGCGGGCGGCTACGGCCGCGCGCCCGCCGAAACGCGCGACACGCGCCGCGACGCGCGCCTCGCGATGCTCGAGGCACTCGGTCCGGCCGGGCTCGCCGAGCAGCGCAGCGGCAACATGCTGTCGGGTTTTGCGAGCGAGGATGCGCGTGCGTGGGTGCGCTGGAACATGGCGCGCATCGTGCCGGCCGGCTATGCACAGGCCACGCATCTGCTCGCGAACGCCGATCTCGCGACCGATCTCGCCGGCTTTCGCGGCCGCACGGCCGTGGCCGTCGGCGCGAACGACGCGATCACGCCGCCCGCCGCGTGCGAGCGGATCGCCGCGGCCGCGCAGGTCGAGCTGCAGGTGATTCCGCAGGCCGGCCATGCCGGCTACGTGGAAGCGCCGGCCGTCTATTCGTCGCTCATCGACGCGTTCTGCCGTCAGTGCGACACGCAGCGAGGTATGGCATGAGCGAACCGCTGCAACAACCAGAATCCGAGAGCACCAAGGCCGACGCCGGCTACGTGGTGCCGGGCCTCGAACGCGGCCTGCGGATCCTCGCCGAATTCTCGCCGCGCGAGCCGGTGCTCGGCGCGCCGGAGCTGTCCAAGCGCCTCGGCATTCCGCGCACGACGGTGTTCCGTCTGCTGCAGACGCTCGAATCGCTCGGCTTTCTCGAGCGGGCGGACAAGGACCGCAACTACAAGCTCGGCATCGCCGTGCTGCGGCTCGGCTTCGAATACCTGAGCTCGCTGGAGTTGACCGATCTCGGTCTGCCGGTGATCGAGAGCCTGCGCGACGCGACCGGCTTCACGACGCACATCGTGATCCGCGACGGCCGCGACGTGGTGTTCGTCGCGAAGGCGCAGTGCCAGTCGCCGGGGTTCAGCGCGATTCGCGTGAACGTCGGCACGCGGCTGCCCGCGCATGCGACGACCCACGGCCACGTGCTGATGGGCGACCTGTCGCTGAAGGAGCTGCGGGCGCTGTATCCGGAAGGCACGCTGAGCCGGATGACGAGCGCGACGCCGGAAACGGTCGACGCGCTGTACGAAGTGATCCGCGAGGATGCGCTGCGCGGCTACGGCATCAGCAATTCGTCGTTCGAGCGCGGTATCTCGGTGGTCACGGCGCCGGTGCGCAACGACACGCAGAAGATCGTCGCGTGCATCACGGTGACGGTGCCGCGGCCGGAAATCGACGCGGCGCTGATCGCCGACGGCCTGTTCGACAAGGTGCAGCGCGCGGCGGCGGAACTGTCGCGGCGGCTCAATTACCGCTCGGATGACGAGCACACGTTTCTGAAGGCTTTAGGACTCCGATGATTGCGATCGATCTGACCGGGCAGGTGGCGGTGGTGACGGGCGGTTCGTCCGGCATCGGCCTCGCGACTGCCGAACGGTTCCTGCAGGCCGGCGCGTCGGTCGCGATTTGCGGCCGCGACGGCGAACGCCTCGCGCGCGCCGAAGCGGCGCTCGGCGAGAAATACCCGGGCGCGCAACTGCTCGCCGTGCGTTGCAACGTGCTCGACGAAGCCGACGTGGCCGCGTTCGCGCAGGCCGTGTCCGACCGCTTCGGCCGCGCCGACATGCTGGTCAACAACGCGGGCCAGGGCCGCGTGTCGACCTTCGCCGACACGACCGACGACGCATGGCGCGAAGAGCTCGAACTGAAGTACTTCAGCATCATCCGCCCGACGCGCGCGTTCCTGCCGCTGCTGCGCGACGCGCAGGCACCGACGATCACCTGCGTGAACTCGCTGCTCGCGCTGCAGCCGGAGCCGCACATGGTCGCGACGTCGTCGGCGCGTGCGGGCGTGCTGAGCCTCGTGAAGTCGCTCGCGACCGAACTGGCGCCGCAGCGCATCCGCGTGAACTCGATCCTGATCGGCATCGTCGAGTCGGGTCAGTGGCGCCGCCGCTACGACACGCAGGCGCAGGCCGGCGAAAGCTGGGAAGACTGGACGGGCGCGCTCGCCCGTAAGAAGAACATTCCGCTGAACCGCTTCGGCAAGCCCGACGAGGCAGCCTGGGCACTTTTTTATCTCGCAACGCATCTGTCGTCCTACACGACGGGCAGCCATATCGACGTTTCTGGAGGCTTTGCACGCCATGTCTAAAAAAACCACGGTTGGCGAGCTGATTGCCGCCTTTCTCGAGCAGTGCGACGTCAAAACCGCATTCGGTGTCATCTCGATCCACAACATGCCGATCCTCGACGCGATCAACTCGCGCGGCAACATCCGGTATGTCGGCGCGCGCGGTGAAGCGGGCGCGGTGAACATGGCCGACGGCCTGGCCCGCGTGTCGGGCGGCCTCGGCGTCGCGTTCACGAGCACCGGCACGGCGGCGGGCAACGCGGCCGGCGCGATGGTCGAGGCGCTGACGGCAGGCACCGCGCTGCTGCACATCACGGGGCAGATCGAGACGCCGTACCTCGACCAGGATCTGGCCTACATCCACGAAGCGCCGGACCAGCTCACGATGCTCGACGCGATCTCGAAGGCCGCGTTCCGCGTGCGCACCGTCGAAACCGTGCTGCCGACGATCCGCGAAGCGGTGCGTATCGCGCAGACCGCGCCGACCGGCCCCGTGTCGGTCGAGATTCCGATCGACATCCAGGCCGCCGAAATCGAATGGCCGGAAGACCTCGCGCCGGCGCACGTCGCGGTGCGCGAGCACGACGACGCACGCGTCGCGAAGCTCGCCGACGCGTTGGCGGCCAAGCGCCGTCCGCTGCTGTGGCTCGGCGGCGGTGCGCGCCATGCGCGGGCGGAAGTCGAACGCCTGGTGAAGCTCGGCTTTGGCGTCGTGACGAGCGTGCAGGGCCGCGGCGTGCTGCCGGAAGATCACCCGGCGACGCTCGGTGCGTTCAACGTGCATGCGTCCGTCGAGGCGTTCTACAAGACCTGCGACGCGCTCGTCGTGGTCGGCTCGCGCCTGCGCGGCAACGAGACGCTGAAGTACAAGCTCGCGCTGCCGCAGCCGCTGTTCCGCGTCGACGCCGATGCGCTCGCCGACAACCGCGGCTATCGCAACGAGCTGTTCGTGCATGGCGACTCGAAGCGCGTGCTGGCCGAGTTGGCCGATCGCCTCGAAGGCCGCCTGTCTGTCGATCCGCAATTCGCGCTTGATCTCGCGGCGGCGCGCGAGCAGGCCGTCGCCAGCGTGGCGGAAGGCCTTGGGCCCTACAAGAAGCTCGTCGACACGCTGCAAGGGGCGGTCGGCCGCGACTACAACTGGGTGCGCGACGTGACGATCTCGAACAGCACGTGGGGCAACCGCCTGCTGAAGATCTTCGAACCGCGCGCGGGCGTGCATGCGCTCGGCGGCGGCATCGGCCAGGGCATCCAGATGGGCATCGGCGCGGCGCTGGCCGGCTCGGCCGCGAAGACGGTCTGCCTGGTCGGCGACGGCGGCCTGATGGTCAACGTCGGCGAGCTCGTGACGGCCGTGCAGGAAAACGCGAACGTGATGATCGTGCTGATGAACGACCAGTGCTACGGCGTGATCCGCAACATCCAGGACGCGCAGTACGGCGGCCGCCGCTGCTTCGTGCAGCTGCACCAACCCGATTTCGCGCAGTTCTGCGCGAGCTTCGGCCTCACGCACTACCGGATCACGTCGCTCGACCAGGCCGAAGCGATCGTGCGCGAAGGGATCGCGAAGGAAGGCCCGGTGATGGTCGAGGTCGACATGCTGTCGGTCGGCGCGTTCGCATCGAACTTCGCGGGCCCGCCGGTGAAGAAGGAAGAGCCGTCGGAGCGGCAATATGCGTAACGGACACGCACACGGGCATGCGCCCGTCGACGTCGCGATGATCGGCTTCGGCGCGATCGGTGCGGCCGTGTATCACGCGGTCGAGCACGATGCATCGTTGCGCGTCGCGCACGTGATCGTGCCGGAGCACCAGCGCGACGCGGTGCAGCGTGAGCTCGGCGGTGCGGTTGAGGTCGTGTCGTCGGTCCACGCGCTGGCCCGCCGTCCCGAGTTCGCGCTCGAATGCGCGGGTCACAGCGCGCTCGTCGATCACGTCGTGCCGCTGCTGAAGGCCGGCACCGACTGCGCGGTCGCGTCGATCGGCGCGTTGTCCGATCTCGCGCTGCTCGACGTGCTGTCGCAGGCCGCCGACGAAGGCGACGCGACGCTGACGCTGTTGTCCGGCGCGATCGGCGGGATCGACGCGCTGGCGTCGGCGAAGCAGGGCGGCCTCGACGAGGTGCTGTACGTCGGCCGCAAGCCGCCGCTCGGCTGGCTCGGCACACCCGCCGAGGAATTGTGCGACCTGCGTGCGATGACCGAGGAGAAGGTGATCTTCGAAGGCACCGCACGCGACGCCGCGCGGCTGTATCCGAAGAACGCGAACGTCGCGGCAACCGTCGCGCTCGCGGGCCTCGGCCTCGACGCGACGCGCGTGCGCCTGATCGCCGATCCGGCCGTCACGCGCAACGTGCACCGCATCACCGCACGCGGCGCATTCGGCGAGATGTCGCTCGAAATGAGCGGCAAGCCGTTACCCGACAACCCGAAGACGTCCGCGTTGACCGCGTACTGCGCGATCCGCGCGCTGCGCAACCGCGCGGCCCGCTGCGTGATCTGAGCGGACGACGCGGCCATTCCGGTCATTCGGGCCATTCGGGCCATAGAACGGCCGCCTGCGCCACGGCGCGGGCGGCTGGCAGAGACAGATTTGTGGGACTTGTGACATGACTCCATTCGATACGAGCCTCGTACCCAACGGCGACATCCTGATCGGCGGCGAGTGGCGGCGCGGCCGCGGCACGCCTTACACGAGCATCTATCCGGCCGACCAGTCGCTGAACCTGGAAGTATCGACGGCGAACGCGCAAGACGCTGCCGACGCCGTCGTGGCCGCGGACGCCGCATGGCGTCGCGCCGACTGGGCCGGACTCAAGCCGCACCAGCGCGCGCTGGTGCTGTACCGGATCGCCGACCTGATCATGCAGCGTCACGAGGCACTCGCGAACCTGCAGCGCCGCGACAACGGCAAGCCGATCGGCGAGACGCGCGTGCTGGTCGCGAGCGCGGCCAACACGTTCCGCTATTTCGCGGCATGCCTCGAGACGCTCGACGAGGAACTGACGCCGTCACGCGGCGACTACCTGACGATGAGCGTGCACGAGCCGATCGGCGTGATCGCGGCGATCACGCCGTGGAACTCGCCGATCGCGTCCGACGCGCAGAAGCTGGCCCCGGCGCTCGCCGGCGGCAACGCGGTGGTGCTCAAGCCGGCCGAAGTCACGCCGCTCGTGTCGCTCGCGCTGGCTCGCATCTGCGAGGAGGCCGGCGTGCCGAAGGGCGTGCTGAGCGTGCTGCCGGGCAAGGGCTCGGTGATCGGCGACGTGCTGGTCCGTCATCCGCTCGTGAAGAAGGTGTCGTTTACCGGCGGCACCGAAGTGGGCCGCGGCATCGCGCGCATCGCGGCGGAAAAGCTGATGCCCGTGTCGCTGGAACTCGGCGGCAAGTCGCCGACGATCGTGTGCGACGACGCGGATCTCGATCACGCGGTGAACGGCGTGCTGTACGGCATCTTCAGCTCGTCGGGCGAGGCCTGCATCGCGGGTTCGCGGCTGTTCGTGCAGCGCGCGGTGTACGACGAATTCATGCAGCGGCTGGTCGCCGGCGCACGCAAGCTGCGCGTGGGCGACCCGACGCGGCCCGACACGCAGATGGGCCCGCTGATCAGCGCGAAGCATCGCGAATCGGTGGAGCGCTACGTCGCGCTCGGGCTGGAAGAAGGCGGGCGCCTGCTGTGCGGCGGCGAGCGGCCGTCCGGCGACGGGCGGGAGGACGGCTTCTTCTACCAGCCGACGATTCTCGAAGGCTTGCCGAACGGCGCCCGCATCTGCCAGGAAGAAATCTTCGGGCCGGTGCTCGTCGCGATGCCGTTCGACGACGAAGCGTCGCTGATCGCGCAGGCGAACGACAGCGTGTTCGGCCTCGCCGCCGGCATCTGGACGCGCGACTACAAGCGCGCCTGGCGCATCGCGCGCGCGCTCGAGACGGGCACCGTGTGGATCAACACATACAAGCTGTTCTCGATCTCCACGCCGTTCTCGGGCTGGAAGGAGAGCGGGATGGGCCGCGAGAAGGGACGTCTCGGGATCCGCGAGTACATGCAGCAGAAGAGCCTCTACTGGGGCTTGAACGACGCGCCGCTGCCGTGGGCGAACTGAGCGAAGGGGAATGACGCAATGAGCATCTTGGGTATCGAGCAGATCACGTACGGTGTCGACGACCTCGCGACGTGCCGGCGCTTTTTCGCCGACTGGGGGCTGAAGGAAGTCGCGCACGACGACACGCGCGCACGTTTCGAGACGATGAACGGCTGCACCGTGCTGGTCGTGAAGGCCGACGATCCGTCGCTGCCGCCCGCGTTCGAAGTGGGGCCGACGCTGCGTGAAGTCACGTGGGGCGTCGCGACGCGGCAGGAACTCGACGCGCTGCGCACGAAGCTGGCCGGCCAGCCCGGCTATTACGCACAGGACGATGCGGTGGGCTGCATCGATCCGAACGGGATGGCGATCCGCATCGAGGTGACGCGCAAGCGCGCGCTCGACATCACCGGCTCGCCGTCGAACGTGTGGGGCCAGACGGCGCGCGTCGACCAGCCGAGCCCGATCTATGCGCGCGCCGAGCCGGTCGAGGTCGGGCACGTCGTGTTCTTCACGAACTGCCTCGACGCGCAGGAAAAGTTCTATCACGAGCTGCTCGGCTTCGAGACGTCGGACCGCTATCCGGGCCGCGGCGCGTTCATGCGCTGCGCGCCGCACGGCGGTCACCACGACCTGTTCCTGCTCGCGCTGCCGAATGGCAAGCGCGGCCTGAACCACGTCGCGTTCACCGTGCGCGACATCCATGAAGTGTTCGGCGGCGGCATGCACATCGATCGCTGCGGCTGGGAAACGCAGCTCGGCCCGGGGCGTCACCCGGTGTCGTCCGCGTACTTCTGGTACTTCCAGAATCCGGCCGGCGCGCTGATCGAGTATTACGCGGATGAAGACGTGCTGACACCGGAATGGCAGCCGCGCGAATTCGAACCGGGCCCGACCGTGTTCGCCGAATGGGCCGTTGACGGCGGCCTCGACGGCAACACGCGCCGGCAGAAGAACGCGAAGGCGCCGGAAGGCAAGTTCATGACGGAGCGCAAATCATGACCGAAGCGAACACACAGGAGCAGCCCGCGCCCGGTACGGTCGTCGTGATCGGCGGCGGCCAGGCCGCCGGCTGGGTGCTGAAGACGCTGCGCGCGGAAGGGTTCGCGGGCCGCCTCGTGATGATCGCCGACGAGCCGCACCTGCCGTACGAGCGTCCGCCGCTGTCGAAGGCCGTGCTGGCCGGCGAAGCCGATATCGAGACCGTGCGCGTCGTGCGCCCGGACGAATTCGACACGCTGAACGTCGAGGCATGGCAGCCGGAACGCGCGGCGTCGATCGACCGTGCGCGCCGCGTGGTGAAAACCGAAAGCGGTCGCGAGATCGAGTACGACCGCCTCGTGATCGCGACCGGCGGCACGTCGCGCCGCTTGCCCGATGCGATCGTCAAGACGTCGAACCTGCACTACCTGCGCACGCTTGACGAAGCGGCCGCGCTCGGCGAGAAGCTGCGTGCGAGCCGGCGCGTGCTCGTGATCGGCGGCGGCTGGATCGGCCTCGAGGTCGCGGCGACCGCGCGCAAGCTCGGTGTCGAGGCCGTCGTCGTCGAAGGCGCGCCGCGTCTGTGCGGGCGCTCGGTGCCGCAGATCGTGTCGGACTTCCTGCTCGACCTGCATCGCGCGAACGGTGTCGACGTGCGTCTCGGCGCGGCGCTCGCATCGCTCGACGCGCAGCCGGACGACGCATCGAAGGTGCGCGCGACGCTGGCCGACGGCACGACGATCGACGCCGATTTCGCGGTGGCCGGCATCGGCCTCGCGCTGAACGCGTCGCTCGCGAGCGACGCGGGGCTGGCGCTCGACGACGGCATCGTCGTCGACGAATTCGGCGCGACCAGCGACCCGGCGATCTTCGCGTGCGGCGACGTCGCGAACCATCACAACGGCTGGCTGAAGCGGCGCGTGCGGCTCGAATCGTGGGCGAACGCGCAGAACCAGGCGATCGCGGCCGCGAAGGCCGTGCTCGGCGTGCGTGCGCCGTATGCGGAAATTCCGTGGTTCTGGTCCGATCAGTACGACGTGAACCTGCAGATCCTCGGCGATCTGCCGGCCGATGCGCAGCTCGTCGTGCGCGGCGATCTCGCCGCGCGCCGCGCGACGCTGTTTTTCTTGGGCGATGGACATGTGAGAGGTGTCATCGCCATCAACAACGCACGCGAGCTGAAGCTCGCACGCAAGTGGATGAACCAGGGCCGGGCAGTGGATACGGAAGCCCTGGCGGACACGACCAAAGCGCTTGCCTGACCGGCGAAACGATCCAGGAGACTCCCCGCATGAGCACTTTCGACAACGTCGTGGCCGGCAGGGCCACGATGGAAGCTGCCGCCTCCACGCCCGGCGCGATCATCGCGCGGCTCGAGCGGCTTCCGGCCAACGCGATGCAGATTCGCGCGCGCGTGCTGATCGGCACCGCGACGTTCTTCGACGGCTTCGACGTGATCACGATCGCGGCGACGCTGCCTTTGCTGATTCACAAGTGGGGGCTGTCGCCGACGCAGATCGGCATGCTGATCGCGTCCGGCGCGATCGGCCAGCTGATCGGCGCGTTCCTGTTTCCCGCGCTCGCGGAGAAGCATGGCCGCGTGAAGGCGATCGCGTGGAGTTCCGCCGTGATCGGCGTCACCAGCATCGCGTGCGGCTTCGCGCCGACGTTCGAGATCTTCGTGCTGCTGCGGATCCTGCAGGGGCTCGGGCTGGGCGGCGAGCTGCCGGTCGCCGCGACCTACATCAACGAGATCACGCGTGCGCACGGCCGCGGCCGTTTCGTGCTGCTGTACGAGATCGTGTTCCCGATCGGCCTGCTGGTGTCGATGGCGCTCGGCGCGTGGCTCGTGCCGCGGTTCGGCTGGGAAATCATGTACTTCGTCGGCGGGCTGCCGCTGATCCTCGCGCTGGTGCTCACGCGCCTCGTGCCGGAATCGCCGCGCTGGCTCGCGTCGCGCGGGCGGCTCGCGGAAGCGGGGCGTGCGGTCGGCGTGTTCGAAGCGTCGGTGCGCGGCGAGCTGCCGCCGGCCACCCAGGCGGCCGCGTTCGACGAGATGGTGCGCCAGCATCCGAAGCGCCGGATGAGCGACCTGTTCAGCGCCGCGTATCGCAAGCGCACGCTCGCGGTGGCGACGCTGTGGGCGACCTGCGGGTTCATCCAGTATGGTCTGTCCACGTGGCTGCCGACGATCTACAAGAACTTCTATCATGCGCCGCTGCAGCTCGCGCTGAATCTCGCGGTGATCGGCTCGGTGATGGGCGTGCTCGGTTCGCTCGCGTCGGCGCTGCTCGTCGACAAGCTCGGCCGCAAGCCGGTGATCGTCTGGTCGTTCGTGCTGTGCGCGCTGTCGCTGGCGCTTGCGGGCGTCTATCACGCATCGTCGGTGTATGTCGTCGCGATCTTCTGCTCGCTGTCGCTGGGGCTGATGGCATCGGGCTTCATCACGGCGTACGTCTATACGCCGGAGCAGTATCCGACGAGCATCCGCGCGTCCGGCTGCGGGCTCGGCAGCGCATGGCTGAAGATCGCATCGTTCGCCGCGCCGATGATCGTGCCGCACGCGATCATCGGCGGCAACCTCGCGCCGGCGTTCTACCTGATCGGCATTGTGCCGCTGATCGCGGCGCTGACCGTCCACTTCGTCGGGATCGAGACGAAGGGCAAGGTGCTGGAGGCGCTGGAAGCATAAGCGCGGCCGGCTGCAACGGCTGCCACGGCTGATACCGAAGGCCCGGACGATGTCCGGGCCTTGTTCGTTTTCGCGCGAGGCGGCTTGCCGGATTGCCTGGTCGAACGTACGCTTTGTCGAAACCCACGCCTCCACCAGCAGGTGATCGACCATGCAAGCCCATCCTCTGCGTCTTTCCCCCGGCGACGATCTGCGCGCCGCCATCGAGCACGCGTTGCGCGGGCTGGGCGCACACGCCGCATTCGTGATCCAGGGCATCGGCAGCCTGAACGTCGCGCAGTTGCGCTTTGCCGGCGTCGACTCGCCGACCGAACTGCGCGGCGACCTCGAAATCCTGACGCTGGCCGGTTCGGTCTCGCCGGACGGGGCGCACCTGCACATGTCGGTTTCCGACGCGCAAGGCCGCGTATCGGGCGGGCACGTCGCGAGCGGCTGCGTGGTGCGTACGACCGCCGAGATACTGCTCGTGCTGTTGCCCGCGTATCGTTTCTCGCGTGAACCCGATGCGGGCACCGGATTCAACGAGCTGGTGATTCGCCCGCAGAGCGGCTGATCGCGCGGATCGTTCGCGGCGCACGACCGGTGCGTCGATTCAGCGGACGGCCTTGCCGAGCACATGGCGCCGGCAATGCTCGAGATACGCTTGTTCATGCGCGGCCATCAGTTCGATGATGCTTTGCCACAGCCATGAAGGCGCGTCGAGGGTCTTCGGACGCTGGCGACGCAACTCGGCGCGCCACGCGCGTTGCGTCGTGTTGTCCATCTGTGCGGCATGCGCGCGGCCGACCACCAGCGCAAGGTATCGTGCGACTTTCACCGCGTCAGCCTCCGACAGCCGTTCCGCGTCCAGTTTCAGATCCTGCGGCATCAATTCGCGCATGACGACGGAGCGCCCGTCGAGGCGCGCCGCGCACATCCGGCTTCCCAGCATCGGCGACACGTGCCGCGCGCCTTCGAGCACCCGTTGTGCGGCATCGCGCGGCATGCGCACCCCCGGTTGTTTCGGCGCCTTGGCGGCCGTGGCTTCCTTGATGTCGATCAGGTAGGGCGGATGGCCATCGGAACACGCATCGTCGATATCGAGCATCACCGCGAAGCGGCGCCGGCCCAGCGAGCTGCAGCCCTTCACCCAAAAGGCGGCGTCGAGCACCTTCATGCTGGCGTCGCTGCGTGCCGCGCGGCTGAGCGCGGCGCTGATCGTCGAAACCGGTGCGGATTCGAACAGGGTGTGGATGGCGCGCCGCTCCCGTTCCGACAGCGGCCAGAAGCGTTTGCCCAACGGGATGTGCGGCGTGGTGTTCCTGATCGTCTGCCGGTCGAGTTTCCGCCACGAGCGATGCAGCGCCGCCTTCATCGCGATCTTCACCTCGGTCGGGCGTTGCATGTGGCTGAGTTCGTCGCGGCGCCGGCTGTCGAACGCCTGCTCGTATCCGTCGATGAGCGCCTCGATCATCCGCCACGTGATGATGCCGGGCAGATCGGAGCTGCGTGCCGCGGTGGCGAGCGAGAACCCCAGGCGCAGCACATCGTGGACCGGATTGCCGATCACGCTCTGGTCGAGATCGCGAATCTGCACGGCGACTTCACCCGTCTTCGACGCGACGGGCCCCAGATTGCCGAGATGGCAATCGCCGCCGATCCATATCGCGGGACCGTCGGGCAAGGTGCCGGATCGATGGTCCGCCAGCCATGCGTAGAAGCGCTCGGCGCTGCCGCGCGTATAGGTGTGTATCGAGCGCGCCATCTTGCGGCTGCGCAGGTTGGCGAGAATGTGCGCGCGCTGGTCGCAGGTCGGCAGCCGTGCCGATCCGGCGGTTTTCTTCGTCACGATGCGTCCTCCTTCCATCCGGCGGCATGCGTTTGCGGTGCACATGCACCGCGCGATGCCGGTTGATCCGGCGATGCGAAGCGCCGGCAGGGCGGTGCGGCGGTGTGATTCAGCCCGGCACGAACACGCCCATCGCCGCGATCACCATCGCGAGCGTCGCGAGCCAGCCGCCCCATGCCAGCACGCCCCTGACGGCGAATTCGCCCATGATGCGCCTGCTGCCGGCCATCAGCATCATCACGAACATGATCGGCACGGCCGTCACGCCGTTGATGACCGCACTCCAGTAGAGCGCCCGGATCGGGTCGAAATGCATGAACGTGATCGCGACGCCGCCGATGATCGCCAATGCGATCACGGCGTAGAACTCGGGCGCGACACCCAGCCGCAACGCGAGACTGTTGCGCCAGCGAAAGGTGCCCGCGGCCGCATAGGCGGCGGATCCCGCGAGAACCGGCAGCGCCAGCAGGCCGGTGCCGATGATCCCGAGCGCGAACAACACGTACGCGAAGTGCCCGGCGACGGGCTCGAGTGCCCGTGCGGCATCCGCCGACGTCTTCACGTCGATGTGATGCATGTGCAGCGTCGCCGCCGCCGTCAGCGTGATGAAGAACGCGATGATGTTCGACACGCCCATGCCGACCCAGGTATCGACGCTGATCCGCCGCAACTGCGCGGGCGCCTGGTGCGGCATGCTTCGCAGCGGTTGCTGGTTCGGCGCCGCGCGCAATTCCTCGACTTCCTGCGAGGCCTGCCAGAAAAACAGATAAGGGCTGATCGTGGTGCCGAGCACGGCGATGATCGTCGTCAGGTAGGCGGCGTTCAACTGGATATGCGGCAGCACGATCGCACGGCCGACCTCGCGCCACGGGACGGGCACGATCAGCGCGACGGCGACATAGGCGAGCAGGGTCAGCGCGGTCCATTTGAGGAGGCGGGCATAGCGGTCGTATGGCACGAAAATCTGCAGCACGACCGACACGCCGCCCAGGCAGACGACATAAAGCTCTTGCGGGCCGTGCAGCAGCAACTTGACCGCCGCGCCCATCGCCGACAGGTCGGCCGCGATGTTGATCACGTTCGCAATGGTCAGCAGCGCGACGGTGCCATAGAGCAGCCACGGCGGATAGTGCGTGCGCATGTTCGACGCAAGGCCCTTGCCCGTCACGCGGCCGATGCGCGCGCTGACCAGCTGGATGGCCGTCATCAGCGGATAGGTCAGCAGCAGCGACCAGAGCAGTTCGAAGCCGAACTGTGCGCCCGCCTGCGAATAGGTACCGATGCCGGAAGGATCGTCGTCGGCGGCGCCGGTGACGAGGCCCGGTCCGAGGCGCCGGAGCCACGTCGTCGCGGACGGACGAGGTTGTGCGGAATCGATGGACTCTTGGTCGTTCATGTTGGCGGCGGCCCCGTGAGGAAGGACAGGGAAGCCGCAATCGGCGTGCCCGGGCGGAATGGGTTTCGGTCGCGCAGCCCAGCGCAGCGGAAAGCCGCTACCGGCGGCGCGCGGGCAGCGAGGATAGGGGAAGTTGGGTGGACGGCGCGTGCGTGAACGGGCGCATCCGAATTGGGATATCGATGGGCGTTGGCAGTCGATTTTGCCCCGGCCGCTAAGGGATGGACTTGCTTGAAGTGTCGCGCGGGCCGCTCATCGATTCGTCGAGCGCGGCATTGACGGCGTATTGCCGGCTACCGGCAGGTCAGGGCCGGTCGCGCGGAGCACCAAGGACGGAAAGCGCCGGTCGCGACCGCTCCCGGCCACGCGGCGCGACACGGGCGCAGCCGACACGGCGGCGCCTGTTCGATCTCAACGCGCCGCGATCGCGGCATCCTGATTGCCGCGCCCGCTCACGAGGCAGCCGGACATGAATGCCTCGCTCTGGCTGCTGGCTGCCGCGTTGCCGAAGCCGCGGCTGAGCGCGTCGTATTTCACCTGCTCGGCGCCTTGCGAGCACGCCATCGGACTGGCGTCGCGGCCTTGCGCATGCAGCAGCGCCCGATCGCCGATCAGGTAGGCCAGCAGCGCGAAAAAAGCGATATGTACCACTCGTCTCATGATTCGTCTCCTCGTCGCTCAAGCGTAACGCGGACACGATGTGCGAAGCATTGGGGCTTCCCCGGGTAATCGTCTGCTGAAATGTCCGCTGGCCGACGTGATCGCGTCCTGTCTTTGCCCATCGCGGCGGGGAAAGGGGCGGTGTTTGGCCGGACCGGCGCGCAATCGATGCGAGTTTGACGAATGTCAGGGTGCGGGCAGGGCGAGACGGTCGCGCTACGGGGCGAAGCGATAGCATGAATGCATGTTCTGGCGGAACGCGATGCGCGGCAAGCGATGGGCGCAGCGGTTCCGAACGCAGCGGTACATGTTGAACATCGCTATCGAAATAGTGAGGAATCCCAATGCTTAACGTCTCTTCGGTCCTGATCAGCATGGCGCCGTTGTGGGTCATCCTGCTGGGCGCGTCTTCAGTGGCGGCCTATCTCGTGTTCTGGCGCAAGGCCATCCAGTAAGCAGGTCGGTGCTATGCGACGGCGCACGTGTGCGCGTCGCAGTATCGGTACACGGCACACGACGGCTTTGCACCGTGCTGGACGCATCGTCGCGTCGACTCCAATGAAACGACCCGCCTGAGCGGGTCCATGACGACCACGTCGCGCCGGTGCGCATCGAGGTCGACGGCACGGTGCCGCACAACACGACGGCGACGCGGCCGCGATCAGCCGCTTATCGCACCGCCGTCACCGGCACATTCGAAATCCGCACGAGCCGGCTCATCACGCTGCGGCGGAACATCGACAGCATCGTATGAACCGGATCGTGCCGCGGCGCGACGACGACGATTTCGTCGCAGCCCGTCTCGGCCGCGACGGCCGCGATCGTGTCGGCCACCGGCCCGACCTTCTTCACGACGCTGTACCGGACTCCGGCTTCCCGCAGCACCCGCTCGGCCATCGCCAGATCGTCGCACGCGAACTTGTCCTCGATCGAGCGCAGCCGCGACAGCGGGTGAAACGCCTCGAGCCGCGTCGCTTCGAGCGGCGGCTGTACGTTGATCAGCACGATCTCCGACGCGCAGCGTTCGCGATACAGGAAGGTCGCGTGACGGACCGCCTGCAGCGAGCGGGGCGAATGACCGACAGGAACCAGCAGCTTGAGCATGGACGATGCTCCGGAATCGAGATGTTTCCAGCGTAGCGCGCCGCCGGATCGCTCGATCTAAAGAGATCGGGCGGCCGCGTAAAAATGCCGTCAACGCCGGCCGTCGCGTTGTGTCGCGCCTATTAGAAATATAAGAAATTTAAGTTTATGCGCATAAACGTTTTCATCAGCCGGTCGGCCACTCCGGTCCTCCCGGGCGGCGCGCCGATTTAGTCGGATCTTCAATGAATCGCGGCGGAAAATATCGAAGGTCGGCCATCGGGCGTCGCGTAGAGTAGAGCATCGGTCGCGGCGCGGCCCCTCCCGCCCATTCCAGGCCCATTGCCGGCCGCTCGGGACGGAGTGCGGCCACCCGCGGCCCGCCATTCTGTTCCGATTCCAGGAGACCTCGCATGCCGCACGGCACCCCGCAGCTTCTCGCCCCCGCTTCCATCACCGTCGACCCGATCGTGCGCCTGTCGGCCGGCGAGCTCGCATCGGCGATCCGCAGCAAGGCGGTCTCCTGCGTCGAGACGATGCGTGCGTATCTCGATCACATCGAGCGCGTGAACGGTGCGGTGAACGCGCTGGTCTCGCTGCGCGATCGCGCCACGCTGCTCGCCGAAGCCGCGGAAAAGGACGCGGCGCTCGCCCGCGGCGAATATCACGGCTGGCTGCACGGGATGCCGCAGGCGCCGAAGGATCTCGCGATGACGAAAGGGTTGCGGACGACCTACGGCTCGCCGATCTTCCGCGATCACGTGCCGCAGGCCGACTCGGTCGGTGTCGGGCGGATGCGCGCGGCGGGTGCGATCTTCATCGGCAAGACCAACACGCCGGAGTTCGGTCTCGGCTCGCACACGTTCAACGAGGTCCACGGCGCGACGCGCAATCCGTACGACCTGACGAAGAGCGCGGGCGGCAGCAGCGGCGGCACCGCGGCGGCGCTCGCCGCGCGCATGCTGCCGATCGCGGACGGCAGCGACTTCGGCGGCTCGCTGCGCAATCCGGCCGCGTTCTGCAACATCTACGGCTTGCGTCCGTCGCAGGGCCGCGTGCCGCGCTGGCCGGCCGTCGACGTGTTCATGCAGCAGCTCGGCATCGAAGGGCCGATGGGCCGCACGGTCGGCGACGTCGCGCACCTGCTGTCGATCCAGGCCGGCTACGACCCGAACGATCCGCTGTCGCTCGCGGAAGACCCCGTCGTGTTCACGAAGTCGCTCGACAAGGACCTGCGCGGTGAGCGCATCGCGTGGGTCGGCGACTGGAACGGTTATCTCGCGACCGAGCCGGGCGTGCTCGCGCAGTGCGAAAAGGGGCTCGCGACGCTGCGCGAGATCGGCTGCGACGTCGATGCGGCGCTGCCGGCGTTCGCGCCCGACCGGATCTGGCGTCTGTGGCTCGCGCATCGGCATCTGCCGTCCGGCGGCGGGCTGCTCGCGCACTATCGCGACCCGGCACGCCGTGCGCTGCTCAAGCCCGAGGCAATCTACGAGGTCGAAGGGCTGCTCGCGATGCAGGCTGCCGAGGTGTTCGACGCGAGCATCGAGCGCACCGCGTGGCATCAGGCCGTGCTGAGTTTCTTCGATCGCTACGACTTCATCGCGGCGCCGACCGCGCAGGTGTTCCCGTTCGACGTCGAGCAGCGCTGGCCGAAGGAAATCGCGGGCCGCGCGATGGATACCTACCACCGCTGGATGGAAACGGTCGTGCCGTGGACGCTGGCCGGCTGCCCGGTGATCAGCGTGCCGGTCGGCTTCAACGACGCGGGGCTGCCGATGGGGATGCAGCTGATCGGCCGGCCGCGCGCGGATCTCGCGGTGCTGCAGCTCGCGCGCGGCTACGAGCAGGCGGCCGACTGGGTCGGCCGACGGCTGCCGGCCTGGATGGCTGCCTGACGCACGCGGCGGCCGCGATCCCGGGCGGCCCGCAACCAGCGATATTGATGCGGGCAAGGAACGAATCCTGATGCGCGCTCGAGATCGCGCGGCAAATGCGGACGAATGCGCGCGGCGAGCCCGGACGGCGGCGGAATTGCAAGCGGCCGCGGTGCGCGATTTCGTTTCGATGTGTTTCAGTCGTTGCGGCGGCGCGCGACGCGCTTCGACAATATCTGCCTCAATAATTCGGGCACGAGGGAAACAGATGAAGCACATTCGCGCGACGGGCAAGCACCTGGCATCGGCAGGCATCGCATTCGGCATCCTGCTGGGCCTCAACGGCAGCGCGCATGCGCAACTCGACCTGCAATCGATCGGATCGTCGCTGCTCGGCGGCGGGCAGCAGCAGGCCGCACCGTCGCAGGGCGGCGTCGCGCAGTTGCTGCAGGCGTACGTCGGCGCGAACCAGCAGGTGCTGGCCGGCCAGTCGTCGCTCGCGTCGGCGATGGGGCTCACCGGCGCGGCCGGGCAGGCGCAGCAGGCCGCCGGCCTGCTCGGCGGCGGCAACGCATTGACGCCGGCCGCGCTGTCGCAGATGGGCGGCGCGCAGCAGTCGGTGTCGCAGGCGCTCGGCCAGGCGTTCGCGAGCGGCGGTGCGACGCATGGCCAGGTCGACAAGCAGGCGTTCAGCAACGGCCTTGCATCGCTCGGCCAGGGCCTCACGCAGTACTCGCAGCTGCAGTCGGGGCTCGGCAGTCTCGGTTCGACCAGCGCCGCATCGCTGCTGCAGGCGGGCCTGAATCCGCAGAACATGCAGGCAGCGTCGTATATCGCGCAAAGCGCGCCGGGCCAGTTGCAGTCGCTCACGTCGACGCTCAGCCAGGCCGTGCAGTTCGCGACGAGCCAGGGCATCTCGGTGCCGGCGGTTGCGTCGTCCGCGCTGAAGCTGCTGCCGTAACGTTATCGGCGCCGCGCGCTGCGGTGCAGGCAGCCGCGCGCGGCGCGCCGGGAAGGCCCCGCGCAACATGGGGATTACGCTCGATGCTATCGTGGCGTGTTCCCCGTTCCCGGTGCCGGTTCATGACTGACTCGTTCGACCTCCCGCGCTATTTCGCCCGCATCGGCTACGACGGCCCGGCCGAGCCGACGCTTGACGTGCTGCGCCGGCTGCATCTGCTGCACCCGCAGGCGATCCCCTTCGAAAACCTCAATCCGCTGACCGGCGCGCGTGTCGCGCTCGACCTGCCGGCGATCGTCGACAAGGTGATCGGGCACCGCCGCGGCGGCTACTGCTTCGAACTCAACAAGTTGTTCTACACCGCGCTCACGCACATCGGTTTCCGCGTGACGCCGTTGATCGCGCGCGTGCGCTGGATGCGGCCGCCCGAGGTCGTCACCGCGCAGACGCACATGCTGCTGCGCATCGATCTCGACGGCGCGACGTGGCTCGCGGACATCGGCTTCGGCAGCGCGACGCTGACTGCGCCGCTGCGCTTCGTGCCGGACGCGCGGCAACTGACGCCGCACGGCGCGTTTCGCGTGGTCGGCGCGCCGGTCGACGGCGAATTCGACATGCAGTTCGAGATTCCCGACGGCTGGCAGACGACCTATCGCTTCTCGCTGAAGCGGGCCGAGTGGATCGATTACGACGCCGCGAACTGGTTCACGTCGACGTATCCCGAATCGATCTTCGTGAACGACCTGATCGCGTGCCGCGTACTGCCTGACGGCCGCGCGGCGCTGTTCAACACCGTGTTGACGCTGCGCGACGCGGCGGGCGCGGGGCGCACCGTCACGTTCGACGACGCGGCGGCGTGGGGCGCGTGCCTGCGCGACACGATCGGCATCGACACGACCGGCTTCGATCTCGACGCGATGTTCGCGCGGGTGGCGGCGCGGGCCAACATGATGTGAGCGCGTGGCGAGCGGCGGCATGGCCGGCGTCGGCGTCCGCCGCACGCCACGCCGCCGATTCCATTCCGTGTTTGACTTTTGCTATTTTGCTAGCATACTAGTAATCATGAGCGACGAAGAAGTGAAGCAGTTCAACGTGTACCTGCCGCTGAGCCTGATCCGGCAGGTCAAGCATCGCGCCATCGAAACGGAGCAGTCGCTGTCCGCGCTGGTGGCCGACGCATTGCGCGCGTATCTGGCCGCTCCGCCACCGGGAGCCGGGCCGTCCACCAAGGAGGAGTGACATGTCATCCGGGCGAATCGAAGCCGTGTACCTGACGACGCACAACTGGGGCAAGTCGGCGAAGTTCTTCCAGGCGCTGGGCTTCACGCTGGAATTCGAAACCGATCATGCGTCGGGCCAGCTGAGGCGCGGCGACGGCCCGTATCTGTTCATCGCCGAAGTGCCGACGAGCGAGACGCCGGACATGCAGGTCGTGCTGACGGTGCCCGACGAACAGTCGGTCCGGCCGCAGCCGATCGTCGACGTGGTCACGCCGTTCGAGGATACGCACTGGGGCACGCGGGACATGACCGTGCGAGACCCCGACGGCCGCGTGTGGCGCCTGCAGGCGCCGGGCACGCCGGGCGGGTCGGGTGAGTGAGGCCGCGGCGATGAGCGACCTCCATCAGGACCATCAGAACCATCAGGACGCCCCCGACAGCACCGCCGCCCGCGTCGCGCTGTGGCGCGCGCTGCACGTCGAACTCGATGCGCCGCCGCACGTGCTCGCCGATGAAGTCGGCCTGCGCCTGCTTGCACCGGCGCCCGGCTGGCAGCAGCGCGGCGACATGGATCCGCAGTTCACGCGGCCGTTTCGCGCATCGATCGTCGCGCGCGCGCGCTTCATCGAGGATCTCGTCGTCGCGCAGGCCGCGCTGGGTGTGAGCCAGTACGTGATCCTCGGCGCGGGACTCGACAGCTTCGTGCAGCGCCGGCCCGAGATGGCGTCGCGCTTGACCGTCTTCGAAGTCGATCCGCCCGCGCCGCAGGCGTGGAAGCGCCGCCGCCTGGCCGAGCTCGGCTTCGGCGTGCCGGACTGGCTGCGGTTCGTGCCGGTCGATTTCGAGGCGAAGCAGTCGTGGCGCGACGCGCTCGTTGGCGCGGGCTTCGATGCGGGCAAACCGGCGGTGGTGGTATCCACCGGCGTCAGCATGTACCTGACGCGCGACGCGAACGCGGCGGCGCTACGCGAAGTCGCGTCGCTCGCGCCGGGTTCGACGTTCGCGATGACTTTCCTCTTGCCGCTCGAGCATGCGGATCCGGACGTGCGCCCCGGGCTCGAAATGGCCGCGAAGGGCGCGCGCGAGAGCGGCACGCCGTTCATCAGCTTCTTCATGCCGGCGGAAATCCGCGCGCTCGCGACGCAGGCCGGCTTTGCGCGGGCCGAGCATGTGTCGGCCGCGGCGCTCACGCGCCGCTACTTCGCCGATCGTACCGACGGCCTGCGTCCGCCGAACAACGCGGAAGAGTTGCTGGTCGCGACGGTGTAACGCCGCGGTCAGCCGTCACGCGCGTTCCAGCACGGCCATCTCGCGCACGATCACGAGCAGCACCGCGAGGCTCGCGCCACCCGACGCGCGCAGGTCGGCGAGCAGATGTTCGTAGCGCTCCAGCGCGGCTTCGCGGCGTTCGCGCCACGCGTGGACGATCGTCTCCGGCGCCGTCGAGTCGGCCGATTCCGCCAGCGCGCTGGTGGCAAGCGTGCGCTTGAGCCGCGCGATTTCCGCGAGCGCGGCCGCGCGCGCCAGCATGTCCCAGTGCGTCGGAGCCGGCAGCGTGGCCGCGCGTTCGCCGATCCACCGGTAGTTCAGCAGCGTGCCGAGCGAGAAGTACACGCCCGCGACCAGCTCGAGGCTGCGATCGCAGGTCGCGGCCACTTCGGCGATGTCGAGCAGCGCGGCCGAGATGTCGCCGTTCGCGACGCGGCCGGCGAGTGCGCTGTCGACGCCGGCGTCCACCAGTACGCGCTGCCGCTCCGACAATGCTTCGAGATCGCTCGTCGGCAGCAGCGCCGGCAATTGCGGCGCGAGGCGCTGCACCGCGTCGCGGCAGCGCGCGATCAAGCTGGCGACGCCGCCGTCGGCGACCGCGCCCGACTGCAGGTGTCGCAGGAACCACAGCGCCGCGCGCTCCAGCAGCCGGGCGACGTCGACGAACATGCGCGCCTGCACGTCGTCGGCGACGCGGTTGTCGAGCGCGTCGATATCGCGCCACACCGCATCGAGATCGAACACGTCGCGCGCCATGATGCAGGCGCGCACGATGTCGCCCGGCTTCGCGTCGGTTTCCTCCATCAGCCGGTGCACGAACGCGCAACCGACGCGGTTGACGAGCGCGTTGGTCAGGTGCGTCGCGAGAATCTCTCGCCGCAGCGGGTGGCGCTGCATCGGTTCGCTGAAGCGCTGTTGCAGCGGCGTCGGGAAATAGTCGACGAGCATCGCGGCGACGAGCGGATCCTCCGGTACGTCGGATTCGAGCAGCGCGTCGTACAACCACATCTTGCTGTAGGCGAGCAGCACCGCGCGCTCCGGCGACGTCAGCCCCTGTTTCGCGGTTTGCCGTTCGGCGATCTCGTCGTCGGTCGGCAGGAACTCGATCACGCGGTTCAGGCGGCCCGCGCGTTCGAGCCAGCGCATCAGGCGCGCCTCGGCGTCGAGCAGCTCGACGCTGTAGCGGCCCGCGATCGACAGCGCCTGGGTCTGGTAGTAGTTGTCGCGCAGCACCAGCAGCCCGACTTCGTCGGTCATTTCCGCGAGCAGCGTGTTGCGCTGCTTCTCGGTCATCTCGCCGTCGGTGACGACGAGGCCGAGCAGGATCTTGATGTTGACTTCGTGATCCGAACAATCGACGCCCGCCGAGTTGTCGATCGCGTCGGTGTTGATGCGCCCGCCGCGCTGCGCGAACTCGATGCGGCCGAACTGCGTGCAGCCGAGGTTGCCGCCTTCGCCGACGACCTTGCAGCGCAGGTCCGCGCCGTTCACGCGCACCGCGTCGTTCGCACGATCGCCGACCTGCTGGTGGGTTTCGTGCGCGGCCTTCACGTAGGTGCCGATGCCGCCGTTGTACAGCAGGTCGACCGGCGCCTGCAGGATCGCGCGGATCAGCTCGGTCGGCGGCAGCGCCTGCGCGTCGATGCCGAGCGCGGCCTGCACGGCCGGCGACAGCGGGATCGTCTTCGCGGTGCGCGCGTACACGCCGCCGCCCTGCGAGATCACGGAGGTGTCGTAGTCGGCCCAGCTCGAGCGTTCGAGCGCGAACATCCGCTCGCGCTCCGCGAAGCTCGTCGCCGGGTCGGGGTTCGGATCGAGGAACACGTGCCGGTGATCGAAGGCCGCGACGAGCCGGATATGCGGCGACAGCAGCATCCCGTTGCCGAACACGTCGCCCGACATGTCGCCGACGCCGACCACGGTGAAGTCGGTCGTCTGCGTATCGACGCCCATCTCGCGGAAATGCCGCTTCACCGATTCCCACGCGCCGCGCGCGGTGATCGCCATCTTCTTGTGGTCGTAGCCGACCGAGCCGCCGGACGCGAACGCATCGTCGAGCCAGAAGCCGTATTCGTGCGAGATCGCGTTCGCGTAGTCGGAGAAGGTGGCCGTGCCCTTGTCGGCGGCGACGACGAGATACGGATCGTCGGGATCGTGCCGCACCACGTCGGGCGGCGGCACGATCGTGTTGCCGGCGAGATTGTCGGTCAGGTCGAGCAGGCCGCGCAGGAACGTCTGATAGCACGCGATGCCTTCGCGCATCCACGCTTCGCGATCGCTCGGCGGCGGCGGGTTCTTCACGACGAAGCCGCCTTTCGAGCCGACCGGCACGATCACGACGTTCTTCACCATCTGCGCCTTCATCAGCCCGAGCACCTCGGTGCGGAAATCCTCGCGGCGGTCGGACCAGCGCAGCCCGCCGCGCGCGACGCGCCCGCCGCGCAGGTGCACGCCCTCGACGCGCGGCGAATACACCCAGATCTCGAACATCGGCTTCGGCTCGGGCAGGCCGGGCACCTTCGCCGGATTGAACTTGAACGACAGGTACGGCTTCGATTCGCCGCTCGTGTCGAGCAGGAAATAGTTGGTGCGCTCGGTCGCGTTGATCACGCCGAGGAACTGGCGCAGGATCCGGTCCTCGTCGAGGTTCGGCACCTGGTCGAGCGCCGTCTCGATGGCCTTCAGCAGGTGTTCGGCCTGCACGTCGCGCGTGCCGCCGGTGGCCGGGTCGAAGCGCAGCACGAACAGCTCGACGAGCTGCCGTGCGATCGCCGGGTTGCCGGTCAGCGCGCGCTCGATGTACGCGTCGCTGAACGTCGAGCCGACCTGCCGCAGGTATTTCGCATACGCACGCAGGATCGTGACCTCGCGGGCGCTCAGGTGGGCGCGCAACACCAGGCGATTGAAGTCGTCGTTCTCGATCCGGCCGCTCCAGATCCGGTCGAACGCATCTTCGAACAGGCCCTTCACGCGCTCGATGTCGAACTCGGTGTCATCGACGAGTTCAAGGCCGAAATCGTGCACCCACGCAGGTGCGGCATCCTGCGTCTGGATCCGGTACGGCCGCTCCTCGTCGACGCGCACGCCCAGATGTTCCAGCATCGGCAGGCTGCGCGACAGCGCGATCGGGTCGCCCGCGCGATACACCTTGAAGCGGAACGCGCGCGGGCCGGCCTCGATCGGGCGGTACAGGTTCATCGCGAGCTGGCCCGACTCCTTCACGCGCTCGATCAGCTCGATGTCGCGCACGGCCGTGCGCGCCGGGTAGTCGTCGCGATAGCCGGCCGGGAACGATTCCGCATAGTGCTGCAGCAGCCGGTTGCCTTGCTCTTCGCCGAACGCGTCGAGCAGCGCGTCCGCGAGATCGTCCTGCCAGCGGCGCGCGACCTGCACGAGCCGCGCTTCGAGCTCGCGCGTGTCGACGTCGGGCATCGTGCCCGGTTCGGCATGGACGACGAAATGAATCCGCGCGATCGCCGATTCCGACAGCAGCGGCGTGAATTCGACGTTCACGCCGTTGTATGCGTCGACGAGCAGCTTCGCGATGCGGCGGCGCAGGTCGGTGTTGTACTTGTCGCGCGGCACGAACGCGAGGCACGACACGAAGCGGTCGAAGCGGTCGCGCCGCACGAACAGGCGCGTGCGCTGGTGTTCCTGCAGCCGCAGGATGCCGAGCGCGATGTCGTAGAGCTGGTCTTCGTCGGCCTGGAATAGTTCGTCGCGCGGATAGGTTTCGAGCACCGTCACCAGCGACTTGCCGAGATGCCCTTTCGGCAGGAAGCCCGCGCGCCGCACGATGTTCGCGCACTTGCGGCGCACGATCGGGATCTCGGCGCTCGACACCATGTACGCGGTCGACGTGTAGAGCCCGATGAAGCGGCGCTCGCCGATCACCTTGCCGTCGGCGCCGACCAGTTTCACGCCGACGTAGTCGAGGTAGCCGGGCCGGTGCACGGTCGCGCGCGAGTTCGCCTTGGTCAGGAAGATCGGCCAGGGGCCGGTGATGATCTCGGCGGCGGCCGGCGGCAGCGGCGTCACGTCCGGCGCGCCGGACGGCCGCAGCGATTCGCGCAGCAGGCCGAAGCCGGAGCCCTCGACGCCGCGCAGCCCGAAGCCCGACGCGTCCGATACCAGCGAGTAGTCGCGCTGGCCGAGGAACGTGAAGTGGTCGGCGGCCATCCATTCGAGGAAGGCGCGCGCCTCGATGTCTTCCGCGGTGGATTCGCGGGCTTTCATGTCCTTGATCGTCGCGCGCGCGATGTCGACGATCTTCGGCCAGTCCTCGACCGAGGCGCGCACGTCGCCGAGCACGCGCGCGATGTCGTCGCGCAGCGTGTCGAGCAACGCGGCGTCGCCGCAGCGGTCGATTTCGAAATGGATGAACGAGGCGAGCTGCGACTGGCCGTCGGCGGCCGTCGCGCCGCCGGCGTCGACACGCTCGATCCCGCCGTTGCTGCCGCGCCAGATGCGGAACACCGGGTGCAGCGCGGAGTGCAGCGCGAGCCCGAGGCGGTTCACCGCCATCGTCACCGAGTCGACGAGGAACGGCATGTCGTCATTGACGATCTCGATCACCGTGTGGTCCGAGTGCCAGCCGTGCTGCTCGAGGATCGGGTTGTACACGCGCAGCCGCTCGCTGCCGGGCACGAATTTCTGGGCGGTCTGCCAGTGCGCCATCGCGGCGCCGTACAGGTCGGCGATGCTGCGATCCTGCAGATCGTCGGCGTCGACGAAGTCGTAGTAATGACGCAGGAACGGTTCGACGATCCGGAACGTGGCTTCGGGCAGGCGCCCGCGCGCGAATTCGACGACATCCGAGAGCAGGTGTGCGACGACTTCTTCGTTCTTCGCTTCCATGGCGGTCTCCTGATGGGCTGGCCATTGGCTGCTGCGTGTGTGTTCGGCATTATGCGCCGATTGCGTGACGGGGCGATGTGCGGGCGCACAACGAGGAGCAGGGAAGGAAGGGCCGCACGCAGCGCGCGTGTGCGGCGCTGCGCGGGAGGGTCACGCGAGGTCGGGCGGCTTCAGCTCGGGGTGCCGCGCGTAGAGCGGGTTCATGAAGTCGAGCAGCATCGTGGTCAGTACTTGCGACACGAATTCGCGATAGGCGACGAATTCATGGGGCGGACAGGTCTCGTTGACCTGCCGCAGCGATTGATCCAGTTGCGCGCCCATCGACAGGATCATGTCGTTCAGTGCGGTGGCGATACGTTTGTCGTCGATCATGCGGTCTCCTTCTCGCGCCGTGGCGTGTGGCGCGTTCGTGCGGGTGTCACCCGCGGTTCGAGCGCGTATCGCCCGGGAGGTTCCGGCGACGCTGAACGGGCCGGTATCAGAGCTCGTCGCTCCACAGCTTCCCGGCCGTCGCCCAGTTCTCCTTCTTCACGTCGGCGAGGATGATGTCGACCGAGCCCGGGTCGCAGCCGAGCGTCTCGCACGTGGCGCGCGTGATCGCTTCGACGAATGCGCGTTTCTGCTCGACCGTGCGGCCTTCGAACAACTGGATATTGAAAGTCGGCATGATTGAATGCTCCGATGGGTTGGGGGGAATCGGTTCGTGTTCGTCGGGACGCCGGCGGCGTCAGTCGCGATATGACGGATCGATCCGGTCGAGGCGGCGCAGCAGCGCCGGCCATTCCAGTTTGCCCTCGATCGCGCCGCCGTCGCGCAGTTGCTCGGCGGTGCGGGCGGCGACGGCCGGCTCGGGCAGCACGAGCGGCCCGCCGCCTGCCTGCGCGCGCACCTGGATGTCGCACGCCTTGATCAGCGTATCCATCAGCACATACGCTTCGGCGACGGTCCGGCCGACCGTCAGCGTGCCGTGGTTGCGCAGCAGCATCGCGGATTTCGCGCCGAGACTGGCGGTCAGCCGCGCGCCTTCGGCCGGCGAGAAGGCGAGCGCCTCGTAGTCGTGATACGCGAGGTCGCCGTGAAACCGCAGCGCGTGCTGCGATGCCGGCAGCAGCCCGTCGCGCTGGATCGACACGGCGATGCCGGCCGTATTGTGCAGATGCATCACGCACACGGCGTCCGGCCGCGCGGCATGGACGGCCGCATGAAGTGCGAAGCCCGTCACGTTGACCGCGTGCTCGCTGTCGCCGATCCGATTGCCGGCCAGGTCGATCTTCACAAGATTCGATGCACGGACTTCGTCGAACGTGAGGCCGAACGGATTGATCAGGAAATGGCCGGGCTCGCCCGGCACCGTCGCGGACAGATGCGTATAGATCAGGTCGTCCCAGCCGTTCAGCGCGACGAGGCGATACGCGGCGGCGAGATCGACGCGCAGCCGGCGCTCGGCGTCCGAGATCGGGCCGCCGGGCTTCACGGCGTCAGGACGGTGTGCGAATGACGACATCGGGTTCTCCGAGGGTAAAGCGGCGCGCGACGGCCACCGTGAGCCACGACGCGAGCGCGAACGGAGCCGTGAGCGCCGGGACGCCCGCGTGCATCGCGAGCCACTGGATCAGCGCGGCCAGTGCGGCCGCCGCGAGCGCCGCGCGCGTGCCGCGCGACATCAGCGCAAGCGCGGCGAGCGCGCCGTTGAAGCCGAGCAGGCCGTCGGTGAATCCGGTATCGCCTGCGCCGAGTGCGACCAGCAGCACGGTCGACACGATCGCGCCGCCGAGTGCGAACGCGGCCGCGCGGCGGGATGCGACCGCGATGCCTGCAACGATCAGCATACCGGCCCACGCGCCTTGTGCGAAGGCGGTTTGCGCGACGCCTGACAGCAGCGCGGCGGCGACCGAGGAAAGCGTCGGCGCCGCATCCGTCGCGCCACCGCTCGCATGCTGCACCGCGACAAACGGCAGCCACAGCGCGGTGGCCGCCAGGCACGGACTCGAATACGAGCATTGGCGCCATTTCGCGAGCGGGGTGCGCATTGCGCGCTGCACGAGCGCGGCGCCGATCGCGGCGAGCGGTGTGAGCACGAGCGCCAGCGGGGCGGGCGCAAAGAGGACTGCCACCAGCGCGGCGAGCGCGCCGTTGAAGCCGTGCAGACCCTGTTCGACGGCGCGGCGTTCCGCGCCGGTCAGCACCGCGGTCACGTTCGCGGCGGCCGCGCCGACCAGCGCCGCGCACGCGAGCCGCAGGTCGGTCAGCGCGAGTGCGGCGACCAGCATCGCGCCGGTGAATGCATTCGCCTGCAGCACGATCTGTCCGATGCTGCGCAGCAGAATGCGCAGGTCGATCGACGGCGAGGCAGGGCGGGCGGTAGGCATGGCGGCGGTGGAGCAGGACGAGCCGCGAGCATAGGACACTATCGCGTGCACCGGAATAGGGAATTCTGGATACTCGGGATTTGAGGCGGGTGCCCCGAATTGGGGCGGAGAGCGTACGGATTCGGAACGCCTGTTAGCGTTTTCGCGAGATTTGTTCGCTCTGGTAGTAAATTTGGATCCTCGTTACCGTTTTCGGAGGAACGATGCGAGAAGTGCGCTGGGCGTCGCTCGAGGGCGACGGCATCGAACACCTGACGTTCGACCGTGTTGAAACCGGCATCGTCGTCGAAAGCGCCGTGGTCGGCCAGCGGTACGGCCGCGCGTACGGGCTTGCGTACCGGGTCGAGTGCGATCCGCGGTGGCGGGTCAGGTATGCGGTGCTGCGGGTGATGGGCGGCGGCACGCTCGAATTGCATGGCGACGGCGCCGGGCATTGGCGCGACGGTTCGGGCCGCGCGCTGCCGGAACTGGATGGCTGCGTCGACATCGACATCGCGGCGACGCCGTTCACGAATTCGCTGCCGATCGGCCGCCTCCGTCTCGCGCGCGGCGAGCGGCGGCCGATCGACGTCGCGTACATCTCGACGCCGGATCTGACCGTCGCGCCGGTCAAGCAGGCCTACGCCTGCATCGAGCCCGGCCGGCGCTACCGCTACGAAGGGATCTTCCGGAATTTCACGGCGGAGATGGACATCGATGCCGACGGGCTCGTGATCGACTACGAAACGCTGTTCAAGCGCCTGCCGGCGTTGCGCTGAAGCGCTGCGCTCGCCGTCGCGGGTGCCGCCGCTGGCGCCCGTCTTTCATGTGCCGCGGCAAACCGGTCGATCCGCACCGCGATCAGCTCCGGGTCGCGCACCACGATCCAGTGCGCGCCGTCGATTTCCTCGCGCACATGCTCGCCGAGCCAGCGCTCGAGATCGACCGACATCTCGGGCGTCACGTAGCGGTCGCGCACCGGCACGAGAATCTGGACCGGCGCCTGCGCATACCGCTCGCGCGGCCGTCTCGCCCGTGCGAGAAAATTCGCGCGGTAAAGCTGCAATCCGTTCAGCGCGTTCTTCAACTGCGCGGGATCGCGCTCGGGCCGCACACGCTCGGTCAACTGCAACCAGCGCGGCCACAGTGCGGCGCCGCCGAGCCGCCACACCAGCGACGGTACGACCGGCAGGTGGAAGAACGCGATGTACCACGACTTCAGGCTCTGCTTGAGCCGCAACTTCGCGCGGAACACGTGGTCGAGGCACGGCCCGGAGATCGACGTGTACGACGCGATCCGGCCGCGGAACGCGGGATCGGTCACGGCCTCCCAGCACTGGATCGACCCCCAGTCGTGACCGACGAGATGAAACGGCCGGTTGCCGCAGGTCGCGTCGGCGACGGCCTTCAGGTCCTCCGCGAGCCGCGCGAGCGCGTAATCGGTGCGGCGGCGCGGCGCATCGGACGCACCGGCGCCGCGCACGTCGTAGGCGATCACGCGGTAGCGCTTCGCGAGCCGCGCGCGCACCGGTGCCCACACGGCCGCCGAATCGGGATAGCCGTGCACGAGGATCAGCGGCGGCGCGCGCCGCGGGCCGCTGACATACACGGCGAGTTTCACGTCGCCGGAGTGGACGGTCAGCATCTCGTGCGCGCGCGCCATGACGTCATGCCTGCGCAACCGGGTGCAGCGGCACGCGGCGCGGGGCGGCCTGCGCCGCGTAGCGCGCGTTGGTCGCGTCGATGTTCGCGAGCAGCGTGTCGAGGCCCTGCAGGTACTGATGGTTGTCGTGGTCCCACGGATGGAAGCCCGGGCGGAAATAGTCGAGCCATTCGCCGGCGATGCTCGGGAACACGCCGTGCTTCGGGCTGTACAGGTACTTCACGAGGCGCCACATGCCGCCGAACTTGCCGTGTTCGCGACGATGCGCGCGCATCAGGCGCACGTGGAAATCGAACACGATCGTCCAGAAGAACACGGTCGTCGTCAGCATCGTGCCCGTGCGCAGCAGGTAGCTGCCGAGGCCCGGCTTCATCACGGTGGTCCATACGTCGTACGACACGGCCTTGTGCTCGGTTTCCTCCATCGCGTGCCACATCCACATCTGCTGGTAGCCTTCGACCGAGCCGTCGATGCGGTGCTCGTGGCCCGACAGCAGCTGGTTCGCGAGGATCGCCGTGTAGTGCTCGAGCGCGATCGTGATCGCGAGCTGCATCGAATGCGGCAGCACCTTCTTGAACCAGCCGAGGATCGTCCACAGGCGCTTGTCGAGCTTGTGCGCGGGCAGGCCCGACGCTTGCAGCAGGTCGTTGTATTCGATGTGCTCGCGCGTGTGCATCGCTTCCTGGCCGATGAAGCCGAGCACCTGCTTCTTCAGCTCGGGATCCTCGATCCGGTCGCGGTAGTTGCGCACCGAATCCATGAAGAAGCGTTCGCCGGCCGGGAACAGCAGCGACAGCGCGTTCATGAAGTGCGTGACCGGCACGCCCTGCACGTGCCAGTCCTTCGCGCGTTCGGGCGGCAAAGCGAAACGGATGTCGCGCCGCACCGGCATCATGTTCGGGGTCGTCATGATTGTTCACCTCCCTGATTGCCTGCGTTGTTGTAGGTGGCGTGCAGCGGTGCGGGCGCGGGCGTGCCGCGTGCCGCATGGCGGCGGGCCTTCGCGGCCTCGCGGCGCGTCGCGAGCACGACGAGCGCCTGGTAGGCGGCCGGCAGGATGCGCGCCATCCAGTCGGCGCCCTTCGCATCGCGGCCGATCAGCACGCGGCGCTTGTTCTTGCGCACGCCGGCGAGGATCGTGCGCGCGGCGTCGTCGGCGCTCGTGATGAAGAACTTCTCGAAGCTGTCCTTGCCTTGCTGCTCGCTCTCGACGATGAAGCCGACCATGTTTTTCGCGACGCGGCTCGACTGCGCGATGTTCGTGCGGATGCCACCCGGATGCACGCAGGTGGCCGACACGCCGCACTTCATCATGTCGAGTTCCTGGCGCAGCGATTCGGTGAAGCCGCGCACCGCGAACTTGGTCGCGTTGTAGCCGCTCATGCCCGGCTGCGCGAAGATCCCGAAGATGCTCGACGTGTTGATCACGTGGCCGTCGCCCGATGCCTTCAGGTGCGGCAGGAACGCCTTCGTGCCGTGCACGACGCCCCAGAAGTTGATGTTCACGATCCACTCGAGATCGCTGTATTCCATCCCTTCGATCGTGCTCGACAGCGCGACGCCCGCATTGTTGAAGATCAGGTTGACCTTGCCGTGCTCCTTCGCGGTGTCGTCGGCCCACGCGAACATCGCGTCGCGATCGCTGACGTCCAGCATGCGCGTCGACACGCGCACGTTCGGTGCGATCGCGCGGACGATCCGTTCGGTTTCGGCGAGGCCGACGCCGTTCTTGTCGGCGAGCGACACGTGGCAGCCGGCCCGCGCGAGCTGGACCGCGAGCGCGCGGCCCATGCCCGAGCCGGCACCCGTGATCGCGGCGACCTTGTTGGCGAAATCTCTCATGTCGGTGGTTCCTTGTCTGGCTCAGGCCGCTTCGGCGGAAGTTGAAGTGGAAGCGGCGGGCGCGGCGACGGGCCGCGCGGTCGTGTCGTGCCGCGGCGCGCCATACGCGTGGTAATCGGCGATCGAGAAGCGCGCGGTCGCCTGGCGGAAGCGCCACGTGAAGCCGGGCCACAGCGTCGTGTTCTTGCCGGTGCGCGGATCGAGGTACCAGCTCTTGCAGCCGCCCGTCGACCAGATCGCCTTCTTGAGCTTGCCCTGCAGGTCGTTGTTGAACTGCGCCTCGACGAGCGGGCGCACCTCGACCGCATCCGCGCGCTCGCGCTGCATCGCCTGCAGCGCGCCGAGGATGTATTCGATCTGCGACTCGATCATGAACACCATCGAGTTGTGGCCGAGGCCCGTGTTCGGGCCGACGATCATGAAGAAGTTCGGGTAGCCGGGCAGCGCCGTGCCGAGGTAGGCGTGCGCGCCGTCGCGCCACGCGTCGACGATGTCGAGGCCGCCGCGGCCGACGATCGCCCCGCGCGGATACGGATCGGCGACCTGGAAGCCGGTGCCGTAGATCAGGCAGTCGACTTCATGACGCTTGCCGTCGGTCGTCACGACCGCGTCGGCTTCGATGTGGTCGATGCCGGTCGTGATCACGTCGACGTTCTTGCGCGACAGCGCCGGGTAGTAGTCGTTCGAGATCAGCACGCGCTTGCAGCCGAGCGTGTAGTTCGGCGTGACGGCCTTGCGCAGCGCCGGATCGGGGATCTGCTTGCGGATGTGACGCAGCGCGAGCTTCTGCACGTTCTTCATCAGCGACGGATGGATCGCAAAGCCGAGCACGCGCGATTCGAGCATCCAGTAGATGCCGCTGCGCACGGCCTTCTGCGTGAACGGCAGCGTGCGGAACAGCCATTTCTCGAAGCCGGTCAGGTTGCGGTCGGGCTTCGGCATGATCCATGGCGGCGTGCGCTGGAACAGCGCGAGTGCCTTCACGCGCGGCGCGATCTGCGGCACGAACTGGATCGCGCTCGCGCCGGTGCCGATCACCGCGACGCGCTTGCCTTCGAGCGGGTAGTCGTGATCCCACTGCTGCGAATGGAAGGCGCGGCCCTGGAAGTTTTCGACGCCGGGGATCGCCGGCAGCGCGGCGCGCGACAGCCCGCCCATGCCCGACACCAGCACGCGCGCCGACAGCCGCTTGCCGTTCGCGAACGTGAGGCGCCAGCGCTGCGCGGTTTCGTCGTACTCGGCGCGCTGCAGTTCGTGGTTCAGGCGCAGGTGCGGGCCGACGCCGAAGCGCTGCACGCAGTCCTCCAGATACGCGCGGATCTCCGGCTGCGGCGCGAACATGCGCGTCCAGCGCGGGTTCGGCGCGAACGAGAACGAATAGACGTGCGATTGCACGTCGCATGCACACCCGGGGTAATGATTGTCGCGCCACGTGCCGCCGACCGATGCGGCCTTCTCGAGGACGACGAAGTCGGTCACCCCTGTTTGCCGCAGGCGGATCGCCATCCCCAGCCCGGCAAAGCCGGTGCCGATGATGGCAATGTCGATGGTTTCGTCCGGGCCATCGTGGCCGGGCGGGCCGAAAGGCAAGGTGCGAGCATTCATCCGGGTGTCTCCGATTTGGCTCATTTTTTAATGTTACATTGGTTGATGTAACGATAGTGGGTGAGCCCGGAAACCGCAAGCGGCTAGAAGCGACGCTCTAACGGCAGGAAGCCTGACGGGAAAAGGCTGAGCGGGGTTTGGAACGGGCTGCTTTCCGCATTGCGGGAGGCGCGGAAAGGGCCGTCGGCAGGGCGGGACCGGCGATGAACGACACTGCCGGTACGCCGCGGTCTGTTTGAAACAGTATCAGGGACGGATCGAGCGGGCGGCCGTCTCATGGAAAACCCCGGCCACGATCAGGACCTGCGCGAGCGCGTAGAGGCCCCAGATCAGGTAGTCGATGGCGGGAAAGCCACCGAGGAACCGGCCGACGCCGATCAGCGTATCGGAGCCGACGAAGATCAGGCTGCCGATGGCGACCAGCGCGCTGCGCGTGCGGGCGGCGAGCGCGTAGCTCGCCATTACGCACAGCACGAGCATGTAGACGGCGACCGGCGCCAGCAACTCGCCGAGGTGCGGGAAGAACGCGACGTAGAACGCCGGCGCGGCGATCCACAGCGCGACGAGCGCGACGATGCGCCAGCCGTGCGGCCGCGCGCGCCACCGGAAGAAGATCGCGCAATAGCACATGTGCGTGAGCAGGAACGCGCCGAGGCCGAACACGAACGACAGCGGCCAGTCGGGCCGTGCAAGCAGCACGTCGCCGAGCACGGCAGTCGCGAGCGCCGCGCACAGCCACGCGCGTTCGCGCGGCGCGCCGCAGGTGCTGCCGGCCGCGAGCAGCAGGATGCCCATCGCGGCTTTTGCGGCGGCCTGCCCCGGATAGGGCGCGGCGGCGAGCGACAGCCCGTACAGCAGCGCGGCGGCGATGGCGAGCGGCCAGAGCCGGCGATAGGCGGCGGGAAGCGTGGCGATCAAGGCGAGGGTCTCCGGTTTGTGGTTGTTTGTGGGCGGACGGCGCGCCGTCGCGGGCGCGGCTGCCGGCCATTATCCGGAAGAACGGGTGCGCAAGAACCGGCGAATCCTTCTAGGAAACGTAGGCGATGGATGGCGACGGGCGGCGAGGCCGCCGCTGGATTTTTCCGCGCGTTGCCCCGGCTGAACCGGGGCAACGCCTTCAATTCGGCTTGCTATGATCGCCGCGGTATTGCCGTTGTCGATGTCGTTGTCCCGTCCGGCCGCGCGACAGGATGCACAGCCGTTGCGTGCCCGATGAATCCATGCCGTGTCCGGCCCGCGCGCCAATACCAGGCGATACGGGCGGCCCGGCCGCCACGACTACAGGTCCGACCATGACCGAACTTCTCCACGGCGACGGTGCGATCCGTCGCACGACGCCGTACGGCTCCTCGATCGAAAATACTTATGCGGGCGTGCTGTCGTTCATGCGCCGCAACTATTCGCGTGCGCTCGACGGTGTCGACGTCGCGATTTCCGGCGTGCCGCTCGATCTCGCGACGACCTATCGTGCCGGCGCAAGGCTCGGGCCGGCCGCGATCCGCGCGGCGAGCGTGCAACTCGCGGAGCTCAATCCGTATCCGTGGGGCTTCGATCCATTCGACGATCTCGCGGCCGTCGACTATGGCGACTGCTGGTTCGACGCGCACAATCCGCTGTCGATCAAGCCGTCGATCGTCGAGCATGCGCGCACGGTCCTGCGCTCGGGCGCGAAGATGCTGACGCTCGGCGGCGACCACTACATCACGTATCCGTTGCTGGTCGCGCACGCGGAGCGCTACGGCAAGCCGCTGTCGCTGATTCATTTCGACGCGCACTGCGATACGTGGGCCGACGACGAACCGGACAGCCTCAATCACGGCACGATGTTCTACAAGGCCGTGAAGGAAGGGCTGATCGATCCCGCGACGTCCGTGCAGGTCGGTATCCGTACGTGGAACGACGACTTTCTCGGGATCGAGCGGCTCGATGCCGCGTGGGTGCACGACCACGGCGCGCGCGCGGCGGTCGAGCGGATCGTCGATATCGTCGGCGCGCGGCCCGCATACCTGACGTTCGACATCGATTGCCTCGATCCGGCGTTCGCGCCCGGTACGGGCACGCCGGTCGCGGGCGGGTTGTCGTCAGCGCAGGCGCTCGCGATCGTGCGCGGGCTCGGTGCGGTGAACCTGATCGGGGCGGATGTCGTCGAGGTGGCGCCCGCCTACGATCACGCGGACATCACCGCGATCGCGGCCGCGCATATCGCGTGCGATCTGCTGTGTCTGTGGCGACAGAAGAAGGTGGCGGGTGCGTTGAAGTAAAGCGGGCCGGCGCAGGCCGCCGGCGCGTCGCTGGAACGATGGCCGGGCGTTGGCTTTAGCCGCGCGTGTCGATCCAGTTGCGTGCCCAGCGGCTCGAATGCTGCAGCGCTTGCTCTTCGCTCACGAAGTAATCGAGCGAATAGAACTGGTAGCGGCCTTCGGCGCGTTCGAGCAGCAGGTTGGATGAAAAACTACCGTCGGGCAAACGATGTGCCGAGGGTTGAACGGCATAGCCGTTGTACTGTTGAATTCGTTGGTTTTGCATTTGCGTTTTAATTTTAATAATGTTCGAGTGCGCGCGTGCCGTGCGAAATGTGCACGGATGCGCCGATTCAAAGCCATTGCGAGCTGAATCTGAAGCAGTCGAAAAGCGGAAAAGGGGCCTTGCAGCCAGAGGGGAGAATGAAGTGCAACGAGGCGTGTGGCGCTCGGCAAGCTGCTGATCAATCAGATGCAGCTAAGAGCAATCGCGCCAACTTTGGGAGTCGAAGCTCCGCGAGGATGTCGCTGCAACCCGGCGTCCGTTACGGGAGGCCGGGTCCTTCAAACCTTACAGCGGCTTGATGTTGGCCGCTTGCAGACCCTTCGGGCCTTGCTTCGTTTCGAAGCTCACCTTCTGGTTTTCAGCCAGCGTCTTGAAGCCGTCGGCGCGAATTTCCGAGAAATGCGCGAACAGGTCGTCGCCGCCGTTGTCCGGGGTGATGAAGCCAAAGCCTTTGCTGTCGTTGAACCACTTGACGATACCGGTATCCATGAAGAATCCTTGATGAAAAAAATAGAAAGATTTTGCTCTATGAGAGAGCGTTTGAAGCGTCAAGGAGGGAGAGGACCACGAATATCGCTGGGTAGCGACAATTGATGAACAGCAATCGAACTTCTTGAACTTCTGGCGACACACTACGCGCCGCCAGTGCGGCCGTCAATCGTTATGTTGTAACTGTTTCATTGGACGGTCCGGTTGGCGGACGAAACGATGCGGCCCCGAATGGCTGCGCGCCCGATCCCGCGTGGCGCGCAGGTACCGTCATCATACCGCGGCACAGCTCGAAGGCATGCAGGCCGGCTTGCCCCGCACCCCCGGATTTCAGCCGATTCGAGCGCGTCCTGCCCGAAACTGTCCGGCGATCGTTGCGACGCGTGCGCCATACCGGCGTGCCGTCTCGAGATCCCCGGGCGACATCTCGTCGGGCGACGCGTCGGCCGGCGTCTGCGCCATCGGCGCGATATAGGAGCCCATGCGATTCAGGTCGTCACGCATCGAGGCTTTCACGTTTGCCGGCTTGATGTCCATGCTCGCCCAGATCCCGCCGTGCTGGCCGGCGAGCAGGACGAAGTATTCGAGCGTATTGAGCTTGTCGCCGTTGATGCTTGCGCTGTTGGTAAAGCCGCCAAAGATCTTGTCGCGCCATCCGGCGTCGAACCAGACCTTCGACGATGCATCGGCGAACTTCTTGAACTGCCAACTCGGGCCGCCCATGTAGGTCGGCGAGCCGAACAGGATCGCATCGGCGCTGGCGAGCATGTCCCACGCGTGCGCTGCAATATTTCCGTCCGCGTCGATTGCGACGAGTTCGGCGCCGGCACCCTCGGCGACCGCCGTTGCCATACGTTCGGTATGCCCGTAGCCGGAGTGGTAGACGACGACCGCTTTAACCGAAGAAGTGTGTTGCGTCATGGTTGTTCCCTTTCGTTCAGGTTGTCGTCGGGCGACGACATGGGAAAGCACTCTACTGAGTCGCAACCGGGTTATAAATGATGACCGATTGAACGTGCTGTTACTTCCAGGGTGAACAATGCAAAACCTCGACGCGCTGTTGATCTTTGCCCGTGTCGCCGAAATGACGAGCTTCACGCGGGCGGCCGAAAGCCTCGGCATCCAGAAAGGACGTGTGTCGATGGTGATCCGCAAGCTCGAGCGCGACGTGGGGGTGGCGCTCCTGCATCGGACCACGAGGAGCGTGCAACTCACCGAAGACGGCCGCGCCTTCTATTCCCGCGCACGGGACCTGCTGGCCGAAGTACAGGAATTGCAATCGATGTTCTCGGGTAACGGCACACGCCTGCGCGGAAGGTTGCGCGTCGACATGCCGACCGAACTGGCACGCAGCGTCGTGGTTCCCGCGTTACCGCAACTGATGGCCGCGCATCCCGAGCTCGAACTGGAACTGTCGAGCACCGATCGGCGCGTCGATCTCGTCCAGGAAGGGTTCGATTGCGTGATCCGGCTGGGTCCGATCGCCGACGACACGCTGATTGCCCGACCGCTGGGCAAGCTGCGCATGACGAATGCGGCGAGCCCGGGCTATCTGGCACGGTACGGCATCCCGCACACGCTCGACGATCTGCGCAGCCAGGGGCACCGGATGGTCCATTACACGCTGACGCTCGGCGCCCGGCATCCCGGATGGGAATATCCGCATGGCGACGGCTATGCGTCGCTGCCGTTGCCCAGCGCGATGCAGGTCAACAGTGTGCAGACCTATCACGCAGCCGGGCTTGCCGGCATCGGGTTGATCCAGGCGGGATATTCGGCGCTCGCGCATCACATTGAAAGCGGCGCGCTGGTCGAGGTTCTGCCCGACCTGCGTCCCGAGCCGCTCGCGGCGTCGCTCGTGGTGGCCCATCGGCGCAATCTGTCGCCGCGCGTGCGGGCCTTCATGGACTGGATCGAGGGCGTGTTGGCGCCCTATCTGGATTAGCCGCGAGGGTAGCGGCGGCAGCGGTCGGGGCAGGGAACCCGTTGGCAGGTCGTCCCGCGTTTCCCGCAAATTCGAGAAGAAAAAAAAGCCGACGGGCAGGGTGTCCGTCGGCCTCGTTCGAGTGCGTTGGCGTTACTTCGCGGCGAGCGCACTCGCCACGTTCGTGTCGATCCACGCATTCTCCGCGACGCTCAGCTTTTGCGGAATCAACTTTGCCGTATGGAACGCATCGGCAACCCGCTGCTGCGCCGCGACGATCCGGTCGTCGAGCGGCACCGCGCCGAATGGTACGCGCTTGATCCACGTCTCGACGAGCGGTTGCGGCAGGCCGACCTTCGGCGCGAGCAGTGCGGCCGTGTCGGCCGGATGCCCGTTGACCCACTGGCCCGTTTCGCGCGCCTGTTTCAGGATCGCGCCGACCACGTCCGGATGCTGTTGCGCGAAGTCGCGCGTCGCTTCATAGAAGTTGTTGGTCGCCGCGAGCCCCGTATAGTCGGACAGCGTGCGCACCTTCAGCGCATTCTGCGCGGCCGCATAGTACGGGTCCCATACGACCCACGCGTCGACGTTGCCGCTCTCGAACGCTGCGCGCGCGTCGGCCGGCGCGAGATACACGGGGTGAATTTCGTCGTAGCGCACGCCAGCCTTCTTCAGCGCTTCGAGCAGCAGGTAGTTCGCGCTCGAGCCTTTCTGCAGCGCGACCTTCTTGCCGCGCAGCTCGGCGACCGAACGGATCGGCGAATCGGCCTTCACGAACACGGCTTCGTTGTGCGGGGCCGGCGGCTCCGCGCCGACATAGACGAACCGCACGCCGGCCGCCTGCGCGAACACCGGCGGCGGCGCGCCCGTATAGCCGAAGTCGATGCTGTTCGCGTTCAACGCTTCGAGCAGTTGCGGGCCGGCGGGGAATTCGAACCACTGCACGCCATAGCCGAGCGGCTTGAGCCGTGCTTCGAGCGAGCCTTGTGCCTTGATGATCGATAGCAGGCCGGCCTTCTGGTAGCCGATGCGCACGACCTTGTCGGCGCCGCCCTGCGCAAAGGTCGACGTGGCGGAGAGCGCCACGAGCGCGACGGCGGCAGTGCGGGTGATCCAGCGGGTGAAACGAATCATCGAACGAGCTCCATGCGAAACGTCTTCTGGCGAGCGGCCGGTGCCGCCCGGTTGGAAGAATCGTCGCATGGGCGATCGCGCCCGCAAACGAAGCATTGCCGATATGAATATGACGGCGACGGCCCTATGCTTTGTCGCCGTCGCCTTGCGGATCGGACGTATCGGTCGTGCCGGATTGCCGCGCCGCCTCGTCGCTGAGCTTCTTGTCGAGGATCGTCGCGACGCGCCCGCCGAGATAGGCGCTTGCCGCGTTCTCGAGCGCACGGTTCGTCTCGCCTTCGACGAACACGGCCGCGAGCGGGCGCAGGCGCCAGATTGCATCGACGAGCGCGGGCACGTCGGTCACCGGCGGCAGCGTGCCTTCGTCGTAGCGGTCGAGCCGCTTCACGACGAGATCGACGAGTAGCCGCGCGATCGCGTCGAAGTGCGGCCGCGCGAGGCTGATCACGTCGAGCAGTTCGCGCGGCGGGATGCCTTCCTTCGTCATCGCGGCCGCTGCCTCGAGCAGCGCGGGGCTTTTCGCGACGAACGACAGGCCGTGCCGTTCGAGCAGCCCGAGTTCGGTCACGCGCGACAGTTGCGACGCCGTCTGCGGGCCGAACATCTGCGCGAGGGCGGCGAGCGAATAGGTTTTCGGCAGTTCGTGCGACCAGCGACCGCCGATCGCGTTTTCCAGGCCGAGGATCGAGCGCAGGTCGTGACCTTCGTCGATCGCCTTGATCAGGTCCTGGATGTTCGACAGCGTGTAGCCGCGTGCGAGCAAGTGGTTGATCAGCTTCAGGCGGGCGACGTGCGTGTCGTCGTAGATGCCGACGCGCCCGCGCTTCTCGGGCGGCGCGAGCAGCCCGCGATCCTGGTACGCACGAACGTTGCGCACGGTCGTGTCGGACACGCGCGCGAGTTCGTCGACCGTGTACTCGTTGCGGGAATTCGCGGCGGCCTCGTCCGGCATGGTGGGAGTCTGTTTTGACATGCGGCCATTCTAGCGCGACGCGACAGGCTCGGGCGAGGCGGGGAGCGTGCGTGCGCCGTCGCCGAGCGCGCGCTGCATCAGCGCGGTATCGATCCAGCGGCCGTGCTTGAAACCGACCGCCTTCAGCATGCCCGCCGGCTCGAAACCGAATGCGCGGTGCAGCGACGTGGAGCCGCCGGTGCCCCCGTCGGCGATCACCGCGATCATCTGTCGCCACGGGCCGGTCTCGCACCGCGCGATCAGCGCCGCGAGCAGCGCGCGGCCGATGCCGCGGCCGCGCTGTGCGTCGTCGATGTAGATCGAGTCCTCGATCGTGTGGCGGTATGCGCTGCGCGTGCGATACGGCGTCGCATACGCGTAGCCGGCGATGCAGCCGTCGCATTCCGCGACGAGATAGGGCAGCCCGTGACGCAGCACCGCGTCGCGGCGCGCGCGCAGTTCGTCGACGTCGGGCGACGTCTCCTCGAACGACGCGACGCTGTGGTGCACGTGGTGCGCATAGATCGCGTGAATGGCGGCGAGATCGGACTCGGTCGCGTCGCGGACGACGCAGGCGGTAGCAGCGGGCATGGTGGCGGAGCGGGCGGACGAAACCGCTACTATGCCGGCCGCCGGGCGGTGCGGTAAAGGCATCGGCAGCGTCGTGCACCTGGCATGCCGGGCGTACCGGTCTACAGGTGGCCGTCCGCGGCGCGCACCGCGTCGGCGATCGCGTCCGCGACGCGCTGCACGCGCGGCGAGCGTCGCACGTCCGGGTGGACGACGAGCCAGATCTCGCGCTCGACATCGCAACGAGGCGCCGACGTCAGTTCGACGAGCGCCGCGGTGGCCGGCAGCGACGGATCGGCCGAGGCCGGCGTGCCCGCGCCCGCGTCCATCACCGGTGCATCGACCAGAAAGCGCGGCAGCAACGCGATCCCCGCGCCGGCCACGCACGCACGATGCAGCGCGGCCAGATCGTTGGCGACGAACGCGAAGCGGCGGCCGGCCGCGAAGCGTTCGAGCCACTGCTGTTGCGGCACCTGCGCGAGTGCGTCGTCGTAGCCGAGGAATGCCCAGGTGTCGGACGGCTCGGCGGCCCGCTCGGGCGACGCGCACAGCGCGAAGCGCATCGTGCCGAGCCGGCGCGCGGCCAGCCCCGGCTCGCTCGGTCGCGACAGGCGCACCGCGAGGTCGGCTTCGCGTGCGTACAGGTTGGCCGCGTGCATTTCGCCCATCAGGTCGATCCGCAGCGCGGGCCATGCGCGTTGCGCGCGGGCGAGCCGCGGCGCGAGGAAGTGGCTCGCAAATACCGGCGACGCCGACACGCGCACGACGCCGTCGAGCGCCGCCGCCCCCTGCGCGGCGCGCGCGAACGCATGCACGTCGGCTTCGACGCGGGCCGCGTGCTCGGCGAGATGCAGCCCTTCGTCGGTCGGCGGCCAGCCGCGCGGCAGCCGGTCGAACAGCCGGATGCCGAGCGCGGATTCCAGCGCGTCGATGCGCCGAGCGACCGTCGAATGCTGGACCTGCAGGACCCGCGCGGCGGCCGACAGGCTGCCGCCGCGCATCACCGCGAGGAAATAGCGGAGGTCGTCCCAGCTCATCGGCAGCGGAGATACCGGCGTCAGATCGGTCGAATTTTGCACGGTAGATGGGCGCGTAACGGGAATTCCGATCGATTATGCACGGTGGGATGATCGTGTCACTTCATTCGATTGCGAGGAACGTCATGACCCAGGTTGTCACCGCCACCCGGATCGGGATCGACCGCTACGGCGACGCCGGCGTGCTGCGCCGCGTCGATGCGCCCGTCGGGCCGCCCGGCGCCGGCGAGGTGCGGATTCGCCAGACCGCCGTCGGCGTGAATTTCGTCGACATCTATTTCAGGACCGGCGCGCATCCGTTGCCGGCGCTGCCGGACGCGCTCGGCGTCGAGGCGGCCGGCGTGATCGACGCGGTCGGCCCCGGCGTGACGGCGCTCGTCCCGGGCCAGCGCGTCGCGTATGCGGGGATGCCGACCGGCAGCTACGCGAGCCTGCGCACGCTGCCCGCCGAGCGCGTGGTGCCCGTGCCCGACGGCGTGAGCGACGACGCGGCGGGGGCCGGGCTGCTGAAAGGGATCACCGTCTACATGCTGCTGCACCGCGTCCGACAGGTCGGCGCGGGCGACACCGTGCTCGTGCATGCGGCGGCCGGCGGCGTCGGGCTGCTGGCGACGCAGTGGGCGCGCGCGCTCGGCGCGCGGGTGATCGGTACGGTCGGCTCGGCCGCGAAGGCCGCATTGGTGCGCGCGCATGGGGCGGAAGCGGTGGTCGACTATCGCGAGGAGGACTTTGTCGCGGCGGCCCGCGCGTTCGGCGGCGGCGCGGGCGTCGACTATGCGATCGACGGGATCGGCGGCGACGTGCTGACGCGTACGCTCGGCGCGGTCCGGCCGTTCGGGATGGTCGCGAGCATCGGACAGGTTGCCGCGATCGGCGCGCGGCAGACGATCGATCTCGACGAACTGGGCCCGGCCCGCTCGATCGCGCTGGCGCGGCCGAGCGTGCTCGGCTTCATTGCGCGAGACGTCGCGGGGTATCGGGAAGCGGCGCGCGCGACGCTCGAGCGGCTCGCGGACGGGATGCACGTGGAGATCGGCGCGCGGCTGCCGCTCGAACGGGCGGCCGACGCGCATCGTTTGCTGGAGTCGCGTCAGACGACGGGCGGGGTGGTGCTGGTGCCGTGACGGCCGAGCGCGCGGCGACCGAAGGGCGTGACGAGGATCACCTCGTGGTGTTGATCGGCGGCCAGGCGGCGGCGCCATGCCGCCGCTGCTTGCCGATCAGTGATGCGTGCGCAACGGCGCACCCTCGACGAACCACGCGAGCACGAAGGCGATCGCGATCACGCCCGCCGCCGACAGATACACCACATGCAGCGACCCGGCGAACGCGTGCAGATACGCATCGCGCACCGCCTCCGGCAACTGGTGCACGGCCGCCGGGCCGAGCGCGGTCGGCAGCTCCGTGCCGGCCGGCAGCGCCTGCGTGATGCGCGACTGCAGCCCGTGCGAGAACAGCGCGCCGAACGCGGCGACGCCGAGCGAGCCGCCGATCGAGCGGAACAGCGTCGCGCCCGACGTCGCGACACCCATGTGCCGGAATTCGACCGTGTTCTGCACGGCGAGCGTCAGCACCGGCATCACCATGCCGAGCCCGATCCCGAGCAGCGCCATATACGCGTACATGGTGTGCAGCGGCGTGTCGAGCGACAGCGTCGACAGCAGCGCCATCGCGATGCCGCCGATCAGCGTCCCCGCGATTGGAAACGGGCGATACGTGCCGAACCGCGAGATCAGCCGGCCGCTCGCGACCGACATCGCGAGCATCCCGCCCATCATCGGCAGCAGCTGCATCCCGGCCTGCGACGGCGTCGATCCCTTCACGACCTGCAGATAGAGCGGAATGAACGTGACCGAGCCGAACAGCGCGATGCCGACGACGAAGCCGATCAGGCTCATCAGCACGAAGGTGCGCTGGCGGAACAGTTCGAGCGGCATGATCGGCTCGGCCGCGAGCCGCTCCTCGTAGACGAAGCCGCCAAGCGCGACCAGCCCGAGCACGAGCGTCATCCACAGCTGCGGCGACGACCACGGCAGCAGCGAACCGCCTTCACTGGTGAACAGGATCACGCAGGTGAGGGCCGTCGCGAGGAACGCGGCGCCCATGTAGTCGATCCGGTGCTTCACGTGCGCGGTGTGCGGCCGGAACACGATGCCGATCACCGCGAGCGCGAGCGCGCCGAGCGGCAGGTTGATCGTGAAGATCCAGCGCCACGACAGGTGTTCGACCAGGAAGCCGCCGAGCAGCGGCCCGACGATCGTCGCGAGGCCATACACGCCGCCGAACATCCCCTGGTAGCGCGCACGGCGGTCGGGCGGCACCAGGTCGCCGATCGCGGCCATCGTCACGACCATCAGCCCGCCGCCGCCGAACCCTTGCAGCGCACGCAGCACGATCAGCTGCGTCATGTCCTGTGCGATGCCGCACAGCGCGGAGCCGGCGAGAAACAGCACGATCGCGGCCTGCAGCACGATCTTGCGGCCGTACAGGTCGCCGAGCTTGCCGTACAGCGGCAGCACGACCGTCGACGACAGCAGGTACGCGGTGACGACCCACGACAGCTGGTCGAGGCCGCCGAGCTCGCCGACGATCGTCGGCAGCGCGGTCGACACGATCGTCTGGTCGAGCGCGGACAGCAGCATGACGAGCAGCAGCGCGCCGATGACCAGCCCGGTCGGCGTGTCGCGGCGGGCCGCTTCGGCGGCCGGCGGAGCAAGGAGGGTATCGGTTCTCATCGAGATATCTGCCATGGCAGGGAATTGACCGAAATATAGAGTCAATTAATTGACCAGTCAATTTCTGCCGAGCCTCGATTTGTTGCACCGGTAACAGAAGATTGCCGGCCGGAAATTTGACCGCGATCAGCCCGAAAGAGGGCCGGACTCAAGTTTTTTGCAGGCAAACCGTAATCCAGAGTGCCGCGCGCCGAATGCCGCGGCACCTTTCATCGCTCACGTGCCGTCATGAACCTGAACGCCCTGTTTTCCCGTTTCTCGATCCGTACGCGGATTTTTTCCACGCTCGGTCTCGTCGCCGTGCTGCTCGTCGTGTCGGGCCTGATCGGCCTCATCGGCATGCAGAGCTCGAACCGTGCGCTCGACGAGGCCTATACGCGCCAACTGGCCGCGAAGACCGCGCTGTCCGCCGCGAGCCTGAACCTGACGATCGTGCGTACCACGCTCGACCGCGCGCTGCTGCATCCGGAGGCGCCGGACGTGCCGGATCTCCTCAAGAAGGCCGACAACTATCTCGCGAAGGCCGACGCCGCGTGGCGCACCTACGCGGGCATGCCGCACGACGGCGACGAAGGTCCGCTCGCGACCCGGCTCGACGCCGCGCGCCAGGCGCTGATCGGACAGGCGTTGAAGCCGCTGAGCGACGCGATCCGCGCGGGACGTCGCGACGACGCCGACCGGCTGCTGATGACGGTCGCGCCGCCGCTGTCGGTCGCGCTCACGCAGGCGACCGATGCGCTCGATGCGTACCAGGTCGCACGCGGCAAGGATGTCTACGACACCGCCCAGACCTATTACGGCTGGATGCGCGCGGGCGCGATCGCCGGCATCGCGTTCGGGCTCGCCGCGTGTTTCGGCTGCGCGGTCGGCCTGCATTTCGCGATCACGCAACCGGTGAACCGGCTGCTGTCGCATTTCCGCCGCCTGTCGGAAGGCGACCTGACGTCGGAAGTGCGCTGGTCGTCGCGCGACGAGATGGCCGAACTGGTCAAGGGCGTGACGGGCATGCAGCGCAGCCTCGCCGATACGGTGCGCCAGGTCAGCCAGGGCTCCGAAGCGATCTCGAGCGCGACGCACCAGATCGCGGCCGGCAACACCGACCTGTCGCAGCGCACCGAGGAGCAGGCATCCGCGCTGCAGCAGACGGCCGCGAGCATGGAACAGCTGACGGCGACCGTGAAGCAGAACGCCGATCACGCGGTCGAGGCGCAGGCCTGCGCGGACACCGCGAGCGAGATCGCGACGCGCGGCGCGACGGTCGTCGGCGAAGTGATCGGCACGATGAACGAGATCGACCAGAGCTCACAGAAGGTGGCCGACATCATCGGCACGATCGAGGGCATCGCGTTCCAGACCAACATCCTCGCGCTGAATGCGGCGGTCGAAGCCGCGCGCGCGGGCGAGCAGGGCCGTGGCTTCGCGGTGGTCGCGGGCGAAGTGCGCACGCTCGCGCAGCGCTCGGCCTCCGCCGCGAAGGAAATCCGCACGCTGATCGGCGAGTCGGTCGAGCGTGTCGCGACGGGGTCGCGGCTGGTCGGCGTGGCTGGCGCGACGATGCAGGACATTCAGCAGGCGATCGGCCGCGTGACGGGCATCATGACCGAGATCGCGGCCGCGTCGAACGAGCAGCGTGACGGGATCGAGCAGGTGAACCTCGCGGTGTCGCAGATGGACCAGGTGTCGCAGCAGAACGCGGCGCTGGTCGAGCAGGCGGCGGCCGCGGCTGCGTCGCTCGAGGAGCAGGCCGACGGGTTGCGGCGGGCGGTGGGGGCGTTTCGGGTGGCTTGAGTGATCGTGGGGTGGGCGGCGCAAGGGGCAGCAACGCGGCTGCGCCGTGCGCCGCCAACGACATACTTCACAGGCTCGGTCCATGGCGTGTATTGAGAATGTAGCCATGATCGAGAGGTTTTATTTCGTGGGGCTCAAAACAGCGGCAACCTGGCACGAAGCCAGTCCCACTTGGTTGGCGGAATCTTCAGGTATTTTTCAGGGCTGGACTCATCGGTCAAGTCGATATAACGCACCAGATTGCCCTTGTAATTCAACGGTCGATGAAAAAGTGCGCCGTGATACCAATTGACCGAGAAATATCGTCTTGCAAGAAGTTCTCCTTTATCGCTGAAAACTTCCAACACTATTTCGTCATTCGTCGCGTCTTGATCGTTCCCGCCGGTACCGCACATTTTGAATCGATATTGAACGCCATTCATATTTTTCGTGCCGCCATCCAATGTGTCTGGCCTGTCATAGAAATCGCATCGGCCATAGATGGGGCGACTGAGATGGGTGATAAAACCTGTGGCAATGAAAATAATAATGGCTAAGCCAATGTATTTGATGGCTCTAGTCTGCATATCTCGCCAAGCTCAAAGTTAATGGGTTTATTTAACTTCAAATAGATTGGTTTGGAATATATCATGAAGTCCATGCCGTGGCGGTGTCTTTCTCTCCAACGATTGTAGTCTGCATTGTAGATCGGAAAGTAGACATCCGATTCTTTGAATTTGCCAAACAGACTTCTACGCGTATCTACTGGCTTGTTGAGGCTCTTTGCCAAAATGTCGATGTCGGAATCGCGCTTTGGTGAACTTGATTCCGTGAGTAACGCTCCGGAGCAATAATGACCCCGCGTTTATTACAGTGTCCTAAATATTGTTTTCCGTTGAATGAGTAACTATCTTTCACGTAAAGGTAAATGTGCGTGATTTTTCCTGTGACGTTGAGACAGTACAAATTTCCAGATTTTTCATATTTGAAATATTTCTCTCTTGAGGAAATTTCTACGTTTCCTATGGCGACGTAGATGTTGAAGTTGGCCAATGCCCCCGTGAGGTCCGTTGGGGTAAGATTATTGAGGGTATCCCAATTTCTTATTGGTAATAGCTGAAATTGCCAATCGTTGTGAAGTTTTCGCAAATCGCCGGTAAGTCTCGACGTATTGATGTTGAGCGTTGAATGTCGTTCGAGAAAAAGCTTTTTGACGAAGGGCTTGATGATATTTGTGGCTGCGCGGATGGATCGCTCGCTATAAATATCTCCATCGATAAGTTTTTTATATTTTTTCTTGACGCTTCCGAATTTCAGTACCCAGTCAAGGGTGACGTCAACTTCGTTCGATGGTTGGGTTGAGGTCGGGGCGTCATTGTACGTATGCGCAGGCCCCGCAAACCATATCCGAGCAAGCCTGGCTGAAACCTTCCAACCCAAATTGTCCATCGCAATTGGCACGTCCTGAAGATCGAAAGGCGGTGGATTTTCGCAAACTTCCGATTCCGCTTGTTTCGGCGGCGTTTTAGGCGTTGCCTGATCAGCCTTCGGCTGTAATTGAGGCGCAGCCGGCTGCTTCGGCGTCTGCGGGGCTTGAGTGATCGCATCGAGATGAGCGGGGGGTGGCGGCTTTTCCCCCGGGGCATGTCTGTCGATCGACACGCTCTTTTGAGTCTCAAGAGGAACGCATCCCTGGCGCCCCTTGTACTCCTTCAGTTCTGGTCCCCACCATCCCTTTTGCGGCTTGTAGTACGGCGCTTTTTTTACGTCGGCCATCGAATATTCCGCTTGCAACGAATGACCTGACATCGTAGTGACAGGCCGCAAGCGGATAAATCATCGGGTATGGCCGGAACAGGACGAAACGCGAGCGCACAAGGGGGGCGGGCAGAACGAAATGTTCCCAACTGTTGCAACAGGCATCGCGACCGAGATCGCCGTCATGCCGGACGCCCCGTGCCGTCGCGTCAATCGCCCGTGAGCTGCGCGGCCGAGCGCGCCGACGCGACGAGCAGCAGCTTCATCGTCGCACGCGTCGCGCCGACGAACAGCTTGCGGGCTGCACGCGCATCGAGCGTGTCGAAGTCGATTTCGGTGAGGATCACGCACGGTGCGGATTGCCCCTTGAAGCGGTAGATCGAATCGAGCAGCACGTCGCCTTCGCGATATTCAGGGTTGCCGAACAGATCGTACTTGCCGGTGAAGCGCTTGACGCGGTGCGGGCCGAGCTGGTCGAGCGGCGCGAGCACCGAGCTTTCGCGGCCGCGATACGACAACACCGCGATGTCCTGCTTGCGAAAGCCGAGCGACAGCGCGTGCGTGATCGCGCGCTTGGTCGCGTCGATGCAGGCTTCGACGAGCGCGTCGCCCGATGCGCCGTCTTCACCGTATGACGACACCGACGGATCGGAACCGTCGAAGGGGCTGCCCGAGCGTAGTTCCACCGCGAGCGGCTCGACGCGGCCGACGATGTCGCGCACGAATTCGAGCAGGTCGCGCGGACTGCGGTAGTTCGTCAGCGCCTTCAGCGTGACCCAGCCGGGCAGCGCGACGGGCTCGCGCAGATAGAGGTTCTGCAGCGGGTCTTCCAGCCACCACCAGGCCCCGTCCGGCGAGAGCAGGCGCTCGAGCGCCGTCGCCCACGGCGCATGGAAATCCTGGCCTTCGTCGACGATCAGCACGTCGAAGCGCCAGCGTTCCGGAATCGGCGCTTCCGCAAAGCGCGCCTCGAGCCGTTCGAACGCACCCGGCACGTCGAAGTCGGGCGTATAGCCGCCGTCGCGGGCCACCCAGTCGCACAGCTGATGGTAGTTCGCGATTTTCGCGCCGGGCGGCGCGATGCGTGCGATGTAGTCGGCGAGCGGCCGGTTGAAACAGACGTAGAGCACGCGCTTGCCGGCCGCGACCGCGTCGCGCATCGCCTGCACCGCGAGCTGCGTCTTGCCCGAACCCGCGGTGCCCGTCACGCGCAAGCGGAACGGCGTGAACTCGAGCTGCCGCGCCCATGCGGCGAGCCCGCCCGACAGCCGCGTGACGAGCGTGCCGGCCTGCCCGACGAGCGCACTCGTGTCAGGCGTGAGCGCCAGCTCGTCCGCGAGGAAATGATGCAGCTTCGCCGCGTTCGGCAACGTTTCGTCGTGCTCGGGCAGGATCTGCAGGATCACCTGCGCGAGCTGCGTCTTGCGCGACGCGTCGACGATGCGATCGGCCGCGACGCCGGCAATCGCCGTTTCCCGGATCGAGTAGTCGGGGCAGTACAGCAGCGCCTCGACGCCGTAGACGCCCGCGCCGAGCGCGGCGGTCAGCCGCCGGTGCAGCGTCTCCTGCGTGCGCGCGAGCTGGATCGGGACGTTGCGCTCCTTCTGCAGGTAGACCTTCACGAGCCCCTTCGGCGTTTCGCGCAGGAAGCCGGCCTTCTGCTCGATCAGCAGTACGCGGCCGGCCGGGCTCACGACGACGAACGCCGCTTCGCCGAACACCGAGAAGCCTTGTTCGGCGCGCGTCCAGTGCACGCCGTGATAGACGGTGTAGGTGTCAGGCAGCGCGTGTTCGAGGGCGGCAAGCGTCTCGCGCTCGCGTTCGGCCGCGCCGGTGGCGGCGAGGCTTTTCCAGTCGTCGGGAATGAGGCGGGCCATGAAGGGGCGGCGGATGCCGGTCGTGAACAGGGTCCGGCTATTGTACTGAGGAACCTGTTCGCGACCGCTGCGCCGCGCGGGCGCCGGCCATGCGAAGGCGGGCGGCGCGGTGGGCGGGCGTTACCCGCGTGCGAGCCGTTTTGCGAGATCGGCGCTGAGGATCGCCATGCGCGCGGGTTTTTCGTAGCAGACGACGTCGAACGTGCGGATCACTTCGCTGATGTCCGCCTCGCTCGCGCGGCCGGTGAGCAGGTCGCCCGTCAGTACGAAGATCGGCGCGCCCGGATTGTCGGACGTGCGCACCGCCTTGATCGCGGTGGCGGCCGTGCTGCCGTCGAACAGCCATTCGGTGACGACCGCGTCGAACGCCTGGCCCTGCAGCGCATCGACGAACGGCGCGAGGCCGTCGAACGCGGCCGTCGCGAAACCCTGCCGTTCGAGATAGCGGCACAGCTCGGTCGCGCTGACGCGATCGGGATCGATCACCGCGACGACGAGCTTGTCGCTCTCCGCGCGGCGCGGATAGATCTCGATCTTGTGCACGTCGTATGCGTTCTGGTACAGCACGCCCGTGTGGCGCAGCACGCGCCAGCGGCCGTTCTGTTCATAGGCGACGAACTCGGGGCGCGCGCCGGCTTCGAGCGGCGCACCGATCCATGCGGTGCACGGAATTTCGGCGACGCCGGCGTACAGTACGGCCTCCTGCGAATAGGCGCCGACCATGCCGGGGTCGAGCGTTTGCGCGCCGAACAGTTGTGCGGCGGGCTCGCCGTAGGCTTCGGCGACTTTCTTGATTTGCGCGAGCGTCCAGGGGCTGCTGCCGCGCAATTTGCGGTGACCCTGCGAAAAGCTCAGGTCGAGGATGCGGCACAGCTCGGTGGTCTGCTGGCGCTTGCCGATGCCGTTGCGGGTCATCAGTTCGCGCACGCGCTCGGCAACCGCGAGGGAATCCGTGGTGATTGCTTCAGTGGTCATGCTACGGGAACGGATCTTGACGTTCAGAACGACGCCTTGCGGCAGTCTCGGCGGACAGTCTTGACGACGTCCAGTGGCGAGCCGACCGGCCACGCGCGGAAAAGATAACTTTACCGCAAAACGCCGGCCATTCCATGTCGCGAAAGGTGCGTTTCTGTGAAAGGTGTGTCACGACGTTACGGCGGCCCGGCGGCGTGCATCGCGCGCCACTGGCCCGTTCGCAACCCTCGGGCGCGGATCGCGCGGTGGCGGGACACGATTCCTCGCAAGGCGGCACCTAATTGCACCGCTTGGCCGACGGGATGCACCAGGGCAGGGCGCATTCGCGGTCCGGAGCGCGGCATCGTGCCGTTTTCCGGCGACAAATATTTACATCACTTCGTGCGTCCCGGTCGGGCGGAACCGCATCTTATACGCGGATCGTTTGATGGTTTAGTCTAATGAACCCACTGCGGCTACCTTCGCGAGCGGGCATGAACGCGGCGGGGCGCCATGCTACGATTCCGCCGTCTCAAAAAAGCGTTGATGCGATGCAGAAGAAATTTGTGATGCGCGGGTACGAGATGAACTGCGAACCGCGCGTGACGGAGGACGGCAAGTACGCCGCCCAGGTCGAGGTCACGAAGCTGGGTTTCAGCCGCGAGGCGGCATTCCGCAAGCTGGGTGAATTCGATACCGAAGCCGAAGCCGTCGCCTATGCGAAAAAGTTCTCCGAAGAGTGGCTGACCCGCTACGCGTAGCGCGACGTTCGCTCGTGCAAGACGGGCGCCGGCCTGAGCGGCGCGTGCCCGCACCTCGAGTCCAAGGGCTCCGAGACGGGCGGCCCCATCCACAGCGAAAACACGACGGACGCCCCCGAATGCGCGGCGTGGATGGCGCGCGCCATTCGCGGATGGCGGCGCGTGACCGGCTTTAATTCATCTCTGATGGTTGTCAATATTCGGGGAAGTTTGGAGATTCATTCCCCACACTGTGAGGTATCGTTTGACGATCGATTGACGGCAACGCAATGGGAGACTGCGAATGAGCACCTTGTGCATGCAGACCGTCGTTCACGGTAAAACTGTGCGGGTCATGTTGTCGCTGGAGCGTCGTACCGCCAGGATCGACATCGTCGACGGCGAAGCGGGCAGCCATCCGCCTCGCACGATGAGCATCGAACAGTACGTCAAAGCCGGTATGGCGGACGACGAAATCGCCCGGCATGTGCTGGAAGTCGTGGCGATGTCGCTCGAGCAGCTTGCTCGGCTGCAGCCGTTCGACCGCGCGACACGCGCACGAATGCGCTATTCACACTGATCACACCGATGCCGCTGGTGCCGGGGCCACCCCGACGCGAGCCGCGCATTCCGACCTTTCGTATCGATCTCGGGTTGCGATTCGCAACGGGCTGCGCGCGAGCGCGATCGTGCCGACCTGGCCTCGCGCTTAGCGCGCCTTCGGCATTTCGTCCGCGAGCCGATAGGTGGTGACCGCACGCCTGGATTCGTAGTCGGCGATCGTCGACACGCTGCGGCCGGCGTCTCGTGACAGCAATGACGTAAGGTCCTCGATCACATGGCGAGCAGGAGATCTTTTATGTTGTGAAGTACTAATGAGATGCGCGTTGCGCTCCATCGTGACCATCGATCCATTGCGGCCGAATGCGATCGACTCATGCCGGCATATACATGAACGGCTCGCCGTCCTCCCGCTCCACGGAAAGCAGCCGCTGGAGTTGATCGAGCGCGAACAACTGCTTTCCTTCCCCCGCCGCTTCGGCTATCGCGGCATCGACCAGTTTCCTCGCCCGCGCGAGAATCACGGATCGCTGACGTGCGATCTCGAGCACCATGCGTTGCTCGATGTTCTGACGGCTCGATTGCTTGTCGCTCAGGTGACGCCAGCGATCGCGAAGCTCGGCCCAGGTAATGCGCTGAAATTCCGGAATCGTGCGCGGGAGCGTGCCCGCTTCCGCGGGCTCGGGCTGGGCGCGCAATGCACAGCGCAGTGCTTCGCGGGCGCGCCACTCGTCTGAAAACGGCGCATACATGTCACGCGAGCGACCGATCGGATTCGCGCGCGCGATTTCCTTTTCGAGCAGGTAAGTCAGTCGCCGCAGCGCGGAGCCATGCGCGAGCATGCCCGGATCGAGCACGCGGATCCGGCGCGATGCGTCCGCGACGTGAGCCTTCAATTCCCACAGCGTCAGGCGGAGGTGCTGCACTTCGAGTATCAGGCGCTGTACGTCTGCATAGGTGCACTTCGTCCACCATCCGGTGAGATCGTTCAGCTTCGGGGGATCGAATGGGGGGAGGATCATTGCTGCTGCAGCGACACTGTATGGATATACAGTTTATCGCGCGGTAACATAGCGCCGTCAAGGCGAAAAAATGGGGACGGCCGATCGGCGACCATGACCGGCGGCCGGGCCGCGGCCGGCGGCCCGAACCGCTCATCGGCCTTCCCGCGCATTCGCCGGCCATATCCGGAACCCGACAGCCTGATCCGGTGCCCGCCATCGCGAACGTCGATGGATGCGCCGGATGGATCGACGCCAACAGAGAACAATGACGACAACTTATCCGCTGCACGATGCATTGACGCACGCCGACACGGCGTTTCCGGCCGAAGCCGACATCGTGATCGCCGGCGCCGGCATCATGGGCTGCGCGGCCGCGTACTACCTCGGCCTGCGCGGCCTGAAGGCCGTGGTGCTCGACAAGTCGCGCATCGCCGGCCAGCAATCGACTCGCGCGTGGGGCTTCGTGCGGCAGCAGGGCCGCGAGTCGGCCGAAGTGCCGCTGATGATGGCCGGCATGCGGATCTGGGAAGGGCTCGAGCAGGCGCTCGGCTTCGACCTCGAGTGGCGGCAGGGCGGTTGCCTCTATATGGCGGACAACGACGACGACTGGGCGTCGTTCCAGGCATGGCTCGCCGTCGCGCGCGAACACGGGCTCGACACGCGCACGCTCACGCGCGCGGAAATCGACGAGCGCGTGCGCGGCCTGTCGACGCAAGCGCGCACGCTCGGCGGGCTGTATACCGCGACCGACGGGCAGGCCGAGCCGCGCCGCGTGGCCGCCGCGTTCGCGGCGCGCGCAACCGAAGCCGGCGCGCGCTTCTTCGAAGGCTGCGGCGTGACGGCGATCGAGACGGCCGGCGGCGCGGTCGTCGGCGTCGTGACCGAGCGCGGCACGATCCGCACCCGGCGCGTGATCTGCGCGGCCGGTGCGACCAGCTTCCGGCTGCTCGACGGCGTCGGCATCCGGCTGCCGCAGCAGGCCGTGCGCGGCACCTGCATGCGTACCAACGTGTTGCCCGACGTGTCCGCGTCGACGATCTGGGGGCACGGCCTCGGCATTCGGCAACGCAGGAACGGCACGATCAATCTCGCCGACGACATGCAGGTCGACGTCGACCTGACGCTCGGCCATCTGCGCGGCTTGAGTCTGTTCTGGCCGCAGTTCTGGTCGCAGCGCGAGAAATTCCGGCTGCGTCTGAATGCGGCGGCGTTGCGCGATGTCTGCGCGCGCATCGGCGGCGCGGCCGGGCCGATCGAGCCGCGCGATCCGCAGCCGCAGCCGAATCGCGCGCATGCGCCGCGCGCGCTCGCGAAGCTCAAGGCGATCTTTCCCGCGCTGAAGGACGCGCAGATCGTCGAGGCATGGGGCGGCCTGATCGACGTGCTGCCCGACGGGATTCCGGTGATCGACGCGCCCGGCACGCCGTCCGGGCTCGCGATCGCCACCGGGTTCTGCGGGCACGGCTTCGCGATGGGGCCGATCGTCGGGCGGCTGCTGGCCGAATGGGTCGATACGGGCGAGCCGTCGCTCGATCTGTCGGCGTTCCGTGCCCGGCGTTTCGTCGACGGAACGATGGTCCGGCCGCGCAGCATGCTGTAGCGGCCGGCCGGGAGCGGAGGGCCGGTTGCGGAGGGCCGGTTGCGGACGCGCCCGCGCGTTCCCGTCGTAGAATCGAGCCCGCATCCTTCAGGAGAATCCCCCGTTGGCAACGCCTTCCGCCAAACGTCGCTCGTTGCGCTCACGCCTGCGTCGTACCCGTGATCCGTGGCGGGCGCCGCGTGCACGCACGCTGTTCACGCGCCCCGCGACGTCACCGCACCACACGCTGCTGTTCCGTCTCGGCGCGGTCGTGGCGCTGTGCATGCTCGCGTTTCTCGTGCTGTATCTCGATCGCGACGGCCTGCGCGATTCGACCAAGAGCACGCCGATGAACGTCGCCGATCTCGTGTACTTCACGATGGTCACGGTCGCGACGGTCGGCTATGGCGACATCGTGCCGGTCACGGCGCGCGCGCGTCTGATCGATGCGTTCTTCATCGTGCCGATCCGCATCGGCATCTGGTTCATCTTCCTGGGCACGGCGTATCAGTTCGTGATCCAGCGCGTCATCGAGGAATTCCGCATGAAACGCCTGCAGAAGCAGCTGTCCGATCACATCGTCGTGTGCGGCTACGGCCTGTCGGGGTCGATCGCCGTGCGCGAGCTGCTCGAAAGCGGCGTCGACCCGTCGACGATCATCGTGATCGATGCCCAGCAGCAGGCGCTCGAGGCCGCGACGGCACTCGGCGTGACGGGGCTGCTCGGCGATCCCGCGCATGAAGACCTGCTCCAGCAGGCGCAGGTGCGGGCGGCGAAGGCCGTGATCATCTCGGTGACCGACGATCCGACCGCGATCCTGCTGACGCTGTCGGTGCGCAGCATCGCGCCCGAGACGAAGATCGTCGTGCGGATCCAGGAGAACCTGTATCAGCGGCAGTTGCGCCAGGCGGGCGCGGACGTGATCGTGTCGTCGACGAAGATCGGCGCGCTGCTGCTCGCGGATGCGGTGCATAGCCGTTACATCGTGCCGTTCGTGAACGACATGCTGTCGACGCGCGGGCGGGCGACGCTGGTGGAGCGCGAGGCGTTGCCGCACGAGATCGGCTGCATGACGAACGTCGTGCCGGGCGCGATCGTCGTCGGGCTCGATCGCTGCGGGAAGATTCAGTCGTTCTACGAGGATCCGCCGTGCCGGATCGAGACGGGCGATACGCTGGTCGTGATTCAGTCGGCCCGGATTCCGGATCCGGATGCGTGAGGGTCGGGTTCCCCCGCTTGCCATGCCGCTGCGCCTTTTTTAGTATGAAGTAATCATGTGGTGCGCCCCGCGCACACGCTTGATCATCGAGGAGACACATGCAATCCAGGTCGGCGGCTCCCTATACCATCGTCGTGGTCGGTATCGTGATCGCCTGCGCGCTAATGGGTCTGTGCGTGCTGCAGCTGTTCCAGAGCCGCAACGACGCGCGCGAGCGGGCGAGCGAAACTTCCCGCAATCTCGGCCTCATCGCCGAGCGCGACATCGAACGCAACTTCGAACTCTACGACCTTTCGCTGCAGGCGGTCATCGAAGGCCTCAAACGTCCCGACGTGATGAACGCGCCCGCGAGCCTGCGGCGCGCCGTGCTGTTCGACAATGCGATGACGGCGGAATTTCTCGGCTCGATGCTGATACTTGATGCCGCCGGCAACATCGTCCTGGATTCGGCCAACGACGTGCCGCGCCGCGGCAATTTCGCCGACCGCAAATACTTCACCGTCCATCGTGACAATCCGGATGCCGGACTCTTTGTCAGCGACCCGTTCACGTCGCGCCTGCGTGGCGGGTCGCCCAGCATCGGGCTCACGCGGCGACTCTCGAACCCGGACGGCTCGTTTGCCGGCGTCGTGCTCATTGCGGTCAACCTCGAGTATTTCCACAATCTGTTTGCCGGCCTGTCACTGGGGCAGCACGGTTCGATCTCGCTGATCGGCAGCGACGGCGTCATGGTGATGCGTCAGCCGTACGACGCCCACACGATCGGCCGCGACATCAGCCAGGCCGCGACCTTCAAGCAGTTTCAGACCGCGCCGGAAGGCGTGTTCTCGGAAACCTCGTCGCTCGATGGGGTGCGCCGTCTCTACTACTTCAGGCACTTGCCGAAGCTGCCGCTGGTCATCATGGTCGCCGAAGCGGAACAGGATATTTATGCGGCGTGGCGGCACCGGGCCGCGACGATCGGTGGGTTGGTGGGGGCGTTCGGCGCCGCCTTCATCGCGGTGTCCATCATGCTCGGCACGCAACTCCGGCGGCGGATGCGCGCCGAGTCGGAACTCGTGTTGCTCGCCCGCACCGACGGTCTCACCGGGCTGAACAACCGCCGCAGCTTCGGGGAAGTGCTGGATCGCGAATGGCGTCGCGCACGGCGGGCGCGATCGGTTTTCTCGTTGTTGTTCGTCGATGTCGACCGCTTCAAGGCCTATAACGACACCTACGGCCACCAGGCGGGAGACGACGCACTGGCCGCGGTTGCGCGCTGCATCGGCGAGAACATCCGCCGGCCCGCCGATACCGCGGCCCGCTACGGCGGGGAGGAATTCGTCGTGCTGCTCCCCGATACGCCCGAGACGGGCGCCGCCCAGATCGCCGAGCGAATTCGCGCGGCGATCGACGAACTGGCGCTCGAGCACGCCGGCAGCGAACATGGGCACGTCACCGCCAGTATCGGCCTCGCGAGCTGGACGCCCGAGGAGGACGAGGAGGCCGGCAGCGTGATCAAGGCTGCCGACGAAGCGCTGTACTACGCGAAGGCGACGGGCCGCAACAAGGTCGCCGCGTTTCAGCCGCCGGCGTGACGCGTCGCAGCATTGCAGCGTTGCTGCAGCTGGCGCGCACCCATCATCCGATGGTGCGTGATGAACCGGCGGCGCGCGATATCGATGACGAGGCGGCCGCCCGAGTGTCGGTCTTGCCGCGGCCCGCAAACGAGTTCGCCGCAACGACGGCCGCCGCGCTACAGTGGACGTCAACCGCCGTCGAACGACGCGCGACGCGAGGGTCCAACCATGCAACTTCAAACCGGCAACTTGTTCAGCACCGAAGCGGCGCGCGGCGACGACGAACGAATCGACATACTCGTCGCGGGGCCGCGCCTGAACGTCGAGCGCATCGTGTCGATGGGGCACGCGAGTCCCGACGGGTTCTGGTATGACGATCCGCGTGCCGAATGGGTCGTGCTGCTGTCAGGCGCGGCCGTGCTCGAATTCGAAGCGGACGCGACGCTGCACGACATGCGCCCCGGCGACCACGTGCTGATCGAACCGCATTGCCGGCATCGCGTCGCGTGGACGCATCCGGAAGAACCGTCGGTGTGGCTCGCGATCTATCACGATCGATGAATCGTGCGGCGACTTATCGACTTATCGACTTAGCGACTTGGCCGGCACCGGCTGAAGCGCTGCTCGATGACGTGGGTTCCCCATTGCGCACCCTCCGATTCGCTGGTCAGCGTAAAGCCGAACGATTCGTATAAGTGACGTGCCGAATCCAGGCCCTTGAACGTCCACAGATAGGTCTCGTCGAACTGCTGCTCGTCGACGAAATGCATGGCGCGCGTCATCAGTTGCCGCCCGATACCGGCGCCGCGCAAGGCGTCGTCGACGATGAACCAGCGCAAGTGTGCGATTCCCGTGGCCTTGTTCCCGTCGATTGCGACAGAGGCGAGCGCGCGGCCGTTTTCGGCATGGAGCCACAGAGCCTTGCCTTCTGCTGGCAGCGTGCCGGCAAATTCCGCGAGTTCGGTTGCCACTTTTTTCTCGAAGAAAGCGCCAAATCCCCAGTGTTCCGAATAGAACCGCGCGTGAAGGCTTGCTATGTCGCCGATACAGCCGGGTTGGTAGCCGTCGACAATTTGCCCGGCGTCCGGATTCGGTGCGGGTGGTGCCTCGGCGCTGTTGTCTTGCGCGAGCGCATCGCTATACAGCGCGAGGGCGCGGACGAGGGTTTGCTGGTCGGCCGGTACCATCCGGCGTAACGCATTCGACACCTGACGAGTCGCAAACTGGTCGATCTTCTTGCGCAGTTTTTGCCCGTCGGCAGTCAGGTACAACTCGGTCGCACGCGCATCGTCGGGTGAGATGCGGCGCGTCACGAAGCCGGCCGTTTCGAGCCGCGAGAGCTGCCTGCTCGTATTCGATTTGTCCAGACGCAGAATGCTGCCCAGATCTTTCGCGCTGATACCGGGCGCCATTCCTATTTCGAGAACGGCGTGAACCGCGGATGGCGCCAGATCGCTATCGGCCAATGTCGCGCGCATGAAACCCAGTTCGCGAACCAGCTTGCGGGAAAAATCACGCAGCTCGAGGATCGTCGCGTCGCGAGGCTTTGCTGGAATATCGATGAGGTCCATGATCAGTCCGCAAAAAGTTGCGAGTCGCAAGCAATATTAGTTGCGCCTCGCAACTTGTCAAGGACGATTTCGCCGGCGCGCCGGTCAGCGTGACCGGCAGCGCGGGCCGGCGTGCCGCAACAGGCGCGGCGACCCGCCTTATCCGCGCCCCACGAACGGCATCGTGGTCGCCATGATCGTCATGTTCAGGATGTTCGTATCCAGCGGAAGGCTTGCCATCTGAACGACCGCGTTCGCGACATGCGTGACGTCCATGCGCGCCTCGGACGCCATGCGTCCGTCGGCCTGCAGCACGCCGTCCGTCATCCGGTCGGTGAGCGACGTCGCCGCGTTGCCGATGTCGATCTGACTGCACGCGATGTTGTACGCACGGCCGTCGAGCGCGAGTGACTTGGTGATGCCCGCCACCGCATGTTTGGTGGCCGTGTACGCAATCGTGTTCGGGCGCGGCGTATAGGCGGAGATCGAGCCGTTGTTGATGATCCGGCCACCCTGCGGCGTTTGCGCCTTCATCAGGCGCCACGCTGCCCGTGCGCACAGGAAGACGCCCGTCAGGTTCGTCGCGACGACGTCGTTCCACACGCCGAATTCGTACTCGTCGAGCGGAACGGCCGGCGCGTTGCGGCCGGCGTTGTTGAAGAGGACATCCAGCCGGCCGAACTCGCGCGCGATCCGCGAGAACGCATGTTCGACCGACGCTTCGTCGGTGACGTCGGCCGCAAACGCATGTGCGTCGCCATGGCCGGCGGCGATCGCCTCTTTCGTTTCGCGCAACGAGGCTTCCTTGCGTCCGATCAGCGCGACGGTAAATCCGGCGTTCGCGAGTGCGATGGCCGCGGCACGACCGATGCCGGATCCCGCGCCCGTGACGGCGGCGAACTTCTTCGAGGCAGACATGGCTTGATTCCCTGCGGGTTGGGGTGAGGAAAAGAGGCGACATCGTGCGCCGGGTGAAGCGCCATCGTACCGCGCACCGCGGGTTGCGCCGCTCGCGCCGCTATTTTCTGCGGGCCGGCGCGGCCTTTCGCGCGCGTGTCCCGGTTTCGGCGAACAGGCTGACCACGACCTCCCGTAGCCACCGGTTGCCTTCGTCCTGATTCACGCGCGCATGCCACAGCATGTGAATCGGCGCGCCCGGCAACGTGACCGGCAACGCCCGCCAGCCGAGCGAAAACGGTGCGGCCAACTGCAGCGCAAGATGTTCCGGCACGGTCGCGATCAGGTCGGTGCGCTGCAGGATATAGCCGACGCTCATGAAATGCGGCACCGTCAGCCGCACGCGGCGCTTCACGCGGCGCCGCTTCAGCCAGTCGTCCACCTGGCCGTGACCGGTGCCGGCCGACACCACGACCAGATGCTCGGCATCCCGCCACGCGTCGACCGTCAGCGGCGCGTCTTCGAGCGGATGCCCGCGCCGGAACAGGCACACGTACCGCTGATCGAACAGCCGGCGCTGATAGAACCCGCCCTGCAGTTGCGGCAGCAGCCCGATCGCGAGGTCGACGCGGCCGTCGGCCATCTCGTCGCTGAGGTTGACGCTCGTGTTGCGCACCGTGTTGAGCGCGATGCCCGGCGCCGCGCGCGCCAGATGTTCGAGCAGCGCGGGCAGGAACACGACTTCGCCGATATCGGTCATGCCGATCGTCATCGTGCGCGACGCGCGCAGCGGATCGAAACCGGTCTCCGGATTGAGCGCGGCATGCAGCGTCGACAGCGCCTGCGCAACCGGTTCGGCCAGGCGCAACGCGAAGGGTGTCGGGACCACGCCGCCCGGTCCGCGCACGAACAGCGGATCGCCGAGCCGGCGGCGCAGCTTCGCGAGCGCGTTGCTGACGCCCGGCTGGCTCATGTTCATCTGCTCGGCGACGGTCGACACGCGCCGCTCCTGCATCAACCGCTGAAACAGCAACAGCAGGTTGAGGTCGATCTCGCTCAGTTCCATGGTTCGGCGTTGGCTCCCATCATTGCGTTCAGTGATGAAGCAGATTCGCGGCATTTTATTGTGGGATAAGGGTGCGCTGCTGACAATACCGATACGGCGCCTGCATTCGACCGGCGCGCCCGGGCAGGTCGCGCGCGCCGCGGCCTCGACCACTCATCATCTGAATATCGGAGACACGTTCATCATGCAGACGAATCTGAGGATCGCGATCGTCGGTGCCGGCATCGGCGGCCTGACACTGGCGCTCGCGTTGCGCGAGCAGGGCATCGACGCGCAGCTGTACGAGCAGACCGACGTGCTGCGCGAGGTGGGGGCGGCCGTCGCGCTGTCGGCCAATGCGACGCGCTTCTACGAACGCATGGGATTGCGTCCGGCTTTCGATGCGGTGTGCGCGGAGATTCCGGGTCTCGTTTATCGCGACGGGCGCAGCGGCGCGGTGATCGGCCATCATCGCGGCGAGCCCGACTATCGCCGGCAGTTCGGCGGCTCGTACTGGGGCGTGCACCGCGCGGACCTGCAGGCGATCCTGTCGAAGGCGGTCGGGGTCGAGCAGATTCATCTCGGCCATCGGTTGGTCGAACTCGCGCAGCATCCGGATCGCGTTACGCTGACCTTCGAGAACGGCGAGCGCGTCGACGCCGATCTCGTGATCGGCGCGGACGGCGCGCGTTCGCTCACGCGGCGCTGGATGCTCGGCTATGACGACGTGCTGTATTCGGGTTGCTCGGGTTTTCGCGGCGTGGTGCCGGCCGAGCGGATGGACCTGCTGCCCGATCCCGAGACCATTCAGTTCTGGGTCGGGCCGCACGGGCATCTGCTGCACTATCCGATCGGCGACAACGGCGACCAGAACTTCCTGCTGGTCGAGCGGCATCCGTCGCCGTGGCCGTCACGCGACTGGGTCATGCCGGCGCAAGAGGGCGAGCAACTGCGCCTGTTCAGGGAGTGGCATCCGGCGGTGGTGCAGATGATCACGGCGGTGCCGATCAGCCAGCGCTGGGGGCTGTTCCACCGGCCGCCGCTCGGCCGCTGGAGCCGCGGACGCGTGACGCTGATCGGTGATGCCGCGCATGCGCTGGTGCCGCATCACGGGCAGGGTGCGAATCAGTCGATCGAGGATGCGGTGGTGCTGGCCGCGCAACTGGCGAAGGCCGGGCCCGGCAACTGGCGCGAGGCGCAGGAAGCGTACGAGCGGCTGCGGCGCGGCCGCACGCGCAAGGTGCAATACGCGTCGATCTCCGCGGCCGACGTGCTGCATCTGCCCGACGGGCCGGCCGCGCAGGCGCGCAATACGCGTCTCGGCGAGCGCGACAGCGTGCTGCATCACCTGGACTGGATTCACGATTTCGACGCGCTCGCCGATGAACCGAACGAGCGGCAGGGCGGTACGTGGCTTTGAGCTGAAAGACGCCGTGCGATCAGCGCTCGTGTCGGGGGACCGACCGGTGCGGCAGTCGCGCGGTCATTCGTCGGGAATGCCGGCCTCCCGTGCGGGCCGGCCAGCCCGTATCGCGCTCGCGCGTGGTCGGCCATTCGTTCGGCATCGCGCTTGACCTGTTCGATGTCGCGACACCGCGTGGCTGGATGCGTGCACGCATACGCTGCACGATCCGGTGCGGTGGAAGCATCCGGCTCCGTTACTTCACGCACTCCAGCGCATACTTCAACCCCTGCCCGAGCAGCCCGCGCCACACTTCCCACGTATGCCCGCCGTCGACGATGCGCAGCTCGGCCGGGTTCTGCGCGCGGCGCAGGTGCGTGTACAGCACGCTCGACTCGGCCTGGATCGTCAGGTCGTCGTCGCCGACCGCGATGAACATCGGCACGCGCCAGTTGCGCGCGAAATAGCCGCGCATCAGCGCCGGGTAGTTGAGCTCGTGCCACACGCGCGGATCGAACTGCCGGTCGCCGAACACACCGACATAGCGCGCGGCGGAATTGAGCGGCGGCTCGTTCGCGTAGATCGCGGGGCTCAGCAGCATCGCGCCGCAGAACAGGCCGGGTTCGAGCAGCGAGAAACGCAGCGCGCCGAAACCGCCCATCGATACGCCGCCGATCGCGCGGCCCGCGCGCTGGTTCGACACCGCGAAGTGCGCTTCGACTTCCGGCAACAGGTCGTTCAGGAACGCGCTCTGCATCTTCTCCTTGCGGTCGACGTACCAGTCGGTGCCGCCTTGCGGCATCACGATCACGACGGGCGGGATCTCGTGACGCTCGATCAGCGTGTCGGCCGTGGCCTGCAGCCGGCCCTGCGTGATCCAGTCGTTCGCGTTGCCGGCATTGCCGTGCAGCAGGTACAGCACCGGATAGCGCGCACCTTCCGGGTTGTAGCCGGGCGGCAGGTAGACCGTGTACGACCAGTCCCGCTTGAGCGACGCCGAGCGGAACGCGCGCAGCACGACGCTGCTGCCGGGGTTGACCGGCGGCTCCTGGGCGGCCGGCGCGATGGTTGCGGGCGAGACGATCGCGGCCGCGGGCGCGGACGACGCCGGCGAAACCGCGGGCCCGCCCGGCGTGGCGTGGGCGGTGGCGAGGAAGCCGGCGAGCAGGGCGACGGCGAACGGAAGGGCGAGTCGGCGCATGGCGAAACGTTTCAGGAAAGGCGCCCGCTATCGTAGCAGCGGCGCATGACGGCCGGGCGCGTCATTGCCGCGAACGGAACGGGGACGGCAGCCGCGACACCAGCGGCCCGTAGAGTTTTGCGACGAGATACAGCAGCCCCGTCGCGACGACGTCGGCGGCCAGGCCGAGCGGCACGTTCAGATAGCCTTCGGTCGCCTGGTAAAGCAGCGAGTCGACCGCGAGCGAGATGCAGGTGCCGGCGACGAAGCACAGCAGCCCCTGGCGGCCGATCGTGCCGATCCACGGCATCGCATGCGCGACCTTCTTCATCCACCCGAGGTGCACGAGCTTGGCCGCGAGCCACGCGATCGCGAGGAAATTCACGAGCCGCAGCGCGCCGAGGTTCTGCTTGATCGACGGATCGGTCGGGAACGGTTCGATGCGCAGCCGGTAGTACGCGCCGGCCGCGACGATCGCGAGCGACGCGGCCGTCAGCAGCCAGCCCTGCGGCTTCGGCGCGAGCGTCTGGTAGACGGGCTGGCAGCGCGCGATCACGCCGAGCACGAACAGGAACTGCCAGGCGAACGGATTGAAGTCCCACGGTGCACCTTCGACGGTCGGCAGGAAACGCGCGACGTGCGGCGCCGCGTACCAGAGCGAGCCGCTGAACGCGAGCATCAGCCACGGCTGCGTGCGCGCGAGCGGCAGTGCGAGCGGGACGAGCAGCGCGAAGAACGCATACATCGGCAGCACCGACGCGAGATACGGCTGGCGGCGGAACAGCAGGATGTCGCGCAGCGCGGCGAGCGGCTTGTGGAGCAGACCGTCGAGATCGTTGGTCGGCATGTTCGGACCGTCGATCGAGAACGCGTTGAGCACGGCGGTGATCAGCAGCATCAGGCCGGCCGTCACGAGGAAGGCACGGTAGATCTCGAAGGCACGGCGGATGAAACGCTGGCGCGCGGCGGCCTCGTCGTGCCGCTCGGCGAGCGAGTTGTACGCGATGGCAGTCGCGAAGCCGCCGAGGAACACGAACACCTCGGCTGCATCGCACAGCGCGTACGCATGCAGCGTCACGCGCGACAGGATGCTGCCGCCGATGTGGTCGACGACGATCACGAGCAGCACGAGGCCGCGGAAGAAATCGAGCTCGGCGTAGCGGCCGGCCCGGGCGGCGGCGGTCATCGGGCCGCCTGCCGGCGCGCGCCGCGCGCGCGCCCGGCACCCGCTGCGCATGAATCGGGGTGAAGCATGACTTCGTGAAGAAATGACGAATGGATGCGCATTGTGCCACCGATGCGACGCCGTCCGGGTTTACGCGGATGGCGGGCCGATCTGCCGTTGCCGACAAGCCTGATCAGGGAGTCCGCGGAACGGGGCAGTTGGACGAGCGCAACGCTTTGTGCGCCGCGCCCACGCCCCGATGGACGGGTGGTTTGCGACGTGACACCATTTTGTCCTCGCGGCCGCACACCGCGTAGTCCGCCCTGCGGGCCACCTATATAAAACAGACGAAACTAGCGCCGGGCGCAAGGCCTGCCCGGCAACGGCTCCGGAGAATCCGTCATGAAGAACCACGTCATTTTTGCCGCCGCGCTGGCAGCGTTCGCCGCGCCGGCCTTCGCGCAGGACAGCGTGACGCTGTACGGCCTGATCGACGAAGGCTTCAACTACACGAACAACGTGAACGTGAATGGGGTCGGAAAAGCGGATTACCAGCTCGCGAGCGGCTATGCGCAGGGCAGCCGCTGGGGCCTGAAGGGCAGCGAGGAACTGGGCGGCGGGCTGAAGGCGATCTTCACGCTGGAAAACGGCTTCGACGTGAACAACGGCCGGCTCAACCAGGGCGGCCGGATGTTTGGCCGCCAGGCGTTCGTCGGGCTGAGCGCGTCGCGTTTCGGCACGCTGACCTTCGGCCGCCAGTACGATTCCGTCGTCGACTATCTCGCACCGCTGACCGCGAACGGCAACTGGGGCGGCACGCTGTTCTCGCACCCGTTCGACAACGACAACACGGACAACTCGTTCCGTGTCAACAACACGGTCAAGTACGCGAGCCCCGACTGGAACGGGCTGTCGTTCGGCGGCACCTACAGCTTCAGCAACAGCACGGGCTTCTCGACCAACCGCCAGTACAGCATCGGGGCGCAGTATTCGCTCGCCGGATTGCAGGTCGCGGCCGCGTACCTGCAGGCGAACAGCCCGGGCGTCGGCAACGCGGGCGCGATCGCGGCCGACGACGCGAATTTCGTCGCCGACCGCCTGCGTATCTTCGGCGGCGGCATCAACTATACGTTCGGCTCGGCGACGGTCGGCTTCGTCTATACGAAGACCGACGTGAAGAACCCGGTGTCGACCGTCTACCTGCCGGCGTCGACGTTCTCGGGCCTCGGGCTGACCGCGACCAAGTTCCAGAACTTCGAGATCAACGGCAAGTACCAGCTCACGTCCGATTTCTATCTCGGCGCGCAGTACGTGTACACGGACGGCAAGTTCGACGCCTCGGCCGGTTCGTTCAAGCCGAAATACCACACCGTCGGGCTGATGGCCGACTACAGCCTGTCCAAGCGCACCGACGTCTATCTGCAGGGCGCGTGGCAGAAAGTCGCCGGCGACAAGACGGGCACCGCGGCCGACGGCGGCTATGTGGTCGGGACGGACGGCCCGTCGTCGTCGTCGAACCAGTTCGCGGTGCGCGCCGCGATTCGCCACAAGTTCTGAGTGCGCGACACCGGGCCGGCGGCTGATCGCCCCGGCGCCGGCTGCCGTCATTGCGCCCGGTCCATGTCGCCGAGCGTCTCCGCAAGCCAGTCGACGAAGATCCGCACCCGCGGCGCCAGATGCCGGCCGTTCGGGAACACGACCGATACCGGCAGCGGCTCGGCATGCCATTCCGGCAGCACCTCGACCAGCGAGCCGTCCTCGAGCAGCGGTGCGAGCCCCTCGCGCGGCGCCTGGATCATCCCGAGGCCCGCGAGACAGCACGCGAGATACGCCTGCGAGCTGTTCACCGCGACGACGCTGCGCATCTTCACGGTCTGCAGCGCACCCGAATCCATGTCCGCATATTCCCAGTCCAGCTCGCGGCCCGTGCGGCTCGAGAAATAGCCGACCGCGACGTGGTCGGGCAGATCGTCCGGCGAGCGCGGCGTGCCGTGCCGCGCGAGATACGCGGGCGACGCGCAGTTGATCTGCGCCAGCTCGCCGATGCGCCGTGCGACCAGCGACGTGTCGGACAGCACGCCGACCCGCACCGCGCAGTCGATGCCGTCGGCGACGAGGTCGACGAAGCGGTCGGTCGTGCTGAGCAGCACGCGCAGGTCGGGATAGCGTGCGTGGAAATCCTGCAGCGCCGGAATCACCTTGTTCAGTGCGAAGCGCTCGGGCAGGTCGACGCGGATCACGCCGCGCGGCGCCGCACCGGCGTCGTCGAAAAGCGTCTCGGCATCGTCGAGATCGGCCAGCAGCCGCGTACAGCGCTCGTAGTACGTGGTGCCCTCGGCGGTCAGCGCGACGCGCCGGGTGGTCCGTTGCAGCAGCCGCACGCCCAGGTGTTTCTCCAGATACTGGACGGCATTGCTGACCGTCGGGCGCGGCAATTGCAGCTGCTCGGCCGCTTTCGTGAAGCTGCCGAGGTGGGCGACGCGCGCAAAGATGCGCATTGCATGCAGATGGTCCATGCGGGGTGGGTACGGAGGGGGACAGCCTCCATTGTTAATCAGCGTCGAATGATTTGGTTGGGCGTTTCGCGTTTATCGCGCGCCGCAATGCGCCGAGAATCCGGTTCATTCACTCACCACCGCAAGGAAACGGACATGGACAAGCGTCAACTGGGCCGCACGGGCCCGCGGGTTTCGGCGATCGCACTCGGCTGCATGGGGATGTCGGATTTCTACGGGCCGGCCGATCGCGACGAAAGCATCGCGACGCTGCACGCGGCGCTCGACCACGGCATCACGTTGCTCGATACCGGCGACTTCTACGGGATGGGTGACAACGAGATGCTGATCCGCGACGCGCTGCGCGGCCGGACGCGCGACCAGGTGCTGATCAGCGTGAAGTTCGGCGCGCTGCGCGATCCGGCCGGCGGGTTCGCCGGCTACGACGCGCGGCCGGAAGCGATCCGGAACTTCGTCGCGTATTCGCTGAAGCGGCTCGGCACCGACCATATCGACATCTACCGGCCGGCGCGCGTCGATCCGGCGGTGCCGATCGAGGAGACGGTCGGCGCGATCGCCGATCTCGTGAAGGCCGGCTATGTGCGCCATATCGGCCTGTCGGAGCTCGGCGCCGACACGATCCGCCGCGCGGCGGCCGTCGCGCCGATCGCCGACCTGCAGATCGAGTACTCGCTGCTGTCGCGCGGAATCGAGGCGGACATCCTGCCCGTGTGCCGCGAACTCGGGATCGGCGTGACGGCGTACGGCGTGCTGTCGCGCGGGCTGCTCGGCGGCGGCTGGAGCGCGGCACGGCAGGGCGAGCGCGATTTCCGCGCGGCCAGCCCGCGTTTCCAGGGCGAGAACCTCACGCACAATCTCGCGCTGGTCGACGCACTGCGCGCGATCGCGAACGAGAAGGGCAGCAATCCGGCGCAGGTCGCCATCGCATGGGTTTTGTCGCGCGGCGACGACATCGTGCCGCTGGTCGGCGCACGCAAGCGCACCCAGCTTCAGGATGCCGCGCGCGCCTCCGAACTGCAACTAACGGTCGATGATCTCGCCCGCATCGAAGCGGCGGTTCCCGCCGGGGCGGCTGCCGGCGAGCGTTATTCGGCCTCCCAGATGGCGCACCTCGACAGCGAGCAGGGACGGGGGCCGGCACACGGCGCGTGAGCGCCCGGGCGGCGCGCATGGCGGGGTCCCGGCCGGACGGGCCCGAGCCAGCCTCAGGCAAAACCAGATGGCGGGCGGCGGGACGGTGGTTCACCATCGGCGCCGTATTCGACCCGACGGAACGCCTTCCATGCAAATTCATACGCTGACGATCATCGTGCTGGTCTTTCTGCTGGCCGGCGCGGTCAAGGGCATGATCGGCCTCGGGCTGCCGACGATCGCGATGGGGCTGCTGACGCTCGCGATGCCGCCATCGGCCGCCGCGAGCCTGCTGCTCGTGCCGTCGTTCATCACCAATGTGTGGCAGTTGTGGCTCGGCCCGTCGTTCGGGCCGTTGCTGCGACGTCTGTGGCCGCTGCTCGCCGGCCTGACGATCGGCACGCTGACAGGCGGGCTGCCCGCGCTCGCGGCCGGCAGCACGTGGACGCACGCGGCGCTCGGCATCGTGCTGGTCGCATACGGCTGCTGGGGGCTTGCCGCCGCGCGGCTGCCCGCGCCGGGGCGTCACGAGAAGTGGCTGTCGGCCGTGATCGGCTACCTGACGGGCGTCGTGACGGCCGCCACCGGCGTGTTCGTCGTGCCGGCCGTGCCGTACCTGCAGGCGCTGCGCCTGTCGAAGGACGACCTGATCCAGGCGCTCGGGCTGTCGTTTACCGCGTCGACGATCGCGCTCGGCCTGCAGTTGCGCGTGACGGGCGCGCTGCAGACCGTCGATCTCGGCGTATCGGCGCTGGCGCTCGTGCCGGCGCTCGCGGGGATGGTCGGCGGGCAATACGCGCGGCGCGTGATGAGCGAGCAGGCGTTCAAGCGCTGCTTCTTCGTCGGGATGATCGCGCTCGGTGCTTACATGGCCGTGACCGGATTGCGGTAAAGATCGAGACGGCCCGCATCGTCACAGCTGCGCTTCGATCGCGGCCTTGTCGATCACGGACCAGACCTGGCGGATCCTGCCGTCGTGAAATTCGTAGAACACGTTCTCGGCGAACGTGACGCGCGTGCCGTCCACGGCGAGCCCCATGAACGTCCCTTTCGGCGCACAGGCGAAGCGAAGCCGGCAGGCGACGCGCGGCGGTTCGCACACGAGTAGCCGGATTTCGAAATGGAGATCCGGAATGTCGTGGAAATCCTGCTCCAGCATCGCACGGTAGCCGGTCAGGCCGAGCGGCCGGTCGTTGTGGATCACGTTGTCGGCGACGTACTGGCCGAGTGCCGGCCAGTCCTGCCGGTTCAGGCAGTCGATGTATGCGCGGTAGCGCATGGCGAGGTCAGTTGCGGTCATGGCTGCGGTGCCTCCTCGTGTATCGCGCGGTTGGTCCGGATGACGCGCGTCGTTCAGCGCGGCGGGGTCTCGCCCGACAGATACGACACGAACGCCTGCGTGTATTTCGGCAGCGCATCGAACGATCGCGCGCAGAGCGTCAGCTTGCGGTGGCTCCACGCGTCGGACAGCTCGACGAGCCGCACGTCCATCGTCTGCATCGCGCGCTCGGCCGCATGGCGCGACACGATGCCGATTCCCACGCCGCTTTCGATCACGCGGCAGATCGCATCGAAACTCTTCAACTGCACACGGTAGCGAATCCGCTTGCCGAGCGCACGCGCCTGGTCCGCGAGATGGACCTGCAGCGCGCTGCCGTCGGTCAGTCCGATGAAATCCGCGTCGGCGATCTCGTCGAACGCGACCTTGTCGCGCGCGGCGAGCGGATGCCCGGCCGGCACGACCGCGATCAGCCAGTCCTCGCGGAACGGCTTCTGCTCGAGCCCGCCGAGCCCGACCGAATCCGCGACGATGCCGACCTCGGCCGTCTTGTTGCGGATCGCATGGACGATCTCCTGGCTCGAGCGCTCCTCGACGCTGATCGACAGTTTCGGATGATGCGGCAGATACGCGGCGAGCGCGTCGGGCAGGTATTCGCTCAGCGACGCCGTGTTGCACAGCAGCCGGATATGCCCGCGCAGCCCCTGGCCGTATTGCTGCAGTTCGCCGCGCATGTGGTCGATCTGCTGCAGCACCGTGCGCGCGTGGTGCTCGAGCGCGCGGCCGGCGTCGGTCACCTGGGTGCCCGACTTGGCCCGGTGCAGCAGCGGCACGCCGAGCTCGTCCTCCATCCCGCGGATGCGCTCGCTCGCGGCCTGCAGCGTGATGTGGGTGCGCTCGGCGCCGCCCGTGATCGTGCCGGCCTCGCAGATGTTCAGGAAGAGCCGCAGGTCGGTCAGGTCGAAGCGCATGGTGGGAGCAGGGGGCGCATAACGATTGGAATGGCCGATACGTTAGCAGGAACCGCCGCGCTGGTCTCAGGCTGGGCTTGAGGCCCTGTTCGCCGGTTCCGCATTTTCGGGGCGGGATCGATGCCGGATCATGGCCGCATATCACCGGGGGAGACTGTCATGCGGATCGATTCGTCGTGGGGCGTGTCGTTCAAGATCGCGTTGCACGTGCTGTTCCTGTGCATCGGTGTCGCGTGGGCGTGCGCGGAGCTGGTCGACTGGCTGCGCTGAGCGGCCGGCCGGCGCAGGCCGGCTCGCCTGTCCGCCGCAGCCATGCGCGAATTGAAAGCTGTTCGAAATAATGGCCCGACGCGAAATTTTTGCCGCATCGTGCGCCTAAAACTGTCAAGTTTTTCCGAATTCGACCGTATTACCGGTAACAAGCGTCTGCCGACGCCCGGCTCGTGATCGTTTGTCATCATTGTTTGCATCCGGTTACACGTCGGCCGTTCCGTTTTTGAGATGCTTGAAAGATTGTCAAACCGGAGTCGATCGTCCATGAAACTGCACGAGATTTGCCGCAAGTCGGCGTGGCTGTCTGGCCTGGCCGCCGTGCTCGTCATGGCCGGTTGTGCCAGTTCGCCGTCCGTCCCACCGAGCGACACGCTGGCGGGCGCGCCGTCGGGCCAGCGTGCCGCCGCGGGTGCGGCCACGCCCGCGACGCCGCCGCCTGCGCCGATTCTCGTCGCACAGAAGTACGTGGTGAAACGTGGCGACTCGCTGACGGGCATCGCGTCCGCGAACGACTGCAGCGTCGCCGACCTGCGCACCTGGAACAAGCTCGATGGGCGCGGCAAGCTGCGCATGGGGCAGGTGTTGCGCATCGTCCGGCCGCAGCCGTTGCCGGCGCCGGCGGCGAACGTCGGCACGCAGGTCGCCGCGAACAGTTCGACGGGCGCGGGCCAGGCGAGCGCGTCGACGGCGAGCGACCGGCAGGTCGTGAAGGAAACCAAGCGGCATGCGGGCGGGGTGGCGCTCAGATGGCCCGCGCAGGGCAAGATCGTCGACGCGTTCCGGCCAGGGCAGAACCGCGGCATCCAGATCGCCGGCCGCCCGGGCGACCCGGTCCGCGCGGCGGCCGACGGCCGCGTGATGTATGCGGGCACCGGCCTGAACGATTACGGCAGCCTGATCATCGTCCAGCACAACGCGGATTTCCTGACCGCCTATGCGCACAACCGCAAGCTGCTCGTGAAGACCGGCGACATCGTGCGCCAGGGCGACGCGATTGCCGAGATGGGCGACCTCGACAACTCGCGTGTCGCGCTGCTGTTCGAGGTGCGGCGCGACGGCAAGCCCGTCAATCCGATGCCGTACCTGCCGTCGTCGCAAGGCTGAAGCGGCCGCGCCGCTGGAACGTGGCCGCGCTCGCTGTTACGCTAGGGCCTCATGCGAGTCCCGCGTCCGCGGGGCCGACGGGCGTCTTTGGGGATGCGCGGCAGATGCCGTCGCGAGCCGGCCGTCGGCGTGAACGCGTGCGTATCGACGATGCGTGCGTTGCTCCGTGCCACCGTTTCCGACAGAACACCACTCATCCATGGAATATTCTCCGACACGCCGCTCGCTGTTGCTCGCCGCCGTCGCCGCGCCCTTCGTCGCCGCGTGCTCGTCGGCGCCCGTCGCCGACCAGGCGCGCGCCCACGCCGCCCAGGCTGAACTCGCCGCGCTTGAAAAGGCATCGAACGGCCGGCTTGGTATCGCAGTACTCGATACGTCGAACGGCACGCGCATCGCGCATCACGCGCGCGAGCGCTTCCCGGTGTGCGGCACCTATGCGGTCGTTGCCGCCGCCGCGATCCTCGCGCGCGGTTCGCTCGACGCATCGTTGCTGCCGCGCCGCATCCTGTATCGCCGCTATGAAGTCGTGGCCGGCTCGCCGGTGACGGAAAGTCATGTCGACACGGGGATGACGATCGCGCAGCTGTGCGCGGCGATGCTGCAGTCGGGCGACAAGGGCGCCGGGAATCTGCTGATGGGCGTGCTCGGCGGCCCGCAGGCCGTCACGTCGTTCGCGCATGAAAGCGGCGACACCGTGTTCCGGCTCGACCGCTGGGAACCCGAACTGAACCAGGCCGCGCCCGGCGACGAGCGCGATACGTCGACACCGGTCGCGATGGTCGACCTGCTGCAGTTGCTGCTGCTCGGCGATACGCTGCGCGAGCCGCAGCGGGCGCAGCTCACCGAATGGATGACCGGCGGCACGCGCGGCGCGACCGGGATCGCGGCCGGCGTGCCGCCCGGCTGGCGTATCGCGGACAAGGCCGGCACCGGCGGCTACGGCACGACGACCGACATCGCGGTGCTGTGGCCGCCGTCGCGCGCGCCGATCGTGCTGGCCGTGTCGTTCACGCAGCCGAGTGCCGACGTGGCGGCCCGCGCGGATGTCGTCGCGTCGGCGGCGCGCATCGCGACGGGCGCGCTCACCGCAACGGCCTGAGCGTCCGACGCACCTCGCGTAAAGCCGGCGTTTGGCTTATCGTGTCGATCAGCGCGCGCCGGTGCCGGCGCGCGGCCTTGCCGCGCCGTGCTTCGGCGCGGATGTTTCGTCTACCTGCCTCGTCATGCGCCGACTTCCGCCCCTGCACGCGCTGCAGATCTTCTCGACCGTGGCCCGCCACCGCAGCTTCACGCGTGCGGCCGAGCAGCTGTGCCTCACGCAAGGCGCGGTCAGCCGTCAGATCCAGACGCTCGAGGCGCATTACGGTTTCCCGTTGTTCAAGCGGCACGCGAAGGGCCTCACGCTGACGGCGGAGGGCGAGCAATTGCTGCCGGTGGTCGACGAGAGCTTCGCGCGGATCGAGGACATCTCGATGAAGCTCACGCGGCAACGCACCGATCTCGCGCTGAAGGTGCCGACCTGCGTGATGCGCTGGATGTTGCCGCGCATCATGCGCTTCCAGGGCGAGCATCCCGATCTCCATGTGCAGATCACGACCGCGTGGCAGCACGTCGTCGATTTCTCGACCGAGCCGTTCGATGCGGCGGTCGTCTATGGCACGTCGCCGGGCACCGGCGTGTGCGCGCTGCCGCTGTTCGACGAGCGGTTGACGCCGGTGTGCGCACCCGAGTTGCGGCAGACCGCACCGCTCGATGCGGTCGGCGATCTCGCGCGCCATACGCTGCTGCATCCGACGCGCGACCATCGCGACTGGCGCGCGTGGCTCGATCACGCGGGCGAGCGCGCCGTCGACGCGGAGCGCGGGCCGACCTTCGATACGCTCGACCTCGCGACCAACGCGGCGATGCAGGGCTTCGGCGTCGCGATCGGCGACGTGACGCTCGTCGACGACGACGTCAGTGCGCGCCGGCTCGAACGGCCATTCGACATCGTGCTCGAGACCGGCGCCCGCTACTTTTTCGTCTATCCGGAGAACATCGGCAGCCAGCAGAAGATCCGCGCGTTCAGCGACTGGATCGCCCGCCATCGCGACTGACACGACCGCTCCGGCAGCACGCGTTACTGGTAGGTGACGACCGCGATCATCGGCGCATGCGCGTTGCCCGGACGGTCAGGTAAAACGATTGCGCGCGAGGCCTGCGTAAAGTTCGTGGTCTTGATCGTGCGCAGGCTGGCCGCGTCGACGAATGCGACCTGGCCCGTGGCCGGGCGCGGGCAGTTGGGGCGCACGTGCGCACGCGCGGCGTCGGCCGTGTCGAGTGCGAACGAGCACGGCGGTTCGACGATCATGCCGGTGAAGTGGATGATGCCGCCCGTGCCGGCGGCAAATGATGAGGACGACGCCAGAAGCGAGACAGCCAGGGCAACCGAGGCGGCAAACGGGCAATGCTTCATGACAGGCTCCAGAGGGCAAGCGCGTCGCAGCCGGGCCGCTCGAATGGCAGTCCGTCAACGCTGCGATGCTGTATGCGTAAACGGCAAATCCATCGGACCTCTTGAATGAAAAATCGGAAATAACGGACATAGGCAAACGACGCCGTATTCCTCCAATCAATTTATCTCAAATTTGTGGGGGCGCAAGGCAGGGTATTGCCGGGGGCGTAGGCTGGCGGGAAGAGCGGAGATGGTTGCGGAGGCTGCTCGATCGTTGAGGACTCAACGAGCCGCCGATCCGGTGATTCGCGATGCCAAAAGAAAACGGCCGCTCATGACGAGCGGCCGTATCGCATCGCAGCGAGATGTGGCGATCAGCCGGCGCGCTTGCGCACCGCGCCGACGACCACCAGCAGCACGATCGCGCCGATGATCGACGCGATCCAGCCTGCGCCCTGGCCCGGCGCATACCAGCCGGCGGCGCGGCCGACGTAGCCTGCGACGAGCGAGCCGACGACGCCGAGCACGACGGTCATCAGGATGCCCATCTTGTCGTCGCCGGGCTTGAGCGCGCGGGCGAGGAGGCCGACGATGAGCCCGACTACCAGGGTTTCGATGAATTGCAGCATGAACGCCTCCCTAATGCTGTTGAGTTGTTGACGAAAGGAGATGGACTCGCCTGGCGCACCGGGGTTCCCCGTGGAGTCGAACCGGTGCGGGCGTGCCGAGTATCGCATGCCGCCCGCGTCGCGCGGATGTCAGGGCCGCCGCCGCGGCGCGTCGTTCATTGGTAGTCGAGCAGAACCTGCGCCGCCGCATGAACCGAACCGCCGCCGACCTTCGCGTCGGTCTGCAGGTAGGACGCACGCAGCCGAATCGTCGGCGATCCGCCCGTGGCCGGGTTGTAGTTCGTCACCGTGTGCGACTTCCCCAGCGTCAGCGGCTGGCCGGTCGTGGCGTCGGCGACCTGGATGCCGATGCCGCTGGTCGTGGCATCCGGGCGCAACTGCATCCCGCCCGGCGTGCCGGCGACCACGTCGTCCAGCGGAGCGATTTGATAGCCGATCCGGTTGTAACCGGCCGGGCAGTTGTTCAACTGCACCTGAAAATCCGTCGCGCCGGCGGTCGAGCCGATGCCGTTGAACACGTTGTGCTGCACGGACGGCAGCGTCACGGTCTGGTCGGGAATCGAGCACGTGCCGTTGATGAAGCTGACCTTCGCGGCGAGAAAGACCGGGGACGAGGCGCCGAAGATGCCGGACTTGTAATTGATCGTGTAATAGGCGCCGAGCAGGCCGGAATTGAGCGACCCGTCCTGCGGTAGCCGGCTGTCGCGAAACAGCATGATTTCGAGCGTGTTGCGCAGTGTCGTCTTCGTCGACGAGACGGCGACGTTACCGTCGACGATCATGCGCGTCGACAGGCCGGACACGTTGGTTTCCAGATCGGGGCCGTCGGACACCCACACGCCGCCTTTGGCGTACATCGAGATGCTCGTGATCTGGCAGGTGCTCGCGCCGCACACGTCCTGCGGCGTGAAGTAATGACGCGCGACGACCGTGCCCGGCGTGGCGTTGCCGGGGCTGGAAACGCTCGCCTGCCCGAACGCATAGAGGGAGGCGGCGCTTGCGTCGGCCGCGAATGCGACGCATGCGAGCAGAACCGTCGCGGCAACCGCACTCATGCGGGCGCAGCGTCGGGCCATGCCGCTGCATGCGTCGCGCGTGTACGCGATGCGTGCCGGGCTCGTCACTCGGGTCGATACGAACGATGGACGGACATTGAACATGGGGATTCCTTATTGAATGCCGGCGGCCGTGGCGTCGGGCTGGCAGATGCTCTTGACGGTCTGAATGCCCGACGATGGCCGGCGATGTTCCGCGACGGGCAGCTCGTATGCGATCCGACAGATCGAGTGGCGGTCGGCGCCCCATTGGACCGTCAGAGAACCGCTGTCGGCGAGCCCGCGCGCGAAGATCCTGCTCGCCTGGCCGACGAGGCCGACTTCCTTCCCGGCCTCGTCGTGCACCGCGGCGCCGAACGGCAACGGCGCGCCGTCGGCCTGGCGCGCCTGAACGAGCGCCGCGCGGCCGGTGTCGGTCGCAAACCGGATGAGCGGCACCGCGCCGGCGCGCGGCGCGATCTGCCGGCTGGTTTCCTTCAACTCGACATCCATCGGGATGCCCTTCGGATCGAGTGCGACCGTATTGAGGCTGTATGGCGTCAGGTACGGCACGACGGCGTAGCCGTTGCCGTCGACCTTGACGCCCGCCGCGTTCGTGACGCGCGCGCCGGCCGCGCCGGGCGCCTCGACGATCGCGAACGTCTCGGATACCGGCTGCGAGAACGTGATGCCGCCGCGGTGTGCGACCAGCGCGCCGCGCACGGCGAGCGAGCCCTGCTGGAAGTCCGTGCTCGCGCCGGCGCTGGCGTTGATTTCGGCGACGCGCGTGCGGTACGTGACGTTGGCGCTGCCGTCCGTGCCCGAGTTCGGGCCGGACGCGTGGTTCGCGCTGACGCTGTACGACAGCGCGTGGTCCTCGCCGAGCGATCCGGACAGCGTCGATTGCAACCGGGTGCGGCCGAGCGTGTCGCGCGACACGTTGCCCGACACGGTCATCGGGCGCTCCCGGCCGAACGGGATCGTGACGCTGGCGTAATAGAGCGTGCCCATGTCGCCGCCGGCATTGCGCTGCCGCGTGGCCGTCAGGCTGTAGGAAATGTTGCGGAACCGGTTCGTGTAACCCACCGAGTAATTGACGTCCGAGCCGGGGCGGTTCCAGTAGTTGACGGCCGATGCCGTCGCATTGATGCGGCCGCCGGTCGTGCCCAGGCGCTGCGTGAGCGCCAGCGACGCGCGATTGCGCTGGCGCCAGACCGACTGCGCCGAGCGGCCGTCGCGCGCGGCATCGCGTGCCTGCATCGCATCGTTGAGGCCGAAATAGCCGTCCGTCGAATAGCGATACGCGGCGAGTGCGATATCGGTGCCGGTCGCATCGACCGACTTCGCATAGCTGACGCGCACGCTCGAACCGCTGTAGCGCTTCGCGCCGGGGATCGAGGTCAGCGCATGCGTGACGTCCGCGCCGAACGCGCCGAACGACGTGTTGAACGCGCCGCCCAGCATCGCCGACGCGTAACCGCCCGCGAGCGTGACGCCGCCGTAGGCCGTCAGCAGGTTGGTCAGGCCGCGCTGGTACGTGGCCTGCGTGAACAGCGGCTGGCTCGATCCGTGGGGATTGCGCAGCGTGCCCGCGACGAAGCTGTAGCGGCCGATGCCCGGCCGCAGCGACATCGGCACGGCGGCGTAGGGTACCGAGAACGAGTGCACGGAGCCGTCGGCTTCGGCAATCGATACCTGCAGGTCGCCGCCGTACCCGGTCGGATAGAGGTCGTCGATTTCGAAATTGCCGGGTGCGACCGTCGTCTCGTAGATCGTCACGTCGTTCTGGCGGATCGTCACCTTCGCGTTGCTGTTCGCGATGCCGCGCACCACGGGCGCATAGCCGCGCAGCGAGTCGGGCAGCATCCGATCATCGGTCGACAGGCGCACGCCGCGGAACTGCGTCGAGTCGAACAGTTCGCCCGACGTGTAGCTTTCGCCGACGACGAGCTGCGACGACAGCGACGGCAAGTCGCGCTGGAGATAGGTCGCGATGTCCTGATACCGGCTCTCGCCGCGCGACGACCATGAATAGGAGCCTTCGTGGCGCAAGCGCCAGTTGCCGAGGTTCACGCCGCCGTTCAGGCCGAGATAGCCTTGCGTCTGCGTGGTGTGGCCGCTGGCCTTCGACGTGTAAAGATTGAAGTTGTAGCCGAGCAGGCCGACGGTTTCGCCGGAGGTCCATTGATCGGGGCTCACGTAGCCGCGCGCCTTGCGCACGAGCGACGCCTGCGGGATCGACAGCCGCAGGGTCTGTCGCGGGAAGTCGAATGCCGCGCTGGCGCCCGGCACGACTTGGTCGAGTTGCAGGCAGGCGCCGTCGCCGTCCAGTCGCGCGACGATCTCCGGCGCGAGCTTGCCGAAATCGACGCCAACGCGCTCGAGCTGCGTGCGGTCGAAGCACGGCCGCGCGTCGCCCGAGTCGGGCGCGGCCACGAAGCGCACGTCGTAACGGCCGATCCAGTCGGGACCGACATGGATGTCGGTGGTGTACACGCCGGGGGCCGTCACGTTGCGCTGGGCGAAGCGCGACACGTCGACACGCTTGCCCAGGCGACTCTGCAGGAACGCGCCGTCGAACTCGACTTGAGCAAGCGTGCTTTCGGCGGTGGCCTGCGTCGTCGCGCGGCCATGGGCGGACCACGCGGCGACGCAGGCCGCCACCAGCAGATGGATCGGCTTGACGTGCGGCATGTCGGCCGCGCCGCGGCGAGGCAGTCGGGTCGGGGTCATGCGCAATACTCCACAAAGGTTCGGGGCGAGCGGGTGCGTTTCGCCGGCGCAGGCGCGACGGCGCCGCACCGCGCGGCGGCGAATGGCAAATCAGGGGATTTCGTGGCGGTCGGTCGGAACGGTCGAAGCGACGGCGGACGAAAGGCGGGAGAGCGCTCGGCGCGCGCCGTTGCCAAGCGCTGCCGGCCTCGGTCGCGTTACGGTTCGACGCTGACCGGACGCTCGATGTCGGTTGCCCGGCCCCAGTCGTTGATGCTGCCGAACTCGACGGTTGATCCTGCGGCGGGTGCGCCGGCGAGATCCTTGATCGGGAACCGCTGCGTGCTTCGGGGCAGCACGTAGCCCATGCCGGCGTCGTGCTTGCGGCCGCCGGACTTCAACTGCACGTTGCCGAAATTGACGACGTACGGTGTCGGATTGCTCGCCTCGAGTGCATAGCCGCCGTCGCCGCGAACCACGCGCCAGTCGACTTGCATGGGGGCATCGTCCGCGCTGCCGGCCAACTCGGCGGGGCGATACATGAGCTTGATGCGTGAGCGGAACGCCAGCTGGATGCGGTTGTGGTTCTCGGTCGCGGCGGCCTTCGGCGGCACTTCGAGCACGTTCAGCCAGAACAGCGACTCCCGATCGGCAGGCAGCGGTTCGCCGGTATGCACGAGGCGCAGCGTCTGCCCATTGCCGGCTTCCATCCGGAACATCGACGGCGTGAGCGTGAACGGCACGTCGATGTTCTCCGGCAACGCGCGGCTGTCGCCTTCGTCGAGCCATGCCTGCACCAGTGCCGGACGCTTGCTGTCGTTCGTGAGCTGGATCGTGACTTCGCGCTCCGTGGACGGGAAGATCACGCGTGTGCCGGCGATCACGACGCTCGCGTCGGCCTGCGACGCGAACGCTGTGACCGCGAGGGTCAACGTACGGAAGAGCTTCAACAGTTTCATGGGCGTGAGAATCGGATCGTTGGGGGCAGGGAGCGGGCGGAAACGGCGGTTTCCGCGTCGCGCGGCGTGACGGGCGGAGATCGCCGGAGCGGCGATCTCCACGCGCGGGCCCTTACTGATAGATGAGCGAGTACTCGACACGCGACGTGACGTCGCCGGCCTTCACGGCGCCTGCGGCGTAGTACTCGGCGAAGTAATTCACCTTCGCCTTGCCGTCGGCATCGATCGCGACCATCTCGGTGTTCGCGCCGGTTTGCGCGCCAACCGGGATGTGGTTCTGCTGCGAATCCAGCACGTTGATCTGGACGCCTTCGGCGGCCTTGGCCCCCGAGTCGATCGTCAGTCGACCGGTCGACTGATCGACGTTCGTGCCGTTCTCGAACACGACGCCGACCTTCACCGGGTTGTCGTCACCGACCGTGCAGCCCGTCAGCGCCAGCGAGAACGCGCTGCGACCGGCGACGGAGCCGACATCGGCGAGCGCGGTAGTGCTGACCGGCGGCAGCGGGACGGTGAGATCCGATCCGCCATCGACGCTGCACGTCGACGCGATGATGTTGCCGCGGAAGGTGACGGTGCCGTCCGCCGCGTGGGCGGCCGACGAAAAGGCCGCGCCGGCGGCGACGAGCAGGAACGGGATTGCGCTGCGCTTGATGATTCGCATAGTTAAATCTCCAAATAAACTTCGGTTTTTGAAGGCGCCGATTGAATTTAAATCTATGTATGGCGCATTTCGGATCAAATTATGCGATTGATGTAAGGCGTTTGTAATTTGACTGGTACGAATAGATATCGATTTTTTCTAGTACTCGTACTAATTTATTTTGTGCCGGAGTCGGCAGGCGGAGCGGGCCGGCTGGAAGCGCTCGCGTGGGCGGGCATGCGATGCCGGAAACCGGTCGCGGGGCCGATTTCGGCGGGGCGCTATTCGAAGCGAAGCGGGATTGGAATAACCGGCCGACGGCGCATGACGGTGGCCGGCATGGCGCGTCGCGCCCGGGTCATGCGATGCGCCGCGCGCGGCGGTGCCCGCCGCGTCGCACTATCGTCGAGCAGTCGAGCAGTCGAGCAGTCGAGCGCCGCTCGTCAGGCCGCCGGTGCGTCGATCGCCGGATCCAGGCGGCGATAGCCTTCGGTCGCGCGCAGCAGCGTGCGCGTGTAGTCGCGTGCGACCTGGCCGGCGCGCACGTCCTCGATCCGTAGCTGTTCGACGATCTCGCCGTGCTGCATCACCGCGACGCGTTGGCACAGGAAGCCGATCACAGCGAGGTTGTGGCTCACGAGGATCATCGTCAGGTTGCGTTCGCGATGCAGGCGGCGCAGCAGGTTCAAAATTTCGGCCTGCACCGACACGTCGAGCGCGGAGGTCGGCTCGTCGAGCAGCAGCACGCGCGGCTCGACGATCAGGGCGCGCGCGATCGCGACACGTTGGCGCTGGCCGCCCGACAACTGATGCGGATAGCGGAAGCGGAATGCCGGGCCGAGCCCGACCTCCGACAGCGCGCGAGCGATGCGCGCGTCGGCGTCGTCGATCCGGGGGCGGCCCATGCCGTGGATCGACAGCGGCTCGCGCAGCGTCTGGTCGACCGTGAAGCGCGGATGCAGCGACGCGTACGGATCCTGGAACACCATCTGCACCTGGCGGCGGAATGCGCGCTCGGGCGTGCCGCCAACCGGCCGGCCGTCGATCGACAGGCTGCCGCCCGCGAGCGGCACGAGGCCGGTCAGCGCGCGCAGCAGCGTCGACTTGCCGGAGCCCGATTCGCCGACGAGCCCGAACACCTCGCCGTCGCGTACCGCGAAGCTCGCGTCGCGCACGGCGTCGACATGACCCGTGCGGGTCGGAAAACGGATCGAGGCGTGGTCGACGTCGATCATCGTGCGGCCTCCCGGGATTCATTCGAAGATGGCGTGGACGAAGCCGCGTTCAGCCACGCCGGATCGCGACGCAGCACCGGCAGTTCGTCGGGCGGGTTCGCGAGCGGCGGATTCGCCGCGAGCAGCCCGCGCGTGTACGGATGCGTCGCATCGCGCAGGTCGCGCGCGGCGCAGGTTTCGACGACGCGGCCCGCATACATCACCGCGACGCGATCGCAGAACGACATCACGAGCGGCAGGTCGTGGCTGATGAACATCAGGCCCGTGCCGTGCCGCGCGATCATCGCGTCGAGCACCGCGAGCACCTGCATCGACACCGCGACGTCGAGCGCGGAGGTCGGTTCGTCGGCGATCAGCAGGCGCGGGCCGGTCGACACCATCATCGCGATCATCACGCGCTGGCCCATGCCGCCCGACAGCTCGTGCGGATACGCATCGGCCACGCGCGCCGGATCGCGAATCTGCACGGCCGCGAGCGCATCGACGATCCGCTCGCGCAGCGCGCGGCCGCGCAACTTCGGCTCGTGCCGCCGGAACGCCTCGCCCATCTGCTGCGCGACGGTCATCACCGGGTTCAGCGAATACTTCGGATCCTGCAGGATCATCCCCATCTGGCTGCCGCACAGGCGCCGCCGCTGGCTGGCCGACATCGCGAGCAGGTCGTGGCCCGCGAAGCGCATCGTGCGGGCCGACCAGCGTGCGGCGTCGGGCAGCAGGCCGAGCAGCGCGCGGCCCGTCAGCGATTTGCCGGAGCCCGACTCGCCGACGATGCCGAGCCGTTCGCCCGGCGCGAGCGTCAGCGACAGGTCGCGTACCGCGTCGGACACGACGCCGTCGTGCCCGCGAAACCCGATCTTCAGGCCGTCGATCTCGCAGAGTGGCGCGGCGGCGTCAGTGGAATTCAGTGGCATGTCACGCTCCATGACGCGGATCGAAGACGTCGCGCAGCCCGTCGCCGAGCAGGTTGAACGCGAGGCTGACGAGCAGGATCGCCGCGCCGGGCAGCGTCGCGACCCACCACGCGTCGAGCAGCACGTTGCGGCCCGACGCGACCATGAAACCCCATTCGGGGCTCGGCGGCTGCGCGCCGAGGCCGAGGAAGCCGAGGCCGGCGACGGTCAGGATGATGCCGGCCATGTCGAGCGTCGCGCGCACGATCACCGACGACATGCACAGCGGCACGATGTAGCGCAGCAGGATCCGCGGGCCCGATGCGCCTTGCAGCCGCGCCGCGTGGATATAGTCGGCCTGCGCGATGCGGATCGTTTCCGCGCGCGCGAGCCGCGCATACGCGGGCCACGCGGTGATCGAGATCGCGACGACCGCGTTGATCACGCCCGGCCCGAGCGCGGCCGCGAACGCGAGCGCGAGCACGATCTTCGGGAAGGCGAGCGCGATGTCGGTGATGCGCATCAGCACGCTGTCGGTGAAGCCGCCGCAATAGCCGGCCGTCGTGCCGATCATCAGGCCGATCGGCACGACGATCACGACGACGAGCAGCGCGATGCCGAGCGTGAGGCGCGAGCCGCCGATCAGCCGCGAGAGTATGTCGCGGCCGAGCTGGTCGGTGCCGAGCCAGTGCGATGCCGAGCCGGGCGGCAGCAGGCGGTCGGACAGCACCTGGCGCAGCGGATCGTGCGGCATGATCAGCGGGCCGACGATCGCGACGACAATCAGCGCGACGAGGATCGCGAGTCCGAACAGGTTGAGCGGATTGACCGCGAAGCGGCGCCAGCGGCGGTACGCGAGGCCAAACGCGGCCTGCGAGCGCGACGCGGGCGCATCGGAGAGAAGCCACGCGCGCAGCGTGAGACGCTCGGCATTCATGATCGGACGACCTTCGGCATGGACGGGGAAAGAAGCAGGGTGGAAGCGGTCATGTCGAAGCAGCCCTCAGCGCGCACGCGGATCGAACACGCGATACAGCGCGTCGGTCAGCAGGTTGACGGTGATGAACATCACGCCGATCACGAGCGTCGCGCCGAGCACCGCGTTCATGTCGGCGTTCAGCAGCGCGCCCGTCAGGTACGAGCCGAGCCCCGGCCACGCGAACACGATCTCGGTCAGCACCGAGCCTTCGAGCAGGTTGCTGTACGTGAGCGCGATCACGGTGAGCAGCGGCACCGCGATGTTGCCGAACGCATGCCGCCAGATCACGCGGCGCTCGGACAGGCCCTTCGCGCGCGCGGTGACGATGTATTCCTGGCTCAGCTGGTCGAGCATGAACGAGCGCGTCATCCGGCTCAGGTACGCGACCGAGTAGTAGCCGAGGATCGTGGCCGGCAGCGCGATATGCGACACCGCGTTGCGGAACACGTCCCACTCGCCCGCGAGCGCCGAGTCGATCAGCAGGCTGCCGGTGCGCGGGTCGACCATGCCGTCGTACACGGGATCGAGCCGGCCGGGGCCGCCGACCCAGTGCAGCCGCGCATAGAACAGAAGCAGCCCCATCAGCCCGAGCCAGAACACCGGCACCGAATTGCCGATCAGGCCGACGAAGCGCGCGATATGATCGATCGGCCGGTTGTGCCTCACCGCGGCCACGACGCCGAGCGGCACGCCGAGCGCGATGCCGATCGAGGTGGCGATCGTCGCGAGCTCGAGCGTGGCGGGGAAGACGCGCTTGATGTCGTCGAGCACCGGGTTCGACGTCAGCAGCGACATGCCGAGATTGCCGTGCAGCACGTCGCGCGCGTAGATCAGGAATTGCGTGACGAGCGGCTTGTCGAGACCGAGCGCGATGCGCTCGGCCGCGTACGCCTCGGCCGACGCGCGATCGCCGAGGATCGCGAGCACGGGATCGATCGGCACCTTGCGGCCGATCACGAACGTCAGCGCGAGCAGGCCCGCGAACGTGACGGCGAGCGTGAGCGCCCAGCGCAGCACGCGCAGTGCCCAGCGCACGGCCGGGCGCCGCGCGGGCAGCGTGCGCAGTGCTTCGAGGGAGGAGGCGGGAGTCGACATGCGGCGAATCTTAAGGCTTCTTCAGGTTACGGTACGACACGAGATCGTTGATCGGTCCGACTTCGAGCCCGCTCACGCCGGGCCGCGTCGCGACCTGCGCGACTTTCTCGAACATGATCACGAACGGCGAGCGCGCGAGCATCTCCTTCTGCATCGCCTGATACCGTTGCGCGCGTTGTGCGGCGGTCGGCTCGGCGAGGGCGGCGTCGGTCTCCTTCGTGAATTGCGGAATGTCCCAGCTGTTGCGCCAGGCGAGCATTTTATAGCTCGACTTGTCGGAGTTGTCGGGGTTCCATGCAAAACCCTGCGCGTTGCTGTGCGGGTCGATGTAGTCGGCCGACCATTCGCCGATGTAGATGTCGTGCTGCCGCGCGCGGTATTTCGCGAGCGTCTGCTTGTTGTCGCCGGGGATCAGCTGCACCTTGACGCCCGCCTCCGCGAAGTTCGCCTGCACGGCCTGCGCGATCTCCGTGTACGGATAGTCGTTGCGCACGTCCATCGTCACCGAGAAGCCGTTCGGCACGCCGGCCTTCGCGAGCAGGGCCTTCGCCTTCGCGACGTCGAGCTTGTACGGGTTCGCCTTCAGCGTGCCGAGGAAGCCTTCGGGCAGGAAGGTCTGGTGCACCTTGTAGGTCGTCTTCACGACGTTGGCCTGGATACCGGAATAGTCGACCAGCCACTTCAGCGCTTCCTGCACGTCGGGCTTCGCGAGCGTCGGGTTCTTCGTGTTCAGGCCGAGATACAGCAGCGTCGCCTGCGGCGATGCCGCGACCTTCGCCTTGCCGGATTTCACGACCGCCGCGAGATCGTCGGGGCTCAAGTCGCGTGCCGCGTCGACGTCGCCGTTTTCCAACAGCAGGCGCTGGCTCGCCGCTTCAGGCACATGGCGCAGCACGATGCGCTTCATCGCGAGCGGCAGCCGGTAGCCGTCGAAGCGCTGCAGCACGATGCTGTCGCCGGCGCTCCACTTGACCAGCTTGTAGGCGCCGGAGCCGGCCTCGTTGGTCTTCAGCCATGCGTTGCCGAAGTCGTTGCCCTGCTGGTGCGACAGCAGCAGCTTCCTGTCGACCACCGACGCGGGCCACGAGCCGAGCACGTTCAGCACGAAGGTCGGCGCGTATTTGTGGTCGGTCGTGATCGATACCGTCTGGTCGTCGAGCTTCTTCACGTTTGCCGTGACGTTCGCCTTCGTGAGGCCGATGCCCGTCAGCACGGCGGCCGGGCCCTTGTCGAGCAGCACCGCGCGCTGGATCGACCACGCGACGTCGTCGGCCGTCAGCGGGTTGCCCGAATGGAACTTGAGCCCCGAGCGCAGCTTGAACGTATAGGTCAGCCCGTCGGGGCTCACCGTCCACGACTGCGCGACATCGCCGTTGAATTTCGACGGATCGCGCAGGTCGACGCGCACGAGCCGGTCGTAGGTGTTCGCGACGTATTCCTCCGGCACCAGCTCGTAGATCTCGCCGGGATCGAGCGTCGTGAATTCGTCGAGCAGCGTGGCCATCACAAACATGTCCTTCGGCGTTTCCGCGTGCGCGGCGCGAAGCGGAACGGTGGCGAGAACGGACGCGGCGGCCAGCGCCGCGACGAGCCGGGAGGTCGGGAGTTTCATGTGCGCTTCTCCGTCTGTCGTTGAAATCGTTGAGGTTGTTGAGGTTGTTGAGGTTGTTGAGGTTGTTGAAGTTGTTGAACTTGTTGAACTTGTCGAGCGTGAATGGTGAGGGGAACGTGCATCGTCGTCACATCAGCCGCCACGGGCCGCTCGCCGCGTTGTCGATCGGCGGTAGCGCGCGAGAGCCGGGCAGTTCGTAGTGCCACCACTCACTATCGATATGCGCGAAGCCGGCCGCATGCATCACGCCGAGCAACAGCAGCCGGTTGCGCTGCACTTGCTCGGGCAACCCTGCGTGGAAATGACCCGATGCGGTCACCATCTCGTCGAAGCCGGTGCCCATGTCGAGCGGCTCGCCGTGCACGCCGACGAGCGTCAGGTCGAGCGCGGTGCCGCGGCTGTGATTCGAGCCGCGGCCGAGATCGGCGACGAAGTTCGGGTCGGGCAGGAAATCCCACAGCACCTGCTGCGCCTGCGGCGGCCGGTACGCGTCGTAGATGCGCAGCGTGAAGCCGGCCTGCGCGGCGACGTCGACCGCGCGGCGCAGCGCGGCCTCGGCCGGTTCGAGCAGCAGGCAGTGCGCGCGGCGATAGATTGGCTTGCCGGTCAGGTTGCGCTCGGTCGCGTAGACGAGATCGATCTCGACGCGATGCGTGGCGGGCGTGATTTCGACGAGGCGGGGCGGGTTCATCGGCAGTCGGGTGCGCTCAGGATTCGAATTGGTCGAACGTGTGCTGCAGTTCGCGGTTGCGCGCGACGCGCCGGTCTATCGCGGGACCGAGGCGGTCGACCACGGCGGTAATCAGCAGGTTGAACAGGCAGGTGAGTGGCGCGAGCGAATCCCAGAACTGGCCGACGTCGGTCTTTACCTGCAGCAGATCGGCCGGCCATTCGCGCGCCCACGGGCAATAGAGATCGGTGACCAGCGCGAACGGCTGGCCGCGTTCGGCGGCCGCCTGGCAATAGCGACGCGCGCTGCGCGAATAGGCGCGCATGTCGGTGACGATGCAATACGGCCGCTCGAACTCGGAATTCAGCGAGTCGACGTACGAGCCCGATTGGCCGTCCGAATAGAACACGCGCGGGCGCAGGTATTCGAGATAGCTGCTGAACGCATTGCTGATGCCGCGAGTCGACTGGATGCCGAGGATGAACACGGCGTCGGCATGCGCGATCCGGTCCGCGACCTGCGCGAACACCGGTTCCTCGGCGAGCCGGTACACGTGGCGGATCGCGTCGAGTTCGCGATCGAGCGACGCAGCAAGCGCGGCGTCGCCGCCGTTGCTGCCGGCTGCCTGGGTGCCGTTGGCGCGGCGGTATTCGTCGAGGCGGTCGGTGATCATCCACGGCCGGTCGCTGCCGCCGCGCAGCTCGCGTTTCAGGTCGTCGAGGTTGCGGTAGCCGACGCTGCGCAGGAAGCGCCCGACCGAGATGCCGCTGGTGCCGGCCTGCTGCGCGATCTGGTCGGCGGTCTCGAGCCCCAGCCGGTCGAGGTTCGCGAGCATGTAGCTCGCGATGCGCTTGGCCGTCGGTGTCAGCTCGGCAAAGCGGGATTCGACGGTACGGGCGAAGGCGCAGGTCATCGGCTGTTAGATCTTTGTCGTCTGCTGAATGAATGTCATCTATCTGACAGAGCCAAAAAAAGCGGCGCCAGATAAAAAAAGCTATTCGATCGCGGCTGCGCATAGCCTGTCCACGGCCGTGCACCGTGTGCCGCCGTAGCCATTTCCCGGTTGGTGCGGCGCTCCCAGGTGTGGGTGCGGGGGCATTCCGGACGTTCGATGAGGCCGAATATTTGAAATGACGAGCCGTTTTGTTGATTTATTTGGCGAGATTATTTTGCTTGTCTTCGGGAAAACGGCGCTTAGCTTACGGATCTGAATGCGTTGGACAGTTACCGCGATTTTATCGCGCCGCAGTATTGCGACCGGGGCGGCGGCGACGGCATGTGGGTCGAAGGAATCCGCTATCTCACTCAGAACGACGGCGCGAGGAAAGACGAATTTCTCTACCTGACCGAACGCATCGTGTCAGACACGTTGCGCGCGCAACTTCCCGAGCGGATTGAGGAACGCATCCGGGGCGGCGGCCCGACATTCGCCGTACGGCGGCTCCACGACATGCCACGCAGGTGAACAGCAAGCCGGCGCCTGCCGAGGCGATTGAAATGCTTGCGCATCGGTTTGCGTATATCCCGTCTCGCTTGATTGATCAGTGATGCGAACAGATAGCAGTGCTATCGAAGGCGCTATCGCCGCGAGTCGCGATCGGACCGCGCCGCGTCCGGGCAGTCGTGTGCGCATCGAGCAGGATGGCTCATCGGCACCGGCATCGCAGCGCGGATCGTTGCATCGCAACAATTACAAAACGCCGACTCGATCAGCTTAACTCATTAATTCAGGTTAATAATTCATTTAATTTTTAAGTCGACTTGTATTTAACTTGCGTCACGGCATGCCGATTTTCGAAAAACGAAAAAGCGGCGAGCGTCCGTAGTGAATATTCGATTAATTGAAATGATGAAGAGGGAAACATGACGAATCTTTCTCGACGCAGGATGTTGACGAGTACGGCCGGCGCCATTGCTGCCGCGGGCATTGCGGTAACGGCCAAGGCGGCTTCGTTCGGCAATCCGGACAGCCCGCCGGAAGGGGCGATAAACGCGCGCAACAAGCAGGGATTGACCGACCCGGGGCCGAAGAATCCCGCATTGGCGAATCAATTTCCGTCTTTCGAGGATCCGCCGGCCACCGATATCAACGGCATGCCGTTATTCTGGGCGTCATTCAATAATGCGCATAAACGCATTCAAAACGGCGGATGGGCACGCGAAGTCACGCAGGACGATTTCGCGATTTCGGAAACCATTTCCGGCGTGAACATGCGGTTGACGCGCGGCGGTATTCGCGAGATGCACTGGCACCAGCAGGCCGAATGGGCAATCATGCTCGACGGCCGCTGCCGGATCACCGTGCTCGACGAACTGGGACGCCCGTCGGTGCAGGACGTGAAAACCGGCGACCTCTGGTATTTCCCGCCCGGTCTGCCGCATTCACTGCAGGGAATCGGCACCGACGGCGCCGAATTCATGCTCGCATTCGACAACGGCCGCGCGTCCGAATTCAACACGCTGCTGCTGACCGACTGGGTCGCGCATACGCCGCCGGACGTGCTGGCGCTCAACTTCGGCGTGCCGGCCGACGCGTTCAAGAACATTCCGCTCGACAACCTGTGGATCTTTCAAGGCGACGAGCCGGGGCCGCTCGCGGACGCCCAGCGTGCGTCCGCGTCTTCGGCCGGTGCGCCGCCGCACCCGTTCATCTTCTCGCTCGGCGCGATGAAGCCGTTCAAGAAGACGCGCGGCGGCGAGGTGCGGATCGCCGACAGCACGAACTTCAACGTATCGCAAACGATTGCGGCGGCGCTCGTCACCGTGCATCCGGGCGGCATGCGCGAGCTGCACTGGCATCCGAATGCCGACGAATGGCAGTACTACCTGCAGGGCGAAGCGCGGATGACCGTGTTCGACACCGGGCCGAAGGCGCAGACGGCAGACTTCCGCGCGGGTGACGTCGGTTACGTGAAAAAGAGCCTCGGACACTACGTGCAGAACACCGGCAACACCGATCTCGTGTTCCTCGAAATCTTCAAGACCGACCGCTATGCGGAGGTGTCGCTGTCCGACTGGCTCGCGCACACGCCGCCGAAGCTCGTCGAGGCACACCTGAATATCGCGCCTGACGTGCTCGCGCGGTTTCCGCGCAATCGTCCGGACGTCGTGCCGCTGTAACGCCGTAGCGGCCGGCAAGCGGCAGGCCGGCCGCCGGGCCCGCTCCAGGGCCAGCCTTCCTCATTCGAACGGAACCCGACCATGATTCCCGTCACGAGCAAATCCAGCAGCGGCTTCGCGCTGCCCGATCTGTCCACCGATCGCGCCGAGCCCGCCGAGGGCGCAGCACGCGCCGCGCTGGAAGGGCGTCGCACCGGCATCGCCGCGCTGTTGCCGTTCGTCGGCCCGGCCGTGATCGCATCGATCGGCTATATGGACCCCGGCAACTTCGCGACCAACATCCAGGCCGGCGCCGCCTACGGCTACCGGCTGCTGTGGGTCGTGCTCGCCGCGAACGCGATCGCGATGCTGTTCCAGGCGATGTCGGCGAAGCTCGGCATCGTGACCGGTCGCAACCTCGCGGAGCTGTGCCGCGACCATTTCCCCGCGCCGATCGTGTGGGGCATGTGGATCGCGTCGGAGATCGCCGCGATGGCGACCGATCTGGCCGAATTCCTCGGCGGCGCGCTCGCGTTCGCGCTGCTGTGCCACCTGCCGCTGTTCGCGGGGATGATCGCGACGGCGCTCGCGACTTGCGCGATCCTCGCGCTCGAGAAGCGCGGCTTCCGGCCGCTGGAAGCCGCGATTGCGGCGCTGGTCGGCGTGATCGGCGCATGCTATCTCGGCGAGCTGATGATCGCGCCGCAGGACTGGCAGGCGGCCGCGTTTCATCTGGTCGTCCCGCAGATTCCCGATCGTGCGGCGCTGACGATCGCGGTCGGGATCATCGGCGCGACGATCATGCCGCATACGCTGTATCTGCATTCGGGCCTCACGCAGGATCGCGTCGCGCCGCGCGACGACACGGAGCGGCGCCGGCTCATGCGGTTCTCGAACCGCGAGGTCGTCGTCGCGCTCGGCCTCGCCGGGTTCGTGAATCTCGCGATGGTGATGATGGCGTCGTCGGCGTTCCACGCCAGCGCGCCGGGGATGGCCGATATCGGCGACGCTTATCACACGCTGATCCCCGTGCTCGGGCCGGCGGCCGGCATGCTGTTTCTCGTCGCGCTGCTGACGTCGGGGGTGTCGAGCTCGGTGGTCGGCACGATGGCCGGGCAGGTCGTGATGCAGGGCTTCATGCGGCGCCGCCTGTCGGTCTGGACGCGGCGCGCGGTGACGATCGCGCCCGCGTTCGCTGTGGTCGCATTCGGCTGCGACGTCACGCGCGCGATGGTCGCGAGTCAGGTGGTGCTGAGCTTCGTGCTGCCGATGCCGATGATCGCGCTGCTGATTCTGTCGGCGCGCAACGACGTGATGGGGCGCTACGCGATGCGGATGCCGTTGCGGATCGTCGCGGGCACGGCCACGGTCGTGATCGTCGGGCTGAACGCGTATCTGGTGTGGGCGGCGTTCAACTGAACGCCGCGCGCGGGGCAGGCGGGGCGACGGCGCCCGCGCGGCGGCCCCGAGCGGCCGCGCGGGCAGCGCCGTGAAGCTATTTTTTCAACGTCCGGTAGGAAACCAGATCGTTGATCGGCCCGATCTCCGGCCCGGTCGTGCCGGGGCGCGTGGCGACCTGCACGACCTTCTCGAACATGATGATGAACGGCGAGTTCGCGAGCACGGACTTCTGCAGTGCCTCGTAGCGCTGCGCGCGCTTCGCGGGCGACGGCTCGACGAGCGCGGCCTCGGTATCCTTCGTCAGCTGCGGGATGTCCCAACTGTTGCGCCACGCGAGCATCTTCGTCTTCGACTGGTCGGAATTGTCAGGATTCCATGCGAACCCGCGCGCGTTGCTGTTCGGGTCCATGTAGTCGGGCGACCATTCGCCGATGAAGATGTCGTGCTGGCGCGCGCGGTACTTGCCGATTGCCTGCTTCGCATCGCCCGGGATCAGCTTCACGCGGATGCCGGCCTGCGCGAAGTTCGCCTGCAGCGCTTGCGCGATTTCGATGTACGGGTAATCGTTCGGCATGTCCATCGTCACGTCGAAGCCGTTCGCCAAGCCGGCCTTCGCGAGCAGCGCCTTCGCCTTCGCGACGTTGAGCGTGTACGGGTTCGCATTCAGCGTGCCGAGGAAGCCTTCGGGCAGGAAGGTCTCGTGCACCTTGTAGGTTGTGCTGACGATGTTGCGCTGGATGCCGTCGTAGTCGACGAGCCACTTCATCGCCTGCTGCACGTCCGGTTTCGCGAGATTCGGGTTCTTCGTGTTCAGGCTCAGGTACAGCAGTGCGGACACGGGCCACGACGCGACCTTGATCTTGCCGGCCTTGGTCAGCGCGGCGAGGCTGTCGGGGCTCAGGTTGCGCGCGGCGTCGACGTCGCCGTTTTCGAGCAGCAGCCGCTGCGCGGACGCCTCGGGCACGTGGCGCAGCACGATGCGTTTCATCGGGTACGGCGCGCGGTACTTGTCGAAACGCTGCAGCACGATGCTCTCGTTCGGCGACCACTTGACGAGTTGGTACGGGCCCGAGCCCGCGTCGTTGGTCTTCAGCCAGCCGCTGCCGAAATCGTTGCCCTGCTGGTGCGACATCAGCAGCTTCTTGTCGAGCACCGACGCCGGGCACGCGCTCAGCACGTTGAGCACGAAGCTCGGCGCGTACTTGCGGTCGGTTTCGAGCACGAAGGTCTGCGGATCGACCGCGCGCACCTTCTGCATCACGTTCGCCTTCGTGAGACCGAGATCGGCGAGCACGCCGGCCGGGCCCTTGTCGAGCTGGATGGTACGCTGCAGCGACCACGCGACGTCGTCGGCGGTGACCGGGTTGCCGGAATGGAACGCGAGGCCGGGGCGCAGCTTGAACGTGTAGGTGACGCCGTCGGCGCCGACCGTCCACGATTGTGCGATCTGCCCGTCGAAGCGCGTCGGGTCCTTCAGGTCGACCCGCACGAGCCGTTCGTAGGTGTTCGCGACGTACTCGGACGGCACGAGCTCGTAGATTTCGCTCGGGTCGAGGGTCGTGAATTCGCCGAGCTGGGTGGCGACGACGAAGATGCCGGGCGGCGTCGCGGCCTGCGCCGGCAGCGCCGGAACAAGCGCGACGAGCGCGGTGCTGACGAACAGCCGGGACAGCAGATGCTTCATGCGGGCTCCGTGGAAAGGGAATCGTGGTGCGATTCTCTCATCGACGGCGGCCCGGATGAAAATATTCGACGGGCGCGCATGACGGCGCCCGCGGTACGGCTTGCGGGCCGGGCGGGGCGCCCGGCGCCGGCGGCGCTCAGATCACGCAGCGCGCGATCGCGAAGCGCATCGCTTCCTCGGCCGGCTCGCTGCCCGAGCCGCGCACGACCTTGACGACCGAGCCGTTGCCCGACGGCGTGAGCGTGACGAAGTACGAGCGCGAGCCGACGGTGATGTCGGTCACGCCGTTGTGCTGCGACTGCTCGGTGCCGGACAGGCGGCTGTCGAGGCAGTTGGCGATCGCGTGTGCGGGGCGCGCCGACGATACGTAGATCATCGGCGCCGAGCCGGACGCGGCCGAGTCGGACGAGGGCGCGGAACCGCAGGCGGCGAGCAGGGCGGCGGGAAGGAGCAGCAGGAATCGTTTCATGGTCGGAATCGTCGTGGGTCTCGTGTCGAGGCTGGGGCGCGGGGTACGCGAAACGCGGAGCTTCGCGACGAAACCGCCGGAATCGTGCCGTTTTTGACGGTCGATACGGGCGGCGGCTGACGTCGGAGTATACCCGCGGCACTTGACGCATACGGCCTGCTGAAACGATTCGATACATAAGCGCCCGCTGTCGCGCGGCGGCAGCGGGCGTTTCAAAGGATGGCGAATCGACGTTGGCCGGCGTTACGGGCCGATCTTGTGGCTGACCGCGTTTTCCTCCCGGTTCAGCACGTGCTTTTCGCTCTGCGTAATGTGGCCGCGATCCTGCGCGGCCATGTCCCGCTCTTCCTGGCGGATCCTGCGGTCGTCACGGTGCAGGCGCGCGGCCCGGGCGTGCGACATCTCGCCTTCCTTCACTTCGTGGCGGATCCGGCGATTCTGGTTGGCGAGGCGCTGGTTGACCTCTTCGCGGCGCGGATGCGCTTGCTGCCACGGCGTTTCGGCGAACGCGGTGCCGGTCAGCACCGACATCAGGGTGGCGGCGATCGCGAGGTGGCGGGTGAGGGCTCGCATGACGTTTTTCTCCTGTCGTTGCGCACGAATCGTCGGCGCTTGTCGAAACAACGCTGTGCGGGCCCCGGCTGTTGACGTTTCCGCCTGTATCGATTGCAAGTCTTTATTACGTCCTCGAACAGCGATCAAGCCAACGATAACGGCGCGCGATCAATGCGCGCCCGCCGCCGCCGCGTCCGCATCGCCGCCGCCCGAGCGCGACGGCCTGGTGATCCAGATCAGCGGAATGATCGCGATGAAGATGATCGCCGACACGTAGAAGATGTCGTTCAGCCCCATCACGGCCGCCTGCGAATCGACCGAGGTGTTGAAGAACGCGAGCGCCGAATCGGGGCTCAGGTGCAGCAGCGAACGCGCGGCGTCGAGCTGCTGCGCGAAGATCGGGTTGCCGACGCTCGCCTGTTCGGTGAGCCGGACGTGATGCAGGATCGTCCGATCGTTCCACGCATTGCTGATCAGCGACGTGCCGACCGCGCCGCAGAACGTGCGGCCGAAATTCGACAGGCCGGCGGCCGCGGGAATCTTCTCCGGCGGCAGCCCCGACAGGATGATCGCCGTGAGCGGCACGAAGAACATCGCCATCGGAATGCCCTGCAGCAGCGTCGGCAGCACGAGATCCCAGTGCGACACGTCGGAATAGAACGTCGTGCGCATCATGAACACGACCGCGAAGCCGACGAATGCGAGCGTCGCGAGATAGCGCGGATCGGTGCGCGGCAGGATGCGTCCCATCACCGGCGTCAGCAGGATCGCGAAGATCCCGAGCGGTGCGGTGGCGAGCCCGGAGTCGATCGCGCGATAGCCGAGATAGCCCTGCATCCACTGCGGCAGCAGCACCAGCGTGCCGAAAAACATCCCGTACGCGACCGAGATCGCGATCGTGCCACCCGCGAAATTGCGCTGCGTGAAGAGCCGCAGGTCGACGATCGGATTGGCCGCGGTCAGCTCCCACACGAGAAAGAACGCGAAGCCGACCAGCGCGACGATGCCGAGCGCGACGACGACGGGCGAATTGAACCAGTCGAGATCCTTGCCCTTGTCGAGCATGATCTGCAGCGACGCGACCCACAGCACGAGCAGCAGGAGGCCGACCATGTCGATCGGCAGGCGGCGCACGGGCGATTCGCGATCCCGGAACACGATCCACGTGACCGCCGCCGCGAAGAAACCGACCGGAATGTTGATGTAGAAGATCCACGACCAGTTGTAGTCGTAGGTGATCCAGCCGCCGAGCGACGGCCCCACGATCGGGCCGACGAGCGCGGTCATCGACCACAGCGCGAGCGCCGTCGCCGATTTCTGCCGCGGCCATGCGCCGAGCAGCAGCGCCTGCGACAGCGGCGCGAGCGGCCCGGCGACCGCACCCTGCAGGATTCGTGCGGCGAGCAGCGTCGGCAGGTTCGGCGCGATCCCGCACAGCCACGATGCGAACACGAACAGCAGGATCGACGTGACGAACAGGCGCACCTGGCCGAAGCGCTGCGTGAGCCAGCCCGTCAATGGAATCGACACGGCGTTCGCGGCCGCGAAGATCGTGATCACCCACGTGCCTTCGTCGACCGACACGCCGAGGTCGCCCGAGATCGTCGGGATCGCGACGTTCGCGATCGACGAGTCGAGCACGTTCATGAACATCGCGAGCGATACCGCGATCGTGCCGATCGCGAGCTGGCCGCCCGTCAGCGGGCCTGGAGTGGACGAAGAGGACATGGCGTTCCTGCGTGAGGGAGGGTGGTCCGCGCGGCGCGCGCTGCGCGTCGCACACGCGTACGCGCGCGACGCCTGCGCGGGAGAACCACGAAGCGGACGGACACACGCTGCCCGCGCGCGGCCGGCCAAGCGGCGGCGCGTTGCAGCGTGCGGTTCAGGCGTTGAATCGGAGGCGCGAAGCCGTGACGGGCTCCGGCAGGCGGGCGAGTACCGGTCAGGAAGGCGCGACGCGCGTGACGCGTCGGCGCGCAGCCGGCCCATGGCTGCCATAGCGTGTGGTGTCGTTTCGCATCGCAACAGGCTAACGATGCGACGAGCGGCGATCAACGCTCGCCCGCTCATTAATTCCTTTCGTGTGCCGCAATAATCCGGACGGTACGCGCCGATTGCCGGTCGTGCGATGCCGGTTACGACGCGTTCCGCCAACCGGTGAAGACTTCCGTCAGGAACTCGACGAAGATGCGCACCTTGCTGTCGAGCGTCGCGCGGCGCGGATAGAGCGCGTGCAGTTCGACGTCGTCGGTGCGGTGCCAGTCGGGCAGGACGATCTCGAGTTCGTTCTTCTCGAGCCGCCGCGCGATGTAATGCGTGGAGATCAGCGCGATGCCGCCGCCGCTCGCGGCCTGGCGCAGCACGGTGATCGATTCGTTCGAGATCAGCACGGGGCGGATCGGCACATCGGCCACGTCGCCGGCCGCGTTGGTGAGCCGCAGCGTCAGGCCGGGCGCGTCGCGCCCCACGTACAGGAAGTCGTGCTGCGCGAGCTCGTGCGGTGTCTGCGGGCGCCCGGCGCGCTCGAGGTAGGCGGGGCTGGCGGCGAGCTTCGCGTGCGACCAGCCGAGCGAGCGCGCGACGTAGCCGGAATCGGTCAGCATGCCCGCGCGCAGCGCGACGTCGAAGCCGTGCTCGACGAGGTCGAGCGGGCTGTTGTCGTAGATCAGCACGAGCTGCACCCGCGGGTAGCGCCGGTGAAACTCCGCGAGTGCCGGCTCCAGCTCGAACAGTCCGATCGAGTAGGGCACCAGCACGCGCAGCGTGCCTTCGGGATCGGTGCGCAGCGCGCGGGCCTGGCGGTCCGCGTCGAGCAGGATTTCCTCCGCGCGCAGGCAGCGCTCGTAATAGTCGCGCCCGCCTTCGGTGACGGACACGCGGCGCGTGGTCCGGTACAGCAGTTGCACGCCGAGATCGTCCTCGAGCTGCTTGACCTTGCGGCTCACGCGGCTGAGCGGCATGTCGAGTTGCACAGACGCGGCGGTGAAGCTGCCGCGTTCCACCACGCGCAAGAATATCCGGATGCTATCGAAGTCCATACAGGTTGTTTTCAGTGCTTGGCCTGCGCGCATCTTACCGTCGCCAGCGGAATGGCTGCGTGTCGGTCAGGCCGATTATCCCGCCCGCTGCAATAACGCATCCCGTGGGGCCGGTAGTGGCGGCCGTGGCGCGATCGTATGCTCGCCGCATGAAATTCGCTTTCCCCAGCCTGCCGCCGTTCGCGGTCGTGCGCACCGCGCTGCGCGACGCATGGCCCACCTTGCCGCCCGGCGCGCTCGGGTTCGCGTTGCGCAACACGGCCGCCTCGCTGCTTGCGCTTTACATCGCATTCCGGATGAATCTCGACGACCCGAAATGGGCCGCGTCGACCGTGTGGATCGTCGCGCAGGGCACGCGCGGAATGGGGCTGTCGAAGAGCCAGTACCGGATCCTCGGCACCGCGATCGGCGCGGCCGTCGCGCTCGCGCTGACCGGCGCATTCGCGCAGACGCCGGAGCTGTTCCTGACCGCGCTCGCCGCCTGGATCGGCCTGTGCGCGGGCGTCGCGACGTTCCTGCGGAATTTTCGGGCGTACGCGGCGGTGCTCGCGGGCTATACGGCCGCGATCGTCTCGATGGATGCGGCGTCCGCGCCGCTGCACGCGTTCGATATCGCGACCGCGCGGTTCCTGTATGTGATGTTGGGCATCATGTGCGGCGCGGCGTTCGAAACGGTGTTCGCGCCGGGCTCGCCGCTGCGCGACGTCCGCACGCGCCTCGCGCGCTATCTCGGACGCGCGGTGGCCGTCGGCGCGGCCGCGCTGCGTCGCGAGCCGAACGGCGCGGCGGTACACCGGCTGTTCGCGGAGGCGCTCGATCTCGATACCGCGGCCGAGTATGCGGCCGCCGGCGCGCCGCCGGTGCGCAACGCGATCGGCCATCTGCGCGCGGCGGCGCTGGGCGTGCTGTCCGCGCATGCGGCCGCGCAGGCGATCGAAGCGCATGCGGCGCGCAGCGGCGACGCGCCCGATCCGCTGGTCGCCGATGCCGCGCGGGTGCTCGACGGCGTCACTGTATCAGGCGAGGCGGGACCCGAGATGGCGGCGCTGCGTGCACGGGTGGACCAGGCGTTGCACGTCGAGGCCACCGAGCCGACGGGCTCGGATGACTCACGCCTGCTCACGCTCGACCGGCTGAGCACACTGCTCGCCGGATTCGACGACGCGTTTGCAAGCAAGGCGCGGGTCGACCTGCCGGTTCCGCCGCCGTCGCGGGTCCGCTATGCATTTCATCGCGACGTGGTGCTCGCGTGTCACAACGGCATTCGCGCGTTCATCGCGGTGCTGGTCGCGTCGGCGATCTGGATCGTCACCGCATGGCCGTCGGGCGCCGGTTTTGTCGCGATCACGGCCGTGGTCGGCGCGCTGTTCTCCACCCGGCCGAATTCGGCCCGGGCCGCGATTGGGTTCCTCAAGGGCACGGCCTGCGCGGCGGTGGCGGGGATCGTCTGCAACTTCATCCTGCTGCCGGCGGTGTCGGGCTTCGAGATGCTCGCGTACATCATCGGCGTGTTCATGATTGGCACCGGCCTCGCGATGCGCCATCCGCGCACCGCCGCGCTCGGCAGCGCATTCTCGATCTTCTTCTGGAATTTCACGTCGCCGGACAACACCGCCCGCATCGGCGATGCGGCGTTCCTGAACAGCGCACTGTCGACGCTGCTCGGCATCGCGTTCGGCGTGCTGGTGTTCGCGCTCGTGTTTCCGGGCGATCCGGGCACGAGCCGGCGGCGGCTGCATCGCGCGGTGCGCCGCGACCTCGCGGATATCGCCCGCCACCCGCGCGGCTGGTCGGCAAGCGCGTGGCTCAGTCGCACGGCCGACCGGCTCGGGCGCGAGCTCGGGTTCGCGGGCACGCTGCCGCAAACGCTGATCGAGCGCGACATGCGCGACCTGCTGGCGATCTGGGGTATCGGCGACAGCCTGCTGTCGCTTGCGGAACTGGCGGCCCGGGAGCCGGCCGCGCGTCGCGCGGTGGCCGTGGTGCGCGGCCGCGCCGCGCTCGCGGATTTCGCCCGGATCGAGCGCAGTTGCGATATGGCTGCGCGGTTGCTGCGGCGGCGCGTGGCCGATATCGACAGCGACGCGGCACGCGCGCTGCTGCGCGGCATCGTGTTGCTGAGGCGGATCGCGGACGCGGTGGCCGGGCACGACCACTTCCTGCGCGGCCGCCGCGACTGAACGAGCAGCGGCCGACGGGGCGTCGAAGGCGCCCGGCCCGTCAGGTGAGCCGATACGCCGGACCGGGCGTCACTTCCGCCGGCAGCGGCTCGTGGTTCAGTTCGAGCAGCGTGCGCTCGATCATCCGCGTCATCGCATCGAGCGCGAGGTGGTTTGGCCCGTCGCCGAACGGCTCGGCGATCGCATGGGCGATCGCGTCGAGCGCGATCAGCGTATACGCGACGAACACTGTGACGAACGGCGTCGCCGCGCCGATCGAGTCGACCAGGCCGAACGGCAGCAGCACGCAGTATGCGTAGATGGTCCGGTGCAGCAGCACGTCGTACGAGAACGGGATCGGCGTCGATGCGATGCGCTCGCAGCCGCTCACCATCGACACGAGATCGTCGAGGCGCGCGTCGAGCATCCAGAGCCGCGTATCGGCGAGATGCCCGGCGTCGGCGCGCGCGGCGAATGCTTCGCGCAGTTCATGAACGATCGCGATTGGCGCATACCGGGCGGCGACGATGCGCGCATGGGTCCCGTCGTCGAGCAGCGTGCGCAGGTCCGCCGCCGGATCGGTGCCGCGCAGCTGATGCTTCAGCGCATGGACGAACGCGATGACCTTGCGCACGAACGCCTGCCGCGCGGCGTCATCGTCGTCGATCGCGCCGTAGCAGAGTGCTTGCGACACCAGCGTGCGCGTGGCGGTCAGCACGCCGCCCCACAGCTGCCGGCCCTCGCGGTAGCGCTCGTAGCTCGCGTTGTTGCGAAACCCCGCGAAGATCGCGAGCGTGAGGCCGATCAGCGTGAACGGCGTCGGGTTCAGCGGCACCTTCTCGCCGAACACGCGGCCGCCGCCCCACACCGCGACGAGGCTGATCGCGAGCGTCAGCACGAGCTGCGGCAGGATGGTCGGCAGCACCGATCCGTTCCAGACGAGCAGCATCCGCAGCCAGTGCTCGCGCGGCCGAACGATCATCGCGGCGTTCCGTCAGGCGGCAGCCGACGCCGGCGCGGCCGCGCGATGCAGCAGGACCGGCACCGACTTCGACGTCGGCGTGTTGCACACGTCGCCCACGCTGTCGAGCGGCACCAGCGGGTTTGTTTCCGGGTAGTACGCGCCGATGCAGCCGCGCGGGATGTCGTATTCGACGAGCAGGAAGCCGTTGGCGCGCCGCTCGATGCCGTCGTGCCACACGGTTTCCATGTCGACCCATTCGCCGGCCTTCAGGCCGAGCATCGCGAGGTCGTCGTGGTTGACGAACACCACGCGGCGCTGGCCGAACACGCCGCGATACCGGTCGTCGAGCCCGTAGACGGTCGTGTTGTACTGGTCGTGCGAGCGTGTCGTCATCAGCGTCATCAGGCGCTCGCCGTGCAGCGCGCGGGCGCGCTGGATCGGCGTGTCGGTCGGCAGCGCGTGCGCGATGAAGTTCGCCTTGCCCGTCGGCGTCAGCCATTCGCGATCGCGCGACGCGACGCGCAGGTGGAAGCCGCCGGGCCGCGCGATGCGCGCGTTGTAGTCGTAGAAGCCGTCGAGGGTCGCTTCGATCGCGTCGCGGATCTTCGCGTAGTCGTCCTTGTATGCGAGCCAGTCGATCGTGCCGCTGCCGAACAGCGCGTGACCCATGTGCGCGACGATCGCCGGCTCCGACATCAGGTTCGCGGAAGCCGGCTTGTTCATCCCGTACGACACGTGGACCATGCTCATCGAGTCCTCGACCGTCACGCCTTGCGGCACGTTGTCCTGCAGGTCGATCTCGGTGCGGCCGAGCGTCGGCAGGATCAGCGCGTCGCGGCCGTGGATCAGGTGGCTGCGGTTCAGCTTGGTCGTGATGTGGACGGAGAGCGCGCAGCGGCGCAGGCCTTCCCACGTGCGCGGCGTGTCGGGCGTCGCCATCGCGAAGTTGCCGCCGAGGCCGATCAGCACCTTCACGCGGCCTTCGAGCATGCCTTCGATCGTCTCGACGACGTCGTAACCGTGATGGCGCGGCGGCTCGAAGTCGAACACGTGGCCGAGCCGGTCGAGGAACGCCTGCGACGGCTTTTCCTCGATGCCGACCGTGCGGTTGCCCTGCACGTTCGAGTGGCCGCGGACCGGACACAGGCCGGCGCCGGGGCGGCCGATGTTGCCGCGCATCAGCATCAGGTTCGTCAGCATGTGCACGGTCGCGACCGAATGCTTGTGCTGCGTGATGCCCATCCCCCACGTCGCGATCACGCGCTCGCTGCGTGCATAGCGCTGCGCGAGGGCGTCGATCTTGTCGTACGACACACCGCTTTCGGCCGTCAGCGCCGGCCAGCTTTCGCGGCGCAGATCGTCGGCGAACGCGTCGAAGCCGGCCGTGTGTTCGTCGATGAACGCGGTGTCGAGCACGCGCGGCGCGCCGGCGGCGCGCGCGGCGTCGTCGAGTTCGAGCACGCGCTTGGCCATCCCCTTGATCAGCGCGAAATCGCCGCCGATCGTCGGCTGGATGAACGTCGACGCGATCGCGGTGCCGGACATCGTCAGCATCTCGAGCGGGCTCTGCGGATCGGCGAAGCGCTCGAGCCCGCGTTCCTTCAGCGGGTTGATCGACACGATCGTCGCGCCGCGCTTCGCGCATTCGCGCAGCTCGCCCATCATCCGCGGATGGTTGGTCGCCGGGTTCTGGCCGAAGATCAGCAGCATGTCTGCGTGCTCGAAATCGTCGAGCGTGACGGTACCCTTGCCGACGCCGACCGAAGCCGGCAGCCCGCGGCTCGTCGCCTCGTGGCACATGTTCGAGCAGTCGGGGAAGTTGTTCGTGCCGTACCGCCGCACCAGCAGTTGATACAGGAACGCCGCCTCGTTGCTCGCGCGGCCCGACGTGTAGAACGCGGCCTGGTTCGGGTCCGGCAGCGCACGCAGGTGGCGCGCGATCAGCTCGAACGCGTCGTCCCACGCGATCGGCACGTAGCGATCGGTGCGGGCGTCGTACACCATCGGGTCGGTCAGGCGGCCGTGCTGTTCGAGCTCGAAATCCGTCTGTTCCAGCAGCTCGGTGACCGTGTGCGCGGCGAAGAATTCGGGCGTCACGCGCTTGCTCGTCGCTTCGGCGGCAACGGCCTTCACGCCGTTTTCGCAGAATTCGAACGTCGACGCATGCTGGCGGTCGGGCCACGCGCAGCCCGGGCAGTCGAAGCCGTCCGGCTGGTTCTGGCGCAGCAGCGTGCGGTAGTTGCCGCCGGTGACCTTTTCCTTGATCAGGTTGATCGCGACGGCTTTCAGCGCGCCCCAGCCGGCGGCCGGGTGGTGATACGGTTCGATGCGCGGAGCGGCGGATTTTTTTTTCATGATGCGGGTGTTCAGGGTCGATGCAGTGAGAGTACGCGCGGCGCCCGGGTTGCTGTGTGTACACCTTTCGACTTCAAAAAAGAGTACAGTTTCGGCCATTCAGGCAGTGCGGGCCGCAACTGTGTTTTTGAAGGGAAGTTGAAAGGGAGGCGCGTGAAGCGTTACGAACAACTGGCCGACGATCTGCAGGCGCAGATCGAGCGCGGCGTCTACCGGTCGGGCGAGCGGATTCCGTCGGTGCGGCAGGCGAGCCGGCAGCAGCAGCTCAGCGTGACGACCGTGCTGCGCGCGTATCTCGTGCTGGAGAGCCGCGGCCTGATCGAGAGCCGGCCGCAGTCGGGTTATTTCGTGCGGGCGCGGGTCACGGAGCCGGCCGAGGCCGAGCTGCACACGTCGGCGCCGGCGGCCGAGCCGTCGGCGGTGGACGTGAGCCGGCTCGTGCTGTCGACGCTGCGCTCGATCGCGCGTGACGACGCGGTGCCGCTCGGTTCGCCGTATCCCGACGCGTCGCAGTTCCCGGTGCAGCGTCTTGCGCGCTACGCGCAGGCGATCGGACGGCGCCGCACGCGCTGGGGCGTGATCGACGACCTGCCGCCCGGCAATCAGGAACTGATCCGCCAGATCGCGCGGCGCTACGCGGAGCGCGGGATCGCGGTCGAGCCCGGCGAGATCGTGATGACGATCGGCGCGACCGAGGCGATCAACCTGTGCCTGCAGGCTGTCGCGCGGCCGGGTGACACGATCGCCGTCGAGTCGCCGACGTTCTACGCGATGCTGCACGCGATCGAGCGGATGGGCATGCGCGCGCTGGAGGTGGCGACGCATCCGGGCGACGGCATCGATCTCGACGCGCTCGAACGGATCCTCGAGCGCGAGCGCATCGCCGCGTGCATGGTGATGCCGAATTTCCAGAATCCGCTCGGCTTTCAGATGCCCGATGCGCGCAAGCGCGCGCTCGTCGAGCTGCTCGCGAAGCACGGCGTGCCCGCGATCGAGAGCGACGTCTACCACGAGCTGCATTTCGGCGATACGACACCGAGCGCGCTGAAGTCGTACGACCGCGACGGGCTCGTGCTGCACTGTGCGTCGTTCACGAAGAGCCTGTCGCCGCGCTACCGGATCGGCTGGGCGATGCCGGGCCGCTACCGCGACCAGGTCGAGAAGCTGAAATTCCTGAACACGCTTGCCACGCCCGCGATCGAGCAGCTCGCGATCGCCGAATACCTGAAGCACGACGGCTACGATTTCCACCTGCGGCGGATGCGCAAGCAGTATGCGCAGCAGGCGAGCCTGATGAGCGCGATGGTGCGGCGTTTCTTCCCGGCGGGCACGCGGCTGTCGCAGCCGCAGGGTGGGTACGTGCTGTGGGTCGAGTTGCCGCCGCAGGTCGACGCGATGAAGCTGTATGCGCTCGCGCTCGCGCAGGGCATCACGGTCGGGCCCGGCCATATGTTCTCGGCGAGCGCCGATTACCGGAATTTCATCCGGCTCAACTACAGCTATCCGTGGTCGCGGCAGATCGAGGACGCGCTGAAAGTGCTGGGGCGGCTCGCGTCGGAGTGCGCGGGGCTGTGAGCGGCGCGCGGTGAGGCGCGCTGCGGGATCGCGAGCGGCGGCCCGTTGCGGGCCGCCGCGGCAAGCGTTACCGCGCGTGCGGCGCCTGCAGTTCGCCTTGCGCCGCGCCGGCCATCCGGCGCATGTCGAAGCCCGACGGGTGCTGGTACACGCGCAGCCCGAATTCCGGCAGCACCGCGATCAGGTGATCGAACAGGTCGGCCTGGATCGTCTCGTAGTCGACCCAGCTCGTCGTGTCGGTGAAGCAGTACAGTTCGAGCGGAATGCCTTCGGCGGTCAGCGGCAGCTGGCGCGCCATGCACGTCATGTCGCGGCGGATTCGCGGATGGCCCTTCAGGTAGTTCGCGACGTACGCGCGGAACGTGCCGAGATTCGTCAGCTGGCGGCGGTTCGCCGGGCATTCGCCTGCCGTGCCGAGCGTGCCGTTCCATTGCGCGATCGCGTCGACCTTGTCTTCCAGGTAGTCCTTCAGCAGCGTCAGGCGTTCGAGCCGCTCGATCTCGTCGTTATCGAGAAAGCGTACGCTCGTTGCGTCGATGAACAGCGCACGCTTGATGCGGCGTCCGCCGGCTTCGGTCATCCCGCGCCAGTTCTGGTAGCTCTCGGTGATCAGCTTCCACGTCGGCACCGTGATGATCGTGTGATCGAAGTTCGCGACTTTCACCGTGTTCAGCGTGATGTCGATGACGGTGCCGTCCGCACCGGCCGACGGCATCGTGATCCAGTCGCCGATCCGCAGCATGTCGTTCGACGACAGCTGCACGCCGGCGACGAGGCCGAGCAGCGTGTCCTTGAAGATCAGCATCAGCACCGCCGACATCGCGCCGATGCCCGACAGCAGCAGGCCGATCTGCTTGCCGGTCGCGTCGCCGATCACGACGAGCGCGGCCGTGATGAACATCACGAGCTTGACGAGCTGCATCGCGCCTTTCAGCGACAGGCGCGGCTGGTCGCGATGGCTCGTGCGGTGCGTGTGTTCGAGCGCGGACAGTGTCGCGCTGATCGTCATCGACACCAGCAACACGATCAGCGCGAATAGCACCTTGTCGGCGGCCTGCGCGGCCACGGCCGGAATCCCGGGCACTGCCACGAGCCCCAGCTTGATCACGACGAACGGCACGATGCGGTTCAGCCACTTGAATGCGCCGAACTCGAACAGCGCGTCGTCGATGCGCGTGGCCGACAGCCGCGCGATGCGCGCAACCACGCGGAACAGCAGGAAATGGACGGCGGCCGTGATCGCGCCGGCGGCGGCGAGCAGGATGAGGAGGCCGACGAGCGGCGCAAACCAGGATTCGTTCAGGGTCATAAGGGCAGGCAGGGTCCTTCTCGTGCGTTGAATCTGCGCCGCCATGCGGCGCGCGCCCGATGAAGGGCACATGAAAGGGACCGTGATTGTGCCATCGGGTTCCGGCCGGATGGCGCGAATGCATGCTGTGGGGCGCCCGGACATCCTCACCGTTGTGTGGTTTTCGCAGGGGTTCACGCCGCGCAACACACTGTGCACTTGCCACGCGATGCCCGCGCGGGGCACGATGCGCGAACGACTTCGCGCCTCCCGTTTCCACGTCGATCAGGTCATCCACGCATTTCACGCATGCAAGATTCCAACGAAAGCCAGCCGTCACGCGCGCGGCTGCCGAAGGTCATTCTGCCGATTCGCCGCGCGTCGGCCATCCGCGACGTGTTCGCGGGCATCTCGCAGGCCAAGCAATGAGAGCAATCATTGCCATCCTCAAAGTGACTTTGGCCGTGGTTGCCGTATGCCTGGTTGTCGCAATCGCCTCGATGTTCTTGCCGGCCAACGTGAGGAGCGAGATCACGCTTTTCTCATTCAAGAATGCGAAGCCCACGATCTTCGCGATCACGTCGATCGCCTTGGTCCTCCCCATCTACCGGCTTGCTAGAAATTCGGGCCATTTGAGTCGGGCGAAGCGCATAGGCCTGGCGATCGTCATGCTCGGATTTTTGGGATTCTTCTACCTCGTCAGCGTTCGCGGGATCACGACTGACGACACCGATTGTCAGCGCTACGACTACAACACCAAACTGAATGGCGGTATTAAACAGGTCGGCGGCACAACCTACATCGTGAGCATCTGCGGAAGCGGCGGCCACGGCAACGGCCTTTTCGCCGATCAAAATGAGCAAGTCAAAATCGTCGTGGCCGATGCACACGGATCGACGCTGGCAACCCGGCTGTTTTTCGTGTTCTGGGGCGGGCGACCGGGCTACGAGCCTATCGAGATTCACAATGGAAAATTGTTCTACTTCGATGCGTCGGATCAGTACGACGGCATGCGATCGATTTCGATGCCACCCACTACGGTCGACTGGATAGCAGCGAGAATTCCAATTTGGCTTCGCTGAGCTCGTCAACGCGCTGCACGCGCGCCGGATCGGCGTGCTGTTCGGGCGCGTGAACCGTTACCTGCATGCGGACACGGAGCGCCACCGGATCACGGAGATCGTCGGCGCGTCGTGCATCTTCCCGACGCTGCATCAGGCGCTGGCAGCAGCGGGCATGACGCCGGCGCAGCAGGAACCGGCTGTCGTGTAGCAGGAGACCCCGTCATTCAGCGCGAACCGGCTCGCGCGCCCCCGTCGGCCGTGCGCCCGCGCCGCTCGACCATCGCGGCAGCCGCAGCGTCGTCACGAAGCTCGCCGCGTGCAGCGCGCAAAGCAGGCCGAACGCCCACGCGTAGGCGACCCCATGCGCGCCGCCCGTCGACACGGATTCGGCCTGCAGTCGCCACGCGAGAAACAGCGTGCAGATCGTCGTGAACGTCGGGCCGCCCAGGCGCTGGACGATATTGAGCGACGTCGTCGCCATCGGCAGGTTGCGCCGTTCGACCGACGCATACGCGGCAGACATCGACGGGATGCCGATCGCGCTCTGGCCCATCCCGCGCAGGAACAGCGCGGGCACCAGCACGTAGGGATCGTAGCCGGCCAGCGCGAGATACACGATCGGCAGCGTCGCGACGAGTGCGAGCATCGCGCCGGCGGCGGCCAGCCGGCGCACGCCGAACCGGGTCGTCAGCGCGCCCATCAACGGATATGTGACGAGCATGCCGAGCCCGAGCGGGGCCAGCAGCCAGCCCATCTCGCCGGGCGAGCGGCCGCACGCCTGGATCAGGAACACCGGAATCAGCATCTGGCCCGCGTAGATCGCGCCGTTCGACAGGAACTGCGTGGCGGCGGCCGCGCCGAACACGCGCGCGCGAAACAGCGCGACATCGATCAGCGCACGCTCGCCTTTGCGTCGCTCGACGCGCAGGAATGCCGCGAGCAGCAGCACCGAACCCGCGATTGCGGCGATACCCGGCACGGCGTCGATCCGCTCCGCGCCATACAGGAACAGCACGAGCGCTGGCGACAGCAGCGCGAGACCGACCCAGTCGAGCTCGCGCCGCTGCGTTTCGTCGCTGTCGCCGGGCAGGAACCACACGGCCAGCGCAAGCGCGAGCGCGCCGACCGGCAGGTTCACGAGAAAGAGCCAGCGCCACGACGCGTGCTGCAGGATCGCACCGGCGACGACCGGGCCGAGGATCGGTGCGATCAGCACGGGCACCGCCGCATAACCGATCACGCGTGCCATCTGCTGGCCGGCCACGCGCGCGATCATCATCTGCGCCATCGGCGCGAGCAGCCCGCCGCTGACGCCTTGCAGCACGCGGAACGCGATCAGCGACGGCGCGGACCACGCGAGCCCGCACAGCGCCGACGTCAGCGTGAACGCGGAGAAACACCACAGGTACAGCGCTTTCGCACCGATGCGGTCGACCAGCCAGCCGTTCAGCGGCAACACCAGCGTGAGCGCGAGCAGGTAGCCGCTCGTCACCCACTGGATCGTCGACAGGCTCGCGTGCAGGTCGGTCGCGAGGCTCGACAGCGATACGTTGACGATCGTCGCGTCGAGCTGCGACAGCAGCCCGCCGAGCGTCGCGACCGCGCTGACTTTCCAGATCGACGGATCGAGCCGGGCGGTCGCATGACCCGGCGCCGGCCGAGCGCGCGTGTCGTTCATGCGCCGCGCCGGTCGAGCAGCGCGAGGATCTCTTGCGTCGAACCGGTCTCGCCGAGACGCGGGAACACCCGTTCGACGCTGTTCGTGTGCGCGTCCGCGTTGAGGTCTGTCATCGCGTCGATCGCCAGCGTCACGTTGTAGCCGAGTTCGTGCGCCTGGCGTGCCGTCGATTCGACGCCGATGCTGGTCGCGACGCCGGTCAGCACGATCTGCGTGACGCCGGCTGCTTTCAGGTACGCGTCGAGATCGGTGGCGGTGAACGCGCCCCAGGTCTTCTTCGTCACGACGTGGTCGGCCGGCTGGCGGTTCAGTTCGGGTACGAGGTCGGCCCAGTCGGCAGGAACGGCATCCAGACGCGCCTGCTGCTGCGTGCGGCCCGGCGCGCCGCCGGCGACGTTGACGAGTACCACCGGCAGCCCGCGCTCGCGGAATGCGTCGAGCAGTTCGCGCGTGCGCTCGATCACCGGGGCGACCGGGTGGGACGTGGGCAGCGCGACGATGCCTTTTTGCAGGTCGATGACGACGAGCGCCGTGTTCGTGTCGAGACGGGTTGTGCTCATGGTGCTGATGCTCCGTGAATTGGGCAAAGGGAAGCGTGCGCGCGGATGCCGCGCCGCACGCAGGCGGCGGTCATTGCTCGCCGATGCGCCGGATCAGCGGAATCGCGGCGGCGAGCGTGCGGATCTCTTCAGGGTCGAGCTTCTCGATCGCGGCGCCGAGCCACTTGTGCTTCGCGGTGTCGCGCTTGCGCCGTGCTTCGCGGCCGGCCGCGGTCAGCAGGAACAGGATCTGGCGGCCGTCGGTCGGGTGCGGCTCGCGTTCGACGAGCCCGTCTTCCTCGAGGCTCGCGAGAATCGCCTTCATCGACTGCGGCTTCATCGCCTCCGCGCGGGCGAGGTCGGCGGTCGTCATCGGGCCCTGTCGTTCGAGCCGCGCGAGCGCGCTCGTCTGCGACATGCCGAGCCCTTCGGAGTCGATCTCCGAGCGCAGCCGGCGGATCAACTGGCCGACCGCGAGGGTCAGGTCGGTGGCGACGGTGTCGGCGGAAACGCCGGGTGTACGTGGTGGTGTCATGCGATGGAGCATAGAACACGACAGTTAAACTTGCAAGTTTGGCTGTCGAATTGAGTGGGGGTTCGGAATGCGCGGTGCGTGGGCGCGATCGGGCGGGGGGACGGCGGGCGCTGGCGCGGCAGCGGCCGGTTGGTGGAATGAGCAGGTGAGCGGGTGAGCGGCGCGGCCTGGTACTACGCGCGGCGCGGCGATGGAACCGGAACTGGCACGACGTCGTGGTACTTCGGCGACGCATTCTCGTGCAGCAGATCGCCGAGATATTGCGCGAGTTCGTCCGCGGCGAGCGCGGACGGAATCTGCAGATTGGCCGGCCGCCGCTTGCCTTCGGCGCCGAGATCGAACACGGTCCAGCGGCCATTCGAGCGCACGACGGCGAGCAGGCGCCCGAATGCATTGAAACGGTATTCGTCCTGCATGGCACCGCTCCTTCGTGAGGGGACGCGCCGGCCGCGCGCGTCGTGCTTACTGGATCGAGCAGCTCAGCCAGCGATGGATCTTCAGCGCATCGCTCGACACGCCGGCGCGCGTCGGTGCGCCGAGCAGCACGATCGTTTCGCGGCGGCCCTTCACACGCATGCGCATCACGACGCCGTGCCCCGATTCGTTGATGAAGCCGGTTTTCTGCAGCCGGATCGGCAGGCTGCCGTTGCGGACGAGCGGATCGGAGTTCACGTACAGCAGTTCGCCGTCGCCGGCCTGCACGGTGGTCGACGTGTCCGTCGAGAAGTAGCGTATCAGCGGATCCTGCGCGGCCGCGCCGACGAGCCGCGCGAGATCCTCGGCGGTGGACACGTTGTGCGGAGACAACCCGGTCGGTTCGCGGAAATGCGTATGGCGCATCCCGAGCCGGCGCGCCTCGTGGTTCATCGCCTTCACGAACGCGGCACGGCCGCCCGGATAGTCGCGGCTCAGCGCGGCAGCCGCACGATTTTCCGACGACATCAGCGCGATATGGAACATCTGGCGGCGCGACAGTTCGGCGCCGATCGGCAGCCGCGAACCGGTGAACTTGATCGTGTCGCGGTCGCGTGAGGTGACGCGCAGCACGCCGTTCAGCGGCCGGTCCACGTCGCGCGCGACCACGGCGGTCATCAGCTTCGAGATCGACGCGATCGGCCGCACGGTGCCTGCGTTGCGGGCCAGCAGCGGCGTGCCGGAATCGACGTCGAGCACGTAGGCCGCGCGTGAGTGCAGCGAGCGCACCGCGCGCGGGCTGTAGCCGCAGCTCGCGAGCAGACGCGGCTTCGCGGCGGGACGCGGGCGAACCGCATTCGTGCGTTTCGCGCGCCGGTGCTGCGGCGCGGGTGCGGCGTGACGCTTGACCGAGTGATGCTTGACGCGCGGGCGGCGGTGCTTGACGGCCTTGTTCTTGCGGTGGGCGGGGGTCTTCTTGACGACTTTCGCCTGCGCATGCGCCGCCGCGGTGCGATGCGGCTGCGCGCGCTGCGCGGACGCGTTCGTTGCGAACGCGAGTGTCAGGAACGAGAGGGCGAGGATCAGGGTGGTCCGGGCGCGAGGCAGGCGCGCGATGAGGCCGGTCAAGCGAAAGTCTCCTTTTCACGCGCGTTGCGGCGGCGCGAAATGCATGGGCGGTGAGCGGGTGCGGGAAATTATAAGGTCGATCGCGTGGCGATGACGATCGATGTGTACGCAATGGTGCGTGATGCGGGCGGATTCCTGCTGTTTTTTTGCGGAGGATCGAAGGTGCGCGTCCGGCGGAATGCGCGCGAGGAGCCGGTTCAGCGCGGCCAGTTCCGCCGCGACACGACCGCGAAGCTGATCGCGATCGAACCCGCGACGGCGCGCGGAGGCGCGTCGTCCAGCGCATCGCCGAAGCGAAAGCGGCGGCTGCGTCCGTCGACACGTGCGGCACGACGCTCGGGCGCCGGCGCATCGGGCTCGACACGGCTTTCGTCGGCGACCACCGTGTCGCACGAGATATCGGTCAGGCACTCGGCCGCATGATCAACGGACATGACAGTGAATTCCAGGAGGGGCATGCCCGTATTGAACGTCACCCCGTTCGATCAGTAAAATGAATGCTTCGATCGATACGATTCCTTTAAAGAATGGAATTGAAACTGCTGCGCACCTTCCTGACGGTCACCGAACTCAGCCATTTCAGCCGCGCGGCCGACGCGCTGCACATGAGCCAGCCGGCGTTGAGCAAGCAGATCGGCGCGCTCGAGGCGAGCCTCGGCGGCAAGCTGTTCGAGCGCGGACGGCACGGTGCGGAACTGACGCCGTTCGGCGAACGCTTCCTGCCCGATGCGCAGGCGCTCGTGCGCGATGCCGACGAGATCCTCGCGCGTGCGCGGGAGGCGACCAGCGGACAGCGCGGGCATCTGCGGCTCGGCATCTGCCTGTCCGTGCTGACGCTCGTGCCGAAACTCGTCGCGGAATTCCGTCGCCGCAATCCGGGTATCGCGGTCACGCTGAGCGATCTGTCGTCGTCCGAGCAAACACGCCGGCTGCGCGCCGGCAAGCTCGACGCCGGCTTCCTGCGTCTGCCGTCCGATGAAGGGCTGTCGTCGTTCAAGGTGATCGACGAGGCGCTCGCGCTCGCGGTGCCGCCGCATCTCGGTTTCAAGCGCGTGCCGGCCGATCTCGACGTGCTGAACGAGATCGGTTTCATCGCGCTGCAGCGCGCGCGCGGCCCGGGGCTCGCCGCGCAGATCGACCGATGGTGCGTCGAGCGGCGCTTCGTGCCGCAGGTCACGCAGCAGGCGGAGGACGTGCAATCGGTGCTCACGTCGGTTGCGGCCGGGGTGGGCGTCGCATTCATTCCGTCGGGCGCGCAGTACCTGCTGCGCGACGCGACCGTCCTGCCGCTCGACGGCCGGGACGCGAAATGGCGCGTCGGGCTCGCATGGCTGTCCGACCGCGACGATCCAGTGACCACGCGTTTCGTGTCGTTCATGCGCGCGGCGATCAAGAGCGCGTAACGGCGGCGTATAGTGTTCGCGATGGCATCCTTCCTGAATGCCGGCCCGGCGCCGGCTCACGAATCCGACTCGATGACTTCAGAATCCGACGACGCTCCACTCGATCCCGCACTCGTCGCGACGCTCGCGACGCTGCACGAAGCCGCGACCGATCCGTCCGGCAAGACCTGGTCGCTGCCGAAGATCGCGAAGCGCACGCAATTGCCGATGAGCACGCTGCGTCGCGTGCTGACGCAACTCGACGCCGCCGGCCTGAGCGCGACGACGCTGAGCGACGACGGCACCGGCAGTGCCGCATTGACCGAAGAGGGGCGCGCCGTGTGCGCGCAACTGTTCGGCGCGAACGACGCCGGATGAAAAAACGGACCGCCCAAAGGCGGTCCGTCGCACGAAGGTTCGACATGCGGCATCGGCCGCATCACCGCGGCATCACCACCGCACCGTCAATCCGCCCATCACGGAGTGACGGTAGGTCTGGTCGTTCAGTCCGTGTCGGTAGCCGACGTCGAGATCGAGCCAGGGCTTGGGCGAATAGATCGCACCCGCGATCACGAACGCAGGATTCGCGCCGGCGCCGCTTTCCGCGTTGCGCGACGTGCCGACGTCCGCCACGATCTGCAGCGTGTCGGTCGCCTTGTAGATCGCCGCGCCCGAGACGGCCCAGATCGCCGTCAGGTCGCCCTGACGATTCGGCTGGTACGTCATTCCCGCATTCGCGAGAAACGAGAACTGCGAAACGTCGATTTGCGCGAGCAGCGTCGCGCCGGTTCCCACGCGGCCGGTGCCGAGCCCGCGCCGGTCGTTGCCTGTGGGCATCGTCGCCATCGGCTTCAGCGCGAGCGACAGCGGCCCGCGTTCGACAAACCGCCACTTCATGCCGATCTCGACATCGCCGAACCCGGCGCCATTCTCGTCGGTACGCGTTTGCAGATGCGTGTAGGGCGCGTTGACGTAGAGGTCGACGCGTTCGCCGAAGCCGCGCGTGAGCGTCGCATTCCACATCTGGTGGCGGCCGTTTTCGTCCTGTTTCGAGGTTTCCTCGGCATTGAGCTCGAACTGCCAGTTCGCGTTGCCCTGGGTGCCCGGGTCGTCGCTGACGAGCGGGTGGGCGGCAAAGGCGTCGAGTGGCGCGAGCAGGGCGCTCGCGGCCGCGAGCGGAAGCATTCTTTTCATCACGTTACCCTTGGTGCGTCGGCGGCGGCCGGCCCCGAGCGGGCCGGCACGCCGTCGTCCGGAGGAAATCAGAACCACTGCTTGTAGCGACGCACATAGATCGTCTTGACGATCTGCGCGAGCAGGATGTAGCCGACCATCGTCGCCGCGAGCCACAGCCAGTAGCTACCCGGCAGGTGCATGAAGCCGAGCGAATCTGCGAAGGGCGAGAACGGCAGCCAGCAGCCGATGGCGATCGCGGTGAACGTCGACAGCAGCACCGGCAGTGCGGCCGTGCTCTGCAGGAACGGGATCTTCTGCGTGCGCAGCAGATGCACGACGAGCGTCTGCGACACGAGGCTCTCGATGAACCAGCCCGAGTTCATCACGACCTGGCCGCCCGTGCCGCCGTGCAGGTGATACATCGCGCCCGCGCCGAACACGGTCCACATCAGGATGTACGTCGTGATGTCGAACACCGACGACGTCGGGCCGACCCACAGCATGAAACGGCTGATGTTGCCGGCTTCCCACTTGCGCGGCTTCTTCAGGAACTCCGGATCCATCCGGTCCCACGGCAGCAGCATCTGCGACGTGTCGTAGATCAGGTTCAGCACCAGCAGCTGGGTCGCGAGCATCGGCTCCCACGGCAGGAACGCGCTGGCGACGAGCACCGAGAACACGTTGCCGAAGTTCGAGCTGGCGGTCATGTTCAGGTACTTCAGGATGTTGCCGAACGTCTCGCGACCCTTGATCACGCCTTCCTCGAGCACCATCAGGCTCTTTTCGAGCAGGATGATGTCGGCGGTTTCCTTCGCGATGTCGGCGCCGCTGTCGACCGAAATGCCGACGTCGGCGTCGCGCAGCGCGGGCGCGTCGTTGATGCCGTCGCCGAGGAAGCCGACCGTGTGGCCGTTCGCCTGCAGTGCCTTCACGATGCGCGCCTTCTGCAGCGGCGTGAGCTTCGCGAACACCGTCGTGCGTTCGACGACCTGCGCGAGCGTCGCGTCGTCGAGCGCCTCGATTTCGGCGCCGAGCACCGGTTTGCCCGGCTGGAGGCCGACCTGGCGGCAGACCTTCATCGTGACGGTCGGGTTGTCGCCCGTCAGCACCTTCACCGACACACCGTTCTCGCGCAGCGCGGCGAGCGCCGGCGCGGCCGATTCCTTCGGCGGATCGAGGAAGGTCAGGAAGCCGCGCACGACGAGGTCGCGCTCGTCGGCGGTGCGGTACTGCTCGCGTTCGTCGCCGCGCGGGATCGTGCGCGTCGCGAGCACCAGCACGCGGAAGCCGTCCTCGTTGTACGCGTTCGCCTGTTCGAGCAGCCGCTTGCGCGCGACGAAGTCGAGCGGGCGCACGCCGTCCTCGTCCTGCACATGGGTCGACACCGAGAGCATTTCCTCGACCGCGCCCTTGCAGATCAGCAGGTGCGTGCCGTGCGTGTCCTCGACGACGACCGACAGGCGGCGGCGCACGAAATCGAACGGCAGCTCGTCGATCTTCTTGTAGCCTTGCGGCTTCACGCGCTCGCCGATCTCGTCGGCGCGCGCGACCACGGCGATGTCGATCAGGTTCTTCTGGCCGCTCTGATGGAAGCTGTTCAGCCAGCCGAGCCGCAGGATGTCCTCGTTCTTGTGGCCGGACAGGTCGAGATGGTGTTCGAGGATGATCTTGTCCTGCGTGAGCGTGCCGGTCTTGTCGGTGCACAGCACGTCCATCGCGCCGAAGTTCTGCACGGAGTTCAGCCGCTTCACGACGACCTTGCGGCGCGCCATCGCGATCGCGCCGCGCGCGAGGTTCGCGCTGACGATCATCGGCAGCATCTCGGGCGTGAGGCCGACGGCCACCGCAAGCGCGAACGTGAGCGCGCTCAGCCAGTCGCCCTTGGTCAGGCCGTTGATCATGAACACGATCGGCACCATCACGAACATGAACTTGATCAGCAGCCAGCTCACGCTCGCGACGCCGCGATCGAAGCTCGTCTCGATGCGCTTGTGGCTCACGACGTTGCGCGCGAGCGAACCGAAGTAGGTGTCCTCGCCGGTCGCGACGACGACGGCCGTCGCGGTGCCGCTTACCACGTTGGTGCCCATGAAGCACACATTTTCGAGATCGAGCAGCGACGTCGACGCGTCGTTCGCCGTGCCCGGCGTGCCGGCCATGCCCGTGTTCGCCGACTTGCTGGCGACCGCGCCGAGCGTGTCGTACTTCTCGACCGGCAGCGCTTCGCCGGTCAGCACGGCCTGGCTGATGAACAGGTCGCGCGACGCGAGCAGGCGCACGTCGGCGGGAATCATGTCGCCGGCCGACAGATGCACGATGTCGCCGACCACCACTTCGCGCATCGGCACCTCGCGGCGCGCCGGCTCGGACGTGTCGGTCACCGAGCGCTGCACGGTCGCCGTCGTGCGGACCATCGCCTTGAGCTTTTCGGCCGCCCGCAGCGAACGGAATTCCTGCACGAAGCGCAGCAGCGCGCTGATCGTGACCATCGTCAGCAGGATCGTCATGCCGACGTACTCTCGCTCGCCGGGCGCCGCGAAGTAGACGTCGGTGCAGAAGCTGATCGCGGCCAGCACCAGCAGCACATAGACGAACGGATTGTGGAACGCGTGCAGCAGCTGGCGGGTCCAGTGCGGCGGCTTGTCGTGCGCGATTTCGTTCGGACCGTGGTGCTGAAGACGATCGGCGGCCTGGTCGTAGGTCAGGCCGCGCGTGCTGGTGCGCAGCGACTTGAAGGTTTCTTCGAGCGGGCGGGCCGCTTCCTGCGCGGCGCGCATGATGCGCGGTTCGTTCTGCTGACCGGTGCCGGCGTTGATGAAGCCGCGCTGTTTCTTTTGCGTGGGTTTGCGTTGTGTCATGAGTCGCTCCTTGCGCACGAGGCGGCGGGCGGGGAGCGACCGTGACGTTATCGACGCACGAGCGCTCCCCGCCGCGTCGCGTCAGGCGCGATCGGGTGTGGATCGGTAAAGGGGGGAACGCTCGCCGGCGCGCGGAGTGTTGCGGTCGGCGGATCGATGCGCAGCGGCGCACCGGCGAGCGATAATCGACTACTGTCGTCCGAGTTCATCTGCACTCCTGTCGGTTGCGGGTAGCGGGCACGGGCGATCGGCAGCCGCGCACGCACGAAGGCGCGCGGCGCAATGGCACGCGAACGGAACATGCGCGCAGCTCGCGCGGCGCGCAGCACGAATACACGCGCGGCAGCGTACGGTTACGCGGCGCGGGCATTCGGCGATATCGAAAAAATTTGGCGGGGGATTCTGGCCGGTAATCAGGCCGGAAGGGCGCCGCATCCTGCTTCCCGGGATGCGGCAGAAGACGAGGCTCTGCGCGGTTTCCTCAGGCAGCAGTCAAGTTGGTCGAGGACCAACTACAACTCGCATCGGTGTTCACAGAACACTCCATGTAATCAGACGGGGCGATGGTAATGGGTCGTCGTGCGAAGCGTCAACCTTTTTTCCGCCCTTTATTTTCAGGCAATTCTTGCAGAACGTTAGCGCGGCGACGTCGGCTCCGCACATGAAAAAAACCGCGCGCATGGCAACGCATGCGCGCGGTTGCGTTGACGCAGCGTGCGGCTTACTGCATGGCCGCCGTGACGGCGGCGCCTGCATCGGCGATGCCGGCGCCGGCCGGCAGCGCGGTGCACGACGTGCTGGCCGGCAGCATCGCCGCACGCGCGCCGCCTTGCAGCTTCTGCTGGATCTGCGCGGGTGTGAGGTTGCCGTTCACCGACAACATCAGCCCGACGATGCCCGATACCTGCGGCGTCGCGAGACTCGTGCCGCTCGCGGAGCCGTACGTGTCGGCGCCCGGCGTCGTGGTGCCGCTGTTGGCGGTCGACAGGATGCTGACGCCCGGTGCGCTCAGCGCGACGTCGGAACCGAAGTTGCTGAACGATGCGCGGCGGCCGGTCGCGTCCGTCGCGCCGACGCTGATCACGCCGCGGCAGTTCGCGGGCTGGTCGAACGCGGTCGACAGGCCGTCGTTGCCGGCGGCGACGACGACGGTCACGCCCTTCGCGTTCACGTCGTCGATTGCCTGCTGGAACGTCGCGCTGCACGCGCCGACCCCGCCCAGGCTCAGGTTGATGATCTTCGCGGGATTCGGGTTGGTTGCCACGCCGGCGACCGGAATGCCGGCCGCCCAGCGCATCGCGTCGGCGATGTCGCTGGTCTTGCCGCCGCACTTGCCGAGCACGCGCACCGGCAGGATCCGGCCGAGCCACGACACGCCGGCGACGCCGATACCGTTGTTGGCGTTCGCGCCGATCACGCCCATCACGCGTGTACCGTGCCAGCTGCTGGTGCTCGGTTCGCTTGCGCAGTGATAGTACGGGCCGCTGGCATCGTCGAGTTCCTGCTGCGTGACCCAGTCGCCCGGATCGGTCGCATCGGTGCCGCGCGTCTGGCCGTTGTTGCTCGTGTTGACGTTCGAGATGAAGTTGTAGCCGGGCAGCAGGTTGCCGACGAGGTCGGGGTGCGGCCGGTAGCCGGTGTCGAGCACGGCCGTGACGACCGTCGGCGTACCCTTGGTCCGCGTCCAGGCGGGCGGCGTGTTGATGCCGACGCTCGCATCGGACAGATACCACTGCTGGCTGTATGCGGGGTCGCTCGGCGTGTCGCGGATCCGCATCGGGTGATCCGGTTCCGCGTAGTCGACGTCGCCGTCGGCCGCGAAGGCCTGCGCGAGCGCCGCCGCGTCGCCGGACGCGATACGCTGGCCGATCGACAGCACGGCCGCGCCATCCGACAGCGTCCGCTCGACCTGCACGTTCAGCGATGCCTGCGACGCCGTCGCGGCGGCATACGCACGTGCGGCGCTGGTCGCAGTCGGTGCCGACCAGCGCGTGATCGAGCGCTGGATCACCGCGTCGAGCCGCGTGCCGGTGTCGAGCGCCGCCATCGCGCGCGTGGCCGTCAGCGTCTTCAGCTTGACGATCAGGTGATCGACCGGCGGCTCGGCCGGCGCGGTGGTCTGGGCGGCCATCTGCGCGGCGGCCTGCTGCGTCGTGCACGCGTTGTTGCCGCTGGTCGCGGGCGGGGTCGTCGGGGCCGGGGTCGGGGCGGGCGACGGCGCGGGGGCAGGAGCCGCGTTGGAGGAAGACGGGTTGCTGCCGTCGCCGCCACCGCCGCCGCAGCCGGCGAGCGGAAGCAGGGCGGCGGCGGACAGCATGCCGGCGAGCATGCGCGCATGAGCGGAGCGGGCCAGCGCGAAATTGAAACGTGTGGCTCTCATGGTGAAGCGATCCTCGTAGATAACCGTCGTGCTGGCGGTCGTGCCGGGTCCGGAGGAACACCGGACCTTGTCGTTTTTGTCTGACGTATGCCGCGAGGTTGCTGCGACGCGCCATGCACTGGGTAACGGCTGCCGCGCGCGCTTCTTGAGTCGTTTTAGGAGAAAAAATCCGATTACCGCAAACGATTGCGTTGCTGCGTCGCAGCATGATTGCGGGTCGGATGCCCACGACACGGCAGGCAGGACGCGACCGAATGCGTCCGGTCGGGCGCGACGTGGGATCCACGCGCGTTTGCGCGCCACGGCAAATTCGGCGCCCGCGCGCGGCCGCGCCGGCAGGCTCCTTACGCTTTCCCTGATGCGACGCGAATTTTGTCGGGCGTACGATCGCGATTCGATCAACGTTTCGTCAGGAGAAAAGCATGGATCGCCGCTTCCGTTGGCTGGCCGTCGCGCTGACCTGTGCACTGGCAGGCACTGCGCACGCGCAGGCGCTCACCGGCACGCTGAAGAAGATCAAGGACACGGGCATCGTGTCGCTCGGTATCCGTGAATCGTCGGTGCCGTTCTCGTATTCGGACAACCAGCAGAAGAACATCGGCTACTCGCGCGACATCGCGGCGCGCATCATCGACGCGCTCAAGGCGGAGCTGAAGGCGCCGAACCTGACGGTGAAGGAAATCCCGATCACGTCGCAGAACCGGATTCCGCTGCTGCAGAACGGCACGATCGACTTCGAGTGCGGGTCGACGACCAACACGCTGGAGCGGCAGAAGCAGGCCGCGTTCTCGAACAGCATCTTCTTGTACGGGATCCGTTTCAGCACGCGCAAGGATTCGGGCGTGAAGGACTTCACGGACCTGGCCGGCAAGACGGTCGCGACGACGGCCGGCACGTCGGACGAGCGGCTGCTGCGCAAGCTCAACGAGGAGAAGGGGATGAACATGACGATCATCAGCGCGAAGGACCACGCCGAAGCGTTCATGAACGTCACGACGGGGCGCGCGGTGGCGTTCGTGATGGACGAGCCGCTGCTGTACGGCGAGATCGCGAAGGACCGCAACCCGGGCGCGTACACGGTGGCCGGCACGCCGCTCGTCCATGAAAACTACGCCTGTATGATGCGCAAGGACGATCCTGCGTTCAAGCACGTGGTCGACGGCGTGATCGCGAAGCTGCAGACTTCCGGCGCGGCCGAGAAGCTCTACGACCAGTGGTTCATGCAGCCGATTCCGCCGAAGGGCGTGAGCCTCAACTATCCACTGTCGCCGGAGATGAAGCAGCTGTTCAGGAATCCGACGGATCAGGCACAGTACTGAGCGGCGCGTCGTGGTGGAATTGCATCGCAAATGAAAAACCGCCGGCCTATGCCGGCGGTTTCGGTTTCCGGCCCGGTCGCTTGCGCGACGGAACCGGGCGTTAGGCCTTGATTTCCGGCCCGCGCGCGGCCGGCCTGGCCGGTGCCGACGGGGCCGGCGCCAGCGCACGCGTGGACGGTTGCGCCGGCACGATCACGACGACCGGTTCCGGCATTGCCCACGGCGGCATCGCGAACCCGACCGGCTGCGGCATCGGCATCGCGAACGCGTTGGCGAGCGCGACGTGCTGCAGCGCCATCATCTGCTGCATGGCAACCATCTGCGCCTGGGCCGCCTGCATCTGATACTGCGCGACCTGCATCTGCCGCAACGCGGCCGCGGGCGGCATGCTGCCCGCCGACGACGTCTGCATCTCGAAGCTCGCGCCGCCATGCGGGCTGTGCCAGCTCCACGTGCGGACCTGCATCGGGCCGACGGCGGTCTGAACGACGCGCGTATCGGCTTTCACGGGCACGGCCTGCCCATTCACATTGACGAACATCGGTTGTGCGGCCGGAGCGGCGTCGGCTTGCCCGGCCATGGCGAGCACGGGCATCAGCGCCAGCGTGCCCGCCGCCCAATACGAACGGAATCGCATGTTCGGATCTCCATCAAACGAGACTGATCGAATCAACAATGAACGAATCGTGCGGCTCACGGACGGAGCCACGAGCGACTATGCGAGCGCCGGCTTAAATCTGGCTTAAAACCGGGGCGGGACCGCGGGACGAGGCTGGGTGGGGTGCCCGGGGCGACTCGCCAACGCCCATGAACGGCCCGTTTTACGCGTGTCGGAATATGCCGCAATCGGCATTTCAACCTCGCCCGCGCCAATGGTATTCCCGTCGCGTCGCGTAACAACAGGCACAATGTGCGCTTCGCTTCGCCGCGCACCGTTGTTCGACATTCGAACACGCGGGCGCGTGTCGCCGCCGTCCGAATCCTTCCCGGTTGTCATGAACGCCTCGCTCAATCCCGCGCGCGAATCAAACTCGCCGCGCTTCCTGTTGTTCCTGATTTGCCTGTTCGCCTCCGCGGGCCAGCTCGCGATCGACATCTACGTGCCCGCGCTACCCGACATGGCGCGTTCGTTCGCGACCACGCCGCAGGCGATCCAGTCGAGCGTGTCCGGCTACATGGCCGCCTATGCGCTCGGCCAGCTGATCTTCGGCCCGGTGGCCGATGCGTACGGACGCAAGCGCGTGCTCGCGTTCGGGCTCGTCATCTATACGATCGGCTGCCTGCTGTCGCTCGGCGCGCCGAACCTGGAGACGTTCGTGCTGGCGCGCTGCCTGCAGGGCTTCGGGATCGCGACCACGAACCTGCTCGCGAAGGCGATCATTACCGATTCGTTCTCGGGTCAGGCGTTGATGCATGCGTTCACCTACATGTCGATCGCGTGGGGGCTCGCCCCGATCATCGCGCCGGTGATCGGCGCGCATCTGCAGGAATGGTTCGGCTGGCGCGCGTGCCTCGTGTTCCTGCTGGTGTATTCGCTGGTGATGTGGGCGCTGTGGTGGCACTACCGGGAAACCTTGCCGAAACCGGTCCATCTCGAGCCGCGCACGCTGATCGCGAACGCGGGCAAGGTGCTCGCGAGCCCGGTGTTCCAGAGCTGCTTCCTCGCACAGGGGCTGTGCTACAGCATCCTGCTGGTGTTCAACATCGTCGGGCCGTTCATGGTGCAGACCACGCTGCACAAGCCGCCGACCTTCTTCGGCTATCTCGCGCTCGGAATCGGGCTGATGTATTTCCTCGGCGGGCTGTCGAACCGGATTCACGGGCGTGGGCTGCCGAGCGCCGAGCGGCGGTTGCGCATCGGTGCGCGCGTGATGGCGGTCGCGGCGGTCGTGATGCTCGTGCTGGCGCTGACCGTCGGCCTGCGCGTGTGGACGCTCGCGACGCCGGTGCTCGTGATGGGCCTCTGCGCGGGTGCGATGTATCCGACGCTGATGGCCAAGGGCAATTCGCTGTTTCCGCATATCGCGGGGCTGACGAGCGCGATCCTCGGGTGCGCGCTGCTGCTCGTGTCGTCCGCGATGATGGGGCTGGCCGGCTTCGTGTCGGTGCAGGTGCTGACGCCGCTCGCGGTGTTCTTCGTCGCGCTGTCGTTCATCGTCGTATGGATGGTGACGAAGCTGCTGCGCTACCTGACGCAGCAGCAGGCCGCGAGCGTCGCTTGCGGGAGCGGGGAGGCGGCGTAAGCCGCATCAACCGTTACCGCGCGGGAGCTTTGCGTTTATAGCGGATGCGCGGCGCCGGCCTGCGTCAACAGCGAAACGGCAACCGGATCCGGCATCCCGTTCGAATCGATCGCGCCGGCCTTGGCCAGCATCCCAAGATCGGCGTCTACGCCCGGTTGCCCGACCACGAACTGCGTGGTCAGAAACGCCGGCGTCGCGAGCGTGACCGAGTAGCGCTGCTGGAGATTCGTCACGACGGCCGACTGCGCGGCCTGCACGGTGCCCGGATCGCCCATCACCTGCTGGAAGTGCCGATTCCCCTGGAAATTGCCGATCAGTCCGGCCGTGTTCGTGCCGAGCTGCGCGGCGAAATAGACGAGCATCAGCTCGGTTTCGGGCGTCGTGTTGAAGGTGCCGCCCGCGTAGGCGAGCGAATGCAGGCTCGTGCCGCCCGACGCGACGCTGATCACGCACGGCAGCACGGCGTTGACGGTCACGCGGTAGTTGCCGCCGCCATCGGTCAGCGTCGTCGCCGAGCCCTGCGCGCAACTCACCGTCACCGATGCGCTCGCGAGCGCGGTGCCCGTGGCGGCCGTGCCGGACAGCGCGACGGTCTGCGTGTTGTTGTCGTTGAAGCAGGCATCGACGCCGAAGCAGGCCTCACCGTTGCAGCCCGCCAGTGTCGCGAGCGCGGCGACGCAAAGTGCGCCCAGCGCGGGGCGGGTGAAGTGGGGCGGGCGAATGTTCATGGTCGCGGGCGATCGGGGGAAGAAGACAACCGGTGAGCACAGGGCAGACGGCCCTGCTCACATTCTAGGTGCCGAATCGGGGTGTTGCTTGCCCGTTTGAAGCAGGGGAGCGAATTTTCCGAGCGCACCGGCAATCGATTTCCCGCCCAGCCGCCGAAGGCGAACGCGGCCGGCTCACCCGCTCAGGGCTTGCGCGCGGCCGGCTTCGCGAACGCGCCGCGCACCTCGAAGCCGATCGCATCCGCGACGTTGCCGCGCGCGTCGACGAGTTCCAGCCGGTGCCGGCCCGGCCACGGCATCCACGCGATGCGGTCGGCGTGCCCGATCACCTTGTCGTCGAGCCGCCATGCGAAGCGCGCGGCATGCCCGGACGACCGCTCGAACCAGATCCGCTGGTTCTTCGGTGGAATGTCCGGATCGATCGCGAAGATCGTGCCATCGGTCGGTGCGCCGATCGCCAGCGGTGCGCGCGCGCCGTCCTTGCCCGGCGTGACGGGCGCCGCGAGCCGGATCGTGTCGAGCGCCGTGCCCGCGATGAACCACTCGTTGCGCGACGGCTCGACGTCGCGCTCGAACGCGATGCGGCGCGTTTCGACGCCGGCCGGCGCTTTCGGTGCACGGCTCGGCAGGTCGCGATGCAGGTAGCCGACGACGGCCGACCACACCGGCGACGCGCCCGTCACCCCCGATACGTCCCACATCGGTGAACCGTCCGCATTGCCGACCCACACGCCGACCGTATAGCGCGACGTGAAGCCGACGGTCCAGTTGTCGCGCATGTCCTTGCTCGTGCCGGTCTTGACCGCCGAAAAGAAGCGCGTCGCGAGCGGGTTGTCGAAGCCGAACGTGCGCACCCGCGCGTTGTTGTCGGAGAGGATGTCGGTGACGACGAAGCTGGCCGCTTCGCTGAATACGCGCGTGCCGTTGTCTGCATGGCCCGGTGTCGATGCGCCGGAAGCGGCCGACGGCGCCGGCAGGTCGACGACCTTGCGCACGACGCCGCCGTTCGCGAGCGCGCGATACGCATTGGTCAGCGACAGCAGCGTGACGTCCGCGCTGCCGAGCGCGAGGCTGAAGCCGTAGTAATCGCCTTCCTGCGCGAGGGGCAGGCCGAGCGCGGTCAGCGTGCGCGCGAAGCGGTGCGGTGTGACGAGCACGAGCGTGCGCACGGCCGGCACGTTCAGCGAGCCGCCGAGCGCGGTGCGCACGCTCACCCAGCCCTTGAAATCCTTGTCGTAGTTCTGCGGAATGTAGAGGCCGCCGCCGGCCGCGAGGTTGATCGGCGCGTCGTCGAGCAGCGACGCGGCCGTCAGCCGCTTCTCGTCGATCGCCTGCGCGTAGAGGAACGGTTTGAGCGTCGAGCCGGCCTGACGCGGCGCGAGCACGGCGTCGACGTCGCGTGCGCTCGACAACGCCCCTGACGAACCGACCCACGCGCGAATCTCGCCGGTCGCGTTGTCGATCACGACGACCGCGCCGTCCTGCACGTTGCGCCGGTGCGCGGGCGCGTTGAGCTCGGTCAGTGCGCGCGTCAGCGTGTCGCGCGCGAAGCGCTGCAACGGCGCGTCGAGCGTCGTGCGCACCTGCGCGCCGGCCGCGGGTCGGACCTCGGCCGCGATGCGGCGCGCGAAGTGCGGGGCGAGGGCGGCGCCGTCGTCGCGCACGGCGTTGGCCGGGCGTGCGATCACGAGCTGCACGTAGCCGTCGAGCGACGCGCAGGCCTGTTCCGCATGCATGTCGCGCAGGATCCGGCAGGCCCGCTCGGCGACCTTCGCGGGTGCCGCGTTCGGCGCGCGCACCAGCGCCGCGGCGATCGCGGCTTCGCGTGCGTCGAGGCCGGACGGCGCCTTGCCGAACAGCACCTGCGACAGCGCGGCGAGCCCGACCGTCTCGCCGCGAAACGGCACGAGATTCAGGTAGGCCTCGAGGATCTGGTCCTTGCGCCAGCCGCGTTCGAGCAGCAGCGCGTTCATCGCCTGGGTGGCCTTCTGCGGCAGCGAGCGCTGACCCGAGCGGCGCGGCGAATCGCTGAGCAGCCCGGCGAGCTGCATCGTCACGGTCGACGCGCCGCGCGTGCGCTCGTTCCACAGGTTGCCCCACGCCGCGCCGGCGATGCCGCGCCAGTCGACGCCGCTGTGGTCGTAGAAGCGCTTGTCCTCGGACACGACGATCGCCTCGCGGAACGCGGGCGACACGTCGGCGAGCGACACCCAGTCGCCGCGCCGTTCGGTGAGATCGACGCGCGTGCGCTGCAGCGGCGTGCCGTCGCGCGCGAGCAGCACCCAGTCGGAACTGCGCCAGCCGCGCCGCACGTCGTCGTAGCCGGGCAGCGCGTGCGCGACGAGCGGCGCGGCCAGCACGACGGCGACGAATACGCGGCCGGCGAAGCGCGCCGGCCGCGGCAAAACCAGATCGATCATCGCGTACTCACGACTTGCCCGCGTCGGCCGGCTTCACGGTCATCGGCGGGTTCGGCCACAGGCCGTACACGGACGGCGCGTACAGCGCCTCGACGCGCGTCGGCGGCAGCCCGAAGGTGCCGACGTTGTTCAGCCGCACCGTGTATTCGACCGAGAGTTTGCCCTTCGGCAGATAGTCGTAATACGCGCGGTAGCCGTCGAAGTCGCGTTCGATGAACGCCGGCCATGCGCCGTCCGGGGATTTCTCGCCCTGCGTCGCGGCTTCGGAGTCGCGGCCGAGGCCCGAGCCGAGAATCGTCGCGCCGGACGGGATCGGATCGTTGACGACGACCCACGTCATGTCGCTCTGCGCATCGATGTCGAGATGCACGCGCACGACATCGCCGCGCGTCAGCACGCCCTTGACGGCGGGCGACACGGGCGTGATGGTCTTCGTGATCCGGTAGCCGGCCGCGAACGGCGAGCGCAGCGGCACGGCCGCGAGACTCTCGACGGTCGCCCACGGGCGGCCCGTGCCGTCCTGCGTGACGGACAGCGTGGCCGGCGCCTGCGACGCACGCGGCCACGGCATCAGCACGCTGCGTGCGGCGGCGGCGCGCGTCGCGGCGGTGGCCGATGCAGGCGCGTCGGCGGGTGCCGGTGCCTGCGACCACGGGATCGCACGCTCGTTGCCGCCGAGCGCGACCTTCGTCGTGCCGGCGACCGGCACGCTCTCGTAGGTGCGCGAGAAGCGTTCGACCGCGAGCTGGCCGAGTGCGTTCGACGTCGTCGTCTGCCATGCGCCCTGGCGTTGCAGCGCGAGCAGGCCGGCCGTCACGCGCGGCATCTCGTCCTTCCACGCCGGGTCGCCCGCGAATTCCAGCGCGAGGCGCGCGGCGTTGGTCTCGTTGCTCGTCATCAGCCACCACAGGTCGTCGTCGCGCGCGGTCGAGAACACGAGCTGCGTGCCCTGGTACGTGAGGCGCGCGCGCAGGATCTGCTCGACCTGCGCGCGTTTCTCGTCGCGCTGCGGGATGTCCTTCACGCGTGTGAGGATCGCGTGATAGTCGATCACCGCCGACGTCGGCCACTGGTTCGGCGCGATTTCGATCGAGCCGAGCATGCGGCCTTGCGCGGCACCGTAACGCGACAGCGCCTCGATCGCGGCCAGCTTGCGCAGGTCGCGATCCTGGCGCGGCGCCCACGCGTTGCGCTCGATGCGGCCGTCGATGAAGCGCGCGAGCCCGGCTTCGAGCTGCGTGCGCAGGTCTTCTGGCAGCGCGAAGCGCGGGTCGAGGCGACCGGCTTCGTCGGCGACCACGAGCAGATACGACGACAGCGTCGGGCTGCCGTAGTGCGCATCGTCGGACGACGGCGGGAAATAGCTCGCGAGCCCGTCGCTGTCGAGGTAGACGGGCATCCGCGCAACCAGCGCCTGCCATTGCGCGGCGTCGTGCAGGCCGATCGCACGCGACGTCTGCTGTTCGAGGCAGCGGTACGGATAGCGCTCGAACCAGCGCCGCACGCCGGGCAGGCCGTCCGCGAGCTTCGACTGCAGCGACACGGCGATGCCGCCGCGCGGCGCGCCCTGCGCGTTGTTGACGGCGCCGGCCGGGGCCGACACGGGCACCGTGAGGGTGCCATCGACCTGCGTGAGCGTGGCCTGCTGCACGGTCACCGGCAGTGCGGGCACGACCTTCTGCGCGACGGCCAGCGCATCGGCCGCGCGCTTGCCGCCTTGCTCGGCCGCCTCGATGCGCCAGTTCAGCGCGCCGGCCGCGTCCAGCGCCTGCTCGGGCACCGTGATTGTCCACGCGACCTCGGTCGCCGCGTTGGCCGCGAGCGACACGGTTTGCGGCGCGACATCGAGCCCCGTCACGCGCGGCGTCACGATCACCTGCATCGCGCGGTCGGTCGTGTTGCGCAGCGTGACCTGCGCGCGGAACGCGTCGCCTTCGCGCACGAGCGGCGGCAGGCCGGAGATCAGTTGCAGGTCCTGCGTGCTGCGGATCGACGTGCTGCCGGTGCCGAAGCGGTCCGGGCCGACCGCCGCGACGGCGACGATCCGGAAGCGCGTGAGCGCGTCGTTCAGCGGCACCTCGACGTTTGCGCTGCCGTTGGCGTCGAGCGTCACGCGCGGATTCCACAGCAGCAGCGTGTCGAACAGCTCGCGCGTCGGCGCGCTGCCGCCGCCGCCGCCGGCCGGCACGGCCTTGCGGCCGAAGTGGCGGCGGCCGACGATTTCCATCTGCGCGGTGGCCGTCTCGACGCCGTACGCGCGTCGCTGCAGCATCGCGTCGAGCAGATCCCAGCTGTTGTTCGGCATCAGTTCGAGCAGCGCCTCGTCGACGGCCGCGACCGCGATCTGCGTGCCGGCAGGCGCGGGCTGGCCGTTCGGCAGCGTGACCTTCACGTGCGCCTGCGCCTTGCCGCGCACGGTGTAGCGCGTCGCGTCGGTCGTCACGGTCACGCCGAGACGATGCACGCCGGTGCCGACCTTGATCTCGCCGAGGCCGTAGCGGAACGCGGGCTTCGACAGGTCGACGAACGCGGTCGGCGCTTCATGGTGACGGCCTTCGCGCCAGAACGCGCGCGCCCATTCGACCGGTGCCTTCCAGCCCCACGTGAAGAACGAGTACCACGGCACCTCGCGAATCCGGCCGCGCAATGCAAGCACCGACACGTAGACGTTCGGCCCCCACGATTCGCCGACTTTCAGGTCGACGGTCGGATTCTTGCCGGTCAGTTCGACGATGTGCGTTTCCATCACGCCGCCGCGTTCGACCGCGACCAGCGCCGTGGCATAGCGGAACGGCATGCGCACCTGGAAGCGGGCCGTTTCGCCCGGTTCGTAGGACGTCTTCTCCGGAATCACGTCGATCCGGTCGGTGTTGTCGCCGCCGAACCACAGTTCGTCCTCGCGCGTGACCCAGACGGACGTCGACGCGTTCGACGTGCGGCCGTCGCCGTCCTTCGCGACCGCGATCAGCTGGACGTTGCCGGCCTGTTCGAGCGTCGCGTCGCAGGCCATGCGGCCCTTGTCGTCGGTCTTGCCCGAGCACAGCACGCCGAGGTCGCGCGTGTCGCTCTTGTTGTCGTACGCGTAGAAGCCGCCGACCATCCGCTTGCGCGACGACGTCGTGACGTGCGCGACGCCCTTGATCTCGATCGACACCGACGCACGCGGCTTGCCCTGCAGGTCGACCGCGAGCGCCTGCACCGGCACGCGCTGGCCGACCGATACCCAGCGACCGGCCTTGATGCCGGCCACCACCGCGGCCGGCCACAGGATCGTGTCGCCGCGGATCGTCTGCACTTCGCCGTTCGGGTCCGCGAACGTCGCCTCGAGCGCGATGCGCTTCGGCGCGTCGACGTCGGGCAGGCCCTTGAGCGTGACCGCGCCCGCGCCGTTGCGGTCGAGCGTCAGCGGCAGCTTGTCCGCGATCAGCCTGGTCGCGTCGGGGTCGTTGTTCGCGGCCGACGCGTTGTCGCCGTCCTGCGAATCGTCGTCGGCGTTGCCGTCGCTGCGCTCCGGACGATAGGGCGTGAAGCTGAAGTCCTCGAAGCGATCCGCGAACGGCGGCGACGCCCACTTCATCAGCGCCGACACCTGCACGGGCAGGTTCGATGCGCCGCCGCCCGACACGTAGTCGATCTGCACCGCGAGCGGCGCCTCCTTGACCGCGACGAGCGGGCTCTTCTGCGCGTCGCGCGCGCCGATCGACCCTTTGAGCACCGGCAGGCGGAACGCCTCGACGCGGAAGCTGCCGCTGTAGTAGCTGGTGGTCGGCGCATCGTCCGGGCCGCCTTCGAGCGTGACGCTGTATTCGCCGAGCTTGGCCGCGGGCGGCAGCGGGAACTGCGTGTCCGCGCTGTGGTCGGCCGACCACGTGAGCGGCAGCTTGTAGGTCTGGTCGGAGCCGAGATGGCGGATCTTCACGCGCGTCGGGTATTGCGCCGGGAACGCGAGGGTCTGCAGCGTCTCGGTGCGCAGGAAGTGCTTCATCGACACGGTTTCGCCGGCCCGCAGGAGCGTGCGGTCGAACACGGTATGCGCACGCACGGTCGGTTCGCTGCCGGTATCGGTCGGCACGTTGAAGCGCCACGATTCGATCCCGCGGTTCCAGTTCGAGCTGACGAACGCCATGTCGGGGCCCGTCTTCGGATCGTCGACGCGCGCCGACACGAAGTAGTCGTCGAAGCGTTCCGACTGGCTGCATTCGTGCTTCGGCTCGAATTGACCATCGATTTTCAGCAGGCCTTGCGCATCGGTCTTGCCGGTCGCGATCTCGTCGCCGTTGCAATCCGACACGCGGATCCGCGCGTTCGGCACGGGCTTGCCCTTGTCGAGCGTCGTGACCCACACGAGGTTGTTTTCGCGGCCCTGTTTCAGATGCACGCCGAGGTTCGTGACGAGCACGGTGGTGCGCACGTACATGCTCGACGGCTTCGCGAGCAGCGAGCGGCCGAGCGCCGGCGACGCGAGTTCGAGCACGTAGAAACCGGGCTTGTCGATCGGCACGCCGACGACCTCGAACGGACGCAGCGCCTTCGGATCGGCCTTCGGCAGCGTCATCGCCTGGGCCCCCGGCTCGCCGGTGAGCAGCGACAGCGAGCGCACGTCGATGCGGCGATTCTGCGGCGCGGGCATCTTTTCACCGGCCTCGAGCGGCACGTAGACGGGGTGCTGGCCCGTGCGCCGGAGCAGGCCCGGCACGCGCTCGTCGATCGTGCCGGCCGTCATCGCCCAGTTGTCGAAGCGCTCGACGGTGCGCATCCATTGGCGGATCGTGGTGTCGTCGTCCACCTTCAGGTTCGAGAATTGTGCGCCGCGCGTGTTGAGGCCCGCGATATGCAGGTCGGCCTCCACGTTGCGCAGCGTGACCGGCACGAGCGCCGGCGTATCGGGTTCGGCGAAACGCTCGACGATCCCGAAGGTGCCCGACGAGAATTTCGCGAGCGGCGGCATCGGCGCGGTGCGCGTCGCGAGCGGGAACAGGTCGGCGTTCGCGAGCGCGCGATCGGTCACGTCGCGCAGGCCGGACGGCAGCTCGATCGTCAGGTTCGCCTGCGCGGGCAGCGGCGGGTTGAACGTGACGGTCGTCACTTCGTCGCTGTGGTCGTCGGCCCCGAAGGTCGGCGAAAGCGAACCGTCAGGACCGCGCAGCTTGATCGCCTCGGCGTTCTTGCGCGAGATCGGTGCGTTGAACGACAGCGTCAGCGGGCGCAGCGGCGTGCAGGGCGCCTTCGCGTTCTCGCGTTCGCACGAGAAACTCGCGGCGAACGGGGCGCGCACCGTGAAGTCGAAGCGGCGCTCGGTGTCGTTCGCGATGCCGCTCGGGCTCGCGACGCCCTTGCCGTAGACGAGCTGCATCTTCGCGCTTGCGGGCAGCGCCTGCGCGCACGACAGCGTCAGCACGCGCGCCGCGTCCTTCTTCAGCCCGAAGTGGTCGAGCAGCGCGTTGCGGGTCTCGTCGTCGGCGGCCGTGACGGGGATGCGGTTGCCGATGCCGGCCGCTTCGCACCAGATGTTCGCGAGCGCGGAACGCGGCTCGGCCGGGCCGTTCAGCTTCAGCACGAAGACCTGGCGCTCCTCGATCTCGCGCGAGCCGGGGCGCACTGTCACCGGGAACGGGCCGCCGGTTTGAAACGTGAAGCGGCGCGGGCCGCTCACCGCATTGCCGGCGACCGAGCGCAGCGTGTCGTTGAGCGCGACCGAGCAGCGCACGCCCGGCGGCAGGTCGTTCTCGAAATCGTAGACCCAGGTCTTGTCGTCGAGCCAGTGGCCCTGGCCGCGTGCGGCGGTGGAATCGTTGCAGGTCATGCGCGCGGGGTTCGGCGCGGACGCCGAACCGAACGCGACCATCGGTTCGTCGAACTTGACGACGCTTTGCCGGACTTCGGTGACCGTGCCTTGCGGCGACACGCTCACGGTGCGCGCCGCGAGCGCGTGCAGCGACAGTGCCGCGGCGGCGCCGAGCGCCGCGACCGCGCCGATGCGCCAGAGTAGCCGTGTGGTGTGATTGGATTGATGCGTGTTGTTGTGTTTATTGTGCTGCTTCATCGCTCGATGCCCTCGGAGGGAAGCTTTCTGTTTGATTGCACGGGATTCTAACCGACGCGCATGTGAGCGGATGACGGGATGGGACGGCGCGTGTCGTCGGCTTGCGACACACTGCGTCCCGATGCAGAATTGTCGCGTCGACGACACAAAAATGCAGCGAAATGTCGATTGTCTCGGATTGCGGAACATTTAATGGACTATAAAAGCATTGTCCGATTCGAATTGTGCGCGTACATTTCAGGGCCGCGCGAAAGTTTGAGAAATATCAAGCGTGGTTTTCCCGAATCCGGTGTTCGAGAGAAGGAAACATGCACAACGACAACACCCCCCACTCGCGTCGCGCCAGCGACGCAACCGTATCCGGCATCACGCGGCGTCAATGGCTGCAGGGCGCACTGGCGCTGACGGCGGCGGGCCTCACCGGCTCGCTGGCGTTGCGGGCCCTGGCCGATAATCCCGGCACCGCGCCGCTCGATACGTTCATGACGCTCTCCGAAGCACTGACAGGCAAGAAAGGGCTGAGCCGCGTGCTCGGCGAACGCTTCCTGCACGCGCTGCAGAAGGGTTCGTTCAAGACGGCCGACGGTCTGTCGCAACTCGCCGGCGCGCTCGCGTCCGGTTCATTGGATTCCGATCAGCAGGCCGCCGCGCTGTCGATTCTCGAGGCGTGGTATCTCGGCATTGTCGACAACGTCGTGATTACTTACGAAGAAGCATTAATGTTCAGCGTCGTGTCCGATACGCTCGTGATTCCTTCGTATTGCCCCAACAAACCCGGCTTCTGGGCCGAAAAACCGATCGAGAGGCAAGCCTGATGGCGGATACCGATACGCAAAAGGCCGACGTCGTGGTCGTCGGGTCCGGTGTCGCAGGCGCGATCGTCGCGCACCAGCTCGCGATGGCGGGCAAGTCGGTGATCCTGCTCGAAGCAGGCCCGCGCATGCCGCGCGGCGAGATCGTCGAGCGCTTCCGCAACCAGCCCGACAAGACGGACTTCATGGCGCCGTACCCGTCGAGCCCGTGGGCGCCGCATCCGGAATACGGCCCGCCGAACGACTACCTGGTCCTGAAGGGCGAGCACAAGTTCAACTCGCAGTACATCCGTGCGGTGGGCGGCACGACGTGGCACTGGGCCGCGTCGGCGTGGCGCTTCATCCCGAACGACTTCAAGATGAAGACGGTGTACGGCGTCGGCCGCGACTGGCCGATCCAGTACGACGACCTCGAGCATTACTACCAGCGCGCCGAGGAAGAGCTCGGCGTGTGGGGCCCCGGCCCCGAGGAAGACCTGTACTCGCCGCGCAAGCAGCCGTACCCGATGCCGCCGCTGCCGTTGTCGTTCAACGAGCAGACGATCAAGAGCGCGCTCAACGGCTATGACCCGAAGTTCCACGTGGTGACCGAGCCGGTCGCGCGCAACAGCCGCCCGTACGACGGCCGGCCGACTTGTTGCGGGAACAACAACTGCATGCCGATCTGCCCGATCGGCGCGATGTACAACGGCATCGTGCACGTCGAGAAGGCCGAGCAGGCCGGCGCGAAGCTGATCGACAGCGCGGTCGTCTACAAGCTCGAGACTGGTCCGGACAAGCGCATCGTCGCCGCGATCTACAAGGACAAGACGGGCGCCGACCATCGTGTCGAAGGCAAGTACTTCGTGGTGGCCGCGAACGGTATCGAGACGCCGAAGATCCTGCTGATGTCGGCGAACCGCGATTTCCCGAACGGCGTCGCGAACAGCTCCGACATGGTCGGGCGCAACCTGATGGACCACCCGGGCACGGGCGTGTCGTTCTACGCGAGCGACAAGCTGTGGCCGGGCCGCGGCCCGCAGGAGATGACGTCGCTGATCGGTTTCCGCGACGGCCCGTTCCGCGCGACCGAAGCCGCGAAGAAGATCCACCTGTCGAACATGTCGCGCATCAACCAGGAGACGCAGAAGATCTTCAAGGCCGGCAAGCTGATGAAGGCCGACGAGCTCGACGCGCAGATCCGCGATCGTTCCGCGCGCTACGTGCAGTTCGACTGCTTCCACGAAATCCTGCCGCAGCCCGAGAACCGCATCGTGCCGAGCAAGACGGCCACCGATGCGGTCGGCATTCCGCGCCCGGAAATCACGTATGCGATCGACGATTACGTGAAGCGCGGCGCCGTGCATACGCGCGAGGTCTACGCGACGGCCGCGAAGGTGCTGGGCGGCACGGAGGTCGTGTTCAACGACGAATTCGCGCCGAACAACCACATCACGGGTGCGACGATCATGGGCGCGGATGCACGCGACTCGGTCGTCGACAAGGACTGCCGCACGTTCGACCATCCGAACCTGTTCATCTCGAGCAGCTCGACGATGCCGACCGTCGGTACGGTGAACGTGACGCTGACGATCGCGGCGCTGGCGCTGCGGATGTCGGACACGCTGAAGAAGGAAGTCTGACCGTGCGGAAATCTACTCTCACCTTCCTCCTCGCCGGCAGCCTCGCGCTGCCGGGGCTCGTGCGCGCGGCCGATTCGGCCGATCCCGCGCAGATCAAGCGCGGCGAATATCTCGCAGTCGCGGGCGACTGCATGGCCTGTCACACCGCGAAGGGCGGCAAGCCGTTCGCCGGCGGCCTCGGGATGCCGGTGCCGATGCTCGGCAAGATCTATACGAGCAACATCACGCCGGACCCCGACACTGGCATCGGCAACTGGACGTTCGACGAATTCGAGCGCGCGGTGCGTCATGGCGTGTCGAAGAACGGCACCAACCTGTACCCGGCGATGCCGTACGTGTCGTACGCGAAGATCAACGACGACGACGTGCAGGCGTTGTACGCGTACTTCATGCATGGCGTCGAGCCGGTCAAGCAGGCGCCGCCGAAGAACGAGATTCCGCCGCTGCTGAGCATGCGCTGGCCGCTGAAGATCTGGAACTGGCTGTTCCTGAAGGACGGTGCGTACCAGCCGAAGCCGTCGCAGAGTGCCGAGTGGAACCGCGGTGCGTACCTGGTGCAGGGCCTCGCGCACTGCAGCACGTGCCACACGCCGCGCGGCATCGCGATGCAGGAGAAGTCGCTCGACGAGACGGGCGGCAGCTTCCTGTCGGGCTCGGTGCTGGCGGGCTGGGACGGCTACAACATCACGTCGGACCCGAACGCGGGGATCGGCGGCTGGACGCAGCAGCAGCTCGTCCAGTACCTGCGTACAGGCAGCGTGCCGGGCGTCGCGCAGGCGGCCGGTCCGATGGCCGAGGCGGTCGAGCACAGCTTCTCGAAGATGACCGACGCCGACATCGGTGCGATCGCAACCTACGTCCGCACGGTGCCGGCGGTGGCCAGCGGCGACGCGAAGCAGTCGCGTTCGTCGTGGGGCAAGCCGGCGGAAGACGGCCTGAAGCTGCGTGGCGTGCCGCTCGCATCGTCGGGCATCGATCCGGCGCGGCTGTATCTCGGCAACTGCGCGAGCTGTCACCAGATGCAGGGCAAGGGCACGCCGGACGGCTATTACCCGTCGCTGTTCCACAACTCGACGGTGGGTGCGTCGAATCCGACGAACCTCGTGCAGGTGATCCTGAACGGCGTGCAGCGTAAGGCCGGCAGCGAGGACGTCGGGATGCCCGCGTTCCGCAATGAGCTGTCGGACGCGCAGATCGCCGCGCTGGCGAACTACCTGACGGGTCAGTTCGGCAATCCGGCCGCGAAGGTGACCGAGCAGGACGTCGCGAAGGCACGTTGAGGCCGGGCACGAAGCGGTAGGAAGTGGTACCAGGCAGCGCAACACGGAAAGAGGAGGAGCACAGCACATCGGGCGGGCCCCGATGCCGGTTGTTGCAGAGCGGGGCGGGCGGCACTGGCGGCCGCCTGTCCTGGTTCGTTGGCAATCCGGTGCGCGCGGTTCGCGCATCGCTTTCGTTGATCACACCATGACACCGAATCAACCGTTTCTCGCGTCCCAGCGCGATGTGCTGCTGCTGCTGTCCCGAATCCTGCTCGTGATTCTGTTCGTGATGTTCGGCTGGAAGAAGATCGCCGACTTCTCGGGCACGATCGCGTTCATGGGAAGCGAGGGCGCGCCCGCGCCGATCATCTCGGCGGCGATCGCCGTCGTGATGGAGTTGTTCGTCGGGATCGCGCTCCTCGTCGGCTTCCAGACGCGGCCGCTTGCGCTGCTGCTTGCGCTGTATACGATCGGCACCGCGCTCATCGGCCATCACTACTGGACGATGACGGGCGGCGAGCAGATGAACAACATGATTCATTTCTACAAGAACATCGCGATCTCGGGCGGCCTGCTCGCGCTGTGCGCGGCGGGCCCCGGACGTTTTTCGATCGATCGCGGGTGAGCGGATCGCCGGCGCGCGCATGGGGCGCGTGTCGGACGGTCCAGACTGCGAGGGGGCATGACTTTGCGACTCAAACATCTAGCATGGCTGATCGCGGCCGCCGCACCGGCGGCCGCGTCCGCACAAACAAGTGTGACGCTGTACGGCCGTATCGACGGCGGCGTCGAATACCTGAACCACATCGCGACACCGAACGGCAGCTCGACGCGCTGGAGCGCGGAAGGCGGCGACTGGGGTACCAGCATGTTCGGCCTGAAGGGTTTCGAGGATCTCGGCGGCGGGATGTCGACGGTCTTCAACCTGGAAACCGCGTTCCAGGTGATGAACGGCACGACGGGCGGCGGACGCATGTGGTCGCGCCGCGCGTATGTCGGGCTGAAGAGCGACACGTGGGGCCAGCTGCAGGCCGGCCGCAACCTGTTCATCGACAGCGATGGCGTGTGGGAATTCGATCCGTTCGTGCAACAGGCGTTTTCGTCGGCATCGCTCGTGCGCGGGCGCAACTGGCAGCAGAGCAGCAACAACATCGAGTATCACAGCCCGGTGATCGGCGGCTTTGACGTGCAGGCGCAGTATGCGTTCGGCAACCAGTCGCGCGGCTTCAACTACGGCGCGGCCGATGACTTCGGCCGCTCGGACGGGATCATGATCTCGTACCACTCGCCGGTGCTCGACGTGCGCGGCATCTACGACGAGCTGCGCGACAACAACGGCAAGTTCAGCAACATCTTCACCGCGTCGCGCGAGTATTTTGTCGGCGCGAACGTGAAGGTGTCGAAGTTCAAGATCCAGGGCGCGTATACGCATTACCAGGCGCCGGACAGCCCGGCTGGCGTTGCTGATCGCGCCGATCATTACTGGCTCGGTGCGACCTACACGGCCAATCCGCAGTGGGCCGTGACGGGCGGCGGGTATTACGTAAAGGTGGGCGATGGCGGCGGCGATGCGTCGCACGATCCGTCGGGCCACGCGATCATGTACGTGCTCGGCACCACGTACAACCTGTCGAAGCGGACGTTCCTGTATGGGACGGTTGCTTATGTGCGGAATGGCGGGAATTCGAACTTCTCGCTGCTGGCGTCGCCGCGCGACGCGACGTCGGGGACGAGCCCGATGACCGGTGAGTCGCAGACGGGGGCGTATGTGGGGATGATGCATACGTTTTGAGCGGGAAGGGTTGCGTAGGGGAAAGGCACGGGCGGTGAAAGGCTCGTGCCTTTTTGCGTTTACGGGCTTGCTGGGGCGTTGAGGTGCGTGTGCAGTGGTGTCGATGCATGATTACTGGGAGCGGGTGGACTTGGGGAATTGATACTGTATGGAAGCGGCAGGTTGCTCGTCCGCCGTTTTGTAGTCGGTCTGGTGGCCGGATGACCGGCTGTGGGGTATCGCACCACTACCGATATACCGATAAAGCGCGCTTGGTAGATTCACATTCGTTGACGTTTTCACCGGCTGGAAATTCAGGTGTCTGCACTCCGCGGTTGATTTAGCAGTGTGCGATGCTGAGAAGGTGCTGTGGTGCACACGGCTACTGGGGTGTCTTAGAACGGCCAGGAAGCGCCGTTCATTAGCGCCGCATGGTGGAGCGCACAGGCGTCCGACTCTATTCGGAAACCCCGCCACTCGAATCATAGATCGAGAAGTGCTAGTTAAAGTACGATGTCCGCGTTCTAAATCTTGAGAATCTCTTTTCGAAGCAAACCTATGAGCACATCAGAAAATGACATCCCAGTCGTCGCGGAACCGCCCCGTGGCGATCAACAAGGCTACGCCGTCGAAATCCCGACCATGAAGTCGCTTTTTATCGAAATGTGTTTTGGACAAACCGTCCTTGCCAAAGGTACAGCGTTCCTTGTGGCAAATAATCGCGAATCGCATTGTGCGCTAGTGACGAATCGCCATAACGTGACCGGCAGACATCAAATAACTGGCGAATGCTTGAGTAAGACGGGTGGTGTGCCGGACAACATTGTCATTTACTTCCATAAGAATGTTGACCATAACGGCGAATGGCTACCCATTCGCCTTCCGCTCTACCGTGACGACGGATCTCCATACTGGTTCGAACATAGCCTCTTGGGCAAGGAAGCCGACGTCGTCGCACTTAACTTGCGATGGGGAAGTGATGTCTGCAAGATGCCGTACTATCTCGAAACGACGCTTGATCGTTGTGATATGGTTGTCGGTCCTGCAGAGCCTGTTAGCGTAATCGGTTTTCCGTTTGGTCAGACATCCGTAGAAAAATTCCCTGTTTGGGCGACCGGATTTTTGGCACAGGAATTGTCGTTGGTTACGCCAGCCCATCCAACTTTCATGATTGACTGTCGAACGCGACAAGGTCAATCAGGGTCGCCTGTAATCGCCTACCGGGTTGGAAACCATCGAGTACGTCAAGGGGAAAAATGGGCTTCCGTGGTCTCACCTCATCCGATTTGGGAATTTCTTGGGATTTACGCGGGACGAGTTAATCCGGAGTCCGACTTGGGGCGTGTTTGGCACATTAGCGCAATTGCCGATGTCTTGGGAGTTGCTACAGCTGACGCTGCGCGGCGAAATGCCAATAGAGACGGAGAATGAGGTCGCAGCGGCTCGCATCACCGTAGTGGGTCCGGAAGCAGACAAAGAAAGAACCCATTGCGATCCGAACGGCCGCTCCGGGTCGAAACGCGTCCGTCGCGCTACCAGCGTGTCTTTTTTTTGCAATACTGTTGCGAAAACTGGCATCAATCAAAAATTTCGGATGTAAGAATAATATAGGGTTAAACATCTGTTCCATTATGGGTGGATCTGATCGAAAGAATTATCTTGAAAACCAAGAACAAGGTACTCGTCTATCTTACGTGGCGAGATGGATTGCTGACCTTCACACAGCCTAGGTTTCCGGAAGCCGGTAGGCAGGTGGTTGCCGGCACGATGGAGCCGGGAGAAATGCCGGTAGCCGCCGCGCTACGTGAGTTACGCGAGGAAAGTGGCATCGACAATGCCGAAGTTGTGCGTGTTCTCGGCAACTACTTCTACTCGATGACGAAATTCGGAAGAAGCGAGATCCAGAACCGGCATGTCGTGCATGTCAGGGTGAGAGACGCTATTGTAATGAAGGCGAGTTGGACGCATTTCGAGGACACTCCAAGTACCGGCGGTGAACCCATCGAATTCAACTTTGAGTGGTATCCCTTTTTTGAAGCAGAATGCGCGCTGATCGGTGGGCATGATTTCTTCGTACCCATGCTGAAACACTTCCTGCGTGAGCATGCAGATGCGTGATTGAGCCGAGACAGAAACATGAAGGTGTGTATCGTAGGCCCGTCGGGTGCGGGGAAGTCGACGATCGCCATGCAATTGGCACGCAAGTTCAATGTCGCCACGCACGAATTCGACCACGTCTATTGGGACATGACTGCGGCCGAGTTTGTGAAGAACTCGGACGAATCAATGGCGCAGGCGATCGGAAACATCCTCGAGCAGGACCGCTGGTTTGTCGAAGGCGCATACGACAAGCGGATGTATCCGCTGCTCGTCGAGTGTTCGTTGATCTTGCGGGTCGAGGTTTCGTTTCGCGTGAGAGCGATACGTCTGATCAAGCGCTTCATTCATTCGACGATGACGCGCAAGCTGCCCAAGGAAACCTTCCGGAACACCATCGACCTGATCAAGTTTTCATATCACTTCGACCACCGACTCAGCATATTTCTGTCCGGCGACGTGACGCTCTCGCGGAAAGTTGTTTCAGTTCGCGACGTATCGTCGTGTATTGAGGCGATGCGCGCGACGGGGCTTTGCTGAGGCCAGTGTTGAAACCTCACGCTTTACGGTCCGTCTCGCGCCTTGCCTCAGAACACGCACGCCTCAGTCGTCGTCAGCACCGCGAACGGCCCGCCAAGCGTCGCATTGTGATGCGCGATGATCCGCTCGGCCGGCAGCGCGGGCGTGTCCATGCAGGTGTGCGCATCGGCGACGAGCACCGCCCGAAACCCGAGATCGGCGGCTGCGCGGCACGCGGTATCGACGCAGTACTGCGTCTTCATCCCGGTAATCACGATTTCCCCGATACCAGCCGCGTGCAGCCACTCGGCGAGCCGCGTACCTGCGAAGCAACTCGGCCGGGTCTTGTCGAACACGATGTCGCGTGCGGTATCGATCGCGAGTTCCGGCAGCAGCGCGGCCAGCGGCGCATCGGGCGCAATCGGCGAGTCGGCCGGGCCGGTGTGGCGCACGGCGAACACGGGCGCACCGGCTTCGTGCGCGCGACGAATCAGCCGGTTGATGTTGGTCAGCACGCGTTCGCCGTTATGCGGACGATCGGGGCCATGGAACAGCCCGACCTGCATATCGATGACGAGCAGCGCACGTTTGGGGGAAGGGACTTCGGACATCGCGTTCTCCTGAATGGCCGATGCAGACGGAGAAACGACAAGACCCCGTCCGGAACCGGCGGGGCCTGTGGGAATCGGTGACGCTACGATCTTGCGCGCACTCGCCGCACGGACCCGCCGAAGGCGGTCGTGCGCGTGGTCGTCGAAAGGGTGATCGTAGCGTTATGCATTGAACGATCATGCCCGATGCGAGGGCGCGACGTCAATGACGCGCCACCCACCGCCCACCGTTCAATCAAGCGCCTTCCCCGCCTTCTCATCCATGCACCGAATCGCGAGCAGCGTAAACGCGCCACACCCGATCGCATACCACGCAGGCGCATTCGGATTCCCGGTCGCCGCGATCAGCCACGTGACGAAAAACTGCGCGAAGCCGCCGAAGATCGCGACGCCCACGCTATACACCAGCGCACCGCCGGTGGCACGCACCGCACGCGGGAACAACTCGCCGAGCATCGCACCCGTCGCGCCGATGTTGATCGCGTGCACGATCGACAGCGCCGCGATGATCGACAGCAGCGACGCGGCGCCCGGCCAACGGTTCAGAGCGATGAACGCCGGATAGATCGCGGCCATCAGCGCGATGCGCGTCCACCAGACGATCCGGTTGCGTCCGTAGACATCGGAGAGGTGGCCGCCGATCGGCGTCACGAGCATCAGGATCGCGCCGGCGACGCAGCCGGCCGTCATCGACAGCCAGGTCGGCAGGTGCAGCACCTGCACGCCGTAGATCGCCATGTAGAACACGATGATGTAGTGGATCGACGTGCCGCCGATCGTCACGCCGAGGCCCGCGAACACGGCCCTGCCGTGATGGCGCAGCACGGCGGCGAGCGGCAGCGACGCGACCGGCTCGTCGTGCGTGGCGGCGGCTGCGGGCGCGGCAGGCGGTACTTCCTCGACGGTGCGGCGCAGCCAGTAACCGATCGGCACGAACAGCGTGCCGATGATGAACGGCACGCGCCAGCCCCAGCTTTCGAGCTGCGCGGCAGTGAGCGTTGACGTCAGCGCGACACCGGTCAGCGCCCCCGCGAGCGCGGCGAGCCCCTGGCTCGAGAACTGGAACGACGCATAGAAGCCGCGGCGGTGCTGCGGCGCCTGTTCGAGCAGCAGCGTCGTCGAAGCGCCGACTTCGCCGCCCGACGCGAACCCTTGCAGCAGCCGCGCGAGCACGAGCAGCAGCGGCGCGGCGAGGCCGATCTGCGCGAAGGTCGGCGCGACCGCGATCGTCGCGGTGCCGAGCGCCATCAGCAGCAGCGTCAGGATCATCGCCTTCTTGCGGCCGGCGCGGTCGGCGTACATGCCGATCACGAGCCCGCCAAGCGGACGCGTGACGAAGCCGACGCCGAAGCTCGCGACCGCGAGCATCAACTGCCCGAACGACGAGTGCACGGGAAAGAACAGCTTGCCGATCAGGATCGCGAAGAAGCTGTAGACCGTGAAGTCGTAGAACTCGAGCGCGTTGCCGACCGCGGCGGCCGCGATCAGGCGGCGTTTCTTCGCGGCGGCGCGGGCATCGGCCGGCGAGCCGGCGAACGAAAGGGCGGACGTTTCCATGAGGTTCCCCTGCTAAGGCGCGGAACTGCGTGATGAAGGGCCGTCAGGCCGCGAGCCAGGCTTCGGCGACGCGAACCCAGTAACTCGCGCCAATCGCGAGGATGTCGTCGTTGAAGTCGTAGCCCGGGTTGTGCACCATGCAGCCACCCTTGCTACCGATCCCGTTGCCGATGAATGCATAGCAGCCGGGGCGCGCCTCGAGCATGAACGCGAAGTCCTCGCTGCCCATCAGCGGCGCGGCGTCGGTTTCCACGCGTTCGGCGCCGAGCATCTGGCGCGCGATGTCGGCGGCGAACGCGGTCGGTTCCGGATGGTTGACGAGCACCGGATAGCCGTAGTCGTAATCCACTTCCGCCGCGACGCCGAAGCTTTCCGCCTGGCCCTTCACGAGCGCTTCGATGCGGCGCGCAAGCAGCGCGCGCACGTCGGCGTTCAGCGCGCGCACCGACAGCTTCATCACGACGGTTTCGGGAATGATGTTGAAGGTCTCGCCGGCCTGCACGCTGCCGACCGTGATCACGGCCGCATGCTGCGCATCGACCTCGCGCGCGACGATCGTCTGCAGCGCGACCATGATGCTGCCCGCGGCCGACATCGGGTCGCGCGCGAAATGCGGCATCGCGCCGTGACCGCCGACGCCGCGCAGCGTGATCGTCACGCGGTCGGCCGACGCCATCGCGGCGCCGGTGCGGAACGCCATGTCGCCGGCGGCGCGGCCCGGCATGTTGTGGATCGCGAAGATCGCGTCGCACGGGAAGCGGTCGAACAGGCCGTCGTCCATCATCGATTTCGCGCCGCCGAAATTTTCCTCGGCCGGCTGGAAGATCAGGTTCAGCGTGCCGGAGAACTGGCGCGTGGCAGCCAGGTGACGCGCCGCGCACAGCAGCATCGCGGTGTGGCCGTCGTGGCCGCACGCATGCATCTTGTTCGCATGGCGGCTCGCGTAAGGCAGGCCGGTGGTTTCGGCGAGCGGCAGCGCATCCATGTCGGCGCGCAGCCCGACGGTGCGCGTGCCTTGTCCTTCGCGCAGCACGCCAACGACGCCGGTCTTGCCGATGCCGCGGTGCACTTCGTAGCCCCAGCCCGTGAGCAGCTCGGCGACGAGATCGCTCGTCAGCGTTTCCTCGAACGCGAGTTCCGGGTGTGCGTGGATGCGGCGGCGCACTTCGATCAGGTCGGGCGCGATCGCGGCGATGCCGGGGATGACGGGGTTCACGGCTTGCAGCATGGAGTCTCCTGTGGGGCGGGGAGGGGCGTTTGACGCGCCTATGACGAGCAAGCATATAAATTTCTTTTGCGCACCAGAAGCTGCTAAATTGCTTTGGTGCACACCACTGGTTGCCGCTCGGGAATACCCTCAGCCGGCAAGCGTCGAGGCGCACAGGGTTTCCACGGATCACGCATTGCCCCATGAAATACCATCAGCTGAAAGCGTTCGTCACCGTTGCGGAAGAAGGGAGCATTCGCGCGGCCGCGCGGCGTCTGAACGTGTCGCCGGCGGCGCTGACGAAGGCGGTCAAGGAGCTGGAGATCGCGCTCGGCGTATCGCTCGTGGTGCGCACCGCGCGGGGCGTGCAGCTCACCGCGTTCGGCCAGCAATTGCAGGTGCGCGCGCGGTTGATCGTCGCCGAAATGCAGCGTGCCCGCGACGACATCGAGCAGGCGCAGGGCGCGATGACGGGCTCCGTCGCGGCGGCGATCACGCCGGCGGCGGCGGTAACGATCCTGCCCGATGCGTTTCGCGCGTTCCGGCGGCGCTTTCCGGTCGCGCGCGTCAACCTGATCGAAGGGTTTCCGGGCATCGCGCTGCCGCGGCTGCACGACGGTTCGCTCGATTTCGCGGTCGCCGTCGTCGTGCCCGAACTGCTGGCGGCCGAGTTCGATCACGCGGAACTCTATGCGAGCCGATCGCTGATCGTCGCGCGCAAGGGGCATCCGCTTGCGTCGGCCACGTCGCTCGCCGATCTCGTCGACGCCGACTGGCTGATGAATCCGTCGCCCGAAAGCTCGACCCAGGTGCTGTTCAATTCGTTCGTTGCATATGGGTTGCCGGTGCCGCAGCGGGTCGTCGAATGCCCGAGCTTTGGGCTCGCGCACAGCCTGATGACGGGCTGCGACCTGATCGCGTCGATGCCCGAGCAACTGCTGCAGGGCGAGTGGGCGCGCGACCAGCTCGCGGTGCTGCCGATCCGCGAGCGGCTGCCGGGTGTATCCGTGCAGGTCGTCACGCGCCGCGACAGCCCGCTCACGCCGGCCGCGGCGATGCTGCTCGACTGCCTGCGCGATTCCGCGCGACGCAAAGGGCTCGGATGAGCGGTGCATGCGAGGGCATGCGTCGCATCAAGTAGTGATCCTGACTATCTACCGGGCATCCCCGGCAAGTCCCGCTTGCGGCTCGCTTGCCGCGAGCCGGTATCATAGCGGCCGGCCTGCCGCCCCGGCCGGCTTCCGACAACACGCCATCCGGCATCCAGCAATCAGAGGCATCACATGACCAGTGCAACCCAATTCGACAACGTATCGGTCGTCAAGCGCGCGAACGTCTACTTCGACGGCAAGTGCGTGTCGCATACCGTGCTCTTCCCGGACGGCACGCGCAAGACGCTCGGCGTGATCCTGCCGTGCGCGCTCAACTTCGGCACGGACGCGGCCGAATTGATGGAAGTGCAGGCCGGCAAGTGCCGCGTGAAGCTCGACGGCAGCAACGAGTGGCAAACCTATGGCGCCGGCGAATCGTTCTCGGTGCCGGGCAAGAGCCGCTTCGACATCGAAGTGCTCGAGACGCTCGACTACGTCTGCAGCTACCTGTAAGCGTGCAGGCATCGGCCGCGGCGCATGCGCGCGGCCGACGCGCACAAACGAAAAGCCCCGCCGAAGCGGGGCTCGTCGCAGGCGGACGGCGCAATGCCGTCCGGTGCGGGGCTTACAGGCAGGCGGTGATGTCGCCGGCGGAAGCGGCGTCGCCCCGCACGCCGACCCACGTCTTGGCATCCGCCTTCGACGACGGGCGAACCATCGCGGCCGCGCCGTTCGGCGGTTGCTGGCCCGGTACGTAGACATCGGTCGCCAGGCCGTTGGCGAGCACGTTCTGCGAGACGACCTGTTGTTGCGACTTGTCGGCCCAGGTCTTGGCGATGCATGCCGAGACGTCCTGAGCGGATTTCTGACTTTGTCCCACATTCTGCATGGCCGGATCGGCTGCATGCGCAGAAATTGCCACGGTCAATGCGATGAGCGGTAAGTATTTCATGTTCACGTTTTATCTCCCTCGAGTCGTGATTGATTGAGTGGGATTGCGCAGCAGAACTGCGTTTCTGTGAGATTGCATCGGACCCATGCGGTTCCGGCGATTCCGCAACAAGTTGTTAACGCGCTTGCCAAACGGCGATCCGGATGCTGTGTGTTCTGCGGCGCTGCGGCATACGTCGCGTGCGGCCCGCATGGAGGCGGGGACGCGGCAACGACGTCATGCTTCGTGAGGTCGGCTCGCTGCCCTGTGGTGTGGCGGATTGACGGCCGCGGCGTGCTGCATGTGTCTGCATGTCGCGCCGCGACGCTTCTTTATTGGATGACGAATTGGAATGGCTGAATGGTGGCCCCGTCGCATGAGCACCATGATGACAAACTTCCGTTCGATGAACTGTCAACGAAGTTTAAACGCCAAACGCGCCGTTTCTGACCGCGGGAGACGACGAAGAGAGCGGTGCGCGGCCGGCGCGCCGCGCACCGCTGCAAAGATCAGCCGACCTTGCGGGCGCCGATATCGCGCAGGTTGACCGGCACGACCGGACGGAAGCGCTCGCGCTTCTGTTCGTCGTCGAAGTGCTGGAGCGCGGGCTTGATCAGGTCGCTGCGCGACACGATGCCGGTGAGGCGCAGCGATTGCGGATCGTCGACGACCGGCAGGCGTTCGAGGCTGAGCATCGCGAGTCGCGATGCGACCACGCGGCAGGTCTCGTGTGCCTGCGCGACGGCCGGTGCGCGATCGGCGAACGCGCTTGCGAGCGGTGCGTCTGGCCCGGCTTGCGCGCGGTGCGCGTCGAGCGTCGCGCGATCGACGAGGCCGAGCAGGCGGCCGTTCTGCACGACCGGGTAGGCACGGTGCGTCTGCTTCGCGCCGAAGTATTGCGACGCGACGGCGTCGAGCGGCATGGCGCCGTCGATCGCGACGAGCGCATCGGCGGACGTCATCACTTCCGCCACGTCATGACGTTCGAGCGGATCGACGCCGTATTCGCGGTAGATGTGATAACCGCGGCGCGCGATCTTTTCCGTCATGATCGAGCGCTTCATCGCGATGGTCGCGAAGCCGTGCGCGACGAGCGTCGCCGCGAGCAGCGGCAGCAACGCGTTTGCGTCGTGCGTGAGGCCGAACGCGAACACGATCGCGGTGAGCGGTGCGCCAAGCGTGGCGCCGAGCGTGGCGGCCATGCAGACGAGCGGCCACAGCGCCGGATCGCCGCCGGGCAGCACCGGCGACAGCACGGTGCCGAGGCCCGCGCCGAGCATCAACAGCGGGGCGAGCACACCGCCGGACGTGCCGGAGCCGAGCGCGATCACCCACATCACGGCTTTCACGATCAACAGCGCCAGCGCGATCTTCAGCGCGATGTGCTGATGCAGCAGGTCGCCGATCACGTCATAGCCAACACCCAGCGCGCGCGGCTCGAGCCAGCCGCCGATGCCGATCACGACCGCGCCGAGCGCCGGCCACCACATCCAGTGCACCGGCAGCTTCGCGAAGGCGTCTTCGACGCGGTACAGCGCAGCCGACAGGCCGCACGCGAGCATGCCCGACAGCAGGCCCGCGACGATGCACGACAGCAGCGCGACGGGCGTCGGCGACGCGGTGGTCAGCGGAAACAGCGGCTCGACGCCGAAGAACACCGCGCGCGCGAAACCGGCGACCGCACAGGCGAGCGCGACCGGCAGGAAACTGCGCGGACGCCATTCGAACAGCAGCAGTTCGACCGCGAGCAGCACGGCGGCGACCGGCGTGCCGAACACGGCGGTCATGCCGGCGGCCGCGCCCGCGACGAGCAGCGTCTTGCGCTCGGCGGCGGTCACGTGCACGCATTGCGCGATCAGCGAGCCGAGCGCGCCGCCCGTCATGATGATCGGGCCTTCGGCACCGAACGGGCCGCCGCTGCCGATCACGACGCCCGACGACAGCGGCTTGAGGATCGCGACCTTCGGCGACATGCGGCTCTTGCCGAACAGGATCGCCTCGATCGCCTCGGGAATGCCGTGGCCGCGGATCTTCTCCGAACCGAAGCGCGCCATCAGCCCGACGATCAGCCCGCCGACCACCGGCACGACGATCACCCATGCACCGAGCGTATGGTTCGCGGGCGAACGATCGGCGAACGAAAACTGCTGGAAGAAGAACAGGTTCGTGAACAGGTGAATCAGGCTCAACAGCACGAACGCCGCCAGCGTGCTGAGCAAGCCGATCCCGGCGGCGAGCAACGCGATCCTGGGCAGGCGTTCGTTGGTCGAGAAATCGCGTTTGTGTGGTGCGTTCATCGGAGTGAGGAAAGGTCGGTAAAGCTAGGGTCAGTAATCGATCTGCGGAACCTGGAACGCGCCCTTGAGCGATTTCAGCTCGGCGCGATGCATGGCCGCGAGGCGGGCGAGCAGTGTTTCGCCGGCCTCTTCGAGGTGCACCTCGACCTGCCGGCGGTCCGCTTCGCTCGTCTTGCGCTTCACGAGCCCGAGCGCCTCGCAGCGCGTCACCAGCGCGACGACCCCGTGATGCTGCGCCTGCAGGCGTTCGGCGATTTCCCCGATGGTTGCCCATTCACGGTGCGGGTAGCCTTTGATGTGCAGCAGCAGCAGGTATTGCAGCGGCGTCACGCCTTCGCTTTGCGCGGCGCGTTCGGAGAAGCGCTCGAAGCAGCGCATCTGGTAGCGGAACTCGGACAGTTGCTGGAAATCGCTTTTGGTCAGCGAGCGGCGGTTATCGGTCATTGCAGTCGGTCGGACAGGCGGTTTCGGTAGCGGCGAATATATCACAACGTGATATAAATGGCTGATTTTCGGCGAAATGACCCGCATTGCGTCGTGCGTCGGTGCCGTTCGTTCCGGTTACGCGGCTTCCAGCATCTGCGTTTGCCGGTACAGGCCCGTGACGAGATCGGTCTGCGTAATGATCCCGACAAGTCGGCGCGATGCGTCGACAACCGGGATGTGGTGGTGGCCCGAGTGCGTAAACAGCGGCACCAGCGCGGTGATCGGCATGGTCTGCGGCACGGCCGCGACGTCGCGGGTCATCACGGTGGCGACGCTCGGCGGCTGGCCGCCGAACGACTGCGGCAGCCGCGCGGACAGCCGTTGCCACAGCGGGATCGGGCGGCGCACCTGGCGCGTGAGGTCGGCGCGCGTGACGATGCCGATCAGGCGATCGTCGCCGTCGACGACGGGCAGCGCCTTCACGCGATGGCGCTCGAGCAGCGTCAGCGCGGCCGCCACCGACGTGGATGGCGCGACTTCGATCGCGTTCTTCGTCATCAGCTCGGCGCACGTGAGCTGGCCGAACGTGCGCGTATACGCCTGCATCTCGGTTTCGCGCAGCAGCATTTCGAGGTCGTCCGGATCGACGTCGAGCCATTCGCTACGGCGCTTGAGCACTGTGTCGAGATCGGCGCGCGTGAAGCCGCCGCGTGCGGGCGCGGTGCTGCCGGCGTGCGGTTTCGCGTCGGGACGCACGCCGCCGTGCGGATAGCGGTGGCCCGTCAGCGCGTGATATATGAGCGCGGCCGACAGCAGGATGCCCGATTGCAACGCGATCGGCTCGACCACGAAGCCGAAGCCGAGCGCATGGATCGCCGGGCCGCCGAGCACGGCCGTCAGCGCGACCGCGCCCGACGGCGGGTGCACGCAGCGCAGCGCGAACATGCCGCCGATCGCGAGGGCGACCGCGACCGCAGCGGCCGTGATCGGATCGGCGATCCATTGCGCGCACGCAACGCCGACGCTCGCCGCCACCAGATTGCCGCCGATGATCGACCACGGCTGCGCGAGCGGGCTCGCGGGCACCGCGAACAGCAGCACGGCCGACGCGCCCATCGGCGCGACGAGCAGCGGCATGAGGCCCGGCACGCCGGGCAGCAGCCGCATCGTGACGCCGACCGTCGCGATGCCGACGAGCGCGCCCATGCACGAGCGCATGCGTTCGCGCCAGCCGAGCGTCATCGGATGGGGCATGAAGCTGTGCAGCCATTGGCGGAACGTGCGGCGCGACGGGGAGGAGCCTGACGACATGGACGGTAAGCGGTAAAAATGACGGCGCGGATGATCCGGCGCAAGAGAACCGGAATTATATCGCGTTGTGATACAAATTGCCGCTCGCGCATTAATGCGGTCCATGCGCGTGATGCATGATGCTTGCAAAAGCCTTTCATAGGGCGAAAAGCGTGGGTGCCGCGCGATCGCGCAATTTTGTCTGCGGCGGCGTACAATTCCGGCCACCGAATTCCCCGATATGCCACAGCCACGCACGCGATGCCCGCTCTCCCGCCCGTTCCCCGGCATGGCGATCGCTTGCGCGAGGTTGGCGCGCCCGCCTCGATTCCCGTCTGACGCGAGCGCCGCCGACGTTTCCCCACCGACACTCCCCAAGCCAATTCAATGGACATGCTCGAAAACATGCGCCTGTTCGTGCGCGTTGTCGAAGCCGGCAGTTTCACCGCGGTCGCAAAAGAAATCGACGCGACCACCGCGCAGGTGTCGCGCGCGGTTTCGAATCTCGAAGCCCACGTACAGACGCGCCTGCTGCATCGCACGACGCGCCATCTCGGCCTCACCGAAAGCGGCGAGCGCTACTTCGAGCGGGCGAAATCGATCCTCGCCGAAATCGACTACGCGAACGCCGAAGCGCGCAACGCGCTGCTGCGGCCGAGCGGCAAGATGCGCATCCATGCGATGACGGGGCTCGGGCAGAGTCATGTCGTGTCGTCGATCGTGCGCTACCAGGAAGACAACCCGGACGTGTCGGTCGAGCTGACGCTCGCGCAGCGGATGCCGAACCTCGTCGAGGAGGGCTACGACGTGTCGATCGTGACCGCGTCGCAGTTGCCCGATTCCGGCTACGTCGCGCAGACCTGCGGCACGAGCTGCAGCGTACTGGTCGCGTCGCGCGACTACCTGGCGCGGCACGGCACGCCGACGACGCCGGACGACCTGCCGAACCACGTGTGCCTGCGCCTCGATACGCCCGCGTCGCCGGCCAGCGAGTGGCGGCTCGAGCGCGGCGACGACGAGGAGACCGTCTACGAACTGCAGCCGGCACCGTTCCAGGTCAACGTGCCGGATGCGCTGTGCGTCGCGGTGCGGGCGGGGCGCGGCATCGCGTGTGTCGCGCTGTACACGGTGCTCGACGACCTTCGCGAAGGGCGGCTGATCCGCGTGCTGCCGGAGTACCGGCTGCAGACGGTCAGCGTGTACGCCGTCTATGCGACGCGCCGCTATCTCGACGCGAAGATCCGCACCTTCCTCGACCATCTGCGCACGACGCTCACGCCCGCGCTGGAAAACGACCTGCGCGAACTCGACCGGCTCACGGTCGAGCACACGCCGGGCAGCCGCCAGCGCGCGTGACGCCGCCGACGGTGGTTCGTTCGCCGCGCGTCATGCGGCCGGCGTGATGCGAATCCGCTCGAAGCGGCCCGCGAGCCACGCATAGGCGGCGATGCCGATCAGCCCGTGCGCGGCGACGAACCACAGCGCACCCGCGAATGAACCCGTGTGCGCGACGAAGTAGCCGATCACGAGCGGCGTGACGATCCCCGCGATGTTGCCGAGGCCGTTGAACACGCCGCCGCTCAGGCCGACCATGCCTTCCGGCGCGGTGTCGGCGAGCACGGCCCAGCCGACCGCCGCGAGCCCCTTGCCGAAGAACGCGATCGTCATCAGCGCGATCACGACGGCGTTCGACGACGCGCCGTTCGCGAGCACGAGCAGCGTCGCCATTGCCATCCCCACCACGAACGGCGTCTTGCGTGCGCGCGACGGATGTACGCCGCGCCGGATCAGCCAGTCCGACAGCACGCCGCCGAGCACGCCGCCCGTGAAGCCGCACAGCGCCGGTAGCGCGGCGACCCAGCCGGCCTCCATGATCGTCATCCCGCGCCCCTTGATCAGGTAGATCGGGAACCACGTGATGAAGAAATAGGTGAGCGCCGTGATGCAGTACTGGCCGACATAGATCGCCCACAGGTTCCGATGGCGGAACAGCTGCGACGCGTCGTGCCACGATACGCGCGGCCGGTGCCGGACGCGGTTCGCCTCGAGATCGACGAGCGCGCCGTGTGCGCGCAGGTAGTCGCGCTCGGCGTCGCTCACGCGCGGATGGCCGTGCGGCTCGCGATACCACGCGAACCAGAGCGCCGACAGCGCGACGCCGAGCATCCCCATCCACAGGAACACGTGTTCCCAGCCGAGCGCATGCGTGAGCCACGCCATCGCGGGCGTGAACAGCACGACGGCCATGTACTGCGCGGAGTTGAACAGTGCCGACGCGGTGCCGCGCTCGGCGGTCGGGAACCAGCACGCGACGATCCGCGAATTGGCCGGGAACGCCGGTGATTCGACGAGCCCGAGCATGAAGCGCATCGCGAACAGCGCGAGCGTCGCGGCCGCACCCTCGACGGCGAACCAGCCGACCGTGCCTTGCAGCATCGTGAACACCGACCACAGCAGCAGGCTCAGGCCGTACACGCGGCGCGCGCCGAAGCGGTCGAGCAGCCAGCCGCCCGGGATCTGGCCGATCGCATAGGCCCATGCGAACGCGGAGAAGACGATGCCGAGCTGCACGGGTGACAGCCCGAGGTCGTGCGCGACGCCGGTGCCGGCGATCGACATCGTCGCGCGGTCCGCGTAGTTGACGACGGTGACCGCGAAGATCAGCGCGAGGATCGTGTAGCGGACGCGGCCGATCGTGCGCGATGGGGCGGAAGAAGCGGACGAGGCGGCGACGGCCGCGCCGCCGCTGGATCGATTGGGCATGCGAGTCTCCTGGCCTCCGTCGTGCGGAGGCGTTTCGTTTGGTGTGGTAGACGGGGGAACGTGCGTCGCTCAGCGCGTGACGCTGGTCGGCGGCCGCTGGCCCGCGAAGCACGCGGCGAGGTTGGCGAGCACGATCCGGCCCATGGCTTCGCGCGTCTCGTGCGTCGCGCTCGCACGGTGCGGCTGCACGACGACACGCTCGAGTTCGAGCAGCGCGGCCGGCACGTGCGGTTCGTCGACGAACACGTCGAGGCCGGCGCCGGCGATCGTGCCGTCCGCGAGCGCGCGCACCAGCGCGGCCTCGTCGACGAGCTTGCCGCGCGCGACGTTGATCAGGAATCCTTGGTTGCCGAGCGCGGCGAGCACGTCGGCCGTGACGAGCACGTTGCCATGATCGGCCGATGCCGCGAGCATGAGCACGTCGCTGTCGCGCGCGAGCGCGATCAGGTCGGGCACATAGCGGTAGCCGCTGTCGCGGTGTTCGCGCGGGCCGAAATAGCTGACCGGCATCCGGAACGCCTGCGCGCGCTGCGCGATCGCGCGGCCGACGCGGCCGAGACCGACGATGCCGAGCCGCTTGCCCGTCACCTGGGTCGCCAGCGGCTGCGCGACCTTGCCCCAGCGGCCGGCGCGCACGATGCGCTCGCCGGCGCCGAGATCGCGCAGCGTCATCAGGATCAGCCCCATCGCCATGTCGGCGACGTCGTCGGTCAGCACGTCGGGCGTCGTCGTCACGTGAATGCCGCGAGCGCGGGCGCGGTCGAGATCGACCGCGTCGGTGCCGATGCCGCTGATCGCGATGATCTCGAGCGCGCTCAGACGGTCCGTCAATGCGGCCGACAACCCGTTCGCGCCGCCCGTGACGACGCCGCGGATGCGCGACGCGACGCGATCGAGCAGCGCGTCGGGCTGGTCGGCCGCATAGAGCCGATGCACCGCATAGCGGGCGGACAGTTCGGCGTCGATGGCGTCGGGAAGCGGCTGGGTGAGCAGGATGTCGATGGTCATGAAGGTCTCGGTCGTCGTGCGCGGCGCGGGCCGTGCATCAGGTGCAACCGAGTATAGGAATCGGATCGATGTTGGTCTAACATCAAAAGACTATCGATTGATTCAAGATTTGAATGATTGAACTGAACCAGCTTCGCTGCTTCGTCGCCGTCGCCGAGGAACTGCATTTCGGGCGCGCGGCCAAGCGGCTCTTCATGACGCAGCCGCCGCTCAGCCGGCAGATCCAGTTGCTCGAGCACGCGCTCGGCATCGCGCTGCTGGAGCGCAGCAGCCGGCAGGTCAGGCTGACCGCGGCCGGCGAGCGCTTTCTGCGCGATGCGCGACACATCCTCGAGTTTTCCGCGCGGGCCGAGCAGGCCGCGCAGCGCGTCGCGCACGGCGGGGCCGGCCGCATCACGCTCGGTTTCACGGCGGTCAGCGCGTACCGGATGATTCCGGTGCTGCTCGCGCATGCGGCGCACGCGCTGCCGGACGTCGATGTCGAACTGCGCGAAATGGTGTCGACCGTGCAGATCGACGCGCTTGCGTCGCGCATGCTCGATGCGGGCTTCGTGCGCCAGCGCGCCGCGCGCCATCCGCTCGAATACCGGCTCGTGCAGCGCGAGCCGATGCTCGTCGCGGTCGCGCAGGGCGCGCCGCTCGCCGCGTACGAGCGGATCGGCCCGGACGAGCTCGACCGGCAGCCGTTCATCGCGTATTCGCCGAACGAGGGGAAGTACTTCCACGACATGATCTCGGGGATGTTCGCCGGCGCCGGCCGCTTGCCGAACTACCTGCATTACGTCGGGCAGACGCATACGATCCTCGGCCTGGTGCGCGCGGGGCTGGGCGCCGCGCTGGTGCCGGCGTCGGCGCGCGAGCTGCATGTCGACGGCGTGGTGTTCCGGCCGCTCGCGGGCGTCGACGTGGCGGCCGAGCTGTATCTCGCCTGGCGCGCGGACAACGACAATCCGGCGCTGCCGGTGTTCAACGCGATGGTCGAGCGGTTTCTCGCGCAGGAGCAGGGCGGCGCGGCAGCAACGTAAGACGCTCGCGCCATGTAACAAGCTTTCAATCCGGAAGCTTGCCGCAGGCGATGACAAGCAATCCTGAGCGAGCGTGACAGGTTGCTGTCCTGCGAATCCTTACCGTGCCGAAAGCTGCTTCGATACCTGCGTTCCAACGGCGCAACGCAGCGGTTCGCTGCACTGCGACAACCGCTTGACGCTGCATGCCGGTCGGCGCAGGATACGTCCGTGCCTTTGGAGCGGAACGCGCCGGCCGCGCGGTTCCTGCACCCGCGATACGCAAAAGAACAACGATGAGCCTTTACGCACTCGTACCGGAACACCGGGCCCGCGTCTGTCGGCCCGCCGGAGCACCGCTTCTCCCGACGCCCGTCGCGTCACGTATCCGTCATCCCGTTTCGTACCGTGCATCGGTACACTTTCCCGTCCGCGCAATGGCCGCGACGACGAACGGCGCCGCTCCGGCCCGCCGCATCGCGCCGCCGCCTGCCGCCCCCGATCACCGCATCCTGAACGGCGCCTACACAGGCGTCTCGTGACGCCCGTCGCGCCCATCCTTGTATTGCGCCGCCGGCATTCCTGACTGCCCGGCGGCACCGAAGTCCGAAGCATTTCGATTGAGCTTGAAAAAGGCAAACGCAAGCAGTTCGGTTCGAGGTTCAAGGAGAAAAACTCATGTCGCAGCTTTCGAATGAAGCAAACGGCAGTTCGGGGAGTGGCAAGGCCAAGCTGATCAAGTGGGCGATCATCATCGCTGGCGTCGCGATCGCGGCACCGGCCGCGCTGTTCATCCTGAAGGGGATGATCGCGCTGATCACGGCGGCCGTGATCGGCCTCGGCGCGATCTATTTCGCGCCGGTCGTCGCGATGAAGTTCGCGAACCAGAAGGTGAAAATGATCGTCGAGGAGGCGCAGTCGAATCCGATCGAGACACTGATCAACCAGCTCGCGGAAAAGCGCCAGGCGGCACAGAAATTCGCGGACAGCATCACCGCGTTCCGCACCGAGGTGAAGAACTTCGAGAACAAGACGGAACTGTTCGAGAAGCAATATCCGGATGACGCGCCGCGCTTCCGGTCGCAGCTCGACACGATGAAGCAACTGCTCGCGTTTCGCGAAGGCCGCTACAAGCAGGTACAGGCCGAGCTGAAGAATTTCGCATCGGCGATCGATCGCGCGAAGGCGATGTGGGACATGTCGCAGGCGGCGCAGCAAATGAACAAGCTCGCGGGCCGGCAGGCATCCGACACGTTCGAGCAGATCAAGACCGACGTGGCCGTCGATTCGGTGATGCGCTCGGTCAACAAGGCGTTCTCCGAAATGGAGACGTCGCTGATGGATAACCCAGAGGTCAAGCAGGCGCAGCAGCAGGCGGTGATGAACGGCGCCCCCGCGGCCGTGCCCGGCCCCGACGCGGCACACGCCGCCGCTTTGCCGTCGAAACAACAATAATTTCCCGCAGGCACGCAACCATGAAAAAACTTTTCGGCGCAATCGCGTTTCTGGTGGTGCTCGTCGGCGTCTGGATCGTCCATCAGGGCGGCCTGTCGACACTGATTCCCGCGCACGATGCGGCTCCGGGCGCGACGTCCGCGCAGTCGGCCGACGCAGGCCAGCCCGCGCAGCCGTCGGCATCGGGCAACGTGGTGCCGGCCGGCTTCACGCCGCAGGCCAGCACGCTGAAATCGATCGCCGAAAACGGCATCGTGCGGATCTCGGTGCAGAACCCGAGCGAGCCGTTCTTCGGCGAGGACAAGGGCGCGCCGCACGGCTTCAACGTCGAGTTCGCGCGGCTGCTGTTCGCGGATCCGTCGTTCTCGCACGGCGGCAAGCCGGTCGTCGTCGATACGCGTCACGAAGTCGACACGTACCCGGGCGTGCCGAAGCAATTGCTCGACACCGACGCGAAGGGCAACCACGTCGTCGACGTCGCGATGGACGGGCTGACGTTCGCGGACAACACGCCGGCGGGCGTCGTCTACTCGGTGCCGTATGTCGACGATTTCGGTTATTCGCTGATCGTGCGGCAGGGCTCCGCGATCCGCTCGGCCGACGATCTGGCCGGCAAGACGGTCGGCATTCTGAAAGGCGACCCGGACGTGCGTGCGTTCGTCACGCGCCAGTATCCGAACGTGCGGTTCGTCGAGGTCGACGATTCCGATCCGGCGTTCCTCGCGAAGAGCCTCGACGGCCGTGCGGTCGACGCGTTCATCTACGACTATCCGTTCGCGGTCAGCTCGATCAAGGGCACCGACCTGAAGTTCGCGGTGACCAAGCTCGACGGCTCGAACATCGCGTACAAGATCGGCGTGCGCGCCGACGACCAGGACCTGCTGATCTACCTGAACGCCGCGATCGCGAAGCTCAAGCAATCGCCGCAGTATCTCGACCTGCTGCGCAAGTACTTCGTCAGCGACCAGACGGTGACGACCGCGGCCGCGTCCGGTGAACACACATACGTGGTGAAGGCGGGCGACACGCTGAACCTGATCGCGGCAAGCAAGCTCGGCAGCGGCCAGCGTTTTCGCGAGATCCAGCGCCGCAACAACCTCGCCAACCCGAACCTGATCCTGGCAGGCCAGCATCTCGTGATTCCGGTCCGGTAGCGGCGGCGTGGCGTGAACGGAGGTGAAGGGACGTGAGGAAGTGCGCGCGGCCCGGCGGAGGTGATCCGCCGGGCCGCGCGCATTGATGGGTCAGTGAGTGATCGACAGGAACAGGTAGGCCGCGAACAGCGACAGGTGCACGACGCCGTGCAGCACCGTCGTGCGCCCCTGGCTGAGCGTCAGCGTGCTGACGAGCAGCGTGAGCGCCAGCAGCACGGTTTCCATCGCGCCGATGCCGAGCGTGAGCGGCTGGCCGACCCAGATGAACACGGCCGCGACGGTCGGGATCGTGAGCCCGATGCTCGCGAGCGCCGAACCGAGCGCGAGGTTCATGCTGGTCTGCAGGCGGTTCGCGCGTGCGGCGGTGACGGCCGCGAGCCCTTCGGGCAGCAGCACGAGCGCGGCGATCACGATGCCGACCGCCGCTTCGGGCGCGCCGAGCTTCATCACCGCATGCTCGACGGCCGGCGACAACAGCTTCGCGAGCAGCACGACCGCGACGAGGCTCGCGAACAGCAGCACGAGGCTGATCACCGCGGTGCGCCCGCTCGGCGGCGCCGCATGCACCGATTCGTTCGCACTGTCGTGCGCGGTGAGGAAGTAGTCGCGGTGACGCACGGTCTGCACGAAGACGAATGCGCCGTACAGCACGAGCGACGACACGCCGGCGAACGCAAGCTGCGATTTCGAAAAGAACGGACCCGGCGCGGCGCTCAGGTAGTTCGGCATCACGAGCGAGAGCACGGACAGCGACGCGAGCACCGCAAGCGCCTTGCTCGCCCCGCGCCCCTGGAAGTCCTGCTCGCCGTGCTTCCACGCACCGACCAGCAGGCAAAGGCCGACGATACCGTTGCAGATGATCATCACGGCAGCGAACACGGTGTCACGCGCGAGGCCCGATTTCTCGGGACCGGCGCCGAGCATGACCGACACGATCAGCGCGACTTCGATGACGGTCACGGCGACCGCGAGCACGAGCGTGCCGAACGGCTCGCCGACGCGGTGCGCGACGACTTCGGCATGGTGGACGGCGGCGAACACGGCGCCGGCGAGCGCGGCGGCCAACACTGCGATGACGAGGCCTTCGGCCGGCACGACGCGCGACAGCGCGAGTACCAGCCACGCGGCAAGCGGGGCCCAGAGGGTCCAGCGCGGGAGCTGGTTGGACGAGATCGGCATGGACGGTTTTCCTATGCGAGTGGCGGCGCGCGACGCGCCGTCACGGATTGACGAAGCCCGGCCGGAAAATCCGCCGAACGAGGACGATGATGCTGATGGGCGGCAGCGCGGAACGGTGCTGCCTCCGGTTCGCCGCCATGAGGCGGCGAGGGGCGCGGGCGGGCCGAAGCCCGTCGCTGGATGAAACGGTTCGATGCGACCGGGTGCCGATGGCGGGGCGCGTGGACGTGCCGGCAGGCGGCCCTGCAGTTCGGAACCGGCCCCGAAAGGGCGGCGGGCGATGGGCGGCGGTGTGACACGCGGTTTCCCCTGGAATCCGGCGATTTGTCGAATTTTATCAGGCGTTCGGGGGTCGCTATCTCATATTCGAATACTTTCATTGACCTTTCGGTTTACAAAAAGTGCCCCGATCGTTCGATTTTTTTGTTTTTGCAGTTTCCGTAACGCTCTCTTGCATGACAAATTCGGGCTCGTCCTGACATAAATTTACCGACCGGTCGGTTTATAATCGCTCGCACTTCCACTTCATTGACGGATCGCAAGCGATGGCTGGTTCTTCTGCACATTCGGTGAATTCGGGCGCGCTGGCGCCGTCGGCGGTCGTCGGCGTGATCGGTGCGGGCGCGATGGGCGCGGGCATCGCGCAGGTCGCGGCGGCCGCCGGTCATACCGTGCTGCTGTACGACCTGAACGAGGCGGCGTGCGACAAGGCGCTCGCCGGCATCCGCGCGCAGTTCGCGCGACTCGCGGAGAAGGGGCGCATGGAGCCGGCGCAGGCCGACGCGGCCGGCAACCGGATTCGCGCGGTGCGCGCGCTGGCCGAGTTCGCTGGCGCCGCGCTGATCGTCGAGGCGGCGGCCGAGCGTCTCGACGTGAAGCGCGAGATCTTCGCGACGCTCGAACGCCATGTCGACGATACCTGCGTGCTGGCGACCAACACGTCGTCGATCTCGATCACGTCGATCGCGGCCGGGCTGCGCGCGCCGCAGCGCGTGGCCGGCCTGCATTTCTTCAATCCGGCGCCGCTGATGGCGCTCGTCGAGGTGGTCAGCGGGCTCGCGACCGCGCCGGAAGTCGCGCAGGCGCTGTATGCGACCGCCGCCGCGTGGGGCAAGCAGCCCGTGATGGCGAAATCGACACCGGGCTTCATCGTGAACCGCGTCGCGCGGCCGTATTACGCGGAGGCGCTGCGCGTGCTGAACGAGCAGGGCGGCACGCCGGCCTCGATCGACGCGGTGATGCGCGAAGCGGGCGGCTTCCGCATGGGGCCGTTCGAGCTGATGGACCTGATCGGCCACGACGTGAACTTCGCGGTGACCGAGTCGGTGTTCCGCGCGTACTTCAACGATCCGCGCTACACGCCGTCGCTGATCCAGCAGGAACTCGTGAACGCGGGCTTCCTCGGGCGCAAGTCGGGGCGCGGCTTCTATTCGTATGCGGACGGTGCGACGCCGCCCGCGCCGGAACTCGAAGCGCCGCGCGACGCGCCAGCCGACGTCGCGCTGTTCGCGCAGGACGGCCCGGCCGCCGCGCTGCATGCACGCTTCGCCGAACGCATCGCGGGTGCGCGGCGCAACGGCCCGGATGCCGACGAACTGCTCGCCGTGGCCGGCCGCGCGTCGATCGCGCTGACCGACGGCCGCACCGCGACGGCGCGCGCCGCGCAAACCGGCGTGGCCGATCTCGTGCTCGTCGATCTGGCGCGCGACTACGCGCAGGCCGGGCTGGTCGCGCTGACGCGCGCGCTCCAGTGCGGCGACGCCGCCTACGCCGATGCGGTCGGCCTGTTCCAGCAAGCCGGTTTCCGCGTCGTAGGCGTTGCCGACGTGCCGGGCATGGTTGCGATGCGCACCGTCGCGATGCTCGCGAACGAGGCGGCCGACACGGTCAACCAGGGCGTGTGCTCGCCCGCCGATCTCGATCTCGCGATGGAGAAGGGCGTGAACTACCCGTGCGGCCCGCTCGCGTGGGCCGATGCGATCGGCATCGGCCGCGTGCATCGCGTGCTGTCGAACCTCGCGGCGAGCTACGGCGAGGACCGCTATCGCGTGTCGCCGCGCCTCGCCGCCTTGCACGCGGCCGGCCGCACGTTCCGCTAGCCGGCGGCCCCATCACCCCGATCACGATAACGACATCACTCCACTGGAGGAGCACCCCGATGACTCACCCGACGCATCCCGCCGCCGCCCTCGATCCGATCGAGACCGCCAGCCGCGACGAACTGCAGGCGCTGCAGCTCGAGCGCCTCAAGTGGTCGCTGCGCCACGCGTACGACAACGTCCCGCACTATCGTCGGACGTTCGACACGGCGGGCGTGCACCCCGATGACCTGAAGACGCTCGCCGATCTCGCGAAATTCCCGTTCTCGACCAAGAACGACCTGCGCGACAACTATCCGTTCGGGCTGTTCGCGGTGCCGCGCGAGCAGGTCGTGCGCGTGCATGCGTCGAGCGGCACGACCGGCAAGCCGACGGTGGTCGGGTACACGGCGCGCGACATCGACACCTGGGCGAACGTGACCGCGCGCTCGATCCGCGCGGCCGGCGGCCGCCCGGGCGACACGCTGCACAACGCGTTCGGCTACGGGCTCTTCACGGGCGGCCTGGGGATTCACTACGGCGCGGAGCGGCTCGGCTGCATGGTCGTGCCGATGTCGGGCGGGCAGACCGAGAAGCAGGTGCAGCTGATCCGCGATTTCGAGCCGAAGATCATCCTCGTCACGCCGTCGTACATGCTGAACCTGATCGACGAGATGGTGCGGCAGGGGATGGACCCGGCCGCGTCGTCGCTGAAGATCGGCATCTTCGGCGCAGAGCCGTGGACGCAGGCGCTGCGCGAGGAAGTGGAGACGCGCGTGGGCATCGACGCGCTCGACATCTATGGGCTGTCGGAAGTGATGGGCCCCGGCGTCGCGTGCGAATGCGTCGAGACGAAGGACGGCCCGGTGATCTGGGAAGACCACTTCTATCCGGAGATCATCGATCCCGTGACCGGTGAAGTGCTGCCGGACGGCAGCGAGGGCGAGCTCGTGTTCACGTCGCTGACGAAGGAGGCGATGCCGGTGATCCGCTACCGCACGCGCGACCTTACCGCACTGCTGCCGCCGACTGCGCGCGCGATGCGCCGGCTCGCGAAGATCACGGGCCGCTCCGACGACATGCTGATTGTGCGCGGCGTGAACGTGTTCCCGAGCCAGATCGAGGAAATCGTGGTCGCGCAGCCGAAGCTGTCGGGCCAGTTCCAGGTCACGATCTCGCGCGACGGCCACATGGACCGGCTCGACCTCGCGGTCGAGCTGCGCTCCGAGGCCGTCGCATGCGTGACCGACGGCGAGCGCGCGGCGATCGCGCGCGAGCTGCAGCACCGGATCAAGACGATGATCGGCGTGTCGGCCGGCGTGACGGTGCTCGCCGCCGGCGGCATTCCCGCGACCGCGACCGGCAAGGCCCGACGCGTGATCGACCGCCGGCAGGCCGCCTGAGTTTGGCCGTTCCCTGTTCTACCCCGAGGAAACCTGTTCGATGGATGGATTGAAGACCCTGGCCGTTGCCGTCGATGCGCGCGGCATTGCGACCGTCGCGCTGCAGCGCGGCGACGTGCTCAACGCGTTCGACGAGACGATGATCGCCGAGCTGACCGACGCGTTCACGACGCTCGGCCGGCGCGACGACGTGCGCGCGATCATGTTGCGTTCGGACGGCCGCGCGTTCTGCGCGGGCGCCGACCTGCAGTGGATGCAGCGCGCGAGCGCGAACGACGCCGCCGCGAACCTGCGCGACGCCGAGCGGTTCGCCGCGATGATGCGCGCGATCCGGCAGTGCCCGAAGCCGACGGTCGCCCGCGTGCAGGGCCACGCGTTCGGCGGCGGTGTCGGCCTGTGCGCGGCCTGCGACATCGTGATCGCGAGCGATCACGCGCGCTTTTCGGTCAGCGAGGCACGGTTCGGGATCCTGCCGTCGGTGATCGGCCCGTATCTGGTCGAAGCGGTTGGCCAGCGCCAGGCGCGCCGGCTCGCGCTGACCGCGACGCAGCTCGCGGCCGGCGAAGCCGTCGCGATCGGGCTGATCCACCAGGCCGTGCCGCTCGACGCGCTCGACGCAGCACTCGACAAGACGCTCGCGGAACTGAGCCGCAACGGCCCGAACGCGCTGATGGAGATCAAGCGCTTTTTCGACGAGATCGGCGAGTACCCGCCGTCGGACGAACGTGCGGCGTTCACCGCGCAGACGATCTCGCGCGTGCGGGCCACGCCGGAAGCGAAGGAGGGCTTCGCCGCGTTCTTCGCGAAGCGGCCGCCGGCGTGGGAGCCGGGCACCGATTGAGGCTGTGGCGCGGGCCCGCCGGGCCCGGGTCGCGATTTGCGTCTCGGGCGCGGGCGCTTGCTCTACAATGCGTGACCTCCGGCGCGCCGCCGGCCCCAGCCCTGATCGTTTCCTCGCCCCGATGATCGTCGACCGCCTTATCTCCGAGATCCTGTTCGGCTTCACCGGCCTGATCGGCATCATCAATCCGATCGGCATTGCGTTCCTGTTTCTCGAACGCACCGAGGCGCTGACCGAGCATGAACGGAACCTGCTCGCGAAGAAGGTCGCGTTCAACGCCTTCATCGTGTTGCTGGTCGCGTTCTTCGCCGGCACGCCGGTGCTGCATTTCTTCGGGATCTCGATGGAAGCGCTGCGGATCGGCGGCGGCTTCGCGGTCGCCGTCGCGGGCTGGCAGATGCTCAACGAGCCGGACGGCCCGGGCGGCGGCGACACGCCGGTCAAACCGATCGACGCGAACGCGATCATGACCCGCGCATTCTTCCCGCTGACCGTGCCGCTGACGGTCGGCCCCGGTTCGATCGCCACCGCGATCGCGCTGAACGCGAACCGCACGCACAAGCTGTCGGAATTCATGCTGTCGAGCATCGTGTCGATCTCGGTCTCCGCGCTCGTCGCGGTCGTGATCTGGCTGACCTACAGCCGCGCCGCGCTGCTGTCGCGCTATCTCGGCATCGAAGGCACCAAGGTCGCGAAGCGCGTGTCCGCGTTCCTGCTGCTGTGCATCGGCGTGCAGATCATGCTGACCGGGTTCTCCGAGTTCCTGCGGCCGCTCGCCGACCAGATCAAGTAATTCGTTCCTCCGTGTGATCCGGCCCGGCCCCGCGCGATGCGTGCGGGCCGCGGGTCGCGTTCGTCTGTTCGACCCGACGCGACCTTGCCCGGCGGCGCGCGAGCGCGGCGCGACGCGTTTGCGCGCCGCGGGATACCATGCGACGTCCGGCGGATGCACGCCCCGGCGTCCGTGCCCGGTGCACCGAAGCGTGGCGCGCATCCGGCCGCAACTCCACTTCAATGACGAGGCGAGCGATGGAATACGTGAAATTCGGGTCGACCGGGATGGACGTGTCGAAGCTGGTGCTGGGCTGCATGACGTTCGGCGAGCCGTCGCGCGGCACGCATCCGTGGACACTGCCGGAAGCGGAAAGCCGCCCGATCCTCCAGCGCGCGATCGAGGCCGGCATCAATTTCTTCGATACCGCGAACATGTATTCGGACGGCACGTCGGAAGAGATCGTCGGCCGCGCGCTGCGCGACTTTGCGAAGCGCGACGACGTCGTGATCGCGACCAAGGTGTTCTACCGGATGCGGCCGGGGCCGAACGGCGCGGGGCTGTCGCGCAAGGCGATCATGACCGACATCGACCAGAGCCTGAAGCGGCTCGGCACCGACTACGTCGACCTGTACCAGATCCATCGCTGGGATTACGGCACGCCGATCGAGGAGACGCTCGAGGCGCTGCACGACGTCGTGAAGGCCGGCAAGGCGCGCTACATCGGCGCGTCGTCGATGTTCGCGTGGCAGTTCGCGAAGGCGCTGCATACGTCGACGCAGAACGGCTGGACCCGCTTCGTCAGCATGCAGAACCACGTGAACCTGCTGTATCGCGAGGAGGAGCGGGAGATGCTGCCGCTGTGCGAGGCCGAGGGCATCGCGGTGATTCCGTGGAGCCCGCTCGCGCGCGGCCGGCTGACGCGCAACTGGGACGAGTCGTCCGGCCGGCAGCAGAGCGACGACGTCGGCCAGCGGCTCTATGACGCGACGGCCGATGCCGACCGCGCGATCGTCGAGGCCGTCGCGGCGATTGCCGCCGCGCGCAACGTGCCGCGTGCGCAGGTCGCGCTCGCGTGGGTCGCGCACAAGCGCGGCATCACCGCGCCGATCGTCGGCATCTCGAAGCCGCATCATCTGGACGATGCGCTCGGCGCATTGGAACTGAAGCTGACGGACGACGAAATCGCGGCGCTCGAAGGCCCGTACGTGCCGCACGCGGTGGCCGGTTTCAACTGAGTTCAACCGAGCGAAACCGGCGGGCGCCGCCGCCGTCCACGGCGCTTAGCGCGCGGCGGCGAGCATCGGGTACGTGAACAGCCCGAAGTGGATCACGTTCAGCCCCGCGTGCGCGAGCGCGGATGCGAACAGCCCGCCGCGCCGCCATGCCAGGCCGTAGCCGATGCCGGCCACTGTGCCGAGCACGATCCAGTGCCAGCCGCCGGCCGCGTGCGCGGCGCCGAACAGCAGCGCGCCGATCGCGAGCGCGACCCACGGCCCCCAGCCGAAGCGGCCGAGCACGCGCGTGAGCCCGCCTTGCACGTAGCCGCGGAACAGCGCTTCCTCGGCAAGCGTGACGAGCAGCACGTTGTTGGCGAGCCACATCCAGCCCGACGCCGGCCATTTCGGCGCCCAGCCGACCATCCCGAACGCGAGCGCGCCGGCCAGGCAGACCGCGGCCGTTGCGACGCCCGCCACGGCACCGGTGCGCAGCGCGCGCGCCGGCGCGACGTCGGGCATGACCCACGGCAGCACCCACAGCAGCCACAGGCCGACCAGCGGCTTGTCGAAATTCAGGTACATCGTGAACGGCACGGCGTCCGGCGTGAAGCGCGTCGGCTCGATCACGCGTGGATTATGGAAGCCGGGAATCAGGTGCAGGCTCAGCGCGATCGCGAGCGCGGCAAACACGACGTGCGCGGCGATCCGCACCGCGAGCGGGCGGCCCGGCGCGACGCCCCAGGCGGCGGCCACGAGCAGCGCGAGCGGCGCGAGCACGATCGGAGAGAGTTTGCCGAACGCCAGCGCGCCGGCATAGCCGAGCGCCGCGACAGCGATGCTCGGGCCGTGCAGCGGGCGCTGCCACGCGAACGCGGCGGCAGCGAACAGCGCGAGGCAGATCGTGGCACACGGGAGAAGCCAAAGGGACATGGGGCGATGCATGGGTCGAACGAGACGCCGCGCATCATACCCCAACGACCGTGACGTGCCGCCGGGCGGGCGGGGCGGGCGCTCAGCGGCCGGCGATCTCGGTGACGCCGTCGCGGGTCGGGATGTCGACGCTGTTGCGCTCGCGCATCCGCCGCCGGTACCAGAAGGTCCACAGCAGCAGCGTGCCGAACACCGTGTAACCCATGATCGGCGACACGACGAGCACGCGCTCGACGGGCCAGGTGACGACCATCCACAGCCGCAGCAGCATCTCGAGCGTCATGCATGCGCCCCACACGAAGGTCATCAGCCGGAGCATCTGGCGTAGCCCCGGCTGCTCGGCCCACACCGTCTCGAAACGCGCGGCGCCACCGGCCATCTCGCGGGCGACCGTCGCGCGGGCGAGGTAGAAGATCAGCGGGCGATCGCGGAACAGCGACAGCAGGAACACGACGCCGATCGTGCCGGACGCGAGCGATTCGCGCATCAGCAGCGTGCGCGCGCTGCCGCCGAGCGCCATGCCGGCGATCGACAGCGCGATGCCGAGCAGCACGACGGCGGCCACCGCATCGACGCGGCGCGAGCGGATGAATTCGACGATGGACCAGACGATGGGCGGAATCGCGGACGCGTACAGCGCGCCGGTTTCGCCGAAATACGGATGCGCGACCCGGTAGGCGACCCAGGGCAGCACCAGGTTGACGAAGAGTTCGAGGATCAGGCCGGCTCGTGGTTTCACGGAAGCGGGCGCGCGGGTGGCGCGCGGGGCGGTGATGTCGCTTCGAGTATATCGAAGTCCGACCCCGCGCGCCGCACCCGACGCCGTTGTGCACGCACCGAATCCGGGCGGGCGCGCGGGCCGGGCGGACGGCGAGTCGCGCCAAGGCTAGCGGGGGCCGCCCGGCGCCGCGTCCGGCCGTCACGCGGCGATCATCGCCCGGTTGCCCGGTCGCGGGTTCGTCAGGCCGTCGCGGGCTGGACGATGATCTTCACGTTCCGGTCCTTGTGGTTGACCAGCTCCTCGAAGCCGTGCGTGACGATGTCGCCGAGCGTGATCCGCCCGGTGATCAGCGGCTGCACGTCGATGCGGCCGTCCGCGATGAAGCGGATCACGTCCGCGAATTCGCCGTTGTACGCGAGCGAGCCGATCACTTCCTTCTCGGTCGACACGATGTCGAAGAAGTTGAACGACGTCGGCTCCTCGAAGATGCCGACCATCACAGACTTGCCGGCCTTGCGGATCACGTCGATCGCGAGCTGCGCGGTGGCCGTGTGCCCGATGCACTCGAACGATACGTCGGCGCCGTAGCCGCCCGTCAGCGCCTTGATTTCCGCGATCGCGTCCGACGCCTTCGGGTCGATCACGACCGTTGCGCCGACCTCCAGCGCCTTCTGTTTGCGCGCGGCCGACATTTCCAGCGCGATCACGCGCCCGGCGCCCGCGGCCTTCGCGCACATGATCGTGCACAGGCCGATCGTGCCGGCGCCGACCACGACGACGGTCTGGCCGACGATGTTGCCGGCCTTCTTCACCGCATGCAGCCCGACCGCGAGCGGTTCGATCAGCGCGCCGGCCTCGGTCGGGAAGTGGTCGGGCAGCTTGTACAGCAGCTCGGCCGGCACGTTCACGTATTCGGCGAACGCGCCGTTGTTCATCAGCCCGGTGAACGCGAGGTTCTCGCAGATGTTGTACAGCCCGTGCTTGCAATACCAGCAGGTGCCGCAATGCTGGCACGCGTCGGCTGTCACGCGGTCGCCGAGGGCGAAACCCGACACGCCCGCGCCGAGCGCCGCGATTTCGCCGCTGAACTCGTGGCCGAGGATGCACTGGCCCTTCAGGCCCGTCAGCGGGTGCGGCGCGTCGACCGGGATGAACACGGGCCCGGCGACGTATTCGTGCAGGTCGGAGCCGCAGATGCCGCACCAGTGCACGCGGATCTGGACCCAGCCGGCCGGCGGGTGCGCCGGAACGGGAACCTCTTCGACGCGGATGTCGTTGCGGCCGTGCCAGACGGCGGCCTTCATGCTGGGTGCGGTGTTCGATGCCGGTGTGCTCACGTTGCTGTCTCCGTCAGGTTGTCGTCGGACGCGCGGCAAGCGGCCGGTACGTCCGTCGCGCGATTGCGCGAGCGATCGATATGCAGGAACGGGGCCAGCTTGAATCGGTGCTCCGGTGGCGAGCGAGGCGGGGCGGTGGTGTGCGGTGCAGCAGGGCGTCTTGCGTTGACATCTGGCGATGCCGCGTGAATCGCGCGCGGAATTTGCTGCGATTGCGATGGCGTGGTTCGCGTGAGACGCCGGGACATTCGTCTCAGCCGTTTGAGACGAAATGCGAGACGCATGGCTCGGCCGGGGTCGCCGTCGCACGCCGTGGTGCGAGCCCATTGTGCCGATCAGCGAAACGCATCGTTGCGCACGTTTCCCTTTACTTGAAGTTAACTTCAATTTGTATCATCTGCGGCAGCCCGATCGCGCGGAGCGCGGCCCGTTTCAATCTTCCCGGAATGTCGTCAAGCATGCCGAACTTCATCGAAAGCCTGATCTGCGAATACGTGTCGTATCACATGCTGCTAGCCGACGAGCGGGACGTCATGCCGTCGGCGAACGACGATCGCGCATCGGTTCCGGAGCCTGTCGCGCCTGGCGTTTCACCGTTGCGGCCGCAACTGTTCGTCACGGTCCTGGAGGCCGGCGACAACGGCTTGCTGGTGCGCTGGAGCGAAAGCGGGCGCTGCCATTACGGCGAGCAACGCTGGCGCTTGCGCGTCGCATCGCAGGCGGGCCGCTGCGCGATCTCGGGGCAGCCGATCGAGCCGGGCGAGCCGGTGTACCGGCCGGTGCGGCGGCCGGTACCCGTCAACGGCGACGAGATGATCCGCCCCGCGTCGGTGCCGGGCGCGGCCGGCGGCGAGTGTCACGTTGCGCCGGCCTGCGGCGAGGCGGCGGATCCGGTCGACGTCCTCGGCTGAACGCGGCCGGATGCGCCTGCGCGTTACTTGAGATCCTTCCGGTACTGGATGAACCCCGCGTTGTTCGCGAGCTTGTCGTACAGCGCCCGGGCGGCCGTATTGGTTTCGTGCGTGAGCCAGTACACGCGGCTCGCACCGGCTTCGCGGGCCCGCTCGTACACGGCCTCGATCAGCGCGCCGCCGGCGCCTTGCCCGCGCGCGTCGGCCGCCGTGAACAGGTCCTGCAGGTAGCAGTACGGCCCTTCGGTCCAGCACGAGCGGTGGTAGATCGCGTGCACGATGCCGACCAGCGCACCCGACGCGTCGAATGCGCCGAGCACGAACATCGGTTCGGCGGGATCCATCAGGCGTGCCCACGTCGTCGCGAACACGGCGTCGCTCAGCGCGGTCTCGTAGAACTTCTGATAACCCTGCCACAGCGGGCGCCACGCGGCTTCGTCGGCGGCGACGAGCGGCCGGACCGTGACGCGCGTCGCGTCGTTCGCACGGCCGGCCGCGTCGCGGGCACGCGCCTGCGCGTGGCGGATCGCGACGAGCGACTCGCGCTGCGCGCCCTCGGCGTCGAAGTTCTCCGGCGCGAGCCAGGCTTCGAACGCGGCGCGCACGGCCGGCCATTCGCCGTCGACGATCGAGAACCAGGCGGTGTCGCGATTGCGTCCCTTGTAGATGATCGCCTGCCGGAACGTGCCTTCGTAACGGAAGCCGAGCCGGGCGGCGGCCTTGCGCGACGGCTCGTTCAGGTCGTCGCACTTCCATTCGTAGCGCCGGTAGCCGAGCGTGTCGAACGCGTACTGCATCAGCAGGTACTGCGCTTCGGTCGAAATCGGCGTGCGTTTGAGCAGCGGCGAGAACGTGACGGAGCCGACCTCGATCACGCCGTTGGCCGGATCGATGCGCATCAGCGCGAGCGTACCGACCGCGCGGTTCGTCGCGCGGTCGATCACCGTGTAGTGCAGCGGATCGGCGCTCGCCGCCGCGCCGCGCGCGTAGTCGCGGTAGCTCGACTCGTCGGCGTACGGACCGTGCGCGAGATAGGTCCAGTCGGCGCCGTCCGGCGCCTGCGCGTACGCGGCGTACAGGTCGGCGGCATGGCGGTCGACGTCGAGCGGTTCGAGGCGGCAGTAGCGGCCCTCGAGCACGATGCGCTCCGGGCGCGAGCGCGCGGACCAGTCGGGAACGGGGCGGCCGATCGGCTGCTGGAAGTCGTTGGTGAGCGTGGACAAGGTCGATCTCGCTTCGGTTGGCGGCCGGCGACATGCCGGCATGCAGACGATCGTAGTCCCGGCGAGGTACCATGAGAAGCGCCAGACAATGACAAATTTATGGTGCCACGGGGGGCAACGACGGTGCCGTGATTGCGCCATCGATTGCCGCGCCATGCACCGAGACCTCCACGCCGCCATTCCCTGATGACGACCGACCTTCCTTCCAGCACCGCGCCGCTATTGCCGCTCGACGCGCCGCTCGCGCGCACGGCCGGTGCGCCTTCCTTGCAGCGGCAATTGCTGCGCCGCGTGCGCGACGCGATTCTCGGTGGCGCGATGCCGGCCGGCACGCGGCTGCCCGGCACGCGCGCGCTGGCCGAGACGCTCGGCGTGTCGCGCAACACGACGGCGGCCGTCTACGAGCAGCTCGTTGCCGAAGGCTTCCTGCAATCCGATCGTCGCGGCACGCGCGTGGTGGGCCTGTCGCGGCCGGCGGCGCCGCGTCGGCGGGCCGCGCCGCCGGTCGTCGCGCAACGGCTCGGCCGGATGCGTCCGAGCCTGATCGGCACCGGCGAGTCGGACGCCTTTCGGCCGGGCGTGCCCGCGCTGTCGCATTTCCCGATCGATGCGTGGCGGCACGCGATCGACCGCGCGCTGCGCCGCGCCGGCCGCGACCTGCTCGCGTACGGCGACCCGCTCGGCGAGCGCGCACTGCGCGAGTCGATCGCGCGCCACCTGGCCGTGACGCGGGGCGTGCGCTGCGATCCCGAGCAGATCGTGATCACCGAAGGCGCACAGGGCGCGATCGCGCTGTGCGCGCAGCTGCTGACGAATCCCGGCGATACGGTCTGGGTCGAGGAGCCCGGTTATCGCGGCGCGCGCACCGCCATGCAGGCGGCCGATCTCGACGTCGTGCCGATGCCGGTCGACGCGGAGGGGCTGCGCGCGGAAGACGCGGACTGGCGCGAACGGACGCCGCGGCTCGTCTATACGACGCCGTCGAACCAGTTTCCGACCGGCGCGGTGTTGTCGATCTCGCGCCGGCTCGCGCTGATCGACGCCGCGCGCCGGCATCGCGCGTGGATCATCGAGGACGACTACGACAGCGAGTTTCGTCACACCGGCGAGCCGATCGGCGCGTTGCAGGGGCTCGCGGCCGATTCGCCGGTCGTCTATCTCGGCTCGTTCAGCAAGACGATGTTTCCGGCGCTGCGGATCGGCTTTCTGGTGCTGCCCGACGCGCTGCTGGCCGCGGTGCGGCCGGCGCTGCCGGAGATGCTGCGCGGCGGGACGCGCCACGTGCAGCTCGCGCTCGCCGATTTCATCGAGTCGGGGGAGTACGGGCGGCATCTCGGGCGGATGCGCCGGCTGTATCGCGACCGGCGACGCGCGCTGCTCGCCGCGCTGGACGATGCATTCACCGCGCCGCATCAGGTCGAAGGCGGGCCGTGCGGGCTGCATCTGGCGCTGCGGCTGCCGGCGCGCTATCGCGACCGTGCGATCGTCGAAGCGGCGCGCGAGCATGGCATCGGGCCGTTTCCACTGTCGGGGTTTTCGCTCCACGCGACGTCGGCGGCCAACGGGCTCGTGCTCGGCTTCGGCAATACGTCGGCCGATGCGTTCGCGCCGATGCTGCGGACCTTGTCGGCGATCGCGCATCGGGTCGCGGGGGATTGAACGACTGCGGCGCGAGCAGCGGGTGGTCGGTCGGCACAACGGCCGCGTGATGCCACTGGAAGCAGGGTAGCGACGCGAGTTCCTGGTAGTCGGCGATCGCCTCGGTCGCGATCGCGAGAGGGTGGGGATCTCCGAACAGCAGATCGCGGCGTCGAGCAGCAAGTGGCCTGCGGGCGGTGTGCCGGCCTGTGCGTGACGTGCCGCCGCTTACCGCACGCGTTCCGCGCGAATGATCCGGCGCGCGGCCACCAGGCTCAATGCGAGCAATACCGCGACATACGCGACCACCGCACCCCACGCGCCGTGCTGCCAGAACGTGCCGCCGGCCGAGCCCAGCACGCTCGACCCGAGGTAATAGGCCAGCAGATACAGCGACGCGGCGTGCCCCTTCGCCGATCCGGCAAGGTGCCCGACCCAGCCGCTCGCGACCGCATGGGCGACGAAGAAGCCGATCGTGATCAGCACGATCCCGACGATGATCGCGACGAGCGAATGCGACAGCGTCAGCGCGAGGCCGGCCGCGAACACGAGAATGCCGCTGACGAGGACGGGCGCGCGCCCGAGACGATCGGCGAGGGCGCCCGCGCTCGACGAGGACACCATCCCGAACAGGTAGGCGCCGAAGATCAGCCCGCAGGCGGTCGCGCTCAGGTTGAACGGCGCGGCCGTCAGCCGGAACCCGGCGTAGTTGTACACCGTCACGAACGAGCCCATCACGAGAAAGCCGATCGCGAACACGAACGGCAGCCGCGCGTGATGCAGTTGCGCGTTCCATAGCCGCAGGTGATGGCGCAGCGTCAGGTCGGTTCGCTTCATGAAGCGCCGCGATTGCGGCAGCAGCATCACGAACGCGATCGCCGCGACGAGGTCGACGACGCCGATCGTCAGCATCGCGGTGCGCCACGAGAAGTACTCTTCGAGCGCGCTCATCCCGATCCGTCCGACCATGCCGCCGAACGCGGTGCCGCCGACATAGAGCCCCATCGACAGCCCGAGCCCGTCGGGCGCGATTTCCTCGGCGAGATAGGCCATCGCCACCGCCGGGACGCCGCCGAGCGCGAAACCCTCGAGCGCGCGCCAGATCAGCAGCAGGTTCCAGTTCGGCGAAATCGCCGCCAGCACGTTGAACAGCGCGGCCAGCGTCATCGACGCGAACATCAGCCCGCGCCGCCCGACGCGTTCGGACAGCGCGCCGGCGCACAGGATGGAGACCGCCAGCATCCCGGTCGACAGCGACAGGGACAGCGAGCTCGACGCCGCGCCGAGATGGAATTCGCGCGCGAACGCGGGCAGCAACGGCTGGACGCAGTACAGCAGCGAGAAGGTGGAAAAGCCGGCCAGGAAGAGCGCCAGCGCGATGCGCTTGTAGGCCGCCGAGCGCGGCGACACGCCCGCGGGCAGCGCATCCGGCGTGGCGTTCGGGATGCGGGTCGCGGCGGGCGGAATCGCAGGAGAAGACATGGTTTGCACCCGATTGGCTAGGGAATACCCCGAATTCTTGCGCACGCTCACACATATGTCCAATATATGAAAGAAACCGTAGCGATACGTTTTACGACTGACCTGGAGGCGTCGTCGCGCTTCCATCCACCCCGGGATCACATCGCGCATGGAACTTCGGCATCTCCGATATTTTCTGGCCGTGGCTGCCACGTCGAACTTCACGAAGGCCGCGGAAACGCTCGGCATGGGGCAGCCGCCGCTGAGCCAGCAGATCAAGGCGCTCGAGAGCGAACTCGGCGTGGAACTGTTCAAGCGGACCGCACGCGGCGCTGAACTGACCGTTGCCGGCGAGGTGTTCGCGGAAGAGGCGCGGCGCGTGCTCGACGACGCCGAGCGCGCGGCACGGGCGGCAAAGCGGGCCGCGCGCGGGGAAATCGGGCAGCTTCGCGTCGGTTTTACCGGGACGGCGGCGTTCAATTCGAAAGTGGCCGACCTGCTTCGCCGCTTTCGCGAAGCGTTTCCGGACACGGAGCTGACGTTGCAGGAGGCGACCTCCGGCGTGCTGCTCGAGGCGCTGGAGGCCGGGCGGCTCGATGTCGCGATCGTGCGTCCCGAGCGGCGTATCGCCGATACGTTGCTGGCAGCGGACTGGGACGAGGAGCCGATGTTCGTCGCGTTGCCGGTCGGGCATCGGCTCGCGCAGCGGCGTCGGATCGATCTGGCGGAGCTGGCCGACGAGGCGTTCGTGCAAGTGCCGCGCGAAGCCGGCAGCGCGCTGTTCGACGACATCGTCGCCGCGTGCAATGCCGCCGGGTTTCAACCGCGCATGGCGCAGCCCGCGCCGCAGATCACGTCGGCGGTGACGCTCGTCGCGGCCGGGCTAGGCGTGTCGATCGTGCCGAAGGCGATTACGCAGGTGCAGGTCGCGGGCGTCGTGTATCGGCTCGTCGCGGGCAATGGGTTGCGCGCGAGGCTGGCGATCGCGTCGCGACGCGACGATCCGTCGGCGGTGGTGCGCAATTTTCTGGCGCTTGCCTGGTAGCGCGGGACGGTGGTGCGCGACGGCGGTGCGCGACCTATCGCGGCCACGCGCATCGCATGCAATTTGCGGTGAATATTCTGATTGACGAACCGCGAAACTTGCCCGGAACGAACGCTGTCGCGGTTTTGCCGCCATTCGACCGCTCGGCATTCGGGTTTCGAATCGTGTATCGCCGAGGCGGCGTGGACTATAAATGGATGCGTGTACCGGCGCCTGCCGGGCGTCCGCGTGTCTCGCGCGGGACGTCGCCGCGACTGCCGGGGGAGGTGCACCGTGGTTCGCCAGACGCTTGCTCGCGCCGTGCTTCGCACCGCGTTGATCGGGGGCGTATTCGCCGGCATTTTGTCGTCGTCGCCGCCAACCCGTGCCGGGACCGTCGCGACGCCCGCCACACCGCCTGTCATGAAAAGCAGGCCCGCCACACGGGCTTACTCGACGCCGGTCGACTTCCCGGCGATCGTCGATCGCTACGGCCCGGCGGTAGTGACCATCATGACCACCGGCCCCGACCAGCAGCCCGGCGGGCCGTCCTTCGCGATTCTCGAACCCGACGATCCGCTCGCCGGGTTCTTCCGCCGCGGCGCGCCGCCGCCGCCGCCGCCACCACCCATGTCCGGGCAAGGCCCGCAGGCGCCATTGCCCGATACGTCGCCGCGCGCGATCGCGGGCAGCGGCTCGGGCTTCATCGTCAGTGCCGACGGGCTGATCCTGACGTCCGCGCATGTCGTCGCCGACGCGACCGACGTCACGGTGCGACTGGCCGATCGTCGTGACCTGAAGGCGACGGTGCTGGCCGTCGATCCGCAGAGCGACGTCGCGGTGCTGCGCGTCGACGCGACGAAGCTGCCGGTCGTGCGCATCGGCGATTCGGCTCGGGTGCGCGCAGGCGAACCGGTGATGACGATCGACGCGCCGGACGGCTCGGGCAATACGGTCACGGCCGGCATCGTCAGCGCGACGTCGCATCCGCTGCCGGACGGCACCGCGTTTCCGTTCTTCCAGACCGACATCGCGGTGAATCCCGACAACTCGGGCGGCCCCGTGTTCAACCGCGCGGGCGAGGTGATCGGCATCGCGGTGCAGGTGTATACCGGCGCCGACCGCTACGCGAGCACGACGTTCGCGATTCCGATCGCGTTCGCCATGAAGGTGCGTGCGCAAGCACAGGCGCAGATGCGGACCAACGCGCAGGCGCAGCGCGCGTCGTCGGGCAACGCGCTGGGCGTCGACGTTCAGGATGTGGGCGCCGGGTTGGCCGCCGCGTTCGGGCTGCCGCGTCCGGTCGGCGCGCTCGTCAACGGCGTCGATCCCGGCTCGCCGGCCGCCGCGGCCGGCGTGAAGCCCGGCGACGTGATCGTGCAGTTCGGCGACAAGCCGATCGGCCAGTCTGCCGAGCTGAACGACCTGGCCGCCGCGTTGCCGCCTGGCGGGAAGGCACCGCTGCGGCTGATCCGCAACCGCACGTCGATGCGGCTGACGGTCACGGGAGCGGCGGCCGGTGACGCGATCGACAACGCGGCTTACAACGCGACCTATAACGCGACCTATAACGCGCCCGCGACGGGCAGCGCAGGCACGGTAGGTGCTGCCGGCGCCGCCGGCGTGGCGATGGCCGCCGCACGGCCGGCTGATGGTGGCGATCGGCTCGGGCTGACGATGCATCCGCTGAGCGATGCCGAACGGCGTTCGACCGGGCTCGCGGTCGGGATGATGGTGGATGCGGTGCACGGGCCGGCCGCGCGCGCGGGCATCCGGCCGGGCGACGTCGTGCTGGAACTCAACGACACGCTGCTCGAAACGCCGGAAGACGTGCCGGCGCTCGAAGCGAGCGGCGGCGTGATCGCCGTGCTGATCCAGCGCGAGAACGCGCGCAAGTTCGTGTCCGTGCGGGCGCGGTAGGGCGTTGACGGGAGCGGCGGCGTGCGCCTACCATCGTCCGACATCGCTGCCCATGATTCGGGCATTCAGGAGCCATCCGGCATGAAAGCGGCAAACTTCATCAGAATTTGCTCCGAGAAACCCCGCCATTTCCCCCAAGGGGACTTCCTTCGGGGCGGATGGCGGGAAGGAAAGGAGTGCTGTTGACAGGCAGCTTCTTGCACGGGTTAGGATCACCTGCATGATTCTTGTCTACCGCTACCGCGTGAAGTCGCTCAACGGACTGCTCAACAAGCAGAGCCGTGCGGTGAACTACGTCTGGAACTTCTGCAATGACACGCAGAAGCACACGCTCAAGTGGAGCAAGAAGTGGCCGACGGGATTCGATCTGAACGTGCTGACGACGGGGAGCAGCAAGGCGCTCGGCATCCACTCCGGCACGATCAACGCGACGTGCGAGCAATACGCGAAGTCGCGCAGTCAGCACCGTCGGCCCTACCTGCGCTATCGCGGCAGGAAGTCGCTTGGCTGGGTGCCGCTGAAGGGGCGTGACCTGAAGCGCGAAGGTGATGCGTTTCGCTTCGCCGGCAACACGTTTCGCGTGTTCAACAGCCGCCCGCTTCCCGAAGGCAAGATCAAGGACGGGACCAACTTTGCGCAGGATGCGCGTGGCAACTGGTTTCTCAACATTGTGATCGAGATGCCCGATGTTCAGGCCCGCCCGGTCCGTTCCGGTGTTGGCATCGATCTCGGCCTGAAAGACTTCGCCACACTTTCGACGGGCGAGAAGCTGCCCAATGACCGATTCGGCCGACGCGCGGCGGAGAAACTGGCGAAGGCTCAACGGGCGCGAAAGCACAAGCGGCATATCGCGAAGTTGCACGCCAAGGTCGCGAATGCCCGTGCCGATTTCCAGCATAAGCTCGCGCTCGATCTGGTGCGGCGTTTCGATTACCTCGCGGTCGGCAATGTGTCTGCCGTCAAACTTGCCAGAACCAGGATGGCGAAGAGCGTCTACGACGCGTCCTGGTCGTCCTTCCGAAACAAGCTCCGTTACAAAGCGATCGCGCACGGGGCCACGTTCGAGGAAGTGGACGAAAGCGGTTCTACCCAGTCCTGTTCGTCGTGCGGATCGAAAGACAGCACGACGCGGCCGAAAGGTATCGCGGGACTGAGAATGAGAGAGTGGGCCTGCAGTGACTGTGGTGTCGTGCATGATCGAGATACCAACGCTGCGATGAACATTCTCCGATGCGGACGTGCATCGCCAGGTGTGGGAATCACCTGCCTTTAGGCGGGTGAGGACGTCAACGTGGTAGTACGCAGGCGCAGGGTCCGGTAGCGGCACCGCGCCGGCACCCATGCGCCCCCGACTTGCTCGGGGGTTTTTTTTGCATCGCGCACGGCCACGCGGCGCGTGCGAGGAGGGCATCCGCTTGCAACCGAACCTGCCGATCGCTTCCGAACCGGCTTCGCCCCGACACGCGACGCTGATCCTGTTGTGCGCGTTCTCCGTGCTGCCGTTGAGCATGTTGCTGCCGTCGCTGCCTGCGATCGCGCGCGACCTGCGCGCCGACTACGGGCTCGTCGCGCTCGCGCTCGGCGGATACGCGGCGGTTGCCGCATCGCTCGAGTTCGTGATGGGGCCGTTGTCGGACCGGTTCGGGCGACGGCCGATCATGCTGGCGAGCCTCGGTGTCTTCACGCTCGGGTCGCTGGGCTGCGCGATGGCGACCGATATCCGCATGTTCCTCGCGTGCCGGCTGATGCAGGCGGCGATCACGTCGGTCTATCCGGTGTCGATGGCGACACTGCGTGACACCACCGGCGGCGAACGCGCGGCGAGCCGCATCGGCTACGCGGCGATGGCGGCCGCGTTCGCACCGATGATCGGCCCGACGCTCGGCGGCGCGCTCGATCAGACGGTCGGCTGGCGGTCGAGCTTCTGGCTGCTCGGCGCAGCGGGTATCGCGCTGCTCGGCTGGTGCGGGTTCGATCTCGCGGAGACCCATACGAAGCGCGCCACGACTCTTGCCCATCAGCTTCGCGCGTATCCGGCGCTGCTGCGTGCGCGCCGCTTCTGGGCGTATGCGCTTTGCATGGCATTTTCAACCGGCGCGTTCTACGCGTTCCTGGCCGGCGCGCCGCTCGCCGCGCAAGCGAAGTTCGGCATCCCGCCGGCGGAAGTTGGCTTGTACATGGGGACGATCACGGTCGGCTTCGTGTGCGGCAGCTTTCTGGCCGCGCGTCACGCGCATCGCTATCCGCTCGCCGCGACGATCCTGTGCGCACGCGTGGTCGCCTGCATGGGACCGGTGATCGGGCTCGCGCTGTTTTTTGGCGGTGCGACGCATGCGATCGCATGGTTCGGGCCGTGCGTGCTGATCGGCGTCGGCAACGGGCTGTCAAATCCCGGTGCGCATGCCGGCGCGATGTCGGTGCGGCCGGATCTGGCCGGTAGCGCATCGGGGCTGGTCGGGGCGATGACGATCGCGGGCGGAGCCGCGCTGTCGTCGCTGACGGGCGCGGTCCTGACCGTCGGCAACGCGGGTTATGCGCCTTTGGTCGTGATGCTGCTGGCCGCGGCAATCGCGTTGGCGGCCGCGGGGTGCATCCGAATCCTCGACGCACGCGAACAGGATGCGTGATCGACGGCAGGCATGAACGGCAGGCCGATCCGGCGCGATGGCTTCGCCGCCCGGATCGGCAGGGATCGACGCAACGGCCGTCGGATGGACGTCGCGTCGCGTGGGCCTGGATATCCCGTTACGGCTTCGCCCCCATCACGAACTCGAACGTCGCTACCCCATCGACGCCGCCCGTCACGCGATCGCCCGGCTGCAGCGCGCCGACGCCCGCCGGCGTGCCGGTGAAGATCAGGTCGCCGGCCTTCAGCTCGACCGAGCGCGACACGTACGCGATCACGTCCGGTACGGCCCAGATCATGTCGGCGAGATCGCCTTGCTGGCGCGTTTCGCCGTTCACCGCGAGCCAGATCCGCCCGCTTGCCGGATGGCCGGTGACGCTCGCCGAGCGCAGCGCGGTCACGGGGCCCGACGCGTCGAAGCCCTTCGCCCAGTCCCACGGCCGGCTCAGTTTCTTTGCCTCGGCCTGCAGGTCGCGGCGCGTGAGGTCGACGCCGACGCCATAGCCCCACACATGCGACAGCGCATCGGCCGGGTCGATCGACCGGCCGTCCTTGCCGATCGCGACGACCAGCTCGATTTCGTGATGCAGGTCGCTGGTCAGCGGCGGATACGGGACGGTGCCGCCGGCCGGGACGATCGCGTCGGCCGGCTTCGTGAAGAAGAACGGCGGTTCGCGGTCGGGATCGGCGCCCATTTCGCGCGCGTGATCGGCGTAGTTGCGGCCGACGCAGAACACGCGGCGCACCGGAAAGCGCGCGGACGACTGATCGACTTCGACGGAAGGACGCTCGGAAGCGTCGATGACGTATGCGGACATCGGATGGCCTCGTTCGATGGAAAGACGGATGCCGCCGCCCGCGCAGTGCGCCGCGGGCCGGCATGCATGGAACGATACCCGACGCGTGCGCGCCCGGATGCGACGCAACTGCGTTTTAACCGGACAAATCTACGCGTCGCCGGCCGCCGGCGCCGCGTCGGCGTCCGGCAACGCGGCGTTGGCGTCCCGGTACGCCTTCGGCGACACGCCGACCCGCGCGCGGAAGCGCCGCGCGAAATACCCTTCGTCGCGGAAGCCGACCGAGCGCGCGATGTCCGCGATGCGGCGGCTCGTATGCGCGAGCAGCGATTGTGCGAGCGCGATCCGGCGCTCGGTCACGAGATCGGTGAAGGTGCTGCCGGTTTCCTTGCGCACCAGATGCGCGAGGTAGTTCGGCGACAGGAACGCGGCCTCGGCGGTGGCCGCGAGCGTCAGGTCCTCGCGGGTCAGGTTCGCGCGCACGTGGCGCAGCACGCGCGCGAGTGCGTCGCGCCGGCCCGCGCGCTGGGCGCCGCGCTGCGCGAGCTTGTCGAGCGCGCCCGCATACTGCGTGCAGACGAGCCCGATCAACTGCAGCAGGTAGCCGCGCAGCAGCGTGGTCGAGCCGAACGTGCGCGCGCGGTCGGCGTCGAGCATGCACAGCGCTAGGCGGCGCGCCTCGTCGAACGCGTCGCCGGTCAGGATGAAGTCGAGATGTTCCTGGAAGCGGAATGGCGTCAGCTCGGGAAAGCGGTGCGCGGGAACGTCCTCGAGATCGAGCGGATCGACGTCGAGATCGGCGCGCAGGAACGCCTGGCTGAAGTTGATCACGATGAAGTGCGCGCCGTCCGGATGCGGAATCAGGTGCTCGCGGTGCGGCAGCACGAACGCGAGCGCGCCGCGCGGAAACGGCCGCGTGACGCCGCCGATCCGCTGCTCGGTGTCGCCGCCGAGGTTGAACTGGATCTGGAAATAGGCGTGACGGTGCGGCTCGGTGATCGCCTGGCGCGACGCCTGGTCGCGGATGTAGAAATCGAGCCGGTCGCTGCGTTCGGGCATCCCGTACAGGCGCGGCGGGGCGGTGGAGGGCATGAAGGATTCTGCTGTTCGTGACGCGGTTGAGCCGCGATGGTACAGCGAACCGCGCGCGGCCGGAATCCGCCGGTCGATTCACGCGCTCGGCTCGGCGACGGCGAATTACGTCGCCGGATGAAAGCCGAGGTAGCGGCAGCGGGTGCCGGCCTCGTCGTTTGCGAGCCGGCTGGATGCGCCGACCGAGCGGAGCGTGTCGGCAGTCGCGGCGCGATTCGTCAGCAGCGTCCACGCCGGAGTCGCGCGATCGTCGGCCATCGCCGCCGCCGTGTACGGATCGGCAAGCGCGTTCAGTTCGGACAGCAGCCTGTCGGCGGGCGGCGCATGAATCGCGAAGCCTTCGTTCGCGACGGCCGCGGCGTCGATGCCGAGCGCCGCGCACAGTCGCGCGCGCAGCGGCGCCTCCGCCGCGCTTGCTTCCCGCGAGCGCGCGATGTTCTCGCGCGTTTGCACATCGATGATCGTGCCGTGACGGGCGAGCGGCGCGTGCTGCCAGGCGTCGGGCGGGCACTGCTTGCCGTCCGGCATCAGCGGCACGAACGGATTGACCTCGGCCGGGTAGATCCGGCACACCAGCGGTCGTTCGTCGTAGATGCCGCAGCGCAGGTCGTCGCGCAGGTTCGGGCACGGCCCCGCATGCGACGCGGTGAGCATGGCGGTGACACGTATCGGCAGCGTGCCGCTGAGCGCGGGCGACGAACGTGCCCGCTTGTACGCGGCGAACGCGTCGTCGGCGGCCGGTTCGACGGGCCATGGCATGGCGTCGCACAGCAGCTCCACGTGGCCGCCGCGCCGCAGCCACGCAACGGCCTCGGCGATGGTCAGCGGGATGCGCAGGTCGTGGCAGCAGCGGCCGCAGCCGGTGCATGAAAAGTCGATGTCGTTCTGATTCATATCGATGGGAAGCGCGGTGCGAGCGGCTGCCGTCAGCCTGCCACCAGCGGCGCGACGCGCCGGCGCAACTCGGGCACGACCTCGGCGTCGAACCACGGATGATGTTTGAACCACGCCTGGTTGCGCGGCGACGGATGCGGCAGCGGCAGCACGTCGGGGCCGTAGTCGCGCCACGCCTGCACGGTGTCGGTCAGCGTCGCCTTGCGCGTGTCGCGCAGGAAATGCCGTTGCGCGTACTGGCCGATCAGCAGCGTCAGCCGGATCGACGGCAGTTCGGCGATCAGCCGGTCGATCCACAGTTGCGCGCATTCGGGGCGCGGCGGGTTGTCTCCGCTCGCGCCGCGGCCCGGGTAGCAGAAGCCCATCGGCACGATCGCGAAGCGCGTCTCGTCGTAGAAGGTGTCGGCGTCGACGCCCAGCCAGTCGCGCAGCCGCTTGCCGCTCGCATCGTCCCACGGGATCCCGCTCGCATGGACGCGGGCGCCGGGCGCCTGCCCGACGATCAGGATGCGCGCGTCGCGATGGGCGCGCACGACGGGACGCGGGCCGAGCGGCAGGTCGGCTTCGCAGGCGCGGCACGCGCGGATTTCAGTGAGCAGCACGTGGAGCGGCGTGCGCGTTCGTTTCGGCATCGATTCTGAACGGGGACGGAAGGGGCGGCGCGGATACCTGGGCGTCCGGGCGGCGCTGGGGCCTGGGCCGCCCGGCGCATCGCGTCAGGCGTTCCGCAGGGCGCCGGCATTGCCCGGTGCGTCGGTTCTGCGGCCCTGTGATGCCGGCATCCCGCGTATCGGGATCACGCGTCCGCTGAACCGCCTTCGGCGACCGCAGCATCATACAACGCCGTCTGCGCGATCGCCGCGGCGATCCCTGCGTCGTCGTGCGTGCCGTCGAGCATGCCCCAGCGCCGGTATTGCGACAGGAACCACTGGCCGTCGCGCGGATCCGGCCGGTTCACGGCGCCGCCGTCGTGGAAGCGGATCGGCAGCGGCGGCTGCGCGAACGGCCCCGCGCCGTAGTCGCCGAGCAGACGCGGCGCGATCAGCCGGGCCGGCACGCCGAGCGCGTCGGGCGACGCCAGCCAGCCGGCCGCCTCGCGGCGGTGCGCAGGATCGTCCAGCCACGCGCACGCATCGACGAGCGTGCGGATCAGCGCGCGCGCCGTGGCCGGATACAGCGCGACGAATTCGCGCCGGGCTGCGAGCACCTTCTCCGGATGATCGGGCCAGATCTCGCTCGTGACGGCGACGGTCCGGCCCGCGCCGCAGGCCTCGGCCACCGCGTGCCACGGCTCGCCCGCGCAGAAGCCGTCGAGCTCGCCGCTCGCGAGCGCCGCGACCATCTCGGGCGGCGGAATCACGACGCTGCGCACGTCGCGCAGCGGATCGACGCCGTGCGACGCGAGCCAATGATTCAGCCACATCGCATGCGTGCCGGTCGGGAAGGTCTGCGCGAGCAGCGGCTTGCGGCCGAGCGTCGCGAGCGCTGCGCGCACGTCGCCGCTTTCGCGATACGCGTCGGCGAGGCCGCGCGCGAACGTGATCGCCTGGCCGTTGCGGTTCAGCACCATCAGCGCGGCCATGTCGGTCTGCGGGCCGCCGATGCCGAGTTGCAGCCCGCATACGAGGCCGTACAGCGCGTGCGCGGCGTCGAGCTCGCCGGTCAGCAGCTTGTCGCGCACGGCGGCCCACGACGGCTGGCGGCTCAGTTCCAGCGTCAGGCCATGGCGTGCGCCGAGATTCAGCTGCTGCGCGACGATCAGCGGGGCCGCGTCGCTCAGCGCGACGAACCCGAGACGAAGATGCGCGCGTTCCGGCGCGGCGGGAGGCGAAGGTGTCATGGCATTCATGATTGGGATGACGCGTCGTGCAGTTGCCGCGCGACGTCGACGATGCGCAGCCCCTGATCCATCGCGCGTTTGCGCAGGAACGCATATGCATCGTGTTCGGACAGCTTGTGCTGGTCCATCAGCAGGCGCTTCGCGCGGTCGATCAGCTTGCGCTCGTCGAGTTCGCGCTCGACGTCGGCGAGCCGGCGGCGCAGCGCATCGTCGTGCGAGAAGCGCGCGAGCGCGACTTCGAGGATCGGCGCGAGACGCTCGGCCGACAGCCCTTCGACGAGATACGCGCTGACCCCCGCGCCGACCGCCGCGTGAATCAGCGCCTGATTGGCGTCGTGGCTGAACATCAGCACCGGGCGGGGCGCCGTTGCGTGCATCACGGCGAGTTGCTCGAGCGTGTCGCGCGACGGCGAATCGGTATCGATGATCACGACGTCGGGGTGCTGCTCCTCGACGGCGGCGGGCAGCCGCGCGGGCGTGGCGACGTCGTTGAGCATTTCGTAGCCGAGGCGCGCGAGCGCGTCACCGAGTTCGCCGATCGGCTTGTCGGTGTCGGTGACGAGCAGCACGCGCAGGCGGAGGGGAGGAACAGGCGTACTCATGAGGCGAACGGCGGCGGCGAAATCGTGGTGCGATGCGTGGATCGGGGGCGGCGGCCTCGTGCGGAAATCGGGCCGCCACAGCACCTGGCGGTCCGGCGGCCGGCGCAATCGGCACTGCTGTTTTCATGATAGGTGGGCGGTCGGTGCCGCGTGGCGTCGAACATGCTACGCGGCACGGGACAACGCCGTTTCGATCGCGGTGCCCGCATCCGGCACGCACTGCACGGCGGCTTCGCCGATCGCGCCGCCGATGAGCATCACGGCCGGGCTGCCGAGCCCCGCTGCCGCGACGCCGCGTGCGAGGCCGCCGAGCGTGCCGGTCCAGCGGCGCTCGTGCGGCGTGCCGGCCCATTGCACGGCGGCGGCCGGCGTCGACGCAGGCAAGGCGGCGAGCAGGCCGGCCGCGATGCTGTCGACGCGGCTCATCCCCATGTAGATCGCGAGCGTGGTGCCGGTGGCCGCGAGCGCGGCCCAATCGGGCTCGCCGTGGTCCTGGCGGTGCGCGGTGACGAACGTGACGCCCTGGCAGTGCTCGCGGTGCGTGAGCGAGATGCCGAGGCTCGCGGCGGCCGCGAATCCCGATGAGATGCCGTTGATGATGTCCACCGGAATCGCGGCGGCGCGCAGCGTCGCGAGTTCTTCGCCGGCGCGGCCGAACAGCAGCGCGTCGCCGCCCTTGACGCGCACGACGTGCGCGCCGCGCAGCGCGTAGCGGCGCATCAGCCGCTCGATGAACGCCTGCGGCGTGGAGCGGCAGCCGCCGCGCTTGCCGACGCGGATCACGCGCGCATGCGGCGCGAGTTCGACGATGCCGGGCGCGACGAGATCGTCGAGCAGCAGCACGTCGGCGGCTGCCAGCGCCTTCACGGCCTTCAGCGTGAGGAGATCGGGATCGCCGGGGCCGGCGCCCAGCAGCGTGACTTTGCCAGTCGTCATGTCGTGTTCCTGTACCGCGTGCGTGCGGCGGTCGAGAGCGTATCGGTGCGCGCGGTGGCGGCGGGCGGTCGAAGCGACCACGGCATCCGGCCGTGCCGCGCACGGGAGGGACGTCGTTGTCCGGGTCTGCTGTACCTGCCTGCGACGGCGCGCCCGCATTGCGGGGGGCCGCCCACCGGCTCCGTTGCCGGTGTGTGCCATGAATTCAGCAATATCCGGGCCAGCCTGCGCGAACGGTGCGGCGCGCACGTGCCGGCATGCGCCGCCCGATGGCTGCGTCGGTGCCGCACACGCATGCGGCCGAAGGGTCAGGGTGCACGCGATGACGCATCGGCGTGCATCACGCCCCGTCCGCGCGCACCGCGATGTCGCACGGCGACAGTGCTGCAGCGCACCACATCTGTGCCTCGATGCATTCCAACGAATCGCGCACGGCGCGCCGCAAAGAGGCGAGCGGCGGGCGGCGAGCGTTGTGCGGCGGGGCTCTCGGCGCGATTCGGGCCGACATGGCACGGCGCTTGCGTTAGCTGGTCCGGGCGAATCAACGGCGATTCGTCCGCAGTACCGATTACTGAACGCGCCCGGCAACGGGCTTCTTCATGGGCAACGGCGTCCTACGCATCGGATCTCTCGACGAGACCGGGTGCGCAGGACGCCGTTTTTCGTTTGGCGGATGACATGACCGACAAAGCTACCCGTATCGATCTCTTCTCGTTCCGCACCGCGCCGATGCGCGCCTTCCACATGACGTGGATGGCGTTCTTCGTGTGCTTCTTCGCATGGTTCGCGTGCGCGCCGCTGATGCCGCTGATCGCGCGTGAATTCCACCTCACCGCGGCGCAGGTCGCGAACATCAACATCGCCGCGGTGGCCGCGACGATCGCCGTGCGGCTGCTGGTCGGCCCGCTGTGCGACCGCTTCGGCCCGCGCCGCGTGTATGCCGGGCTGCTCGTGCTCGGCGCGATTCCCGTGTTCGCGGTGTCGTTCACGCACGATTACCTGTGGTTCCTGATCTGCCGCCTGGGCATCGGCGCGATCGGCGCGGGCTTCGTGATCACGCAGTACCACACGTCGGTGATGTTCGCGCCGAACGTGGTCGGCACCGCGAACGCGACGACGGCCGGCTGGGGCAACGCCGGTGCGGGCGCGACGCAGGCGATGATGCCGCTGCTCGTCGCGGCCGGCCTGATCCTCGGCTTCGGTGACAGCGCGTCGTGGCGCATCGCGCTGGTCGTGCCGGGCATCGCGATGCTCGTGATGGCATGGGCGTACTGGCGCTTCACGCAGGACTGCCCGCAAGGCGACTTCGTCGCGCTGCGCAAGCAGGGCGTGACGATCGACAGCGGCAAGAAGGGCGGCTGGGCGAGCTTCTTCACGGCGTGCGGCAACTATCGCGTGTGGATGCTGTTCGTCACCTACGGCGCGTGCTTCGGCGTGGAGGTGTTCATCCACAACATCGCCGCGCTGTACTACGTCGACCACTTCCACCTGTCGCTGAAGGATGCAGGCTTCGCGGTTGGCCTGTTCGGGATGCTCGCGCTGTTCGCCCGCGCGCTCGGCGGCTGGCTGTCGGACAAGATCGCCGCGCGCCGCAGCCTCGACGTGCGCGCGGCGCTGCTGTGCGCGCTGATCATCGGCGAAGGGCTCGGGCTGATCTGGTTCTCGCATGCGCAAGGCATCGGCATGGCGCTCGTCGCGATGCTGACCTTCGGCCTCTTCACGCACATGGCCTGCGGCGCGACCTATGCGCTCGTGCCGTTCATCGACCGCAAGGCGCTCGGCGGCGTCGCGGGGATCATCGGCGCGGGCGGCAACGTCGGCGCGGTGGCCGCGTCGTTCCTGCTGAAGGGCGTCGGCGACGTGCAGCACACGCTGAGCCTGCTCGGGCTCGCCGTCACCGCGACCGCATTGTGCGCGATGGCCGTGCGCTTCAGCGAAGAACACAAGGCGCGCGAGGCCGAGCTGCGCGATCGCGCGCTGGCCACCGCCCAAGCCGCGAACTGATCGACCGAGGGAAACGCCATCATGAAACTCATCGTCATCGGCCACGGGATGGTCGGCCACAAGCTCCTCGAATGCGTCGCGGCGCAAGCCGGCGCGGCGGATGCGCTGCAGGTCACGGTGCTCGGCGAGGAGCCGCGCCCGGCGTACGACCGCGTGCACCTGTCGGAATTCTTCGCGGGCAAGTCGGCGGACGACCTGTCGCTCGTCGAGCCCGGCTTCTTCGAACGGCATCCGCAGTTCGACCTGCGCTTGAACGCGTGCGTCGCGTCGATCGACCGCGCCGCGCACACGGTCACGCTCGCGTCGGGCGAGACGCTCGCGTACGACAAGCTGGTGCTCGCGACGGGCTCGCGTCCGTTCGTGCCGCCGATGCCGGGCCACGACCGCGCGGGCTGCTTCGTGTACCGGACGATCGAGGATCTCGAGGCGATGCAGGCGTGCGGCGCGCACGCGAAGCGTGGCGTGGTGGTCGGCGGCGGGCTGCTCGGCCTCGAATGCGCGAAGGCGCTGCGCGACATGGGGCTCGAGACGCACGTCGTCGAATTCGCGCCGCGGCTGATGGCCGTGCAGGTCGACGATGGCGGCGGCCGGATGCTGCGCGCGAAGATCGAGGCGCTCGGTGTGACCGTGCATACGGGCAAGAACACGCTCGAGATCGTCGACGGTGAAGCCGGTACGCACCGGATGGCGTTCGCCGACGGCTCGCATCTCGACGCCGACATGATCGTGTTCTCGGCCGGCATCCGCGCGCGCGACGAACTGGCACGCGCGTGCGGTCTGGAGATCGGCCCGCGCGGCGGCGTCGCGATCGACGACGCGTGCCGCACGAGCGACGCCGACATCTACGCGATCGGCGAATGCGCGGCCTGGAACGGGATGGTGTACGGCCTCGTCGCGCCGGGCTACGACATGGCGCGCGTGGTCGCGAAGCAGCTCGGCGGCGACGCCGACGAAGCGGCCTCGTTCGCCGGCGCCGACATGAGCACGAAGCTCAAGCTGATGGGCGTCGACGTCGCGAGCATCGGCGACGCGCACGGCACGACGGCCGGCAGCCGCACCTACCAGTACGCGGACGAGCGTCGCCAGGTCTACAAGAAGCTGGTGGTGTCGGATTGCGGCAAGTTCCTGCACGGCGCGGTGATGGTCGGCGACGCGGCGGAATACGGCACGCTGCTGCAGATGATGCTGAACCGCATCGAGCTGCCCGAGTCGCCGGAATTCCTGATCCTGCCGTCGTCGGACGGCGCGGCCAAGCCCGCGATCGGCGTGGATGCGCTGCCGGAAGGCGCGCAGATCTGCTCGTGCAACAACGTGTCGAAGTCGCAGATCTGCGCGGCGGTGGCCGACGGCGCGACGAGCCTCGGCGCACTGAAATCGTGCACGGGCGCGGGCACGTCGTGCGGCGGCTGCGTGCCGCTCGTCACGCAGATCATGAAGGCCGAGATGAAGAAGCAGGGCCTCGCGGTCAACAACCATCTGTGCGAGCACTTCGCGCATTCGCGCCAGGAGCTGTTCCACCTGATCCGCGTCGAGCGCATCACGACCTTCGGCGAACTGCTCGCGAAGCACGGTCGCGGGCTCGGCTGCGACGTGTGCAAGCCGGCCGTCGCGGGCATCCTCGCGTCGTGCTTCAACGAGTTCGTGCTGAAGAAGGAGCATGCGGGGCTGCAGGACTCGAACGACTACTACCTCGCGAACATCCAGCGCGACGGCACGTACTCGGTCGTGCCGCGCATGCCGGGCGGCGAGGTGACGCCGGAAGGGCTGATCGCGGTCGGCCAGGTCGCGCGCAAGTACGGCCTCTACACGAAGATCACGGGCGGCCAGCGCGTCGACCTGTTCGGCGCGCGCGTCGAGCAGTTGCCGTCGATCTGGGAAGAACTGATCGCCGCCGGCTTCGAATCGGGCCATGCGTACGGCAAGTCGGTGCGCACCGTGAAGTCGTGCGTCGGCTCGACGTGGTGCCGCTACGGCGTCGACGATTCGGTCGGCCTCGCGATCGACATCGAGAACCGCTACAAGGGCTTGCGCGCGCCGCACAAGATCAAGTTCGGCGTGTCGGGCTGCACGCGCGAGTGCGCGGAAGCGCAGGGCAAGGACATCGGGATCATCGCGACCGAGAAGGGCTGGAACCTGTACGTGTGCGGCAACGGCGGGATGAAGCCGCGCCACGCGGAACTGATCGCGTCCGACCTCGACCGTGCCACGCTGATCCGCTACATCGACCGCTTCCTGATGTTCTACGTGCGCACCGCCGACCGGCTGCAGCGCACCAGCGTGTGGCGCGACAACCTCGAAGGCGGGCTCGACTACCTGACCGACGTCGTCGTGCACGACAAGCTCGGCATCGCGGCCGAACTCGAGGCCGACATGCAGCACGTGGTCGACACCTACGAATGCGAATGGAAGAAGGCCGTCACCGATCCGGAAACGCGCAAGCGCTTCCGCCACTTCGTGAACAGCGACGCGCCCGACGCGACCATCGCATTCGTCGAGACGCGCGGCCAGATTCGTCCCGCGACGCCCGACGAGCGCGTCGGCGGCAGGCCCGTCCGGATTCCCGTCGTCGCCGAAGCGGCCACCGAATCCGCAACCGAATCGGCAACTGTTTGACCCTGACCGACACCCGCGTCTTTTCCAAGGAGCCCATCATGAACGATCGTCTTCCCCTGTCCTGGACCCGTGTGTGCCCGCTCGACGACATCGTGCCGAACACCGGCGTGTGCGCGCTCGTCAACGGCGAGCAGGTCGCGGTGTTTCACGTCGCGCACGCTGAAGCCGGCGGCGTGTTCGCGATCGACAACGTCGACCCGGTGTCGCAGGCGGCCGTGATGTCGCGCGGGCTGATCGGCAGCCTCGGCGAGCGCGTCGTGGTCGCGTCGCCGCTGTACAAGCAGCATTTCGACCTGCGTACCGGCGAATGCCTCGAATCGCCGGAGAAGTCGGTGAGCGCGTATCCGTCGCGGATCGAGGACGGTTTCGTGTGGATTGCCGCCTGAACGCGCCGGAGTACGCATGAGCGCCACCCCCGTCAAGAGCGTGTGCCCGTACTGCGGCGTCGGCTGCGGAATGGTGCTGCACGTCGAGGATGGCGAGGTCGTCAAGGTGTCCGGCGACGCCGACCATCCGACCAACTTCGGGCGGCTGTGCACGAAGGGCTCGTCCGCGCACGTCGCGTTGCGCCGCTCCGGGCGACTCGATCGCGCGTTCGTGCGGCGCGCGAGGGAAGACGATCTCGTGCCGCTGCCGGCCCGCGACGCGATCGCCGAGACCGCGCGGCGGCTGCGCGCGGTGCTCGACGCGCACGGGCCCGATGCGCTGTCGTTCTATGTGTCGGGGCAGATGTCGATCGAGGCGCAATACCTCGTGAACAAGCTCGCGAAGGGCTTCGTCGGCACCAATAACATCGAGTCGAACTCGCGCCTCTGCATGGCGAGCGCGAGCACCGGCTACAAGCAGTCGCTCGGCGCGGACGGCCCGCCCGGGTCGTACCAGGACTTCGATCGCGCGAACCTGTTCTTCGTGATCGGCGCGAACATGGCCGACTGCCACCCGATCCTGTTCCTGCGGATGATGGATCGCGTGAAGGCCGGCGCGAAGCTGATCGTCGTCGATCCGCGCCGCACCGGCACCGCCGACAAGGCCGACCTGTTCCTGCAGATCCGGCCGGGCACCGATCTCGCGCTGACCAACGGGCTGCTGCACCTGCTGCACGCGAACGGCCGCACCGATGCCGCGTTCATCGACGCATACACCGAAGGCTGGGACGCGATGCCCGCGTTCCTCGCCGACTACACGCCGGCGCGCGTCGCGGAAATCACGGGGCTCGCCGAAGCCGACATCCACACGGCCGCGCAATGGATCGGCGACGCCCAGGCGTGGATGAGCTGCTGGACCATGGGGCTCAACCAGAGCACGCACGGCGTGTGGAACACCAACGCGATCTGCAACCTGCATCTCGCGACGGGCACGATCTGCCGCCCGGGCAGCGGGCCGTTCTCGCTGACCGGCCAGCCGAACGCGATGGGCGGGCGCGAGATGGGCTACATGGGCGCAGGCCTGCCGGGCCAGCGCTCGGTGCTGTCCGACGACGACCGGCGCTTCGTCGAGAACCTGTGGCGCGTGCCGGCCGGCACGCTGCGCAACGAAACCGGCAAGGGCACGGTCGACCTGTTCGAGCGGATGGCGGCCGGCGACATCAAGGCGTGCTGGATCGTCTGCACGAATCCGGTCGCGACCGTGCCGAACCGGCAGAACGTGATCGCGGGGCTGCAGGCCGCGGAGCTGGTGATCGCGCAGGACGCGTTCCTCGACACCGAGACCAACCGATATGCGGACATCCTGCTGCCCGGCGCGCTGTGGGCCGAGGGCGACGGCGTGATGGTCAACTCCGAGCGCAACATGACGCTGATGCGCGCCGCGATCGCGCCCCCCGGCGACGCGCTGCCCGACTGGCGCATCGTCGCGGAGGTCGCGCGCGCGATGGGCTTCGGCGATGCATTCGACTATGCGTCGGCGGCCGACGTGTTCGACGAGATCGTGCGCTTTTCGAATCCGGCGACCGGCTACGACCTGCGCGGCGCGAGCCATGCGGCGCTGCGCGAGGGCCCGGTGCAATGGCCGGTCGCGCCGGGCACCGCGCGCGAGCGGCACCCGATCCGCTACCTGAACGATGGCGTGAGCCAGACGCCGCGCGCGGCCGAGGGCGGGCACGATGCGCCGCGCATCGCGTTCCCGACGCCGTCGGGCAAGGCGCGCTTCTTCGCGCGGCCGCACGTCGCGCCGGCCGAACTGCCGGACGACACGTTCCCGATCGTGCTGAACACCGGGCGGCTGCAGCATCAATGGCACACGATGACGAAGACGGGCAAGGTCCCGATGCTGAACAAGCTCAATCCGCGCCCGTTCGTCGAACTGCATCCGGACGACGCGGGCGCGCTCGGCATCGCGACGAAGGACAGCGTCGAGATCCGTTCGGCGCGCGGCCGCGCGGTGCTGCCGGCCGTCGTGACCGAGCGCGTGCAGCGCGGCAGCTGCTTCGCGCCGATGCACTGGAACGACGTGTACGGCGACGACCTGTGCATCAACGCGGTGACGAACGACGCGATCGATCCGGAATCGCAGCAACCCGAACTGAAATATTGCGCGGTCGCGCTGACGCGCGTCGACACGGACGCGTTCGCGTCCGCCGACGACGACACGGCGCGGCCCGATGCCACCGCGGCCGATGCCGATGCGCGGCCCGCGCCGGCGACGGTGCAGAACACGGCTTCACAGGAATCCGACATGGCAGACCTCGACACTTTCGCGGCGGCGCTCGGCGTGGCCGATCTCGCGCCGCCGCCGCTCACCGAGGCGGAGCGCCTGTACGTGGCCGGCCTCGTCAGCGGGCTGAAGGCGAGCGCCGGCCGGCGCGAAGGCGGCGTGCCGGTGCTGCCGGCCGGCGCGCCGCTCGCGCCGCCGGTGCGGTTCTGGCTCGACGGGATGCTCGCGGGGCTGTTCAGCCGCGCGCTGCCCGCCCACCCGGCGGAGGGCGCTGCGCCCGCGCTGCCGGCCGAGGCCGCCGCGCCCGGCGGCGTGCGGATCGTGCGCACGCGTCCTAAGGTCGTGCTGCTGTGGGCGTCGCAGACGGGCAACATCGAATCGCTGACCGAGGATTACGCGACGCAGCTGATGAACGCGGGCTTCGAGATCCGCACCGCATGCATGTCCGACTATCCGGTCGCGTCACTGGCCGGCGCGCAATACGTGCTGCTGATGACGAGCACGTTCGGCGACGGCGATGCGCCCGACAACGGCAGCGAGTTCTGGGATGCGCTGCAGGCTAGCGGCGCCGCGCGCCTCGACGGCGTGCACTTCGCGGTGCTCGCGTTCGGCGATCGCAACTACGACCAGTTCTGTGGCCACGGCCGCCGGCTCGATGCACGGCTCGCGGAGCTGGGTGCTGCGCGCTTGTGCACACGCGTCGATTGCGACGTCGAGTTCCAGCGCGAGGCGGACCAGTGGCTCGAACGCGTGGTCGCCCACATCAAGGACGCGGATGCGGCGCTGCACGCGGTGCCGTCCGCCGGATTGAGCGCGTCGGGGCTGCTGCCGACCAAGGCGCGTCCGGCGCCGTCGAAGCTCGTCGCGAACCTGCGGCTCAACCGGCCGGGCGCCGCGAAGGACACGCGCTACGTGTCGCTGTCGACCGAAGGCGCGAACCTCGAATACGAAGCCGGCGACGCGCTCGGCGTGTGGCCGACCAACTGCCCGGAGCTGGTCGACGAGTTGCTGTCGGTCACCGCGCTGAAGTCCGACGCGCCGGTGTCGATCGAAGGCGTCGGCGACATGCGCCTGGGCGAGGCGCTGGCGCGCCACGTCGACATCACGCGCCCGCACCCCGACACGCTCGCGTTCATCGCGTCGCGCAGCGCGAACGGCGCGCTGAAGGCGCTGCTCGGCGACGATCGCAAGGCCGACCTGAAGCAATGGTTGTGGGGGCAACAGCTTGCGGACGTGCTGCACGAGTTTCCGGTCGAGCTGTCGGGCGCGGAGCTGGTCGCGATGCTGAAGCGGCTGCAGCCGCGCCTGTATTCGATCGCGTCGAGCCCGAGCGCGCACCCGGGCGAGATCCACCTGACGGTGTCGGCCGTGCGCTATCACAACGGCCGGCGCGCGCGCAAAGGCGTCGCGTCGACGTTCCTCGCCGATCGCGCGGACGACGGGCGCGTGCCGGTGTTCGTGCAGAAGTCCGCGCATTTCCGGCCGCCGGTGAACGGCGACGTGCCGGTCGTGATGGTCGGCCCCGGCACGGGCGTCGCGCCGTTCCGCTGCTTCCTGCACGAGCGGCAGGCGCGCGGCGCGCGCGGACGCAACTGGCTCTTCTTCGGCGAGCAGCATGCGCAGACCGACTTCTACTACGGCGACGAGCTGGGCGCGATGCGCGACAGCGGCTTCCTGACGCGGCTCGATCTCGCGTTCTCGCGCGACCAGGCCGACAAGATCTACGTGCAGGACCGGATGCGCGAGCAGGGCGCCGAACTGTACAAGTGGCTGGAGGAGGGCGCGCACTTCTACGTGTGCGGCGACGCGGCGCGGATGGCCAAGGACGTCGATACCGCGCTGAAGGCGGTCGTCGCCGAGCACGGCGGGATGTCGGACGAAGCCGCGAACGATTACGTCGCGCGGCTCGCGAAGGCGCGCCGCTACATGCGGGACGTGTACTGACCGTATCGGCGGCGGGCTGCCGTAGGGTGCCCGCCGTTGTCTAGCCGTATGAGCGGCGGGCTGCCGTCCGGCGCCTGCCGTTGTGCCGGCCGTTATTGCTGCCGGTCCCATGCGTGCGCCTGCTCGGCGCGCACGAACGCTTCCGACGACTTCGGCAGCAGGTTGCGGAACGCGCCGCCGTCGCGTTCGATCACGTCGACCATCCGCGCGATCATTTCCTCCGGATCGTGCTGCTCGAGCGGGAAGGTGAGCCGCTCGGGCGTCACGGTGTGGACGGCCGGATCGTGCCAGCGCCGCGGCGTTTCCATCATCCGGTCGTTGAAGCCCGTGCTGTACGGGCCCGGGTTCACGACCGCGACGCGGATGCCGTGCGGGGCCAGCTCCGCGTGCATCGCCTCGGCGACCGATTCGACCGCGTGCTTCGACGCGCAATAGGCGCCCGTGAACGGCCCGGTGATCAGCCCTGCGATCGACGACACGAACACGATCTTGCCGTGCCCGCGCGCGACCATCCCGCGAGCGATCCGCTGCGTGAGTTCGAGCGGCCCGAACACATTGACGTCGAACAGCTCGCGCACGATCTCGAGCGGCAGGTCGACCAGCGCGCCGGCTTCGCCGACGCCCGCGTTGTTCACGAGCACGTCGAAGTCGAGATCGGCAGCGTGGGCGCGATCGTAGGCCGACGTGACGTCGAGCTTGACCGCGTGCAACGCGGTGCCGCGCTGCGCGGCGACGTCCGTCAGCGCGTCGATCTCGGCGGTCGTGCGGACACCGGCCGTGACCGCGTGACCGTGTTGCGCGAGCCGCAGCGCGACTTCGCGGCCGAAGCCGGTGCCCGCGCCGGTGATGAGGATGCGTTTCTGTGCCATGTGCTTACCTCGAGGTGGGAAAGGTTGCTTGAAAGTGATCGCGGCAGTGCCGGGCGATCGCGTCGTCCTGCTCGACGCTGCCGCCCGATATGCCGATCGCGCCGACGCAGTGCCCGTTGCCGTCGACGAGCGGTTCACCGCCGCCGAACGTGACGAGCCCGCCGTGGCTGTGCTCGATCCCGCGCAGCGGGCCGTCGCCGGACATTTCACCGAGCGCGCCGGTCGACGCGCGAAAGCGGATCGCCGTCAGCGCCTTGCGTTGCGCCAGGTCGATCGCGCCGAGAAAGCAGTCGTCGGTGCGGATGAACGCGAGCAGGTTCGCGCCGGCGTCGACGATCGCGATGGAGACGCCGGCGACCTGCAGCGACGCGGCCTGCGCGAGCGCGGCTTCGAGCGTGAGCCGGACGGCTGCCAGCGGCAGTGCGGGGCGGTGCGGATTCATTCGATGCTCCGTTGGGGGAACGACAGGGGCAGTGTAGGCAGTTCCGGTATATGGGAGAATCGGCATTCCGCTCGAAGGAGTTTCAAGTTTTTTTAATGATGAGCAGACGCGATCCGATGGCCGGGCTGCACGTGTTCATGAGCGTCGCGACGGCCGGCAACTTCACGCGCGCGGCCGCCGTGCTGGGGCTGACGCCGGCCGCCGTCAGCCTCGCGATCGGGCAGCTCGAGGGCGAGCTGAACGTGAAGCTGTTCAACCGCAGCACGCGCGGCGTGAGCCTGACGGAAGCCGGTCAGCATTACCTGCAGCAGACGGAGCCCGCTTACCGGCAGGTCATGGAGGCGCGCGACGCGCTGAAGGAGGTGCGCAGCGAGCCGGGCGGGCTGTTGCGCGTCACGGCGCTGCCGCTGGCACGCTCGCTCGTGATCACACCGATTCTTGCGGCGTTCCGCGCGCGCTACCCGAAGGTCCGGCTCGAGATCCGCTACGAGAACGAGCTGGTCGATATCGCGAAGGACGGCTTCGACGCGGGGATTCGTCTTGCCGACCGGCTGCAGCCGGGCATGATCGGCGTGCGGATCGCGCCCGCGCTGACGTGCGCGCTGGTCGCATCGCCCGGTTATCTGGCGCGGCACGGCATGCCCGCGTCGATCGCGGAGCTGGAGCGGCATGCGTGCATCCGGTTCCGCTTCTCGGCGAGCGGGCGCCTGCACAAGTGGCTGCTGCATGACGGGCGCCGCGACGTCGATCTCGATCCCGAAGGCGTGTACGTGACGAACGATGCGGATGCGGTGATCGATGCCGCGCGGGAAGGCGTCGGCATCGCGTTCGCGTTCATGCGCGAGCGCGTCGAGGCGGACCTGCGCGACGGCACGCTCGTCGAGGTGCTGCCGGGCGCGTGCCGGACGCTGCCGCCGATGTGGCTCTATTACGTGAATCGCAAGCACGTGCCGGCGAAGCTGCGTGCGTTCATCGACGTGCTGCGCGAGCGGGCCGGAATCGGTCAGGGCCTGCCCGGCAACGATGCGCCGGACGGCGCATGATGGCGGCTTCACTCACGCAGCCCTGGAGTCGCGTCATGACGGCACGCCGGAATTTCCCGCTTCGAACCCTCGTGATTACCGCATCGCTGGTCGCTGCCGCACTCGGCTGCGCGCCGGCTGTCGGCCAGACATCGACGTCGACCGTGCCGACGAGCACGGCTGCCGCGACGCCCGACAATGCGGTGCTGCTGACGGTCTTTCTCAAGCACGACCAGTCGCGCCCGCTCGCCGAGCTGAACGCGCAACTCGCGAAGCAGGGGTTCTACAAGGCGTTTCCGCCGCCGGGTGTCGAGGTGGTGAGCTGGACCGTGACGATGGGAATCGGGCAGATCGTCGTGCTGTGGTTGCCGGCGTCGCGCGTGCGGGAGGTCAATCGCGTGCTCGAGGACACGGCGTGGGGCGCATACCGGACGGAGTTCTATCCGACCTACGACTACAAGGCGATCGGGCTGGCGGAGCACGAGCGGGCGAAGTGACGGCGCGCGACCATCCGTCCCCATTCCCGTAAACCCGCGTGGGCTCTCGGTTTTTGCTCGTTCGTGCGGGGCGGCCGGGAGAATTCTTCCGGAATGCGTGATTCGACCTTCATCCGATGAAAAATCCCCGGCGGTTCCCGGTATGATGCGCACCTTGCGCATGAATTTGATGCGCCATTGATGCGCCCGCCGCGTCCAAACCGCCCGGTGCGACAACGAAAGATTCTGTAATATAAATTCCGTATACTTGTAATTTCTGATCCAGGCGCCCCTGCCTCCGACCTAGGCCGGCCGCCCACGCAGAACAACCAGATTTGTCGCCGCCCGGCCGTCCCGCGCCGCGACAAGCTATGCACCGCCACTGAACAATCTATGTCTTCCCGCCACCCTGGTCCGCCCGGCCGCGCCGCGGCGGCGATCGCCCGTGTGTCGACGCTGATCCGCAACGAGCGCGTGCTGTCGCCGCTGCTCGCGCTCGGCATCGGCCTGCTGCTGATCGTGGTTTTCCAGCACCTGTCCGAATCCGTCGACTACCGGTCGGTGATCCGCCAGCTGCGCCACATGTCCGTCGGCGAATGGGGCGCGTCGCTCGCCGCGACGGCGCTCAGCTATCTCGCGCTCGTCGCCCGCGATGCGGTCGGCCTGCGCTACGTCGCCGCGAAGGTGCCGCGCGCCGCGCTGTGGATCGGCGCGATCGCCGGCTCCGCGCTCGGCAACGCGACCGGCTTCGGCGCGCTCACGGGCGGCGCGGTGCGCGCGCGCGTGTACGGCGTGTCGGGCGTCACGCCCGCGCAGATCGGCCGGATGACGGTATTCACCAGCGGCACGCTCGCGCTCGCGCTGGTGCTGATGACGGCGGTCGGCATGGTCTGCGTGCCGCAGACGCTCGCCGCGATGCTGCATGTCGCGCCGGGCGTGCTCACGTGGAGCGGCGCCGCGCTGCTCGTGGTGCTGGCCGTCGTGGTCGCGCTGTGCGGCAACACCGCGCGTCCGGTCGTCACGCGCTTCAGATGGCTCGCGTTCGACGTGCCGGCACGGCGCGACCTCGTCGCGCAGGTCGTCTACGCGGTGCTCGACGTCGTGGCCGCCGGCCTGACGCTGTGGGTGTTGCTGCCGGTCGCGCCGGTCGGCTTCCCGACCTTCATCACCGTGTACGCGGCCGCGCTGCTGCTCGGGATGATCGGTCATACGCCGGGCGGGATCGGCGTGTTCGAAGCCGCGATGGTGTTCACGCTGGGCCGCGAAGTGCCCGCGCACGCGATGGTCGCCGCGCTGATCGCCTATCGCGCGATCTACTTCGGCGTGCCGCTCGTGCTGTCGGCCGGCCTGCTGGCCGGCTTCGAGGGCCGCGCGCTGCGGCGCCGGCTCGTGTCGCGGCAGGCCGCGCGCGTGTCGCAACTGGCGCCGCTGTTCCTGAGCCTCGTGACTTTCGCGGTCGGCGGGATGCTGGTGATCTCGAGCGCGACGCCCGCGTTCTGGCACCGGATCGCGATCCTGCGCAACATCGTGCCGCTGTGGGTGCTCGAAGGCTCGCAGGTGATCTGCAGCGTGCTGGGCGTCGCGCTGCTGTTCGTCGCGCGCGGGCTGCTGCGCCGGCTGGACGGCGCGTGGTGGATGACCTTCGCGTTGACGCTCGCGAGCCTCGCGCTGTCGCTGGCGAAGGGCCTCGCATTCGTCGAGGCAGGCGTGCTCGGCACGCTGCTGGTGCTGCTGCTCGTCAGCCGCCGCCGCTTCAGCCGGCATTCGTCGCTGCTCGCCGAGCGCTTCACGGTGAGCTGGTTCGTGTCGGTGACGATGGTGCTGATCCTCGCGGTGTGGGTGCTGTGCTTCGCGTTCCGCGATGTGCCGTACACCCGCGATCTGTGGTCGCATTTCTCGTTCGACGCACGCGCGCCGCGCGCGCTGCGCGCCACGCTCGCGTCCGGCGTGTTCGTCGCGCTGTTCGCGCTGTGGCAGCTGCTGCGCCCCGCGCCGGGCCGTTTCGTGAAGCCGGTCGAGCAGGACCTGCTCGACGCCGAGCAGATCATCCGCGCGCAGGAATGCAGCGATGCGGGCCTCGCGCTGATGGGCGACAAGTCGTTCCTGTTCTCCGAATCGCGCCGCGCGTTCCTGATGTACGCGAAAAACGGCCGTACGTGGGCCGCGCTGCACGATCCGGTCGGCCCGCGCGAGGAATGGCCGGCGCTGATCAGCAAGTTCATTGCGCTGGCGCACGCGCACAGCGGTCGCGCGGCGTTCTACCAGGTGCGCGCGAACGCGCTGCCGCTGTACCTCGACGCGGGGCTCACGCTGATGAAGCTCGGCGAGGAAGCGCACATTGCACTCGACCGGTTCGACCTGAAGGGCTCGAACCGTTCGCACTTGCGCTACGCGCTGCGCCGCGGCGACAAGGACGCGCTGACGGTCGAGGTGATCGCGCCGTGCGACGTGCCGGCCGCGCTGCCGTCGCTGCGCGACATCTCGGACGGCTGGCTCGACAGCCGCGATGCGCGCGAAAAGAGCTTCTCGGTGGCCGCGTTCCACGACGGCTATCTCGCGACGCAGTCCGTGATGCTGGTGCGCCAGGCCGACAAGCCGATCGCGTTCGTCACGTTCATGACGACCGACCTCAACACCGAGGCGACGGTCGGCGTGATGCGTCATTTGCCGGAAGCGTCGCCGTATGCGATGGAGTATCTGTTTACGCAGCTCGCGCTGCATCTGAAGGAAGCGGGGTTCCGCAAGCTGAGCCTGGGTATCGCGCCGTTCTCGGGGATGGGGGCGGCGAAGATGCCGTCGCCGTGGCACCGGTTCGGGCTGATGGTCTGGCGCTTCGGCGGCCGCTTCTACAACTTCCGTGGCCTGCGTGCATTCAAGAGCAAGTTCGAGCCGCACTGGGAGCCGCGCTATCTCGCGGCCTCGGGCTCGGTCGGCGTGTTCGTCACGCTCGCGGATCTGTCCCTGCTGGCTGGAGGTCGGCGCTCATGACGTTGAAGAAGGGTATCGCGCAGGCGGCAGTCGCCTGCGCGGGAATGATGCTGGCCGGCGCCGCGCTCGCGGCGCAGCCGGCCGCGGCGAAACCGGAGACCGTGTCGGGCGGCCGCTACGGCCCCGTGACCGTGACGAAGCCGAGCGGTCCGCTGCGCGGCTTCGTCGTGCTGTTCTCGCGTGAGCGCGGCTGGGGCGCCGCCGACCAGCAGGCGGCCGACGCGCTCGCGAAAGCGGGCGCGATGACGGTCGGCGTGGATTCGGCGCGCTATGCGGCGAACCTTGCCGCGAAGCAGGAAACCTGTCACCACCTCGACGGCGACGCGGAGGCGGTCAGCCACCAGCTCGAACGCCTCGCGCAATCGGCGCGTTACTACACGCCGATCGTCGCGGGCGTGGGCCAGGGCGGCGCGATCGCGAAGCAGATCCTGGCGATGGCGCCGGAGAACACGATCGCCGGCGTCGTGTCGGTCGAGCCGGCGGCGAAGCTCGATGCGCGCTTCAAGCCGTGCCCGCCCGATCCGACGATCGTGCGGCGCGCGATGCCGGGCTTCGTCGAAACGGCCGCGGCCGGCGACACCGCGAAGCTCGTGTCGCTCGTCACGTCGCACCTGCACGACACCAGCAGCAACGACGAGCTCGACGTGTCGGACCTGCCGCTCGTCGAGCTGCCCGCCAAGGGCGGCAGCGACCGCCTCGCGATCGTGATCTCGGGCGACGGCGGCTGGCGCGATCTCGACAAGACGATCGCCGAGGCGCTGCAGCGTGACGGCGTGTCGGTGGTCGGCATCGACAGCCTGCGCTACTTCTGGAGCGAGAAGCCGCCCGCACAGGTGAGCCGCGACCTGGCGCGCGTGATGCGCACGTACATGGCGCGCTGGCATGCGAACCGCGTGGCGCTGGTCGGCTACTCGTTCGGCGCGGACGTGATGCCGTTCGCGTACAACCGGCTGCCGGCCGACCTGCGCGACAAGGTCGCGGTGATGTCGCTGCTCGGTTTCGCGCCGTCGGCGGATTTCCAGATCCGCGTGACGGGCTGGCTCGGGATGCCGGCGAGCGACAAGGCGATGAAGGTCGCGCCGGAAATCGCGAAGGTGCCGCCGTCGCTCGTGCAGTGTTTCTACGGCGCGGAAGAGCAGGACACGATGTGCCCGGCGCTCGCGAATACCGGCGCCGACGTGATCAAGACGGGGGGCGACCACCACTTCGGCCACGACTACATCGCGCTCGAGAAGAAGATCCTCGGCGCGTTCGGCAAGCCGGTGGCGGCGCGCTGAACGCCGGCGCCCGCTTCGCGGCGGGCGCGGCACTTGCGGTTCATCGGACGGGCGGCCTGCGGGCCGCCCGTTTTTACTTTTCGGCGTGCGTCGCGGCGTCCTGCCGCGGTGTCGCCGTTCTAGCGTCGCGCTGATAGAAGCCGGGGAACCGGTCGAGCTGCCGCTGCGCGGCCGCGAGATCGGCATCGGCACCCAGCACCGCGCTCGAAAACCCGGTGCGCTCCATCAGCAGCAGCTGGTCGATCAGCACGTCGCCCGTCGCGCGCAGGTCGCCGGTAAAACCGAAGCGCTTGCGCAGCAGGTACGCCTGGCTGTACGCACGGCCGTCGGTGAAGGACGGGAAATGCAGGTCGATGCGCGTGGCCTGCGCGATCCGTGCGGCGAGCGGCGGCAGTTCCTCGTCGTTGCCGATCGTCAGGGCAGCAGTGTCGGACGCGTTTGCGTCGTCGGCGTGTTCGGCCGGCGTCAGCAGCCGGATGCGCGGGTTCGTGCTGGCGGGTTCGTCGGTCGGTTTCATGCGTGCTCCGCGTGGTGACGTGCGTCGTTCGCCGCGGCCTTGAAGGGCTCGGCGCCGATGCGGCGCACCGTGTCGATGAATCGCTCGCAGTGCCCGTCGGCGTCGAGCCGCGCGTCGAGATACACGTTGACGAGCGCATCCACGACATCGACGATCTCGTCCGCCGAGAACGACGGTCCGATCACCTTGCCCGGCCGGGAGGCGCCGCTCGCGCTCGAGCCGTCCGAGCCGCCGAGCGTCACCTGGTACCACTCCGCGCCGTCCTTGTCGACGCCGAGGATGCCGATGTGTCCGCTGTGATGGTGGCCGCACGAATTGATGCAGCCGCTGATGTGCAGGTCGATGTCGCCGACGTCGTGCAGCATGTCGAGATCCTGGAACCGTTCGGCGATCGCGTCGGCGATCGGGATCGAGCGCGCGTTCGCGAGCGCGCAGAAGTCGCCGCCCGGACACGCGATCATGTCGGTCAGGAGTCCGACGTTCGCACTGGCCACGCCGATCGCGCGCGCGTGTTCCCACAGCAGGAACAGGTCGTCGACGTGCACCCACGGCAGCACCACGTTCTGCGCATGCGTGACGCGCGCCTCGCCGGCCGAGAAGCGGTCAGCAAGCTCGGCGAGCGCGTCGAGCTGCTCGGGCGACGCGTCGCCGGGCGCCTGCAGGCGGCGCTTGAACGACAGCGTGACGATGCGCAGCGCGGGGTCGCGGTGCGCGGCGACATTGCGCGCGAGCCAGCGCGCGAAGGCCGGATGGCGATTGGCGTGCGCGGTCATGCGTGCTTCGGCGGCGCCGAGGTCGAGCGTGCGCGACTTCAGCCGCGGCGGGACGAACGATGCCGCGATGCGGTCGAACTCGGCCTGCGGGATCGTGTGCGGGCCGCCGTCGTGCTCGACGATCTGGCGGAACTCTTCCTCGACGTCGTCGATATAGCGCTGCCCCTCGCTTTTCACGAGGATCTTGATGCGCGCCTTGTACTTGTTGTCGCGCCGCCCGTAGCGGTTGTACACGCGGACGATCGCCTCGATGTAGTTCATCACGTGCTGCCACGGCAGGAACGCGCGCAGCAGCGTCGCGATCAGCGGCGTGCGGCCCATGCCGCCGCCGACGCTCACGCGAAAGCCGAGTTCGCCGGCGTCGTTGCGCACGAGCTTCAGCCCGACGTCGTGCCAGTCAGTCGCCGCACGGTCCTCGGCCGCGCCGGTGATCGCGATCTTGAACTTGCGCGGCAGGAACGCGAATTCCGGATGCAGCGTCGTCCACTGGCGCATCGCCTCGGCGAACGGACGCGGATCGGCGATCTCGTCCGGCGCGACGCCCGCGCGTTCGTCGCACGAAATGTTGCGGATGCAATTGCCGCTCGTCTGGATCCCGTGCATGTCGACGGTCGCGAGCAGGTCCATCACGTCGGCCGCCTTCGCGAGCGGAATCCAGTTGAACTGCACGTTGGTGCGGGTCGTGAAGTGCGCGTTGCCGGTCGGCAGGCGCAGCGTGCCGAGCAACGCCTGCGCGTCGCAGGCGGCGCGATAGGTGGCGTCGTCGGGCACGTCGTAGTCGCGTGCGATCCGCGCGAGCACGCGAAGCTGCGCGCTCGACAGTTCGCCGTACGGCACGGCGACGCGCAGCATCGGCGCATGGCGCTGCACGTACCAGCCGTTCTGCAGGCGCAACGGCCGGAACGCGTCCTCGCTCAGCGTGCCGTGCTGCCAGCGCTCGAGCTGATCGCGGAACTGGGCGGCGCGGCTGTGCACGAGCGCCCGGTCGAAATCGGTATATCGGTACATGACGTGATACGCGAGATGAGCGGCGACGCAGGGCGCCGCTCGGGAGGGGACGTTGCGACGGATGTCGGGCAACCGGAGACAGCGTAGGGAACGCGGGGCGGCGGGACAAGCAGCAGATCGGGACGAAAACGGCGCAGCAGATCGATGGCGCGCCGGCGAACGCCGGGCCTGCGTGGCGCTCGCCCGGGTGAGATTCAGGCTTGCACGGGTGCGTCGACGATCAACGCCGGATCGAGTGCGCGGATGCGCTGGTCGATGAAGTAGCCGCCGCCTTCCTGGTAGCGCAGATACAGCCGGCCGCACGTCACGCAGCGGCTGACGTTGCAGCGGTTGTACGGGAAGTGGCGCGGTGCGATCGGCGCGTCGTCGGACCAGTAGCGCGTGCCGGCCGGATGGTATTCGTCGTAGGTCGGCTCGGGGTCGTCGGGCGGCGCGAGCGTCGCCACTTCGGCGAGCTGGGTGTCCTGCAGCGACAGCGGCAGGCTCGTCCAGCCGGCCAGCGACGTCTTCGTGCAGGTGCACGGCAGCGTGACGCCTGCGGCTTCGGCCGCGAGCTTCAGCAGCGCGGCGTGATCGAGGTAGGGCAATGCGCTCATCGGATGGGGCTCGTGAGAAGGAGCGAAGAGGCTCGCAATGTAACCCGTCTGCGCGCCGGCTGCACGGCGGCGGCTTGCGCGGGCTTACCCGGCCTTGCGTACCGCCGGTTCGGCGACCAGCTCGCCGAGCACGCGGATCGCGCGTTCGATCTCGCGGTTGCACGGATGGCCGAAGTTCACGCGCACGCAGCGCTCGAAGCCGTGCGCGGCCGAGAACAGCGGTCCCGGCGCGAAGCTGATGCCGCGCGCGATCGCCTGGCGATGCAATTCCATCGCGTCGATCGCGTCGGGAAACGACAGCCACAGGAAATATCCGCCGTCCGGCCGCACCCATTCCACGCCGGGCGGCAGCCAGCGCCGCAGCGCGTCGTCCATGCGGGCGAGCTGCGTCTGCAGCGTACTGCGCAGCTTGCGCAGGTGACGATCGTAGCCGCCATGCTCCAGATAGTTCGCGATGCCGACCTGCGCGGGAATGCTCGCCGACAGCGTGGTCATCAGCTTGAGTCGCTGCACCTTTTCCGCGAAACGGCCGGCGGCGGCCCAGCCGATCCGGTAGCCGGGCGCGAGCGTCTTCGAGAACGAACTGCAATGCATCACGAGGCCGTGCCGGTCGTAGGCGCGCGCGGGCAGCGGGTAGTCGGCACCGAAATGCAGCTCGCCGTACACGTCGTCCTCGATCAGCGGCACCTCGCGCGCGGCAAGCATCTCCACGAGCGCGCGCTTCTTGTCGGCCGACAGCGTGACGCCGGTCGGATTCTGGAAATTGGTCATGAACCAGCACGCGCGGATGTCGTGTCGCTCGAGCGCGTTCGCGAGCGCCTCGAGATCGAGGCCCGTGTGCGGATCGACGGGAATCTCGACCGCACGCAGGTCGAGCCGCTCGATCGCCTGCAGCGCCGCATAGAAGCCGGGTGACTCGACCGCGACGACATCGCCGGGCCGCGTGACGGCCATCAGGCACAGGTTCAGCGCTTCCAGCGCGCCGTTCGTGACGACGATCTCGTCGACGGGCTGCGCGATGCCGGTCGCCAGATAGCGTCGCGCGATCTGCTGGCGCAGCGCCTCGTTGCCGGGCGGCAGGTCGACGACCGTGCTCCACGGGCTGACGAGCCGCGTCGCCTGCGCGAGCGACTTCGCGAGGCGCTGCAGCGGAAACAGTTGCGGCGCCGGAAATGCGGAGCCGAGCGGCACGATGCCGGGTTGCGTCGCGGCGTCGAGCACGGAGAACACGAGATCGCTGATGTCGACCTTGCGGGTCGCGCCGGCGCGGCTCGCGCGGCGTTTCGCGGGCGCGTTCGCCGCGGGGCTCGCGCCCGGCGCGACGTAATAACCGGAGCGTTCGCGTGCGCGGATCAACCCCCACTGTTCGAGCAGGTAGTACGCGCGAAACACCGTCGACTGGCTCACGCCATGTTGCGCGATGATCTGCCGCAGCGACGGCAGGCGCGTGCCGACCGCGAGGTTGCCGTTGCGGATTTCGTCGGCGATCGTGTGAGCGAGGGTTTCGTAGCGTTTCATCGGTGCGGACGGGAGCACGTGGCCGTCGCGCGCGGGGCCGGTGCGGCGCCGCGCCGGCGGGCGCGCTCATTGTCCGACGGGCGGCCCGAAAAGAAAAGCGCGACGGCGGCTGGCGGTCGCGCTTTAGTGGCGCTTCTTGTGCTTGCGTAAGTCAGGCCGCGTTCGGTTGTGTCGGCTGCGGGTGTGAGGACCCATGCCGATGTGGTCGGTGCGATCAACATACTCGCGCGCGGACACCGCATTGCATCCTGTGGAGAGCCGGTGCAGTCGAGCCGTTCGGTGAATCAGGAACGCGCCGAGGCGATCCGAGACCGACTTCATCGTTTCAGATGCGGTAGGAATTGCCAGCCTTTTCGCAACCACAATCGGCCGACATAGCGTAACGACTTTCTCCTGATCATTCTTTATTTGCTGATATGCGATCGTTTGCCCGCGACCACACGCGATCGAACGCACGCACGCATCTCGCTCGGCATGGGCGGACACGGTGCGCGTGCGGCTTGTTCCAATTGCGCGGCTATATTTTTTATGGTCTTGTTGCACGATCGCGCATCGACTCGAAAAAAGGAAAGTCGAATGCATACGGGGAATTCGGACGGGGACCGATTGATCAGTCGAATCGGCGCGCGCCGGCGTGCACGCCGTGCCGTATGTCGGTTGCTGGTCGTCCTGACGCTCGGCCTGCCGGGCCTGCCAGTGTGTGCCGCTTCTCCCGAGACCGTCGGCGACAACGTACTGCGTGTACTCGCGTGGCCCGGTTATGCGGACAGCGATGTCGTCAATGCATTTGAGACGCAGTTTCATGTACGCGTCGAAGTGACGTTCGTCGATTCCGACGAAGCGTTGTGGACGCGGATGCACAGTGCATCGCCGCCGCCGTACGACGTGCTCGCGGCCAACACGGCCGAGATCCAGCGCTACGCGCGCGACGACCTGCTCACGCCGATCGACCTGTCGCAGATCCCGAACCGCCGGCGGCAGCTGCCGAATTTCCAGCAACTCGCGACGATCGGCGGGCTCGTGCGCAACGGCTCGACCTACGCGATTCCGTTCACGTATTCGTCGATGGGGCTGATCTACGATCGCAAGCAGGTGCCGGCCCCGCCGCGCTCGATGCTCGAGCTCTGGAACCCGCGCTACCGCGGCAAGGTGCTCGACTTCAACAGCGCGCAGCATAATTTTTCGTTCGCCGCGCTCGCGCTCGGCTATGCCGATCCGTTTCACCTGTCGCCCGCGCAGACGCTTGCCGTCGCGCACAAGCTGATCGACCTGCGACGCAATCTGCTCACGTATTACACGCTTCCCGAAGAAGCGACCGCGCTGTTCATCCGGCATCGCGCGGCGCTGATGTTCGGCAACTACGGCACGCAGCAGGTCGAGCAACTGCGTCGCGCCGGTGCGGATGTGGGCTACGTGATTCCGGACGAAGGCGCGCTCGCGTGGCTCGACTGCTGGGGCGTCACGCGTGGCGCGGAGCATCGCGAGCTCGCGTTCGCCTGGATCAATTACATGCTCGAACCGGTGATCGGCGCGCTGCTGACCGAGCGCCAGGGGCTCGCGAATACGCTCGCGCCGCCATCCGGTCTCCAGACCGGCCACCAGCACCTCGTGTGGATCCAGCCCGTCGAGGACATCGCGCGGCGCGAGTCGCTGTGGAGCCGCATCGTGTCGGGCGACCGGCCGGAGTGGTTCGAAAAATGATCATGCTCGGGCTCACGTCGAAGCTGTCGGTGCTGTTCGCGTGCATCGGCGTGATCGCGTCCGGCACGACCGGCTACTACACCTACCGCGCGAACCGGACGATGCTCGTGCAGGAAGCGCAGCACAGCCTGCTGATGTCGACGCACTTGCTCGGACAGCGCTTCACGACCGCACTGTCCGACGTGGCCGACGATGCCCTCGTGCTCGCGCAATTGCCGTCGTCGGCGCTCGTCGCCGGCGGCGACACCGCCGATCGCGCGCCGCGCACGCGGCTCGAGCACGTGTATCGCAGCTTCATGCGGAATCACCCCGAGTATCTGCAGATCCGGTTGATCGCGCGCGGCAATTACGGGCTCGAACGGATCCGCGTCGATCGCGACGCGCGCGGCATCGTCGTGCTGCCGGAGAGTGCATTCCAGGAGAAAGGGCAGTTTTCCTACGTCATCGATACGCTCGCGACGGCGCCCGGTCATATCTACCTGTCGCCGATCGTGATCAATCACGAGACCGGTTCGCATGCGGCCGAAGGGCTGCCGATCCTGCGCGTGGGCACGCCGGTCGTCGACACGGTCGGCCAGGTGGTCGGCGCGCTGGTCGTCGACATCGAACTGTCGCGCGTGTTCGATCGGCTCGAGCGCGATTTGCCGCAAGACTACGCGGTATATCTCGCGAACGAGTGGGGCGATTTCATCGTGCATCCCGATCCGTCGCAGACGTTCGGCTTCGATCGCGGGCGGCGCGTGCTGATGCAGGACAGCTTTCCCGCCACGCGGCTGCTGTTCGTCGGCATGCGCACGAACGTGACGCTCGACGGTCTCACGCAGCCCGACGATGCGCCGGGACAGATGTTCGCGTTCGTGCGCACGCCGTTCGGCAATAGCGAGGGCAACCGCTTCGTCGTGCTCGGCATGGCGCGTCCGCTCACGGACGTGCTGGCCCCGGCCGGGATTCTCGGCGAACGGATCATCCGGATGGTGCTCTTGCTGAGTGTGGCGGCGGTGATTCTCGCGATCCTGTTCGCACGTGCGATCACGCGGCCGTTGCAGATGCTCGCGCGCGCGGCCACCCACGTGTTCGACGATCCGGCCGCCGAACGGCTGCCCGTTGCACGGGCCGACGAGATCGGCGTGCTGGCGCGTTGTTTCGACAGCATGCGTGTCGAGATCCGCACGCAGGTCGCGATGCTGCGCGCGAAGCAGCTGGAGCTCACGCACCTCGCTGGTCACGATCCGTTGACCGGTCTGCCGAACCGCCTGTTGTTCATGGAGCATCTCGATGCCGCGATCAGGCATGCGGCCGCCGCGAGCGAGGGGCTGGCGGTGATGTTCGTCGATCTCGATCGTTTCAAGCAGATCAACGACCAGCACGGACATGCGGCCGGCGATCGCACGCTCGTCGCGGTCGCGAAACGGCTGAGCCAGGTGCTGCGCAGCGGCGATATGGCCGCGCGGCTCGGCGGCGACGAATTCATCGTGCTGCTGTCGGACGTGCGATCGCCGGTGGTGATCGGCGATATCGCGTCGCGTATCCAGATCGTGATGGCCGAGGAACTGGAGTTCGGCGACCGGCACCTGGCCGTGGGTGCGAGCATCGGCGTCAGCGAATATCCGGCCGACGGCGCGTCGGCCGAGGAACTGCTGGTGAAGGCCGACGCGGCGATGTATGCGGCGAAGGCGTCCGCGCAGTGCGCGTGCGTGCGTTATCAGGAACTGCTGGGCAGCGGCGGCCCAGATACCGCCGGCCGCATGGCGGCGGGTGGCAGCCGATGACGGGACGCCGGCCGCGCGGGTGGCACAAACGCGACGAGCCCGTCGCGGGACGGGCTCGTCGTAGCTTGCGGCGGACTGCGCGCGATGCGCGCGGCGGCGGGCTTAGTGGCCGAAGTAGACCGAGTCGCGCGCGTTCTGCGGCTTGACTACCGGTGCGCCGCCCTGGACGACCGGGGCTGCTTGCGCGCCGTAGCCGCTGGCGTCGGCGGCACGAACACGTGCTTCGGCTGCCAGGAGGTCGTTCGGGTAGTGCGGGCTCGACTGGCTCGGCTTGTAGCCGGCGTTTTCGAGTTGGACGAGTTCGTTGCGCACTTGTGCGCGGGTCACGGTGCTTTGAGCGAATGCGCCGAACGAAGCGGACAGGGCGACAGCGGCAACGACTGCGGAAACGAGCGATTTCATGATGACCTCCGATGTTTTAGTGACTTCGCTGTCGACACAATGTCGTAAGCGATTGATTACATCGTAGGCTTCGGATGATTCAGGGTAAACGTGGGTTATAGCGAAAGATCCTTGCGAGCGCGGCAATAATAGCGAGGGAAATTCGTTCCGTCCCCATTGTGTATTGCGGGAATTGCAAACGGGCCGGCGCAGGGGATGGAGAAGCGTATGCCGCGCAGGCGCGAGCGGCCGGCGGCGTGGCGCCAGAAGAAGGGCGGGACGGAGGCGTTGCCGGATCAGACGCCGTCGGCGTCGTCGATTTCCTTGCGCTCGCGGCGTTCCTCGTTGCCGCGGCGCGCGCGCAGGCGCTGGCGCGACAGGACGGCGATCACCTGCTGGGTCGGTGCGCCGGACGGCAGCTCGTTGCGGATGCGATCGGGCACCATCGGCAGGCCCGCGCGCTGCCGGCGCAGTGCCTTCGCGATTGCCCGGCGGCATTCGTCCCCGTGGCAATCCCATTCATCGCGGATTCTCTGGCAATAACGGCATTGTTCCATCGGGACAGTCTAACGCGTCTTACGGATCGCGGCTGAGCGCGGTAGCGGGCGGGGACTGCACTCGCGGGTGCGATGCGGCCGAGTGCGCCGGATCGGGTGCCGAGGGGCACGTTTTGCCGCGCTGGCACGAGCCAATGCGACCGCGTTCGACACGGTCCAAGGCTGAATCTTGCCCGAGCGCGGCGCATCGGTCGTGATCGCGGGACCGCGCGCCGTCGAGGCTCGTTGGCCTGCTTCGAACCCATTCATGACGCGTCACCCTATCATGTGAAAAATACATGACCCGAAACAAGGAGGCGAGATGACGCTCGCGCAATTGCAGGCCCTGGCGGCCGTCGTCGAACTCGGCTCGCTCACGGCCGCGGCCGACCGGCTCAGCCGCAGCCAGTCCGCGATCAGCCACGCGTTGACCGAGCTGGAGGACATCACCGAAGTCAAGCTGCTGTTGCGCGACCGCCAGCCGGTCGTCCTGACCGCTGCCGGCGAACGTCTGTGGCCGTACGTGCAGAACGTCGTTCGGGAAGCGCAGACATTGCGCCAGCAGTTCGGCCTCGCGCGCGGCAAGCTCGAAGGGCGGCTGGTCGTCGCGTCGCTGCCGAGCGTATCGCTTGCCTTCGTCGTCCCCGCGCTCGAGGCGTTGAAAGCGGCGCACGAGGGCGTGACGGCCGTGCTGCTCGAAGGCACGGACGCGGAAGTCGAAGGGTGGCTCGAGGACGGCACCGCCGATATCGGCGTGGTCGCCGGCACGAAGACCTTCGCGCACAATCTGCCGCTGCTCGACGAGGATTTCGTCGCGGTGGCGGCGGACGGCATGTTCGACGGCCGCAAGCGCGTGTCGGCGAAACTGTTGTCCGCGATGCCGTTCATTTTCTCGAAGGCGGGGTGCGGGCCGGTCATCGCCGATTACTTCGCGCGCAACGGGGCGTCGCTTCGCGCGGCGTTCAACGTGGTCGAGATGCGGACCATCCTGTCGATGGCCGAGGCGGGAATGGGGGTGTCGATCGTTCCGAGCATCACGCTCACCTATACACGGTTCGGCGGCCGGGTGCTGGAGCTGTCGCCCAGGCTGCATCGTTCCGTTCGGCTGTCGTGGAACGCGACCGGCGATGCGGTCGCCGACGCATTCGTGAAGCTGGTCGACGCGCAACGCGCGAAGGCAGGAAAGGCGATTCAGGCCCGGACGAAAAAGGGCAGCTAGCGCATCGGCAGGCAATGACGCGATGAAGCGCGCTCATGGGTGGCTTGCAGTTTATTCATGCCGATCGCTATCGACATGCAATACATTGCTGGACACCCGCCCTGACTTCATTGCGTCGTAGGAGACCACCGTGCCGGCCTTGCCAACCCTGATTGCTTTCGGACTCGTGTCGCTCGGCATGGTCCTGACGCCCGGCCCGAACATGATCTACCTGATTTCCCGCTCGATCTGCCAGGGGCGCCGCGCGGGGCTGGTGTCGCTCGGCGGCGTGGCGCTGGGGTTCGTGTTCTACATGTTCTGCGCGGCATTCGGCATCACCGCGCTGGTGCTGACCGTGCCGTACGCGTATGACGCGCTGCGTTTCGCAGGCGCGCTGTACCTGGCGTATCTTGCGTGGCAGGCGCTCAAGCCGGGCGGCCGCTCGGCGTTTCAGGTCCGGCAATTGCCGCACGACAGCGACGCGAGGCTCTTCACGATGGGCTTCGTCACCAACCTCGCGAACCCGAAGATCGCGGTGATGTATCTGTCGCTGCTGCCGCAGTTCATTTCGCCGGGGCACGGCAGCGTGCTCGTGCAATCGCTGGCACTGGGCTGCGTGCAGATCGCGGTCAGCGTCTGCGTCAACGCGCTGATCGCGAGCATGGCCGGCTCGATCGCGGGGTTTCTTGCCGATCGGCCGGTCTGGGCACGGGGGCAGCGCTGGTTGATGGGGACCGTGCTGGCGGGACTGGCCGTGCGCATCGCGCTCGAGTCGCGAAGCTAGAGGGCGGGGCGGCTTGCGGTGGATGGCGACCGGGCAAGCGGATAGCGCGCGGTGCACGCGATGCCCGCATGATCGAACGTTCCGCCGGCCGCCGCGCCATGACGCGCGGCGGCCGGCAGCCGCATCAGCGCTCGCCGCGCTTCTTGCTCAGCTCGATCGTCTCGAACAACTCGTACTGCGCGCTCGGGTGCTGATCCGCGCCCGGCGCGTGGTAGTAGCGCATCGTGATCGTCGTGTGGCCGCCCGGCTTGCCCGGATCGTGATCGAACACCGCGATCCCGTAGCCCGTGCCCGTATCGCGGCGCGCGGACCAGATCGCATCCTCCAGCGCATCGGCCGGCTTGCGCACGAACGTGTTCGCCGCCGTGCCCGGCACCGGCCGGTTCGGCTTCGTGAAAACCTTGGCCTGCGCATAGCCGGTCGCCGGGTTCTCGCCGTAAACGTCGAGCGGCGCACTGGTGCCGCCGCCGCCGAGGATCAGGTGGATCGTGCCGTGGCTCGTGTCGAACGTCGTGCGGTCGGGATCCGTCGACCCGACCGGACGCGGCTGCAGCGTCTCGACGACTTCGCCGGTCGAGGCATCGACGCCCGCGCGGTGATTGCAGCCGCGCACCGGGTAGCTGCGCTCGTAGTCGTGATCGTGACCGCACAGCACGAGGTCGACGCCGTAGCGGTCGAACAGCGGCAGCCACGCCTCGCGGATGCCCTTGTCCGAGCCGTTGCCCGTTTTCGACGAACTCAGCGCGTCCTGGTGCATCTGCACGACGATCCAGTCGATGTCGTCGTCGTGCGACGCGTGCCGCAGCGTATGTTCGAGCCAGCGCGTCTGCTCGCCGTTGCTGTAGCCGCGCACGTAGAACGACGTGCCCGGTTCGATCGGCGCGTGGCCGGTGCTCGCGGCCGGCACCAGCGGGGCGGGGCCGCCAACGAAGGCGGCCGCATCCTGGTACACGACATCGTCGGCGTCGAGCGAGATGAACAGCACCGAGCTCACGCGGAAGCTGTACCAGCGGCCCGGAAAGCGCGTGCCGTTCTCGGGCAGCGTATAGCGCGCGAGATACGAGTCGAGCCCCTGCGGGCCGTTGTGGAATTCGATCTCGTGATTGCCGGGGCACGGCATCCACGGGCGATTCGCGGCCGACGTCTGGTTGTTGTTGCCGAAGTCGCGCCACACTTCCGGCTGGTGCGCGGGGTTCAGGTTCGCGTAGCAGAGGTCGCCGTTCAGCAGGTGGAACAGCGGCTGGAACTGCTCGACCGCCTGCACCGCGAAGCGGCTTTGCGGCGACGACAGCACCCACGCGCCGTTCGGCGTCGCGAGGTCGCCGTAGCTCGTGAAGCGAAACGGTGCGCGCCCGCGCGGCGCGGTCGTGAAGGTGGCGGCAAACGGCTGCGCGGCGTTGCTGTCGTTGTCGGCCGTGAGTTCGTAGCGGTAGCGCGTGTTCGGCTTCAGGCCGTGCACGCGGGCGTGGTACGTGAACACGGTTTCGCCGTTCAGGCCGTCGGTGTAGAGGCGCTGAACACCATGCACGGTGCGTGCCGGCTCGCCGTCGGCGACGATGCGCGCGCGCGGATTGACGGCCGGCGCGAGCGACGCCCACGTGATCACGACTTCGGACGCCGGGTCGCTGCCCCACGTCAGGTGCACCTGCTCGGGTGTGCCGTCCGGGTTCGACGCGGCGGCCCGGGCGGCCGCGAGCCCGCCCGCGGCGGTGGCGAGGCCGGAGACGCCGGCCAGTTTCAGGAAGCCGCGACGCGATACGGAAGCGGCCGGCTCGTTCGACTCGTTCGACTCGGCGGGGAAGTTGTCCTGGTTCGACATGATCGTATTTTCGTTGAATGACACGCGAAATGCGGAACCGCCCGGTCGTGCGCGAGCGCGTCGGGGGCGTGGGCCGGAAACGAGCGGGATCCCGGTGACACGCATTGTCGAAGCGCAGTTTTGCCGGGTTGTGACAGGCGGTCATCACCGCCCGGACCCGATGCGTCGACGGGCGCGCGGCGTTCGTTGCCGACGCGGCGGAAATTTATTTGCCGGTGTCGCGACGGATTTTTGCCGGATGCGTCGTTTAACGCATGAACGGCCGCTTCCGGGCATGAACGGTCGATACACGACGCTTCGGAGTCTTGCATGAAACTTTCCATTTCATTACGGTTTGCCGCGGCATGTGCAGCCGCGCTGGCCACGTCCGCCGTATTCGCCCAGGCCGTCATCGTCGCGCCGGTCGCACCGCCGCCGCCGCGCGTCGAAGTGATGCCGGCGCCGCGCGCGGGCTACGTGTGGGATCAGGGCCACTGGCACTGGCGGCATGGCCGCTACGTGTGGATTCCCGGGCACTGGCAAGGGGTGCGCGCCGGTTATCACTGGGTGCCCGGGCATTGGGTCGCGCGTGGCCCGAACTGGCGCTGGGTGCCCGGTCACTGGGCGTGATGCGCAGCGTGCCGCGCGGCGCGCAGCGCCCGTGTGGCGGGACTTCCACGTAACCTCATCAGGCGAGCCATGCCTTTTCGAACTCTCGTGATCCTGGCAGCCGCGGCCGTCGTGCTGGCCGGCTGTGTCGTGGTGCCGGCGCGTCCGGTGTATTACCGGCCCGCGCCGGTCGTCGTATATTGATCGCGCCGGCCGGCGGGCGATCGACAGGATCGATATGCCGTTCGAACCGGATGTCGACGAAACCGGCCGGATCAATCTCGGGCGCGCTGCCGAAGCGTCGGCATGGCGCCGTCCGGTGCCGGCACGACGCATGCAAGGAGAGCACGACGATGAGCTTCAGCCGGACGGCGGGCCTGCCCGCCTGCAGCATGCGGCGTTCGCACGGCACGTTGCGGAGCAGCCTGCGTTGAGCGACGCCGATCCGGACGCGGAACTCGTCGCGCGGGTCGGCGCGCGCGACGCGTCGGCCGTGCGCGTGCTCGTCGCACGCAAGCTGCCGCGATTGCTCGCGCTCGCGACGCGCATGCTCGGCGACCGGACCGAAGCCGAAGACGTTGCGCAGGAAACCTTCCTGCGGATCTGGAATCAAGCGCCGCGCTGGCGGGACGGCGAAGCGCGCTTCGACACGTGGCTGCATCGCGTCGTGCTGAACCTGTGTTACGACCGCTTGCGTGGGCGGCGCGAGGAGCCGGTCGACACGCTGCCCGACGTGCCCGACACGCAACCCGAGCCGGCCGCGCAAGCAGAGTTGCGCTCGCGCGACGCGCGCGTGCGCCAGGCGCTCGCCGCGTTGCCGCCCCGGCAGCGGGAAGCGCTCGTGCTCCAGTACTATCAGGACATGTCGAATGTTGAAGCGGCCAACCTGATGGGCATCACCGTCGATGCGCTGGAAAGCCTGCTCGCGCGCGCGAGGCGCAACCTGCGCGCGCAACTGGCCGGCGACCCACCTAGCGAGGACAAGCGATGACACCCGAACGATTCCGTACCATCGTCGCCGCGTACGGCTCGGATGCGCGGCGCTGGCCGCAAGACGAACGCGCGGCGGCCGAAGCGTGGGCGCAAGCGCATCCGAGCGACGCGCTGGCGGCGCTCGACGATGCCGCCGAGCTCGATGCGTGGCTCATGCAGGATACGGTCGCGCCGCCCGCGCCGGCGCTCGTCGAACGCATCGTCGCGTCGGCGCCCGCGCCGCAACGTGCGCGGCGGCGAGGAAAAGTGTGGTGGTCGGGCGCGGCGTTCGCGGGCGTCGGGCTGGCCGGCGCGCTGGCGGGTGCGGTGGCCGTGTCGATGCTGATGCTCGGTAGCGCGCCGATCGCGCAACACGAACCGGGCTACCTGACGACGACCTTCGGCGGCCCGAGCATCGACGGAGGCGACGAATGAGCGAACGCGGCTGGAAATTCATTCTCGTCGGGTCCGTCGTGCTGAACGTGTTCATGCTCGGCGCGATTGGCGGCGGCGTGTATCAGTGGTTCTCGACGCATCGCGAGTTGCATGCGGGCGGGATGCCCGGACAACGGACGGCGTTGCGGTTCGCCGCGGACGAATTGTCCGATGCGCGTCGGCAGGAATTCGCCGCGGCGCTGAAGGCGGCGCGCAAGGACGGTCGAGATTTCGCGCGGGAAGGGCGCGATGGGCGGATCACGGTGCTGGATTTGCTGGCCGCGCCGCAACTCGATCGTCCGGCGATCGATGCGGCGCTCGATCGTACTCGAGCGGCGGACAGTGCGTTGCGCGGGCAGGTCGAGCGGAGCGTGGTCGATTTCGCGGCGACGTTGACGCCGGATGAGCGTGCGAAGTTCGTCGACGGATTGCGGCGTAGCGGGAACTGGCGGTTGCCGGCGAGGTTGCAGAAGAAGCAGGGGGCGGCGGAGGGGCGGTAAGCGAGCATCGCGTTGTGTCGATCAATTCCCCTGTGCTGGGGGCGGTGATTCGGAGTTTCGCTGGTTGGTCAATGGGGGGTGTCGCGGGTGTTTGCTTCTCGACACATTGCGGCCGGTCGGCTCCGTCAAAATCAGCGGCCGCTTCGGAGGGCATAACCGCCGTTCGCGATTCAATTGATGTTTGCTGCGCGGCCTCAGAGTGGCGACGGTTGCCGGTTCATACATACCCCGTCACTGGAGAGGCATCATAGCGACAAGACAATGGTAATTGCTAGATTGAACATCGCGAGCTCACGAAGATTCGATGCCATCTGAAGTCGCGATCCGGATCGACCAGAGTTCTCGGAGCTTTTGCGGCGGCTTCTGTCCGGCGAACTTGCCCTTGTTCCATGGCACATCGGGGGCAACGACGACATTCTTGGATTCCATGACAATCTCCCGTCAAGCGACGGGAGATTGAGTGTGTGCCTTTTCCAGCGGGCTATATCCGACCCTCAGGCGCCCCTCACGCACGCGTTGCGGCGGACACAAAGAGGTCGTAGCGAAATCGAATTCGGTTTCAGATGCGCAGCGGCAACTACAGATCGAGCACCAACTCGCTCGACATCGCCCGAGACACACAAATCATCAGCGATCGATTCGCCTCTCGTTCGTCGTCGCCAAGCACGTAATCGCGATGGTCCGCCTCGCCCGACAGCAGCCCAACTTCGCAACTCCGACACAGGCCCTCCCTGCAGGCGTGGGCAGCACGAACGCCGTGGCGTTCGAGGCATTCAAGAATCGTCTCGTCGGGTTCGACGACGCATCGTAATCCCTGTCGGGCAAGTACGACGGAGAACGATCCGTTGTCTGTTGCTTCGTCATCCTCGACAGGCGCGGTAAATCGCTCGAAGTGAAGTCGCTCCGGGGAAAGCGCTGCTCGCGCGCCGTGTGCCGCGACCGCGTCCATCAGCCCCGCAGGTCCGCAAGAATAAACGTGCTCATCGGGGCGTAAATCACGCATCATCACGCTCACGTCGTGCGGAAGTCTCCCGGCATTTTCGTCGTCGGCATACAAATGGACCGTTCCACCGAACGAGTGCAGTTCTTCAATCCATCCGGCATTTGCGCGCGACCGCACACAATAGTGGAGTTCCCACGCCAGGTCGTGACGCACGCACCAGCGGATCATGGCGAGTATTGGCGTAATGCCGATGCCGCCTGCAATGAAACGATGCCGCTTCGCGACCGGTGACAACCCGAACAGCTTTCGCGGCTCGCCGATCACCAGCGTGTCGCCGAGTCGCAGCTGCTCATGAATGTAGGCCGAACCGCCCCGTGAGGTCGCGGACCGCCCGACCCCGAGGCAATAGCGCGACCGGTCCCAAGCCTCGTTGCACAACGAGTATTGACGCGTCATGCCGCCAGGCAGATGGACATCGACATGCGCGCCCGGTTCGAACGGCGGAAGCGGCGAGCCGTCAGCGGAACGCAAATCGATGCCGATTATTCCTTCCGCCTCGATTCGCAGAGCCGTCACCTTCATTTCAATCATGTCAGTGCTCCGCTCCGGCTTGTGCCCGCGCCTCGCGTTCGTCTTCAAGCCGGGCTTTCACGGCCGAGCGAAACTGCGAAAGTGCCGAGTCGATACCGAAGGGCGTCATTTCAAAGGCGGGATCGAGTTGCAAATTTCTCTGCTGCGCCGTGATGATGTCCCGGTCTTCATCAAACGCATCGACGACGGACTGGTGAATCGAGCGTGTTACCTCAGGGTTGTCGATCGCGAAATTGTGGGGATGGGCGAAAAAGTAGTGCGTCGAATTTTCAGTTTCGGGCGTCAGCGCCTGACATCCGCGAAATTCGGCCGCATCGACGCGTATCCCGTCCCGCGCACCGGTGCCGACGGGCGCCATGCCGGAGTCCATGCGCAGAATGGCGGGCAGCGTGAAGTCGTAAATATTCCATCGATCCACTTTGCCGGGCCAGCCCTTCACAGCCGCCGCGAACGGCGGCGCATCGGTGTTCATCACCCAGCGCGTCACGCGCACGCCGTTTTCGATACGCTCGACTTCAGGCTGCACTTTCGCGTAGTCCTCGGGGCCACCAAGCGTGGTCGGATGAACGAACGGCAGATGCGAGAAGTCGAGCAGGTTGTCGCAGATGAGCAGGTAGTTGACGTGATAGTGAATATATCCGGGCAGGCTACGCCATGCCGGATCATCGACCCAATGGGTATCGGGAATGGCGTTCGGATCGGCAAGCGCGGGATCGCCCATCCAGATCCAGATCCAGCGATGCCGCTCGACGACGGGGTAGCTCCTGACTTTCGCGCGTGGGGGGATGCGCTGTTGAGCGGGCGCTTCGACGCACGCACCGGCGCTGTCGAACTTCAGCCCGTGATACATGCAGCGCACGCAATCGCCCTCGCGGCGCCCCACGGAAAGCGGTGCACCGCGATGGCAGCACCGGTCTTCAAGCGCGGCGATGCTTCCATCATCCTTGCGATACATCACGACGGGTTTTCCGATTACCACGCGCGAGAAGAGCGCATCGGCCGCGACTTCGTGGGCCCAGGCAGCCACATACCATGTGTTCTCGATGAACATGTTCGTCTCCTTGAATCTTGTGTCTGCGCCCGTCCGGCGGGCGCTTGACTTCAAGATAGGGTTGCCTCGATGATGCGTCAAGCTAATGACATTAATAGAGGCAATGCACGCCATGCATATCAGAGATCTCGACCTGAACTTGTTGGTGGTGTTCGACGCGTTGCTTCGCGAACGCAGTGTCACGCGGGCTGCGCAGGATATCGGGCTGACGCAGGGCGCGATGAGTCATGCGCTCAATCGCCTTCGGACGTTTTTCGAAGACCCGTTGTTCGTGAAGACAGCGGAAGGCATGACGCCCACGGCGAAGGGCGATCAATTGGGCGCGACGATTTCGGAAATCGTCGCGGCGATTCGGAAGAACGTCGTGGCAGAAGCACGTTTCGATCCGCTGACCGCTCAGCGTACTTTCGTGCTCTGCATGACCGACATGGCGGAACTCGTCTTTCTGCCGCCCCTGATTCGCCGCTTTCGCAAGGTCGCGCCGCGTTGCACGTTGCGTTCGGTACAGGTGCCTCTGGAACAGATTGAAGGCATGCTGTCCTCCGCCGAAGCGGATCTGGCGCTCGGCTCGATTCACGCCGCGCCGGAGGGGCTGTATCAGCAACAACTGTTCATGCATTCATTCGTGACGGTGGTGAGCGTTCGAAACCGGACGGTCGGCAAGACACTGACGCGCTCGCAGTTCGAGTCGATGCCGCAGATCGTTGTCTCTCTGACCGGCCGCGCCAGCGCAGCGTACGACAGCGCTTTCGACGCCTATGGCATCAAGCGGAACGTCTTTCTGACCACGCCGCACTTTTTGACCGTGCCGCATCTGATCGATGCACAACCTGATCTGATCGCGACCGTTCCTCTGGAACTGGGAAAAGTCTTCTCGAAACTCGGAACTGTCAGGATGGTGCCGCCGCCCGTCGAATTGCCGCCGTTCGCCCTTCGTCAACATTGGCATTCCCGCTTGAATGCGGATCCAGCCAACGTCTGGCTACGGCATCTCATCAAGGAAACGTTCGAGGACTATCCGAACGTAGAGGGCCGGGATTAAGGTCGAGGAGCGCTCTTGCGGAGCTATCGGACGTGCGTGGAGCCGGCACGGGCGACGCGTCATGGTAGCGCGCCCTGACGCCGGGGCATGTAACGGTCGCGCGTTCCCGTTGTCCAGGCGCAGCTTCCCTATCATGAAGCGTCACCACACCGGGGAGCCTCTTTCCGTTTGGCCCGGTAGGTTCAGAAGGTCGGCGGATACGCTATCCGAAAACCCGAGCCCATACCGCCCGAAGGCGTCGCGCGCGGTCTTCGAAGAGATATGAGGCCGCCAGCGTCAAGAGACCTGAAATTGCACCCGTCACGATGTGCTCGACATAGGGGATACGGTAGTGACTCGTGTGCGAGTAGGCGTCGCCCAACGTTGTCAGGACGCCAACGATCAGCGCATTGCCGAATCGATGCGTGAAGAGTTTCGCCGCAGGCGTGAAAGTCAAAAGTACAGCCAGGAGTCCAGTAAGCAGACCTGTATGAAATGCAATGGTCCAGTGGGCAAGGCTCATGATATTGCCCCAGCTCCCGGGCATGCAGGTCATGCACGCACTGGTCGGCTGCCAGAAACGCTGGATAAACAGTCTGACGCGGTGTTTCCACTCGATTGACATGATGCATTCCCATCAATGCCGTCGTCACGGCCGACGCCGCCACACGTCTCGTTGAAGCAGTTGCCAAACCCCTTTAACGAGCTTGCCGCCCTCGTCACGGATGGGTTGACTGTGCGCCGTAGAGGCCGAGCAATAACCTGGACATGGGGGAATACTACTCCACGATTAGGCGGCCGCTGTTTCGACCGAGACCGGAAGTCAACGCTTGCGTCTATCGATGCAGCCCCGTCCATGACGGGCATCGAACGATGCGCTTCCGCGCGAAGTCGACGTCCGGCATCGAGCCGGAGCGGTCGCTCGGCATGAGATCCGGTCAAGGACCCTTCGCAAGACGCGCTGGTATCCCCGACGACTGCTTTCCGGCACATTGGTGAACGCGTACTGCTGGCACTAGCCCCCGTTAGCCTGCTCGATTACGTTGTCAATCGAGCGGCCGGTTCGCATAGAGCACTAATACTGACGCTTCTTGAACCAAGCATCGGCGGAGGGCCGAAAGAGCAGAACAGTCGCCACCACATCAGAGAAATACACGATGCCAGGCTTAAAGTCGTTTGTGAACGTAACGCTCCAGGCAATAAGGAGTAGTCCGACCAACGACGATAGAAATTGTGTAATCCTGGCCCAATTTTTTTGATAGACCATTGCAATTATCAACATGGCATTAATGGCAAGCCAGAAGGCCAAGGTTGCAATGGCCTGCTGCGCTCCCCGAGACGCATGGAGGCCTTGGCGAAAGTCGTTTAGAAGAAGGGGGGTGAAAAAAAGCATCTGCCTGAGCCAAACAAGTGCAAACAGCACGACCGCTATCTTGACTAGTCGTGGTGCTTCCGGCTGTAGAAGCGGGATAGAGCGTTTTTCTTTCGCTGTCATTTTAGTCAGACTCCATCGTTCGGATACCGTAAAGCAGAGGCTGAAAATGAAGGGGGATTAAGTGTGCGCTACGTCGGGCGGTCGCTACTCGACCATGACCAGACTGACGCGCAAGTTCGGAAATGACGGCCCGTTCCAAAGTACAACCGCCACTCGCGGACTGATTCACTCGCAATAGATGCGCCGAAACGCGTCCGCACAGCGGATTCGTGCTCTCACCGCGTTTCACGGATATTCGCGACGGCGCGAATCCGTCTTTCAACGCGCCCCACCATCTGAGATGGTGACGAACTCCAGCGAGTTTCCCGTTGTTGGTCGAAAGCGCGAAGCGGCTTAAGTGCCGGGCGAGAGATTCTTCAAATGCCCGGCACGTTCGGCGCTCAGTTGCCTTGCGGGCGGATTACCCGAGTGGCGCGCCAGCGGAACGGCGTTCCTGGTTTTCGGCTATAGCCAGGGGGCTTCGCGACGTTTGGCGACTGGGTGGACCATATTGACGCATCTGGCGCGAACGAGGCCGTGCCTCGCCGACGACGTCATGCAATGCGTAACAGGATCAGTGATGCGAGACAGCAGCCGCATGAAGGCCGATACGTATTTGGACATGATTTCCCCGACACCTCTGGATGATTGTTTGTCGCCCGCGTCGAGCCGTCTGGCCGTGCGGATTCTGGTGTGCACGAGAAAGGACGCAAGTTGCGGACCAGTTCGGGAGAGGCCAATGGATTTGGGGCTGCACGGTCACCAGCGATAGGGCGGCGAAACATTGGGAAGCGGCTTTGTTTCAATCGCGTAACGTCGGCTCGCCGGATCGGGAGGCGGAATGCCAGGCCAGATAAGGATTGGCCGGAAAAAGTGGACCAGCGCATCGGCGTCACAAATTCGATCCAACGATATGAATTGCCGCCGAACCTGCATGAATGTTTCAACTTCGCAACGTGCACGGAGGCGTGCTTCGAAATGAGTCCATCGGTTTGGTGTCGGACCGGAGTGCGAGCGTCCGCTGTTGCTATGGCAGGCGTGTGACTCTTCCTGGCTGAATCCGGACCCCAGCCCCCTCGTTCGACACCACCCCAAAAAATATCCGCCATCCCGCGACGGATTTTCCGCCGGCGTCCGTTAAACACGAGTACGCATCGCGAGAACCCCCGTCATGGACCATCCGAACGACATCTCACCGGCTGCCATCGCGCTGAACCGCTTCGGTCTCGGCGCGCGGGCCGACGAAGCGCCACCTGCGGATCCGAAGGCGGCGCTCATCGCTCAATTCGACCATTACGACGCGCGGCCGGCCGCATGGGCCGCTGAACCGGACGCGGTCACGCTCGCGACGCGCTTCGCGAACAGCCGCAACGCGATGACGAGCGACGACGCGGCGGCCAAGCGCGCGACCGCGCAGTCGATCCGTCGCGACGGCTACGACGCGTATCGCAGTGCGGTCGCCGCGCGGCTGAACAGCGCACTCACCACACCCGCGCCGTTCGTCGAGCGACTCGTGCATTTCTGGGCGAACCATTTCGCGGTGTCGGTCGACAAGGGGCAGGTCGCCGCGTACGCGGGCGCATTCGAGCGCGACGCGATCCGCCCGCACGTGCTCGGCCGCTTCGAGGACATGCTCGTCGCCGTCGAGCAGCATCCCGCGATGCAGCTGTTCCTCGACCAGGCACGCTCGGTCGGCCCCGACAGTCCGGCCGCGCTGCGCGCCGAAGCCCGCAATCCAGCGGCGCGGCGCGGTCTCAACGAGAACCTCGCGCGCGAGATCATGGAGCTGCATACGCTCGGCGTCCGGACCGGCTATACGCAAGCGGACGTGACGGAATTCGCGCGTGCGCTGACCGGCTGGAGCATCGCCGGCGGACGCGGGCCGCAGCCCGGCGACGCGGCGCCCGGCGCGTTCGTGTTTCGCCCGAAGCTGCACGAACCGGGCGCGCGCACGGTAATGGGCCGCACCTACGACCAGCCGGGCGAAGCACAGGCGCGCGCGATCCTGGGCGACCTCGCACGTTCGCCGGCAACGGGTCGGCATATCGCGTTCCAGCTCGCGCGCCATTTCGTCGCCGACAACCCGCCGCCCGCGCTCACCGACCGGCTCGCCCGCGCATTCGAGACGAGCGGTGGCGATTTGCCGACCGTCTATCGCGCGCTCGTCGATGCGCCGGACGCATGGTCGCCAGTCAATCGCAAGTTCAAGACGCCGTGGGAGTGGGCCGTGTCGTCGCTGCGCGGGCTCGGCTGGCGCGACGCCGGCGACCTGAAGGCCGCGCCGCTGCTCGCGCAACTCGGCCAGCCGGTGTGGCGGCCCGGGTCGCCGGCCGGCTACGACGATCTGGCCGCGAGCTGGGCCGCGCCCGACGCGCTGGTGCGACGCGTCGAGATCGCGCAGCGGCTCGCCGCACGCACGGGCGACCGGCTCGATCCACGCACGCTCGGCAACACGCTGCTGGCGGGCTCGCTGAGCGAGCCGACGGCGACTGCGCTGTCACGTGCCGAAAGCGCGACCACGTCGCTCGCGCTGTTGCTCGTGTCACCCGATTTCCAACGGAGATGAACATGGCTCGATCCATTACCCGTCGGCATTTCCTGAGCATTGCCGCGGCCGGCGCGGGGGCGATGCTCGTCGCGCCGCGCATCGTGTTCGCGAACGTCGAAACCGACCGGCGCTTCGTGTTCGTGATCCAGCGCGGCGCGGCCGACGGGCTGAACATCGTCGTCCCGTATGCGGAACCCGCGTATGCGTCGCTGCGCGGCCCGCTGGCGATCGACCCATCGACGGCGACACGCGTCGACGGCACGTTCGCGCTGCATCCGTCGCTCGTGCAGACCGCACAGATGGTTCGCGACAAACAGGCGCTGTTCGTCCACGCGATCGCATCGCCGTATCGCGACCGCTCGCATTTCGACGGCCAGAACGTGCTCGAGACGGGCGGCCGCGCGCCGTACCAGGTGAAGGACGGCTGGCTGAACCGCCTCGCCGCGATGTTGCCGGCGACGCGCGAGCGCGCGATCGCATTCGCGCCGACGGTGCCGCTCGCATTGCGCGGCGGCGTGCAGGCCGCGTCGTATGCGGCGTCCGGTTTGCCGGCCGCGCCGGACGACCTGCTCGCGCGCGTGTCGGCGCTTTACGAGGCCGACGCGCAGCTCGGGCCGCTGTGGCAGTCGGCGATGGCCGCGCGCGGCCTCGCCGGCGATGCGCATGCGCGGCAGGATCCGGCAGGCGTCGGCAAGCTCGCGGCGACGTTTCTTGCGCGCGACGATGGCCCGCGGATCGCGATGATCGAGACGGGCGGCTGGGACACGCACAGCGCGCAGAACGCGCGGCTCGCGAACCAGTTGAAGGCGCTCGACACGATGCTCGCTGCGTTGCGCGACGGACTCGGGCCCGCGTGGCAGCAGACCACGGTGCTGGTTGCGACCGAGTTCGGGCGCACGGCCGCCGCGAACGGCACGGGCGGCACCGATCACGGGCAGGCGTCGGTCGCGATGCTGGCGGGCGGGGCGGTCGCGGGCGGCCGCGTGATCGCCGACTGGCCCGGCTTGCGGCCGGGCGACCTGTACGAAGGGCGCGACCTGAAACCGACTGCGTCGCTCGACGCGCTGATCGCGGGCGCGGCCGCCGAAAGCCTGCGGCTCGATCCCGGCCGTACGGCGTCCACGCTGTTCGCGGAAAGCGGCACGACGCGGCCGATGACGGGCCTCATTCGTACAACCGCATGACGCGCGGCATGCGCGCGTTCGCATCCGCCAACCGATTACACGACAGGGAGAATCGACGATGAAGATCCGATCCGTATCGCTTGCCGTACTGGTGAGCGCGAGCGCCGTGCTGATGTCCGCGTGCGTGGTCGAACCGGTGCGGCCGCCGCCGCCCGCGCCGGTCGTAGAGGCGCCGCCGCCGCCGCCCGCACCCGGCTATCGCTGGGCGAAGGGCCATTACCGCTGGGCCGGCAATCACTGGGCGTGGGTGCCGGGCCACTGGGTGGCCGTGTATTGAACCGGGCGAACGGCGGGTCGTTCACCATCCGATCCGGTGCTTTTCCTCGGTTTCGCTGTGCCGCCAGTCGTCGTCCGCGTGCAGATACTGGCTCGCCGTCGTCAGCGACACGTGCTCGAGGTTGTCGCGCACGAGCCGCAGGTCGACACGGCCGTCGGCCATGTAGGAGCCGGCGCTGAAGGCCTGGCGCGGACGATCCACATCAAAGGATGCGCGCGCATCGTCGCGCGGCACCGCGGCGATCGCATCCTTGACCGCCAGCCACGGCGGCGGCCCGAGATGGCGCGGGAGCACCCACGCGCAGGCCGTCGCATTCGGCGAAGATATCCTCCGAGAGGAAATGGGTGTTCGTGATCGTGGCGCGCTCTCGTCGAGCATCGCGGTCGCGACGAGCATGCAGACGTGAGGGAGCGGCACGCCGGCTGTAAGCCATTTGTGAACTTTCCCGGCGCGGCGCTCGTCTAATCGGCCCGCCAACGCTTCCTGAGGACCTTCAGATGATTCGCAAGACCAGAACGCTGCTCGGCGCGGCCGTGATTGCCGGCAGCACGATGCTGGCCGGATGCCAGACCGACGCGGCCGCGACGGACCCGCGCGCGGCACGCCCGGCGGACGGCCGGCCCGTGACCCGGACCGTTTATGTCGCGCCGCAGGCGGCGCGCTGCACGGGCGTCGCACCGATGGACTGCCTGCAGGTGCGCAGCAGCCCGGCCGAGCCGTGGAGCCTCTGGTACGCGGGTATCGAAGGCTTCGCGTACCAGCCCGGCTATCAATACGTTCTGGAAGTCGACGAGTACCGCGTCGCGCAGCCGCCGGCCGACGCTTCGTCGATCCGCTGGGTGCTCAAGCGTGTCGTCGAGCGCCGTCAGGTGAACTGACGGCCGCGCCCGCCCGCGGCGCCGCTTACGCAGACGGCCGCGGCGCGACCGGCCTCGGCGGCGCGGCGGTATCGATCCGCCGGAACACGACCGACGACAGCAGCGTGACCGAGCCCATGCAGACGAACGACAGCATGAAGCCGTTCGCCATCGAGCCCCAACGCGCGGCGAACAGGTTCACGAGCCCGCCGCCGATCGACACGCCGAGCCCCATCGCCAGCATCTGCATCATCGTGAACAGGCTGTTGCCGCTGCCGGCGTCGGCGTGCGACAGCCCCTTGAGCGTCACGGCGTTCATCGCGGCGAACTGCATCGAGTTCGCGGCGCCGAACACGATCAGCAACGCCATCTCCAGCGCCGGCGCGGGCCGCGCCGACACCAGCGCGAATCCCGCGATCGCGCAGCCGACGATCCCCGTGTTCACGACCAGAAACGTCGCATAGCCGAAGCGTTTCGCGAGCGGCGCGATCCAGCGCTTCGCGATCACGCCGGCGATCGCGGCCGGCAGCATCATCATCCCCGACTGCAGCGGCGTATAGCCGAGTTGCACCTGCATCAGCAGCGGCAGCATGAACGGCACCGCGCTCGTGCCGATCCGGCACAGCAGGTTGCCGAGCAGTCCCGAGCCGAAGTTCGGCTCGCGGAACAACCCGAGCCGGAACAGCGGCTGCGCGCGGCGCCGCGCGTGGGGCAGGTACGCGAGCGCACTCGCCACGCCGAGCACGGCGAGCCCGATCGCCCAGCCGGTGCGGTGCGCGGGCATCGGTGGATCGATCGCGAGCGACAGCGCGAGCATCGCGACCGACAGCAATGCACAGCCGACGAAGTCGAACGGTGGCGGCTGCGTCGCCTGGTCGTGCGGCAGAAAGCGCTGCACCGCGAGGAAGCCGACCACGCCGACCGGCACGTTGACGATGAACACCCAGTGCCAGGAAATCGCCTGCGTGAGCCAGCCGCCGAGCGTCGGCCCGACGATCGGGCCGAGCTGCGCGGCGATCGACACGAACGCGATCGCCGCGACGTACTGTTCGCCCGGCACGCGGCGCAACACCGCAAGCCGCCCGATCGGCAGCAGCATCGAGCCGCCGATGCCCTGCACGGCACGCGCGACGACGAGCTGGCCGAGCGTGTGCGATGCGGCACAGCCGATCGATGCGAGCGAGAACACCAGGATGGCGAGCGAGAACACGCGGCGCGTGCCGAACCGGTCGGCGAGCCAGCCGGACGCCGGCGTGAGCATCGCCATCGTCAGCGTGTAGACGACCACGACCGGCTGCATCGCGAGCGGCGACGCATGCAGGCTTTGCGCGATCGACGGCAGCGCGGTGTTGACGATCGTCGTGTCGAGGGACTGCATGAAGAACGCGGCGGCGACGATCCACAGCAGCGCGGAATGTGAGGGTTCGCGGGACATGACGAAGTGAGAGGTGCGGCGACCGGTATGGCGATATGGCACGGCCGGTCTACAAGCATGGGATGGTATCGATTCCGGTGGTCATCGGGAAGCTGCCTGATGGCATTGACTGTCATCGTAATCGGCGATGACAATGCGGAATGCTCAATCCCGTCTGGCTCAAGACGTTCGCGACCGTCACGAACTGCCGCAGCTTCACCGAAGCGGGCCGGCAGCTCGGGCTCAACCAGTCGAGCGTCAGCGAACACATCCGTCGTCTCGAAGAGAGCGTCGGCCGGCGGCTGTTCGTGCGCGACACCCATTCGATCGCGATGACGGCCGATGGCGAGGCGCTGCTCGTGCATGCGAACGTGATCCTGCAGGCGCTGAACCGCGCGGAATCGCAGTTTCGCAAGCCGCGGCTGCAGGGTCGCGTGCGGCTCGGCGCGTCGGACGATCTCGCGCTGGTCGCGCTGCCGGACGTGCTCGCGGCGTTTCGCACCGCGCACCCCGACGTCGCGCTGGAAATCACGACCGGCATGACGAGCCAGCTCTACGAACTGATGGATGCGGGCGCGCTCGACCTGATGATCGGCAAGCGGCGGCTCGGTGAGCGGCGCGGCACGCCACTGTTGCGCGCGCGGCTCGAGTGGGTCGCGCGGCCGGGCACCGTGGTCGACCTGGAGCGGCCGCTGCCGCTCGTGCTGGTGGCCGAGCCGAGCGTCACGCGCGCGGTCGTGCTGAACGCGCTCGCGGAAAAGGGGATCGGCTGGGAAGTCGTGTGTTCGAGCAGCAGCCAGCCGGGCTGCATCGCGGCCGCGCGGGCCGGGCTCGGGCTCACCGCGACGTCGCAGTATCTGTCGGCGCGCGGCCTGGCGCCGCCGGTAAACGGCGACGGGCTGCCCGCGCTGCCCGACGTCGAATTCATCGCGCTCGCCGCGAAGCGGCTCAGCCAGCCGGCCGGCACGCTGCTCGAGCTGCTGGAAACCAGCGACCTGCGCGCACCCGGCGCGGCCGATCAAGGCGTGTAGCGCACTTCGTTACCTGATAGCTGCCGATAGCCGTCGACAGCTGCCGTTCGCGCCGCATCCGGCCGGGCGCATGCCGGCCGGGCCACACGCCACGCATCGCCGCGTCATGCCGCGCGTTTCTGCGAAATCACCAGCAGCGCGCCGTTCTTGTCCTCCAGCACCGCGCGGAATTCGTGCGGCCCGGCCTGCACCGGCACGCGCACCGACGCGCCGGCCTTCACGACCCGCGCCATCGCCGCGTACAGGTCGTCGTCCTCATCCACGCGCAGCGTGAGCGCCGCGCGCTCGACGATCTGCTCGTCGCCGGCCACCAGCGCGATCGTCAGCGGGCCGCCGTCGAGCGCGCAGTAGCGGTCGCCATCGCGGAATTTCACGTTCAGGCCCAGTCCATCGACGAACAACGGCAAGGCCGTGTCGATGTCGTCGACCGGGTACAGCAGCATCGATACCTTCATTCCCTCTCTCCCTTGTCGTGATGTGGGCGGCGCGCACCGCACCGTCGTTCGATGCTAGCGCGCGGTGTCGGCCGCGACGCAGTCCGATCGGATGACGGTGAAACCCCTCTGTCCCCGCGGGCGGGCCGTTACTCCAAACAGACGATGCCCGGGCGGGCCCGCGCGCCGACACTCCCATCCGTGGACCGTCGCTATTCGTCCGTACCGTGCGGGCGGCTGCACGACCCCGACTCGTCCAACATACATGGAGACGCACGCAATGAAGTTTTCCCTTATCTACGAAGCCCAGACCACCGACGCATCGCGCGAGGGCGACCACCGGGTGTTCAAGGAGACGGTCGAACAGGCGCTGCTGGCCGAGCAGGTCGGCTTCGACACGATCTGGTGCGTGGAGCACACGTCGCTGACCAACTATGCGCACATGAGCGCGCCGGAAACCTTCCTTGCGTACCTGGCCGGGCGCACGACGCGCATCGGGCTCGGTCATGGCGTCGTGTGCCTGCCGCCGGCGATGAACCATCCGATCAAGGTCGCCGAGCGCGTCGCGCTGCTCGACATCCTGTCGGGCGGCCGCGTGCATTTCGGCGTCGGCAAGGGCGGCAGCCAGCAGGAAGCGGGCGCGTTCGGCTACGACCTCAATGAACTGCAGCCGATGATCGACGAGTCGATGTACCTGGTGCCGAAGATGTTCGTGCAGGACGAGATCGAGCATGACGGCCAGTACATCAAGATTCCGAAGCGTCCGATCCACCCGAAGCCGTTCCAGGATCCGCATCCGCCGATGTACCTCGCGTGCACGAACACCGACGCGCTGCTGCGCGCCGGCCAGCGCGGCATGGGCGCGCTGGTGCTCGGTTTCGGCGGCCCCGATGAAGTCGCGAAGAAGAACGCGATCTATCGCGAAGCGTGGGCGAACCGCAAGCCGGAAGATCAGGTCGGCTTCCGTCCGACCCAGCATCTCGCGGCGCTGTGCCCGACGGTCGTGATGGCCGACGGCCAGAAGGCCCGCAAGATCGGCATCCGCGGCCAGCGCTACTTCATGGAGTCGCTCGCGTACTGGTACACGGGCGGCGAGCGTCCGGACCCGGCGAAGTGGGGCGACGACCTCGTGCAGGCCGATACCGGCGAGATGGTGATCCGTTCGCGCTTCGCGTCGGAGGAAGTCGTCGTGAACTTCGCCGATCCGGCGCTCGCGATGATGAACCCGAACCATGCGTACGGCACCGTGGACGACTGCATCGGCTACGTGGGCCGCCTGCAGGAAGCGGGCGTCGACGAAGTGCTGTTCCTGTGCCAGATGGGCACCGTGCCGCACGACGCGCAGATGGAGACGATCCGCAACATCGGCGAGCACGTGATCCCGTTCTTCAACAACGAGAAGGCGCGCGCCTGCGCGTAAGGCCGGCAGGGCCGCGCCGCGCCCGTCGTCCCTTCGGACGATGCGGCGCGGCCGCGCGAGACCGACCATCGGCAGCAGGAACCCTCGCTCGCGGCGCCGCCCGCGACGAACCACTGACAGAGAGACCGGGGTGGGCGCCGCCGCGCGCGCTCCGCATCAAGGAGACATTCGTGCATCGCGACAACGATTCGAACGCACTGGCCGCCACGCTGATCGCACGGGCCGAGGCGCTTGCGCCGACGCTCGCCGGCCGCGCCGAGCAGGCGCAAGCGCAGGGCCGCATTCCGGCCGAGACGATCGCCGACATGCAGGCCGCCGGCTTCTTCAAGGTGCTGCAGCCGAAGCGCTACGGCGGCTACGAGCTCGATCCGCAGGCCTTCTTCGATATCCAGATGGCGCTCGCGCGCGGCTGCATGTCGACCGCGTGGGTGTACGGCGTCGTCGGCGTGCACAACTGGCAGCTCGCGCTGTTCGACGAACGCGCGCAGCAGGACGTGTGGGGCAAGGATCCGGCGACGCTGATCGCGTCGACCTACATGCCGGTCGGCCGCGTGAGCCCGGTCGACGGCGGCTTTCGCCTGTCCGGCCACTGGAAGTTCTCGAGCGGCAGCGAGCTGTGCGAATGGGTGTTCCTCGGCGCACTGGTGCCGCCGGCCGTTGCCGGCGAGCCGCCGGAATACCGCACGTTCCTGCTGCCGAAATCCGACTACCGGATCCAGCAGGACTGGGACGTGCTCGGCCTGCGCGCGACCGGCAGCCACGACATCGTCGTCGACGACGTGTTCGTGCCCGCGTACCGCACGCACAAGGCGATCGACGGGATGATGGGCACGAGCCCGGGCCTAGCCGTCAACGACGCGCCGCTGTTCAGGCTGCCGTTCGCGCAGATCTTCGTGCGCGCGGTGTGCACGTCGTGCATCGGCGCGCTGCAGGGCGCGCTCGACGACTTCACCGGCTATGCGGCCACGCGCGTGTCGGCCAACAGCGGCGCGAAGACGACCGACGATCCGGGCGCGCAGAACGCGTGCGCGAACGCGGCCGTCGCGATCGACGAGATGACGGTGCTGCTCAAGCGCAATTTCGCGGAACTGATGGCGTCGGTGACGGGCGGCCCCGCCGTGTCGATCGAACGCCGCGTGCATTTCCGCTACCAGTCCGCCCAGGTGGCCGAGCGCTGCGCGCAGGCCGCGAACGCGCTGCTGCGCTATGCGGGCGGCAACGGCATCTATCACCGCAATCCGCTGGTGCGCCGCTTCCTCGACCTGCACGCGGCCCGCGCGCACTACGCGAACAACGTGGACCGCTTCGGCCAGAACCTCGGCGCGGTGATGCTCGGCCGCGAGAACACCGATTACTTCATCTGACGAGACCGCGATGAACGACAAGCAAGCGCAGCAATACGTGTTCGACGTCGTGGTCGTCGGCTCGGGCGCGGGCGCGCTGCTCGCGGCGTGCCGCGCGGCCGACCGCGGGCTGTCCGTCGTCGTGATCGAGAAGACGGCGCTGTACGGCGGCACGTCGGCGATCTCGGGCGGCGGCATCTGGGTACCGTGCAACCACCACATCGCCGCACTCGGCGCGACCGATACGCGCGAGGCCGCGCGCCGCTATCTCGACGCGTGCACGGCCGGCGCTTCGTCGCGCGAGCGGCTCGACGCGTATCTCGACCAGGCGCCCGCGATGCTGCGCTACCTCGAAGCGAAGACGCCGGTGCGCTACCAGGCGCTGCCGAAGTACGCGGACTATTTCCAGAAGCTGCCGGGCGCGATGCCGGGCTATCGCGCGCTCGATCCGCTGCCGTTCGACGGCGCGCGGCTCGGCGACGAGCTCGACCGGCTGCGGCCCGCGTCGCCCGGCACGCTGATCGGCGGCCGCGTGGCCGTGACGTCGAAGGAGGCGCACACGCTGTTCTCGCGCGGGCCGGGCTTCATGAAGCTCGCGATCGCGCAGTTCGGCCGCTACTGGCTCGATATCGGCGTGCGCCGCCGCACGCGGCGCGACCGGCGCCTGACGCTCGGCAATGCGCTGATCGGCGGGCTGCGCCGCGCGCTGCTCGATCGCAACGTGCCGGTCTGGCTCGACACGCCGATGCGCGACCTGCTCGACGTCGACGGTCGCGTGACGGGCGTGCGGGCGCAGCGCTTCGGACAGCCGCTGACGATCGTCGCGCGATGCGGCGTGATCCTCGGCGCGGGCGGCTTCGAGCGCAACCAGCCGATGCGCGAGCGCTACCTGCCGCAGCCGACGCAGATGCAATGGAGCGCGACGCCGCCGGCCAACACCGGCGACGCGATCGCCGAGGGCCACCGGCTCGGCGGCGCGCTCGCGCTGATGGAACACGTCTGGGGCGCGCCGACGGTCGGCGTCGCGGGCGAGGAGAAGCAGCGCGCGCTGTTCGTCGAACGCAACCTGCCGGGCTGCGTGATCGTGAACGGTCTCGGCAAGCGCTTCGTCAACGAAGCCGCGCCGTATTCGGAATTCGTGCCGGCGATGTATCGCGACCATGCGCGCACCGGCGCGTGCGTGCCGGCGTGGATGGTGTTCGACGCGCGCTTTCGCCGCAAGTATCCGTGCGGGCCGATCATGCCGGCGTCGATGATGCCCGATGCGCGGATTCCGGACGCGTTTCGCGACGTGCTCGTGAAGGCCGACACGATCGATGCGCTCGCCGCGCGGATCGGCGTCGATGCGGTGGGGCTGCACGACACGCTGCGCGACATGGCGCGTTATGCGGCGACCGGCATCGACGAAGCGTTCGGCAAGGGCGACAACCTGTTCGACACGTATTACGGCGATCCGCGCAACGCGCCGAATCCGTGCCTCGGGCCGGTCGACGAGGCGCCGTTCTACGCGGTGCGGATCGACGCGGGCGACATCGGCACGAAAGGCGGGCTCGTCACCGACGCGCATGCGCGCGTGCTGCGCGCCGACGGCGCGCCGGTCGACGGCCTCTACGCGATCGGCAACACCAGTGCATCGGTGATGGGCACGAGCTATCCCGGCGCAGGCTCGACGCTCGGTCCGGCGATGACCTTCGGCTTCATCGCCGCCGACCACCTGGCCGCACAAGCGGCCGACGCCGGCGGCGGGGCACCCCGGCCGTCCACGACAGAACTTGACGGAGTCCGATGATGAGCGAAATCACTACCCATCCGCTGCGCACCGACATGCTGCTCGCGATGCGCCGCCTCGCGCGCTCCGTCACGGTCATCAGCAGCGCGCACGACGGCCGGCGCTACTCGATGTCCGCGACGGCGGTCGATTCGCTGTCGACCGATCCGCCGTCGCTGCTGATCTGCATCAACCGCAACGCGTCGCTGTATCCGCCGCTCGACGCGGGTGCGCCGTTCTGCGTGAACGTGCTGTCGGCCCGCCATGAAGGCATCGCGATCGATTGCAGCGGCCGCCTGAAGGGCGAGGCGCGCTTCACGACCGGCGACTGGCATACGTCGCCGCTCGGCGTCCCGTACCTGCACGATTCGCAGGCGAGCCTCGTGTGCGAGCAGGACGGCCGCTTCGAATACGGCACGCATACGGTGTTCATCGGGCGCATTCGCGAAGTGCTGATGAGCGGCGACGTCGATCCGCTCGTCTATCTCGACGGCGCGTATACGACGCCTGGCGCGCCGGCGGCTCGCGTGGCGGCATGACGTGAGGAATCTGCGATGAGCGATTCGCGCTTCCACCGGCTGACCGTGGCCGACGTCATCACCGAAAGCGACGACGCGTGCTCGTTCGTGTTCGACGTACCTGCCGCGTTGCGCGATGCGTTCGCGTACCGGCCCGGCCAGTTCCTGACGCTGAACGTGCCGTGCGCGGACGCGACCGTCGCGCGCTGCTACTCGCTGTCGAGCGCGCCGGGCATCGACGCGGCGCCGAAGATCACCGTCAAGCGCGTGCGCGACGGCCGCGCGTCGAACTGGCTGTGCGAGCGCATCCGCGCGGGCGACGCGCTCGACGTGCTGCCGCCGGCCGGCGTCTTCACGCCGCGCACGCTCGACGGCGACCTGCTGCTGTTCGCGGGCGGCAGCGGCATCACGCCGGTGCTGTCGATCCTCAAATCGGCGCTCGTGCACGGACGCGGGATGCTGACGCTGATCTATGCGAACCGCGACGAGCGTTCGGTGATTTTCCGCGACGAACTGCAGCAGCTCGCGCACCGCCATCCGGGCCGCCTGCGCGCGATCCACTGGCTCGACAGCGTGCAGGGCGTGCCGCAGCAGCGGCATCTCGAAGAGCTCGCGCGACCGTTCAGCCAGCAGGAGACGTTCATCTGCGGGCCCGCGCTGTTCATGGAGAACGCGCTCGCCGCGATGCTCGGCCTCGGGCTGCCGCGTGCGCGCGTGCACGTCGAGCGCTTCGCGTCGCTGCCCGATGCGCCGGCGCAGGCCGAGCCGGCGGCCGCGGCCGCGCCGGCCGGCACGATCGCCGCGTGCGGCGACGGCGCGGCGATCGAGACGGTGCTGGATGGCGAGGCGTTCGCGTTCGACAGCGCGCCCGGCGAAACGCTGCTCGACGCGATGCTGCGCGCCGGCCTGCCCGCGCCGAATTCCTGCCGGATGGGGCAGTGCGGCGCGTGCATGTGCCGCGTCGAACGCGGCGAAGTGGCGCTCGCCAGCAACCACGTGCTCGACGACGACGAGATCGCGGCCGGCTGGACGCTCGCATGCTGTGCGCGGCCCGCGAGCGACGCGCTGCGCGTGGTGTTCCCCGATTGAGCTGCGGCGCGCCGGCGGCGCGTGCGGCACCCCCTGTTGCGACGCATATGACGATGGACAACGAAATCCTCACCACGCCCGCGCTGACCGCGCGGGCTGCCGCGCGCCACGGCGCGCATCCGGCGATCGAGTCGGAGCATGGCCGGCTGACCTACGCGGAACTCGACGCGGCCCGTTGCGAAGCGGCGCGCGCGCTGCTCGCGAGCGGCATCGACGCCGGCGACCGGATCGCCGTATGGGCGCCGAACCTGCCGCAATGGATCGTCGCGGCGCTGGCGATCCACACCGTCGGCGCGATCCTCGTGCCGGTCAACACACGGATGAAGGGGATGGAGGTGGGCGGCATCCTGCACGACGGCGGCGCGCGGCTGCTGTTCTGCTGCGGCACCTTCCTCGGCGAATCCTATCCGGCGATGCTCGCGCCGCACCGGCCCGCGACGCTCGAACGCGTCGTCGTGTTCGACGGCGAGCCGCCGTCCGGCGCGCGCGACGAGACCTGGAACGCGTTCCTCGCGCGCGGCGCGGCCGTGCCGCTCGACGCCGTGCGCGAGCGGGAAGCGCAGGTGACGCCCGACACCGTGATGGACCTGATGTTCACGTCCGGGACGACGGGCCGCCCGAAAGGCGTGATGACCGCGCACGGGCAGAACCTGCGCGCCGCGCAGGCATGGGCGACGATCGCCGGGGTGCGCCAGGACGACCGCTACCTGATCGTCAATCCGTTTTTCCATACGTTCGGCTACAAGGCCGGCTGGCTCGCCGCGCTGTCGAGCGGCGCGACCGTGCTGCCGCATCTCGTGTTCCAGCCGGACGACGTGTTGCGGCGCGTCGCCGACGAGCGCGTGTCGGTGCTGCCCGGCCCGCCGACGCTGTACTACGCGCTGCTCGATGCACCCGAGCGCGCGGCGCGCGACCTGTCGTCGCTGCGGATCGCGGTGACCGGCGCGGCCGCGATCGCGCCGAGCCTGATCGAGCGGATGCGCGCGGAGCTTGGCTTCGAGACCGTGCTGACCGGCTACGGGCTCACGGAATCGTGCGGCTTCGCAACGCTGTGCCGGCGCGGCGACGACGCCGAGACGGTCGCCTATACGTCGGGCCGGCCGATGCCGGACGTCGAACTGCGGATTGCGGGGCCGGACGGCGCGGCGCTCGGGCCGGACGAGACCGGCGAGATCTGGGTGCGCGGCTACAACGTGATGCGCGGCTACTTCAACCAGCCGGACGCGACGCGCGAAACCGTCGATGCGGCCGGGTGGTTGCACACGGGCGACCTCGGCTGCGTGGACGCGAACGGCAACCTGAAGATCACCGACCGGATCAAGGACATGTTCATCGTCGGCGGCTTCAACTGCTATCCGGCCGAGATCGAGCGGCTGCTGGCCGCGCATCCGGCGATCGCGCAGGTCGCGCTGGTCGGCGTGCCCGATACGCGGCTCGGCGAGGTCGGACATGCGTACGTCGTGTTGCGTCCCGGCGCGCATACCGACGCCGATGCACTGAACGACTGGGCGCGCAGCAACATGGCGAACTACAAGGTGCCGCGGCATTTCACGTTCGTCGAGCAATTGCCGACGAGCGCGGCCGGCAAGGTGCTGAAGTACCGGCTGCGCGCGGGCACCGAAGCGGCGGCCTGAACGCTGTCGCGCGTCGCCCGATCAATGGGAGGAATGCATGAACGACAACGGATTTCCGCCGGGCGCGGTGCTCGTGTTCGGCGGCAGCGGCGGGATCGGGCAGGGCGTCGCGCTCGAGTTCGCGCGCGCCGGCGTGCCGGTCGCGGTGGGTTATCGCAGCAAGGCCGACGTGGCCGAGCGCGTCGCGCGCGACCTGCGCGATGTGGGCGTCGCGGCCACCACGCATCGCGTGGACGTGACCGATCCCGCGCAGATCGATGCGGCGCTCGCGGCCGCGATCGACGCGCACGGCCGCGTGCACACCATCGTGTGGGCGGCCGGCCCGTTCGTGAACCAGCGCCATATCGGCGACATGACGCACGACGACTGGCGTCGCGCGATCGAGGTCGAGACGGTCGGCTTCTTCAATGCGGCGAAGGCTGCGTTGCCGCATTTCCGCGCGTCGGGCGGCGGGTCGTTCGTGACGCTCGGGTCTGCCGGGCATTTGCGCTGGCCCGATCGGGACGGCCTGTCGGTCGCGCCGAAGGCGGCGAACGAGGCGCTGGTGAAGGGCCTCGCGCGCGAGGAGGGGCGATACGAAATCCGCGCGAATTCGATCCTGGTCGGCGTGATCGAGGCCGGGATGTTTCCGGTGCTGCTCGAACAGGGACAGTTCGACCCGGCATGGATCGACGACACGCGGAAGATGCTCGCGCTCAAGCGTTGGGGGAAGGCGCACGACATCGGGCGCGCGGCGGTGTTTCTCGCGTCGGACCGTGCGAATTACATCACCGGGCAGCAGTTGAACGTGTCGGGTGGATATGGACTGTAGGCGCCTGAGCCTTATCCAGCAATGGTAGTTCAGAATTTGTTCAAAATTCGTTCAGAACTAAGCGGCTGTGATCTTGACCTTGACTGGCTCAAGCCCTCGAGAATCGCCATAAAGCGCAGCGGTCTTGTCATCCTTGTGACCGAGCAAAGCCTTCGTGTCGACTCCTCCCTGCTCGACGTACAGACGCTTCGAGAGGCTTCGAATTTCATGGAAGGTGGGGGCGTCGTCACCGACTATCCCGGCGAGTTTACGAGCCTCGGCAAAATAGTTCGATATCCCAGCAATGCTGACCGGATCCCCTATCCGGGTTCTAGCCTGAGCGCGCACATGATGTATCAAATACTTGCTGACCACATGAGTTCCCTTGCACCTCGCAATTACCTCGCCAAGAGATAATCCTATGGCGTTCATGCGAAGCTCGAGCGGGATCGCAATCTTCGTCTCGGTCTTGCTCCGCTGAACAATCGCATATCCGTTGTGGACGCTGTTGCGCGGCCATCTGCCAACGGTAGAGCGATCCTGCCCGGAAACCAGAGCCAGGAGCATTGCATTGGGGAGCCATGCTGCCGCCTTATCAGCGACCCTTAAGATTGCATTGAATTCGTCCAGCGTGAGGCGTCGGCGCTTCACCTTGAACTTCGGCTTCTCAGTGACCTCTACTGGGTTCTTCTCCATCCATCCAAGCGCTATACCTTTCCGGCATACGGTTGAAAGTCTGCTGCGGATCATGAGCGCCCACTTATTTGCGCCTCGGCTCTCGATCTTTTCCAAGAACGCGGCAACGTCCTTCGTTGTGAGCTTCGCGCACTCGATATCTCCAAGCCCCTCTCTAATCGCCTTGTCTCGGTATCGCCGGGAATGCTCAGTGCTTGCCTTGACCCCATCCGTTGGCATTTTCAGGAGAAGATCGGCTATCGTCTCATGTGCGTTGTCAATGCGGTCCGCAAGCTTCCCCGAAGCGATACCTGCCGCGATCTTAGCGTTAGCCTCCTGCACCTCGTAGATGGCTTGAGCGAGCGGCATGCGACCGAGGACGATAGTCTTGCCGTTGCGCGGATCGCGCCACGTGTAATAGCCCTGACGCGGCTCGTGCAGCCCAGAAGGCCAGTTGGCTCGCCTGCGGATTCTAGGACGTGCAGCCATCATGCAATCCTGTGGACAAGGCGAGGCTTCTGCGTGCCATCGTTGAAAATGGCATCCTGGTCAACGTAGTACGCCTTCCCGACCTTGACGGGGGTAGGGTAGATCTTGCCCTGCTTGATCCATCGCAGCGCAGTGCACATCTTGGGCGCCGGTTCGAACTGGCGTTCCAGCCAAAGATTGAGTCTGATCTTCATATCCCCATTCCTTGCGTGTGATCTCTAAGATTCGTTGGAGCGTGGTGTGCATCATGCCCCTGGCTCGGGACGGGCGTCACGCCACAATTCATAACCACCACGTTTCCCGTTGAAGCGGCCTTTGCTTGCCCACGTCTTGCGACCGAGTTGATTCGTCATGACGTCAATGTTGCAAATCAGTACCGATTTGATTTCGCCAGACCGGATTGCGATGACCCGTACATGGCGATTGAAACGCGGGTCGACCTCGCGCCAGATTTGTCCAACTTTCAGTTCATTCATTTCTGTTCTCCCTCACTAGCAGGGGGGCGGCCAGCCAAAGCGTCACGAACGCGCTTGATTGTCGTTAGGCATATTTCATCGAACCCGTATCCTTGCTTCGTATCGATAACCACCCCCTCAAGTTCCAGCCAAAGCCGCCGCCGATCCGCTTCTCGGGATTCGAGTTCTGCGCGTAGGCGAGACACTTCTTTCTCATGCGTGTCCAGAAGAATCGTCCCGTGTTGGCTCGGCTGGTTCTCGGGATCAAGAACGGACTGCCGGAAATCGGCATGAGCTTTGAGTTCTATGCGCAGTTGATCCGCCAAAGTCGCCTCAGCCGAAGCCGCTTTGACAAGCTGGCCGTTGTCATGGATCAGGGCTTCGAGTTCGGATAGGAGGGTGTCGATGGCGTTGGCGGCTTGCAGGCGCGTTTGGGCCGGAATGAAGCGCAATGCTTCTGCCAGCGCTTTCATCTTCGAGATGTCGATCACTTCTTCTCTCCATTGGGGGCGGTCGGCAGGGGCATCCAGTGGGTGTACTCGGGGAACGCCGGAGACACATATTCCGGATGAATTACGGCACACCAACCTTCACTGTTCCACGCCAGCACATCGCATGCGCCCGGTTCTGGAAACCGCTCATCAACGCTGATCCACGCCTCCCTGTCGGGAGTGGTGCGGCGCCCGGCTTGGAAGGCAGCAAACGCGAAGCGAGGCCAGTCTTTCTCGACCAGTTCTGCTCCATCATCGGGGCGCCATTCGGTTGCAACCCAATTCACAAACTCTTCTCTCTCAGTCACGTTGTGGCTCCTTGTTGAGGCGCGCGTCGTCATACGGCTTTCGTAATTTCATGTGCGCACACCGGACACTTGATGCGCAAGTAATCACCGTCGCGCCAGTCGTTGATGTGCTCGGCTTCTCGTTGCTCAAATTCGATCGTCGAGCGGCAGTGGTAGCAGATCGCCTGATGAACGCGATTTTCAGGAACGCTTCCGCAATGGATGATCTTCATGGCTTGCTTTGGGTGAGGGCGAAAAGCGGCGTGCCTTCGGGCACGTGGTCAGCGGGAAACACGCCAGTCGTCCATGCGACGGCGCCCGGCATGGCCCCGGCGATTCCTACCGGCTCGTCGAGTAGCGCTTCTTGGAACGCCAAGTACAGCTTGATGAACGACTCTGACGACAGCTTGTCCCGGTCGTTGTTCTCCTTCAGCGTCTTGCGGACGATCTTGAGGATCTGGTCGCGCGTCAGAATCGGTTCAGTCATTGGCCTTCTCCTGCGCGCAATTATCGTGGTTTGCAAACTCACCATGAAGCATATCTGCCGCTAGGCAATAGACCTCGTGGGCTTCTTCGGCTGTCGCGAAACAGCCCAAATGATGCTTTTCCCCGCAGAAGGTTATTTGGGCCGCGAACCTTCCGTTGGGCATTCTGTTGGCGCCTTTATACCCAGTCGTATTCCTCTTTCTCTTGCCCATGTTCCAACCGTTTTGCGCATGCGTGCATAGGCGGAGATTTTCTTTACGGTTGTCGATCTTGATCCTATTTTTGTGATCGACCATCTGCGCATTACCTTTTTCGATATTTAAGACGGAGCGGTGCATTTTTATTTCCACCTTTCTGCCATTCTCGATGGCATATCGGACAGCGTAACCCCTTGGGTTGACACGCCAACTGAAGGCTGACAGGCGCTCAAAATCATCATCATCGACGATGATCTCGTGTCCATTACTTGCAATAATTGTCGCCATATCAATCCTCGCTATGACGACTATCCGGCGCTGCCGCTGCATCTGCGGAGGGAGGCTGCGGGGCGATGAGCTGGGACGAAAGAAGCGTGCGTGCAGCTTCTACCAGCACGTCAACAGCGTCGTGCTGCGTTTCGGTGAATTCGTAAGACCCGAAATACTTGTACTCGGTGGCCTTGATGGCTGCCTCGATCTTCGAGCGCTGTTCATCTGCGACTTGTACGGCCTTCGGATCGCCGTAGATAAGCGGAATCCATCCTTCCTCGATCGCCTCTGCGGCAGTCGAGTGGCAATGCTCTTGATAGATCGTGTCACCCCAGACCCACGCGACGGCCTCGGTTCCTTCCGCTCCCGCCACCTCAGTGCGAGGGGCGGTATAGACGATGCGGCGGACGTATTGCTCTTCGTCCGCATACATGCCAAAACTGATCGGTTCCAAGTCTTGCCATTTCAAGCTGCCCTTCGTGCGCACTTGGTAGATCGCCATCGCTTTTTGTTCTGCTGCTGGCTGCGACGGTGCAGCATGGACGCGACGCTTCCATGCATCGCGGATAGCCATCCCGATGTCGACGTTATGTCCGGCAAACACGCTTCCATCCCACTGCGCGGCGACCTTTTCTATGATGGCGTCTGCCCGCTCATCCGCCCCATTGCCCGTGCCTTCGAGCGGGGCGGATACTTCGGGTTGCGCGTCCCATGCCGCACGGGAGCGGGCAAGCGCAACGAAGTCAGAGTAACGAACAAAATCTCCGTCTTCGTCCGGGTAGACACCGCCGCCTTCTCCCGAACTTTCGGCAAAGCGTTCAACGTAGGGTATTTCCGCCCGCTCGTCCGCCAGCGCGGCTTGCTCGGCCTTGCAATCACAAGGTTCGAGATTCGGATGATGCCCGTCAGCTTCGGTCGTCGGGCCCTCGACCACGTAGTAGCCCGAGTCGCCGCAGAGCGAGCATGTCGGTTTGGCCGGCGCTGCTTCGTGCTGCTCGACAGCAATCAATGCCTCAATTTCACGCGCCCATACCTTGTGGATATGCGCGCCCTTGTATTCGTCGGCGGCCGGATTGTAAGTGCGCAACTCATGCACAATGCGGCGTAACTCGGTCAGCGCATCAGCCACGTCATCCAGCGTCATGCCGAGTGCCTCACGCCGGCTCTTGAGCAGTTCTCCGAGTTTCATATCAGTCGGCCCTCCAGCACGAACCATCCGTCTTCATCTTGCATGCTTCGTTCGTGGCGCATCCGCAATCCGACGCTTCGTCGGCCACTGATGACGATTCTGGCTGCACTGCCAAATATCTACGCTCACTACCAACTGCGCCGCAAATTTCGCATTGGTCCTGATCGGACCCGATCGATTTCCAACTTGGGTGCTGGCACCTGGAAGGACATTGCTCGTTAATCCGCCCTTCGTCATCCATACGCATCGCATCGCTTATCGCCATAGCATCATCACTCGGCGCTGCTTCGTGCTGCTCGACAGGGGATGCGCCTGCCGGTGGCGGCGGCAGCGTCAGGACCGTGCCGACCGGGAAATACTCGTGCGGCAGCATGTCCGCGAATTCTGGATTGCACGCCAGGATGTGCCGCCACTCCATTTCGTTGCCGCACTGGCGCAGGGCGATGCCCATGACGGATTCGCCCGGCTGCGTGGTGTGCGTGCGCGGCTGCTCGACAGGGCGCGCGGCATCCTTGGCGAAACCGCAGAACTTGCAAACGGTTTCTCCATTCATTCCGTACGGTCCATAGAGGCAGTCCGCATCTACCAGAAGCGGGCATCGGGTCAGCGCATCAGCGCGGCTATTGTCGGTGGTGGTCATGGTGGTCCTCAGGTCGTCAGGCGTTCTGAAAGGTCAGCACAACGCAGCCAAATGGCGGACTGCTATTGAACTTGCCATCTTCATTTCCAGGCACGCCGAAGTTGAATCGGCGACGCAGGAATTCGGCCTTTATGGGTGATCCCGGCTTGTCCCTGAATGGCTCTACATGGTCTTGCCACCATGCCTGCTCGGTCCGGTTAGCCGGTAAAAGCATGACGATCACGGGGCAGCCTGCGGCGAATTCTCCGTGTGCTTTTGCGACCCATGAACCGAGATTGCTGTAAGGCGGATTGCACCAGACTCGGTGGGGCGCCCAAGGCTGCTTCAACCCGTCGCTCTCCAGATCGAAGAACGCCGGCTTCTTCGCGTTGCTGGCATTTGCCGCAGCGTCCAATGTGAACCCGTGCAAGGCGTCGTATCGTTCGAACAGCCAGTCAGGCGTGATGCGCTCGTCAACGGTGTCGCGCGCTCCACGCTTCGCGACCTGTTGCGGGTGGTTCGTGATCTTGAAACCTACAAGGCTCATCGTCATCCTCAATCAGTAGTACAGCCTCAAAAAGTCGGGCCCGGTACTGCGGCCCTTCCAAGGGGGGCTGTCATGAAGTCAAATCGTCTTCGCCTCGATGCGCCTGGTGGACTCCAAGGTGCGCCAGACTTCAATCTTTGCCTGCGCGGCGACCATTAGCCAGCGCAGCTTTTCCTCTGATTCGACGGCGGCTTGCAGGGATTTCAGATGATCCTGATAACCCTCGTCTGCATATGCCTCACGCTCCTGAGCGCTGACCGCGTTGTGACCAGAACGCTCGGCATCTTTCATCAGGAGCGCCTTCTTGCTCTTGCGGAACTCTTCGAGATAAACGCGCGTCGCCTTTGCCTTGGCATATTCTGGTGCGTTGTCCCGAATAAAATCGAGCGCCTTGAAGATGTTAATTTCTGCTTCGTCGCTCACTTAACCTCCAGCCGCTGACCACGCTCCAAGTGCGCTCCAGGCACTTCGCAGCCGTCCTTGATGGCCTGCGCAATCAGCTTCTTGTCAGGGGCCGGTGGCGGCGGAAGCGGATCGGTCAGATAGGATTGCGGAATTTGCTTCTCGTCATCGATCACGACTGACGGCGGATTGTCGCGTATCGCGATCTTGAACAGCGGGCATTCGATCTTGGTAATGCCGGCGAAGATCATGCTGTCCATGACGTACTGCTTGATTCGGGTGGCTCGCGCCTCGTATGCCTTGCGGCGTTCGGCCATGGCTTTCTCGGCCGCTTTGATCTGATCGGCAGTCGCTTCGAGGTTGCGAACCAGCATGATCGTGTTCGTTGCTTTGGCTTCGAGATCGCCGGAAAGCGATTCCAACGTATCGGAAATTGTCTGATCGTCCAACTCCATTTCTGCCAGCTTGTCGGCGGCGTCCTTATATTCGCCTGCCAGCGCGTAGAGGGTGATAGCGGTCATGCCGGAACTCCTTCCAGTTCGATCTTGCGGTTGTCCTTAGCCTCGGCGAGTACTTCCTCTGCAACGGTGTCCTTGACGGCGTGGGCGGCCTTGTATGCCGCCGTGTAGGCGGACTTCAGCTCATCCATGTTCATCGCTGCTGCGATGGCGTCGATGCGTCGCTTCAGGACCGCGGCTGGCAACCCCTTTGCCATGACTTCGTGCGTCGTCGCATCAGCATCGTTATCGCCTTCGGTCGGGATGCAGAACGTCAGCATGGCGCAGTACTTGTACGCAGCCGACATTGCCTTGTTGGTAGCCTTGTCCCCGCTGTCCATGGCTTCACCGAACGTCTTGACGGTGTGCTTGCTGCCGTCCTCGGCCGACACGAAATCGAACTCGGCTTCGACCGTGACGTAGAACAGGGCACCACCGGTCTTCGTCTGGCGCTCGACTACCTCGCGAGAAAGCATCCGCGGCAGGATCACCAAATCGTTCTCAGCCAGAACGGTGGAGAGGGCGTTGTACACGTCGTCAATCCCACGGAACTGGTAGCCCTGCTGCTGATTCTTCCGGCCCTTGCTGATCCCTTCCTTGGCAAGCGCGGCCGCTACGTTTGCTATTGCTTTGTAGACTTTCATATTTCCCCCAGTTCTCGTACCAATCCAACCATTCCTCGATTTCCTGCTGCTGCCGCCAATCTGCACCGTGTGTCATGTCGAACTCCGATGCACCGCCTGGTCTACATACGCCGGGTCAGCGGGCAGAACCAGCCAGAACACGAACAGCACAATCCAGCCGGCGAAGACCTTGGTGAGGTCGTGGGTGAGGATGCGTTTCATTCGTCGTCTCCGGGTCGATCTGGACCTTCGCCGAACTCGACGGCGCAAGTACTAGCGCCGATCTGACAGGAATGCTTATCGCCTTGGATGCCACGCCATTGCTTACATTGAACAAATCCGGGGGATACCTGTGTGGCTGCATGCCCAAACTCATACTCACCGACGCACCAGTGATTACCAGTCCAGCGGCACCAAAACTCGGTACGCGTCTGGTCTCCGTCATATCGGATTCGGTAGACGCCCGCGCGAACTGGTTTAATGCTCGATTCAAACCACGGAGTCTTTTTCATACCGACCTCGCAATAACGTCGCCAAACTGAACCGTGAGAGACGCCACGATCAACACGCAGCAGATCGCGGCAAGACCTGCGTAAGCGCGACCGCAGGCGCGAAGTAATTCGTTGTCGTCTACCTTGCGGATGCTTTGAAGTGGGGCGCGCATCATGCCTCCATCAATTCAACGCCAGCAGCAAGAGCTTGCTGGATCATGTTTGCGGTACCGCGCCCACCTGGGAATGCAATCACCAGATCAGGCTTGTATTCGAGCATCTTGGCGTTTCGAATCGGTCCGGCCGCTCGGCCATGAAGGCTCCAGTCAGCTTCTACCGTCAGGTAATCCACCTTGCGCCACTTCGCCCACATCTTGCCCAATGCGTCCGCGCCTTTGGCGCCACCCTGAATCAGAAGCGTGATAGGCTGTTTTTCGTGTTGCTCATCGAGAACCGAAAAGCATCGGTCTGTATTGGTGTAATCGCGGCCTCCGCACACAAGAACCTTCATCTCACTCTCCCGTCCTACCTTCGTGAATCCGCTTAGCCCATCTGCACGCGCCTTCGAAAGTCGCGAACCCTAGCGTTACGGCAGGGCAGCTAGCACGTACCTTCCAGTGGCCGTGCTGCTTGAAGAGATGCGGTCTCATTGGATGCAGACCTGCGAGTAATCCACCGTCCGACGAATGAGCCAGTGACGGCAAAGCTCGGGAAGTTCCATGTCCGGGCAAGCAATCTCAATGTAAGCATTGCTAAGCAGCACGATCACGGTATGCAAACGGTGGAAGTTCATGATCTATCTCTCGTCAAAATTGATGGCTTCGGCAAGCTCGAGATCGGACTCCGTACAGCAATGCGTCTCACGCGCGCTGTACACCGCCCGTTGCTCGCGGCGGATGCTCGTGATCTCCAGAGCTGCCTCGTAGCTGCTGAATTCGCCAAGCCAGCGGTCACCATTAGCGCCTGCGTAAAGCGTTCCGCCATTCACGACTAGGGGTTGGGTCCAGTCCATTTCACACCTCTTCTTGGAACATGCCGACCGCCTGAGCAAGCGCTTTCGACAGCTCGTCATAGCAGCAGTCGCAGCTACCGATGAACTCGGCCATGAAGCGGCGGCAGCGCGCTTCCATCGTTTCATTCGGGTCAGCAATGAACCGTTTCGCGAAACCGGCAATCTCGTGCTCGGCCTCGGCCATGCCCGTCTCGTAGCCCGCATCGAAGTTCAATTCGTCGCGAGCTGCCTGAGCCTGCAAGCGCGCGTCCCGATACTCGACGCCGCTCATCGTGTTCGAAAGCGTGGACATGTCACACCCGACCCATGCCACCCGAAGCTGCGCCACGACCACCGCGGGCGCCGGCCGTTCCAGCATTCCCACCATGACCACCCACAGCTTGGTGATCCTGCGTATTCCAGACTCCACCCACGCCGATCGTCGTGACCGGTTGGGTGGTACACGCCACAAGGGCGATCAGAAGTAGTGCGGCGGCGTATTTCATGGTCTTTCTCCTGTAGCGGGAGCGGTTTAGTAGCCGAGCCAGTCGCGCGCGGCCTTCAGCGTCGCCGGAATGGTTTCGTACTCAGTGAACACGCCACCCCTAGCGTCGACTGCGACGCACGACACGTTCAACGTGCCATCGCCGTTGTCGATCGTCGGCTCTGCGGTGCCGTGGCTGTCGATCCAGGCGGCTAAGGTTTGCTCTTTCATGGCTGGCTCCTCGGTTGTTCGTCTGTCGTGACGTTGAGTTCATTAAACATCACGCGGAATCGAATGTCAAGCACGCTATACACGACGGACGAAAAAAAGACCGCTCAAGGCGGTCTTATTGCGGTGCGCAAAATACCTATTTAACTTTGCAGGCAACCATCATCGATCGTTCAGATGTCATGCCGCCGGCGAAAACATTCGATCCGCCCCCGACCGTAGCCATAGGCTCGCCATTGCGATCGAACATGTCGTAGCCAGCCGCTCCGCATTTCTCCCCGGCTGCCGCAAGACATTTGTCCCATCCTCGAGCCATCCCACTACAGTTCAATGCGTAAGCCTTGCGCCCATCGGGGGCATAAGTCTCATGGACGGTTGCACAAGCGGATAGGGCTACGCATATAGCGAAAAGAGAAATGCGGCGCATGGGCTCCTCTCATTGTCGATGGAAAATGGCGCAGCTCGGGTCCGAGCCTGCCGTATACGAACTGCAGTACGGCAATCGGTCTGTTACGGCGTCTACGGCTGCATCATGCGACACCATTTTTATATATTCGAGCTGAGTGAGGCAGTCGTCATGAGAATTCTTGTAGCGGCATGTGAGGCGATCAGCCATATCATCGATCGTCGGCCCAATGAATCGCCATCCAGCGATTGCAATCGCAATCCAGAAGATGCCAACTAGCAGGCCCTTCATATGCGCTCGCTCTGTTTGTGGACTATTCGTCCGATTATTGACGTTTCCCCATTGAGTGGCCGGTCGCGGTAGATACGTTTGTCTTGATTGTCAGACGCCGCAACCCAATGGCCTTCGCTGCGGAACATGCGCTTGATGACCACCTCTCCGTCATAGTTCAGCGCGAACACAATCCCATCTCGCGGGGTAACGTCAGAAGTATTAACAACGACCCAATCGCCGTCAAATAGGCCCGGCTCCATGCTGGCGCCACATACTTTTATAGCGACCAGCTTGTCTGGGTCGTATCCATTCCCGTCGTACCAGCTGCGGTGGAACACAATGGGGGCGTGATCGTCCTCGAGAGGCTCGATTCCGTAGCCGGTGATTCCTGCCGAAATTTTAATGTTCACTCTTCGGATCGCCGGATAGTCTGGGTTCCCATCTAGCGGTATCTCCACCGCCTGGGATGGGATCATCCTGCCACGCCCCGTAGCTAACCAATTCGGAGAAACGCCCAGATATTGGGCAGCTTTTACGAGGTTCTCTCCCTCTAGACTTGTGGTAGAGCCCTTGAACCAAAGCGAGACCGCGCCGCGCGTAACCCCTACGCGGCGTGCAAGTTCGCTCTGGTTGATGCTCTCGTTAGGTCTGGCTTCTTTTGCATGTTCCAGCGCGATTTTTAGACGTTCTGCCAGTGTTTTCATGTTCAGCAGATTAAACGCTTGAACGGTTAGGTTGCTTGACATACAATGTGTCTAGTACGCTCAACACTGGATTTCGGGCCATGACACTCACGAAGCAGCAAGCAATCGAGATCTTCGGCAGTAGCGGCGCCGAACTCGGGCGCGCCCTTGGGCTGAGCCGAGGGCGCATTTCTCAATGGCCGGAACAGCTCGACCAAGATCAAACCGATCGTGTCATTGGAGCTGCCTTGCGGCTCGGCAAGGCGATCCCGGAAGGGTTCAGCGCACCCGCTGAAGCTGCATAACCGTTTCATCTTTTCGTAAGGCGTCGTTAGGACGCCTGACTTAGGCGTCGATGACGTCATTTTTATTCGGGTCGATTGATAACTGGCGCTAACGAGCGATAGAACATGAAATCAAGCGTTATCAACAAGAACGAAAACCAGCTTGTCTTGGACTTCGAGCCGGGTCTGACCGATCGCTTCGGGAGTGCTCGCGAGTGTATGGCGCAGGGCGTCTATCAGCGCGGCCTCAAGCGCGTTGCCGGCGATCTCGATCAGGCTCCCGGCAATCTAAGCGTCCAGCTTTCGGATGACCCGGCGCGGCACCTCTCGCTCGATACGTTCGAGGCGTACCTCGACAAGACGGGCGACCTGACGCCGCTGTACTACCTGATCGAGAAGTTCCTCGGAGATAAGCGGGACAACAAGCAGGCGGCCGTGGCTCAGCTTCAGGCGATTGGCCCTCATCTTGTTGCACTGCTGAAGCAGGTTGGAGCAGACGTATGAGCATCGAAACACTGATCTTCGATCTGGACATGGCGAATCGGCGCCTGCCAGCCGAGCCGACGGACGATTCGTATGATGGCGATGCGATGGGTGAGAGTGAGCGAGACGAGTGGAAGGCCATTCGCGGCCACCTCCCCGAAATCCTCACGATCCTTCAAGGAGTCAGAGATGAGCGGTCCGCAAAAAAAGCAGGCTAAGACGCCTGAACAGATTGCCGCGGAGAAGGCGGAAGCCGAGCGAATCCGCGCAGAAATCACACAGCGCATCAACACGGTTCCGGCATCCGTCCTTGAGGGCTCCGTTCAGCGGGCTCGAGACTGGAAGGAAAAGGCATTCAAGGCCATGAAGCTCTGCGAGCGCGATCGAGTCAGGATCGATGACCTCCGAAACGCTGTCGCGCTGCTGCGCGCATTCGGGTGACGCCATGACACCCCTTCTCGGAGCATGTATCGCATGGGGCGCCTTGTTTATCGGGCTGCTCGGGTTGCTTGGTTGGCTGACGCGGGGGAAATCATGAACGACGAATGCCGCTGTCGAGCCTGCATCCGCGAGCGAGGCGACACCATCCATGGTCTTCCTCGCGAAATGTGCGAAATGATCTGTTGTGCATCGTGCGGCAACAAGCGCTGTCCGCATGCGACAGATCATCGGCATGAATGCACGGGCAGCAACGAGCCCGGCCAGAAGGGAAGCGTCTACGGAGATCCAGCATGAACTGGCTCACTGACGGCTTCCTCTGCGGCTTCTTCGGCATGCTGTTTGTTGGCCTGCCGTATCTGATTGGATCGGGCGAACTCTAAATGGCCGGTGACTGGATCAAGTTCAGGTCGTGTCTGCTTAGGCATCCGAAAGTTGTCCGCATCGCGTCCGCATTGAAAGCGGACAAGTTCAGGACGCTTGGTGGATTGATGTCCGTTTGGTGTCTGTTCGATGAGCAAACCGAAGACGGATTCCTCGATAGCTACACGCTGGATGTTTTGGATGCTGAGGTCGGATTTCCCGGAATTTCGCGCGCCATGCAGTCGGTTGGCTGGCTCGAAGAAACGCCGGACGGCCTTGTCCTGCCTGAGTTTGAGACGCATAACGGGGCATCCGCAAAGCGTCGTGCTCAGGATGCAGATAGGAAGAGGGAAGTCCGAAAAATGTCCGCACCGGAAGCGGACGAAAAGCGGACTAGAGAAGAGAAGAGAAGAGAAGATAAAACCATTGCCGAAAATCGCTTCGCTGAGTTCTGGGCGATGTACCCGAGGAAGGATGCGAAGGCTTCTGCGTTGAAAGCGTTTTTGAAAATTGCACCGGACGAGCAACTATTCGCCGCGATCCTTGCGGGCGTCAAGCGGGCCGAGACTTCGGAGCAATGGCGCAGGGATAAGGGGAAGTACATCCCCTATGCGGCTACGTGGTTGAACCAAGAGCGGTGGACGGATTCCGGAACCTCGCCTGATGGCGGAGTGGATTCTGAATACGAAGACATGATGCGGGGGGCGCTTTGAAGCCGATTGCACGAAACGCGGAAGGGCTCATCGAGCTTCGTCAGCGGGGCTTGCAGCCCGAATTGACGGTGCTGATCTCGCTGGTTGGCCCGCTTCGATACGAGAACGTCACGCTGCTGGCCGACCCGTCGAAGTCCTACGACTGGCGAGCGATTGGTGGCTTGGACCTGGAGGTCATTACGTCAACTAAGGTGCCGTTTGCGCGGATGGTCCGGACGCTTGTTGACGTTGCTGCTGGCGTACCGCGGCGGATGGTCCTGACTTTCGGAGAAGGGCCGCGCGTCGAGTGCGGGGAATGGCGACAGGTGACGGACTTCAAGGTTTTCGACTGGTGCCCGATGGCTATTGGGGGGCCGTCGTGGGATTCGTCGGTGACTCTGGCTAAGACGCTTTTCGGCCAGCTCGGGAAGTCGATTCCTGAGCCCTACGAGGAAGCAATGGCGCTCGTCATCAAGGCGGCTGGAGAGCAGCGATGCGCGTGATTCCAGATGACATCGACTTCACGGCGTACCTGAAGGACGACGACGACGGGCGCGCGTATGTGCGTCCTGCGTCGGAGTGGGCTGATGAAGTGATCGACTATTTCCACGGGCATCAGGAGGTAGTCGGACAGCCTACGCCGTGGGAGAAGGTCGGCGAAAAGGTCATGTTTCGCCCCGGCGAGATGACGCTCTGGGCCGGCGTGAATGGCCACGGCAAGTCCGGGGCTTTGAGCTACGTGATGCTGAGCGCGATGGTGGATGGCGGGAAGGCATGCATAGCGTCGTTCGAGATGATGCCGCAAGTGACGATGCGCAACCTGAACCGCCAGGCTGTCGGCGCATTTTGCCCCGCCGTCGAGTCGATCCGCTCGTTCCATCGCTGGACGGATGACCGGCTTTGGCTCTACGCGCACCGCGGGCAGGTCACGCCGGAGCGGATGCTTGCCGTCACTCGCTATTGCCGTAAGGAGCTTGGTCTTGACCACATGGTCATCGACAGCCTCATGAAGTGCGGGATGGCGCCGGACGATTACGCAGGCCAGAAGGATTTCGTGGACGCCTTGTGCGTGCTGGCTCGAGACACGGGGATTCATATCCACCTCGTCCATCACGTCCGCAAGAGCGAGCGCGAATTCGACATGCCGGACAAGTTCTCGGTGAAGGGAGCGGGCGAGATTACCGACTTAGTGGACAACGTGCTGATCGTGTTCCGTAACAAGCGGAAAGAGGCACAGCTGGAGTCGGAGAAGGATCCGGTGAAGTTGCAGGAGATCGCTTCTATCCCCGACACCTTCCTGATCTGCGCCAAGCAGCGCCATTTCTCGTGGGAAGGAAAGATTAGCCTTTGGTTCGATAAGGACAGTCAGCAGTTGCTCGAACGCCCGAATTCTGGTCGTCGATATATCGATTTCGATTCCGGAAAGTGGAAAGAGGAATGGAAGAGATGAATCGAGTCCTCAAGCCCAAACGCTGCCGCATCTGCGCCCGCGACTTCACGCCGATCTCGAGCATGAGCAAGGTCTGTTCGGTGCCGTGCTCGCTTCAGTTCGCGCGGGACGTGGCGCGGAAGAAGGCGGAGCGGGAAGTGCGAGAGGCTCGGCAAAAGGCGAAGGGCCGCGGCGAGCATCTGGCCGATTTGCAAATCGCCTTCAACACATGGATTCGGATGCGTGATGCGAATAAGCCATGCATTTCGTGCGGGAAGCGCCGTCGTTGCGATTGGAATGCGGGGCACTACCGATCGGTTGGGTCGACGCCGGCTCTGCGATTTGAGCCTCTGAACGTCCATAAACAATGTATCCAATGCAACCTGTACCTGTCAGGGAACCTGACCGCATATCGCATCAACCTGATCGAGAAAATCGGACTCGAAAAGGTCGAATGGCTCGAAGGCAAGCATGAGCCGCTGAAGCTCACGTTGACGCAGATCGAGCAGATGAAGTCGTACTACCGCGCCGAGGTTCGGCGACTCAAAAAGGAGCAGTGAAATGAGCATGAATCAAGCAAATTGGTACCAAGGGAAATTGCAGGCAGCTAGTGCCTTAGGGGCAATCCCTTCACTCGAAAACCAGCGGCAAGAATGGGCCCCCTCGACTATAGCGGCAGACACCGTGCGCTCTTTACTGGAAGCCGCACACCAACACATCGGACTGCTTGAGCAGGAAACGCAGAGACTCGGGGAATCTCTCTATCCGGTGCGCTCGGCAGTTCCGGAAAATGCCGCTCAAAAGCAGGAGAACTATGGAGGCCATCCTGAATGCCTCGAATCCCTCCATGTGTTGATCAGAAAAATCCGTCAGGTAACTGAAAATATTCAGACTCTTACGGCTGAAGTGCGTATCTGACAACCAAGGTTAGGCAGATGAAAAGGGAGTCATGAGATGAAAGAGCCCATGTTTTGTGATCGTCTGCGTGAGTTGCGCAAAGAGCGCCATCTAAGCCAATCGGCCCTCGCTGCTGAATGCCGGCTGTCATCCGAATACGTCTCCATGCTCGAGCGAGATCTCCGTGTTCCTGGCTACTGGACGCTTCTGGAAACCGCTCGTTTTTTTGGCGTCAGTCTGGATTATCTCGCTGGCTTGACGGACCGCCGGGAGATCGCATGATGGGCGCGCCGAAATGGAAGCCGGAAGAAGACGAGATCGTGAGGAAAATCCACGCCAGCGATAAGACGGCCAAGGAATCAGCCCATTTGCTGCCGGGCCGAAGCCATTTCTCGATCATGGGACGCTTTCAATCGCTCGGCCTTCCGAAGCGTGGAGGGCGAGGTCGGTCGCACTATCGGTGGGTGGAAGAGGCAATCATCCGCCTACTGTCGGCTGGTGCCCCTCTGACCGTGCTTGAAATGGCTCAGGCAACGGGCGCCTCATATCACCGGATCCGCGTCACGATGTACGAAGGGCGCGGGACGAAATGGCACGTCTCTGGCTATGCCCGGGTGTACGCCCGCGGCACTCAATCGCCAAAGTGGATGCTCGGCCCAGGTAAAGACGCACCTCAGCCTGCAGCTCTGTCGAAAGCCGAAACCAATCGTCGTGATCGGGAGCGCCGGAGAGTGAAGGGAGGCAACGTCAATCCCTTCCTCACGGCTGCTGGTTTCGTCCAGCCTAAAGAGGCACCAACTGGTCGCGTTTATTCGCAAGACATGACCATTCACCTGCACGATGAAATGGAGACAGCATGAAAAAGGGAAGCGGGTGCGGCGTTTATGGCGGAGACATGACTCGAGATGCGTCGAGGCTTGAGAAAATATGGGATGAGGTTCAAGCGCTGAATCGGGCGATTGGGCCGTGGGGAATCTTTGGAATACGCAAGGAGGCTTGATGTTGGCGGAAACCGAATCGAGCACACCAATAGCGGGGATGACCATGTACGACGAGATCGACGATGCTCTCTACGCTTGGTACAAATGGGCCGATGGCTATCACGAAGTTCGTGGGCATTCTGGTGCCGATCCGACGTGCCGGGATTTCCGAGCCAGCCGCCAGTGGATGGACTACAACGACCTGAATGATTTGGTTGATTACCAGCTACAGAAGACTAAGGGAGAGCTGGTAGATCCTTTGATACAGAAGCTCGGATTACGCCATCGAGTCGCCATCAATACCGCAATGCGGAATATGGACTGCGGAGCGAGCGTCTGGTCAAGCAATCGGAATCCGGATACGCAGGAGACAGACTATCAAGAAGCCAAGGAATTGCTTCGCCCAAAACTTGCATCCATGGGGCTTGTAAACCGCAAAACGATGTAATAGAATCAGAAATTGAAGTGGGCGGAGTTGCGCCCAGAGAAAACCGAACCGAATACCAGAAGCCCGCTAGGCAAGTTGCCAGCGGGCTTTTTGCATTGGAGCCCATGAAATGCCTCTCGACAAGTCAGGATCGAAAGCCTCGGTCGGCAAGAACATCCGGACCGAGATGAAGGCCGGAAAACCCCAAAAGCAGGCTGAGGCCATTGCGCTCAATACGCAACGCGAGGCCAAGGGCAAGTCGAAGCCGGATCCTAAGAAGGTCGGTGCTCGGCTGGCGACGTATAAGAGTGGGTATTGATCGTGAGCTTTCACGAAGCGATGCATGCATTCATGCGCGCCAAAGTTTATGAGCCGGTGCAACGCAACAAAGATGGCACGCGCTGGATTCGCCATCGCTTTCCGGTCAAGGGCGGCATTTCGGCGCTAGATATCATGCTGCTGAATATGAGCCAGAACAATGCGCTGTTCAGCCGCATAGAAGCGGCTAATCGCAAAAGTAGTAAGGGATAGCAATGTCACGCGGATCGAAGCCCGGCGAGCGTCGCGGCGGGCGCCAGAAAGGCACGCCCAACAAGATGACGCAGGACGCCAAAGAAGCTATCGAGTACGTCGCTCAGGGTCTTGGCGGAGCAGAGGGGATGCTCACGTGGGCCCAGAAGGACCCGACGAACGAGCGCATCTTCTGGTCGAACATCTATCCGCGGATTCTCCCGAAAGAAATCAAGGCTGAGGTAGATGCGACGCTCGTGGTGAACGTACACCGTGGAAATCGATCTTCCTAACCTCTGGACGCCTCGTCCATACCAACAGAAGTTGTGGGATTACCTCGGGAACGGTGGCCGCTATGCGTATCAGATTGCACATCGGCGGTGGGGCAAGGATGAAATCGCGCTTCATAACACGGCCTGCGCTGCGTTTGAGCGTGTGGGTTCTTATTGGCATCTGCTGCCTGAAGCTGCGCATGCGCGCAAGGCGATCTGGTCGGCGGTGAATCCGCACACGGGCCGTCGTCGGATTGACGAGGCGTTTCCTCCTGAGATCCGGAAAACGACTCGAGAACAGGAAATGTTCATCGAGTTCGTTAATGGATCCACTTGGCAGGTCGGCGGCTCCGATCGGTACAACACGCTTGTTGGCTCATCGCCGGCCGGCGTGGTGTTCTCGGAATGGGCGCTAGCTAACCCTGCTGCATGGGCCTATGTCCGTCCGATCCTGTTGGAAAACGGTGGCTGGGCTATGTTCATCACGACGCCACGGGGACACAACCACGCAGAGCGGATGTTGAAAGCAGCTCAGTCAATGCCCGGGGCATTCACGGATGTCTCGCTGGCGACGCATACCGGCGTTTTCACGCCGGAAGCATTGGAGCAAGAGCGTCTGTCGCTAATCGCGGAATACGGCCCCGACTTCGGTCAGTCGATCTTCGATCAGGAATACATGTGCAGCTTCGACGCTGCCGTGATGGGTGCGTACTACACCGCTTGGATGGTTCAGGTCCGGGCGGAGAAGCGAATCACGGATATTTCGGTCGATCCGAATCTGCCGGTGAACTTCGCGGCTGACTTGGGGCGCACTGACGATACGTCAATCTGGCCGTTTCAGGTGCCGTGGCGGTCGGTCCATGTACTCGGCTTCCATTCGAGCCATGGGCACGATGTGGCGTTCTACCTCGACTACATCTGGGGTTGGCTGCAGAAGCGTGGTGCGAAGCTCGGCAAGCTTTATCTGCCGCACGATGCCAAGGCAAAGACGCTAGCCAGCATGGGTAAAAGCGTGCAGGAGCAGTTCATTGAGGGTGTCGAAAAGGACGGCCGAAAGATTCCCGGTCTTGGCTGGGATCATGTCGAGATCGTGCCGTCACTGAGCGTGCAGGACGGTATTCAGGCGGTTCGGGCGATGTTCCCGCGCGTCTGGTTCGATACGTCATGCGACAAGGACGATAGCGCGGGCTTTACTGGCATTGACGCGCTGTCTCAATACCGACGTGAATTTGACGACGACCGGAAAGTGTTCCGCGAGATTCCGCTGCACGACTGGTGCTCGAACCCGGCAGATGGATTCCGCTACCTGGCGATCGCAGCGCAAGAAGAAAAGGCCGCCAAGCCACCTCCGCCGCCCCCGAAATTCCCGCAAGACCTGACCATCGATCAACTGATCGCCCGCTCGCGTTCGCGCCGGCTGGCAGAGGATGCCTGACATGCAACAGAACTACCCATTTCAGCCCCGCGGTGGGGCTACGGGAAGCGTCAGCCTCGCTGTCACTGCTTCCGCTCAGAACATGGGGCTGCCGGTCGATGCTGTCGAAGGCGGTTCAATCCGGATGGTGAACATCGGCACGCAAGCCGTCTATTTCTCATTCGGTGGCACGGCGACCGTAGCAAACTCGATGCCAATCCTGCCGAACACGGAAAAGACGTTTTCGATTCCACCGGGCACGACGGCGATTTCGGCCATTGCGGGTTCGACAGGATCGACGCTCTACGCAACGCTGGGTGACGGCATCTAACCATGGCTGAACTCGACACCACCGCGCTCGCGACGGTCGATACTCCGAAGGACTTCGGCCGCGGTGCCGAGGCTGAGTATCGTCGCTGGTCGGTGGAACTCGCCTTGGCGAAGAAGCGCATGAAGGACTGGCGCACGCAGGCGAAGAAAGTCTGGGATATCTATCACGGCAAGAGCGTTCAGCGGAAGAAGAATAGCTTCAACGCTCTCTGGGCGAACACGGAAATCCTCGCTCCGTCGATTTACAACACGCTCCCCACGCCTGATGTACGACGGCGTTTTGCGCAGCAGGATCCGCTGGGTAAAGCTGTATCGGAGGTCATGAATCGGTCGTTGACGTTCAATGCCGAGACGACCGATTTCGACGCTGAGATCCAGATGGACATTCTGGATATGCTGATCGTTGGCCGCGGCATCTCGCGGGTGCGTTATGTCCCTGACCTTGTGCAAGTTGGTGATGTCAATCAGACCGGCATCGAGGCTGAAGAGACGAATCTCGAGCACGAGGCGCAGGAAGGCGAGCAGAACGAGGAACTCGCATGGGAAACGGCGCCAGTTGAGCATGTGAAATGGGACAAATATCTGTGCGGCCCGGGTCGTTCGTTCAAGGAAATCCCTTGGTGGGCCTTCGAGCACGATCTGACGCGCGATGAGCTGGTCGATCGGTTCGGCGATGAGATCGGCAATGCCATTCCGCTGAACGGTGGGCCGGCTGATACGGATGTTGAGCGCGAGCGCATTAACGACGATCAGTCGCTCGCGCTATTCAAGACCGCGAAAATATGGGAAATCTGGGACAAGGACAGCCGCACGGTGAAATGGCTGGCCGAGGGCTATCCGAATGGCTTGGCAAAGGTCGAATCTGATCCGCTGAAGCTGCAGCAGTTCTTCCCGTTCCCCAATCCGCTGCGTGCGATCGCCGATTCGGATACGTTCGAGCCGACGACGCTGTATGAGCAATACAAGGAGCAGGCAGAAGAACTCGATCGCGTCTCGACGCGCATTAACAAGATCATGAGCGGCCTCAAGCTGCGGGCAATCTATGATCCGTCGCTTGGCACGCAAGTTGCCGAGCTGTTCCGCGGTGAAGACAATGACCTGATTGCTGCTGATCAGTCGATCAAAGCGTTGTATGAGGCTGGCGGTATCGCCAACGCCATCTGGTGGGCGCCGATCGAGCAGGCAGCGAAGGTGCTCGACGTGCTTCGGCAGCAGCGCGAGCAGTGCAAGCAGGTCATCTATGAGTTGACCGGCCTCGCCGATATCATGCGCGGGGCTTCCGACCCATCCGAGACGAAGGGCGCGCAGGATCTGAAAGTAGCGTTCGGCATGACGCGCCTTTCGCGCATGCAGCGTGACGTACAGCGATACATTCGCGATCTGTTCGCGCTCCAAGCGGAAATCATGTGCGAACGGTTCCAGATCGACACGCTGAAGCAGATGACGCAGGTTCAACTGCCGACTGACGCCGAGGTGATGCCACAGCGCTTCCAGATGATGCAGCTTGCAGTGACTGCGAAAATGCAGGGGGCCAATGTGCCGCCTCTGCCGCCGAAGCCAATCACGTGGGAAGACGTGAAAAAGGCCATGTCGGATGATGCGCAGCGCACGTTCCGTGTTGACATCGAGACGGATTCGACCATTGCTGCTGCACAGCAAGAGGATGCGAGCGATCTGCAGGCGGTCATCTCGGCAATCGTCGAACTGGTGAAAGAAGTAGGGCCGATGGTGCAGATGGGAGTATTGCCGTTCCCTGCATTCAAGGAACTGCTGCTGATGACCGCGCGCAAATTCCGCATGGGATCGAGCGTAGAAGACGCGATCGACCAGATGCAGCCGCCGAAGCAAGGGCAACCGCCGGTTCAGCTACAGGTCGAGCAGATGCGGCAGGAAGGTAAAAAGCAAGAAATCGCCGCTCAAGCCCAAGCAGATCAGCAGCGTGCGCAAGCAGATGCGCAGGTCGAGTATGCCAAGCAGCATGCTCAAGCTTTGCAGGCTCAGCAAGAGAACGCGCTCGAGGCCCAGCGCAACCAGTTGCAGGCTCAGAACGAGGCAATGCTCGAGCGTATGCGCGTTGAGAGTGATGCAGCGCTTGAGCGCATGAAGGCTGAAATGCAGGCGCAAACGCAGCTTCTGCTGCAGGCCATGAAGAACCAGAGCGCATTGGAAGTCGCAGAAATCACGACTGGTGCGCAGCTTGAGGCCGCCCAGATCAGTGCGGCCCAAGCAGGAAAAGGAGATGAATGATGGGATGGATTCTTGTAATTCTTCTCACAAGCGGGACGGAGGGAGGGGCGGCCATTGATAGCCATCTGCAATTTTCCACTCAGGCTGAATGTCAAGTGGCTGCAAAAAGCATTTATGACTCACGGGCAGTGACGAATTCACTAGGGTGGCCGTTCAGCGCCCGCGTTGCGCTTAGCTGTGTGAAGGTTGGTTGATATGCCTCTCTACACATTCCAGTGCCCGCAATGCAAACGGGCCGAAACAGCCTTCCGCAAGATTGCGGAGCGCAACGAAGCCCCGGAATGTCGGCATGGTGCCGGTGCGTTTCGTATGCAGCGCATTGTCGAGGCGCCGGCAGTGCAGACTGATTTGCCGGGATACACGTCGCCGATCGATGGCCGCTGGATCGAAGGCCGCCGCGCCCGCACTGAAGACCTGAAGCGCAATGGTTGCCGCCCATGGGAAGGCATGGAAACCGAACGAAAAGAGGCAATCAAGCGCGCCGAAGCTGCTGACGCTGAGTTCGGCAAGAAGATCGAGAGCGGAATTGCCGAGGTCTACAACGGCCTGAGCACCGAAAGTCAGCGAGCGCTGCAGCAACTATGAAAGCGAACGCACAACAACATACAGCCGCCTTGAGCGGCTTTTTTTACGCCCAAGGAGCCTGAAATGTCGGAAAACGTGACGATCGACGATACCTTGCGAGACACCTACGCGAGCATCATGGGTCGCGGTCAGGAGGGTGATTTCGCGAATCATGAGCCGATTGAACCTGTTGAGCCGGTAGATCCGACTGAGCCCGTAGATTCAGAGCCTGCAGAACCAGCGGAACCGCAGGACCCTGCAGAACCAGCGGAACCGACCGATCCGGAGCCCGCCGAACCCGCAGTTTTCCGTCCGCCATGGAAGAAAGCGGCTTTGGCCGAATGGGAAAAGCTCCCCGAGATGGCTCGCAAGGAAATCGAGCGGCGTGAGAACGATTTCCACAAGGGCATCGAGCAGTACAAAGCGGGCGCTCAAGCAGCTCAGGAATTTGAGCGGGCGGTTCAGCCGTACATGGCGACCATCCAGAGCCTCGGTGTCACGCCACAACAGGCAGCCTCGCATCTGATGGGCGTTGACCATCAATTGCGGTACAGCGCCATGCCGCAGAAGGTCGGGATGCTTCTGCAGATCGCCAACAGCTATGGCATCGACCTGCAGACGCTCGCAAATGGCATTCAAGCGCATGCCGGCGAACAGGTTTGGCAGCAACAAAATCCGGTCGATCCGCGGTTGCAACAACTGCAGCAGCAGGTCGGTCAACTCACTCAACACATCACCAACACGCAGCAGAAAGCCCAGATGGCCGAACACTCGGCAATCGACGGCGAAATCGCTGCGTTTGCCTCAGACCCGGATCACGAGCATTTCGGGATTCTTCAGAACGACATGGCGGTTCTCTTGCAGAACGGCCTTGCGAAGGATCTTGATACCGCTTACGAAATGGCGATGCGGCAGAACCCGCAGACGTACCAGATTTGGCTCGCTCAACAGCAGCAAGAGTGGGACGCACAGCGGAAAGCGACGGTTGCGAAGGCAAAGCAGGCAGCAGCGAACAACGTTCGGCCCAACGGCCGGGCAAGTGTCGGTCAGCCCTCGAATGCCAACGAAACCATGGAGCAGACGCTCGAGCGCGTGGCGCGCGAGCAAGGTCTCATCAACTGAATTAGGAGCCCATCATGGCATCTCCCGGTCAGTCGAGCCTGTTCAACGCTTTCACCGAACTGGTATCGACCACGTATCGCAATCACAAGAAGACGGTCTCGGACAACGTGTCCAAGCACAACGCCCTCTATCGGCGCATCGCGTCGAAAGGTCGCGTTCGCCTGGAAGACGGCGGTCTGTCGATCGTTTGCCCGCTGGATTACCAAGCGAACTCGACCTATCAGCGCTATAGCGGCTACGATGTGCTGAACATCAACGCCGTCGATGTGCTGACTGCAGCGGAATATCCGTGGCGCCAAGCAGCGGTGAACGTCGCCGCTTCGGGTCTCGAGCTTCGCACGAACTCCGGTGCTCAGCGGATCATCAACTTCACGAAAGCCAAGATCACGAACGCGCAACGCTCGTTCGCGAACGGCCTCTCGTCGGACATCTATTCGGATGGCACGGCTTCGAACCAGATCAACGGTCTGCAAGCCATCGTCGCTGATAGCGGTGTCGGCACGGTCGGTGGTATCAATGCTTCGACATGGGCTTTCTGGCAGAACATCGTCCAGTCGGCTGCTGCTCCGCTTCAAGGCGGCGGCGCAATCACCCCGAGCGCGACCACGATCGAATCGCTGATGCTCCCGCTCTGGATCAAGCTGACCCGCGGCACGGACACGCCGGACATGATCGTCATGTCTGACGACTACTTCGCGTTCTACGAGCAATCGCAGACTTCGCTGAAGCGTTACGCGCCGGAAGACAACGGCCAAGGCGGCATGGTGTCGATGAAGTACAAGAACGCCGATGTCTTTTTCGACAGCTCGGGCGGCATCCCGGCTCAGCATGCGTATTTCCTCAACACGGATTTCCTCGAAATGGTCGTCCATCGTGACGCCAACATGGATATGCCGGAGGAACTGCGCAGCGTGAACCAAGATGCTGTCGTGATGCCGATCCTGTGGCAAGGGAATTTGGTCTGCTCGGCCCGATTCCTTCAAGGCGTCCTCAAGGCGTAAGGAGAACGACATGACCACTGCAGCAACTCAGTATCCCCTGATCGGCTCGCAGCCGGTGGGGAACTTCTTCACGCCGGACAACATCCAGCGCCACCCGCTCGGCGCACAGATCTCGTTCGATGATCCCTACTGGGGTGGTGGCGATGCGATGTATCTCGCCATTCCCACTTCGACCGCGCTGAAGGTTGGCGAAGTCGTGGTTTGGGACGGTACGAACAAGATCGTCGACGTTCCGAACACGGCAAACCTCGGTATGCCGGTCGCGCTGGCGATGAATGCCAACGTCTCGGACGCCAACAACGTTCAGTACGGCTGGTTCCTGATCTCGGGCCAAGGGGTCGCTCTGTCCACGGCAAGCGTTGCCGCCGCGGCTCAGATCGGCATTGCGGCTGCTGGCAAGCTGGGTGCAGTTTCGGCCGGCAAGCAGATTCTGAACTGCCGTGTCGAAATTGCGGCTACGACGACTGTCGTCAAGGCGAACACGCAGACCACCAACGGTTCGCCGTTGCTGCGCGTTTCGAACTCTGACGGCTGGTTCGTGGGGGCAGCGCTCAGCGGCACTGGCATTCCGGCTTCCACGTCGATCGGCGCAATCTCGGCTGACGGTCGCACGGTTTCGATGGTGCAAACCGGCACGACGACGGCTCAGAACGCAACCGCAAGCGGTTCGGTCTCGGTGACTGGCACGTACAACGACGGCACGAACTTCTGGAACGTGCTGGCGATCAACGCGCCGTTCGCACAAGGCCAGATCACGTAATCCCTGCTGTCTCCTTGGGGGTCCTTTGCGGCGCATTCCTTCGGGTCTGCGCCGCGCTTTTTGGAGGGTTGAGAAATGTCGGATGAAGTGAAAGAAGATGCAGCGCCGTCCAGCACGGAGCCGGCGCAAGCCGTGGAACAGCCGGGGGAAGCCCACGTCGCTGCGTCGGATGTGGCCGCGTCATCTCCCGTCGAATCGGTCTCTGTAACGCTTGCCTCCACCGACGTTGGATCGTCACAACCCGTCGCAAGTTCGCCCGCTAATGAACATCCAATGCTTGCCGCTCCAGCGGATGGCAAACAATACGATCCTGCGACAGGGGATCAAGTTGGTGCTTATGGGGCTACTGCAGGCCAGGAGCCAGTGCCAGATTCAGCGCGAACGGCATTCGAACAGCGCGTCGAGCAGCGCTTCCTGCAAGTCGAAGCATTCATCGTGAAATTGCCCCATTCGATCGCCCATGCCTTCCATCAAGGCAGTGGCAGTGTCGAAGAACTCGCCCAACGTGCAATTGCGCACCTGTTCGGCAAAGACCAATAACCCATCAATCCAAGGAGAACGTCATGGAAGGCTTAATGTTGCAACATAAGGGCAGTCGTCCCCATATTCGTTTCGAAACGCGCCCGATCGAGGATCGCGCCGCTTCGATCGAAGCGGGCCGAAAGGTCTATGTCGATATCGATTGGGTGATCATCACGCCCCCTGGCGGCAAGGATGTTCGTGAAGATCATGCAGAAGCATGGCTTGCGAAAATCAAGGCTCAATCGGAAGTCGGTCAATACGATTTCGAATGGGTAGATGCCTTCAAGAAAATGTATGCAATGTATAAGGAAGGCAAAGAGTTGCCGGAAGACGGCACCCCATTGCGCATGTGCACGACGCTGTTTTCGCCGGCAGAGATCGCGAACTGTCTCGGTGTGAATATCCGCACGCTCGAGGATCTAGCTGGAGCCACTGAAGAAGCACTAGGACGTCTCGGGATGGGGGCGCGTGCGCTGAAAACTCGGGCTCAGACCGCGTTGAATACAGGCGATGGCAAAGAGGCGGCAATGCGTGTCGAGGCTCTTGAAGTCGAGAATTCTTCGCTGAAAGAACGCGTCGCCGATCTGACCGCAGTCGTCAACGAACTTAAAGAGCAGATGGCTACGATGATGCCGCTCGAGCATCGCCGTGGCCCGGGGCGTCCTCCGAAACAGGAAGGAGCATAACGTGCAAAAATACCAGAACAACGTCATTTTGAGCCCTGGCGGAATCGCGGTCCCGAATGCTAGCGTTCTGGTGACCAACTATCCGAGCGGCACGACGGCGACGATCTATTCCGACAACGGATCGACGGTGACGGCCAATCCGCTCACGACTGACCAGAACGGCGCATTTGGCTTCTATGCGGCCGATGGTCACTATCAGTTGCAGATCAGCGGGAACGTCTACGGGAACGCAATCACACCGGTGACGGTGAACGACGTTTTGTTGGTTGATGTTCTCCCCGCTGATCTTTCCACCTCTCTGCCCGGAAGTTCTGGAAAACTCTGGAACAACGGCGGCGTCATCTCGGTTTCCTGACATGCTCAAAAGAATCCTCATTGCGACCACGATGTGGCCGCTGTTGGCGCTCGCGCAGAGCTATCCATCGCCAACGTTCAATAACGTCACGGTCCAAGGAACGCTGACTGCTGCCACGCCCGCATTCACCAATCCCTTGCCAGTTTCGTCTGGTGGCACTGGCGTATCTAGTGCGAGCGGTACTGCGCTGGACAACATCACCGGTTTTTCGAGTACGGGATTCCTGACACGGACCGGCGCGGGCGCCTATTCGTTTCAGAGCCTGACAAACGGCATTACGCTTTCGAACATTGCCCAGATCGCCGCGAATACGCTGCTCGGCAACGCGACTGGCTCGACCGCGAACGTTACTGCCGTGACGGTGACCGGATGCAACGGCGCCGCACAAGCGCTTCAATGGACGAATGGATCGGGCTTCGGATGCAATTCGTCGATCGCGACTTCCGGGGCGAACGCCAATATCACCAGTTTGTCCGGCCTCACGACCGCGCTGTCTGTTGCGCAGGGCGGTACCGGCCGCCAGACGCTCACCGCGCATGGGGTTTTGGTCGGAGAGGGAACAAGTGCGATCAATCAGCTGGCTGTCGGCACGACCGGGCAAGTGCTGGTGGGCGCGACCGGTGCAGATCCGGCGTTTGGGTCGAGCGTGGGCGCCATTACGTTCACGGGTGCGATCACGCCATCAAGTACCGCCGGCATCGTCGGCACCACGACGAACGACAACGCCAATGCCGGGAGTGTTGGCGAATACCAAAGTGTCACTGGGGGTTCCACGGCTCTGACGAGCGGCAGTTACGTTGACCTCGCGACTCTTTCCCTTACGGCTGGCGATTGGTCAACCCAGTGCACCGTGAACTTCAACGGTAGCGCGCTCACCGCATCTGTTGTGGTGGCCGGCGTCAATACGGTGGCAAACACACAGCCGGGTGCTACGGCAGGGGCGTCGCAATTCCTGACTTTTGGTAGCGGGACGCTGACGGGCGCGAACATGACAACGCCGGTGGTGCGCGAGTTGCTGTCCGGAACCACCACCGTTCGGTGTGGCGGAAGCATGACTTTTTCCGGCGGCTCAGTAAATGCGACTGGGACTCTCACGGCTCGGAGGGTTCGCTAATGCCTATCGTCGTCCAAGGCCAGACTGGTTCAGTCTCGTGCCTTTCGCTGATTCAGGATGTCGCGCAACGGCTAAACATCCCATCACCTACAGTTGTCGCTACTTCGACTGATCCGGCAATTCTTCAGCTTCTCGCTCTCTCGAACAAAGAGGGTGAATGGTTGGCGAACAAGAATTGGCAAGCATTAACACAGGAAGCAACGTTCACGACTTCGGCTCAAGAGAATCAAGGATCGCTTTCGTTGATCGCGCCGTACATGAAGAACATCATCAACGACACGATGTGGAACCGCGATCTGCGGCGCCCAGTGTTCGGGCCGATGACGGCGCAGCGGTGGGAGCAACTCAAGGCGATGGTGATGCAGGGTCCATGGAATCAATTCCAGATCCGCGGCGGCAACATTCTGTTCATCCCTATCCCAGTAGCAGGGCAGCATATCTGGTTTCAGTACACCTCGCGCAACTGGTGCCAGTCATCGAGTGGCATGGGGCAGGTCAAGTTTCTGGCAGACACCGATACGTTGGTGCTTCGTGATGATCTGTTCAAACTCGGCCTCGAATGGCGCTGGCGCAAGGCGAAGGGTCTGGAATACGCGCAGGATTTCGCTGATTACGAGGACTTCCTGCAAGATTGTATCGCGACGGATGGCACGAAGGATGTCATCAATATGGGCGACGTGAAATACGACATCTATCCGGGGATCTTGGTCCCGTCCGGGAGCTGGTCGTAATGATGCGGCGCCCGGTAGTCGCTCCGCGCCGCAGCCAAGCGTCACGGACGGCTAGTGTTTCGGCGCCGATCGGCGGATGGAACGCGCGCGACTCCATCGCTCAGATGCCGGCCGAAGATGCGGTTATCTTGACGAACTGGTTCCCCACTCCGTCGAATGTCGTGCTACGCCAGGGCTCAACAAACTGGGCGACTGGCCTTGGCAATCAGGTCAATTCCCTGATGCCCTACAATCCGGCAGGTGGCTCCGGCAAGCTTTTTGCGGCGTCCGGTGGATCCGTATTCGACGTGACGAACAGTGGGGCAGTCGGTGCCCCCGTGCTTTCGTCTCTCTCGAGCGACAAGTGGAAGTACACGAACTTCGCTACGAGCGCTGGCCCGTTTCTTGGGATGGTGAATGGTTCGGATGGGTATTACGTCTACAACGGGACGGCATGGCAGCAAGTCACGTCAGGCTCTACGCCTATCTCGATTACTGGCGTGGACCCGACGACGCTCTCGGATATCACGATGTTCGCGCAGCGGCTTTTCTTCATCCAGAAGGGCTCGCTGAATGTATATTACCTGCCGGTCTCGAGTGTAGGGGGAGCAGCTACGCTGTTTCCGATGCAGTCACTTTTCCCGCGCGGTGGCCAGCTCATCGCAATGGGGGTGTGGACGGTTGATGGAGGTTACGGAATGCAGGACTACCTGTGTTTCGTGACGAGCGAAGGGGAGATTGCGGTTTATCAGGGAACCGATCCCTCCCAACCCACAACATGGTCGAAGGTCGGCGTCTACCAGGTTGGCAATCCGATGGGCAATCGCTGCTTCATGAAGTATGGCGGCGATCTGCTGTACATCGGGAAAGATGGTCTCGGGCCGGTCTCGAGGCTTCTTGCATCGTCTCGCGTGAACACGCAGGTCGATCTTAGCTACAAGATCCAGAACGCCATTTCTGCTGCCACATCCTCATACGCAACAAATTTTGGGTGGGATCTCGTCCTGCATCCTGTAGCTAACGCGCTAGTCTTAAATGTTCCTGTAGCTCTCGGGCAGCAGCAACAATATGTGATGAATACGATCACGGGCGCATGGAGCAATTTCACGGGGTGGGCAGCAAATTGCTGGGTTCGTTTCAATGACGCGATTTACTACGGCGGTAACGGCACCGTAGTTCACGCATGGACGACGGCAAACGACGACAATGGCAATCAGATCGTCGGAGAATCGTTGCCAGCGTTCAGTTATTTCGGAACGAACCAGTTGAAAGAATGGACGATGGTTCGGCCAATTTTCCAGTCTAGCGGCACGCCTGCTGTAGTGATGGGGCTAAACGTCGATTTCGATACGACGGCTCCCACCGCATCTCCGAGCTTTTCCCCGCAGGCAGGGTCGCTTTGGGATCAAGCGCTTTGGGATCAAGCAACGTGGGGCGGTCAGCAACAGATGATCAAGAACTGGCAAACGGTCGCTGGTGTGGGCTATACCGCGGCGGTGCATATGAAGGTGAGTGCTCTTGATGTGCCGGTTTCTTGGATCAGCACTGACTATCTGATGATGGACGGATCGGTGCTCTGAATGAAGCGCATTGTCTGGAATGAACGCGAACGCGTCATCGATTTCTTATCGCCGCGTGTCGATGCCGAACACTTTGGGCCTGATGCTCAGGGTATCGGTCTCGAGACTGATGGCGAGTTAGTGGCGGCGGTCGTTTTCGAAGGGAAGTCCGGCGCCAACATTCTGATGCATGTTGCATCGAATGGAACTCGGCATTGGATGACGCCGGCCTACATGGCGGCATGTTTTCGCTATCCCTTCGTTCAGTTGGGATGCAATCGAATCACGGGCCTTGTGCGGGCCGACAACATCGACGCTCAGCGTTTCGATGAGCACTTGGGGTTCAAGCGTGAAGGACAACTCCGCGCGGCTTGCACCGATGGAATGGACTTGATCGTCTACGGCATGCTGAAAAGCGAGTGCCGTTTCATCGAAGGCAAATACCATGCGGCACTATTGGCTGACATCCGACGCGCCGGACTTGCCCGCTAACGCGTTCAAGCGCGGGCTCGGCCGGAATCGTCCGGAAACTCTCGAAGGCGGTGGTAAAGGTGGGGATGCCCCTCCGCCTCCCGATCCGTGGCAAACTGCCGCGGCTACGACCTTCACGAACCAACAGTCAGCGGCCTACAACAAGGCGCTAAACCTCAATAACTACACGAATCCGTTCGGTTCGCAACAGACTACGCAGGTTGGTAAAGATCCCAATACTGGGGCGCCGATCTACAACACGTCGATTACCGCCAATCCGCAGCTTCAAGGAATGCTCACCGGCCTTCTGGGTCAAGCAGGCCAAAGCAGCACGATCAACCAGAATGCTATGAATGGGTTGAGTGGGTTGGCTGGTCAGTATCAAGGGATCAACGACTCCCTTTCCGCGCTCCGCTCGTCGCTCAATCCGCAGATGGCGCAACAGGCCCAACAGCAGGGCCAAAATGCCGCTTATGCTGCGCAGACGCAGTATCTCGATCCGCAGTTCTCCCAGCAGAAAACTTCGCTTGATGCGCAACTCGCGAACCAAGGTCTCACGGAAGGCTCCGAAGCCTACAACAACGCCCAGAACAACTTCGCTCTACAGAAGCAGCGAGCGTATAGCGATGCGGCGAATCAATCGATTCTGACGGGCTCTCAGATCGGATCACAAAACCTCCAAAACCAGATTGCGGGGCTGCAGTCACAGTCTGGGTTGCTGGGGATGATGGGCCAGAATCTCGGCCAACAGGCCGGCCTCTACGGTCAGCAAGTTGGCATCGGCCAAGTGCCGTACTCGAATATCCAATCTATCGCTCAGATGATCCCCGGTTATTCAGGAACTGGACAATCGGCTGCAGCTCCTGCGGATATCGGTGGGTACATGAATAACGCATACCAAGGACAACTCGCGAGTCACAATGCTGACGTTCAAAGCAGCAATGCCACAACGAGCGCCCTCGGTGGTCTAGCAAGCGCCGCAGTTATCGGCGGTATGATGATGTTCTGATGAAAAATTCAGAAAAGCTGTTGAATGTCATGCGCGATGTAATGGCCCAATGGCCGTGCGTTGACCTCAAAAATCGGCATGTCTTCATGAGCAATCTAGTTTTCATGCATCGCGTGATCGTTGCCAGTGAGCCATTGCTCGAAGAAGCAGTGACTCGTTCCAGAGGCGTATTGCGCGACTATCTTGCCGATCATCTTGAGGAAGAACGTCGTCACGACGAATGGCTGGCCGAAGATCTTGCTTCGGCTGGGATTGATGTTGCGGGTTGTCAATTTCCATCAGAGGCAGTAGCCGCGGCTGGGACTCAATATTACCTGATCCGACACGTTGACCCGTGCGCACTGCTCGGCTACATGGCCGTTCTTGAATGTTTCCCGATGCCTCTTGAACAGCTTTCGATGCTTGAGGAAATTCACGGGAGACAGCTTTGCCGGACCCTTCGGCACCATGCAGAACATGATGTAGGTCATGGTGCTGACCTTCTTTCGCAAGTCGATTCCCTGACCGATCGACAGCTCGCGCTCGTAATGCAAAACGCAGTCCAAACGGCCATCTACATCGGATCGGCCATTTCCAAGTTCGAGGTGCAATGATGGCCGGAGCAAGCCCGTTTGTGCTGCCTCAGTTTCAAGGCAGCCTCTATGATCTGCAGCGGCAGCAGGCACTTGCCAATGCCCTGATGGAGCGATCGCTGACGCCGCAACAAGTCGCGCCTGGTGCCGCTGTTGGACCGTATCAAGTGCAGGCGCGTATGTCGCCGCTGGTCCCGATTTCACAGATCGGGCAAGCCCTTCTGTCCGCAAAGATGGGAAGCCAGGCTGGGCAAGGTCTCAACGATCTTGGACAGCAACAATGGGGCACTTTGACCAGCATGCTTGGGGGAGGTGCTGGCATGCAATCCCCACAGCTCAACCCCGGTTCCGCAGACGCAAGCGGGGCCGGGGCTGACGCCATTGCTGGGAATGCTGGGGGGAATGGGGGGGCAGTCGCAAACGCCGGGCCAGCCGTCCCTGGCAACGCTTCTGGGGCTGGCGGGGGCAATGGCGGGGTAGGTTCGTCACCGCTTAACCCGCTCGGCATGAATCCCGGGATGGCTGCGATGATGATGATGCAGTCTCCTGACAAGTATTGGGAAAGTCAGGCTGCAGCATACAAGCCTGCTGAGATCGTGCAGCAGATTCGCGCGGCCGGCATTGATCCTTCGAGCGCTCTCGGTCGTCAGATCGCACAGCAGGCATTGGCGAAGTCCAATTACATCGCCCCGACATCCCTGCGCCCCGGTGGCTATATGTACGATCCCATGTCGGGAACGATGCAGCAGATGCCGAACGTGCCGGAAGGATTCACGGCAATGCGCGGCCCGAATGGTCAATGGCAGATCGTGCCAGTCCAAGGCGCTCTCGAGGCTATGGGTGCGTCTGCCGCAGCTAAGGCTGGCGGCACTGCGCAATACCAGTTGAAGGAAGTCTGGGATCCGAACGCAAATGGTGGTCAAGGCGGATACGTTCAGCAGAGCGTTTCCAATGTCGCGAATGCTGCGAACGGCGGAGGTATGCGCGGTGTTCCGTCCGGTGGTCTGGCTGGGATCTTCGCTCAGCAAGAATCGAATGGCGGAAAGACTGCACCCGACAATCCTTTCCAGATTCAGCAGGGGACGTTCAACCAGTACGCCCAGAAAGGAGAGTCATGGAACAACGTCGCTGACCGTAATACGGTCGCACAACGCGTGCTGAATACGTACAACGATCGCTACGGCGGAGATTTAGGCCGTATTGCTACAGCGTATTTCTCGGGCGAAGGGAATGTTGCACCGGCTGGCAGCCCGACTCCTTTCCTGCGCAACGTATCCGATCGGAATGGGAAGTCCGTTGCCTCGTATGTGGGTGACATTCTCGGACGCGCAGGCGGTGGATCACCACAATCCGGCCCGATGGCTTCGCAACCTCAGGCAGGTTACACGAAAGGCCAAGAGGACCTGCAGGGCGATCTGACGAAAAAGTGGGGATCGCTGAACGAAGCGAATTCTCAAGCTCAGAACACGATTTCGTACCTGCAAAATATCCACGATCTGGCGTCGAAGGCGGCTCTCGGTCAGCAGTCCGATAAGCTGAACTACATCAATGGGTTGTTGTCGTTGGCCGGCAGCGAGAAAGCTACCAATATGGTTACCGCAAACAACTTGCTCGACAAGTACAGCAATCAGATCGTCGCTCGTCTCGGCACGGGTGGACTCGGGACGGATGCGGCTCGAGCGATTCTGCAGTCGGCATATCCGAACGCCCACATGACGAAGGGGGCCATTGACGAAGCCGTGCAGAACCTTGTGGGCGCCAGTCAGATGACGCAGGCAAAAGCGCGACTGCTTCAGGGCGATTACAACTCGCGTAATCCGCAAGCGTACAACCAGAAGGAGATGGTATTCGATCAAAACGCGGATCCTCGGATCTGGCAGTACAAAAACATCTCCGATCCGAATGCCCGGAAAGCCTTCGCGAAAGAAGTGCTGCAGCAAGACCCGAATTTTGGCTCGAAGATCAAAGCTCTCGAGAGCATTGGAGCGCTGTGATGGCAAGCCTCGCCGATCAATTCGCAGCAGACGCCGGTACGGCTAGCGGAAAAGGCGCCTCTCTTTCGGCGCAATTCGCGGCTGATGCCTCGGCTGCTCCGGCTCCTGTTGCCGCCCCCGCGCCAACTCAGCATGCGTCCATGCTGGAGCAGTTGGGACACCAGCTCGGCCTTACTGCGCGAGCTGGAGCCACTGGGATCACGGCGCTCCCCGCGATGATGGGCGATGCGCTGAACTCCGGTGTAAATCTCGGCATCCGCGGCATCAATGCGGTAACAGACTCGCATATCCCAGAACTGCAAATGCCTTCGCAATTGGTCCAGAAGGGTATGAACGAGGTAGGCCTTCCGCAACCTCAGAATCCTGTCGAGCGGATTGTGCAAAGCGCGACTGCTGGCATGGCGAGTGTGCCTACATCGATGGGAATGGGTGGTGTACTGGCGAAATCTGCAAGCCCCATAGCAGCTGCAGTCGGAAATGGTCTGCGGACTGCGCCTGGCATGCAGATGCTCGGCGCGGCAGGTGCCGGAGCTGGCTCGCAAGGCGCTGCGGAACTTGGTCTGAATCCATGGTGGCAGCTTGCAGGTGGCGTTCTCGGAGGCGCTGCAGGCGTTGCTGCTGGCTCTGGAATGACGGCGGCAGCTCGGGGTATCGGGAATGCGGTTAGCCGAGCCACTCGGCCTCCAATGACCGCGCCTGCTGCAGCCGCCAAAGCTGATCTCGGAGTAGATCGTGCGATTGGTGAACTTGGCCCTCAAGGCAGTGCTCAATTCACCCCGACCGAGATCGACCCGATCAAACAGGCAGTCGCGCAGCAGATCCAGCAGTTCCCAGACGTTAGTCCTGCTGCTGCAGTGCGTGCTCAGGATTTTCGAAATCTCGGAATCCAGCCGACGCTTGGGCAGATCACGCGCGATCCGATGCAGTTCGCGCAAGAGATGAACATGCGCGGTGTGCCGGAAGTTGGCGCGCCTCTTACGCAACGCTTTAATGCTCAGAACACCCAGTTGCAGCAAAACCTTTACGGGCTTGCAGGTCGCCCGTCTGATACTTTTGCCGCGGGTAGCCAACTTCAGCAGACGTTGAAATCGATCGACGATCAGATGGCTGGTCAGGTGCGATCTGCATATGAAGCAGCTCGAGCTTCAAGCGGTAAGAATCTTGATGTCCCGCTGCAAGGGGTAGCTCAGGACTATGCTCAGGTTCTAAATGATTTCGGCGACAAAGTTCCAAGCGGCGTCCGCAACAACTTCAACCAGCTTGGCTTGATGAGCGGGACGCAGCAGAAGACATTCTCGATCGAAAACGCTGAGAATTTGCTGAAAGTCATCAACGCGAACCAGAGCAATGATCCTGCGACGAATGCAGCACTTGGGCGCCTTCGTGCCAGCGTGAAAAGTGCAATTCTCAATGCTGACGATCAAGGCGGCGTCTATGCCGGGGCTCGCCAACTTGCAGCCCAGCGCTTCGCATTGCATGAACAAGTGCCAGCGCTTGAGGCGGCCGCGAGCGAATCGGTTGCTACCGATGATTTCGTGCGTCGCTTCGTGACGAACGGGAAAACGAACGACGTTCTATCTCTCGCGAATCTACTGCGCGAACAAAATCGTCCGAGCACTCTCCAAGAGATGCGCAACCAGATTGGCGGACAACTTGCACAAGCAGGTTTCGGTACCAACCCAGCAGGAGATGCCAAGTTTGGCCCTGTCGCTTATGCGAATGCTTTGCGCAACATGGGCGATACAAAACTCAGTGCCTTCTACACGCCAGAAGAAATCGCGCAGCTGCATACGATCGGTCGCGTTGGAGGATACATCAACAGTCACCCGGCCGCAGCTCCGGTGAATACGTCGAATACTGCGTCGGCCATCTTTGGCCTGATGGGTAAGGGTGTCGAGGCAGTGCCGTATGTAGGGAAGTTGATCCAAGGCGCTCAGAACCGCGCTTTCGTGCAGCGCGCCTTGGCTGCGTCGCTTGCGAATGCTGGCACTCCAACTCCTAGCTATCCCGCTCCGTCGAATGCCTTAGCGGCTGCGCTGCTTCGCGCGCAAGCGCCGAATGGCGGAAACGGTTCCCCGTAATACGTGGTAGATCGCGATGGATCCGAGAGGGGCCAACGCGATGATGGCTAGGTTGAGATTCATGTTTGAACCCTCAAAAGGTCGCCTTGAGCGGCCTTTTTCATTTGCAGGAGCCTAATTATGCCGCGCAATGGTTCTGGGGTGTATTCCCTGCCAGCAGGAAACCCGGTCGTCACTGGCACCACGATTTCTTCGTCCGGATGGGCTAACCCGACCCTCTCTGACCTTGCTGCAGCAATCACTGCATCGATCGCGGTCGACGGTCAAACGGTACCGACCGCGAACTTGCCGATGGGTAACTTTCGTCATCTGAACGTTGCGAATGGTCAGAACACGAACGAATACGCGACAGTCGGCCAGATCCAGACAGCAGGCTTTCAACTACTTGGTGGGACTGCAGGAACGATCAATATCACTAAGTCGATCACAACGACTTCGACAGTTTCTGCTGCAAGCGCATCTGTTACGACACTTACTGCTACCGGCAATGTGACAGCCAATGACCTGACATTGACTGGTGGTGGCTTTATCTCGAAGGGGCGTAGTTACTTCAACATCACGACCAACAACGGTGAGATTGCATTGCAAAATACTGCCGGCAGCTATTTTTACCTGCGCGGTCGTAATACAGGCGGATTGAGTGGTGGCATGGAGTGGGTCAATAACGCATATTCGCTTGTCGTAGCGAGTATGGATGACGGTGGCAATCTCACTGCTAACAATGTCACAATTACTTCTGATCGACGCCTTAAATCGCGTATCAAGCGCATCAGAAATGCCACCGAAGTAGTGCTTGCATGGGTTGGGGTGACGTTTCAACGCAAAGGCGATAAGACGAAACGGCGACATGCTGGCTTCATCGCGGGCGACATGGCGGAGAGCGCACCCGAACTCGTATTCGACGATGCTAACGGTTTCAAGAGCGTTGCATATGGCAATGCGTCTGCATATCTGGCAGCTGCCTTCCAGGAACTTGAAGCACGCGTGCGCAAGCTGGAGTCGAAGAAATGACGCTGCCCGCATCGCCTCCGATGTCATTGTCGCAAGTCGCTACTGAGTTAGGACTATCTCTGCCGCTCTCGATGAGCCATGCATGGGTGCTTGCGCTAGCTGGCAAAGCATCAGCCCCCATGAGTCTTTCCGATCTGCTTGGGCAATCCGGAAGATATGACGGAAACAATGCGGTAGGAGGCGTAAACCCAGCCACGATCTCGCTGAGCAATCCATTCTTTCGTGGAACGCTTTCGGGCGCAACTCAAAGCACTATTAACGGAAATTTGACTCTTGCATTTTCAGTCGCGCCGAATTGGTCAGGAAATATCCTGATGAAGAACAACACGACGGGCGCCAGTGCAGTCCTGGGAAAACAGAATTCGACCACTTGGTCTGTTAATGGGGCAAGTGGCAGCATCCTAGCTCTTCGCGAAGGCGGCACAGACAACTTCACAATTCTTCCTTCTAACTAGAACCGGGGATTTCATGGATAACCATCATTCGATCCTTCTCTCGATGCTGCCGCCGTGGGTAGGCGTAGGACTCGGGCATATCACTGACAGCATCACGCTTCAGAACGTAGCGACAGTGGCTTCGATCGCATATTGCTGCGTCGGCGTCTTTGTCATGCTGAGGAAAAAATGACCAAGAAGATCGATTGGCTTGATGGGCCAGAGCATCATGATTATATGGCTGCGCTTTCGTATCTCTCATTGCACTATCCGATTGAAACCTCGGGTGATCTAGTGCATCGATTGCGTTCTGCGGGCATGTCTGAGTTCAAGGCGAAAGATATTCTTCGTGCCTCTGGCCTTCATCTGCTCCCGGAGACGAACAGCCATATCGAGCGCAATCTCGAAAAAATCGAAGACGGCAAAAAGCTGTCTCCGATCTTGCTTGTCCGTGGCGAACGTCTGGTCGTAGCCGATGGTTTCCATCGTCTCTGCGCGGTCTATATGCACGACGAGGATGCATTGATCCCTTGCAAGATCACGGGGAGCATCGAATGAGCAGCTTTGATGATGCGTTCGACGCCTTGATTGGTAACGAAGGCGGTTACTCGAACAACCCCAAGGATCCGGGTGGCGAGACGATGTGGGGCGTTACGGCTCGAGTCGCGCGTGCCGTTGGTTATGCAGGTCCGATGAAGGATTTGCCGCGAGATACCGCCAAGACGATCGCCAAGCGCCTGTATTGGGATCCGCTGCAGCTCGACCAATTTGATCCTCGCGTAGCCTTCCAGATCTTCGATGCGAACTACAACGGCGGCCATCCCGTGATCTGGATGCAGGGTGCAGCCGGCGCCAAGGTGGACGGCATCATCGGGCCTGCGACGATTGCTGCGGTGCAGTCCATTGATCCGCTGCGGTTCATTCTTCGCTGGAATGCGCTTCGCCTGAGCTATTTCACTTCGTTGGCGACCTGGCCGACCTTCGGAAAGGGCTGGTCTCGACGGATCGCCAACAACCTCACCAAAGGAGCTGCATGATGCCTCTGATCCCGATCGCGATGGCGCTCGCACAATTCGCGCCCATGATTGCCGGATGGCTCGGCGGTTCCAAGGCTGAGGATGTGGCAACCAAGGTGGTAGGCGTCGCTCAAGCCGTCACGGGTCAGTCTGCACCGGATGCGGCATTGGCAGCGATTCAGGCCGATCCCAATCTCGCGCTGCAGTTCCAGAAGGCAGTTCTCGAGCAACAAGGCCAACTCGCCCAGATTGCCGCGGAAGTTGCTAAGGCCGAACTGGTCGCGGATACCGCAAATACGCTTGCCGTTAATCAGACGATGCAGATCGAGGCGAAAGCGGATCATTGGCCCACCTATAGCTGGCGCCCGTTTGTTGGCTTCTGCTTCGGTTTCGCATGGGTAGGTGCCTATTTCATCATCCCGATTCTGCGCGGCTGGTGGCCTCAGATCGCACAGCCTAGTATCCCTCCCGAGGCGTGGGTGGCGATTGGTGGCGTCCTTGGTGTAGCCAGCTTCTTCCGCGGCAAGATGCAGGCTGATCCGCGTGTCACGACTGATAACCGGGGTTGACCATGACCAAGATCGGCCGCTATCTCTTGAACTTCGCCATATGGATTGACGAAGGCGTGAACACGATCCTAGGCGGCTCCCCGAACGAGACGGTGAGCGAGCGCGCTGCGAAGGCGCGCAACGCTGGCCGTAGGTGAGGATGCATTCTTTGCCGAGTGCTGAACTGGATCAACCCGGGGCATTGCGACAACGCGCTGACATCGACCATCGGCGACGATGCGGTGATTGCTGATGGGAAGTGATGCTGTTCATAACACCCTTCTAAGCCATTGATTTCATTGCTATGAATTTCGTTGAATTTTAGGGTATCTCATGCCCGTTAAAATAGCATTTTCATCAATTAAATCAATGGCGTACATGCTCACAAAAGTACATACCGGGTGGGTACGGCCTGTAGCGGGTGGACGGAGCCCGCCGGGGTGAGCGGGCTCGACAAACGGACACGTCAGTTGTCCCGGGCGCTGACATCGCCGAATCAATCCCGAATCTGCTCATCGAGTGAGGCCGGGATCGTCTGCCCGCATCGCGTATGCCGAAGCGCATGAACAGCCATCGCACCCGCGATCGGTTGTGCACGCATCGTCCTCGGTATTCACCCTGAGCCTCGATGCGCGATCCCGCATCCTGACCGCGTGCGCCTCGCGCGAGGTCACGTCAGTGAAACATTTTTCTCCCTGCGACCGGTCGCACGCGCTTTCCGGCCGTCGCGAATCGCGTGTGCTCACAGCCGCGCGTGCTTGCCCGACGCGCGTCGCGGCGCGCGATGCTTGGCTCACCCGTATCGCGAACGGCGATGAAGTGCGAAAACAGATGCGTTCCTGAAACATTTCCGTCGATTCCCCCACGCGTCACGCCGGACAGGTGACGTCGACGCTTGTCCCGCGCGGGTTTGCGCCGCATGGCACACGCCTTGCGGTGAGCCCCGTGCCGCTCGTCACAACCGCGACTGATATTCACGATAAATCGCGGGAGCGGCACGCAACGACATCGAAACATCGGGGATCGGCTCGAGCCGCGGGATGGCGGCCCGACGTGTCGGACGCACGCAGCGTCGTATCGGCGACACGAACGGGCACCGCACGCTCGATCCGTCAAACAGCAAGCTTGCTTGCAAGGTGTCGTGCCGGGGGACCCGCTGCGCGCGGCGGCATGCGCTGCACGCGGCGGGTCGATGCGCCCGGCACAGTCGGGGGAACGCCCGTGAAAATGACAATGAACCAATGGGCAGCGCTGGCGGTGGTGTTCGCGGCTGGCGCGCACGCGCAGGAAATCTACCTGCAGGGCGGCACGCAGGGCGTCGGCATCGGTGCTGCCGTCAGCTTCAATTCGGTGCTCGGCGCGCACGCGGATTTCAACGCGATCAATCTAACGCATGACTTCACGGTGGCCGGCAATCGCTACCAGGACGACATCAAGCTGCGCCAAGGCGGCCTGTATGCGGACATCTTTCCGTGGCGCGGCAGCGGCTTTCGCACGACGATCGGATTGCGCTTCAACGATGACGAGATCCGCGGCGTGTCGGTGCCCACCAACGGCACCTATGTATTCGGCGGCAAGCGCTATCCAGCGCTGCCGGGGATGTATGCGGTCGCCGAGGCGCGCTATCCGACCGTGATGCCGTACGTCGGGATCGGCTACGGGCATCGGCCGGCGTCGAAAGGGCTCGGCTTCGTCGCCGACATCGGCGTCGCATACGGGATCCCGCGCTCCTCATACACGCTGTCGCCGGCACTGGCCGCCGCGGCCGGACCGCAGAAGAGCCAGATTCTGGTCTCCAGCGGCCTCGACGAACTGAACCGGAAGATGTCGCGGTATCGCTGGTATCCGGTCCTGCAGATCGGGATCTCGTATCGGTTCTGAGCCGCGCGCGCGTCACAGCGCGGCCGTGCTCTGCTCGCGTGCAGGTTCGACCGTCCTGCGGGCCGGGCGCGCATCGTTGCGCTTCGCGATGAACGGGTGCTCGATGTAGCGGTAGGTCAGCAGCGCGCAGAAGACGGCGACCAGTGCGCACGCGAACGACAGCGCCCAGATGCCGGGGTCGTCGACGGAATTGATCGGGAACACGAACTTGTTGAACGCGCGGACGATCGCGTACACGATCGCCATGTGGAGCATGTAGATGCTGAAGCTGGCGGTGCCGAGCAGCGCGAGCGGTCGGGTTTCGAGCACGCCGTAGAACGTGTTCCCGCACGCGACGCACAGGAACACGGCGAGGAGCGGCAGCGCGCCCTCTATCGAGTAGCGTTCGGCCGGATACGGCGCGACGGCGAGAATCAGCAACGCGACGGTGGCCGCCGATTTCGTGCCGAACAGCGAGCGGATCGCGGGATGCCGCGATGCCTCGAACGCCAGCGCGCCGAACGCGAACAGCAGGGCCATCCCGCCGGGCGGTCCGAACAGCGCGGCGCAGAACGTGACGATCGCGAGCGCGAGCAGCTTGCGCCATGCACGCGTCGCAACGAACCACGCGAGAAACGGAATGGCGACGTAGAACCGCCATTCGTACGCGAGCGTCCACCAGACGCCGCTCAGGTAGCCGGTGTGTTCCGCGCCGTTGACCGGGAATGCCCCGAACCAGCCGAGTGAAACGGCTTTGAGCAGGTCGGCCAGCAACCGGATCGGCGCGTCGACGACATTGCGGGGAAACCAGTACAGCGTGCAGGCGACGATGACGATCGCGTAAAAGAGGTAGAGCGGGGCGACGCGCCGCACGCGCCCGACGAAGAAGCTCCGCACGTCGAGCGTGCCTCTGCATGCGCGTTCCCAGAACAGGAACCCGGTGACCATGAAGAACAGCGCGACGGGAATCGTGCCGAGATTGCGCAGGAAGTCGGAGGGGGCGCCCCAGACGCCGGTCGACAGCAAGCCCTGGTTGCACGCGAAGTGATGGAAGACGACGGAGGTCGCCAGGATGCCGCGGAATCAGTCCAGGTTGGGATGGCGCATCGACAGCGATTTGTCGACGGCCGACCGGTAGAACGGGACGTGCCTCGCGACGAGCCACGCGATGATCGCGACGGCCGCAAGGCAGGCCGGGAAGTAGAGCTTGTCGGGAGTCGGGGAAAACAGGGTATCCAGAGAAGGGGTAATCAGGTCCACTGAAGGGCGTCTCGTGTCTTGGATCGCTTGGATCGGGATTTCAGGCACGGATGGTCCGCGTCGATGCAAGGTCTTCTGCGCGCTTCGTGCGGCGTTCGATCGCCGGTCTTGTACGTTGATGGTATCAAACGGTCACGACGGCGTGCCGCATGGAGATGCAACATGATGTTTCGATGCGGCGGGCGGCGTCTGTACTTCACTGGAACAACAACGCGCGGGGTGGACGATGGAGACGGTACGCGGGTTGGGCGATGCGCGGCGTGTCGCAACGTATGCCGTCGCGGGGCGGTGTTGCCGTTGACCTTCCTGTTGCTCGACTGCCGGAACGTCCGGCCGAACCGGCTCGAATCGGTCGTGCTGGCACTCGCGTGGATCGCGCCGGCCCAGGCGTTCGTCGCGGTCATCACCGGCACGATGTGGCCGGTTGCGGCCGCGATCCTGGTGGCGGTGCTGGCGATGGTCGTGCGGCGTGCGTCGGAGTCGACGCCGTTGCGCGCCTGACGGCACGCATCTGCCCCGGCCGCCCGCCGGTGAATGGCCATTCGGCCGTCTTTTTCATCACCTCGATTCGGCTTACCGTGCACGACAGCAGTTCGACGCGTCGGGCCAGCGGCGGAACGCGGGACTTTCTGTCGCCCGTTGCCGCCGGCCCGCGCCGACCACCGTCTTCCATCCGGTCACGACGATGATAGCAATGCTTGCAATTCACCGTCACGGCGCTATCATTGATAGCAATCTGGATGGAGGGACCCATGGCAAATCTTCTGGTGCGTAACGTGGATGACAGTATCGTTCAGAGCCTGCGCGAGCAGGCCGCGGCCAACGGCAGGAGCGCCGAGGCCGAACATCGGGCCATTCTGGCCGAGGCGCTCGGCCGGCCGAAGCGACGGACATTCGCGCAAGTGCTGATGAGCATGCCGGACGTCGGCGAAGACGCGGATTTCCAACGTGTTCAGGATTCCGGCGAGGTCAGGCGTGTTTTTGATTGATACGAACGTCATCAGCGAGATCAGGAAGGGCAAGCGAACCAACCGCGGCGTGCGCGCGTTCTTCAGGCAGGCGGAAGCCGACGCGAGCCCGCTTTACCTGTCGGTCGTGACGGTGGGCGAACTGCGGCGGGGCGTCGACCTGATCCGTCATCGCGGCGATCATCCGCAGGCGTCGGCGCTCGAGGCATGGATGGCGACGATCCTGTCCGGCTATGCGTCGAACATTCTGCCGGTCGATCTCGAGACCACCCAGATGTGGGGCCATTTGCGCGTGCCCGATCCGGCGCACGCCCTCGATAAACTGATCGCGGCCACCGCGCTGATCAACGATCTGACGGTCGTCACCCGCAATGTCGACGATTTCGCTCGCACCGGCGTCCAGTTGCTGAACCCGTTCGATTGATCGGGGGCGCCGCATCGCGGCAACCCGCCTCCGCTTCCAGCTTCCCGCCTTCTCCGCCGCGCATAGCCCGTTCCCCCAGGCTTGCGCGGGGCGCCCGCTCAGCGCCCCGATTTCCCGCCAGCTCCCCACCAATCCCCCCTCCGCCTCTCGTCCCAACAGACGATGTGACGCCACCCCCGACCGGCCAGAATCCTTTCACGAACAACGGATTCTGAACCTGGAGGAGGCCGACATGATCGATGTCCGTGCGCTCGGCTACGTCATCGTCGAGGCGACCCGCGTCGATGCGTGGCGCCGCTACGCGCAAGACGTGCTGGGCATGCAGGCGCTCGACGCGCCCGACGGCGCGCTGTACCTGAAGATGGACGAGCGCGATTTCCGCTACGTGATCGTCCCCGGCACGACCGACCGCTATTTCGCGTCGGGCTGGGAACTGCCCGACGGCGCCGCGTTCGACGCCGCGCTCGCGGCATTGCAGCAAGCAGGCGTCGAAGCCGTGCGTGCCACGCGCGACGAAGCCGCACTGCGCCGCGTGCAGGCAATGGCGTGGTGCACCGACCCGTCCGGCAACCGCCACGAGCTGTACTGGGGCGCGCGCTGCGACTTCCGCCGCTTCGTGTCGCCGCTCGGCGTCGCGCGCTTCGTCACCGGCGACATGGGGCTCGGCCACGCGGTGCTGCCCGCGCCGCAGTTCGACGCGACCGACGCGTTCGTACGCGGCGTGCTCGGCTTCGAGCTGTCCGACATCTTCCGTGTGAAGTTCACGCCCGATCCCGCCGAACCCGAGAAGCGCATCCACTTCATGCACTGCCGCAACGCGCGCCATCACAGCCTCGCGCTGTTCGAGATGGCCGTGCCATCGGGCTGCGTGCACGTAATGGCCGAAGTCGACTCGATGGACGAAGTCGGTCGCGCGCTCGATCGGGTCGCCGCGCACGACGTGAAGATGTCCGCGACGCTCGGCCGGCACTGCAACGACCAGATGATCTCGTTCTACATGAAGACCCCCGGCGGCTTCGATCTCGAATACGGCTTCGGCGGCCTCACGGTCGACTGGTCGAAGCACGCGGTGTTCGAGGCGACCAAGGTGAGCCAGTGGGGCCACGATTTCAGCATCGGATACCGGTAAGCCAGCACGATGACGATGAAACCTCTCGACAAGACGATGTCCGCGCGCGACGTGGTCGCGCAACTCGCCGACGGCATGACGATCGGTATCGGCGGATGGGGGCCGCGGCGCAAGCCGATGGCGCTGGTGCGCGAGATCGCGCGCTCGAACCTGAAGGACCTGACTATCGTCGCATACGGCGGCGCCGACATCGGCCTGCTGTGCGCCGCCGGCAAGGTGCGCAAGGCGGTGTTCGGCTTCGTGTCGCTCGACGTGATCCCGCTCGAGCCGCATTTCCGCCGCGCGCGTGAACAGGGTCGCGTCGACGTGCTCGAACTCGACGAAGGGATGCTGCAGCTCGGCCTGCGCGCGGCCGCCGCGCGGCTGCCGTTCCTGCCGACGCGTGCCGGGCTCGGCACCGCGCTGCTCGATCACGCGCCGCAGCTGCGCACGGTGAAGTCGCCGTACGACGACGGCGAGACGCTGCTCGCGATGCCGGCGATCGAACTCGACGTCGCGCTGCTGCACGCGAACGCGGCCGACCGGATGGGCAACACGCGCATCGACGGCCCCGATCCGTTCTTCGACGCGTGGATGGCGCGCGCCGCGCAGCGCTGCTACGTGTCGGCGGAGACGGTCGACGCGTCGCTCGCGAGCGACGACCTCGACGCCGCGCGCCGCAACCCGTTCGAGCGCTCGCTCGTCACCGGTGTCGTGCACGCGCCGGGCGGCGCGCATCCGACGTCGTGCGGGCCGGACTACGGCTGGGACCTGCCGCACCTGCGCGCGTACTGCGCGAGCGCGGAAGACGATGCGAAGACGGCGGCGTACCTGCGCGACGTGGTCGGCCAGGACGAACGCCAGTACCTCGAAGGCGTCGGCGGTCTGTCGCACGTGACGACGCTGCCGTTGCCGATTCTGTAAAGGAGCGCCTGTGAGCGAATCTCTCGACCATTCCCTCGCGGAACTGATGATCGTCGCGTCCGCGCGACTCTGGCGCGACGACGGCGAAGTGCTGGCGACCGGCATCGGCACGGGCCCGCGGCTCGCGGCCGGCCTCGCGCGGCTCGCGTACAACAACGGGCTGATGCTGACCGACGGCGAGGCGTATCTCGTCGAGGAGCCGATCCCGCTTGGGGCCCGTCCCGACGGCTATCGCGTGAAGGCGAGCGGCTGGATGACCTACGAACGCGTGTTCGACTGCCTGTGGCACGGCCGCCGCCATGCGCTCGTGATGCCGACGCAGATCGACCGCTTCGGCCAGGCCAACATCTCGTGGCTCGGCGACGACTACGCGCGGCCGAAGACGCAACTGCTCGGCGCACGCGGCTTCCCCGGCAACTCGACGAACCATGCGAATTCGTTTTTCGTCAGCGGTCACGGCAAACGCACGTTCGTCGACGGCGAAGTCGACATGGTGTGCACGGTCGGTTACAACCCGGCCCGCCGGCTGCCCGGCATGAAGACCTTCGTCGACCTGCGCAGCATCGTCACCGACCTGTGCGTGATGGATTTCGGCGGGCCCGACCACGCGATCCGCGTGCGCTCGCTGCATCCCGGCGTGAGCTTCGACGAGGTGCAGGACGCGACCGGCTTCCCGCTGCTCGCGCATCCGGAACTCGGCACGACGGCCGCGCCGGCCGCGGAAGACCTGCGCATCGTGCGTGCGCTCGATCCTCACAACCTGCGCGCGACGATCGTGCGCAACAATCCGGCGCCGCGCCGCGGATGAGGTCCGACATGGAAGCGACCCAGGTGACGTTCGGCGACGGTGTCGTCGGCTACGCAGTCGAGGACGGCATCGCGACGATCACGATGAACCGTCCCGAGTATCACAACGCGCAGAACTCGAAGATGACGTATGCGCTCGACGCGGCATTCCGGCGCGCGGCGCACGACGACGCGGTGAAGGCGATCGTGCTCGCGGGCGCCGGCAAGCATTTCTCGGCAGGTCACGACATCGGCACGCCGGGCCGCGACATCCACGAGTCGTTCGACCGCGCGTCGCTGTGGTACGACCACGCGGACAAGGAAGGCGGCGAATTCCTCTATGCGCGCGAACAGGAGGTGTACCTCGGGATGTGCCGGCGCTGGCGCGACCTGCCGAAGCCGACCATCGCGATGGTGCACGGCGCGTGCATCGCGGGCGGGTTGATGCTCGCGTGGGTGTGCGACCTGATCGTCGCGTCGGAGGATGCGTTCTTCGCGGATCCGGTCGTGCGGATGGGAATCCCCGGTGTCGAGTACTTCGCGCATGCGTACGAGCTGAACCCGCGCATCGCGAAGGAATTCCTGTTCCTCGGCGAGCGGATGCCGGCCGAGCGCGCGTACCAGATGGGGATGGTCAACCGCGTGGTGCCGCGCGAGCGGCTGCGCGACGCGACCTACGCGATCGCCGCGAAGATCGCGACGATGCCGCGCCTCGGCCTCACGCTGACCAAGCAGGCGCTGAACCACGTGGAGGAACTGCAGGGCAAGCGCGCGGCGATGGACGCGGCGTTCGCATGGCATCACTTCGCGCATGCGCACAACGAGCTCGTCAGCGGCGACCGCCTCGGCGGCTACGACGCACGCAAGATGGCCAGCTCGCAGCGCAAGCCGGAGCCGCCGGGCGACGAAGGGCAGGCCGACGCCGCACCGGCCGCCGTCAACGGAGCCGCCGCATGAGCACGCTGCTTCATGGCCCGCTTCATGGCCCGCTGCATACGCCGCTGTGCGACCTGCTCGGCTGCCGCTACCCGATCGTGCAGACCGCGATGGGTTGGGTGGCCGACGCACGGCTCGTCGCGGCGACCGCCAACGCGGGCGGCTTCGGCTTCCTGGCCGGCGCGACGCTCGAACCCGAGCAGGTCGAGGCCGAGATCCTGAAGGTGAAGTCGCTGACCGACCAGCCGTTCGGCATCAACTTCCACATGTTCCAGAAGAACGCCGCCCAGGTGGTCGATCTCGCGATCGCGCACCGGCTGCGGGCGGTCAGCTACGGCCGCGGGCCGGACGCGAAGACGATCCGCCGCTTCAAGGACGCCGGCATCGTCTGCATGCCGACCGTCGGCGCGCCGAAGCATGCGGCGAAGGCGGTCGAGCTCGGCGCGGACATCGTGACGGTGCAGGGCGCGGAAGGCGGCGGCCACACGGGCTCGGTGCCGACCACGCTGCTGCTGCCGAAGGTGCTCGACGCGGTGCGGGTGCCGGTCGTCGCGGCCGGCGGCTTCTTCGACGGGCGCGGGCTGGCTGCGGCGCTCGCATATGGCGCGGCCGGCATCGCGATGGGCACGCGCTTCCTGATGAGCGCCGAATCGCCGGTGCCGCGCGCGACGCTCGACCGCTACGTCGCGGTCGGCGACCCGGCGCGGATCCGCGTGTCGGACGCGCTCGACGGGCTGCCGCAACGGATGATCGACAACCCGTATCTGCTGAAGCTCGAACGCTTCGGCCCGCTGCGCCGCACGCTGTTCGCGCTGAAGACGGCCGAGGCGTGGCGCCGCCAGAACGGGCTGCGCACGACCGACATGCTGGGCCTCGCGATCAAGGCGCTGCGCTCGCACGACTACACGGCGAGCCAGACGCTGATGGCGGCGAACGCGCCGTTCCTGATCCAGCGCGCGATCGTCGACGGACGTCCCGACGAAGGCGTGCTGCCGAGCGGCCAGGCGGCCGCGATGATCGGCGCGATCGAATCGTGCGACGCGCTGATCGCGCGGATCGTCGCGGAAGCCGGTGAGCGGCTGGACGCGCTGGCCGCGTTGCGCGCAGCGTCAGTGGCACCGGCACAGGCTGCGTGAAAAACATCACAGGGAGGCTTTGGATATGACAACACCCAATCAACCGGGCGGCGCGACGCCGTTCCGGATCGAGCGCGCCGACGGCATCGCCGAACTGGTGATCGCCCATCCGCCCGTGAACGCGCTCGATGCGCAGGGCTGGCATGCGCTCGCGCGTGCGCTCGACGCGCTCGGCGAGGACGACGACGTGCGCGTGATCGTCGTGCGCGGCGAGGGCCGCGGCTTCTGCGCGGGCGTCGATATCAAGGAGCTGGCCGCGCATCCGGGGCGGATCGTGTCGGTCAACGCCGGCAACTACGAGACGTTTCGCGCGGTGCACCGCAACCCGAAACCGGTGATCGCGGCCGTGCACGGTTTCGTGCTCGGCGGCGGCATCGGCATCTGCGGTGCGGCGGACATCGTCGTCGCGGCCGATTGCGCGCGCTTCGGCGTGCCCGAGATCGATCGCGGCGCGATGGGCGGCGGCGCGCACCTGCAGCGGCTGTTCGGCGTGCAGAAGGTGCGCGCGATGTACTTCACGGGCGAGATGATCGACGCGGCCGAAGCGTACCGGCTCGGCGCCGTCGAGCAGGTCGTCACGCGCGACGCGCTGCGCGACGCGGCACTCGCGATCGCCGGCAAGATCGCGGCGAAGAGCCCGGCGATGGTGCGGCTCGCGAAGGAGGCGCTGAACGGCGTCGAGGACGGCGATCTCGAGGACAAATACCGCTGGGAGCAGGGCTTCACCCTGCAGGCGTACATGACGAACGACTCGATGGAAGCGCGTGCCGCGTTCGTCGAGAAGCGCGACGCGCGGTTCGACGCACGGGCCGCGGAGGCACGCGCATGAACCTGACCTATACGCCGCAACAGCAGGCGTTTCGCGCGGAAATCCGCGAATGGCTCGCCGCGCACGTGCCGCGCGAGCGACTGCCGAGCTTCGACACCGAGGAAGGGTTCGCCGCGCACCGCGAATGGGAGCGCACGTTGCACTCGGGCCGCTGGAGCATGGTCACATGGCCGCGCGAACTCGGCGGGCGCGGCTGCGACCTGATCGAGTGGCTGATCTTCGAGGAAGAGTACTGGCGTGCCGACGCACCGATGCGCGTGAACCAGAACGGCATCTTCCTGCTCGGCCCGACGCTGATGGATTTCGGCACCGACGCGCAGAAGGCGCGCTTCCTGCCCGCGATGGCGGCGGGCGAGCACGTGTGGGCGCAGGGCTGGTCGGAGCCGAACGCGGGCTCGGACATGGCCGCGATCCGCACGACGGCGATCCGCATCGGCGACGACTACGTGCTCAACGGCCAGAAGATCTGGTCGACCCGCGCGGTGTGGGCCGACTGGCTGTTCGGGCTGTTCCGCAGCGATCCCGAATCGTCGCGTCACCACGGACTCACGTTCCTGATGGTGCCGCTGTCGACGCCGGGCATCACGGTGCGGCCGATCCGCCAGCTGAACGGGCAGACGGGCTTCGCGGAAATCTTCTTCGACGACGTGCGCGTGCCGGTCGCGAACCGCCTCGCGGCCGAAGGCGCGGGGTGGCAGGTCGCGATGGCGACGGCCGGCTTCGAGCGCGGGCTGATGCTGCGTTCGCCCGCGCGGTTCCAGCGCACCGCGCAGGCGCTGCGCGACCTGTATCTCGCGCACCGCGACAGCGCGGACCGCGACCCGACGCTGCGCGAACGCGTGGTGCAGGCCTGGATGGATGCGCAGGCATACGCGCTGTCGACCTATGCGACCGCGAGCCGGCTGCTGAAAGGCGGCCATATCGGCGCGGAATCGAGCACCAACAAGGTGTTCTGGTCGGAGCTCGACCTGCGGATGCACCAGACCGCGCTCGACATCCTTGGCGCGCACGGCGAGGTCGTCCCGCAGACGGCCGCGCAGCACGCGGCGCTCGGCCACTGGCTCGACGGCTTCCTGTTCGCGCAGGCCGGCCCGATCTACGCGGGCACCAACGAGATCCAGCGCAACATCGTCGCCGAACGGATGCTCGGCATGCCGCGCGCGTGAGCGCGCCGGCGACTCCTCACTGAACGGACATCGTATGGATTTCGTATTCGATGAAGACCAGGAAGCGCTCGCGGACAGCGTGAAGCGCCTGCTGATGACCGAGATGACCCCGGAGCTGATCCGCGAGCTGTGGGCCACGCCGACCGGCCGCTCCGACGCGCTGTGGTCGCTGTTCGCGTCGCAGGGACTGACCGCGGTGTCGGTGCCCGAAGCGTACGGCGGCCTCGGCCTGACCGAAGTGGAATGGGCGCTGCTCGCGCAGACCTACGGTTATTTCGGCAGCCCGGAGCCGCTGCTCGACACGGCGCTCGTGTCGGCCGGCGTGCTCGCGCGGCTGCCCGCCGGCGGCTGGCGCGACGCGCTGCTGCGCGACATCGCCGAAGGGCGTGCGCGTGTCGCGCTCGTGCATCCGGTGAACCCGTATGCGGCCGACGTGCACGTCGCGCAAGTACTGTTGTGCGAACACCGCGGCGAGCTGCACCGCGTCGATCCCGCGCGGTGCGCATGGCGCGCGGTCGACAGCGTCGACCCGTCGCGGCGCCTGTTCACGCTCGACTGGGAGCCGTCGGCCGCCACGTGCATCGCGAGCGCCGATGAAGCCGCGCCGCTGCTGAACCGCGCGCTCGACCACGGCGCGTTCGCGGTCGCCGCGCAGCTGCTCGGCCTCACGCAGCGCGTGCTCGACGTCGCGATCGACTACAGCGCGCAGCGCAAGCAGTTCGGCAAGGCAATCGGTTCGTACCAGGCGCTCAAGCACCTGCTCGCCGACGTCGCGATCCGCTACGAGTTCGCGCGGCCGGTGCTCGCGCGCGCCGCGCAGGCGATCGCCGACGATCATCCGCAGCGCGCGGTGCTCGTGTCGCACGCGAAGCTCGCGGCCACCGCCGCCGCGCAACTGGCCGCACGCCACACGATGCAGGTGCACGGCGCGATCGGCTACACGTGGGAGCTCGACCTGCAGATCTTCATGAAGCGTATCTGGGCGCTCTCCGGCAGCTGGGGCGACAGCGCGTTCCACAAGGCCCGCGTGGCCGACGCGATCCTCGGCGACGCATTGCCGATCGGCCCCGCGCAGACCTTCGATTTCGAGGAAACCCACTGATGAAACAAGCCTATATCGTCGACGCGCTGCGCACGCCGACCGGCCGCCGCAAGGGCGGGCTCGCGCACGTGCATGCGGCGGACCTCGGCGGCTTCGTGCTGAAGACGATCGTCGAACGCAATGCGATTCCGGCCGACGAATACGACGACGTGGTGTTCGGCTGCGTCGACACGATCGGCCCGCTCGCCGGCAACATCGCACGCACCTGCTGGCTCGCGGCCGGGCTGCCGCTGCGGGTGCCGGGCGTGACCGTCGACCGCCAGTGCGGCTCGTCGCAGCAGGCCGTGCACTTCGCCGCGCAGGCGGTGATGAGCGGCGTGCAGGACGTCGTGGTCGCGGGTGGCGTGCAGACGATGACGCAGATCCCGATCTCGTCCGCGATGACGAGCGCGGCGCCGCTCGGTTTCAACGATCCGTTCTCCGGCAGCACCGGCTGGCGCGCGCGCTTCGGCGATGCGCCGGTGTCGCAGTTCGTCGCCGCGCAGCGGATCGCCGACCACTGGAACCTGTCGCGCGACGCGATGGAGCGCTATGCGCTGGAAAGCCACCGCCGCGCGCTCGCCGCGATCGAGGCCGGCCATTTCAAGCGGGAAATCGTGCCGCTCGAAGGCGTGCTCCACGACGAGACGCCGCGCCCCGACACGTCGCTGGCAAAGATGGCGACGCTCGAGCCGCTGATGCCGGGCGGCTCGTTGACCGCCGCCGTCGCGAGCCAGACGTGCGATGCGGCCGCGGCGCTCCTGATCGTGTCGGAGGATGCGCTGAAGCGCTACGGCCTCACGCCGCGCGCGCGGATTCATCACCTGAGCGTGCTCGGCGACGATCCGCTGTGGATGCTCACCGCGCCGATTCCGGCGACCCAGGCCGCGTTGGAGAAGAGCGGGCTCGACTGGTCGCGGATCGACGTCGTCGAGATGAACGAGGCGTTCGCGTCGGTCGCGCAGGCGTGGCTGGCCGACACGCGCTTCCCGCACGAAAAGACCAACCCGAACGGCGGCGGGATCGCGCTCGGCCATCCGCTCGGCGCGACCGGCGCACGGCTGATGACGACGCTGCTGCACGAACTCGAGCGCACCGGCGGCCGCTACGGGCTGCAGACGATGTGCGAAGGCGGCGGTCTCGCGAACGTCACGATCATCGAGCGCCTGTGAGCGCGTCACTTTCACGATCTCACGATCCAGGAGGCACAAGCATGGGAATCTGTCACGGACGCACCGTCATCATCACCGGCGCGGGCGGCGGCCTCGGTCGCGAATACGCGCTCGCGTTCGCGGCCGAAGGCGCGGCGGTCGTCGTCAACGACATCCGGCGCGAGGCCGCGCAGGCTGTGTGCGACGAGATTTCGCGACACGGCGGCCGCGCGCTCGCGAATGCGGACGACATCACGCAGGTCGACACCGCGCAGCGGATCGTCGACGCCGCGCGCGACGCGTTCGGCGACGTCCACGTGCTGGTCAATAACGCGGGCATCTGCCGCGACAAGATGTTCACCAGCATGACCGAAACCGACTGGGACGACGTGATGCGCGTGCATCTGCGCGGCCACTTCTGCCTGTCGAGCGTGCTGGCGCGCGTGTGGCGCGACGCCGCGAAGGCCGGCCATCCGGTCGACGCGCGGATCGTCAATACGAGCTCCGGCGCCGGGCTGCAAGGGTCGATCGGCCAGTCGAACTACGGCGTCGCGAAGGCCGGTATCGCGGCGCTCACGCTGATGCAGGCGGTCGAGCTGCAGCGCTACGGCGTGCGCGTGAACGCGCTCGCGCCGGCCGCGCGCACGTCGATGACCGAAGGCGTGTTCGCCGACATGATGAAGAAGCCCGCGGACGGCGGCTTCGACTATTTCGATCCGGCCAACGTCGCGCCGCTCGTCGTGTGGCTCGGCAGCGCGCTGTCGGCCGACGTGACGGGCCAGGTGTTCGAGGTCGCGGGCGGGATGATCGCGGTCGCCGAAGGCTGGCGCACCGGCCCGAGTGTCGATCGCGGCGCGCGCTGGGTGCCGGCCGAGATCGGCGCGGCGGTCGCGCGGCTGCTCGCCGATGCGCGCCCCACGCAGCGCGTGTACGGGAGCTGAGCGATGGATCTGGCGCTCACCGACGAACAGGCGATGATCCGCGACGCGGCGGCCGACGTGCTCGCCGAGCGCTGCGCGTCCGCCGACGTACGCCGCGCGCTCGAGCAGTCGGCCGGCCGCGACGACGCGCTGTGGGCCGCGCTCGCGGGCGAGCTCGGCTGGAACGCGCTCGCGCTGCCGGAAGCGGCGGGCGGAATGGGGCTCGGCGCGGTCGAACAGACGCTGCTGATGGAACAGCTCGGCCGGCGCGTCGCATGCGTGCCGTATTTCTCGACCGCGTGCCTGGCGGCGACCGCGCTGGCCGGCTGCGACACGCCACTGGCAACCGGCTGGCTCGCGAAGATCGCCGAAGGCGCGTGCAGCGCGACGCTGGCATTGCCGTTCGCGCTTCCGGCCGGCATCGGGCAACTGCCGGTCGTCGCGGAAGAAGCGGCGGGCGGCTATGCGCTGTCCGGCACGATCGAACAGGTGATCGACGGCGCGCGCGCCGACCTGCTGCTGATCCCCGCACGGATCGCGAACGAAGGGCAGGCCATCGGGCTGTTCGCGATCGATGTCGCGACGGCGGCCGGCCTGAGCGTCACGCCGCACGACACGCTCGACGCGACGCGGCCGATCGCGCGCATCGTCCTCGACGAAACCCGCGCGAATCGCGACGCACTGTTCGCCGGCGGCGCCGTTGCCGCCGAGGTGCTCGAGCGCGCCGGATGGTTCGCGGCGCTCGCGCTGGCCGCCGAGCAGCTTGGCGGCGCCCAGCAATGCCTCGACCTGACGCTCGACTACACCGGCCAGCGCGTGCAGTTCGGCCGTGCGATCGCGTCGTTCCAGGCGGTCAAGCATCGTTGCGCGCAGATGATGGTGCTGATCGAATCCGCGCGCTCGGCCGTGCTCGGCGCGGCGCACGCATGGGACGCGGAAGCCGGCAGCGGCACGCCCGGCGCTGCGCTGCGCGCCGACGTCGCGGCCGCGAAGGCCGCCGCGAACGACGCGGCCGCGTTCTGTGCACAGGAAGCGATCCAGCTGCACGGCGGCGTCGGCTTCACGTGGGAATACGACCCGCATCTCTATTTCAAGCGCGCGCAGGCGTCGGGCGCGCAGTTCGGCACGACGCCGCAACTGCTCGAATGGATCGCACGCCATGCGATCGACGGCGGCACGTCGCGGCGCGACGAGTCGCTCGCGTCGTCGCGGGCGTCGGTGGCAATGCGTCCGTCCGCCGCGCGCGCCGGAGTGCTCCAATGAACAGCGAAACGCACGAACAGCAATTGCGGCACGAAGTCGCCGACTGGGTGCAGTCGCACCTGGCCGGCGAGTTCGCATGCTTGAAAAACCGCGGCGGCCCCGGCGACGAGGAAGCGTTTCCCGAGCTGCGCAAGGCGTGGGAGCGGGAACTGGCGCAGGGCGGCTGGACCGGCCTCGGCTGGCCGACCGATGCGGGCGGCCGCGGCTTCACGGTGGCCGACCAGGTGATCTTCCACGAGGAATACGCGCGCGCCGGTGGCCCCGGCCGGATGGGCCATATCGGCGAAGGGCTGCTCGGGCCGACGCTCGTCGCATGCGGCACCGACGACCAGCGCGCACGTTTCCTGCCGGGGATTCTCGCCGGCACGCAGTTCTGGTGCCAGGGCTACTCGGAACCGGGCGCCGGTTCCGATCTCGCGAACGTGCGCACGCGCGCCGAACCGGATGCGGACGGCACGTGGCGCGTGCACGGCCAGAAGGTGTGGACGTCGCTCGCGCACGATTCCGACTGGATCTTCGTGCTCGCGCGCACCGATCCGGCATCGAAGGGCAACAAGGGGCTGTCGTTCCTGCTGATGCCGCTCGACCAGCCGGGTATCGAGATCCGGCCGATCCGGCAGCTCAACGGCGGCGCCGAATTCAACGAAGTGTTCTTCGACGGCGCGCGTGCGGCAGCACGCGACCTCGTCGGCGCGCCGGGCGACGGCTGGCGCATCGCGATGACGCTGCTCGGTTTCGAGCGGGGGATGTCGACACTCGGCCAGCAGATGCAGTTCGTCCGCGAGCTCGAATGGGTGATCGACGCCGCGCGCGAATCGGGCGCCGATCGCGACCCGGTGCTGCGTCAGCGGATCGGCCGCGCATGGGCCGGGCTGCGCGTGATGCGCTACAACGCGCTGCGGATGCTGTCGGGCGCGGACAACGCGAACGGCGGCGCCGCCGCACCGCTGCGCCGCGAGGCGCTGATCTACAAGTACTACTGGTCGAACTGGCACCGCGACCTCGGCCAGCTCGCGATGGATGCGCTCGGGCCCCGCGCGAACGTGATCGATCCGGCCGACGAAAGGCTCACCCATCTGCAGCGCGTATTCCTGTTCTCCCGTGCGGACACGATCTACGCCGGCACCAACGAAATCCAGCTGAACATCATGGCCGAGCGCGGGCTCGGCATGCCAAGGGAACCGCGAGCATGACCGAACTCCAGATCCAGAAAGCGCCGGCCTACGTGCCGGGTCACCAGCTGCTCGCCGGCAAATCGGTGCTGATCACGGCCGCCGCCGGCGCGGGCATCGGCTTCGCGGCCGCGCGCCGCTGCGCGGAGGAAGGCTGCCGCGCACTGTTCATCTCCGACATCCACGAGAAGCGCCTCGAACAGGCCGTGCAAACGCTGCGCGCCGAAACCGGGCTGCAGCAGATCCACGGCCGCCTGTGCAACGTCGCGGTCGAGGACGACGTGCAGGCCCTCGTCGCGGACGCCGAGGACAAACTCGACGGCGTCGACGTCCTGATCAACAACGCCGGGCTCGGCGGGGCGAAACGCATCGTCGAAATGGACGATGCCGAATGGTCGCGGGTGATCGACATTAGCTTGACCGGGACGTTCCGGATGACGCGCGCGATGCTGCCGCACATGCAGGCCCGCGGCCGCGGCGCGATCGTCAACAACGCATCGGTGCTCGGCTGGCGTGCGCAGGCGGAACAGGCGCACTACGCGGCGGCGAAGGCGGGCGTGATGGCGCTCACGCGCTGCGCGGCGCTCGAGGCGTCGCCGTATGGCGTGCGCATCAACGCGGTCGCGCCGAGCATCGCGATGCACGATTTTCTGAAGAAGTCGGCCCCGGCCGACTTGCTGAATCAACTGGCGTCGCGCGAAGCCTTCGGGCGCGCCGCCGAAGTCTGGGAGGTCGCGAACGTGATGGTGTTCCTTGCAAGCGATTACGCGTCGTACATGACGGGCGAAGTGCTGTCGGTCAGCAGCCAGCACGCATGATGGACACGACCCTCGACTCCGTGCGCGCGACGCCCCGCGTATTCGCGCATCCCGGCGAACTCGCGGCGGCCGTCGGCGACACGCTCGGCGCGAGCGCGTGGCTCGCGATCGACCAGCGCCGCATCGACGGCTTCGCCGATGCGACGGGCGATTACCAGTGGGTGCACGTCGACCCGGTGCGCGCGAAGGACGGCCCGTTCGGCGCGTGCATCGCGCACGGCTACCTGACGCTGTCGCTCGTCAACCATTTCCTGCCGCAGATCGTGCGGATCGACGGCGCGCGGCTCGGCGTCAACTACGGCTGCGACAGGATCCGCTTCCCGGCGCCGGTGAAGGTCGGCGCACGCGTGCGGGGCGTCGGCGAGCTGCTGCGCGTCGAGCCGCTCGACGGCGGCGTGCAGGCGTGGATCCGCGTGACCGTCGAGATCGAAGGCGAAGCCAAGCCCGGTTGTGTGGCCGATACGATCAGCCGTTACACCTTCTAGATTCAGAGAGCCAGACACATGGAAGACGCAGTCATCGTTTCCGTCGCACGCACGCCGATCGGCAAGGCGTTTCGCGGCATGTTCAACGACACCGAGGCGCCCGCGCTGGGCGGCCACGTCGTGCGCACCGCGCTCGAACGCGCGGGCGTCGCGCCGGCCGACGTCGACGACGTGCTGATCGGTTGCGCCGCGCAGCAGGGCACGCAGGGTTACAACATCGGCCGCCTGTCGGCCGCGGCGGCCGGTCTGCCGGCGTCGGTGCCCGGCATGGCGATCGACCGGATGTGCTCGTCGGGCCTGATGTCGATCGCGAGCGCCGCGCGCAGCATTGGCGCAGGCGACGCACGGATCGTCGTCGCGGGCGGCGTCGAGTCGATCTCGCTCACGCAGAACAAGCACAAGAACGGCTACCGCGCGCGTTCGCAGGCCGTGCTCGACCACCAGCCGGCCGCGTACATGGCGATGATGGAAACCGCCGAGATCGTGTCGCGCCGCTACGGGATCTCGCGCGCGGCGCAGGACGAATTCGCGCTGCAGAGCCACCAGCGCACGGCCGACGCGCAGGCGGCCGGCCGCTTCGACGTGGAAATCGCGCCGCTCGACGTGCGGCGCGCGTTGTTCGACAAGGAAGGCAACCCGACGGGCCACGAGGACGTGCGCGCGGCGCGCGACGAAGGCGTGCGGGCCGATACGACGGCCGAACGGCTCGCCGGGCTCAAGCCGTCGTGGAGCGGCGGCAAGGTGGTCGAGCAGGGCGAGTTCGTGACGGCCGGCAACGCGTCGCAGCTGTCGGACGGCGCGGCGGCCGTCGTCGTGATGTCGCGTGCCGAAGCGCTGCGCCGCGGGCTGGCGCCGCTCGGCACGTTCCGCGGCCTCGCGGTGGCCGGCTGCGAGCCGGACGAGATGGGCATCGGCCCGGTGTTCGCGATCCCGAGGCTACTGGAGCGCTTCGGGATGACCGTGCGCGACGTCGGGTTGTGGGAGCTGAACGAGGCGTTCGCGTGCCAGGCGCTGTATTGCCGCGACACGCTGGGTATCCCCGACGAGCGGCTGAACGTCGACGGCGGCGCGATCGCGCTCGGCCATCCGTTCGGGATGTCGGGCACGCGGATGACGATGCACGCGCTGCTCGAAGGCGCGCGCCGTGGCGTGCGGCATGCGGTCGTGACGATGTGCATCGGCGGCGGGATGGGTGCCGCCGCGCTGTTCGAAGTCGGCGCATAGCGGCACGCGGATGGGCCGTGCGTCGAGCACGGCAATCCGTTCAGGACCATGCGAGGCCGCGGCAACGACCGACGGCCCGCGGACTTGCAGGCGACGGTGGTGGGCGCTTCGGTGCGCACCGCCGCCGCACGCAGACACAGGAGACAAGCGATGAAACGAACTTTGCCAGGACTCGCGATGTCGGCGCTCGTGCTCGGCGCCGCGCTGTTCGCGTTTTCGCCGCGCCCGCTGCCGGCGTTCCCGCTCACCGCGATTCATGCGGATCGCCTGCAGATCAACGGGCTCGCCCGCGCCGGCACGCGCATCGTCGCGGTCGGCGAGCGCGGCGTGATCCTGTCGAGCGACGATGCGGGCGGCCATTGGCGGCCGGCATCGGTGACGCCCGACCGCGGCTCGACGCTCACCCAGGTGAGCTTCGTCACGCCAACGCTCGGGATCGCGGTCGGCCACGACGGCCGGATCGTGCGCAGCGATGACGCCGGTGGGCACTGGCGCGAGGTCCGCCTGGACCCGACGCATTCCGATCCGCTGCTGTCCGTGTGGGGGAGCGCGAACGGCCCGCTGTTCGTGGCCGGCAGTTTCGGCCAGTTGCTGCGCTCGGACGATGCGGGACTCACGTGGCAGCCGCTGAAGACACCGGCGGGCGACCGCCACCTGAACGCGATCGTCGGCGACGGTCACGGCAGCCTGCTGATCGCGGGCGAGAGCGGCACGCTGCTGCGCTCGACCGACAACGGCGCGACCTGGGACAAGCTGCCGTCGCCGTACCAAGGCTCACTGTTCGGCGCGCTGATGCTCGCGAACGGCGACTGGGTCGCGTACGGGATGCGCGGCAACGTGCTGCGCAGCACCGATCGCGGCGCGACCTGGACGCACGTCGACAGCCATGTGCCGGTGTCGTACTTCGGCGCGACCCAGCTTGCCGACGGCGAACTCGTGCTGGTCGGCCAGGGCGGGGCGATCGTCGCGTCGCGCGACGGTGGCCTGACCTTCGACGTGCGCAAGCTCGGCGGCGTGCAGAGCCTCGCGGCCGTGCTCGACATGGGCCGCGGCGCACTGCTGCTCGGCGGCGAGGCCGGCGTCGCGCCGCTCGCCGCGTCGCCGTCCTGATGCGCGGCGGCGGCGCGTGCCGCCGCGTTCGCCTCGCCGCGCCGACCCCCATCGTCCGTCCCGTCCGTTCCGACACGAGAAATCCATGAACGACCTGTCACGTCCCACTGAAGCCGTTCCCGCGTCGCGCCTTGCCGCGTTCGTCGAGCGCTGCGCCGACACGATCATCCGGCGGCGCCGGCTGCTGATGCTGCTGTGCGTCGCGGCGACGCTCGCGCTCGGCCTGTCCGCGACGCGCCTGAAGCTCGATCCGGGCTTCAACAAGATGATCCCGATGCAGCATCCGTACATGCAGGTGTTCGAGCGCTACGCGGGCGCGTTTCCCGGCGCGAACACGATCCTGGTCAGCCTGCGCTGGAAGGGCGACGGCGACATTTACAACCAGACGTTCATGGACGCGCTGCGCCGCGCGACCGACGACGTGTTCTTCATCCCCGGCGTGAACCGCTCGCGCGTGTTCTCGCTGTTCACGCCGAACGTCCACTACACCGAGGTGACCGAAGCCGGCTTTCGCGGCGACGTGGTCGTGCCCGGCCAGTTCTCGAGCGCGAACCCGGACGATCTCGCGAAGGTGCGCCGCAACGTCGCGCGCTCCGGGCAGATCGGCCGGCTCGTCGGCAACGACCTGAAGTCGGCGCTGATCCGCGCGGAGCTGCGCGAGACCGATCCGGCCACCGGCAAGCGGCTCGACTACAGCGCGGTCGCGCGTCAGCTCGAGGAAATCCGCGCGCGGTATGCGAAGCAGGGCATCGACGTGAACATCATCGGCTTCGCGAAGCTGGTGGGCGACGTCGAGGCGGGAATCGCCGGCGTGATGGCGTTCTTCGCGCTGGCGTTCCTCGTGACGGCCGCGCTGCTGTTCGCCTATACGCGCTCGCTGAAGACGACCGTGCTCGCGCTGATCGTCGCGCTGCTGCCGGTCGTCTGGCTGCTCGGCGCGCTGCCGGTGCTCGGGCTCGGCATCGACCCGATGTCGATCCTCGTGCCGTTCCTGATCTTCTCGATCGGCGTGTCGCACGCGGTGCAGATGACCAATGCGTGGAAGCAGGCGCTGGTGCGCGGCGCGTCGTCGGCCGAGGCCGCGCGCGACGCGTTCCGCAAGCTGTTCGTGCCGGGCACGGTCGCGCTGCTGACCAACGCGCTCGGCTTCATGGTGATCATGCGGATCAGGATCGACATCGTGCGCGAGCTCGGCATCACCGCGTGCCTCGGCGTGCTGCTGATGATCGTCACCAACAAGGTGTTCCTGCCGATCCTGCTGTCGTACACGCGCCTCGAACGCGGCACGCTGGCCCGTGCGCAGCGCACGGCGGCGGCCGGCGGCAGCCCGCTGTGGTCGCGCTTCGCGCTGTTCGCGCGCCCTGTGCCGGCGCTCGGCGTGTTTGCCGTGGCGCTCGCGCTGCTCGCGTACGGCGCGCTCGAATCGCGCAAGCTGGAGATCGGCGATATCGGCACCGGCGCGCCGGAGCTGCGCGCGAACTCGCGCTACAACGTCGACAACGCGGCGATCACGCACCAGTACAACATCGGCGTCGACGTACTGTCGGTGATCGTCGAGACGACCGGCTTCGACGACGCGTGCCTGCATTACCCCGTGATGAGCGCGATCGAACGGTTCGAGATGAACATGCGCGGCGTGGCCGGCGTGCAGTCGGTGACGAGCGTCGCGTCGCAGGGCAAGGTGTTCATCGCCGCGTTCAACGAAGGCAACCCGCGCTGGGCCGCGCTGCCGCGCTCCAGCGACGGGCTCACGCAGGGTTCCAACGCGTTCGATCCCGACAACGGGATGAACACGGCGAACTGCAAGGCGATCCAGGTGCTGATCTACACGAAGAACCACGAAGGCACGACCATCGCGCACATCGTCGACGAGATCAAGCGCTACGCAGCCGACAACCCGACGCCGAACGTCGCGTTCCGGCTCGCGGGCGGCAACGTCGGCGTGATGGCCGCGACCAACGAGGCGGTCGGCGACGCGGAGATCGCGATGCTGCTGTCGATCTTCGGCGCGATCGCGCTGCTCTGCGCGGTCACGTTCCGCTCGTGGCGCGCGGTGCTGTGCATCGTCGTGCCGCTCACGCTGGTGTCGATCCTGTGCAACGCGGTGATGGCGCGGCTCGGCATCGGGCTGAAGGTCGCGACGCTGCCGGTGATCACGCTCGGCGTCGGGGTCGGCGTCGACTACGGGATCTACCTGTACGAGCGCCTGCAGCACGACATCCGCCACGGTGCGACGTTGCCCGACGCGTTCGCCGAAGCGATGCGCCAGCGCGGCACCGCGGCGCTGTTCACGGCCGTCACGATGTTCATCGGCGTCGGCACGTGGGCGTTCTCCGCGCTGAAGTTCCAGGTCGACATGGGCGTGCTGCTCGCGTTCATGTTCCTCGTGAACCTGTTCGGCGCCGTATTCCTGCTGCCCGCACTGGCCGCATGGCTCGGCGTCGAGCGCGCCGAGCGCCGCGTGTCGCGCGAGCCGCAGCCGCAGCCGCAGTCGCCGCAGGCCGCGCCGACCGCCCCGCTCAAGCCGACACGCGCGCTCGAATCCGGCAATCCGGTGCGCTGAGCGACCGACCTCCACCCAACCCCGGTGCGCGGCGGGCCGCCGCGCGTTCCCCACAGAGGAGTCAACCCACATGTCCGCACGCCCCTACAAGATCGAAGCCCAGCCGCTCGCGCAGCGCTATGCGCGCGGCTGGCACTGCCTCGGGCTCGCCCGCGACTACAAGGACGGCAAGCCGCACACGCTGAACATCTTCGGCCGCAAGCTCGCCGCGTTCGCCGATTCGACCGGCAAGATCAACGTCGTCGACGCCTACTGCCCGCACATGGGCGCCGACCTGAGCCTCGGCACGGTCGATGGCGACAACCTCGTCTGCCCGTTCCACGGCTGGGCGTGGAGCGGCGAAGGGCAGTGCGCGTCGATCCCGTACTGCAAGCGGATCCCGCCGAAGGCGCGCATCGGCGCGTGGCCGGCCTGCGAGGAGAACAACCTGCTGTTCGTGTGGAACGACCCGGAAGGCAACGCGCCGCCGCCGGAAGTCGCGATTCCGCGCCTCGACGTGTGCTTTTCCGACGCATGGTCGGACTGGGTCGTCGACAAGATGGTCATCCAGGCCAACTGCCGCGAACTGGTCGACAACATCTCGGATGTTGCGCATTTCGCGACCGTGCACCACGCGCCGATCGACTATTTCGCGAACCTGTTCGAGGATCACAAGGCGACGCAGCTGATGGTCGGGCGCAGCGAGAAGCTTGGCGGCGACAGCCTGACCGCGCTGTCGACGTATTTCGGGCCGGCCGTGCACATCACGCAGATGACGGGGCAGAGCAACGGGCAGCCGATCCATTCGGTGCTGCTGAACTGCCACGTGCCGATCGACATGAACAGCTTCGAGCTGCGCTACGGCGTGATCGTGAAGAAGGTGGCCGGGCTCAGCGACGAGCAGAACATGGAGATCGCGAACGCGTACGTGAAGGAAGCGCAGCGCGCGTTCTACGAGGACGTCGACATCTGGCACAGCAAGACGCGCATCGACAACCCGCTGCTGTGCGAAGGCGACGGGCCGCTGTACCAGATGCGCGACTGGTATTCGCAGTTCTACCTGGACGCGGCCGACGTGCGGCCGTCGAGCGTCGCGCGCAAGGCGTTCGAGATGACGATCCGCGACGGCGGGACGCCGCCGGCGCTGCATCACGTGTTCGAACCGCGATAACGGCGTCGCGCGGCAAAAAAAGGGGAGGGTCGCGTTACCTCCTCCAGATTGTCGCAGAGGCCCGCCAGGCAAGGCGGACACGCTGTCGTGCGCCTGTGTCGTATCGAAAAGTGCTTGACGGATCGGCCAGTACCGCGTAGTGTCCGAGACCGAAGTCTTCAAGAAGTTCGATTGCTCATCATTGGCCGCACAGCACATTGTGCGGCAGTCGTTGGTCTCTCCCTCTTTGATTCTTTCTGTGCCCGTTGTGGGCGCTGTTCTCAATCGTATTAAGGAAGTATTTGTGGATACCGGTACCGTCAAGTGGTTCAACGAAACCAAGGGCTTTGGTTTCATCTCCCCGGACAACGGCGGCGACGATCTGTTCGCCCATTTCTCTGAAATTCGCGGCACGGGCTTCAAGACCCTGGCCGAAGGTCAGAAAGTCAGCTATGAAGTGAAGCGTGGCCCGAAGGGCCTGCAAGCGTCGAACATCACGCCGCAGTAAGCCGTGTCGGCACCGGCCGCCGAATGGCGGCCGCTGCCGGACGGAGCTCGCGCGGATGCCGGCCCAAGCCGGTGTCCTGCGCGTTCCGACGCACACGACCGATGCATCGCGGTAGACACGATGCATCGGTCGTGTGCTTCCCTCATTCATCGCAAGTCTGTACGACGTGCGATTCAACGCCCTCGCGAAGCGCTCGCCGCGTCGCCAGCGGCCCATGCTGCAACCCGTAGGCCGTCGCCATGCCGCACGTGGCGCGGTCCCGACTTTGCGCGGTGCTGATCGCACCGCCGCCACTGACCGCCCGACCGCCGCAATGCGCCGGGCTCCGATTGCAAGATGGGCCCGTCGCCCGTCTGAACGAATTGAAACCCGGCATCCTGCCGGCGGCCGTCCCGTTGCGGGCCACGGCGCCGGTGAGCTCGCCGTGGCCGCGGTCATTCACCTTCTCTGGAGGAATTGGTTTGGCAAAAGAAGAACTGTTGGAACTGGACGGAATCGTCGACGAAGTGCTGCCGGACAGCAAATACCGTGTCACGCTGGAAAACGGCGTTGTGGTTGGCGCGTACGCGTCGGGCCGCATGCGCAAGAACCACATCCGCATTCTCGCGGGTGATCGTGTGACGCTGGAACTGTCGATGTACGACCTGACGAAGGGGCGCATCAACTTCCGTCACAAGGACGCGAACTCGACGCGTCCGCCGCGCAGCGGGCAACCGCGTCGCTAAGCAGTAACGGTCGGGCGCGCAACGCTGCTCCGATCGAAACCCGTCCGGCCATCTCATGCGGCCGGGCACACCGGATGGACGGCGTGATCAGCGCCGTTCGTCGGTCGCCGGCGGCGGTGCAGTGCCGCGGCGGCCAAGGTCCTCTTTTCCGGTCGCGCTGCGTGTGCAACGCTCAAGCGGCCGTGTCCCGCAGGAACTCATCGATGAGCGTCGCGAAATGCGGCGCTCACGGTCGCGCTCGCGCAGAACGCGCGCACGTCGTCGCGGTTCGCGGGCGGCTTTACGCGCAAGCCGGCGCGGTCGTACACTCGTCGGCAGTTCACGGCCCGCGCGCGTGGCTTTCAATTCCTTCAATCCCTTCAGTCGCATTCAGCGCGCCCCCGACCGTGCAGGCAGGACTATCGTCGCGCGACGCCAGGAGGCGCCATGAATGCAGACGCAGCCCCCGCATCCCCATCGGTTCAGGATCGCATCCGTCACGTGTTCGTGCTGATGCTCGAGAACCGCTCGTTCGATCATCTGTTCGCGCTGTCGGGCATCGCCGACATCGTCGCCGCGTCGCCGGGTAACAGCAACGCATACGGCGGCGCGGTCTATCCGTTCGGCGGCGGCGCGCCCGACCGGATGCCGACCGACCCGTGCCACGAGTTCACCGACGTGCTCGAGCAGCTCTGCGGTGCCGGCGTGCCGTTCGTGAAAGGGCAGCCGTATCCGGCAGTCGACAATTCGGGGTTCGTGTCGAACTACGCGACGTCGCATGCCGAAGGCACGCCACCGCAGCCGGCCGATGTGGGCAAGATCATGCAGGGCGCCGACGTGCGGACGCACGCGCCGGCGCTGTACGCACTCGCGAACGCGTTCGTGCTGTGCGACGCGTGGCATGCGTCGATGCCGGGGCCGACCTGGCCGAACCGTTTCTTCCTGCACGGCGCGTCGTCGGCCGGGCTCGATCATTCGCCGACCCGGGAAGAGATGGGCGGGTGGGACGCGTTCGACGGTTTTCCCTATCCGAACGGTTCGATCTTCGGCGCGCTCGGCGACGACAACTGGCGCATCTATCAGGACCAGACGGGTGATCCGCTTGGCCATGTGCCGCAGGTTGCATCGCTGAAGGGCATCAGCTTCTTCGACGTCGACGATCTCGCGCATTTCGAAGCCGATCTCGCGGCCGGCTACACGGCACGCTACACGTTTATCGAACCCAGCTACGGCGACATCGTGCACGGCACCTACCGGAACGGCAGCTCGCAGCATCCGATGGACGGGCTCGCCGGCGGCGACCAGCTCGCCGCACGCGTGTACAACGCGATCCGCAATTCGCCGGTGTGGAACAGCAGCCTGTTCGTGATCGTCTATGACGAGCACGGCGGCTTCTACGATTCGGTCCGCCCGGGCGCCGCACCGCCGCCAAACGACGGCGCGCCCGCGACGCTGAACGCGAACGGCTTCGGCTTCGACGTGTACGGCGTGCGCGTGCCGGCGATCGTGATTTCGCCGTGGGTCGCGGCCGGACAGGTGGACCACACTCGCTACGATCATGCATCGGTGGTCGCGACGCTCGGGCGCCTGTTCGGCCTGGCGCCGCTGACCGGCCGCGACCGCGTCGCCCACGACCTGCTGGCGCTCGTGACGGCGACGTGCCGCACCGACTGCCCGCAAAGGATCGGTACATCATGAGCACGACCCCGCAACCCGACCCGCGCGATGCGCTGCCCGTGCACGACGGCACGAGCCTGCTCGCGTATCTGCACATCCTGAAGAAAGCGCACGCGGCGCTGGTCGGCCACGCCGACGCGCATCAGCGTTTCAGCAAGATCGTCACGCGTGGACAGGCACGGCAATATATCGAGGAGGTGATGCCGGCGCTGTTGCAGAAGCGCGCCGAGCATCGGGCGCGCAAGCACGGCGGGAAGCATCGCTGAGCAGAGGGCGCTGCCGTGCGGGCGTAACAGCAAGGTGACGCGTGATGCCGCCGGCCGCACGCTGAGGGCCGACACGGCCGCGCCGGTGAACTGAACCACCGTGCTTGCCACCTCGGCGTCGCCGCGCGAGGTTGCTCGCTCCTGGCGATCGCGCGCCGTTCCGCATGATCGCCGACGCATCGGACGACGCCGCACGATAGCGTCGGTTACTCAGGTCATGCAAGCTACGCCGATCAAGCCGCCACGGCCCGCGCCCGAACCATCGTCAGCGCCGCATCCTCGATCATGTCCTCCTGCCCGCCGACGAGCCGTTGCCGGCCCAGTTCGACGAGAATGTCGCGCGCCGGAATCCCGTACTTCGCTTCCGCGCGCTTCGCGAACAGCAGGAACGACGAGTAGACGCCCGCATAGCCGAGCGTCAGCGCATCGCGGTCGAGGCGGATCGGCGCGTCCATGATCGGCACGACGAGATCCTCGGCAACATCCGAGATCGCGAACACGTCGACGCCCGTCTCGATCCCCATCCGGTCGCACACCGCGATGAACACTTCCATCGGCGTGTTGCCCGCGCCCGCGCCGAGGCCGGCCGCGGCCGCATCGATCCGGTTCGCGCCGGCGGCGACTGCCGCGACCGAGTTCGCGACGCCCATCGCGAGATTGTGGTGGCCGTGGAAGCCGAGTTCCGTCTCCGGCTTCAGCGCGGCGCGCACCTGGCTGATTCGCGCGGTCACGTCGTCGGGCAGCATGTGGCCGGCCGAATCGGTGATGTAGATGCAGTTCGCGCCGTACGACTCCATCAGCTTCGCCTGCACGACGAGCTGCTCGGGCGACGACATGTGCGCCATCATCAGGAAACCTACGGTATCGAGCCCGAGCGTGCGCGCGAGGCCGATATGCTGTTCCGACACGTCGGCTTCGGTGCAGTGCGTCGCGACGCGGATCGTGCCGACGCCGAGCGCGTGCGCCATGCGCAGGTGCTCGACGGTGCCGATGCCGGGCAGCAGCAGCGCCGACACCTTCGCCTGCTTCAACTCCGGAATCACGGCGCTCAGGTACGCCTCGTCGGTGTGCGCGGGAAAGCCGTAGTTGACCGATGCGCCGCCGAGCCCGTCGCCGTGCGTGACCTCGATCAGCGGCACGCCGGCCGCATCGAGCCCGCGCGCGATGTTGCGCATCTGGTCGAGCGTGATCTGGTGACGTTTCGGGTGCATCCCGTCGCGCAACGACATGTCGTGGACGGTGATCTTCTTGCCTGCAAGTGACATCGTGTGACTCCTCGACTCAAGCGGTGGCGGCCGTCGCGGCCAGCATCTGTTCGGCGAAACGCTCGGCCGTGGCGGCCGCGGCGGCGGTCATGATGTCGAGGTTGCCCGCATACTTCGGCAGGTAGTCGCCGAGCCCCTCGACTTCCATGAACACCGACACGCGATTGCCGTCGAACACCGGCCCGTTCTTCAGCGTGTAACCAGGCACGTAGCGCTGCACCTCCTTGACCATCGCATGCACCGACGCCGTGATCGCGTCGACGTCGGGCGGCCCGTCGGTCAGGCAGTGGATCGTGTCGCGCATGATCAGCGGCGGCTCGGCCGGGTTGATCACGATGATCGCCTTGCCCTTGCGCGCACCGCCGACCTGCTCGATCGCGCCGGACGTCGTGCGCGTGAATTCGTCGATGTTCTTGCGCGTGCCGGGGCCGACCGAGCGCGACGACACGGTCGCGACGATCTCGCCGTACGCGACCGGCTGCACGCGCGACACCGCATACACCATCGGGATCGTCGCCTGGCCGCCGCACGTCACCATGTTCACGTTCATCTGCGCGCTGCCGAGGTGCGCGTCGAGATTCACCGGCGGCACGCAGTACGGCCCGATCGCGGCGGGCGTCAGGTCGATCATCTTCACGCCGAGCGCGGTGAGCTTGTCGGAGTTGTCGCGGTGCACGTAGGCCGACGTGGCGTCGAACGCGATGCGGATCTCGTCGTCGGCGACGTGCGGCAGCAGCCCGTCGACGCCGCGGTCGGTGGTCTTCAGCCCGAATTCGCGGGCCCGCGCGAGGCCGTCGGACGCCGGATCGACACCGACCATCCACACGGGTTCGAGCACCGGCGAGCGGCGCAGCTTGACCAGCAGGTCGGTGCCGATGTTGCCCGGCCCGATCAGTGCGCATTTGATTTTATTCATCAGGAGTCCTCGTTTAGATAAAGCGGACGTCGCAACCGCCGATGCCGGCAATGTGCATCGACAGCGCGTCGCCGGCCGTGACCGGAATCAGTTTCGCGAGCGAGCCGGACAGCACGATCTCGCCGGCGAGCAGCGGCACGTCGTATTCGGCGAGCGTGTTCGCGAGCCACGCGACCGCGTCGGCGGGATGGCCGAGCGCCGCATCGCCGCGGCCTTGCGCGACGGGCTCGCCGTTCTTCTCGATCGTCATCTCGCAGGCGGCGAGATCGAGCGTGCGCGGATCGACGCGTGCATCGCCGAGCACGTACACGCCGCACGACGCGTTGTCGGCGACGGTGTCCTCGATGCGGATCGCCCAGTCGCGGATGCGCGAATCGACGATCTCGAAGCAGGGGGCGACGGCGGCCGTCGCGGCGATCACGTCGGTGCGGTCGATGCCGGGGCCGCGCAGGTCGCGCGCCAGGATGAACGCGATCTCGCCTTCGGCGCGCGGCGCGATCAGCGATTCGGTGGCGATCGCCTCGCCGGCCGCGTAGTGCATGCCGGACAGCAGGATGCCGAAATCGGGCTGGCGCACGTTCAGCATGTCCTGCACGGCCTGGCTCGTCACGCCGATCTTCTTGCCGACCACCGATTCGCCGCGCTCGACGCGACGTTCGATGAAGCGTTGCTGGATGCGGTAGGCGTCGTCGAGGGACAGGCGGCGCGGGCGGCTCGACAGCGGTGCGACCGGCGCACGTGCGTGCCACGCGGCGTACAACTCGTCACCGAGCGTCGTATGCAGGCGGGAAGACATGAAAGGGCCCTCGAATCTCGAATGGAAAAGGCCGCCGTCGCGGGCGGCGTCGTGCGCCGGAGCGTGGCTCCGGCGCGTGGGTCGCGGGCGTGCCGCGCCAGTTGCTTAGTTACCCGAACTGCGGATCGCGTCCGGCGAGAAATACGCCTCGTTGAACTGCGGGCTGTTGTCGAGCTTCGGCATCGGGCCTTCGTTCGTCAGGCGGTCGGCCATGTACGCGCCGGAGATCAGGTCGTGGTAGAACACCACGCCCGGGTAGAACACCTTCGCGTCATACGCGTACAGCGTCGTCGCGACGTTGGTGCGCCACAGCTGGCCGCGCGCGTCGTAGTTGTCGGCGAGCAGCGTCATCCACGAATCCTCGTCGATGTACAGCACGCGCTTCGCATACTGGTGACGGTAGTTGCTCTTCAGCGTCGCCTGCAGCACCCACACGCGATGCAGCTCGTAGCGGATGTACGACGGATTCTCGTGGCCCTTGGTCAGCAGGTCCGCATACTTGACCGAGCTGTCCATCGCCTTGTAGTTGTCGTACGGCACGTAGATCTCGCGCTTGCCGACGATCTTCCAGTCGTAGCGGTCGCCGGGGCCGTTGTACAGGCGGTCGTCGTCGACGGTGCGGAAGCCGCCAGGGCCCTGCGGCTGGTCGTAGCCGTACTCGGGCGCCTGGCGCACGCGCCGCGTGCCGGGGTTGTACATCCACGTGCGCGACGAGTTGTCCGCGCCGGCCTTGTCCCAGTTCGTGAAGCCGACGATCAGCGAGCCGCGGTCGGACAGCGGCAGCTCCGTCGCGTTGCGGTAGTACGTGCGGTTGTTCAGGTCGCTCTTCACGTCGAACTTGCCGGCGTTGCGCGGCGAGTAGATGTCGTAGCGCACCTTGCCCCACGCGAGGTTGCCGTCGGAGTACACGACGGCCTGGTCGTAGGTCGCCTGCTCGGCGCCGATCGCCGACGAGAAGCGCTGGTTCCACAGCAGCTCGGCGGCCGTCTTCGGGATCGGGTAGGGCACGGTCGGCGGCGCGTTCGTGAGGCCGTTCGCGTCCGGCGTCATCGTCGAATCGGGCGCATACGCGCGGATGTCCTTGTAGACGGAATCCGCGTAGCGGAAGTCGCGATGGCTCGGATAGACGTTGATCTTGAAGGTGGCCGGGTAGCGCTTGAACATCGCCTTCTGGCCTTCGGTCAGGTGCTCGGCGTACTGCGCCATGTTTTCCGCGGTGATCGTCGCGACCGGTTTTTCGTTCGCGAACGGATCGGGGTAGCGGCTGCCGCGCTTGTACTGCACGTCGGGCGGCGTGCCGAGCCACTTGCCCGACCACTCGGGCACGCCGCTGTCCTTGCTCGCGGCGCGTACCGCGCCCATCGGCGTCAGCGGGCCGTCGAGCGCCTTCAGGTCGTCCGGCGTGACCTTCGCGAACGACGCCGTCGCGACGAGCGCGCACGCGGCCATCACCGACGCGCGCAGGAGGGGGAGACGAGTTCGTTTCATGACAAATCCTCTTCTTGCTGAGTGACGAGCGGGCCGGGCCGCTCAGAAGTGGTAGGTCGCCGTGGCCAGCACGTAGTCGCGATCCGACAGCGGGCGCGTGACCGGGTTGGGCGAACCGAGGAACTTGGCGTAGACGAGCGACAGCTGCAGGTTGCTCAGGCGCGTGAACGTCACGCCGGCCGTCACGCGGTGATCGCCCTGGCCCGTCAGCGAACCGAGCGCGCCGGCGAGCGGCGACGTGCCGGTCAGGTCGTGCGTGTAGGTCAGCGGCACGTCGAGGTCCCATCCGTTGAACACGTTCTTGTAGCTGAGCGTCCACGCGATCTCCATCGCGAGCGCGTTGCGCGAGTTGGTCAGCGTCGTCGAGCCGTCGAGCTCGGAGATGCTGCCCGCATGCACGTACGTGAGTTCGCCGATCAGCGACTGCGAGTTCGCGAGGAAGCTCGGCCCGATCGAGTAGATGCCCGACAGGTTGGTCTGCAGCACGTTCGCGCGCGTCGACTGCGGGCCGGTCGGCGTGTTGACGAGCACGGCCGCGCCCTGGCGGTACGACACTTCGCCGGCGACGTTGACCGGGCCGATCTGCGTCGAGAAGCTCGCGCCGGTCAGCTTGATGTTGCTGAAATACTTTTGCTGGTACTGGAGCGTCGGGAAGTAGGTCGTGACGACGCTCGGGTTCATGTCGTTGTAGTGCAGGTGGTACAGGCCGAGCTCGGTGTCGCCCAGCACGCGAAAGCGCGCGCCGATACCCCACTGGTTACGCGCGCTCGGCTTGTCGTCGGGGCCGCGCGGAATGATCATCCCGCCCGGGCCGATGATGTACTGCGCGCCGGGGCCCGTGACGTCGGAGTAGCTCCAGTAGGTGCCAGGCGCGGTCAGCCGGTTCTGCTGGTACGAGAACTGGTAGTAGCCGAGCAGGCTGAAGTTCGGCGTGATCTGCCATTGCGTCGAGATCTGCGGCACCGGCAGCAGGATGTCCTTCACCTCGGCGCCGGCCATGTACGACTTGGTCGCATCGGCTGGCCCCTGTGAGCCGGCGATGTTCGGGAAGAACAGGCTTTCGCCCCACGCGACGACCTGGTCGCCGACCTTCACGTTCAGGCTCGTCGAGCCGAGATGGAACGTGTTGTACGCATACGCGGCCAGCAGCGTCGTGTGACCGCCCGACCAGTAGCGCGCATCGCTCGTGAAGTTGTTGTACTGGCCCGACTGATTCACGGTGCCCGGCGCATCGTTGTAGTTCGGGCGGTGATAGGCCTGGTCGTAGAACGTGTTCGCGCGGACGAACACGCCCCAGTCGTCGTGCTTCAGGTTCACTTCGCCGAGCAGGCTGACCTGGTTCTCGATCAGCTTGTTCTTCGCGAAGTTGCGGTCGCCGTCGTCGCCGTTGATGTTCGCGGGCGTCAGCAGATTGCCGCTCGGTGCACGCGTGCGCATGCCGAGCCCGTAGCTGAGCGTGAACGTGTAGTCCAGCGTCGTGTCGGCGCCAAGCTCGATCGTGCTGCCGGCGTGCGCGTCGGGAACGGCGCACGACAGCAGCGCGACGGCCAGCGTCGACAGCGTGGCGGCGGCCCGCTTGTCGGTACGGCGCGAAATCCGTTGATGCATGGTGTCTCCTCTGGGGTATCGACGACGGTCGACTGTGGTTGTCGTGAGAGGCAGAGTAGGGAGATCGCGGTAGCAGGGAATCGTCGAAATGAACTAGATGACTTCCCTAGGACTGGAAACGATCGGGCGAGGCCGCTTGCACTGCGGGCGTTATCGCGGGTCGGCCCGTGCCGCCGACAGGAACGCGGGCCGTTCGCCGCCGCCGTCGAGTCGGAGGTTCGCGCCCGACGTGTACGACGCGTCGGGCGACGCGAGGAACAGGCACGCCGACGCGACATCGTCGGGCGTCGCGAGCCGTCCGGCCGGTATCGTCGCGCGGATCGCATCGAGCGCGGCGTCGTCGCCGTAGTGGCCTTCGGTCGCCGATTCGGTCTGCACGAGGCTCGGGCTGATCGCGCACACGCGCACGCGCGGCGCCCACTCGACCGCGAGCGACGTGACCGCATTGACGAGGCCCGCCTTCGCGGCGCCGTAAGCGGCCGTGCCGGGCGACGGCCGCGACGCGCTGACGCTCGCGATGAACAGCATCACGCCGCCGTGCGGCTGCGGTTGCATGATCGCGTTGGCGCGCTGCGCGAGCTGCAGCGGCGCGATCAGGTTCAGCCGCACGATCGATTCGGTGAAGCGCGGCGACGCGTCGGCCGCGAGCACGAACGGCGAACCGCCCGCGTTGTTGACGAGGATGTCGAGGCCGCCGGCCGCATCGCGGACCGTCGCGAGCAGCGCGTCGACCTGCTCGATGTCGCGCAGATCGGCCGTGATGAAACCGGCCGTGCGGCCGCCGGCAGAAGGCAGCGTGTCGGGCACGCTGCGCCCGCAGACGAACACGCGCGCACCCGCCGCGAGAAACCGCTCGGCGATGCGCCGCCCGATGCCCTTGGTGCCGCCTGTCACGAGCACCGTCTTGCCGCTGTAGTCGAATCCGTTCATCGTCTGCCTCCGTTTCGGTGGCCCGATGATAGGAACAAGCGCGCGCGGCTTCGTAGTCTGAAAGGATGATGCCGGCCGGCGCCGGCGGCGCAATCATCGTGGCAGGCATCCATCGACCGACGAAGGAGACAACCCGCGATGACGACCCCCATGACGCCGCCGGCCGGCATCTTCACCGACGTTCCGGGCGGCCTGCGCCTGCATCATTTCGAGGCGGGCGAGGGCCGCCCGGTGGTGTTCATCCACGGCAGCGGCCCGGGCGCCAGCGGTTTCAGCAATTTCAAGCACAACTACCCCGCGTTCGCGGCCGCCGGCCATCGCGCGATCGTCGTCGACCTGCCGGGCTACGGGCAGTCGTCGAAGCCGTCGGACGTCGCGTACACGCTCGATTTCTTCGTCGGCGCGCTGCACGCGCAGCTGTCCGCGCTCGGCCTCGGGCCGGCCGTGCTGCTCGGCAACTCGCTCGGCGGCGCGATCGCGCTGAAATACGCGCTCGATTACCCCGACGAAGTCGACGGGCTGATCATGATGGCGCCGGGCGGCGTCGAGGATCGCGACACCTATTTCCGGATGGAAGGCATCCAGCGGATGGTGAAGCTGTTCACCAATCGCCAGATGAATGACGACACCATGCGCGAGCTGCTGACGCTGCTGGTGCACGATTCGGCGATCGTCACCGACGCGCTTGTCGCCGAGCGGATGAAGGTATGCGTCGAGCAGCCGACCGAAGTGCTGTCGACGATGAGCGTGCCGAACCTGACGGGCGCGCTCGGCGACCTGCGCTGCCCGGTGCTCGGCTTCTGGGGCACGGACGATCGCTTCAATCCGGTCGGCGGCGCGCTGACGTTCCTCGAACGCTGCCGCGATGCGCGCTTCGTGCTGCTGAACCGCTGCGGCCACTGGGTCATGGTGGAACACGCGGCCTATTTCAATCGGGAATGCCTCGATTTCCTCGCCGCGCCGGATGCGCGATAACCCACGATGCCAATGACGGCCGGCCTGTTCGAAGTCGGTCCGCTTGATAACCCGGAGACGCAATGAAACTCATCGAAGACCTGTTCGACCTGCGCGGCAAGGTGGCCGCCATCACCGGCGGCGCGCGCGGCATCGGCGCGGAGACGGCCCGCACGCTGGCCGCGGCCGGCGCGAGCGTCGCGATCCTCGACGTGCTGTCGCAACCGGCGGAGGCGCTCGTCGAGGAGATTCGCGCGCAGGGCGGCCAGGCCGCGTTCTGGTCGCTGGACGTGACGCACGAGGCCGACGTGGCGCGCGTGTTCGACGAGATCGTCGCGCGCTTCGGGCGCCTCGACGTACTCGTGAACAACGCGGGCATCGAAGGGCACAACGTGCCGACGCACGAACTCACGCTCGCGCAGTGGCAGCGCGTGCAGGACGTGAACGTCAACGGCGTGTTCCTGTGCACGCGCGCCGCGATTCCACACATCGAAGCGGCCGGCGGCGGCTCGATCGTGAACCTGTCGTCGATGTACGGGATCGTCGGCGGCCCCGACGTGCCCGCGTATCACGCGTCGAAGGCGGCGGTGCGGATGATGGCGAAGGTCGACGCGATGCTGTACGCGACGAAGAACATCCGCGCGAACTCGGTGCATCCCGGCTATATCCGCACGCCGATGCTCGAGGACGCGTTCCGCCAGATGGGCCAGGATCCGGACCGCGCGTTCGAATACATGCAGACGAATGTGCCGATGGCGAAGATCGGCAGTCCGCGCGACATCGCGGCCGGCATCCTGTATCTCGTGTCGCCGGCCGGGCGCTACGTGACGGGGGCGGAGCTGGTGATCGACGGCGGGTACACCGCGCGCTGACGCGTTGCGGCGGTCGAAACGAAACAGGAGACAGGCAGTTGAAAGCGCTCGTGGCAGTGAAGCGCGTGGTCGACGCGAACGTGAAGGTCGGCGTGAAGTCCGACCGCACCGACGTCGACATCGCGAACGTGAAGATGTCGATGAACCCGTTCGACGAGATTGCAGTGGAAGAGGCCGTGCGGCTGAAGGAGTCCGGCGTGGTGACGGAGGTGGTGGCCGTGTCGGTCGGTGTCGCGCAAGCGCAGGAAACGCTGCGCACGGCGCTCGCGATCGGCGCGGATCGAGCAATCCTGGTCGAGTCGAACGACAGCGTCGAGCCGCTGGCCGTCGCGAAGATCCTGAAGGCGCTGGTCGACAAGGAGCAGCCGCAGCTGGTGATCCTCGGCAAGCAGGCGATCGACGACGATTCGAACCAGACGGGCCAGATGCTGGCCGCGCTGGCGGGTTTGCCGCAGGCGACGTTTGCGTCGAAGGTGACGATCGCCGATGGTCGTGTCACGGTTGCGCGGGAAGTCGACGGCGGCGCGGAAACGCTGTCGCTTCAACTGCCAGCGGTGGTGACGACCGACCTGCGCCTGAACGAGCCGCGCTACGTGACGTTGCCGAACATCATGAAGGCGAAGAAGAAGCCGCTGGAAACCGTCAAGCCCGATGCGCTCGGCGTGGACGTGACGCCGCGCCTGAAGGTGCTCAGGGTGAATGAGCCGCCGAAGCGCGCGGCCGGCGTGAAGGTGCCGGACGTGAAGACGCTGGTCGAGAAGCTGAAGACCGAAGCCAAGGTGCTGTAAGAGGGAGCGGAAAGAAATGACGATTCTGGTGATTGCAGAACACGACGCCCCGAAGGAAGCCCCCTTGGGGGGCAACGCGTCGATCAAGGCCGCGACGCTGAACACGGTGGCGGCGGCGGCCGAGGTTGGCAAATTCGTCGGCGGTGACATTCACGTGCTGGTCGCGGGCCACAACGTGGCAGGCGCAGCCGACGCGGCCGCGAAGATCGCCGGTGTGTCGAAGGTGCTGCTGGCCGACGCGCTGTCGCTCGCGGACGGTCTCGCCGAGAACATCGAAGCGACGGTACTGACCATTGCAGCGAACTACTCGCACATCCTCGCGCCGGCCACGGCCTACGGCAAGAACATCGCGCCGCGCATCGCCGCGAAGCTGGACGTTGCACAGATCTCGGACATCACGGCGGTCGATTCGGCCGACACGTTCGAGCGCCCGATCTACGCAGGCAACGCGATCGCGACGGTGCAGTCGGGCGATCCGGTCAAGGTCATCACTGTGCGTGCGACGGGTTTCGATCCGGTTGCGGCGGAAGGTGGCAGTGCATCGATCGACAGGATCGAAGCGGCGGCAGACGCAGGCGTATCTCGGCTCATCAGCCGCGAAGTGACGAAGCTGGACCGTCCGGAGCTCACCGGTGCGAACATCATCGTATCGGGCGGCCGCGGTCTGGGTAGCGGCGAGAACTACACGAAGGTGCTGGAGCCGCTGGCGGACAAGCTGAACGCGGCACTGGGCGCATCGCGCGCCGCAGTCGACGCCGGCTACGTGCCGAACGACTATCAGGTCGGCCAGACCGGCAAGATCGTCGCACCGCAGCTGTACATCGCGGTGGGCATCTCGGGTGCGATCCAGCATCTGGCCGGCATGAAGGATTCGAAGGTGATCGTCGCGATCAACAAGGATCCCGAAGCACCGATCTTCAGCGTGGCCGATTACGGCCTCGTCGGCGACCTGTTCACGCTCGTGCCCGAAGCGGCCGCGGTGCTCTGAGCGATGCCGCTGTTCGAATTCAACGGCGCGCGCCCGCGCGTGGATCCATCCGCGTACGTTCATCCGAGCGCGGTCGTGATCGGCGACGTGACGATCGGCGCGGGCTGCTACATCGGCCCGCATGCGAGCCTGCGCGGCGATTTCGGCGCGATCGTCGTCGACGACGGCAGCAACGTGCAGGACGGTTGCGTGCTGCACGTCGGCATCGGCGAGACGTGCCGGCTCGGCATGAACAGCCACATCGGCCACGGCGCGATCGTGCACGGCGCGACGCTGGAACCGGACACGATGATCGGGATGAACGCGGTCGTGATGGACGGCGCGATGATCGGCGCGACGACGATCGTCGCCGCGTGCGCGTTCGTGAAGGCCGGCTACGAGGTGCCGCGCGGCGTGCTGCTCGCGGGCGTGCCGGGGCGCGTGGTGCGGCGGCTGAGCGACGCGGAGATCGCGGCGAAGGCGAACGGCACGCGGGTCTATCAGCAGCTCGCGGTGGATTGCCTGAAGACGCTCAGGCAGATCGACGACGCGTAAGCGGCGCGCGTCATCGTTCAGGCGGCGGATGTTTGCCGGCGAGAAAACCGTCGTTCGTCGGCGTGAATACTGCAAACCCGCGTGCGACGAGCGCCGCCCGAAGTTGCGTCGAAAGCGCGACGCCATGCACGTCGAGCGCCGCGTATCCGTGATCGTGCGCATGGCTGCCGTGGTGATCGTCGATCGCGTCGAGTATCCGCTCACACCAGCTGCCCCGGTCGTCGCCATGGCGATCGAACTTCGTGACACGACCTTCGTCGCCGGACGTACGCGCGGTGCGCGATTCGCGCCAGATCTGCTCGACGGCCGCATCGTTCATGTCGCTCGTCACGACCCACGCGTGCCGAACGCCGGCGGCGACCGCACGGATCCGTTCCCCGTATTCGGGATCGACGATCAGCGCGATCGTGTGAGGTTCGGACATGGGTTTTCTCGGGGTTTATGCGGATGGCGATTCGCTGTCGCGCATGCCGCTCATGACGTCCGTGCGGGATCGATTGCCTGATGCGGCGTCGTTGTCTTAAGATCGGCGTCAGATCAGCCTACCGCCTCCGGCGCCGAATGAAAACGACTATACCCCTGCGCGTCGCCGTCATCGCTTCGGCCTTCGCCGTCTATCACGTATTCATGCACGTCCAGTGGGTCGTCAGCGGTTGCATCGAATTCCTCCACGGCCGGCATTGCAGCTTCGAGAACAGCGCGAATTTCGAGGCAATGATGGACTTCGACCTGCTGGTGACCTGCGCGTGGGTTGCGGGCGCGGCGATGGCGTGGTTCTCCATCGCACGTGCGCCGAAGAAATCTGGTTAGCCGCCCCGGCATCGCGCCGCCGCCGCTCAGCGCGTACGCGCCGGCGCCGGCCGGTCGTGCAGGAACGCGAGCGACAGCGCCGCGAGACCGCAGCTCGCGATGAGCATCAGCAACGCACCCTTGCCGGCGTGCACCATCACCCAGCCGCCCACCGACGGAAAGCCGAACGTGCCGATGAAATACGACGCGACGAACCACGTGAGCACGCCGTGCTGTTGTGTTGCAGGGCAATCGTTGAGTGCCTGCGCCTGGATGACCGGATACACGAGGCCGTAGCCGGCGCCGAGCAGCACCGCCGCGACCGACTGGAACGACGCGTGCGCGGATGCGCCGAACATCGCGAGCGCGCCGAGCAACATCGTCACGAGCAACCCCTTGGTCGCGATTTCGGGGCGCGCCATTCGCACCCATTTACCGAGCAGCCAGCGCGCGGTCACCACCGTCACCGTGTAAAGGCTGAAGAATGTGCCTGGGCGCGCTTGCGTGCCTTGCATGAACGACATCTGGAACGTCATCAGGCCCGAGAACACGCAGGTGCCGAGCGCGATCATCGCGATCGGCACGGCCGCGCGCGTGCGCGAGATGGCGCCAAGGTCGCGCACCCAGCGGCCGCCGGACGCGGCGGCGGGCGGGCGCGGACACAGGCGGCCGAACGCCTCCAGCATCAGCGACGCGAGCGCGCACAATGCGCCGACAGCGTAAAGCGTGTCGTCGATCGACCAGTGGAGCAGCCGCATCGCATACGCGGCACATGCCGGGGACGCGCCGATCCCCGTCATCTGGAAGGTCGCCGACCGGAAGAACCATACGTTTCGCGCGGCGCCGCTGGTCCGCTCGGCGAGCGACATCGGCGCGGCCAGGTGAAACGCGCCCCAGCCGAAGCCGACCAGGAAGCCGGACAGCAAGTCGGCGAACGGCGCGCGCCCGACGAGTGCGAAGCCGACGATGCCGGCGCCGATGCACAGCGATGACAACGCGGCGATCCGCGCGGCGCCGATCTGCCGCGAGAACCAGCCGACCACCGACAGGCCGGCGAAGGTGCCGACCGTCGCGGCAGCCAGGGCCGCGCCGGTATCGAGATCGCTGCCGCCGATCATGTGAAAACGCATCGACAGCAGGAACGTGGCGCCGTAGCCGCCTGCGGTAAGCAGGGTGCCGACGAGAAAGAGCAATGCACTATGCGCGCGCATGACAGCCAACCGGGGCGACGACGGTCGGGGAGTGGTCGATTGCGAGACAGTATGGACCAGGACCGATGCGGAATGCCCGCATTCGTTGCGATGCAACAGGGTCGTTGGCTTTTGTCCGACATGGCGCGAATGCGATCGATTGCACGTTGTTATTGCACGTGCCATTGCACGCCGCGCGGACGCTGTTTCAGCGACGATCGACGCGCCCCGTGCGTACTTTGCTTTCCCCCGTGGGGTGCACTAGATTCGAAACGTTACGTATCGCCGACCGCGCGAGGTGAAGCCATGACGCCGTGGGAGATTCAGGGAACCGAGCTGATTAACTGCAATTGCTCATACGGTTGCCCCTGCCAGTTCAATTCGCTGCCGACGCATGGCAATTGCGAAGCGATGGGTGCGATTTCGATCGACAGCGGTCACTACGGCGACGTGGTGCTCGATGGCGTGCGGATCGCGGTCGTGTTCCAGTGGCCGGGAGCGATTCACGAAGGCCACGGCCGCTGTCAGCCGATCGTCGACGCGCGCGCGAGCCCCGCGCAATGCGAGGCCGTGCTGAAGATCATGACCGGTCAGGATACCGATCCATTCGCGACGATGTTCTCCGTGTTCGCGTCGACGCTCGAGCAGGCGTTCGATCCGATCTTCGCGAAGATCGAGTTCGACGTCGATGTCGATGCGCGGCGTGGCCGGATCAGCGTCGAGGGCGTGTTCGACATCGTCGGCGAACCGATCCGCAATCCGGTGACGGGCGCCGAACATCGCGCACGGATCGACCTGCCGCACGGCTTCGAATACGAGCTGGCCGAGATCGGTTCGGGTACCGGCCGGTCGCGCGGCAACATCGAGCTGAATCTCGAGGGCAGCTACGCGCAGTTCGCACGGCTGCATCTGAACAATCACGGGCTGATCCGGCATCGCGTCACCGCATGATCCCCGTCGACGATGTTCTCGGGCGCGAGCGCGTCGTCACGCTGCTCGGCTTGACCGCGCTCGTCGGCGCGTGCTGGGCCTACCTGTGGACGGGAGCCGGCACCGGCATGTCGGCGCTGGACATGACGGCGGTCGCACTGTTCCCGCATCGGCTGGCCGACGACATGGGCGCGATGGACCCGTCGCTGGCGACCGTGATCCTGATGTGGTGGGTGATGATGATCGCGATGATGACGCCCGGCGCGGCACCGCTCGTGCTGCTGTACCGGCGCGTGCTGCGGCATCACGATCCGGCGGGCGCCGGATCGGCATTCACGTCGACGTTCCTGCTGGCCGGCTATCTGGCATCGTGGTTCGCGTTCTCGGTCGTCGCGGCCGTGCTGCAGATGCTGCTGCAGCCTGCCGGCCTGATCTCCGGGATGATGCTGTGGTCGAAGAGCGCCGGGCTCTCCGCGATCGTCCTCGCGCTGGCCGGCATCTACCAGTTTTCGCCGCTGAAGCAGGCTTGCTTGCGGCAATGCCGGTCGCCGGTCCGGTTCCTCACGACGTACTGGCGGCCGGGAATCACAGGCAGCTTCCTGCTTGGCGTGCGCCACGGTGCGTATTGCGTGGGCTGTTGCTGGCTGCTGATGGCGCTGCTGTTCGTCGGCGGCGTGATGAACGTCGTATGGATCGTCGCGTTGTCGCTGTTCGTGCTGGTCGAAAAGGTGCTGCCCGGCGGCGAGCGCATCGGTCGTGTGCTGGGTGTCGTGCTGATTGCGTGGGCGGTCGCGACGTTACTGGTGTAGCGGGGCGCATTCGTCATTCGCCGCAGCCGGGAGAATCCCGATGAAGATTCGATGCATCGCCATCGCCGTTCTTGGCGCGATGGCCGTCGTGGCCACGCCGGCGCGCGCGGCCGGAAGCATGTCAGGCATGAGCATGGGCGACATGAAGGTGGCCGCGCCGGATGCGGCGCTGACCGATGCCGAAGTGAGACGGATCGATGCCGCGCACGGCATGGTGACGCTGAAGCACGGCGCGCTCGAGAACGTCGGAATGGCGCCGATGACGATGGCGTTCAAGGCCGGCGACCCGGCGATGATCGATTCGCTGCACGTGGGCGACAAGGTCAAGGTCCGGATCGAGCGCGTGAACGGCACGCTCACGATCGTGACGCTCGTGAAACGGCCATGACGCACGTCGGGTGCGATCGGCGCCGAGGGCGACTGTGACGGATGGCTCGTCGTCGGCGCCTATACCCACTTTCACACTTCACCCAGGTGTTGGCCACCGGTTCGCTCATGGCCGATTCATCACCGGAATGACCGTCGGGCCCCGTGATATTCGCTTGGACGCCATTGCGGGTGTCGTCGCAGTTTCACGCCGATGCTACGTAACGTGCCCCTCGTGTTACGTGAACGTTCGGTGGCGATGCGAGGCGAATCGAACGGGCGGGTTTCAGCCCGCAAGCCGCACGTCCTGCGTGGGACGGCCTTCAGGAGGGCCCGATGCCCAGCGATCGTGGAATTGCGGCGAGGCCGATCATGGTGGCACGAGAGATGCTTGTCGAACGTATTGATCAGAAAAAACCGACGGGGGCATCCATGTATCGGCATTTCACCAGAACCGGCGTCGCGCTCGCCGCGATCGCCGCGACATGCACGCTGGCCGCGTGCGGCGGCGGCGACATCACCGCACCGACCGTGGCCGCTAATAACATCGGCACGAGTACGAGCGTGACCGGTGGGACTAGCGGGACTAACGGGACTAACGGGACTAACGGGACTAACGGGACTAACGGGACTAACGGGACTAACGGGACTAACGGGACCAGCGGGACCAGCGGGACCAGCGGGACCAGCGGCACTAACGGGACCAGCGGCACTAACGGGACCAGCGGGACTAGCGGAACTAGCGGAACTAGTGGAACTAGCGGAACTAGCGGAACCAGCGGAACCAGCGGAACTAGCGGAACTAGCGGAACCAGCGGAACCAGCGGAACCAGCGGAACCAGCGGAACCAGTGGCACAAGCGGAACCAGCAGCGGCACCAGCGGAACGACGAGCGGCGGTTGGGGCACCAGCGGCGCGCCCGGCACGAACGGCGTTGTCAGCACGGTCGGTCAGGTCGTGATCGACGCCGGCACCACGGTCGGCGACGTGACTCTGCCGGGCGTCGGCAAGAGCCTCACCGCGGGCCCGGGCGCGACGATCACCGGCGTGGGCTCGATCATCCGCGACACGGCGAACGCGGTGAGCGGTGGGATCAGCCAGATCGGCATCACGCCGGACCCGGTCGGCAGGACAGTCACCGGACTCGGCACCGTCGTCAGCTCGACGGGCAATCCCGTCCTGGGCCTGAGCGAGACGGTCAAGGCGCTCGGCGCGGGCCCGCTGTCGCCGCTCGCGCCGATCACGACGCCGGTCGGCGGCCTGCTCGACACGGTTGCCCACGGGCTGCAGTCGGCGGGCGCAACGGTCGGCTCGACCGTGTCGTCGGGGCCGGTTCAGCAGGCGACCCAGACGGCCGGGTCGGCGATCACGCCGCTCGTGACGACGGCCGGCAACCTCACCCAACAGGTCGGCACGGCGACCGGCCTCGGTCAGCCGGTCGCGGGCCTGCTCGGGCAGGTCGGCGGGGCGATCACGTCGGCCGGAACGAAGGTGTCGGCCGCCTCGTCACAGCCGGTCGTCGGCGATGTCGGGCAGCTCGTCCGGGCGGTCGGCAATACGGTGACCAACGCGGGCGGTCTCGTGAATCCGAACGGAGCAAACGGCGTCGCGCCGGTTGCAGGCCTGGTGACGAGTGTGGTCGGCGGGATACCGGCGACCGTGCACAACGGTCCCGGCACCGGTACGAGCGGCGGTGCGGCGTCGGGCGGCACGAGCAATCCGCTCGCGCCGGTCACGTCGCTCGTCGGCGGTTTGCTCGGCGGAGCCGTCGGCAGGTGACGGGGCCGTACTGATCGTCGGCGCACCCAACCGGCGTACTGAGCGCCCTCAACGCCATGGCGGCGCGAACGAATCGTCGGCCCGAACCGCGCGTGCTAATTCGGTCCGTCACCGGAATCGCGGTCGGGCTCGGCGAAGTTCAACTCGACGCCATTGCCTGCCGGGTCGGCGAAAAAGAGCTGGAGCTGGCTCGTGAGCGGCACGTACCTGCGCGAGTATCGAACCTGCGCCTCGGTGAGGCGCCGTTCCATGTCGGCGGCGTTTTCGCATGAAAACGCCATATGGTCGAACGTATTGACGACGTGCGATGGCCGCACCTCGCCAGGCCGCGCTTCCGACAGATGGAGGATTGCCTGTCCCCCTGCATAGAGCCAGTAGCCGGCGCTCTGGAACGCCGGACGATAGCCCGGCTCGAGGCCCACGACATTCACGTAGAAATCGCGCAGCGTATCGAGCGTCGCCCGATCCGCGCGCAGGTTGTAATGATTGAGTCCGATCACTGACATGGCAGGTTGTCCGGTTCGTGCAAGGTGCGCATGGCACAGGATCGCGCGGCGCGGGGCATCGTGTCACCCCCGACTGCCTTTGATCGCGGCAGCCGGACGCGCGAGCCCGCGCGCCGGCAGCGGCGTCGACATCACGATCGACGTGCGCGTTTCGCCGTACAGGTTGATGCGCTCGATCAGTTGCTCGAGGTGCGCCATGCTGACCGCGACGAACCGCATCACGTAGGAATCCGCGCCCGTCACGTGATGGCACTCGACCACTTCGGGAATCGTCTCCAGCAGCTTCAGGAATTTCGCCTTCGCCGGCTGCGGCACCGTGATGCCGATCAGCGCGCTCACCGGGTAGCCGGCCGCCGCGGGATTGACCCGCGCCGTGTAGCCGTCAATCACCCCGGCCGATTCGAGGCGCTTCACGCGCTCCGTCACCGCCGGCACCGACAGATGAACCTGGCGCGCCAGCTCCGTGTAGCTGATGCGGCCGTTGGCCTGCAGCAGCGCGAGTACCTTCCAGTCGAGTTCGTCCATCGCGGCGGAGTTTTTAAGGTGAAGTAGCCATTTTTCCTTAAAAACCGCCTTCAGCGGCGACCGGACTTTCCCTACGATGCGGTTGAAGCCACTGGATATCGCGAGGAGCAGGCCATGCTGTTCATCAAGTCCGTCGTGATGGGATTGTCGATCGCGGTGCCGGTCGGCCCGATAGGGATGCTGTGCATCCAGCGCAGCCTGAGCCGAGGCTTTCACGCGGGGTTCGCCACCGGCATCGGCGCCGCGTGCGCCGATGCGATCTACGGGCTGCTCGGCGCGCTGGGCGTCGCCGGCATCGTCACCGCGTTTCCGATGCTGACCGTCGCGCTGAAAATCGGCGGCGGCGCGTTCCTCGTGTGGCTGGCCTGGTCCATCGCGCGGCAGGCGCCGGCCGCATCCGCGGCGCAGCGCGACTTGCCGCGCACGACCGTGCTGCGCGATTTCCTGACGACGTTCGGCCTGACGCTGTCGAATCCGATGACGATCCTGTCGTTCGTCGGGATTTTCGCGGCGCTCGGCCCGCTGACAGGCGCGCATGACGACGCGCTGGGGCCGACCGTCGCGCTGATGGTCACCGGCGTGTTCGTCGGTTCCGCGACGTGGTGGCTATGCCTGAGCAGCGCGACCGCCGCGTTGCGCACGAAGATGCCACTGACGTTCATGCACGGGCTGTCGCGCGTGTCGGCCGTCGTGATCGCGGTGTTCGGCGCGATCCAGCTGATTGCGGGTGTACATGGCATCGTGTGGTCCTGACGCGAACCGCGGTGCGATCGAACGCGACGGCATTCGGCACCCGCGAACCTGTCCGCACCGGCGCCCGCGACCGCGCACGCCGATGCGCCGATGCACCGATGCGCCGAACGCCGCGATCAGAACGTATAGCTGACCTTGCCGAACGCGGTGCGGCCGAGCGTGTTGTAGCCGTACGCGGTCACGTACTGACGGTCGAACAGGTTCGACAGCGACGCCGACACCGTCAGGTGCGCATTGATCTTGTACGACGCGCGCAGGTTCACGGTCAGGTACGACGGCAGATACGTGGCGTTGGCCGGGTCGTCGAACGTCGTGCCGCCGTAGTTCAACGACGCGCCGGTGCTCAGTGCATGCAGGTGCAGTTCGTCCCACGTGTGGTCGATGTTCACGCTGACCGTCTGGCGCGGCCGGCGGTTGAGCCAGCTGTCGTTGGTTTCGTCCTGCGGATTCAGGATCCCCACCGCGATGCTCACCGGCGTCGTGCGGCCGATCGTGCCCTTGTACGACAGGTCGATGCCGCGGATATGCGCACGGCCGATGTTCATCGGCGAGAACGTCGCCGGGTTGTACGCGATCAGGTTGTTGACGCGCGTGTCGTAGATCGCGGCGCTGAACGTGCCGTACGCGGTGTTCGCGTCGAGCGCGGCTTCGACCGAATCGCTGCGCTCCGGATTCAGGTTCGGATTGCCGTAACCGGGGTAGTACAGGTCGTTGAACGTCGGCAGGCGGAACGCATTGCCATACGACACGCGCGCCGTATAGACCGGCGTGATGGCCCACGACAACGCGGCGTTGCCGGTGTTCACGGCTTTCCCCGCGATGATCTCGTGACGGCCCGCGACGAACATCGTCACGCTGCCGAGCGTCGCCGACTGATGCAGCGAGAACGCGGAATCGTTGCGCGTGGGCACGCCGTCCGGCACGTCGACCGGCAGGAACGCCTGCTCGCGCGTGAAGTCGTACGCGACCTTCGTCTCGCCCGACAGCGGCAGGTCGAACAGGTGGAAGCCGTGCGCCTGATGGGTCAGCGACGTCGACGAACTGATGCGCTGCGAGTCGATCCGGTCGGTCCGGATGGCCGGGTCGCTCGCATACAGGAACTGACGGTCGTTCGCATAACCGAACGACTGGTCGAACTGCGTGTCGGGCGTGATGTCGAGATGGAACGCGATGCCGGTCGTCAGCTGATGATCGAGCTCGCGGTTCGCAAAGCCGGCGTTGTCATAGGACAGGTCGGAGCGGTGATACAGCGCGAACGTCGAGATCGACCAGTTATCGCGCGCGTAGCCGAGGCGCGCATCGAGATCCTGCGCGTGATACGGATTGCGGCCGTCCTCGTGGTACGGCAACACGGGCCGCGTCGCGTCGATGCCGGCGGTATTGTACGAGTGCAGGCCGAGCGAGTAGGTGAGCCCGCCGAGCGCGGCCAGCGGCCCGGTCGACGGCACGGTGCCCGACGTGCGCAGCTGCGTGTCGAAGGTCTTGTTCGAGCCGCCGCCGAACGACACGGTCGTCCGGTTGGGCTGGCCGGCGGCGCGGCGCGTGAACAGCTGCACGACGCCGCCCATCGCGTTCGCGCCGAACGATGCGGCGGCCGGCCCCGAAATCACTTCGACGCGCTCGAACGCTTCGGTCGGCAGGTCGGCCCACGGCGCGATGCCGGTGGTTGGCGAGCCGATCCGGATCCCGTCGATGAACACCGCGACCTGGCTGGCCGACGAGCCGCGGATGCTGACCGACGCGGACGAGCCGGGGCCGCCGGTCTGCGAGACGGTCACGCCCGGCAGCATCGCGAGCGCCTGCGTGATGCTCGGCTCGCTCGGCGACAGCCGGTCGAGATCGGCGCGCGTGAGCACCTGCGTCGTCGCATAGCGCTGGTCGAACGATTCGGGTAGGTGCCGCGTGTCGGTCACGGCGATGGTCGGCAGTTCGGTGCCGTCCGCGGGCTGGCGCGGCTGCATGAGCGCCGTGTCGCCGGCAGCGTGGGCGATCGGGGAGAGCAGCGCAGTGGCGGCGGACGTGGCGAGAAGGTGGCGGAGGTTCATGAGGCGGCGAGCGTGAGCGTGTTGCAGGTACGGCGTGCGCGCGCAAAGACGCCGCGCATGACGGCGGCGCAGCGGCGCGACGCTTCCGGCGTGGAAGCGGATGCGGAAAGGTTGGACATCTGAAGGGTCCTGAGGTCGGGCCGTCCATGCAACGGGGCGACCGCCAAAGGCGGTGCTGGCGCATCGGGACACCCCGCCCGGTGCGGCTGCTTGGACCTCGGGTCGATGGCAGGTCTCCTGGCTCGCGGGTCGTCATTCGCGCCGGCCTTCCCGGTTTCCCAGTGGCGTGTGGTGGCGCGGATTCGCCGCTTACAGTTGCGGGGGCAGCCGCAGATTCGAGGCGTTGCCTCTCCTGCGTTCCCTTTTGATCCCGTTCCCGGGAACCATCAGCGCGCAAGCGTAATGGCGAGCGCTCCGGCGCGTCAATCGCCGGCGGCCGAGGGGATGCGAAAAAACGTCAGTGTTCGCCGAATGCTTTCGAAGTCCTTTCTTTTTTTGCGTATTCGAACCGCATTCACGTCTGATGAAACGAAACGTCGGCGGCGCTGCAATTGCGTCGGAACCGGCTCGGCGCGATGCCCGTCCATCGCACGAACGCCCGCCGGAACGCTTCCTCGCCGCTGAACCCGAGATGCGCGGCGATCCGCGCGACTGGCCAGTCGGACTCGCGCAGGCAGCGCCGCGCGACGTCGGCGAGACACTGCTCGCGCAACGCGTGGTAGCTGCTGCCTTCGGCGGCGAGCCGCCGCCGCAACGTCGCTTCGCTCACGCCGAGCCACGTCGCCAGCGCCGTAAGTGGTGGCAACGCCTGTTCGTGCGCGAGCGCCGCGTCGAGAAAGCCGCGCACCTGCTGCGCCCATGACACGACGGCCGGCGCCGCATCGATCAGACGAAACGGAAAATCCACGAGAAACGCGGCGAGTTCGCCCGGCTGCCGGATCACGCGGGCGTCGAGCCGCGCGGCGTCGAACGCGAAGCCGTAGGTTTTACGGCCGACGTCGACCGGCGCGTTGAACAGCCCGAGCAGCGGCATCGCATCGTCGCGGCGCGGATGGCCGAGCCACACTTCGTCCGGCCGCAGCGGCTGCCCGATCAGCCAGCCGAACAGCTGCAGATAGCAGAACAGCCCGGTCAGGTCGACGAGACACGCGGCCGAGCTGCGCGTGCGACGCAGCGAATCCATCCGGAACGTCGCGCGCGCGTCGCGCACCGCGAGCGACAGTGCGCCGGCGCGCGGCGTCAGCATCTCGCAGAATTCGGCTGCGCAGCGGATCGCGTCGGCGAGCGTCGCGCAACTGAGCAGGCAGCGGCACATCAGGTCGACTTCCTGCTTGCGCATCGGCGGATGGCCGTCGCCGCGCGCGACCTGCGCCTCGAGCCGCTCGATCGCGTCGCGGTACAGCGCGACGAAGCCGCCGGGCGTCGTCGTCAGCGCGGCCGCGGCAGGCGTGGGCCGTTGCGCCGGCGCTGCGCCGCTGCGCGTCAGTTCGTCGAGCAGGCGGGCGCCGAGGCCCGGCAGCACGCGGCTGCGTGCCGGCAATGCGCGCTGTTTCATGTGTCTCCCGATCTGAGCGTTGCGACAGGGGCCAGTGAGCGGGCCGGTAGGGGTTCGCCGCGCGTCGCCACGCAAGAATGCTATCCACGCCGGCCGCTTCCGGCCTCGCCGGAACGGCGTAGGCGGCCGTTGTCGCATTCCGCCACGAACCACCCGAGACGACCCGCGCATGATCCAGATCGTAGACGAAATCACCCTCGCGCCCGAGCGCATTCCCGACGTGCTGGCGCTAGTGCGCGACCGCTATTTGCCGGGCCACGCGGCGCGCGGACTGACGGCCGCCGGCCGCTGGGTGTCGCCGCCCGTCGCGGTGCCGGGGCAGCCGAGCACGCTGTGGCTGACGTGGCAAGTCGCCGATGCGCCGTCGTACTACCGGATGCGCGCGCTGACGGACGGCGACGTGGTCGCGTTCTGGACGGCTGTCGACGCGCTGTGCGACGCGCGCCGCCGCCATGTGATGACGGATGCCGATGCGCCGCTGCCCGTGCTGACGGAGGTCGACCATGCGGCATGACACGGCCCAGGTATGGATTGCGGCGACCGGCGATGCCGGTGCGATCGAACGTGCATTGCGCGACGCCGCGCATGCGCTGCCCGGCGCGACCCGCGTGGCGCTCGCACGCAATCTCGACGGCTGCTGGGGGGCGGGCGACTACACGCTCGACGTGCTGCGCGACGAACGGGCGACCGATCGAGCGATGGATTTGACCGCGCTGGCTCGCGTGCCGGGCGTCGTGCGGATCGACGGCGCCGCGTGCCGCGCGATCGGCGGCGGCCTGCGCGAGCCGGCGCTGCGCGATGGCGTATGGCGCACGCTGATGCTGCGGGTGCGGCCGCAGGCCGACGACGCGCGAGTGCGCGAGCTCGAGCGCGAGCTGCTGCGCATGCCCGCGTTCATGCCCGGCATTCGCAACTGGCGGCTGAGCCGGATCGTGACGCCGGGCGCGTGGACCCACGTCTGGCAACAGGAATTCGCGCAGGTCGGCGACCTGCTCGGCGAATACCTGCTGCATCCGTATCACTGGGGCTGGGTCGACCGCCGGTTCGACGCGGAAAGCCCCGACTGGACGGTCGATGCGATCTCGCACGCGTTCTGTCCGCTCGCGTCGAGCCTGCTGGCCGACACGGCGGCGTGACGCGCGGCGCGCACGCGACCCACCGCAATGCAAACGACAACACGGGAGACACCCCCATGCGAGCCTTGCTGATCGACCGCGTCGGCCATTCCGACGCGCTGCGACTGGCCGACGTTCCCGCACCGAAGCCGGGCCCCGGCGACGTGCTGATCCGCGTTGCGTACGCGGGCGTCAATCCCGCCGACTGGAAATGCCGCGAAGGCTATCTCGGCGCGTTCATGCAGATGACGTTTCCGTTCGTGATCGGTTTCGACGCGGCCGGTGTAGTCGAGTCGGTCGGCGACGGCGTCGAGGGTTTCGCGCCGGGGATGCGCGTGTTCGCGCAGACCGACGTCGGCGCGGGGCGCTGGGGCGCGTATGCGGAATACGTCGCCGTGCGTCACGATTCGGTCGTCCACCTGCCCGATGCGGTCGGCTTTGCGGCGGCGGCCGCCACGCCGACACCCGCGCTGGCTGCATGGGCCGGCCTGTTCGACGACGGCGGATTGCGTGCAGGGCAGAGCGTGCTCGTGCACGGCGGCGCGGGCGCGGTCGGCACCTTCGCGATCCAGTTGGCCGCCCAGGCGGGCGCACGGGTCGCCGCGACGTGCTCGGCGCGCAATCGCGCGAGCGTCGAATCGCTCGGTGCGGCTGTGAGCATCGACTATCGCGCGCAGGACATCGCGGCGGCCGTGCGGGCGTGGGCACCCGGCGGCGTCGATCTCGTGCTCGACGCGGTCGGCGGCGACACGCTGCCCGATGCGCTCGACCTGCTGGCGCCGGGCGGCACGCTCGTGACCATCATGACGCTCGCGGCCGGTGATGCCGAGCGGCTTGCCGTGACGGCGGCCGAAGCCGCGCGGCGCGGTCTGCGCACCGCGATGACATACAGCCGGATGCCGAGCGGCGCCACGCTCGCGTCGATCGCCGAACGGCTCGGCCGGCGCGCGTTGTGCGTGCCGCGCTTCGACAGTTTCCCGCTGGAACAGGCCGCACGCGCGCTCGACCTCGTTCAAACGGGCGACGCGAAAACCAAGTTCGTGCTGCATGTTGCGGATATCGCGGGCTGAACGGCACGCACCCACAATTCCATCGGAGACATCATGACCGACACCCGAACCGCGACGCTCGCGGGTAAATGCGCGCTCGTGACCGGCGCGAGCCGCGGCATCGGCCGCGCGATCGCGCAGCGCCTCGCGTCCGAAGGCGCGACCGTCGTCGTGACGGCGCGCAGCCTCACGCAATCGGCGACGACCGCCGGCACGCTCGCCGAAACGGTCGCGCTGATCGAACAGGCGGGCGGCCGCGCGATCGCACTCGCGGCCGACCTGTCGAACCCGACCGAGCGCGATGCGCTCGTCGGGCGCGCGGCACAGGCGGCCGGCGGCCTCGACATCCTCGTGAACAACGCGGGTGTGGCCGACTACGCGTGCGTCGACGCGATGCCGATGGCGATGTTCGACACGACGATCGAACACTATCTGCGCATCCCGTTCGCCCTGAGCCAGGCCGCGATCCCGCTGATGCGTGCACGCGGCGCCGGCTGGATCGTGAACGTCGGCTCGGTCACCGCGCTCGCGCCGCTGCGGCCGTTCGACGATTTCTCGCGCGCGGGCGGTGCGACCGTCTATGCGGCGGCCAAGGCCGCGCTGTCGCGCTTCACGCAGGGGCTCGCGGCCGAACTCGAAGCCGACGGCATCGCGGTGAACCTGGTCGCGCCGAGCACCGCGATCCGTACGCCGGGCGCGGCACGTTACATCCCGGAAGGCTATCCGACCGAGGACGTCGCCTATCTCGCGGAAACCGCGCTCGCGCTGTGCACGCTGCCGGCGCGCGAGCGCACGGGCCTCGTCACGCACAGCCTGCATTTCCCGCTGTCGCAGGGGCTCGCGGTGCGCTCGCTCGACGGTCGCACGCCGTTGCCGCCGCCCGTGATTCCCGCGTATGCGCATCCCTGCATCGACCCGACCGGACGCTGACATGACACATTCGATTCGCTTCGACGGCGGCACCGCCGTGATCACCGGCGCGGCCAGCGGCATCGGCAGCGGCCTCGCGCGCCACGCGGCCGCGCTCGGCATGCGCGTGGTGCTGGCCGACCTCGACCCGGCGAAGCTCGACGCATTCGCCGCCACGCTCGACACGGACGTGCTGTGCGTGCCGACCGACGTGAGCCGGCCGGAAGCCGTCGACGCGCTGGCCGATGCTGCATGGCAGCGCTTCGGCGGCGTCGACCTGCTGTTCAACAACGCGGGCGTGATGGCGACCGGCTTCAGCTGGGAAATCACGCCGGAACGGTTCGAGCGCAGTTTCGCGATCAACGTGCACGGCGTGATGAACGGGATTCGCAGCTTCGTGCCGCGCATGCTCGAACGCAACGTGCCGGCGCGCGTCGTCAACACCGCGTCGGTCGGCGGGTTCCTGCCGAGCCCGTTGATGTCGCCTTACTCGGCGACGAAATTCGCGGTGATCGCGCTGACCGAATCGCTGTACGGCGAGCTGAAGATGCTCGGCGCGCCGGTCGGCGTGTCGCTGCTCGCGCCTGGCCCGGTGCAGTCGGGCATCTTCAACGACCCGTTCGGCGCCACGCGCGACCGGCCCGAAGTGCAGGGCTTCGTCGATACGATGCGCGCGATGCTGAACGCGCACGGACTCACGCCCGACGCGTTCGCCGCGCGGGTGTTCGATGGCATTCGAGACGGGCGTTACTGGCTGATTCCGCAACCGGAGACGATCGACGGCGCGCTGCAGCGGCGCACCGCGGATATCCTCGCCGCACGCGATCCGTCGCTGCCGTCGTTGTGATGTCGTTGTGGTGTCGTGACAGGGGCCGGCCGTCCGACGCGGCCGGCTCACGTTTACATATGCGAGCCCGAGCGCGTGCGGCCGCTGGGATCGCCGCCGCGATCGGGCGGCGTATTGTTCTGATCGATCTTCGCGAGCACGAAGCCGGCGGGCGGCAGCGCGGCGGGCGAACGGTGGGTGGCCTGCGCGACGGGGCCTTGCGGCGACGTGGCGGGAGGACCGGATGACGTAACGCCCGGTTGAGCGAACGCCGAAAGGGATGCTGCCGCGAGGGCGGCGGCGACGATCGCGTGCATGTTCATGGTGACTCCTTCTTCACGACTGACTGCGGGATACCTGATCAGTCTAGGGCGCGAAACTTAACGCGCCGTGAAGGAGTGGCGGCACGCGGATGACAGGATGTTCATCCAGGTCATCCGCGCGCGCCGACGGTCATGCGGAGGCGGACACCAGCGCGCAGAAGTTCTCGAGATCGACGTTGCCGCCGCTGATCACGATGCCGACGCGCTTGCCCTTCAGTTCATCCTTCATCCGGCGCGCGGCCGCGAACGACAGGCAGCCGGTCGGCTCGACGACAATCTTCATACGGGTTGCGAAGAAGCGCATGCAGTCGACCAGCTCCGCGTCGGTCGCGGTCAGGATGTCGTCGACGTCGCGCCGCAGGATCGGAAACGTCAGGTTGCCGAGGTGCTGCGTCTGCGCGCCGTCGGCGATCGTGCGCGGCGTGTCGATATGGACGATCGAGCCGGACCGGAACGACTGCTGGCCGTCGTTGCCGGCTTCCGGCTCGACGCCGTACAGCTTCGCGTGCGGCGACAGCGCGCGCGTCGCGAGCGCCGTGCCCGACAGCAGGCCGCCGCCGCCGAGCGGCGTGAACACCGCGTCGAGCGGCCCGACCTCGTCGAACAGTTCCTTGGCCGCCGTGCCCTGGCCTGCGATCACGTCCGCATGGTCGTACGGCGGGACCAGCGTGAGCCCGTGTTTGTCCGCCAGCGCGCGGCCGATCTGCTCGCGGTCCTCGGTATAGCGGTCGTAGGTCACGACGTTGCCGCCGTAGCCGCGCGTCGCGGCCATCTTCGCGGCCGGCGCGTCCTGCGGCATCACGATCGTCGCCGGAATGCCGAGGATGCGTGCCGACAGCGCGATCGCCTGCGCATGATTGCCCGACGAGAACGCGACGACGCCGTTGCGGCGCTGCGTCGCGTCGAAGCGCGACAGCGCGTTGAACGCACCGCGGAACTTGAATGCGCCCATGCGCTGCAGGTTCTCGCACTTGAAGAACACCTGCGCGCCGAGCGCTTCGTCGATCGTGCGCGACGTCATCACGGGCGTGCGGTGCGCGTGGCCTTCGAGCCGTGCCGCGGCGGCCGCGACGTCGTCGTAGGTGGGGAGGGTCGGAGTGTTCATGAGTCGCTCGTCGGAAGATCGGTCAATTGGTCAGCAGAGCGCGCGCCGGACGCGCCTGCGCATCACGCATCATTTCGCATCGTTGTAGACGGTGGCGCGCGACACGCCGAGGTGCTGCGACACGATTTCCATCGCGCGGCGCACCTCGAGGAAGCCGTCCGCCTTCAGCGTCTGCATCAGCTCGCGGCGCTGGTCGGTCTTCAGCTCGCGCGGCGTGGTCGCCAGGCGCGTCGCGAACGCATCGATGCGCTGCCGGATCGCGTCCGCGCCGGCCGGGTCGAGCGTGTCGGCGACGGGTTCGCCTTCGGTGCTGCAGAACTGGTTCAGCATGCCCTGGAAGCCGCGGAACAGCGTAACGTCCGCGTTCAGGCACAGCGCGGCCACGTAGCGGCCGCTTGAATCCTTGATGCCGATCGACGTGCTTTTCGCGGTGCGGCCGTCGGCGAAGCGGTTCGCGTAGTTCGCAAGCACCTGCGGGTAGTCGTCGTCCTCGATGCGGGCGAGCCCGAGCTCGGTCGCCGGATCGCCGACCGCGCGGCCCGACAGGTTGTTGTGGATCGCGAGGATCGCGTGTTCCGGCGTGCGCAGGTCGTGCACGACGACCTCGGTGAACGGCGCGAACATCGCGCCGAGCCCTTCGGCGATACGCAGCACCTGCTCGATCAGCGATGCCTGCTCCAGTTGCGGTCGGGGGCGTGGCGTGGTCATGCGTTGGCCTGCAGCGCGGGCGCGTTGGCGGCTTCCGGCCGCGTGATGTCGGCGAGCAGCGGGCTGGCGATCCGCACGTAGTCGGACGCGTCGAGCACGACCGAGCGGTCGAGGCGGCCCGCGTTGAACGCGATTTCGTCGTTGAGTTCGATCAGCGCCGGGTCGACGACGAGCGTCACGTTCGCGTCGAACACGAACGGCGGCACGGCGCCCATCACGCAGCGCGTGACCGTGGCCGCGAGTTCGGGCGGCGCGAGCGTCGCCTTGCGGCGGCCGAGCGCATCGGCGACCTTGCGGAAATCGATCTTCAGGTGACCGGGGATCACCGCGAGGGCGGTGGCGTCGCCGCCGTCCTTGAACGTGCAGAGCATCGCCTTCGCGCCCTGTTCGGGACGCGTGCCGCGAATCGCGGCGATCACGTCGGATTTGCCTTCGGCCGGGTGATCCAGCACGCGGAACCGCGCGCCGGAGGTCGTCAGCAGCTCGCACAGCGCGTCGAAAACGGGGTAGTCGCTCATGTCGTTCCGGGCAGGAGGGGCGCGTTCGGCGCCGTCGATGAATTGTCCAAGTATAGACGTTTTGTCATGCGCGTGGCAAAAGCCCGGAGCATGGATCGCCATATCGGTCATCGCACCAACTGCCGAAAGATCGTTTCATATCGCGGAAAGCCCGTCGAATTTCCGGCGCGTGGCCGTCCCGCCGCTTGAAAACTTGTTTTGCATCGCAAAAACGCGCGCTTATCTCATTGAATAACAAGCGAAATTTATATCTTATGTCTTATATAAGACTTCGTTGAATGCGAACCGGTCGGCGTTACTATTAAGTCCATGCAGTTCGCTTCGTCACACGGAGCGGGCACGCTGAACCCTTTACTCAAATGCGCTTCGTTCCCAGGAGATAGACATGTCCCAATATCAAGACGACATCAAGGCAGTGGCTGGTTTGAAGGAAAAGCAAGGCAGCGCGTGGGATGCCATCAATCCGGAATCGGCTGCCCGCATGCGTGCCCAGAACAAGTTCAAGACGGGCCTGGACATCGCCCGCTACACCGCGAAGATCATGCGCGCCGACATGGCCGCGTACGATGCGGACCCGACCCAGTACACGCAGTCGCTGGGTTGCTGGCACGGCTTCATCGGCCAGCAGAAGATGATCTCCATCAAGAAGCACTTCAACAGCACCGAACGCCGTTACCTGTACCTGTCGGGCTGGATGGTCGCCGCGCTGCGTTCGGAGTTCGGCCCGCTGCCGGACCAGTCGATGCACGAAAAGACCTCGGTCAGCGCGCTGATCCGCGAGCTGTACACGTTCCTGCGCCAGGCCGACGCCCGTGAGCTGGGCGGCCTGTTCCGCGAGCTGGATGCGGCCAAGGACGCGGCTGCCAAGGCCGCGATCCAGGAAAAGATCGACAACCACGTGACGCACGTCGTGCCGATCATCGCCGACATCGACGCGGGTTTCGGCAATGCCGAAGCAACGTACCTGCTGGCCAAGCAGTTCATCGAAGCGGGCGCGTGCTGCATCCAGATCGAGAACCAGGTGTCCGACGAAAAGCAGTGCGGCCACCAGGACGGCAAGGTCACGGTGCCGCACGAGGACTTCCTCGCGAAGATCCGCGCGATCCGCTACGCGTTCCTGGAACTGGGCGTGGACGACGGCATCATCGTCGCCCGTACCGACTCGCTCGGCGCCGGCCTGACCAAGCAGATCGCCGTGACCAACACGCCGGGCGACCTGGGCGACCAGTACAACGCGTTCCTCGACTGCGAAGAGCTGTCGGCCGACCAGCTCGGCAACGGTGACGTCGTGATCAAGCGCGACGGCAAGCTGCTGCGTCCGAAGCGCCTGCCGAGCAACCTGTTCCAGTTCCGCTCGGGCACGGGCGAAGCGCGTTGCGTGCTGGATTGCATCACGTCGCTGCAGAACGGCGCCGACCTGCTGTGGATCGAAACCGAAAAGCCGCACATCGCGCAGATCGGCGGCATGGTCAGCGAAATCCGCAAGGTGATCCCGAATGCGAAGCTGGTGTACAACAACAGCCCGTCGTTCAACTGGACGCTGAACTTCCGTCAGCAGGTGTATGACGCGATGAAGGCAGCGGGCAAGGATGTGTCGGCATACGACCGCGCGCAGCTGATGAGCGTCGAGTACGACCAGACCGAACTGGCCGCGCTCGCCGACGAGAAGATCCGCACGTTCCAGGCCGATGCGTCGCGTGAAGCAGGCATCTTCCACCACCTGATCACGCTGCCGACGTACCACACGGCTGCGCTGTCGACCGACAACCTCGCGAAGGAATACTTCGGCGACCAGGGCATGCTCGGTTACGTGGCCGGCGTGCAGCGCAAGGAAATCCGCCAGGGCATCGCGTGCGTCAAGCACCAGAACATGTCCGGCTCGGATATCGGCGACGACCACAAGGAATACTTCAGCGGCGAAGCAGCGCTGAAGGCAGCGGGCAAGGACAACACGATGAACCAGTTCTCGTAATCGTCATACCCGCGGCACGACGCCAACCCGTTTAGCGCGGGTTGGCGTTTTTTTTATCCGCGTACCGCCTTCACGACGTACTGGCTCGTCGGCACCACGTCGATCTTGTCGAAATCGATGAAGCGTCCGCAGCTGTCCATCATCTGGGCGACGTTGCGCTGGAACTTCTCCTCGTCGCCGACCGCATCGAAGAACGCATACGGATCGGTCATCGCCGCGGCCGGGAAGCATTCCTCGACGATCGCGTCGTAGCCGGGCGCCGCATGCGTGAGCGCGCGCACGACCACGTTCTGCACGTACAGGAAGTTGTCCTGCGTATCGATCGCGACGCGCGTGTGATGGCCGTGCCACACGTCGAGCCACGCTTCGTGCGTGAGGCGCGGCGGGCGCTTCAGGAACGCGAGCTGCGAGAAGCCGCTCGTGCGCTCGCCGGGCCGCGCCGGAAAGCGCGTGTTCGGAATCGGTTGCGACTCGGTGACGAGATACGCGGCCATGTGCGGGACGACCGTGCGCACCGCGTCGTCGAACGGCTGGCGGAACATCGGGTTCGCGCTGTCGACCCATACCGCGACGATCCCGTCGATGCCCGGATGCGTGTTGGTCTGCTTCAAGCCGACGGCCGGCGCGACATCGGCGTCGGCGACGTTCACCTGCACGCCGTGCGCGCTGAGCGACAGCAGCTTGTCGGCGAGTTGCGTGCGCACGCTGCGGCTCCATGGCTCGGGCGCGGCCTGCGCATCGCGCCACAACACGTAAATGACTTTCTCCATTGCTTCGGCTCCAGGGGGGAATGACGGAATCGGCGGCGCTGCCGCCGCGTTTCAGGACGCGCTGACGGCCGCACCGGCCGCATCGTGTGCGCCCGGTGCGAAGCGGTTCGCGGTGAGCGTGAACGACGGCGGGATCGGTGACGTGACGGTTTCGAACAGCCGCTCGTGGCGCGTCGCGTGGATGCGCCACACGCCGTCGCGTTTCACGTACTGGTCGTCGTAGAACGCGGTGCCGTGCAGCAGGTAGTCATCCTCGAGATTGATCGCGTGATCCTCGAGAAACCACACGCCGCACGCGTGATCGGGCGACACCAGCGTGAGCTCGGGGTGATGGCCGTGATGCATCGTCAGGAAGGTCGGCTTGCCGATCAGCTCGCGCAGGCTCGACACGAACGCGTCGCGGCCGTCGTACGCATAGCGGCCACCGTACAGCCGCGCTTCGCAATCCTCGGTCAGGCATTGCGCGAGCAGCGACCAGTCGTGCGTGTCGACCGCGCGGAAATACCGGTACTTCAGCTGGCGGATCTGCTCGTATTCGTAGAGCGTGCGGGTCGTCTCGTCCATCGCCGTATCTCGTGGTGGTGTCGTCCGATGGTAGGAACGAAGCCGCCTGCGTCACATCGTCTGTTCGGACGAACGCCGCACCGGCCGCGTTCGCCGCCGCCGATACGGACTGCTGGTTTCATCCAAACAGGTGATGGCCGGCCTCTCGTGCGCCTGTAACGTGGCGTCGACGCGGCTTCGATCCGCGCACACGAGACCAAGGAGACGGCATGACCCCGATCGAACGAATGGAAGTGCGCGTGCGCAGGCTCGAGGACGCCGACGCGATCCGCCGCCTGAAGGCGCGCTACTTCACGTGCTGCGATCGCAAGGATCCCGAAGGGATGCGCGACTGCTTCGCGCCCGGCACAGTGCAAATCGACTATGGCCGGATCGGCACGTTCGACCATCGCGACGCGCTCGTCGACGTGTTCGAACGGCTCGGCTGCCATCCGCACATCGTCGAGATGCACCACGGCGTGAATCCCGACATCACCGTGCTCGACGACACGCACGCGCGCGGCACGTGGGGCCTGCATTACCAGATGCTCGACACCCACGCGCGCACGCTCACGCAGCTCGGCGCGACCTACGACGACGAATACCGGAAGATCGACGGCGAATGGAAGATCGCGGCCACGCGCTGCGTCGTCACGTCGACGCTGTCCGCCCGCTATGACGGCGAGGCGCCGGGCGTGCTGTTCGCCGGCGCGCAACCGCCGGACGCGTGACGCGTGACGCCGCATATCGCCCACGCCGGTTGAGAACATTCCCCAGGAGACATCGAACATGACACAGAACCACGAGGCGCCGGTCGCCGTCGTGACGGGCGCGTCGCGCGGCGCGGGCAAGGGCATCGCACGCGCACTCGGCGCGGCCGGCATGACCGTCTACGTGACGGGCCGCTCGCAGAACGAAGGCGATGCGCCGCTGCCCGGCACGATCCACGAGACCGCGCGCGAGATCGACGCGCTCGGCGGCCGCGGAATCGCGGTTGCGTGCGACCACGCGGACGACGCCCAGGTGAAGGCGCTGTTCGAGCGCGTCGAACGTGAAAGCGGGCGGCTCGACATCCTCGTCAACAACGCGACCTATCTGCACGATCAACTGATCCTGCCGGGCCCGTTCTGGGAGAAGTCGCTCGACCTCGTGAACATCCTCGACGTGGGGCTGCGCTCCGCGTACGTCGCGAGCTGGCATGCCGCGCCGTTGATGGCGAAGCGGCGCAGCGGGTTGATCGCGTTCACGTCGTCGTTCGGCGCGAGCTGCTACATGCACGGCGCCGCGTACGGCGCGCAGAAATCCGGCGTCGACAAGTTCGCGAAGGACATGGCCGTCGACCTGAAGCCGTTCGACGTCGCGGCCGTGTCGATCTGGATGGGGCCGCTGCGCACCGAGCGCACCACACGCGTATGGGAAGAACATCCGAACCTGTACAAGGAATTTTCGCTCGTCGCCGAAAGCCCGGAATTCACCGGCCGCGTGATTCACGCGATCCACGCCGATCCGGAGCGCATGGCGTTGTCCGGGCAGGTGCTGGTCGGCGCGGAAGCCGCGTTGCAGTACGGTATCGCGGATCTCGACGGCAAGCAGCCGCCGTCGTATCGCGCGTTGCTCGGCGGCCCCGTGCAGGCTCACCCCGCGATCGTCGCTTAAGGAGCACGCATGGGCATCCTCGAAGGCAAGGTCGCGCTCGTGACGGGCGCGGGGCAGGGCGTCGGGCAAGGCGTGGCGCACGCGCTCGCGGCCGAAGGCGCACAGGTGGCCGTGGTCGGCCGCACGCGCGACAAGCTGGTCGCGACCTGCGACGCCATCCGCGCACGCGGCGGTGTCGCAGAGCCGTTCGTGTGCGACGTGATGGACGCCGCGCAGATCGCGCGGTGCGTCGATGCGGTCGTCGAGCGGTTCCGCGGCGTGCAGATCCTGATCAACAACGCGCAGGTCGTGCCGCTCGGCCGCCTGCTCGACGTGACCGACGCGGATTTCCTCGCGGGCCTCGAGTCGGGGCCGATCGCGACGCTGCGGATGATGCGCGCATGCCATCCGCATCTGACGGGTGACGGCGTGATCGTCAATTTCGCGTCGTCGGCCGCGGTGCGCTGGGACACGTCGGGTTACGGCGCCTACGCGGCGACCAAGGAAGCGATTCGCGCGCTTACGCGTGCGGCGGCATGCGAATGGGGTGCCGACGGCATCCGCGTGAACGCGGTCGCGCCGCATGCGTTGTCGCCGGGGCTGAAGGGCTGGGTCGACGCGAATCCGGAAGAAGCCGCCGCGTTCTTCCGCACGATCCCGCTGGGACGCGTCGGCGACTGCGAGCAGGACATCGGGCGCGCGATCGTGTTTCTCGCGAGCCGCGATGCCGCGTACCTGACGGGCGCGACGCTGCCGCTCGACGGCGGGCAGGCGTACTGGGGCTGACTGCGGGCGCGGGTCCCCGCGTCGCTGCATGGCCAATCATGGGCCGGCATGCAGGTGCGCGGGTGCGCGTCGCGGCCAGCAAACCGGACAAATCGGAATTCATCGAAGAGAGAACGACATGGGTCGACTGGAAGGGAAGGTAGCGATCGTCACGGGCGGCGCGCGCGGGATGGGCGCGGCGACATGCAGGCTGTTCGTCGAAGAGGGCGCGCGCGTCGTGATCGGCGACGTGCTGGACGCGGAAGGCGAGGCGCTCGCGCGCGAACTCGGCGACGCCGCGCGCTTCATGCGGCTCGACGTGGCCGACGAAGCGAACTGGGCGCGCATCGCCGACGCGACCGTCGAGCAGTTCGGCCGCATCGACGTGCTCGTCAACAACGCGGCGGTGCTGATGTTCGGCGCGATCACCGAGTTGTCGAAACGCGATTTCGAGCGTGCGGTGTCGATCAATCTGGTCGGCACGTTCGTCGGGATTCGTACGATCGCGCCGCGCATGATCGCGCAGCAGCGCGGCTCGATCGTCAACATTTCGTCGGTGGACGGCCTGCGCGGCGTGAACGCGCTGGCCGCTTACGTGTCGAGCAAATGGGGCGTGCGCGGGCTGACGAAGGTCGCGGCGCTGGAACTCGGCCACCAGGGCGTGCGCGTGAATTCGATCCATCCGGGCGGCGTGAACACGGCGATGTCGAACCCGACCGGCGCACCGCTCGACGAGATCAACAAGCACTACACGCACGTGCCGCTGCAACGCGTCGGTTTGCCTGACGAAATCGCGCGTGCGACGCTGTTCCTCGCGAGCGACGAAGCGTCGTACTGCAACGGCGCCGAGCTGGCCGTCGACGGCGGGATGGCGGCAGGCGCGTATTACCCCGGATTGCCGGGCGCGCCGCTTTGAGCGGTGGCGCACACAACGCGTTCTCGATGGATGTTTGTGTGCGCAACCTAATTCAGGGTTTGCCTGAGTAGCGAAAACGCCAATTCGGCCTCCGCCTGTTCGGGGGCACCGCATGCGAACGCGTCGCGCCGATTTTCCCGCCGTCGCGAAACCCTTGCCGGACGGACGTTTCCAGCCGTTTCGTCCCCAAAGCGCATGGGCCGGCCCAATAAAAGGGACCGGCCGGCAAGCCGCATGCCGGCGTGTCGTCACAATTGTTTCTTGTTGCAACGCAACGCCCGCCCAATAACGGCGATGGTATGCTGGCCGGCATGGAGTTGTACGGCAGGTTGCTTGCATGGCGAAACTCGCGTTCGCACGCTCATACGAGACATCACATTCTCTCGCCCGCATCGCGGCATCGACACGCGCTCCGCTCGCGCGTCCCGCCTTGCGCGTCGCATCCACCTGCGCTCCGATCGCATTCCCCCATCTGGCGGGCTCGCCCCGCATCCCCGATCCCCTTCCAATAGTCTGGAGACATTTCCATGTCGCATAACACCTTGGCCGAAGCGACGCACAGCCCGCTGATCGCTCCCCCGGCCTTCGTCAAGCATCGCAAACTGATCGAATGGGTGTCGCGCATCGCGGCGCTCACGGAGCCCGACCGCGTCGTGTGGTGCGACGGCTCGCAGGAAGAGAACGACGCGCTGTGCCAGGCGATGGTCGACCAGGGCACGCTCACGCGCCTGAACCCGGCGAAGCGCCCGAACTCGTATCTCGCGCAATCCGATCCATCCGACGTCGCGCGCGTCGAGGATCGCACGTTCATCTGCACGCCATCGCCCGACGACGTCGGCCCGACCAACAACTGGATCGCGCCGGAAGAAATGCGCGAGACGCTGAACGGTCTGTTCCGCGGCTCGATGCGCGGCCGCACGCTGTACGTCGTGCCGTTCTCGATGGGCCCGCTCGGCTCGCCGATCGCGCATATCGGCGTCGAGCTGTCCGACAGCCCGTACGTGGTCGTGAACATGCGGATCATGACGCGCATGGGCCGCGAGGTCTATGACGTGCTCGGCGAGGACGGCGATTTCGTGCCGTGCGTGCACAGCGTCGGCCATCCGCTGGACGCGGGTCAGAAGGACGTGCCGTGGCCGTGCAACCCGGTCAAGTACATCGTGCATTTCCCCGAGACGCGCGAGATCTGGAGCTTCGGTTCCGGCTACGGCGGCAACGCCTTGCTCGGCAAGAAATGCTTCGCGCTGCGCATCGCGTCGACGATGGGCCGCGACCAGGGCTGGCTCGCCGAACACATGCTGATCCTCGGCGTGACGTCGCCGGCCGGCAAGAAGTATCACGTCGCGGCGGCGTTCCCGTCCGCGTGCGGCAAGACCAACTTCGCGATGCTGATTCCGCCGCAGGGCTTCGACGGCTGGAAGGTCACGACGATCGGCGACGACATCGCGTGGCTGAAGCCGGGCCGCGACGGCCGCCTGTACGCGATCAACCCGGAAGCCGGCTTCTTTGGCGTGGCGCCCGGCACCGGCGTGAAGACCAATCCGAACGCGATCTCGACGCTGAAGGAAAACGTGATCTTCACGAATGTCGCGCTGACGGAAGACGGAGACGTGTGGTGGGAAGGCCTGACCGACACGCCGCCCGCGAAGCTGACCGACTGGCAAGGCAACCCGTGGACGCCGGAAATCGGCAAGGAAACGGGCCGCAAGGCCGCGCATCCGAACTCGCGCTTCACGGCGCCGGCATCGCAATGCCCGTCGATCGACGCGGACTGGGAGAATCCGGCCGGCGTGCCAATCGACGCGTTCATCTTCGGTGGCCGTCGCTCGACCACCGTGCCGCTCGTGACCGAAGCGCGCGATTGGGTCGAAGGCGTGTACATGGCCGCGACGATGGGCTCGGAGACGACCGCCGCGGCAGTCGGCGAGCAAGGCATCGTGCGCCGCGACCCGTTCGCGATGCTGCCGTTCTGCGGTTACAACGTGAGCGATTATTTCGCGCACTGGCTGAAGATCGGCAAGCAGCTCGAAGGCACGGGCGCGAAGCTGCCGAAGATCTACTGCGTGAACTGGTTCCGCAAGGACGCGAACGGCAAGTTCGTGTGGCCGGGCTTCGGCGAGAACATGCGCGTGCTGAAGTGGATGCTCGATCGCCTCGAAGGCAACGGCGGTGGCGGCGAACATGCGTTCGGCGTGTCGCCGGCCTATGACGACCTGCACTGGGACGGGCTCGACTTCACGCGCGAGCAGTTCGAGGCGGTGACGTCGATGCACGCCGACGAATGGCGCGAGGAGCTGAAGCTGCATGCGGCGCTGTTCGACACGCTGAAGCTGCGCCTGCCGACCGAGCTGACCGACACGATGAAGAAGATCGAACAGCGCATCGGCGGCTGACGCGCCGCATCGACAACGACGTAGCGGCATCGACGTCCCGCCGCCGGCATCCGTCGCCGGCGGCGGGACGTCGTCGTTTGCGCCGCGTTTTCAGCTTGGCGTGTACGTTAAACGTGCGCTTACGCGCCGCACTGCGCGACCACTTCGTCGACCGCGCGCTGCACGTCACCGCGCCGGTAGCGCAGCAGCGCGATATCGGCCGGATCGGGCTCATACGATACGACGTTGCCGCGGCCCGTATAGATCGCGATGTCCGGCAACAGCGGATGCTCCTGGTCGAGCGACGGTACCGTCTGCGGATTGCCGGCCGCGCGGAAGAAGGCCGCGAAGTAGTCGGCGAAGCTCAGGTTCTCGTCGCCGACGAGATACGCCTTGCCGGATTCGCCGCGCTGCAGCGCGCCCCAGATCGCTTCCGACAGCGATTGCGTCGAGATGAAGTTGCTGCCGCCGGCCGGCCCGTACACCGGCAGCCCGGCGAGCTTGCCCTGCGCGTAGCCCGTGTACGCAGCGAACATCTCGTTGCGCAGCCCCGGCACCGCCCCGACGACGAACGGCGCATTGACGCTGCACACCGCGAACGACGGCGACGCGAGCGCGCGCACGCGTTCGTCGGCGAGATGGCGCGAGCGTACGTACGGCACGGTGTCGACGAGCGCCGGCGCGACCTGCGGATAGAAGCTGCCGACCAGCACCGCGCGCTTCACGCCCGCGTCGCGCGCGAGCGCGAAGAAGCGCGGCACCGCGTCGACGTTCGCGCGTTCCCAGTGCGCCGCTTCGTCTGTGCCGGGCGGCAGGTGGCGAATGTCGTTGCCGGCCGCGAACACGATCGCGTCGAACGGCGCGAGATCGTCGCGCGTGAAGTTGCCGGCAACGTAGTCGCGCAGCAGCACGTCGAACTGCGCGAGCGCGGTGCCGTGCGCCGGCGGCTTGCGCGCGGCGAGTGTCACGTCGTTGCCTTGTGCGCGCAGATGCAGCGCGGTGTGGCCGCCGATGAGGCCGGTACCGCCGATGATCAGGACTTTCATGATGTCTCCCGCAGCGGCACGGATGCGCCGCTTGAATTGAACGGATGATTGAACGGATGACGCCGCGCGCGGCGGCGGCCTGCTCAGAAATTGAAGCCGTTGCCGGTGACGACCGGCATGTTGGTCCAGAAGCCGTTCGGGTCGCGATACCAGCCGGCCGCCGCGAGTGCGCCGCCGTCCACGTGCAGCGTCGTGCCGGTGACCCACGCGGCGAGCGGGCTCGCGAGGAACAGCGCGGCGCCCGCGATGTCGCCGGCGGCACCGAATCGTCCGAGCGGAATCCAGCGCGGGATGTGGCTGTGGTGCTCGGCCGCCACCATCGCGCTGACGGGCACCTGCGGCGTCTCGGTGGTTTCCGGCGCGATCTGGTTCACACGGATGCCGGCCGGCCCGAGTTCGAGCGCGAGGCTTTTCGTGAAGCCGGTCAGCGCGGCCTTGAACGATGCATAGACGGTGCAGTTCGGAATCGCGCGAAAACCCTCGATCGACGACACGCCGACGATGCTGCTGCCCGCGCCGCGCTTGCGCAGCAACGGCAGCATCGCGCGCGTGACGATGAACACCTGACGCAGGTTCACGTCGAACAGCCGCGCGATGTCGTCGTCGCCGTAATCGTCGAACGGTTTCGCGATCCCCAGGAAATCGCCGACGTTGTTGACGAGCACGTCGAGGCCGCCGAAGCGCGCGTCGATCGTCCTCGCAAACGTGTCGACCTCGTCGCGGCGCGTGACGTCCACGGTGCCGACCAGCGCGTCGACGCCCGCGGCTTCGAGCGCCTGGCGCACGTCCTGCGCGCGTGCGGAATCGCGCTCGGCCACCGCGACGCGCGCGCCTGCCGCGCCGAACGCCTCCGCGCACGCGCGGCCGATGCCTGCACCGCCGCCGGTGACCAGCACCGTCTTGCCGTTGAATGAAATCATCGGAACACTCCTTGGAAAGGGAAAGCCGCGAGCCGCGTCACAGCGACGAAACGAGTTGCGCGTTGTCGATTCGCAGCTCCGCGCCGTTCACGAAGCGCGATTCGTCGGACGCAAGGAACAGCACGAAATTGGCGACGTCCTGCGGATCGCACATGCGCGCCATCGGATCGTTGCCGATCCCGAGTTCGGCCGGATCGAGGCCGGGCATCAGCGCCTGCGTCATCGGCGTCCAGATGCCGTCCGGATGGATCGAGTTGCAGCGGATCCGGTAGCCGCTGCGCTTGCAGTGCACGGCGACGCTGCGCGCGAGCGCCGTGACCGCGCCTTTCGAGCCGGTGTACGCGCACATCATCGGAAGGCCGCCGAGCGCGGCGACCGACGACATCATCACGATCGAGCCCGGCGTGTCGTTGTGCTTCATCGCGCCGATCGCGTACTTGCAGCCGAGAAAATAGCCGTCCGCATTGACGCGCAGCACGCGTTGCCAGGTGTCGAGGCTCGTGTCCTCGATCGAGCCGACCGGGCAGATCGCCGCGTTGTTGACCAGCACGTCGAGGCGGCCGAAGCGCTCGAGCGTCGACGCGATCGCATGCCGCCAGCCGTCCTCGTCGGCGATGTCCTGATGCACGAACAGCGCCGCGTCGCCGATCTCGCGCGCGAGCGCGCGGCCCGCGTCCTCGTCGATGTCGGTCAGCACGACACGTGCGCCCTCGGCGGCCAGCAGCAACGCATCCGCGCGGCCGACGCCGCTCGCCGCGCCGGTGATCAGCGCGACCTTGTTTGCGACTCGATTCATGATCGGTGGTTTTCCGTTGGGGTTGAAAGAAGGCGGCCGCTCATGCGGCGCCCGGCGCACGGCCGGCCTTGACCGCGTCGAGCGCGGCCGCGCCATAGATTTGCGCGATCGTGTCGTCGACGCGCGGGTTGGTGCGCAGCTCGTGGCCGCCGTCGACCGCGAAGCTCTGGCCGGTGACCCAGCCCGACTCGGGGCCGGCGAGATAGCGCACCGCATGCGCGATCGCTTCCGGTTCGCCAAGCGTGCCGAGCGGAATCTGTTCGAGGAAGCCGTCGACCAGCGCGCGGTTGTCGAACATCGGCGCGGTGGCTTCCGAGCGCGTGAGGCCCGGCCGCACCGCGTTCACGCGGATCTTCGCGCCGGCCAGTTCCTCGGCCGCGCCGCGCACCAGCGCCTCGAGCGCGGCCTTGGCCGTGCAGTACGCGCTCAGCCAGCGGAAGTTGATTTGCGCGGCCGTCGACGAGATGCAGACGATCGCGCCGCCGCCGCTGTCGGCGAGCCGCGGCGCGGCGTGACGGATCGCGGTGAACGCGCTGTGCAGGTTCAGGTCGATTTCCGCGCGGAAGCTGGCGGCGTCATGCATCAGCAGCGGCCGGAACCCGGCGCCGCCGACGGTCGGCACGACGATGTCGAGACGGCCATCGAGCGCCCACGCGGTGTCCAGCGCGGCCTGCAGGTCGCCGTCGTCGCACGCGTCGCCGGCGTGAATCGCGACGCGGCTGTCGGGCACCGCATCGGTCAGGCGCTGCTGCGCGCGTTCGAGCGCGTCGCGGCGGCGGCCCATCAGCACGACGGCCGCGCCATCGGCGGCGAGTGCCTGCGCGCATGCCGCGCCGATGCCGCCGGCGCCGCCGGTGACGAGCGCGGTGCGGCCGGCGAGGGGAAGGGACGTGCGCATCGTTCAGGCCTCCAGCGGCAGGTCTTGCGACCAGTCGACGTGCAGCGTGCGCGCGGCGAAGCGCCACGTGCCGCCGTCGAACACGCAGCGGTCGCGATAGCGCAGCCCCCAGTCGAGCTTGCGCGTCACGCCGTCGCGCACGTACACGTGGCATGCGACGCCGTAGGTCTCGACGTCGGCCTCGCCGCCGTCGAGCGTGACGAGCTGGTTGTGCACGTGATGCTGGGTGGTCTCGTAGCGTTCGATCACGCGCATGCCGGCGACGATCGCATCGCGGTCGTCGAAGCGGAAACCGGGGCCGTCGAGCTGCGCGTCGGCGGTGAAGAGGGTGGCGAGGCGCGGCCAGTCGCGCCGGTCGACGGCTTGCGCGTAACGGCAGGCAAGCTCGTACAGCGCGTGGCGGGGATTCGAATCGGTCATGCGTACTCCCGTGAGTGAACGGAAAGACCCGGCCGCGCCGCAAGCACGGACGCGGCGGCAGTGCGACGTCGACGCGCAGGTTCGCATCGGACCGATCGATCCTCATCGTCCATACGGAGCAGGGTAAGGATCGGGGAAAACACCGGGATCGCCGACGACGCATCGTCCGATGCTGCGATGCATCGGCGCGTGCGCGGCATTCGTCTGACGATGTACCGACCCGTCACGACGGGGGTTTCCGGGGCTGTCCCGCCGACGCGGCCACGCGGCGATGTTGCAACGCGGCACGCCGCGCGACACCGGCTTCGCGTTTGCCCCTAGTCGAAATGGACGATGGCCGCCGGCCCGGCGCTGGCTACCGTGCAGTCATCCGGTGCGGTTGCCTGTTTGCCTGAGGCCAGCGCGCCGGACACGAACCGCGACAGCGGTCAACCGGAGGGGACGACGATCATGAGACTGACGACTCGCAAGCTGTGCGTACTGGCGATGGGCACGTTCGCGGCCATGGCGATGGCGCGATACGGAGCCGAACAGGTGCCGTCGCCGCCGTATGCGGCCGGCATCCTGCAATGCCGCTCGGTCGACCAGAACGGCCTGCCGATCGGTTGCGTGCCGATCGATCCTTCGCACTTCGGTTTCGCCGCGTTGCGCGGCATGTAACGCCGGCGCGGCCGCGCGCCGCGCCAATCGATCCATTGCCCATGTCATCCGAATACTCCCTGACCCGCCCCCTGAACGTTCGCGACGTGCCTCGCTGGGACGCGGAACACGACGTCGTGATCGTCGGCTTCGGCGCGGCCGGCGCGTGCGCGGCGATCGAAGCCGCGAGCGCCGGCGCCGACACGCTGATCGTCGAGCGCGCGTCGAGTTACGGCGGCACGAGCGCGCTGTCCGGCGGCGAGATCTACCTCGGCGGCAGCGGCGGCACCCCCGCCCAGCGGCAGGCCGGCTTCAGCGACGACACCGAGGACCTGTACCGCTACCTGATGCTCGCGGGCGGCCGCGACGCGGACGAAGCGAAGGTGCGCCTCTATGCGAACGAGAGCCTCGCGCACCACGACTGGCTGGTCGCGCAGGGCCTCACGTACAAGAACACGTTCATCGCCGAGCGGATCGTCGAACCGGAAACCGACGACTGCCTGATCTGGTCGGGCAGCGAGGAGGCCTGGCCGTTCAGCGAGGCCGCGACGCCGTGCCCGCGCGGCCACACGCCGCAATGGCCGGGCTGGGGCGGCGGGCAGATGCTGATGCGCGTGCTGGCCGGGCGCGTGCAGGCGCTCGGCGTATCGACGCGCTACGACACGCGCGCGCTCGCCTTGATCGTCGACGATGCAGGCGCCGTGCGCGGCGTCGTGCTGCGCGCATACGGCGAGACGGCATGCGTGCGGGCGCGCCGTGCGGTGATCCTGTGTGCCGGCGGCTTCGCGATGAACCGCGACATGGTGCGTAAGCATGCGCCGCAGTTCCTGCGCTCGGGCGAACCGATCGGCAGCCCCGGCGACGACGGCTCGGGCATCCTGCTCGGCCAGAGCGCGGGCGGCGCCGCGATCCACATGGACCAGGGCTTCGTCAGCCTGCCGTTCTACGCGCCCGAATCGCTGATCTACGGGATCTTCGTCAACGCGCACGGCCAGCGCTTCATCAACGAGGACGGCTATCACGGCCGCACCGGCCATCACGCGTTCCACCAGGCCGACGACCGGATCTACCTGCTGGTCGACCAGGCGAGCTACCAGGCGCCACCCGAGATCGCGCGGATTGGCATCGCGGCCGCCGGCGAGACATGGGACGAAGTCGAGCGCGACCTGCGGATGCCGGCCGGCACGCTGACGGCAACGCTCGACGTCTACAACCGCCACGCGGCCGAAGGCGTCGATCCGCTGTTCCACAAGGCGAAGAAGTGGCTGAGGCCGTTGATCGAGCCGCCGTTCGTCGCGCTCGATTGCCGGATCGACTACGCGTTCTATCCGCATTTCACGCTGGGCGGGCTCGATACGCTGCCGACCGGGCAGGTGCTGGACGCGGCGCGCGCACCGGTGGCGGGCCTCTATGCGGCCGGCCGCACGACCTGCGGGCTGCCGCGCTGGGGTGCCGGGTACAGCTCGGGACTGTCGCTGGCCGACGCGACTTTCTTCGGCCGGCAGGCCGGCCGTCACGCCGCACGTTCGGCGAGCGAGGCGTTGCGCAGCGCCGCCTAGCATGGCGAGTAAAACGACGACGCCCCGGCAACCATGTTGCACCGGGGCGTCGTCGTATCAGGGACGTGAGTGAATCGTCAGCCGAGATCGAGCGCGTTCGTCAGGTCGCCCGGCGGCGTGGCGCCGCGCGACGCGAACGCCTTGTCGCGCGCGGCGACGCCGTCGAGCGGCGCGAGCCCGTGCACGCGGCTGATGAAGCGCAGGATCGAGTTCGTGTCGTACATCGTGTGATCGACGTAGCTCTTCTTCGCGAACGGCGAGATCACGAGCGCCGGAATCCGCGAGCCGGGGCCCCAGCGATCGCCGACCGGCGGCGCGACGTGATCCCACCAGCCGCCGTTCTCGTCGTGCGTCATCACGATCACGGTGTTCGCCCATTGCGGGCCGCGCCGGATATGCTCGATCACGTTCGCGATGTGGCGATCGCCCGATTCGACGTCCGCATAGCCCGCGTGCATGTTCAGGTTGCCCTGCGGCTTGTAGAACGTGACGGCCGGCAGGCGGCCCGCGTCGATGTCGGCGATGAAGCGGTTGGTCGACGGCTCGTCGCCGACGCCCGCGTCGCGTAGGTGCGTGCGGCGCGCGTCGGTGCCCGGCGCGTAGTTCGCGAAGTAGTTGAACGGCTGGTGGTGGTACTGGAAATCGGGAACCATGCCCGTGTCGCGGTGCTCGAGCGCGTACTGCCACGCGCCGCTGTACCACGCCCAGTCGACGTTCTTTTCCGACAGGCGGTCGCCGATCGTCGGATGGCCTTGCGGCGGGATCACGCGATGGTCAGCCGGATCCGCATACGCGGCGTTGCCCGGATCGGCCGGCGGCACGTAGCTCGGCTGATACGGCGGCGCCATCGTGTTGACGCCGTAGCCGTCGGGCGTCAGCGGGCCGTCGACCGCGAACTTCGGCGGGCCGTCGAGCGCGGACGCCGGCGAATCGGCGGCGAGCGTCAGCCGCGTGCCGGTTGGATCCTCGCCGTCGACCTTCGACAGCAGCTTGGCCGCGTGCGGATGCTTGTGCGCGTCCGGATAGATCGGCGGCTGCGCGGAAATCAGGAACATGTGATTCAGCCACGAGCCGCCGAAGGCCGCCATGAAGAAGTTGTCGCACAGCGTGTATTGCCGCGCGAGGTTCCACAGCCGCAGCGTGTCGGCGGAATTGCGGTAGTGGCCCATCACGAGGCCGCCCGAATCGGCCCACGCGGCGAACTGGTCGTTGCGGCCCGCGGCGATCTGCATCTGGTTCTGGTAGAAGCGGTGCCACAAGTCGCGCGTGATCACGCCATTCGGCAGCGGCTTGCCTTGCGCATCGGCGATCCGGAACGGCGCGTTCGGCAGCTTGTCGATGTCGCGCTCGGCGATCGCGTAGCGCTTGCCGTCCACTTCCTGCGCCCGCGGCACGAGCCCGCCCCAGATCTTCGGCAGCACCGGCAGCGGCGTCTTGCCGTCACGATCGAGCTGCCGCGCGTCCTCGGGCCGCACCTCGCTCAGCGGATGGCGCACGCCGGGGAAGTCGCCGTACAGGTTCGAGAAGCTGCGATTCTCCGCATAGATCACGACGATGTGGCGCACCTGCCGGCGCAGCGCGTCGTCGATCCGCAAGTCGGCAGCGGAGCGCGGCGCGCTGCCCGGCGTGGTCTCGCAGCCCCCAAGCGCGACGCCTGCGCCGAGTGCGGCGAGGCCGCCGAGCATGCGGCGGCGGTCGGGATCAACGGGAAGGTCGTCGGGGCGATCGGGGGTGTCGTTCACGTCGTGTGCTCCTCGATGGGTGGTTATCGTTCGATGTGCGGCCGCGTCGCACAGGCTGGCCGCGACGCGGGACGGGACGCAACAGCCGGCGTCGCGCCCGGCGGCGTGATGCGCAGGGCGAGGCCAACTGTCACACAAATGTCACGAACGCGACTATAACGCGGCGGGCGGCGTCGATGAAAGGCGTTTGTCGGACGATGCGAGACGCCTGCGCGCGAACTAGACTGAAATCACGGACGGCGCGTTGCGGCGCGATGTCCGTGCGAACGGCGCCAGGCGGCGCGTTCGCGGTGTCTTTCATGCGACGAAACGAGGCGACGATGGCGCGGATGCGGTCCGTGAGCGCGTGGCTGCCGATACCGCGCGCCGGCGGGGCGCGCGGGTACGCGTAAGCGCGCGCCGCACGGCGCGACCGGCCGGCCCGATGCCATGGACAAGAAATTCGACTATGCAGGATTACTGATCGCGGCGGGCTTCTTCGTGCTGTTCGCCGCGCAGTTGCTGATGCTGCGCCCGGAGGCGACGATGATCGCGTACAGCGATTTCCATCGGCTCGTCGCCGCGCGGCTCGTCGACGATCTCGAGATCGGTGCGACGTCGATCGTGGGCACGCTGAAGATGCCGCAGGCCGGCGCGATGCTGCCGGCATCCGAAGTCGCGGCCGTGAAGACGGGCGGCGCGCCGCCGCGCTTCGCCACCAACCGCGTGACCGATCCGCAGCTGATCGACGCGCTGAGCGCGGCCGGCATCCGCTTTCACGGCGCGTCCGACACGGGCTGGATCACGTCGCTCGCGTCGTGGCTGGTGCCGCTCGTGGCGTTCGTGTTCATCTGGAACCTGATGCTGCGCAAGCGCGGCGGGCTGCAGGACTTCACCGGGATGGGCAAGAGCCGCGCACGCGTGTACGTGCAGCAGGAAACCGGCATCACGTTCGACGACATCGCGGGCATCGACGAAGCGAAGGCCGAGTTGCAGCAGCTCGTCGCGTTCCTGCGCAACCCTGATCGCTACCAGCGGCTCGGCGGCAAGATCCCGAAGGGCGTGCTCGTCGTCGGCGCGCCCGGCACCGGCAAGACGCTGCTCGCGCGCGCGGTGGCCGGCGAGGCGGCCGTGCCGTTCTTCTCGATCAGCGGCTCGGCGTTCGTCGAGATGTTCGTCGGCGTGGGCGCCGCGCGCGTGCGTGACCTGTTCGAGCAGGCGCAGCAGAAGGCGCCGTGCATCGTGTTCGTCGACGAGCTCGATGCGCTCGGCAAGGTGCGCGGCGTCGGCCCGATGTCGGGCAACGACGAGCGCGAGCAGACGCTCAATCAGTTGCTCGTCGAGATGGACGGCTTCCAGGCCGGCTCGGGCGTGATCATCATGGCCGCGACCAACCGGCCGGAGATTCTCGATCCGGCGCTGCTGCGCCCAGGCCGCTTCGACCGTCACATCGCGATCGACCGGCCCGACGTGAACGGGCGTCGCCAGATCCTCGGCGTGCACGTGAAGCGCGTGAAGCTCGCGGCCGAAGTCGACCTCGGCGAACTTGCATCGCGCACGCCGGGTTTCGTCGGCGCCGATCTCGCGAACGTCGTCAACGAGGCCGCGCTGCATGCGGCCGACCTCGGCAAGCCGGCGATCGGGATGGACGACTTCGACGAAGCGATCGATCGCGCGATGACGGGCCTCGAGCGCAAGAGCCGCGTGATGAACGCGCAGGAAAAGCTGACGATCGCGTATCACGAGGCCGGCCATGCGCTCGTCGCGGAAAGTCGCGCGTATTGCGATCCAGTGAAGAAGGTGTCGATCATTCCGCGCGGCGTGGCCGCGCTCGGCTACACGCAGCAGGTGCCGACCGAGGATCGCTACGTTTTGCGGCGCAGCGAGCTGCTCGATCGCATCGATGCGCTGCTCGGCGGCCGCGTCGCGGAAGAACTCGTGTTCGGCGACGTGTCGACGGGCGCGCAGAACGATCTCGAACGCGCGACCGCGATGGCGCGCCACATGGTCATGCAGTACGGGATGAGCGAGAAGATCGGGCTGGTGAGTTTCGACGACGGCGAAACGCGCAGTGGCATACCGGGCGCATGGCATGCGAGCGACGGCCGCTGCAGCGAGCACACCGCGCGGGTGATCGACGACGAGGTGCATACGCTGCTGACCGATGCGCATGCGCGCGTCGCGGCGACGCTCGGCGAACGTCGCGAGGCGCTCGAGCGGATCGCGCAACGGCTGCTCGCGTGCGAGGTGCTGGAACGCGATGCGTTGCAGGCGCTGATCGACGGACGCGAGGTGCCTGCGTCCGAACCTTCCATGACCGATCGCGGGCCGTGCGCGGACGTGAATGCGCCGGAACAGGCGTCGGCGACCGAGCACGATTTCGTCGCATGCGGGCCGCCGCGCGAACCCGAGCGTTGAAGCATGGATCGCTCCCGCAGTTGGCGGGCGGGCGAACGCATTGCAATTTCGGTGGTGGTGCAGAAGGTGAGCGCTGCGGCGCTCGACCGCGACACGATCGATGTGTAAGCGTGTGTCAGGACTCCGTCGCGGCGGCGACTTCCGCGGCTTCGGTGAGCGCGTCGAGAAAGCGCGTGCGCCACCAGTGCACGTCGGTCTTGCGCACGATCGCCATCAGCGCGTCGTGACGCTGGCGACGTTCCTCGATCGGCATCGTGAGCGCGCGCTGGATCGCCTGCGCGGTGCCCTGCGTGTCGTACGGATTCACGAGCAGCGCGGGCTTCAGCTGCTCGGCCGCGCCCGCGAAACGCGACAGCACCAGCACGCCCGGGTCGGCCTCGTCCTGGGCGGCGAGAAACTCTTTCGCGACCAGGTTCATGCCGTCGCGCAGCGGCGTGACGAGTGCGACGCGGCTCGCGCGATAAAGGCCCGGCAGGCGCTTGCGCGCGACCGTGCGGTGGATGTAGCGCATCGGCATCCATTCGAGTTCGCCGTAGTCGCCGTTGATCGCACCGCACAGGCTGTCCATCTCGCGCCGCAGGTCGTCGTACGCGCCAAGATCCTCGCGGCTCGGCGCGGCGATCTGGATCAGCGTCGCGCGATCGCGGTTCTCCGGATACTGTTCGAGCAGCTGACGGAACGCATGCACGCGTTGCGGCAGCCCCTTCGTGTAGTCGAGCCGGTCGACGCCGACGAGCAGCTGGCGGCGCGAATACTCGTCACGCATCCGCTCGAACATGTCGATGCCGTCGCGATTCTCCGCGAGCGCCGCGAATTCGTCGACGTTGATGCCGATCGGGAACGCGCCGGCCGACAGCGTGCGGCCGAACGCGTGCAGGCGGCCGTCCGGCAGCCGTGCGGCACCGGCTTCCGCCTCGACGTAGTGCTCGAAGTGCAGCAGGTCCGATTCGGTCTGGAAACCGACGAGGTCGTACGCGAACAGCGAGCGCATCAGCCACTCGTGCTCCGGAATCGCGGCCATGATCGGCGGCGGCGGCATCGGAATGTGCAGGAAGAAGCCGATCGGATTCCTGCAGCCCATCGCGCGCAGCTCGGCGGCGAGCGGAATCAGCTGGTAGTCGTGGACCCAGATGGTGTCGTCGGGGCGCAGCAGCGTGCTCAGCTTGCGCGCGAACAGCTGGTTCACCCGCCGGTAGCCGTCCGCGAAGCGCCGGTCGAACTGCGCGAGATCGAGCCGGTAGTGGAACACCGGCCACAGCACGTTGTTCGAGTAGCCGAGATAGTACGCGTCGTAATCCTGTGGATCGAGATCGATCGTCGCGAGCTGGATGCCGCCGACGTTCTGGATCTGCACGTCGTCGCCCTGGGCGGTACGTTCGTCTTCACCGCGCAGCCTGCCGCTCCATCCGAACCAGACGCCGCCTGATTCCTGCAGGCTGTCTTTCACGGCCACGGCCAGCCCGCCGGCCGCGGCTTTACGGGGATCTGCGATGCGATTGGATACGACGACGAGTCGGCTCACCAGCTCTCCTGCGAATAGTTTGGGAAGGTTCGTGCGGCCAGGGCGTGAGGCGGACGCCGCCATCGACGCGAGGCGCGATGGGGCCGCGGTACGAACGGACGGGAATCAGGGGCACGCGATTCGCTGTCCGAACGTGGAGTGCTTTTTTAGGATACTCGTCATTCGGCTGATTTAAAAGTGCATGACCGAGATCAAGGGGGCCGCGTATCCGGCGCGATGCGCGTCGTTGCGTGCATTCGGAGGGCGGGACCGGAAATTGCGCAGCGCGGCGGAGGCCGTGTGCGCAACGGGAGGCGGAGGGCAGGGAACGGGGATTGCAGACGCGGGAATCGATGGTGTTCGGTCACGCACGCGGTGTCGATCTGGGTCGCTCGGATCGCTCGCGGCGCGCGATGTCGAAGCTCAACGCGAGGACGCGTGCCGCGAACCCGTGAAACGCATCGCGTATCACGTTACGTGCGCGTAACCCCCGCCGCACACACAGCGCGCGATGCGGAACCGAACCGGTGAAGCGCGCCGCGGGACGCGTCGCGTATCACGTTTGCATGCGTAACGACCGGCGCACACAGCGCGCGATGCGCAACTGCCCCCGTGGATCGCGTGGCCGCGCATCGTATCCTGCATGCGCCTGACGCGTGATCGCGTCAGGCGGTAGCCGCCTGCCACTGCGACGCGCCGCCGCCCGCATGCGTGCGCGCGTGCGTCGACGTCGCAGGTTCGCCGGCAGGCATGCGGAACGTGGACACCGTCTGCGACAGCTCGCGGCCCTGGGTCTCGAGCGATTTCGACGCGGCCGCCGCCTGTTCGACGAGCGCCGCGTTCTGCTGCGTCGTCGCGTCCATCTGCGTGATCGTCAGGTTCACCTGATCGATGCCGCGACTTTGTTCGGCCGATGCCGCCGCGATTTCACCCATGATGTCGGTGACGCGCGCGACGGCCTGCGTCACGTCCGACATCGTCTTGCCGGCTTCGCCCGCGAGCGCGGAACCGTCCTGGATCGTCTGCACCGATGCGCCGATCAGTTCCTTGATTTCCTTCGCGGCGGTCGACGAACGTTGCGCGAGACTGCGCACCTCGCTCGCGACGACCGCGAAGCCGCGTCCCTGTTCGCCCGCGCGCGCGGCTTCGACGGCCGCGTTCAGCGCAAGGATGTTGGTCTGGAATGCGATGCCTTCGATGATCCCGGTGATGTCCGCGATCTTCGACGAGCTGTTGCCGATTTCCGTCATCGTGTCGACCACGCGGCCGACCACCGAGCTGCCGCGCAGCGCGACGTCCGATGCATTCGCGGCGAGCGTGCTCGCCTGCTGCGCATTCTCCGCGTTCAGGCGCACCGTCGACGTGAACTCTTCCATCGTCGCGGCGGTCTCCTGCAGCGAGGCGGCCTGTTCCTCGGTACGCTGGCTCAGGTCGAGGTTGCCCGATGCGATTTCGCCCACCGCGTGCGCGATGCTGTTCGACGAATCGCGCACGCGGCCGACGATGTCGATCAGACGCGTATTCATCGTATGCAGCGCTTCGAGCAGGTCGCGCGTCTCGTCGTTGCCGCTCACGCTTATGCGGCTGCCGAGATCGCCGTTGGCCACCGTGCGCGCGACGTCCACCGCCGCGACGATCGGCACCGTGATCTTGCGCGTCAGCCAAAGGCCGCCGCCCACCGCGATCGCAACCGCGATCAGGCTGATGGCCAGCAGCAGGTTGCGCCCGGTCGTGTAGCGATCCGCGAATGCCTGGGCGATCGCGATTTCGCGCTCGTGCGTATAGCTTGCGTACGCATCGGTTGCGCGAACCAGTTGCGCGAGCAACGGACGGCAGCGATTGTCGATATCGGCGGTCGCCTCTTCCTTCTTGCCGGCCTGCGCGAGCCCGACGATATTCAGCGCGACGGGCCCGTAGCTCGCTTCGATGCGCGCGATCTCGGCGACCAGTTCGCGCGCGCGATCGGTCGTATCGGTCGCGTTCGCCATCAAGCCCTTCAGTTTCGCGAGATCGTCCTGCACGTCCTTGTGCGCCTGTTGCACTTCGGCGAGTTCCTGCTGAATGTCGGACGGCGTGGTCACGAGCACCAGGTTGCGCGCGGCGATCGCGCGCCGGTCGACCGCCGTCCGGATTTGCGCGGTGAGGTTCGCGCGCGCGTTGATGCCGCTCATGTACCGGGAGAACTCGTCGTTCGTGTCGGACAGCGCTTTCAGCGCCATGCCGGACACGATCACGACGACCGCGGCGAGCAATCCGAAGCCGCCAAGTAGTTTTGCCTTGATGGTTATTCTGGCGATTTTCACGATGTGCCTCTGTGCGAGTGGGTGACGAAGGGAATTTATTGTTCGACCGAAAATAGGCTCGTGCCGTCATTAACGGGTATTTCGGATATTTCTTTACCCTTCGAAAACCCTGATTGCGATTCTTTTTTCGCTGGAAACCCTGACGGGCTGGTGTTTTTGATCTGGAGCAAAAAGAGCGAATTCCCGGTGATTCTCGCGTTCATATACGGAATCTGATGCCGGTCATTCAGGGAAGTTAATAAATTAGGGGGCGACTGAGAAAATCGTCTCGTTAATTGTATTTTTGATTTACGGGTGAATTGCGTATTTACGTTTGGACGGCCGGTCACGCGATTCGGCCCCGTAAAACGGGCGCATGGATTGTCGCCCGGTCGAGCGGCCCGCAGCCGGTGCCGCAGGCCGTCCGGCGATCAGAACGTCGTACGCAGGCCAGCCATCACGCTGCGGCCGCCCTGTGGTGCGAAGCCGCGCACGACCGAGGTCGCGTAGCGGATCTCCTGGTTCGTCAGGTTGTCGCCGCGCAGGTACGCGAGCCAGTGCGTCGCAGCGACACGGAACTTGTACGTGAGCATCACGCCGAGCGACGTGTAGCCGTCCGTCGGGAAGTCGTTGTCGGGCACGCGGTGCTGCGACCATGCATGCGTGACCTGCGCGCGTGCGCCGAACGGGCCGTAACCGTAGTCGGCCGCGAGCGTCGCGCGCAATGGCGCGATGCGCGGCAGCGGCTGGCCGGTGTCGACGTTGCGCGCATGCGTGTAGTCGGCGGTCAGTTCCAGGTCGACCGTATGGCCGCGCCGCGAGAACGCGCGCCACTTGCCGTCGAGTTCGACGCCGTAGAACTCGGCGCGCACGCCGCGATAGATCGCTTCGTTGAGCGAGCCATCGGCGCCGGGTGTGACCGGTTCGCCGTCGTCGTCCACGACGCGGCCCGTGTTGTACTCGGTCAGGTAGTTCGAGAAGCGGTTGTAGAACACCCCGACGCTGCCGCGGTTCGGGCCGCTCGCATAGCGCAGCGACAGGTCGGTCGACACGGCCTTTTCCTTCGACGCGTTCGGGTTGCCGATCAGGAACTGGCCGGTCGCGTCGTGCGGGCCGTTCGAGTACAGCTCGTAGAAGGTCGGCGCGCGTTCCGTGTAGGCGACGTTCGCCGCGACCGACCACACCGGCGTCAGCGAGAAGAGGGCGCCGGCCGATACGCTGCCGGCATTGAAGTCGCGCGGCTGCGCGCCCGCGAATTTCTCGACGCCGGCCGGATCGGGATCGACCTTCACGTGCTCGAGGCGCCCGCCGAGGCTCAGCTTCAGCGCGGGGTCGACCTGCCATTCCTCGAGGCCGAACAGCGCGACGCTGTTCGTGCGCGTGGACGGCACCAGCATTTCGTCGCCGAGCGCCGAGAACGTGTTCCGGCCGAACTGCACGCCGATCGCGCCTTCGAACGGGCCGATCCTGCGATGCCGCGCCTCGATGCGCGCTTCGTAGCCGCGGTTGCGGAAGGTGGTCGCCGTCTCGCCGTTGTCGACTTCCTTGTGGCGATAGTCGGTGTACGCGAAGTCGAACTTCAGCTTCGTGAACGGGCCGCTCAGGTTGCGCACCTCGGACGCGAGCGCGAGCCGTTCCTGGCGCATCCGCAGGCGCACGTCGTCCTCGGCGACGGAGCCGTAGTTCGATTCGTAGCCGCTGTACGACAGGCCCGCGAAACCGTCGGCCCACGTGTACGACGCGCCGGCGGCGCCGCCGTGCACGCGGCCGTCGCTGTTCGGTACGCTGCCGTACGGCTGCGGCGTGTCGGGGCCGTCGATCGCGCGTTGCGCGCTGCTGCGCGCATAGCCGGGAATCCGCAGCTTGCTGGCCTCGCGGTCGAATGCGTCCACATGGAACGCGAAGCGGCCGTTGCCGCCTTCGACCTGCGCGGCGCCCGCGCGCACCGAGTTCGCGCCGCCGTAGCGCGCATCCAGCGCGCCTGTCACGCCTTCGATCGCCTCGCGCGGAATCCGGTTGTCGATCGTATTGACGACGCCGCCGACCGCGTTGCCGCCGTACAGCAGCGCGGCCGGTCCACGCACGATCTCGACGCGCTCGATCGACAGCGGGTCCTCCGGCACCGCGTGGTCGTATGACAGCGACGATGCGTCGTAGGCGGCCACGCCGTTCTGCAGCAGCCGGATCCGGTCGCCGTCCATCCCGCGGATGATCGGACGGCCGACCATCGGCCCGTAGGTGGTGGTCGACACGCCGGGCAGGCCGTTGAGCGTCTCGCCGAGCGAATCGGCCTGGCGGCGCGTCAGCGCGTCGCCGGACAGTTGCGCGGTCGGCGCGATCAACTGGGTGTCGCCCAGCGGGTTCGCGGTCACGAAGATCGGCGCGAGCGACGTGGCCTGCGTCGGCGTCGACGAGGCGGGCGTATCGGCGGCCTGGGCTTGTGCGACGGCGGCAAGCAGCATCAGCGAAACGGGCGAGAGCGGGCGAAGCGGTAGACGAGGGAGGTCGCGCATGGTCGGTGAATCGGTTGGGATTGGTTGGTTTGGTCGGTCGGAAAGCGAGCCATGCGGGTCACGACTAGATACGATATATTGTTGCGTCAGCGGCGCGTAGTGGCCCCGCTATGACCCGGCCGGACATGACTCGGCGTCACTCGGCCACCCGGATGGAACGGGTCCAAGTGTTTCAGGTGGACGAGATTGCGAAATGATATGTTATATCATTTCGAATTCCAAGCGAAACGACGGTATGCCGAAGGGTTTCCGACCAACGGCCGAAATGGCTGCCTAGGAAGAAGGGGCGTCGAACCGGCACGGGACCGGCCGTCCGCGCCGCATGTCCCGCGCGAATGCGCCACTATCGCGCGCGTTTCCCGCCCCGTTGATGCGTATCAAGGCGCTCCGGTTTCGAGTCCGGATACTGGCCGGATCATCGACCACACAGGAGCGACACGTGACACAAACAATGAAAGCGGCCGTGGTACACGCGTTCGGCGAACCGTTGCGCATCGAGGAAGTGCCGGTCCCGACGCCGGGCGCGGGCCAGATCCTCGTCAACATCAAGGCATCGGGCGTCTGCCATACCGACCTGCATGCCGCCGACGGCGACTGGCCCGTGAAGCCGACGCTGCCGTTCATTCCCGGACACGAAGGCGTGGGCGTCGTCGCGGCGGTCGGGGCGGGCGTCACGCACGTGCGCGAGGGCGACCGCGTCGGCGTGCCCTGGCTCTACACGGCATGCGGTCACTGCGAGTACTGCCACACCGGCTGGGAAACCCTTTGCCACGGGCAGCAGAACACCGGCTATTCGGTCAACGGCAGCTATGCCGAATACGTGCTCGCCGATCCCGACTACGTCGGCCATCTGCCGGCGCAGGTTGCGTTCGACGAGATCGCGCCGATCCTGTGCGCGGGCGTGACGGTCTACAAGGGCATCCGCGTCACCGACACGCGTCCGGGTCAGTGGCTCGCGATTTCGGGCATTGGCGGGCTCGGCCACGTGGCCGTGCAATACGCGCGCGCGATGGGCCTGCACGTCGCGGCGATCGACGTGTCACCGGCGAAGCTCGAACTCGCGCGCCAGCTTGGCGCACAACTGACGATCGATGCGTCGGCCGAGGATCCGGCGAAGGTCATCCAGAAGGAGATCGGTGGTGCGCACGGCGTGCTGGTCACGGCCGTGTCGCGCAGCGCGTTCGCGCAGGCGCTCGGGATGGTGCGGCGCGGCGGCACGGTGGCACTCAACGGCTTGCCGCCCGGCGATTTTCCGTTGCCGATCTTCTCGACCGTGCTGAACGGCATCACGGTGCGCGGCTCGATCGTCGGCACACGGCGCGACCTGCAGGAATCGCTCGATTTCGCGGCGGATGGCCTGGTGCGCGCGCATATCCATCGCGACCGGCTCGGCAACATCAACGACATATTCGCGCGGCTGCGCGAAGGCAAGATCGACGGTCGCGTCGTGCTGACCGACATGCATTGACGCGCACTCGGGCACGCTGCCGCGACGCGGGGGACGTCGCGGCAGCGCTGCGCTCACGCGCGCATCACGGCGCGAAGAACACGTCGGTGCGGTTCGTCAGGTTGCCCGTGGTCTGGACGAACAGCGGATGGAACGACGACGACGGCAGCACGTCGAGCCCCTGGTAATCGCCGATGAAGAAGCCCTCCGCGTTCGGCGCGAGCCTCATGTCGAACGGGCCGCCGACGCGCCGCTCGTCGGCGAACGTGGTGCCGCCGTCATGCGAGATCTTGCGCCAGAACCCGGTCGGCAGCGTGGTCGTGTTGCCGGCCTGCAGATCGCGGAAGTCGTAGTAGGTCACCATGACGGCGCCCGCATTGTCGACGCGCACCGACGGATTGAACGCGGGGCGCCCGGTCGGCGTGTTCAACTGCATCGGCGCACTCCAGCTCGCGCCACCGTCCTTCGACGTCGACACCGCGATCTCGTCGTACTTGCCGCCGTTGAAGCGGCTGTCCTGCCAGACGACGTAGAGTTGCCCCGATGCAGGATCGATCGCGGGCTCCGGAATGATGTCGCCGGTGCGCACCGGTTCGCCGGTGTTCGGATCGGTCACGCCGACCGTCTGCAGTCCGGCGATCACCTGCGGTTTCGTCCAGGTCGCGCCGTCGTCGGTCGACTTGATGAACGCGACCTTGCCGGCGGCCTTGCTGAACGGCGGCTGGATCAGGTCGAAGAAGTTGTAGAGCGTGCCCGTTTTCGGATCGACGACGATCTGGTTGCCGATCGTCTGCTGACGCGACGGCACGTGGACGATGACCTTCGCTTTGCTCCACGTCTTGCCGCCGTCGACCGTCTTCGAGAACAGCGTCGGCCCGCGGTATGCCGCCGTGTGCAGATTCGCGTACGGGTTGCCGTTCGGCAGCTCGAGGCGGTCCCACACGGCATAGGCGGTGCCGGCCTTCACCGGATTTGCCGTCACCGATTCCTTGTCGTTGAAGAACTGCGTCGTCGGCTCGTCGTTCGCGATCAGCACGGCCGGGCTGCTCCATGTCTGTCCGCCGTCGGTCGACACCGAAGCCCCGACCGCATTGCCGTTGTTCGACTGGTTGAACGAGATCGATACGGAGTATGCGGTGCCGTCCGGGCCGAACGACACCCATGGATCGGACGCGCGCTCGTACTTGAGCCCACCTGGCGCGCATGCGCTGAACGGCTGCGGCGTGCGCGCCCAGGTCGCGCCGCCGTCGAACGTGTAGCCTGCGACGAGCCCGTGGGCGCCGCCGTTCGACCAGCGGTCCTGCTGCCACACGGCGATCATGTTGGTCGGGTTCGCGGGATTGACCGAAAGCCACGGTTCGACCTCGGCGTTCACGTAGTTCGTGCCGGGGCCGCCGATGGTGCAGGCAGCGAATGGACTCGGGCCGGACACGACCACGGGTTCGGCGTGCGCCGCCGCGGCGGCGGCGGCCATCGCCATCACGGCGGACAGGCGGGTGACAAGCGAGTGGGACACGATCGTGCGTCGCATGGACTACTCCTCGTTGACATGCGGCGGCGATGGCCGGGCACGGCACGGCGACGCAACGCGCATCGGTGCGTGGCCAAAGGGTGCCGTGCAACGCGTCGGGTCGGGTCGTTCAGGAAGCCGTTTCGGTCATCGCAATCCGCGTGTGCTGGATGCCGCCAGCACGTCGGTTAAGACTCCTCTTCGTTTTCATTGCTTGTCGGGTAGAGCCTGCAATGCGGACCCGACGGGAAGGCCAGTCGGTGCATACGGCGAATGCAGCGAAGTGGATTGCAATGTAGGCGATCCCCATGCGGCGCGGGAGGCAATTTTTTGTAACAGAGCGTAGCCGGAAAGCGTTGCCGAAGCGGCACGTTGCGGCAACGCAAAATTTGCCGCCGAGCAGGCGCGGAAAACGAATCGAAAATGCGAATCGCAATCGCTTTCGATCGCGACGTTCGAGCCGCGTCGTATCGATGCGGTGCTGCGTGTCGCGACTATCGTGACTGACGTGACGCGTGGTCCGTGCCGTCAGCGCTCCGCCGGAAAACGGTCCTGCAATGCGTGCAGCCAGCGCGCGACGACGTCGAGTTCCGCGTCGGAAAATCCGTCGCACAGCTTGCCGTTCAGCTCGCGCAGCAACACGCGCGCACGCTTGAGCGCCGCGTGACCTTCGTCGGTCAGGAACAGGCGCGTGGCGCGCCCGTCGTCCGAATCGGCGTGACGCGCGAGCAGGCCGGCCTTCGCCATCCGGTCGGCGAGCCCCGTCATCGCGGACGGCGCCAGTTGCAGCGCCGCGCCGACTTCACCGATCAGCGCACCGTCCTGCTTCGCGAGGCAGAACAGCACGCCGGCCTGCGCGGCGCTGGCGCGCGCATCGGTCTCGGCCTGGCGATCGACCCAGCGCTGCACGCGCCGCTGGCCGATGTTCAACAGGAAAAACAGTCGTCGGTCTTCGCTCAAGCTCGGTTCCCGGCAGCAATGGAAAGGGACGGGCGGCCCGCCTCGCGCGGCGCGTCGAGCGCCTGCGCGAGCCAGTCGGCGACCGCGGGCCACAGCACGGCGCCGGGCCGGCTGCGGAAGAAGCCCATGTGCCCGACCGGCCCGCTGCCTGCAGCGTGCGGATCGATCTGGCGGCGTTCGACGGCCGCGCGGGTCAGGTAGCTTACCAGCAGGTCGATCGCGGGCGGGTTCGCCCACGGATCGTCGTCGAAGCCGAGCGCGAGAATCGGCAACTGCTGCTTCGAGAAGCGCTCGGCCGCACCGAGCGTCGGATCGTCGAAGAAGTAGCGCGGCAACGTGGTCCAGCGGCTCCATTCGCGGAACACGCCGGCGGGGAGGTCCTCGCCGAGCCCGAGCCGCTTGCCGGGCACGTAGCCGAGCAGCGCGGACGCGAGCGGGCCGAGCACGCGCAGGATCAACCGCACCTTCAGCCGCTCCGCCGCGCGGGAAATCAGCCGCGTGCTGCCCGCGTGCGCGGCGACGAGCACGGCTGCGCGCAGGTGCGCGGTGCCGGCCGACAACCCGATCGCATGCCCGCCGACGCTATGCCCGACCGCCAGCAGCGGCAGCCCGTCGTACGCGTCGCGCGCCCACGCGATCGCGGCGCCGACGTCGAGCTCGACCCAGTCGCGCATGCGGGCCTGCAGCGCGCTCAGCCGCGCGGGCCGCGACGCGCCAATGCCGCGATAGTTGTAGGTCAGCGCCGCAAAGCCGCGCTCGGTCAGGAAGCGCGCGAAGCCCGCATACAGCCGCTCCGGCACGGCGGTTGCCGGATGGATCAACACCAGCGCGCGCGGCGGAGCGTCCGGCGACCACAGCGTGCCGCGCAGCGGGTAGCCGTCGGCGGCGGAAAATGCGATGGGTTCTGACGTCATGGCCGTCCTCGTGTCGGGCAGTTATTTCGTATGCGAAATATAGTGCGAGAACTATTTCGCGCGCGAAATATCTATCGAGGAATCATTCGAACGACTTCCCGGCGAGCTGAATGCGGGACGAGTCGACACGGGACCTATTTTCGGCAAGATAACCCGTCGGTACGGGCCGGTAATGCCATTCGATGCCGGAACGAACCGGCCGCACGTTCCATAAACAATTTGCATCTTTGCAAAGCAGAATATTGCGTTTGTCTCATGAAGCGCATCGACGTATCTTCACCGGTTCCATCCTGTCCGCCGGCCGTCGGGCCACGCGGGCCAAAGGGCGCCGCCGTCGCGCGGCTGCCCGCCAACCTCCGGGGAGATCACGTTGTTGAGCCGAATCGTCACTGCGCTGCTGCTCGCGCTCGCCGCGCAGCCGGGCGTCGCGAAAGACACCGTCACGCTGCGCGTCGGTGAACAGAACTACTTCAACATTCAGGCGTCGATGGAGGCGTCCGGCGTGTTGAAGGACCTGCCTTACACGATCGAGTGGAAGCACTTCCAGGCGGCCGCGCCCGTCGCCGAGAGCCTGAACGGCAACGCGATCGATATCGGTTTCCTCGGCGATTCCGCGCTGCTCACGCTGGCCGCGCGCGGCGCGCCGGTGAAGGTCGTCGCGGTGTCGCGGCAGAGCCTCGACGGCGTCGCGATCCTCGTGCCGAAGCACTCGCCGGTGCGCACCGTCGCCGACCTGCAGGGCAAGACCATCGCGGTCTGGCGCGGCGCGTGGAGCCAGCAGCTCGTGCTGCGCGCGCTCGAACACGCGGGCCTGCGCGCGGATTCCGTCAAGTACGCGTACCTGATGCCGATCGATGCGACCAACGCGCTCGCGAACGGCTCGGTCGACGCCGTGTCGTTGTGGGAGCCGTTCGTCAGCACGCTCGCGCTGCGGCAGGGCGCACGGCCCGTGACGACCGCGCAGGGGCTGATGCCCGCACTCAGCTTCGTCGCCGCGAACGAGCAGGCCGCAACCGGCAAGCGGGTGGAGATCACCGATTTCCTGAAGCGCGTGGTCGCGGCGCGCCAGTGGGTCGACAGTCATCCGCGCGAGTACGCGGACCTGTGGGCAAAGCGCGCGAAGCTCGAGCCGGACGTCGCGTACCGCTGGCTCGACAACGCGCACCACCGGGTGGGCCCCGTCGACGACACGGCCGCGAAGGATGCGCAGAACACCGCCGATTTCCTGCACAAGGCCGGCGTGATTCCGGCCGCGTACGACACGGCGAAGCTGCTCGACCGCTCGTATGCGGGCGCGTTCGCGGCGCCCGCGCAAAAGACGGCCGCCGCGCAGTGACGGTGCCGCCGAGCCCGCCCATTCCGATTCCCCACCAGAAGGACAGCCCGACATGCCTGTCGACATCCTCGGCATGATCACCGCGACGCCCGGCGCGGAGGTCGACGTACCGGGCGGCGCCGCCGTCCAGCCCGACTATGTGCGGCGCTTCGCGCAGGCGCACGAAGCCGCCGGCTTCGACCAGATCCTGGTCGGCCATTTCAGCAACGCGGCGGACGGCTTCATCGTCGCGTCGTTCGCGGCCGCCGCGACCGAACGGATCCGCATCCTGCTCGCGCACCGGCCGGGTGTGATCGTGCCGTCGGCCGCCGCCCGGCAGATCGCGACGCTCGATGTATTCAGCGGCGGCCGGCTCGCGCTGAACGTCGTGTCGGGCGGCGACGATGCCGACCTGCAGCGCGACGGCGATTTCGTGCCGCACGACGCGCGCTACCGCCGCACCGGCGAATATCTCGACGTGCTGAAACGCATCTGGCTCGCCGACGCGCCGGTCGATCACGATGGCGCGTTCTACCGGCTGCGCGGGGCGTCGCCTCTCGTGAAAAGCGCGCAGCGGCCGCACGTGCCGATCTATTTCGGCGGCTCGTCGCCGGCCGCGCTGGCGGTGGCCGGGCAGCACGCGGACGTCTACATGACGTGGGGCGAACCGCTCGCCGCGGTGCGCGAGCAGATCGCGCGCGTGCGGGCCGCCGCGGCGCCGTTCGGACGCGCGCCGCGCATCAGCGTGTCGTTCCGGCCGATCGTCGCGGACACCGAAGCCGCCGCGTGGGAGAAGGCCGAGGCGATCCGCGCGCGCGTGCGCGCGGCGCGAGTCGCGCACGGCCAGCCGATCGACGGCCACGCGCCGCAGAATGCCGGTTCGCAGCGGCTGATGGCCGCGGCCGCGCAGGGCGACGTGCTCGACGAGCGGTTGTGGATGGGTGTCGCGAACCTGACCGGTGCACGCTGGAATTCGACTGCGCTCGTCGGCACGCCCGAACAGGTCGCGCGTGCGCTCGTTGCGTATTACCGGCTCGGCGTGTCGACGTTCCTGATACGCGGGTTCGATCCGCTCGACGATGCGCTGGCCTATGGGCGCGATCTGATTCCGGCGATTCATGCGCATATCGCGGAACTCGACCGGGAGGATGCGGCGGTGACGGCCTAGGCGACGACGGCCGATTCCTCGTTTCGCCCCGGCATGTCGATCGCGGACCGCCGGGGCGATTTCATTTCATGCACCAGTGCGTCGGTGTGTCGATGCATAGGCCCGTCGAATCAGAACGACGGCAACCCCGGCGGATTCGTCTGCGCCCGTGCGAGCGCCTCGCTCTGCAACCCCCAGCGCGCGAGCGCCTGCCCGTAGCGGCCGTTGTCGATCAATGTGTTCGTCGCGAGCGTCAGGGCCGGCGCGAGCCCGCTGCCGCGACGCGTCGCGATCGCGACATCGGCATTCGCCGGCCAGCCCGCGTTGACGACGCCGACCCGGCGGATCTTGCCGTCGCGCGCGGCCTCGTACGCGAGCGACGCGTTCGGGTTCAGCTCGGCATCCGCGCGGCCCGACAGCAGCGCGATGCGTGCCGCCGCATCGTCGTCGAAATAGAGCAGTTCGGTCGCCTTCGACCCTTGCGCGACATTGCGCCGGCTCCATTCGAGCAGGATGCGCTCCTGGCTCGTCCCGGCGCCCGTGATGATGCGCAAACCCGCGATGTCCTTCGGTTCGGCGATCCGCGCGATCGGGCTCGCGTTGCGCACGTAGAAGCCATGCAGCCCGAGCCGGTAGGTCGTGAAGTCGTACTTCTCCTTGCGTTGCTCGGTCACGCCGACGTTCGAGATCACCGCATCGTACTTGCCGGACGTGAGCCCGAGCGGCCAGTCGGCCCACGCGATCGGCACCAGCCGCAGCGTGCGGCCCAGCGCGTCCGCGACGAGCTGCGCATAGTCGGGATCGGCGCCCACCACGGTGCGCGCGTCGGTCGCATAGGTCGACACCGGCGGAGCGTGCGGCGAGATCGCCACCGTGAAGGCCCCGTCGCGCACCCAGCGGTAGTGGCTGGCCGCGCGAATCGCCGCGTCGTCGCGCGACGCACGGATCCGGCCGCTCTGGCGCGGATCGAGGTCTGCCGTCGCAGTGGCTGCATCGGCCGCATGCCAGCGCAGGCCGGATGCGGCCGCAAGCGCGGCTGTCATGAACTGGCGTCGGTCGATCATCGTCGGTCGCCTCGCAGGTGGGGCGCGGCGTGCATCACAGCACCCGCGACAGGAATGCGCGCGTGCGCGGATGGGCCGGCGCGTCGAGCACGATGGCGGGCGGCCCCGACTCGACGACGCGGCCGCGCTCCATGAACAGCACGTTGTCCGCGACTTCGCGCGCGAAGCCGATCTCGTGCGTGACGATCACGAGCGTGGTGCCTGAGCGCGCAAGTTCCTTGATCACGTCGAGCACTTCGTTGACCAGTTCGGGATCGAGCGCCGACGTCGGCTCGTCGAACAGCAGCACCTTCGGACGCAATGCGAGCGCCCGCGCGATCGCGACGCGCTGCTGCTGGCCGCCGGACAATTGGCGCGGGTAGGCATCGGCTTTGTCCGCGAGGCCGACACGCGCGAGCAGCGTGCGCGCGGTGCGCTCGGCGGCCTCGCGCGTGACGCCCGCGACGGCGACGGGCGCCTCGACCAGGTTCTCGAGCACGGTCAAGTGCGGAAACAGGTTGAAGTTCTGGAACACCATGCCGACCGCCGTGCGCCGCTTCAGCACGTCGCGTTCCTTCAGCTCGTGCAGCACGTCGCCGTCGCGCCGATAGCCGATCAGCTCGCCGTCGATGTCGATGAAGCCGTCGTCGACGCGTTCGAGATGGTTGATCGTGCGCAGCAGCGTCGACTTGCCCGAACCGGACGGCCCGATGATCGCCGTCACGCTGCCGCGCGGCGCGACGAACGACACGTTGTCGAGCACGCGCTGCATGCCGAACTGCTTCGATACGTTGTGCACGGCGACTTCGCCGCCGGCGCTCGGCAGCGGAGCGGTCGCGTCGTCGCCGCTGGCCGTTGCGGTGGCTGTCGCGTGGCGTGCCGCGGCACGCCGCCACAGCGCACTGACGCGCGCCAGCACGAACGTCAGTGCCGACGGCGGCGGGTTGCGCAGCGCGCCGCGCGCGTAGTGGTGCTCGACCTGAACCTGGATTGCCGACAGCACGGTCAGGATGATCAGGTACCAGACGGTCGCGACCATCAGCAGCGGAATCACTTCGAGATTGCGGCGATAGATCACCTGCACCGTATAGAACAGCTCGGGCATCGCGAGCACGTACACCATCGAGGTGCCTTTCGCGAGCGAGATGAGGTCGTTGAACGCAGTCGGCAGGATCGCGCGCATCGCCTGCGGCAGCACGATCCGCGTGGTCTGGCGGCCGCGCGGCAGGCCGAGCGCCGCGGCTGCTTCGAGCTGCCCCTGGTCGACCGCGAGAATGCCGCCGCGGATCACCTCCGCGGAAAACGCCGCGTGGTTCAGCGTGAGGCCGAGCACGGCCGCGAGGAACGGGCTGATCAGGTCGGTGGTCGGCGTGTCGAACCACACGATGTCGGTGAACGGCACGCCGAGCCGCACGTGTTCGTACAGGTAGCCGAGGTTGTTGAGGATCAGCAGCAGCACGATCAGCGGAATCGACCGGAACAGCCACACGAAGGTCCACGCGCTCGCGGCGAGCACGCGCGAACGCGACAGCCGGGCCAGCGCAACGAACGCGCCGAGCGCGAAGCCGAATACCGCGCCGAGCAGCGTCAGCGCCAGCGTGCGCGCGAGCCCGGACAGCACCGGCGGCGACAGAAACCATTCGGCGAATACCGGCCAGCCCCATTGCGGGTTGCCGAGGATCGAATGCAGCGCGAGCGCGATCAGCACGAGCGCGAGCACGGTGCCGGCCGTGCGCGAGCGGTGGCGGGCCGGCACGATGCGCAGGCGCGTGCCGGCGTCGCGGATGCGGGACGAAGGAAGCGGCGGCAGTGCGCCGCCGAGATGGGTCGTGTCGCTCATGTCGGTGAAGGTCCTCGATCGGGTCGGTCGGACGCGCCGCGCGTGGCGGCGCGTCGGCGTTACGCGTGCGCTTCTGCCGCGTCGTCCTGTTTCTGCACCGCGCCGGGCGCCGCATGGCGGCTCGCCTTGCGCGGCAGGCCGAGGTGGTCGCGCAGCGTGCTGCCCGGCAGGTCGCGGCTGTAGCGGCCGCGTGCCTCGAGTACCGGAATCACGAGGTCGACGAAGTCGTCGACGCCCTGCGCCTGCACCGCGAAGCCGAGGATGAAGCCGTCGCCGGCGCCGGCATCGTGCCAGCGGATCAGCTCGTCGGCGACATGCTCGGCCGTGCCGATGAAGTTCGGGCGCGGCGTCGCGACGGCGAGCGCCGTCTCGCGCAGCGTGAGGTGCTTGCGCTTCGCGTCGGCCTTGATCCGGTCGGTGGTCGAGCGGAAGCTGTTGCGGCCGATGTCGCCGAGTTCGGGGAACGGCGCGTCGAGCGCGTACTGCGTGAAATCGTGGTGATCGAAATAGCGGCCGAGATAGGCGAGCGCCTCGTCGATCGTCAGCAGGTCGCGGATCGCCTGGTATTTGTCTTCCGCCTCGGCGGCCGTGCGGCCGACGATCGGGCCGACGCCAGGGAAGATTTTCACGTCGCCGGCTTGCCGTCCGTGCTCGATCGCGCTCTGCTTCACGCGCCGCGTGAACGCGGCCGTTTCGTCGAGCGACGGCGAATGCGTGAACACGGCATCCGCGTATTTGCCCGCGAGCCCGATGCCCGTGTCGGACGAGCCGGCCTGGAAGATCACCGGCTGCCCCTGCGGCGAGCGCTGGATGTTCAGCGGGCCCGCGACCTGGAAGAAGCGGCCGTGATGGTCGAGCGTGTGGAGCTTGTCACGATCGAAGAAGCGCCCGGTCGCACGATCGCGCACGAACGCGTCGTCGTCCCAGCTGTCCCACAGCCCTTGCACGACCTCGAGGTATTCGTCGGCGATCTCGTAGCGCAATGCGTGCTCGGGATGCGCCTTGCCGAAATTCTTCGCGGTGCCTTCGAGCGGCGTCGTCACGACGTTCCAGCCCGCGCGCCCGCCGCTGATCGCGTCGAGCGACGCGAGCTGGCGCGCGACCGTGAACGGCTCGCTGTACGACGTCGAGATCGTGCCCGCGAGCCCGATCTTGCTCGTCGCGACCGCGAGCGCCGACAGCACGGTCAGCGGCTCGAAGCGGTTCAGGAAGTGCGGGATCGACTTCTCATTGATGTAGAGGCCGTCCGCGACGAACGCGAACGCGATGCCGGCGGCTTCCGCCTTGCGCGCGATGCCGATCGCGAAGTCAAGGTTGATGCTCGCGTCCGGCGGGTTGCTCGGGTGTCGCCACGCGTTCATGTGGCTGCCTGCGCCTTGCAGCATCAGGCCGAAGGGAATCGATCGTCGGGTCGTCATGGGGGCGTCACGCGTTCTGGTCGGGGTAAAGGGAACGTTCGGCCGAAAGGGCCGCCCGCACGGGCGTGATCGACTGCGCGCCGCCGAGCCATTCGGCCGACGCGAGCCGCGCCGCGTAATCGGTCACCGGCGAGTCGATCACGAATGCGTCAACGTCGAGCCGCCGGCTCAGCGCGTCGAGCGCGCGATGCACGCGCTCGGGCGTATCGGCCAGCACGGTCGGGCGCAGCTCGTCGATCCGGTAGTCGGACGCGCCGCTTTGCCGCGCGAATTCCGCCGCAGCCTGCGCGCTCGCCAGGTTGAAGCTCTGGCCGCCGGCGAACTTCAGCCGGAAGATCTTCATCGGCCCGATCAGCTGCTCGGCCGCGTCGCGGGTCGGCGCGGCGACCGCGTACAACGCGACGAGCGCGCGCGTGCCGCCCGCGTCGCGATACGCGGTGAGCGAGCGCTCGAGGTTCGCGTCGTCGCCGTTGAAGTGCCCCGCGTAGCAGAAGTGCCAGCCGTGGCGCGCGGCGAGCGCGCCGCTGTCGGGCGAGCCACCGAGCAGGATGCGTTCGGGCGCGTGCGGTGGCACCGGCATCGCGAGCGCGCCGGCGAGCGGATGATCTTCGGCGACGCCCCAGCCGAGGAACGCGTCGAGCGCCGCAAGCTGGCCCGCGAAGTCGGGCTTGTTCGCCTTGTCGTGATACCACTGCAGCGCGCGCGTGGTGAGCGGCAGCCCGCCGGGCGCCTTGCCGATGCCGAGATCGACGCGGCCCGGCCCGAGCGCGGCGAGCAGCCTGAACGACTCGGCGACCTTGAACGGGCTGTAGTGCTGCAGCATCACGCCGCCCGAGCCGACGCGAATGCGCGACGTGTGCGCGAGCAGATGCGCGACCACGATCTCGGGCGCGGAACTCGCGAAGCCCGGCGCGCCGTGATGCTCGGCCACCCAGAAGCGCTCGTAGCCGAGCTGTTCCGCGCGCTGCGCGAGGGTCGTCGTGAAGCGCAGCGCGTCGGCGGCGGTCGTGCCGTCGGCGATCGGGCTCTTGTCCAGCAATGAAAGCGAATAAGACATGGTGTTCGGCGTTCCTGCGCAACGCGTGGAAGGGGGCGCTCAGATCTTCGGCAAGCCCGGCGGATTGGTGCGCGACTGGTCGATCGCTTCCGATGCGAGGTTCCAGCGGTCCAGGATCTGCTGGTAGCGGCCGTTCTTGATCAGCCCGTTCAGCGCGACCGTCAGCGGATCGGCGAGCCCGCTGCCGCGGCGCGTCGCGATCGCGATGTCGGCCGTGCGTGGCCAGCCGCCGCTGATCGCGCCGACGAGCCGCGTCTTGCCTTGCTGCGCGCTCTGGTACGCGAGCACCGAGTTCACGCTGAACATGGCATCCGCGCGGCCCGACTGCACGGCGACGATCCGCATCGCCTGGTCGTCGTAGTACTGGACCTGCACGGGCTTCAGGCCGTGCGCGACGTTCTCGCGGTCCCACGCGAGCAGGATCTTTTCCTGGTTGGTGCCGGCGTCGGTCACGATGCGCAGCCCCGCGACGTCCTTCGGCTCGTGGATCGACTGGATCCTGCTGTCGTTGCGCACGTAGAAGCCGACCTGGTCCTTGCGGTAGGTCGAGAAATCGAACTTCTGCTTGCGCTCCTCGGTGACGGTGACGTTCGAGATCACCGCGTCGACCTTCCCCGATTCGAGCGCGAGCGGCCAGTCGGCCCACGCGAGCGGGACGATCTTCAGCTTGCGGCCGAGGCTGTCGGACACGAGCTGGCCGACGTCCGCGTCGAAGCCGATCACCGTGCGCGCGTCGGTCGCATACGAGCTGATCGGCGGCAGGCTCGGCGCGACGCCGATCGTCAGCGTGCCGGCTTCGGCGAACTTGAACGACGCGGGCACCGCGCGTTCGACGGCCGCATCGGCCGTGCCGCGCGGGCGGCCGCGCTGCTCGGGGCTCAGATCGAAGGTCGCGGCGGCCGCGGCGATCGCGGTCACGCCGATCAGCGCGGCGGCTAGTGCGGCGGCCAGCGTGCGCAGCACGCGCGGCGTGAAGGGTACGGCTCGTGGCATGGATGCGTCCTGTCGTTGTCGTGTCGTTGTGTGTCGTGGGAAACGGAGTCGGATGAAGCGAACGGTTCAGCGCGGCAGCACCGGTTCGGGGAGCGGCGCCCACAGATCGGCGAGCGTCGACGTGCGCGACGGATCGGCGAGATCCTTGCCGAAGCGCAGGTGGAAATACGCTTCGGGGTCGATCGACGAATCGAACAGACGCGTATAGCCGGTGCGGTCGTACAGCGCCCACGCTTCGGGCTGGCGAAAGCCGGTGGTGAGGTACACGCGTCGATAGCCCTGCTGCGCGGCGCGCTGCTCGAGGGCGTCGACGATCACGCGTGCGAGCCCCTGGCGGCGCAGGTCCGCGCGAGTCCAGATCCGCTTGAGTTCTGCCGTCTGCGCGTCGTAGCGCTTGAACGCGCCGCCGCCGATCGTTTCGCCGTCGCGCAGCAGCAGCACGAACGCGCCTTCGGGCGGCGCGAACTGCTCGGCCGGGTAGCGCGCGAGTTCGTCGCGGGCGGATGCGCGGCTGTCGGGGCGGTACGCGTCGTAGCGCGTCGCGTATTCGTCGATCAGCGCGTCGATCAGCGGCTGGGCGCGGACATCGAGCGGCGTCGTGTCGATGATGCGGTCGTTCGTGGCCATGGGCATCGCGAAGGGCGCGCGATGCGGACCTTCCTGGCGGGGGCGGGGCACACGGCCCGTCCGGTCGGTTCCGTTATCGCGACGCGGTTGTCGTGATGACGGCGGCCGCTCGGTATCCTGCGAGACATCCGGCGTGCCGCCGCCGTTTGGAACACGTTAGCGGCGCGGCTGGCAAAGGCGAACGAAGCAATTGCGATAAGGATTTCGCGGGCGGTGTAAGAAGGTGTGCAGGCGGAGTGGGGTGGGGCGAACGGGCGTGGTGCGGAGCCGCGCCCGTTCGATGAGTGTATGACGAGGATGACCGTTGTGGATCGGCGAGGTGTCGTTGTTTCGATGGCCTACCGGTCGCGCCGATTCGGGGTTGTTTCTACAGGGGCACGAGCCTCCGGCCGCGACTCGCCGCCATGGTGGCTACGGTCCTCCTCGAATTGTCGCGTCAGTGCGACGCCCCGCCGTCGCCGGGCGATGGTCCTCGACGACGACGGAGTCAGGCTGCCGCCTGATGAATCGAGTCGTGCTGATCGCCACCCAGGATATCGACAAGATTGGTCAGCATCCGCCCCAATTCCCCCGTCATCAGCGTGACATCCGAATCGAAGCGTTCATCGTCATTTTGCGCAGTGGGATCCGCCGCCTCCTTGATCACGTCGAGCGGCGTGACACGCTTGATCGTCAGCGACGGTGTCAGCACGAATGAGACGCGGTCATCCCAGGTCATCGCGAGGCGCGTGCATTGTTTGCCGGCTTCGATGTGCCGGCGCATGTCGTTCGCTTCCAGCGCGTGGCCGACGTATCGCACCGTGGCGCCACCTTGGTCGCTCGAGCGCAACTCGGCGTCCTGGTCCACGGTGAAGCCGCCCGGCGCGTCGCCGGACAGCAGCCAGTCCGTCATTGCTGCCACCGGCGAACGGGCCACATGAACACCGGCGAGCGGCAGCGAGTCGATCGATTTGACGAGCAGGCTGCGAACGTCGTCGGCAAGTGCCTGTGCAGCCGCATCGATGACGAGCCAGCCGTTCGCCGTATCGATCCACACGCGGGTATCGCGACGAATGCTGAACGCGCGCGGCATCAGTTCGTCGGTAACCTGCTCCTTGAGTTCGCGCAGTTGTTTCCGGCCGACCTTGAAACCCTGCTGCTCCTCGACGTCAAGCGCACGCGCTTTGGTTACTTGATTGACGACCGATGCCGGGAGCAGCTTCTTTTCGGCACGAAACAGCAGCAGCATCTGCCGGTTGATCGAATACACAAGCGCGCCGTCGTCACGCGGCGAAGCCCATCCGACGCTCTGCATTTCGACGCTGCTGCCCGGCTGAAACGCGTAAGGCGCCAGCCATTTTTCCATCTGGTCGGGGGTCACGGCCCAAGGTGCCGGAAGACGGTGAAGCTGAAGGTTCTTGAACCACATAGGGGGGCGGGCAAAGCGCGTCATTCTATATGACGCCGACGGTTCCCGGCCAATTTCAATCGTTCGACAACATCGCGAAGATCGCCGGCAATCTCGCGGATGTGCGCGACTTGCTTTGGCCTACCTCAAGAAAACCGTGAAGTAAGTTTCTCTTTCCGAGAAGGAATCCAGACGTGATAAAGGCTATTTTTTATTACCATGGGCCAGTGGTTTTTGAACATGCTTTACGATGTGTCGAAATAAGACTTGAAGAGAGCATCTTCATCGACAACCCTGTAGAAAATCTGATTTCACCAAGCGCGCTTGGCATGAGTGTGGTTTTCCACGACGATGAAAAAAACGATGGTGGGAAACGGATCGCAACCCTCAGGGACGAGTTCCACATCCAGAAACCGGGGCGTTTTTGCATTAATCGGGCGTACCTCGGCTGCCTGCGATTCAGTGCGTCGTGCCCACAGGCAGTTACGATGGTGCGCCGAATAAGTCAATCGGCGCACCATCGAAACATGGGTCAGGTCACTTCTTGATGAAAGAATCCTGGGGGATCGGAACCGGGCTCCAGATCTCCGCATCCGATGCGTTTGCCGAGTATGTCCAGATGGGCGTGCCCTTCGCGACCGATCTCCATTGGAGGTCGAAGACAAGTTGCGAATTGGTCACGTTTTCGATGTAGCCCGATTGCGGGTCGTCCGATTGCGGGTCGAATTGCCATTGCTGAGAGGCCGACGCGTGGTTTTTCACGTAGGTGTTCAGGACAAGGTATTGCTCGTCGGATACCGTTCCGCAGTCGATGGCGAGCGTGGGGTCGCTGTGCAGCGTGATTCCGCCATCCGCTTGGAAGTCCCACTCGGTATACAGGTGGTCCGTACTGGCGGGAACGAGCACCACCTTGTTGCCTTTGACGCGATCGGTGACGCCGATGACCCAGCTGGTATCGGCCGTGTAAGAAATTTTTGCCATTTTTTCCTCTGAGAGGTAATTGGATGAGTCGATAAACGAATGCTTCCTTCCCGACAGCAGCCTCACACGGAAATCATCCTTGCCACAAGACCCTTGATGTATCTGCATATAATCGACAAAAAATCGTCGGCGCTTTATTGGCAAGGTTTGAGGATGGGCTTCTGCCTGGGATAAACATTAGGCCCGTCACATCGCTGAATCAATTACATGCGATTACACGAAAGGATGGCGTTGCCGCATAAATCGGACGAGCAAGCGGCCGGCTGACGTTTACGCAAAATAGCCGGTCCAGCACCCTTTTTAACAATCCGGGTTTGCCATCCGCGTGGGCGTGCCGAACCGCATGGCGGACCTCGCACGCCCGCAATCCGTTCGCATTGCCTGAAATCAATGACCATCGGCCTCACCTCGTCACTACGCCCGATTAATGCAACAACGCCGAAACCGGAGTGGCACGCAGAGCCGTTGCGCGAATGGCCGCCGTTGGGCGAACGGGCGGGCCGTTCAAGGTCGACATGCGGCATCGGAGCGGCGCCGGGCTGAAATCGACGAGAAAGAGACAATTGATGGTTGTATCGAGATTGGCGACAATGAATGCCATTCCAACCGAGGGCAAAAAAATAATGATGAATTCCGGCGACGGCCTGACCAGTCCAGCGCGGCTCCTGCGACTCGCGTCATGGGTAATTGCGATCATCTTCGCGGTCTTTCTGAACATGCTCGGCAGTCTTGTGATCCGCGACATGGCGTTCGCGCCGAACGGCGGTCCGCCCGTCATCGAGCAATTCGCTGATACTCAGGCAAAGGCGCGGCTGGACGCGGCGCGGCGCCGTCTGCAGGCGCAGCACGACGCGCTTGTCGAGAAGGCCGACACAATGGAAGTGGCGCGCGGCCGCGCCGCGAAGGAGTACGCGGCCGAGAAGGAAAGTTTCCGCAACTGGCTGGCAACCCGCTCGGTGACAGGAGACAGCGCGAGGAACCCGGACATTCTGGCCAGAACGCACAAGCTTGATACGCTCCAGGCCGTGGTGGTCAACTGGCAGCATCAGATCGATGCGATCGGCGACCAGCAACGGGCACTGAGCTCGCAGCAGACTCAAGTGAACACGCAAATCGCCGAAGCGGACGCAGCAGCCGAACGGCGCTTCGACGAGGCAACACGGCACTACGAGATGCAAGTGTTCGGGCTTCGGCTGGCGCTGACGTTACCGATACTGCTGGTTGCGATCTGGCTGTTCATCCGCTACCGCAAGGTGCGCTACTGGCCTTTCGTGTATGGTTTTGGCCTGTTTGCACTGAGCGCGTTTTTCATTGAACTGGTTCCGTACCTGCCGAATTTCGGCGGCTATGTCCGGGTTCTGGTCGGCATTGCACTCACGGTATTCGCGGGCCTTTACATGATGAAGGCATTTCAGCGCTATGCCGAACGCAAACGGCTCGAATTGCAGCAGGATCAGGGCGCACGCGCGCGCACGATCGGATACGAAAAAGCCGTTCGGTCACTCGAAAAAAAGCGCTGCCCGTCATGCGACAAACAATGGAATCTCGGCGGCGACGATTCCACGTTCTGCGTACATTGCGGATTGCGGCTTTTCAATGTATGCGAATGCGGCGGCCGGAATTTCTTCTTCTTCCCGCATTGCCATCAATGCGGTGCCGCGCAGGGAAACGAGTCACCCGGCTGACGGTCCGCATATGCACTGGCGCCGGCGTACGACGGGTGTGACGCGTGGTCGATATCCTTCGCGGGGGCGGGTTGCGCCAGTCGCGATCACGCGATGACACGCGGCGGCGTCGACGCCTCCGCCAGCTGAAACAGGCAATCGCCACGCTGCACCTGCGCCGGCACGCGCTTGCACACCACTTCGCCGTCGCCCTTGAAGCGATGCAGCACCGGCTCGCGCAGCGGCGTGTCGGGGAAGTGCACCCACGCGGCCGGCTGTCCGGCCTTCACCTGATCGCCGAGTTCGACGAGCGGTTCATACAGCCCGCGCTCGTATGCATAGACGAAGTGGCGATCGCCGTCGACGCGCAGGAAGCGCGTGACGGTCGGTGGCGCGTCGGGCACGAGCGCGCCGCGCAGCAGCCCGATATGGCCGAGGTAGTGCAGCAGCCCGTGGCGGCCGAGCCGGATCAGCGACGGATCGGCCATGCCCGCACCGCCGAGTTCGGTGACGATCGAGATCGCGCCCTGCCGGCGCGCGGCCGATGCGGAATGCACCGGGTTCGGCGCGTGCAGCAGCGCGTTCGGCAACCCGAACGCGACGAGCAGCCCGTTGAGCTTCTTAGCCTCGTCGTCGTCGAGCGGGTCGATCGCGAGCATGTTGCCGCCCTGGTACAGCAACGAGCTGCCGCCCGAATGCAGGTCGACCAGATACTGCGCGCGCGACAGCAGCGCATGCTCGATGTAGTGGGCGATCATCTGCGTCGGCGTGCCGGTGGGGTCGCCGGGAAAGCTGCGGTTCAGGTTGCCCTCGTCGAGCGGCGACACGCGCAGGCCCGCGTCGGCCGCGGGGAAATTCGCCATCGGCAGCAGGATCAGCTGTCCGCTGACCATCTCCGGGTCGATCTCGCGCATCAGCTGCGACACGATGATCTGGCCTTCGTATTCGTCGCCGTGATTGCCGGCCATCACGAGCGCGACCGGGCCGTCGCCGTTGCGGATCGACGCGATCGGGATCGGCAGCCAGCCGTACGCGGAGCGATGCACGGAATGCGGCAGGCGCAGGTAGCCCGCATGCTTGCCTTGCGCATCGAGATCGATTTCGCAGTGGATGGGATTTCGGTGTGAGGAAGAGGAGGCGGTCATGGCGACATCGTTCGAAGAACGGGAGTCTGCCATCTTATCGGGAAACGACCGTCGCGCGGCGCGCGCGGTGCAGGCGATGCCGGACACCGTCAATCGGCCCGCGCGCGAAGGCGCGACATGCGCAACCGGAGCGGCCGCGCGCGATGTTGCAGCGCTGAAACGCATGCCGGCGTGCGAGCGGGTGGCCCGCGCACGCCGGGTTGCGCGTCAGCCCCTTGTCGCGACAGGGCCGGCGCGCGTGATCGCGTCAGCGACCCGACGTTTCAGCTTCGATACGGCCTTCTTCCCACAGCGCCCAGAAACGGCTGCCGGCACGATACGGATTCGCGCGCCGCGCCGCGTGATCGGTGATGCCCTGGCGAAATGCGCCATACAGCGTCAGCGGCGGGCTGTCGACGCACGCGGCTTCACGGGCGGCCGGCGGGCGGTGCTCGGAGACGAGCCGCCGGATCAGCGCGGCGCCGTCGATCACGTCCAGTTGATCGATCGTTTCCGTGCGGCTGATGACTTCGACGGTATTCATGTTGGGCTCCCCGACGTCGTGTTTCACAGTCAAGGAGCAATAAGAGTGCCAGCGATGAATTGCCGCGCGCCGCAGCGATCGTGCAGGCTTCTGCGGCGAACGTGGCGCGCGGCGCGGGCCGATGTTACGGAACACGTCACGTGACATGCCCGCGCGTGGCGAAACACATGCGCACCTGCGCCGGCCGATGCAACGCGTTTCGGAAATGAATCGCGGGGGAACGAATGCAGATGCGGGGCGCGCCGCGCGCTCGCTCAGTTCGCGGTCGCGGGCGCCATGCGACGGCTTCCCGCCGAATAGAAACGGTAGATCCCCTTGCCGCCCGACTTTGCGTCGTACAGCGCGCTGTCGGCCTGCCGGATCAGTTCGTCGGGCGAGCCGTGTCCGTCGTCGAGCGCGATGCCGATGCTGATCCCGAGGCTGACGGTCGCGCCGATCGACAGCGTGTACGGCGCGGAAATCTGCCGGATGATGCGCGCGGCGAGGATCGAGCACGCCTGCATCGTCGTGTCGTCAATCGCGACGACGAACTCGTCGCCGCCGATGCGAGCCGCCAGCTCGCCGGGCGGCAGCGTCTTGCCGAGCCGCTCGGCGACCTGCGTAAGCACTTCGTCGCCGGCCTGGTGGCCGAACCGGTCGTTGATCGCCTTGAAGCCGTCGAGATCGAGATACATGACTGCAAGCGCGGGGCTCGGCTGGCGCGGCCGATGCGCGAGCCTGCGCCTGAGTTCCGCATGCAGTTCGTGGCGATTCGGCAAGCCGGTCAGCGCGTCGTGCCGCGCAAGGTGCCGGATGTGCTGCTCGGCGCGGCGGCGCGTGGTGACGTCCTCGACGATGACCACCGCATTGCCGTCCGGTACGCGATGGCGCGTCAGTTCGAGCTGGCGCCCGTCGGCGAGCGCGATGTCGAGCGGCACGGGTTCGTCGCGGCTCAGCCAGACCGCGCACTGCGCGGCGAGGCCCGCATGGCCGGGCTCGGTCACCGCGTTCGCGCCGAGCGCCGCGATGACGTCGGGCAGCGGGGTGTCCAGCATGATTTCGCGCGGTGAGCCGAACAGCTGCGCGGTGCGCCGGTTCGCGACGATCACGCGGCTCTCGCCGTCGATCATGCACAGGCCGTGCGGCATGTAGGTGAGTGCGGCATCGAAGCGCGCGACGAGCTCGGCGTTGCGCTGGCGCGCGGCGATCAGCGCGACCAGCACGCGGTAATGGCGCTCGACGACCGTGCGCATCGCCGCGAGATAGATCACGAGCGGCGGCAGTAGCAGCCATGCGCCGGGCCGGTGGGCCAGCAGGGCGCCGACGCCGATCGGCAGCACGCCGAGCGTGACCTGGGTCATCGCGAGCCGCGGCAGCGCCGAATTGCGCGACGCGATCCCGCCGAACACGCCGCCCGCGACCATCACCGACAGCGTGCCGAGCTCGACGTCGGACGCGTCCACGCAGCCCATCACGCCGAGACCAAGCAAGAAACACGCGGCGAGCGACACGGGGGCATAGTGCCGCGCCCAGTATTCGGCGCGATCGTCGCCGGCGGCACGGCGTACCGCATACGCGCGTGCGATCGCGAGTCGCGCGGCGAGCAGGCCGACGTCGGCGACGAGCCACACGAAACACCAGAGTTGCTGCAGACGGAACAGCGCGATCGCCGCGACGAACGCGCTGGCGACGCCGGACAGCGCCATCGGGCGCAGGTCCTCGAACAGCGTGACGAGCATCGACGGACGCAGTGCGTCCGTCACGCGGTGATTACCGCAGGGGGGAGTGGCGAGAACGGCGTTCAGGAGGCGCGCCTTGACTGCCATGGCTCTTTTGACCTCGACACGGTGCGATTCATCGCCGGCAGCCCCGCGCGGCAGGCGGCGGGATGACCGGCGAGCCGGATGCGCACGACATTACCATGAAATATCGGCCGCGCGTGCCGTGCGGGGGGCGTCGGCGGGTAGTCGTAAACCACGCTTGCGAGCGCCTTGCGGATTCGCCGGTGCGGGGGCAGGATCGTTGCCAACGGGACGATGTCGGGCGGGCGCCGCAGCCCGTCCGAATCCCGTTATAAGAAATTCAATAAGTATTTCATGCGAGAAATACTATAGGCGATATATCCAAAACAATGCCAGAATGCGCGCCGCTCCGAACGCCGCGACACCCGATCGCCGTACGAGCCGCATCAGGAGGTTCCCCCACATGCAAAACCACGGCCTGTCACGGCGGGGTTTTCTGAAAGCCAGCGTGCTGGCGGGCGTCGCGGTCTACGTCGCGCCCATCGGCAGCCGCGCGTTCGCGGCGCTCTTCGAAGAAAAACTCCTCACCCCGGTCAAATGGGATAGCGTCACCGGCATCCCCCAATTCCGCATCGACGGCATCGCGAAGGTCACGGGCTCGAAAGTGTTCGCCCGCGACGTGCGCGCGGCCGACATGCCGCACTGGCCGCAGCAGCAGTCGCACGCGCTGATCCTGCGCGTCACGCAGGCTGATCGCCTCTACGAAGGCTTCGACCTGTCGCTGCTCGGCGACGAACTGAAGCCGGACCGCGTCGTCACGGCCGACGATCTCGCGCGCGACGGCGTCGCGTTCCCGACGTTCTACGGCGACGACATGCTGTTGCCCGCCGGCAAGACGCCCGCGTATCTCGGCCATGCGGTCGCGATCCTCATCTACCACGACTTCGCGCGCTTTCGCTTCGCGAAGAACGCGCTCAAGTTCCGCGACGACGTGATCCGCTACGGTGCGGTCACGGGCCCGCTCGAGCGCGATCCGTGGGGCACGTTCCGCTACGTGCGGGTGGGCGGCAAGACGGCCTACGACGACGATGTCTACTCGAGCCTGAAGGACGCGCCGATCTTCCCGAGCATGATGCGCAAGCACCTGCCGGTCTGGCCGGACGGCAAGGAACACGGCAGGCTCGACGAGCAGGGGATGTTCCTGGCCGGCCAGATCGCCGCCGAACTCGATCGCCCGTCGGCCGACTGGCTGGTGTTCGACCGCGAGTACAACACGCAGTCGGTCGATACCGCCGCGCTCGAACCCGACAACGCGAACTGCTGGTACGACGCCGCGACGCAGTCGATGCACCTCGTCGTGCCGACCCAGTCGCCGCTCGAAGTGGCGGAGAACGCGGCCGCGATGGTCGCGAAATGCCGCTTCCCGGTGAAGAAGCTGTTCGTGCATCCGTGCTACACGGTCGGCTACGGCTCGAAGGATCACTGCAACGTGCCGTTCTACGGCCTCGTCTGCGCGCTGTACGCGGACGGCCGCCCGGTGCGGTTCGCGAACGACCGCTACGAGCAGTTCCAGACGTCGCTGAAGCGTCACGCGTTCAAGATGCATTACCGGATCGCGGTCGATCGCAACACGGGCCTCCTGCAGTCGTTCAAGGGCGACTTCGAGGCGAACGGCGGCGGGCGTTCGAACTTCTCGCCGTCGGTCGCGATGGTCGGTGCGACGGCCGCGCAATCGATCTACTACTTCCCGAAGAGCGACCTCGCGGCGGTCGCGATCGCGTCGCGCGCGATCGACGCCGGCTCGGCCCGCGGCTACGGCACGCTGCAGAGCATGGCCGCGACCGAGATGGCCGTCGACGAAATCGCCGCGCAACTGAACCTCGACCCGATCGATTTCCGCCTGCGCAACGCATTGCGCTCGGGGATGAAGAACACGCAGGGCGCGATTCCCGCCGGCGCGCTGCGCGTCGAGGAAGTGCTGGAGCGCGCGAAGCAGCATCCGCTGTGGACGCGTCGTGCGACGCGCAAGGCCGAATTCGAGGCCGCGAACCCCGGCAAGCGCTACGGCGTGGGCTTCGCGTGTGTGCAGAAGGATTTCGGCACGGGCGCCGAGGCATCGTTCGCGAAGGTCGAATTCGACGAGAACGGCAAGGTGTCGCTGCATCACACGGCCGCCGAGATCGGCACCGGGATGTCGACGTCGCAGGCCGTCGCGGTCGCGAAGTGGCTCGGCCGCCCGGCGACCGACGTGCGCGTCGCGCTGACCGAATGGCCCGACCTGCCGGTCGAGACGAGCGGCGATCCGTACCTGATGTCGCAGGCCGACCAGGATCGCCTGAGCGCGAATCCGCGCTGGTCGCCGAGCTACGCGTCGCCGTCGAGCGCGACGAACTCCGCGTACTACTTCACGCACAGCACGCGCGAAGCCGCGCGCGCGGTGTTCCGCTACGGGCTGTGGCCGGCCGCGATGTCGATCTGGACGCGCGGCCTCGGCGGCGGCCAGGCCGCGCCGTACGCGATCCGCATCGAGGACGCGCGCTGGGTCGACGGCAAGCTGACCGCCGACGGCCTCGAGCCGCTGACGTTCGAGCAGCTCGCGAAGCAGGCGCATGCGCTCGGCTTGCCGACCGGCGCCGTCGTGCACGTGTTCAACCGCTGGCAGTGGACCGACGCCGAGTTCGAAGTGGGCGGCATGGTCGATCGTCTGCCGGTCGATGGACTGTCGTTGCGCGTCGGCGCGCCGAAAACGGGCGACGACGGCCCGCTGCCGGGCACTGCCGCGCCGGCGGGCGCGACCACGATGCGCGGCACGCTGGCGCCGACCGCGAACGGCTACCGCGTGCTGGACCGCAAGCGCGTGTTCATTCCGCCGACGAGCCGCAACAACGCGGCCGTCACGTACTACACGGCGGTCGGCACGCTGGTCGAGCTGGCCGTGCACGAAGCGACTGGCAAGGTCGAGTTGCTCACGCATCACTCGATCATGGAGTGCGGTAACCAGATCTCGCCGCAGCTCGTGTCGGGCCAGCTGCAAGGCGGCCTCGCGATGGGCATCGGCCATGCGCTGCACGAGGCGCTGCCGCTTTACGAAGACGGCCCCGGCAACGGCACGTGGAACTTCAACCGTTACCCGCTGCCGCGCGCGACCGACGTCGCCGTGTGGTCGCAGACGGACGACATCCTGCCGCCGCTGTCCGAGACCGATCCGCCGAAGGGCGTCGCCGAAGTGGTGATGATCCCCGTCGTCGGCGCGATCGTGAACGGCATCGCGCACGCGATCGGCCATCGTTTCACCGATTTGCCGGTGACCCCGCAAAAGATTCAGGAGGTGCTCGCATGACGACCGCCCAAACCGCGGCTTCGGCCGCGAGCGCCAGCGCGGCTGCGACCGCTGCGTCCGCGCCGAACGCGGCTTCGGCCGCCCCGGCATCCGCATCGGCCGCGCCGGCCGCCGTCGAGCGTCCGCTCGTCCGGTTCCAGCAGAAACCGCTGTCGGTGAACATCAACGGCAAGTCCGTCGGCCCGATGCAGGTGCCGGAAGGGCTGATGATGATCGAGTTCCTGCACGAGTACGCGGGCCTCACCGGTTCGCGGCTCGGCTGCGGGCAGGGCGTCTGCCACGCGTGCGTCGTGATCGTCGACAAGCCGGACGGCACGAGCGAGGAGATGCGCACCTGCATCACCGGCGCGCACTTCTTCCACGGCCGTTCGATCCGCACGATCGAGGGCCACGCGAAGCGCAACGACGCGGGCGAGGTAGTCGAGCTGTCGCCGATCCAGCAGAAGTTCCTCGAGCACTTCAGCTTCCAGTGCGGCTACTGCACGCCGGGCTTCGTCAATGCGGCGACGGTGCTGATCGAGCGCCTGAAGCGCGAGCCGATTGCGAAGGCCGACGTCGAGCGCACGATCACCGACGCGTTGAACGCGCATCTCTGCCGCTGCACGGGTTACGTGCGCTACTACGCAGCCGTGAAGGACGTGATTTTGACGACGCCGGGACTTGTGAAGGACGCCGCATGAAACGCACATTCGCCCATCGTGCCGTGCGGGCCGCAGGCTTGCCCGCACTCGCGGCCGTCTGCGCGCTGCTGCTCGCCGCCTGCGGCGGCCATGACGCGCCGGTCTCGAGCGCGGCATCCGGCGCGCCCGGCGCCGACCCGGTCGCGCGCGGCCGCTATCTCGTCAAGGCCGCGGACTGCGCGGCGTGCCACACCGCGAAGGACGGCGCGCCGTTCGCCGGCGGTGCGCCGCTCGAATCGCCGTTCGGCACGTTCTACGGCTCGAACATCACGCCCGACAAGGATCACGGGATCGGCAGCTGGAGCGCGGACGACTTCTACGCCGCGCTGCACGACGGCAAGGCGCCGGGCAAGCGGCTGTATCCGTCGATGCCGTACACGTCGTACCGGCAGCTCACGCGCGCCGATAGCGACGCGATGTACGCGTACCTGAAGACGGTCAGGCCGGTCGCGCAGGAAAACCGCGCGCACGCACTCAAGTTCCCGTACAACCTGCGCTTCGGCATGGTGTTCTGGGACATGGTGTTCCTGAAGGACAGCCTGCCCGACGCGTCGAGCGGCCGGTCCGCCGACTGGCAGCGTGGCCGCTACCTGGCGGGCGCGCTAGGCCACTGCGCGGAATGCCACACGCCGCGCGCGTTCACCGGTCAGCTCGACGACGCGAAGCCGTTCGCGGGCGCCGCGCTCGGCCGTGTGGCCGCGCCGGACATCACGCCGGCCGGCCTCGCCGCGCGCGGCTGGACGGGCGCCGACCTGCAGACGTTCTTCGGCGTCGGCATCGCGCCGCAAGGCTCGGCGTTCGGGGAAATGTATCCGGTCGTGCACCTGAGCACGCAAACCATGACGAAGGACGACCTGCGCGCGCTGTCCGTGTACCTGCTCGGCGATACGCCGCCGGCACCGCAGCCGGTGAAGCCGGTGTCGGCCGACGCCGCGCAGCTCGCGGCCGGCCGCTCGGTGTATCTCGCGGTGTGCGCGGGCTGTCACGGCCTGAACGGCGAAGGCAAGCCGCACGTGGCGGTGCCGATGAATGGCAATTCGACGCTGCGTCAGGGGGACTCGCGCAACCTGCTGGTCGCGATGCTCGACGGCATCGACGAGCAGAAGTTCGCCGGCTTCGAAAACCTGCAGCCGATGCCGGGTTTCGCGCATACGCTGAGCGACGACGAACTCGCGCAGCTCGCGAACTACCTGCGTGCGACGTGGGGCGGCCAGCCCGCGAACGTCACGCCGGCCGACGTGAAGGCCATGCGTCAGTAAGTCGTGCGGCGCAACGGGGCGCAGCGCGCGAGGCGGCCGGTTTCCGGCTGCGCTCGCGCACGGCGCTCCGCCCGTACCTTTCCGGCGGCGCTTCAGTAGCCGCCGCCCCCTCCGCCACCACCCCCCCCTCCGCCGCCTCCGCTGCCGCCCGCGCCGCCATACCGGCTCATGCCGGCTCCTTGCGATACGCCGCCGCCTGACGACGTACATCCCGCCGACAGCACCAGCATCAGCGCCGCGAGCAGTGCCGCGGCCAGTCTTGCCGATTTCATTTCACTCTCCTTGCACCGCGCAGGCCGCGCGGCCGCGTGGTTCGCATGAACCGGCGCCGCGCGAAGACGAAACGTTTCCGGCGCGCGGTTTATTCCATGCTTTTTGCGTATCGGCACGGCTCAGTGTGCGTCGCATGCCGGTGCCGGATCGGCTGCCCGGCACGGCGGCTTGGTACACTCCGGCTCGCCGCCATTCCGATTCCGACGACAAAAACCATGAGCGCCACTCGCGATCATCCGCCGCGCAAATCATCGAGCCCGTCCAATCCGGTCGTGCTCGGCTGTCTGTCATTTACCTTCGGCGCGCCGCTGGTCGCGGCGCTCGTGTGGCCGGCCGTGATGCTGGTTGCATGGTCGGTGATCAACGGCCCGCATTGGGACACGCTGAAACTCTGCGCAAGCATGGTGCTGATGATCCTTGGCGCGTCGTTCTTCCTGGGCTATTTCCTGCCGGCGACGCTCGCGGGCGGCATCATGGGCGCGATCGGCACGCGCATCCGGCGGCGCTGGTTCGTGCTGCTGGGCATGATCGTCGGCACCGGTCTGATGGTCGGCTATGTGCTGCTGCAGTCCCATCTGCTGAATGACGGCGAAATCGGCGGGATCAACGTGATCGCGATACTCGATTCGATCGTGACGTCGGCCGTGATGTCGCGCTGGCTGCATCGACGGCTCGAACGCGCGCATTCGAGTTGAAGCGGTGCGTCAGCGGGCGCTGTGCGATCGACGTGTGACGGCCGGGACGATGGCGCGCATGAACCGGACGAACCGAGGTCGTACGGCAACGCGCAGCCGGGGCGTGCGGTGCGCCCCGGCGACTCGCTGCATGACAGGCTACCGGTGATGCGTGGCCGGGAGGCCGCCGTCGCGGCGGCGTCCGATCAACGATAGACGAGATCGGTGCGGCGATTCTGCGCCCACGAATCTTCGTCGTGGCCGGGCGCGACCGGCTTTTCCTTGCCGAGGCTGACCGCTTCGAGTTGCGTCGCCTGAACGCCCAGCGTTTCGAGCGCGCTCATTACGGCTTGCGATCGGCGCTGGCCGAGCGCGAGGTTGTATTCGGACGTGCCGCGTTCGTCGGTGTTGCCCTGGATCAGCACGCGGCGCGACGGGTGGCTGCGCAGGTAGTCGGCGTGCGACTGCAGCAGCGACTGGAATTCCTGCTTCACCGAGTACTGGTCGAAATCGAAGTAGACGCTGCGCTTGGCAAGCGGGCTGTTCGGATTGTTCAAATCGTCGGTCGTCACCGTGGCGACCGCTTCGCTCGACGGCGCCGGCGCCATGCCGGCATTCTCGGGCGTTTTTGCCTCGTGGTGACAACCCGCCAGCAGGGCGAAAGCTGCCAGGACCGCAAACCGGTTCGTTTTGCTCATTGTGCGTCTCCTGCGGTTGACTGCGAGGAAAGCGTCGTGCCTGCAAACCGGCACGTCACGAATCCGGCCGAGACGACACGAAAGTGCCGGCTTCCGTGCGCAGTGCGATGCGCTTTCGTAAGCCGGCGATGTGTCAAATGAAAGATTGTCTCGGCCGGAACGCCGAATTCACGGCGCCGCTGCAACTAGATTAGGAAAAATGTCACAGCGTGACCAGTTTCTCCGTCTATTTCACGCAACAACGACGCGGGACGCATTCTTGCTTGCGCGGGCGCAACAGGATCCGCTAGCGCGATGCGCGATTTCGGTGCGGGCGCATCGAGCTTGGCCCGATCGTCAGAACTTGTGCCGCAACCCGAGCGCGACCACCAACTGGTTGCTGCTGGCGGACGGCGTCATCGTCCAGACGGTCGCGTTGAACGCGGGATTGCCGTTGCCGCCGCTCACGCTTTGATAGACGGCTTCGAGATACGCGTCCGTGCGGGTCGAGAGCGCATAGCCGGCCTGCGTGACCACGTGGTTCCATTTCGGGCGCGTCTGGCCGGTGCGCGTGTCGAATCGGCCCATCGTGTACGTGTACGCGGCGGACAGGCTGAACGCCGGCGAGACGAAGAAGCGGCCGTCGACCGTGAAATTGTCGAAGACCAGCGATTCACCCTTCAGCGGCGTGATGCCGCCGCCCTGGAGCACGCCGCTCACGCCGTCGGTGGCCGAGTGCGACCACGCGGCGCCGACCGAATGCTGGCCGAACGCATAGCGGCCGGCCATGGCCCAGATCTGCTGGTTGCCGCCCGTGATCGTCGCCGAGCCGTCGACCGTGCTCAGTGCGCCGTCCGGGTTTGGCGCGTTGCGGTCGCGGCTGATCTTCAGGTAACCGGCGCCGAGCTTCAGCGGTCCGTTCGCATAGCCGAGCCCCGCGCTCCACACGGCGTTGTTCGAGAACGCGCCGGCCGTGTTCGAGAACCCGTACAGCGCGCCGAACGTGAGCCCGCGATACGTCGCGCTCGTGTACTTCACCGCGTGATTGATGCGCAGGTTGCGGTTCGAGTCGTCGTTGTCGTACGGGTGCACCGCGAGGTTGCCGCCCCAGCCGGGGCCCGACGCGCCGAGCGGCGTCACGAAATCGAGGATCGGGTCGTACTGGCGGCCGAACGTCAGCGTGCCGGCCGTGCGCGAGCTCACGCCGACCCATGCCTGACGGCCGAACATGTCGATGCCTTTCTGCGACAGCTTGCCGGTCGTGCCCGAGAAGCCGTTTTCGAGCGCGAAGACCGCCGCCGTCCCGCCACCGAGATCCTCGCGGCCGCGCAGCCCCCAGCGCGATGCGTTCAACGCGCCGCTCGTCAGCGCGACGCTGCCGCTGCCCGGCGAACCGGTGCCTTGCGTACGCTGGTGGGTGGCATAGGTGATCGACGTGTCGATCAGGCCGTACAGCGTCACGCTGCTCTGCGCGTGCGCGACGCACGGAATCAAGCCGGCCACGCAGGCGGCAATCGCGGTCGCGGGGAGTGTTCTAGTGCGGTGGCCGCGGCGGACGGCATGCGTCGCGGCGGCGCGCGCGCGGGCACGCTGGCCGATTTTGTAGGAATGCATAGGATTTTTTATCGTTGGTCTCCGGCCCGATCGCCGGTGGGTCGCGTCGGCGCGCGGGCTGACGGATCGAGCGGCCATTATTGGAGATCGGGCGACCGTCGATTAAGGCGCTGCACAGGAAAGGTCCTCTGCGAAATCGCATGGAATCGCGACGTCGCGGCGCAGCCGGGGTGCGGCCAGCGCGCGGGGCACATGCACGGATGTATGTGCGAGTTAGCGGCGGGCAAGCGGTAGTGCGGCGTCGGCGCCGCCGCGCCGATACGCGGCACGAACCGCGATCGCCCGCGCTTCGAGCGCGTCCGCGGAGAGCGCCGGCCGCAACCGGACGGCCACGCGCGGCAGCGACGCAAGCTGGTTGCGCAGGCAAACGATCGCGTCGCGGCATCGCGCGAATCATGGGTTGCCGGTGAAACGCAGTATGTATTTATGACGCACACCGACACAACCGGCAAATTTTTCCGCTGACTAGCAATCATCGGCCAAGCGCCGGCGCGTTCGTAGCAAGAGTCTCCCCGCGCCGCCGCAACCGGGCCGGCGACTACGTAATGCGCGACTTTTTCACCCGCGAGCGTTCGGCACAATGGACCATTGCGCGTGGCTTGCCTGCCGCTGTGCCGGCCCGTCACGCATGCCGCGGGAGAACGGACATGGTGTTGATGGCAGTGGGCGGGGGCGGGTCGGTCAGCGTGCCGCAGCCGCAGAATGACGACGATCCGGCGCCGAAGAACGGGACCGGCGGCACCCCGCCGGCCCAGACGCCGGAACAGCAGGCCCTCGCGGCCGCGCAGGCCGAGACGCAGCGCCTGCTCCAGCTCGCCCAGGCCGAGATGGCGACGCTCAAGCGCCTGCACGACCAGGGCGCGTCGCAAGCCGATCTCGACAACCAGGTGAAGAAGGCCGAAACCGCATGGGGCGCGGTGCAGGCGGCCGTCGAGAACCAGATGCGCGTCGCGGCCGACGGCGGCGGCGACAAGGACAAGGCGATCGCCGGCGTGGCCTCGGATCTGCGCAATGCGTCGCCGAAGGATCCGGTGCTCGGCTCGGTGCTCGACGACGCGCAGAAGGCGGTATCGGCCGAATCGGCGCCCGAGCGGGCGACCAACGTGAAGGCGTTCCAGTTCGCGATGGCGTGGCAGAAGGACCAGGATGCGAACGCCGACGTGCAGCGGTACGACGCGTTGCCGGGCGGCGTCCGGCGCGCGGATCCCGACATAGGCGCGCAACTGCGCGAGGCCGCCAGCACCGCCGACACGAATGCGAACAACGCGTACACCGCACTCACCACCTCGTTGCGCCACGAATACAGCACGTCGGCCGCGACACTGCGACTGAACAACGCGAAGGCCGATTACGCGGCGTGGCAGAAGGAGCCGGGCGGCCTGCGCCGCGCCGACGAGGCCGACATCACGCAGGAGCTGTCGCAGGCGCAGAGCCAGTACGACAAGGTCGTGACGGGCGGTGACGACACCGCGCTGACCTACGTGACGGCCGACGAGCAGAAGCAAGTCGTCGCGTCGGTGAAGCAGAATCACGACGGCATGTGGTACACCGGCCTCGTCGACGCGCTGGGCGAGCAGAGCCAGCTCAAGCGCACGATCGCGACGATCAATCCCGACGATCCGTCGCTGTCGCCGCAGATGAAGCAGCTCGCGCAATCCGATCCGGTCACGTTCGCGCTGCTGCAGGACACCGGTGTGAGCGTCGACCCGAACGACCCGAAGCTGTCGACGCAGGAGAAGGCGCTCGCGCAGCAGAATCCGCTCGCGGAAGCGTTCGTGAAGATGACGGGTATCAAGGTCAACACGGACGGGCTGAGCGATGCGGACGCGAAGGCGCTGAACGCGAAGATCGACCAGGCGGGCGGCGTGTTCGCGTATGCGATGGCGCAGGCTCAGGCGCAGAAGAACAATCCCGGTTATCAGCAGGTCCAGACGTTGCTCGCGGCGGCGCCCGAGGTGCGGCTCCAGTACACGAAGCAGCAGGTCGCGCAACTGATGCAGGGCCCGGACAGCAATCCCGGCGCGGCGCTTCAGGTGCTGAAGACCAACATGAACGCGTCGTTCTCGCTGGACGAGCGCCAGACGCTGTGGACGCAGGCCGGCCAGCCGCATTTCAACGCGAGCTTCATCCATTCGCAGATCGATCCGCTGATGCAGAAGCCCGATTCGCAGGCGACGGATCAGGCCAGCATGCAAGCGCGTGCCGACGGCAGGATGAATGCCGACAAGGCCGGCAAGTGGATGCAGGACATTCTCGCCAATGCGCCGCCCGAATTCGCGGGCGTCGTGCTCGACACGGTCAAAAAGGATTTCGGCAACAAGTGGACGCAGTCGAACACGGGCACGCCGCAGCCGTACGGCGACGGCATCGAGTTCTACAAGGGGCTCAGCACGGCAGTCGGGCTCGCCGACCAGCAGCCGACCGCGAGCGGCGTGCCTGTGCAGCGCGAGGACGACGTCGCAAGCTGGCTGCTCGACGACAAGGGCAACGCGAAGACGCTGATCTACACGCTGCGCGGCAGCGACACCGGCTACGGGTTCGACGGCGTGCGCCAGGCGCTGTCGTCGGGTGTCGATCCGGCGTTGTCGAAGGCGCTGCTGTCGAAGATGCAGAACGACGACCGGTTCCGCTCGGGTTTCGCGAACGACTTCCAGCTGCGTTACGACCAGGGCACCAAGAATGCCCAGAACAAGCAGCAGAAGGAATCCGCCAACGCCAGCTACACGCTGTTCCAGGCCGATCCGGACAAGCAGCTGAAGGCGTATTTCGACGACTTCCAGAAGAATCTCGGCGACAAGTCGTATACGTTCACGACCGGCTCCGACCAGATGACGAACTTCGTCGGCACGGGGCTCGGGCTTCAGCCTGACGACCCCGGCGCCGTGCCGACCGACCGGAACGACGTGCCGTCGATGGCGCAGCTCGAGCAGCTGATCGTGAGCAATGGCCAGCTCCCGAACGGTACGGCCGTCAATAGCCGCTCGCTGTACGCGCAGAACTCGGCCGCGACGCAGATGATCCAGGCCGTCGTCGACCAGATCCGCAAGGTCGGCGGCGACCACGCGGTCGTGTCGCTGGTGCCGATCTACTACGTGTCGAAGGGAACGGGTACCGCGCCGAGCGCATTGTTCAAGGTGCAGGTCGAGGGCCATCCGGACCAGTACAAGCTGATCGACGATCGCGGCTGGAAATACGACACCGTCGACGATTACCAGCACAACAACGCGCTGTCCGACGACGGCAAGCTGTACGTGCCGAAGAGCTTGACGACCGATTCGGCGACCGGCGATTTCTCGCAATACGAGCCGATCGACGCGCACAAGACGGAATGGTATCAGCACGCCGAACACTACCTCGAGATGGGCACCGGCATTCTCGCGGCGGCCGGCGGCGCCGTGCTGGTCGCGAGCGGCATCGGCGCGCCGGTCGGCGGCCTGCTGCTCGGCGCCGCGTGGACGGCGGTCGGTGCGGGCATGGCGGTCGGCGTGCCGGCCGCGATCGGCGACCTGAAGAACCTGAGCGATCACGGCCAGTCGACCGGCTTCGGCAACGCCCAGGCGCGCGGCGACTGGATCAGCCTGATCGGCAGCGGCGCGGGAATCGCGGGCGGCGGGCTCGGCGTGGCGGCGAAGTCGCTCGCGGAGGCCTCGTCGCTGCTGCGTACCACGGGGCAGGTCTCCGACCTGCTCACGGTGGCATCGCGCGGCGACGGCGCCGCCGCCGACATGGCCGGTCTCGGCCGTTTCACGCAGGAAGCCGACGCGTTCCAGTCGCTCGCGCAGACGACGGGCCGCACGTCCGGCGTGCTCAATGTGTCGGGCGGCGTGGTCGGCGGCTACCAGATGCTCGACCAGGGTGCATCGCTGGTGAAGAACTGGGACGCATTGTCCGAATCCGACCGCGCGCAGCAGTTGCTGAACCTCGGCATTGGCGTCGCGCAAATGGGGCTCGGCTCGCACACGCTGATGGAGCGGCCGATCCGCGCGATCACGAAGACGCCCGCGCCGCCGACGATCCAGCGGCCGGTCGCGTTCGACGTCGCGAACGCGATGTTCGCCAACGGGCTGGCGAACCAGCGTCTCGCGGTCGGCGAGATCGGCAACCCGTGGCAGCACGCGGAGGACCAGGCGCACAGTTTCGGCGAACCGGCCGACGACGGCGGCACGGTCGCGCCGGCCGACAAGGGGCTGCGGGCGCGCTTCTCCGATTGGCTGCGCGCGCGCCGCACGCAGGGCACGCCGGACGACGGCGCGATCGCGTTGCGGCTCGCGCCCGACGGTGAACCGATCGACGGCGCGGCGACGCCGGCCGTCGCCGCCGCACTGGCGGGCGAGGGTGCGTCGTCGCAGGCCAAAGCCGGCGTGCCGGCCAACGGCGCGCGCCCCGCGTCGTGGGAGATTCCCGCGCGTATTGCGGCCGATCGGGCGATGCTGAGCGAAGTGGTCGGGCGGATCCTCCAGAGTGGCAATCGGCTCGAGGACGTCGAGTACTACGTGTATGCGCTGGAGGATGCCGAAGGCAACGTGCGCAACCCCGAGGAGGACGGGCTGCCCGCGACCGAAAAGGGCAACCTGCTCGACGACATGAACGCGGCGAAGGCGGACGAGCAGCGCGCGAAGACGGCCGACGATGCGGCGGCGCGCGCGGCCGCTGCGCCGGATGAGGACGGCACGATCGGCGTGACGCGCTACACGACGTACCACGACGCGCTGATGGTCGGCGCCGACGGCGTCGCGGGCGGCCGCTACCGGATCGCGCTGGTCGATCAGCGAGCGCTCGCCGCGGACGGCACGGTGCCGCCCGAAGCGGTCGTCGGCCATGTCGGGCTGACCGACGCCGGCGATGCGTTCATGCTGTCGATGAACGATGCGTACGACCGCACGCTGCGCGTGGTGTACCCGCGCGGCTTCGATCCGCAGAAGCCGCTGATCCGCAGCGAGGACGGGCGACGCGTCGACGTGATCAACGCGCCGTTCGGCATGAGCGAAACGCAGTGGGCCGCCTATCCGCGCCGCGAGGCCGACCTTGCGATCTATTCGAACAACGCGGGCCAGCCGGAGAACCGGCTGCCGCCGGGCGAGCGGCCGTTGATGCCGGTGCCGCCCGGTTACTTCGCCGTGTACGCGCACGCGTGGGCCGACGCATTCGCGAGCGCGACCGGCAAGGCGATGAGCGCGGAAGACATGGCCGAGATGGTGCGCCAGAGCGGCTGGGACGGCAAATCGCCGGTGATCCTCTATGCGTGCGGCGCCGGCTCGCGCGTGAGTCCGCTCGCGCAATTGCTCGCGAACGTGCTGGGCGTCGACGTGTACGGCGCAAGCGGCTTCGTCGCATGGCGTTCGCCGCGCTATCGCACCGACGGCAGTCCCGATTCCGGTTATACGAGCGGCATCCTGATCGAGCCCGGTGCGCCCGATCGGGACGGCGTACCGGACCATTCGGTCAGCAGCGGACCGCGTACCTACCGGTTCTCGCCGGCGCTGGCGGTCATCGACCAGGGCGCGCATCCGGTCAACTGGAGCGGCGTCGCGCCGCGCCCGGTGTCGAATCAGTGGGGTGGCAGCGCGACGGCGGGCGACGTGCGGGTGCCGCTCGGCGTGTACGTGTGGCGCATGTTGACGAAACGCGGGTCGATCATCAATCCGCGCAGCGGCCGTTCCGCCAGCGCGCTCGAGATGACGCACGCGCTGGAGGATCTGGCGTGGAAGGGCTATACGCCAGGCACGCCCGTCGCGCTGGACGGGCCGCGCAGCGGCGCCAATCCCGAGTTGCTGCAGGAGTTCGCGGACCTGATCCAGGCGCCGGTATTCGGCCGGCTGGGCGACGACGATACGGCCGGATGGTGGCGCGCGCTGCCCAATCCGAACCGCCGGCTCGCGCGCTTCCAGATCGAACCCGACGTGAACGGCAAGTTCTCGCCGGGCCGCGCGCAGCCGGTTCGCGTCAATCCGCTGGAACTGCGGCCCGTGCCGGGTTCGAGTGTCGTGAACCTGCTCGGCCACGCGACCGCGCGGCAGTTCCTGAAGGTGTCGGGTTTCGATATCGTCGAATCGCACGGCACGAAGCCGAGCGACGTCAGCTGGGACAGCTCGATCGCCATCATGAATGGCAAGACGATCGCGCCGAAGGAGTTCGCGCGCAGGCTGCTGGAGGATCCGGCCTATACGGAAGGCAACGGCGTGCTGCTGACCGGCTGCTATCTCGCTTCCGGCGGTTATTCGTTTGCGCAGGAGCTCGCGTATGAGCTGCAGGTGCCGGTGATCGCGTCGATCTCGTCCAACTCGGTGCGCGGCACCGGTGCGCTGGAACTCTATCCGCTCGACGACGATATCGGCGTGCCGGCTCACGATCCCGACGTCGCGACGCGGCTCTATCTGCATGTGCCCGAGGCGCCCGATGCCAGCGACCCGCCGATGGTGTTCGCGCAGCGCGGCGGACCGCCGTTGCGCACGCTCGCGCATGACGATGCGCCGGTCGAGCCGGTACATCCGATCGAAGCGCAGATCGATCCGGACGCGGACAGCGGGCGGCGCAGCGCCGGTGCTGCGCCGGGCGATGCCGGCCGGCGGGGCGTGACGCCCGGCGAGCCCGCGCATCCGCGGCTCGCGCCCGAGCCGGACGCGGGCGAACCGCCCGTGTACGAGCCGACCCCGCTCGTGGAGGTCGAGCCGGGGCAGATCTTCACGGCGGACGAATGGGCCGCGCGCACCGAGCAGCTCGCCGAAGCCGAGGCCGACGATGGCCTGTCGGGGAAAACGCAGAAAATCTATCCGCCGACCAGCCGCGTCTATACGGACCGCAAGATCGCCAACGGTGGCGTGGTCACGACGACGGTCCACGGCAAGTCGGTGCTGCAGCCCGGGTTCGACGACGTGACCGGCGTCGACGCGACGCAGCATCCCGAATTCCTGCGTCCGGCCGACACGCTGCTGATGCCGCCCGACGATCCGCTGCATCCGATCGGCGCGCGCGGGCTGATGTCGCCGCCCGGTCATCACGTGGTGTTCGGACACGGGATGTCGGCCGACGCGATGCTGGGCCCGGACGGCCGGCCGCTCACGCCGGACAAGGTGGCCGAGCGCGTCGCGCCGCATCTCGAGCCAGGGCAGGACGTCACGCTGTATTCGTGCTTCGGCGGATCGAATAAGCACGATCCGCTGCGCGTGGCGCCGGGCCAGGTGCGGGCCGCGAGCACGACGTTCGCGGCGGCGCTGGCCCAGCGTCTGTCCGAACTCACCGGACGCCCGACATCGGTCTGGGCCCCGCCGGACATCCTGCTCGTGGAACGCGACGGTTCGGCCACCGTGCGCGGAACGCGACTGACGGGGCAGGTCGACAGGGATCGTCTGCCGATGCAAAGCTTCCGCGGCGACCCGGCGCGCGCGGGCCGCCCGGCGCTTCCCGCAGGGCCGCACGCGGAACCGGCGCCGACGACCACCCGCACCGCGTCGCGCCCGATCGCCGACCCGCCGCCGCGTCCCACGGTGCCGCGCGTGGTCGATCCGACGTTTGCCGATCCCGACTACGACTTCACCGCGATTCCGGACGACACGTTCGAATCGGTCACGCTCGACCATCCGTTCCGTACCGCGCTGGCCGACCGGCCGGGCGTGATCGGCGACGCGGCGCGCGTCACGCAACCCGGCGGCACAGTGAGCCAGCACTGGCCGAGCTATTTCCTCGACGGCGCCGAACCGACCCGCGTGATCGACGACGTGATGCAGGCGTTCGATGCGGCCGGGCTGACCAACCTGCGCGTCGAATTCGTGACGCGCGACGGCAGCATCGAACTCGGCAGCGGCACCGATTTCGGCGCGCTCGATCCCGAGGCGGGCTGGTTCCGGTTCAGCGGGAAGGTGGCCGACGCACCGGCGGCGGCCGCCACGCACGCGCCGGGCCGCGCGGATGCCGATGCCCCGCTCGCGTTGCCGGAAGGCGCGCGGACGGTCGCGCACGACGATCTCGGGCAGGCACTCGACGCCGCGCAAACCGGGCCGCGCAATCACGCATACGTGCCGACCGAAGCGTTGCCGGATGGCACCGCGTTCGCACAGGGCGACCTGACGCCGCAGGAGCGCGTCGCGGCGAGCGCCACCGCGAACCTCGCCGCGGTCGAGGGCGCCGCACCGACCGACGTCGTGCTGCTGTCGGCGCTCGGCCACGATCCGGCGAGCGCGCTGCGCATCACCACGCCCGACGGCGGCGAGCTGTACAAGCCGGCCGGCGTCGACATGTATGTCGTGCGAACCCGCGATCCGGCGACCGGCGACGTGTCGTACCAACTTGCCGGCGTCGATCGTTCCGGTTTGCCGGAAGGCTATACGGCCGTGCATGCCGGCGGAACGCGTGCGGTCGGCGCGGTCGACGGTAGCCCGACCTGGCCGATGATCGGGCCGGCAGGGCCGGGCAGTCGGCTCGCGAGCGCCGCGGGCGACCCGTCCGGCTCGACGCCTGCCGCCGTGCCCGGCCGTTCGGCCGTGCCTGCCACACCGGAAAGTACCGCCGTGGCCGACGCGGAGCAGGCGCGCGCCGCGTCATGGCTCGACACGCTCGGCCGCCGCACGCTCACGCGGGTCGACGGCCGGCATGCGCCGACGCTGGACGGGCTCGCTCGCCAGCTCGGCCCCAACGCGCATGTGCTGATCACGTCGCATGCCACGCCGCCCACCGGGGCCGGCGAACACCCGGCACCGGCATTCGTCGCGGTGCTCGAGACCGACGCGAACGGTGCGCTCGGCCCGGTGCGGATGCTGAACGGCAAGCGCGTACCGCACGCGCTGAACAAGGCGCTGGAGCACGCCGGCAGCGGCGGTCGACGTGCACGCGGTAAGTACGATTTCTACGTATCGCCGGTCGCGCACGACGAACTCGTGCGGTTCGGCGGCCCGTCGAAGATCGAGACGCCGGACGGCAAGACGTCGTGGCAGGTGACGACGTCGGGCCACACGATCGAGCAGACGCTCGCCGCCGACGTGTCGAAGCTGCAGGACGCGCCGGTCTTCAAGCGGCCGCGCCAGGCCGTGCGCGCGGTGTCCGGCGAGCAACGCTGGATTCACGTGGTCGACGACGAGACGGGCAAGGTGCTCGGCCATGCGGAACTCAACACGAACCACGAGTGGAAGTACTTCGAGAAGGCGTCGGTCGGCGATACCGAGATTCCCCAGCAGGATCTGCGCACGGTGTTCCGCCGTCGCCGCCGGGGCGGCATTCCGGTCGGCCGGTCGCCGCGCCGCGGCATCCGCTTCGTCGTCAGCGACGTGACGCCCACGACCGTCGAGCGCATCGGCGGATTCCGGCCGGCGAAGGAGGCACCCGCCGTCGAGAAGAAGCCGTTCCGCTCGGCCGGCGACCTGTTCCAGTCGATCGTGCCGGTGCGCCGGCCGCTTTCGCGCGCGGAAGAGGGTGACGACGCGAACGCCGCGCCGCCGCCGCCGGTCGATCCGCATCTGTTGCCGTCGGACAAGTCCGCGCTCAACGCGGTCGACTTCAGCGGCAACAGCGTGTCGCACCTGCTGAGCGCGATCCGGAACGGCGCGCTCGACGGCGGCCGCCACGTGATCTACGTGTTCAGGACCGACGGCGCGGTGGCCGAGGCGCTCGGCGACCCGCTCGGGCTGATCGCCGAGCGCAACGGCGAGATGCGCTGGTTCGACAAGATCCCGCAGGCCAACAACCCGCACCATCCGGGCGTGCCGCTCGACGAAATGCCGATCGGCAACGATCGCTTCGGGACGGACGTGCATTTCCTGCTCACGCAACTGTCGCCGCGCGATTTCCTGAACAGCGCGCGGCCGACCCGCGTCGCCGCGCTCGAAGCGCGCGCGAAGGCGCTGCACGATCAATGGAAGGATGCGGAAGCGCGCAGCCTGAACTCGGCGCCGTTCCGCGCGCTCGCGGCCCGCACGCGGCATGGCTACAACGAGGTGCTCGGCGACCTGCGGCGCTTGCGGCGCAACGGTGCCGCGCCCGCGCCGCTGTCGATCGAACCGTATCAGCCGGGCCTGTCGGCTGCCACCGTCGTCCAGTTCGGCCTGCGCAACGGCGCAGCGAAGCCCGAGCAGTATTTCGCGACGCACGAGCAGATCGAGGCGTACAACAAGCAGGCGCAGCGGCCGGGCAACGTGAACCTCGTGCTGAAGGGCGAGCCGCAGGCCGTGATGGTCGACGTGGGCATGTGGCGCACGCTGCTCAACAAGCTGTTCGTCGCGCGCGACGTGTCGACGTCGGCGTCGCGATTCCTGCCGGTGCCGGGCAAGCTGCGCGCGCACACGCGCAACCTGGGCGCCGCGACCGTCGCCGACAAGCGGATCCAGCAGATCTTCACGCGCTCGGACGAGGCGTTGCAGGACCGCATGGTGCCGATGGCGCGCTCGTTCTCGCTGAGCGACGATCCGGCGCTGATGGGGGCGCTCGTCGAGCGGTACGGCGGCGTGATGCCGGTCGTCACGCTCGTGATCGATCCGCATTCGCTCGCCGCGGTGCTCGGCAAGGCGCACGATCCCGACTTCCTGCGCGCGGTGCGTGGGCTCGGCGACCAGAAGAACGCGGTGTTCGACGGCGAGAACGGGATGATCCATCCCGCGCCCGACTCCGACGGCGCCGCGCTCGCGCTCGACGATCTCGCGCATCTGCATCGCTGGCTCGACGAGGCTGCGCGGACCGGCTTCGCGATCCGGCTCGAGACCGCGCCGTCGCGCGCGCTCGTGTCCGGCGCCGACTACCGGTTCCAGTCGGGCACCAATGACACGTATCACGACTACGTGCGGGTCATGAGCGCGCTCGAGAGCTGGTCGAACGCGCATCCCGATACGGCGGCGCCGAACGTGATGCTCACGTTCCACGGCTGGGACGCGGTGCCGGAATCGGTGCCGGGCGGCGGCCACGAGAAACTGCTGCGCGCGGTGCTCGAGCGCAAGGGCCTCGAATGGGTGCACATGGGGCTGTCGTACGGCACGCACGGCGCGGACTTCGTCGGCAACCAGGATCTCACCGGCGCGCTCGCGAAGCTGATCGTCGAAAACCGCAACCGGCCCGAGATCATCAATCGCCTGCATGGCGCCGACGCGCTGACGCGCGTGTTCGAGCGCGTCGACCGGCAGACGCTCGCGAACCAGCATCAGCTGCTGTTCGCGGAGGTCGAGCGGCTCGGTGTCGCGGACGGGATGACGCCCGCCGAAGTGGCCGCGCTGCGCCAGAAGATCTATGAAGGCAACACGACCGTGTGGCTGAACCAGGCGCGCAAGGCGACGATCGAGCATGCGACGACGCTGTGGGAGGCCGACGGCAACGCGCCGCGCACCAAGACGGACAAGGGCGCCCGCAAGTTCGGCGGGCGCTGGCTGGACGCGTACGGCGGCAACGTGCCCGACCGCGTGACGACCGGCAAGCGGCCGTCCGCCGTCGACCCGCGCGAACACTGGAACGCGGTCGTGCACGATCCGGTGCTGATCAACGACGGCACCAAGCCGATCGGTGCGAGCCGCCGCGAAGCCGCCCAGCTCGGGAAGATCGACATTCCCGACGAGAAACGCGCGCAGGCCGAACTGCATGCGCTGCGGGTGCACGACGAACCGATCGGCGAGAACACGCCGCCGCCTTCGAAGCGACGGATCACCGGCGACATCGCCGCGGCCACGTTGACCGGCGGCGCCGGCGCGGGCGTGCTCGTCTGGGCCGGGCGAGAGTCGGTGCGCACCGCGACGAATTCGCTGTATGCGGGGCTGCGGGTCGGCCGGGTGTTCCAGGCGCTGCATCATGGCGCGGTGGCCAGCCTGAAGAACGGCGATCCGCGCGTGTTCGACCGCGTCGTCGACCGGCTGGTGCGCGGGCTGCAGGCACAACTGAAGGCGAACGGCTTCGACGTGACCGCGCGCGGCACGCAGCTGGAGCAGATCGCGCACGAAGGCAAGGCGATGGCCGCGCAGCTTCGCGCGCTGAACAACGACGGAATGCTGTCGTTCGACGACACCGTCGCGCATACGAAGGCGATCGCTGCCGACATGCTCGCGCAGATGCAGGGCGTGGTGGGCGGGACGTCGCTGAAGCTGCTGCACCACGGCAGCCCGCGGCATTCGATTGGCCGGATCGGCCGCGTGCTGGCGCTGGGCGGCTACGGTGGCTCGATCATGATGAATGCGAGCCGGGCGATCTGGCACGGCGACTTGCTCGCTGGCGGACAGGCGATCGGCGGCGCGTTCAGCGCCGTCTACACCGGCATCGTCTACAAGGGCAGCGTGCGCGGCGTGAACGCCGAGAACCGCAGTCAACTCGCGCGGATCGCGAGCGCGACCGGCGACTACCTGACGGCGGCGGTCGGCATCGCAACCGGCGTCCATACCGCGCTGACGGGGGATCCGGTGACCGGCTCGCTGATCGCGACGTCCGGCGGGCTGCTCGGCGCCGGGCGGCTGCATTCGCATTTCCCGAATGCGACGCCGTGGATGGAGCGCCTGCCGACCGGCATCGCGCTGGCGCCGGTGGCGATCTTCGGGATCATGCAGGGGATCAGCCTGTACACGGCGGCGACCAAGCCGGACGACCAGCACAAGCCGCCGGGTTCGGCGCCGAACCCGGCGGGTTCGAATGCCGGGACACCGGCGCCAGGCGCATCGTTCGCGCCGTCGCCCGGCGCGACGACCGCGCCTGCGCAGCCGACTGCGTCCGCGGCACCGTCGGCATCGGCATCGGCATCGGCAAGCGCGCAGCCGTCGAGTGCGCCATCGCAACCGGCGCAGGCCCCGACGAGCTCGCCGAGCCCGACGCCAACCCCGCTGACGGTGAACGTGGTGGCCGGCGATTCATTGTGGACGATCGCCGAACGTCACGAAGGATCGCTGCTTGCCGCGGCCCACGTGCCGGCCGACGAACAGCAGCGGATGTCCGACGGTCAGCGGATCAACGTCGCGCTCAACGAGATCCTGCAGCTCAACCGGAACCTGGCGGGCAATCCGGGCGAGATCGCGCCGGGGCAGCAGGTCATTGTCGGGTGAGCACCGGGCGGCGAAGGCCGACCCGCGACATCGGCGGGTCAGCCTTCGCGCTTGCGTTGCGGGAGCACCCAGAGCATGCGTCCAACGGCCTCGGCCTGGTTGCGCGAATGGGTCTTCTCGTAGATCGCGCGCAACTGGGTGCGAATGGTCGTGAGCGCGACGCCGGTATTCGCCGCGCATTCCTCCGGCGTCTTGCCGCAGAGCAGCGCCTCCGCAACGGCCGCTTCGGCGCTCGACAAGCCGAACGCCTGTCGCAACTGTTGCGCGACGACGAGTGGCGCTGCGCTGCGTTGCCTGACCGTGATCAGCATCGTCGCGTCGCCGAAGGTCGCCTGTAGCGCCTGCCCCGACAATGGCGCGATGCCGAGAAAGATTTCATGCGCATCGCTCAGGGTGCTGGACAGTGCAAGGCTCTCGCTCTTGCGCGTCTTTGCGACGCGGGCCAGCGCTGCCTTCAGCGCATCGTTCTGCGGCGCCCCCGCAGCGCTGAGGCACCCGTGTTCGAGCTTGAGGCAGGTGGTCGCGCGCAGCATCGATTCGGCCGCGCGGTTGACGAATACCACGTGCGAATGCCGGTCCAGCGCGAAGACGGACAAGCCCAGCTCCTCCATCAGTTCGGCACCGAGCATGGCGTCGCGATGCAGGATGCGCGCGTCCTGCCACAGGTTGATCGAGCGTTGCAGGTGTCCCGCCATGCTCGCCAGCGTGGCGCGTTCCTCAGACGAATAGGGCGGTCGGCCGTTGGCTCGCAGCAAGCCGAGCAGAATGTCGTCGCCGCCCGGACGCGCAAGGCGCACGCCCATCAGATAGCGAATGCCCGACGGAATCTGATAGTCCTGAAAGAACTCGCTGCGTTCGACGTCGCGCTCGCTCAGATGATCCTGGCAACACACGAATTCGCCGAGCGGCGCATTTTCGACAAAACCGCGGCGCGGGTCGAGCGCGCCATAGTACTGGTCGTAGAGGGCGACGATGCCGTCCAGCTCGGCGCGCGGCGAATAGATCGAGAACTTCGGCGCGTTGCGTGCGGTATCCCAGCTGAACATGTGAAAAACGTTTGCGCCGAGTGATTCGGATACCTGATGGAATATCTCGAGAAAACCGTCTGGATGCAGCGCGGCCTCGTAGAGGTCCCCGATAAGTTGGTCCCGTTGCATGCGTGCCCCCCGGCGAATCGCGATCTTGGTCTTCGTATATGGCGTTTTCGTATGACGATATCTCTTCGAATACCGAATTTTTTTCAGGCTAACACAGCTGAATTGCATTCAGGGTCGCCTTGTTTCGCGATTTTCATTCACTTGAATGATGAACACAAAAAACGCCTTTGCGAGAATCCCCGTCGACCAGCGTGCATGCGCGGTGCGTATCGCACCTGACAACCAGAAGACTCTCGGGGAAAAGCAATGAAACTCAAACCTGTCGTGTCCGGTATTGCAGCGCTCGTGCTGTCAGCTTGCGGAGGCGGAGGCAGTTCGTCCTCGTCGCCTCCCGAACCTGCCGCGCAGACGGTCAGCGGTGTCGCGGCGGCCGGCGCGGCGATGCAGGGCGCGACAGTGAAACTGATCGACGCGACGGGCAAATCGGTGGACTGTCCGGCCGATGCCGCGACCGGTGCGTTTCACTGCACCGTGACTGGCTTGACCGCGCCCTTCGCGTTGTCCGCCTATGGCAACGTCGCCGATTCGCAAGCGACCCTGATCGCGCTCAGTGCGACCGGCGGCACGCAGACGATCAACATCACGCCGATCACGAACGCGATCGCCGCGACGATCGTCGGCGACAACCCGACGAAGTTGCTGGGCGACACCGGGCTGCTGCAAAGCAAGGTCACCGCTCAGGCCGTTGCCGGCACGGTACAGGCCTATTCGGCGGTGCTGGCCGACCTGCTGGCCGCGACCGGCAACACGGGCGTCGACCTGATTTCCGGGCCGTTGACCGCTGGGGCACCGGGACTCGACCGGCTGCTCGACCAGGTGAAGATCAACGTATTGCCGAACGGCGGCGTGCAGATCAGTTCGGTCGCGGGTGCGTCCAGCGATACGCCCGTGCAGCTCGAGCTCGCTCCCGGCGTCGCGCCGCAGGCCAGCGACAAGGCGAGCCTGCCGGCCGCCGCGACGATCGGTGGCGTGACGGTGTCGAATCTGCCGAGTGCCAGCGATCTGGCTGGATTGCGGAGTGCCCTCAACCAGTGCTTCGCCGGCTCGACCGGCGCTGCGCGCGCGGACGGCAAGGTGCCGGCGTGCGGGCAGATCTTCGTCGATGACGTCGCGTCGGGCGCGTTGAACACCGGCGTGCCCGCGGCCTATCTCAACAACGGAATGTCGGTCGACCAGGAGTTCGGCGCACCGGCCGGCGGCGGCGCGCCGGGCATCGTCGCCGACGATGCGATGAACAACGCAAGCTTCAGCCTGCCGGAAGTGATCCGCGTCGTCGCCGGCGATACGATGTGGGTGAAGTTCGCGTGGACGCGCACCGACGGTATTCGCGACGGCATGCAACAGCATGTGCAGCTCGCCGTCCGGGCGGGCAGTCTCGCGAGCGGCGATACGGGCTGGCGCGTCGTCGGCAATCAGCGCGCGGTACTGAGCAAGGTGAACGCGAACGCGCAGAAGTGGGACTGGTTGAATGCGGCGATTCCGATGACGGGCACCAACGCGTTCATCGATTCTATGAACTTGCAGGTCGGAACCGTCGATGCGGCGGGCGCCCCGGTGGACTTCGCGATCGTCAACGGCCCCGGGTTGCGCAATGGCGTGTTCCTGCAGCCGTCGAGCGGCACCTGCGATACGCTGAACATCCGCGCACAGATTGCGAGCGGGCAGACACCGGCTCAGCTTGCCGCGCTGTCCAAGACGCCCCAGTGCCGCAATAATTACCGCCTGGCAGGCGTCGCACAGGATCCGGCCAACCAGGGCCTGTTTTCGTGGCCGGGCGATGCGCCGCGCAACAATACCGCATGGGCGAAGCCGCAATTGAGCGCCGCCGAGCTCGCCGACATCAAGCCGTTCAGCGCGTACACGATCGACGTTTATCAGAACGGCAACACTGCGACGCCGGCCAGGCACTATACGCTCCGGTTGCGCACGCCGTCGCCGTTGCCCGATGCGTTGCGCCAGTACGCATGGCACGACGTGGCGCAGTCGACCCGCGACCGCCTGACTCCGGGCACCGCCAGCACGTTTGCGGGCGGCGCGACGTTCCCGTTGAGCTGGACGTCGAAAGCGGGGCTGCCATTCGTCAAGCGGGGCAACGTGCAGATTCGCGCAACCGCGGCAGGGCAGCCGTCGCCGATGTTCGTGAACGGCTCCGCGCGCGCATTGCCGGCGCAACCGGGCGCCACGGTGACGCTCGACGTGCCGGGTGATCAGGGCGTGGCGTTTCCGTCGGTGGCCGGCTGGACAGGGAGCACCGACTTCTCGTTCGTGAACCTGAGCTGGTCGGATACGGTCGACATGCTCTTCTCCGAAGCGCTCGAATACGACCGGTGACGGGCATCTCGCCGGGTACGGCCGGTGAGTAATCGTCCGGCGGAACGGTTCGCCGTTCCGCCGGGTCGTTGTTGTTACGGTGTGGGCGGGGGCGGGGCGCGCGAATCACGATTTCCTCCGCGCCGATATCGTCGGAAAGCGACGGCAGGGGCAGGACGTCGCGCACCGCATGCGCGATCACTTCGGTCCTGCTCTTGGGACTGCGTCAGGCACTGGAAGATCGCGCTGTGGAAGAGATCCACACGAGCTCGCGCGGCTTGCGATACGACCCGCACCGCGTGCCATCCGCGCCAGCCTAGCGGCGCGCCGTCAGCGCTCCGCTCGGATAGCGCGCTTGCCGCGCGGGGCGTTCTGCCTCGTCGAGCAATTGGCGCTGCCGATACCTTCGTTCCCCTGGTTCTTCGTCCATCTCTCCCGACCGTAGCTGCGCGGATTCTGCCGCCTCCGTCGCGGCGCTCCATACACCGCGCTGCCTTGTTGACGCGTCGCCAGTTCTCGCCCGTTTCGTCGCAGGACGACGAATTCAAGGGAAGGGCGACAACTGCGAAGCGCAGCCCGACGACTCAGCAGATCCCGAATTGTTGAGCGGGTCGCCCGATCGGCGGTTGCGCGCACACGTCACCGTATCCCACCAAATTTATCCAACAACGCCATTCACGCGCGCGGTGCGCTCACGTCCAACTCAGGGCAGGCTCAATTCATCCAGGAGAAATCGATGACGACAATTTCCACCTCGGGCGGCGAATTCGAGTTCGCCGTGTATGCCCCTTACAACTCGAGCCCGGACGAACCTGTGGGCGGGCGCGTCAACGTGGGCGTCGATACGGCACTCTGGTTCCGCGCCGACCGGGACAGCGACAACGTGCGGCTGGTCCAGCTGATCCGGCCGCAGGGACAGTGGATCAACGATCGCGAACGGGAGCGCGCGGCGAACGGCTGGTCGCTCGATTCCAACAGTGTGTCGCCCTGGTACGGCACCAATGATCTCGGCGTGCCCCGGCCAATCCGCGATGTGACGCCGAACATCACGCCGCAGTTGCGTGACTGGATCAAGCAGAGCGGCGTCCAGACCTTGTCAGGCGCGGGCTCGCGACGCGGCAAGGGCTATCAGCGCGCGTGGATCGTCGATACGCCCCGGCACATGGCGGCGCGGGTTGGCGAACTGGTGCAGGTCCGGCTCGTGACGATCGCGGTGGATGTGCAGCACAGCGCTTATCTGTGCGGCGTGGAGTGGGGCTTCAATCTGTCGGAGGCTGGCGTGGTGACGGTGGCGTCCGCGAAGCTCGCGTTCAAGGTGAATCCGGCGGGCGATTATCTGCAGGCGCTCGACAACTGGAACCAGCAGGCTGGCAACACGTTGCTCGTGCTGCCGGCCTGAGCGGGACGCCTCGATTCGAGTGCAAAAGAATCGGGCGCTCGTCGAGCGTTATCGCGGCAAGCGCAACGTGCTGGTCGCGTATTCGCTTGGCACAGGCAGCACGCTGGTCGTGCTCGAATGGCTAGCCTCGCGCGGCTGGCTGCGCGAGATGGATGCGGCACTGATGCCCGGCACGCAGCTGGCGTTGCCGGGCCGGCGCTTGCATGTACTTGATGGACCGTGTTGCATCGCTTCGTTATCCTGACAAGGGCGAAGAGATTGGTCAATGTCAGCGGTATTCGCCCTGACCGGCCTCGGGATCAGACTAGTGAAATTCCGCCGTCAACTCGCAGGTTGACGCCGGTAATGAAGCTGCCTTGGTCTCCTGCGAGGAACAGCGCGGCATTGGCAATTTCTTCTGTGCGCCCAAGCCGGCCAAACGGAATAGCGCCCGCCATGACGGCTTCAAAAGCAGGGCGATCCTTTGCCGTAATGCCAAGCTTCCCGAGGATCGGGGTGTCTGTCGGACCTGGACTGATGACATTCACGCGGATGCGGCGTTCCTTGAACTCCAGAGCCCAGTTACGGGCGAAAGCTTCGAGCGCCGCCTTGCTTCCGGCATAGACGGTATGCCCGTCCAGCACCTTGCTGCTTGCGATGGAGCTTATCAGCATGATTGAACCGTTGTTGCCAAGTAGTGGTGCAATCTTCTGCACGCCAAAAAAGGCTGCCCTGGTATTGGTTGCGAACTGTCTGTCATATTCTTCAACCGAGACTTGATCAGATGGCGTGATCACGTTCATACCGGCATTCGCTACGTAGATATCGGCCTTGCCGAAGCGCTCGGCAACGACTGACGCAACACGTTCGTGTGTCGTGAGGTCGGAGAGGTCACCGGTAACACCAGTGGCATTCTCACCGAGTCGTGCAACCGCTTCGTCCACGGCGCTAGCTCGGCGTCCGACGATAACGACACTCGCCCCCTCTTCGGCAAAACGTGAGGCTATGGCAAATCCGATACCGCTATTTGCGCCGGTGACGACTGCAACCTTTCCTGCAAGCGTGTTCATGATGTCGTTGGTCAGAGTGGGTGGCATGCAATACCTTCGTTCTGGCAATGGGCGCGCCATCACGAAGGTGTTTGGAGGGGGGCAAACAGCAGCGTTGTTCACGTGACGTTTTCGAGCGGTTCCGCTGAAAATTGCGCATCGAACGGCGGGTAATCGACATAGCCCTTCAGGCCGCCACCGTAATACGTTGCTCGATCGGCGGTAGCGAGCGGCAATCCGGTTTTGAGTCGGTGCACGAGATCCGGATTTGCGATGAATGGCTGTCCAAATGCAGCGAGATCGATCAGACCATCATCAAGAAGTGCCTTCGCACGGTTGATCGTCATCCCTCCTGCGAGGATGACCGGCGTCTTGTCTGCCTCGCGCTTGATGCGGGACAGCAGTTCGATCGTGCGATCGTCCGAGGCGGTGTCGTCTTTGGGCGCCACCGAGACGTTCGACTGATCCATGACGTGAATGTACGCTATGCGCCGCAGGCCGAGTTCGAACGCAAGCGAGCCATAGGTATCGAGAATGCCCGGGTAGTGCGGCATATCGAATAGCTGCCCATACGGTGAAATCCGGATGCCTATCTTTCCGGCGCCGATACGTTCGGCAATGCCGTCAACGACTTCCAGCGCGAAGCGCAACTGATTTTCGCGCGTCGTCGCTGAATAGCGGTCAGTGCGATCGTTGACCAGCGGATTCAGAAACTGCTCGAACAGATATCCGTTTGCCGCGTGGATTTCCACGCCGTCGAATCCGGCCTCGATGGCGTTGGCCGCAGCGGAAACGAAGTCCTCGACCACGCGTTCGACCTCCATTGTCGACAATGCGGACGGCGTTGACGTCGGGACGAACCCCGGCTTCCCATTGCCGTCGTAAGCAAACACGATCGAGTCTTTTGCGAGCTGTGATGTGGCGCTGCGTGGCGCACCACCATCAGGCTGGAGGCTCGTGTGCGATACACGACCCACGTGCCACAGTTGAGCGAAAATCTTGCCGCCGACCGCATGAACCGAGTCCGTGGTTAACTTCCACCCGGCTACCTGTTCGTCTGAATAGATGCTCGGATTGAAAAGATAGCCCTGGCCCTCGCGGGAGATGGGGCTTCCTTCGGTCACGATGAGGCCGGCGGTCGCGCGTTGCGCGTAATAGAGGGCGGTGCGTTCATCGGCAATATTGTTTGCAGCGCGGGATCGAGTCATCGGCGCCATGACGATGCGATTCGCCAGCGGAATCTCGTTGAGATCGAACGGCTTGAAAAGTTGAGTCATGTTTGTTTCCTTGTGTGGCAACTTGGCCCCGCAGGTATGGTTCGAGTGCTTCAGCTCTGCCGATGTACCCGCTGTTGATGAACACTTGCGGTGCGGTCATGCTGCCCGATACGGCGCCCGGTACCGGTTGATCGTTGCTGGTGAACATTATCGAGTGCGACTGTTTCATGGTCGATGGAGTCACGGGGCAATACAGTCGTGCGCGAAATGCACCAACGGCCGATTTAACGATGTCAGGTGCTCGTGGCATCGTCTTGTCATCGAAGTATCACGCCATCCCGGAGCTCGAATGCGTCGCGGTGTTTTCTACCTGTCCTGTTCCATCAGGCGGAGTTGCGGTGCGACTTAGAGCGACGCTATCGGGATGAATCTGGTTGTCGTTGTATTCGTCTCGACGTGCACGGTGTGGTGTTTTTAGAGCAGCTCCACATTTCCGTACATTGCGGATTGTTGTCGCCCAAGCAATATGGTGAGAACGTCCGTGGTGCTACTGATGTTTGAAGCTCGAGCCTAGAATCCGCCTCGACGATCGTTACATACATCTTGAGTGTGTCAATCCGGTCGTACGGAACATCACACTGAACCTCTCTGAGGAGTGCGCCATGAGATTGGGTTTCTTTCTGCGATCCAGTATCTGCTCCACGATACTTTTCGCAGTCGTGCCTGCAGTTGCTTTTGCTGATCCGCTTACCGTCAAGGTTGACGGTCTCGACCACGATGGTCGGTTTGCGAATGCGCAGGTCTACAACGGATTTGGGTGTCGTGGCGATAACGTCTCGCCTCAAGTCTCGTGGGCGCACGTTCCGCCTGGAACAAGAAGCATCGTCGTCACCATGTACGATCCTGATGCCCCGACTGGAGGGCTCGGATGGACGCATTGGGAAGTCGTCAATATTCCGCCTTCGGAAACGTCGATTCAGAAGGGGGCATCAGGAGATGTGGGACGAATGCCGGCGGGCGCGCTCGAGACGCTGACGGATTTTGGCGAATCCAAGTACGGCGGGCCATGCCCGCCGCAAGGTGAGTCGCATCGATATGTCGTGACGGTATCTGCGCTGTCTATCCCGAGTGTCGACGTGAAATCGACATCGAGTGCGGCAGTCGTTGCATATCAGATGCATGGAAACATCCTTGGGCAGGCACGATATGTCGCGACCTACTACCGATCGCCGAATTGACTGTGAGGCGCCGGTTGAGAGCGTATCTGATCAACATTTCGAGTGCTAGTTCGCGACAGCTAGCTTTACGGGGCGATAGCCGGGATCTTGCGGTCGCCCGAGAATGATCGTGGATTTATCTGCGCGTACGCACGGTCGAATCAGTAGCAAGACTGAAATCGGCCCTTGACCGCACCCAATCAGGCAGGGCGCTCACGTTTGTTTCCCCAGTCTTTGCAGACCGCCGGCCCGACCGGACTAAAGGCGGGGAACAGGTCAAGCCCGCTGGAGCGCGCAGCGAGAGGATGACGGTATCCGGGTGACGTGAGCGTCTACAACTCCCGTCGAATCAGTTCAAGCCCCTCTCTGTAAGTTGTCACCTCAAACTCGGGAAACCGGCGCTTGGACTCCATGGAATCAAAGAGGTTACCCTGCTCGTAGCGGGGCAGGAGTTCCCTGATCTCGCGCACTTTCCAGTCGATCGACTATCTGACTCGCAACCTGCGTCGATTCATGAAGCCCGAGCGTCGGCACGTCGGAATTTTCTACCGTGCCGGCCGCGCCCATGTGGAACATCAGCCGGTCGGTGTAGTTGGCGTAATGGCGCCGTGGAACTACCCGTTCGTCGGTCGTCTTCATCAGGCGCACGCTGCGGCTGCTCCACGGGCTACATCCGACCATTCTCCATCTCGTACGTCTCGGCGTTAAAGTGTTCGGTTGGTTGCGGCGGGCAGTCGCATCATCGGCACGCAACGATATTTCTGCGCGATATACTGCGCACGCTCGCGCAACGGCGGGCGGAGCTGAAGGTATGTCACTTCCCGTCGGGGCGCCGCGCAAATCGCCTTCATTAGGGCTGCATCAGGGCCGTTCTCGCGTCGCGACCATCATCGCGACACCCACCAATCCTTGAAGCTCGTGACACGATGCCCCGTCGGCCTTCAAAGCAAATACTCTGTGCGTTTCGACAACCGCTGACCTACGCGGCCGTTGGCGCCGTGAATACGGCGATCGGTGTCGCAGTCATTTACGGGCTGATGGGCCTTGGCGTCGCGCCAATCCCGGCCAATGTCGGCGGCTACGTCGTGGGTCTGGTGATAAGTTTCGTTCTCAATAGCCGGATCACGTTTCAAGTTGGTACCTCTCGTAGAAATCTCGTTCGCTTTCTCGTCGTCGCCGCGATCGCATATGTGGGAAACCTGCTCGTCGTCATCGGCGTCCTAAAGCTAACCGACGCGGCGCATGTTGCCCAAGCGATGGGCATCCCGGTATATCTGGCAGTCGGCTACCTAGCGAACAAATATTGGGCACTTCACCAATAGGCGAGAGGATTGACCGTCTGGTAGTGTGGCTCACGTTGGAGACCCGCTTTAATGCGGGTGCAATGGTGCAAGTGTGAGCCTCGTCGGCAGGATGCGGCGCGCCTGCGGCGATGCGCAAAAAAGTGCGGAACCACGATATGGCGTCCGAACGTGCAAATCACCGGGGAACGCAATGGATAAGGCCGAATTCGACCGCTTCGCGGACGAATATCACGCGTTGCACGCGAGGAACATCGCCGCGTCAGGGGAAACTCCCGACTTCTTCGCGGAGTATAAGATCCGCGACATCGCGGCCGAAATTGAGCGACGCAGGTTCTCCTGTGAATCCGTCCTAGATTTCGGTGCCGGTGTTGGCAATTCGATTCCATGGGTGAGAAAGCACCTTCCTTCTGCGCAACTCACCTGCATCGATGTTTCCGAACGCTCGCTTGATTTGGCTAAGCAGCGTTTCGGGCAAGGTGAGTGCTTCGTACACTTCGACGGTCATACCCTTCCGTTTGATACGCCTCGCTTCGATCTCGCGTATGCAATGTGTGTGTTTCATCACATACCGCATGAGGAGCACGTACGACTGCTTGGTGAAATTCGCCGTGTGTTGCGCCCGGGCGGGATTATGGTCGTTTTTGAGCACAATCCGTACAACCCGCTGACGGTCAAGGCCGTGAATAGCTGCGAGTTTGACGTTAATGCCCGGCTCATCCCGGCGACCAAGATGTATCGCGCCAGCCGAGCGGCGGGATTCGACCAAATCAGCTTGCGCTACAGGATATTCTTTCCGCATGCGCTTAAGGCGCTCAGGCCGATGGAGCGGTACCTGACGGCGATACCGCTAGGCGCGCAATATTCCGTGTACGCCTCGCGTACCTAAGAGGCGTAACGTCATAGGCGTTCGGCACCTGCATACGCGTAGAACCGGGCGCGCGTGACGACAAGCCCGTCACCTGCCGCTTGTAGCTCCGCAGACACCCCATGGCACCGAGGTCGTCATGGACTACAGCGCGATGGGTTTGATGTTTGGCCGCTCGCGTTAGCTGTTATCGCTTTCGCGGATTTGAGGCTGCGGCCACCGCGGAGATCAGCTTCCTGACCGTCTCCTTGGCCAGCCGAATGCCGTGGCACTCCCAGAGCTTCTCGCAGACCAGCATCGGTCCGAAATCGGCGTAGCGATCGCGGATGATCGACAGTGCCCGGTCGGCGGCCCTTGGGTCCAGGCGACGGTTGCCGGGCTTCGCTCGGTGTCCCGACACCAAACCCGCCGGGCCACGCTCATGCAGCCGGGCGACCGGCCGGCGAATCTGTCGTTTCGTCAATCCCCAGTCGTTGCGCCGCACGCCATGGCTTGAGCTTGCCGTCCGCCACGTCCTGAATGACCTTGAATCTGCCCAGCTCGCGCATCGTCATCGTGATCCGTTCCGTTGCAGCCATCGAAGCCTCCGGCGCCGGACACCCGGCGGCCCGTCAGCTTACGCGGCACGAAAGTGGACATTCCTAACCAGAGCAGGTCGCTGACTAATAAATAAAGAATTCCCCCGCGGCAAACAAATTCACCGATTTGGCAAACATGCGGGCGAAAGGCGCTTCCCATAATTCCGCAGACCTTACACGGGATTTCCACCCATTACACGGGGTGCCGGTAAGGCAGGGGCTTTGATCGTAGCGATAAAAAATGCGGCGGACGCTGCATATCCGAGGGGCGTTGCGCGAGCTTGTCTCAGGCGCGGCTACGAAGAGAGCAAAAGGAAACTCCCTTTTGTCCACTAGGGAAGTCAGAACGGAAAGCGCAATGAACAAGAGTCAATACAGGGTGGCCTCGAATCGAGGATTAGGTGTGCTAGCAAAGGCAGCCGAGACGCGCGGCGTACACGGCGAGTCGGGGAAAGCGAACATGACGGCGGCTGGTATCCCGCTCAGATTGCGTGTTTCGCTGGCGGCGGTAACGGCGCTGATGCTGCTGCCAGTGGGGCGGGCATACGCAGATAACCTGGCGGTCGGCGGCCAGAACGGTGGTATCAACGAGACGATCGGCGGTGCTGCGGCAGCGCCGCCAGCAACCACGGGGGGAACGTTTCCCGCAGTCGCCGGTGCCGATGGTTCGAGCCAGAACACCGCAGTCGGCGTCTTTGTGTCAGCGCAGGGCGGGGCGGCAACGGCATTGGGCGATACGGTTTCGGCAAATGGCCGGAATGCGACGGCGGTCGGCTCTAATTCGGTCGCAAACGGCGCCAGAGCAGTAGCGTACGGTGGCGGGTCGAGCGCCGCGAATAGCGACTCGACCGCGATTGGTGCGCTGGCACATACCACCGCTACCTTTTCAACGGCGGTCGGCACCAATAGTTCAGCTGCTGGCGGCACAGCCGTGGGTTTTCAGGCGAACGCGAACGCGGCTGACGCGACGGCAATCGGTGTGGATTCTGTCGCGAGCGGGATCGGTAGCGTTTCAATTGCCCGCGCACAGGCAACTGCCCAGAACGCGATTGCGATTGGCGAAAATGCTTCGGCAGCCGATGCAAATTCCGTGGCGTTGGGCTCCGGCGCAGTGACGCGCGCGTTTACCACGGTCAGCAGCGCGACGCTGAATGGCGTCAACTACAGCGGCTTCGCGGGCACACCCGTCGGCGTGGTGAGCGTGGGCAGCGCAGGCGCCGAGCGCCAGATCGTGAACGTCGCCGCCGGTGAAATCAGCGCAACGAGTACGGACGCGGTCAACGGCTCACAGCTTTTCGCTGTGGCAAGTCAAGTTTCCGTTCTCTCGAATAACCTTACGTCTCTCACAGCGAAGGTCGACACAATTTCCACTTCCGGTTCGAATGGCACGGTTGCAGACCAAACCGGCACCGCGGTAGGGAACAATTCGGTCGTGTCGGTCCCCAACGGGACCGCTGTGGGCAACGGCGCAAACGTTTCGGGTCAAGATGGTACGGCAATCGGAACCAACTCGACTGTTACGGCTCCGCGCGCAACTGCCATTGGCTCGGGTTCCAAGGTGACAGGCACGAACGGAACCGCAATCGGTGACGGTTCGAACGTCACGGGCACGAACGGGACTGCAATTGGCGCGAACTCCCGAGTGACCGCGAACAATTCGGTTGCCCTGGGTGCGAATTCAATTGCAGACAGGGACAACACGGTTTCGGTCGGCGCGCCGGGAGCTGAGCGTCAGATTACCAACGTTGCAGACGGTACGGCGCCGACTGATGCCGTGAACGTACGCCAGTTCAACAGCGCAGTGAACAGCGTTCGGGACGACATCCAAAAGTATCGCAGGGATGCGAACGCCGGTTCGGCTTCGGCCGTCGCGCTGTCGATGCTCCCGCAAGCACCCGCGCCCGGCAAGTCGGTCGTCGGCGTGGCGGTCGGCAATTACGCCGGTCAGACGGGTTTCGCTGTCGGCGTGTCGACCTATCTGCCTGGCGGTAGCTGGATTTTCAAAGGCGGTGGCTCGACAAACACGCGCGGTACGGTGGCCGTTGGCGGTAGCGCCGGGTATGTCTGGTAAGGTTCGGCCTACTGACAACTTCTTAGGTTAGGTAGCTAGTCTAGGTCGTCAGTCGCACAGCCCGCTGTGGTGTACTTGCCGCAGCGGGCATCGACGAATGGAGGTGGGCAATTCCGACCGTGATACAGCGAGGCTGGTCTTCGGCAGACGTTGCCGGCGCGGGATCCAGAGCCCAGCGTCTGTCATCAGCTTCCTGATCGTTTTCTTGGCCAGCCGAATGCCGTGACATTCCCATAGCTTCTCGCAGGCCAGCGTCGGCCCGAAATCGGCGTAGCGGTCGCGGATGATCGAGAGCACCCGGTCGGCGGCTCCTGGGTCCAGGCGACGGTTGCCGGGCTTCGATCGGTGTCCCGACACCAAACCTGCCGGACCATGCTCACGCAGCCGGGCGACCAGCCGGCGAACTTGCCGCGTCGTCAATTCCAGCCGTTCTGCCGCACGCCATGGCTTGAGCTTGCCGTCCGCCACGTCCTGAATGACCTTGAATCGGTCCAGCTCGCGCATCGTCATCGTGATCCGCTCCGTTGCAGCCATCGCAGCCTCCGGCGCCGGACACCCGGCGGCCGTTCAGCTTACGCGGCACGAAAGCGGACATTTCTTATATGGTCGCCTCCCATTTGCAAGGTGATTTTTGATCGTGGCGAGGAGGGTGGTTGCGGACTTATATCCGGACTCGATCGCAGGACGTGCCTGCCGGCCCCGATGGATTTCGCCGCAAGGTTCCTAATCTAAATAGCGGACTCGAGGTCCGAGAAATGTCTCAGGCTTGCCCTTGCGCGGTCCAACCTGTCTTGCCATCTTTCAGCATCGCCTGTGCAACCGTGGATCGGTTAAAGGGATTGAAGCTTGACTACTGCGACGGTGCCGCCTCGTACGTTCGGCCATACGCCAGCAGCGCCCAGATTGTTCGCGCCATCTTGTTTGCGAGTGCAACAGCCACGACGTTCGTTGGTCGTCGGGACAGCATCTGACGCAAACGATCCGGCAAGTGCTTTGAGCTCGAGATGACCGATCGCGCGCCGTGGATCAGTAGCGTCCGCAGATAAACGTCACCGCGTTTGCTGATCCCACCGAGCTTGATCTTGCCTCCCGAGCCGTTCTGCCGCGGCACGAGACCGAGATAGGCGGCAAACTCCCGCCCCGAGCGAAACGTTCTTGCCTGTCCAATGACCGAAACCGCGGCAGTTGCCGTGAGCACGCCCACGCCCGGAATCTCCGAGATGCGCAGGCATGCATCGTCATTGCGCCGCCAATTGAGAATGCGTTGCTCGATCCGAGCAATCTGCTCATCGAGTGCACGGAGTCGCGAAAGCTGATCCTGCAGGCTGTCCAGCAGCATAGCCGGCAACTCGTCGGCCAGTGACGCCAGCGCGGCTTTGGCGGCGTCAATCGATGCACGACGGCCTTGAGGCAACACGACGCCGAACTCGTAGAGCAATCCGCGAAGTTGGTTGACCTGCATGACGCGAATCCGGACCAGTTGCTGGCGTATCCGGTGCATCGCCAGCATGGCCTGCTGGTCTTCGGTCTTAACGGCCACGAACCGCATGCCGGGACGCTGGGCAGCTTCCCAGATCGCCGCGGCGTCAGCTGCATCATTCTTGTTCGACTTCACGAACGGCCGCACGAACTGAGCCTGCGATGAGCCGCACGTCGTGGCCGAGCCGCGCCAGGACCCGGGCCCAATGATGAGCGCTGCCACAGGCCTCCATAACGACGCGGCTCGCCGGCCGGTTGGCGAAGAACGGCGCGAGCTGGGCACGTTTGAGTACCTTGCTGCGAATCGCGCCGGTTTCAGGCTCGACATAATGAATCTGGAAAACGCGCTTGGCCAGATCGATGGCAATGGTCGTGGGTTCCATCTGGTTCTCCTTGGCGGCTGGGTTGCCGAACCAGCAATGTCGCATGCTCTGGACGCGAGATTGCGGCGCCGGACGACCCGTTAAGGCGGGAGGCGACCATTCCATCTATGTAGCCAAAAGCGGACATTTCAATCTAGCCATTACAAGATTTTGTCATACCCGGATTCAGATGTCGTAGCGCCAGCTAAATACAGATGTCGCATGTTTCATCGGTCGTTCCGTCCTTCAGCGTTGAAGCGCCGAGCTTGAAGCAGCAGGGCGCTGACGCTCACCCCCGGGCCTTGGCAGACCGCCGATTCGATTCCGCTTGATGTGTCTGTGACGCGACCTGCAAGATGGCTGCTTCGATGTCGGCTTCCGTGAAGGCGCGCTGCTTCTTGGCACCTGGCAACGATCCCTTCGCCCGCACCGGTAGCCCTCGATTGGCGCGCGACGGCGAACCCGAGATCCGCCGGTTGTCACGCTGCGCCTGGATCGCTTCAGCCACCTGCAGCGCGTGACTCAGGCGCTTGTGTTCGATGATCGCGCCTTGATCGACCTCCGCCAGCTTGTCGTAAAGGCGGCATCGCAATATCTCGCCATCGGCCCGGATTTCAATCCGGCCATCCGGGTACTCCCAGACGTCGATATAGCGATGAATCAGCTTCCGATTCTCGAGCGTATCGTCCAGCAGATACAGCACACGGTCGTACAGCACCGTCAGCGACTTCGAGACCCGACGCGTTTCGCGCCAAGTCATCAACCGGTCCAGATTCTCGTCGTCCCGTAGCGGCCGATGCGCATTGAAGTCGCTGCGCGGCGGCTTCGCGAAGCGCGCGTTATACATGGCGATGAAGGAGGGCGCATAAGCGTTGGCGTCGGCCACCGTGTTGATCCCGCGCAATCGCATCTCCTTGACCAATCGATCCTGCAACGTCAGATGCGCACGCTCGACACGCCCCTTGGCCGAGCTGCTGTTTGCGCAGAACGTGTCGATGTTCAGCTCATACATGGCCCGGCCAAACTGCGTCACGCTGCGGCCGGTCTTGCCGGCCTTAGGACTGCGGAACACGCTGTACTTATCGCTGTAAAGCGCCACCGGCTTGCCATGGCGCTCCAGATACGCCCGCGTCGCCTCGAAGTAGCTGAAGGTCGATTCGGTCGCCGTAAAGTGCAGATGCTGCAGCCGGCTCGTCGCGTCGTCGACGTACACCAGCAGCGTGCAGGCCGGCGCCCGTTCCTCGAACCATCGATGATCGCTGCCGTCGATCTGGATCAGTTCGCCCAGGCAGGCACGGCGTGCTCGTGGCTGGTAGATCTTCGGCGGTCGTTGCCGGCGCGGAATCCAGAGCCCAGCGTCTGTCATCAGCCTTCTGACCGTTTCCTTCGACAACTGCAGCCCATGGCATTCCCAAAGCTTCTCGCAGGCCAGCGTCGGCCCAAAATCGGCGTAGCGCTCACGAATCAGGCTCAAGGCACGATGTGCCAAATCCTCGGGCAGTTGATGGTTGCTCGCGTGGCCACGGCGCTGCGAAAGCAACCCGCAGGGGCCAGCAGCCCGATACCGGGCGACCAGCCGTTCGATCTGCCGTCGACTGATCCCGAGCCGCTCCGCGGCTCGCCAAGGCATCAGACGCTGCTCGATCACGGCTTCCACGACCTTCAGACGATCCAGCTCCCGCATGCTCATGGTGATCAGTCCAGGTTGGCCCACGATGCGCTCCGGCAGTTCGACCCGCCGCCAGCATGCGCCGAAACCCTCGGGCTACGACATTTCAACTTTGCCCAGATGCGACATTACAACTTTGCTCTTACACCAGTCATATCGATAATTCACGTTATGTCAAATAGACGTCGCGCCCAGCGGGCGGCCAACGACGGCCTTTTCGTCGTTTCTGTCTGACCCGTATTTCCACCTATTACAACAATCGGCGCAACGCCGTCATCCCATGTATTGGGATCTAAGAACGCACCGCCATGCTCGACCTATTCGGGGAAGTCATCGTCACGTTGGACGACGTGAGGCTATGGGTCGCTGCGCTCGCGCCCGCGTACATGTCTAGTGAACGGGCCTTTGAGCGATACGTCCGTCTTTGGGACGTAGCCGGCAAGGTGCGTGCTGCTAAACTCGCCGGCACGTTCGATTCCATCATCGCGCGCCACATCGAACGCCGCGCGCACCTTTCCCGCCGCTTCGGGCTACACGCATGAAAACAACAATCGCCGCGCTCGCACTTGCCGCCACCTGCCTCACCGCCCATGCCTCGACGGTGGTCGAGTTCACGTCGACCGTGAATTGGCGCGGCTCCGATCACCGCGTTCTTTTCAGCGGGCAATGCACCGCGCATTTCAGCACATACCCGGACGCACACCACACAAGCACATGGCTTGCGTCTTTCACGCTGTCGTGCCCTGGCTATGACGATGCACGGATCACCATCTATCCGAACAGCCTAGCCACCCTTGGCACGCTTCCGGCCCGGGTGCTTCGAAGCCCGCCCAATACGATCAAGCTTGAAACCGGCGAGTCTGAAACGCTGCAATTTTCGGTCGACCGGAGCAAGATGTAAAAAACCCGGCTCAGGCCGGGTTTTCTTCACTGCGCGGGCGTTGCGGCCGCACCTTTGTGCAGCTTCCACCACACGAAGCCGTACATCAGCGCCGCGCCAATGGCGGCCGACTTCCATTCGATTTTCGGCATGTCCTCTCCGTTATCGCTTGATGAATCGGCCCGTGCGCTTGCTGCGCGCCGGGGTCTTATGGTGGCGCTTGTGCGCCGTCTTACGCTTACGAGTTGCCATGTGCGGCTCCCTTGGTCAAGTGGTCGAGCAGAAGCTTTTCGAGCGTCGCGAGACGTTCTTTCATGTTGCGCAGGTCTGCGCGCACCGCGCCGTAGGCGATCAGCGACGCCGCGACCTGCCCGCCGATCTGCACCAGCAGCGCGGCATCCATCACTGGCCCTGCGCCGGTGCGGCCTTGCCTTCCGACAGGAACACGCCGAGGATGCCGAACAGCGATGCGGCGGCCGTGCCGACCGTCGCGACGACATGCGGGTCAGCGCCGAACTGCACTGCGATTTGCGATGCGACGCCCGCGAGGCCGGCCAGCGCGGCATGGGTCGAGGGTTCCGTCAGACGTGCGAAAAATGCGTTCATGGTTGGTCTCTCCAATTGGTTCGTTGTACTACAGTCCGGCCGGGATCACGTCCCATGCCGAGGTTGGAAACGGCATGTTGATGCCCTGTTGCACTTGCGGTAACTGCGCCTGCTGCTGCTGCATGCGATCGTTCGCGAACGATGACATGTCGGTCAGCAGCGACGAGCCCGCGGACGCCGCCGCGCCCGCCGCGTTGTCCCAAATGACCGATGCGACGTTCGACGCAATGCCGGTCGCCCCGCCGGCCTGTGTGTACTTTCTATCGAGGTACACGCCCACGCCGACCAGCGCCAGCACGCCCGTGAGCATGAGTGCGGTTTTCGGACTCATCGCTTACACGTGCCCAAATGCGCCCGTGAACGACTGCTGACCCATGACGGAATCACCGCCCGGCGCGTCGATCGTCCCGAACATGTATGCGGGTTGTCCGCTCACCGGGTCCCACAGACTGTTGGTGAAATTGGTGCCTTCCATCGCTGCGAAGTTCGCTTCCTCGCGCTGAAACGCGGCCTGCGCCGCGCTCCACGCGCTAGGACCGGCCGCCGAGCGGTTATGTCGGTCCCACGCCCACAGCACGACAAACAGCGCGATCAAGTGGTCGGTTTTCATGCGTCAGAACCCATAAGTGTTGGGAGCGAGGATGTTGTACATGCCCGAGAACGGCGATTCCTGCACCTGCCCCGTTCCGCTGTTGTACGTCACCTGCCCCGGATCGACGTAGATGCCGCCCGCGTCGAACGTGCCGTTGCCGAACACCGTGACGCCGCCCGGCAACTGCATGCCGCCGGCCGTCGCGCCCGTTGTCGTGACCGGTGCGCCGCCGATGTTGCTGATCACGTTCGACCAGAACGGCGCAGCGCCGCTGCCGATGGCACTTTGGCCGCCGCTCGTCGGCGCTCCGGCCTTCGTTGACTTGCGCGCGACCGCGTACAGCACGGCCGCCGCGCCGACCACCAGAATCAAACCCGTCTTGTCGAGTTTCATACGCTCGTCCCCGCGTCGGTCTGCACCCCGCCGTATGCGGCGAAGTTGGATTCGTCCTGCGCGAGCGTCAGCGTCGGTTGCCCGTACGGGCTCCCGGCAAGACTCGCCCACTCCTTGTTGCATTTGCCGATGGCCGTCGCGACCGCGCCGTTTTGCACGTCCGCGAGCGCGCCGCGCCGCTTGATCAGCCAGCACGCGGCAAGGTCTTGCGATGCCGGCGAGAAGTCCGGCAAGCCCAGCGCGGCCTGCGCTTCCAGCCACGTCGAATAGAGAATCTGGTACGCGCCGGCCGCCGTCGAGGTGTATCCGTTGCGCGTCACCTTCACGTTCGGATGACGCGACATGTCCGAGAACTGGCCGCCCCCGAACAACGTGGTGTAGCCGTTCGGGCCCGACGTGCCCTCTCCCACGCGCACCATGCGCAAGAACGCCAGCACGTTCGTATTGCTCAGGGCGGACGCCGGGTCCGTGAATGCGTTCTGTACGCTCGAGTTCAAATTGCTCACCATGTCCGTTAAAAATCCGCCGCCGGCATCGGTTGCGCTGCCCCCGTCTGCCGCATTCGGGTCATACGTGACGCTCGCGCCATCGTTCGCCCACACAACGTAGGCCGCCGCCGCGAGCGCGCCCGCCGCGATGATGTACAGCGGCCCCGGCGCGTTCATACGTTCGGCTCCTCGAACCATTCGAACTGGCTGCCGAACTGACTGTTCACGACGTCATTCCATGCGATCAACCCGTAACCCGGCGGCAGAATGATGGGTTCGTTCATCTCATAAATGCCGTTACCGTTTGCTGCGATGTTCAGTGAAACCATGGTCGGCGCGGGATTGCCTGCGCCCTGGGTCGCATCCCATCGAAGATGACACGCCCCACCGGCACCGCCCGCCAGCTTTGAAGCGCCCGCGCCCGCGTCGTTCGCCAGCGCCGCGCTGTTCCATTGATAGGCGACCGCGATCGCCGTCGCACCTGCGAACGCCGACACCTCTTTCACTACGGCCCGAATGCCGCTTCCGACCGGGTTCCAAAGCTGCGCCCGTCCGCAAATGGCCGCCGTGGCGTTCACCACCACGCTTCCCATGAATGCGGCATTCGTCAGCGTGCGCGATTTGCCGCCGTCAACCACCTGCACCACGCCCTGTAGCGTGTTGTCATCGATCCGGCCGTTCCCGATCACCAGCGCTCCGGCAATCTGCGCCGCACCGACTGCATTGGCGATCGTCCAGCCGTTCGGCCCCGCCGTGCCGTCGTCCGGCAACGTGATCGCCTGCCCCGGATACAGCAGGATCTTGGTGCCCGGCTTGCTGCCCGGCGTGACGATCAGCCCTGCATCGTTGCCGCCCGCGTTGCCCGTGACGTATTTCAGGTATCGCCCCGGCGCATTGACCGCCTGCGGCGCGCCGCTCGCCGGCGCCGTGAAATCGTATTTCTGCATGTCAGCCCTTGCCCTTCGAGAACGCCATGACGCCGACAATCGCCACGACAGCCATGCCGGCCGCGATCAGATAGCGGTTGTCGTTCGCCGCGGCGACTTGCGTTTGCGCGAGCTGCGACGCGATGCCGGTAACAGCCTGCGTCGCCTGATTGAAGCCGCCCGTCAGATGGTCAGCGAGCGCCGTGCTCGTTTGCAGCATCGAGAGCCCCACGTCCGCCAGATGGTTCGACGCCGAGAGCGTGCTTTTCGCCACGTCCGCCATGCTCGACGTGGCCGCAGTGGACACCGCGCCGTTCGCGTTGAGCGCGCTCGTCGCGACCTGGCCCGCGACACCGGCACCGGCGAGCGCCGCACCAATGCCGGCCTGCACCGCGCCCTGATCCGTCGTCGTGATCGACGTGAACATCGTGTTGTTGTCGCCGCTGATCGCGGCCCCGCCCTGCACTGCGTTGCGGCGGTCGTTGTAGTTGTTCTGCGTACTGCTGGATGACGCGTTGCTGTCCGAGCGGTTCGCCGGCGTGTCCGGCAACCCCATCGCGAGCAACCGCACCTGTTCGGGTCGCTTGATCATTTCAATTCCTTCCGCAGCACCACCGAGGCGCGCGAGTATCCGCAGTTTTCGAGTTTCCGCACCAGCCCGCCCCGCCGCGTCTGCACGCGCACACTGGCGCAGCCGACCATCTCGCACTGACGCTCGATCAGCGGCAGGACGTGTGCGACCAGATCGAAGTCTGCACGCCCGTGCGCGAGCACAATCTCCGCTTCGCGACGCTCGCCGCGCACGCGCATCCGCAGCACGTAGAACGCGACCGGCACGCCGTTATCGAGCACGCGAAAGAACGTGCCGCCGTCGAGGCAATCCGCCGCATCGACCATGCCATCGCTCGTATCGGTACGCGCCCGGTCGCGCGGCGACACGTCGAACGCGGCCGCGACTTCCGCGCGGTGCGCGTCCGTGATCCGTTCGGCGTGCGCCGCGATTTTTTTCATTTTTTCCGCATCACCACGACGGCAAGGCCGATGACCGCGAGCAGCACCAGCGGATCCGAGAACGCGCCGGTAGTTGCCGCCGTCAGGCCGCCGATGCCGCCGGCCAGCCCTTGCGCCAGCGTCGAAACCGGGTTCGCCGTCGCGTTCGCGCTGCCGCTGCCGAAGTTGACCGACCATCCCGAGTCGTCCGCCGTGAACGGGTTGAACGGCGCATTGGACGACGTCTGCGGGCCGCCGCCACCGAGCAACGACGACAGCGCCTGCCCGGCCGCCATCGCCGCAGCGCTGTACGGGTTCGAGTAGGCAAGGCCCATCGCCGGATTGGTGCCGTTCATCGATCAGCCCTTGTGAATCGCGAGCGCGATCACCGCGAAGATGCCGAGAATCAGGATGGTCCGATTGCTCTGCGCGCCGTTGACTTGAGCGGCGGCGGCGGAACTGGCCGCCTGCCCTTGCGCGACAAGCCCCGCTTGCGTGGCTTCATAGCGGCGGTAATCGAGGTTCTGGCCATTGGTGAAGATGCCCGTGAATGCGCCTAGGCCCTGCGACAGCAGCCCGAACACCTGCGGCGCGTAGCTTGCGCCGTATCCGGCCTGATCCGCGCCCGTGATCGCTTGGCCGGTTGCCGGCACGATGTTCGTGCCGTCCGACTGCGGCCCGACTGACGAGCCATCGAGCGTGAAGCTGTAGGTATTTCCGCCCACGCCAAATTGCGAGGGGTCAAGCACGATGGGGTCTGCGATGGGGTCCATAGCGTTTCCTGTAGGTGTCGAAAAAATGGCGCGCGGGGCAGCGCAATCAAGCGGCCCGCGCGCCCCCGGCCCTTACATGTTGCTCAGGATGTCCAGCACTTCGACCACCGCCGTCACCGTGTCGGCCGCCGAGAACGTCGGGTTGAACTCCAACGCCGTCGCGTCCGCCGTCTTGACGGCGTTCGCGTAGTTGTTGTCCGCGCACGGGTCATAGCTGTAGAGGTTCGTCTGCGCGGTTTTCTGGTATTCACCCTGCCAGAAGCTGTTCACCGCCGTCGCCACGTTGTCCCAGATCACGATCCCGTTTTTCTTCACTTCGAGGTTCGTGAGGTTGCCGCCGTGCGCGAAATGCACGCGCTTGATGATCGCGCCGCGGTTCGTGATATCGATCAGCTTCATCGGGAACTTGCCCGACGCGGCGAACGAGCCCGTGAACGGGATATGCTTCGCCAGCACGCCGAGCGCGGCCGGCGGCCCGAGTTCCGCGTATGAGTCGAGCGTCGGCGCGGTCGCACCCGAGATATCGACTTCGACGGTCAGCGACGAGACGCCCTTGGCCGTGTTGAGGTTGCCGACGTACTGTTCCGTCATCGTCTTGGCACGGGGCTCCGTGAAATCGATGGTCAGGAAGCCGGCCGAGGCCGCGAGGCCGCGATACTGGTTGATCAGATCGAGGCGCGAGCCGATCGCGTTGACGATGATCTTGCCGTTCAGCTTCACGCGGATGCCGGTAATCATCGCCTTGGTGAACGTCGTTCCGCCCAGCGCGAGAATGATCTTGTTGTACGACATACCAACCGGAAGGTTGACGGTTGCCGTGCCGGTCGCGACGACGTTCGTGAAGGGGACGTTTTTGACGAGAAGCATGCCGGCCCCTTAGGAAACGATGGTCGTGAGCAACGGCACGTTCAGCGACGTTGCCACCGGGCGGATGACGATCTTCGTCACGGCGTTCATCGCGAGAAACATCGCGTAGGCCTTGAGCAGGTCTTTCATGGTTTCGACTCTCCGAAGTGAGCCGCCCCATGCGGCCCGTCTGTGAGCCTCAATGCTCAATGCGGGGGGCCGAAAACCACGAATCCGCGACCTATGGGGCGCGACCTATAGGGCGCGTCCGAAGTGCCAGAAATGGCACCAAAAATATTTGCGTGGTGTCGCGCCTAGACCACGGCCGAGCGGGCATAAAAAAAACCGCGCCGGGGCGCGGTCTATAGGTCGCGGTCTAATGGGTCAGCCGCGCTTCGTCTCGCCGGTCGCCATGTCGCGCCGAATCCATGCGAGGTCCGGCAGGTTGGACACGTCATCCTCCGGCACGCGCAGCACGCGCGCCACGGCCTTCACGTCGTTGTCATATGTCAGGCGGCCTGTTCGAACAAAGTTGCAGTTCCCGAGGAAATCTTTGTCGATCGACGCCGGCCGCTGCGACAGGCCATAGATGACTATCCCGCGCTTTCGGCCGCGCCCGGTCAGCATGCCCCACCCTACCGGCGAGCGCGAAGGCGTCGTGACCGACTTGAGCTCATCCACGATGAACGTCAGCCGCTCGGCCGCGAACGCGATCCGGCAGATTGCGTCGAACTGCCGCACGGCTACGGCCGGGTCAGGCGACGGGTGGAACACGACGCGGCACGCGCCGTCCGGGTGCGCCGCCTTGAACCCGGCCAGCACGTCGGATACCTGCGTCGTCACCGTGCCGAACGCGCCCCACTCCATATCCGGATCGAACACGATCAGCCGGCGCGGCTTCGCGCGCTCCATCAGCCGCTTGACGTAGCTCGACTTGCCGCTGCCTGTCGCGCCCAGCACCGCCTCTATGTGCGCCTTCGCCGCGACGCCATAGGCGGGCGCGGGCGCGGGCGTCGCCCGCTTCGCCACTCGAGTCATAGGTCAGGGAACGCCGGCGTGCTGGCGGTTGCTTGCCGCAGCGCGTCGGCCGCGCTCGCCGGCTGTTCGCCGCCGCGCACCGTGTGCGGATCGTCCAGCCCGCGCGCGGCGCGCGCCAGCGCGAGCCGGTCGGTCTGGATCTTCATCGCGACCACCTTGGCAGACTGGTAGAGCGCCGGCCCGCACACGGCCAGCGCCATCAGTTCGCACGGCATCGTGCCTTCGATATCCCAGCCGTACTTTTCCAGCACGGGCGCGATGCTGGCCGCCATCAGCGCGCGTTGCTTCTCCGACCAGCCCGCGCCCGGCGCGTATCCGTCCAGCATGGACGACACCAGATCGACCATGCCGGCCGCGCCGCGCGCGTAATCCGGGCCCGGCGCCGGTTGTCCAGGCGGAACCGCCGCGCCCGGATTCAGCGTCGCCGCGGCCTCCGCATCGATCCCGGCCGCCACGCCATCGAGCGCGGCGAAGCCGCCGCCCACGTCCAACTGTTCGCCGTCGATCATTGCCGCCCCGCCAGCACGTCAAACACCGAGCGCGTCGCGGCCTTCACGGGCCGCTCCTCCACGACCACATCGGGCGCACCGGGCACCGAATCCGCGACCGGTTGCGCGATCGGGCCCGCCTCGAACAGCGTCACTCGCCCCATCAGCCGCTTGTGCGCCTCCGTGCCCTTCTTCGCGTACATCGGCAGATCGCACCAGCCGCACGACATGTCGAGCGTACCCAGCTCGTTTTGCTTGACCGGGATATCGCGGCCGCAGCAGTGGCACGTCGCCGTGCCGATGACTTGTTTTTTCGGTTTCACTCGCATGGTTCCCCCGTGTTAATGCGTTACAGCGCCTCGACCGCCCTCACCAGCGCCGCGACTGCCTCGATCCACTTCTGCCCTGCCATTTTTTCGAACGGTGTCAGCCGTTCGAATGCGTTCCGCATGCCTTCTGCGTAGGTCCGTGCTGCGATCAGCGCGTTCGCGTTCACTTCGACCGTTTTCCCCCACTCAGCAGACGGCAAACCCGCCGTATCGCCCTGATTTTTCATAGTCTGAAATCCACTCCGCTATCCCAGCTTCGTCGGCAGCATCGCCGCGCGTACAGTTATTGACACAAGTCCAAGCGCGGGCGATGCCCGCGTGAACACCCTCGCTCACTCGACGCGAGACGATTTCCCATGCGTGGCGGACGCTTTCCACCAGCACCGTGACCAGCTTGCGTTTATCCCCGACGATGCCGTCGCGGTACGTGATCCAGCCCACGGCGCGCACGCCGCGCACTACCGCGCCGAGCGGCTCGCCATACCGGCCCTCGCGCGAGTCCCACTCTTTCGCGAGTTGTATTGGACGGGCATCACGCGGCGCATGGATACCGCCGTTCGCTTGAATGAACTCAGCCCACGATGCCGGCTTCGCCTCGCCCGATGCACTCTCCATCTTGTTGACGGCGCGGTGCGCGGCCTCCAGTTCCGCCGGAGCGTCCGCAGGAAGTTCGGCAACACGGCGCAGCTCGCGCCATACCGTGACCGGCGGGCCGCCGACCTGCTGAAACTGCCGGATGCGCCACGTCGACGCCCAAGCTTCGACGCGCGCCGACGATTCAAGCGCCGGATTTCCATACAGATCGTCCCCCACGGCATAGCCGTCTATGTTTTTCGATACGTATTTCGCGACGTAGCCCGCCGCGCTGCCCTTGTTCCAGTCGATCGGCTCAAAGTCCGCGCGGTGTTTCTTCGCGCCGCGCTCGTCCGGCGAGTCCTGCAACGCGTAGCGGCGCACGATCGCGCATACGCGCGGCAGCGCCGTACGGCGCATGTCGCCGCGCCAGCCCGGCGCGAAGAACACCAGCACGTGCCAGTGCGGGGTGCCGTCGTGATTCGGCTCGGCAATGCGGAAGCCGTACCACTGCACGCCAGCACGCGCGAGCGCCGCCCGCAGCCGCGCGAACATGCGCGCGAGATACGCCTGCGCCTCGTTCGGCTTCGTGCCGTCGTACAGCGGGTTCGCGCGCGCCTTGTCGCCGGCCTTCCGCCATTTGTGCATGCGCGACGGACAGGTGATCGTGAAGAACAGGCCGACGTGCCCCATGTCTCGCGCGATCTGCTCAAAGCCGGCAATGCGCGTCATCAGTTCGGCGCGGCGGATCGCCTTGTTCGCGACGCCGCGCGCGGCCAGTTCCGCGAGCGTGAATTCGTCGCCCTGCTCGTTGCGCGCGATGGTCTGCTCTAGCATCGCGGCATTGCGCTTGCGCTGCTGCGTCCGCCGCCCCAGCGATTCATCGCTCACGTACATGTCCCGCGCAGCGTTGACGTAGCCGAGCGAGATTGCCGCCGCTTCGACGTGGCGCGCGTGCATGCGGCGCAGCGCGCGACGCCACCAGAGCGCGTCCGTCATGCGCTTCACGGCCGGCACGTCGCGCACGCCCTTGATTTCGCCCGTGCGCGGGTCGATTCGCTCCGGTTCCGGCGCGTCGCACTGGTGCGCCTCAACGATGCGCGTCATCGCCTCGCGCGCCGCGCGCGGTTCGTGATACAGCTCCGCGAGCGCGGCGCATTCAGCCGCCAGCACGCCCGCGCGATCGCAGATCACGCCGTCGTTCGCGCCGAGCGGCAGGCGCACGGCGTCAAGTTGTTCGGTGAGGGAAAGCAGGAACAGGTTTGATTCGCGCCGGTCGCCGCCGGCACGCCGCTCGTCGTACTGGCCGAGGATGCGATCGCGCCAGCGCGGCGGGAGCCCCGCGACGCGCGACGCGCTCCATTCTTCGTCCGACGACAAGCGGCTGTATGGCATCACAGATCGAACGCTAGTTCGTTGTCCGGGACGATCAGGTGCAGCGGCGCATCACCGTTCACGACCTCGACCAGCGCATGGCCGCCCGGTATCGAGCAGTGGCACGCGTTCGCGTCTTTCGGGCCGACCTGCGCCACCTTGCCGCGCCAGCCGTCGCAATACGCGTAGAACTCGCCGCGCGCGTCGATCCGCACGCTATCGCCCGTGCGGAATCGCGAACCGATGAAAGCGCCGCTCATGATCAGTTCACGTTGTGGATGATGACGTCTTCCGGGGTCGCGTTCACGACCTTCACGGGCGAGCCGTCCGGCAGTTCGTCCAGACGGATCGTCAGCACCTTGTCGGTGCCGTCGAGCGGGTTGCGTTCCACGCTGATCACGACGCCCGCGCGGCCCTTGTCCGGGTGATTCGCGTCAGCCTTGATGACGGCCGTATCCCATGCCTTCGACATTTTTAAGACTCCTGAAAGAAAGCGGCACGCGCCGTAACGATGGATGCCGAACGAGCCGGCGCGCGCCGCGGTTGGTTCGTTCGGTGTTTGGAAAGAAGCGCCCGGATCCGGGCCAGTTCAGCGTCGCCGGCCGCCGTCGCGCGAATGTGCGCAACGCGCGGCAACCGGCGCGCGACGAACGAGGCGTGATATTCGCCCTCGTAGCCGATATCGCCGTCCTCGATCATGGTCAGGCCCCGAGCCAGTAAAAGAACCGATCGATCGCCCGCGCGATGCGCGCACGGCGGCGGTAATACGGGCCGTCCAGAGTGAAACCGCCCAGCGCTGACGGATGAATTTGTAACTGATTCTTGCGCATACCCTGCCCCTTTCGACGCCCCACCCGAGGGAAACAACACCGCCCCACGCCTTGCTGGGTGGCCTCCTAGCGCCGGATGGGTGGGTGATGGTCCGGTGGCGGTTCGGGGCGGCTGGTGTGGAGAATAGTCACAATCGGTTGACGCGTCAACTCGTTGTGACGTTGCGCCCGGTTGACGTTTCGCCTACCTTTCGATCTGGGTGATGTTGAAATTGGGGTACGGGTATGAAGACCACTCTGGAATATCTGGACGCAGTCCGGGAAAAACTGGACCTGCCGTCCGACTACGCAGCCGCGAAGCACCTGCATGTGACGCGCGCGGCCGTGAGCCGCTACCGCCAAGGCGACGCGACGTTTGATGACACGACCGCGTTGCGCGTGGCCGCAATCCTCGATATCGATCCGATGGAAGTTATTGCCGCCGTGAACGCAGAACGCGCTCGCGACGATGAAACGCGCAGCCTTTGGGAGACTGCTTGGGGAAAAGTGACAGGGGCCACCGTAGCAACCGCACTAATCGCTGGCGTGAGCCTGTCGGCGGCCCCTTCCGTTGCTAATTCCGCAACAATCCATCCGATAGTTTCCAGTCTTCACGTTATGTAAAATCAATAATCTGCTCGGAGAGGCGCTATCTGTGATGCATCCCGTGCAGTCAGCGACACTCTGGAAAAGGACGAAATTCGCCTCCCCATTCATCTTCATATCCGGCAATCCTGAGTCCGGACGTTGTCGTGCCTTCGAATCTCCGGGTCGCTGGGTCGAAATGCCATAGCGATGGGTCGTTCGGATCAATTGATTCCAACTGCCTTCGCAGTTCGGCTGCATTCCAGTGGTCAGGGAAGAAGCTCTTGTTCGAAGCGACAGTTTCCCAACGATTCCCAACTTCGATTTCGACCTGTCCTTGGTATGCGCCATGCGGACAGGGACCGCCGAGCGCGACCACCCGAACGGGATATAACTTGGGTTCGCCCGGACCGGCACCCCAGTCCCGAATTCGCTTTCGCTGTGGACGATTAAGGTGGAAACCACTCAGTGGCGGGTCGTTATTTCGATCGAGATCCCCGAGGATATGCGCAAGGTCCCACGGGAAATTATTTTTCGGTTGCGCGCCATTGGCTTGAAATCCTAGCGGATCGGTCCACGCTGTTGAGTTTGGCGCGTAACGATACAAATTGACTCCAGCGGCCAAACCCAAAGGATCCTTTGATACGAAGCTCCCGAGAAGCGGATCGTAGTATCGATGTCGGTTGTAATGTAGCCCCGTTTCCGCGTCGCAATACTGTCCTTGAAGACGAATCGGGTTGAGGTCGTTCGTGCTCATTGGAGCCGTCGATTGGCTACTGTTACTCGTCGACCAAACCTCACGTCCGCTGGAATCGATCATTTGCATTGGGCAACCATTCACATCACGTCGGTAGTAGGAGATCCGACGATTGCCCCCGTTTGAGGTCGCGGGGGCAGCATCGCTGACGCAAGCCAGGGGTACGAATGTGTCTGGATAGTAGATCCATTCCTGGTGTTCTCGAACTCGCCATCCAGGCTGTCTCGGGAACTGATCCGTACTGGACATCAAATCAGATGGCAATCGATATGCTGGATGCTCGTCATCATCTTCAGTGAGTTCGGCCGCGGGTGCATCGCCATCCCAAAAAAAGTGGCTAACGCTCCGCCGCGCGGTTGTAGCGAATCGGACCTTTGCTTGAGTTCCTTCATCACGCACTGCGAGAGTCGTCTTCCTGATGCGACGGCGAAACGCATCATAAAGATAGTGCGTTCGAACGTTGGGTATGCCGTCGCCGGATTCCGAGTCCAACGATCGAGGTCGAGTCGTCAACGACTCGATCAGTAACCCTTGTGCATTCCATTGGAGCGCCAAGTCCTGTTGTGACTCTCGTTTCAGGATCAAATTTCCCCGCTGATCGTACACCCAACAGGGATCATTGGATGCTTCATCAAGAATCCGACTACCGGCGTTTCCCCGTACGGCGACAATCTTTCTTTGCAACCCACTGCGGGTGCGAATGCTAACCAAGTTTCCAGCAGAATCGTATGAGAGTTCTTGCAATTTTCCGGCGGGATCGAGGTGTGCGGTCAGCCTTCCTACGGGATCGTATTGGTAACGCTCGGTTCCGAAGCGGGAGTCACCCTTCCCGATCATCTCGCCATTTGCGTTGTACGCATATTCGCTGGCGAACAAAACGCTCGTATCCGCAAGTAGCGTCTGTTTTGCCAGGAGCCCGTCTGACGTGTACGAGATCTCACGCTGCAGCCCTGCTCCAAGATGTTCGAGAATGATTTGCCCGAGTGGATCATGCTCGAATGTAATGGGCATCCCGTCGTCGATCTGGATCGAGTTGACTGTATCGAGGGCGTTGTAGCCATAGCGAACGGTATGTGTGATCACTGTGCCACGCACGTTAAGTTGCGTTTGACGCTCAATTCGGTTGCCGGCGGCATCGTATGCGTGCAGGATCACGAAATCGTTTCCCTGTCGTTCCTCTGTTATTCGGCCGACAGCGTCATAGGCTAGCTCGATTCGACTATCCGGATTTTCTGCGACTATCAGGTTTCCACGGCAATCGTAGGAAAAGGATTCGGTACGAATCCCGTCAGGTTGCCGCGGATCCGGCATCCGTTTCTGCACGAGGCGGTCGAGCGCATCCGTTTCATAGTCAATCGCCTGCCCTAACGGATCAATGCTGCGCGATAATCTACCCGTTGCGCCGTATTCGTATCGCTGCGGTTGGCCCCAGTAGTCAACTTCCTCGACAATCCGGCCCAAGGCGTCACGCTTTATCTGATGCAGTTCGCCGCGCTCATTGACTATGCCAACCAGACGAGCTTCCGTGTCGTAGCGGTATTCAACCGCGCCACCATCCGGAGCAAAACGTTTTCGAATGTGCCCAAGAGGCGAGTATTCCAATTGCGTGACCTCGCCATCCGGATTGCGAAAGCGTGTCAGGTTCCCGTTGGAGTCGTAGCTGTAAGAGGTTTCCCGCTCACCCTGTTCGATCGACCGTATGAGGTTGCCGTTGCGATCATATTCGTAGCGACTCACGTGGCCTAACGCATTGACTGTCTCGATGATATTAGCTCGGGCATCGCACGCATACCAGGTGCGATGCCCGAGCGCGTCAATTACCTCTGCGAGATTTCCATCACGATCGTAGTTGAAGTGCGTCACTGCACCTCGTGGTCCCGTATACTTGACAAGCTGACCAAGCCGATCGTACTCGTAGTGCATGCGTGACTGTGCCGGCGTGGTCTGTGCAAGCAGATTGCCGCGACTATCCCATTCATAGTGCCATTGCCTGTTGCCAGGTGCGGTTATACATATCGGCTTGTGAAATTCGTTATACTGAGCATATAGGGAAGTCAAATCCGGTAGCGTCTGCCTAACCAGATTTCCATATTCGTCATATTTCCATGTCGTAGCGCGTCCGGCTGAATCGGTTTTCCCGGCCGTACGGTTCCGGGCATCATATCGATAATTCGTAACGTTCCCCAGCGGATCGATTCTTGCGATGGGTAAGCCTCGCTCGTTCGCCTGCAGAATCGTCTGGTGCCCCATCGAATCCGTGATCCGCGTTTCTCGATGCGCGACGTCGTAGTCAAAGCGGTAGTCGACGAGACCGCTTTCACCCCACGCGCGATCGACCCTCCACACGCCGTCATCGTGGCGTCGATGGCTGTAGCAGAACGTTATTCCCCGCGCGCTCGTGTGGCTCGTCATTCGGTGATCGTCGTCATATGCGAACCGGTGTGGGTGATTCATCGCATCGAATACGGTAACCAGATTTCCGTTTCGGTCATGCTCGTAGCTAACGAGGGGGTGGGTATGGCCGTTTGCGTCAATTAGCGTCATGGTCGCGAGTAAACTTGCGTGGCCTCCGATCTGGGTGCTGGACCTTGCCTCACACCGGACGACGCGTCCGGTTTTGCCACCACTCCTCCATTCAACGAGGTGCACCAGGGTTGGATCAGCTCCGCGCTCGAATGTCCATGCGTTGCCGTTGAGATCGGCCATCCGTCCGATGGGAAGATTCAATCCGTCACCCTGCGCGACCAAGGCTAGCGCATGTTGCCAGCGTGTCGGCAATACGAATTCATGTTCGATCCCGGCATACGTCCGCAGGACCAGTCGATCATCTTGCCGATACAAGGCATGTCCATGCTGCCAGTCATATACGCAAGCCTGTATCCCAACCGCCTCCGGCACCGTATCGAAAGCCGTCGAGTGATCCGAGAAGTATGCGGCGACACCCACCGTTTCCGAGTTCCGCATCAGTTTCAAATGGACATCTGCAAGTGTCCTCCAGCCGATACCGACTGCTCCACTCCGCGTATCGTGACTTGCATAGTAGCGGCCCCACACCAACGGAAGGCGGCCTGCGATCGTGAAATCGTGTTGCTGTACAACCACTTCCCCGCTGATTGCATCCACCGGCTCCGCATGCAGCACCTTGCACTTGAGAAACCCCGACTTCAAATGCAACTTATCCGCCAGCGACCGCGCCCACTTCGACCCCCGAAACGCCCTGAACAACCCCTTCGCCGCCGCAGCCATGTTCAATACCGGTGGCCCGCCCACCATCACCGGCCTTCCCGCCGGAATCGGCAGCATCACCGAGCTCGGCATCGACGGATACGTGCGCTCCGTATGCGCGCTGTTGTGCCCCGGTGGTTCCATCCCGACCGACCAGCAGCTCAGCGCCGGGAGTGCCATGAACGACATCGGATCGTTGTTGGCGAGCACCGTCCTGCTCCCCATGAACGACTCGGCATCGTCCGACGGAACCGGATCCGGCGCGGGCGGCGGCGCAAACGACTCCCCGAGCGGAAAATGCAGCCCGGGCACGTGAAAGGAATGCGTGCCGACGGTCGCCCGCATCAACCCGTTCACAAAAATCGGCCTGCCTGCGGCACCGCCCATGCCAGCGCCCGCGCCGATCATGTTGCCGATGCTGCTCTGAAGCGCCACCGCTTGCTGCTCGAGTTTCAGCCCCTCCGCGACAATCGCGTTGCTCTGGATATCGGCGAGCTTTCCCGACGCGAACGTGGCCGCATCCTCGAGCGCTTTCTCGACGTCCGGATGATCCTCGAGATACGTGCTGACCTTCTCCTGAACCAGTGCCATCGCAATGCTGCCGACGACACCCTTCGCCGCCTCGACATACTCTCGCAGATCCAGCATGAACCCGACGTGCGGATGCGGCAGAAACACCGGCGTCGGGCTCGGCGCGACCAATACCGAATGAACGTCGATACCGACGACAGGATCAAGATGCTTGACGGCCAGCAGTCCCATGTCGCCCTCCCCGCTCAGTGTCCGCCGCGCAACGCCGCGACCTTCTCGCCGAGCGCAGCATGACGCCGACGGTCCATTGCACCCAGTTGCGAAGCCATCCACTCGACGACGAGCGGCAGGTTGCTATTCGCGCGCATCGGCTCGTCGATCACCCGTCCCGCATCGAGCGCATTGAACCCGGCGTCGAGCGCATGCTCGCGCTCCCCGGCCCGCTCCCAGCACACGGCGCTCATGCGCCATGCCTCGACCGTCATCAGCCCGTCTCGAGCAGCGCTGGTCGATGCCGCCGCCCGCTCGTAGCAATACGCGGCGTGCGCGAAATCCTTGTGCGTCAGATGCACGCTCGCCTCCCCGAACAGCCCGTTCGCGACGAGCTTGTGCCCCGCCGGATGACCTGCTTCGACCGCACGTTTGCCGCTCTCGGCGGCGCACCGGTACGCGTCGATCGCATGCTCGCGGTCACGCCATTTCAGATAAGCGGCCCCGGCAATCAGATGAACGACGACGCATTGATCGAACCACTGCTCACGCTCCGCGACGTTCAGCGCCGCTGCCCGCAATTGCTCGAGTCGGGTCGGATCACCGCAGTCGATCGTCTCGGTCAGCATCACGAAGTGCTGGCGGAATTCGCCGCCCGGCCCGCGCTCACCCGACTCCGCCAGCAATTCGCGCGGCACGCTCGCCATCGAGTATTTGCCGTGCACGACGCGCACCGCGGCACGATGTCGTTGCATCAGCATTGCGAACGGCTCGACCGCCGTGCGCGGCACGACGAAACGCACGCGCTCGCCTCGATTCGGCGCTGCGGCGACGATCGACAATAAGCGATCGATCCATCGCACCCATGCGGCTTCATCGCGCACTTTCCCTGGTTGCAGCACGAACACGAGCGACGGAAACACATCCGGATGGTGCTGGATCAGGCTGTCGGCGACCGTCAGCAGATGCGGCAACGGGTCCTTGCCCTCGTCTCGCGGCGCTCGCCAATCTGCACGCACACCATGCGCAGCAGAACCTTCTCTGCGGCTGTCGTAGAACGCGATCAGTTCGTCGATCAGCGCCTTCGCGTAGCCGGACTCGTCGACGAACGGCGCGCGCATGGTCCGCACCGCGCACGACGTTTCATCCTGAACCTGGAAATACAACCGCACGAGCTCCGCATCCGTCTCGTCGGTTTGCCAGATCATCAATCGCGCGTCCCGCTCCCGCGCGAAACTCATCCAGTCCGCATGCGCATCCATGAACCTGCGCTCCACCGGATTGGTCGGCTGCCAGTTCTGCATCGGGGCGAACCTCCGTCACGGATTCAGTTTCAAAACGGTGCCTTCCACCGTGTGCTCGCCGGTCGCCGACGACGTCACCGTCTTGCCGTTCACGGTGTGGCTTTCCTTGCCGGTCGAGGTCACGTTGATCCCCTGGATCGCGATCGTGCCGTCGCGCTTCATCACGATGCTCGATGCGCCGCACATCAGCACCAGCTGGTCGCCGGCCGTGACCAGCACCTGATGCTGCACGCTGGTCGTGTGGTTCGCGCCGACGTTGACGGTGTGGTCTGCACCCACCGTGAGCGTGTGCGCGTTCGCGATCGTCGACGTGCGTGCGCCGATCTCTTCCGTATGCGTCGACGCAACCTGCGTCTTCATGTCCTGCGACGTCGTGTGATATAGCTGCGTCACGTTCAGTGTCTTGCCTTCGCCGATCGTTTCCGTCTTGCCTTTCGCGACGGTCTCGCTGTGCGTGCCGCCGATGGTCGCATCGCGGTTCGCGGAAATCGTCACGGTTTCGTTCTGTCCGACGGTTCGCGTGCGGCTTCCCGTGACGCTATGCGTCTCGTTTGCGCCGATCTGTGCCGTCCTGTTCTGCCCGATATTCACCGACTCGTTCTGCCCGACACTCCGTTGCCGGTTGTTCTTCACCTGCATCGTCTCGTCGTTCCCGACCGTATGCGTATGGTTGTTCCCGACAGAAAGCGTGTGATCGGCCTCCGTCTCCGCATCGAAATTCCGTTCCGCGTGCATCCACAGCTGCTCGGCGCCCTTCTTGTCCTCGAACCGGAATGCGTTCGCATGGTCGGTCGTCCCACCCGGCGACGACCTCGACAGCAACCCGCTTTGCGTCGCACTGCCCGGCAGCCCCCACGGTGGCATCTTCTCGCCGTTGAAAACCCGCCCCGTTACGATCGGCTCGTCCGGATCGCCGTTGAGAAAATCGACCACGACCTCATCGCCCACACGCGGAATCTGCACCCCGCCGAACCCACCGCCGGCCCAAGGGCTCGACACCCGCACCCAACACGACGAATCCTGGTTGCTCTGCCCATACCGATCCCACCGGAACTGCAGCTTCACGCGCCCATACTGATCGGTCCAGATTTCTTCACCGGGCGGCCCGACGACGGTAGCCGTTTGCGGCCCATTGGTGTGTGGCCGCGGCGTGAGACGCGGCGACCGATACGGCAGACTCGACGGCTGCACGATCATCATCGTTTGATGCACGACAGCCTCCGCGCCCTGATCACTCGCATAAGCGTTCTCCTGAAAGCGGTACTGGCACCGCACGATCAAATGCTCGCGATTCTGGTCAGCACGCGGACAATGCTCGAGCATGAACAGATACCCAGGCGCCGCCCCCCGCACGTCCGTCCCGGCACTCGCGCGCTCGTGCTCGGCCTGCTGTTCCTCGAGCCGCACGCGGCTGTAATGCGCACCCGGCGTGTCGTCGCGATACCCGCCCGGCCATTCGAACGACGCGAAGCTGTCGTGATCGTGGCCGCGCGGAGCGACTTTCTGCGTCGATAGATCGGCCCGCGGCTTCGTGTAGTCGTAGTCGGTGGTCTGATGCTTGCCGATGCTCACTTCCTGCGCGGGCAGCCACACGTCGATGCGCTCCTCATCGGCGATTGCCGTGCGATCCTGCGCGATGTACGGAATCGTTTCGTAACCGGGCAACGCGACGTGCGACGACATCGCATCGCACAGCACGAGCGTGTGATTGTCGGCCGAGTGCCGGAAATGGAAATAGATGCCCTCGAATTCCATCAGCCTCGACACGAAAGCCGTATCGGTCTCGTTGTACTGCACACAGTACTCGCGAGGTACATAGGATTCACTCAGCTTGTTCTCGATCGGAAAGCCATAGGGCGCCAGCACTTCCTGCACGATGTCGGGGACGGTGCGGTTCTGGAAGATCCGGCAGTCCGAGCGGCGCGTCGCGAGCCACAGCCACGGCCGCACGATCAGCTCGTAACCGTAGTGCCGTTCGGCGCGCCGGCCAGCCAGCGTCGCGCGCGCGACGATCCCGTTCAGGTAGCGCGTCGAACGATCCTGCTGCTCGATTCGCACGGTCACGGGCTTGCCGAGCATGTCCTTCAGCGACAGGCTGTGGCTGTCCGCCAGCGCCTCGATCCGGAATTCGAACAGACGGCCGAGTTCGTCGCTGCCGTCGAGCGTATGGAATTTCAGGTCGTCGCCGTGCGGGCTGTCGAGTGTGAATACGCGATTCAAGTCGCCTCCTCCTCGTCGAACCGATATGCGAATTCGCCGCCGGCCGCACTTACCTCGATCGCCCCCAGCACGCGCCCTTCGAGCGTGGCCTCGAGAATCGCGCGACCGATGCGCGGCATCACGGTATGCGTGAGAATCGCGTCGACCATCCGGCCGCCGGATTCGATCGTCCGACAGCGCTCGACGATCAGCGCGGTCGCCGCGTCGGTACAGCGGAGCCGGATCCCGTGATGCAGGTCGATCCGCTTCTCGAAGCGCCGCAACTGCAGTTCGACGATGCGCGCGAGTGTCGCATCGGTCAGCGGGTAGTACGGCACGACGGTCAGCCGGCCGAGCAGCGCGGCCGGGAACACGTCGAGCAGCGGCGCGCGCAGCGCATCGGCAAGCGCCTGCATGTCGGGCAGACGCTCGGGATCGCGACACAGCTGCATCACGCGATCGGCGCCGACGTTCGAGGTCAGCAGGATCACCGTATGCCGGAAGTCGATGTCGCGCCCTTCGCCATCCTCCATCCAGCCCTTGTCGAACACCTGGAAGAAAATCTCGTGCACGTCGCGATGCGCCTTCTCGATCTCGTCGAGCAGCAGGACGCTGTACGGCCGCCGGCGCACGGCCTCGGTGAGCACGCCGCCCTGTCCGTAGCCGACGTACCCGGGCGGCGCGCCCTTCAGCGTCGATACCGTGTGCGCCTCCTGGAACTCGCTCATGTTGATCGTGATCGCGTTGCGCTCACCGCCGTACAGGGTGTCGGCCAGCGCGAGCGCGGTCTCGGTCTTGCCGACACCGGACGGCCCGCACAGCAGGAACACGCCGTGCGGCTTGGTCGGATCGTCGAGCTTCGCGCGCGCGGTCTGAATCCGTTCGGCGATCAGCTCGACCGCATGGCGCTGGCCGACGACGCGTTCGCCTAGCGTCTCGGCAAGCTTCAGCACGGCCTGCGTCTCGTCGCGCACCATCCGGCCGAGCGGGATGCCGGTCCAGTCGGCGACGACAGCGGCGACCGCATGCGTGTCGACGGCGGGCAGTACAAGCGGAGCGTCGCCCTGCATCTCGGCCAGCGCCTGCTGCGCGGCGGCCAGACGCGCCTGAATGTCGGCGCGTGCGGCGGCGGTGATCTCATGCGACGGCTCGTCGTCGAGGAGCGCGGCGCGCGACTCGACAATCGCCGTCAACGCATCGCGCTCGGCTTGCCAGCGCGTGTCGAGCCGGTCGAGTTCTGTCTGCACGGCGGCAAGCTCGGCATCGATCGCGTCACGCCGAGCGGTGTCGCCGCTGCCGAGCGCACACTCGCGCCCGATCCGTTCACGCTCGACGCGCAGGCCGTCGATACGCCGGCGCGCGTCCTCGATCGGCGCGGGCAGCGCGTGCTGGCTGACGGCGACGCGCGCGCAAGCCGTATCGAGCAGGCTGATCGCCTTGTCCGGCAGCTGCCGCGCGGGGATATACCGATGCGACAGCGTCACGGCAGCCTGCAGCGCGTCGTCGAGCACGAGCACGCGATGGTGCGCTTCGAGCTTCGCGCCGAGGCCGCGCAGCATCGTCACGGCGGCCGCTTCTCCGGGCTCGAGCACGTGCACGAGCTGGAAGCGCCGCGTCAGCGCGGGATCCTTTTCGATGTACTGCTTGTACTCGGACCAGGTGGTCGCGCCGATCGTGCGCAGCAGGCCGCGCGCGAGCGCGGGCTTCAACAGGTTCGCGGCGTCGCCAGTGCCGGCCGCCCCGCCCGCGCCGACGAGCGTATGGACTTCGTCGATGAACAGGATCGCCGGCCGCTCTGACGACATCGCTTCGTCAATCACACCGCGCAGCCGGCTCTCGAACTCACCCTTCACGCTCGCGCCGGCCTGCAGCAGCCCGATGTCGAGCAGGTACAGCGCGACGTCGCGCAGCGACGGCGGCACGTCGCCTGCGGCGATCCGCAGCGCGAAGCCTTCCGCGACGGCCGTCTTGCCGACACCCGCTTCACCGACCAGCAGCGGGTTGTTCTGCCGGCGCCGCAGCAGGATGTCGACAATCTGGCGGATCTCCGCCTCGCGCCCGACGACGGGGTCGATTTCGCCGGCCCGCGCGCGGGCGGTCAGGTCGACGGCAAAGCGTGCCAGGGCCGAACCTTCGGCGGCGGGCACACCGTGCATCGTGGCGCAGCCGGAACCCGAGCCAGAACCCGCATCGACACGCGCAGCCGGTTGTGCCTCGGGCGAGCCGTCGACGATCGATGCGAGGTCGGCCGCAAGCACGTCGGGCACGATGCGCTCGAACTCGCGTGTGATCGCATACAGCACGTTGCGCAACTGCGGCGTTTTCAGGATCGCGAGCAGCAGGACCGCGCCACGAATCCGCGTCGCATCGTATTTCAAGGTGGCATAGACCCACGCACGCTCGACCGCGTCGTCGATGTGCACGGACAGGTCCGACACCGATCCCGCGCCCCGCGGCAGCTTGTCGAGGGCACTCACCAACCCGCGCTCGATGGCGGCCTCGTCGATCTCGAACCGACGCAGCACGCGCTGGAGGTCGCCGTCGGGCCGCTGCAGGAGCTGCTTGAGCCAGTGCGCGAGTTCGACGTAAGGATTGCCGCGCAGCCGGCAGAATCCGGTTGCCTGCTCGAGCGTCTCGTAGAGGAGCGGATCGAGTTTTCCGAACAGGTTGACGCGGCCGATATCGGACATGACGGTCCCCGTTTAGGCGGTTTCGCGATGAAGGGCGGCGCCGGTGCGCGGCGGGCCGCCACGGCGCGCGTCGTAACGGACGACGAGATCACGCGCGGGCCCCGCTTCGAGCCGCTGCCCGAGCCACGCCGCACGACCGAGGCCGTGCGGCGCGCCGAGCGCGATCGGCGGCACCGCGTCGGCCGCCAGTTCGAGCTGCACGTCCCAGTCGAACTCGATGCCGACGTATTCGCGCACCCAGTGCGCGAGCTGCCGCGCGTGCGGGCCGCCCGGCAGGAAGCGCCGGTACGCGTCGAGGGACAGCGGCCCGAGCACGATCCGGAAATGCGATTGCGCATCGCGCACCGCGATGCCGAGCGCAACGCCGCCGACGCGCAGGGTTGGCCGCGTCGCGCGGATTACGCAGCGCTGCGAGCGCTCGATGGCGACCCAGCGCGGCACATGCTCGACGATGCGCGCGTCGACACCGAAATGGCGCCGCAGGATCTGCACGAGCCCCTCCGGGTTGCGCGTGTGCCGGACGAGATGACTCGCATGGAAATAGAGCGCATGCGGCGCGAGCGTGTCGGCATCCGTGGGTCCGGCATCGGCCCGCGCCGGTCCGTCGCCATGCGCGGCGCGCCCGACCAGGCTCGCGACATACGCGTCGAATCGCGCCCGCCCCGGGCGATCGAGGCTCACCGTCGGCTGCGCGTCGGCCCATGCCCGGTAGAACAGCAGGATCAGCCGGTGATGGAACAGGTCCGCGAATGCGGTGAAGGTCGGGTCGTCGTGCTGGGCCGCGCGCTCGTGTGCGTATTCGGTCAGGTGGGTCGGCAGCGGTCCGTTGGGCCCGAACAACCCGAAACCGTGGATCGCGATGCGCGGCCGCGCGGTGCCGCCGCCATCACCGCCATCGTCGGGTACGCCTGCCAGCATCGACGCCGCGAACGCGAGCGACGGCTGCTGCCCGAGCCGCACCGGTTCGTCGCGCGGCCGCGCGGCATGGCCGAGCGGTGCGCGGCCGGCGGACAGCGCGTCGAGCCAGCGCAATGCCTGGAACAGGTCGTAGCCATGCGGCGCGGCGCGCAGCCGCGCCCACCACGCATCGCGGCGTGCGGCTTCGGTGGCCGGCCGAGCGCCGGGCGGCGTGCCGTGTTTCATATCGCGGGCCGCCTGCCGATGCGCGCCGGCCAGTGCGCGAGCATGCCGCGCTGCGCGCTGGTCAGCACGCATTCGGCGAACGCGTTGATCGAGACGTGCCGCGCGAAGAACTGTTCGAGCACGGCGCCGAGCAGGAACGGGCTGTCGCCGGAGAACGCATGGTCGTCGACGGTCACGTCGACCTGCACACCGCGCCCGAACATCAGCGGCCCGAGCGCCGGCAGCCGCCGGAACACGGGGGAGAACGCGACGCGCCGCACGCCGTCGATCTGCCGGCGCATCGCGGCGTTGGCCGGGTCCGCGTGCAGGCCGAGCAGCTCACGCAGCGCATGCGCGCCCTCCTCGTCGTCGAGATCGGTCAGTGTCTGCCGGGCCAGCCCGAGATGGCGGATCAGTCGCCAGGCCGTCTGCGAGTCAGCGATCGGCGGGCGCGGCCGCGACGGGCCGCGAATCGCGACGACGCGCTCGACGGGCGCCGAGATGCGCAGCGTGAACGCGTTCGCATCGCCCGGCGGCAGCAGCAGCGCGAGATCGCGGTTCGTGCACAGCGTGTCGACCGACAGGTAGCGCATCGTCTCGTCGTACGGCGCGCACTGGCTGTCGACGAGCGACACGTAGGTTTCGCTGCCGACGTAACCCGTGCGCGTGCCGTTCGCGCGTGCCTGCGCGGATACCAGCCGAGGCTCGCGCCGCACCGTGTAGTACGCGCCGTAGTTGCCGTCGTCGCTCGAGAACGACGCGTGAAACGGCCGGAATTCGCGCGACTGGCCGTCGTCGCGCTGCTCGCTCGCGAGCCGCTGCACCGCATAGATCTCGTGATCGAGCGGCCGGCTGCGGTCGACGACGACATGATGCTCGCGCGCGCCGGGCTGCACCGGGATGCGATCGCCGCGACGCGCGAACAGGTTCACGGCCGGCGTGCAGTTCAGCGCCAGATGCTGCGCATCGACGGCCGCCTCGAGCGCCGCATCGTGCCGGTCGAACAACACGGTCAGCTCGCAATCGTCGCCGGTGGCGCGCGCAAGCGCGGCGCGCAGCCCGCCGATGCTGAAGAACAGGAAGCGCGCCGGAAACGCGAAATACTCGCGTAACAGCCGATAGCCGTGGAAGCTGCGTCCGTCGTCGGGCAAGATTGCCTGCGCCGGATCGAAACCCTCGTGGACGATCGTATCGGCGTCGAGCGCGTGCAGCCAGCGCGGCGGTTGCCCGGGATCGTGGCAGACGACGCCGAGCGCATGCGCGGCGATCAGTTCGAGCAGGTGCAGCGCGTCGCGCTCGGGGCCCGCGAGATGAAAGGTCAGCCGCTCGAGCGGCAGTTGCGAGAGTTTGGCGCCCCCGCGCGCCTTCAGCCGGATGCGCAACGCACCGCGCGCGTCCTGGCGCGCCGGCACGGCGCCGCGCGGCAGCCACGACGGCGCGCCGGTGACGGCCGCATCGGTCAGTTCGAGCGGCCACAGCGTCAGGTCGTGCGCGGTGCGCAATTCGCACGCGGTCTGCTCGGACGCGGCCGGCCGCGCGCGCAGCGCGGTGCCGGCCGGCAGCCGCCAGCCCTGCGCGAGGCTGCCTTCGTTCAGCATCGGCGCGAACCGCACGATCGCCATCGACGGCAACGGCGCGAGGTAACCCGGATACACGGCATCGAGCAGCGCCTGGGTGAAGCGCGGAAACTCGGCGTCCATCTTCAGTTGCACACGCGCGGTAAGGAAGCTGAAGCCTTCGAGCAATCGTTCGACGTACGGATCGGGCGGCCCCGATTCGTGCAGTCGCAACCGCGCGGCGACCTTCGGGAACTGCTGCGCGAATTCGTCGCCGAGTTCGCGCAGGTAAGCGAGTTCGCGGTTGTAGTAGTCGAGCAGGCGCGTATCCATTGTGTCAGTTTCCCGCTGACGACTGCAGCGACATCGCACCCGTCTCGAGATCGAGGTCGGAGCGCAGCACGAATTCGACCGGATGCGGGATCGACCACAGCGTGCCGCGGATCTCGAACAGCAGCACGTTGTGACGCCGTTCGCCGGCGCGTCCGTCCGATGCATCGGCGATGCTGCGGACCTCGACGCTGTCGGGGGCGATGCGCGGCTCGAAGCGGACAATCGCGTCGCGGATCGACGCCTCGACCGACATCCGCTCGACGCCCGACATCGGCTTGCCGACGAACGGCCGCATCCCGTAGTTGAGCACCGATGCCTGCGCGTGCGCGAACGCGGCCCAGTCGACGAAGCCGTCCTCGGCGTTGCGCGTATTGAGCAGCCACGCGAGATCGCGCAGCACGGCCGCGCGCAGGCGCTCGGCACCGATCCATTGCGTGCCGGGCAGATCGGTCGTGCGCTGCGGCGCGTCGTCGGTCAGCCGGTCGAGCAGTGCGGGTTGCAGCCGGTCGCGCATGCCGCCGTGCCGGCCGTCGCGGGCATTCGGGTCGTCCATCGTCATCGCTCCGCGGTCACATCTCGGTGTTTTCCTTGATGTTCCAGCCGACCGACACCTCGGCGCCCTTGCCGCCATTGTCGTTCTGCTGCCAGTACTGCTTCTTCACCTTCGCGGCCTGGAAGCCGTAGTGCATCATCAGCCGGTCAGCCGCGTCGCCGGGGTCGATGCCCGCGACCTGCGCGGACGTGACGAGCACCTCCTGCAGCGTCACGCGCATGAACTCGATCTGCGAGCCGCCGGTCTTGCACGCGGAGATCTCGACCTTCGGCAAGTGCTTGCCGCTCGCGCAGTTCTTGATGATCGCGGGCGCGCCCTTGTCCATGTATGCGGCCACGACGAGATCGTTGAAGCTCGCCTTGCCCGCATTGCCGCCGCTGCCGCTCGCCATCGCGCCCGGCTGGCTCGCGCCCCACGTGAACGATTCGATGTCGGTCCAGCCCTTGTGCTGCGCGTCCGCCGATTCGCCGGTCACGCCGTCCACCTTCATAAACATTGCCACGCCCATTGCCGTCTCCGTTTCGGTGCGAAATCAGGTTGAATGCCGGGTTGAATGCCCGTTGCCGCTCATTCGTTCGCCGCCTTCGCGGTCGGGAGTCGCGAAATCAGCCGCAGCGACACGGTGAGCCCTTCGAGCTGGTAGTGCGGCCTCAGGAAAAACTTCGACGTGTAGTAGCCGGGGTTGTCCTCGACCTCGTCGACGACCACCTGCGCGGCCGCCAGCGGCTTGCGCGCCTTGGTTTCCTGCGATGAATTCACGGGGTCGCCGTCGACGTAGTTCATGATCCAGTCGTTGAGCCAGCGCTCCATGTCGTCGCGTTCGCGGAACGAGCCGATCTTGTCGCGCACGATGCACTTCAGGTAGTGCGCGAACCGGCAGCACGCGAACAGGTAAGGCAGGCGGCCGGACAGCCGCGCGTTCGCGGTCGCGTCGGGGTCGTGATACTCGGCCGGCTGGTACAGCGACTGCGCGCCGATGAACGCCGCGAAATCCGAGTTCTTCCGGTGCACGAACGGCATGAAGCCGTTCTTCGCCAGCTCGGCCTCGCGGCGGTCGCTGATCGCGATCTCGGTCGGGCATTTCTGGTCGACGCCGCCGTCGTCGGTCGGGAACGTATGGCTTGGCAGCCCTTCCACCGCCCCGCCCGACTCGACGCCGCGGATCGACGAGCACCAGCCGAACTGCTTGAACGAACGGTTGATGTTGGCGGCCATCGCGTAAGCCGAATTCGCCCACGTGTAGCGGTCGTGATTCGCGGCGTCGGTGTCTTCCTCGAAGTCGAATTCGTCGACCGGATTGGTGCGCGCGCCATACGGCAGCCGCGCGAGAAAACGCGGCATCGCGAGGCCGACGTAGCGGGAATCCTCCGACTGCCGCAGGCTGCGCCACGCCGCGTATTCGGTGTTCTGGAAGATCTTGGTCAGGTCGCGCGGGTTCGACAGCTCCTGCCACGAATCCATCTGCATCAGCTCCGGCGACGCGCCCGCGATGAACGGCGCGTGCGCGGCCGCCGCGATCTTCGACAGCTCGCCGAGCATCTCGACATCCGGCGGGCTGTGATTGAAGTAGAAGTCGCCGACGAGGCAGCCGAACGGCTCGCCGCCGAACTGCCCGTATTCCTCCTCGTAGATCTTGCGGAACAGCGGGCTCTGGTCCCACGCGACGCCCTTGTAGCGCTTGAGCATCCGCCCGACCTCGTTGCGCGACGCCGGCAAGGCCTTGATCTTCAGCAACTCGTCGGTCTCGGTGTGCGTGACGAGGTAATGCAGGCCGCGCCACGCGCCTTCGAGCGCCTGGAATTCGTCGTGATGCAGGATCTGGTTGATCTGCTCGGACAGCTTCCGGTCGATCTCCGCGATGATCTGCTTCACGCTGCCGTAGGCGTCGGTCGTCATGCCGACCGTATGTTCGAGCGCCTGCTGCGCGAGCGTGCGCACCGCGCGCTCGACCGACTCGCGCGCCTCGGCGGTCTTCGGCTTGAACTCCTTCTGCAGCAGCGCGGCGAACTCGCCGGGCGCGGCGGACGGTTGCGGGGCGTTGCGTGCGTCGCGGGTATCGGCGCGGGACTGGACAGGGTCATTCATCGCGGGCCTCCGGTTGGGTCGCGGCGCCGCGCGGCGCGTCGGCACCCGGGTCGCGCACGAGCGTCTTCAGCAGGTCGGGATCGTTGATCGCACGCTCGATCAGCTGTTCGGCGCCGTGCTTGCCGTCCATGTACGACAGCAGGTTCGACAGCTCGGTGCGCGCATCCAGCAGCCGGCGCAGCGCGTCGACGTTGCGCGCGATCGCCGCCGGCGAGAAATCGTCGATCTGCTCGAACGTCATGTCGACGCTGAGCATCCCTTCGCCGGTCAGCGTGTTCGGCACCTGGAACGCGACGCGCGGTGCGACCGACTTCATCCGCTCGTCGAAATTGTCGACGTCGATCTCCAGGAACTTGCGCTCCGGCAGGTCCGGCAGCGGTTCGGCGCGCTTGCCGGCCAGGTCCGCGATGACGCCCATCACGAACGGCAACTGCACCTTGCGCTCGGCGCCATAGGTCTCGACGTCGTACTCGATCTGCACGCGCGGCGCCCGATTGCGCGCGATGAACTTCTGTCCGCTGCCTGCCGCCTTGGTTCTGTCCGTCATCGCCCACTCCTTCACATCGATCAGGTTGCGTGTACGTTGCCGCCGCGTGGACGGCGGCCTGCTTCATTCGCTCCGCTCGCCGCTCAGCAGGTCCAGCTTCGGCAGACTCTCGGGAGCGAGATCCCGGATGATTTCGTAGAAGTCGAGCGCGAGCAGCCGCTGCGCGCGCCGCAGCAGCAGCGGCGCCGGGTGGCTCGGCTCATGCAATTCGAAATAGCGGCACATCTTGTCGAGGCCGAGCCGCACGTCGTCGCGGCTCGTCACCTCGGCATCGCGCCAGGCCTGTCCGTTGGATAAAACGGCCGGCGCGGATGCGGCTTGCGCGGCGCCGGATGCGGTCGGCGTGGCCGGAATCGAGGCGTCCGGTGCGGACTGCTGTGCCGCTGGCGCCGGCATTGCGTGCGCGATGCGTTGCAACGCCTTCTCCGTATCGCTCGCGTCCGGCGACCATTCGCTGCCGAGCCGGTCCGTCACATGCGCACGGATCGTGTCCAGTGCGCGCAGCGCGGCATGCACCGCATCGATCGGCACGCGGCCGTCGTCGCGTGCGGTCGACAGCGCGGTGATCAGGCCGTCGCGGCTACCTGCCGCCGGGCCGCCCGCTTCGTCGCGACCGTCGAGCACGCGTTCGGCGTCGCGCACGCTCGGACCGCCGTCGAACAGCGGCTGGCGCCGTGCCGTGCGTGCACACTCGTGCGCGCCGACGACATCGGCGAGCGCGTTCATCCGCGGTGTCGGGTCCGGTTCGCCGTCGGCGTCGAGACGCGGATGCAGGTCGTCCCACCAGCGCTGGATCAGGCCCTCCACGACCGCGAGCCCGTCCGCGTAGCCGGGAATGCCGTGCTGCTCGGTCCAGCTGCGCGCGAGATACGCGGCGACGCGCAGGTCCTTCGTCCGCTCGCCCAGCGCCAGTGCAAGGCGTTCGACCGTGCGCCAGTCCGGCGTCTCGGCCGGAATCACCGTGTCGCCGTACTGCTGCTCGGCGCGCGGCGTCGCGCGCTCCTGAAGCTGCAGGAAATCGGCGTCGTATTCGAGGTTCGGGCCGCACGGCGCATCGGGCGCGGCTTCCGCGAGCAGCCGGACGATCAGATCGGCGCGCGGCGTCGCCGCCGGCAGGCCGGGCGACGGCGAGGACAACGCGGCGGCGGCGAGCGCCGCCTGGCTGACGTCATTCGAATGCATAGTCGATGTTGACCGGTTTGCTGCCGAAGTCGATCGCCACGGTGCGGCGCAACGGCGGCAGCGAGCCGTTGCGGATCTCGATCTGATAGACGCCCGGTGTCAGCGACACCGAGCGCAGCGGCGGGCTCGCGCCGCGCCGTGCGCCGTTCACGTACACGTCGCCCCACGGGCGGACGTTGAAGCGCACCTGGACGGTTTCCTGCTTCGGCTGACGCTGCTCGACGGTGGCCGGCGCGCTGACCGCGGCGACGGCCATGTCGGCTTCCGACGGCGACGCCCGCGCCGGAACGGACGCGTGGGCGGACGGCGATGCGGCGGCCTCCGACGGCGGCACGTTGACGACGCGCTCCGATGCGTCGAGGCTGCCGGCCGGCGCGATCGTCAAACCCGAACCGGAGCGCGGCGGCGTGGCGCCGGCGACGTCCGTGGCGGCCGTCGCGACCGGCGGCGCGGGAACCGTGGCCGCGTCGGCGGGTGCGCTGGCCGGCGCGGCGGCCAGCGCCGGCAGCGGCACCTGTGCGGACGAGCCGGCCGGCAGGCTCGACGGCGGCACGACGATCGGCGTAGGACCGCGCTGCGTGACCATCGCATCCGGCGCGCTGGCCGAGGAAGCCGTGTTGGCCAGCGGCGCGCTCGCACCGGCTTCGGCTTCGCCGGCGATCCGCGCCGGGCGCGACAGATACGTTGCGGCAATGCCGACTGCGATCAGCGCGACCAGCGCGGCACCCACGTAGGCCGGCACGCGCCGGTTGCCCGCCGTGATGAACGCCAGGCGACGCGGGGCGCGGGGGGGTGGCGATGCGCGTGACGAGGACGCGGATGTCGCAGCACCAGCAGCACCAGCAGCACCAGCAGCACCAGCAGCACCAGCAGCACCAGCAGCACCAGCAGCACCAGCAGCACCAGCAGCACCAGCAGCACCAGCAATCGGCTCTGCCGTTCCGTTCAGGTTCCCGGTAGCCGTCGCACCGTGCTGCCCGATGTCCGCCGCGGCGCTTGCCGATCGCGTGCCGGCGTCGTCACGCGCTTCAGTCGTCGGCGCCGCGGGGGCGGCCTGCTGGATGTCCTCCGCGCGCTGGCCATCGCCTTCACGCCCTTCGGGGCGCTCCGTTTTCCCGGACGGCGACGATGCTTGCAATCCGGATGGCGAGACCACCGGTGGCGCAACGGCCGCGCCATACGAACGGTCGCCATCCCACAACCCGAGTTCGGCCGCGAACGCCGCGACCGACTCCGGCCGGTCCGGAATCCGCAGCTGCAGCGCATGATCGACCGCCGCGAGGAATGCCGGGCTGTACACCTCGCCGGCCGGCAACTCGCGCGATGCGAGCGGCCGGTACGTGTCCTTGATGCTGCGCACGACGGCCGCTGGCGGCAATTCGCCGGTGATCATCGCGTGCATCACTGCGCCGAGCGCATAGAGATCGGTCCACGGCCCCTGGCTGAACGCGGGATCGTCGGTGTACTGCTCGATCGGCGCGTAGCCGGGCTTGATCATCATCGCGCCGTCGTCGACGAGATCGCCGATCCGTTTGCGCGCCGCGCCGAAGTCGAGCAGGATCGCGCTGCCGTTCGGGCGGATCAGCACGTTGTCGAGCGCGACGTCGCGATGGAAGCACTGCGCGCGATGCAGCGTGTCGAGTGCGCCGAGCAGCGCGCCGACGATGTTGCGCAATTGCGTCTCGCTCATGCGCATGCCGCCGTCGAGCAGCTGCTTGAGCGTGCGCCCTTCGTAGAAGGGCATCACCATGTACGCGGTGCCGTGGCTCTCCCAGAAGTGGAGCACCTTGACGAGCCCAGGGTGGTCGAATTGCGCGAGCAGGCGCGCCTCGTTGAGGAACGCGCCGCGTCCCGCGTCGAACGCCTGGGCGAACCGCTCGGAGCGCAGCGACACCGTGTAGTCGCCGCCGCGCGTCGCGAGCATCGACGGCATGTATTCCTTGATCGCGACTGCGCGCCGCAACGTGCGGTCGAACGCGCGATAGACGATGCCGAAACCGCCGATGCCCAGCACCTCGTCGAGCTGCAGCTCGCCCAGGCGATGACCGAGCGGCAGCGGCCGCACCGTGAATTCGGGCGCGTCGCCGCGGGTTGCCGTGTCGTGCTCGTTGTCTCTCGTCGATGGGTCCTTCATGTCTACCTCGCGATACCGCATCCGTGTTGCCTGCGTTGCCCGCCGCCGGCCGTCGTTCGCTAGCCGCCGAACAGCGTCAGGAACAGCGCGTTGTCGGGTGCGCCCGTATGCGCATGCGTGCGCAGCGGCGAGCCGTCGGCACGATTGGTCCACCAGAAGCTCGTCCCGCCGTGCGGATCGAAATAGCCGGACAGCCCGGGCCATGCCGCGAGGGCCGGCCGGTCCGGCAGCGTCGCCGGGATCCCGTCGACGCCTTCGGCAGGCAGCTCGCCGCCCGGCGCGAGCCGCACGCGGTCGAGCGTCTGCTCGAGATCGTCCGGCGCGCGGGCATGCCGGATCGCGTCGAGCAGTGCATGGCCGATCTGCCAGTAGAACGCGTCGGCCGCGTCCGGCAGCCCGTTCCAGTCATCGGCCGCCGGCATCGGCAGCGTGACGATCACCGGGTAGTAACGCCCGACGCGATCGCAGCTCGGCGCGAGACAGCCTGCCTGCACGCACGACGCGCCGGCGCCCGCCGGCACCAGGAAATTCCAGACCGGCGCGACCGTGTAGTGGCGCGCGAACTCCTCCGGGCCGCGCTGGCGCATCGCGGCCATCCCCTGCTGAAGCCAGCGTTCCCACCACAGCGCGAGCGCATGCGGCAGCCGGCTGTTCACGAAGTCGCCGGCGCCGGGAATCTTTCCGTACCAGGCCGGTGCGTCGCCATCGGCGCGCGTGAGCGGCGGGATGCGACTCATTGCTTCGGAGGGCATGTAAAGGACTCCATCTGGGGCAGCCTGAACGGGTTGCGGACGCTGCCCGCGTTCACTTGCAGCACGAGCGGTTTGCCGTCGACGGTGAAGCGCGCGACCATCTGGTCCGAGCCGCGTCCAGCCGACACGGCCGCGCGGTCGAACAGCCGGTGCAGTGCCCACGGGCCGCCGGTCGTGAAGCCGTCGGTCGCGCCGGCCTGCCCCGACACCTGCAGCCGCACCTGACTGCTGCCGCGCGGGCCCGGCCAGTCCACCGCGCTCTGCACGAGCGGGCCGTGCGCATAGCGGACGATCTGACCGTCGACGTCGAGCACCATCTCCGTGATCGACGGATCCATTTCGAGCGGCTGGACCTGCACCTTCAGTTGCGCGGTGCGCGCGCCGCCGCCGAAATAGACGTCGCGGATCACCGCGGCCTTCTCGAACGACGAAAGCATCGCGGCCGCCGCCGGATCGGCGTCCGCGTTGCGGTTCGCGAAACGCCACGGGTGCGACGTCGTATCGACGATCGACTGCAGGTTCTTCTGGAAGAAATCGTCCATCAGGCCGCCCGGCGCGAACATCTGCGCGAAGTCCGCCGGCGCGACGTCGCGCGACGATCCGCGCGCGAACGGATAGCGGCCCGCGATCGCCTGCCGGCAGAAATCGCCAACGTTCGCGCCGGCCCGGGTCGTGACGCTGCGCTGCTCGACGGTCGCGACGCTGCCGTTCGCGACGTTCGACAGATCGTCGAGCACCTCGCGGAACGGCGTCGGCAGCCGGCCGGCCTGCGCGCGCAGCCGCGCGGGTGCGTCGGACGGCGGCGGCTGCGCGCCGCTCCTCAGCGCATCGTCGGTGGCCGTCAGGTACGTATAAAGCGCGTCGATCGACTTCAGTACCGCATCGAATGCCTGCGCCTGGTCGCCGCTGCCCGGCGCGAACGCACGCAACCCGGCGAAATGACTGTCGACCACCTGCTCTGGGCTCGCGGGCGTCGCCGCGGACGGATTCGCGTCGCTTGCGCCCTGCCCCGCGAAGATCTGCGACAGCGAGCTGCGCGCCTCGTCGACCTTGTCCTGTGCGCGCGACGCGAGATTGCGCGCGCCGCCCGGCGTATCGCCGAGCGCCGTGTCACGCGCCAGCGCGATCATCAGCCGGGTGAGCGGCGAATCCGCCGACGACAGCGCACGCGCGACCTGGATGCTCTGCGCGAGCGTCGCGGTGCGCTGCAGCTTGATGTCGGCGAGATGGTCGTCCCAGATCTTCAGGTAGTCGTTCAGGTACAGCTGGCGGATGTCGCGCGCCCATGCGGCGGCATCGTTCGGTCCGGGAATCTCGGACAGCCCGAGGTTCAGCACCCACACCTCCTCGCGCCCGTACGCGTCGACCTCGCCGGCAACGCGCGGCGAGAACACGTTGCGATAGCCGTTGCGCGTATACAGGCCCGGCACGCCTTCCGACAGCGGCTTGCCGCTCTGGCGGCGGAACACCAGCGATGCGTCGGGCCCGACCGCGCGCGCGACGCTGAAATCGAACGCGGAAGTCGCCGGCCGCAGCGTGCGCGTGAGCTGGCGGTACAGCCGCTGCGAGAACGGCACCTGGCGCAGCCGGTCGCGCACGTCGGCCACGAGCCGCTCGTTCATCGGATACGGCGACACGGCCACCCGGTTGCCGAACAACGCCGCGAGATGCGCGCGCAGCGCCGAGCGTTCGGCCGGCGAGAAATCGGGCGGCAACGCGCGCTCCATTTCCAGGTCGACGACGGCCTGCACGAACGCGGGATCATAGTGCGCGCTGTCGTACAGCATCAGATAGGCCTTCAGCGCCGCATACGCGTAGTCGGTTTCGTCGGGCCGTGCATCGCTCAGCGCGGCCTCCATCCGGCGCGCGGCGATCGGCAGCAGCACGTCGTCGAGTGCGCGACGGTACACGGCGTCGACGGCCTCGTCGATTTTCTCGCCCTGAAAGAGCCCCCAGCGGTACGCGAGCGGCGGATGCGACCGGTCGACGCCGCCGGCATTCGCGAGCCCGCCGAGCGCATCGAGCACCGGCAGCAGCCGCGCGATGTCGGCCGCATCCGAGAACTTCGCCCCGACGATCTGCGCATCGACGGCGGGCACGCGCTGCGCGATCCGATCGAGATACGCGCGATTGTTCGAGTAGCTGCGCAGCCACGCGGCCAGCACGACCACGCTCACGATCGCGAGCAGCGCGTAGCCGGCGATCTGCAGCACGCGGCGCTTCTGATGCCAGCGCAGGTCGCTGCCGGCGAGCGCGGCTTCGCGGAAGATATGCTCCTGCAGCAGCGACTTCAAAAAGAAGCTGCGACCGGTCGAGCCGACCTGGGCAACGGGCGGCACGCCGTCGATCTTCAGGAAGCGCTTGATGCCGCTCATCACGCGGTCGAACGCGGTGCCCTCCTGTGTGCCGCTCGTCAGGTACACGCCGCGCAGCATCGGCATCGGCTCGAAGCTCGACACGGAAAACACCTCGGCGACGAACTGGCCGAGCATGTCCTGCAGGTCGGCGACCTGCTGCGGCAGCAGGTACGCCATCTCTCGCTGACGCGCATCCGTCTGCGTCGCGAGCAGCTCGGGCAGCCCGTCGTTCAGCCGCTGGTGCAGCAGCCGGTATTCGCGGTCGAATGCGGCGCGCAGGTCGAAGCCCGGCGCCTCGCTCTGCGCGAGCGGAAACGTGAAGCCCCACACCTGCGCGCATTCCGCGCGGCCGAAGGTGCCGAAATACTCGGCGAAGCCGGCCAGCAGGTCGGCCTTCGTCACGAGCAGGTAGACGGGAAACCGGATGCCGAGCTGGGCGCGCAGCTCGAGCAACCGCTTGCGCAGCACCATCGCGTGCTGCGTGCGCTCGGCCTCCGACGCACCGACCAGGTCGGCGACGCTGATCGTCAGCATCGCGCCGTTCAGCGGCTGGCGCGTGCGGTACTTCTTCAGCAGCTCGACGAAGCCCTTCCACTCGGCTTCGTCGAGTGCGCGGTTGCCCTCGTGCGTCGTATAGCGGCCGGCCGTATCGATCAGCACGGCGTCGTTCGTGAACCACCAGTCGCAGTGCCGGGTGCCGCCCACGCCGCGAATCGCCGCGCGGCCGAACTGCTCGGCGAGCGGAAAACTGAGCCCGGAATTGACCAGCGCGGTCGTCTTGCCCGAGCCCGGTGCGCCGATGAACACGTACCACGGCAGCTGGTACAGATACTGGCGCGACATCCGGTCGAACCAGCGCGCCAGCCCCTTGCGCGCGGTGTCCGCCTGGCCGAAGCGGACTTTCTTCAGCAGCGTCGCGGCCTCGTCGAAGCGGCTGCGTAGCTCGTCGAGCTGGGCCTTGGCCGGATCGTCGGCGGTGGCCGGCCCGGGCGCGGCTTCGCGCAGCTGGTTCAGCAACTGCGCGTTAAGGCGGCTTGCGTGCCAGCTGCGCCAAGCCACGCGTGCGCCCCACGCGACGAACAGCACCACGATCGTCACCGCGCGCGCCCCGCCACTCTCGAGCGGCCGGACCTCGGCGAACGCGAACAGCGGCCCGGCAAGCCACACGAAGCACGCGAGCACGACCAGACCGGCAAAGGTCCAGATCTCCCGCGACGGCAACGGCCGGACGAAACGCGCGACAGCCTGGTTCATGTCAGTTGGCCCCCTTCGTCGCGCTCGCGCCGACGGCGGCGCTGCCGGGCGCCGGCAGCAGCGTGATCTCGACGCGCCGATTCAGCGCGCGGCTCTCGGGCGTATCGTTCGGCGCGACCGGGTCGAGCGTGCCGCGCCCTTCGGCCGCGAGCCGCTCCGGATGATCGAGGCGCCCGGCGATCATGCTGCGCACGGCCTCGGCACGTTCGCGCGACAGGTCCCAGTTCGACGCGAAACGTGCCGTGTGCACCGGCGTGTCGTCGGTATAGCCGGTCACGCGCACGTTGCCGGGAACCTGGTTCAGCGCATCCGCGACCCGCGCCAGCACCGGCGCGTAACGGTCGATCACCAACGTCGAACCTGACTTGAACAACCCATCGCCGCGTAGCACGATCACGCTGCGATCGGCGTCGTCGCGCACCGACACGAGGCCGGCCGCGATCTCGGGGGCCAGGAACTTCGCGACCCGTGGCACCGGCGCCGGGCGCGGCGGCGCCTGCGCGGGCTGCAGCCTCGGCACGTGCAGCGCGTCGATCGACGCGAACAGCCGGTCCGAATTCCCGGCCAGCGCGAGGCGCAGCCCGACGAACACGCCGAAGCCGACCAGCAGCGCGAGCGCCACGCAGACCCACAGCGGCACGGCGAAGCGGCGCGACACGTCGCGGGTGACGACGTCGCGCCAGTGCGGTGACAGCGCGGGATCGAATTCGCCGCGCACCGAACGGATCGTGTGGGCCAGTTGCCAGCGCAGCGCGTCGAGCTCCGCATGGCCGTTGTCGAGCACGCGATAGCGGCCCTCGAAACCGAGCGCGAGACAGAAATACAGCAGCTCCAGCAGATCGAGGTGCTGACGCGGTTGCTGCGACAGCCGTTCGAGCAGGTGGAAGAACTTCTCGCCACCCCAGGTTTCGTTGTGGAACGACACGAGCAGGCTGTGCGACGACCACACGCTGCCGCCCCACGGCGTCAGCGCGGCCGCTTCGTCGAGCGCCGTGCACAGGCAGTAGCGCGCGCCGATGATCGCCTCCGACGGCACACCGGCTTCCTGCGCGCGCGCCTCGAACTGGCGGATCTCGACGACGAGATGCTCGCGCAGCCACGCCGGATTCGGATGATGGACGGTCGAACGGATCTGCGGCACGAGATTGAGCAGCGGATTCGCGGCCGCGACAAGCGGGTTCGTGCCGCTCGCGGCCCAGCGGCCGGGGCGCGGTTGCGTGGCCGTCGGGCCGGCCGCAGCGGACGCCGCGGCCGGATGCATGCCGCCCGGATTCGGCGGCACGAATCCGCCTGCGCCGGCGGAGATCGAATCGGAGGAAGAATTCATCGCGCTGTTCCGCCCTCACCCGCGTATCGCCCAGAACTCCATCGAGAGCCCGGGGAATTCGCCTGCGAAATGAAATGCCAGACCGCCGGAGCGCGCCAGTTGCTTCCACAGGTCGCTGCCCTTGTCGATCTCGAAGTACGTATGGCCCGCGTGATACGGGATCTGCCGCGGCGCAACCGGCAACTGGCGCATCGTGATGCCCGGCAGCTGCAACTGCACGAGATCGCGGATCCGCTCGACGGGCCCGAGCTTCGCCTGCGCGGGAAACCGCGCGCGCAGGCTGTCGGCCGGTATGTCGGCGCGCACCGCGAGCACGAAACCGGCCGTGTCGCGCAGCGCGGGATCGGCGAGCGTCGCGACCCGGATGCCGTTGCCCGCGTCGCGCAGCTCGATCTGGATCGCGTTCTGCTCCAGCACCGTCGACAACGACCGGCGCAGCTCCGTCATCAGTTCGGCGAAGCTCGTGCGCAGGTCGTCGTGCACGTAGACCGCGAGCGATTGCGGGCGCCGGCCGGCCGCCGTGAAGGTGCTGAGGTCGCACGCAAGCTTCAGCCAGTCGCGGAACAGCGCCTCCGGATGCGTCGCGATGTCCTGCTGCGCGTGCCAGGTCAGCGCCAGATAGCGGTTCACGAGTTGCAGCAGCAGGAAATCCGCGACCTCCGATACGCCGCCGCGCCCCGGTTCCGACAGGCGCTCGGCCAGCGCGTCGCTGCGCTGCGTCAGCAGTCCGTGCAATTCTCGCGTGTACGCGAGCAATGCCGAGTCGCGCTGCGCGACCAGGCGCGGCGGAATGTAGCCGTCGTCGACGAGCAGCCGCGCGTCGGTGCGCCGCTCGACGATCCGCACGACGCCGAGCGCATGCCAGTCGCCGGTCAGCTCGGTATCGAGCATCAGCCGGACGTTCAGGCGCCCCGTTTGCAGCAGCGCGGGGCCGAGCGCGACCGCGTTCGCATCGGCCACTTCGTATTCGCGCACGACGTAGCGGGCGACGTCCGCGTTGCCGCTGCCGCCCGCGTCCACGCCGAACGACACCTCCTCGCCGCCGCCGCGCCACAGCGGCAACGCGAGCACGACGAGCCGGTCCTTCGCATCGGCCGGTACGTCGAGCGGTTCGGGCAGATCGTCCGGATGCGACAGGTCGAACGGCGTACCGTCGCGCATCACGCCCGCCGCCGCACGTAGCGCGACCTTGCCGAGCGCCAGCTGCTCACGGTCGATCTCGAGGGTATCGAAACCCCAGTAGAACCCCTGCAGCGGCAGGCAGCGCAGCGCGACATAGCGTTCCCAGTGCCGTTCGAGTTGCTGGAAATGCTGCGGCCGCAGGAACATCCCTTCGGTCCACACCACCCGCTGGCGCAATGCGGCGACCGGCGTCGCGGACATCGTCGGTTCCGTCATGGGCGCCCCCGCGTCTCATTCAATGCGAGACCGCCGTTCCTGACCGTGATCGACAGCTTCAGCTCGCCGGGCGACGTCTGCCAGAACTTGTATACGTTGAGCTGCCTGGCGCGCGGCAGCGGCACCGTCAGGCGCCAGCGGTTCCTGTCGAGCATGCGGTACTCGGCGATCACGCCGATCGCACCGGCCTCGACATTGCCGCGGTAGTGCAGCGTGCGCGACTCGCCCGGCCGCAGGATCACGCGGTCGGTGCCGAGCAGGTCTGCGCCGAGGATGTTCTCGGGCTTGTCCTGGAGCGAGAAAAAGTCGGCGCCATCGAACGCAGACGCCGCGCGCAGTTGGAACACCTTCAACACGATCGGCGACGGCTTGCGATTGAGATCGGGGTTGACGTCGGGCGCCACGTCGACCGTGATCGCATACGGCACCGCGGCGGCACGCTCGGTGGCGCCGCATCCGGGCAACAGCAATGCACATCCCAATACGATGAACCCGCTGGACCGCCGACGCATATTTCACCCTCGCAGCGCAATAATTCCCCCGCCGATTTACATAAGCGAAATCGGAGCTCCGGATTAAAAAGGGACAATTAATTGACCGGTAACTATGTGGCTTGCATATCCTTCAATTTAAATTTCATGCGGCAATTTATTCTGGCAAGAAGCCGGGTCAAATCGCCAATTACGAGCCTGGATCGAAGTTGGGGAGATGACGATGAATTGAATTGATTTCGGTCATTTCGAGAAGACGTGTTAATCCGACCGGTTCGCCGCGGCGGCCCGGTTCTATTGCATGGACACTTGCTGATGGACGCTGAACCCAAGCCTGCCGGCCGTCGGCGGTGGGCGGTCCCGCCCCGTGGGTTGTGCCAGGCTGTTTGCATTGCCCGAACGGACGGCCCGTTTTTCCGGCCATTGACGGGTGGCGGGCAAACAACTGACGAATCCAAAAAGCATAGCGAACTATAGAATCGATTTTATGGATTAACAAGTCAAAAACCGGGAATGGATTTGAGTGGTAACTCGAACGCAATTTTCCAATTGAAACAAAACGTAACGGCGGTATCGGTCGGCATGATTGGCACTAGAATCCAACAGCGCTTGTGCGACACCTTCCAATTACGCAAGTATTTCATTCCAAAATGAAAGGCCGTTCATCGATCGTGATTTTTCTCGGCGGCGCCTTGTTGCTGGGAATCGGCGCGTGCAGCACGTCCCCCACGCAGTCTGCGGCGCGCGCCGCGGTCGACAGCGCGCGTGTGGCCTATGGTGCGGGCGACTACGGGCGGACGATCGCGATCCTGAGCCGGGCGAAGGAGATCGACGGCGCCGACACCGACACGCAGGTCGCCGCGCACAAGCTGCTCGCGTTCAGCTATTGCGTGACGAACCGCATCGCGCAGTGCCGCGCCGAGTTCTCGAAGAGTCTCGACCTCAACCCGCGCTTCGACTTGTCCCCCGCCGAGAAGGGGCATCCGATCTGGGGGCCCGCGTTCGAATCCGCGCGCCGCAGACATGCGGCGTCATCCTGACCGAACCGGTTTCCCCGCGAGCGCTTCACCACCGAGCGACGTATGACATGCAACTGATCGTGATCGAACATGCCGGCGAGCCGGTCGAAAGCGACTCCTACGACGCTGTCGTGTTCCACCCGCCCGGCGGCACCATTGGCCGGGCCACCGACAATCATCTCGTGCTGCGCGACGACAGCCGGCAGATTTCCCGGCTGCAGGCCCTGCTGCAGGTGGGTGACGACGCGTGCCTGCTGAAGAACCTGAGCAGCGTGTCGACCATCGAGGTGAATCGCGAGCCGGTCGGCTATGCACAGGAGCGGCCGCTCAATAGCGGCGACATCATCCGCATCGGGCCGTACGTGCTGCGCGCCGAACGTGACGACGGACATGACGCGCCGGTCGTCGACATGCGCTCCGCTGCCAACGCGAGCGCCGACCCGCGACGTGCGCCGGAGCCTACTGCGCGTGCAACCGGCGAGACGAAAGGCGCCGGCAACCGCTTATGGAGCCTGCTGCAGGATCGCCTCGCCCCGCGCGGCAAGGCGGCGGACGCCGGCAACCGGTCCGGCACGGCGCGCAGGGACGCTGCGCAGCCGGCAAGCCGCACCGCGCCGGCCGCGCCATCGGTGCCGTCGCAGCGCGACCTGAATCAGCTGTCGATCGATCCGCTCGACCTGTTCGCGCAGTCGTCGCCCGATATCGGTCGGCCGGGTTCGGCATCACCGGCCGAACGCGGCCATGCGGATCGCGGCGCGTCGTTCGAGACGCAGGCCGACCACGCGCCCGAGTGGACGCAGCACGTGCGCGTGCAACCGGCGGCAACGCACACCGAGCCACGGCCGGCGGACGAGCCTGCGACGCGGGCGAACCGCGTGCCGACGTCCGATGAATTGCTGAACGCGTTCTTCGAGGGGGCAGGACTCGATACGGCCGCCGAATCGCATCAGTGGTCGGCCGAACAGCTTTACATCGCGGGACAGTTGCTGGCGCTGTTCGCGCACGGCACGGTCGAGCTGCTGTCGTCGCGCAGCATCCTGAAGCGGGAGGTGAAGGCGCACATGACGATGCTGCTCGATCGCGAGAACAATCCGCTGAAGCTGCTGCCGGACGGCGGCGCCGTGCTGCGCCAGATGTTCGGGCTGCCGCTGCCGGGCTTTATGTCGCCGCAGAGCGCGGTCAGCGACGCGTTCCAGGATCTGCACGCGCACCAGATCGGCATGGTCGCCGGCATGCGCGCCGCGCTGATGGACCTGTTGACGCGTTTTTCGCCGCAACGGCTGCGCGAACGTGACGATGCGATGCGCTGGTACGAGAAGCGCGTGCCGGCGCTGTACAAGGCGAGGATGTGGGATCGCTACGCGGCGACCCATCGCGACACGGTGTTCGCGATCGAAGACGATTTCGCGTCGGTGTTCGGCAAGGCGTTTCTGGCGGCATACGACGCGGAAGTGGAAAGCTATCGCGGCAGCAGCCGGCATTGAGCGGCGGGCGCCGTATGTCCCGTGCTCGACGGGACCGACCGCCATTGCCGGGCAAAACCGACCGCGAACGAAGCAGAAAGGATCAGAAACGACAAGGCCGAGCAAAACGCCCGGCCTCCGGCACCTCAGCATGCGCGCCGCACGACCAGCGGCACGCACGCGCTCGAACGGTCGTCAGACCGCCATCACCGTCACCGACTTCGTGACGAGATACGGCTCCAGCGCTTCCGGTCCGCCTTCCGACCCATAGCCCGAATCCTTCACGCCGCCGAACGGCATTTCCGGCCACGGCGTCGCGGGCTGGTTGATCCACAGCATCCCGACTTCGAGGCGCTGCGTCAGCAGGTGCACGTTCGCGAACGAGCGCGTGAACGCATAGCCGGCCAGCCCGAACGGCAGACGGTTCGCTTCGGCGATCGCGTCCTCGAGCTTGTCGAAGCCGCGGATCGCCGCGACCGGACCGAACGGCTCGTTGTTGAACACGTCCGCTTCGAGCGGCACGTTCGCGATCACCGTCGGTGCGAAGAAGTTGCCTTCCGAGCCGATCCGTTCGCCGCCGGTCTCGATGCTCGCGCCGACCTTGCGCGCGTTCTCGACGACCGACGCCATCGCGGTCAGCCGGCGCGGGTTCGCCAGCGCGCCGAGCGTCGTGCCTTCCTCGAGGCCGTTGCCGATCTTCAGCCCTTCGGCGTGCTGCACCAGCGCGCGCGTGAATTCGTCGCGGATGCTGTTGTGCACGAGAAAACGCGTCGGCGAAATGCACACCTGGCCCGCGTTGCGGAACTTCGCGCCACCGGCGGCCTTCACCGCCAGCGCGACGTCCGCATCCTCGGCGACGATCACCGGCGCGTGGCCGCCCAGCTCCATCGTCGCACGCTTCATGTGCTGGCCTGCGAGCGCGGCGAGCTGCTTGCCGACGGGCGTCGAGCCCGTGAACGTCACCTTGCGGATGACCGGGTGCGCGATCAGGTACGACGAGATTTCCGCCGGATCGCCGTACACGAGGCCGATCACGCCGGCCGGCACGCCCGCGTCGACGAACGCGCGCAGCAGCGCGGCCGGCGATGCCGGGGTTTCTTCCGGCGCCTTCACGAGGAACGAGCAGCCGGTCGCGAGCGCGGCGCTCAGCTTGCGCACGACCTGGTTGACCGGGAAATTCCACGGCGTGAACGCCGCGACCGGGCCAACGGGCTCCTTCACGACCATTTGCTGCGCGCCGAGATTGCGCGGCGGCACGATCCGGCCGTACACGCGGCGGCCTTCGTCCGCGAACCATTCGATGATGTCGGCTGCCGACAGCACTTCGACACGCGCTTCCGTCAGCGGCTTGCCCTGCTCCTGCGTCATCAACTGCGCGATCGCGTCGGCGCGCTCGCGCACCAGCGCCGCGGCCTTGCGCATCGTCGCCGCGCGCTCGTGCGCGGGCACCTTGCGCCATGCTTCGAAACCGCGCTGCGCCGCAGCCAGCGCGCGATCGAGATCGGCGATGCCCGCGTGGGCCACCTTGCCGATCGCCTTGCCCGTCGCCGGGTTCACGACGTCGATCGTCTTGCCGCTCGCGGCGTCGACCCACTCGCCGTCGATCAGCAGTTGCGTATCCGTATAAGTCACGTTAGCCATCCAGACACCCCTACTTTGCGTCGATAAAACGCGCGCTGCCGCGAATGGCCGCGCGCCGGTTGACAGAAAGAGCTGCGTTGCCGGGCGCGATGCACCCGGCAATGTTCGACGACGGGCACGCGGCACGCATGCCCGCCGTCATCCGCCACGGTCGGCCGCGCTCAGCGCGTGGCCGCCGTCGCCTTGCGGAGTTTCGCGACGTCCGCCGGCTGCACGGCCGGCGCGCCGTTGTTCCAGCCGGCGCGCATGAACGTCAGCACGTCGGCGATCTGCCGGTCGTTCAACTGGTTCGAGAACGCCGGCATCGGATACGCGGACGGCACGCCGCCGATCACGAGCGACTCGCTGCCGTTCAGCGTCACGTTGATCAGCGACGATGCATCGGCCTCGAGCACGTTCGGGTTGCCGGCGAGCGGCGCGAGCAGCGGCGCGTAGCCGCGGCCGTCCACACCATGGCAATGCAGGCAGTAAGCGTTATACACCTTTGCGCCTGGATCGTTCGCCGGCCGGCCAAGCGAGACCTGCGTCGCCTTCGGATCATAACGGTAAGGCGGCGCGCCCGTGCCGCCTGCCGCCGGCAGCGACTTCAGGTAACGGGACATCGCCGTCAGATCGTCGTCGGTCAGTTCCTGCGTGCTGTGGTTGATCACGCTGACCATCGAGCCGAACGCGGTCGCATGCTGGTTCGCGCCGGTCTTCAGGAACTGCGCGACTTCTGCATCGCTCCAGCGGCCGAGCCCCGTATTGTGCTCGCCGGTCAGGTTCGACGCGAACCAGTTGTCGATCGGCGCGCCCGACAGGAACGCCGCGCCGCCTTCGTCCAGCGCCTTCTCCTGGAAGCCGACGCCGCGCGGCGTATGGCACGACCCGCAATGCCCGAGCCCCTGCACGAGATACGCGCCGCGGTTCCACGTCGCGTCCTTGGCCGGCTTGTCGGCGTACGGCTTCGTGTCGAGGAACACCGCGTTCCACAGTGCCAGCGGCCAGCGCATGCCGAGCGGCCACGGAATCTCGGACGCACGGTTCGCCTGCTTCACCGGCTCGACGCCGTGCATGAAGTACGCGTACAGCGCCTTCACGTCGTCGTCGCGCAGCTTCGCATACGACGGATAAGGCATCGCCGGATACAGGTGATGGCCGTCCTTCGCGACACCCGAGCGCAGCGCGCCCGCGAACTCGGCTTCGGTATAGCCGCCGATGCCCGTGTCCGGGTCGGGCGTGATGTTGGTCGTGTAGATCGCGCCCATCGGCGTGACCATCTTCAGGCCGCCGGCGAACGGCGCGCCGCGCGGCGCGGTGTGGCACGCCACGCAGTCGCCCGCCTTCGCGAGATACGCGCCGCGTGCGACCAGCGCGCTGTCGGCCGGCGCCGTTTGCGCGGCATGCGCCGCGGTGCCGGCCATCAGCGCGGACAGCGCGATCAACGATGCGCCGAATGTATGAGCGACGCGATTCGAGCGGTTCAGGGTGAGGTTTCGCATGGTTCGTCCCTCCTCTCAAGCCGTCTTCAGCTGGCTGCCGACCGGCAGCTTGCGCAGCCGCTTGCCGGTCGCCGCGAAGATCGCGTTCGACAGGGCCGCCGCGGTGGCAGCGGTGCCCGGTTCGCCGATTCCGCCCGGCGCCTCGCCGCTCTTCACGAGATGAACCTCGATCGGCGGCGTCTCGTTGATGCGCATCATCCGGTAGTCGGTGAAGTTGCTCTGCACGACGCGGCCGTCCTCGATCGTGATCTCGCCATACAGCGCACCCGTGATCCCGAAGATGATGCCGCCCTGTACCTGCGCCTCGATCGTGCTCGGATTCACGGCCATCCCGCAGTCGACCGCGCACACGACGCGCTTGACCTGCACTTCGCCCTCCTCCACCGCGACGTCGATGACGATCGAGAAGAAGCTGCCGAACGCGTGCATCACCGATACGCCGCGCCCTTGCCCCTTCGGCAGCGACGTGCCCCATCCGGCCGCCTTCGTCGCGACGTCGAGCACGTTGCGCGCACGCGGCGTCTTGTCGAGCAGCGCGCGGCGATACTGGACGGGGTCGGTCTTGGTTTGCGCCGCCAGTTCGTCGATGAAGCTCTCGACGACGAACGTGCCGCGCGTCGGGCCGACGCCGCGCCAGAACGCGGTCGGGATGTGGCGCGGCTCCTGCCGCACGTAGTCGACGAGCTGGTTCGGCAGGTCGTACGGCAATTCGGCCGAAACCTCGACCGCGTCGGGGTCGACGCCGTCCTTGAACGCAGGCGGCGCGAAACGCGCGATGATCGACGAGCCGACGATCCGGTGCTGCCATGCGACCGGCTTGCCGTTCGCATCGAGGCCGGCCGAGATCCGGTCGTAGTAGTACGGCCGGTACATGTCGTGCTGGATGTCTTCCTCGCGCGTCCACACGACCTTCACGGGCGCGTTGACCTGTTTGGCGACCTTCACGGCCTGTCCGATCATGTCCGTCTCGAGCCGCCGGCCAAAGCCGCCGCCGAGCAAATGGTTGTGCACGACGATCTTCTCGGGTGCGAGCCCCGTGAGTTGCTGCACCGTATCGCGCGCCCGCGTCGGCACCTGCGTGCCGACCCAGATCTCGCAGCCGTCGGCGCGCACCTGCACCGTGCAGTTCACGGGTTCCATCGTGGCGTGCGCGAGGAACGGTTGCTCATAGACGGCATCGACGCGCGTCTTCGCGTTCGCGAACGCGCGGCCGACGTCGCCTTCCTTGCGCGCGACGGCGCCCTTGCCGTTCGCCGCGGCCTGCGCGAGATCGGCGACGATGTCCTTCATCGACACCTTCGCGTCCGCGCCTTCGTTCCATTTGACGACGAGCGCCGACGCGCCGCGCTTCGCGGCCCACGTGTGATCGCCGACCACCGCGACCGCGTTGTCGACGCGCACCACCTGACGCACGCCGGGAATCTTCCGCGCGGCCGTCTCGTCGACGCTCGCAACCGTGCCGCCGAACACCGGGCTGTTCACGATCACCGCGTACAGCATGCCGGGCAGGCGCACGTCGAGCCCGAACTGCGCGGTGCCGTCGACCTTCTCCGGCGAATCGAGCCGCTTCACCGGCTTGCCGATCAGCTTGAAATCGGCCGGCTGCTTCAACGCGACGTCCTTCGGCACCGGCAGCTTCGACGCGGCATCGGCGAGCTGGCCGTACGATGCGCGCCGGCCGCTCGGCGGGTGCTGCACTTCGCCGTTTTCCGCCCGGCAGCTGGCCGGATCGACGTTCCATTGTTTGGCGGCCGCGGCAACCAGCAGCGTGCGTGCGGTCGCGCCGGCGCGGCGCAGCGGTTCCCACGCGTAGCGCACCGACGTCGAGCCGCCCGTCAGCTGGCCGCCGAGCAGCGGATCGAGGAACAGCTTCTCGTTCGGTGGTGCATGATCGAGCGTGACGTTCGACAGCGGCACCTCGAGTTCCTCGGCGATCAGCATCGGCAGCGCCGTGTAGACGCCCTGGCCCATTTCCACTTTCGGCATCACCAGCGTGACCTTGCCGCCGCGGTCGATCTGCACGAACGCGTTCGGCGCGAATACGCCGGCACGCGCGTTTTCGTCCGCATCGCCGCCGATCACCGAGCGCCGCGCGTCATCGCCGGCCGCCGGCAGGCTGAAGCCGAGCAGCAGGCCGCCGCCCGCCGCCGCGCCGAGCGACATGCCCACCTTGAGAAACGAACGGCGCGACACGCCCGCGCCGGCCCGACCTGCTTCGATCAGTCCTCTCGACATGTCAGCTCCCCTTCGCGGCGTGCTTCACGGCCGCGCGAATCCGGTTGTAGGTGCCGCAGCGACAGATGTTGCCGGCCATCGCCGCGTCGATGTCGGCATCGCTCGGGCTCGGGTTGGCGGCGATCAGCGCCGTGGCCGCCATCACCTGCCCGGACTGGCAGTAGCCGCACTGGACGACGTCGAGCTCGCGCCACGCATCCTGAACCTTCTGGCCGGCCGGCGTCGCGCCGACGGCTTCGATCGTCGTGATCTTGCGGCCCGCGACGGCCGCGACCGGCAGCACGCACGAGCGCGCGGCGACGCCGTCGAGATGCACGGTGCACGCGCCGCATTGCGCGATCCCGCAGCCGAATTTCGTGCCGGTCAGGCCGACGACGTCGCGCAGGACCCATAGCAGGGGCATGTCGTCGGGGGCGTCGACCGTGCGGCTCTCGCCGTTGATATTGAGGGTGACCATTCAGCCTCCGGGGCCGGTGTATTGGGGAAGCGGCGCGGCCGGCGCGCCGGGTTGTTCATCGCCGCCGCGCAGTGCACGGCGGCTGCCGCGCGGCCCGGGTGGGGCGAGCCGCGGCGGTGGTTCGGCGCGGGTTATTCGGCCGCGTCGATGCCCGACAGCACCTTGATGACGGGCGGCGCCGAGAACCATTCGGCCGACTTGATGCGAAACGCGGTGAAGTGCGGGCTCGCGAGGTGGGCGTCGAACGCGGCCTGGTCGTCGTAGATCTCGAACAGGTGCAGCGCCGGCGAGCCGTCCTGTTCGCGGAACAGGTCGTAGCGGCGATTGCCGGGTTCGGCCCGGGTCGCCGTGACCATGCTGCGCAATTCGGCCTCGACGGCCTGCGCGTGTTCGGGTGTCGGAAATACCGATGCCATCACATAAAGCGCCATGTTTTTCACTCCTTGGGAAACGGAATCGAGCATGCCATAAGCCGGCGTCGCGTGACGCCAGCGTGCAGATGGACGCGTCGCCTCAGGCCAGTTCGTCCGGGCCGACGCGCACGACGACCTTGCCGAAGTTCTTGCCGGCGAGCAAGCCGATCAGCGCATTCGGCGCATCGGCGAGATCGGGGATCACGTCCTCGAGCGTCTTCACCTTGCCCTGCGCGACCCACTCGCTCATCTCCTTCAGGAACGGCGCATAGCCCGTCGCATAATGATCGAGAATGATGAAACCCTGCATCCGGATGCGCTTGCGCAGGATGGTCCCCATCAGCGCCGGCACGCGGTCACGGCCGCTCGACACCGCGGTGTCGTCGTACGCCGCGTCGTTGTAATGCGCGATGATTCCGCACACCGGCACGCGCGCGTGATCGTTGAGCAGCGGCCACACCGCGTCGAACACGGCGCCGCCGACGTTCTCGAAATAGACGTCGATGCCGTTCGGGCAGGCTTCCTTCAGCTTGGCCGCGAACTGCGGATCGCGATGATCGATGCAGGCGTCGAAGCCGAGCGTGTCCTTCACGTACGCGACCTTGTCGGCGCCGCCCGCGATGCCGACCACGCGGCAGCCCTTCAGCTTCGCGATCTGGCCGACCACCGACCCGACCGCCCCGCTCGCGGCGGCGACGACCACGGTTTCGCCGGCCTTCGGCTCGCCGATCTTCAGCAATCCGGTGTACGCGGTGAACCCTGGCATGCCGAGCACGCCGAGTGCATGCGACGGATGCGCGAAGTCGCGGCCGAGCGCAATGAGATCGCTGCCGTCGGACAACGCGTAGTCCTGCCAGCCACCGCCCGCGACGACCAGGTCGCCTTCGCGATACGCGGGCAGGTTCGATGCGACGACGCGGCTGACCGTGCCGCCGACCATCACGTCGCCGAGTTCGACCGGCGGCGCATACGACGGCGCGTCGCTCATCCGGCCGCGCATGTACGGATCGAGCGACAGCCAGACCGTGCGCAACAGCACCTGTCCGGCGCCGGGCACCGGCACGTCGGCGGTCTCGGTGCGAAAGTCGTTCGGGGTGGGTGCGCCGACCGGGCGCGCGTTCAGGACGATTCTGCGGTTTGCTGTCTTGTTTTGCGGCATGGGAACCTCCGTCAACAGGATTGGACGTGCCACGGGCACGATCGGATCAACGTTCGACAACCGTGATGCGCGAGGCCGCGGCCGTGCCGGCGCATCAGCCGGCGCAGCCGCAGCCTCGCGGGTAAAGCAATCGGACTTCGGCGCGAGTAGACCAGTCGTCTAGTGCTCAAGTAAAAACAAGGCGCGCCTATGCGCGCCCGGGTTATGACTGCGCTCCGTCTGGCTCGACGGGCGGCAGGTTCAGCATCCGCCGTGTTTCGAGCATCGCGCGCTCGAGCGGCTGGCGGTTGCGGTGAATCTTCTCCAGCAACGTGGCGCCAAGCCATAGCTCGTACAGGATCGCGGCCGCATGGGCGGGATCGTCGACACCGCTCAGCGAACCGTCGGCCAGCCCGGCCTCGATGCCGCCCGCGAGCCGCTCGATGATCTGGGCGGTGCCGCGCCGCAGGACCGCGCGCATCGCCTCCGACAAGTCGGACACCTCCGCGCCCAGCTTCACCGCGAGGCACTTGCCTTCCGGATCGTCCGCGCACTGCGTGTGCAGCCAGTTGCCCCAGTACGTCATCAGGCGCTGCGCGCCCGTGCCGGCCTGATGCTTGAGCAGGTTGTCGAGATGCGCGAGATAGCCTTCGAAATACGACTCGAGCAGCGCCTCGCCGAATGCTTCCTTCGAGCCGAAGTAATGGTAGAAGGAGCCCTTCGGGATGCCCGCCGCGGCGAGTATCTCGTTCAGACCGACCGCCGAGAACCCCTTGTGGAGCATGATCGGCTTCGCGATATTCAGGATGTGGTGGCGGACTTCCGCGCCTGAAGATGCATTCATGATGGCGTATCTTAGCAACGATTAGACCGGTCGTCTAGTAACGTCGAGCCGGCAAGTTCAGCGGCACTTTACCCGAATCGCACCGCGTCGCGGGTGCGTTGTCGCCGCACCGTGGCGCCCGTGTCACGCGGGCTTCGGAATGTGCTTCCGGGCGGCCGGCTTCCCCGCGCGCAGACTGCCGCCGGCGGCGGCGACCCGGCGCACGGCGCATCGGGGGCGCGATCAGGATTTGTCCGTTGATACAGATCAAGCGGGCAGGAGCCCGGCAGGCGATCATGACGCCACGTCCTGCGCAAGCAGCGGCCTCTTCGCTTGCGGCAAGCCGGGTGACCGGCGGCCGCCTTCCCGGGAGAACGTCATGATCCGAACGCCATACCGAAGCGCGCTTGCGACGGCCTGCGTGTTCATCGCACTCGCGTCGCTGCTGGGTGTCGTACACGCGATGCTGGTCGACGAGCGTATCGTCCCGTACGCGATCGTCACGCTGGTTTCGGGCATCGTCGCGTTCGTCGCGCAGCTGAATCCGGCGCCGCAGGCGCGATAGAGACCCCGTCGCGTCAGACGGCGATGCCGGCCGCGCGTGACGCGAAAGCACCCGCCCGCCCGGTTCCTGTCCTGCGCCGCCCGCCAATCAGCCGACTTCGATGATCACCTTCAACGCATGGGTTTGCGCGGCGCGCCCGAACGTGTCGTACGCACGCTCGACGTCGTCCAGCGAAAACCGGTGCGTGATCAGGCGCTTCGGATCGAGCCGCCCCGCACGCACGGTCTTCAGCAGCATCGGCGTGCTGACGGTGTCGACGAGCCGCGTCGTGATCGCGATGTTGCGATCCCACAGCTTCTCGAGGTGCAGGTCCGCCTTGACGCCATGTACGCCGACGTTCGCGACCACGCCGCCCGGCGCCACGAGCGACGTACACATCTCGAACGTCGCCGGAATGCCGACCGCTTCGATCGCGCAATCCACGCCGACGCCGTCGGTCAGCTTCATCACCTCCGCCACCGGGTCGTCGCCGCGGCCATCGAAGCAGTCGGTCGCGCCGAACTGCCGTGCGACCTCCAGCCGGTTGCTGTCCGGATCGATCATGATGATCCGCGCGGGTGAGTAGAACTGCGCGGTCAGCAATGCCGCCAGCCCGATCGGGCCCGCGCCGACGATCGCGACCGAGCAACCCGGCTGCACCTTGCCGTTCAGCACGCCGCATTCGAATCCGGTCGGCAGGATGTCGGACAGCATCACAAGTGCGTCCTCGTCCACACCTGGCGGAATCCGGTACAGGCTGGTCGACGCATGCGGGATGCGCACGTACTCGGCCTGCGTGCCGTCGATCCGGTGGCCGAGAATCCAGCCGCCGGTCGTGCAATGCGAATACAGCCCGCGCCGGCAATACTCGCACCGGCCGCACGACGAGATGCATGAAATCAGCACGTGATCGCCCGGCTTCAGCGAGTCGACCGCGGCGCCGACCTGCTCGACGATGCCGACACCTTCGTGGCCGAGAATGCGGCCCGGTTCGCACGTCGGCACGTCGCCCTTCAGGATGTGCAGGTCGGTGCCGCAGATCGTCGTGCGCGTCACGCGCACGATTGCGTCGGTGGGCGACTGCAGTTCCGGCTTGGGTCGCTGTTCGAGCGCCTTGCGCCCCGGCCCGTGGTAAACGAGTGCTTTCATCGCTGTTCCTCCATCGAAAAGGTGGCCTGTTCGGTCATCTGCACCGGCGCATGCCTATGCTGCGCCAGCAGCGCCGCGAGGGCGCAGGACGCGACCCGGACGGCCACACTGTCGGCGCGGCTCGTCAGCACGATCGGTACGCGCGCGCCCACGACGATGCCCGCGTTCGCGGCACCGCCCAGGTATTCGAGCTGTTTCGCGAGCATGTTGCCCGCTTCGATATCCGGCACGACCAGGATGTCGGCGCGGCCGGCAACCGGCGAATCGATCCCCTTGTCGCGCGCGGCCCGCAGCGATATCGCGTTGTCGAACGCGAGCGGGCCGTCGACGATCGCCCCCGTGATCTGCCCGCGCTCGGCCATCTTCGCCAGCGCTGCCGCGTCGAGCGTCGAACGCATCGCCGGATTGACGGTCTCGACCGCGCACAGCACGGCCACGCGCGGGCAGGCAACGCCCAGCGCATGCGCGACGTCGACGGCGTTCTGCGTGATGGCCGCCTTCTGCGCGAGATCCGGCGCGATGTTCACAGCCGCGTCGGTCAGGATGAACGGCCTCGGATACGCCGGCGTCTCGATCAGGAAACAGTGCGACATGCGCTTGTCGGTGCGCAGCCCCGAACCCGCTGCGACAACCGCGCCCATCAGCTCGTCCGTATGCAGGCTGCCTTTCATCAGCGAGCCGGCGCGGCCGGCCGCCGCGAGTTCCACCGCGCGGGCGGCTGCCGCATGACTGTGCGGCACGTCTTCGATCGTCCATTTCGAAAGATCGACACCCGCGTCGTCCGCGACGCGCAGCACCTTTGCGCGCGGCGCGACGATCAGCGGCTCGATCGATGCGCCCAACGGCGAAGCGGCGAGCGCGGCAAGCGCCGCGAGACTGGTCGCGTCGCAGGGATGCACGACGGCAACGACGAGCGGCGGCACGTTGCATGCACGCGCGATCAACGACGGCAGTGCGCCGTCCTCACGCGGTAACAGGCCGGGCAGGCGCGCGCCGTCCGGTGCATCGGCATCCGGATTCCCGTTCATGTTTCGAGCACGTAGGTGCCGGGCGCCGCGCCGAGCCCGGCGGCCGGCGCGCGGGCCGGCACGTCGCCCGACGAACGCTCGTGCAGCCAGTAGCGCCAGCATGTCCACCACGATCCGTCGATCGCCGTCGTTTCCCGCACGAAGTCGTGCCGGCTGCGGTACGGCGCGCCGGGCTTGCGGGTCGCGCGGCGGTAGTGGCGTCCCGGATGACCGGGTTCCGACACGATGCCCGCGTTGTGGCCGCCCGACGTCAGCACGAAGGTCAGCGCGTGGTGCGTGAGCAGATGGAGCTTGTAGACGGAGCCCCACGGCGACACGTGATCGCGCTCGGTGCCGACCACGAACGTCGGCACATCGATGTCCGACAACGCGACCGGCCGCCCGTCGACGCAGTAGCGGCCGACCGCGAGATCGTTGTCGAGAAAGAGCCGCGTCAGGTATTCCGAATGCATGCGATACGGCATGCGCGTGGTGTCCGCATTCCACGACATCAGGTCGTTCGGCTTCGTGCGCGTGCCGAGCAGGTATTCGCTCATCATCCGCGACCAGATCAGGTCTCGCGCATTCAGCAGTTGGAATGCGGCGGACATCTGCGCGCCGTCCAGGTACCCCTGCCGCCACATCAGCGCATCGAGCGCGGACAATTCGCTCGCGTCGATGAACAGGCCGAGTTCGCCCGGTTCGCTGAAATCGGTCTGCGCCGCCAGCAACGTGATGGACCGCAGTGCTTCGTGCTGCCGCCCGTCGCGCGCAAGCGCCGCCGCAACGATCGCCAGCAGCGTGCCGCCGAGACAATAGCCGACCGCATGAACGGCTTCGCCGCAGACCGACCGGGCGGCATCGAGCGCGGCCATGCACCCATCGCGCAGATAGTCGTCGAGCCCGAAGTCGCGCGCCTCCGCGCCGGGGTTGCGCCATGACACGGCAAACACGGTGTAGCCCGAATCGACCAGGAAACGGATCAGCGAATTGTGCGGCTGCAGATCGAGGATGTAGTACTTCATGATCCACGACGGCACGATCAGGATCGGCTCGTGCGCGACGCGCGCCGTCGTCGGCTCGTACTGCAACAGTTCGCACAACGCGTTGCGCCAGACGACGCGGCCCGGCGTGATGGCCACGTCGCGCCCCGGCAGATACGTCCGCGCGTCATGGGCATGCGTGCCGCCGGCACGCTCGAGCGACGCCTTCGCATCCTCCAGCCAGTTCAGGACGCCTGCCGCGAGATTCGCCCCGCCGCTGCACATCGTCGCGTCGAGCACGACCGGATTGGTCGCCAGGAAATTGCCTGGCGAGCACGCGTCGAGCCACTGTCGCGCAGCGAATCCGACCAGCTCCTCATGGTGCCGCTCGACGCCCGGCACGCCGTGCGTCGCGTCGCGCCACCAGCGCTGGATCGACAGGAAGCTGTCACGGTACACGTGAAACGGCCATCCGGCCCACGCGGGCGCGGCGAAGCGCGGATCGGCGTGGCCCGCGTGCACGGCCAGGCCGGTCGTCCCTGGATCGTCCGCATCGCCTTGCTTCGACGACGGTGCAAGGGCTGACAGCCACGCCTGCGTCGCGAGCTCGAAGCATTTCCCGGGCGCCACCGCCAGATGCGCGCTCCAGTCGAGCATGGCCAGCCCGAGCGACACGGGCGACAGCCCGAAGGTCATCGCGGCCACGTTCGCATGCGCGGCGCGGTTCCACTGTTCGGCAGGCGTCGTACGGACCGGCACGCATTCGTTCGCGCTCGACGCGGGTTCGTCCGTGCCGGATGGTCGCATCGATTCGTGCCCGAACGGCGTGCGGATGACGGACGCTTTCATCGCATGTGCATCCCGCCATTGACGTCGAATTCCGCGCCGGTCGCGAACGCCCCCGCGTCGGAACACAGGAAGGCGACGAGCGCCGCGATTTCGTCGGGATCGCCAAGGCGGCCGATCGGAATCTGCGGCAGGATCTTCGTGTCGAGCACCTCTTTCGGCACCGACTCGAGCATCGCGGTCGCCAGGTAACCAGGTGCGACCGTGTTGACCGTCACGCCGTGGCGCGCGAGCTCGAGCGCCAGCGCCTTCGTGAAGCCATGGATGCCGGCCTTCGCGGCCGCGTAGTTCGCCTGTCCGTATGCGCCGCGCGAACCGTTCACCGAGCCGATATTCACGATGCGCCCGAAACCGGCTTCGATCATGCCCGGCACGAACGGCTTCGTCATGTTGAAGATGCCGTCCAGGTTGGTACGCAGCACCGCATCCCACATGCTCTTGGTCATCTTCACGAAGGTGGCGTCGTGCGTGACGCCGGCGTTGTTGACCAGCACGTCGACGTGCCCGAATTCGGCCAGCACGCGTGCCGCGCAGTGTTGGCACGAATCGTAGTCGGCGATGTCGACCGCGAACGCGTGGAAGGTCCGCCCCGCTTCGCGTTCGTGCGTGAGCCACGTCGCGACGTGGTCGTTGCCTTCCGTGTGCGACACCGCCACCGTCATGCCGGCCTCGTGCAGGCGACGGCTGATCGCAGCACCGAGGCCACCCATGCCGCCCGTGACGAATGCGACCCGCTCAGCGCACATGGTCGTTCTCCCGTGCGCCGGTCATGCCGTTCAGGCGCCGGGGGCCAACCCGCTCCCCGTCACTCGCGCCGGCCGCGTCCTCGATCCCGTGCTCCAATGACGTCATCCAGTCTGCCCACGGCATGCTGGCCTCGTTCACCATCGCCAGTCGTCCCAGATCGGGCAGCCAGTCGGTCTGAAAACGCGACAGCGCACCCGCGCCGTGTTCGCGCAACCAGGTACGCCATACGCCCGCGCTCTCGTATTGCGCTCGCATGCACAGCTCGGTGGCATCCTGCCAGATCGCGACGCTCGCGATCGCATAGTCGCGCATCACCTGCCGGGTTGCCTCGCCGAAGGCCGTCCACTCGTTCGTGCCCGCCAGCGTCTGCTGCAGCTGGTGCACCGCCGAGCGGTCCCGCTCGATGCGCCGCCCTGCCAGCGCATGCCATTCGTGTTGCCAGTCGCTGTTCAGCTCGACCATCCGCAGCGCGAGATCGCAGCCCGCGCGGCAAACGTCGTTCGGTGTCGTCAAAGCGTACGTGCTCATCGGCTCCTCTCTTTCGATCCAATCAATGGGTCGGCATCACGCCGCATGCCGCCTGCCCGGGATCGGCATCGCGACCGCTTCACTGTGCGGCCACGGCGCACGTGTGCCGTTGATCTGAGTCAAGCCCGCGAAAACCCTGCTTCGTAGACTGGATTGCACTGGCGGATCACCCGTCGATGGAGCGATTCCGATGAGCTACAAGAGCATGGTCGTGCACCTCGATACAAGCACCCGCGCGCATTCGCGCCTCGAGTTCGCATTGCGCCTCGCCCGGCGCTTCGGCGCGCATCTGACCGGCCTGTTCGCGGTCTACACGCCGGAACCGCATTCGTTCTACGTGATGGCCGGGTCCGCCGATTACTTCCGCGAACATCGCGAACAGCGCGACGAACGGCGCGCCGCGCTGGAGCGGCTGTTCCATGCCGAGACGGCGCGCGCGAAGGTGCCGGCAGCCTGGGTGCGTGCCGACGAGCGCGCGAACCTGGCCGTGCCGCGCGCCGCACGTCTTGCCGACCTCGTGATTGCCGGCCAGAGCGACCCCAACGACCCCGAGACCTATATCGACGACCAGTTTGCGGAAAACCTCGTGTTGTCGGCGGGGCGTCCGGTGCTGTTCTGGCCGTACACCGGAGAATTCCCGTCGATTGGCGAACGGGTGATCGTCGCGTGGGACGGTGGCCGGGAAGCGACCCGCGCCGTGCACGACGCGATTCCCTTTCTCGAACATGCGAAGCGCACGACTGTCGTCGCCGTGGTCGACGGCGCTTCCGAAGCTGCGACCACGCGTATTCCGGCCGCCGATGCCGCGCTGATGCTGGCGCGTCATGCACGCGACGTGAACGTGCTCGATATCGATAGCGGTGACGGCTCGTCGGTCGGCGACACGTTGCTGTCGCGCGCTTATGAAACGGGTTCCGACCTGCTCGTGATGGGCGCCTACGGCCACTCGCACTGGCGCGAGCTGGTGATGGGCGGCGCCACGCGCACGGTGCTGGCGTCGATGACGCTGCCGGTGCTGATGTCGCACTGAGCCGTCCGATGCGTACGCTCGCGCTGCTCGTCGTCAATGCCGGTTCGTCGAGCGTGAAGTTCGCGGTCTTTGCTTATCCACCGCACGGCGAACCCGCGCGGCAGCCGCTGCACGAGGGTGAAGCGGTCACAACCGGCAACGGCGCGTCGATCCGCTTCGATGCGGAGCCGCACGGTTCGCTGCCGCTCGTCGCGGGCGATCCGTACCGCGCCGTGCTCGCGCGGATCGCGACGTGGATCCGCGTGCAGTTGCCGCACGTCACGCTCGGCGCGATCGCGCATCGCGTCGTGCACGGCGGCGCGCGGTACGTGGATCCGGTGGTCGTCGACGACGACGTGCTGGACGCGCTTCGCACGCTGACGCCGCTCGCGCCCCTGCATCAGCCACACAGCCTGGACGCGATCGACGCGCTGCGCGACGCGTTTCCGGACGTCGCACAAATCGCGGTGTTCGACACGGCGTTTCATTGCACGCTGCCACGTGTCGAGCAACTGCTGCCATTGCCGCATGCGTGGTTCGACCAGGGCGTGCGTCGCTACGGGTTCCATGGACTGTCGTACGAATACCTGGCCGTCGCGCTTGACGAGTCGTTCGGCGCGCGCGCGCACGGTCGCGTGATCGCTGCCCATCTCGGCAGCGGTGCCAGCCTGTGCGCGCTGCGCGACTGCCGCAGCGTCGCGACGACCATGGGCTTCTCAGCGCTCGATGGCTTGATGATGGGCACCCGCTGCGGGACGCTCGATCCGGGTGTCGTCCTCCACCTGCTCGAGGCCGGGAAGCTGTCGGGCGACGACTTGGGGCACCTGCTGTATCACGAGTCGGGGCTCAAGGGCGTGTCGGGCGCCTCGGGCGATCCGCGTGTGCTGCTGGCGTGCGAAGCGGCCGGCGACACGCTGGCCCGCGATGCACTGGCACTCTATGTCCATCGCATCGTGCGTGAAACAGGTGCGCTGACCGCGCTGCTCGGCGGCCTCGACATGCTGGTCTTCACCGCCGGCATCGGCGAACACTCGGCGGTGTTGCGCGAGCGGATCTGCACGTCGCTCGGCTGGCTCGGCGTCGAGCTCGACGCACGCGCGAATGCCGCGCATGCCCATGTCGTGTCGTCTGCGTCGAGCGCGGTCACGGTGGTCGTCGAGCCGACCAACGAAGCATGGATCGCGGCGCGCGCCGCGGTGCGCATACTGCGCGGCAACCGCGACGGTTGATCCAGATCGGCGCGGTCGCCACACGCGCGCCGATGATGATTCCATTGGCATCCGCTCAAGGGAAACGTCATGTACTCGAACATTGTGGTTGCGCTCGACGGCAGCGATACGTCATCCCGCGCACTCGACGCCGCGCTGACTCTCGCGTCGGAGGCGCGTGCCCGGCTGACGCCCGTCTACGTCGTCGATTTCCTGGTGCCGGCGTACGACGCGTCCGGATACGATCCGTCGATCCTGATCGATGCATTCCGCGACGAAGGACTGCGCGTCACGGCGGACGCGGCAACACGCATGAAGACGCGCGACGTGGCCGGCACGCCGCAGATCTGCAATGTCGCGCCGGCGGGCGAAGACGTCGCGCAACGGATCGTCGGCTTCGCCGGCGAGATCGATGCCGACCTGATTGTGCTCGGCACGCACGGCCGGCGCGGCTTTCGCCGCCTCGTGCTGGGCAGCGTGGCCGAACGCGTGCTGCGGCATGCCACGTGCCCGGTCCTGATGATTCCGGCGCGTTGCGCCGCCGGGGCATCCGCCGGGACTGCCGCCGCATCAACCGAAAAGGAGCCGTCATGAGCTACAAGACCCTGCTCGTCCATCTCGACGACAGCGAGCGCTGCAAGGCGCGCGTCGACCTCGCGCTCGAACTCGCGGGACGCTGGAATGCCCACCTGATCGGCCTCTACGCGGTCTGCCAGGATCTCTTCGAGCCGTTGCGGCGGCCTGACGAGCCGCTCAAGCTGGCCGTCTACGAACGCCTGTGCGAGCAGCGGCGCAAGGATGCGGAAGAACGATTCCTGATGGCCGCCGAGCGCGCCGGACGCAGCGTCGAATGGCAGGCGCCGGCCGGCGACGTGACCGCTGCCGCGATCCTGCATGCACGCCACGCCGATCTGCTGGTGCTGGGCCAGGAAGATCCCGCCGACCGCATGACTTACGTGGCGCGCCATTTCGTCGACGACGTCGTGATGGGCAGCGGCCGGCCGGCGATCGTCGTCCCGTACGCGGGCGACGTGCGAACGCTCGGCGAGAACGTGCTGATCGGCTGGGACGGCGGACGTGAGGCCGCCCGCGCGACGGCCGACGCGCTGCCGCTGCTCGCCCGCGCGCGCTTCGTCCACGTCGAGACGGTCACCCGCGGGCATCCCGATCCGGACGAGACGCCGGCGGGCGTCGATGTCGCCGCGTATCTCGAACGGCACGGCATTCGCGCGTCGTTCTCCACCACGCCGCGCGAACGGTCGGTGAGCGTGGGCGCGACGCTGCTGAACCGGGTGACCGACCTGCATGCGGATCTGCTGGTGATGGGCCTGTACAGCCATGCCCGCATGCACGAACGCGTGCTGGGCGGGGCAACGCGCACGATCCTCGAAACGATGACGGTGCCGGTCCTGCTGTCCCACTGAGCGCGTGAAAGCGGGCCGCCGCTTGCGGCTGCCCGCTTCCTGTCACGACCGTCACAACACGCCGGCGCACGCGTCCGGCCCCGCCCGCACGACCAGCACCGGCCGGTCCGCGATGCGCACCAGCGATTCGGCGACGCCGCCGAGCAACGCACGGCGCGCGCCGCGGCGACCATGCGCGCCCATGACGATCAGGTCCGCATCGCATTCGGCAGCGGCGCGCGCCAGCACGTCAGAAATGTCCGCTCCGCCCGCATCGATCGTTCGCGCGATGCCGCGTACGCCGGACAGCCGAAACGCGGCTTCCGCGTCCGATACCGCGATCTCAAGCCCGCACGGTGGTGCCCTTACGCATCGGTCCCGATTGGCGAGCGTTGCTAAAACGCGCACAATTCGGGCGACATCGCAGTTCCGGCCCGCCCCGCTTTTCGTGCCTCGCGTCCGGCCCGCCGCCAGCCAACCGCCGGCGTGAAATCCGTCAGGATGAACGGCAATGACAGTGAATGCGCCCTCCTTTGAGGCCGGGCCGCCTCCCCACCGGTTCCGGCCCGCCCGATACGCAGCCATGGCCGCGCTGCTGACGCTGGCGCTGGGTCTGACTGCATCGTTCGCGGCATCCCGGTTACTGCAGGAGGAGGCCCGACAAGCCGCCCAGGCAAGGTTCCAGCAAACCGCGACACTCGCGACGGCCGACCTCCGGCGCAGCCTCCTTGGCGCCGCTGCCGTATTGCGCGGCGCGCGCGGCTTCGCGTCGACGCTGGCACCGCCGCAATCCGGACCTGCGTGGCGCGGCTATCTCGACAGTCTCAATCTCGACGGATTGCAATCCCCCGTCCGCAGCCTCGGAAGAATCGAACCGAGCGCCGCCGTCGACGATCAGGCGACCCGGCAGGCGCTGCAGCGGGCGGCGGAAACCGGCAAGGTCGCGATGGCCGCGAACGCGATCCAGGACAGCACCGATGCGTCGATCGCCCGGACGGAACTGACACTGTACTTGCCGATTTATGCGGATGCTGAACACGAGGCGCTGTCCGGGCTACGACACGCGAGCGCGACCGGGTACGTTTACGCGTCGCTGAACCCGGATCGTCTCGTCGATTCGTCCGTACTCGACCGGCTGCGCATGGAAATCATGGCCGACAATCCGGCGGCACCCGTCTATTCGGGCGGCTTCGGCGGCGGTGACGCCTCCTCCAGCGTACGCGATACGTTCAGGCGAATTGATTCGCTGACGTTCGGCGGCACGCCGCTGTCGCTACACTACACTGCGTCGCGCCCCGCCATGTCCGGCGCGGCGATGGCCGTCCTGCTGGCGGGCCTCGCGCTGTCGCTGACGCTAGCCGCGCTCGTGCAGCAATTCATCGCGAAGCGGGCGCTCGCCGGTATGCACACCGGCGACAGCCCACCCACCGAGGCTCGAATGATGGCCATCATCCGGTCATCGATGGAGGCCATCATTACCGTCGACGAAAACCAGACGATCGTGATCTTCAACCCGGCAGCCGAACGCGTGTTCGGTGTCTCCGCGATGGACGCGATCGGTGCGCCACTCTCCCGTTTCATCCCTGAGCGCTTCCGCGCCGCACATGCGCGACATGTCGAGCAATTCGGCGTGACCGGCGTGTCGGAGCGACAGATGGGGCGGCAACGCGTGCTGTTCGGCTTGCGCGGCGACGGCACCGAGTTTCCGATCGAGGCGTCGATCTCGCAGATTCGCGACGGCACGAGCAAGCTGTACACGGTCATGTTGCGCGACGTCACCGAGCGGGTGCGAGCGGAAACCGCCCTCAAGCAGTCGCGCGAGGAGCTGCGCGACCTGTCGGCCAACCTGCAGAACGTGCGAGAGGCGGAGAAGACGCGGATTGCGCGCGAACTGCACGATGACCTCGGTCAGCAACTGACCGCGCTCAAGATGGATCTCACTGCCGTCGAACTGGGGCTCGCGGGCGTTGTCGCCCCCAACATCGGCGTGCGCGAACAGTTGGGCGGCATGCATAGCCTGATCGATTCGACCGTTGCGTCGGTTCGGCGCATCGCGGCCGATCTGCGGCCGGTCATGCTCGACGATCTGGGCCTCATCCCGGCGATCGAATGGCTGGCGAACGATTTCACGCGCCGCTACAGGATCACGGTCGACCGGGACATCGCTCCCGTCGATACCGCGTTCACCGGTGTCGGAGCCACGACGCTGTTCCGTATCGTGCAGGAGGCGCTGACCAACGTCGCGCGGCACTCTGACGCGACGAACGTCAAGCTCTCATTGAAACTGGAAGAGGGTTATTGCGTGCTGCGCATCGCGGACAACGGTCACGGCGCACCGGAGAACACCCGCAACGTACAGGATCGTCCGTCGTTTGGCCTGATCGGCATCCGCGAGCGCGCGCACATGTTTGAGGGTACGGTGACGATCGACAACCGGCCTGGAGCGGGATTCACGATCACCGTGGCACTGCCGCTTCACGCCATCCAGCAAGGAGACGTGCTGTCATGATCAGGGTACTCATCGCCGACGACCATGCACTCGTCAGGGACGGCCTGCGGCACATCCTGCAGAACGCAAGCGGTTTCGAGGTCGCGGGCGAAGCGCGCGACAGTGCGTCCACGATCGCGCTCGTGCGCGACACGGACGCGAACGTGCTCGTGCTCGACCTGTCGATGCCCGGCCGAAACGGCGTCGAGCTGATCAAGCAGATCAAGGACGAGAAGCCGGCATTGCATATCCTCGTGCTGACGATGCATGCGGAACAGCAATATGCGGTGCGTGCGTTCCGCGCGGGCGCGTCCGGCTACATGACCAAGGAAAGCGCCAGCGCCGAACTGGTCGCGGCGCTGACCAAGATCGCGGCCGGCGGCGTCTATGTCAGCCTGACCATGGCCGAACAGTTCGCGCAGAGTCTGAACGAGCCGACCGATCTCCTGCCGCACCAGCGCCTGTCCGATCGTGAGTTCGACGTCTTCCGACGCGTTACCACCGGCGAGTCGATTTCCGAAATCGCCCAGGCGCTCTGCGTCAGCGTCAAGACCATCAGCACGTACAAGACGCGGATCCTCGAGAAGATGCAGATGCCGAACGACACGGCGCTCGTACGCTACGCGATGCGTCACAAGCTGTTCGACGATCCGGACGAACTCTGAGCGCGACAAACCGCCACACCGCTGTAGGAATCGTCCTACAAACCTTCCCTATCACCTACCACATCTTCAATTTCCGCTGATTTCAATCAAGCGTCCGGCTGTCCATACTCCACATCAAGAAAAACAAACCCGTGGGCCTCCCGGGGCTGCCCTACGTTGCCGTCCTGCCACGACTGCATCGTCGTCCCGCCGATCCGGGGCGACGCCCGCTTGACGAACGTGGCGACACCCCAGCCCGCCTGTACGGCGACCAGCGCAACCGTGCCAACGCGACGCGCTGCCGCCCCCACCAACCGGAGCAGATCATGCAGAGCCATGCCGAAGTCTCGACGACCGTGCCGTTACGCCCCTTCATTCCGCTGCGCACCGTCGAGCGGACGGACCAGCCGAAGCGCACGTCGTCCCGCTGTTCGTCGTGCACACTGCGCACCGTCTGTCTGCCGCAGGAAATGACACCTGACGATTTCGCGCGGGTCGACGCGATGATCTGTACGACGCGCCACGTCAAACGCGGTGAGACGCTGTTTCGCGCTGGCGATCTGTTCAACAGCATCTACGCGGTGAGGACCGGATCGTTCAAAACCATCGTGATGCATCGCGACGGCGACGAACAGATCACCGGCTTCCAGATCGTCGGCGAATCGCTCGGGCTCGACGGCGTGCACACCGGGCACCACAACGGTGATGCGGTCGCACTCGAGGACAGCACGGTCTGCATCATTCCGTTCGGCCAGCTCGAGCAGATGTGCCGCGAAGTGCGGACGATGCAGCATCATCTGTATCAGATGATGAGCGGCGAAATCGTCCGCGAATCCGCGCAGATGCTGCTGCTCGGCACGATGACCGCCGAGCAACGCGTGGCCGCGTTCCTGCTGAATCTCTCCGCACGCTTCAAAGCACGCGGCTACTCAGCCGCCGAGTTCGTGCTGCGGATGACGCGCGACGAGATCGGCGAGTATCTCGGGATGAAGCTCGAAACGGTCAGCCGCATGCTGTCGAAGTTCCAGCACAAGGGGCTCGTCGCGGCGCAGGGCAAGCAGATCCGGATCGTCGATTCGGAAGGCCTCCGGCAAATCTGAACGCGCCGCGCGAATCCATCGAGTCGATCAACCGCGCATGCCCAGCACGGCGGCGCCCGACACGCGTCCGCAGCGCAAGTCGTCGAGTGCGCGGTTAGCATCCGTCAGCGCATAGCGCACTGCCTCGACCTGCAGCGGCATCGCGTCGGCGATCCGCATGAATTCGACTGCATCCGCACGCGTCAGGTTGGCTACCGACGCGATGCGGCGCTCACCCCACAGCCACGCGTACGGAAAACCCGGGATGTCGCTCATGTGAATGCCGCCGCACACGACGATCCCGCCTTTGTCGACGGCGCGCAGCGCGGCCGGCACCAGTGCGCCCACCGGCGCGAAAATCAGTGCGGCATCGAGTGGCTCCGGCGGTGTTTCATCGCTGCCGCCGGCCCACGTGGCACCCAGTGACAGCGCAAGCTGCTGCGCCACGGTATCGCCGGGCTTCGTCAGCGCAAACACCTTGCGTCCTTCGAAATGCGCGACCTGCGCGACGAGATGGGCCGCGGCGCCGAAGCCGTAGATTCCGATGCGGCGAGCGTCGCCCGCCATGCGCAAGGTTCGATAGCCGATCAGGCCGGCGCACAACAACGGCGCGGCTTCCAGATCGGAATAACGCTGGGGCAGGTGCACGCAATACCGATGGTCGGCGACAGCGCATTCGGCATAGCCGCCGTCAATTGTATAGCCCGTGAATCGCGGGTTGTCGCACAGGTTTTCGCGGCCGGATGTGCAATACGCACAATGTCCGCACGTCGATCCGAGCCAGGGTACGCCCACCCGGTCGCCGACGGAGAAACCCGTCACACCTTCGCCGAGCACGCGCACCGTTCCGACGATTTCGTGCCCCGGAATCAGCGGCAGCTTTGGATGCGCGAGTTCGCCGTCCACGACGTGCAGATCGGTTCGGCAGACGCCGCATGCGTGCACGTCGATCAGTAACTGACCCGCTGCAGGCGACAAGTTCGGCACGCGCGCTTCGCGCAAATGCGGTGTCGTGCCGTCAAAAATCATCGCAAGCATCCTTGCCTCCCCGCGCGGTCGTGTTCGCGCGCTTCGCATTCCAAGGCTACTCGTCGCGCATCGCGTCCGCACGGCCCGGTGACAGGCGCTTGATGTGAGTCAACGGTGACCGGACGGTTGCTGACACGATGAAGTAGCGTTTCGCCGCCAGAGCGGCGACCTGGAGATGATCGAATGATATCCGTTCCCCCGCTTGCCGCCAGCGCCCATCCCGGCCATCACCTGAAGTCACTGCTGGGCTACGCGGTGCTGGCTCCGTCCAGCCATAATTCCCAGCCGTGGCGTTTCCTGGTCAACGGCACCACGATCTCGGTCTGTGCGGACCGCGTTCGCGCATTGCCCGTGGTCGATCCGTTTGATCGCGAACTGATCATCAGTTGCGGGGCGGCGTTGCTCAATCTGCGTGTTGCGCTCAATCATGCCGGGCTCGCCCACACGATCAGCACGTTTCCTTCCGAAGTCGACCCCGATCTGCTTGCGGTCGTGCGCGTCTGCGACGACGGCTATTCCGATGCGTCCCTCGGCGCACTGTTCGATGCGATTCCGGAGCGCGTCACGACACGCGCACCGTTCGAATCGACCGCTGTTCCGGACGAGATCCAGCAAGAGCTGATCGCGGCCGGTGTCGCGGAAGGGGCCGACGTCGCGTGCGTCGATTCGATCGCGCATCGCGCACGCGTCGCGGAGCTGGTCGCGGAAGCCGACCGTCAGCAGTTCGCCGACCCGCGCTTCCGGCGCGAACTGGCGAGCTGGATCGATCCGCGCCGGCACGTCGACGGCATGCCGGCATTTGCGGCCGGCGTGCCCGCTCTGCTGGATTTCGCCGCGCCGGTCGTGACGACGGCGGTACGGACCTTCGATCTCGGCAACGGGTTGGCCGCGCTGCATCACCAGCTCGTCGGCGCATCGCCGCTGATCGTGTGCATCGCGACCGTGCGGGACGATCGCGAAGCGTGGCTCGCCGCGGGCCAGGCGCTCGAGCGGATCCTGCTCGTCGCGACGCGCGCCGGTTATACCGCGTCGTACCTGAACCAACCGATCGAGACGGCCGGGCTGCGCGCCCATCTGTGCCACATGCTCGGGCTGCACAGCGAGCCGCAGTTGCTGCTGCGTGTCGGGCGCGGTCCGCATACGCGGCATTCACCGCGCCGCCCACTCGACGAAGTGATCTCCTTCTCCTGATCTCGACAAGGAAAACGAACATGAGCATCATGCGTTGCGCCGCCGTCTGCGCGATGGCCGCGGCGGCCGGCATGGCGGCCGCGCAGACGGCCGTGCCCGAGCCGACCGAACTCGTCGACGCGCAGCACTGCATGTTCTGCCATACGCCGGACATGACGTTCCTCGGTCCGTCATTCCATGAGATCGCGGACCGGTACCGCGGCGATCCGAAGGCCGGCGCGGCACTGGAACGCAAGCTGCGCGTCGGCGGCCGCGCGCACTGGGGCGACACGCCGATGCCATCTGCGATCGATCGCGGCGGGCCGCTGTCCCCCGACGACGCACATCGGCTCGTGCAATGGGTGTTGAGCCAGTGACCGTTGCGTGGTCATTCCGATCGAGTCGACCATGGCCAAACGCGTTCCCGACGGCATTGCGCAAGACAGCGCGCGCCAGCGTCCTGCATCCGGCGCGACAATCGCGAAGGCACACGGCAAACGTCTAGCCACGCGGTCGGAAGTGATCGTCGCCAACGACGGCATCCGCGCGATTCCTACCGCAGCTTCTGGCGAGGCCAATTGAGTCGCACCGGGTCCCCAACGATACTGAAAGCATCAGGAACGGTTGCACGAGATACCGATCGCAGGCACGAGGAGAGCCGTCATGTCACACGCCGACTACCGCACCGACCCGGACAATGTGTCCGAGGCCGCTGCACTCGACACGCAGGCACGCGTCGCTCTCGCTCGCGATGCCGGCATGCTTGTGATACTCGACGGACAGATCGGGCGCGAGCGGTACGAAAGCGTGACGGGATCGATCGCCACGCTCGCCTGCTTCGCCAAGGCGCTGCAGCTTTCGATGCCCAAGGCCGCATGAAGTTGCGCGTGGCCGCGTCCTGACTCCGCGCCGAAATTCCGTGCGACGGCAACGCCGCCGGCATTTGACGCCATGGTCGCGCTCGTAGCACCGTCTTGTCCGTCTGCCCACACCGACTGCGCCCCTAGGAACGCGCGCCTGCCGGGACGAGCCGCGCGTTCCGCCCGGATCGATCGCGGATGATGCCGCAATGGCCTGCCGGCGCATCTCTCGCAAGACGAGGTAGACGACCGGAGCACGCATCGATGCGGCATTCGCCGCATCGCGCGACCGACCGACTCCATCGTCAGGGCGCCGGGCCCCGCGACGCCCGCCGGTTCAGACCGTGAAGGTTTTCGATTTCTTCATCTCGATCCACGTTATCCCGGCTCGCAGCGCGTCGATCGCGGCTTCGCGCTCGGTTGCGTGAATCCTGCTATGTGCGAACGTCCGCTCGCATACGCCATCCGGCGATTTGAGCGTGACGTGGATCCGACAGCGGAAGCCGCCTGTTTCGGCCGCGACCGTCTCGATCGCGACCGACCAGTCCGCTTCGTGAAGCTCGCCCGACAGTGTCATCTGACTTCTCCTGGATCCGCGCGGACCGCACATCCGCCGGCCGCCCCCCTGATTTACTCGACCACTAGGTCGTCGACGACCGCACGCACGCCTCGTGCGGACCACGCGGCACCGCGCACGGCCTTGCGCTCGGAAAACGAGCCGACCTTGCCGGACAGCCGCACGGTACCGTCGTGCACGTCGATCACGATGTGCTTCGCCTCGCGCTCCGCGTGACGCACCATCGCGCGCTTGATGTTGCCGCTGACATCGTCCGAACCGACCGTACCCTGCACCGCGATGTGGTCGGTCACGCCGGTCACGCTGCGCATCTGCGAGATCGAGCGCACGGCCAGATGGCTCTGGTATGCCCAGTCGACCTTGCCGGACAATGTGATCCAGCCGCGTTCCACCTGCACCTTGACCGCATCGTCAGGCAGACCGACCGTCCAGTGCAGCACCGAACGCACCGCTTTCGCGATGTCCTCGTCGGTGCGCACGTCGTCGTCCGGCAGATGCACCGTCATGTCGACGACGAGCGCCTTGACGCCAGCCACCCGATTCGCCGCGCGCTCGATCGTCAGCTTCTCCGCGTAGCTCGGCGGATGTCCCGAAAGCGTCACGATCCGATCGGTCACCTCGACACCGATCCGTGTCGCATCGATCGACGGGTCGGACTCCAGTTCATCCTGAACGTCCTGCTTCAACTGCTTGTCGGTTTTCATCATCTGCACTCCTGTGAGCCGCGGCGCGCCTGTTCGCCGCACGCAGCCAGATTTGCACACGCGCGGCCCCGGATCGCTGATGCAGGTCAACGGACACGTCGCACCGCGTATCGTGGCCGGCCGATAGGTCGCTTGACGTACCCGCACACCCCGGCACGTGCTTGATACGCGTCAAAGGCGGCGTGCTGTTACGTGCAGAACCGGAAAAAGCCGCTGTGAAGCAGAATCGGCCGCCCGCCAACTTCCTCGAGCAGACGGCGCGCCGCCCGTTCGATGGCGGGACGATGACGCGCAAAGGCGTCGACGAGATCCTGCTCGCGAGGAGATGCCGCGCGGAAGTGATCTTCCAGCGCCTCTGCGGTGATCGCGCATCGCACGCGACGGCCCTCGACAAGCGCGGGAAAGCTCAGCGCAGGATCGAGCCCGCAATAGGCCGGTTGTTCGAAAGGAAACGATATCTGCATGATGGCTGCCTGATCAGATAGAGCATTGACCGGGGACGAATCAGCGCTCGGCACGTCGCCCGTATGGTCCGGTATCCAGCACATTTATTTCAATCGCCAATCCTCGCGCTGTGGCGGTAGCTAGCCGCCACAGCTGCGGGTGTGGGGCCTTCGTCGCGCACGAGAAGAACCGGGCAACTTGATTCGCGCAGGAAGCGTTCGGCGACGCTGCCGAGGAGCATCCGCCGGACACCGCGACGTCCGTGTGTTCCGATCACGGCCAAATCGATCGAACGATCGTCGACATAGCACCGCAGCCGCTCCACGACATCCTGACCGATATCGGTCTCGACAATTTCCGTCTCGCCGTTCACCCCAGCGTGCGAGATCGTCCGGTCAGCGCTTCGCAGAAGCGTCTTGCCATAGTCCCGGATCTCTTCGAGTAGCGCTTCCGGCTCCATGCGTCCGCCGTACGCGAACAGAATGGATTTATCAACGACGAAAACCGCGAATAGTCGTGCGCCGCACGATCTGGCCATTTTCAGACCTTCGTCGAGCGCCTTTTTCGATGAAGGACTGCCATCTACTGCGACCATGATGTTCGTATACATAGCGACCTCACTGGATGACCCGACGCGTTGGCGACGTTCGAATGTGTTTCCATCATTAGCGCTGGCCAGATGCGATCGTTGACTAAGGTCAACGGTTTGAAATCGCAAGAAAGCCAGCATGCGTCGAGATTGGAGTCCGTAGCGGCGTGCGATCGACGTGTTGAGTCGTATGTAGGACTGGGGCGAGCCGTGATGCGAGACGCCGTATATTCAAGGTGTGACCGATGACGAGGGTATATGCGAAGAAGACGGCTGATTCTCGTACGACCGGAAGCCTTTCAATGTCACAAGAATTTTCATCGAGCACGCATAGTATTGCCAACCCGGTCCGCCATCGCTGTCATACATGCCTTTGCACATTGCCTTGAGTCGGATCACCTCTCCGCCGTCGTCCGAAGCTGCGCGATATGCCCACAGATAGACTTCCCCAGTGAGATACGGTTGCGCGGTTTCGATCCGGTCCGCACTGAATCGCGTGATTCGAGTCGACGAATTTGCCTCGATGTAGCGCCGTGCGAGACTCCACGCACGGTCGCATTCGGATGGCGTCGAACACTGCAGCGACGCCGCTTCGCGTGTCACAAGCAATTGCGTTTCGGTAGCCGCTCCCATCGTTCGGGCCCTGTTCGTCGCGGAACATCTCCACGCATCAGGCTCGAATCGAGCGGAGCTGGAGCAAGCCGATGATGGACGAGAATCGGCACGCGGCGATCATGTCGGCACGGAGCGCCGACGAAGCGCAAGACAGCACGAACAGGCTGGCGATCGTTTGATCGGCCTCATCTCGGCGAACGGCGCGCGACAGGTGGCGACTTGGCGCGATATCAACGGGTAGACGGCGGGCGTGACGAGAGTCGGATTCTCAAGGTTCGAAATATTGCAGACGACGTCTGCAATTCCACCTTCCCCGCAGTCTGGGCAGGGAGCCGTCGAGTTGCTGCGGTTATCTACGCAATCCACTCCGATCAGCCGTCAGCAAGTGCATGATTCCAAATGAACATTATATTGGGCCGCAGCGGAACCCGCTACAAGCCGAGGTGCTCATAACCGGAGAAATGCATGAAAATCAAAGACGGGTTCGGGATGCGAAGCGAAGAGTTCGCAGAGCAGATCTGGGTAATCCGACCATGAAATCTGACGTCGCTCGATGGCCCCCTCGAACCGACGCATTAGCTCCGTGACAACTGAACGCGCATCAGCCGTCGCGAGCGTCATTTTTACGACGTGCGCGAATTGCACATCACCGCTCACCGCATCCTTGCCGAATTCAGCCAGCCCCAGTAATTTCCTTCCTGTGTCGATGAGTATTGGGTCAATTGCTGCAGCCCGGTCGCTTCCCCAGATATGCATGGAAAACACACACAATGCTGTGTCAAACCCGCCTGGCTGTGCCGCGATCGCAAGGACCAGATCGCGGAGGCTGACGGCAGGCAACGCCTCGGTGGCCCGACCCATGCTCAACCCAGCATATGAACCGATTGCCGCTATTCCGTCGTCCAAAGCCCGTTTGAGACGGTTCGCTGCACGCACGTCAATCTTAATCGCAGCCTGTAGATCGGGAAAAAACGGACGTACGATAGGATTCTCAAGCGCGGCGTCAAAAAATTCGTCTGCAAGCGGTCGATCACCGTTCCAGAGCCAGGCTAGGTATCCCTCGAGCACGTCAATTCTGCGGTGTTGTGGTGGAATGCTCTCGAGTACGTCAAGAAGCCTTGACCACGTTTGGCGCCGATTGCTGGCACCGGCCGCGAGCCCGCGCCCAAACGCAAAACTCCACTTTCCATTCGTCATGGCTTCGGGAACGATCTCAGCGAACGTCGCCATGTCGTTTGCCACATCCGCGCCCAGCTGCGATGCGACTTCCGTGAAGCGCTCCATCGATGCCCCGGATTGCTCACCGGTCTCGATGTGGGTGTCGAGACCCACCGTGTTTCGGCACAGAACAAAGGCGCGCACTTTGTCGGAAAGAGTTTTCGGACGCAGCGTCAGCTCGAGCTTTGCCAAGCGGGACAGAGATGCCGCGTCCAATCCCGCAGCGCAGAGACGAAGAGTTTGTCGACAAGCCACCCAGCCTTGATGGTCACGTGGCCGTCGGCGCCCAGCGATTGGGCAGCGATTGCGCTATCTTGTCAGCTCGGTGGGTTGGAAATAGGGGTAATACGCCTTTCCGGTAAACATGCAGATCGTAAATCTTCAGTTATACAGATTATTTCACTTGAACTAGTGCCGAAAACTCGCCCACAGTGTGCCCAGGGACACACCTCCGTACCTGGCCGTGAGTTTCAACCCTTGCTCCCGCAGGCGACCAGTCAATGCGTATTTCGGCAAGGGAGATCGATCGGTTCGCCCGCGAACGAGAATCCTCCGGGGGCGGATTCGCCTACCTTGATGGCAACTTCAGACCTACCCGCACGCTTCACTGCATTTTTATGCCGCCAGCGCAGTATTCCAGTCACGAAAAGCAGCGGCAAGGCGAGCCCGGACACAAGCACCGCGATGCGACCGGATAGTCCGAGCGCTTCCCCACTGTGCAGTGGATGCAGCCATGCGAGGAATGTATCGCCAGTTGACTGAGCGGCAACGTCGCGTGCGCCGACTATAGCGCCGGTGTAAGCGTCGACCCATACGGTCGTAGCCGGAAACCGGAAACCGGGCTCGCCTTCGGTGCAGCCGGAAGCGGTAACAGCCGTTCGGACCGTCCGGCGTTTCGAGCCAGCGTGGCGTCGCATCGGGAAAGCGCAGTCGGGCAGCGCTCAGCGCTGCGTCGAGCGAGATCCGTCGAGGACCAGGAACGCTTTTGCACACCGGAGGGGCGAAGAGCGGCGATGCACGCCCGATCATCGGGTTGAACGTCTCCGGCATGTCCAGCAGCACCCCGGTCACGATCAGGATAGCGACGACGGGCAGCAGATAAACACCGCCGATCTTGTGCAGATCGTAGGTCGTACGCTGCCGCTCGCGTTGAATCTCACCGTCAACGCGGCGCGGACATTTCGCCGTCTCGGCCACCAAAGGTACAGCCCGGAGCCGACAGAAATCAGCGCGATAAGCCCGAGACAGCCGACGACTTGCCGCCCTGCGCCATCCATCAACAGCATGTAATGCAGATCGTAGAGCCACGTCATCGGCGTATCGCCCCAGAACGCGCGATGGACGACGTGCACGGAGCGTGGGTCGACCCAGACGAGCAGCGGCGCGAATGCCTTGCCGGCTTTCTCCGCAGGCCGGTAGTAGCGCGCCCGGATCAACTGCGACGCCCCCGAGGGAAGCTCCAGGCGCCAGCCGTGGGTGCGATCCGGCCATGTCCGCTTCAGCAACTGCACGACGGACTCGTAGGTCGGTGCGGGCGGGTCGACGCACGCACAACGAAAGTTCGAGCACCCTTGCGCGACGCCGGATTATCCGCCAACGCTGTCGCCGGCGGTCAGGTGCCCGAAGAACGACCCGACAAACGGCTGATCCTCCTTGCTACACCAACCGATGTCGCTCGTCAGATACTGCGGCTCAACGAGCTTCGCGCAGACACATCGCGCAGACATGCGCCGGCGAGCGGCGGAAGGCGGTACGACGGCAGTTCGCCGCGCAGCGCCGGAGGATGGCGATCCGAGCGGCGGCTCCGAGCCCCGGCGTTGCGTGACTCCTGGCTGAGGCTCGTGTGACGGGCCGCATCAGTCCATCGCGGAATCAGGTTTCCAACGCACGACGCAGATCGGTCTGGCCGCATGCATCTCCGTGCCTATACTGGATTCACCTGACGAAACAGGAGGCAGACCATGACCATCCATGTTGCCGCCAATGAGCCATCCGGCGCGATCCGACTGGTCACCCGGGGCTATGCGAAGCTTCTGCTGGCCGGCTTCGCACTGGTGCCGCTGTATCTGATCGCCTACCTGTACTTCCTCCAGGATCCGTCCCTGAAGTTCGAGAATCACGCCTTTCACGAGCTGGCGATCGCCGTCGCCACGGCCGAGGGGGCGTTCGTCACCTATGTCTGCTGGCGTTGCTATCGCCTGTCGGGCGAACCGCTGCTGCGTTGGCTTACACTCGGCTTTCTGGGGTTTTCGCTGGTCTATGCGTTGCATGGCGCCTTCACCGGTATGGCGCATCACAATATCTGGCTGTTCCTGCTGTACGGGCCGGCTTCCCGCCTGACCATGTCGATCCTCATTTTTGTCGGGCAACTCGCCTACAGCCGCGCGGCCGACAGCGACGCAACCCGCGCCGATCGCCGCGTCTGGACCAGGTGGATCGCGCTGTTCGTGCTGATCGACGTTGCCGTCGCCGCCATTGCCTACTCGCCGGTGGCCGGCGCACCGTGGGTGCGCCTGTCGATGGAGGGGGGCGCGTTGCTGTTCTCCACCGTGAACGTCGTCGCGCTCGTCCTGCGCCGCATCCACTCGCCGCTGATGACGATCTACGGCATTTCGGTGGCGTCATTCGCGCTTTCGTCCCTTGCCTTCATTCTCGGCCGGCCGTGGAATCACATGTGGTGGCTGGCGCACGCGATTTTTGCCGCCGGCTTCGTCCTGCTCAGCTTCGGGGTGGTGCAGGCCTTTCACACGACCCGTTCATTTTCGAAGATCTATAGCCAGGAGGAACTGTTTGCGCGCTTGAGAGACGCCATGGCGAGGACGGAACGAGCCCTGCAGGAACTGCAGCGGACCAACGAGAAGCTCGAGCATATGGCGGCAACGGATCCGCTCACGGGCGCGGCCAACCGGCGGCGATTCATCGAGAGCGTGGAAGCGGAAATTGCCCGGGCGAAGCGCAATGGCGCACCGTTCTCATTGCTGTCGCTCGATCTCGACCACTTCAAGGCGATCAACGACAGCTACGGGCATCAGGCGGGCGACCAGGTGTTGCAGCGCTTCGTCGCGAAATGCCTCGACGCGATCCGGCCATACGACGGCGTCGCGCGGGTCGGTGGCGAAGAATTCATGGTGCTGCTGCCGCAAGTCGCGCTGGATACGGCCCAGTCGATCGCTGAACGCATCCGCGCGGCGATCGCGGGCGCGCCGTTTGAAGCTGGCATTGGTCAGCCGATCGAGGTCACCGTGAGCGTAGGCGCTTCCGAATTCGGCCGGGATGGGAAGACGATCGACGCAATCCTGCGCACGGCGGACGAACGCCTGTACCGCGCGAAGCATCAGGGACGCAACCAGGTGGTTGCCGCGTAGCCGGCCGCCGCGTCCGTGCCGTCCGTCCGCATCCGCGACGGGCGGTCTGCCCCCGTCCCGCGCGGTCGCGGTGATCGCGCCGGGCATGGCGGGTACAACTTTAGTCGAAACCTGGCCACAACTTCAGTTGTGCGAGCGGCAAATTTCGATCAGGGAGTCTCTTGAGGTCAGTGAAGGACAGGCAAATAACAAATAGCTACCCAGCTTGCAATGTGTCAGGCTCGCTCCGCCGCCTTTGGTGTTATGCGTAAGGAATGCAGCTTCATTTCGCGACCTCGCACAAGTCTGGTTACGGTTTCACATTCTGCGGAGGGTTTCGGGGGCTAGCGATCTGTACACGGGCCCCGCCCTCCATCGACAGGCGCAACCACATGGCGCCGGCCACCGCCGAATAGGCGACCGCCGCGACCGCCACGTCGATCAGCCCGAACAGCGCGATCCACGTCAGCCAGACGCGGCCATCGGCGCGGCGGGTTGCGCTGTCGGTCGCCCGGCTGTATGAGAGTTGGCCGACGAACAGCAGGATCGACATGGTCAGGCGCGAGGCCGGTCCGTACAGCAGGAACAGCCAGATATTGTGATGGGCCATGCCAGTGAAGGCCCCGTGCAGTGCATATACGAGGGAAAAGCCGAGAAAGCCGAGCGTGAGCCAGCGTAACAGCGGCTCGCCCGACAGGTGATAGCACCGCCAGCATACGTAGGTGACGAACACACCCTCGAGCTGGCGGCCGCGATCGCCAGCTCGTGAAAAGCGTGACTCTCGAATTTCAGCGACCAGCGTGCCGACCCCGCAGATCGTAGAGCTTCCGTACAACCGCTCACTCGTGACCGCAGTCGATGTGTCTCCGCGCGGCAAGAAGGGCACGTACCGTCTGGCGCCGCTCGATCTCGAGCATCCGGAAGCGCCCTACACCCACCTGCGCGCCCTGCCCGACTGCGTCGCAATCCCGTCACCGGACTTCCCTGCCAACGCAGCTCACGGCCCAAGTCGCATGGATTGACCGCGCGTTCGGCGATCGCACATGGGTTGCGCTCGCGCTAACGCACGCGCGACGAATGACATCAGCAACAGCGGACACGTTGCATGCCTGAAACGTTTTATCGAGACAATTTCGGATCGCCGTGACGCGCCGACTTTGGGGCATTGGTCCCATGCCCACTTGCGACGGCTGGTACGGTTCTAGCTTTACGGAAAAACCATAAGATCCCGGATTTTTGTCCGGCATCGCGTGCTCAAGAAAAGATAGCGAAATAACAGCCCGATTATGACTGGCACATCATCACGCTCGCTTCTCCAACGAGAGCAAATTATTTAGCATGTCAAAGGATAGAAATCATGACTTGTCGTCACGATCGATATTTTCGGAACAGGCGGAGCACCGTCGGATCACTCATCACGTTAGTCTCCGCGCTCGCCTTCGTCGTCACTGTTCTGGACGCGAATGCGCAGGAGAAGGGCAATTCATCTACGGTAAAGATCAAACCCCCTCCGTTACCGAGCGGTTCGACGCACGTCAACGTGAAGCCAGGCATGTCCGATGAGGATTGGGAGAACGCATACAAGGAGACAGGGCGCCCCAAGTTCAGCAGGAAGTCTGTCAAGAATGCCAATGGCAACGTACAACGCGACTAGGGGAAAACGGTCATGAAAAGGATCTTGCTTGTCATCGCCCTGCTTGCCGGACTCGCGCAAATGACGTTGCCAAGCACGGCGTGCGCGCAGGCCACCACGGCACATACGCTCGTGCTGTACGACAACCCGGCCAACGATCCGTATTCGAAGCTTGGCCTGATGTACAGCATCATGTTGAGGAACCTGCTTGGCCACTTCAACGCGACTGTCGATCTGGTTCCGATACAGAACTACACGTCCGGAATGGTCGCGAGCCACGACGCCACGTTCTACATCGGCGACTACTACAACAATCCGATTCCGGCGGCGTTCATGAGCGACGTGATGACCGCGACGAAAACCGTGGTCTGGTTCAAGTACAACTTGTGGCAGCTCGCATGGAACACGGCCTACACGTTCAACCAGACCTACGGGTTCAGCTTCACGGGCCTTGCCGGGATGAACGCGTCGCCTTCGTCGAGCAATCCGAATCCCGGCTTCTACGATACGGTCACGTACAAGAACCTGCCGATGGTCAAGTATTACGCGTATGACGCGTCGACGGGTGCCATCAGTGCGGATCCCGATGTCGGATTGACCCAGGTCCTCGACGCCACCAAGGCGCAAGTGCTCGTCACCATCAAGAACAGCAAGAGCGGCGCCACCACGCCTTACGTCGTTCGCTCGGGCAAGCTCTGGTATTTCGCGGACATGCCGTTCTCGTACATCGGCCCGACGGATCGCTATCTCGTGATCTGCGACATCCTGCACGACATCCTGCAGACCAATGCACCGGTGAACCACCGTGCGCTCGTCCGTCTGGAGGACCTCGACGCGTATACCACGACGAGCTCGATGACAACGCTGACGGATTACCTGTACTCGAAGAAGATTCCGTTCACGATGGCCACGATTCCTCTGTATACGGATCCGAACGGCTATTACAACGGCGGCGTCCCGGAGACAATCCATCTGGCGCAGGCAACGGGCCTGAAGAGTGCGCTGAACTACGCGATCGCGCGCGGCGGCTCGATCGTGATGCACGGCTATACGCACCAGTACGATTCGACGCCGAATCTTCTCACCGCGGTCAGCGGCAGCGACTATGAGTTCTGGTATGCGGTTCAGAACCGTCCCGTCGATGAGGACTCCGTTCAATGGGCGCAAGGCAGAATGACCGATGGCCTCAGCGAGTTCACGACCAACGGCTACAAGGTCGTCGGCTGGGCCGCGCCGCAGTACCAGATGTCGCCGAACGCGTCGGCGGCCACGGCGCAGACGTTCCCGACCACGTTCCAGCGGGCCGTCTACTACACGTCGACCAATCCGCAAATCGGTTCAGGCGGAGCCAACCAGGACTTTTCGGCCGGGCAGTTCTTCCCGTACATCATCAACGCCGATTACTACGGGCAGCGGATCATCCCGGAGAACTTGGGCAGTATCCAGTACAACATCTGCAATACCGACCAGTTCTCGTGTATCTCGTATCCATGGCAGCAGCTCGTCACCAATGCTCAATACGGTTTGGCAGTGCGGGACGGTTTCGCGTCCCTCTTCTTCCATCCGTACTGGCTTGAACCCGACCTCGGATTACCGGCCTACCAGGACTTCCAGAGCCTGATCACCGGTATTACGAATCTCGGCTATACGTGGGTAGACGGCACGACTGCCAAGTGATGCTGAAATGGCGGCAGCTCCGTGCAACCTTCATCGGCGCGCTCGTGGCTTAGAGCTGACTATTGACGTCAGATCTGCCCGAGCGCGCATGCTCGGCGAGCCAAGATCCTCCCGATATCGCGCTTTGGCGTTTTTCAGCCAGAAGAATGAATACACATACAGTGTTCATGAGCGATCGATCGTGACTACCGCTCCGGCAAGACAGGAAAGCCGCCCTCGCGGGGCGGCCCAAGATTGAGTAACCTGCAGCGTGACCGTCTCGGAGACCGGCACGGTGCGCCACAGGGACACGGGTCGCCATCCAGCGCGACTCGTACATTGTCACGTACCTGCCATCGTCGACCGGTAGCGTTCGAGGCTGCCCACGCTTTCGACAGACGAATCAGCCATGCAGCGCACCTCGCGCGCCACGCCCCACGTTTATGCGGCCACGTCCCGCGCCCTCGCCGCCAGTCTCGCGATCAACCTGCTGTTGCTCGCCGCCGAAGCGGTCGCGGCGTGGTCCGCGCATTCGTCCGGCCTGCTCGCGGACGTCGCGCACGCGGCGATCGATCTCGCGGCCGACGCACTGATCCTCGTCGCATGCCGGCTCGACGCGCGGCTGCCGCCCGAGCGGCGCCCGACCTACGAGCCGCTCGCGCTGGCAGCCCTCGGCGCGCTGCTCGTCGCCACGGGCGTGCAGATGATCTGGCACGCAGCAAACCGGTTCGATGCGCCGCCGGTCGTGCAGCCCGGCGCGATGACGCTCGCGCTGGTCGTCTTCACGCTGACCGGCAAGGCCGCGCTGTCGCGCTGGATGCTGCGCAAGGCGCGTGAAACCGGCTCGGCGCTGCTCGAGGCAAGCGGCTGGCATGTGCGCACCGACGCGCTGTCCGCGTTGCTGGCGGCACTGGCGATGTGTGCGGCGTGGGTCGGCCTCGGCCGTCTGGACGATCTCGCCGCACTTGCGATCGGCGCGATCGTGATCCGTACGGGCGCCGGCTTCATCCGGCGCGGTTGCGCACAATGGCCGGCATTCGCGGCGTGGGCGACCCGTTCGACGCGCGGGTCGTGACGATGCCTGGCGCCTCGTCACGGGCGACGAGCTGAAGCATCCGACACCCCCCATCGGCTGCGCACGAAACGAAAGAGGCTCGCAACGCGCGAGCCTCTTGTCCATGATGCCGTGATCGCCATAACGGACACGCCAAACGCAGCCGAGGAATCGGCAGACGAATACGCGCGACATCGATGCGGCGGCGCCCGACGCGCCGCCCCCGATCAACCCAACGGCACCACGCTCCCGAGCAGGATCCGCACGAGCGTCGCCTGGCGCGTCACGCCCGTCTTCGAGAAGATCGCGCGCAGATGCGTGCGTGCCGTGTTCTTGCTGATCCCCGATTCCTCTGCCGCCTCCTCGAGCGTCAGCCCGTTCGTCAGCAGCAGCGCGAGCGATGTCTCGGCTGGCGTCAGGTCGAACAGCTTGCGGATGATTTCCTGCGCGCCCTGCGGCTTGCGGTCGGGGTCGCGCAGGAACAGCGTGACGGCCGGGCGGCGCTTGTTGTCCTCCGACCAGTCGGACAGCAGCACGGTGCGCACCAGCAGCCCGAGGCGCGGCTTGTCGAAGCTGCGCGTGATCGGCATCGCCTCGACCGTCGCCGCGGCCGTGCCGTGGTGCCCCATCACCGCGTGGCGAATGAGCCGCTTGAGCGTGCGGTTCTCCTGCGCATCGGTCGCCTCGATCGTGCCGCGCGCAATCGTCAGACCGTTGTTCTGCTTCAGGATGTCGTCGGCGACGCTGTTCAGGTCGATGATCGTGCCGTTCTCGTCGAGCGTGATCGTGCCGATCTGCATCCGGTTGATCGCGTTCGCGTAGATCGAGCGCTCCACCTCGGCCGTGTCGAGCCGCGAATGCAGTTCGACCGCGCGCTTCAGGTGCGGCAGCAGTAGCGCGCAGACCGCCTTGTCGCGCGCGGAGAACTGCTTCGATGCATGGTTGCGGCACACGCGGAACCGGCACTCGACGCCCGACGGCGCGCGCAGATCGGCGCCGAGGATGTAGCGCACGTCCTGCGGCTTCAGGAACTGCTTGTAGAGTTCGCTCGACAGCCAGCCCGTATCGCCGAACACGTCGTCGACCGTCACCACGCGATCGGCCGGCAGGCCGACGAACGGGTCGAGCGAATAGTAGTAGTTGTTGTACGACGCCTCGCCGTCACCCGGCACGACCGGGCCGAACTCCGATGCGTGCACCGACAGCGGCGCGCGACGGTCGCTCGCCGCCGCGCGCAGGATCAGCGTCACGTAGTTGGCCTGCAGCAACCGGCGCACCAGCTCGAGCGCGCCCGCCCACGGCGGCGTTTCCAGCGGCCCCTGGTAGATACGCGCCATCAGCTCGCTGAAATCCGCGACGCCGATGTCGGCCTCCTCGCTTGTTGACTGGCTCTCTTGAGGAGCCCATCTCGTCTCCATCAGCACGCTCCATCCTCCATGCAACTCGTTGTCGGTGCGATTCATCCGCGCCGCCATGATTAAGACGCGTCTTAATTCCGGCGTCATCGGGACATTCACTGAATGGTGAGCTTTGGCCATCCGGGCGCGCGGACCATCGTCCGATCGGATGATGTGGCGCCCTGCCCGCTGCGCTGGAATGCCCGTCAGGCCGTGCCGGCAAGCGTCCGGCGCGGGCTCAGGGAAAACCGCGACGCGGGTTTACCTGATTCAGACCGCATCCGATTCAGACAGGAGTTCCAATGCCGCTCGACCCTCAGGCGCAGGCGCTGCTCGCCGCGCTCGCCCAAGCGCCCGCGATCGATTTCGATCAGCTGACCGTTCCCGCCTACCGCGCGAGCCTTGCCGGAGGCGGCGCCTTCGCATCCGGCGATGCGATTGCCGCCGAAGACGACTGGCAGATTCCCGCCCCCGGTCGTCAGTTATCCGCACGACTGTATCGGCCCGACGCCGACGGGCCGTTACCGCTGACGGTGTTTTTCCACGGCGGCGGTTTCGTCGCGTGCGGCATCGATTCGCACGCGAACCTGTGCCGCAGCCTCGCTCGACGCGCGCGCACGCTCGTGCTGTCGGTCGACTACCGGCTCGCGCCCGAAGCGCGCTTTCCGGCGGCCGCGCAGGACGCGTGCGATGCCGTGCGCTGGGCCGCCGCCAGTGCGCGCGATCTCGGTGCGCGCGCCGGCGCGATCGCCGTGGCCGGCGACAGCGCGGGCGGCAACCTGGCCGCGGTCGCCGCGCTGCAACTGCGCGGCTCGGGCATCGCGATCGCGCACCAGCTGCTGCTGTATCCGGTCGTCGATTGCGCGACCGAGCATCCGTCCTACGAATCGCTCGGCGAAGGCTATTTCCTGACGGCGGACGCGATGCGCTGGTTCAAGCGCCAGTATTTCGACGACGGCGCCGATCGCGCATCGCCGCTCGCGAGCCCGCTCGCCGTGGCGGACCTGTCGGGTGCGGCGTCGGCCACCATCGTCAGCGCGGAATTCGATCCGCTGCGCGACGAGGCCGAAGCGTATGCACTGCGGCTCGCGCAGGCGGGTACGCCGGTGTCGCTCGTACGCTGGCCGGGCCAGCTGCACGGTTTCGCGAGCATGCTCGGCGCGCTCGACGCGGCCGATCGCGTACTGACGTTCAGCGCCGACGCGCTGCGCCGTGCATTCGACGCGACGGAGGCGCAATGACGCTCGCCAGTACGCTGGAAATCGTCGACGAGCTGCGTGCGGGGCGGATGGTCCTGCTCGTCGACGAAGAGGATCGCGAAAACGAAGGCGATCTCGTGATCGCGGCCGATCACGTGACGCCCGAAGCCATCAACTTCATGGCGCGCTTCGGGCGCGGGCTGATCTGCCTGACGCTGACCGCCGAGCGCTGCGAGCAGCTGAGGCTGTCGCCGATGGCCGATCACAACGGCACGCCGTTCGGTACCGCGTTCACCGTCAGCATCGAGGCGGCCGAAGGCGTGACGACCGGCATTTCCGCGGCCGATCGCGCGCACACGATCCGCACGGCGGTCCGCTCGGGCGCGCGCCCTGACGATCTCGTCCAGCCCGGCCACGTGTTTCCGATCGCCGCGCGCCCGGGCGGCGTGCTGGTGCGCGCGGGACACACCGAGGCCGGCTGCGATCTCGCGGCGCTCGCCGGGCTCACGCCCGCGTCGGTGATCTGCGAGGTGATGAACGACGACGGCACGATGGCGCGGCTGCCCGAGCTGAAGGCGTTTGCCGCTCGGCACGGGCTGAAGATCGGCACGATCGCCGACCTGATCCACTATCGCCGCGAGCACGAATCGCTCGTCGAGCGCGTCGGCGAACGGCCGCTGCATACGCCATGGGGCCGGTTCCGCGCGATCGAGTATCGCGACACGGTGCATGGCGCACCGCATCTCGCGCTGGTGCGCGGCGAGCCCGATCCGTCGATGCCCGTGCTGACGCGCGTGCACGAATGCCATTCACTGCTCGACCTGCTCGACGCGGAGCCGTCCGCGCACTCGTGGCCGCTGCACGCGGCGCTGCAGCGGATCGATGCGGCCGGCTGCGGCGTCGCGGTGCTGCTCGACTGCGACATGCGCGGCGACGCGATGCGCCCGGGAGCCGGCCATGCGCGCCGCGACGGCCGCGTGACGGGGATCGGGTCGCAGATCCTGCGCGAACTCGGCCTGCGACGGCTGAACGTGCTGTCGAGCCCGTTCCGGCTGCCGGCGCTGTCGGGGCACGACCTGGAGATCATGGCGTTCATCCCGCTCGGCGACGACGATCCGGAAAGCGCGCGCGCCGCGCAGGCGAGCCCGCTGCGGGCGGCGTGACGCAGCGCCGGCGGGCGCGCGTCGCCCGTCGTTGCATCGATCCGTGGGTTTCCGCCTGACAGGCTATCGTTTGTTTTTTTGAAATACAGTCTCCGGTTTGTATTTTGACGATACATACCATAGACTGTATTTTTCGATTACAAGCGATCGCCTGTCATTTCGCGGAGAGCCCATGGCATTCCCTGTCCAGACCTTGAGCCAGTTGCGCCCGATCCTCGTCGGCTTCCGGAAGTCGGCGGGGTTCACGCAGGCGCAGCTCGCCGCCCGCCTCGGCGTCACGCAGCAGTCGTACGCGCAGCTCGAAGCCAATCCGTCCGCGGTCAGCATCGAACGGTTTTTCAAGGTGCTGAACGTGCTCGGGGTGCGCCTGACGCTGGATCCGGGCACGCCGGACGACGCAGCGATGCCCGAGGTCGCCGCGCCCGCGCCCAAGCGCGCAACGTCCGCGCGCGGTCGCTCGTCAGGTTCGTCCGGCTCGGCCGCCTTATCCGATACGCCGGTCCGCCCGCCGGCCGCCGCGAAGGCCCCCTCCGCCGACGCGCGGAAACGGCCTGCCGCGGCGACACCCGGCAAGCCCCGGAACCCCAAGCGGGAGGACTGGTGACGATGGCCCGCCGCCCCCGCCACGACCGCCTCGACCTGTGGATGAACGGCATCCCGGTCGGATACTGGGAAGTCCGGCGCGGCGCCGAGCGCCTCGTCTACCTGCCGGCGTGGATCGACGATCCGCAAGGGCGTCCGCTGTCGCTATCCCTGCCGTTCACGCCCGGCAACCAGCCGCACCAGGGCGCGGTCGTCGCCGATTACTTCGACAATCTGCTGCCGGACAGCCAGCCGATCCGCCGCCGCATCGCGCAGCGCTACCGGCTGGGATCGACGGCGCCGTTCGAACTGCTCGCGTCGATCGGCCGCGATTGCGTCGGTGCACTGCAGCTGCTGCCGCCCGATGAGACGCCGGTCGACCTGCAGGCGATCGACGGCACCGCGCTCGACGACGCAGCCGTCGCCGACGTGCTGCGCCACGCGACCGCCGCGCCGCTGCCCGGCCACGCGGAGCCGGACGGCGAATTGCGTCTGTCGATCGCCGGCGCGCAGGAAAAGACCGCGCTGCTGCACCACGGCAACCGCTGGCTGCTGCCGGCGGGCAGCACGCCGACCACGCATATCTTCAAGCTGCCGCTGGGGCGCGTCGGGAACATGCAGGCCGACATGCGCACGTCGGTCGAGAACGAATGGCTGTGCTCGAAGATCGTCGCCGCATACGGCCTGCCGGTGGCCGCGTGCGACATCGGCCGGTTCGACGACCAGAAGGCGCTGATCGTCGAGCGCTTCGACCGCCGCCCGTCCCGCGACGGCACGTGGATCCTGCGGCTGCCGCAGGAGGACATGTGCCAGGCGACCGGCACGCCGTCGGGCGCGAAATACGAATCCGACGGCGGCCCGGGCATCGCGACGATCATGGGCATCCTCGCGAATTCCGCCGAAGCCGCGCAGGACCGGGGTGGTCTTGATTTCCGTGCGCTTTTCCGGTTAGACGCCTTTAGGCCTGGCAAGGCCTTGCCTTGCGGCCCTAAATATTAATTCCGATAAAACAATGGCTTAGTGTCTACCCTCCGCTATTGAAGCAGAGGGTGTCTCCGGACGAGGTGAATCGAAGATGAGAGGTCCCTTCACCGGCGGCGCCAGTTCACCCCGTCGTTAGGCGCTCCGACTGGTTGACGGAATGGGGTTGTCGGCCGCGATGCTCGGCAAGATCCGCTTTGCGTACAGTGACACGGGAAAATTGAAGGTGCCGCGCAAGTTGATGCCTTCGATATGAGTTGGGGCGATTCGCCGGAGTTGCTCGGTCGCGATCGGCTGCCCCCGACTAGCTTCGATGTTCTCCAGGGCTCGTTGCATGTGGGTGGTGTTCCAAGCCATCAAGATGTTCGAGAGCAGGGACAACGCCGATGACACTGCCGCGAGCGATTCTTGGCGCCGAGCTAGCTCCACCGGAATGCGACCGATGTGAATTGCGCGTTGCACGGTATGCACCGCTTCTCCCCGATTCAGGGCATGTTGCAACTCCGACCGGAAAGAGGCATTTGTGAAGTAGTCGATCAAAAAAATACTTCGGAATAAGCGGCCGATGTGAACGCCGCCATCGTACACAGCCTGCCCTCGAGCAGCTGATCCGAATCTGGCAATCGCTTCGACAGCCGTGCATTGGCCAGAGCGAATCGATGCGGCGATCCTCACGAACTCGTCCCACACGTCAACGATGAGACCGAGTCGGACGTCCCGATCCGTGACCCCTGCGAGCCGCGCCGGCACCACCTGACTGCGAGGCACGTGCAGACGTCGGTCACGAAGGTGTGACAGGCGAGGGCATAAATCAAAGCCAAGTGCCCGGGACACGCCCATCGCGAAATCGGTGTAACCGTGCGTATCGACGGCGAGTTGAGCGATGTCCTTGGTTGCGCTTTGCCGGACGACGCCCTCGATTGCTGCGCCTGCTTGTCGCTCATTCAGGATGATGGGCTGGTCGTAGAAAATGCCCCAACGATCCAGCACATGCGTGTACATCCCGATGGATGCAGTCCGGCGACGTGGATCCGCACGCGCTCGCCAAATCGTCCGGGTTGTCTCCAGCGACATCATGTCCGACGACGCTAGATCGGCTCGACCCCAGTGGGCGGCGATCGGGTGTTCGTGCATGAATTCAAGGACGGCGTCGGCCGCTGTACGCAGCATTCGTTCGTCCGCGAGACGCTTCATCATTTGGCGAATCGCCTCAGTTGACACTTCCGGGACCATCCGAGAAATATCAGCTGCCGTCAGCGAGGTGCCGTGAGCCAGTATCGCCGAATACACCATCAGTAACTCGGTGCGTGACCGCGGCTCGCGTCCAAGCAGGATCCAACTGAAGCGTGTCGCACTATCGATCTCGAGGATGATCTCGGGAAATTGGCCTGGCGGATGAGCTTCGAAGATCTGACGGCGAAGTTGATCGGCTTCTGCGTCTGGATCCTGCGCAGCAATCGGGTCGAGGTGGACAGCAGTATCAACCCGGATCGAACCATTGACCACGGCATCATCGAGTAATGCGAGGCGCTGTTCGAGCTGTTCAAGGATTGGTCCGAGAAATTCGTTCGGGTCTTGGGGCAGGCCGAGGTGTCCATAGTGATTGTTACGCTTTGCCTTCCACTGCTCGGCCGAGATCAGCATATGCGACTGACTTCTGAACGAGAAGCTGTGGTTGATGAAAACCGAGCCGTTGCGCAGGGCGACACGGAGCGCAAAGAGGGTGGCCCACTCGAAAGCAACCATGGCCCGCAGCCGATCGTAACCATCGATCGCCTCGCGCCACGCGCGCCCAAGCCTGATATTGACCCCGTCGGGCAGGAGATAAGCGCGACGTCGATATAGCACACGTAGTAACGAGAGAGCATCGACTACAGGATGAGCACCCTCGGCCTCGAACGGCAACTGCACGATCCGATTCAAAAGGTTACGGGCGTAGTACCGCTTTCGGACCAGGCACTGCCGGATCTGGCTCCGACGGCTGGTGGGATGCGGTTGCAAAACATCGTCTGCAAGCAGACAAAGCTTCTCCCCGAGCTGTTCGCGCGAGAGGGTTTCATCATTGGCAAGTGCTTTGACGGCAAGCGCGAACTCGCGGAGTTGATCCGCGGCCTTCATCCGCATCGCATCCACTTCGCGTGACGTGTCGTTGACAACCTTCAGTACCCATCGCCGGAGCATCTCGAGTACCTGATCAGTCGCAATACAGAGGGAATATCGCATGAAGCAGGCGGCTTCGATTCGTCGGCTTTGGGGTTCGATTCGCTTACTGATCGATGGCGGGCGGCTTGCACAACGGCGGGCGTAGTGGCGCACCATGGCATCGTTGCATTCAACCGGCCAACGCGTTGCCACCTCGTGCATCGTGAGCAAGTTGACTTTGTCGAGGATCTCGCTCATCTGATGGGTCGAGTTGCGCAGCGGGACGGCCCACAGCCATCGCTGGAGACTTGAATGTTCTCCATGGGGCTGAGCCAGAACTCGCGCCCAACTCTCGAGTTTTTCCATACCAACAGCCTGCTCGAGCGCGCCGTGCAATTGCCCCTCAATGTCGCGTACAGCCTGGACGACAAACTGCCTGAGCATGCGCTCCGGTGGTATCACGATGCGATGGTCGTAGAACCAACGTTTGAGATCGTTCGTCAACTGGCCGCGTTCCGGGCGACCGGTGAGTTGTTCTTTGAGCCAACGGATGACATACCGACGTTGATGTTCCGCGACGGCGCGAAAATTGATGGCGTCCCGAGCAAAGCGCTGGTGGTCGGATAAGGTCTTGAGGTTGCCATCGTAAAGTGAACGTAACGTGCCTAGGTCTGGCGGCTTTACATTCAGCTGTCGGCCAAGATGTCGCCAGAGAACTGTGGGGATCTGCTTGTACGAGCCGAGCGGCCGGCCGGTCATGCGCAGAAAGCCGATGTGCAACGCCACCGCGAGCCGAAAGAGATCGGTGCGTCTCGAATCAATGGCAACACGCTCGCGCTTGGAGAACGTGAAGAATGTCGCGAGCTCGAATTCGCTCAGCTCGCGCGGCACCTGTCGGATCCCGAGATAAGCCAATCGCCAGTGGTCCATCAGCGACTCCGCATCGATGACGAGAGCGGCCCAGCGTAGCGAGGCAAAAAATGAGGTGCTACGGGGAAAGTCGGGATGGCAGCTGCAGCTGTCGATCGCCTAAGAATGGTGCCGGAACGAAAACGAGCCGAGGCGCTCAAGCTGCGCGAGCTGTCGTCGTTGAGACCAGGTGGCGTGCGTCAACAAGGAGCTTGCTCGATGCAGAATTTTCTTGCGACCCTAAAACGTCGTTAGTTTAGCTTATGTAAAATCGAAGAGGAATGCGAACCATGTGGCTCCATGACGCGCCGTATGGGACTCGAGCATTGACACCGGCAACCAGATCTCGGTGAACCATCTCTCGTGGACAGATCGCACGTCGTTGACGCTGTCGATCGTACCGTCCCACGACCCACCGGCGTGTTCTGGTGCGCGTTTCGCTCGACGACGATGTCCGAGTTTGCGATCTAAAGGTACGGCGCGGTTGCGGCGACCCCGCGCGTGACGAACGGGTGCTCCATGCAATCGCCGTCAAGCGTTTCCCCACGTGACATCAAGCACCGTTAGCGCGGCTTGTGCGGCGCTAGTCTCAGGGCCTTGCGCAGACGATGGCGGTGAGAATGAACGGAATGACCTGATGCGCGACGGCCTTGCTGCCCGCAAGCCGAGAATGCTCCTCGACCGACTCGATCGGCGCCTTGACGACGACGCCGTAAATCGAGCCCGGCAGAGGGTGGCCGCTTCCTTGCCTGAACAGCGCGTCATACTGCTCATAGGCGAAAACGGCATAGACGTTGAAGCCGAACACCGTGAGCGCGGCGTCACTGGTAGGCCGGAATGCATTGATCGAATTCTGTTCGACCCGCATCGGATCGCGATCGATATAGCCGTGATTGAACAGGCGCACGATGAACGCGTGCGCGTTGGTTTTACAGTCGAACTGAGCGTCTAGCGCATACGCGTGGCTCGGCGCGGGGGCAAGCCAGAATCCGGCCGAAAAGAATGCGGCCAGTGCATTGAGGAGGATTTTTCTCATGGCAGTTTGCGCGAACCTGATAGGTCCGCCGTGCTCGTCACCCGTACCACGTGCCCCGGTTGGACAGGCATGCTCCAATCCGCGATCTTTCTGCCGATCTTGTCGCGCAGGTGCATGCCGACCGTCTTGCGATCCGACAACAGCGAGGCTGATGCCGCGGCGACAAGCGCGGCGGATAGAACCCGTGTGATTGCATTCATGGTGGCGCTCCGTTTCGGTGACGACGGCCCGACCGTAAGCGACGTAACGCGTCGCATCCCGAGTCGTCCTGCGCGCTCTGGCCACATGGACCCCGGCGCTTGATCCGAACGTGCGCCCGATCACTCGAAGCCGAACCGCACCGCCAACCTCCGATTTGCGAAACGACTTCCATGACGAATCGCAGTGCACCGGCGCTGGCGCGCGAGTATCTCGCAGGCTCGTCCCCAGCGCTACTGCTTGGTCTGCTGCCGCAAGTATTCGTCATATTTCATCTGCATGTACTGTTGCCGATCCATTTCATGCAGTTGTCGCGGATATCGCTCGCTGGCGTCGAACCAGTCGGTCAGGCGTTGCTCGAGTCGCTTGTCAGGCGGGCTGGACAGCGCGCCGAGATACGCATCGATGGCCAGGTAGTAGCGCATCGTGTTGCGCTCCATAAGGCCGCGCATCCCGCCGATGTATTCCGCCTGAGCCGCGGACGGATCGGCGATGTTGGTGAAGCCAACCTTGCCGCGACCGAAGGCGGCCAGATAGGTTTTCATCGCAAGACGCCCGATCACGCCGTAACTATAGGCATAGGTCAGATGCAGGAACGTGCGGTTGTCGCCAAGCGCCACCGCTTCCAGCGCAATCCGATAATCGCGGGTGTTCAATGGTCCCCGGTCCGCATGGAGCTTGACCTGCAGGTATCCCGGGCCGGTGGTTGCCGCGTCGTATTCGAATTGCACCCGGTAAGTCGTGCTGAGCTCCTCGGCAACTTCCTTCTTGCTGACGTTCACGATCAGCATATTGCCGCCGCCGGCGTCGGTAGTACGGCAATACTTGATATTGGGGTGCAGGATTAATGCGTCGCACCAGTTCAACGGGCCTCGCGAAGGGTCATTGAACGCGCCGTTGACGGTCGCGAACGGGTAGGCCATCACCGCGTAGACCTCACCCTTGAGCGTGGAAGACGATTCCTCCGAGTCGAGATACAACGGGCGCTCGAACTGGTTGTGATCGAGCCGGGGAATCAGTTGCCGGTAAGCCTCTCGCAAGTTGGCCGCGTCGTCCGCACCGTCCGCAGGCGTCCCTCCCAGGCATGGCAGGCTGCACGCCATCAGCATCGACGCCATCAGCGCCACCTTGCGTAGCGCGTGGCTGGTTGGGCTTCCGGCAGATGCACTCATCGATTTGCTCCGGCTCGCGACGGCATGCACGTTAGGCTGATCGAACGCGAGACATTTCTTTCGTCGACGCGGCTGGCGGATGTCGCCGCGCGTCGCGGCGCGCACGGGCATGCCCGGCGCCAATACATTGGGTGAAAAACCTGCGCAGAATCCACGCCTCTACGTTCTGTCCTGCAATCTGCGATACGAGGTAACGCCCGACTGCGGCGATTGTGCGGCGATGGCTGCCGCAGTATCGCGGCATCCATCTGTCGCGGCCGACACAGCGATCAATGCGTCTTCTTCGCTTGCTTCGCCTGCTGCCTGATCGCTTCCTTGGCGTCGCCGTACTTCTTCTGCACTTCTCCGACTGCTTGCTGGGCATCGCCTTTGACTTCCTGCTTCGTGTCGCCAGTGGCTCGGCCAATTTCCTCGTTGACCTTGCCCTTTGCCTTCTCCGCGACGCCCTTGACTTGATCCTTGTTCATTGCGAATGCTCCGGTCACAGCTGCTGGATGGATGACCTGCCGCCCGTCGCGATGAGCGCATCGAGCGATGCACGCGATACGGCAGAATCTGAAAAGCAGCAATCGCTCACCGCATTCCGCAGTCACGCTGGCGCGTGCATGGCGGAATGCCGGCAGAGCCTCCTGCTGACGTGCCGCTACATCGGCGGCGTATTACCCGAATGAAGCGCCCCGCCCCATAGCGAATCCGCCACCGCAGGCCAATGGTCCTTGTCGAATCCGGATGCGCTCTTCATCCGTTCTTCTGTTACGTCGAGCCGGAAGCATTTCTTGCCGGTATCGAGGGTGAACGCGCTCCACGGCACTGCGAAAAGTTTGTCGCCTATCCCGAGGAAACCGCCACACGACAGCACGGCGTACGCGATCCGGCCGCTGCCAACGTCTAGCATGATGTCTACGACCTTCCCGATCTCCTTGCCATCGGATGACAAGACGTTATCCCCAGTCAGCGTGGTAGCCGCCATGACATCAGGACCAGGCCCGCCTGTGGTGGTTGCGCGACCGATGATGCGGGCGCCGCTGCCGTTGCTCGGAAGTGGATTGCTGGGAGAAACAGGTGTCATGATCAGCTCCGGTATTCGTTGCACGAAATGCCGGCGAGCGTCGCCGGCCAGCGTGACGGTGCGAAGCGCGCGCCGATCGGGCTCTGTTCCGAACCGGGACGATGCGCGCTTCGCCTGCAATCGCCCGCCGTCATTCGGGCCGAAACATTCTCGATTCGAGCAGCGTTTCGGGCTGAAATGCGCGCTGGTTTCCGCGCTATGCCCAGCCTGGATCATTGCCGTATCACACTACGCATCGCCTCGAGCAGCACCGGCTTTCGGCCCCGGTATCTATTGCTGTCGACGAGATGACATTGAAAGCGCGACGCATGTACGATGCGCGTCGACGTGCCGTGCCGAGGCTCCCCCTGTGTCGATGTGTGCTCGGTGCGCGTACCGGGCATGCGGCTGGAGAACACATCCGAACTGCCGTGGCATGCGTACCAGTCAACTCAACCTACCCTATGCGCGAGCAGCCCGGGAGTCGGTACGCTGCCGTACCCATGCGGGAACGGCAGTGATGCGGTCGCATCGTGGGAGCGGTCACAGATCGCCTGTTGACACGCTGCCTTGGTCTCAAGCGTCGATTGAAAATGGCATGCCGATTTTCAATCCATGCGGACATCGACAATCGCGTATGCGCCTCCACCCTCCGCATGACGGGGTCACTCAAAACAAGTCGGGAACGGTCAGCAGGTGGCGGGCGATTTAACCGAAGTGATTCGGCGATTCGGGGATGGAAAGCGTGTTGCCGGTCAGTCCCGGTCGCTGCGCATCGTGAGAAATCATGCCGTCCTCCAGGATCGCGCACATTGCGACGAGCAGCATGATCGCGACGGCCACGAGTCCCGCATAGCCGATGATCTTGAGCGTCTTCATTTTGCTTCCTGCGATAAACGATGGCTGTCGCGACCTGGATCGTTTTGATCGCGGTCGTTGACCAGCCATCGCGTGACGAGCACGTAAGCGAGATGCCCTATCTCAATCCCAAATAGCCGAGGACGAACAGAACGATGACCACGGCTCCAACGAGCCAGACAATGTTGTACATGGCAACTCCCCTCAAGTTAGACGCCGACCTGATCTGCTGCGCGGCTTTTGGGCCACGGAGCCACGCGGGCGAAGCTTCCAGCGATACCCGGCGTTCTGCCGCAGCAAAGACTTGCGCGATTGAGCCGGTTATCGGTTCGAAGGCGCGCCTCGCGACGGGGGCCGGGAACTCGATGCGCGAAGGGCATAACTCGACGTTCTCGCATCCAATAGCGGATGTCTGTACGGTAGTAGCCGCAGTGAGGTCGGCACGATGCGTGAAGCACCGTGCGAGAGGGGAATATCCCCCCTCGTGAAGCCTCCGTGTCCAATCACGCCTTTTTGACAGCTTCCTTGGCGTCGCCAAGATTCTTGCGCGCCTGGCCGGCTGCTTGCTGGAGATCGCCTTTGACTTCCTGTTTCGTGTTGTGCGTGGCACGGCCAATGACCTCATTCACCTTGCCTTTGACCTTCTCCGCAGTTCCCTTGACTTGATCCTTGTTCATGGTAGAGCTCCAATACGTAACTGATCTGTGGATGCTGCTGCTATCTGTTGCCGTCAGGTGATGACACCGTCCGATCGGTGAATCGGTATTCGATAAAAATCATCAGATATCCATATTTTTACCGGCTGACGAGGGTGTTTCAATGTGCGGGCGGACGATTCGTGGCGACGTCTCGGGTCGCTGCCCAGTACGGCTGCCGATTGTAGAACTGGTGAAGCGACGAACCCCACTGCTCGTCCGCCATCGATGGCCAATGGTCCTTGTCGAACGCGGGGGCATTTTTCACGTGGTCTGCGGTAACGTCGAGCCGGAAGCATTTTTCGTCCGTGTCCAGGGTCAGCGCACTCCACGGAATGGCGTAAAGTTTGCCGCCGATGCCGAGAAAGCCCCCGCTTGACAGCACGGCATAGGCAACCCGGCCGCTGCGTACGTCCAGCATGATGTCTGAAATCTTCCCGATCTCCAGCCGGTCGGACGTGAAGAGCTTGTTTCCCTTGAGCGTATCGGCTTCCATCACGTTGGGGCCGGGCCCGTCGCCGGCCCCGCTGCCGACAATCGCCGCACCCGTATCGCTGGTCGATGGCCGATGGGTCGGGTCTAGTATCGTCATGATTCCCTCCTGGTTTCATTTCGCGGGACGCCGGAGCGGATCGCCGGCTCGCCGTGATGGACGGCACACACCGGTCACGCGATATGAGCGGTTACGTGCCGGACAGGTGTCGCCTCTGGCCGCCCTACCCGTTGCGCACCTGCCGCTCACGCTGAGCGCCTGGTGCATTGAAGAGGGAGAGCGAGTTGCAACGATGCGCGGTGCCGGGATACGAAGTCGGTACGGCGCCGTACCGGGCCGCGAGAATGAACGATCGGAGCCGGTGCTCAGATGAAAACGAACATCGCGATCACGGCGGCGCCCATCACACCGGTTGAAAGCCATCCCACCCACCGCAGCAGCACGGGTGTGACGAAGGCGCCCATGACCTTTGGGTTCGACGCCATCAGCATCATCAGCACCATGATCGGTACCGACGTGACGCCGTTGATGACCGCGCTCCAGAACAGCGCCTTGATCGGGTCGATCGCCGTGAAATCGAGCGCGAGGCCCACGACGGTCGCGAGCACGATGATCGCGTAGAACCGTTTCGCCAGTTGCGGCTCGAGGGCAAGGCTGTTTTTCCACTTGAACGTGCCAGCCATCGCGTAGGCCGCCGAGCCGGCCAGCACTGGCAGCGCGAGCAGCCCCGTGCCGATGATGCCGAGACTGAAGAGCAGGAACGCAAACTGCCCTGCGATCGGTTTCAATGAGGAGGCGGCCTGCGCCGACGTCTGGATATCGGTGATATGGTGCGCATGCAGCGTGACCGCAGTCGTGAGAATGATGAAAAACGCAACGAGATTGGAAAATGCCATTCCGATCGACGTATCGAGGCGGATGCGGCTCAGGTTTGCCGGCCCTTGCGACGGCATTTTCGTCAGCGCCTGCTGTCCCTCCTTCGCCTGCAGTTCCTCGACCTCCTGTGACGCCTGCCAGAAGAACAGATACGGGCTGATGGTGGTGCCGAACACGGCGACCACCGTCGTGATGTAGCCGGTGCTCCACGAGCCGTGCGGAAGTACCGTGCGCAGCGCCACGGTCGCCCACGGGATCTGGACCGCAAAGATCACGCCGACGTAGGCGAACAGCGCCAGGGTGAGCCACTTTAGGATACGGACATACCTGCGGTACGGCACGAACATCTGTAACACCAGCGAAAACACGCCTAACACGACCGTGTAAGCCCGCGTGGGCCCGCCGACCAGCAGGTTGACGGCTGCGCCCATGGCCGTCAGGTCGGCCGCGATATTGATCGTATTCGCCACCAGCAGGAGGATGACGGTGCCATACAGCAGCCACCGCGGGTAATGACGTCGCAGATTCGTCGCGAGACCATGGCCGCTCACCCGGCCGATCCTCGCGCTCACGACCTGAATGGCAACCATCAGCGGATAGGTCAGCAGGACGGTCCACAGCATGTCGAAGCCGAATTGCGCACCCGCCTGCGAATAGGTGGCGATGCCGCTCGGATCGTCGTCCGCCGCACCGGTGATCAGTCCAGGTCCGAGCTTCGTCAGCCACGAGTCGGCCTGGCTATCGACATCGCTGCTGAGTGTTGCGGACGGAACCTTGTCGTATTCCATAAACGTCCCGAGCGGCGCGCCACCTGTTGATTGCATGAGCGAATCTGCTATTCATGCCGCGCACCAGTCTTGGTTTGGCACCCGCAGTGATTGACCAGGGCGCCACCGCGAACGCGTGCGGCGTGCCGCCGATTGAACTGTGCCGGAACGGCTGTCCATTGCGAAGCCGCAACATCGGACATGATGAAACGGGCCTCAAGGAACCTGACCGGCCGGGTTCACGTGATGACCGCAGCCGACCTACCATCCTTCCCGTTGCCCGGACCCATGCGCCCCCTGGTCATCGGCACGCCCCGAGTGATTCATGTGGTCACGGGAAGGGCCGCGTTGATTCCACCCGCTTTCGTGACCACCACCGTACGAGCCGCCATACCCCCCGCCTCGATCACCACGATAGCCGTCGCCGGGTACCCAGAGGCATCCGGCAAGCATGGTTGCAATGGCGGCAAGACCGACATAGATAGATGAACGCATGTTGCTCTCCTTACCAGTCGCATTCGAGTGTGGCGCTTCGTTTGATCGACCGGAGACGAATGACGGAATCATTCTCCACAGATGTGAACCACGTCGATGTTCGTGAAGAGATCGCGCACGAATGCATGGTCGCGGGAGACATCCTCCTGTAGACGAGGTTGCGTGTCTGTACGATGAAGGACGCTTGCGGTGGCGGACCGGTGGAAGCACGTTGTCGCCATCGCGATTCTCCGCAATGCGGTTTGACATACGTTGCCGGACCGGTTGCGCGACATTGACCGACACGGGCCAACCTTGTTGTCGGCTTGCCAAAAGCGACATGCCGGACGTGACGCGCGCCGACGATCGACATTCCGCCCACACGGCGGGCGTGCTGCAAAGCTGAACGAGACGCGGGCCAAGGCGGATGTTGCGTCTTTGTACGCTGTCGTACCGCGTCCGCGGCCGCCCTGGCGTAGCGTCGAAAACGCCATCAACGACCAGGAGACGATGATGCTGAGACGAACATTCATATTGGGTACGCCGGGATCCATCCTTGCCATTTCCCTTGCGGTTTCGGGTTGCACGACAACCGGCACATCCGACGCCAGCGGCCACCAGGCCGACAAACGCCACTCAATTGATACAGGTGTCGACGCGACCCTTGCACGTCTTTACACCAGCGCGAACGGCTCGCATGAGCTCGTCGGCAAGGCGCGTGGCGTGCTGGTGTTCCCGTCCGTCATCGCGGCCGGCTTCGTCCTCGGCGGCCAGTACGGCGAAGGATCGCTGCGCGTTGCCGGCGGCACGGTTGGGTACTACAGCACCACGACCGGCTCGATCGGGCTGCAGATCGGCGCGCAATCAAAAGCCATCATTTTCCTGTTCATGACCGCGGATGCGCTTGATCGCTTCCGTAACAGCGAAGGCTGGTCGGTGGGCGGCGATGCATCGGTGGCGGTACTGAAAGTCGGCGCGAACGGCAATGTCGACACCAGCACCGCGACCGCGCCGATCGAAGCGTTCGTCCTGACGAACAGCGGGTTGATGGCCGGTGTGACGCTCGAAGGAACGAAGATCACGAAGCTGACGGCGCTGTAGCGCTCACGCTCAAGGCCTGCTGGACGAACGAACCGGCCAACACGTCGATCCGATGGCGCGGCGGCAGATCAGGGTTCAACACACCTGATACGCACATAGGCGTGCTCGTGCGCGGCGCTTGTCCGGCAACGTACCGGACGCACGCGAGTCATCGCGGCATACCGTTCCGCGGTCGACACCGGGTAGGGCTGGCGACCGCGATTTCCCGTCAAACGCTCCGTGAAATATCAGTTCCGTATCGAGCGCGCGAGATTGCGCGCACCTTGATGAGACATGTGTCGGCACTATAATTTTCGAAGGTAGGCTCGTATTCGAACGGCCATCCCGCACTCATCGAGAAAAGGGACACATTGCCGTCTTCCGCCGATTCCCGCAGCGCCCACGTCTGCCGGATGCTCGATCGTCAGCCGGACGCAAGCGCAGGAGCCACACATGCAGGACAACCCGCCCCTTACCGAAAATCACCTGCTTGCCGCGCTGCCCGAAAACGAGCGCGCCCACTTCGCCGAACACCTGACGCTCGTCGAGATGCCGTTGGGAAAAGTGCTGTACGAGTCGGGCGGCCAGCTTCATCACGTCTTTTTTCCGACCACGTCGATCGTTTCGTTGCTGTATGTGATGGAGGACGGCTCGTCCGCTGAAATCGCGATCGTCGGTCATGAAGGCATGATTGGCGTGTCGTTGTTCATGGGCGGCGAAACGACCCCGAGTCGCGCCGTCGTGCAAAGCGCGGGGCAAGCTTACCGCCTCGACGCGCGTATCCTGAAAGAAGAATTCCGGCGCGGTAATTCGATGCAACGCCTGTTGTTGCGCTATACGCAGGCGCTCATCACGCAGATGGCCCAGACCGCGGTGTGCAACCGGCATCACTCGATCGATCAGCAACTGTGCCGCTGGCTGCTGCTCAGCCTCGACCGCCTGCCTTCGAATCAGCTGCGCATGACGCAGGAGCTGATCGCCAACATGCTGGGCGTGCGCCGGTCGGGCGTGACGGAAGCTGCATTGAAGCTGCAGGACGCGGGTCTCATCCGCTACAACTACGGCCATATCGAGGTGCTGGACCGGCCCGGGCTCGAAGAGCGCGTGTGCGAATGCTACGGCGTGGTCAAGCGCGAATTCGATCGCCTGCTGCCCGATCTGAAGCGACTCTAGCCGCCTCTGCACCGCAGCGCGGCGCGAACGACTCCGAATGCTCGATTCCGTGACCATGCGACTGCCGGTGCGACGGAATCCCTACCCGACCTCATCTCATCCGACCACCCAGTACGGCGTCCGGTTGTAGTACTGGTGAAGCGACAATCCCCACTGTGATTGCGTCATCACCGGCCAATGCTCGTCGTCGAAGCCCGGGGTGCCCTTGACGTGGGCGGCGGTCACGTCCAGATGGAAACATTTGTCGTCGGTATCGTATTCCATCGCACTCCACGGAATGGCGCAAAGCATCTCGCCCGTTCCTCCGCTGCAAACAACCGCGTAGGCAATTTTGCCATGGTGCAAGTCGAGCACGATGTCGAAAACATTCCCGATATCCTCGCCGTCCGACGCGATGATCCTGCTGCCCTTCAACGCATCCGCGGTCGTCACCATATGACCGGATTCATCGCCGGTATCGCGTTCGACAAGCTTGGCCCCGTTGCTATCATCCTCAGATCGATTCGGGGTGTGGAGCATCCTCATGATGTCCTCCTTGGACAAGATCCGGGAATATCCATGGCGTGCACAGTCTCGACATTGACACCCAACGCACGAGAAAACGCTGCGCGCACCGGCATCGGAAGTCGGTACGGTTCCGCACCTGGACACGCCAGGAATATCGGCTCGCCGTCGCTCTGACAGATACCCCTGCGTTCGTCGATATCGCTGAATACCGGTGACAACTCGATGGGTCCTGGTCACGCGAGGCGCCGATGAGCGCCGCGCAACCTGCGCTAACTGTGCTTGATGTTCGACGACTTCCGGTAATGCTTTCGATGGGCCGGGGTGGCAATCATCCTGGTGACACCGCCCATCGACGGCGGATCGCTGGCGGGGAACGTCCCCTCGGCGACTTCGTCGACATTGCGTTCGCTCTAGCCGCCGTTCGTATGCTGCTCTCGATACCTGCTGCGCATAACCGCCTCCAGGGAGCTGAGTGCCGGACGAGGCTGGCCCGGATTCGACGGGCTGCGTGCGGGCGACACGCCAGCGTGGAATGCCGTCGGTCACGACGCCAGCATAGGCCCGATTTGAAAACTCCACCGGGCACGCGCGCGGCTCGCGTCGCAGCCGGATCGGCCGTGATCTCGACTCATCTGGACTGCGCCGATAAGCGCGCATGCCGGTCCGCGCAAGCGCAAGGCCATTCCGATTCCACTCGCCAGGTGGACCGGCAAACCGTTCGGCACCGGACAGACTGAGCCCGCGCATCCCGCGTAGAGCTGAGCTATCGGGCCGAATTCGCCGCCGACCGGATGCGTCGCGGTACATCGACTCCTTCCCGATTTTTACCAGAATCCGCCATGACACTCGCTCTTCTCCCCCTCCCCCGACAGATTGCCAGCGCGTTCGCCGTGGCGGCGACAGTCGCCCTCGGCACAGCCGTCTTCCCCGCGCTCTCGATTGCCGCCGGACCCGCACCGGGTCAATCACAGCCCCACGTCATGACCGTCGCGGCCCAAAAGTCGGTCGACGGGCGCATCAACAGCCTGCACCAGCGACTTGGAATCACACCTGGCCAGGAATCCCTGTGGCAGCCGGTCGCGCAGGTCATGCGCGATAACGCGAACGCGATGGAATCGCTCAGGAAGATCCGTAGCGATCACGCGAGCACCATGAGCGCGATGGACGATCTCCATTCCTATGGCGATGTTGCCAACGTGCACGCCGACGGCGTCAAAAAGCTGACCACGGCATTTCAACCGCTATATGACAGCATGTCCGATACGCAAAAGCGGAGCGCGGATGCGATTTTCCGTGGCAATGGTCGTCACCTGATCAAGAAACAATAGTTCCGGACCTTCCGCTGATACTGGCTATCCATGTCAGTCACGGACCAGCGGATCGCTGATCGATCGTACACGGGAGAACATGATGGACGTTTCTATCGGACATGCACGTCGAAACATAATGGCGCCCAGATCGGGCATGCGACTCGTCGGCTTGATCGTCGCGATCAGCTGCCTTTTCGCCGCACCCCAGTTGCATGCGGAGAGAATGAATCACGGTTGGGACCAGAGCAATCACGCGCGCATGAGACATCAGGGTGGTCGCCACTACGACCATTACCGGAACGGCGGCCACGACGGTTATAACGGCGACGAGGAGTATGCGTATGGCGCGCCTCCGATGGTTTACGCGCCGGCACCGGCACCGGGCATCTCGCTGTTCATACCGCTGCGGCTGCGTTGAGACACGAACCGAATCCGGCAGCCTCGGTCGCCCCGCAGCCCGTCGACGTGGCGATCCTCACTGCTTCGCGATCCTGACGACGAAGACCGAGAGGATGTTCCGCGACGTGCCGGGAAGGACGGCTCGCCGCCGGATGGCCCCCCGTGCTCGAACCGGTGCACGCTTTGTACGGTTTCGTACCGCATCGGCGATTCGTCGCGTGTAGCGTTTCAACCATGCCGGCCATCCGAGGAGACGCGATCGGCAGGAATCGCTCCGCACCGACGGATGAACGACTGGATGCCACGGTGTGGCAGGCAGTTCAGCCGGATCACCGACGTGCCGGGCATCGCTCTGGCGAGGACATCATGTTGCGAAGCATTCGAAGGTTGCACGGAGACACGGTTCGAGCGAAGGACGGCGATATCGGGCACATCCACCAGGCCTACTTCGACGATGACAACTGGTGCATCCGTTACCTCGTCGTCGAGACGGGCGACTGGCTGCACGACAGGCAGGTGCTGGTTTCGCCGTATTCCGTCACGCATGCCGACCCTGAAACCCGCACGCTATACGTCAGCCTGACGCAACAGCAGGTGAGAGACAGCCCGAACGTGGACACGCACAAGCCGGTATCCCGCCAGCACGAAATCGAGATCCTGCGTTACTACAACTACCCGACTTACTGGGGCGGCCCGAACCTTTGGGGAATGGGCGCGTACCCGGCTTTCGATCCTGCCGGGCCGTCGCAGGACCCTGACGCGGGCGATCCGCTTTTCTCGCATACCGCGCCGGCCAGCGCAGCGGCAGATACGCATCTGCACAGCACCGGCGAGGTCGACGGATATCGGCTCGACGCCACGGACGGACATATCGGCCACGTGTCGGACTTCATTTACGATGACGAAGCGTGGGTGATCCGCTACCTGGCGATCGACACGTCGAGCTGGTGGTCGACCGGCAAGGAAGTGCTGGTCGCGACCCACTGGCTCGACCAGGTGGACTGGTCAACGGAAACGATATCGACCACGCTCACGCGCGATGCAATCCGCCGGAGCCCTCTATACGACGATTCGCAGCTCGTTCATCGCAGCTACGAAATCGAGTTGCACGACTTCTACGGCAAGCACGGCTATTGGCACGGAGACCGATGACGCAGACCGGTAACGCAGACCCGCGCAACGGGTAGCCAACGCAACCACCATGCCGTACGGGATTTCCCGTGACCGGACGCCAGGGAGCAACTGCATGACCTCAGCCGTTTTCCCGCCAACCGAAGATTCGGCACTCGATACGCTTTGCATCAATACGCTGCGCTTCCTGTCGATCGATGCCGTGCAGAAAGCGGCGAGCGGTCATCCGGGCTTGCCGCTGGGCGCAGCACCGATGGCCTATTCATTATGGATGCGCCATCTCAAGCATCATCCCGCCAATCCGGCGTGGCTTGATCGGGATCGCTTCGTCCTGTCGGCCGGACATGGCTCGATGCTGTTGTACAGTCTGCTTCACCTGACCGGCTACGACCTGCCACTCGACCAGATCGGTCGCTTCCGGCAATCGGGCAGCCTCACGCCCGGCCATCCGGAGCGCGGCCTGACGCCCGGCGTCGAAACGACAACCGGCCCGCTCGGCCAGGGCTTCGCCAACGCCGTCGGTATGGCGATTGCGGAGACACAGCTTGCTGCGTGCTACAACCGCCCCGGCTTCGAGATCGTCGATCACCACACCTACGCGCTCGTCAGCGACGGCGACCTGATGGAAGGCGTCGCAGCGGAAGCCGCATCGCTGGCCGGCCATCTCCGGCTCGGCAAGCTGATCTGCCTGTACGACGACAATCGGGTCACGCTGTCCGCCGGCACCGCGATCACCTTCACCGAAGATCGCGCGCAACGGTTCGACGCCTATGGCTGGCATACCGAAACGGTCGACGACGGCAACGATCTGGCCGCCATCGACGCGGCGTTGGTCAACGCGCGTGCCGAGCAACTGCGTCCGTCGTTGATCCTCGTGCGCACGCATCTCGGCTACGGCTCGCCCAACCGGCAAGATACCTACCAGGCTCACGGATCGCCGCTCGGCGACGCCGAGGTGCGCCTGACCAAGCACAACGTCGGCTGGCCGCCCGACCCCGCGTTTCATATCCCTGCACCAGCGCTCGCGCATTTTCGTCGTGCACTGACGGAGGGGCGAGCCCGGGAAGAGCACTGGAACGCAATGTTCGCAGCCTATGCGCGCGCGTTTCCCGAGCTGTCCGAGGCGCTGCTGAACACGATGCGCGGCACGCTGCCCGACAGGTGGGATCGCGATATCCCGGTCTTTCCGGCCGATCCGAAAGGCATTGCGACGCGGGTTGCATCCGGAAAGGTGCTGAATGCCCTCGCCTCCCGCGTCCCTTCGCTCGTCGGCGGCTCCGCCGATCTGAATCCTTCCACCTTCACCGGGCTGACCGGGTTCGGCGATTTCGAGGCCACCGGCGTGAACGCGCTCGACCGGCAAGGCTCCGATGGCGGCGGCTGGAGCCGCAGCGGCCGCAATCTGCATTTCGGCGTGCGAGAGCACGCGATGGGCGCGATCCTGAACGGCCTGGCAACCCACGGCGGCATCCTGCCGTTCGGCGCGACTTTCCTGATCTTTTCCGACTACATGCGTCCGCCGATCCGGCTCGCCGCGTTGATGCGCCTGCAGGTGATCTATGTGTTCACGCACGACAGCCTCGCCGTCGGCGAGGACGGAGCGACGCATCAGCCGATGGAACAGCTTGCCAGCCTGCGCGCGGTCCCGGGCCTGCTGGTGATTCGACCGGCCGATGCCAACGAGACGGCCGTCGCGTGGCGGGTGGCGCTCGAAGCACGGGAGCGGCCGACCGCGCTGGTCCTGACCCGCCAGGACGTGCCGACGATCGATCGCCTTCGGTTCGCGCCGGCCGAGGGCTTGCGGCGCGGCGGCTACGTGCTGGCCGACGCCCCCGACGGCCACCCCACGCTGATCCTGATCGCGACAGGCTCGGAAGTCGCGCTCGCGCTGGCCGCGCACGCCGCACTGCTCGCGCGCGGCGTCGCGGTTCGGGTTGTGTCGCTACCTTGCTGGAGATTATTCGACGCGCAGCCCAAATCGTATCAGGACGCCGTGCTGCCGAAATCGGTCGGCGCGCGGCTGGCGATCGAAGCGGGGGTATCGCAGGGCTGGCACCGCTATGTGGGCGATCGTGGCGACGTGCTCAGCATTGCGAGCTTCGGCGCGTCGGCGCCGGGCGCCGAGCTGATGCGCGATTTCGGCTTCACGGTCGAGAACGTCTGCGATCGCGCGCTGAAACTGCTGGCGTGATCATTGGGCGGCCATTGCGCGTATCAGGCGTTCGAGCCGCCACCCGCATCGCACGTGCCGGCTTCGAGCACCGCGTCGACCATCGACTGCGCATCGGACACGATGCGCGCCACGTGATCCTCTCCGTTGAAGCTTTCCGCGTAGATCCGGTAGAGATCTTCGGTACCCGACGGCCGCGCAACGAACCAGCCGTGTTTCGTCATCACCTTGATGCCGCCGATCGCGGCCCGATTGCCTGGCGCCCGATCGAGTATCTGGACGATCGCTTCTCCCGCCAGTTCGGTGTGCGTGAACTGGTGCGGCGTCAGCCGCGCCAGCAATGCGCGCTGCTCACGTGTGGCTGCGGCCTGTACCCTCCGTTCGGCGGGCGCGCCGAATTGGTGCGCCAGACCTCGGTAAAGCTCCGCCGGATCGCGGCCGGTTCGGGTCGTCATTTCGGCGGACAGCAACGCGGGAACGATGCCGTCCTTGTCGGTCGTCCAGGGTTGCCCGTCGAGTTGTAGGCACGTGGCCCCCGCACTCTCCTCGCCGGCAAAGCCCAGCGTGCCGTCGAGTATTCCGCCGACGAACCACTTGAAGCCGACGGGCACTTCGTAGACTTCGCGATCGCATGCGCGGGCGACACGATCGATCATCCCGCTGCAGACGACCGACTTGCCGACCGCCGCGCGCGCGGGCCACCTCGACCGATGCGCAAACAGGTAATCGACGAGCACCGCGAGATAGTGATTGGGCGGCAGCAGGCCGTCGCTGCGCGTGACGATCCCGTGCCGGTCGTGGTCTGTATCGCACGCGAACGCGACGTCGAACCGGTCTTTCCGCGCGATCAGGGTCTGCATCGCATACGGCGACGACGGATCCATGCGGATCCGTCCGTCCCAGTCGACGCTCATGAAGCGAAAAGTCGGGTCGACTTCCTCGCTGACGATCGCGAGATTCAGGTGGTAACGCTCGGCAATCGCGCGCCAGTAGTGCACCCCGGCTCCGCCGAGCGGATCGACGCCGAGTCGGATCGGCGCGCCGCGCAGGATGTCCATGTCGATGACGCTAGCCAGGTCATCGACATACGTCGCGAGGAAGTCGTACCGGTGCGTCGTGGCGGCATCCGATGCCTTCGACAACGAGACGCGGCGCACGCCCGCGAGCCCCGCTTCGAGCAGATCGTTCGCCGCTGTTTCGATCCATCGGGTGACAGCCTCTTCGGCCGAGCCGCCGGTAGCCGGGTTGTACTTGATGCCGCCGTTGTCCGGGGGATTGTGCGACGGCGTCACCACGATGCCGTCGGCAAATCCGGCACTGCGTCCGCGGTTGTACTTCAGGATCGCGCGCGACACGGCCGGCGTAGGCGTGTATTCGCCCGGCGACGCCAGCATGACCTCGACGCCATTGGCAGCCAGCACCTCAAGCACGCTCGCCTGCGCCGGTTCGGAAAGTGCGTGCGTATCGATGCCGAGAAACAACGGACCATCGATGCCGTGCGAACGTCGATACCGGCAGACCGCCTGCGCGATCGCAAGGGCATGCCACTCGTTGAAGCTGCGGGTCAACGCCGAGCCCCGGTGTCCAGACGTGCCGAACGTCACACGTTGCGCCGGGACGGACGGGTCGGGCATATCGGTGTAGTACGCGGTCACGAGGCGGGGGACGTCGATCCACAGCGCGTATGGCGCAAGTAGGCCCGCCAGCGGACTGACGGGCATCGCGCCCGGCGCGCCCGGCGGATCGAATGGCGTGGGTTTCAACTTGCCGCCTGTATGGGTCACATTCACATTCTCGTCTGCTCAATGCGCGTTCGGTTTGCCCGCTCGACGCTCGAGCATGAGGATCAGGGCGATGATGCTGACGAAATGCTTGCGTTCCGCGGGCGTCAGGTCACCGAATTCCAGAATCGATTCCAGCCGAATTCGCCAGAGTGCCAATGGCGCAGGCTCACCGAGCGTGACGCGTGCAATGAGCCGTTCAAGTGCCCGCAGGTCTCCCTCGATTGCTGTGTGGGCCATGGCAATGCTCCGGTTGTCGTGATGGTCGGCGAACAGTCTATGACGACGCACGGCGCCGCTCTGCCCGCTACCGTACATCGCGTGCGCGCCGCTTCGGGTGCGCTTTCCCGGCCGCGTTAGCCGTAGGCACGCGCCGCTGCGACCGCAATGGTCGTGCCCGGTCTTTTGTCCGCCATCGCACAGACGCCGGACCGGCTCGCAGCGAACGTGGTACGACCGGCGCGATATTGTGCGACGAATGCGGGGCATCGACGCCCCGTCCCGTGTGCGCCGTCCCGCGCTTGCCGCGTGCCGCCTCCACGACGCCACATGGCGCGGCCCGCGCTCGTAGCGCGGCGAGCGTGACGTTATCCATGCAGGACATTCAAAGTGACCGAAACAATCGGATACCTCATCTTCGGATGAGCAGATCGTCGGAAAGACACAGGCTTCATCCGTTGACGCGAAAGCGCAGTTCAAGAGGCGGCCGTAGGGTGTTCGCGCGAACGGTTCCGTAGCGCCGCGCGATCAGGCAACGTGACGCGGATTCACCGGGTGTTGACAGCGCGTGCATGCAACATCCGGCGATACCCGTTTCCCGACTGACCGTCACGATGCCGCAACGCGTCGGGTGTGATCGCTGTGCGCGGCGGCACGTGGTTTGTGCCGCTTGTCTCCCACGCCGGGAAAGAACGCGTCCCACGCATCTCGGACGCCTTTCGCTGCGGTCGCATCCGCGGTAATCGTCTCCTGGTCGCTAGACCTGCCCGGATCGGAGCACAAGCCTCGCCAGCGCGTAAAGGTGAGCATCGGCTTTTCGGTCCATTCGCCGTCGCCGAACTTCGCAAATGCCGTGTCGCCGCTCACCAGTCGCACTTCATACCATCCGTTGCGAACAGGCGCATATTGGTCCAGCGTAAACCATCGTGTAGATGAGATTTTCATCATTGCCTCATGGATTCATGGATCGTTGTACAGGACAAAACTCCGGTCCCGTCTGATCAACCCGTGCGCGCTAATACGCGCACCGATTCAGCCACAGCCGGCCTGCTGACGTCATATGGATGGAGCCGCCGGTGCGCGACTCGTATGCAAGCCCGTGAGTCAATAGTTCATTGGCTATGGAGCGCGGAATATTGGCTTGGGAATCCGGAATTCGATCAAGCGATTTGAGGGTCTCGACGACCTCGGGTGAAAGTGGGATGCACATGGCAGCCTCCTCGATGTTTATTTCATCGTGAACCGAACGACACGCGTTGATCTGTACGGTATCGACTATTTGCAGCCGGGTTCTTCCGACACCGAAGTTGACTGCAGCATTGCAGCGCAATGATTTATCCGAATCTAAAATATGATTCGGCATCCGATATTTTTCTTGCGAAACCATTGTCAAGCGCGCACACTGAACATACCTGCCGGTTTTTTGTCAAGGCATCGGCGCCCTTGAATCCTTCGGCGCCAACGGTTGCTCTGTCAGGAGCAAATCATGACCATCCCCACTCTCGAATATCGCGGACGTGAACTCCGCGTCTATTCACAAATGCTTTTCCCGCCGTTCGGCGATCCCCACGCCCCCGGCCCGAAGCGTTTTGCTTCAATCGTGCGCATCGACACGATTCCGGCGACCTCGGCAACGGCACCGCGTTACTCGACCATTTTCGAGCACGGCGCTCCGCAAACGGCGGCGCTCGCACTCGAACTGGCGATGCAATTCGGCAAGGACATCGTGGATGGCAAGATCGCCCCCACAGCGATCTGATCCGTCCGCCGCATGCGACTCGACTCGACGCGGCGTCTCGCGACGTGTCGACACGTCACTCAGGAGCGATCCATGAAATATTGCGCAGGCCGCGCAACTGATCGGCGCGATGACGCGACCTGGCAAAAGCAGCGGGGTGATCTGGCCCGTGCCGACGTCGTACGCGCCGAAAGGCGCATCCGTCAGGATGCCGGCATCAATTCCAATGCGAGCAAGCGGCGTTATTCGCGTCCAGACAATCGGGCGAGATGAGCGGCGCTTGCGCCGCGAACCGTTTTCCGGTATCCGCTGAAGTGGCCGCAACCGTTGATCACGCCGCCGGCCCAGAACGGAAGCCACATCATCTGGATCCGCACTTCCTCCCGGTACAGTTCCGCGCCGCGAAGCAGCACAGTCGCGAGGCCACGGGTTCGCGGGCTATGCGGATCCTCCGGGGTCTCGCTCCTCGCGTGATGCTTGCGATGCACCGCGACCCACTGCATGGTCATCATGCCGGTCGTCAACCACAGCCAGAACCGGAAGAAGTGGCTGACGCACGGGCGCAGATCCAGTGCCCGATGCGCCTGACAGCGGTGCAGGTACACGGTCACGCTGATGATGGTGACATGCGTGAGCGCGAACACGACCCACGCAAGCTGCCACCAGGACAGCCTCAGCTCGCCGTTCAGGAGAAATGCCGACATACCGGTCGCACTCCGGGTCGCGCACGTATCCGCGCGCGCTTCGCCGTGATGGCGAGTGCGCGTGCCGATTCCCTACCGTTCGGCCGGCCTATTTCCCGACCTGGTTGCCGACGACGCCACCGACGGCCGCGCCGCCCACCGTGCCCAACGCACTGCCGCCCGTCAGGACCGCGCCGGCGACGCCACCGACACCCGCCCCGATCACGGTATCCGTTCCGCGGCGAGACATACCGCCGCAACCCGCCAGCACGACAATCGTCAACGTGACTATCGCCATCTCGACTGCCACGGAATGTAGCTTTCTCATGATCATCCCCTCGGGTTGCCGCCGCGCCGTCCGATCCGGCTCGAAGCACGGAAGCCCATGCGCTGACATCCCGATGAAATTCGGGACGTCGGTTCATGATGGGCGGCGAATCGCGCGCAGTCCGTCCGCTAACGTACCGGCCCGGATGCCGAACAAGCGCTGACCAAGGATACCGTTCCCGTCAATGTCGACGCCGTGATTTTCTGGTGCGTTCATGACGCGCAGAAAACCGCGCTCGCCATCACCGACTACCGGCAAGCAATCGACCGCGTTGCGCAAACTTCGCTGAGGGAAATGATCGGGGGCATAGATGCTGGCTGCATTGTTGTCGGATCGCAAGGCGGCTGACATGCACCTGCGCGACGAGATCGGCAGAAAGACCGTGGATTGGGGCGTGACCGTCCGCTCGGTCGAGACCCGCGATGTCGCGATCCCAGTCGCGCTGCAGGATTCGATGCCTCGCCAGGCGCAAGCGGAGCGCGAAAAGCAGGCACGGGTGATACGCGGCTCGGCGGAGGCCGAGATCGCGACCGAGGCGCAGGTCTACGAAAATCATCCGGATGCGCTTCAGTTGCGGGCGATGAGCATCATCTACGAAACGACGAAGGAACGCGGCGCGAGGATCCTGATCCCCAGTGCGATGGTGGACAGCCTGAATCCGGTACTCGGCCTCGCGCTTGCGGTTGCCGGGTATGTCGCGGCGGGCCCGGCGCAGGTGCCTGCGCTCAAGACGACGGCGTAATCGCTAGCTGGTATTCACTCCCCCGAGACGCCTTGCGCAGATCGCCCGGACATTGCCAGAACGGGGGTACACCCACGATTTGATGACGAGACTGTTGCAAATACTCCATCATGGGCAGGAGGCGGAAATCGCGTCACCACGTTACAACCCGGGGATGGTCGCGGCGAAGGTCAGTCCGACTCTCATTCCAGATCGGCCGTCGATCCTGATATAGCATCGATTGATGAACCTGCGTGAACGTGTCATTGCAAGAAGATAGTGGCCGCGTTCATATCGCAAAGGCTGATCCTCGAATTGCACCTGGTTCGTCACCGAGACGATGCCGCAGACGCGCCACGCGACCGCGACTGCCGCTACGAAGTTCGGCAGGTTCGCGTGGGCAACCGAGCCGACATGCGCCGCGACGACGGTGCATCACCTTGCGGGCGACCCGCGCGCCCTTTTCCCGGCTTTCATTTCTTATTCACGGTTGGTTTGAAGGTATGTCTCGAGCCCGCCGGCATGGCACCCAGACAACAACCATTTGATTTGAAAACAATATTCAGCGGGGGCGGGTCGCAAACCCACATGCAGTCTAGAGCGCTATAACCAGAAAGTCGAGTAGCGCAAGGGAGTCGCACCCTCACGCCCTCACAGAACCGGACGTGAATCTCTCGATTCATCCGGCTCCTATCGTCCAACCGTGGTCGCCATGGCCCAGTGCGCGAACAAGCGCGGCTGCCGGGACTTAATGTCCTTCAACCATGCTGCGGCGCGCACCTTCCGGCCGCGGAGGTGTTTGTATTTCCGTTGAGCCCAACGGACCAGCGCGGCATCAACCGCAAGGAGTACCTGGCCCAGTGCGGACCGATAAAATCGACCGTAGTACTGAATCCAGCCAAGCAAGGTCGGACGCGTTCGGTCCGCCAACTCAGACAGACTCAGGTCATGACGGTGCAATGCACTGCGGCGACGCAATTGCTGCCGAATCGCCTTCGCAGCCTTGTTGCTGACCGCAGGCAGGAAGCCTACCGTCAACTTACCCCTCCGATTCCTGACACTTCGCGGTCTGAACGTATAGCCCAGGAAGTCGAACTGACAGAGCGGATAGCTGGCTGGCCGGTTGGCCTGCTTGCAGTACACGATTTTGGTCTTTTCCGGATGCAGTTCCAGCTTGCATTCGATCAGCCGCTTCTCCAGTCCCTGCCTGAGCTCGCGCGCCTGCGCTTCGCTCTTGCAATGACAGATGGCGTCATCAGCGTAACGTTCGAATGGCACGCCCGGGTGATGCTTCTGCATCCATCGGTCAAACGCGTAGTGGAGAAACAGGTTGGCCAGCAATGGACTGACGACACCGCCTTGCGGCGTGCCCCTGTCCGGATGCACCACAGACCCGTCGGACATTTGCACGGGCGCCTTGAGCCAGCGCTCGATATAAAGCAGCGCCCACGCGCAATCCGTATGGCGACGCACCGCCCTCATCATCAAGTCCCATTCGATACTGCCGAAGAAGTTCTTGATGTCGAGATCCAGCACCCACTCGTACTCCCAGCATCGCTGCCGGGTCGCGTCGAGCGCCTGATGCGCCGAACGTCCGGGACGATACCCATATGAGTCGCGGTGGAACACAGGCTCCACGAGCGGCTCCAGATATCGCTTAACCACCGTCTGCGCGATGCGATCAGAGATCGTCGGTATCCCCAACGGCCTCGTACCCGCACCTCCCGCTTTGGGTATGTCAACCCGCAGAACCGGCGGCGGCATGTAGCTGCCGGAAGACATGCGATTCCAGATCCGATACAGATTGTTTTTCAGATCCGCCTCGAAATCCGCCATCGACTGCCCGTCCACGCCCGCCGCCCCACGGTTGGCCTTCACCTGCTGATACGCTTCCCACACCTCACGTTTGGAAATACAAAACGGTTTTGCCTTATCCATGTAGGTCCTCGCCTCGCGGGTTGCCCACAGGATAAAGCCAGACGATGACGCCCCTTCGGTCCAGTCCCATTACAGGCCCTTCAACCCTACTACGGACGTCTCCGCCCCTGTGTCCCGCATCGGTACTCTCATCCTTGCGGAGGCCTTCCGCTTGGATTTCTCCCTTCGCATCGGGACGACAGGTTCCCAAGTTCCTCACCGAAGCCTGAGTCAAAGTCACGCCGCCTTTATGCCGGATGCCGAATGGGCCGTCAGCAGGCATCGCCCAAACTTGTCCCGGAGCGTGCAATCCCCCCGGTTTTGACATCGATCATGATTTTTACGACACGTCATCAGCGGTTTACTCACGTTCGTCTCTTTGACTCTCACCTGCCGGGATTGCCCCCGACTTTTCCAACAACGCTCACCACGAGGGTTCTTTACCCACGCAGCTTGTGGCGGTTTGAAGCCTGCTCCTGCAAGCCGACTTCGAGGGGCCGCCCCTCATCTTCGGTAAAGCATCGCAAGCATCGGTCAGTTGATGCCCGCGTTCTTGGCACACATTACACGGAAATCAAGGTTACCCCTATGTGATGGAGGACGGCTCGTCCGCTGAAATCGCGATCGTCGGCCATGAAGGCATGATCGGCGTATCGCTGTTCATGGGTGGCGAAACGACACCGAGTCGCGCCGTCGTGCAAAGCGCGGGGCAAGCTTACCGGCTCGACGCGAGCTTCCTGAAAGAAGAATTCCGGCGCGGCAACGCGATGCAGCGCCTGTTGCTGCGCTATACCCAGGCGCTGATCACGCAGATGGCGCAGACCGCGGTGTGCAACCGGCATCACTCGATCGATCAGCAACTGTGTCGCTGGCTGCTGCTCAGCCTCGACCGCCTGCCTTCGAACCAGCTGCGCATGACGCAGGAGCTAATCGCCAACATGCTGGGCGTGCGCCGGTCGGGCGTGACGGAAACGGCATTGAAGCTGCAGGACGCGGGCCTCATCCGCTACAACTACGGCCATATCGAAGTGCTGGACCGGCCGGGGCTCGAAAAGCGCGTGTGCGAATGCTACAGCGTGGTCAAGCGCGAATTCGATCGCCTGCTGCCCGATCTGAAGCGACTCTAGCCGCCACTGCGCCGCATCGTTGCGCGAACGACTCGAATACGCAATTCCGCGACAATACGATTGTTGGCGCGACGGAATGTCTGTCTGATATCGTCTGATCCGGCGACCCAGTACCGCGTCCGGTTTAGTACCGGTGACGCCACAATCCCACGGTGATTGCGTCATCCCCGGCCAATGCTCGTCCTTGAAGCCCGGGGTGCCTTTGACATGCTGCACCAGTCGCACCTCGCCGAAGATCTCCTCACGAATCGGCCGGGCATCGCTCCATGGCGATGTCTGGCGTCGAGAAACACGAGCGATGTGAATCTTCAAGACACCTCTTTCCAAATATCCGCACAATCCGCGCAGGCTTCACGCTCGCGACACGCGCGCGTCGTCAGGCATGCGGAACCCGGCATCATCCAGATCCGGGAGTCCCGGATCACGGTGGACTTCTCGGTCCAGCGTGCGCGGGCCGTCAAACCACTTCCAATAGCGATTTCGCAACAGGTTCGCCAGCCTCCCGCCGTGCTGTGCGGATCGGTCGGTGGCGTGCAGCGCTCGCCATCCGATCGATGTCAGCGGGGCGTTGGTCCGAAATGCGTCGAGCGGTTCACGCTGCTTGCGACCACGCAAAATCCGAGCGCGGCGTTCGTGACCTGCTCCAAGCATCGCGCGTTTCCGCAGCGGGTGGTGTAGCGCGGGTCAACCGAATTGTTCGTGATCCATAATGCCCCTCTATATCGGGCCAACATACCGACCTAAGCTGCAGGCGGATCAGGCACCGCGTACGATATGTTGCCGTGCAACGTGTGCGCAATGTCGTCCATCTGTGGGCACTCGGGTTGCGGACGATCGGGCCGACAACACGCGTTGGATACGCGCCGGGGGCAAGCGCAATGGTCTCGTGCGTGAAGCCGTGATCGCGCGACTCGCGACCCTGCGCGCCTCCCTCGGTCGCCCCCGCGCTTGAACAAGGACGCATGAATCTCGATCGCTGGGACTACGACAGCTGGGAATACGGCATCGCGGCAGATGACATCCACGCACTCGATGCGTGCGGCCGCGTTGTCCCATGGGCAACGTCGTCGCCCCGGTCGCCGTCGCATCGCGCGATCCCAGTTGGAGTTGATGCCAACGAATGGCGCGGTATCCTCGCGATCGATGCGGAACGAGCGGCCCGCATCTTCATGTGCGGCGTCAGGCGACGGGACCGACGGTGGCGATTTTGTTTCGTCCTGTTGCTTTCGCGTAATACAACGCTTCATCGGCCGCCTTGATGATCGCACCCGCCTCACCATCGTCTTCCGGTGTCCAGCTCGCCAGGCCAATGCTTGCGGTCACGCGTCCAAACTCGCTGCCCGCGTGTTCGAGGCCCAACGCGTTGATGGCGACACGAATCTTCTCGGCAATTTGTGCGGCACCCGTCTCCGTTGTATCGGGCAGCAACACCACGAATTCTTCGCCGCCATACCGGGCGGCCACATCCGTCGGCCGGCGAATGTTCTCGCCGATGCATCGCGCGACCGCGGCGAGCGCATCGTCTCCGGCCTGGTGACCATAGGTGTCGTTATAGGCCTTGAATCGGTCGACATCGACGAACAACAAGGAAACGACCGAGCGGGCTCGGCAGGCCCTGCGCCATTCCTGATCGAGCACCTCCCCAAAGCTGCGGCGGTTGTTCAGCCCAGTCAGACCATCGGTGCGGGCGAGTAGGATCAGTTCGGATTCCGCCCGCATCCGGCGTCGCAGCTGGCTCCCAAGCAGCAGGGAAAGGATGATGAAGGCCACACCGAACGTCACGACCAGAGCGCCGATGGACAAAGCTCGACGACGCCACGCGGCATAAATGTCTTGCTCAGCCTCAGCGACCATAATGACCATCGGCAGGTTCGGTAGTGTTTTGAAGTAGTAGAGGCGCCGCACGCCGTCGATGGTCGAGGTTTCCAGGAAAGACCCTTCCGGGGCAGTCTTGAACCTCCGGAACGTGGCGGCCTGACTGATATTGCGCCCGATGGTGCGCGTGTTGAACGGCTGACGCATGACCATCACGCCATCCGTACCAATCAACGAGATCGATCCATGCGGCCCCAACGCCAGGCCGGCAAACAGCTTATGGAAATACTCCAGGTTGATCGCGATTAGCGCGATCCCGCCGAACGAGCCATCCGGGTTGGAGATCCGACGCGTCAGCGCGATGCTGGGCGTGCCGCCGCGCAGGCGCGATTCGAAGGGATCGCTGATATACAGCCCGACATCACTGCTGTCACGATGGATCGTGAAATACTTTCGATCCGCGAAATTACCTTGCCGCGGCACATCGTTCTGGGAATCCAGAACGATATTGCCGTGCGCATCGAGGACGAGCATGGAGCCGAGAAATTGGGCGGTCATCGCATGATCGAACAGCACGCCGCGTCGTAACGCCGGGGAGGCGGCCATCACGTCTGGCCGTTGAAGCCCCTCGATCACCGCTTCCAACGACAAGTTGTAAAGCTCGAAATTGCGGGCAATGTCGCGTTCAGCGATGAGCGTCAAGTTCCGCGACGTCTCGCGCGCGCGGTCGAGAGCATCGTGCCGACTCTGGAACAACTGCAGTACACAAAGCCCCATCAACGCACAGGCGATCAAAATGCCGATGAGCACGACAATGTGGGGCGCGGACGAGCGCGGTTGCATCCGGTTCCTCGTTGGCAGACTGGCGCAAGGACGCCGATAGTGTGTGTTGGGCTTTCAGCATACTAAAAACCCGCGGGCTGCGGCACAAGCACGGTAGACCCGTAGTCGGGGGGCTTGCCGTTTGATCTATGTCAACCCCGACGGATATTGACGAGCTTGGATGGGACGAGCATCGGCCTGACCCTCATCCCGCCGACGCAGGCGGCCGCCTGGCGCCCCGCGATCACTGACGGGTTGTTTCTCGCGAATGATGCCCGATGCGGTCCCGCCGCCCTCGACCGAGGCTCAGCCCTCGACCGTTTCACGATTGAATCAACCTCGCTGCGTTATCGAGGCAGAACCGTGCCCCATTCGCGTCACCGAGCGAGCGCCGGGCTTGTCGGACTCAGATCGCACGCCGTTCGATTCCGTCCCGGCAGGATCGGGAGGCCGGAACGGCCGCGGCGGGTTGCTCGGGCGCCAGGCGGCGGGCGTCGCGCGGCCTGTGCGACGGCCCGCATGGGAAGTCTGAGTTACGCGCTCGCACGCTCGCTCGGCAACGATCTGCCAGCCGACTGCGTCGGTCGCTGCGCAATATTGGCGCCGCGACCTTCACCGATCGTGGCCCGCGTTGGATCGAAATCTCGATACATTCCTGAAACAAAAGATGCGATTCCCGGCGACAGATCCTGGCGCAGCGGACGGCATGCGACGCGCAACCATCGGTGGAATCACGCATGGCATGCCGCTTGCGATATGGGTTACACCGGCGAGCGGTCGACCAGATGCATCGAAGATGGGGGGCGGTCAACTCGTCAATAAGCAGTCGGGGAAACAGTGATGAAGACCACAAGCAGCAGCTTGATTCGCGCATTCCTTGCGCACCCTTGGGGTAGTCGGACAGGGTGTAGTACGACTCGCGATGCAGTGCCAGCCTCGCGGGTTCGTCGCTGCCCGTTTCCCGGCTTCCGCGCGTTGCACGCGCTGGCGAACCTGTCGTTGCGCATGACGACCGGCCCACAACGGCGCCCCTCTTCATCTTCGTTCCGTTCCCCCGGATGGACCAGGCTGTTCGTGCCGGACAGCTTGACGCCGATTCATCTTCGACCGTGCAGGGCCATCTCGATCGCGCCGGAAAAACACCGGCGCCGGCTGGACTAATTCAAACGACCGTCGGCTGGATTGCCGGGAAGATATTCGATCGGTAGCTCAGGGAGAAACGATGCCACCTGACTGTCATGCAGGCCCGTAATCGCCGCGATGACGCGCACGGTTTCAATGGCACTGCATTTTCGGTGGATAACACTATTCGCGCATTTTCGATTGCTGAAGCGGACGCCGTGTGCCGGCATGCCGCGTGAGCGAGTTTCGAAAGCGACTAATCCGGAACGGTGAATTCCTGTTTTCGGGTGCGTGACGCAATTTTTTTCTGGTAGTTGAAAATCGATAAGCCTTATCGAAAACGTTTATAAAAAAGTTCGGAAAACTAAAAAATACGAACCTAAACTTCGACTGGCCAAAAATTACCGGGTGTCGGATTCGCGAGAATCGATTCTTTGTAATTAGATAGTGATCCTTATTTATGAGGATTGCTCAAGGCAGGGAAGTTGAAGGCGTGCAGCTTTCCTTGCTTGTTCCGTCCACGCCGTTATGGAGTCGACCATGAAGAAGCTTCTGATTGCAGCAGCAGTGATGGTGGTTTCGAGTGCAGCGTTTGCAGCGAGCGGCACGGTTTCGTCCAGCATGTCGTCGAGCGGCGGCCAGACGATGGCCGGTGTTGCCGGGAACGGGTCATTCACGGCCATGGACTCTGGCGCGGCACTCGGCGCAGCCGGTGCAACGGCGGGTGGCGGTGCGAGCAGCTCGATCTCGTACACGAACCACGTCAACACGTCGACGGTGAGCGGTTTCGGCTTTGGCGGCGCACAAGCCGGCGGCTCGAGCGGCGCGACTGCCGGCTCGACCGGCTGGACGATGTATCACTACTAAGCCGCGGCGCATAGCGGTCGTCATGGAGTGGTGGCACGGATGCCGGGTTTCGTCCCGCGAGGGCGGGCCCGGCGCCCTCGCCACCGAACTTCCTCACAGCAAGGAATTGCTATGAAAGCCAACGTCTTTTTAGCGACAGCGCTCACCGTTCTGTCGTCGGCCGTCCTGGCGTCCGGACCGTCGACCTTCAACCAGACGCAATCCGTTGCAACAGGTGTCTCGGGTTCGGTGTTGGTCGGCACCGGCAGCTATACGAGCAACTCGACTTCGGTAGCGGGCGCAAACGCGGGAAGTACCGTGACACCCGCTGGATCCACCGGCACGGCAACCGCCTATCACGACTCGACTTCGACGGCCAGCGGCTTGGGCTCGAACGGGGGCGCGTTCGCGGCAGGCGGCGGTATCGGTGCCGCAGGCTCGTTCGGTGGAACCGGCAATACGAGCGAGAACGCCAATGCGCTGTCGGGAGGGGTGACCGCCACGATCGTACTGGGCGCGAACCACTACACGGCAACCGGGGCGAACGACGGCGGCGTTGCCAACGCGGGTGCCGCAGGGATGACGGGCAGTGGCTGGTCGGGAACGGTTGCGGGCTCGAACCACTACAACACGTCGACTGTATGGGGTACCGGTCCGGCCGGATCGCCGTCCGCATCGGGCGGCAGTCAGGGCAGCTCCGGTGCGACCGCCGGCAGTCCTTGATTCGGGTGCTGGGGGGACCAGTTTCCCAGCGACGCTGGTCTCTTTCATCGCCTTGTTGTCACCGTAAGGAGTTGGCATGAAGCAGAAACTGATTGCCGCCGCTCTGATGCTCGCGTCTCTGACGGCATATGGCGCTGACCGTGCTGCCGACGACGTGCAATCGAATTTGCAGACGTCAAACAACCCTGACCAGGCAACCAAACCGTCACAACAACAAGCGCTTTCGTCGGGCAGTGCCATCGGTGCGCCAGGGGGGCCGCAATGGCCGGGTATGTCGGGCGGCTCGTGGTCCCAGCTGGGTAGCGGCTGGAAGCAGTTCGGGGAAGCAGGCAAATCTGAAGGAATTCAGGGGAAGTAGCACGGTTGCCTGGGTGGGAGGTCAAACCTCGTCCGGAGAATGAAATGAACAGCAACAAGATCAAGGTGGCATGCGCGGCGATGTTCGCGATGGCCACGATGGGTGCCCAAGCGCAGACAGCCGACTCGACTTCAAGTGCGCAGTCGTCCACATCGTCGACGGCAGTCAGCCTCGGGGGCGGGGCGAGCATGAACACCAACACCACGACTGGCGGCAATGCCACGAGCAGCAGCGGGATTCGGGGCAGCGGCAATTCGAGCGTCCAGGTCAACCTGACGATGCCGTCTTCCACGAGTGGCGGCTCGAGCGTGACGCCGCAGAGCACGAGCTCGCTCGCGGCCGGCACGCCCGGCACCAGCCCGTACAACACCCAGGCGGCGGAAAACGTCAACTATTCGGGTACCCAGACGATCAAGACGAATCCGGCCATCCAGGCGCCCGGTCTGACGACCACGCTGTCCGACACCTGCATGGGGTCGGTGAGCATCGGCATGTCGTTCCCGGGGTTCGGCATGACGGGCGGCACGACGCTGGTCGACCAGGCGTGCGTGCGCCGTCTCGATGCGCGCGAATTCCGCGCGATGGGGCTGACCGACGTGGCGCTCGCGCTGCTCTGCCAGAGCGATGCGAACCGGCGCGCGGTGGAAGCGACCGGCCACCTGTGCCCGGGCACGACCGCGCCGCTCGCGCGCTCGAACGTGGCGCCTTCCGTCGAAGCGACCGTGGCCGACGACGTGAAGTATCGCGACCCGATCGTGCGCAACCGCATGGGCCTGCCGCCGCTCGACGCAGCCGCGCCGGCGCCGGCGCAGGCCCACCCGGTGACGACGACTGCGGTGCAGGCTGCGCCCATCTCGGTGCCCGTGCCGGCGATCGCGCCGGTTGCCGCCGCACCGGCAGCTGCTGCACCGGCCGCCGCCGTACCTGCGGTTACCGCTGCACCGGCTGTCGCAGCCCCATCCGCAGCCTCGGTCGTACCGGCCGCCGCGATGGCAGCCGTCATCGCCGCACCGGCTGTCGCCGACAAGGCCCCCGAGGCCGCACCGGTGGTGGCTAACAAGGCACCGGAGCCCGTGCAGCCCGTCGCCGACAAGGCGCCCGAGCCGATGCCGGCCGCGACCGACAACGCAGCGCAGGCGGCTGCCGCGCCGGCGGCCGACCCGACGCCGGCCGCTGCCGTCGTCGCGATGCCCGCGGCCGATGCAAAGGCGGCGGACAGCGCGCAAGCCGCGCCGGCCGCAACCGACGCCGCGCCGCAGGCAGTGGACGCTGCGATGCCCGCGCCGGCAACCGATGCGAAGGCCGTCGAACCGGCTCTGCAGGCCGCCGTCGAAGCACCCGCACCGGAAGCCGCGCAGCCTGCTGCAGCCGACATGCCGGCCGCCGACGTAACGGTGCCGGACGCGGCCGAATCCGCAGCTGCCCCTGCCCCCTCCGCCGACATGCCGGCCTTGTCCGATCCGGCAAAGGATCTGCCGCCGGCCCCGGCGGACCAGCAGGCCGCGCCGGCTTTACCGGTCACACCGGCACCGGTCGCTATCTCGACGAGCACGTCGTCGTGACGGATTGGGTCCGGTTCCCACGCGATTGGTACGCAGATTGCGCGGAGCTACTCGGACCCAACGTGCAACGAACGTTCCATGTTTGACGGGTGTTGGTCCCATCCCCGAGGCCAACACCTCTTTTTGCCTGACGAGGATACAAGGAGGCCTCAATCATGAGGATCTTTTTGGTCGCTTTGCTGCTGGTCAGCGTGCAAGCCGCTGCGCAGTCGGTTTTCCAGAATCCCACGGTCTTTGTCATTCTGAACGAGCAAACTGCCGCGAACGCCGTGAGCGTCCAGCAGGCGCTGACGACCCTCGGTCGCGCCGACAACACGGCCTGCACGCCGATGATGATGGTCAGCGACCCGCAGATGATTTTCATGATGCCCGAGCAAGGCCACGCGCCATCGTGGCAATCGCCGGTGTACGGCCGCGGCGCGCCGTTCGAGGCGCAGAACGGGCCGGCGCCGGCCGGCAAGACGAAAGGCGCAACGCAGCACGCCGAGGACATGCAGACGAAGCCGTGGCGCGACGGCAGCGCGATCACGCAGAAGATCGCCGGCGAGTCGAGCATGTCGGCGGCGGACCGGGTGAACGAGTGGCAACGCAACGGGCTCGACAAGGTCGAGACGGCCCGCGCGACGGACGTGACGGTGAACGGCAAGACCTACCACGCCTATCGCGACGATCTCAACCGGTCAGTGAAGCCGGTCATCGAGCCGCAGATCTACACACAGCGCGTCGTTTTCTGCAGATAACGAAACGTTCCTACGCGGTGAGGTCATCGTGAACTATTGCTGCCCGATCAGACTTTTAGACTCGCAAGATGCCGAACGGGACTCGGGCGCACCGCCGTTCGTGACCGTCCCGCACCACCATGTCGTGCCATCGCGGCCGCTAGTTTACCTGTCGCAGCGGCACGATGCCGCGCTCGCCGACTGTCTCGCGTCGAGGGGCTGGGACGTGCGGTGCGCGAAAACCGTTGCGGACGCACTGAATCTCGTCAAGGCGAATCGCCCGCATGCGGGCATCGTCGATTTCGGCAGCTTCGCGTCGGACGAGGCCGCGTCGCTCGAGGCGCTGCTGCGCGACCCATGCGTCGGCTGGGTTGCGCTCGCCGCCGACGAGCGGCTGCGCGACATTTCCATCGCGCACCTGATCCGCGATTGTTGCTTCGATTACGTGCGCAATGCGACCGCCTACACGACGATCGGCTATCTCGTCGGCCATGCGTACGGGATGCAGAGGCTCGCGGAAGGTGCCTTGGGCGCGGATGCGGCGCTGCCCGGCGGCACGATGATTGGTTCGTGCGACGCAATGCGGCGGCTGTTCGCGACGATCCGCAAGGTCGCGAACACGGATACCACGGTGTTCATCGCCGGCGAATCGGGCACCGGCAAGGAACTGACAGCGGCGGCGCTCCACCAGCAGTCGGCGCGCGCCGATGCGCCGTTCGTCGCGGTGAATTGCGCGGCCCTCCCGTCGACGTTGCTGCAGGCCGAACTGTTCGGTCACGAGCGCGGTGCGTTCACGGGCGCGCACCAACGCAAGATCGGCCGCATCGAGGCCGCGCACGGCGGCACGCTATTTCTCGATGAAATCGGCGACATGCCGTTCGAGAGCCAGGCGAGTCTGTTGCGGTTCCTGCAGGAAGGCAAGATCGAGCGGCTCGGCGGGCACGAGTCGATTCCGGTCGACGTGCGGATCGTGTCGGCGACCCACGTCGATCTCGAGGCCGCGATGCAGGCGGGGCGGTTCCGCGCCGACCTGTACTACCGCCTGTGTGTGCTGCGCATCGACGAGCCGCCGCTGCGCGTGCGCGGCCGCGACATCATGCTGCTCGCCGACCACGTGCTGCGGCGCTATCGCGGCGACAGTTCGCAGCGGATCCGCGGCTTCACGCCGTGCGCGGTCGAGGCGATCCACAACTATGCGTGGCCTGGCAATGTACGCGAGCTGATCAACCGGATCCGGTTCGCGATCGTAATGACGAACGGTCCAATGATCTCGGCCGCCGATCTCGAACTGCACCCATACACGGTGCAACGGCCGTCGACGCTGGTCGAAGCGCGCCGGCAGGCCGAGCGGCGCACCATTGAGGAAGCGCTGCTGCGGCATCGACACCGACATACGGACGCCGCAGCGGAGCTGGGCATTTCGCGTGCGACGCTGTACCGCCTGATGATTGCGCACGGGCTGCACAAATGACACGAGGAGTGGAACTCCCCGCTGGCGCCCGACGGGCCGCACCAACTGTCAACGCAGAGACTTCATGCTTGCGTAGGGCCACCGGTATTTTTACCCCGGGGAAAGTAGCAAGCTCGAAATTCATGCGTTTCTCGTTGCAATGGGTAATCTCGAATGCGGTCGGGCACTGTCAAAAATTTATGATCACAAGGCGAGCTTCGGCGAGCTATAAACGCCGTAATACGGTCCGACCCCGCTGACTGTCGCGCGCACTTTGTAGCCGGTGACAAAGTGTCCCATGATGTATTTGTCGCTGCCTCCGACGGATGCGTCTATCGCAAATGCCGCAAATGCGACAATCGACACGTAGGATTTGCTGGAACTCTGCGTCACCACGGGCAATACTACTGTCGCGCCTACAGGCACCGAACTGTAGAGCGCCGCCTTCGAACCCGAATCGAGGTAGATCTCGTCGCCGACGCTAAGTTGCGTCGGATTGCCCGTCTGCATCAGACCGCTGATCGTCGGCACGTCGTTCGCGTTGGTGAGGAATGATGTCCAGGTGCCAGCCGAGCATGATGATCCATATGTCTGCCCGTTGGTAATGAAGATTTCGTACGGGAGATTCGTCAACGGATTAATAAGCGGCTGGTTAATCGCCGAATTCCAGTACTGGTTATAGATGCACTGGTCCAACGCCACTAGAAACACTCCGCCGGCGCCAATCGACCCAGGCGACGTTAAGACGGCGACCGCGGTAGCGCTGCCGGAAGTGGACGGAATTCCCAAGAGGTTGCCCAGCAACAACGGAATATTTCCGCCGTTCACATTCGTCGTGCGCGAAACGGTGACTTGCACGCCTGGTGCGTCGTAGGTTCCAGGTGCGATTGTCGTCGCCTGCATCCCATACGGGCTGCGTGTTAGGTTCCAGTAACCTGCCGTGACTGTGCCGGTTGATAACCTTGTGCCCGCCGCTGAATTCAGCGCGACCGCGTTATGCGCCGCGGTTGACGCCTGCGACCAATTCAGCGTCGTTGCGCCGGACGACGTCAACGCGGATGCTCCGGCGAGCGCAGCCGCGTCGGCGGCGTTCTGCAATTGATTGCGAACCGTCGCCACCCATGCGACGTCGATCGCGAGCGCGCCGAACATCAGTAGCGGAATCAAGAACAGCAGGAAAAACAATACGATGGAACCACGTTCCCGCTCGCATGTCCCTCGGCTCTTGTCTTGGACAAGTGCACGCCGAGCGAGATCTTCAGTACGTTCCATCAATCGTTGCCCTCATCGTCCATGCTTGCGTTGGCAGAGCAATACCGACTCATCCAGCCTCCGCCGGATGTGGGTTGAAGAAATTCCAATTGTCTAGTGTATAGGTGATATCGCAGTCGGTTTCAATCGGCCCGGCGCAGCATTGAACCGATTCGTTTGGCAACTTGCTGGTTTGGCGAAACGACTTTAAGCGGGAGCTCAACGGCACGCGCAGGCTGTATGCATTCCACGGTCGTGTCGAGAGCGAGGGCCTCAGGCTGGTGAACTTGCCATTATCCCGTCGTAATCCCGGTCCAATCTCCCTGTAGACATCGCAGGTGGCTGCGCCGTTTAGCCGTCCGTTCGCGGCCTTCGAGAGACAAGGTGAAAAGTGGAGCAGCGGGCGGCAGCTGCTCAGCATCGGTAAGAAGCAATCGCCCTATCGCGGACGGCATGACGTAAGCCGTCAATAAGCGACGCCCTACCAATGGTAGGCAGAAGGTCAGATGCTAAGTGTCCGCGTGGACACATGCACTCAGACCGAGATGACAGAGAAACAAGACCTTCGAAGCAGACTGGTGGTTGGCCGCAGACGGGATGGCCGGCGGGAATTTGATAAATGCCGTGCGGGAGCTGGTCGAGTTTTGCTTGAAGCCCGGTATCGATCGCCCGGGCGGCGATGGACCATGACGTCAATCCGAACCAGTTGCGCCGCTGGATCTCGCGCCATCAGCAGCAGACACTGCAAACACCAACGAGACCGGACCCGCTGGTGATAGACGGCGTATCGATCGACATCCCAGGACCAACGCGTCGTGCTCCGGTGAGTGAAGCGCAGGCATTTGTCCCTGTCGTCACCGTGCCATCGACAGTGCCGGCCGTTTCCCCCGTACCGCCGCCGGGCACGTCGTTGATGGCGCTCTCGTTACATGTGTGTTGATGTCCGCGCAGAACTGACCCACTAGAGCTGGAAATTTTCATCGAATTTTGACCCACGTGATTGAATGCCCTGCTCAATCTTTGAGCAGGGGATACAAAGGTGATCACGGTGGGTATATTGGCCAAGATCAGGCGGATGTATTTCCGCGAGAAGGTCCCGTTGCGCGAGATTGCGCGGCGTACGGGCCTGTCCCGAAACACGGTGCGCCGCTGGCTGCGGCAGACTGATGCCGTCGAGCCGAAGTATCCGAAGCGCGTCAGCCCGAGCGTCATCGACGACTGGGCCGCACAGCTGACAGGTTGGCTGCGTGCCGACAGTCATCGCCCGAAGCGTGACCGGCGCACCGCCCGGTTCATGTTCGAGGCGATCCGCGCCGAGGGTTACGCCGGCAGCTACGGCCGGGTGAGCGCGTTCGTGAGGCGTTGGCACGAGGAGCAGGCTGAGGCGCCTCGCAGGCAGGCCTTCGTGCCGCTCACCTTCGAACCCGGCGAAGCCTTCCAGTTTGACTGGAGCTGCGAATACGCTTTTATTGGCGGGCTGCGGCGACGCCTGGAGGTCGCCCACGTCAAACTTAACTCCAGCCGCGCGTTCTGGCTCGTCGCCTATCCCACACAGAGTCACGAGATGCTGTTCGATGCGCACGCCCGCGCGTTCGCCGCGTTCGGCGGCGTGCCGCGGCGCGGCATCTACGACAACATGAAGACCGCCGTGGACAAGGTTGGCCGCGGCAAGGAGCGTGCGGTCAACGCGCGCTTCGAAGCGATGTGCAGTCACTACCTGTTCGAGCCGGAGTTCTGCAACCGGGCTGCAGGCTGGGAGAAAGGCATCGTCGAGAAGAACGTTCAGGACCGGCGACGTCAGATCTGGCACGAAGCAGCGCTACGGCGCTGGGAAACGCTGGAGATCCTGAACGAATGGGTCGCTGGTCAGTGTCGTGAGGCGTGGCACATGCGGCACTCGCAGTGGCCTGAGCTGACGGTCGAGGATGTGCTGCAGGACGAGCGTACCCGGCTGATGCCCAATCCACGGCCGTTTGACGGCTACATCGAGCAGACCCTGCGAGTCTCGTCGACCAGCCTGATTCACTTCCAGCGCAACCGCTACAGCGTGCCCACCGAGTACACGAACCAGCTGGTGAGCGTGCGCTGCTATCCGGCATATCTCAGCGTCGTCGCCAACGCCCAGGAGATCGCACGCCACGAACGCAGCTTCGAGCGGCACATGACCTTCTACGATTGGCGCCACTACGTCACGTTGGTCGAGCGCAAACCCGGCGCACTGCGCAACGGCGCGCCGTTCATCACGATGCCGCAGCCGCTGCAACTGCTGCAGCGGCATCTGCTGAAACACCCGGGCGGCGATCGCGTCATGACGCAGGTGCTCGCTGCGGTGCGCGAACACGGGCTCGATGCGGTGCTGCTCGCCGTACAGGCTGCGCTGGATTCAGGACGCCCCAGCGCAGAGCACGTCCTGAACGTGCTGAGCCGGCTGAAGGCGCCCGTCACGAATGGCAGCCTCGCCACGACGAAACTCCAGCTCAAGGAAGAGCCCGCGGCCGACGTGAGCCGTTACGAGACGCTGCGCGCCAACCCACCGAAGGATCGTCATGTCTAACGATATCGCGGCCCAGCTCAAGGGTCTTAAACTGCACGGCATGGCGAGCACGTGGCCGGAGCTGCTCGCGCAGTCGCGCCACACTGACTTCGAGCCGGAGCGCTTCATGAAGCAGCTGTTGATGGCTGAAACCGCCGAACGGCAGGTGCGCTCGATCGCCTATCAAATGACCGCTGCGCGCTTCCCGGCCCACCGCGACCTGAAGGGCTTCGACTTCGCGCAGGCACACGTCGACGAAGCGCTGGTGCGCGAACTGAGCGAGCTGTCGTTCCTCGAAAGCGCGCACAACGTCGTGTTCATCGGTGGTCCGGGCACTGGCAAGACGCACCTCGCCTCAGCGATCGGAATCGAAGCCGTACAGCGCCACGGCAAGCGTGTGCGCTACTTCTCGACCGTCGAGCTGACCAACGCCCTGGAGCAGGAGAAGTCCATCGGCAAACAAGGCCAGATCGCCCACAAGCTGATGTACGTCGATCTGGTGATTCTCGATGAGCTGGGCTATCTGCCGTTCAGCCAGACCGGCGGTGCATTGCTGTTCCATCTGCTCTCAAAGCTTTACGAGCACACGAGCGTCGCGATCACGACCAATCTCAGCTTCGGCGAGTGGGCGAGCGTGTTCGGGGATGCAAAGATGACGACAGCGCTGCTGGACCGCGTCACCCATCACTGCCACATCGTTGAAACGGGCAATGAATCGTGGCGCTTCAGGACCAGTTCTGCCAAGGCGAAGACGACAAGAAAGAGAGCAGCAAAACCAGCGGGTAACGAAGAGTTATCCACACCGGAATAGATGTACTACGCTGTCTCGGGGTGGGTCAGATTTAGATGAAATCGGTGGGTTAAGACTCGGTGGAAATCAACACTTACGGCGAAGACGTTTCAGAATGTCGTGGCATTTGCTTGCCTGCATATCGATCTCGCGGTGGGGGACAGTGGAAAGTACATACAGGCAGAGATGAGCAACAACCCGGACAAGTGCGAAGGGGTAGGTTCGAGTGGTATTGGGACCGGATATGGGGCGATCACGCCCGCACGCTTGGTCTATTAAACGTAGACACTGGATCGGAGTTCGATGCGCCGGAAAGCAAAAACAGGGCGAGGTACGAAGCGGAGTAGTGGCACTGGTATCGGAAGATCGAAGATTTTCTTCGGGGTCGTGAGCGGCGCATCTCGAAGAAGCGAGTCGCAAGTTTTTATACCGGGTCGCGTCAGATGTTGGTTTTTTCCGGGCGTATTCACGCCGACGGTCCTATTGGGCGTATGCCGACGCCGCAATGTAGCGATCGTGCCCACGTCAATCCGCAGCGGCATACCGCACTTGATTTCGCCCTGATGCTTTCGCTCGATACATTGCCGCGTCGGCAGCAGCGATGAGTTGATTGGGGGAAAGCAAACCGCTTCGCCCGATAGCGGCGCACCCCGCGCTGATCGTGATGTATCCCGGCGGAGTCGGGCTATCGAGGCTCAGTTGCATGACCGCCTCTCGCGCGTGCTCCGCGATTTCGGTGGCGTCGTGCAAATCAGCGTCAGGCAACACCACCGCGAATTCCTCTCCACCGTAGCGCGCAACGAAGTCCGGTGGGCGTCGTGCAACGCCGCCAAGCGCACTCGCGACAGCCGTCAGGCATGCATCGCCCTGGAGATGTCCGAACGCATCGTTGTATTGCTTGAAATGGTCGATATCGATGACGATGAGTGAAAGCGGCGTATGCGTGCGCCTCGCATGATCAATTGCCTTCGGATACTGCTCGTTGAAATACGCCCGGTTGTAGACTCCCGTCAGCCCATCCCGGACCGACGTTTGCAACAAGGATGCGTGGGCATGGAGGAGCCTTTGATAGAGCAAGCTGACCTCCCATACCAGCAAGCACACCAGGACTCCCGCCGCGAACATGCTGAATATTCGGGCGGTATACCAACCCACGCTGAACCGGGATGTGCTCAGAAAATTCAGGGTGGTATCGACGAAGCAAGCCAGCACGGCAATCAGGAGCCATTGATCGAGCACCGTGCGCAGGCGGCCGGTCAGCAGGACGACGACAATTGCGGCAACATTGAGCGACCACGTCACCAAGACCGTCGCGCCGCTCGGGAACAGCCTGGCAGTGTTTGCCGAATTGATGGCTGCAGGCAAGTTGCCATAAATCGCTAGTGCGCACAGCGCAGCGCCGAGCAAGAAGGGGCCGCCAATGAACAACCACACCCAGCGGCCGACATGGGATGTGTTGATCAACGCTCGCCCGAGCTGATAGCGCGTCGATGCCGCCAGTATCACGAAGAACGGAAACCCGGCGTGCCAGAAGATCCACATCCACGCTGCACTATGCGGACCTGCGCCCAATAGGCCCGTTGGCGTGAATACGCCCGGAAAAGTCAATAACTGCAGGGCCACCGCTAGTGCGGTGAATGCGTATGCGCCACCGAGCGCGCCAAGGACCGGCTGCCGAGTGGCGGCGAACTGGGCAGCGAGCAGGAAGGTCGCAATGCCGGCCGTCGTAAACACGGTCAATGCGCACATTGGCATGAACGGGCCGACGGCAGGAAGCGCCAGCGTCGCCTGCGGGCAGCAACGGCGAAGACGAGCACGATGAGCGCCGCGATGACACCGACAAATGTCGTTTGCTTGCGGGTGGGACGTTGCGTCAGGAAACTTTCCATGAAATCCCCCGGCATTGTTTCGATTTTCGGAGTTCGCAGGCATCGACACGGTGGGTGCGCCGCCGCGTTTCGATGCTGCTGCCGCAACAATGACCGGATCGCCGCCGGCACTGGACTATCGCGCCGACGATTCTGCGCCTAGTCGCTTGCTGGATACAAGGGGCCGTTACAGTTTCGGCATGACGGCGGAGCTTCGCCATTGGACCTGGATACCAGGCGCTTTCGTTTCTTCGATGCACCTCATTGTTTGCAAATATAGCGATATTGACGCGTATTGTTCACGATTCAAGCGACCCTAACATTTGTGAGGTTACGGTCATAACGGGTAACCGGCTGAAAGGGACTTCCGGGCCTGCGGATAACGGCGCGGGAGTTGGGATAATTGTACTTTTCGAGCATCGACGGCCCCGACCCCTTTTGCAAAATTCTTGTTCGCGATCTCGAAACGGTCTGCATGCATGTATCCGGCTTGCCTGGTGGGACATTGCCGAAGCATGCCGGCAGCCTCGACGAGGTCCGCGCACCCTGTCCGGGGATCGCAATCGCCGCTCGCTCGCGATGAAGCGTAACGGTCATGGCAACCTCTGCGAATTGGTCTTGCTCGGCGCGGATGCGCAGCATGCAAGGCACATACCGCCTGGCGCTACTCGATTTGGAGCATCCGAAAGCCCCCTGTACGCGCCTGCGCGGCTTGCCCGATTGCATCGGGATCCTGTCGCCTGACTTCCCGGCCGACGAGCAGCGGCTCGAGGCCCAGGTCGAATGGATCGCGCGTGTGTTCGGCGATCGCGCATGGGTCGCGCTCACGCTACACGCACGCGCGATGGATGACATCAGCGACAGCGGGTACGTTGCATGCCTGAAACGTTTTATCGAGACAATTTTGGATTGCCATGACGCGCCAACTTCGGTGCCTTGGTCCGATGCCGATTGGCGACGGTTGGTACGGTTCTCGCTTGAAGGCTAGACCATAAGATCCCGGATTGTTGTCTGGTATCAAGTGCGCAGGAAAAGATAACGACATAACCCCCGAATTGACCGGCACATTATCGTGCTCGTTTCGCTAACGAGTGGAAATTATTTCGCATATCGAAGGATGAAAATCATGCTTTCTTACGGCAAGCGATATTTTCGGAACGGGCTGAGCACCGTCGGATCAGTCATCACATTGATCTCCGCGCTCGCCTTCGCCGTCGCTGTTCAGGTCGCGAATGCGCAGGAGAAGGACAATTCACCTGCCGTAAAGATCAAACCCCCCGCGTTGCCGAACGGTTCCGCGCACGTCAACGTGAAGCCGGGTATGTCCGACGAGGAATGGGAGAAGGCATACAAGGAGACCGGGCGCCCCAAGTTCAACTTGAAATCCGTCAAGAAAGCCAGCGGCAACGTGCAACGCGACTAGGGAGAATCGGCCATGAAAAAGATCTTGCTTGTCATCGCCCTGCTTGCCGGACTCGCGCAAATGACGTTGCCGGGCACAGCGCACGCGCAGGCCACCACGGCGCATACCCTCGTGCTATACGATAACCCGGCCAACGACCCGTATTCGAAGCTTGGCCTGATATACAGCATCATGTTGAGGAACCTGCTTGGCCATTTCAACGCGACAGTCGACCTGGTTCCGATACAGAACTACACGGCCGGCATGGTGGCGAACCACGACGTCACGTTCTACATCGGCGACTACTACAACAACCCGATTCCGACGGCGTTCATGAGTGACGTGATGACCGCCACGAAGGCCGTGGTCTGGTTCAAATACAACTTGTGGCAGCTGGCATGGAACACGGCCTACACCTTCAACCAGACCTTCGGGTTCAGCTTTCAAGGCATTGCCGGGTTGAACGCGACACCATCGTCAAGCAATCCGAATCCCGGCTTCTACGACACGGTCACGTACAAGAATCTGCCGATGGTCAAGTACTACGCCTATGACGCATCATCCGGCGCCATCAATGCGGACCCGGATGTCGGGCTGACCCAGGTCGTCGATACCACCAAGGCGCAGGCACTCGTCACCATCAAGAACAGCAAGAGCGGGGCGACCACGCCATACATCATGCGTTCGGGCAAGCTCTGGTATTTCGCGGATGTGCCATTTTCCTTCATCGGGCCGACGGATCGATACCTGGTGGTGTGCGACATCCTGCACGACATCCTGCAGACCAACGCACCGGTGAACCACCGTGCGCTCGTCCGTCTGGAGGACCTCGATGCGTATACGACGACGAGTTCGATGACAACGCTGACGAATTACCTGTATTCGAAGAAGATTCCGTTCACGATGGCCACCATCCCCGTGTATACGGATCCGAACGGCTATTACACCGGCGGCGTCCCGGAGACCATCCATCTTGCGCAGGCAACGGGTCTCAAGAGTTCGCTGAACTACGCGATAGCGCACGGCGGCTCGATCGTGGTGCACGGCCTTACGCACCAGTACGATTCGACGCCGAATCTTCTCACCGCGGTCAGCGGCAGCGATTATGAGTTCTGGTATGCGGTCCAGAATCGTCCAGTCGATGAGGACTCCGTTCAATGGGCGGAGGGCAGAATGACCGATGGCATCGCCGAGTTCACGAACAACGGCTACAAGGTCGTCGGGTGGGCCGCGCCGCAGTACCAGATGTCGCCGAATGCGGCGGCGGCCACCGCCGTCACGTTCCCGACGACGTTCCAGCGGGCCGTCTACTACACCGCGACCAATCCGAAACTCGGAACGGGGGCAGCCAACCAGGATTTTTCGGCCGGGCAGTTCTTCCCGTACATCATCAACGCCGATTACTACGGGCAGAGGATCGTTCCGGAGAACCTGGGCAGTATTCAGTACAACATCTGCAACATCGACAAATTCTCGTGTATCGCGTACACATGGCAGCAGCTCGTCACCAATGCTCAATACGGTTTGGCAGTGCGGGACGGTTTCGCGTCCTTCTTCTTCCATCCGTACTGGCTTGAACCTGATCTCGGAGTGCCGGCTTACCAGGACTTCCAGAGTCTGGTCACCGGCATTACGAATCTCGGCTATACGTGGGTAGACGGCACGACAGCCAAGTGATGCTGGCATGGCGCCAGTTCCGTCGGAGACCATGCATGGACGCGGTTTGCGAAGCTTTCATTTGCAACGGTTTGAAGGTTAGGGTTGCGACCATGCAGACTCTACGGCCGTCGGCGCTGGCTTTGCCTATCAGGCGGGCCGGCTGATTTGGTTCTTGTGGTACCCGCCATACTGATGGACAGCCCGCCCGGAAACGGGCTGGCTGATTTGACGGCCCCGCGCGCATACGGATCCAGAAAAGCTCGCCGTGAAACGGCGACGCAGCCGCACGTCCCGGCAGGGCGACAAACTGCGCAAAGAAGGCGGCAACGGCTTTGCTCAGTGCAGGTCAGAGGTAAGTAGTCTCATCGCTTCACTGCCCTTGAATCGGCTCGATGAGCATGTGTCCATCGACACCAGTCGTGGTGATCCAAGTTCCTGAGCAATTCAGCACGACGATGCTCACGTCGATAGTGGCTCGCGACAGCCATTGCCGCGAGGGCCAGCACGAACGTCCCGACCACAATTCCAACCCATGATCCGTCAATCGTTACCTCCGTCATTGTGTCCAGTCCTGGCGACGGGCGACTCCTAACGAGCCGGAGAGTTATGGTCGATTATCGCGCTGCGCCGCCTCCTTGAATAGACCGGGCGAGCTCGGCCGAATTGCCCGCTTCGCTTAACGAATGCGCGAGACCGCTTTCAGGACGGCATGGCCTTCGGCCGTCACCTGAATATGCCGATCGTCTGACGCCAACGGATCAAAGGCGATCAGTTGCCGCTCCAGTAATGTGAAAATCTCCTCGCGGTCGGATCCAATCTGATCCGGGGCGTCCCACACCATCATCAACGTGGTGATTTCGTGCGGACTTAGCATCGTGAGCATAGGGTCCTCGCATCGAAACATTCGGGTTTTTGATAACTGCGCCGACACATGGCGACACCACATCGCTGCGGTGCCGACAACAATGCGACGCAGGGCCAATGACCACGGCCAAAACGGCGCCGTCAGCGTGTCCGTCGGAGCGTTCGTGCGGACGGCTTGTGCGCCGCGCAAGACTTTTAGAAGCGCGGAAGGTTGCCGGAATGAAATTCGACTTGCGATCCGACGATCTTCAACCATTCCGCGTGGGTGTTCGAGGCAATGGCGGCAAGTTGACCGCCATACGACAACGCGTTCTTCGTGCTCGACTGCAAGAGCTTCGTATGGTGCGCGATGGCATGCTCCGGAGCCTTGTGCGACAGCGCTTCAGACCAATACGACCGGCTTTCGGAAAGCGCCTGTCGAGCAGCCTGCAGGTTGAGTTGAATCATTTGCTCGCAACCAAGGAACGCCTGGTTCGCGAGCGCAAACGTGGTGGTCGCAGTGGCTTTGCTCGACGCAACAAGTTGATCCGACGTGAAACCCGTCATTTGTACGCTCCCTTGTATGGTTCGACACAGACCGTGCATTTGCCCGCGTGAAAAAGGTGCGCAGGCGGCCAGGGCAAGCCGGGCAACTTCGACTCTTTCCCATCCGAATACAATGTCAATATAGCTTGATGATTTTAGCTTGATCGTATTGAATCAGGTGAACCGCGCCGTAGGTGGATGCCCCAACTCGGAAACGTTACCAATCACACCGATTGAGCAAACATGCGGAAACGAAATGAAGGTCGGGTCGTTCGCAGTCCGTTACCCGACAGTCTGCTCGGCGCCGGTAGGTCACTGCACACAAGGCGCCTCAATCGCGCTGAGAGTCGAATCGAGCTGTGCCCCGATGGTGTTGGAGGCGTGAATATTGGGCGCGATAGACTATGACGCATTCTTCCGACCACAATGCGGCGACCACGTTTCTGGACCGCCCGCCCACGGCACGGATGCACGGGCAGTCGCCTTCCGCGGGCAGTCACCGAACTAAAAGCGACGATGACATTGCAGGTCGATTCGTCGATGGGAGTTCTCTATGCCATACAAACACATTTCAAGTCACTTCGACGCCGAACTGCAGCACCTGTCGTCCAAATTTCTCGAGATGGGGGGAATCGTTGAGTCGCAATTGAATGATGCGATCGCGGCGCTGAACCACTTTGACTTGGACTTGGTCGAGAAGGTCATTGCCACGGAGCATCGTCTCAACGAGATGGAAATCGAGATTGATGCCGAGTGCTGCAACATTATCGCGCGACGCCAACCCGCCGCGTCCGACCTGCGACTACTGGTGGCGATCTCAAAGGCCATCACCAATCTCGAGCGCGCCGGCGACGAAGCGCGTAAGGTCGCGAAGCGGACCCGGCGTATTGCCCAAGAGGGCGCCGACACGAAGATCAACATTGCAGAAATACTGATGTCCGGCCAGTTGGCCGCGGCCATCCTGCGCCATGCCCTCGACGCATTCGCACGACTCGATACCAGTGCCGCCGCGCAAATCTTGCGCGACGACGAGGCGATCGATGCTCAATACCGCGGATTCATGCGCAAGTTGGTCACATACATGGCTGAGGACCCTCGTGTCATCTCCGCCGCGCTTGACTACCTGGCCATCGAATCGGCCATCGAGCGCATTGGTGACCATGCGACAAATCTGGCGGAACTCGTCATCTATATCGTCAAGGGAACGGACGTCCGGCACATGCCCCGCGAGCAAATCGAGCAAGAAGCCCTGCGCAAATGAAGGTTTGACAACCCGGCGCCGAGTTGAACATGCGGTTCGAACGCAGGATCTGTGGAGCTAACGACGAAGCCGAATGCAGTCTCACGAATCCGCACGACCTGAGCGTATCAAAGAGATATGCACGTGTTCCTCCTCGGCGGCCCCCTATTTGGGGAGGATTGGAATCTACTCCAATCAAGTCCATTCCCGTGCGCCCATATCGGTCTCGTTACCGCTTGCGATGACCGAGGGTAACGACGGGCATTGACTGGCATCGCGAGCGTCAACGGCGGAATTGCTCAACGCTCGGACCCGACAGCGAGCGACGCAATCATGATCTCCGTATCGATCTGCAACCCGATAGCCCGCCAAAGAAGGATTTCACGCGCCACAACGGGGGGAGACAGCAACCCTTTGATTTATTGCGATAATATTTTGGGGGCGGAGCGATAAGCCTTGTCGGGTCGAGATCGACCTACCCCTGTGAAATGCAACGAAATCAAGAGTACCCCAGGACCGGAAGAACTTCTTCGTCACGCAGCTCGTGTTCTGGGTACTCGCGGCCATCGACGGCCACGCGAAGAATTTCAGCATCGCGCACCTGCCGGGCAATACGTATCGGAGCACGCCGCTGTACGACGTGCTGTCCGCGCATCCGATCATCGGCACGCGACGCAACCAGCTGCCGCCGCGACGCGCGCGGCTGGCAATGGCCGTGTGCGGGAAGAATCGCCATTACGTGATCGCCGACATCCAGCCGCGTCACTGGATCGCGCAAGGCGCGCGTGTCGGTCTGACCGAACACGAGGTCCGCGCGGCGATGGCGGGCGTGGCCGCCCGCACCGAACCGGCGATCGCCGACGTCGCGTCGCGCATTCCCGCGGACTTCCCGGCAGACGTGTCCGATGCGATCTTCGACGGGATGCGCCGCCAGGCACGCAAGCTCGGCGCGGCCGACTAGCCGGTGCGGGCGCGGCCGCTCTCCGGCGGCGGGTCGTCCACCTGGACGATGCGGCGCCGCGCCGGCTCCGCACAATGGTCGCCATGCCTATTCCCGACGCCTGCCCGACATGGAACCCGCCGCCCTCGATACCGCGTTCAGCCCGCTGCAGATCGGCCCGCTGACGCTGCGCAACCGCCTGATCAAGTCGGCGACCAACGAAGGAATGACGCCGAACGGCGTGCCGTCGCGTGCGCTCGTCGGGTTTCATGAGCGCATCGCCGAAGGCGGCGCCGCGCTGACAACCATCGCGTACTGCGCGATCAGCGACGACGGCCGCACGTTTGTCGACCAGGCGCAGCTCGATGCGCCGACGGTCCGGCAATTCCGTGCGCTGACCGACGCGGTGCATCGCCACGGCGCGGCGGCGTCCGCGCAGATCACGCACGGCGGCTGCTTCACGTTCCTGCCGTCACTGTCGACGAAACGACCGTTGAGCGCATCGGGAGGGTTCAACAAGGTCGGCGTGATGAGCGGCCGCTTCCTGAAGCAGGCGATGACGCGCGACCAGATGACCGTGATCGCCGACCAATTCGCGCGTGCGGCGCGGCATGCGCGCGACGCGGGCTTCGACGCGGTCGAGATCCACATGGGGCACGGTTATCTGCTGAGCCAGTTCCTGTCGCCGCTGTACAACCGTCGCCGCGACGCGTACGGCGGCGATGCGGCACGGCGCGCGGCGTTCCCCGTCGAGGTGCTGCGCCGCGTGCTCGATGCGGTCGGCCGCGATCTCGCCGTGGTCTGCAAGATCGGCGTGACCGAAGGCGTGCGCGGCGGCGGGACGGCCGACGACGCATGCGAGATCGCGCGGCGGCTCGAGGCCGAAGGCGCGCATCTGCTGGTATTGAGCGGCGGGATGAACGTCGAGTCGGTATGGCAGCTGTTCGGCAGCCCGCTGCCCGGCGATGCCCGCGCGAACGCCGACAACGCGATCGTGCGCGCCGCGATGGCGCTGCAAAAGCTCACCGAACCGAAGCTGGGCGCGTTTCGCGAAATGTATTTCCTCGAGCATTCGAAGAAAGTGCGCGCGACCGTCCGGATGCCGCTTGCCTATCTCGGCGGCGTGCGCTCGCGCGAGAACGTCGCGCTGGCGATGCGCGAAAGGTTCGACGCAGTGGCGCTTGCCCGCGCGCTGGTATTCGAGCCGGGCTTCGTGAACGGACTGCGCGACGGCCGAATCGCGCGGTCGGGCTGCACGTCATGCAACCGCTGCGTCGTGTCGATGTACACGCCCGGGGGCACCGCGTGCGTGCTGAAGGAGCCGAACGACCCGGCGCCGAACCGCGTGCCGGCGGTGGGTGCTTGAGGTCGGGCCGCGACTGATGCCGCGCTCGCGGCTACCGATGCGCCCCTCTGCCGTTCAGCCGGCGTCGCGGGCGCGGGCCAGCGCCGCGAGGTTCCCTTCCCCGAATCCGTGGTGCCCTTGCCGCTGCACGATCTCGAAGAAGATCTCGCCGGGCCGGCGCTTGACGAAGGTCTGGAAGAACAGCCGCGGCACGCCATCGCTGCCGATTTCGCCGTCGACCAGCACCGCGCGGCGGCGCAGCGCATCGAGATCGACGCCGTGCCCGGGCAGCCGCGCATCGACGTCGTCGTAATAACGCGCCGGCGGCTCGATGAATTCGACGCCATTCGCGCGCAGCGCATCGATGCTCGCCAGGATGTCGTCGGTCGACAGCGCAACGTGCTGAACGCCTTCGCCGGGATGGTCCGGCAGATACGCGTGCATCAGCTCGGTGCGCCGCGTGCCTTCCTCGTACACAGGAATCCGCACCGCGCCGCACGGCGACACCATCACGCGCGACTCTTCCGATACATGCCAGTGCGCATCGATTTCATGGATTTCGCGGAAGTGCAGCAGGTCATGGTAGAAGTCGAGCCATTCGCGCATGCGCCCCGCGCCGACGGTCTGCGTGAAGTGGTCGACCTGTTGCAGGCCCGTGCCCACGCAATCGTGATCGGTATGGGCGGTCGCGATGTCGATCGGCCGGAAATCGATATCGAAGATCGAGATGTCGCCGACGCCGCCGCGCTGGCCGTCCCGCCCACGCCAGCGGTCGACGAAATAGAGGTGCGAATCGCCAATGCCCTGGATCGCGGGAATCTTCAGCTCGCCGACCCCGATCCGCTCGCCCTCGAACGCCCACGCGCCCAGCTCGATCGCCCGCTCGAACGCGCGGCGCGCGCTCGCCACGCGCAGCCCGATCGCGCAGACGCCCATCCCGTATTCCTCCGCATAGCGCGCCGCGAACGATTCGGGCTCGGCATTGATCAGGAACTGCATCTGCCCTTGCCGGTACAGCGTGACGTTCTTGCTCACATGGCGCGCGATCGCCTTGAACCCGAGCTGCTCGAAGCGTTGCGCGAGGGCGTCCGGCACCGGCGCCGCGAACTCGACGAATTCGAGTCCGGCCATCCCGAGCGGATTGGCGGCCGGATCGGCGACGGGCGGCGTATCGCTGGACAGGGGGTGGGAATTGCCGGGCATTCCAGTCTCCGGGGCATGATGGGGATGACGCCCGGCGCGTGCGGCACACCCGGCCGATGCGACGGCCGGACATCCGCCCGATCCGGGCGAGGTTTTGATGGTCCAGATTTTAACCAGATCGTTCACGGCGGCACACCCTGGCCGAACGGGATATGGGTACCTCGCTTAGTGCAAACCCGAAAATCGTTCGATAATCGCACAGAATAGAACGATAATCGCGCACTTTGACCGATCGGCCAATTGCCGTGACGGCGCGCGCACCCTATTCTCCGCTCACCCTATCGACTTAGTGCAGCATCGGACGCGGCGCCGCCACGATTCCACGATGCGCCGTGCCAGGAGACTTCGCCATGACCCCAACCTTCGACACCCTCGACGCCGCCGCCGGCGCCCGCGCGCGCAGCCAGGCCCGCAAGGCCGCGATCGGCAGCTTTGTCGGCGCCGTCGTCGACTGGTACGACTTCCTGCTGTACGGGATCGTCGCCGCACTCGTATTCAATTCCGAATTCTTCCCGAAGATCAGCCCGACCATGGGCACGCTCGCGGCGTTCGCGACCTTCGGCGTCGGCTTCCTGTTCCGTCCGCTCGGCGGGGTCGTGTTCGGCCATTTCGGCGACCGGCTCGGCCGCAAGCGGATGCTCGTGCTGACCGTGATGCTGATGGGGCTGTCGACCGTCGCGATCGGCCTGCTGCCGGGTTTCGCGACGATCGGCTGGTGGGCGCCCGTGCTGCTGGTGCTGATGCGTGCGATCCAGGGCTTCGCGGTGGGCGGCGAATGGGGCGGCGCGGCGCTGATGGCCGTCGAGAGCGCGCCGAAGCAGAAGAAGGCGTTCTACAGCAGCGGCGTGCAGGTCGGCTACGGCGTCGGGCTCGTGCTGGCGACGGGGATCGTGTCGATCCTGAGCCATACGCTCGGCGAGGCCGCGTTCAAGTCGTGGGGCTGGCGCCTGCCGTTCGTGTTCAGCATCGTGCTGGTGCTGATCGGGCTGTGGGTCCGCAAGAGCATGGACGAGTCGCAGGAGTTCGTCGAGAAGGTCGAGCACGGCAACCGCAAGCTGCGCCTGCCGGTGCTCGAAGCGCTGACGCGCCATCCGAAGGCGTTCCTGCTGATCGTCGCGCTGCGGCTCGCCGAGCTGTTCACGATGTATATCGTCACGGCATTCGCGCTCAGCTATTCGACGTCGAACCTGGGCCTGTCGCGCGACCTGTTCCTGAACATCGGCCTGCTGGTCGGCGCGGTGAGCTGCGTGACGATCCCGTGCTTCGCCTGGCTCGCCGACCGCTTCGGCCTGCGCCGCATCTACCTGATCGGCGCGGTGATCGGCCTCGTGTCGGCGGTGCCGTTCTTCGTCGCGCTGGAGTCGCGTTCGATCGCGTGGATCGTCGTGTTCTCGATCCTGTTGGCCAATGCCGCGCACGACATGGTCGTGAGCGTCCAGCAGCCGCTCTTCACCGAGTTGTTCGGCGCGGAATACCGCTACAGCGGCGCAGGCGTCGGTTATCAGTTCGCGAGTGTGGTCGGCGGCGGGTTCACGCCGTTCATCGCCGTGGCGCTGGTCAGCATGGCCGGCGGTTCGTGGCACTTCGTCGCCGCTTATCTCGCGGTGGGCTGCCTGATCTCGCTGGTGGTCGCCGCACGGATGCGCGCGGCGCAGTGACGCAATGATTGCATGGCCGGCCCGCTGCGCGGCCGGCCATTTCCGCACCGGCTTCCCGCTGCCGGCAGTCGGGCGCAACCCGCGCCCGCCCAACGTCAAACACGGTCAATCCTGCACGCAGAAGCCCCTTTTCCCCGCTGAACATTCCACGCCGCGCGCCGACCAATGGCATCATATGGGCCTACGTCAGTCACCGATACGCCCCCATATCATGTCGAATCTCATCGTCCACGGCGGCACTCCGCTGCGCGGGGACATCAAGCCGTCCGCGAACAAGAACGCCGTCCTGCCGATTCTGTGCGCCACCCTGTTGACCGATCAGCCGCTGCGCCTCGTCGGCGTGCCGGACATCACCGACGTGCGCAAGATCCTCGACATCTTCCGCACGCTCGGCAGCGACGTGTCGGTCGACTTCGCCACGGGCATCCTCGAGCTCCACCATCGCAACACGACGTTCGATCCGGCCGTTCACCGCCTGCCCGAGGCGATGCGCTCGTCGATCATGCTGATTCCGCCGCTGCTCGCGCGCTTCGGCGTCGCGCGCCTCGAGAACGACGTGAAAGGCTGCACGCTCGGCGTGCGCGAGATCGATCCGCACGTCGAGGTGTTCGAGCGCTTCGGCGCGCATATCGAGCGCACGCCCGATTCGCTGATCGTTCGTGCCGATGGCCCGCTGACGGCCAACGATCACTGGTTCGACTACGCCTCGGTCACCACCACCGAAAACTTCGCGCTGTGCGCGACGGCGGCAAGCGGCACGTCCACGCTGATGAATGCGGCGTCCGAGCCGCACGTACAGGAGTTCTGCCAGTTCCTCGCGATGATCGGCGTCGCGATCGAGGGCATCGGCACGTCGCGTCTGTGCGTGACGGGCGGCGGCAAGCTCGGCGGCGGCGAATTCCGCTTCGCCGAGGATTTCCACGAAATCGCGACGTTCCTCGCGCTCGGCGCGATCACGGGCGGCGACATCGCCGTGCGCAACTCGTCGCCGGAGCATTTCCCGCTGATCGACCGCACGTTCGCGAAGTTCGGCGTGACCGTCACGCACCGCGACGGCTGGTCCCGCGCGGAACGCGACGGCCCGCTGCGCGTGCGCCGACCGTTCACGCAGAACATCCTGACCAAGGTCGAAGCCGCGCCGTGGCCGTACGTGCCGGTCGACCTGCTGCCGATCTTCATCGCGCTCGGCGTGCGCGCGGAAGGCAGCGCGATGTTCTGGAACAAGGTCTACGACGGCGCGCTCGGCTGGTCCGGCGAACTGTCGAAGTTCGGCGCGCACGTGCTGCTGTCGGATCCGCACCGGCTCATCACGTTCGGCGGGCTGCAACTGACGCCGGCGCGCGTCGAGAGCCCGTACATCATCCGCGTCGCGATCGCGCTGCTGATGGTGGCCGCGAGCATCGAAGGCCGCTCGGAAATCATGAACGCGCTGCCGATCCGCCGCGCGCACCCGCATTTCGTCGAAAACCTGCGTTCGGTCGGCGCGAACGTCGAGTGGACGAGCAGCGAGTAACACCCTGACGGTACGGCGCGCGTCATGCGAGCGCCGTATCGCACCCCGCATTCGGTCGCAGGCACCGCCGGCCGCCCCTCCCGCGTTACTCGCCTCCCCCGCAGGCGCCGTCGCCGGCGCCCATGTGGTCGAACCCGTAGAGCATCACGGCCGTCGTGCCGCGCGCGGGGTTGCTCGGGCGCTTCGCCAGGCTTTCATCGAGCGGGCTCGACGGATACTGGACGCTCGTGTCCATCAGGTTGTCCGGCTGCGTCCGCAACTCTGCTTCGGTCAGCTTGCGCCCCTCTGCACGCGGCAGCCCGAACGCGTTGCGCACGTCCGCTTCGTTCCACGTCCCCTTCAGCGTGACGGTGACCATTTGCAGGTCGCCATGCTCCCAGTCCAGGTCGACCTTCGTCGCGAGCGGATGCACGCTGGTCGCGAGCCGGTCGGGGAACGCAGGGCCTTCGTAGTACGCCTTCGTGTTCCTGCACGCGTCACCGGTGTTCCGGTACTTCTTCAGCGTGCAATTGAAGCGCCTGTCACGGTAGCCGAACACCGTTTCGACGTAGCAGCCGAATTTCGGCGACGTCATGCGCGGCCATGCACGCACGTCGACGGTTGGCTTCGGGAGCGTCGCGCCGGTCGAGGGATTCGCCGCGGCAAGCAGCGGCACGGCCGCGACGAGCACGGCCAAAGCGGATTCGCGAATTTTCATTGTTCTGTTCCAGTCGGGCTGGCGATTCTAGCGCGGCTTTGCAAGCATGCACGCGCGACCCATACGGCGCAGCGTACGAGATGGCGCGCGAATCGGTTGTTGTCGACGCTCATTTCCCCACGCTCGGGCCGAGCGTCCAGCGTCCAATCATGCAAGCTCGAACCCGTGCGCCCGGCGGCGCGCCCGCAGCCGGTTCGATTTGCGCGATAATCGCCCACTCCCGCGCGATCACCGCGCACTCACACGTCGCTGCCCACGATGAAAAAAACCGACCTCGACCGACGCGACTGGATCGCCGGCCTCGAAAAAGGCCTGGCGATCCTGGAAGCGTTCGACAGCCAGCACGCGCGGATGACACCCACCCAGGCCGCCGCCCGCACCGGCCTCACGCGCACGGCCGCGCGGCGCTACCTGCTGACGCTCGAATCGCTCGGCTACGTGTACACCGACGGCAAGCTGTACGGCCTCACGCCGCGCGTGCTGCGGGTCGGCTGGTCGTACTTCGATTCGGCGCGGCTGCCGCGCACGGTCCAGCCCTATCTGCAGCAACTGAGCGCGTCGCTGAACGAATCGGCGTACGTGAGCGTGCTCGATGGCTGGGAACTCGTATTCATCGCGCGCAACGGCGTGTCGCGCGTGATGACGACCGGCTTCGTGCTCGGTGCACGCGTGCCGGCGCCGCTGACGTCACCCGGTGTCGTGCTGCTCGCGCATCATCCGGATCGGGAGGCCGTCCGCGCGTGGCTCGCCGACGCCGAACTCGCGCCGTTCACGCCGCACACGATCACCAACAAGGCACGACTGCTCGAACAGGTCGACCACGCGCGCGACGCGGGCTTCGCGGTCATCGAGCAGCAACTGCAGGTCGGCGTGCGCGGCATCGCGGTGCCGTTGAAGAACCGTCATGGCGAAGTCGTCGCCGCGCTGAGTACCAACATGCCGATCGGCACGGAATCGACGGACGCGGCCGTGCGGCGCGTGCTGCCGCATCTGCAGGAAGCCGCGCTGGCGATGCTCAACGTGCTGTAGGGATTCGGGGCAAGCGAGCCCGCCGTCCGTCCCCCTGACGGTCACCCGATCCGCCACCAGCGCGGCAGCAGATCGCGCACCTCCCGACGCCGGTAACGATCGTCGATCAGATGCACGACGCCCTCGTCGTGCTCGGTGCGGATCACGCGCCCGGCCGCCTGCACGACCTTCTGCAAGCCCGGGTACAGATACATGTAGTCGTAGCCGTTGCCGAAACGCGCATCCATCGCGCGCCGCATCTGTTCGTTGACGTCGTTGACCTGCGGGAGCCCGAGCGTCGCGATGAACGCGCCGATCAGCCGCTCGCCGACGAGATCGACGCCTTCCGAGAACGCACCGCCCAGCACCGCGAAGCCGACACCGCGCCCGCCCGCGTCGAAGCGCGCGAGAAACGCGTCGCGCTCGCTTTCTGCCATGCCGGGCGCCTGGGCCCACACGGGCACGTCCGGATGGCGCGTCTGCATCAGCGCGACGACGCGACCGAGATAGTCGAAGCTGCTGAGAAAACCGAGGTAGTTGCCGGGCCGCGTCGCATACTGCGCGGCGATCAGGTCCGCGATCGGTTCGAGCGAACGGTCGCGGTCGCGCCAGCGGGTCGACACATGGCTGGCGACGCGCACGGTCAGTTGCTCGGCGCGAAACGGCCCGTCGACGTCGAGCCAGCCCGTGTCGGCCGGCAACCCGAGCGTGTCGCGATAGAAATGAAACGGACTCAGCGTGCCGGAAAACAGCACGGTGGCGCGCGCGGCTTCGTAGCGCGGCGCGAGAAAGGCGGCCGGAATCACGTTGCGCACGCACAGCGTCGACTGGATGCGGCGCCGGCGCCCGGCCGGCGCGACGCCGTCGAGCCCCGACTGGCGCGGCAGCGGCTCGCCGTGCAGCGTCGCGTCGAAGATCGACGCGCTGTCGAACGCATCGGCGAGCACGCCGAACTGGATCGCCTCGAAATGAAAGCGCAGCAGCGCGTCGCCGTTCGCGCGCGGCGCATCGGTCAGGTGTTCGCCGATCGCCGCGACGAGGTTCTGCACCGCCGACACGATGGGGCCCGGAATGTCCGGATAGGCCGCATAGCGCTCGGCCTGTGCGCGATTGACCGTGCCCCATGCGCGCGCGAGCCGGTCGAACGCCTTGCGCAGCGCCGCCGGCGCCGCCTCGCGCGCGGCCTCGAACGCGAACGGGTCGAGCGACGCGCTGTACATCCTGCGGGCGCGATCGAGCAGGTTGTGCGCTTCGTCGACGAGCACGCCGACACGCCACTGGTTCTGCTGCGCGAGCGTGTGCAGCATCGCGCTGCCGTCGTAGTAGTAGTTGTAGTCGCCGATCACCATGTCCGACCAGCGCGCAAGCTCCTGCGCGAGGTAGTACGGACAGACGTCGTGCGCGAGGGCAGCCTCGCGCACGGTGCCGCGATCGAGCAGCCCGGCGCCGATCGCCGCGTCGCGCGCGGCCGGCAGCCGATCGTAGAAGCCTTGCGCGAGCGGACACGATTCGCCGTGACACGCGCGGTCCGGATGCTCGCACGCCTTGTCGCGCGCGACGAGCTCCAGCACGCGCAGCGGCAGCGCCGGCGTACCGGCGCCGAGCGTCGTCGCCGCCTCGAGCGCGAGCGCGCGGCCGGGCGTCTTCGCGGTCAGGAAAAACACGTGATCGAGCTCGCCCTCGCCGCACGCCTTCAGCAGCGGGAATACCGTGCCGAGCGTCTTGCCGATGCCGGTCGGCGCCTGCGCCATCAGGCAGCGTTCGTCGCGCGCCGCCCGATAGACGGACACCGCCAGCTCGCGCTGACCGCTGCGGAATTGCCCATGCGGAAACGCCAGCGCACGCAGCGCCGCATCGCGGGCCGCGCGATGCGCGGTCTCGCGCTCGGCCCAGCCGACGAAGCACGCGCATTGCTCGGCAAAGAACGCGGCGAGCACGCCCGCGCTGAGTGTTTCCGTCAGCACGGTCTCGCGCTCGGACACGATGTCGAAATACACGAGCGCGACGTCGATTTCCGCGAGGCCGCGTGCCTCGCACATCAGGTGCGCATAGACCTTCGCCTGCGCCCAGTGCAGCGCGCGGTGATTGGCCGGCATCGCATCGAGGCTGCCGCGGTAGGTCTTGATCTCCTCGAGCCGGTTCGCGACCGGGTCGTAACCGTCCGCGCGTCCGCGCACGGTCAGCGTGCCCCACGTGCCGGTCAGCGCGATCTCGGTTTCGTAGCGCGCGCCGCGCTTCGACGTGACCGCGCCGTGACCGGCGATGCCTTCGAGCGCGGTCGGCGCGGGCGTGAAGCGCAGGTCGAGATCGCCGCGTCGCGCGGTGAACTCGCACATCGCCCGCACGGCGACGACATAGCTCATGCGGACAGCCCCGCTGCCTCGGCCTGCGCGACGTCGGTGCCCGCCCATTCGACATCGACGACACGCACCGGAATCCCGTGGGCAAGGCAGTACGCGAGCCAGCGCGTCTGGTTGTCCTGCAGACGGTCGCCGGGGCCCTTCACCTCGATCAGCTCATAGCGCCGCTCGCCGGGCCAGAAACGCACGAGGTCGGGCAGCCCCGAACGGTTGCTGCGGATGTCCGCGAGCAGGCGCGTGAACCACAGCCGCAGGTGCTCGGGCGGCAGGCAGGCCAGCGCCTCGTCGAGCAGTTCGTCGGTCAGCACGCCCCAGAACACGAACGGCGATTGCAGCCCCGACTTCGTCGCATGGTGCCGGCGGATCGTGTCGCGGTACGCGCCGGAGTCGAGCTGGGCGAAACAGGCGGCGAACGCGTCCGTGCGGCGCACCGCGAAATCGGGCGCGTGCAGGTCGGCCGGGCCGCGCTGGAACGGGTGAAAGAACGCGCCGGGCACGGCCGCGAACACGGGCTCCCAGCACAGCAGCCCGAACAGTGAATTGATCAGCGTGTTCTCGACGTAATGAACCGGCGTGTGGGGCTGCGCAAGATGGTCGCGCACCGCGAATTCGACGCTGACGAACGCTTCGGGACGCGCCAGCACGAGCGTTTCCCGCGGCACGTCCGGCGCGCTGCCCGCGCGTTCGACCCGCTGCCCGAGACGCCGCTGCAGGCGCGGCAGCATCCGCTCGACGCGCTGGCGTTCTTCGTCGCTTTCGAAACCGCCGCGCGCCTCGAGCGCCAGCGTGAGTGCGTCGTCATCGCGTCCGCAGCGTTCGAGCACGCGAATACGCCGATGCCGGCTGCCCGGCCACGCGCTGCGCGCATACGCGTCGAGCGCGGCGTCCCAGTCGGCGCGCCGCTCGCAGGCTTGTCCGAGCGTGAACAGCAGCTTCGAGCGGCGGGTCGCGAGCCACGGCTGCGCGCAGCCGACCGCGTCGATCGCCCGCAGCAGGTCGTCGAACGGCAGGTCGTCGGGCCAGGCGTCGAGGGCTTCGCGGCAGGTCTGCAGCGCGAGATACGCATCGACGTCGGTGCGCTGCTGGAACGCACGCGAGGACGGCGCGAACGGCACGCTTTCGTACTGGAACACGCCGAGATCGGCGAGCACGAATTCGCTCCAGTCCTGATGGAGATTGCCGAAGAACATCAGCCGCAGCCGGTCGCATAGCGCGCCGACCGTCACGCGCAGCACGCAATCGTCGGCCTGCGCGCACCACGCGTCGAGCGGCTGCGCGACGTCGTGCGCGAGCCGCAGCCGTTCGAGCCAGTCGGGCTTGCGCTCGCCCGCGTGCGCGGCGAGTGACGGGAACGCCTTCAGCAGATCGGCCTTGGTGGACAGCGCGAACAGCTCGTCGAGCGTGAGCGCGGGCGCCGGATCGATCCAGCCGAGTGCGACGAGCGGCGCGGCTGCGTCGAGCGTGCTGCCGATTTCGTCGTACACGAGCTTGCTCGCCCGGAAGTCGGAGCCGCTGCGCATCAGCATCCGCACGAGCAACGCGCGCGACGCTTTCGGCAACTGCGCGAACTGCCGCAGAAACGCGTGTTCGTGCGCGTCGAGCAGGTCGTCGTAACGCTCGCCGAGCCAAGCCAGCGCGCGTTCGAAATTGGTCAGGTAGTAAAACGCCGGAGGCGTCGGCGATGCAGGCGTCACGGGGGATCGATCACTGTACGTTTGTACAGGTAGCAATCATATCAAATGTGACGAAAAATGCCGCACGCCGCAGCGCCCGCCCGCCCGACCCGCCGGCGCCAATCCGGTCAGAACTGGTAATTCACCGACATGTCGAACACGCCGTTCGTCGACTGCTGCGTGATCGGGCTGCGCCTTGCGCGGCCGACGAGCTGCTCGATCGCGCCGTCCACCGTCACGAACCAGTGCTTGTTGACGAACCAGACCATCGTCACGCCGGCGCCGAACGACTTCATCCCGGCTCCCGGCGAATAGGTCGACAGGCCCGAACGCGCGGACGCCCCCTGATTCACGCCGAACCAGCCGTTCATGTAGCGTGAATCGGCAAACGACACGGTCGGGCCGGCGAACCAGAAGAAGTGCTCGTTGCTGCCCGGCATCGGCATGTACGCGGAAAAATCGCCGACCCAGCCATTCGAGCCGCCGATGCTGCGCCGGACATCCGCGCGCAGCACGAGCGGAAACTCCTTCGAGATCACGTAATCGGCCGCGAGCTTCATCACCGGCGCCGCGTTGATGTTGTCGAGCCCGTTCAGGTGGTCGAGATCGTCGGCCGAGCGGCGCCCGAGGTCATAGCCGACCGACAGGCTCACGCGCCAGTTCGGCCCGCGCAGCACGTTCGCGCCGAGCCCGTCGCCCGTCGACAGGAAGAACAGGTCGCGATAGCGCACGTCGAAATTCGGGCCGCCCATCACGCGGTAGCGGTCGGAACCCGCGTAACGCGGCTGCAGCGTCATCGCGGCGCCCACGCTCACCTGCCACGTGGGGACGGTCGGATTGAACAGCTTCTGCAGCGGCACCCCCGCCGAGTATTGCCATTCGCCGAGCGGCGAAGGCGTCTGGGCCGACGCGTCGCGGGCGCCGGCGGCCGCGAGCGCGGCGAAGGCCGACAGGCCGGACACGAACCGGCGGGTGGCGGGTGACAGCAACGGGCGAGCAACGGTCATCAAGGCGGTCTCCGTCGGTTGTGCGAAACGAACCTGCAGGAAAGCGCGTCGCGCTGGTCCAGCTGCAAAGGCAGGCAGCTGACGGCGCGAACGTAGCGTGCGCTGAATTAACGAACATCCTACGCGAGGCGTAGCGAACCCGCAAAGCGCCCGTTGAGCACGGGCACTTTGCCGGTTTCCGGCACGAGCGGGCGGATGGTTGCGGAATCAGAAACGCTCGACGTGGTAGTCGCCGGCGAGCGCGGCCGGGCTGCGCTTGGACATCATGCGCGAGAACCCATCCGCGAGCCGCCCGAGCGCGAGCTGCTTCTGGCTCGCATCCCAGTGCGTGTAGGTGTCGTAGGCGGAATCGTCGAACGACACGGTGACGGCGACCGGGCGGCCGCTGGCGCGAAAACCGATATGCAGCACGCCGCCCGGCAACTCCTCGATGTGATAGCGCAATGAGCGCGACTCGAAATAGCGGCCCAGCACCTGGGCGATCGCGCGCTTGTCCGGTGATTGCACGTGAATGTCCATGATGGTCCTCCTTTCAGTGATCGCGCGGCCGGCCGCGTTACGCTGCGCCCGCCCGGCATCCGCATCGGCGGCGGCTGCGACGGCGGATCGCCATGCGGCGGGCCCAGGGGCACGGGCGGATCCACCGGATCGTCGTGCTCGGGCAGCGTCGGGTGGGGATCGACGTCGGGTGTCGGTTCGGGACGGTGCAGCATGGATGGCGTGTTCATGTCGCTCCTGCGCGGCGGCTCGCGCGTGTCGATTGGCGCGGCGACCGTTCGCAAGCAGCGTGCCTGCGCATCATTGCCGACACGCGGCGCGTCATCCGTCCTAAGCTCCAATCAGCAGCGACACGATGCACCCTTCGGCGGCGCGCTTCACCGCGAGCGCGAACTGAATCGGACGGCGCGCATCGTGCGACCAGCGCCCCGCGTAGACGGTGTGTGGTTCAGCCGGCGGCGGGTGCGAGGTGTCCACCGGTCCGGCCGGCTCAACAGGCTGCGAGCGTCCCGCCGCCTCACCCCGCACGGGCACGGCGCTTGCGCTTTTCGTTACGTGTAAGGAGGTTCGATCATGACCGCTCATGCCCCCGGCCGCCGCGATGCCGTGTCTCCGGCTGCTGGTAGAGTCCTGCGCGCCGCGTCGCGCAAGCCGTCCGATGACAAGACGGAGGAGCGCATCGACGAAGGGCTCGATGAGAGTTTCCCGGCCAGCGATCCGCCCGCCGTTGGCGGTGCGACCCGTATCGACCCCGCGAAGCCGTCCGGCCACCGCGAACGTCGCGCGCCCGACACCCCACCACCGCCCCGCGATCACGGCTGACGGCGGCACCCCGGCCCACCTTGCGCGGCAGCGTAGCGCGGGACCGGCACAACCGGAGTGAAGTGATGAACCGCATCGAACGTGCATGGAACGAAGTCAGCGGCGCCGCGGGCGTCGCGGCACTGGCCGCGATCGAGAGCGCGCTGGTGCTCGCCATCGTTGCGATGACGGGCGTCGGCCACTGATCGTCGCTGGCCGTCGCTTGCGGCCCGGCCACGGCTACCGCCGTGGAAGATGTACAAGCCGACTGGCAAATTTCTCCGTGGCCCGGCCGCGCGGGCCGCACGCGTGTCGATTGAAGGAGGCACGCGTTCTGCTCCCGGTTCGTCTCGCTCACGAAGGAGGCGTTCATGTATCGCGTCAATGAAATCATGTCGCGCGACGTGGTATGCGTCGCGCCGACCGACACGATTCGCCATGCGGCCCAGTTGATGCAGCGCTTCGACATCGGCGTGCTGCCGGTCTGCGACGGCAACGAGCTCGTCGCGATCGTGACGGACCGCGACCTCGCGGTGCGCGCACTGTCGCACGGGCATTCGCCCGACACCCCGGTGAAGGCCGTCGCCTCCGCGCCCGTGCAGTGGTGTGTCGAGGACGACGGCGTCGGCGATGTCCAGCAACGAATGGCCGACTTGCAACTGCACCGGATGCCGGTGCTCGATGCCAAGCACCAGATCGTCGGCATCGTGTCGCTGGGCGACATCGCGACGCGCGCGGGCGGGCCGGCACGCGACGAACTGGCCAATACGCTCGAGGACGTGTCCCTGCCGCGCCGCCGCTGAAGCAGCCGGCCCTTACCTGCGCGGCCGCGAGCCACTGCGCCGCGCCGCTTCGACCAGGAGAAAAGCGATGACAACGGACAGACCGTCGCCCAGGCAGGCGCGCATCGTCGGCGACAGCGGCCGTTCGGCCGGCGGGCCGGGGCCGGACGTGATGGCCGCCGGCACGCTGGAGGGCGATCACGTCCTGACGATCGACGGCGACGACATCGGCAAGGTCACGAACATCATGCTCGACGTCCGCTCCGGCCGGATCGCCTACGCGGTCGTGTCGTCGGGCGGCTTTCTCGGGATCGGCGACAAGCTGCTCGCGGTGCCATGGAACGTGCTGACGCTCGATGCCGAGCGCCACTGCTTCGTGCTGCCCGTGTCGACCGAGCGCGTGCGCGAAGCCCCTGGCTTCGAGAAGGACCGCTGGCCGACGATGGCCGATCCGGCCTGGGCCGAGGCGCTGCACACGTACTACGGTGCGTCGCCGTACTGGCTGATCGAGGAAGGCGAAACGCCGCTCGACGCGCCGCCTTACGAGGCGTCGCCGGGCGGCCCTGAAAGCGACACGCGGCACTGACCGACGCGCGGCGGGACGGCCGTGCGGATCAGTGTGCGGCCGCGATCGAATTCTCGAGCGCGCGCGCGGCGCTCAGATGCGCCTTCAGCGTCGGCAGCGCGCTTGCCGCGAACGCGCGAAGCTGCGGATCGCGCCCGTTGCGCGCTTCGGCTTCGTAGAGCCTGATCGCGGCCTCGTGCGCGTTCGGCCCCACCAGCGCGATATAACTCTTGTCGAATGCGCTGCCGTTCTTGGTTCGCAGCGCCGTCAACTCCGGATCGACGACCATGCGCGCCTGCACGGGCACACCCTTTTGCGCGCCAAGGCGGCGCAATCGCGTGGCCAGGCGGTCGTGATCATCGATCATCCGCCGCGCAAAGGCCTTCACGTGCGGATTCGATGACCGATCGAGCGCGAGCTCGCTCGCCTGCGACTCCGTCTTGCCGATGATGCCGGCCTTGTCGACGAATTCGGCGTCGATGCCGCTCGGCCGCCGCGTCATGTCCGCCTCGTCGGCGGTCTCGCCGGGACGAATGACGCCCGGCGCGACATGAATCGACGATGCTGCCGGCGCCTGCGCATGCGCCGGCAGGAATGCCGGCGCGCCGAGCACCGCGAGCATGGCCGATACCAGCATGCATGCGGTGCCGGCAAGCACGGCAAATTGGTGCGGGTTACTGTCGTTCGCTTTCATCCGGACCTCCGGATCCGTCGACGGATCGATCTGGCCGAACGCTGCGGTCCGTCCGTCATGCGCGACGATGTGCGGACGCGAGGAAATCGGTCCACGCACCTTCGCTCCATGCACCCTCGATGCGCTCAGTGGCGCCGCCCGGCTCCCCCCGCCGCGTCGGCCGGCGATACGTCGACGATCACGCTGGCCAGCGTCGGCACGTCGACGGGCTTGCATAGATACGCATCGAAGCCGGCGGCCATCACGCGGCTCCGGTCCGCCGTGCCCGCATGCGCGGTCACCGCGACGACGGGCAGGCGCCCGCCGCCGTCCGGCAAATGGCGAATGTGGTCGAGCAGCCAGAAACCGTCGCCGTCCGGCATCGCGAGATCGGACAGCACGACGCTCGGGTGCTGCCGCGCCACCACGTCGAGCGCGTCGTGTCCCGATTGCGCGGTCGACACCTGGGCGCCCAGCGTTTCGAGCGCTGCCGCGAGGCTGGCGCGCGACGTCGCGTCGTCGTCGACCACCAGCACGCGCCGGCCGTCGAGCGCGACCGCCGTCGACGCCCCGCTCGGCCGTACCGGGTGGCCGGTCGGATCGTCGGCACCGAGGTCCGCCGGCAGCATGACGGTCACGGTCGTGCCGCGCCCGGCGCCTTCGCTCGCCGCCGAGACCTCGCCGCCGTGCAGCCGCACGATGTTGCGCACGATCGACAGGCCGAGCCCGAGGCCGCGTTTCGGCAACGCGGGCGCGCCTTCCGGCCGGCTGAACGTATCGAACAGGTGCGGCAGCCGTTCCGCGGAAATGCCCTGCCCCGTATCGGCCACCGACAGCCGCACGCGCGCGCCGGCCGGGTTCAACGACACCTTGATGCGGCCGCCCGGCGGCGTGAACTTGATCGCATTCGACAGCAGGTTCGCCAGCAACTGGCGCAGGCGCTCGCCGTCCGCGGCGATCACGCAGCTGGGCATCGCGCACTCCGTCGACAGCTCGAGGCCGTTCGCCTCCGCGGTCTCGCCGAGTTCGCGCACCGCCTCCTGCACGATGCGCACGAGGTCGACCGGCGTGCGTTCGAGCCGCACGCGGCCCGTCGCGAGCGATGATGCGTCGAGCAGGTCGCCGACCATCCGCGACAGCGATCGCGCGCTGCGATCGATCGCGTCGATCGCCTGATGCGCGAAGCCCTGCCCCTCGCCGCTGCGCAGCACCTCGACCCATCCGTAGATCACGTTCAACGGCGTGCGCAGTTCATGCGACACGGTGGCCAGCAGTTCGTCCTTCAGCCGGTTCGACTCGTCGGCCTGCATGCGCGCGTCGCGCGCGCCGCGCAACGAGCGCAGGTCGCGCTGCTCGCAGCGACGACGTTCGCGCGCCTCGCGCAGCGTCATCGACAGGCCGGTGCAATTGCCTTGCGCGTCGACGATCGGCGACGCCGTGAAGGTCGCGCGGAAGCGGCCGCCGTCGCGGCGCAGGCACAGGACGTCGAGCGGGCCGGCTGGCGCGCCCGCATTCGCGAACGACGCGGGAACGGGATGCAATCGCAGCCAGCGCGGCGCGATCAGCATCGTGACGTCGTGCCCGATCGCCGCCGCCGCGTCGATGCCGAAGAGGCGCCGCGCGGCCGGGTTCCAGCTCGTGATCCGCCGTGCGACATCGACGCCGACGATCGCGTCGGGCGATGCATCGACCACGCGGCGCAGCAGGCTGTCGTCGGGGGAGCGCGCGGGGGATACCGGTTCAGGTTCGCGGCGCGGCGTGCGCGCGTCGTCTTCCGCATCCTCGGCACCGCGCAGCCGGTCGTTGGCGAGCAGCGGCTTGACGGCCGTCACGAGCACGCACTCGACGAAGCTGATCGCGACGAAAGCACCCGCTTGGGAGAGCAGGTCGGGCAGCGGCGCATCGCGCCACCACAAGCCGCCAATTACGGCGACACTCACGGCGCACGCGGCCACGCCGCCGGCGAACGACGTCAGCCAGGCTGCAGCCGCGACACCGGCGTAGAAAGGCAGCGGCGCGAACGGTTCGTGCATGCCGACGACGTGTATCGCCCACGCCTGCAGCACGGCCGCCACCCCGACGGCCAGCACGACCCATATGCCCTGCCGAAACAGCTCACGGCTAAAGGTCCTCATCGTTTCCCTGCATCGCCCCGGCAACCGTCGCTCGACGGCATGCCGCCTCGGCGGTCGACATCCGTCACGCGTGCCGGGCGAGCTACGTGGCGCAGCAACACGCGTGCCCAGTTGCGACGTGCCGCGCCATCGCCGCGTCACCGCCTTGATGCGTGGCGGCCCTGTCGCGCGGCCCCAGCCGCGTTGGCTTACACCGAACGCGCGCTTGCAAGTGCCTTTCGATTTTTCATTCGGCGGGTGTAAAAAGGCATCGCTGGCGGGCACGACTGCCACATACCGGCATCGCGATGCGGCGATCGCACATTTCTTCGGGTATCGCACCGGACATTGGAAATTTCTATGTCGCGGCACCTTTTGGGCCGTTCCGCTGTCGATGATAAATATTGCAACGAGGGAAACGCGCGGTGCCGATTTTCAAAACGGCCCGCTCACGCCTATGGCTGAAACCGCAAACCGTCCGAAGCAACGCGCCGACGCACGCCAGTTGTCCGGCCGCTCCACGGCGATGCGCACGCTGCTCGGCCGTATCGAGAAAATCGCGCCGACCCGCGCCAGCGTGATGATTGCCGGTGAAAGCGGGGTCGGCAAGGATATTGTCGCGCGACGACTGCACGACCTGAGCGCGCGCCGCGACGGGCCGTTCGTGCCCGTCAACTGCGGCGCGATTCCGGCCGACATCGCCGAAGCGCAATTGTTCGGCCACGAGAAAGGCAGTTTCACCGGCGCGATCGCGCAGCGCGAGGGGTTCTTCGAAGCCGCGTGCGGCGGCACGCTGCTCCTCGACGAGATCGCGGAAATGCCCGCGGCGCTGCAGGTGAAGCTGCTGCGGGCGCTCGAATCGAACACGATCGTGCGCGTCGGCGGCACCGAGGCGATTCCGCTCGACGTGCGCATCGTGTCGGCGACCCGCCATAATCCGGCCGAAGCCGTGCGAGACGGCCGGCTGCGCGAGGATCTGTTCTACCGGCTCGCCGCGTTCGCGCTGTATGTGCCGCCGCTGCGCCAGCGCAACGGCGACGTCGAGACGATCGCGCAGGAGTTCGTCGAGGCGCTCAACGAGCGGCACCGCTCGCACAAGCGGCTGACCGATGCCGCGATCGCCGCGCTGCGCGCGTATTCATGGCCCGGCAACGTGCGCGAGCTGCACAACACGATCGAGCGCGCGTACATCCTCGCGGACGACGGCATCGACGTCGCGCTGCCGAAGCCGACGATCCTGCCCGACCAAACGTCGGACGACGCAATGGCGCTGCCGCTCGGCGCCACGCTTCACCACACGCAGCAGCGCTTCATCGCGGCGACGCTGGACCACTTCGACGGCAACAAGCCGCAAGCGGCGAAAGCGCTCGGCATCAGCCTGAAGACGCTCTACAACCGGCTCGCGCTGATGCGCGACGGCGGCCCCGCCTGAGCATCGCCGCGCGCGTGGCGCGCGGGCAACTCGACCTGCGTCACCCGGCGCGGGTCATGCGACCTTGAACTGCCCGACCGTCGTCGCGAGCGCGTTCGCCTGCGTCTGCAGCGCGGTCGCGGGGGCGGTCGACTGTTCGACGAGCGCCGCGTTCTGCTGCACCATTTCGTCGAGCTGCGTGACCGCGCGGTTCACTTCCTGGATGCCGCGCGTCTGCTCGTTCGCCGCGTGCGTGATCTCGGAGATGATCGTCGTCACGTTGGTGACGTTCGACACGATCTCGCGCATCGTGTCGCCGGCCTGGCGCACCTGCCCCGACCCGGCCGACACGCTCGCCACCGTCGACTCGACCAGCACCTTCACCTCGCGCGCGGCTTGCGCGCTGCGTTGCGCGAGGCTGCGCACTTCCTGCGCGACGACCGCGAAACCGCGGCCCTGCTCGCCGGCTCGCGCCGCTTCCACGGCCGCGTTCAGCGCGAGGATGTTGGTCTGGAACGCGATGCCGTCGATCACGCCGATGATGTCGCCGATCCGGCCCGACGCTTCCTCGATCTTCCCCATCGTCGCCACCACGTCCGACACGACCACGCCGCCGTGCGACGCGATCCGCGATGCCGCGGCCGCGCGTTCGTCGGCCTGGCCGGCAGCCGCCGCCGACTGACCGACCGTCGCGGTGATCTCCTCCATCGACGCGGCCGTTTCCTCGAGGCTCGCCGCCGCCGATTCGGTGCGCGACGACAGGTCCTGGTTGCCCGCGGCGATTTCGTTCGCGGCCGTGCGCACCGATTCGCTCGCGTCGCGGATCTGCCGCATCACGTCGTTCAGCTTGTCGACGAAGCTGTTGAACGAGCGCGCGATATCGGCCACCTCGTCGCTGCCTTCGGCCGGCAGGCGCTGCGTCAGGTCGCCCGTGCCCGAGCCGATCGACGCCATCGCCTGACGCACCTGCGACAGGCGGCGGAACGCGGTCGTGGTGATCGCGCCGATGATCAGCGACGCGACGCCGACGATCACGACCAGCGTGATCAGCGACGCGGTCAGCAGCGAGCGCATCCCGGCCGTCGCTTCCGACTTGTCGAGCAGCACCAGCGCATACCAGTCGGTGCCCGGCACGGCCTGCGCGCGCACCAGCTTCGCGTCGCCGCCGACGTGCACTTCGACCGGCGCGGTGGCCGCAGCCAGCGACGCGGCGCTCATGCCGCCGAGGTCGGCCGACAGGTCGGCGACCGGCTTCAGCGTGAGCTTCGCGTCGGGATGCGCGACGACGTGGCCGCTGCTGTCGATCAGCATGCCGAAGCTCGCGGGCGTCGGGTGGATCGACTTCACGTTCGCGATCACGCTGTCCATCGCGACGTCGGCTGCGACGACGCCCTTCAGCGCGCCGTCGCGCAGAATCGGCACCGCGAACGTGACGACCAGGTTGCCGGTGCCCGCGTCGACGTAAGGCGGCGTGACGACCGGCTTGCCGGCCTGTGCGGCCTGCTTGTACCACGGGCGGCCGGTCGGATCGTAGTCGGGCGGGATGCCGGTCGGGTCGGAGAAATGAAACACCTTGTCCGCGTAGCCCGCGTACACGTTCGTGAAGCCGCCGGCCGCGGCCATCTGCTTGAACACCGGCAGCGGATCCGGCGACAGCGCGGCGTCCTGCAGCGACGCGATCATCCGGCTCTTGGTCGCGACCCAGTCGCCGATGCCGACCACATGGCCGCTCGCGACGGAGGTCAGGTTGCGGTCGATCGCGTCTTCGTTGTACGAGTGCGCGATGAAATAGTTGATCAGCGTGGTGGCGACGAGCGCGAAGACGACGATGGCGACGCACGCGGCAAGAATGCGGGTCCGGATGGACGAGAACATGGCAACGACTCGGTAAGAGAGCGGGAACGCCCGGTGGACGAATTCACCGGGTAAACGGCATCCGCGCCGCTTACTTGAGGCCGTTGTGGCAATTCAATGAACCATATGAAGAAAGGCGCCGCCGGCGCGCAAGCGTGTTGTGGGCACGCGGGCGGCGGTTTCCGCTGCGGGAGGCGCGTGCGCCGGTCGAAGGCTGGCCGCGGCTCGGGAGCGCCAGTGGCGTGGATTGCGGCCAGCGTCCGTCACAGACGGCGATCGGCACTCGTGTCCGGCTCCTTGTGCTGCGTACCGGGCGAGGTGTCGCGCTCGAGTTCGTCCTGTCTGCGCATCCGTTCGCGCAGGTGACGAATCGCGAACACGTGAATGTAGTCGTGCACGCGGGCATCGGACGACAACGCACGCACTTCGTCGTCGAGCATCGTGCGCAACTGGTCGTCGCCGATCTCGCGCTGTTCGGCGACGGCTTTCAAGGCTTCAAGCATGTTGTCCTGTTGTGACATCGACGGGCTCCTGACGGTCGAGGAACGAAAGGAAAAAAGACACTACCGGAAGATTAAAGACTGGACGGCCGCCCGGCGTACGATGCGCCGAAGCGTGTTTGCGCACGATCAACGGCACGTTGCGTGCCGCCGCGCCGATCCGTGGCTGGATCGGCCCGCGCGCGGGATTCGCGGTGCGCATGGCCCGCGAACGACTGGAAGGGTTGCCACGCCACCCCGAGGCGCGACACCGCCGCTCGCGCAGACATAAACCGTCGCGCGACGCCGATGCACTGAGCAACTTAGACCGGTCGAAATCCTGCGTCAAGCGACGTGTTCCGGCCGCGATTCCTCCGTTTTTATGCACCGCATCGCCGCGCCGCACATGGCGGGCCCGGCCCGCGGATCGCGCCGCGGCGGCCGAACGCCGGTCCGGCTTGTCAGCGGATTCCGATACGCCGCACGTAATGTCTGACAGCGACTTCAGCGCGCGCCGATTGGCAGCGCAGTATCGGTGACGGATACTGATGTCATGAACGATACGTTCATATCCGGTCATCGCTCAGCCGGCCATTGAGCCGGCACGCGGGGCCCGGCGCAGGAGACCAACCATGAGACATCGCAACTTCAAGGCCCGGGACGGACGGCGTCGCACGCTGTCCGCGCCCGCCACGCCGGCCGGTATCCGGCCGCCCGAGGATCTCGACGCGTTGCTCGCGCTCGCGCGCGAAGCGGGCTTGCTCGTGACGCTCGACGGGCAGATCGGCCGCGAGAAATACCAGAGCGTCGCGGGGTCGGTGCTCGCGCTGCAGCGGTTCGCCGCTGCCCTGCACGCGCGGGCCGGCGCCGACGCACCGGTCGTTGCGGAGCCGCGCCGCAAGGCGCGACCCGGCTGGCCGCGGTTGCGCAATCGCGCACCGGGCGGACGAGGACGTCTGCATGGCGTGCGTCGCGGCGGCTGCGTATGCCGCATGAGCAGCCGCGGGCACGACCAGCGAACGCCGCGCTACGTATGAGCGCCTGAACGCAGCAGGCGCGGCACGGGGCCGCGCGCTGGCTGCGGCGCCAGCAACACCCATCCGGCAGCGAGCGCTGCGCCCCGAGCGCGCGCGACAGCGCATCGCATGCCGACATTCACACCGATCCGCCGTCGCGCGATCGCGTGCCACCACGCGCCGTTCCACCCGGCGACATCGACGAAGACAATACCTGCGAGGAAAGTAGTCTGCACGGGGCCAGGAAGCGGACGGGGTGAGTACACCCCGTCCGTCGTTCCAAGGCAACCGTCGGCTGCCTACCCTCGTGCCGGAGAGTTCTGGATCGGCTCACGCGCCACGCGATGCGCGGCACGGCTCCGGAAATCGGTTGATCGCAACGGTCGCGGACATACGTGCGTTCGCGCGGTTCAGCCTCCACGCGTCGAATCGCAACATCACGTACGGACGACAGCCGGTCCGCCACGCCGGACGTCGTGTCACTGTCTCACGCGACGCGCACGACGTTTCTGATGCAGGTCAACGAAAGCCCGCTTCGCCTCCATCGCATCGCGATCGTCACGCGTCGCCACGCACGAGCAGCACCGGCACCTGCGCGAGATGCGCGACCCGGCGCGCGACGCTGCCGATCAGCCAGGCGGCGATGCCGCGCCGGCCGTGCGTGCCGACCACCAGCAATTCCGCACGCCAGTGCACCGCGTCGCGCATCAGCGCATGGGCGACGTCGTCGCTGGTCGGACGGGTTTCGACGACGCCGCGCTTGGTCGGATTCCCCGTGGCGTGGAACAGCGGGCCGATCCGCGCCAGCGCATCCTCGCCTTCCGCGCGATACGCGTCCTCGAGCGCGCGCACCGGCACGAGATCCGTCAGACGAACCGCGCGATCGACGACATAGGCCGCGTACAGCAGCGTCGTCGGCACCGCGAAGCCGAGCCCGACGCGCACCGCGTGCAGCGACGGCTCGCTGCCGTCGACCGCGAACATCAGGCGCTGCAGCGGCCCGTCCGCCGGCCGCGCATAGTCGGCCGGCACGATCAGCAGCGCGCAGCGTGCGCGCGCGGCCAGCGTGTCGGACATCGCGCCTTCGACGAGCCGCAGCAGCCCGTGGTGCGGATTCGCGCCGACCACGAGCACGTCGGCCTGCCATCCCGACGTGTCGTTCGCGAGTGCATCGGCCACCGTACCGCCCATGACCGACGTATCGAGGATCACCTGCTCGATGACCACGCCGCTGCCGGCGAACAGCGCGCCGATCCGTTCGAGCGTCGCCTGCGCTTCGTGCATCATCTCCTCGCGCGCCGATGTCAGCAGCGCGTCGACGCGCGGGATGTCGGGCAGCACGAGACGCGGATTGTCGATCGCGCAGACGATGCGCACCTGCATGCCGGGACGCAGCAGCGTTCGCGTATAGCGCGCGGCGGACAGCGACTCGGGCGTCAGATCGACAGCCAGCGCGATCCGCGCGAGCGGCGGGATGGTCGGGGTGGTTTGCATGGCGAAGGCCTCCTGCGGACGCGTCGTCGCGGACGACGACCGGAGCTTCGCGCGGCAGCGGCACGCGGCGGGCGGACGGCCGGCGCGGTCGCGGGGATCGGCGGATGGCCACGCGAAGCGCGGACAAACGATTCAGACAGCATATGTCGTCCGGCCGGCGCGTGCATGATCGTGATCAATACGCGTGCGGGCCGAGATGCGGTGCGTGCGCGTGTACGGCGCGCGGCGCGGCGGATTTTCGCTGGTTCGCTTACGGGATCAGAGGTTTCGCGCCAGCCGATTTTCGCGCGAACGAGAAGCGCGAAACCGGTGGCGGAATCGGAACGTGCGCGGCATGGCGCGCACGATTCATTTCGACAACGTCGCCCGCACCGTATATTCGCCCTCGAGCGGGGCGCCGTGGGTCGGCCGCACGAAATACCGCGACGCATCGGCATCGGCCGGCATCGGCTCGACCGGATAACCGTGCTTCTCCCATGCATCGAGGCCGCCCTTCAGCGCCCTGATGTTGTGGAGCATCTTCTTGCGCTGCATCTTCGCGATCAGACGCTTCGCGGTCGCCTCGTTCGGGCACACGCAATACACGACGATCGGCCGCTTCAGCAGCTCCGGATCGAGCAGGTCCGGCGAATCGAGATCGACCGGCACCGCACCGGCGATCCGGTACGGCTCCCGCTCGCGAATCGCGCGCGGCCGCGCATCGAAGATCAGCGGCGGTTCGCTCGACGTCATCATCTCGACGAGCTGCGGCGGCGAGATGCGCACCTGCGCGAGGTAGCGGCGGAATTGCACGCGGCGCACCCAGCGGTACAGCAGGAACGTGATGAAGATCGCGAGGAACGCGTCGAGGATCGTGCCGCCGCTCGCGCGCACCCACAGCACGAACTGGACGATCTGGTCATGCACGGCCGCACCGCCGATGAGCCAGAACGCGGCCCACAACGACGCGCCGGCCAGATCCCAGAACAGGAACACGCCGACGCCGATCGCGGTCGTGCCGAGCAGCGGCGCCGACACGAGGCCGAGGCCCGGCAGGAATTTGGAGAGAACGAGCAGCGGCGCGCCGTATCTTTCGAATACATTACGCGCGAAGCGCAGCGTCGTGTCGAGCGACAGCGAGAAGCGCACGAGCCCGTTCAGCAAGCGCCGCCCGCGCGTGCGGCCCATGAAGAACCACAGTGAATCGGCGAGCATCGTCGCGCCGATCGCCGCCACGAACATGCTCGTCCAGGACGCCTGCCCCATCGCCGCCATCGTACCGCCGAGAATCAGCATCGGCACGGCCGGCACCGGCACGCCGAGTTGCGTGATCAATACGCTCGCGAACACGGCCCACGGGCCGAGCGACGAGGGAATTGCAATGGGAAAGTGCCACACGGCGGCGCTCCTGGAAGACATGCGGACCGTGCGACGGAGGCGGCCGTCGATACGGCTGGCAGCGATCGCCGCGGCAGGTCCGCGGCCGATCCTGCACCACGTTGCATTCTAAACGGGTTTGGCCGGGACCGCGCGGAACGGCTGCCGTCGGCGGCAGCCGGCACGCTCATGCGTCAGGGCGCTGCGCGAGCCCCGCGACGTATTCCGCGTATTCGGGAAACGCGGCGGCCAGCGCCGTCGCGTCCGCGAGCTCGAATTCCGCGAACTCGAACCCCGGCGCGACCGTGCAGCCGACGAGCGCCACGTGCTCCGGCGATGCGCAGCGCGCGCCGAACCAGCGTCCGGCCGGCACGACGGCCTGGAACACGGTGCCCGGATGCGTGAGCGGGTTGCCGAGCCGATGGATCGTCAGGCCGTCGTGCTCGTCGAGCACCCACACTTCGAGCGGATCGCCCGCGTAGAAATGCCAGACCTCGTCGGAACGGATCCGGTGCCACGACGAATACGCGCCGTCGCACAACAGGTAGTAGATCGCGGTCGACGCCGCGCGCGGCGCGCCGTCGGCAGGACGCACGACGGTATCGGCCGCGCGGTAGGTTTCCCGGAAATAGCCGCCCTCGGGATGCGGCTGAAGATCGAACTGGTGAATCAGGTCAGCGGCGGAAATCGGCATGGCGGATGACGTCGGTAAGGTAGGAAACCGGGCACGCGACGCACCGCGCGGCCGATCGCACATGCAATCTCCCGCACCGTCGCGTGCCGCTGCGTCGGTCGCCGCGGCCATGCACGCGACGACTGGATCGCGCGCGGAACCCGCGCGACGATGAAGCGGACACCGGTCGATGCTGCCAGAAGTGCCGGTCACGATGCAACCGGGGCGATGCGATCTCGCCCCTGCGTGGCCGCGCATGCACGGCCCGTTGATCGATGTGCCGGACACGCGACCGACCACGACGTCACGCCCTCACGCCGTCATCCGCGCGGCAGCCCCCTGCCCGCCGCCGCTCGCGCGTCAGCACCTCAGCGCCGCACCACCGTCATCGCGCGGTGGCCACCACGGCCGGCTCGTCGTGCCGCACCAGCAGCACCGGCCGGTCGGCCGAGCGCAGCAGCGATTCCGCGACACTCCCGAGCAGCAGCCGGCGCAAGCCGTGCCGCCCGCTCGTCCCCATCACGATCAGATCGGCACCGGTCTCGGCCGCCGTGCGCATCAGCACCGTGGCGATGTCCTCGCCGTACGCGTCGAGCGCGCGCACGGTGCCCGGCACATGCTGCTGCGCGAGCGCCGCTCTCGCGTCGTCGAGCACGGGCGTCGCCGCAGCGGTCGCCGCCGCGTCGCGGTCACGTTCGGCCGCAAAACCCGCATCGACGTCGACGAGCTGCGGCCGATGCTCGACGACATACGCGCACGTCACCTCGCCGCCGGATGCCACCGCGATCCGGATCGCCTCGTTCAGCGCGAGACGCGCACTCGGGCCGCCGTCGAGCCCGACGAAAATCCGCTTGTACATGGTCCGCCCTCCGACCGGGCACGCGCCGCGCATCGCGCAACGACGCGCCCGTCACCGCGAGCCGACCCGATGCCGGCTCGTCTGCCGAACAGTCTGCCCCCACATGCCGACGCGCCCGTTGACGCGCGTCAAACGCCGCCGGAACGCCCGCTGCACCGCCCGGCTATCGCGTTTTTAGCTGACCCTATTACAAAAAACGTATAAAACGCGCACAATTTCAGCTTGAAAACAAACGTCGCACGTGGCCGGTGCGAGTTTTTCCCGCTTTTGCCGCACCGCTCGAGCGCCACGGGCGGCCCCGACACCAGAATGGCCAATCGAATGACCCCCAGTGGCATCCCGTCGCGTGACGCCCGAGGGCCCACGCGCCTTCCGACCATGTTACGCCAGCCGCTCGTGGCTGGCGTCGCTGCGCTGTTCGCCGGTGCGGCGCTGTCGCTCGGCATCGCGCTGCTGGTGCGCGAGCAGTGGCAAGGCGCCGTGCATACGCGTTTCGAACGCCGCACGACGCACGTGACGGCGATGCTGCGCCACGAGCTGCAAGCCGGCGCCGCCGTGCTCGAAAGCGCGCGCGGCGCGTTCCTGCTCGCGCCGCAGATGACACCCGAGCAATGGCGCCGGTATGCCGACACGCTCGATCTCGACAGCGGGCGTTCGCCGGTCCGGCAGCTCGGCTATGCGCCGCTGTCGCCCGCGACACGCAGCGCGCTCGCCGGCGACGCGCCGATGCCGGCCGGCCCGTTCGCGGTCGCGACGCTCAGCGCGCCGCTGTCGAGCGTGGCCGGCGCGCGCTTCGGCGCACCGGATCAGGCGCCGCTGGCACGCGCGCTGCGGACCGGCAATGTCGCACTCGGCATCCATCCGGCCGACGACGATACGTCTCGCGATACCCGCATCCTCATGCTGTTCGTGCCGGCGACGGCTTCATCGCGCACGCCCGTCCCGCCAGCCGGCGCCCATGACACGGGTGCCGGCGGCGTGCTGTTCGCGGAGCTCAGCCCGAATCGCGTGGTCGAGCGCGCGCTCGACGCGGAACGCGGGCTCGACCTGCGGATGAGCGCCGGCGACGATCCGCATCCGATCGCGAGTGCGGAGACGACGACCGACGAGGCCTCCGCGTCGCCCGACCTGATGCGCCGCACCGACCAGCTGAATTTCGGCGGCACCGTGCTGACACTCGCCTATTCCGCAGACGGCCGCCCGAGCGCGACCGGCGCGCAGCGCGCGGCGGGCACGGTACTCGCCGCCGGGCTGATCGCGTCGTTCGCGTTCGCGGCACTGATCCATGCACTGCTGCGCGGCCGCGCCGGTACGGCCGACACCGGCGCCAGCAGCCGCGGCATCCTCAACGAGGCGCGGATGATGGGCATCATCCGGTCGTCGATGGAAGCGATCATCACGATCGACGAGAAGCAGACGGTCGTGATCTTCAACCCGATGGCCGAACAGGTATTCGGCGTGTCGGCGATGGAGGCGATCGGCGCGCCGCTGTCGCGCTTCATCCCCGAGCGGTTTCGCGCCGCGCATGCGAAGCACGTCGACCAGTTCGGCGTGACCGGTGTGTCCGAGCGGCAAATGGGCCGCCAGCGCGTGCTGTTCGGGCTGCGCGGCAACGGCGAGGAATTCCCGATCGAGGCGTCGATCTCGCAGATCCGCGATGCATCGGGCAAGCTCTATACGGTGATGCTGCGCGACATCACCGAGCGGCAGCGCGCCGAGAATGCGCTGAAGCAGTCGCGCGAGGAACTGCGCGAGCTGTCGGCGAACCTGCAGAACGTACGCGAAGAGGAAAAGACCCGCATCGCGCGCGAACTGCACGACGATCTCGGCCAGCAACTGACCGCGCTGAAGATGGACCTGTCGGTGATCGAGCAGCAACTGCGCGCGCCGGGCCGTGCGCAACCCGACGACGACGTGCTGTCGCACCTGCAGGGCATGCGCCGTCTGATCGACGCGACCGTCGCGTCGGTGCGGCGCATCGCAGCCGACCTGCGCCCGGTGATGCTCGACGATCTCGGCCTCGTGCCCGCGATCGAGTGGCTGGCGAACGACTTCACGAACCGCTACGGCATCGACGTCGAACGCCACATCGAAACGGGCGGGCTCACGTTCACCAGCGCGGGAGCGACCACGCTGTTCCGGATCGTCCAGGAAGCGCTGACGAACGTCGCGCGCCACGCGGATGCGACACGCGTCGCGCTGCGGCTCGACATCGAGGAAGGCTTCTGCGTACTGCGTGTCGCGGACAACGGCCGCGGCGCGGCACCGGGCGGCAGCGCCCACGAGGACAAATCGTTCGGGCTGATCGGCATTCGCGAACGCGCACACATGCTGGGCGGCAACGTGACGATCGACACCGCGCTCGCGCGCGGCTTCTCGATCACCGTCGCCTTCCCGCTCGGCACAGTTCAACAGGAAACCACCCTCACATGATCAAGGTGCTCATCGCCGACGACCATACGCTCGTGCGCGACGGTCTGCGGCACATCCTCCAGAACGCCACCGGATTCGAGGTGGCCGGCGAAGCGTGCGACGGCCCGTCGACGATCGCGCTGGTTCGTTCGACGCCCGCGCAGGTGCTGGTGCTCGACCTGTCGATGCCGGGCCGCAACGGCGTCGAGCTGATCAAGCAGATCAAGGACGAGAAGCCCGTGCTGCGCGTGCTCGTGCTGACCATGCACGCGGAACAGCAATACGCGGTGCGCGCGTTCCGTGCCGGGGCATCGGGCTATCTGACCAAGGAAAGCGCGAGCGCCGAACTGGTCGGCGCGGTGACCAAGGTTGCGTCGGGCGGCGTCTACGTGAGCCTAGCGATGGCCGAGCAGTTCGCGCAGAGCCTGAACGAGCCGGCCGAGACGCTGCCGCACCAGCGGTTGTCCGATCGCGAGTTCGACGTGTTCCGCCGCATTGCTGCTGGACAGACGCTGACCGAGATCGCGCAGGCGCTGTGCGTGAGCGCGAAGACGGTCAGCACCTACAAGACCCGGATCCTCGAAAAGATGCAGATGCCGCACGAAGCGGCGCTGGTCCGCTATGCGATGCGGCACAAGCTGCTCGACGAAACGGACGACGTCTAGCGCCTGTTCACGCTAACCACGGGCTTGCGCCGGCCGCGCGATGTGCGGGCCGGCCGGACGCCGCGCGGCTTTTACTTCGCCGGCACCGGGCAAGCGAGATCGCCTTCCTCGCAGGACAGATATCCCTTCAGCGTCTCGTTGCGGATCTTGGTCAGATCGTCGAGGCAGGTCGACACGACCATCGAATACGCGCTGCCGCCTTCGGCGTTCGCGCTGGAGAAGTTGCATTCGGCATCGCGGTAGGCGAGCCACGCGCGCTGCCCATTCACGAGTTTCTCGGCGAGTGGCTTCGCATCGCGCAGGCGCGCGGTGACGGCCTGATAAGTGCGATTCAGCTCCGCGTCGGATTTCTTGTACGCGCGATCGGCACACGCCGTCATCGCCGCCTGATCCGTCACGTCCGCGCAATTCGACTGCGCATGGGCAAGGTTAGCCGTCAGCGCCAGCGCGCACAGCAGACCGGTCAAGACACGCATGGATGCTCCTGTTTGTTTTCGTTGATTGGTGGAACCTCGTGCCGGGCTTGTCGCCGCGCCTCGGCGCGCGGCATCACGGACAAGCCGGCGCCACGCCATCCGCCACGGCTGCCGTGGCGTGGCGATGCCGACCGCGATGCTAGCGCACGCGCGGCGGATTGTCAGCCGGCGCCACGCGTGCCGCGGACGCAAAAAAGCCCGCACTCGACATGAGTGCGGGCTTTTCGATACCGTCTCGCCGGCGGCCCGGAGGCCGCACCGCGAATGGCTTAGTGACCGAAGTACACCGACGAACGGTCGGCGACGGCCGGCACCGTCACGCGCTGGCCCGACTGCGACGTCGCGACCGGGTTCGAGCCGTAGCCCGTTGCGTCAGCCTGCGCACCGGTGTTCTGGGCTGCTGCGATCTTTGCCTGTGCGGCCTGGATGTTTTCCGGATAGTTCATCCAGTCGTTCGGGTTGTAGCCGGCCTTCTCGAGCTGGACCAGCTCGGCACGCACTTGCGCGCGCGTCAGCGGCTGCTGGTTCGATTGGGCGAACGACACGATCGGTGCGGCCACCAGTGCGGCCAGTGCAACTGCCTTGATCAGCGATTTCATGATGCGTTACCTCCAGATTGTTTTGTCAGGCGCTTCGGACTCGGTAGTCGTTGCGCATGAATGAAAGTCTAGGCGGCTCGGCTATCAGGGTAAATACTTAAATCGCAAATTCACTGTTGACCGAATTCCGTACAATTGCCGCGCATTCGGTCTAATCGTCAGAGGATTAACGTCACATCCGCGCCCAATAAACTGCGGCGCGCTGTGGCATGCCCGGCCCGGGCCGGCCGATCCCCCGGGCCATGAACGACGGCGGCCCGAGGTGAAACGGCGAGCGCACGTCAGCGGACCTGATCGGCCTCCGCGCTTTCCACCGACAGGTCGAACAGCAACGCCTTGAGGCGAATCCGGTCGGCCGCGGCGATTTCGCTGAACGCAGCGTGATGAAGCGTCCAGCCCGGCGTCGCGGGATCGACGTGCACCGCGCGCACCGTGCCGTCGAGCGTCAGCAATGCGATACGGTCTCCGTCCATGTACGGCAGCTGCACGTGCAATGGCTCGCCGGCGGCCGCGAGCGGCCGGTCGACCGTGATCGACAATCCGTTCAGGCTCAGATCGTGAACGATGCCGATGCCGTCGGCCTGCGCCGGCCCGCCGGTGCAGCAGGCCGCGATCCGTACCGGCACGCGCGGCTCGGCGCGGGTGCGCAACCGGTCGACGAAGCCCGGCGGCGACAGCACCATGAACGGCGCGCCGCCCGCGGCCTGCACCGCCTCGACCGTCGCACCGAAGCGCGACACCGCCGACCGGCCGATCGCGACCGCCTCGACGTCGTCGCCGCGGACAAAGTCGAACACGGCCGACGGCCGCGGTTCGACGAACAGCACGCCCGATGCGCCGACCCCGATCAACCGGCAGCGTTGCAGCACGCGGGCCGCACCGACCCGCCGGCGGATGCCGATCGCGGCGCCGGCCGACAGTCCCATGTGCGCCGCTGCCGGCACGGTGTCGTGCTCGGACGCACCGGGTCCGGCGTCATCGCGCCGGCGAACTGGCCGGAAGTGATCGAACAGGAAGTCATACTGCGCGGGATTGCGCAGCGTGGCGCCGGCGGGCAACAGCGCGGCGCCGCCCGCATCGTAGAGATCGAAGCGGAGCGGGACGCCGGCGGCGACGTCATCGCGCGCGAGCGCGACGTGATCGGTGATAGACCGCATCGGAAAGGCGCGGCGCAACCGCGCGAGCTGTCGTGACAACGTGATTACGGCAGCATCGCGCGAATTCTGAACGGCTCGTTACTCCGAACCGCTGGCCGCGTCGGGTGAAACCGGCGCCGGGGCCGGGGCCGGTGCCGGTGACGGCGCCGGGACGGCAGAAGGCGCGGTGGCCGGTGCGGAGCCGAGGCCGCCACCACCGGTGTTGCCGGAACTCGCCGCGCTGCCTCCCGTCGCCGGCGGCTGCACGGCCTGCGGTTGCGACGCCCCCGCCGACAACGCAGCGGCCGACGCCGCCACCTCGGACGCCGGAATCCATTCCTCGACGATGCCGCCGGATGCCGCCTCGGGCGCCGACGCGGCGGACGCGGCGGACGCGGCGGACGCGGCGGACGCGGCGGACGCCTCGTCTGCGTCCGCCTCGGGCTGACGCTCGATACGCTGCGTCCTCACGGGCGCCGCCGCCTGCTTCGACTCCGGCCCGAACCACCCGGCGAACAGGTCCGTCACCCGCTCGCGCGCCGACGCGAACCAGCCGGGCGACGGCTCGGTATCGAATTTCAGCTTCGTGTCGACGATCCGGGCGCGTTGCGCGCGCTGGAAGAAGTCGCCGACGATCGGCAGCGCGCTGTGCGCGCCTTGCCCCCAGTAGTCGCTGCGCAGCGTCACGCGGCCGTCGTCGAAGCCGACCCACGCGCCGGCGACCAGCCCCGGCTGCATCAGGATGAACCAGCCGTCCGCGTTGTCCTGCGTGGTGCCGGTCTTGCCGGCCACGTCGCCGCGAATCCCGAAGCGCGTGCGGACGCTGCCGCCGGTGCCGCGCGTCACCACGTCGCGCATCACGTCGAGCAGCGTCTTGTCGGTTTCCGCATCGAGCGCGCGCTCGGGCGGCGCCGGCGCGTATTCGGCGAGCACATCGCCCTGGCGGGTCTCGATGCGCGTGACCATTTGCGGCTCGACGTACAGCCCGCCGTTCGCGATCGTCGCGTACGACGCGACCATCTCCTTCAGCGTCACGGGGCTCGTGCCGAGCGCAAGCGACGGCACGCGCTCGAGCGGGCTCTCGCGCACGCCCATGTCGCGCGCGAGCCGCGCCACGGCCGCCGGGCCGACCTTCTCCATCACCTGCGCGGTGATCCGGTTACGCGACAGCGCGACCGCGTCGCGCAGCGTCATCGGCTTGCCGGACGGCGGCACGTCGTCGTTCGGCCGCCAGATCTCGCCGCCCTTCAGCGGAATCTCGACCGCCTGGTCGACGAACGTGTCGTCCGGCTTCATCCCGTTCGCGAACGCGACGCCATAGACGAACGGCTTGAAGGTCGAACCCGGCTGGCGCCGTGCCTGCGACACGTGATCGAACGGCTCGCTCGTGAAGTCGCGGCTGCCGACCCACGCGCGGATCTGCCCGTCGCGCGGATCGATCGCGACGAAGCCGGCCTGCACGTCGGTCTTCGCCTTGCACAGCGCGCGCATGAAGCCTCGATCGGCGGCGAGTTGCTTCATCGCGGCCGCATCGTCCTTGCCGGCGTCCTGTGCGGCCTTGTACTCGGGCGACTCGCGCATGAAGGTGCGGAACACCTCGTTGTCGGTACCGCAGCCGTCGCGGCCGCTCCACGCGTTGTTCGCGATCCCCTGCAGCTGGTTCGCCTGTTGCGCCAGCGCCTGGGTCGCCATCTGCTGCAGCCGCGCATCGATCGTGGTGCGCACGATCAGCCCGTCCGAGTAGATGTTGTAGTCGTTGCGGTCGGCCCAGCCGATCAGCCATTTGCGCAACTGCTGCGCGAAATGCGGCGCGGGCCCCGGCGGCTCCTTCTGGCGCTCGAAGTCGATGCGCAGCGGCCGGCGCTGCAACTGCGCGAACTGCGCCGGCGACAGCTTGCCGTACTTCACCATCTGGCCGAGCACCGTATTGCGCCGCTGCAGCGCGCGCTCGGGGTTCAGCACCGGGTTGTAGTAGCTGTTGCCCTTCAGCATCCCGACGAGCGTCGCGCTGTCGAGCACATCGAGCTGGTCGGCCGACTTGTCGAAATAGGTACGCGCGGCCATCTCGACGCCGTATGCGTTGTACAGGAACGGCACCGTGTTCAGGTAGGTCTCGAGGATCTGGGGCTTGCTGTAGATGGCCTCGATCTTCAGCGCGGTGATCGCCTCCTTCACCTTGCGCGTGAGCGTCGGCGCGCGGCCGATCTCGTCCGGATACAGGTTGCGCGCGAGCTGCTGGGTGATCGTCGAGCCGCCCTGGCGGTCGCCGGAGAACGTATGGAGCGCGGCCGACGCCGTGCGCTTCCAGTCGAGGCCGTGGTGCTCGTAGAAGCGGTGGTCCTCGGTCGCGATCAGCGCATCGACCATGTGCGGCGAAATCTGCTTGAGCGGCACCCATTCGCGGTTCGACGGCTTGAATTCCGCCAGCAGCTTGCCGTCGGCGGACAGCACCTGCGCGGGCTGGTCGACGCGCGCCTTGCGGATGTCGCCGATGCCGGGCGTGAACGGAATCAGCACCAGCACGTACAGCAGGAACAGCACCGGCACGGCGGCGGCGGCGAGCAGCACGCCGCGGCGCGTCGGATGACGGAGATGGCGCCAGGCGGTGGCCAGGACACGCTTGACGGGCACGGCGGCAGCGGCCGCGACGGGTTGGGCGCGCGCGACCCATTTGACACAGAGGTCACGCACTGACGACACGTTTCGGCGATTCACGCGGGTGGGGGATCGGCTGGAAAGGCAGCATCGTACCAAAACTCGCGCGGCACACCGGCCGGCGGCCGTGCCGGGCCCGTGCGAATGGCATCCGATCGCGCAGTTTCACAATAAAAAAGGCGCGCGCCCGGCAACGGGACTGCGCGCCAACCTGGTACAACCCGATGCCGTGCGCCGGCGTTCAGCGCACGAGGAAACCGTAGGTCAGCGGATCGCGCTCGTCGACGATCCAGTTTGCGAACCCGCAGATATGCGCGCTGCCCTCCACTTCCGGGATCACGGCCGGGATGTCGCCGACCGTCGTCTCGCGCAGCACGCGCCCCTTGAACACCGTGCCGACGATCGACTCGTTGACGAGCGTGTCGCCGGCCGCGAGCAGGCCGCGCTGGTACAGCTGCGCGACACGTCCGCCGGTGCCGGAGCCGGTCGGCGAGCGGTCGACCTCGCGATCCGCGAACACGCAGCAGTTCGCCTGCGTCGAGCCCGGGTGGCGCGGCGCATTCGCGATGATCGTGCCGTAGATATGATTGATTTCCGGAATCTCCGGATGCACGACCGGATACTTCGCGTTCGCGGCGGCCTTCACTTCGGCGCCGAAGCGAATCAGCTTCTCCACCGCCGCTTCGCGCACCGGCAGGTCGAACGGCGCACCGTCGACGTAGAAGTAGAACGCGCCGCCGTACGCGATGTCGCCGGTCACGGTGCCAAACGACGGCGTGTCGACCGACACGTCGCGCTGCCAGATGAACGACGGCACGTTGACGAAGCGCACGGGCCCCGCGTGCTCGCCATCCCATTTCACGAACGCCTCGATGAAGCCGCACGGCGCATCGATGCCGACGCGCGTCTCCGGCACCGTGCGCTGCACCCAGCCGAGCTCGACCGCGGCGGTCGACAGCGCGATCACGCCGTGCCCGCAATGGTCGCTGTAGCCCTCGTTGTGCAGGAAGATCACGCCGAAATCCGCGTTCGGCGACACCGGCTCGGTCAGGTAGCCGCCGTACATGTCGGCGTGGCCGCGCGGTTCGAACATCAGCGCACGGCGGATTTCGTCGGCGTTCTCCTTGAGCCACGCGCGGCGCTGGACGATCGTGTCGCCCGGCAGGCGCGGCAGCCCGCTCGTGACGATGCGGAAGGCTTCGCCGCCGGTATGGACTTCGACGGTGGAAAGGGATCGGGAAATTTTCATGAGGATCGAAAGCGTGAAGACGAAGGACGGCGCCGCGGCGCCGTCCGGTGGCGGTTACTTCGCGTACGGCTCGGGCAGCCCGTTGCGGATCACGTAGACGGTGGTCGGCGCGCCCTTCAGGTCGCCGTGTTCGTCGAACGAATAGGTGCCCGCGACACCCGCGTAGTTCGATTTCGCCAGTTGCGCGATCAGCTTCGCCTTGTCGGTGGTCGTGCCGGCCTTGACCATCGCATCGGCGAGCAGCTTCATGCCGTCGTAGTAGTTGACGCCGTAGACCTGCGTCTCCGTGTGATAGGTGTCGTGGTACTTCTTCAGGAATGCGCGGCCGGCCGAGGTTTTCTCGAGCGCGACGCCGCCCTGCGCGCAGTAGACGATCGACGCGGCCTCGCCCGCGACCTTGCCCATGTCGGCCGAGCAGATGCCGTCGCCGCCGAGCAGCTTCGCGCGCAAGCCGCGCTGCTTCATCTGCTTCGCCATCGGCGCGCCCTGCGCCGCGTAGCCGCCGAAGAAGATCACGTCGGGATTGCTGGCCTTGATCTTGGTGAGAATGCCGAGGAAATCGGTCGCCGACGAGCTCGTGTACTCCTGGTCGACGATCTTGATCCCGTTGGCCTTCGCGACGTTCGCGAACTGCTCGGCGACCCCCTGCCCGTACGCGGTGCGATCGTCGATGACCACGGCGGTCTTCGCGTTCAGCGTCTTCGCGGCGAAAGTCGCCATCGTGCCGCCGAGCTGCTCGTCACTCGCGCCGATCCGGAAGATGTTCTTGAAGCCCTGGCGCGTGAGCGCCGGGTTCGACGCGACCGGCAGCATCGGCACGCCGGCATTCGAGTACACGCGCGACGCGGGAATCGCGACGCCCGAGTTGTATGGGCCGAGCACCGCGACGACGCCCTTGTCGACCAAGCTCTGCGCGACCTGCACGCCCGCCTTCGGGTCGGCCTGGTCGTCGTCGGACACCAGCTTGAACGTGACCGTCTTGCCGGCCACTTTCACGCCTGCCTTGTTGAGCTCCTCGACGGCGAGGCGCGCGCCGTTTTCATTGTCCTTGCCGTTCGCGGCCTGCGGGCCGGTCAGCGGCGCCGAGTGGCCGATCGTCACGACTTCCTGCGCGTGCGCGGAAGACAGCGCGCCGGCGGCAACGGCCACCGACAGCGCGGTAATGAGGTATCGCATGATGTCTCCTGATTGGTTTTGTGTGAAACCAATGTAGGACACGCATGGTCACGACGCAAGCAATTTCAAAATACTATTTACGATTCTGGTCATATTTCAGACCAAAATGACGCGGCGTGCGTTACTTCGGCGTGATGTCGCGCCGCACGCGGAGAATATGCTGCTCCACGTAGAACGCGGCCGCATCGGCGTCGCCGGACACGATCGCCTCGTAGATCAGCCGGTGCTCGGACACGTAGAGCCGGATCCGGCCCGCGTCGTAGATGCCGTCGTCCTTCAGCCGTTTCCACAGCGGCTGGTCCATCGTCTTCGCGACTTCGTCCGCGATCTTCACGATCAGCGCGTCGCCGGTCATCAGCGCGAGCTGCCGGTGGAACAGCCGGTCGCTCTCGTTCCACAGCGCGCGCTGCCGCGGGTCGTCGACATCGGTGATGGTTTCCATCTGCGCGAGATAGCCTTCGGCGACGGGATCGGCACGGCCGTGCGCGGCCGCGAGGCGCGCGATCGCGGGCTCGAGGATGAGCCGCACGTCGAGCGTCGACGTCGGGCTGAAGTCCGCATCCGGCGCGCTTCGCGCGTCGCCGCGCTGCGCGAGCACGTCGAGCGGCGCCGGCACGACGTAGGTGCCCGAATTGCGCTTCGTGAACACCAGCCCTTCGTTCTGCAACGCACCGAGCGCCTCGCGCACCGCCGGCCGGCCGACCTGGAACAGCGCCGCGAGTTCGCGCTCGGACGGCAGCCTCGCATCGGCCGCATAGCGCCCCGCGCGGATCTCGTCACGGATCTTCTCGGCGACCTGCTCGTAGATCTGCAGCGGCCGGAAACCGGCTTCAAGGGACTCGGGACGCGCGGACATCATCTGGGGCTCCTGCCAGGTCGGGGGCGTGGTCGGGAATGGGTGCGCACGAGACCGAAGCGCACCGGGGCCGGTCCGTACGACGGCCCATCTGGACGGATATTAGAACCAAAATCGGTCATCTGCCTGATTTTCCGGCTTGCCGGACGGCCGTCAACTGGTATAGATTTGATCCAGACCGTCTGCCGTGGCTATTTCCGGCAGCTTTCGTGGCGAGCGCGCGATGCGCCCGTCGTCCACGCTCACCGATCCAACCGACCGACACGATGACCGCTCCCTCCCGGATTCCCGCTTTCGATGCCGCCGAAACGGCCGCGCTGCTCGACTACCCGGCGCTGCTCGCCACGCTCACGCACACCGTCGCGGAATACGCGGCGGGCGAGATCGTCAGCCCCGAACGGCTCGTCGTGCCGCTGCAGGCGGGCGGCGTGATGCTGTCGATGCCGTCGAGCGCGCGCGACCTCGCGAGCCACAAGCTCGTGAACGTGTGCCCCGGCAACGCCGCGCGCGGGCTGCCGACGATCCTCGGCCAGGTAAGCGCATACGACGCGACGACGGGCGAGATGCGCTTCGTGCTCGACGGCCCGACCGTCACCGGGCGCCGCACGGCGGCCATCACCGCGCTCGGCATCCAGGCGCTGCACGGCGCCGCGCCGCGCGACATCCTGCTGATCGGCACCGGCAAGCAAGCGGCCAATCACGCGGAAGCGCTGGCGGCGATCTTTCCGGACGCGCGCCTGCATGTGCGCGGCTCGCGCGCCGACAGCGCGGCCGCGTTCTGCGCCGCGCACCGCGCGCAGGCGCCGCAGCTCGCGCCGCTCGACGGCGACGCGATTCCCGATGCGATCGATGTCGTGGTCACGCTGACGACGAGCCGCACGCCCGTCTATCGCGAAGCGGCGCGCGAAGGCCGCCTCGTGGTCGGCGTCGGCGCGTTCACCGCGGACGCCGCCGAGATCGACGCTGACACCGTGCGCCACAGCCGGCTCGTCGTCGACGACCCGGCCGGCGCGCGCCACGAGGCCGGCGACCTGATCGTCGCGCAGGTCGACTGGCAACAGGTCGCGTCGCTCGCCGACGTCCTGCGCGGCGCATTCGAGCGTAGCGGACCGCTGCTGTTCAAGACCGTCGGCTGTGCCGCCTGGGATCTGGCCGCGTGCCGCACGGCTCGCGATGCACTGGACGCGCGCCGGGGCGGCTGATTCGACGGCGGCGGCAACGACGGCAGCGGCCGACAGCCGCCTGCGCGCCGCGCGCCCGGCGGCCCGACACGGGCGTCGCCGCCGCTTTCGCACACGCTTGTAGGAAACGCCCTACAACGCGTCGAAGCGGCCTACACAAACTTCCAATTCGGCCGATTTCATTTTCGGCGGCGCAACACGATACTGCCGGCATGAATGCCAGCCTGTCACCCGCCGTCGCGCTCAGGGTGTTCCTCGTCGATCACGCCGTCGCCGTGCGGCAACGGATCGCGCTGCTCGTCGGCGCGATCGGCGGCGTCGTGGTCGTCGGCGAAGCGGAAGACGGCCAGGACGCGTGGACGCACATCCGCAGCAGCCGCGCGGACGTCGTGATCGTCGACCTGCGGCTCGCGGACGGCAGCGGTCTCGACCTGATCGGGATGCTGTCGAAGGCCGCGCCGCCCGTCGTCACGATCGTGCTGACGAACCACTCGGCGCTTGCATTCAGAGAGGCATGCGCGGCGGCCGGAGCCGATTATTTCTTCGACAAGACCGCCGAATTCGACGCCGCATGCCGCGTCATCGAATCCCTGGTGCACGCTCGCGCGCACCAACCCTGATCGAGCCGGAGTGATTCATGTCTACCGTCACCGCCTTCGCCACAGCCCCACCCGTCGCGGTTCGGCCCCCGATTCCGCTTCACGCGGTCGCACGCGCCGACACCGCCAAACATCCGGCCGCGCGCTGCTCCGTCTGCGCGATGCGCTCGATGTGCCTGCCGCCCGACCTGACCGCGGACGAATACGGCCGCCTCGACGCGATCATCTGCTCGACCCGGCACGTTCGCCAGGGCGACGCGCTGTTCCGCACCGACGACCCGTTCCAGAGCATCTATGCGGTGCGCGCGGGCTCGTTCAAGACGGTGATGATGCATCGCGACGGCCGCGAGCACGTGAACGGCTTCCAGATCGCCGGTGAAACGCTCGGCATGGACGGCATCGGCAACGGCCGGCACTGTTGCGACGCGATCGCGCTCGAAGACAGCGTCGTGTGCATCATCCCGTTCGTCGCGCTCGAAGCGGCGTGCCGCGAAATGAAATCGATGCAGCATTTTCTCTATCAGATGCTGAGCAGCGAGATCGTCCGCGAATCGAGCCAGATGCTGCTGCTTGGCACGATGTCGGCCGAGCAGCGGGTCGCGCATTTCCTGCTGAACCTGTCGTCGCGCTTCGAGGCGCGCGGTTATTCGGCATCGGAATTCAACCTGCGGATGACGCGCGAGGAAATCGGCTGCTATCTCGGCATGAAGCTCGAGACCGTCAGCCGGATGTTCTCGCGGTTCCATCGGGAGTCGCTCGTCGAAACGCGCGGCAAGCGCGTGCGGATCATTGACGCACAGGCGCTCGCCCAGGTCTGACGGACCGCGCGCGCGGCAAGCATCATTGCGCGGCGGCGCCCGTCGCGACCGCACGCGACGCGACCGCTTCAGGTTCGTCCGCCTGCCAGGCGGACAGCGCCTGTTCGGCTTGCGCGAACGCGCGGCGTAGCGTCTCGTTCATGTCGTCGCCGGTGCTGCACGGCAGCGAGGCCGGCGCGCGATCGTGCATGACCAGCTCGAGCCGCACGTCGTAGGTCCGATCGCCTTCGCCGATCGCGCGCGACTCGATCGTCAGCCGGCAATCGTCGAGCCGTGCGCGGAATCGTTCGAGCCGCACCAGCTGCGCCCCTGCTTCGGCTTCGAGCGCGGCGGACCCCGTGAATCCGACGCAGACGATCTGCATGCCCACGCCCATGGCGCGCCTCCTGACGAGATCGGCGCTCGTCGACCGCGTAGCTGTCACTGTGTATCCCTTGTCCCGCACGCGGCGCGATGACTGACGCGGCGATCACTGCCCTTGGCAGCACCACCTGCGCGCATCCATCGGCGCGAGAGGGTTTATACGCTGAATGTCTGCGACGCCTTCATTTCGATCCACGTCATCCCGGCCCGCAGCCCTTCGATCGCCGCCTCGTGCTCGGTGGGATACGCGTGACTGTGCTCGAACGTGTGATGAAAACGCGCCGCCCCCGTGCCATGCTCGACCGACACACGACAGCGGAACTCACCGGATTCGCATGGTCGCGTCTCGATTTCGACCGACCAGTCGCGTTCATGAATCGTACCTTGCAGTGTCATGCGCCCTCCTGCGGGATCAGTCTTCGTCGAGCCGGAAATGACCACTGTGCAGCAACACCGGCCGTCCGCCGATTTCTTCGAGCATCCGTCGTGCCATCGCATCGATCGCCGACCGATGCGCTTCGAACGCAGCCAGCAAATCGCGCTCGAGCAGTGACGGCGCGCCGAAATGGTCTTCCAGCGCTTCGGCCGTGATCGCGCACTGCACGCAGCGGCCATCGACCAGCGCCGAAAACGCGACGACCAGATCGCGTGCGCAATATTCGGGCGGTTCCGGTGGAAAGGCAATCTGCATCTGTCCGCCTGTCATCGTCGTGACGATCCCATGACGTGAGCATAGCCGCCTGCACGGCCGCACGCTTGACCCACGTCAACGGCTTCGCTGCGCCGCACGATGCGGCGCCCCTCGCATGGCCGGACCAGCGTTCAGCCCGCGTCCGCGTCGATTGCCGCACCGCGCTCGGCCAGCAATTCGCGCAGCACGCCGCGATGGCAGCGGCGTTCGTCCTCGCAGTAGCAGCCGATCGAGAACGCGCTCGTTGCCGACAGCGCGGCGAGCAGGTCCAGCACCTTCGGCGCGTCGCCATGCGCCATTTCCGCGCGAAAGCGCCGCGTGAACGCGCGCCATTCGGCGTCGGTTTCGGCAGCCAGCGCCTGCGCGACGAGCTCGGGGCTCGGCGACAGCGTCGGCAACCATACATCATAGTAGTTGCGCGACGCGAATTCCGCCTTGGGTACGCCGCGCGGCGGTCGCCGCACCGTGCCGATCCTCAGGCCCTCGCCGGCCGCGCGCGGCGTGCCGAGCCGTACGATTCGAATTGCCATGCCGCTCCTTCGTCATGCGTTCGAGCTTCCATCGTAGCGCCGCGCCGCTGCCGCGCAACAAAAAACCGGCTGCCTCCACGGAGGAGACAGCCGGTTTCGGCGAAACGATCGGGCGCCCGGAGGCGTGCGGTCAGACGCCGCTCTTCAGCACCTTGCCGATCGCCTCCGCGACGATGCCGACGTTCGAATCGTTCAGGCCCGCGACGCACATGCGGCCCGAACGCAGGATGTACACGCCGTGCACTTCGCGCAGCGCGTCGACCTGCGATTCGGTCAGGCCCGTGTACGTGAACATCCCGCGCTGCTTCACGTAGCGCGTGAGCGCTTCGCCGCTGACGTGGTCGCGCAGGCCGTCGTGGATCGACTGGCGCATCCGCGCGATGCGGCGGCACATCGCGGCGAGCTCTTCTTCCCACTGCTTGCGCAGCGCCGGCGTGTCGAGCACCGTCGCCACGACCTTCGCGCCGTAGGTTTGCGGGTTGCTGTAGTTCGAGCGCACCGCGCCGGCCAGCTGGCCCAGCACGCGCTCGGCCGCGGCCGCATCCTCGCAGACGACGCTCAGGCCGCCGACCCGCTCGCCGTACAGCGAGAAATTCTTCGAGAACGAGTTCGCGACCAGCGCCGGCACGCCGCGGCGGGCCAGTTCGCGCACCGCGAACGCATCCGCGTCGAGGCCCGCGCCGAAGCCCTGGTACGCCATGTCGACGAACGGCAGCAGCCCGCGCGCCTCGATCACGTCGATCAGCTTCTCCCACTGGCCTTCGTCGAGATCGACGCCGGTCGGGTTATGGCAGCACGCGTGCAGCAGCACGATGCTGCGCGCCGGCAGCGCGTCGATCGCCGCGAGCATCGCGTCGAACTTCAGGCCGCCCGTCGCCTCGTCGTAGTACGGGTACGTGTTCACCGTGAAGCCGGCACGCTCGAAGATGAAGCGGTGGTTTTCCCAGCTCGGATCGCTGAGCCACACCTGCGCGTCCGGGAAATAGCGCTTCAGGAAATCGGCGCCCACCTTCAGCGCGCCCGAGCCGCCGAGCGTCTGCACGGTCGCGATGCGGCCGGCCGCGCGCGCCGGGTGATCGGCGCCGAACACGAGCGCCTGCACGGCGTCGCGATACGCGGCGAGGCCGACCATCGGCAAGTAGGGTTTCGGGCCGAGGTCGCGCTGCAACGCGGTTTCGGCTTCGCGCACGGCACCCATCACGGGAATCCGGCCTTCGGCATCGAAATAGATGCCGATGCTCAGGTTGACCTTCTGATCGCGCGGATCTTTCTGGAAGTTCTCGTTGAGCGTCAGGATCGGATCGCCCGGGTACGCGTCGATGTGTTCGAACATGGCTATATCGGTCTCGTCTGGAAGGATGGTCGTGGTGCCCGTGTCAGCGCGCGGACGCGCCGTCGCGCATCGCGTAGCCCGCATTCTTCTGACGGAAGCGATACCCGATCGCGAGCACCGCGAGCCATACGGGGATCAGATACACCGACAGGCGGAGATCCGGCGTCAGGTACATCACGACGAGAATGCCGGCCATGAACACCAGGCACAGGTAATTCGTGAAAGGATAGCCCAGACTGCGGAACGAAGTCTGCTCTCCGGCGATGCGCTTGGCCTGGCGGAACTTCAGGTGGATCAGCGTGATCATCGCCCAGTTGATGATCAGCGCCGACACGACGAGGCCCATCAGCACCTCGAACGCCTTGCCCGGCATGAAGTAGTTGACCAGCACGCATGCGCCCGTCGCGAGCGCCGACGCGCCGAGCGCGGCGAGCGGAATGCCGCGCTTGTTCACCGAGCACAGCACCTTCGGCGCGTTGCCCTGCTTCGCGAGGCCGAACAGCATCCGGCTGTTGCTGTACACGCCGCTGTTGTAGACCGACAGCGCGGCCGTCAGCACGACCACGTTCAGCACGTTCGCGACCAGGTTGCTGCTCAGTGCATGGAAGATCAGCACGAACGGGCTGCCGCCGGTGACGACCTTTTCCCACGGATACAGCGACAGCAGCACCGCCAGCGCGCCGATGTAGAAAATCAGGATGCGGTAGATCACCTGGTTGGTCGCGCGCGGAATGCTGTGCTTCGGATCGTCGGCCTCGGCCGCGGTGATGCCGATCAGCTCCAGCCCGCCGAACGAGAACATGATCGCCGCCATCGACATCACGAGCCCCGACACGCCGTTCGGGAAGAAGCCGCCGTGCTGCCAGAGGTTCGCGATGCTCGCCTCCGGCCCCGCATGGCCGCTCGCGAGCAGCCAGCCGCCGAAGCCGATCATCCCGACGATCGCGGCGACCTTGATGATCGAGAACCAGAATTCCGTCTCGCCGTACGACTTCACGCTCGCCAGGTTCAGCAGGTTGATCGCGACGAAGAACACCAGCGCGGACACCCAGGTCGGCACGCCGGGCCACCAGTACTGCACGTAGATCCCGACGGCCGACAGCTCGGCCATGCTGACGAGGATATACAGCACCCAGTAGTTCCAGCCGGACAGGAAGCCGGTGAAGTGACCGACGTACTTGTCGGCGAAGTAGCTGAACGAGCCGGCCACCGGCTCGTCGACGACCATCTCGCCGAGCTGGCGCATGATGAAGAACGCGACGACGCCGGCCACCGCGTAGCCGAGCAGCACGGACGGGCCGGCCATCTTGATCGTCTGCGCGATGCCGAGGAACAGCCCCGTGCCGAGCGCGCCGCCGAGCGCGATCAGCTGGATGTGCCGGTTCTTCAGCCCCCGCTTCAGGCCGTCCTTCTCGTTTCCAGAAACCATGTCTTCTCCATGTTGCCCGCCGCCGCCGGGAGCGGTGCGGCACGCCTCGGTGTGCCGGGCGTTGTTTTGCTGTGCCGGCGGCCGTTCGTGGAGCCGCCGGGTTGGGGACTGCGATCTTCGCGCGGTGACGCCCGATTCCTGTCGGCAGGCCCGCCAGCCCGGCCGCCGACCGTCGTCCTCGCCCGCGTCGCTGCGGCCGCACACGAAAATCCGGCGTCAGTTTAGCGTCGCGACGGCGAAATCGGGTTGCGTAACCCGCTCATGCAAACCCTACATTATGAGATAAAATTGCACCCCGGAGACAGACGAGGAAACAAAAATGCCTGAACCGGTTCTCGATCGCATCGATCGCCACTTGTTGTCGGTATTGCAGGAGAACGGCCGCGCGTCGAACCTCGATCTGGCGAAGGCCGTCGGCCTGTCGCCCGCGCAGACGCTGCGGCGCCACCGCCGGCTGGAGGAGATCGGCGCGATCCGCCGCTACGAAACCCGTCTGTGCCCCGATACGCTCGGGTTCGGCGTCACCGCGTTCGTGCACGTGACGATGGAGCGCGGGCATATCCGCGACCTGTCGAAGTTCCAGAAACTCGTGTCGGATCTCGCGCAGATCCAGGAATGTTTCTCGGTGACGGGCGATATCGACTACGTGCTGAAGGTCGTCGCGCATGACCTGAAGGGACTGTCCACGTTCCTGCTCGAAACGCTGATGCGCATTCCCGGCGTGAGCGGCGTGCATTCGAGCGTGTGTCTCGATGAAATCAAGTGCACGAGTGCGATGCCGTTGGAAAGTTGATGGACGGCCACGCACTACCGCGGGAAGCGGCTTCGCCAGTCGCGCTCACCGCACCGCCTCGAACGCGCTGATCAGCAGCGCCCCGCAAGCAATCACCAGACACCCGCCCGCGCGACGCGGCGTCAGCCGCTCGCCGAGATACACGCGCGCGATCAGCGCCGCGAACACCACGCTCGTTTCGCGCAGCGCCGACACCGGTCCCATCGGCGCGCGATCCATCGCCCAGATCACGATCCCGTACGCGAGGGCCGCGAACACGCCGCCGCACGCGGCCTTCGCCGTTTCGCCGATATCGTGCGTGAGCCGCAGCGGCCCCGCGCGCAGCCGGTAATACGCGGCCATCAGCAGCCCGGTCAGCACGAACATCCACCCGGTATAGCCGACCGTGCTGCCGCTTTCCCGCACGCCGATCCCGTCGACCACGCTGTACGCGGCGATCGATACGCCGGTCGCGAACGCGGTCAGCAACACGGGCGCCATCCGGTGTGGCGCGCCCCGCCCGCGCTCGAGCCCGATCGCCATGATGCCGGCGCAGATCAGCACGAGTCCGCATTGCGCGCCCGCGTTCAGGCGCTCGCCCGCGAACGCCGCCGCGCCCAGCGTGACGAGCAGCGGCGCGGTGCCGCGCGCGACCGGATACGAGACGCTCAGGTCGCCGTGCTCGTACGCGCGCACCAGCAGCAACGTATAGACGACGTGGATCACCGCCGACGCGACGACGCAGGCCCAGCTCACCGGCGTGATCGGCGCGGCGCCCGGCAGGAACAGCAGCGCGAACAGCCCGATCGCGATCTGCAGCACCGTGGCCGAGCGCAGCCGGTCGCCGCTGCTGCGCACGAGCGCGTTCCATGACGCATGCAGGAAGGCGGCACACAGGACGGCAAGCAGAACGGGGATCGGCACGTTGAATACTCGCTGACGGCTGGCAACGCGAAATCGTCGCCGCGGGCCGATCATCGTATGAATGTGTCACCGGATTGTCAAAAAAGCCCGCTGCCGACCTCGCGGACGGACCGGCCCGCCGCGCGCGGCGGCCCGCCCGGCGCGGCATGCACGGCGACGACCGCGTCCGCGGCCGAATGTGTCGCGCCGGTTGCATCCGCCCGCGCCTTTCCGCTTTCTTTCGCGCCGCGTCGCGCCGTAATGGAATCGATACCGCGGCGCAACCGTCGCGAAACCGATTCGCCCCCATATCTTCATACCGGACTGTTTCAATGCCGGTGCTCCATCACGAGCCCCGCGCCGAACCAAGACGGCGACGGGGCCGCTCGCCACCATCGAACACCTTACCTGGAGTTTCCCGATGTTCCGTCAAGCCTTGCTCGTCACCGCCTGTGCAGCCGCAGCGCTTGCGCTGTTCGCCTGCGGCGGCAGCGACGATCCGACGTCGACGCCCGCGGTGTCGTCGCAGGATGCGCTGCAGACCGCCACGCCGATCAAGCACGTCGTCGTGATCTACGGCGAAAACGTGTCGTTCGACCACTACTTCGGCACCTACCCGAACGCGTCGAACCCGTCCGGCGAACCGGCCTTCACCGCCAAGCCCGGCACGCCGACGATCAACGGGCTGACGGGCACGCTGCTCACCGCGAACCCGAACTTCACGAACACGGCCAACGGCACCGACGCCGCGAACCCGTTCCGCCTCGACCGCACGCAGGCCGCGACCGCCGACCAGAACCACGCGTACACGGCCGAGCAGCAGGCCGAGGACAACGGCCTCGCCGACCTGTTCCCGAAATACACCGGCAAGGGCTCGTCCGGCGGCGCCGGCGCGTTCGGCACGAAGGGCCAGGTGATGGGCTACTTCGACGGCAACACCGTCACCGCGCTGTGGAACTACGCGCAGCGCTTCGCGATGAGCGACAACGCGTATACGACGGTCTACGGCCCGTCGACGCCGGGCGCGCTGAACGTCGTGTCGGGCCAGACCAACGGGATGCAGATCGTCAAGACGTCGAAGCAGCCGTCGACGCTCGCGGCCACCTCGTACTACATCAACGACGGCCAGGGCGGCTTCACGATGATCAACGACGTCGACCCCGGCTTCGACGTGTGCTCGAGCACGACCGATCAGGCGATGATGAGCGGCAAGAACATCGGCGACCTGCTGAACGCCGCGAAGATCACGTGGGGCGGCTTCATGGGCGGCTTCAACCTGTCGACGACCAACGGCAACGGCACGACCGGCTGTAACCGCAGCACGATCGCCACCGCCGTGAACGCCGCGACGACCGACTACATCCCGCACCACAACTGGTTCCAGTACTACGCGTCGACCGCGAACCCGCAGCACACGCGTCCGAGTAGCGTCGCGGCGATCGGTTCGAGCGTCGAAGCCGACGGCAAGACGGCCGAACCGGCGAACCACCAGTACGACAGCGACGACTTCTTCGCGGCCGTGAAGGCCGGCAATTTCCCGTCGGTCAGCTTCCTCAAGGCGCCGGCCGCGCAGGATGCGCACGCGGGCTACTCGGATCCGCTCGACGAGCAGGCGTTCGTGACGAAGGTCGTCAACTTCCTGCAGCAGCAGCCCGACTGGCAGAACACGGCCGTGATCGTCACCTATGACGACTCCGACGGCTGGTACGACCACGCGTACACGGCGCCGACCCGCGCGTCGTCCGATGCGGTCGACCAGGTGAACGGCAACGGCGCCTGCGGCTCGGGCGGCACCACCGGCGTGAACGGCGGTACCGTGAACGGCCGCTGCGGTCCGGGTGTGCGCATTCCGCTGGTCGTGATCTCGCCGTACGCGAAGCAGAACTATGTCGACCACACGATGATCGACCAGGCGTCCGTCGTGCGCTTCATCGAGGACAACTGGCTCGGCGGCCAGCGCATCGGCGGCGGTTCGTTCGATGCGACGGCGGGCGACCTGCGCGGGCTGTTCGACTTCTCGTCGAAGCCGAATACGGCGCCGCTGTATCTCGATCCGACGCAAGGCACCGTGCTGAGCGCGGCGCCGTCGATCTGACCGGTATTGCCTGACCGGTAGCAGCAAGCAGCAGCAGGCCGGCGCATCGTGCGCCGGCCGTTTCCGTTTAACGCGCCGCCTTTACGCCGCGCCCGACTTTCGACCGCCAGCATGACAGCTCGTCCCGCGTTCCCGTCTCCCGACGCATCCGGCGCCGCCGCGCCGCGTTCCCCTGCCCGCGTGCTGCGCCGCGCGGCGTTCGTGCTCGGCGCGGCCGTGCTCGGCTACGGCGCGTTCGTGATCGCATTTCCGGCCCGTACGCCGGCGGCAATCGGCGACGTCGTCGCCGACTGGACGGGCGCAAATCCGCATCCGGTCGTGCTGCAGCGCCCGGCCGCGCAGCCGCTGTCCGCGGTCGCGCAGCTCGGTCGTGCGCTGTTCGCCGATCCGTCGCTGTCGGCATCCGGCAAACAGTCGTGCGCGTCGTGCCACAGCCCCGACCATGCATACGGGCCGCCGAACGGGCTCGACGTGCAGCCGGGCGGCCTCGCGATGACGCAGCAGGGTTATCGTCCGCCGCCGTCGCTGATGTACCTGTACCGCCAGCCGAATTTCAGCATCGGCCCCGATGCGGGCGAAAATGACGCCGCGCCGAGCGTCGCGCAGCAGGCCGCATCCGCGGCCGGCGTCGTCAAGGCGCAGAAGGTGGCCGGCACGTCGGCCGCGCCGCAGCTCGTGCCGCAGGGCGGGATGTTCTGGGATGGCCGCGCCGATACGCTGCAGCAGCAGGCGTTCGGACCGCTGCTGAATCCGGTCGAGATGGCGAATGCGAGCATCGACGATGTCGCGCGCAAGCTCGCGCAGTCGTCGCATCGCGCGCAGTTCGAGCAGTTGTTCGGCGCGCGCGTGTTCTCCAGCCCGCAGCTTCTGGTGTCGGAGGCGATGTTCGCGATCGCGCGCTATCAGGTCGAGGATCCGTCGTTCCATCCGTACAACAGCAAGTACGATCGCTGGCTCGAGGGCCGCGCGCGCCTGACGCAGGCCGAGTTGCGCGGGCTGAGGCTCTTCAACGATCCGGACAAGGCGAATTGCGCGGGCTGCCATCTGTCCAAACCCGGCAAGGACGGCCTGCCGCCGATGTTGACCGACTACCAGTACGAGGCGCTGGGCGCGCCGCGCAACCAGGCGCTCGCGCAGAACCGCAACCCGGCGTTCCACGATCTCGGCGTGTGCGGGCCGTTCCGCGAGGACCTGAAGGACCAGACGCAGTATTGCGGGATGTTCCTCACGCCGACGCTGCGCAACGCGGCGACGCGCCAGGTGTTCTTCCACAACGGCGTGTTCCATACGCTCGACCAGGTCATGGCGTTCTACAACGAGCGCAGCATCTCGCCGCAGAAGTTCTATTCGCGCGGCACGGACGGCAAGATCGACGAGTACGACGATATTCCGCCGAAGTACCGCGCGAACGTCGACGTGACCGATGCGCCGTTCGACCGCAAGCCCGGCGACAAGCCCGCGATGACCGAGCAGGACATCAAGGATATCGTGGCGTTTCTCGGCACGCTGACCGACGAGCCGGCACGCTGAGCAGTCGCCGTTGCACTAACGGAGCAGCGCAACGTTCTCGTCGATCCGGCGCTGAATGTGCGCCAGGGTATCGTCGGTAATGGTCCCCTGATAGTCGCGCCTCGCAATGGCCGGCAACCGGCTGGCCACTGAGCACATGCGGTCGATCATGTCCCCGGCCGCCGCGGGGGCAATCTCCGCCTCCTTTGCCAGCCCGAGCAATGCCGCTCGGTCGATCTGCAGGGCCTCGCCCATGACGTCCATCTGGTGATAACCACCCGGTCCCTCGCAGAATGTCACGTCGTAGGCCGGCGCGAGCTTCCACTCGCCGGATCGCGCCATGATGTACGCGAAGTTCTTGGGATGATCGTCGCGGTTGTTGAATGCGACGTTGAAGACCGCCCGCTCGAACGCCCGCGCCTTCTCCCGGACATCATTGGTGCACATGTGAGTCGCACGCAGGAAATTCACGTAATCCAGCGCACCCGGCGTTTTGTAATCGGCACCGGTAAACGCAGCAACGCTTTGCATGGGCACGCGCAGACCGTCCCGTCGATCGAAACGCCTGGACGCAAATGCCGCCATCCCGCCAGGCAAATCGAAATGCAACGTGTCCGGGGTCTCGATGCCGCACATGCGCAAGCACTCGGCGTAGACCATCTCGATAGCGCACACCTCGGGATGCTCTTGCCGCGCCGGGAACTTGACCAGCCACGCTTCAAAACCCGCCTCGGCGGCCGTGGTAAAGCTGCCGGTGCGCGGATCGCGATAGACCAGCGCCTTCGGCCTGGCGCCTTGCGGAGAACCGCCGACCTGCAGCAACTGATGAAGGAACGCTCCGCCTTCACCATCGAGGACTTCCTGTACCTCGGCCGCGAGCCGATCCAGAGGAATATTCGGCTGCGGCGCCTGGATCTCGGGCGCGACGGGCTCGAACGACATGGCCCCCATCGCATGGTTGCCAATGTAAGCCAGCCGCTCCAGCGGCCCGATGCGTGCCGCATTGAGGCCGCGGCGTTTGAACAACCGATCCATCAGCAACATGCCCCATCCGTCGGGCAGCGCGTCGTAGACCGGCCCGGGCAGCCCTAGCTGATGGGACGGAAAATCCTTCCGCAGCCTGCTCCCATGCACCGGCAATGCATAAGACGACAGCTCGAGCCCCCTCTTGCGGGCGTCATCGCTATATTCGAATACGATCAACGGGCGCCCCGTGATGGCCGTCGTCGAGACCATCGATCCCCACAGCCAGTGCTCCCCCCAGCCGTCGTAGTAGACATCGACCCGCTCAATCATTTCTCGTCGTCCTCTTGACGCGCTGACGTTTGGCGCTCTTTTCATACCGGTGAACATCTTCCAGGCTATCCAGCTTCGGCAGGAACAGCGCCTCGAGTTCCTTGCTTCGTCCAAGAACCATGGCTACACGAATGACCGTTTCGAGGCTCACATTGCGTCCGGCTTCCAGGTTGGACACGGTATTGGCGCCGACGCCGGCACGCGCGGCCACGTCGGCCTGGGTGAGTTGCAACGCCAAACGCTCCGTGCGAAGCCGGTCGCAAAGCAGCGTGACGATTTCTTCGGGCTTGCGAAAGCTTAATTCCAGCATAGTGGGTCTTATGTCGCCATATGTCATATAACTCACAATACTATAGAGCTAACGCGTTAGCACGCTCAAGAACTATAATTCCCTGAAATTGTGGCTTATTGGCCAATACTCCATCACTATCAACAGTAAAACGGAATTAACTCGTGATTGCGTGGGCCCGTCACATCGCGCCGCGTTCTTGATGCCACGGGCGACACGCCGCTTCGCGCCCCGCGTTTTCCCCTACCTCGAACACCTTGACGCCACCTGCCCCCATCGACAACACTTGCCTATCGCAAGTGTGATCACAGATCGCAGATAAAACCCAGGAGAGCCCGGCCTTGGCACCCCGTATCGCCCCGCCCGCACTGAAAGTCATCGAATCGGAAACGATGGCCGACAAGGTCTACCAGCAACTGCGCGAAGCGCTGATGAGTGGCCGTTTCGCGCCCGGTCAGGCGCTGAGCCTGCGCAGCGTCGCCGAGGCGGTCGGCTCGTCGACGATGCCCGTGCGCGCGGCGCTCACGCGGCTGCGCGCCGAACGCGCGCTGGTCGACGGCCCGAACCGCGCGCTCGTCGTGCCGCCGATGACGCTCGACATGCTCGACGAACTGCGCGACGTGCGGATCGCGCTCGAAGGATGCATCGCCGAACGCGCGTGCGCCCGGATGACCGACGCGCAGATTGCCGCCGTGCGCAAGACCTGCGAAACGATGCAGGCGCAGGTCGAGGCCGGCCGTTCGCGCGCCTACCTGCAGAGCAATTTCGCGTTCCACAGCGCGATCTACGCGCACGGCGCGAGCGAAAGCACGCTCGCGATCGTCGAGAACCTGTGGATGCGCGTCGGGCCGTTCCTCAACATGGTCGCGCTCGATATCCCGCACATGCGGCGCTCGATGGATGCGCACCGCGCGATCGTCGACGCGCTCGAACGGCGCGACGGCACCGGCGTACGTGCCGGCATCGCGCTCGACATCGGCGGCGCCGCGCACGATCTCGCCGAAACGCTGCGGGCCGAGCAGACGCCGCGGCGCGCGAATGCGAAGCCGTAGCGGCCACCTTCCGCGGCAAGCAGCCCCGAAGGCGCGCCGCATCCGATAACTTCAACGATGGAGACAACCCGGCATGACAGCTTCCGACCTGCTGAAACCCTATGACGGCCTGCGCGTCCTCGTGACGGGCGGCGCGTCGGGCATCGGTCTCGAGATCGCCGACGCGTTCGCCGAATGCGGCGCGCGCGTCCACGTGTGCGATGCGTCGCAAGCCGCGATCGCGGCGCTGGCGGACCGGCCGTCGCGCGCCGCGATCAGTGCGACGCTGGCCGACGTATCCGATCCGGCCGCGGTCGAGCGCGTGTTCGCGGACATATCGACGACGCTCGGCGGCCTCGACGTGCTCGTCAATAACGCAGGCATCGCCGGCCCCACGGGCGGCATCGACGAAATCGACCCGGTGCAGTGGGAGCAGACGGTCGCGATCAACCTGAACGCGCAATTCCAGTTCGCGCGGCACGCGGTGCCGCTGTTGCGTGACGCGAAGCACGGCGGCGCGATCATCGCGCTGTCGTCGGTCGCGGGGCGGCTCGGCTACGCGTTCCGCACACCCTATGCGGCGACCAAGTGGGCCGTCGTCGGTCTCGTGAAAAGCCTCGCGATCGAGCTCGGGCCGCTCGGCATCCGCGTGAACGCGATCCAGCCCGGCATCGTACGCGGCCCGCGGATGCGCCGCGTGATCGAAGCGCGCGCGCAGCAGCTCGGCATCGGCTACGACGAGATGGAGAAGCGCTATCTCGACAAGATCTCGCTGCGACGCATGACGGATCCGGCCGAAATCGCCGCGACCGCGCTGTTCCTGTGCTCGCCGGGCGGGCACGGCATCACCGGGCAGGCGATTTCCGTCTGCGGCAACGTCGAAGTGCTCTGACGCCTCCTGCATCGCTCATCGTAAGGAATCCATTCGTGGCAAACGCTCGCAAAGTCATCATCACCTGCGCGCCGACCGGCGCGATCCACACGCCGTCGATGTCGCCGTACCTGCCCGTCACGCCGCATCAGATCGAGACGGCCGCCGTCGCGGCCGCGCAGGCCGGCGCCGCGATCCTGCATCTGCACGCGCGCAACCCGTCGGACGGCAAGCCGACGCAGGACCCGGCCGTGTTCGCCGAATTTCTGCCGCGCATCAAGGCGCAGACCGACGCGGTGATCAATCTCACGTCGGGCGGCAGCCCGCACATGACCGTCGACGAACGGCTGCAGCCCGCGCTGCATTTCCAGCCCGAAATCGCGTCGCTGAACATGGGTTCGATGAACTTCGGACTCTATCCGATGCTCGAGCGCTTTCGCGAACTGAAGCATCCGTGGGAACGCGAACATCTCGAGAAGAGCCGCGACCTGGTGTTCAAGAACACGTTCGCCGACATCGAGACGATCCTCACGCGCTGCGGCGCGAACGGCACGCGGTTCGAGTTCGAGTGCTACGACATCTCGCACCTGTACAACCTTGCGCACTTCGTCGACCGCGGGCTCGCGAAGCCGCCGTTCTTCGTGCAGAGCGTGTTCGGCCTGCTCGGCGGCATCGGCGCACACCCGGAAGACCTGATGCACATGCGCCGCACGGCAGACCGCCTGTTCGGCCAGGACTACGTGTGGTCGATTCTCGGCGCAGGCCGCAACCAGATTCCGCTCGCGACGATCGGCGCCGCACAGGGCGCGAACGTGCGGGTCGGGCTCGAGGATTCGCTGTGGATCGCGCCCGGCCAGCTCGCCGAATCGAGCGCCGCGCAGGTACTGAAGATGCGGCAGGTGCTCGAGGGGCTGTCGCTCGAGATCGCGACGCCGGCCGAGGCGCGCGCGATGCTCGATCTCAAGGGTGGCGACGCGGTCCGGTTCTGACCGCCGGGTCGCGCCCGATACCCGCCCAACACCAGGACCCGCAAGCGCAGAGACAAGGCGCCGGCCCGAGCCGGCCGGCGCCAGGACGCCCTTGATCGCCCCGCTCCCGCCCGAGCGCCGCCGGCGCGGCTCCGTCGTCTGCTCCTCCGCTGCGCGCGACGCAGCGGCCTCTGCCGAACGCGGCGCGCCGTGCTTGCCGTGTGCGCCCGTTCGCCTTTACCGGAGTCGTCCGCATGTCCACTCAACACGTCCAGATCCTGCCTTCCGCGACCGGCGACGCAAGCGCGTCGCTGAACCGGCTGCTGTTCCGCAAGCTCATGCCGCTGCTGATCGCCGCCTACGTGATCAGCTTCCTCGACCGCACCAACATCGCCTTCGCGAAGCATTCGATGGGCGTCGATCTCGGCATTTCATCCGCGGCCTACGGGCTCGGCGCCGGCCTGTTCTTCCTGACCTACGCGCTGTTCGAGATCCCGAGCAACCTGATCATGCATCGCGTCGGCGCGCGCTTCTGGATCACGCGGATCATGATCACGTGGGGCGCGTTGTCCGTCGCGATGGCGTTCGTCGGCGGCCCGACGTCGTTCTATGTGATGCGCCTGCTGCTCGGCGCCGCCGAAGCCGGACTGTTTCCGGGTGTGATGCTGTACCTCACGTACTGGTTCGGTCGCGAGGAGCGTGCGCGGGCGACCGGCTATTTCCTGCTCGGCGTGTGCATCGCGAACATCGTCGGCGGGCCGCTGGCCGGCGCGTTGATCGAACTCGACGGCACGCTCGGCTTCCACGGCTGGCAATGGCTGTTCGTCGTCGAAGGGATTCCGGCGATCCTGCTCGCCTTCGTCGTCTGGACGCGCCTGCCGGACCGCCCGAGCAGCGCGCCGTGGCTCGCCCCCGAAACGGGCCGCGCACTCGAACGCGCGCTGGCAGCCGAACAGGATGCCGGGGTCGCCGCCCACGGCGGCCACGGGTTCGGCGCCGCGCTGCGCGATCCGCAGATCTGGCTCGCGATCTTCGTGTACTTCTGCCACCAGCTGACGATCTACACGGTGATCTTCTTCCTGCCGGGCATCATTGGCGCATCGGGGCACTTTTCGCCGTTCGCGGTCGGGTTGCTGACCGCGTTGCCCTGGCTCGCCGCCGCACTCGGCGCCGCAACACTGCCGCGCTTCGCGCGCGAGTCGCATCATTCGCGCCGGATCCTGTGCGTCGGGCTCATCGTGATGGCGGCCGGACTGGTGGGCGCCGCCAACGCGTCGCCGGTGGCCGGCCTCGCCTGCGTATGCATCGCCGCGTCGATGTTCTTCGTCGTGCAGTCGATCGTGTTCACGTTTCCGGCGTCGCGACTCGCCGGCAGCGCACTGGCCGGCGGTCTGGGTCTGGTGAACACGTGCGGCCTGCTCGGCGGCTTCGTCGGCCCGACCGTCGTCGGCGCGATCGAACAGGCGACCGGGAATGCGAAGAACGGACTGACGCTGCTCACCGCGGCGCTCGTCGTCGCCGCGTTCGCGAGTCTCGCGCTGCGCCACGGGCACGAGCGGCCCGCTGCGCGATCGGAAGGCTGAGCGTACGCGCGATTCACGCCGGCGCGACGCGGCGGGCCACCCCCGCCTGCCTCGCGCCGCGTTCGGTCAAAACAGATACATCCCCGCCACGAACACCACGCCCGAGAACAGCAGCGTCGTCACGCAGTACCCCATGATGTCGCGCACGCCGAGCCCGGCGATCGCGAGTGCGGGCAGCGCCCAGAACGGCTGCGCCATGTTGGTCCACGCCTCGCCGTAGGCGATCGCCATCGCGGCCTTGCCGAGATCGGCGCCGAGCGCCTGCGCGGCCGGCATCACGAACGGGCCCTGCACCACCCAGTGGCCGCCGCCCGACGGCACCGCGAAATTGATCACGGCCGAGCTGAGGAACGCGAGCAGCGGGAACGTGTGCACGTTCGCGATATCGACGAACCACTTCGTGATCACGCCCGCGAGCCCCGAGTGATCCATCAGCGCCTGGATGCCCGCGTAAAAGGGAAACTGGATCATGATCCCCGATGCACCGCGCGCCGCGCCGGCCACCGCGCGCGCATAGGCCATCGGCGTACGGTGCAGCAGGATGCCGGCCGCGAGGAACGCGAGGTTCACGGTGTCGATGTCGAGCGCGAAGCCCTTCTGCATGAAACGCAGCACGAGGAACGCCGCGCACAGCGCCGCAACGACGACCGACAGCGCGCGGCTCTCTTCCAGCCGTTCCGCGAACGTCGCGTCGGGCCCGAGCTGGCGCTCGACGCTCGGCGGTTCCGCGAGCAGCGCCGGATCGACGCTGACGACGTCGCCGGGTTTCGGCATCATCATCCGCGCGAGAAACGGCAGCATCACGATCAGCCCGATCGTGATGAACGCGTTGTAGCCGGTGAAGATCGTGTCCGACACAGGAATCAGCCCGATGGTCTTTTCCATCGGATTGCCCTTCGTCGCGGCGACGAGCGGGACCGAACCCGACAGCCCGCCGTGCCAGCTGAGGAAACCCATGTACGCGGACGCGACGAGCAGCCGGTAGTCGCTGCCGGCCACGCGGCGCGCGACTTCGCGCGCAAGCATCGCGCCGAGCACGAGGCCGAAGCCCCAGTTGATCGCGCAGGCGAGCGCGCCGACGAACGCGACGAGCATCACGCCCTGCCCTGGCGTGCGCGCGGTGCTTGCGAGCGCAACGAGCAGGCGGCGCACGGGCGGCGAACTCGCGAGCGCGTGGCCGGTGACGAGGATCATCACCATCTGCATCGAAAACGCGAGCAGGTTCCAGAAGCCTGAACCCCACATCGTCGTGAGTTGCACCGGCGTGGTCGGCGTGAGGCCGAATGCGAGCGCGAACGTGACGATCGTCAGCAGGATCGCGAAGATCAACGGGTCGGGCAGCACGCGGTGGACCACCTGCGTGAAAAAGCGGGAAATGCGTTGGACCAACTTGAGCTCCTCGTTTCCTGATAGGGACATCCGCGCGCGTATGGTTCGTTGTTCGGCGGCGCGGAAACGCGCGGATTCTTGCACAGAACCGAAAGACGCGCTTTGGTGGGCGCGCCATCGTGATCAGGCAGCGATAAGCACGAGAACAGGCGAGGAAACGGGAAGGAAAACGACGTCGGGCAGCCGGGGGGCCGCCCGTGCGGATGACTTCGGTTGACGGATGACGGCGCGGGTCAGCGGGTCAGTGCGTCGCCGTCGCCGTCTCCGGCGTGCTGACCGTCGCGATCGCATTCGCGCGCCGCTCGGCCAGTTGCTGCGCGAAGCGATACGCCACGAGCGACCCGGCCACGGCCAGCAGCATCGGCACGAGACTGTCGTGATTCGCGCGCGTGAATTCGAGCAGCAGCACGACGGCCGTGATCGGCATCTGCATCGACGCGGCAAGAAACGCGGTCGCGCCGATCAGCGCGCACCCGCCGATCGACGCGCCCGGCCACACGAGGCCCCACAGCCCGCCGAGCACGACGCCCAGCAGCGCACCGTTCGCGAGGCCCGGCGTCAGCAGCCCGCCCTCCGCGCCCGCCCGCAGGCTGCCCGCCTCGATCAGTACCTTCAGCACGAGCAGCGTCGCCGCGACGCCGATCGTCAGCGTGCCGTCGAAACCCAGTGAAGCCGGCCCCTTGCCATTGCCGAGCAGTTGCGGAAACCACATCGCGAGCACACCGATCACCGCGAAGTTGACCAGCGCGAGCACGGGCAGCAGCCGGCCCTTCGGCGCATCCGCCCGCGCACGGGTCGTGAGCCGCACGAAGCCGTATGCGGCGAAACCGAACAGCGGCCCGCAGACGATCGACCACGCGACCAGCGGCGTGCTCAGCACGAACGCAGGCACCGTGTACTGATGTTCGTTGCCGAGGCCGATCCATGCGACGGCCGCCGCGATCGCCGAGGTGACGACGGCCACCACCAGCGCGCGCAATTCGAACGTGCCGAGCAGCACTTCGAGCACGAACACGGCGCCGCCGAGCGGAACGTTGTAGACGGCCGCCAGGCCAGCGCCCGCGCCGCACGCGACCATCAGTCGGCAGTCGGCAGACGTGAGCCCCGCACGGTGCGCGAGCTGCCCGGCGAGCAGCGAGCCGATCTCGCGCGGTGCGACTTCGCGACCGAGCGGCGAACCGAGCGCGACGGTGACGATCTGCAGCAGCGCGTGAACCGTCGTGCTGACGAACGGCATCCGCGGATCGGCCGCACGCACCGCCCGGCGGATGCTGACGAGCGGCCGGCCGTACCGGTAGAGCGCCCACCAGCCGCCGCCCGCGACGAGCCCGCAGACGACCAGCACCGCGAGCCGGCGCAACGGGTCGGCCAGGGTCACGCCCGTGAGGAAGCTCTGGGTGCCGACCACGTGCGACAGGCTGTAGCCGTAGGCGACATGCTGGATCGCGTGCAGCAGCAGCGCGAGCAGCATCCCGCCGAAGCCCGCGCCGATGCCGGTCAGGACGGTGACGACAGCCATCCGCGCGAACGGGCTGGCGGACGGCGCAGAAGACGCGGGAGCGGATGGAAGGTCGAGGCGCATGAGGTCGGCGAACGAGGATCGACAAGACGGCGCGCACCATGCACGCCGCCGTCAGGACCGCATCGTAGGCGTCGGCCGATCATGAGACACACGTATTTTTCTGATCAACTCATGCATTTCACGAATGAACGAGTGAAGACGCCCCGTGGCGGCGCGTGCCGCCTCCCACGCGCCCCCGTCACTCGGGATACGTGACGCGCTCCGGTTCCCGCCGCATGATCACCTTCCCGTGGCGAACCGACAGCGTGGCCTTCGCCTGCCTGCGCACCGCTTCGTAGTCGCTGTCCGCATCGAGCACGACCAGGTTTGCCGGCCGCCCGACTGCGATCCCGTAACCGTCGCCGAGATGCATCGTCGTCGCGCTGTGATCGGTCACGAAGTCGAGGCAGCGCTGCAGGTCCTCGTAGCCCATCATGTGGCAGATATGGAGGCCCGCGTCGAGCACGCGCAGGATATTGCCGTTGCCCAGCGGATACCACGGATCCTTGATCGAATCCTGCCCGAAGCACACGTTCAGGCCCGCGCGATCGAGCTCCGCGACGCGGGTGACGCCGCGCCGCTTCGGAAACGTGTCGAAACGCCCCTGCAGGTGGATGCTCTCGGTCGGGCACGACACGAAGTTCAGCCCGGCACGCTTGAGCAGCCGGAACAGCTTCGAGCAGTACGCGTTGTCATACGAGCCCATCGCGGTGGTGTGGCTCGCCGTCACGCGCGCGCCCATCCCGCGCACGCGCGCTTCTTCCGCGAGCACTTCCAGAAAGCGCGAATGCGGATCGTCGGTCTCGTCGCAGTGCACGTCGACGAGGCAGCCGGTGCGCTCGGCCAGCTCCATCAGGAAGCGGATCGAGCTGACGCCCTGCTCGCGCGTGTTCTCGAAATGCGGAATCCCGCCGACGACGTCCGCGCCGAGATCGATCGCCTGCTCCATCAGCGCGCGGCCGCCGTCGAACGACTCGATGCCTTCCTGCGGAAACGCGACGATCTGCAGGTCGATCAGCCCGCGCGCCTCGTCCTTCACTTCGAGCATCGCCTTCAGCGCGGCGAGCGTCGGATCGGTGACGTCGACGTGGGTGCGCACGTGCTGGATGCCGTGATCGCGCAGCATGCCGATCGCCGCATGCGCGCGCGTCTTGGTGTCCTCGTGCGTGATCGTCGCCTTGCGCTCGGACCAGCGCTCGATCCCCTCGAACAGCGTGCCGCTCATGTTCCAGGCCGGCTCGCCGGCCGTGAGCACCGCATCCAGATGGATATGCGGCTCGACGAGCGGCGGTATCGCGACACGGCCGCCGGCGTCGATATCGTCGGCGCCGGCGGGCGCGACGGGCGCGGTTTGCGCGTCGATCCGCGCGATCCTGTCGCCGTCGATGCCGATCGTGAAGAGCCCGTCGCGACCGCGCAGGCGTGCATTGAAGAGATTCATGTGGGTCCTGGCGTCATGCGGCGTCAGCGCGCCGCGTGGTGGGGAAATCCGGCTCGTTCAGCGGGTCCGGCATTCAGCGGAAATCCTCGATCTTCAGGCCGGTGGCCGCGCTCATCTCGTCGTTGGTCACGTCGCGCACGTGCTTGCCGAACGTCCACACGTGGCGGCCGGGGTCACGCGCGCGATACATGCGATCGCCGTAGAACGCATCGGCCGGCGCCTGCAGGATCTCCGCGCCGGCCGCGCGTGCGCGTTCGCAGTGCGCGTCGATGTCCGCGTCGTCGGGCAAATGCACATGGACGTGCTGGGTATTGCGGTCGCCCGTGTCTTCCGGTGACGCGATGAAGTCGGCCCACGTGCCGCCGATCATCACGACACCATCACCGAATTTCATTTCGGCGTGGGCGATGTTGCCATCCGGTGTGGTGACGACGAGCGCGCGTTCAAAACCGAATGCACGTTCGAGCCATGCGAGCGCGGCTTTCGGGTCGCGGTAGCAGAGCGCGGCACTGAAGGACGGACGGTGATGCGTAGTCATCGATGTCTCCTTGTCCCGGCATGGGATGGCTCATTCTCCACGCGCGCGGTGCGGCGAGCAACTCCCACGCCGGTGACGCGCGTGTTGTCAATGCGCGACACGGCACGCGCGGCAATCGCACATCACGCACCGCGCCTTCCTCGAAAACGCCCGGCTCGCCGCGGCCGCGCCGGTTTGTGAACGCCGTATGACGCACTCTTGCGCGGCTCGCAACGGTGCGCTCGCGCGCCGCCCGCCGGAATCGAACGGACGCGCCCCTACACTTGCGCCGAACTTTGATCACCGTCCCACACGCAGGAGCAGTTACTTGACGTCCTCACCCGCCTAAAGGCAGGTGATTCCCACACCTGGCGATGCACGTCCGCATCGGAGAATGTTCAGCGCAGCGTTGGTATCTCGATCATGCTCGACACCACAGTCACTACAGGCCCACTCTCTTATTCGCAGTCCCGCGATACCTTTCGGCCGCGTCGTGCTGTCTTTCGACCCGCACGACGAACAGGACTGGGTAGAACCGCTTTCGTCGACTTCCTCGAACGTGGCCCCGTGCGCCATCGCCTTGTAACGGAGCTTGTTTCGGAAGGACGACCAGGATGCGTCGTAGACGCTCTTCGCCATCCTGGTTCTGGCGAGCTTCGCGGCCGACACGTTGCCGACCGCGAGGTAATCGAAACGCCGCACCAGATCGAGCGCGAGCTTGTGCTGGAAATCGGCACGGGCATTCGCCACTTTGGCGTGCAGCTTCGCGATATGTCGCTTGTGCTTGCGCGCCCGTTGAGCTTTCGCCAGTTTCTCCGCCGCGCGTCGGCCGAATCGGTCATTGGGCAGCTTCTCGCCCGTCGAAAGTGTGGCGAAGTCTTTCAGGCCGAGATCGATGCCAACACCGGAACGGACCGGGCGGGCCTGAACATCGGGCATCTCGATCACGATGTTCAGAAACCAGTTGCCACGTGCATCCTGCGCAAAGGTGGCCCCATCCTTGATCTTGCCTTCGGGAAGCGCCCGGCTGTGGAATACCCGAAACGTGTTGCCGGCGAAACGGAATGCGTCACCCTCGCGCTTCAGGTCACGCCCCTTCAGCGGCACCCAGCCCAGCGATTTCCTGCCGCGATAGCGCCGGTAGGGCCGACGGTGCTGACTGCGCGACTTCGCATATTGCTCGCACGTCGCGTTGATCGTGCCGGAGTGGATGCCGAGCGCCTTGCTGCTCCCCGTCGTCAGCACGTTCAGATCGAATCCCGTCGGCCACTTCTTGCTCCACTTGAGCGCGTGCTTCTGCGTGTCGTTGCAGAAGTTCCAGACGTAGTTCACCGCACGGCTCTGCTTGTTGAGCAGTCCGTTGAGCGACTTCACCCGGTAGCGGTAGACAAGAATCATGCCGGGGATCCTAACCCGTGGAAGAAGCTGCCTGTCAACAGCACTCCTTTCCTTCCCGCCATCCGCCCCGAAGGAAGTCCCCTTGGGGGAAATGGCGGGGTTTCTCGGAGCAAATTCTGATGAACAAAACCCTGATTGCCGCCGCCTCCGCCACCGCACTCTTCGCCCCGCTCGCGCACGCGCAGAGCTCGGTCACGCTGTACGGCCTGATCGACGCCGGCATCGCGTACACCAACAACGTGAACGGCGGGTCCCAGTGGCGGATGACCACCGGCACCATCAACGGCAGCCGTTTCGGCCTGCGCGGCACCGAGGACCTCGGCGGCGGCCTGAAGGCGCTGTTCGTGCTGGAGAACGGCTTCAACGCGAACAATGGCGCGCTCGGCCAGGACGGCAAGCTGTTCGGCCGCCATGCATACGTCGGCCTGAGCCGCAGCGGCTACGGCACGCTGACGCTCGGCCGCCAGTACGACACGATGGTCGATTTCGTCGCGCCGCTGTCCGCGACGGCCGGCGACTTCGGCGATACGGGCTTCGCGCACCCGTTCGACAACGACAACCTGAACCATTCGGTGCGCATCAACAACGCGGTCAAGTACACGAGCGACACGATCGCGGGCTTCAAGGTCAGCGCGCTGTACGGCTTCTCGAACTCGACGAACTTCGCCGGCAACCGCGCGTACAGCGTCGCGGCGAGCTACACGAACGGCCCGCTGAAGCTGGCCGGCGCGTACCTGCAGATGAACGGCACGAAGGGCTCGACGAGCGCGAGCCCCGGCGCGACCGACGTGGCCGAAGCGAAGAGCGTGAGCCAGGGCGGCTGGTCGGTGGGCGCGGACCGCATGCGCACCTATGGCGGCGGCGTCAGCTACGGGTTCGGTCCGGCGACGGTCGGCTTCGTCTATACGCGTTCGCAGTACGACAACTCGGGCTCGTTCGGCTCCACCGGCCAGGTCGCGTTCAACAACTACGACGTGAACGTGCGCTATGCGGTGACGCCGGCCGTCAGCCTCGGCGCGGCCTACGTGTATACGGACGCCAGCGTGTCGAACCCGGACAGCAAGCACGGCACGGATCCGAAGTGGCACCAGGTCGACCTGCAGGCTGTGTACAAGCTGTCGCGCCGCACCGACCTGTACGCGGAAGCGATGTACCAGCACGCATCGGGCCGCGGCTACCAGGCGTTCATCAACACGTCGGGCGGCGCATCGAGCACCGCGAACCAGGTCGTCGGCACGATCGGCATGCGCACGCGCTTCTGACCGCCGATCCGCACGACGGAATGACGCGTCGCCCGCCGGCCACGTCCGTGTCGCCGCGCACGGGCCGGGTCGGCACGGGCGACGTGCGTCAATGTTGTGCCATCTGGAAAGCAGCCTGCCTGGAATCGGGGTTTTTGTGGCCGCATGCGCTGCATAGACTGGCGTCGATGGTTCGGATCGCGCATCGATCGCTGAACCGGCCTCACCCCCGTCTACAGGAGAACATCGTGAAATCGCTCGTCGTTACCGCCGCCGCTGCCGTCCTGCTTGCCGCACCGGCCCTGTCGTTCGCGCAGTCCGCCAAGTCGCCCGTCACGCGCGCACAGGTGCTGCAGGAGCTTTATGACCTCGAATCGGTCGGCTACAACCCGTCGCTCGGCGACGCGGGCAACTATCCGGACGACATCATGGCGGCGCAGGAGCGCCTCGCGGCAAAGCGGCTCGCCGAGCACAAGGCCGCGCAAACCGCATATGGCCCGGCCGGTGCGGGCGCAACCGAATCGGGCGTGGCAGCGAAGCCCGCGCAGTGAATGCATGCGGTAACGCCGCGCCCGCATGACTTGTGACCTGCGGGCGCGGCGGATACCGCGCGAACCGGCCCGTGATGACGCGGCCGGACAGACAGCGGGCCGTCCGGCACGCTGCCATCCTGTTGCTTTCTGTATTCGCCGTCAGGCGGCCTGTGATTCGCGGTCGATCGCGTTCAGCATCTCGACGTCGCGCGCGATCATCCCCGGCACCTGCGCCCGCAGCATCTCGACCCAGGTACGCACCTTCGCGTCGACGAAGCGGCGCGACGGATACAGCGCATACACGTTCATCTTCTGCAGGATGTGCTCGGGCAGCACGCGCACGAGCGTGCCGTCGCGCAGCGCGTCGATCGCCGAATACAGCGGCAGCATGCCGATCCCGATGCCGTCGCGGATCGCGAGCGCGAGCGACTCGGCCGTATTGGTCTGCACCGGCCCGGCGACATGGATCTGCTCGACGCCCCCGGCGCCTTCGAGCACCCATTCGTGGGTCGGGAAGGCCGGCGTGCAGAGCGTCAGGCACGCGTGCGCACCGAGATCCTGCGGGCGTGCCGGCGCGCCGTGGCGCTTCACGTACTCGGGCGACGCGCACAGGATGCTGAAGGTCGAGCCGAGCAGGTGCGACACGAGTTCAGAATCGGGCAGCGACGACGCGGTCACGACAGCCATGTCGCTCGTGCCGTCGAACAGGTCGGGCATGCGCTGCGACAACGAAAGCTCGATCGACACGTCCGGATACTGCGTGTGATAGCGCGTCAGCGCGGGCATCACGTAGTGATGGCCGACGCTCGCGAAGCTGTGCATGCGCAGCACGCCGGCCGGCCGCTCATGCGCGCAGCTTGCCTCTTCCTCGGCGCGATCGACGTCGGCGAGGATCTGCCGGCAGCGCCGCAGATAGCTTTCGCCGGCCGACGTCAGCGCGAGACGGCGCGTCGAGCGATTCATCAGACGGGTGCGCAGGCGCGCCTCGAGCTCCGACACCGCGCGCGACATCGCGCCCGTCGTCGAATTCAGCGATTGCGCGGCCGCGGTGAAACTGCCCGTCTCGACGACGCGCGAAAACACCCGCATGTTTTGTAGGGTATCCATTCGTGTGAGCAAACCTGTAGCGGAGCCGACATTTTCCTCCAGTGGACGCGACAGATTGTTACGCGGCCTGCAACTATCGTTTCCCCGTAGCTGCGTTAATGCCCGCGCGCCGCGCTCCTACAATCGGCGCCTCACCAGTCGAACGGACCCGTCCGGACGCGCCGCGACACCGCACGCCCTTTCCTTTTCATGAAGCCACAACCTGCCGAGCGACCTTCCATCGAACCCGCACGATGGAGCGCCTGGCTCGATCCGCTCGGCGGCGCCGCGCGCGATTGGGCCGTGAGCGACGGGCTGATCTGGCTGCACCTCGCCAAGACCGTGTTCGCCGCGCTGCTCGCGATGGGCATCGCGATGCGGCTCGAGATGTCGCAGCCGCGCACCGCGATGACGACCGTGTTCGTGCTGATGCAGCCGCTGTCGGGGATGGTGTTCGCGAAGAGCTTCTATCGCGTGCTCGGCACGGCGGCCGGCCTCGTCGCCGCGCTCGCGCTCGGCGGGCTGTTCGCGCAGCAGCCGGAGCTGTACATGGCCGGCATCACGCTGTGGATCGGCGCCTGCATCGCGCTCGCGGTGCGCAACCGCCACTTCCGCTGGTACGGGTTCGTGCTTGCCGGTTACACCGCCGCGCTGATCGGCCTGCCGGCGGTAATGACGCCGCAGACGCTGTTCCAGTCGGCGCTCACGCGCGCGGCGGAAGTCGCGCTGGGCATCGCGTGCTCCGGTGCGGTCAGCGCGCTGATCCTGCCGCTCAGTTCCGCGAAGGCGCTGATGCGCTCGCTGACCGCCCGCCACGTGAAGTTCCCGGCCTTCGCGGCCGGCGCGCTGTCGGGCGAGCTCGCGCGCGGCGATTTCGAGCGGCGCTTCGCCGATTTCGTCGACGAGATCGTCGGCTTCGAGGCCAATCGCGCGTTTGCGTCGTTCGAGGATCCGCACATCCGCGCGCGCAGCCGTCGGCTCGCGCGGCTGAACAGCGAGTTCATGAACGCGTGCACGCGCCTGCATGCGCTGCACCAGCTCGTCAAGCGCTTGCGCGCGAACCGCTCGGACGCCGTGCTCGACGCGCTCGCGCCGCATGTCGACGGGCTCGCGCGGCGGATCACCGCGTTGCGCGACGAGCGGCAGCGCGGGATCGCGTCGACGACCGGCGCGCTGCTCGAACTGCGCCGCTTTCACGGCGCGTTGCCGAAGGCTGCCCGCGCATCGCGCCGCGAGATCGAGGATCACGCGGCCGGCGGCCTGCTCGACTTCGATACCGCAATCGAGCTGATGTATCGCTTCATCGGCGAGTATGTCGGCTATGCCGACACGTACGCGTCGCTCGACCGCGACGATCATGCGTTCGAACGCTCGGTCACGCACTACGCGGTGAAGACCAATTCATTCTTCGTCGGCTTCGCGTTCCTGCGCACGCTCGTCGCCGTCGGCGCGATGAGCGCGTTCTGGATCGCGTCCGAATGGCCGAGCGGCTCGCTCGCCGTGATCGCCACGGCAATCGCGTGCGCACTGAGCTCGACTTCGCCGCGCGCGTCGAAGTTCGTCGCGCAGATGGCCGTGGGCGCGGCGTTCGCGACCGCAGTCGGCTATGTGTTCCTGTGCTACGTGTATCCGAACATCGACGGCTTTCCGCTGCTGTGCGCGGCTCTCGCGCCGGTGCTCGGCCTCGGCGCGTTTCTCGCGATGCGTCCGGGGCTATCCGGCTACGGGATCGGCTTCGCGGTGTTCTTCTGCCTGCTCGCAGGGCCCGACAACGCGATCGCGTACACCCCCGAGGTGCTCGTCAACAATGGCTTCGCCGTCGTCATCGCGATGCTTGCATGCTCGATCGTGTTCGCGGTGGTGTTTCCGACCCACATGCCGTGGCTCACGTCGCGCATCGCGCACGATTTGCGCCGCCAGGTCACGCTCGCCTGCGAAGGCACGCGCGAGGGCCTCGCGGCGCGCTTCCAGTCGAGCACGCACGACCTGATGGCGCAGCTGCGCACGCTGCTCGTCAGGCGCACGCGACAGCATCGCGACGCGCTGCGCTGGATGCTGTCGACCCTCGAAGTCGGCCATGCGGTGATCGACCTGCGCGACGAGCTGCACGGGTTCTGCGAATCGAAACCGCCGCAGACGACGCGCTGGACCGCGTCGGTCGATGCGGTGCTGCGCGAGCTGCCGCGCTTCTTCGACGATCCGACGCCGGTCCACCACGCGCGCACGCTCAAATCCGTGAACCTGGCGATCCGCGCCGCGCAGCACACGCTGCATGCGTGGTACGCGGTGCCCGCCGAGCGCCACCGCATGCAGCGCATCGTCGGCTGCCTGCACTTCATCCGCAGCGCGCTGCTGGACAAGGACGCGCCGTTCAACCGCCACCGTCATTGATCGACGACGGTGATCGACCGCGATCGATGCGCACGCAACGTTATCCTTGTTCCGATTGGAAATAAGCTCTGCGCCCGCGGCGATTAATCTTCAAGCAGTGCGAGCCTATAGTTTCCTCACTGCCAGCGAGACTGGTACTGACCCAGGAGAAACTCAAATGAAGCCGCTGCACCTCGCCCTCGTTGCCCTGTCGCTCACCGCCGCTGTCGCGCACGCCCAGCCTGCGCCGGCCGACCACGCGCAGCAACCGGCGAACCGCGCCGAAGCCGTCCAGGCCGCAGGTCGCGTCGATCGTGCGCAATCAAAGCAGGAAGACCCGAACGCATGCGTCGGCCCCGTCAGCTTCTGCAACGTCTACTTCGGTAGCTGAGCATGACGCCGCGTCGTCACGGCCGAGCCCGCCGCGCACGCATCGCATGCGCGCGCGCGACGCGCCGATCGATCGCCGCAACGACCCCGCCCGCCGCGCCGCTTCGATTGAAGCGGCGCACCGCGTTTCACGCGCCGCGTCCCGGCCGCCACCCCACTTCGCGCAACGCATCCAGCAAGCGCGCCTGCCCCAGCCCTTCGACCCGTGCGCCGCGCGACTCGACGTCGCTCCCCACGACCAGCGCATTCACGATCGCTTCCTCCGCCGCTTCCGCCGCGGCGGCGAACAGCGCCGAGATATGGTCGTTGTTCACCATCGTCACGGCCGTCGTGGGCGTGCCCTTGCTGCCGTAGTTCGCGGCCGGCAGCCCGTCGTTGCCCGTCGCAAACGCGAGGAAGATGTCGCCGCTCGAATCCTCCGTGCCGCCGCCGACACGGGCCAGCCCGACGCTCGCGCGCTGCGCGAGGCGCGTGCACTGGTGCGGCAGCAGCGGCGCGTCGGTCGCGATCGTGACGACGATCGAGCCCATCCCGGCTTCGCCTCGCGCATCGGGCGCACGAAACGGCGAATGCACGTGCCGCAGCACCTCACCGACCGGATAGCCGGCCACGCGCAGCATCTCGCGCACGCCGTAGTTCGCCTGCACGAGCGCGCCGACGGTCCAGCCGCCCGCGTCGGCCGCGACCACCCGCGACGCGGTGCCGATGCCGCCCTTGAACTCGTGGCAGATCATCCCCGTGCCGCCGCCGACGCCGCCTTCGGCGACCGGCCCCGACTGCGCCGCGGCCAGCGCACGCTGGACGTGCGCGGCATTCACGTGCTGCCCCCAGATATCGTTGAGCAGTCCGTCGTAGGTTTCCATCACGACCGGCATGCACCAGTACACGCGGCCGGCCGCCGCTTCGCGTTCGTTCGCGACCAGCGCATCGCGCACCGCGCCGACGCTGTGCGTGTTCGTATAGGCGATCGGCGTCGTCAGCAGGCCGGCCTCGCGGATCCATTCGAGCCCGGTCGCATCGCCGTTGCCGTTCAGCACGTGGACGCCCGCGAAGCACGGCGAATCGTGCGCGGCGCCCGCGCGCGGCTCGATGACGGTCACGCCGGTGCGGATCGATGCGTCGCCGTTCTCGACGTTCAGCGTGCAATGTCCGACCCGCACGCCCGGTACGTCCGTGATCGCGTTGAAACGGCCCGGCGTGCCGAGTCCGATGCGGATGCCGAGATCCCTCGTGCGCATGATGCATTTCCTCCCGTGTTTCAATGGTTCGATGTTTCGGTATGGCAAGGTTTCGACGCGGCATTCAGAGCGCGCGGAACGCGTCGCTGTGGCGCGCCCAGACCGCATACATCACGAGTGCGGCCGCCAGCAGCGCGCCGATGATGATCAGGTCGGTCGGCTTGGTCGCCGTCGCCAGCGTCGTGTAGAGCGTGTACGCGGCGCCCGCGACCGCGACGAGCGGCGTCACGGGCCACAGCGGCATCCGGTAGTGATGTTCGACGTCGCGGCGCACGAACCGGCTCGCCAGCGCGGCCAGCCCGACGACCAGATAGATCAGCAGCAGCAGGTCGACCGTGAACGCGGTCAGCTCGTCGAGGCTCGACACGAATACCAGCCCCGACGACGGCACCGCCAGTGCGAGCGTCGCGAGCCACGGCGATTCGAAGCGCGGATGGATCGTCGAGAATGCGCGGTTGCAGGTGCGCGACCAGAGCGCATGCCGGCCGCTGCTGTACAGCAGGCGTCCCATCGTGATCACGATCGCGATGATCGCATTGAACACCGACAGGAAGATCCCGCCGCTGACCACGCGCGATACCACCGGGTTGCTCAGCGAACGCACGACATAGCCGATCGGGTCGGCGCTCTTCGTCAGCTCCGTCAGCGACGGCGCGCCGAGCACGATCGCGGTGAGCGGGATCAGTTCGACGACGAGGATCACCAGCAGCGAATAGATCACCGCCTTCGCGACGTTGCGGTTGCCGCCGCGCAGGTCTTCCGCGAGATACGCGGCGGAGCCGAAGCCGTTGTAGCAGAAGATCGCCGTGCCGATCGCGGGCACGATCGCCGCGAACGTGGCGGGCACCAGTGCAGTGCCGCTCGCGACGACCGGCGCGACCAGCACCTCGGCGCCGCGATGCGGCGAGCCGAAGCCGAGCCCCGCGATCAGCATCAGCACGCCGATCTCGACGACGAGAAACGCGCCCGTGATCCACGCATTGGTCTTGATGTTCAGCATGCCCAGCACGTAGCTGAGCAGCACGATCGTCAGCGCGACCGACTGGTTGCCGAAGTGCGTGCCGAGCGCGTTGTTCAGGTATGGCGCGGCGCCGCTCGCGAGCACGGCCGGGATGAACACGCTGACGGACAGCACCGTGATGAAAGTCAGGTAGCCGGGCAGCGTGCCGAACACGCGCTTGGCCATCACGTACTCGCCGCCCGCGCTGCGGTGTGCGGCGCTGAGCTCCGCGTAGCAGAGCGCGAACGCGAGCGCGAGCACGCCACCGAGCAGGAACGACAGCACCGCGCCGCTGCCGGCCTGCTGGATCGCGAACGGCGCGATCACGAAGATCGAGCTTGCAGGCGTCACGCCCGACACGGTGATCATCACCGCATCACGCACGCTGAGCGTCTGCGACAACGCGCGCGGCGCGTCTTCCGTGGCAGGCGTCGCTTGCAGCGTGCCCGTCGATTCCGACATCATCGCCATTTCGTTCTCCTGTGCTTGCGGTCTGTCTGCCTATGCACTACGCCTGCGCGATTCATGTGCGGACAGATCCTTTGCGCCGTTTTTTTGAACACCCATACTCGGGCCCGATTGATTGCGTGGCAGTCTAGGAAGCCAAATTCAGGACCGCTATTCCCCCTTCGTGTTACGCCCTCCGGTGGTGGTATGGATCGACTCTTCTCCGAAATCGCGATGCACCAGGCGCTCGGCCGCGCAATCGATCATCTCGGCCAGCCGCGTTTCTGGCGGTTCCTGGTGCTGCTGCTCAATGAAATGGTGCCGTTCGACAACGCGCTCGCGACCGCGATCGGCCGCGACGGCGTGCCGCTCGTGCTCGACGAATACGACACGGGCGGCACCGACAGCGCGTCGCCGGTGCCGCTTTACCTCAATGGGTTATATCTGCTCGATCCGTTCCTGCAGGCCGCGCACGACGGGCTCGCCGACGGCTGCTACCGGCTCGAGGAAGTTGCGCCGGACCTGTTCCGGCAGAGCGAGTATTTCCTGAGCTATTTCCGCGATGCGGTCGGCGACGACGAAATCCAGATCCTGCTGCGACCAAACCCCGACCTGCTGCTGTCGTTGTCGCTCGGTGCGTCCACGCGCTTCGACGTCGAGCCGCTCGGCAAGCTGACGGCCGCGATGCCGTGGGTGCTCGCGGCGATCCGGCAGCACTGGCGGCTGGTGGGCGATGCCGCGCGCGCGACGCCCGACGACGATCTCGGCGCGCGCGTCGAGCAGGCGCTCGCGCGCTTCGGCGCGGGCGTGCTGACGGATCGCGAGATGTCGATCGCGCGAATGGTGCTGCGCGGCAATTCGTCGAAGGCGATCGCGGAGCGGCTGGCGATTTCACCGGAGACGGTGAAGGTGCATCGGCGGCATCTCTACGCGAAGCTCGGCATCTCGTCTCAGCCGGAGCTGTTTTCGCGGTTCATTCAGGCGCTCGGAGAGCATGCGGCGGGGTAAGCATGTCGATGCGGCGCCCTCAACCACCCGATTCGACGAACCCGCCATCGGGCGCCTGGTGCGGCACATACCAGCCGAAATACACCTCGGCCTCGACGAGCCGCCCGTCGCGCACGCGCAATCGCTCCGCGTTCCGGAAGCGCCGGCCGGCGCTCGTTTCCGCTTCGTACACGACGAACACGTATTCACCGTGCACGGCGATGTCGACGAAGTCGAAGGCGGCGAGCATCGCGCTGTTCGGCCAGCAGCGCGCCAGATACGTGTCGCGGTCGAGCCGGTTGTCGAGCGGGCTCGTGAAATGGAAGTCCGGCGCGATCAGCGCTTCGATCGCGTCGCGGTCCTTGTCGACATACGCGCGATAGCTCGCGCGTGCCACATCACCGGGGTCGTCAGGCATTGCTCCCTCCGCGAAGGACCGGGACGAACGCGACGGCCCGCGCCGCCCCGAGGCATCGATGAAACACATCCGGGCGGCACGCGCCGCACCGCACCACGCTTTCCGCGTCGGCCTGCCGATGCCGCGGTTGCCCGTTTTCGCACGCACGGGCATGATGTCCGCCAGCGTGCGGGCTGCGTCCGCCCGCTTCCGCGGCCATCGGTGCGCGATCGGCGTGCCGTCCCTGCGCCGCCGCCGGCATCATCGAGCAATCCGCGTGCCGGCCCCGGCCACCCACCTCACCGAGTCCATGTCACTACGCGCATTCAGAACGCTGGTCGCGATCGCCCGATACCGGACCTTCGCACGCGCCGGCGAAGCGATCGGGCTCACGCAGTCCGCCGTGAGCCTGCAGATCAAGACGCTCGAAAACGAATACAACGTCCAGCTGTTCGACCGTTCGCGCCGCCAGCCGGTACTCACCGAAGCCGGCAACATTCTCGTCGCGCAGGCCGAGCAGGTGCTCGCGATGGTCGACCGGATTCCCGATGCGCTCAGCGACGAGAAGAAGCTGGTCGGGCGCCTGCGGGTCGGCGCGATCCAGACCGCGCTGTCCGGCCCGCTGCCCGATGCGCTGCTCGCGCTGCGCGACGCGCATCCGTCGTTGCGCGTGCACGTATCGGCCGGCATGTCGGCCGAACTGGCGAACCGCGTCGCGGCCGGCGAACTCGACGCGGCGATCACGACACGCCCGGTGCGCCCGCATCCGGCGGAACTCACCTGGACCACGCTGTACGAAGACCGCTTCTGGCTGCTCGCGCCGCCGCACTATGCGGAGCGCGACGCGGGCATGCTGCTCGAGGCGCTGCCGTTCATCCGCTTCGACGCGCAGGCGTGGGCCGGCCGGATGATCGCCGCCGAGCTGCGCCGCATCGGCGTGCGCGTGCGCGAGGAGATGGTGCTCGACAGCGCGGAGACGATCGCGCGCATGGTCGCGCGCGGGCTCGGCGCGGCGATCGTCGCGCTCCCCGACTCGACGCTCGCGCGTCTGCCGCCCGTCACGCGCTTGCCGTTCGGCCAGCCGCAGATGGGCCGCGCGGTCGTGCTGCTCGAACACCGGTCGCGCCCGGCCGAGCGTTTCGCGCGTGCGCTGGGCGCCGAAATCACCGCGTCATCGATGAGAATTTCTCATTGAACACCCGATAATTAACCATTATTCCTGCTTCATCCGCGTGTTAACTTGGCGGCACCCTCACTCTTTCGATTGCGTGCCGCCATGTTGCCCGCCGGATGGATTCCCGCTTCGCTCCGCTGCTGCGCCTGCCGCCCGTCCCGCCCGGCCCATCTGAAGGCGCGCCGATGATCGGCCCGATCCTGCTCGCGCTCGCGCCGGTCGCGCTGCTGGTCGCGTTCGGCCACGGCCTGCGGCGCACGGGCTTCATCGCCGATGCGTTCTGGCCGCACGCCGAGCGGCTTTGCTACTACGTGCTGCTGCCCGCGCTGTTCGCGGACAGTCTCGCGAATGCGCGGCTGCAATCGTTGCCCGTGTTGCCGCTCGCGGCGGCGCTGGTCGGTTCGACCGTGCTCGTCGCGGCGCTTCTGCTGCTGGTCCGCCGATTCGTGCAGGTGGACGGCGCCGGGTTCACGTCGGTGTTCCAGGGCGCGGTGCGTTTCAACAACTATGTCGGCACGGCACTCGCCGCCGGACTGTTCGGCGCGCACGGGATCGCGCTCGCGGCCGTGTGCGTCGCGGCGATCGTCCCGACCGTGAACCTGATGTGCGTGCTGGTGTTCGCGCGCTACGGCGAAACTCGGCTCGGCGCAGGGGCGCTCATGCGCCAGATCCTGTCGAATCCGCTCGTCGTCGGCTGCGCGCTCGGGATCGCGATGCAGGCCGTCGGCGTCGGGTTTCCGGCCGCCGTCGAACCGGCCATGCGCGCGCTCGGCGCCGCGTCGATGCCGCTCGGCCTGCTGTGCGTGGGTGCGGCACTGAAATTCGATGCGGCACGCGGATGGCTGCAGCCGATGTGCGTCGCATCGGCATTCAAGTTCCTCGCGATGCCGCTCGTCACGCTCGCGGCCGGCCGCCTGTTCGGGCTCGGCGATGCCGCGCTGACCATCGCGCTGCTGTTCCAGGCGCTGCCGACATCGTCCTCGTCGTACATCATGGCGCGCCAGCTCGGCGGCGATGCGCCGCTGATGGCCGGCATCACCGCGTTCCAGACGATCGCCGCCGCGCTCGCGATGCCGGCCGTGCTGACGGCGCTCGCGTCGGCGCCGGTGTTTCGCTGACCGCCTGGCAGCGGCGCGCGCAACGCAACCGCAGGCGCCGTTGAACGGGCCCGAATCCGTCCGGCGCGCGCAACCGCCGGCCCGTTGCGCGGGGCCTACGCGCCGCCGATGCGCCCCCGGTTCTTCTCGCAGCCCTGCCAAAAACCGCCTATGTTGAATGAAGAGCGTCCGTTCAGCCGCCATTCGACTACGCGTCGCTCGCACCGGCTGACACGGCGCCGTGTTCCGGCACCATTCCCCGCGATCGTGCGCACGCCCGGCCGTGCACGCGCTCGCGCCGCCCACCGGACTACAAGGAGGTACCCATGAAAGCCGTGCTGCTCGTCAGTTCCGTCGTGCTCGCCATGGCGTCCGTTTCAGCCTCGGCTCAAGGCTCGATCACCAAAGTCGAAAACGGCACGCTCGTCGCCGCGAACGGAATGACCGTCTACGCATTCGACAAGGACAAGCCCAACGGCGGCACCAGTGCCTGCTCGGGCCCATGCGAGACACTCTGGCCGCCGTACAAGGCCAGCGCGACCGACGTACCGGTCGGCCCCTACACGATCGTCAAGCGTGACGACGGCAGCCCGCAATGGGCGTACAAGGGCAAGCCGCTGTACTTCTTCTCGAAGGACATGAAACAGGGCGATCGCAACGGCGACAATTTCAAGAACGTGTGGCACGTGGTCGCCCCGTAAGCGTTCGTTCCACGCGTTGCGTGTCGGCACGGCCGCGGCACGCGTAAAAAAGCCTGCCCCGATCGCCGATCGGGGCAGGCTTTGGGCGTGCTTGCGCCGGCTGCATGGCGTCACCCGCCGAGCGGCAGGCGCCGCGCGCAGCCGGAACGCGCGTCAGCGGTTCGACGGGAAGCTGAACACCGTCCCTTCGCGCACGCCGGCCGACGGCCAGCGCTGCGTGATCGTCTTGCGCTTCGTGTAGAACCGCACCGCATCCGGGCCGTACGCGTGCAGGTCGCCGAACAGCGAGCGCTTCCAGCCGCCGAACGAGTGGTACGCGACCGGCACCGGCAGCGGCACGTTGATGCCGACCATGCCGATCTGGATGTTGTCGCCGAAGTAGCGCGCCGCTTCGCCGTCGCGCGTGAACAGGCACGTGCCGTTGCCGTATTCGTGCGCGTCGATCAGCGCCATCGCCTCGTCGAGCGACTTCAGGCGGATCACGCCGAGCACCGGCCCGAAGATCTCGTGCTGGTAGATCGGCATGCCGGGCTTCACGTTATCGAACAGGCACGGGCCGAGGTAGTAGCCGCCGTCGTGGCCGTCGACCTTCACGCCGCGGCCGTCGACGACGAGCGTCGCGCCCGCTTCCACGCCCGCTTCGACGAAGCCCGTCACCTTCTCGAAATGCTGCTTCGTGACGAGCGGCCCCATGTCGACGCCGGCACCGTTGCCCGGGCCGACCTTCATCTTCTCGATCTCGGCCTTCAGCCCTTCGACCACCTTGTCGCCCGTTTCATCGCCGATCGCGACGACGAGCGGGATCGCCATGCAGCGCTCGCCGCACGAACCGTACGCGGCGCCCATCAGTGCGTTCACCGCATTGCCGATGTCGGCATCGGGCATCACCACCGCGAAGTTCTTCGCGCCGCCGAGCGCCTGCACGCGCTTGCCGTGCGCGCAGCCGGTCGAATAGATGTATTCGGCGATCGGCGTCGAGCCGACGAAGCTCACCGCCTTCACGCGCGCGTCGGTCAGGATCGTGTCGACCGCCTCCTTGTCGCCGTTCACGACGTTCAGCACGCCCGGCGGCAGGCCGGCCTCCAGCGCGAGCTCGGCCATGCGCAGCGTCGACGACGGCGTGCGCTCGGACGGCTTCAGCACGAACGTGTTGCCGCACGCGACGGCCATCGGCCACATCCACAGCGGCACCATCACCGGGAAGTTGAACGGCGTGATGCCGGCGGCGACGCCGAGCGCCTGGAACTCGCTCCACGAATCGATCGCGGGGCCGACGTTCTTGCTGTGCTCGCCCTTCAGCAGCTCGGGCACGTAGGTCGCGTATTCGACGTTCTCGATCCCGCGCTGCAGTTCGCCCATCGCATCGGCGAGCACCTTGCCGTGCTCGGCGGTGATCAGCGCGCACAGTTCGTCCGCGTGCTCCTCGAGCAGCGTCTTGAAGCGGCTCATCACGCGGGCGCGCTTCAGCGGCGGCGTGTTGCGCCACGCCGGGAACGCGGCCTGCGCGGACGCGATCGCGGCTTCGACGGTCAGCTTGTCGGCGAGCGCGACGCTCTTGTGCGATTCGCCGGTCGCCGGGTCGAACACCGGCTGCACGCGGCTGCCGCCGTCGACGCGCTTGCCGTCGATCAGGTGGCCGACGGTGGAGGTCACATTGCTGTCGTGTTTCATTGTCTGACTCTTTCGTGAATTCGGTTGTCGCAATGGGCGAGCCGCGGCTCAGTCCACTTCGTTCAGTGCGTCGGACAGCGCGTTGACCAGGTTGTCGATCTCGCGCTTCTCCGAGATGAACGGCGGCGCGAGCTGGATCGTGTCGCCGCCGTAGCGCACGTAGAAGCCCTTCGCCCAGCAGCGCATCGCGATCTCGTACGGGCGCCGTGCCGGCTCGCCCGGCAGCGCCGCGATCGTCAGGCCGGCCGCCAGCCCGTAGTTGCGGATGTCCGTGATATGGCGCTGGCCCTTCAGCCCGTGCACGGCCGCCTCGAAATGCGGCGCGAGATCGCGCACGCGGGCCACCGCGTCTTCCTTCACCAGCAGGTCGAGCGCCGCGACGCCGGCCGCGCAGGCAACCGGGTGCGCCGAGTACGTGTAGCCGTGCGGGAACTCGAGCATGTACTCGGGGCCGCCCACGGCCATGAACGTGTCGTAGATTTCCTTCGTCGCGATCACCCCGCCGAGCGGCTGCACGCCGTTCGTCACCTGTTTCGCGAAGTTCATGATGTCCGGCGTCACGCCGAACGCGTCGGCGCCCGTCATCGCGCCGGCACGGCCGAAGCCCGTGATGACTTCGTCGAAGATCAGCAGGATGTCGTGCGCGGTACAGAGGTCGCGCAGGCGCTTCAGATAGCCCTTCGGCGGCACCACGACACCCGCCGAACCCGAGAACGGCTCGACGATCACGGCCGCGATGTTCGATGCGTCGTGCAGCGCGATCAGGTCGAGCAGGCGGTCGGCGAGGTCGGCGCCGTTCTCCGGCATCCCGCGCGAGAACTTGTTTTCGGCGAGTTGCGTGTGCGGCAGGAAATCGGCGTCGATCCCCTGGCCGAACAGCTTGCGGTTCGGCCCGATCCCGCCGACCGAGATGCCGCCGTAGTTCACACCGTGATAGCCCTTCTCGCGGCCGATCAGGCGCGTCTTCGTGCCCTTGCCCTTCGCGCGCCAGTACGCGCGGGCCATCTTCAGCGACGTGTCGGCCGCTTCCGAGCCCGAGCCGGTGAAGAACACGTAGTCGAGGCCGGCCGGCGTCAGGTCCTTGATCTTGTTCGCGAGCTCGAACGACTTCGGATGGCCGAACTGGAACGCCGGCGCGTAGTCGAGCTGCGCGACCTGGCGGCTCACGGCTTCCGTGATTTCCGCGCGGCCGTGGCCCAGGCCCGTGCACCACAGACCCGACAGGCCGTCGAAGATCTTGCGGCCCTCGCCATCCGTGTAATACGCGTCCTTGGCCGACACGATCATGCGCGGGTCCGACTTGAACTGGCGGTTCGCCGTGAACGGCATCCAGTGGGCGTCGAGCCACGCGGCGTCGGTGCGGAGGTCGGTCTCGTCCTGCTGGCGGGTGGTGATCGTATTGGTCATGTCGGTCGGCGCGACGCGCCCCTCGTGCGTGTGTTGATGTTGCGCATTGTCGGGAGGCCAATTAGTCTTTTGAATATCGCAATATCAATGTTCACTTGCGCATCTATGCAAGCAAAGAAACCGAAGAGCCGCGCGCTGCTCGGGCAGCTCAGCGACATGGATCTGCGGCTGCTGCGGGTTTTCAAGGGCGTCGTGCAGTGCGGCGGGATGGCGGCGGCCGAACTGGAACTGAATATCGGCATCTCGACGATCAGCCGGCACGTGAAGGATCTCGAAACGCGCCTCGGCCTCGTGCTGTGCCGGCGCGGCCGCGCGGGCTTCACACTGACGACCGAGGGACAGACGGTGTACGAGGAAACCCTGCGGCTGCTCGCGTCGATGGAGGCATTTCGCAGCAGGATCGACGGCATTCACGACAAGATGGGCGGCGAACTGCACATCGCCGTATTCGACAAGACGGCCACCAACGCGAAGGCGCGGCTCGGCGACGCGATCCGCCAGTTCGCGGACGAGGCGCCCGACGTCGCGCTGAACCTGCATGTCGCGTCGATCAACGAGGTCGAGCGCGGGATCATCGACGGCAGCTATCAGGTCGGGATCATCCCGGCGCACCGCAATTCGGGGAGCCTCGTGTATTCGGAGCTGTTCGACGAACGGATGCTGCTGTACTGCGGCCGCCAGCACCCGCTTTTCGACGCGCCGCACGGCAAGCTCACGTGGACGACGATCCGCAACCACGCGTTCGCGGGGCTCGGCTTCCATTCTCCGAACATGGAACTGAGCCATCGCGCGAAGCTCACGCGCAGCGCGACGGCATCGGATCAGGAATCGATCGCGACATTGATCCTGTCGGGCCGCTACCTCGGCTTCCTGCCCGACCATTACGCGGAGAGCTTCGAGAACAAGGGATTGATGCAGGCGATCGCGCCGCACCGCTTCAACTACCGGTGCCGGTTCGTGAGCCTGCTGCGACGCTCACCGCGGCCGTCACGCGCGGCGCTCTTGTTCCAGTCGTGCCTCGAAGCCGCGCATGCGGCGGCGCGGCTAGGCGGTGACGGCGGTGATGGCGGTGACGCGTAGCCGGGCTCAGGCTTCGCCGGCGCCGCCGTCAGGCAGCGACTGTCGCGTCATCTGGATCAGGAAAACCACGGCGACCAGCGCGGCCGCGAACCCGGACGCCGCGCCGACGCCAAGCGCCCAGCGCGGGCCGAGATGGTTCGCGACCCAGCCTGCCACCGGCGCGCCGATCGGCGTGCCGCCGAACGCGACCGCGAGGCGCAGCGCCATCACGCGCCCGCGCATCGCCGGCTCGGTCGACAGCTGCATCAATGCATTGGTCGACGTGGTGAACGTCATCGCGGCGATCCCGGTCAGCACGAGCGCCGCCGCGAACAGCCAGTAGCTCGGCGCGATCGCGCCGAGCGTGCAGCCGATCCCGAACACGGCCGCGCCGATCCACAAGTGCCGGAACAGCGGCCGTTCGCGGCGCGCCGCGAGCAGCGCACCCGAGATCGTGCCGACCGCCATCATCGACGACAGGATGCCGAAGCCGCGCGCATCGACGTGAAACACGCCGGCCGCCATCGTCGAGATGAACAGCGGGAAATTCAGCCCGAACGTGCCGATCAGGAACAGCATCGCAAGCGTCGCCTTCAGGTCCGGGCGCCGCCACACGTAACGAAAACCGTCGAGCAGGCTGCCCCGCGTATGGCCGGCGCGCGTGTTCTCGCGCAGCTCGTCGGCGCGCAGCAGCGACAGCGACGCGAGCACCGCGACGAAGCTGACGCCGTTCAGCAGGAACGCCCAGCCCGTGCCGACCGACGCGATGATGAAGCCAGCCACCGCCGGCCCGATCATTCGCGCCGCGTTGAACGACGTCGAATTGAGCGCGACCGCGTTCGCGAGCTCGCGGTCGCCGACCAGCTCCGCGACGAAGGTTTGCCGCACCGGCGCATCGAATGCGGACGCGCAGCCGAACAGGAACGCGAACAGATAGACGTGCCACAGCTGCACGACGCCCGCGACCGTCAGCAGCCCCAGCGCGAGCGCGAGGCCGCCCATCAGCGCCTGGGTCGCCATCAGCAGCCGGCGCTGGTTGAAACGGTCGGCCGCATAGCCTGTCCACGGCAGCAACAGAAGCTGCGGGCCGAACTGCAACGACATCACGATGCCGACCGCCGACGCGTCATGATGCGTGAGCTGCGTGAGCACCAGCCAGTCCTGCGCGGTGCGCTGGATCCATGTGCCGACGTTGGACACCAGCGCGCCGGCCGCCCACACGCGGTAGTTGAAGCTGCGCAGCGAGCGGAACACGCCCGCGGCCGGCACGCTCATGGCCGCTCCGGTGCGTTACCGCCGTGCAGCGCGCCGAAGTGCCGCGCGAGAAACAGGCCGATCGCCAGCACGCCGAGGCCGAGCGCGGCCACGTCGGCCGCACGCGCCAGGTCGAATTCACCGACCCCGCGCAGCAGCGCATAGCCGGTCGCGAGATTGACGACGCCCCACACGACGTTCACCGTCGACGACGACAGCCCGCGACCGGGCGGATTCGCGAACGGCGTCTGGAACGGCTCGCCGCGCAGCCCGCTGACGAGATGCGGAACGGCATTCGTCAGAAAGGCGCCGCCGAAAAAGTACGACACGAGATGCAGGATGTTCATGTTCGGGCGTTCCTCCCGCCGGGCGGGTCGATCGGGTTCACGGGCGCGCCGCGTCCTGGAATTCGGCGAGCCGCTGCAGCAGCTGCACGGCCGACGCGAGTTCGGCCTGCTCGTGCGCCGACAGTTGCGCGTGCAGCGCGCGAAACAGCCAGTCGTCCTTGGCCGCGCGGTTGGCCTGCAGCCGCTTGCGGAAATCCGGCGTGAGCGCGATCAGCGTCTGCCGGCCGTCGGTCGGATCGGGCGCGCCGCTGACGGCGCCCATCGCTTCCAGCGTCGCCACCGTCACGCGCATCGACTGCGGCCGCACGCTTTCCGCCCGCGCGAGCGCGGAGACGGTCGCGGGGCCGTCGCGATCGAGCCGCAGCAGCACCGACTTCTGCGAGGACGTAAGGTCGTTCGGGTGGGTTTGCTCGCGCAGCCGCCGCATCAGCTTGCTGACCGAGATGCGGAGTTCGCCGGCGAGACCGGCCAGGGGCGGCGCTTCGGGGGACGAAGATGGGGTGTTCATGAATCCACGATAGCATATCTACAGAAAAACTGTACAGTTAAACTGTATATGTCGATTCAGGAAGAACGCGTGTCCGCTTGCCCGACGCAACGGCGATCCGTGTCAGGCCTGCGGCCCGATCCGGCTCTGCGATAATGCGCACTTCCCGTTTCCGCTCCGCCTCCCGCCATGACGCAGCCGTCCGCCCCGCTTCCCACCGACCTGCCGCCGATTTCGTGCCTGCCCGGCGACGCGCTGCCGTGGCTGCCGATGAGTGCCGACCTGCCGGGGCTCGCGATCAAGTATCTGCATATCAATGCGGCGGAAGACACGCTGACCGCGCTGCTGAAGATGCCGGCCGGCGGCACGCTGCCGCGCCATCGTCACGACGGCGAGGTGTTCGTCCATACGTTGCAGGGGGCGTGGCGCTACCGCGAGTACGACTGGATCGCGCAGGCCGGCTCGACGGTGCTCGAACCGGCCGGTTCCGTGCATACGCCGGAAACGCTCGGCGCACCGGGCGACGACGTGATCACGCTCAACGTGATGCGTGGCGACCTGGTGCTGCTCGACGACGACGGCCGCGAGACCGCGCGCGAGAATTGCCGCGTCGCGCTGCTGCGCCAGCGCAAGCATGCACGCGCGGCGCCGCACGACGCCACGGCGTTCGTCACGCGCTGAGCGGCGCCGTTCAGGCCGTTTCGCGCTCGTCCGCCCGCGCGTCGCGCCGCACCGCCTGCGGCGGCACGCCGAAGCCGCGCACGAACGCATCGCGCAGGTGCCGCCGGTCGCGGAAACCGTTCTCCTTCGCGATCACGTCGAGCGAATGCCGGCTCTGCTCGATCATCAGCCGCGCGGCCTCGAGCCGCAGCCGCTCGATCGCCTTCGCCGGCGACTGCCCGGTTTCGAGCGTGAACACGCGGCTGAACTGGCGCGGACTCAGGTGGGCGGCGTCGGCCAGTTCCTCGACGGTCAGCGCGCGGCCGAGGTGCTGGCGCGCATAGTTGAGCGCGTTCTGGATCCGGTCGGATTTCGGCGCGAGATCGAGCATTTCCGAATGCTGTGACTGCCCGCCCGCGCGGCGCTGATGCATCACGAGCTTGTGCGCGACCGAGCGCGCGGCGTCCGCGCCGAGATCCTTTTCCACCATCGCGAGCGCCAGGTCGAGGCCGGCCGTCATCCCGGCCGACGTCCAGATCGGCCCGTCGACGATGTAGATCCGGTCTTCCTCGACGCGAACCTCCGGAAAGTGCTTCTGCATGTCGCGGCCGTACGCCCAATGCGTCGTCGCGCGACGCTGCGCGAGCAGCCCGGCTTCGGCGAGCACGAACGCGCCCGTACAGATGCCGGCGATTCGCCGCGCGCGCGCGTTCGGGTGGCGGAGGAACGCGACGACGCCGGCCGGCGCCGGCGATGCGACCGGATCGTTGACGCCCGCGACGATCCACGTATCGACGTCGATCCGCCCGTTCAGCGCGCGCGTCGCGACCGGCAACCCAAGCGACGAGCGCACGTCGCCGCCGTCGACGGAATAGTTGTCCAGCATGTAGAACGGTTCGCCGGCGCCCATGTTCGCGTACTCGAACACCGACTGCGCGGCGAGCGCCATGATCTGGAAGCCGTCGCTGATCAGAAAGCCGATTCGGTGCATGTGTGTCTCCGGTGCCGGGGGTAATGGCCGTCATGACCGCCCCGATGTCCGAAATCATACCCATCTACGTCATTTGCGTCGCCGTGATTCGAAGCCAGAATGCTTTCACGCACTCACCCTTTCTTCGCAACGGAGCGACATCATGACTGAAGCACATCGCGGTACCGCCGTCATTACCGGCGCATCGTCGGGCATTGGCGCAATCTACGCCGACCGGCTCGCGCGCCGCGGCTACGACCTGATCCTGGTCGCGCGCAACCGCGACCGGCTGACCGCCCTCGCCGAGCGCATCACGAACGACACGCAGCGCAGCGTGGAAATCGTCGGCGCGGATCTCAACGACCGCGCCGAGCTCGCCGCCGTCGAGGCGAAGCTGAAGCAGGACGCGAGCATCACGCTGCTCGTGAACAACGCGGGCGTCGGCACCCACGCGCCGTTGCTCGACAGCGACGTCGACGCGATGACGCGGCTGATCGACCTGAACGTGACCGCGCTCACCCGCCTGACCTATGCGGCCGTGCCCGGCTTCGTCGCACGCGGCCGCGGCGCCGTGATCAACATTTCGTCGATCGTCGCGCTGTCGCCGGAAACGCTCAATGGTGTCTATGGCGGCAGCAAGGCGTTCGTGCTCGCGTTCAGCCAGTCGCTGCATCACGAACTCGCGGACCACGGCGTGCAGGTGCAGGCCGTGCTGCCCGGTGCGACGGCCACCGACTTCTGGCAGACCGGCGGCCTGCCGCTCGAACACCTGCCGAAGGAGATCGTGATGTCGGCGTCCGACCTCGTCGACGCGGCGCTGGTGGGCTTCGAGCGCGGCGAACTCGTGACGATTCCGTCGCTGCATGCGGCTGACGAATGGGATGCGTACGAGGCCGCGCGCCGCACGATGGCGCCGCACCTGTCGACGGATTCGCCGGCACCGCGCTACGCGGCGGTGCGCTGATCTCGCCGGGCCGCCGGCGAGCCGGACGCGGCTGAGCGGGGCGAAACGGTGCGAGCGTGCCGATCGCCGGGACGTGCTGCGGAACGCGGCGATGCGCGGCCGATCTGCCGGCAGCCATCCGTGTTCGGCGGCACGTTTCCGGAATGCGTCGATCGCTTCATTCGTCTGCGGGGAGGCGCTCCGGATTCGTTCACGGCCGGCACCGATGAGCCATGTCGGCCGCCGATTCCGACGCGCTTGACACGCATTTCGCACAACAGCGAGCTCCGCGATTGCAGTCCCCAGGCAGCCTCGCCCGACCGGCATTCGGCCGATCGGAGGGCAATCGTCCGTTGCGGAATTCGACCATGCGGTTCCGTATGTGCACAACCGAGACCGGCGACGCGCCGGCCTCCGCGCGCGACTCCGCCGACAGCGAGCCGGCACATTCGTTACGCGTGCCGAAGCCGGCATGCGGCTAGAGAATGCCTCACGTCACGAGCACATCGAACAGTAAACCTGATGACGGTATCGCAAATCATTTCCCGTCAAATGTGCAATATACGCACGCATAGAAAGGCCAAGAGCCAATGGGCTGCGACCGCTCCGACGAGAAATCCGGCAGTGACGAGCGGCGAGCGGCGTCGCGCAAACAGATGGAAGCCGAGCAGCGCAAATAGAATCAGCGGGCCGAAGACGTACGAGAACAGTTTGACCGTGCTTTGCATGGTCACGGCGCAGGCATCCACGCCGCCACCACACGTCCCTGCGTGCGGGGCGCAGAGTCCCGAAAAGATTGAGCATAAACGGCTGTCAATCAATGTCCATATGACGACACTGGCGACGCCGGCAAGCCCAAATCCCGCACCCCCTAGGAAACGGCGCATTATCTGATTTCCCAAAAGAGTATCTGTTTGGAGTTGCGCAGATCTGACCACCCGAAGTCAGTGTCGGGAAGAAGCGCATGCATACCGAAAGCTCTGCCAAACGTTGATACAACACCAGGCACACTGCTGACAGTCATACGCGAGCCGTTCCATAAATCTATGTGGCCGCCACTCGCATTCGCGGCGGATTCGCCACCGCGCGTCCAGTACCTGGAGAACTGAATGATACCGGTGCGCCCCTTTACCTTTAACTCCCACTCCGGCCCGGTGATGTCCTCGGCTTTCGGAAGACCGGCAAACGGTTGTAACTGCAACCATTTCGCCATCTCGTCAGCGCGCGTTGCCGTCGGCTTGCCGTCGAGCAAGATACGGCCAATCGTCGTTGCCCCTGACATGGGTTTGACGTTCTTTGCATTAAACGACTTCATACCGACGCCGACGCGATGAAGTGTAACGCTCAGACGGATAGCGCATTGATTTGTGTAGGCGGGATTGTCATACGGCTTGCCCCACGGGAAGTTGTCCCAAAGCTCTTTGAAGGTGATGCCCTCTAATGACACCTCTTTCTCCGAGTCTTTGGTATTGTTAGAGCGGACCGTCGTAGGTTGCGTGTGGGCCATTGTTACTCCCCGTATTGTCTCGCGAGAGCGTCATCGCCCCAATAAACCGTGTAGTCACCCGGATTGTCGCCAGTATGGATGCGTGGCAGGTGACCGCTCTCATCAAGATGACCGTAATGCACGCGACCATCCGAGGTTTCGATGTAGTAGGGCAATCCTTCGGTCGCTTGTTTGGTCGCCTTCACGCGCTCGTCAAATGCACCTTTCTTCATCGACGCGACGCCACCCGTTATCGTGCGGTTCGAAGCGACCTCTCCGAGCCCCTTTAGCCCGTCACTGCACCACGCTTCACCGGCAAGCAATGCAACAATGTGTGGTGGTGTCGAACAACCGCACAGGACAATATCTTTGTCCAGTGCAACCTCCCCCTGAAACTTGAGCCGATATGGACCGCCGGCCTTTGCAATGGTGCCGGTGCTCTTGCACGCGGCGCAGAATGCGCTACCGCCGATCAGGGCCGCTTGATGTCCACGCACCAGAAATCGCGGTCCGCTGTATGGTTCAACTGCCCCGCCACTTGAAAGACTATCGCCAACAACTGCAATGCGTCGATTCATCGTCTGACCTCTCGAAAAGGTCAATCCTAAGGGCATCGCAAATTGACGCATCTCAATATATTTCGGACTACGTGAAGGAAAAGCATCCGTGCCGACGCACGCTATTCGAGCTGCGTCATTGCTGTATTGACCGCCCCTACTCCAATCCGGCTACCGTTGCTGACAGTCACGCATGTCCCGCCCGTCGTCGCCCGCACGCGCCATCCTGCAGCTGCATGCCTTCGCCGCATTGTTACCGCCGGTCGTCGTCGCCCGCAGGCAGCGACCGGCCATAGCCCGCTCGCTCAGTCGCGCTGCGCGGGTTCGCCCTTCACGCCGAGCATCAGCGCGGCGCCGCTCAACGCGAGCAGCGCGGCCAGCAGGTACACGGCGAGATCCATGCTGCCGGTGCGCGTGCGGATCAGGCCGATCACCCACGGGCTGACGATGCCGCTCGTGATCCCGATGCTGCTGATCAGCGCGATCCCGGCCGCGGCCGCGTTGCCCGACAGGTAGCGGGTCGGCACGGCCCAGAAGATCGGCAGCGCGGCGAAGATCAGCGTCGCCGCGATCGACAGGCACGCGAGCATCGCCGCGAAGCTGTGCAGGTGCAGCGTCAGCGCCGCGAGGGCGAGCCCGCCGCCGATCGTGCAGCACGCGAAGTGCTTGCGCCGCTCTCCGGTGCGGTCCGAGCGGCGCGCGATCAGGATCAGCCCGACTGCGCCCACCGCGTTCGGCACGACCGTGTAGAGGCTCACGGCCACGACGTCGGTCACGCCGAAGTCGCGGATCATCAGCGGCATCCAGAAATTGAGCGTCAGCGATGCGCAGGTCAGCGAGAAGTAGATGAACGCGAACAGGTAGACGCGCGGGTTCGCGAGCGCGGCGAGCAGGCTGCGTGTGTCGTGCGCGCCATGACCGGCGCCGTGCGCACGGCTGTCGCCGCACAGCGCGGCGACGCGCGCCTTTTCGTCGGACGTGAGCCACGCGGCGTCCTGCGGACGGTCGACCAGGTACGTGAATGCGAAGCCCGCGAGCACGATGGCCGGCGCGCCTTCGATCGCGAACATCCACTGCCAGCCGTGCAGGCCGAGCACGCCGCTCATGTCGCGCATGATCCAGCCCGACATCAGGCCGCCGAGCACGCCCGCGACCGCGACGCCCGCGAAGAATACCGAGATCGCCGCCGCGCGCCGGTTCGCCGGGAACCAGTAGGTCAGGTACAGCACGATGCCGGGAAAGAAGCCGGCCTCGAACACGCCGAGCAGGAAGCGCAGCACGTAGAAATGCGACGGCTGCGATACGAACATCATCCCGGTCGACGCGATGCCCCACAGCAGCATGATCCGCGTGAACGTGCGGCGCGCGCCGAAGCGCGCGAGCAGCAGGTTGCTCGGCACCTCGCAGAACACGTAGCCGACATAGAACACCGCGGCACCGAGGCCGTACATCGCATCGCTGAAGCCGAGGTCGTGCTTCATCTGCAGCTGCGCGAAGCCGATGTTGATGCGGTCGAGAAACGACACGACGTAGCAGAGGAACAGGAACGGCACGATCCGCCACGCGATCTTGCGGAACAGCAGCGCATCGCCGGCATCGGATGCGGGCGCGGATTCGTATGCGGAAGCCGACGCCGCGGCACTCGCGTGCGCGATCGTCGCTTTGGCGGGAAGCGATTGGGGCATGTCTCTCTCCAAACGGGCCACGCGATTCGAGCGCGCAGCAGTCTCCGAGGGCGTGCATGCGCCCTGCTTTCTTGTGAGATGGGAAGTCGGCTCCGGAAACCGCAGCGCAATGCCGCCGCCGTTCACGGGCCGTCAGGAAAACGGCGGGACGTCCGCCCGGACGCCCCGCCGTCGTGACCCGCTCAGTCCTGCAGCGCGTCCCACATTTCCTTGTCGCGCTGCGCGGTCCAGATGCGCGGATGCGTGATGCCGCTCGCTTCGTCGAATGCGCGCGACACGTCGAACGGCAGACAGTGCTCGTAGATGAACACGTTGCCGAACTTCGGATCCATCGCTTCGCGCGTGAGCGCCATCGACGCCTTCAGGTCGAGCTTGCGCTCGACGGCCTTGCGGCCCTGCGCGAGCAGCGTCGTCACGAAGTCCTTCGTATAGTCGAGGCCCTTGTTCACGTCGGCCGGATTCAGCAGCGCGGGGCCGCGGCCCGGCACGAGCTTTTCTGCGCCGAACGCGCGCAGCGCCTCGAGCGTGGCCGGCCACTGTTCGAGCTGCGCGTCGCCGCAATAGCAGGCCGCGTCGTATTCGACCAGGTCGCCGGAGAACAGCACCTTCTGCGACGGCAGCCAGACGATCGTGTCGCCCTTCGTATGGCCCGAGCCGACGTGCATGATCTTCACTTCGAGCTTGCCGAGGAACAGCGTGATCTCGCGCTCGAACACGAGCGTCGGCCAGGTCAGGCCCGGCACCGTCTCGACGCCCGCGAACAGGCGCGGGAAGCGCTCGATCTCCGACTTCATGTCGGCCTCGCCGCGCTCGACGATCATTTCATAGGTGCCGCGGCTCGCGATCACGTGCTGCGCGCCTTCGGCGAAATACGCGGACGCGCCGAGCACGCGCACCGCGTGGTAATGCGACAGCACGACGTGCTTGATCGGCTTGTCGGTCACGCTGCGGATCTTCGCGATCAGGTCCTGCGCCATCGCGGGCGTCGCGGTCGTATCGACGATCAGCACGCTGTCGTCGCCGATGATCACGCCCGAGTTCGGGTCGCCTTCGGCGGTATAGGCGTACGCGTTCTCGGACAACTGCGTCCAGGTGATCTTCTTCACTTCCAGATCGGCTTGGGAGGCGAATGCTTTGGCCATATTGCGTTCCGTGGCTGCGAGCCATGTGTTGAGGGGAGTGAGTGGATCTTCGACCTGCATCGATTATTTGTCAATGACAAAGTCGCTTGCTATTGTCCAATACGGGTAAACCTGCGGGCTGGCGCGTCAAATGGCGTCGGATACCATGCGGGGTTTCGTCAACGGAAGAATCATCGCGTGCAGAACCACGAAGTCAGCGCAGACGACGCGCCGCCCAAGGCGCAGCGCGGGATCCAGAGCGTCGAGGTCGGCGGCCGGCTGCTCGACGCGCTCGCGCGCCGGCGCAAGCCGCTCGGGCTGTCGGAGCTGGCAGCCGCGGCCGGGTTGTCGACCGCGCAGGCGCATACCTATCTCGTCAGCCTGACGCGGCTCGCGCTCGTGAAACGCGACGCGCTCACCGGCAACTACGAGCCGGGGCCGCTGTCGCTGCGGCTCGGCCTGATGTCAATCGAACGCCAGCCGGCCTATCGCGCGGCGCTGCCGCACGCGGCGCGGCTCGCGGAAGCGGTCGGACTGAGCGTCGCGCTGTCGGTGCCGGGCGTGCTCGGGCCGACGATCGTGCGCATCGAGCACGGCGGCTATCCGTTGCATGTGAACCTGCACGTCGGGTCGGTGATGTCGCTCGATACGACGGCGACCGGCCGCGTGTTCCGCGCGTTCGGCGACCCCGCACTGCTGGACGCGATGGCGGCCAGCCAGGCCGGCGCCGGCGACACGCTCGCGGGCGCGGAAGGCGAGCAGCCCACGTCCGATGTCGGCGCGTGGCACGCCGAGCTCGATGCGATCCGCGCGCGCGGGATCGAGCGCGGCGTGGACCGGCCGAGCCCCGGCGTCAGCGCGATGTGCGTGCCGGTGCTGGACGCGAACGGCCGCCTGCAACTCGCGTTGACGGTGATCGGGTCGACCGGATCGATCGATGTCGGCTGGGACGGCCCGATCGCGACCGCGTTGCGCGATGCGGCGCGGCAGGCCACCGCGTCACTCGATGCGGGGCGCGACGCGCAGCCGAGCGCGTCGGCCGCGGCTCCGTCCGTCCAGCGCCTGCCGCCCGCGCTCGCCGACGACACGAAAGCCCAGCGCGGCATCAATGCGCTCGACAGCACGGGCGACCTGCTGCTCGCGCTCGTCTCGGCGGGCCGTGCGTTGCCGCTGCGCGATCTCGCGGCGGCGGCCGGCATGCCAGCCGCGAAGGCGTTTCCGCATCTGGTGAGCCTGCAGAAGATCGGCCTGCTGAGCCGCGACGATGCCGGCTGCTTCGGCGGCGGCCCGCTCGGCCAGGCGCTCGGCCTGATCGCGATGCAACGCGTGTCGCCGACGCGCGATGCCGAAGCCGAGATCGTCGCGCTGGCGGCCGCGACTGACATGAGCGTCGCCGCGGCGACCCTCGGGCCGCTCGGGCCGACCGTGATCCGCCTCGAGGAATCGGCGCGGCCGCAGCATGTGAGCCTGCAGGTCGGCACGGTGATGTCGCTCGTGAATACCGCGATCGGGCGGATCTTCGCGGCCGGCATGTCAGACGACGTGCTGGCCGGCCTCTTGGCCGACGAGCCGGTGCGCCTCGCAGGCCGCGCGATGGAGGTCGACGACGCGTTCCGCGCGCGGCTCGCGGCAATCCGCACGGACGAACTCGATTTCGCGTTCGACGCGCCGGTGCCGGGGATCGGGACGATCGCCGCACCCGTGTTCGATCACACCGGCAGCATCCGGCTCGTGGTCGCGATCATCGGCTCGTCGCGCGGCTTCCCGCGTGGGCCGGACAGCGCGCTTGCACATACGCTGCTCGCCGCGACGCGCCGCCTGTCGTGGCGATTCGGGTGGATCGGCGAGTCATCGTCGCCCTGACGTCCCTTCCTGTTCCTCATTGCGAGGCCTTGCTCGCCGCGGCCTCGTCACGTCTGTCCACTGTGTAACGACGATGACGGACGCGGCTCATGTTGCAAAGCAGCAACACAAATTGTCAGTAATTCTCATATAACGAAATCGCATTTCACAAAGCGGCGACGCTCCTCTATGATTAGGGTTATCCCTAACTCGCCACCTACACGGGGCTTCGTCATGCAAACGTCTAACATCTCCGATCGTTCCACCCAATCCGCTGGCTGGCTCGCACGTATTGGCGAACTGCTTGCAGAAGCATGGGCACTGCACCTCGAGAACTGCGAAGTCATCGCTCAAGCGCACGCACGCCTGCCGCGCTAACGCAGCGACTGGCCGCCGGCCGGCGGCATGATGTCCGACTGATCCGCTTGCCGGGACGCGCGCCGAAAGGCCGCCGCGTCCGGCATCGGTGTCCCGACGGATATCGTAAAAAGGGCCGAATGGCCCCATATGAGTGATGCGCTCACGCGATGTGGGCGCTGTGATGCGGGTGCCAGTGGCAGTGCCAGTACCGAGTGTCTCGGCACGGAAGATTCATCCGTTTTCCAGCCCTGCTCGAATTTCCCGCCCGCATCCGACTCCGGGCCGCGCGCATTGGCCGCGACAGCCCGATTACCGCCCTTCCTCAACGCAACCGCGACCTCATCGTCACGATGACGCGCGGCCACGTCTTCGCCGTCTTCACACCTGAATCGACGGCACGTCCTTCATGCACCGCAGCGCGAACATCGAGCGGCTGTGGCGAATGCTCGAAATCCGGTACAGCTTCTCGCGCAGGAAGCGCTCGTAGCCGGCCGTCCCGTCCACCGCGACCTTGATCCAGTAGTCGTATTCGCCCGACACCAGGTAGGCCTCGAGCACTTCGGGCAACGCCGCGAGTTCGGCGCCGAAACGCGCGAGCGCGTCGTCTTCGTGGCGATCGAGCGTGACTTCGAGGATCACGATGTCCGCATAGCCGAGCATGCGCTGGTTGACCAGCGCGACGTAGCCGTCGATGTAGCCGTCGAGTTCGAGCTGCCGCGTGCGGTTCCAGCACGCGGTGGTCGACATGCCGATTTGTTCGGCCAGTTCGGCGTTCGACAGACGCGCGTTTTTTTGCAGTGCACCGAGGATCTTGCGGTCCTGGTTGTCGAGGGTTTTCGGCGTGCGTTCGCGGGTAGCCATGGCGAGAAGAATCTTCTACTTGAAATCCGCATTCTATCTGAACAGGATTCCGGTTTCGGCTCGGTTTTGCTGGAAAACAGGAAGCCTTTTAACCGGCCGGCTTGATACATTTTCTCCATGCCTGTTGTCCGGCACGCTCCCCGCGACAACCCCTTCGCAGCGGGACGCCTGGCCGCAATCACGAGTTGCGGCGCCGGACACGCAGGCATGCGATTGCCCGCCACCCGCGCGCCTATCCGGCGGCCGGGCCGGCGCCCGACTCCCCGTTCCCGTCCTTCCCGTCATGTCGTTCAGGCTTTATCTGTCGTTCCTCGCTGCGTCCGCCGTCCTCATCTATGCCCCCGGCCCCGTCAACCTCCTCACGATGAACCAGGCGCTGCGCGCCGGCTGGCGCCGTGCGCTGCCGTGCGTGTGGGGCGGCACGCTCGCCGTGCTGCTGCAACTCGCGCTTACCGCGCTATGCCTGAATTCGCTCGTCCATCTCGACGAGCACGCGCTGACCGTGCTGCGCTGGGCCGGCGCCGCGTACCTCGTGTGGCTCGGCTGCAAGCAATGGCTCAGCCGTGCGCCGGCAACCGCGTCCGCCGCACCCGCCGCATCGGCGCAAACCGGCATCGCCGTACCCGACGCCGACACCGGCCGCGCACTGTTCTGGCGCGGCGTCGCCACCTCCGGCCTGAACCCGAAGACGCTGCTGTTCTTCCCGTCGTTCTTTCCGCAGTTCATCGTCCCGAACGCCGACTGGAGCCTGAACGCGCAATTCCTGCTGCTCGCGACGACCTTCGCGCTGCTGTTCGCCGGCGGGGTCGCGTCGATGGCGCTGTTCTCGCACCGGCTGAGCCGGGCGCTGCGGCGGCCGGCACGGATGCGCGCGATGAACCGCGTGACGGGCGGGCTGCTGGTCGGAATGGGCGCGATCATGGTCGGCTGGAACTGAGCGGCCACGCGTGGGTGCCGTGTCACCCGCCGCGCCCCTCGAAAAGGCAGCCGATCGCCGAATGCTTTAGGGTAGCGGCTTGTTCGTCGGACCTGCCCGGCTCGCCCGGGCGATTGCATGAAGCACGTCACTACCCGCCTGCGGCGCCTGTTCGCGCCGATTGGCCTGCACTGGTATCTCGCTCTCCTCCTCACGCTCGATGCACTGATGGTGCTGCGCCCCGTCGTCGCGCATGCGCAGCTCGGCGCGCATCATGCGTGGCTCACCGATGCGCTGAACCTCGTCGACAACGCCGGCCTCGTCGTGCTGCCGCAGGTCGTCGTCGCGGCCGGCCTCGCGACGATGGCCATCGGCATCGTGCTGCGCGCCCGCGTCGCGTGGGTGCTGTCGATCCTGCTGCTGGTCGCGGCCGCCGCGATCAGCATCCTCGGCGGCTATCGCAGCAACGCCGTCATCGTGTATACGGCCGTGCTCGTCGTCGCGCTGATCTACTACTGGCGCCACTTCGACCGTGCGAGCGTCGCCGCGAGCAGCCTGTTCGCGCTGCTCAGCATCGTGTCGCTGCTGATCTACGCGACCTTCGGCGTGCTGTATCTCGGCGACGAATTCACGCCGCCGGTCCACGACCTCGCCACCGCCGTCTACTTCTCGATCGTCTCGATGTCGACGGTCGGCTACGGCGACATCGTGCCGCACGCGCCCACCGCGCGCCTTTTTACCGCGTCGGTGATCGTGCTCGGCATCACGGTGTTCGCGACGTCGATCAGCGCGGTCGTCGGGCCCGTGATCGGCGGCAATCTGAAACGAATCGTCAAGGGAGGCATTTCGAACGTGATCCGCAAGCATCATTTCCTGATCGTCGGCGCGACGCCCGTCGCGCATGCGGTGCACGACGGGCTGCGCAAGCGCGGCTACGCGGTGACCGTCATCGTGCCCGCCGGGGTCGAGCACAACTATGCGGGCACGACCGACCTGATCGTCGGCGACGCCACGGACCACGCGGTGCTGGAAAGCGCCGGCGCGGCGACGGCCCGCGCGGTGCTCGCGCTGCGCTCCGACGATGCCGAGAACGCGTTCATCATCCTCGCGATCCGCGAGATCGCGCCGAAGGTGCGCACCGTCGCGCTCGTGAACCAGCAGCGCAACCTCGAGCGGCTGCGCCTGCTGAAGCCGGACATGGTGTTCTCGCCGCAGCAGCTCGCGGGCGAACTGCTCGCCAGCACGCTCAACGACGAACCGGTCGACAAGTCGATGATCTCGCACCTGCTGTTCGGCACTGCCGACGCCGCATGACCGGTGCCGGCCGATCGCTCCACAACCCTCGGCCGGTACAATCGCGCGATGTCCGAACTGCTCACCTACGGCGGCCTGTTCGCCGTGTCGATGGTCGCCGCGACCCTGTTGCCGCTCCAGTCCGAAGCCGTGCTTGCCGGCCTGCTGCTCGCCGGGCGCGAGCCCGTGTGGGCGCTGCTGCTCGTCGCGAGCGTCGGCAACGTCGCGGGCTCGGTGATCAACTGGGCCCTCGGCCGCGGCATCGAGCACTTCCGCGACCGCCGCTGGTTTCCGGTCAAGCCGGCCGCGCTCGCGCGTGCCGAACGCTGGTATGCGCGCTATGGCCGCTGGTCATTGCTGCTGAGCTGGGCGCCGGTGATCGGCGATCCGCTGACGATGATCGCCGGCGTGCTGCGCGAGCCGCTGCCGGGCTTCCTCGCGATCGTGACGATCGCGAAGGTCGGCCGCTATCTGGCCGTCGCATGGCTCGTGACGCACTGACATTCGCCGCTCCTTTGCGCGCCGGCCGGGCCGCCATCGATGACACCGCGCTAAAGATTTCGCGAAAGTTGCCGTATTAAGCAGACGACTAGCGGTGACGCGTGCGTTCCGCCCCTTCTCACTCCCCCCTCAGGATGCTTCATGAGATTGACCCAATTGGGCCGGGTGAGCGTCGGCGCGCGTCTGGCCGCGCTGGCGTGCGCGCTCGTCGCCCTGCTGTTTACCGTGTTCGCGTGGACGCTCGCCCATTTCGCCGGCCAGCAGCTTGCTGAAGAAGCGCACCTGCGGATCGTCGACAAGGAACAGTCGATCCGCGCAATGGTCGACCTGTTCGACAAGGCGCTGACCGCCGAGGCCAACCGCTCGATGTCGTTGTTCGCGAGCTTCCTGCCGGCCGATTTCTCGCTCGACCCGGCGCGCACGGTCGACATCGGCGGCGTTCCCGCGCCGACCCTCTTCGCGGGCGGCCAGCCGCTCGACCTCGATTACGCGATTCCCGACCAGTTCCTGAAGAAAAGCGGCGCGATCGCGACGATCTTCGCGCGCGACGGCGACGATTTCGTGCGCATCACGACATCGCTGAAGAAGCAGGACGGCGCACGCGCCGTCGGCACGAAGCTCGACCGCGCCGGCCCCGCGTATGCGCCGCTCGTCGCCGGCCGCAGCTACACGGGCCTCGCGAAGCTGTTCGGCCGGCCGTACATCACTCAGTACAAGCCGGTGACCGACGCAACCGGCCGCGTGATCGGCGCGCTGTTCGTCGGTCTCGACATCGGCACCGAGCTCAAGCTCGTCGAAGACGGCATCCGCTCGCTGAAAATCGGCGACAACGGCTACTACTTCGTGCTCGATGCGTCGCAGGGCCCGTCGCGCGGCACCTTCGTCGTGCACCCCGATGCAGCCGGCCAACCCGCCGACGACAAGCGCGCCCCCTATGCACAGATGCTCGCGGCCGGCGAGGGCCGGCTCGCGTACACGTCGACCGACCCGGCCGCGCACGATGGCGGGCCCACCGCGAAATTCGTGTCGTTCACGACGATTCCGCAGTGGCAATGGCTCGTCGGCGGCATCGCGCTCGACGACGAGTTGCTCGCCACCATGCGCGCCACCCGCAACCGCTTCCTGATGATCGGCGCCGTGCTCGTCGCGGCGTTCGCGACGCTGTTCGTCATCGTCGTGCGCCGCGTCGTGAGCCGGCCGCTGGAAGCCGCCGCACGGGCCTCCGAGCGCTATGCGGCGGGCGACCTCAGCGTGCGCATCCGCGACGGCGCGGCCGCGCACGGCAGCGCGGGCAACGACGAGATCGGCCGGCTCGTGCAGGCGGTCGACGGGATCGGCGACGGCCTCGCGCGAATCGTCGCGCAGGTGCGCAACAGCTCGGCCGACATCGCGCACGGCACGGTCGGCATCGCGGCCGGCAGCGGCGACATCGCCGCGCGGATCGCGACGCAGGCGAGCAGCGTCGAACAGACGGCCGCCAGCATGGAGCAGATCACCGCCGCCGTGCAGCAGAGCGCCGAGCATGCGGCGCAAGCCAACGCGCTGGTCGCGGACGCATCGACCGCCGCGACGAACGGCGACGCCGCGGTACAGCGCGTGGTCGCGACGATGGACGACATCGGCCGCGCGACGCGCCGGATCGCCGAGATCACCGGCGCGATCGAAGGCATCGCGTTCCAGACCAACATCCTCGCGCTGAACGCGGCCGTCGAGGCCGCGCGCGCGGGCGAGCACGGCAAGGGCTTCGCGGTGGTCGCGGCCGAGGTGCGCGCGCTCGCGCAGCGCAGCGCGGCCGCGGTCAAGGAGATCGATACGCTGAGCACCGAATCGTCGACGACCGTCGAACAGGGTTACCGGATCGCGGACGCCGCGCGCGGCACGATGCGCGACATCGTCGCGCGGGTCGACCAGGTCCGCACGCTGATCGGCGAGATCAGTGCCGCGTCGCGCGAGCAATCGACCGGCATCGAGCAGGTGAACCTGGCCGTCACGCAGATCGGCGAGGCGACCCAGCAGAACGCGACGCTGATTGCGGATGCCGAACGCGCGGCCGTCGCGCTGCGCGACCAGGCCGCGCAACTGTCGGACGCGGTCAGCGTGTTCCGGCTCGAACGCGACGCTTGATGGACAACGGGCGGTGGACGATCGGCCACCGCCCGTGCCCCGACTACTTCTTGTCCCCCGCCAGATCGATCGCCTTGTCCGATCCGACTGCGTTGCGCAGCTGGAATTTCTGGATCTTGCCGGTCGACGTCTTCGGCAGTTCGCCGAAGCGCACGGCCTTCGGCACCTTGAACCCCGCGAGCAGCTGCTTGCAGTGCGCGATGATCTCCTCCTCGGTCGCGCTCGCGCCGTCGCGCAGCTCGACGAACGCGCACGGCACCTCGCCCCACTTCGGGTCGGGCATCGCAACCACCGCCGCGACCGCGACGGCCGGATGCCGGTACAGCGCATCCTCGACCTCGATGCTCGAGATGTTCTCGCCGCCGGAAATGATGATGTCCTTGCGGCGATCCTTGATGCGGATATAGCCGTCCGGCGTCAGCACGCCGAGATCGCCCGTATGGAACCAGCCGCCGTGGAACGCCTCGTCGGTGGCCTTCGGATTCTTCAGGTAGCCCTTCATGCAGATGTTGCCGCGGAACATGATCTCGCCGAGCGTCTCGCCGTCGGCCGGCACCGGCGCCATCGTGTCCGGGTCGAGCACCGTCGCGCCCGCTTCCAGGTGATAGCGCACGCCCTGCCGCGCGTTCAGGCGCGCGCGTTCGTCGTCAGGCAGTGCGTCCCAGTGCGCCTGCTTCGCGCACACGGTCGCCGGGCCGTAGACCTCGGTCAGCCCGTACACGTGCAACAGGTCGAAGCCGATCTCCTTCATCTTCGCGATCACGGCCGGCGCGGGCGCCGCGCCGGCGACCATCGCGTGCACCGTGTGATCGATGCCCGCGCGGAACTCGGCCGGCGCGTTCGCGATCGCGCTCTGCACGATCGGCGCACCGCAGTAATGCGTGATGCGTTCGCTGCGGATCAGGTCGAACACCCTCTTCGCGTCGAACTTGCGCAGGCAGACGTTGACGCCCGCACGCGCCGCGACGGCCCACGGAAAGCACCAGCCGTTGCAGTGGAACATCGGCAGCGTCCACAGATACACCGCGTGCTTCGGCATGTCCCATTCGAGGATGTTGCTGATCGCCGCGAGATACGCGCCGCGATGGTGATAGACGACGCCCTTCGGGTCGCCCGTCGTGCCGGACGTGTAGTTCAGCGCGATCGCATCCCATTCGTCGGCGGGCGGCGTCCACGCGTAGTCGGGGTCGCCGCCCGCGACGAACGCTTCGTAGTCGGTCGCGCCCGCGAAGCGCGCGGGGTCGGCCGGCATCGCATCGGCGACGCTGACGATCTTCAGGCCCGGCACTTCGCGCGCCGCCCGGTGCGCGAGATCCGCGTATTCGGTGTCGACGATCAGCACCTTCGCTTCGCCGTGACGCAGCATGAACAGCACCGACGAGATGTCGAGCCGCGTGTTGATCGTATTGAGCACGGCGCCGGCCATCGGCACGCCGAAGTGCGCCTCCACCATCGCCGGGATGTTCGGCAGCACCGCCGCGACCGTGTCGCCGCGCGCGACGCCGGCCTGTGCAAGCGCGCTTGCGAGCTGCTTGGCCCGCGTATGGGTCTCGCCCCACGTGCGCCGCACGTCGCCGTGCACGATCGCGAGGCGCTCGCCGTAGACTTCGGCCGCGCGGACCAGAAAATCGATCGGCGTGAGCGGCACGTAGTTGGCGTCGCGGCGGCCGAGTCCGGCCTCGAACATCTGCGTCATGATCCTGTCTCCCGTTTTCCGTCGATCGGCGCATGCGTCGACGCCGCGGCGCACGCTTCGATCTCGTATCCAGCCGGAGTGCATGCACCCCGATTCGTTTTGATGTGGTTCAATTGCCGACAGCCTAACGGGCGCTATTGTGAGCCGTCTGTCATCGAAACGACAGAGTGCGCCTCGAGCGCTGCGCGTTATCCCTATCCTCGCAAACCCGCATCCATGCACGACCCTCTCGTTGCGCCGCCCGACGCGACCGCTATCTCGGCCCACCCGTCGGCCAATCCGCCGGCCGACACGCCGCTCGAACCCGGCCCATTGCCCGCGCTTCCCGCGCTGTCCGCGCTGTTCGGCCAGTGCGCGTGGTTCCGCGCCTTGGCGCCGGAACACCAGGCGCTCGTGCTCGCGCAGTCGCGCGCCGAGCAGCGCGAGGCCGGCGACGTGATCGCGCAGCGGCTCGCGCCGTCCGAGTACTGGATCGGCGTGCATCGCGGGTTGCTGAAGCTCGCGATCTTCAACGCGTCGGGCCGTGGCTGCACGTTTTCGGGCGTGCCGTCGGGCGGCTGGTTCGGCGAAGGCAGCGTGATCAAGCGCGAGCTGCGCAAGTACGAAGTCGTCGCGGTCCAGCGCTCGACCGTGCTGTTCGTGCCGGTCGACACGTTCCATGCGCTGCTCGACACGAGCCTGCCGTTCACGCGCTTCGTGATCCATCAGCTCAACAACCGGATGGGCGAATTCATCGCGTCGATCCAGAATAGCCGGCTGCTCGACGTCGACGCGCGCGTCGCACAAGCGCTCGCGCAGCTGTTCAACCGCGACCTGTACCCGGACACCGGCCCGTCGCTCGCGATCTCGCAGGAGGAACTGGGGATGCTCGTCGGCGTGTCGCGGCAGCGGATCAACCAGGCGCTGCAGCAACTCGAGAAGCGCGGCGTGCTGCGGCTCGCGTACAACCAGATCGAGGTCGTCGATCTGGCCGCACTCGCGCGGGTCGGGATGGAACAGATCTGAGCGAGCCCGATGAACGGAATCGTCGCCGCTGCGGCATGCGCATCCGGTTCGGCAGCCGTTTCCGGGCACTGGCGTCCACGCGCATTTCATCCGATGAATCGGCTCGTCAGCGCCGCGCCGCAACCTGACACCTTCGCCAGTTTCGCGTCAGTAACCCGTTCAGCCCCGACGCCTATCATTCGGATTCCCTCCACCGACGCCTGATCACCGCCTGTCCCGCCGCCTCCATGTGGATCGTCAATCTCGCGCTCAGGCGCCCCTACACGTTCATCGTGATGGCCGTCATGATCGTGCTGGCCACCCCGCTTGCGCTGATGCGCACGCCTGTCGACGTGTTGCCGGCGGTCAACATCCCCGTCATCAGCGTGATCTGGAATTACAACGGCTTCTCGGCGTCGGAGATGACCAATCGCATCACGGCCGTGCATGAGCGGATCCTGACGACGACCGTCAACAACATCGAGCACATCGAGTCGACGTCGCTGCCCGGCATCGCGGTCGTGAAGGTGTTCCTGCAACCCGGCGCGAACGTGCAGACGGCCATCGCGCAGACAGTCTCGTCCGCGCAGGCGATCGTCCGCCAGATGCCGCAGGGCGCGACGCCGCCGCTCGTGATCACGTATTCCGCATCGAGCATCCCGGTGATCCAGCTCGGGCTGTCGAGCAAGACGCTCAGCGAGCAGTCGCTCGCCGACATCGCGCTCAACTTCCTGCGCCCGCAACTGATCACGGTGCGCGGCGCGCAGATTCCGTTCCCGTACGGCGGCCGCACACGCGTGGTCGCCATCGACCTCGATCCGCAGGCGCTGCTCGCGAAGGGCCTCACGCCGGCCGACATCGTCAACGCGGTCAACACGCAGAACCTCGTGCTGCCGACCGGCACCGCGAAGATGGGCCAGAGCGAATACCGGATCGACACGAACGCGTCGGCCGACACGATCGCCGACATCAACGACCTGCCGATCCAGACCGTCAACGGCGCGACGACCTACCTGCGCGAAGTCGCATCGGTGCGCGACGGCTTCGCGCCGCAGACCAACGTCGTGCGCCAGAACGGCCAGCGCGGCGTGCTGATGTCGATCCTGAAGACGGGCGATGCGTCGACGCTGAAGGTCGTGTCGGATCTGAAGGCACTGCTGCCGAAGGTGATCCCGACGCTGCCCGAAGGGCTCACGATCACGCCGCTGTTCGACCAGTCGGTGTTCGTCAACGCCGCGGTGCAGGGCGTGATCCACGAAGCACTGATCGCCGCCGTGCTGACCGCGATGATGATCCTGCTGTTCCTCGGCAACTGGCGCAGCACGCTGATCATCGCGATCTCGATCCCGCTGTCGATCTTCACGTCGCTGATCGCGCTGTCGGCGCTCGGCGAGACCATCAACATCATGACGCTCGGCGGCCTCGCGCTCGCGGTGGGGATCCTGGTCGACGACGCGACCGTCACGATCGAGAACATCGAGCGGCACTTGCATCTCGGTACGCGCCGGGCCGCCCCAAGCGTGCCGAGCGGCCCCCTCGGGGGGCAGCGACCGCAGGAAGCGTGGGGGTCGTCGTTCAGTACCAGCCTGCACGACGCGATTCTCGAAGGCGCGGGCGAGATCGCCGTGCCGGCGTTCGTGTCGACGCTGTGCATCTGCATCGTGTTCGTGCCGATGTTCTTCCTGACGGGCGTCGCGCGCTTCCTGTTCGTGCCGCTCGCCGAGGCGGTGGTGTTCGCGATGCTCGCGTCCTACGTGCTGTCGCGCACGCTCGTGCCGACGCTCGCGATGCTGCTGTTCCGCCCGCAGCAGGCCGGCACCGGCCCCGATCAATCGACGTCGCGCTTCGCGCGCATCCATCACGCGTTCAACGGTGCGTTCGAGCGGCTGCGCGCGTGGTACATCGTGCTGCTCAGCATGCTGCTGGTGCGCCGCCGCTTCTACGCGATGTGCTTCCTCGGTTTCTGCGTGCTGTCGACCGGCCTCGTGTTCGTGCTCGGCCGCGACTTCTTTCCGAACGCCGATTCCGGCAACATCCGGCTGCACCTGCGCGCGCCGACCGGCTACCGGATCGAGGAAACCGCACGCCTCACCGACCAGGTCGAGCGCGTGATCCGCGAAGCCGTGCCGCCCGACGAGCTGGGCGCGATCGTCGACAATCTCGGGCTGCCGGTGAGCGGCATCAACCTGTCGTACAGCAACAGCGGCACGATCGGCTCGCTCGACGGCGAACTGCTGATCGCGCTGAAGCCCGGCCATCGCGCGACCGCGCACTACGTGCAGACGCTGCGCACGCTGCTGCCGCGGCGCTTCCCCGGCGTCGAATTCTTCTTCCAGCCGTCGGACATCATCACGCAGATCCTGAACTTCGGTCAGCCGGCCGCGATCGACGTGCAGGTGCTCGGCAACGATCTCGCGAGTAACATGACTATCGCGAGCAGCCTGATGAAGAAGATCAGGCACATCCCCGGCGCCGTCGACGTGCACGTGCTGCAGCGCAACGACGAACCGACCCTGGTGGCCGACATGGACCGTACGCGCATGCTGCAGCTCAGCCTCTCCGCGCAGAACGTCGCGCAAAACATGCTGATCTCGCTGTCCGGCAGTTCCCAGACGACGCCGTCGTTCTGGATCAATCCGCGAACGGGCGTCCAGTACCCGCTGCAGATCCAGACCCCGCAATACAACATCTCGTCGATCGACGACCTGCTCGGCACGCCGATTTCCGCGAGCGGTCGCACCGGCATGCCGCCGCAATTGCTCGGCAACCTCGTGCGGATCCGTCCCGTCGCGAGTCCGGCCGTGGTCACGCACTACAACATCCGCCCGGCGATCGACCTGTACGTGAGCGTCGAGGGCCGCGATCTCGGCTCGGTCGCGGGCGAGATCGACCGGATCGTGTCCGACGCGCGCGCGACGCTGCCACGCGGCACCGAGCTGTCGGTGCGCGGCCAGGTCGAGACGATGCGCACGTCGTATCTCGGCCTCGGCGCCGGCGTTGCGATGGCGATCGTGCTCGTCTACCTGCTGATCGTCGTGAATTTCCAGTCGTGGCTCGACCCGCTGATCATCATCAGCGCGATGCCGGCCGCGCTTGCCGGCATCGCGTGGATGCTGTTCATCACCGGCACGCACCTGAGCGTGCCGGCGCTGACCGGCGCGATCATGACGGTGGGCGTCGCGACCGCGAACAGCATCCTGGTCGTGTCGTTCGCGCGCCAGCGTCTCGCGGCCGGTGCGCCGCCGCTCACGGCCGCGCTGGAGGCCGGCGCGACGCGGATCCGCCCGGTGCTGATGACGGCGCTCGCGATGATCATCGGGATGGTGCCGATGGCGCTCGGGCTCGGCGAAGGCGCCGAGCAGAACGCGCCGCTCGGCCGCGCGGTGATCGGCGGGCTGCTGTTCGCCACCGTTTCGACGCTGCTGTTCGTGCCGCTCGTGTTCGGCGGCGTGCATGCGCGGCTGGCCCGCCGGCGCGCGCGCCAGGCCGGACACTGACTTTCGCCCACCCTCTACCCGGTTGGATTGGTTGAATTCATGGAAGAGAAACATCACAGCTCCGTCGGCATCCAGGTGGACGAACACGGCATGCACCTGCCGACGCGCACGTCGGTGTCGCGGCGCGCGCGGGTCGTGCTGATCGTGATCGGCGTGCTGCTGGCCGCGGGCGCCGCGCGCACGATCGTCGTCAACGTGTTGAACCGCGGCCGGCTCGACGCGGTGGCCGAGCAGAACACGCGCCAGTACGTGAGCATCGTGCATCCGGTCGATGCGGCCAGCGGCGGCAAGCTGACGCTGCCGGGCACGCTGCGCGGCTTCGCCGAGGCGCCGATCTATGCGCGTGCGAGCGGCTACGTGCTGCGCTGGCAGGCCGACATCGGCGCGCACGTGAAGCAGGGCCAGCTGCTCGCCGAGCTCGACACGCCCGAGCTGAACCAGGAGCTCGCGCAGGCCACCGCGCAGCGCCAGCAGGCGCAGGCCGCGCTCGCGCTCGCGAAGACGTCGTTCGATCGCGCGCAGCAGCTGCGTCAGCGCGATGCGGTGTCGCAGCAGGAACTCGACGACCGCCAGGGCGCGTTCAACCAGGGCACCGCGAACCTCGCGGCGGCCGATGCGAACATGCGCCGGCTCACCGAACTGAAGGGCTTCCAGCGCATCGTCGCGCCGATCGACGGTGTCGTCACGCAGCGCAACGTCGACGTCGGCGATCTCGTCAATTCCGGCAACGCGGGCCGCTCGCTGTTCACGGTCGTGCAGGCCGACCGGCTGCGCCTGTACGTGCAGGTGCCGCAGGCCTACGCGCAGCAGGTAAAGGTCGGCCAGCACGTGGGCGTCGCGCAGGCCGAACTGCCCGGCAAGACCTTCGACGGCACGGTCACGCGCACGTCCCAGGCGATCGATGTCGCGACGCGTTCGCTGCAGATCGAGATCACGCTGCCGAACCCGGACGGCCGGCTGCTGCCCGGCGCGTACGTGCAGGCGACGCTGCCGATGACGCCGGTCGGCCGCCTGCAGATTCCGGCCAATACGCTGCTGTTCCGTGCCGAAGGGCCGACGGTCGCGACCGTCGACGCGAACGGCCAGGTGCGCCTGAAGGCGGTGACGGTCGTGCGCACGATCGGGCAGACGCTCGAAGTCGACGGCCCGCTCACGCCGAACGACCGCCTCGTCGCGAACCCGAGCGACGCGCTCGCGAACGGCGACCCCGTAGTCGTGCAGGCGCCGCCGGTCGCGAAGCCGGCCTCCGCGGCCGCGGGAGCGAAGTCGTGAGCGCGATGCGCGCCCGCCTGCGCCCGACGGCCGCTGTGACCGCCGTGACCGCTGTCGCGCTCGCGGCGCTCGCCGGTTGCACGGTCGGCCCCGACTACCGACGCCCTGCCGTCGAGACGCCGGCCGCGTGGCGGCTCGACCCGGCCGACGCGTACTGGCACCCGGCCGCGCCAGCCCGGGCGCCGCTCGATCCGGCGTGGTGGACCGCGTTCGGCGACGCGCAGCTCGACGCGCTGGAAGCCGACGCGCTGCGCAACAACCAGAGCCTGAAGGCCGTCGCCGCGCGCTACGACCAGGCGAAGGCGACGCTCGCGTCGGTCGCGTCCGCGCAGTATCCGGCCGTCGGGCTGAACGCGAGCGGCCAGCGCTTCAAGATCTCCGCCGATCGGCCGCAGACCAATTACGCGACCAAAAGCATGTCGACGGTGCAGAACGAGATCCAGGTCGGCGCGAGCGTCAGCTATGAACTCGACCTGTTCGGCCGCGTGCGGCGCAGCGTCGAATCCGCGCAGGCCGGCTCCGAGCAGGCGCGCGACGATTTCGCGAACGCGCGCCTCGTGCTGAGCGCCGATCTCGCGTCGAGCTACTTCGCACTGCGCGAGCTCGACACCGAGATCGACGTCGTCAAGCGTTCGATCGACCTGCAGCAGAAGGCGCTCGACTACGTGAGCGCGCGCCACGAGCTCGGCGCGGTGTCCGGGCTCGACCTGCTGCAGCAACGCTCGCAGCTCGATGCGACGCGCACGCAGGCGCAGTTGCTGATCCAGCAGCGCGCGCAGGTCGAGACGGCGATCGCCACGCTGGTCGGCACGCCGGCCCCGGCGTTCTCGCTGCCGCCGCGCGTGGTGCCGATCAACGCGCCCGCGCTGCCGACCGGGATGCCGAGCGACCTGCTGCAGCGGCGGCCCGACGTCGCGTCGGCCGAGCGCGCGATGGCCGCCGCGAACGCGCAGATCGGCGTCGCGCGCGCCGCGTACTTCCCGCGCATCGCGCTGTCGCCGGACATCGGCTGGGACGCGACGCGCTTCTCCGGCCTGTTTACCGTGCCGGCGCTGCTGTGGTCGCTCGGCGCATCGGTCAGCCAGCCGCTGTTCCAAGGCGGCAAGCTGAAGGCCGGCGTCGATTTCGCGCAGGCCGGCTACGTGGCCGCGCAGGCCAGTTACCGGCAGACCGTGCTTACCGCGTTCCAGGAGGTGCAGAATGCGGTGACGGGCCTGTCGGTGCTGGCGCAGGCCGCGCAGCAGGCGTCGGCGGCCGTCGACGACGCGCGCAAGCTCGTGTCGCTCGCGCAGGACCGCTATACGGGCGGCCTGACGCCGTTCATCGACGTGCTGACGGCCCAGCAGCAGCTACTGACGAGCGAGCGCCAGGCCGTGCAGATCCAGGGCCAGCGCGCGGCACTCGTCGTGTTTCTCGCGAAGGCGCTCGGCGGCGGCTGGGACGCCGGCGCGACGCCCACCGATGTCGCGACAGCCAGCCCGCAGCCCGCCGCGGGCGTCGGCCCCTAACCTCCGGATAGGCGAATGAATCCATGAAAGTCCTGATCGTCGAAGACGAACCGAAAGTCGTCGAATACCTGAAGAGCGGCCTGACCGAGGAAGGCTGGGTCGTCGACACCGCGCTCGACGGCGAGGACGGCGCGTGGAAGGCCATCGAATTCGACTACGACGTGGTCGTGCTCGACGTGATGCTGCCGAAACTCGACGGCTTCGGCGTGCTGCGTGCGTTGCGCGCGCAGAAGCAGACGCCCGTGATCATGCTGACCGCGCGCGACCGCGTCGACGACCGCGTGCGCGGGCTGCGCGGCGGCGCCGACGACTACCTGACCAAGCCCTTCTCGTTCCTCGAGTTGATCGAGCGGCTGCGTGCGCTCACGCGCCGCGCGCGCGTGCAGGAATCGACGCTGATCTCGATCGGCGACCTGCGCGTCGACCTGATCGGCCGCCGTGCGACCCGCGACGGCACGCGCCTCGACCTCACCGCGCAGGAATTCCAGTTGCTCGGCGTGCTCGCGCGGCGCAGCGGCGAGGTGCTGTCGAAAACGACGATCGCCGAGCTCGTATGGGACGTGAACTTCGACAGCAACGCGAACGTCGTCGAGACGGCGATCAAGCGCCTGCGCGCGAAGCTCGACGGCCCGTTCGCGGAGAAACTGCTGCACACGATCCGCGGCATGGGCTACGTGCTCGAGGCGCGCGAGGAAGGCGACGCGGAGCGGCACGCATGAAACGCTCGATCACCCTGCGGTTGTCGGCGATGTTCGGCATTGTGTCGCTGCTCGTGTTCACGCTGGTCGGCTGCGGGCTGTTCGTGATGATGGAGCGCCAGCTGTTCGCCGAACTGCGCGCGACGATCGATACGCGCGCGAAGGTCGCGCAGATGATCGTGTCGCACGCGACCACGGCCGCGCGCGGCCGCCTGATGCAGGAAAAGCTCGCCGATCTCGAACCGCCCGACGGATCGACGCGCTACCAGATCGAGAGCCCCGACGCCGATTTTCGCTTCGGCCATCCGGTCAACGGCGTGCCCGTCGGCGAGCCGTTCGGTGCGTTCCAGCAGTACGCGCTCAACGACAGCAGCTACGACGTGATGACGAAGACCGTCGCGCTCGCCGGCAGCGGCGAGCGGCCGGACCTGAAGCTGATCGTCGCGACGTCGTGCGAGCGCACGCAGCGAATGCTGCGCCGGTTTGCGTGGACGCTCGCCGCGCTGATCGCGACGGCCACCGTCATCACGCTGCTGCTGAGCCGCGCGGTCGCGCGCTTCGGGCTCGCACCGCTCGAACGGCTATCGCAGGACGCCGCGGCCATCAGTGCCACCAATCGCCGCCAGCGGCTGCACACCGACGCACTGCCGACCGAGCTGCGCGATCTCGCCGCGTCGTTCAACGGCGCGCTCGAACGCATCCAGCAAACCTATGCGCGGCTCGAGGCGTTCAATGCGGACGTCGCGCACGAGCTGCGCACGCCGATCAGTATCCTGATCGGCCAGACCCAGGTCGCGCTGACGAGCCGCGACCGTTCGGTCGACCGGATGCGCCAGACGCTGCAGTCGAACCTCGAAGAGTTCGAACGGTTGCGCGTGATCATCAACGACATGCTGTTCCTGTCGCGCAGCGATCGCGGCGAACGCGCGACCGACCTGAAGCACGTGTCGCTCGCCGACGAAGTGCGGCGCATGCTCGACTTTCTGGAAATTCCGCTCGATGAAGCGCAATTGCGCGCCGAACTGCACGGCGATGCGCGCGCGGCGGTCGACCCTTCGCTGTTCCGCCGCGCGATGACGAACCTGCTGATCAACGCGATCCAGCATTCGGCGCCCGGCGCGACGCTGAACGTGACGATCACGCGCCGCGACACGCTCGTCGACGTATCGGTCGCGAACCCCGGCGAGCCGATCGATCCCGCTCAGCGCTCGCACGTGTTCGAGCGCTTCTACCGGCTCGAGGAAGCGCGCGCGAACAGCAAGGAGAACCACGGGCTCGGGCTGTCGATCGTCAAGGCGGTCGCGGAGATGCACGGCGGCAGCGTGTTCGTCGCGTGTTCGGACGGCATCAATACGTTCGGCTTCTCGGTGTCGACGCAACCGTGCAGCGGCGACCCGCTGCCCGCGCCCGATGCCGGCGACCCGCACGCGCTGCGGCCGGCGCCCGCCCCTCGCGCCTTGCATTGACGGCGGCTGCGCCGCCGAGGGCAGTTTTCTTCAATACGGACCCGCATGGCTTCGTTAGTCTCGATGCGACTTTGACATTCGCATGGAGGCAACTGATGAGCATGCTGGTTTCGATGGCCGCGTTCGCGCTGGCGTCGTCGATCACACCCGGTCCCGTCAATATCGTCGCGCTCAGCGCGGGCGCGCGCCACGGTCTCGGCGCAAGCCTGCGCTATGCGGCCGGCGCGACGCTGGGCTTCGTCGCGCTGTTCCTGCTGATCGGCCTCGGGCTGCACGCGGCGCTCGCGCGCTGGCCGATGCTGACCACCGCCACCCAGTGGGCGGGGATCGCGTTCCTGCTTTACCTCGCGCTGCGGCTCGCGCTCGACGACGGCCGGTTATCGGCCGACCCGGCCGACCCGGACGCACCGAACGTCGCCGGCCCGTCGGCCGCGGCCGGTGCGGCGATGCAGTGGCTCAATCCGAAGGCGTGGCTCGCGTGCGTGGCCGCGATGGGCGCGTATGCGGCCGACGGCGACCGCGCGCAGGTCTGGCAATTCGCGGCGCTGTATCTGGTGATCTGCTTTGGGTCGATCGCGTGCTGGGCGTATGCGGGCGCGTCGCTACGGCATCGGCTCGCGAATGCGCGGCGGATGCGGCTGTTCAACCGCGCGATGGCACTGCTGCTCGCGGGCAGCGCGCTTTATCTGCTCGATATCTAGCGCGGGCGCTTCGACGTGTTTTTTGCGGCGGATGGGGTGCGGATGACCGATGTTGCAGGCCGTCGCCGGCAGCGGGCCGCCCTTCCCGCGCTCAGCTCGCGGCGCTTCGATATTGCCCTGGCGTGGCGGCCGCGATGCGCCGGAACGCGCGCTGGAAGTGCGCCTGGTCCGCGAAGCCCGCATCGAGCGCGACGTCGGCGATCGGCCGGCCGCGGCGCAACTCCGCGCGGCCGTACTGCACGCGGCGGTCGATCAGGAACGCATGCGGCGTCATGCCGTAACGCGCGTTGAACGCGCGGATCAGGTAGGACGGCGACAGGTCGGCGGCCGCGCAGATCGCATCGAGCGTGACGGCCTGACGGCAATGCGCGGCGATGTAGTCGGCCGCCCGCGCGAGCTTCGCATTGTCGGCCCCGCGCCGCGCGTCGTCGGGCAGCTCGCGATCGAGCGCGCCGTGCAGCCCGGTGAAGAATTCGACCGCCGCGCTTTCCTTGCCGAGCGGATCGACGCCGGGCGCCACGAGCGTGCGATAAAAGCGGCCGAACTGCGCGAACAGGTCGCGCCGTTCGGTCAATTTCGGCGAAAACCCGTGAAAATCGCCGTTCGGATCGCGCCCGAGCGAATGCTGCAGACGCGCGAGCCACGGCACGTCCACGTAGACCATCCGGTACGCCCATGCATCGGGACCGTACGGATTGCACGCATGCACCTGCTCCGGATCGATGATCACGAGCACGCCGCGCCCGACGTGTTCCTTCGTCGCGCCGTTCAGATAGGTGCTCGTGCCGCCAACGATCGCGCCGAGCGAAAACGTGTCGTGCGTGTGCTTCGCGTAGCAGATCGTCCGCCCGTCGTCGACGGTGCGCGCTTCAATGAACGGCAGCGCGGCGTCGCGCCAGAACGGCGACGGCACGGCGAGGGTGTTGGCGGAACGGCTCACGCGACGGGCTCCCGGATCGGACGGCGAACGCACACCGTACAAGACTGCGCGGCGCGATGCAACCGCGCCCTGACGCATCGCGGCCGGATCGCCTAAGCTTTGAGTTCCGACCGCCGCGGCGGACGCGGCGGGTTCCGTTCCCTCTTCCAACCACTTCCAACCGGTACGCTCATGCACATCGATCTGACAGGCAAGACCGCGGTCGTCACCGCTTCCACAGCCGGCATCGGGCTGGCGATCGCCGAAGGGCTCGCGCACGCGGGCGCACGTGTCGTCGTCAACGGACGCAGCGACGGGTCGGTCGAGTCCGCGCTCGCGCTGTTGCGCAGCGCGGTGCCCGACGCGGACATCGACGGCGTCGCCGCCGACCTGTCCGACGCGGCCGGCGTCGCGCGCATCACGCAGCACACGCCGGAGGCCGACATCCTCGTCAACAACGCGGGCATCTACGGGCTCAAGGGTTTCTTCGACATCGACGACGACGAATGGACCCACTACTTCCAGATGAACGTGATGTCCGGCGTGCGTCTCGCACGGCACTATCTGAAGGGCATGCTCGAGCGCAACGCGGGCCGCATCGTGTTCATTTCGTCGGAATCGGGCCTGAACATCCCGGTCGACATGATTCACTACGGGTTCACGAAGACCGCGCAGCTGGCGATCGCGCGCGGCCTCGCGAAGGTCGCGGCCGGTACCAGCGTGACCGTCAATTCGGTGTTGCCGGGGCCGACGATGTCGGAAGGCGTGCGCGCCATGCTGAAAGCGACGGCCGACGAAACGGGCCGCAGCATCGACGAAGTCGCGGTGGATTTCGTGCGCAGCCAGCGCGCGAGCTCGATCATTCAGCGGCCGGCGACGACGGCGGAAGTCGCGAACCTCGTCGTGTACGTATGCTCGCCGCAGGCGTCGGCGACGACGGGCGCGGCGTTGCGCGTCGATGGCGGCGTGGTCGACACGATTGCTTGATGGCCGCCGCTAGCCTGATGACGGTCGCGGCGCGCACAGCAGGCGCCCCGCCGCGCTATCTGGAAACGGTCTTGCCCGGCTGGAGCGTGCCCTTGCGGTCGGCGTCCATGCAGGTATCGAAGCCGTATTGCGTGACGACACCGGCCTTGTCGAACACGACGAAGTAAGGCCGGTGATCGTTGCCGTGCTCGATGAAGTAGTTGTAGCAGACGCCGCTGCCGTTGCGGACCATCCACACGCTGCGCGGGTTGCCGCCCGCGCGGACGACGTCGGCGCGCGTCGCGCCGTGTCGCGACGCGGCCCTCGCCAGCGGCGTGCGCGAATACGAGAACGGCAGCCACGGGTCGAACCACGCGCAGCCGTGCAGCATCAGGCAACTGGCGGCCAGCGACAGCGTCGCGGCGGGACGGTACATCGGAATCAATCGCATGCTTGGAGAAATCTGCTGCGCCATGCCGGCGTGATCGAAAGCCCCATGCTACTCGACCTTTGGGTCCGGATCGAAAAGAAATGTAGAGACCTGTGTCCGGCGCCCCGCTCGACGCCGGCCGGCCCGCGCCCGATCGTTGCGAACGGTTGCGGCACCGCGCCGCCTCGCACGCGCGGCGATGCCGTTGCGCCCATGGTGCGAATCGGCGCAACGATCGGCATCGTCATGCGACCCATTCGGCCCACAGCATCGTCAGCACCGTCATCAGCGCGGGGCCGACGAACAGCCCGATCAGCCCGAACGTCTCGGCGCCGCCGAGGATGCCGAACAGCACGAGCAGGAACGGCAAGCGGGTCGAGCTGCCGATCAACACCGGCCGCACGAAATGCTCGGCGACGAACACGACCACGAAGCCGACCACCAGCACCACGACGGCCCACACGGTCGCACCCTGCACGAACAGCCAGAGCGCCGCGCCGCAGAACACGATCGGCGCGCAGAACGGCAGCATCGCGGCGACGGCCGTGACCAGACCGAGCAGCGCCGCGTGCGGCACGCCCGCCAGCGCATAGGCGACGCCGAGAATCGCGCCCTCGCCGAGCCCGACGACGACGAGCCCCGTCACCGTCCCGTACACCGCCGCGACCATCCGCTCGATCAGTTCGCCGCCGCCGGGGCCGAACGCGCGCCGCGCGCCGTGCAGCAATGCGCCCGACAATTTGTGGCCGGCCCTCAGGATCACAAACAGCGTGACCAGCATGAAGCCGAACTCGAACAGCGCATGCGCGAGCTTGGTGCCGAACTGCCGCCCGAACGCGAGGAACTTCTCGCCGCTCGCGCCGTGCATCGCGGTGCCCGCATGCAGCGGATGACCGAGATTGGCCTGCCACCAGTCGGTGACCTGCGCGGCCCCGTACGGCAGCCGGCCGATGACGTCGGGCAGCGGAATGCCGTTGTCCTGGATCGACTGCAGCCACATGCGCAGGTCGTGCTCCTGCGAGATCGCCTGCCCGAGCGCAAGCGCGACCGGCAGGACCACCAGCAGCGACACGCCCACGGTGATCACGGTCGCGATCAGGGTCGGCCGGTTGCGAAACCAGCGTTCGGATTCGAGGCGTTTCAGCAACGGCCACAACGCGATCGCAATCACGCACGCCCACGCGATGGCGGGAAGGAAGTCGCGGATCACCCACAGCGCGAGCAGCAGCAGCGCCGCATACAGCACGGCGCGGGCGATCTGCTGAGCGCGCGGCCGCGCGGCAGAATCCTGGGACGGCGACACTTGTACGCGCATGGCACCTCTGTCGAAATGAAAAATGGCGGTTCGCTCAGGCCGGAAGCCTGTACGAACCGCCATTCTATCCATCGGCACCGCAACGGCATGCGGTCGCGATGTCATGCATCGTCAAATGCTTGCCGCAAACGCGGCGCCGCCGCACGCTGCAACGCGTGCTCAGGCCACCTTGTCGGCGACCCGGTAGCGTTCGAGCCAGTGCGCGTACGGCGCGGGCAGCGTCCACGACGGACGCTCGACGCCGAGCTGCTTGGCCGCGTAGTACGGCCAGTGCGGATCGGCAAGATGCGCGCGGCCGACCATCACGAGGTCGAGCTGCTGCTCGGCGACGACGCGATTGGCCAGTTGCGGCGTGTCGATGCCCCATGCGGACGACACCGGCAGGCCGGCCTCGCGGCGCACGCGTTCCGCGATCGGTGCGAGGAACGCCGGGCCCCACGGAATCTGCGCGTCGGGCGTCGAAAAGCCGACCGACACGCTCAGCATGTCGAGCCCCTCCTGCTTCATCCGCTGCGTGAGCGCGATCGATTCGGCGAGCGTCTCTTCGTCGCGGCCGTCGTATTCGATCACGCCGAGACGCGCGGTCAGCGGCAGGTGCTCCGGCCAGACCTGGCGGACCGCCTTCAGCGTGTCGACGATGAAGCGGCCGCGGTTTTCGGCAGAACCGCCGTACTCGTCATCGCGCTGGTTCGCATGCACCGAGAAGAAGCTCTGGCCGAGATAGCCGTGCGCGAAGTGCAGTTCGAGCCATTCGAAGCCGAGGTCGCGGGCACGCTTCGCCGACGCGACGAAGTCGGCCTGCACGCGGGCGATGTCGTCGTGCGTCATCGCCCGCGGCATCTTCGGCAGGTGCGCGCCGAACGGCACGGCCGACGGTGCGATGGTCTGCCAGCCGCGCGGATCGCCTTCTGCGATATGGTCGTCGCCTTCCCACGGACGGTTCGCGCTCGCCTTGCGGCCCGCGTGCGCGATCTGGATGCCCGGCACCGCACCGGCCGCCTTGATCGCCGCGACCGACGGCGCGAACGCCTCGGCCTGCGCGTCGGTCCACAGCCCGGCGCAGCCCGGCGTGATACGGCCTTCCGGCGACACGGCCGTCGCCTCGGCGATCACGAGGCCCGCGCCGCCGCGCGCGATGCTGGCCAGATGCACGTGATGCCAGTCGTTGACGACGCCGTCTTCGGCGACGTACTGGCACATCGGCGGCACCGCGATGCGGTTGCGCAGCGTGACATCCTTCAGTTTGAACGGTTCGAACAGGGCAGACATCAACACTCCTTTGCTTGGTTCTACGAAACGACTCGATGACCCGCCGTGCGGTGTGCACGGCGGAGCGATTGGAGCCATCGCGGGGCGCGGCGCGCCCGACGACGGAAGCGGCGTGGCGCCGGTCGTGCCGGCGCCGGCCGGCTTACTGGCGGCCGAGCTTGGCGAGCAGCGCCTCGGCAGCGGGTTCCGACGACGCGGGGTTCTGTCCGGTGATCAGCAGCCCGTCGGTGACGACATGCGGCGCCCAGTCGGCGCTGCGCTCGAACTGCGCGCCGTTGGTCTTCAGCATGTCCTCGACGAGGAACGGCACCACTTCGGTCAGCTCGACGGCCGCTTCCTCGCTGTTGGTGAAGCCCGTCACGCGCTTGCCGCGCACGACCGACTCGCCGGTTTTCGGGTCCTTCACGTGGCGCAGCACGCCCGGCGCATGGCACACGGCCGCGACCGGCTTGCCGGCCGACAGCGCGCGCTCGATCAGGCCGATCGAATGCAGATCCTCGGCGAGATCCCATAGCGGACCATGCCCACCCGGATAGAACACCGCGTCGTAATCGTCGACCGACACGTCGGCCACCTTGCGGGTGGCGGCGAGTTCGGCCTTCGCCGCCGGATCCGCGTCGAAGCGGCGCGTCGCGTCGGTTTGTGCGGTCGGATCGCTGCTTTTCGGGTCGAGCGGCGGCTGGCCGCCCTTCGGCGACGCGAGCGTCAGCTCGACGCCCGCATCCTTGAACGCGTAGTACGGTGCGGCCAGTTCCTCGAGCCAGAAGCCCGTTTTCTTGCCGGTGTCGCCGAGCGTGTCGTGCGAGGTCAGGACAACCAGAATCTTCATGATCGGACACTCCTTCGAAATGGGGGAACGGGGCCGCGTCACGGCCGCGGCCAGCGTGACGCACGCCGCGTGCCGGCGACGACGGCGCGCCTGCCGGTTAGTCAGCTGGCGCGCGTCAACGTGCCGGCCACCTACCGAAAATGTTGCCCGAGGCTATTAGACCAGTCGTCTAGTTTGGCCTCGAAAAAAAGACGGCATCTCCTGCACCACCAGCATCGCCGCGCGATATGGCATTTTCGCGTTCGGCCGAGTGCGGCAGGAATGACGTCGCATTCATGAGACCGGATGATAGCCTCGGATTAGACCGGTCGTCTAGTAACGTCGCGTTCGGCCCTGTCGGTGACATGGCTTTTCGACCTTTCCGCTCACTACCAGCCGGTCGCCGTCGACAACGACCGGCTGATGACGGAATCACATGTCAACCGACATGACCTGCTGCGATGCGACGAGCTTCGGCGGCGTCGGGCACTTGCAAATACACAGATCGTCGCTGAGCGCGACGCGCCTTCCATCTGGCCCTGTCATCGGAAGTCGCGGGCCGTCGCATTGAATCTTGCCAATCGACTTGCAAGCCGGACAAATCACGTCGTCGTCTTCGTGGGCGATGTGTTTATTGTCCAATACAAACGGTGTCCCCTTTGCTCGGACCGTTCCGGCCACGGTCGTGTGATCACCGTCGAGGATCAGGTATCGAGTCATGATTTCCGTGGCCTATTCAAAATCAAGCTTGGTCGAGGTAAGCGACGAGTTCCCACGCGACAGATGCAATGTGCTGCCGCGTACCCATCATGCTGTCGAGGACTGCCAGCCGTCGCGGTTCATGCACGATAATGGATGGCAACGCATCACCTTTGAGAAACCGGCGCTCCGTATCGCCGACCTGACCGGCATTCAGTTTCGCGCACCACACGCCGTCTTGCGGGCACAGCTGGCCCGTGTGCGCGACGGTTCCCAACGGCAGACGTTCAGCCATGGTCTGCGGCTGATCTTGTTGTGAAGCCTTCTCCGTTGCAGTTGCCAGAGGCAAACCGGTTGCCGGGTCGAGATTTTTCTCCTTCGCCATCTGGTCGATGACCTCGTATGCCGGCTTTTGCGGCGGCACAGCGGCGTCCTGTTCTTTCTGCCACTGGAACGTGCCATCCCACGGCGGAAGCTTTGCGGGCGGAAGAGGCACGATCTTGTCGATGTCCGGAACCTTGGGATTCCGGCCATCGTTACGATCAATGAATTCACCGATTAGCTCATAGCGCCGCGAACGTTCCGGGTCGTTTTCAAGTCCGAGATAATACAATTTATTGGATTCCGGCGGCCCTCTGAATCCTTTTTCCAGAAAGGACGCAGATTGTGAATCTCCAGCCGCGGCGCCTTTCTGAAAGGTTTTGATCGCCTCTGCGTAGATTGCGTCCTCCATCCGATCGACGCCCAATAAACTTGCCGCTTGACCAAAGCCTTGATCAGCAGCGCAGGCCAACATCTGCCGCGCAATATCGGGGGCATTGTCATTTGGCAATAGTTTGTCGCCAACATAATATTGAGCCTCCGGATTTCCGAGGTCAGCCGCCTTTCGGAAATAACGCAGCGCCGATTCGGAATCCTGTTTCAAGCCATACCCAATTTCAAGATAGTGCCCGACGGAGTAATAGCCGCTTGGAATATCCTGCTTAACAAGCAGCATAGCGAGATCGACGACCTCAGACCGTGGGTCAGGCGAGTCTGCTAGCCCTTCAGAAAGGAGCGACTGTAAATTCTGATTCGCCTTGTAGTGTCCATGTGCTGCTGCGATCCGATAATATCGAGCAATATCATTGAAATCCTTTGACCCCTCTTTTTTCTCTAGATAGCGCGCATACCGAAACAGGCCGTCGGCCTCTGGATCAAGTGGTGGCAGATGATCTGCTTGATGCACACATGTAAACGCGAGATTTACGCGCACAGCGCTCATGTCGGGAGAAGATGTCACCGGATTATCCTTTTTGGTACAAGCACACAATCCCAGCACAGCAACAATGATTAACAGGTTTCTCTTCATATATCAGTCGCTACGATTGATCGATGTGGACGTGCGCAGAAACCCAACAAGAGAGGCGATTGGAGTTGCGTTGTGATTCTTTCTAACCTTATTCCGGGAAATAATTTCACCCCAAGTTTTGAATGCTTTCACTGGATCCGCCTGATCGCCCGCGTCGTTGCCCGCATGCAGATTCCACAACTGTAGCCTTAGCGACTTCGCCAAATCTTGTTGCTCCGTACAGACATTCAGTTCGCCATCACCTTCCATACTACGGGAATTGATGTTCGCGGAGCCAATAGTCGTGAACGCGTCGTCAACGGTCATCAGCTTGGCATGAACGTACACTGGAACCCAACCACCAGCAGGTGAGTCGGGTGCGACTAACGTACACACATGAACCTTCAAGCCGGTTATGTCCTTTGTCGGAATGTCGACCTTGTTTGTATCGTCCTTTTCCAGCTTTTCTTGGTCGCTTGTCTTATCCGCAATAGCCTGACTTTGACGTTTCAAATCATTGATTTGCTGTTGTAGATCCTGTTGGCGTAACCTGCTTTGCTGAATAAACGTCATCACACCTTGGACTGCTGACGACGTATAGTCCACCCCCTGTGTCGCAATTTTCTGCTCCGCAGCTTGCTCGGCGGCGAGTTTCGCTTCGAGTGCCTTTTGCTGCACTTCAAGCGATTGCTTATTTAGCTCGCGTACGACACCCGGAATCGAATTGCTCTGACCAAGCGCGTCAAGCATACGATAGGTGTTGAACGAGCCTGGCCCCACGCCCTCGTCGCTAGAATTTGTAATGACAAAAAGATGAATCGGACCGTGATAGCCGGGGTCGCGTCCACCTTTGATTTGCTGTTGTACCGCCTCCTTGATCTGATCAGCAAGCGGTACCCATCGGAAGTATTGGTTCTGGATGAAAACGTACTTCGTCGCGTTATTCGCGGCCTGAAGGTACATGGCTCCAATATCTGTTACCACACCTGTCGATGTCGATTGCTTCGATTTCGTGCGCACTATCTGCGCCATAACCGTAGCTCCAGCGTCCGGCCCGACGCGCATCGTCAAGCGCTTTTCCATACCAGCACGCGCTTTTCCAAGACTTTGCCCCGTGGCGGCATCCCATGCCTGACAAAAGTTCGCGTTCAAATATTGAAGAATGGGGCCGGTCACACGACTTGAAATATCCTGCCAAGGAAAGGGCCCGCAACGTCCTTGATCAGGTTCGTTGCGCGTGGCACTGTGATCGTCTTTGTCCCAATACTGATCAAGCATGTTGTGACCCATCACGAACCCCGTCGCCAGACTCGGGTCTTCGTAATCGATCAGGACCATTTTTTGGTGATGGGTCGGCGTAACGATAGCCGTTAAGCCGGCGTTCATTACCTTGGTGCGCATATCTCTCGTAGAGTCTTTGCCACGCATGTAGAGTCGCCACGCGTTTTCGACCCGCGCCTTTAAGTCAAAGTCACGCGTCGCAAATTCAACATTCGAGAAGGTAAGCGGATAGTGGGTCAGCCAGTTGACCTTCCGCTGAAGAGACTCGTGCCACGAACCGGTCATGCTCACGTTGTTCAGGTTGGCACAGTAATACCAAAACGTATCGTAGATCCGCTGATTGGTGGTCTGATAGTCTCGCGACATCAGCGAGGCCTTTTTGTAAACCCAGTCGGGTGTGAGCGCCTTGATCCAGGTTTGCATACTGTATCCCGGCATGTTGTTCTCACCCCACTGAGACACATACCAGTCGTCATGCCAGCACAGCAGGCGGACCTTAACATTTTCTTTGCCCTTCTGTACTAGCAGGCTCCCGATGGTTCTCGCACCAGCCTCGCCACGTCTGAAGTACATCGACGGCTGGAATCCCCAGCAGATGATGTCGACTGAGTGTTTCGCATCGTGGATCGCGTCGTACACTGCACCGAATGCCTCTTTACCGTTCACAAGCGGCTTGAACGTGGCCCACGTCGGATTGTATTCCGTGTGTTGCACGAACCAAGGCAAAGTGATGTTGCCTGTACTCGTGTGGTTCTGCGCAATCGGTGTCGTGATCGTCTTGGTCGGCGTTGCCATGGTTTATGCTTCCGAAGAAGGATTGAGCAGATCGAAATAATTCTGTCGGTGCACGGCTCGATCCGGTGCGCCTCCGTCGCTGCCAGATAGTCCTTCGTGAAACGGGAACCCCTGATTCGCCAGCTTGCCGTTCACGGCATCGTGATACTCACCTGGAACGGGAATTTCATGCTTGACACCGTTCGCCAGTTCAAGCGTGTATTTCTGCGTCGCCACGTGGTGATCGATGGGCAACTGCCCGGACTTATCGAATACACCTTGCTTAACCAGCGCGCCATCGGCATACAGCTTATAGGGCATTCCAACCGGGGCAACACCGGTTGAGGAAGGTGACGCGAACGTGTTCAACGACAGTTTCTGAACCGGCGAATCCTTGAACGCCGGGTTCGTGATGTCGACTCGTGCAGGGCCGGCGAACGAATAGCTGGCTGCCTTGAAGTCGATCTTGCCCGGTGAGTGGATATTAATGCTGCCGTCTTGGTTGATCTGGATGATCGCGCCGCCGCATAAGATCCTGACTTCCTTGCCGGAAGCGACTTCGATGACATCCGTCACGGACCGAATGTGCAACGCCAACTGAGCCGCCAGATCGATCACGCCCGCATGCGCCTGAATATCGATGTCGCCCTTGCCGGCGATGGCCTTCATCCCGCCGTTCTGCGCAAAGATGCTGATCAAATTGAGCGCCGCGACGATCAACGACTGTCCCGACGCGACGGTCGTGGTCTGACCGCTCACGAGGTTGATGAGCTGGTCCGCCGCGAGATGCACCGACTGCTGCGTCGACGCGGCAATTCCGGCCGGGCTGTCCAGCAGCATCACGGGTTCCTTGAAGGCGTTCGCTGTGCCCGTCCCGCCACCCGACGTGCGCCCCCCTTTGGCCTCAGGTGTCTGCGGTAATTCCAGTGCGTCCGCGAAGTGCCTCAACGCGTCGTGGCCTGACTTGAGGTCCGCTGCCTGATGCCCCTTACTGGCTTCCGACAACGAATCGACCAAATTGCCCGCACGGGACAATTGCTGGCTTGCCTCTCGCACGTCCAATTGTTCGGCGTCCGGCGACTTGTGCTGCGTGCTGATCGCCATCCCCTGATTTGCCCGCATCGCACCGAACGCATCAGTATGGAGTTTGTAACCAATTCCGCGATAACCACCACGCGTATTGCCCGTCTGGTCAATCAGGTACCCTTGATGGAACAGGTGATAGGTGCCTCCGGTATAACTCGTCAGCCGCTGGCCGCCCTGATGCGTGGAATCGTCGTGGATCAGTGCGTTGTACGCACCGGTATTGCCGAAACCGCGCGACTGCTGGCCCGACTTCAGTACATCCGAATGCCACGGCTGCTGAGTGGTCCCACCAGGCAACCGCCCCATCACGAACGGGCGATCACAGTCGCCTTGCCAGTAACCGATAGCGACCCATTCGCCCTTACGCGGCACATGAACCGCACCGTAGCCGTCACCGGTGTCGCCCTGCATGACGCGCATCCACGGCGACGTGTTGTACTCGTCCGGCTTACTCTGCCGGTCCCATGCGAATCGGCCACGAATCTCGTTGTTCTTGTTCGTCCACGCTTCCTCGCCGTTCGGTGCGCCGACCAGCAGATGCTCAACCTGCATCATCGGCTTCTTGTGTTCGAGCGGACTACGGTACACGACATCGGCGCGCTGGGCTTCGGTCTTCATCAACAAGAAGCCGACGGAACCGTCATCCGCATGAGGCCGAGACACGGACGCCTGCTCGTATTCCGCCTGAACGCGGTCGAACTCCGGTTGCAGGCTGAACGGAAATGCCTCCGACTGACGGGCGAACGGCACGTTGTTCAGGATGAACCAGTGCATCTCGACCGCCAGAAACGCCCGGTCCTTCGAATCAGGTGCATCGTGGCGCGGATGGTCGTTCAGCACGAACCGCGACCCTGCATCGAGCCAACGCACCCCGCCGACGCCGACAAAGCGACTAGCCATCGCCTCCCATGCCTGCGTCCGAATCTGCGCACGGCGGGCACCGCTGTCGGAGTCCGGATAGCCCAAGGTCGTCGGTTCATACACCGTCGCCGGAACGCCCGGAACACTGAGGGTTTCCTTGTCACGGTAATGCTGGACCGTGTATGTGGTCGCCTCCATCAAACTACCCGCTGCGAAGCTGGAACCCGGTCGATCCTGATCGAACGAAGTGGACTTGAATTCCGTTGGCTGCGCCGTCTGCTGCATCACCCACTGCGTCAAGCCATCGATTTCATCGCCCGCATTGCTCCGGGAATACGTGACATCGTGTGCTTCCGGCAACGCCGAAACGCTATCCACGATAACCAGCATGGTCTTCGGCGGTTCGTTATCCTTGACGGGCGCATGCTCCCAATAGAAGTACCACCCCTCGTCTTCCAGTAAGCGTTGAACGAAATTCAAGTCCGATTCGCTCTGCCGCGTGTAAGTGCGCGTACTTGGCTGGGTGCTCAGATTGAACCGGTAGTGCCCGCGCAACTGGGGGTATTTGTCGAAGACGGTGCTGATACTTTGGACGGCGTTCGAGTCCAGCCAGTAATAATCGTCACGACCTTCACCCAAGAAGAACAGGGCCGACGCAAACTCGATCTGGTAAAGCGAAAGTGCGCCGTCGGCTCCCAAGCGCCTGATCTGATGCACGAAGCCGTGAACCGGTCGGTATTCAACGTTGGAGAAGGAAGCCGCCGGTTGCTGAATCAGTAACGACACCTGCTGATGCATCAGTGCGAGCAATTCGATGTCGTCGCGCGTGGATACCGCATCAACAGTCCAACGATAGTCGCGGCCAATCTTCGACCAGCCTTTCGCGCGAACGGGGGTGAGTACGTTATCGCCCAACGGGGTGTGCAGCGTCAGCAAACGACCCTGCTGCATGAGGCCACGATTAATCGCGTCGAAGATGTCGCTGTATCTCAAACTCCCCGAATCTGTCGGTCTGAGTGCCATCTGTTCTTGTCCTTGTCTCTCAGGTTCGACCGTCACAAGGATGCAACGCAAAAAGGACGGTCCGCGGTCGCGAATACTGCCGCTCGCGCGAGTTTATCCGGAATAAGGCAGATACGTGACATAGGCTGGATTCGTCGGCCGTTTGTTTGACGATTTTTTACGCGCCCTCCGGAAGTAATTCACCAAGCGACAATGGATTGCGTTATTTCTTTCGTTTTGCTTTCATCTCTTTGCAAGGCTTGGTAACTCCCTCTGCGGGAGGCAAGCGGCCCGGAGACAAGATGCGGGCGCTCGCGTTTTCGGCACGATTGGCAACAGCAAGTCGTTAGCGAGAAATTCACTGAGCCACGTCTGGGCGTCTGCAATGACGCAGTACGCCGAATTCAGCAATTGTTCATCTCGGAAAACTAGCCGCGTACCGGCCCGTCCGTATCGCCAGCCTCGATCACCGGCATCTCGAGCCGCTGGCCGCGCACGCCGTCCGCCAGCAACCCCAGCATCAGATCCGCCAGCGCACGTCCGGACGCCTGTCCGGTCGGCTGCAAAACCGCCGTCACACGATGCGGATGCGCGACCTCCGGCGGCACGCCGTCATAGACGATCAACGACATGTCCCGCCCCAGGCGCACGCCGCTGTCGACCAGCGCGCGGAACGCGCCGCCGCCCGCGATATTGTTGTCGACGAGCAGCGCCGTCGGCGGTTCGGCCCGCGCGAGCAACGTCTGCATGCCCTGCTGCCCGCCGCCGCGCGTAAACGCACACTCGACGAGCAGCGCCGGATCGGGCTCGATGCCGGCCTCGCGCAGCGCCGCGAGATAGCCGGCGCGACGCTGCATCGCGAAATTGAGCGACAGCGGCGCACTGATCATCGCGATGCGGCGATGGCCGAAGCCGATCAGGCGCCGCACCGCATCCCGGGCGCCCGCTTCATTGTCGAAATCGAACCACGCGTAAGGCTCGACGGCCTGGGTGCGGCCATACGCGACGTACGGAAACGCATTCGACCTCAGATACGCGAGGCGCGGATCGTCGACCAGCGTGCGCGCGACGATCAGCCCGTCGACGAGTTTGCCGTCCACGAGCCGTCGATAGGTGTCCAGCTCGGCGTTCGGCCGCGCGGACGCGATGATGAAGTCGAGATTGCGCTCTGCCAGCCGCTCGGTGATGCCCGCGACGACTTCGCCGAAGCGCGGATCGCCAAGATCGCCCGCGCCGAACGGATAGACGATGCCGATCGCGTCGGAGCGCCCCGTCGCCAGCCGGCGCGCGGTCGGATCCGCGACGTAACCGAGTTCACGCGCGGCCTTCATCACGCGCTCGCGGGTCGCCTCGCTCACGTCGTCATAGCCGTTCAGCGCGCGACTGACCGTCGTGCGCGACAGCCCGAGCGCGTCCGACAACGCCTTCAGATTCACCTTCACGTCGCTCCTCGCGTTGTGCATGCCAGTCGGCCATTCCCGCTTGCGCGGCAATTATTGCCGATTGGTAGTTATTACCGTCAAATATTTATCTTTTGACGTCCAAACCGGTTTGAAATAGCATCCAAACCGGTTTGGACATCGATGCCGCCGTCAGCCGTTCCCTTTCACCGTCAACGGAAACAAAAGCCAACATGACTTATTTTCCTTTTTGCCGCGCGACTGCGGCCAAACGTTTGCTGTTCACCGGCGCCGCACTGGCCGCTTTCGCGTCCGCCGCGCATGCGCAAACCGCCGGGGCGCCCGCACCGACGCCGCACACGCAGCAGGCCTACGACCCCGAGGGCAACTTCACGATGCGCTGGACCCGTGCGGACATCCGCCAGATCGTCGCGCAGTCGCATACGGCCGGCGCCGACAAGAATTCGCTGCCGCAAGCGCTGTCGATGCCGGACATTCCGCAGGACTTCCCGCTGATCAACTCCAACGTGTGGGTGTGGGACACCTGGCCGCTGGCCGACCTGCGCGCGAACCAGCTCAGCTACAAGGGCTGGGAGGTGATCTTCTCGCTGACCGCCGATCCGCACGCCGGCTACACGTTCGATGATCGTCATGTCCATGCGCGCATCGGCTTCTTCTATCGCCGGGCCGGCATTCCCGCGTCGCAGCGGCCGGCGAACGGCGGCTGGACCTGGGGCGGCCATCTGTTCCCGGACGGCGCGAGCGCCAAGGTGTTCGGCACGTCGCCGATGACCAACAATGCCGAATGGTCGGGCTCGGCACGCCTCACGCACGGCGACAACGTCAGCCTTTACTACACCGCGACGTCGTTCAACCGCTCCGCGCCCGGCGGCGCCGACATCACGCCGCCGCAGGCGATCATCACGCGCACCGACGGCCACATCCAGGCCGACGACAAGCACGTGTGGTTCACCGGCTTCGACGATCACAAGGCGCTGCTGCAGCCGGACGGCAACTACTACCAGTCGGGCCAGCAAAACACCTACTTCTCGTTCCGCGATCCGTTCGTGTTCACCGATCCCGCGCATCCGGGCAAGACCTACATGGTGTTCGAAGGCAATACGGGCGGCCAGCGCGGCGCCCGGACCTGCACCGAGGCCGACCTCGGCTACGCGCCGAACGATCCGTACAAGGAAGACCTGAACGCCGTGATGAACTCGGGCGCAGTGTATCAAAAGGCCAATGTCGGCCTGGCGGTCGCAACGAACCCGCAGCTCACCGAATGGAAGTTCCTGCCGCCGATCCTGTCCGCGAACTGCGTCGACGACCAGACCGAGCGTCCGCAGATCTACCTGAAGGACGGCAAGTACTACCTGTTCACGATCAGCCACCGCACGACGATGGCCGCCGGCGTCGACGGGCCTGACGGCGTCTATGGCTTCGTCGGCAACGGCATCCGCAGCGACTACCTGCCGCTGAACGGCGGCAGCGGACTCGTCCTCGGCAACCCGACCGACTTCTCCGCGCCGGCCGGTGCGCCGTATTCGCAAGACCCGAACCAGAACCCGCGCGAGTTCCAGTCGTATTCGCACTACGTGATGCCGGGCGGGCTCGTCGAGTCGTTCATCGATGCGATCGGTCCGCGTCGCGGCGGCACGCTCGCGCCGACCGTGAAGGTCAACATCAACGGCACGTCGACGGCGGTCGACCGCGGCTACGGACGCGGCGGCCTCGGCGGGTACGGCGAAATCCCGTCGAACCTGCCCGCGACGGGCGCCGGTCACAACGACGGCGGCGCCGGCACCCGGCCGTAACGGCCGCGGCCGCCTGGCCGCCAGTTCGGCGGGTGCGCATCGCGCGTGCCGCGTGTGCGCCCGCCCTTTTTTGTTCCGCAGATCGCGCATGTCGCCGCTGTACGCGGCATGCGCCCTTCCTTCCCGCTTCGCGCAGCGGAGCACGGGCCCCCGCATGAAATCGACGTTTTCCCGCTTTTCCTTCCGGTTCGCCTGCCTGCTCGCCTGTGCGGGCAGCATGCACGCAACCTGCGCCGCGCCGCTCGCGAGCGCGACGCCACAATGGCGACCCGCCATCCATTACACGCCGCAACGCAACTGGATGAACGATCCAAACGGCCTCGTCTACGAAAACGGCCGCTATCACCTGTTCTACCAGTACAACCCGCTCGGCCACGACTGGGGCAACATGTCGTGGGGCCACGCGACCAGCACCGACCTCGTCCACTGGCACGAGCAGCCGGTCGCGATGCACGCGAATGCCACGGAGGAAATCTTCTCCGGCTCGATCGTCGCCGACACGCACAATACGTCCGGCCTCGGCGCGCCGGGCGAGACGCCGCTCGTCGCGCTCTATACGAGCGTCTACAAGGCCGGTTCCGGTCACGCACCCGGCACGCAGGCGCAGTCGCTCGCATACAGCCTCGACCACGGCGCGACGTGGCAGCCCTATGCGCGCAATCCGGTACTCACGCTCGACCCGGAATCGAAGCAGTTCCGCGACCCGAAGGTGTCGTGGTACGCGCCCGGGCGCTACTGGGTGATGACGACGGTCGTCGCCGACGCACACGTCGTGAAGCTTTACCGTTCCGACGACCTGATCCACTGGTCGTTCCTGAGCGACTTCACGCTGCCGGACGTGCCGCATGCGGGCGCGCTGTGGGAAATGCCCGACCTCGTGCCGCTGCCCGTCGACGACGATCCGCGCCACATCAAGTGGGTCATGATCGTCAACGTCAACCCGTGGTCGATCGCCGGCGGCTCCGGCGCGATGTATTTCGTCGGCAATTTCGATGGCCGCACGTTCGTCCCCGATCGCGTCGCGCCAGCCGGTTCGGACCCCGCGCAATTTCGCTGGGTCGATCATGGCGCCGATTTCTATGCGGCCGGCACGTTCTCGGGGGCGCCGGGCGCACGCCCTGTCGGGATTGCATGGATGAGCAACTGGGACTACGCGGCGAAAGCGCCGACGGCACCCTGGCGCGGCGCAATGACGTTGCCGCGCGAGTTCGCGCTGAAGACGATCGGCGGCGAACCCACGCTCGTCGTGACGCCGGCCGCCGCGTTCGATGCGTGGGCCGACGGGCGGCCCGCCGTGCATGAAGGCGATCTGAGCGTCGAATCGGCCACGCGCGCGCTGTCGGCCGCCACGCGCGGCGTCGTTCAGCGCATCACGGTGACGATCACGCCGCAGCGCGCGGCCCGCGCCGGGTTGATCGTCCGTGGATCGGCGGACGGCGCGATCGGCACCCGGATCGTGTACGACACCGCGAAGCGCACGCTGACGCTCGACCGCTCCCGCTCCGGTGCGACGGATTTCGCCGGGAACTTCAGCCGCGAGCACATCGTCGATCTGCCGCTCGAGAACGGGCGATTGCAGCTTGAAATCGTCGTCGATCGCGGTTCGGTCGAAGTGTTCGCGAACGGCGGTCGCGTGGCGCTTACGGACCTGATCTTTCCGCCCCGCGACGCGGACCGCGTCGCCGTATTCGCCGAGCATGGCAGCGCGACGTTCTCGGGGCTGACGGTGACGCAGCTCGATGCGGGTCACGCCCGTGACGACTGCGCAGCGCACTAGCGATACGCGTTGACGGCGGGGCTGCGCCGCCCGATGAGGCGAGGCAGCCCTGCCGGTTTCACGCTCAGAGCAAGCCCATCCCGCCCGACGCGATGATTTCCGCGCCGACGATGAAGGCGGACTCGGGCGCGCTCAGGTGCAGCACCGTCGACGCGATTTCGTCCGGCGTGCCGAACCGGCCGATCGTGACGAGGCCCCTGATCTTGTCGGCCGTCTCGTCGAGCGTCGCCGCATCGAGGCCGAGCTTGCCGTACAGCGGCGTCTGCACCGGGCCGGGGCTCACCACGTTCACCCGCACGCCGTGCGGCAGCAATTCCGTCGACAGCGTCTTCGCGAACGAATTGACGGCCGCCTTGCTCGCCGCATACACGGACGAACCCGGCATCCCGATGTGCGCGTTGATCGACCCGTTGATCACGATCGACGCGCCGCGGTTCAGCAGCGGGACAAGCGACTGGATCTGGAAATACGCGCCCTTCACGTTGGTGTTGAACACGAGGTCCCACATCGCCTCGTCGCTATCCGCGAACGGCGCGAGTTTCGCGACACCCGCATTGATGAACACCGCGTCGAGCCGCACGCCGGACGCCGCGAGCGTGTCCGCCAGCGCCCGCGCCGACGCGACGCTGCCGGCCTCGTTGCGGATCGCGAGCGCGCCGTCGCCGAGCGCCTCGCGGGCGGCGGCGAGCGTCTGCTCGTCGCGGCCGGTGATGACGACCCGCGCGCCTTCGGCCGCGAATGCCCGTGCGGCCGCCAGGCCGATGCCGCTGTTGCCGCCCGTGACCAGAACCGTCTTTCCTTCGAAGCGTTGCATGATGTTCTCCTGTGAACCGGTGAGTTGACCGTGAACACAGGATGCGCGCAGCCGGCGGCCGTGCCGTGCGATGGGCACGGCGAACATGTTCGAATTTTTCGAACATGTTCGCGGAAGGCGCCTCCGTCGCATTCCCGCCTCGCGCATTCAGCCCGACACGTCGATCCCGTCGAGCAGCCGCTGCGCGAGCCGCCGTTCGCGCAGTTGCTCGAGCCACCATTGCAGCGCGCGGCCGTCGCGGTCGCTGCGCCATGCGACATACAGCACGTTCGGTTCACGCGGATCGGCCGTTTCCTTCTCCACGAGCTCGCCGCGCGCAAGCAGCGACGCGACGCGCCGGCGCGGCACCCAGCCGACGCCGAGCCCGTCGCGCTGCGCGAGGATCTTCGCGCGCATCGACGGCACCGCGAGCACCGCCTGGCCGCCGAGCAGCCCGTACACACGGCCGACCGACCGCCGCGACGAATCCGCGACGACCACCGCGCGATGCGCGCCGATCGCGTCCCGGGTGAGCCGCTCGCTTGCCGCCGCCAGCGGATGGCGCGGCGATACCGCGAACACCCATTCCATCGCGCCGAGCTCGAACCACTTGAAGCCCGGAATCGCCGGCGGCTCGTTGGTCGCGCCGACGACCAGGTCCGCGCGGCCGTCGCGCAGGGCTTCCCAGGTGCCGCCGAGCACTTCGTGCGTGAAACGCAGCGACACGCCCGAATCGAGCGCATCGAACGCGCGAATGACCGGCAGCAGCGTATCGAACTCCAGCACCTCGTCGCTGACGATCGTCAATCGGTCCTCCCAGCCGCTCGCGACCTGCCGCACGCGCTGCGTGAGCCGTGCGACGTCCAGCGCGAGGCGCGACGCCTCGTCGGTCAGTAGCTGGCCGGCCGGCGTGAGCTGCAGCCGGTAGCCGCGCCGGTCGAACAGCAGCGCGTCGAAGCGCGTTTCGAGCTGCCGCGCGGTATGCGACACCGTCGACGGCGCCTTGCCGAGCCGCGCGGCCGCGCGCGACAGGCTGCCGGTGGCGCGGATCGCATCGAGCAGCGCAAGTTCGTCTTCGGACAGCATGGGGCACTCCGGTCGGGGACTGTGGTGGATCGTAAGGCAGCGGCGGGCGGCGGTCCAATCGAATGGCGCCGTGCCGCGCGTGTGGCGGAGGCGGGGTCGGTCGGCATGGCCTTCCCGAGCCGCGTGCAGCCGCTCGCGTATTGTTCCCGGAAGCCAATCGGACAACGCACTTCCGGTATGCTGATCGGCGTCAATTCCCCGCATTCGAGGTAACCACTGCGATGGACATCGCGATCCGCATCGAAGGCCGTCACGACCTGACCGGGCAAATCTTCCGGCAGCTGCGCACCGCGATCGTCGACGGGCGGCTCGAGGGCGGCGCCCGGCTGCCGTCGACGCGCGATCTCGCGAAGCAGCTCGGCGTGTCGCGCAAGACGACGCTCGATGCGTTCGAGCGTCTCGTCGCCGAGGGCTACCTGAACACGCGCGCGGGCGACGGCACGTTCGTCGCCGGCGGCCTCGCGCGGGTTCCGCATGCGGCGGTCGCGTCGGCACCCTCGCTCGTCGAGGACACGCCGCGCGTCCACGCGGTCGACGCACGTGCGCTGTGGGACGACCTGCCCAACGCGCTCGCGATGCCGACACCGCAGGCCTCGCCCGCCTTCGACTTCCGCGGCGGCGTGACCGACAAGACGCTGTTCCCGTTCGACGCATGGCGCCGCTGCCTGCATCACGCATTGCGCCAGCAGGCGCGCGGCCCCGGCCAGTACCACGACCCGGCGGGCGATCCGCAGTTGCGCGGCGCGATCGCGCGCTACGTCGGGTTCAGCCGCGCGGTGGCCTGCGGCTGGGACGACGTGCTCGTCACGCAAGGCGCACAACAGGCGCTCGATCTGATCGCGCGTGTGGTCGTGCGGCCGGGCGACGTCGTCGCGGTCGAGAATCCCGGCTATCCGCCGGCACGTGCGGCGTTCGCATCGCTCGGCGCGACGGTGATCGGCGTGCCGGTCGACGCACACGGCCTCGTCACCGAGCAGCTGCCCGACGACGCGCGTCTCGTCTACGTGACGCCGTCGCACCAGTTTCCGCTCGGGATGCCGATGACGCTGGACCGTCGTGTCGCGCTGCTCGAATGGGCGCAGCGCCGCCGCGCGGTGATCATCGAGGACGACTATGACGGCGAGTTCCGCTTCGAAGGCCGGCCGGTGGAGTCGCTGAAAAGCCTCGACCGCACGGGCCTCGTCGCGTACGTCGGCACGTTCTCGAAGACGATCTTTCCCGAACTGCGGATCGGCTACGCGATTCCGCCGCGCTCACTGCGCGGGGCGCTTGCCAAGGCGAAGCAGATCGTCGACTGGCATAGCTGCACGCTGACGCAGGCGGCGCTCGCCCGCTTCATGCTCGAAGGCGATTTCGCGCGGCACCTGCGGCGCGTGCAGAAGCACTACGACGCGCGCCGCAAGATGCTGCTCGCGCACCTGCGCGGCGACCTCGCGCCGTGGTTCGACACGATCGTGCCGACCGCCGGCATCCACCTCGCCGCGCGCTTGAAACCGGGGCTCGACGAAGCCGCGCTGGTCCGCGCGGCCCGCGAGCACGACATCGGCCTGTACGGGATCTCGCCGTTCCACGTCGGCTCGGCCGCGCGCGCGGGGCTGCTATTCGGCTATGGCGGAATCGACGCGCCGCGCATCGATATCGCGCTTGCGAAACTGGCCGTGCTGCTGAATTCGGGCGACTTTGGCGGGCGGCAACTGGTTACCTGAATTTCCATGGAATTGGTCATTCAAGCAGGCCAATGACATGCTTAAAGTGGGTCCTGTCGCGCCCCCGGGCGCACCCACCGAAAAAGGACCTGCCATGCAACCGCGCCTGAACTTCTATACCGCCAGCCCGAACGCGATCAAGGTGATGCGCAATGCCGAGGAATTCATCGCGAAGAGCTCGATCGAGAAACCGCTCGCCGAACTCGTCCGGCTGCGCGCGTCGCAGATCAACGGCTGCGCCTTCTGCGTCGACATGCACACCACCGACGCGCGCAAGGGCGGCGAGACCGACCGACGCCTGGCGACGGTGGTCGCCTGGCGCGAAACGCCGTTCTTCACCGAGCGCGAACGCGCGGCGCTGGAATGGACCGAAGCGCTGACGCTGGTCGCCGACAACCACGTGCCCGATTCCGTCTGGGAAGCCGTGAAGCCGCACTTCAGCGACACGGAACTGTTCGAGCTGTCGATGCTGATTGCGACGATCAACACATGGAACCGCTTCGCCATCGCGTTCCGCAAGATGCCCGAATAAGGGGACGACGATGACGCATTCCCGCTCCCTGCTCCGCTGCGTGGTTCTGGGCACGTCACTCGCGCTCGGCGCCGCGCTGCCGACGGCCGCCCACGCGCACGATGCCGACGACAACGTGCATGCGATCATGCGCCAGGCCGTGCCCGAAGCACCCGGCAAGCTCGCCGTCGTCGCGACCGTCGACTATGCGCCCGGCCAGGCGTCCGACGCGCACAAGCATCTCGGCTCGGTGTTCGCGGTCGTGTCGAAAGGCGCAGTGCTGTCGCAGGTGAACGGCGGCCCGGTGCGCCGCTACCGCGCCGGCGAAGGCTGGTACGAGGCGCCCGGTTCGCGCCACCCGATGTCGCGCAATGCGAGCGCGACCGAGCCCGCGCAGCTCGTCGTGTTCGGGCTGACGGGCGAGCACGATCCGCTGAAGTCGCCGATGGATCAGTGACGACGTTTCGGGCGCGCGTGCCGGGGTGGGCGCGCGCCGGCTTCTCGAGCGGTTTCCCCGCCGGTTCCTGCTTTCCGCTTTCCGCTTTCCGCTTTCCGCCTCCATACCGCTGCGTCACCGGCTTCGGCCGGTTCCCCTCCACAGCTTCCTCATTAGCTGCTCCCTACACGCCGCCACCCGCGCACGGCCCTGCGCCGCGCGGCCTCCCCGCTCATGCGCACCGCCATTCGGCGCATACCTGATCGCGATCAACGCGCGCGAAAACCCTTCCTTGAAATTAACTAACTCATCAATTAGCGTCGTCTGCATGAACGCGAAATCCACCGTCGCCAGGCCGCGCGGGCGCCGCCCGTCGGTGGAGGACTTCGACCTGCGCGATCACATGCTCGACGTGGCGATCCAGCTGTTCGCCGAGCACGGCATCGCCGCGACGACGGTCGCGCAGATCGCCGCGGCCGCCGGCGTCACGTCGGCGATGGTCCACTACTACTTCACGAATCGCGAGCAACTGCTCGACGCGATCGTCGAGGAGCGGCTCGCGCAGGTCATCGCGTTCGTGTGGCGGCCGACCGCGCCGCAGATCGAAAACGATCCGTTCGCGCTCGTGGCCGAACTCGTCGACCGGTTCTTCGACGTCACGCATCGCATGCCCTGGCTGCCGTCGATCTGGCTGCGCGAAATCGTCCACGAAGGCGGCCTGCTGCGCGAGCGGATGGTCCGCCGCATTCCGCTCGAGCATGTCGGGCGTTTTGCCGAACGCATCCGCGCCGCGCAGCAGGCCGGCACGCTCAACCCGTCGCTCGAACCCGCCTTCCTGTTCCATTCGATCATCGCGCTCGTCATGCTGCCGCTCGCGACCGCGAAGCTGTGGCAAAGCGCGCGCGGCCTGCCGCCGATCGATCGCGACGTGCTGCATCGCCACGTCCGCGCGCTGCTCGGCTCCGGCATGCAGCCGCCCGTCACCGCGCCGGATGCGCGCGCTCGCGCGCCCCGGAGGCCGTCGTGAGCACGGCCCGCGCGCTGCCGCTCGCGCTGGCCGCCGCCGCGCTGCTCACCGGTTGCGGACGGCCGGCCGACACCGGCACGACCTACCAGGGCTATGTCGAAGGCGAATTCGTGTACCTGTCGTCGTCGCAAGCGGGCACGCTGACCCAACTGTCGGTCGAACGCGGCCAGGCCGTCGCGGCCGGCACGCCGGTGTTCGCGCTCGAAGCCGTCAGCGAAACGGCCGCGCTGCAGCAGGCGCAGCATCAGCTCGCGGCCGCACGCGCGCAGCTTGCCGACCTGCAGACCGGCAAGCGCCCGCCGGAAGTTGCGGTCACGCGTGCCCAGCTCGCGCAGGCCACCGCACAAGCCGCGCGGGCCGCCGCGCAACTCGCGCGCGACGAACGCCAGTACGCAGCCGGCGGCCTGTCGAAGCAGCAGCTCGACGATACGCGCACGTCCGCGCAGACCACCGCCGCGCAGATGCGCGAGCTGCAGAACCAGGTCGATGTCGCGCGTTTGCCGGGCCGCGCGCAGCAGGTCGCCGCCCAGGCCGCGCAGGTCGACGCCGCGCAGGCCGCCGTGGCCGAAGCGCAATGGAAGCTCGACCAGAAGCGCATCGCCGCGCCCGCCGCCGGGCGCGTGTACGACACGCTGTACCGCGTCGGCGAATGGGTGCAGGCCGGCAATCCGGTCGTGCAGATGCTGCCGCCACAGAACCTGAAGGTGCGCTTCTTCGTACCGGAGGCGGCCATCGCGTCGCTCGCACCCGGGCGCACGATCGCGATCCACTGCGACGGCTGCGCGGCCGACGTGCCCGCACGCATCACCTACGTGTCGAGCGGGGCCGAGTACACGCCGCCGGTGATCTACAGCAACGAGAGCCGGAGCAAGCTCGTGTTCATGGTCGAGGCGCGCCCGGCGCCCGCCGACGCGCCGAAGCTGCATCCGGGCCAGCCCGTCGCCGTGAGGGTGCGTTGAACGCGCCGGCCGCTCCGTATGCGATCGACGTCAACCGCCTGAACAAGCGGTTCGGCGACAAGCACGTCGTGAAGGACGTATCGCTGCGCGTGGCGCGCGGCGAAATCTTCGGCTTTCTCGGGCCGAACGGCAGCGGCAAGACCACGTCGATCCGGATGATGTGCGGGCTGCTCACGCCCGACTCGGGCAGCGGCACCTGCCTCGGCTACGACATCGTGCGCGACAGCGCGCAGATCAAGCGGCGCGTCGGCTACATGACGCAGCGCTTCTCGTACTGGGAAGACCTGTCGATCCGCGAGAACCTCGATTTCGTCGCGCGCGTGTACGGGATGCCCGATCGCCACGCAACCGTCGCGCGCGCGCTCGACGGGCTCGGTCTCGCGAGCCGTGCGGATCAGCTCACGGGCGCGCTGTCCGGCGGCTGGAAACAGCGCCTCGCGCTCGCCGCGTGCATGCTGCACGAGCCGGAGCTGCTGCTGCTCGACGAACCGACCGCCGGCGTCGACCCGGCCGCGCGCCGCGACTTCTGGGAAGAGCTGCACCAGCTGGCCGCGCAAGGGATCTCGGTGCTCGTCAGCACGCACTACATGGACGAGGCCGAGCGCTGCCACAAGCTCGCGTATATCGCCTCCGGCGAACTGCTCGCACAGGGCACGTCGGCGGAGATCGTCGCGTCGCAGCACCTGTCGACCCGCACGATCACGGGCGGGCACCTGGCCGAACTGTCCGCGCAACTGCGCACGATGCCGGGCGTCGACCAGACCGTCGTGTTCGGCTCCGCGCTGCACGTGAGCGGCCGCGATCGCGCGCTGCTCGACGCAACGCTCGCGCAGGTGGCGGCCCAGGCCGGCGCGCGCACGGACGGTCGCGCAGCGCTGCAGATCGCGCCGATCGACACCGGGCTCGAAGACGTCTTCATCTACATGATGGGCCGTGCCTCCGGGCCGCCCGGCGGAGCGTCGTCATGAACGCGTGGGCGGGCCTGCGCGAATCGTTCTCGATCGCGCGCTGGTGGAGCATCGTGCTGAAGGAATTCCTGCAGCTGCGCCGCGATCGCGTCACGTTCGCGATGATCGTCGGCGTGCCGATCATCCAGCTCGCGCTGTTCGGCTTCGCGATCAACACCGATCCGAAGCACCTGCCGACCGCGGTGATCGTCGCCGATTCGAGCCCCTTCGCACGCAGCTTCATCGCCGCGATGCGCAACTCCGCGTACTTCGACATCGTCGCGACGCTGCCCGACGAAACGGCCGGCCGGCAGGCGCTCGCGCGCGGCGACGTGCAGTTCGTGCTGAGCGTGCCGGCCGATTTCTCGAAGCGGCTGCTGCGCGGCGAGCATCCATCGCTGCTCGTCGAGGCGGACGCGACCGATCCCGTCGCGACCGCGTCGGCGATCGGCGCGCTGACGGGTCTCGTGCAGCCCGTCGCGGACAAGGATCTGACGGGCCCGCTCGCGCGCCTGAACGGCCGCCCGGCCGCGTTCGACGTCGTGCTGCATCGCCTGTACAACCCCGAAGGCATCACGCAGTACAACGTCGTGCCGGGCCTGATGGGCGTAATCCTGACGATGACGATGGTGATGATGACCGGCCTCGCGATCACCCGCGAACGCGAGCGCGGCACGATGGAAAACCTGCTCGCGACACCCGTGCGGCCGCTCGAGGTGATGACGGGCAAGATCGTCCCGTACGTGTTCATCGGGCTGATCCAGGTGTCGATCATTCTCGCCGCCGCGCGGTACGTGTTCGAGGTGCCGTTCGTCGGCGGCGTGTTCGCGATCTACCTGTCCGCGCTGCTCTTCATCGCCGCGAACCTGACAGTCGGCATCACGCTGTCGTCGCTCGCGCAGAACCAGTTGCAGGCGATGCAGCTCGCGGTGTTCTACTTCCTGCCGAACATCCTGCTGTCGGGCTTCATGTTCCCGTTCGCCGGGATGCCGAAGTGGGCGCAGTTCATCGGCAACCTGCTGCCGCTCACCTACTTCAACCGCCTCGTGCGCGGCATCCTCCTGAAAGGTAACGCCTGGGCCGACCTGTGGCCGTCCGTGTGGCCCGTCGCGCTGTTCACCCTCGTCGTGATGAGCGTCGCGCTGCGCTTCTACCGGCGCACGCTCGATTAGGGGCCGCGCGATGAAACCGGCTTCGCGTCGCCCATCCCACGCTGTCCGCGCTGTCCGCGGCGGCACGCTCGCCGCCGTTGCGCTGCTCGCCGGATGTGCGGTCGGGCCGGATTTCCGCGCGCCGGAGCCGCCGGCCACGCAGCAGTACACGCGCGATGCAGCGCCCGCGACCACGGCGGCCGCCGGCGGCCCGGCCGGCGACGCGCAGACGTTCGCGTCGTCCGCGCATACGCTGCAACGCTGGTGGACGCAGTTCGGCTCCGAACCGCTCGACCGCCTCGTCGACACCGCATGGCGCAACAGCCCGACGCTCGCCGAGGCCCGCGCGCGGCTCGACGAAGCGCGGCAGAACCATGCGGCCCAGGCCGGCGCGACGATGCTGCCGCGCGTCGACGCGAACCTGTCCGCCACGCGCCAGAAGGTCGACGTCGCCGCGTTCGGGCTGCCCGCCAACATGCCGAATCCCGGGCCGTTCACGCTGTATGACGCGTCGGTGAGCGTGTCGTACGCACTCGACGTGTTCGGCGGCAACCGGCGCGCGCTCGAAGCGCTGCGTGCCCAGGTCGACTATCAGGGCTATACGCTCGACGCCGCGCGCCTGACGCTCGCGGGCAACGTCGTCGCGACCGCGATCCTGCGCGCGTCGCTCGCGCAGCAAGTCGCGCTCACGCGGCAGCTCGTCGACGCGCAAGCGCGGCAGTTGCGCATCGTCGAAGCGCGCTTCGCGGCGGGGGGCGTGTCGCGGGCCGACGTGCATGCCCAGCGCGCGCTGCTCGCGCAAACGCAGGCCTCCCTGCCGCCGCTCGCCGCACGCCACGCGCAGGCCGGCCACCGGCTCGCGATCCTGCTGGGTGCGCCGCCGTCGAGCGAAGCATTGCCCGACCTCGCGCTCGACGCACTTGCGCTGCCTCGCACGCTGCCGGTCGCGCTGCCGTCGACGCTCGCGCGCGAACGGCCCGACATCCGCGCGGCGGAGGCCGTGCTGCACCAGGCGAGCGCGAACGTCGGCGTGGCCACGGCGAACCTGTATCCGCGTTTTTCGATTTCGGCGGGGATCGGGTCGGAGCGCACGCGCATCGCGGATATCGTCAGCGGGCTCAACGTGTGGAACGTCGGGCTCGGCCTCACGCAGCCGCTCTTTCACGGCGGCGAACTGCGCGCGCGGAAACGCGCGGCCGAAGCGGCGTACGACGCCGCGTTCGCGAGCTATCGGGAAACCGTGCTGCTGGCGCTTCAGCAGGTGGCCGATGCGATGCGCGCGGTCGAACACGATGCGGCCGAATTGCAGGCGAGAGACACCGCCGCGCAACAGGCGGCGGCCAGCCGCGCGATCGCCGGCGACCGCTACGCGGCGGGCGGAATCAGCGTGATCGACCTGCTCGATGCACAGCGACAGGTACTGCAGACCGCGCTCGAGCGGACCCGCGCGCAAGCCGACCGGCTTGCCGATACGGCGGCGCTGTTCCAGGCGCTGGCGGGAAACTGGACGGATGATTCGCACCGCTGACCGGCACGATGACTCGACGATGCATCGCCGGACGCAGCCTGACCGACACCGCACCCGCGCCACGCACTCGGCGCGTACCGACGAAAAAAAACCGGCCCGAAGGCCGGTTTCTTCATACCGCATGCCGTGAGCGGCGCTCGCGCGCCGCGCGACATTTAGAAGCGGTGGATCAGGCCGACGCCGGCAGCGATCTGGTTCTGCTTCGAACCTGCGCCCACGCCGTCGCCCGTCGACGTCGTCGCGAGGATCACGCCGCCCGTCGGGGTGAGCGTGTTGCCGCTCGCGTGCTGGTAAGCCTCAACTGCGTACAGGCCCGTGCGCTTCGACAGGCTGTAGTACTGCGACAGCGTGACCTGATGGTACTTGGCCGAGCTCGAGATGCCGTTCGACTCGGTCGCACGCGTGTACGAGTAGCCTGCCGCGAAGTCCCACTGCGGCGCTGCCTTCCAGTGCAGCACGGCGCCTGCCGTGTTGAAGATTGCCGTGTTCCGGAAGCCCGACAGCGTACCCGGGATGTATTGCACGTTCGAGTACGAAACCGAAACGTCCCACGCCGGCGTGAACTGATAGCCTGCCGTCACCGCGAGGCGCTGTTGCGCCTGTGCCGTCCGGTAGCCGTTGTTGATCGACGACACAGCCTGTTCCGCGCCGTTGCCGCTCGTGTCCAGACCGTTCTGCGCGGTCGAGTTCGCGCCCCACACACCGCCGCCGAGCGTCGCGTTGTTGATACGCTGGAAGCCGACCGCGATGCCTGCCGGGCCGTTCAGGTACTGGACCGCCGCGCTCCACGTCGAGCCGCGGTTCACGCTGCCTGCGACGCCGCCGAACGAGTACGAACCGCCGACCGTGAAGCCGTAGAACTTCGGCGACATGTAGACGAGCGAGTTGTTCGCGCGGTAGCTGGTATCCAGCGAATCGATATCACCCGGGTGCGCGCCGTAGTAACCGGTCAGCCAGGTCGTCGGGCTGTACGGCGACAGCAGCGTGTAGTACGCGGTGTACTGGCGGCCTGCCGTCAGCGTACCGTACGTCTGGTTGCTCAGGCCGACCCATGCCTGACGCGTGAAGATGCCGTTCGTCCATTGCGACGAACCGTTGTTCGCGTTGAAGCCGGCTTCCAACTGGAAGATCGCCTTCGTGCCGCCGCCGAGGTCTTCGCTGCCCTTCAGGCCGAAGCGGCTGCCGGCCCAAATGCCGGTGGCCATCTGCACCTTCGAGTGACCACCCGTGGTCGCGCCGGTTGCCGACGAGTTGTTCTGGTAGGCGATAGCGTTATCGACGATACCGTACAGGGTGACGCTGCTCTGGGCGTGGGCTGCGGTAGCGGCTGCGAGACCCACTGCCGTCATGGCGAAAGCGACGCGCTTTTTCATTGATTCTCCGTCCTCAAAGAATGATTTCTTTTCTGGTGTGGTTTTATGCACATGTGCGAGTACATGCCGGTGCAATTCTGACGGATTACCAATCGTTTCCCAATACGCCCAGTCGGTCATCGTATGATCGACGCAACGCGCGGGTTCACCAAACGGTTACATAACACCTGAAAACGCTTACGCGGCGGGGATTTCCGGCATTTCCCGGTGAAAACCCTAGCTTTACATTTTTACGGGTGCAGCGCGACCGAGCGATGTTGTCAGACGCCTTCGGCACGTTTGTTCTGACCAATGCGCAACCGCGATCGACACCGCGATTCACATCGCCGCGCAGGATCGCTTACGTTCATGACACCCACGTTTCGGGACGCGAAATTTGAAAACGTTTCAGCCCGTGCGGATGAGATCGGACGGAGCGGCCCGGCGAACGCGGGCCGAAAGAGGATGCCGGCGCCTCGCGCCGGCGACATTCAATGCGACGCGGGTGGCGCGATCCGCGCGTTCACCGCGTCGACCAGCGCGTTCATGCGTGCACGGATCGCCGCGTTCGAACCGACGAGCGCGAGCGACGACGCCATGATCCGGTAGACCCGCTTGCGCGGCACCTTCGCCGGCCGCGCCGGATCGAGCCACGCGTCGTGGCCGGCCAGCAGTTCGAGCGTTTCGAGGCCGATCATGATCGGCCACAGGCACGCGAGCCGCAGACGCACGAAGCGGCGCGGAATCGCCAGCGTATAGAGGCACGCGTCGCGATACTGCGCGAGCGTCGCACGCAACAGCTCGACCAGCACGCCGCGCGCGCGCGCCGACGCGTCGGGCGACATCAGGTCGGCGACGCCGACGCGATGCGCGGCCAGCACGTCGTCCGGCAGGTAGCAGCGGCCGATCCGCAGGTCCTTCGCGCAGTCGCGCAGGATGTTGGTCATCTGCAGCGCCTTGCCGAAACGGATGCCCTTCTCGCGCATGTCCGCGAAGTCCCAGCCGCGCGCGGCCCGCGTGTGCGCACCGGTCATGTCGGTCCAGAATTCGCCGACGCAACCGGCGACCAGATACGTGTAGCGATCGAGTTCGTCACGGTTCGGCAGCGACGCGACCTGGCCCGACTGCTCGTCGGGGAACGTGCGCAGGTCGAACTCCATCCCCGACGTCAGCGTCGCGACGACCTTGCGGATCGACGCGCGGTCCGCGTCTGGCTGCGCGCGCAGCAACGCAAGCATCGGCTTCATCGACGCGAGCAGCGTGTGTTCGTGCGAATCCGTCTGCATCCGCGTCACGTCCTCGAGCGCGCGCGACAGCGCCGCGCCGTCGCCGAGCCGCTCGATCTCGTCGCGCAGGTCGGTCAGCAGCGCCGCGCGGCGCTCGGGCGCGACGAGCGCCGTGTCGGCGATCGTGTCGGCCGCGCGCGCGAGCAGGTAGGCCAGGCCGACCGGCTCGCGCATGCCGTCGGGCAGCACGCGCAGCGTCAGGTAAAAGGAGCGGGAAACGTTCTTCAGCAGGTCGCCGAGCAGGTAGGCGGGATCGGTATGAGTCGTCATGGGTCGGTAAAAATCGGCCGGCGCGGGCCCCGGACGCACACGGGCGCCGGGGTGCCCGCGCCGGCCGCGAGTCGCCGCATCGTCGTGCGCGGGCAGGCGTCGGCCCGGCGCGGCGATGCAAAAGTCCCGCAAGTTTAGTGCATCCGGCGCGGCGGCTCTCCAACACGGGTCGGATCGCGTCGCGCACGCCGTCGCGTGTTCCGCCGTCCCGCTCGCTTACCGTCACAACAAAACAGAAAGGCGAAAGTAATACATATGTAATGATCCGGTGCGACGATCGCGTCCCGTTCGATCCCGTTCAGGCCGCGCCGCCGGATCGAGCGCCCTTTCACCGACTTCCGTTCCGAAGGTTCACCGCCATGCTCTTCACGCGCCCGACCGCCTTGCGCTGCATCCCGTTCGCCTGTGCCGCCGCCCTTCTGCTTGCCGCCTGCGGCGGCGACGATGTGTCGGCGTCCGATCCCACGCATCCGATCTCCGCGAAGGTCCAGGTGGTCGGCCATCGCGGCGCGAGCGCGCTGCGGCCCGAGCACACGCTCGCGTCGTACCGCAAGGCGATCGAGGACGGTGCGGACGTGATCGAGCCCGACCTCGTCGCGACCCGCGACGGCGTGCTCGTCGCGCGCCACGAAAACGAAATCTCGGGCACGACGAACGTGTCGACGCTGCCGCAGTTCGCGAGCCGCAAGGCGACCAAGACGATCGACGGCACGCAGCTGACCGGCTGGTTCACCGAGGACTTCACGCTCGCCGAGCTGAAGACGCTGCGCGCCCGCGAGCGCATTCCGCAGGTCCGCCCGGCGAACACCGCGTACAACGACCAGTTCGAGATCCCGACCTTCGACGAGATCGTCGCGCTCGCGAAGCAGATGTCCGCCCAGACTGGCCGCACGATCCATCTGTATCCGGAAACCAAGCACCCGACCTACTTCCAGTCGATCGACCTGCCGCTCGAGGACCGCCTCGTCGACGCGCTGCTGAAGGATCCGTACACGGCGCGCACGGCGACCGTCTACATCCAGTCGTTCGAGGTCGCGAACCTGAAGACGATCCGCAACCGGATCAAGTCGAGCCAGCCGAACTGGAAGCTCGTGCAGTTGATGGACGAAGCCGGCCAGCGTCCGTACGACTTCGTGAAGGCGAACGACAAGCGCACCTACGGCGACCTGTCGACGCGCGACGGGATGCGCGAGATCGCGTCCTATGCGAACGGCGTCGGGCCGTACAAGACGTCGATCATCGCGGTGGCCGCGGACGGCACGCTGCAGCAGCCGACGCCGTACGTGCGCTATGCGCACGAAGCCGGCCTCGTCGTGCATCCCTACACGTTCCGCCCGGAGAACAACTTCCTGCCCGCGTCGCTGAAGGACGGCGGCACGCCGGCCACGCGCAACACCGCGGGCTCGGTGCGCGAGATCCAGGCGTACCTGCGCGCGGGCATCGACGGCTTCTTCACCGACGATCCGGCCGTCGGCCGCACGGCTGTTGATACGTTCAAGCGCTGAACCGGCTGAACGCTGAACCTGCTGAGCGCACGGCTACCGGACGCGGCGCACGCCGGGCCGGTTGGCGGTTGGCGGTTGGCGGTTGGCGGTCGCCGCTTGCCGCTTGCCGCTTGCCGCTTGCCGCTTGCCGGTTGCCGGTTGCCGGTCGCCGATTACCGCGCCGCTCCGAGATCAGATCACGCGGAAGTGATGCGTGCCGTCCCGCTTCAACTGATCGACCAACCCGTATTCCCAGTCGAGGTACGCCTGCATCGCGGCGGCCGCGTTGTCGGTGCCTTCGTACGGGCGCCGGTAACGGTCGACACGCGGCGACGCTAGATGCGTGTCGCCGTGCTCGAGCGGCAGCCCCGCGTCGATCCACGCTGCCGTGCCGCCCGTCAGCACCGAGATGGCCGCGGAAGCCGGCAGCAACGCACGCGCGTCGTCCGCCGCGAACCGCGCGAGCAGGCTCGATCCGCACGTGAACACGTAGCGCTTCGCCGGCGGGATCGCGGCGAGCGCGTCGCGCAACTGCGCGCGCACGACGAACCACGCGCCGGGAATATGGCGCTTCACGTAGTTCGCGCTGGTCGTCACGTCGACGATCGCGATCTCGCCCGCAGCCGCCTCCTTCAGCCAGCCCGCGAGCGTCGCGGGCGCCACCTCGCTCACCTGCGGCGTCGCCGGCACGTCGCGCGGCGGCTGGCCGCGCTCCACGAAGGCCGCCGTGCCGGCCGGCTCGACCACGCGCACGTCCCAGCCCATCTGCGCAAGCCACGACGCGGTCATATCCGCGCGCACGCCGTCATCGTCGGCCAGCACAATGCGCGCGCCGCGCACGGCCGCGTGATGGTCGGTCTCCTGCACGAGCTGGCCGCCGGGCGTGCTCAGGAAGCCCGGCAGGTGGCCGGCCTCGTATTCGTCCGGCGTGCGCACGTCGAAGCGGTACAGCGTGCGGCCCGGTTCGTCGAGCGCGGCGAGCTCCGCGAGCGCGATGCGCGGCACGCCCGCGCGCTCGGCCACCGCGCGTGCGGCGCGGCGTGCTTCGTCGCGCTGTGCGGGATCGACGTCGTCGGGAAAGCGTCGCGACGCGCCGCGCTCGAGCGTCTGGCCGGCGAGCGTCCAGCCGATCGTGCCGTTGCGCAGCGCGGCGACCGGGTTCGGCAGCCCGGCGTTGATCAGCGACTGCGTGCCGATGATGCTGCGCGTGCGGCCCGCGCAGTTCACCACGACCCGAGTCCGCGGGTTCGGCGCGAGCGCGCGCACGCGCAGCACGAGTTCGGCACCCGGCACGCTCGTCGACGTCGGGATGTTCATCGTCTGATATTCGTCGAAGCGGCGCGCGTCGACGATCACGACGTCGGCCTGCGCGTCGATCAGCGCCTGCACTTCCTGCGCGGACAGCGACGGCGTATGCCGCTCGGCCTCGACCCATTCGCCGAACGACTTGCTCGGCACGTTCACGTCGATGAACAGCTCGCCGCCCGCGGCGAGCCAGCCCGCGAGGCCGCCGTCGAGCAGGCGCACGTCGGTATAGCCGAGCCGCGCGAGCGTCGCGGCCGCACGCGGCGCGAGATCCTCGCCGCCGGCTTCGCCGAACACGACGATCGGCGTGTCGCGGCGCGGAATGCGCGTCCACGCGTCGAGTTCGAGTTTCGACAGCGGAAAGTTGGCGGCCCACAGCGGATGGCCCTGCGCGTAGGGATCCTCTTCGCGCACGTCGATCAGTGCGAGCTCGTCGCGGGCCAGCAGGCGCGCGCGTACGTCCTGGTACGACGCGACGGGGAAACGGGAAGTGGAATCAGCGGTTTGCGTCATGATGTCTCGGTCGGATTCTGTTGAAGTCGTTGATGTCCTCACCCGCCTAAAGGCAGGTGATTCCCACACCTGGCGATGCACGTCCGCATCGGAGAATGTTCAGCGCAGCGTTGGTATCTCGATCATGCACGACACCACAGCCATCGCAGGCCCACTCTCTTATTCGCAGTCCCGCGATACCTTTCGGCCGCGTCGTGCTGTCTTTCGACCCGCACGACGAACAGGACTGGGTAGAACCGCTTTCGTCGACTTCCTCGAACGTGGCCCCGTGCGCCATCGCCTTGTAACGGAGCTTGTTTCGGAAGGACGACCAGGATGCGTCGTAGACGCTCTTCGCCATCCTGGTTCTGGCGAGCTTCGCGGCCGACACGTTGCCGACCGCGAGGTAATCGAAACGCCGCACCAGATCGAGCGCGAGCTTGTGCTGGAAATCGGCACGGGCATTCGCCACTTTGGCGTGCAGCTTCGCGATATGTCGCTTGTGCTTGCGCGCCCGTTGAGCTTTCGCCAGTTTCTCCGCCGCGCGTCGGCCGAATCGGTCATTGGGCAGCTTCTCGCCCGTCGAAAGTGTGGCGAAGTCTTTCAGGCCGAGATCGATGCCAACACCGGAACGGACCGGGCGGGCCTGAACATCGGGCATCTCGATCACGATGTTCAGAAACCAGTTGCCACGTGCATCCTGCGCAAAGGTGGCCCCATCCTTGATCTTGCCTTCGGGAAGCGCCCGGCTGTGGAATACCCGAAACGTGTTGCCGGCGAAACGGAATGCGTCACCCTCGCGCTTCAGGTCACGCCCCTTCAGCGGCACCCAGCCCAGCGATTTCCTGCCGCGATAGCGCCGGTAGGGCCGACGGTGCTGACTGCGCGACTTCGCATATTGCTCGCACGTCGCGTTGATCGTGCCGGAGTGGATGCCGAGCGCCTTGCTGCTCCCCGTCGTCAGCACGTTCAGATCGAATCCCGTCGGCCATTTCTTGCTCCACTTGAGCGCGTGCTTCTGCGTGTCATTGCAGAAGTTCCAGACGTAGTTCACCGCACGGCTCTGCTTGTTGAGCAGTCCGTTGAGCGACTTCACCCGGTAGCGGTAGACAAGAATCATGCCGGTGATCCTAACCCGTGGAAGAAGCTGCCTGTCAACAGCACTCCTTTCCTTCCCGCCATCCGCCCCGAAGGAAGTCCCCTTGGGGGAAATGGCGGGGTTTCTCGGAGCAAATTCTGATGAATCTCGCGCCCGCGGGCGGGCGCTCGCAACCGCGCGCGGGCGGCATGCGCGGTCACGCGTTCGAATAGCCGGACACGAACGGCTTCACGGTGCCGTCGTCGAGGAACACCGCGCGTTCGACCTTGCCGATATTCGCGCCGTACACGTGGATGCTGATCGATACCTGGTCCGCGAACGCGTTGGTCACGCGATGGACGTCGCCGATGCGCGGCGACACGGCCTCGACCTCGCCCGGCTGCAGCCGCACCGCATCGCCCGCCGGCACCGGCCTGCCGGTTGCGTCGAACCGGTACGGCTGCGAAAACTCGCCGCCGCGCAGCATCCCGATCAGCCCCCACACCGTGTGGTTGTGGATCGGCGTCGTCTGGCCGGGGCCCCATACGAAGCTGACGACGGAAAACCGCTCGTCGGGATCGAGATGCAGCAGGTACTGGCGGTAGCGCTCGGGATCGGGCTGCGCGAACGCATCGGGCAGCCAGTCGTCGTGCGCGACGAGCGCGGCGAGCAACGCGCCGCCCTCGTCGAGAATGCGCGCCTCGTTCGCACCGGACGCAAGCAGCGCGCCCAGCCCGTCGACGAACGGATGCAGCGGCGTGTGCCGCAACGAAAGCGTACTCATCGGCCAGCTCCTCGAATATGATGCCGAACATGATGGATCGTCATGATGCACCTGAAAGACCATGCAGAACAAACATGAAAATTAGCGATATCGACGCTTTTGCAGCGGTCGTCCGCTGCCAGACGCTGAGCCAGGCCGCGACCGAACTCGGGATGACGCAGCCCGCGATCACGCGGCGCGTCCAGAACCTCGAGGAAGCGCTCGGCGTGACGCTGCTCGACCGCAACACGAAGCCGCCGCGCCCGACCGACATCGGCCGGCAGGTGTTCGAGCAGTGTCGCGCGATCCTGCGCGAAGTCGATGCCCTGCGTGAACTGACGGCCGGCCAGCGGCCGCCCGCCGGCGAATTCCGCGTCGGCCTCACGCAGGGGCTCGGCGAACTGATGCTGCCCGGCCTGATCGCGCGGCTTGCCGGGCAATGGCCGGCGCTCACCACACAGGTCACGACCGCCTGGGGCGGCGCGCTCGTCGAACGCATCGCGCGCCGCGAGCTCGATGCGGCGCTGGTGTTTCTGGCCCGCGAGATGGTGCTGCCGCCGCAGGTCGAGGGCGAACGGCTGCTGGCCACGCGGCTCGTCGCGGTCGGCCGCAAGGGCGACTGGCCGCGCCGCGGCTACCGGCTTGCCGACTGCCATGCGCGCGGCTGGGTGCTCAATCCCGACGGCTGCGGGTTTCGCGCGGGCCTGCGCCGGGCGCTCGACGCGCAGGGGCTGCCGATGCCGGTCACGCTCGACACTTACGGCCGCGACCTGCAGTTGCAGAGCGTCGCGAACGGCTTCGGCATCGGATTGATGCCGCTGCCGCTGCTCGACGGCAGCCCGCTGCGCGACGCGCTCGACATCGTGCCGCTCGCCGATTTCAAGCCGCAGATCGATCTGTGGCTGCTGCACCGGCAGGACGCCGCGCGCTTCACGGCGCCGCTCGCCGCCGTGGCCGCGCATGCACGCACGGCGTTCGCGCTGCCCGCGGATGCCGCCGCGCACGACAAGGCCGCTTGAACAGGACGGACGACGGCTGCACAACGTCGTCCCGTTTGCGCTGACCGTCACGCCACCGCGCTCACGCATCGTGTCGAGCGGATGCCGGCGCGTTGCGTGATGTCCCGCCCGCGTCCGGGTTCGGCGTCGCGCTTCGCGCCGCCGCCTCGAGCGCCGCACGTCCGGCGGCGACCGCGATCGCGTCGTCCTGCGGCGTATGCACGCGGCTGCACAGCACGTCGCGATAGTGACGTTCGAGCGGATTGCTGCGGCTCAGCCCGTGATTGCCCGACAGCTTCAACGCGTGCTCGACGGTGCGGATCGCCTGCTCCGTCACGGTTCGCTTGACGAGGCCGCTCGTCGTCACCGGCGGTGCATCGCCGGCATCGGTGCGTGCGATGTGCGCGTCCAGCAGCACGCGGTTCGTGTGCAGCCACCCTTCGATCTCGCCGATGGCCTCCTGCACGCGCGGCAGCGTCGCGAGCGGCGCACCGAGTCCGCTCGGCGCGCGCGTCGTCGCGAACTCCAGCAGCCAGTCGCGCGACGCACGCGCCACCGCATCGTAGAGACTGCCGAGCAGCGCGACCATCCAGGCCTGCTGGTCGGCCTGCGCGTCGACATCCGCATGACTCGCGGCCGACACGGCCCACGCATCGGGCGCGCGCACGTCCACCGCATGATCGGCGGGCAGCCGCACGTCGTCGAACACGACCTCGTGGCTGCCCGATGCGCGCAGGCCCAGGTGATTCCAGCTTCCGATCACACGGATGCGCGGATCGTCCCCAGCGTGGCGCTCGCGCGGCACGAGGAACACCCCGACGCGCGGCTCGGGCTCGTCGGTGCGGGCCCACACGGCCAGCCAGCGCAGCGCCGGAATGCCGGTGCAGTACAGCTTGTGGCCGGACAGCCGCCAGCCGTCGCCGTCGCGACGCGCAACCGTTTCGGGCAGGCCGCCGCGCGACGGCGACCCGAGCGCCGGCTCGACACGCAGCGCGTTGATCAGCGCGCCTTCGTCGACCGCACTGTCGAACACCGCACGCCGCAGGCGCGCGGGCCAACGGTGGTCCGCGCGGCCGAGCGCGCGATGCTGCAGATACGTCATCGTCAGCACCAGCGCGGTCGCGGGATCGGCGCGTGCGACCGCGGCCACGATGCGGCTCGCCTGTGCGAGCGTCGCGCCCGCGCCGCCATGCTCGCGCGGCACGACCTGCGCGATCAGCCCGGCGCGATGCAGCCGCGCGAAGTTCTCGTGCGGGAAGCGGCCATCGACATCGTTGCGGGCGGCGTCGGCCGCGAGTTCGGGCGCGAGACGCTCGAGCAGCGCGGCGACGCGCGCATCGTCGGCAGGCAGGTGGCGCAGCGACGACTGCGGTGCGAGCGGCGCTGGCGGCGAGGAAGCGGCAAGGCTGGCGGACATCGGTACGGATTCCCTCGGTGACTGGGTGGCGGGTAGCCAATAACGTAACGGCGGTGACGGCGGAGATCGATCGGCACGCGGCGCGGCGGCTCGCGAAGCCGGCGGCGACCGGCGGCGATCAGGCGGCGACCGAAGCCCCGCACGACAGGCGGCCGGCGCCCTTTCGATTCGATCGCGAGCCCACAGCGTATGCGCAGCGCACACGCGCCCAAACCATGCAAATCTGATATTCAAATCCGGATTGATTATTTCCATTTCGCATGATCCCGGCGGTAATCTGCGCTCCATTCCCCGCCGCGCCCGGCCGTCGCTGGCCGCGCCGGGCCGTCCTTGCATCGGAGACCCAGATGAGCGTCGAATTCATCGGCATGATCCAGAGCCAGAAGCAGTCGGAAATCCATCCGGCCGCCGGCCCCGTCGTCGACCCCGACTACGTGCGCGACTTCGCGCGGGCACACGAAACGGCCGGCTTCGACCGGATCCTCGTCCCGCATCACTCGACCGGCCCGTCGGCGACCCTGACGATCGCGTTCGCCGCCGCGGCGACCGAGCGCATCCATTTCATGCTCGCGCATCGTCCGGGCTTCACCGCGCCGACGCTCGCCGCTCGGCAGATCGCGACGCTCGACCAGTTCAGCCGCGGCCGGCTCGCGGTGCACTTCATCTCCGGCGGCTCGGACAGCGAACAGCAGCGCGACGGCGATTTCCTCGATCACGACGCGCGCTATGCGCGCACCGACGAATACCTCGGCATCCTGCGACGCATCTGGACCGAAACGCAGCCGTTCGATCACGACGGCGCGCACTACCGCTTCACACAGGGCTTTTCGGAAGTGAAGCCGTTCCAGCAGCCGCACGTGCCGATCTACTTCGGCGGCGCATCGGAGGCGGCGCTGGAAGTCGCCGGCAAGCACGCGGACGTCTATGCGCTGTGGGGCGAATCGCTCGACCAGGTGCGCGACCTGACGACCCGCGTGCGCGCCGAAGCCGCGAAGCACGGCCGGCAGGTGCGCTTTTCCGTGTCGTTCCGGCCGATCCTCGCGGCGACCGAAGACGAGGCGTGGGCGCGCGCGCACCGGATCCTCGACGAGACGCGCCGGCTGCGCGAAGCGGCCGGCCTCGGCACCGGCGGCCCGCAACAGAGCGAAGGCGCGCGGCGCCTGCTCGCCGCGGCCGAACGCGGCTCGCGGGTCGACAAGCGGCTGTGGACCGAGATCGCGAAGCTCACCGGCGCGCGCTCGAATTCGACCGCGCTGGTCGGCACGCCCGAACAGGTCGCCGACGCGCTGCTCGACTACTACGACCTCGGCGTGACGACGTTCCTGATCCGCGGCTTCGACCCGCTCGACGACGCGATCGACTACGGCCGCGAACTGATTCCGCGCGTACGCAGCGCCGTCGCGGCGCGCGACGCGGCGCAGCGCGCCGCCTGACGCAAACGGAGCCGCCCGCCATGTCCGCCGTCCTCTCTTCTTCGTCGCCCGCGCGCACCGCGTCGGGCCTCGTCCTCGCCGACACCCCGCGCCAGCATTTCTGGTTCGATCCGCCCGCGCCGCGCGTCGACGTCGCCGCCGAGCGCCGCCACCGGCAGGAGCGGCTCGCGGCCGCGTTCCGCCTGTTCGCGCGCTTCGGCTTCGCGTCGGGCCTCGCCGGCCACATCACCGCGCGCGATCCGGAACTGCCCGACCACTTCTGGGTAAATCCGCTCGGCGTGCATTTCTCGCAAATCAAGGTATCGGACCTGCTGCTCGTCAACGCCCGCGGCGAAACCGCGATCGGCAACCGGCCGCTGAACAAGGCCGCGTTCGCGATCCATGCGGCGATTCACGACGCGCATCCGCATCTCGTCGCGGCCGCGCATACGCATTCGACCTACGGCAAGGCGTGGTCGACGCTCGGCCGCGCGCTCGACCCGCTGACGCAGGACGCGTGCGTGTTCTACGAGGATCACGCGCTGTTCGACGACTTCACGGGCATGGTCGTCGACACGAGCGAAGGCGCGCGGATCGCGGACGCGCTCGTGAAACCCGACGGCGGCACGCACAAGGGCGTGATCCTGAAGAACCACGGAATCCTGACGGCCGGCCCGACGGTCGAGGCCACCGCGTGGTGGTACATCGCGCTCGACAATGCCGCGCACACGCAGCTGCTGGCCGAAGCGGCCGGCACGCCGCAACCGATCGATCATGCGACCGCGCGGCACACGCACAGCCAGATCGGCGGCCCCGACGGCGCATTGCATGCGTTCGACAGCCTGTTCGCGCGCGTCGTCGCCGACGAACCCGACCTGCTCGACTGAGCGCCTGCCGCACGACCGGAACCCAAAACCACACCATGACCGATACCACCGCACCCGCGCCGACCGGCGCCCATGACGACAAGCGCCGCCGGCTGCTGCGCGCGGCCGGCGCCGCCGCGCTCGCCGCACCGGCGATCACGCTCGGCCGCAAGGCCTGGTCCGCGCCGCCGCTGAAGAAGCTCACGTTCGCGTGGAACCAGAACGCGTTCTGCCTGACGCCGATCGTCGTCGCGCAGGAGCACGGCTTCTTCGAGAAAAACGGGCTGAAGGTCGAGCTGATCAACTACAGCGGGTCGACCGACCAGTTGCTCGAATCGATCGCGACCGGCAAGGCCGACGCGGCGGTCGGGATGATCCACCGCTGGCTGAAGCCGCTCGAAGCCGGCTTCGACGTGAAGATCATCGGCAGCTCGCACGGCGGCTGCGTGCGGCTGCTCGGATCGAAGACGGCCGGGGTGACGACACTGCAGGCGCTGAAGGGCAAGACGGTCGGCGTCAGCGATCTCGCCGCGCCCGGCAAGCACTTCTTCTCGATCCTGCTCGCGAAGAACGGCATCGATCCCGAGCGCGACATCACGTGGCGGCAGTATCCGGCCGACCTGCTCGGCGTCGCGGTCGACAAGGGCGAGATCCAGGCGATCGCCGACGGCGATCCGAATCTCTACCTGCTCGAGAAACGCAGCAACGGCGCGTATGCCGAACTCGCGACGAACCTGTCCGGCGAATACGCGCGCAAGGTGTGCTGCGTGATCGGCGCGCGCGGCGATCTCGTACGCAACGACCGGCCGGCGGCCGCCGCGCTCGCGCGCTCGATCGTGCAGGCCACCGAGTACACGCACGACAACCCGAACGAAGCCGCGAAGGCGTTCGCCAAGTATTCGCCGAAGATCAACCCCGACGACCTGCGCAAGCTGTACGCGACGCTGACCTACACGCACCACCCGACCAACGTCGACCTGCAGCAGGAAATCGCGTTCTATGCGGACGATTTCCGCCGGATCAACGTGCTGAAGAAGAGCACCGACCCGCAGCGCTTCGCGCAGCGGGTCTATGCGAACGTGCTGGGGTGACGCGATGTCGACGATCGAACATACGTCCCCCGCCCGCACCGCGTCGGCCCCCGCCGCTGCCACGGCTGCTGCTACGTCCCGTGCCGCGTGCACGACCTGCGACGCGACGCTCGCGGCCGAAGCCCGTCGTGCGCGCAGCTGGCCGGCCGGCGTCGTCGCGGCGGTCGCATGGGCCGTGCTCGGCGCGATCACGCACCTGTGGCCGAACCGCGTCGTCGGCTTCACCGACTGGGCGTACACCGATACGTTCGGCACCGCCGCATGGACGATCGCCGCGCTGCTGCTGATCTCGGCGACGCTCGGCCATCGCGTGCCGGCCACGCGCGCACGGCTCGCCCGCGTGCGCCCGGCCGGGCCGTGGCTCGTCGCGCTGCCGCTCGTGCTCGCCGCGTGGGAAATCGTCACCGCGAAGACCGGCTGGCTGCCCACGCCGTTCTTCGCGCCGCCGCAGGCGCTGATCGAGGTCTACGTCGACGACTGGCCGCGCCTCGCCGGCAGCGCCGGCAATACGCTGAAGCTGCTCGCGCTCGGGTTTGCCTACGGCGTCACGGTCGGGTTCGCCGTCGGCGTGTCGATCGGCTGGTCGCGCCGCATCGGCTACTGGGTGCATCCGGTGCTGCGCGTGCTCGGCCCGGTGCCGGCCACCGCGCTGCTGCCGCTCACGTTCTACTTCTTTCCGACGAGCTATTCGGCCGCCGCGTTCCTGATCGCGCTGTCGACCGGCTTCCCGGTCGCGGTGCTGACGTGGTCGGGCGTCGCGAGCGTGAACCGGCAGTACTACGACGTTGCGCGCACGCTCGGCGCGAACGCGCGCTTCCTGGTGCTGCGCGTCGCGATTCCGGCCGCGCTGCCGCACGTGTTCGTCGGCATCTTCATGGGGCTGAGCGCGTCGTTCACGGTGCTCGTCGTCGCCGAGATGATGGGCGTCAAGTCGGGGCTCGGCTGGTATCTGAGCTGGGCGCAGGGCTGGGCATCATACGTGAACATGTATGCGGCGCTGATCGTGATGGCGCTGCTGTTTTCCGGGCTGATCGCGCTGCTGTTCGCGGTGCGCGACCGTGTGCTCGCGTGGCAGAAAGGAACCGTCAAATGGTAAGCGCCGCTGTTCTCGAACCCTCCGTTCTCACGGCGCCGCGCGGCGCGCGCATCGACATCCGCCGCGTGAGCCATGCGTTCGACGGCCCCGGCGGCCCGCTGCCGGTGCTCGACGACGTCACGCTGTCGGTCGCGGCCGGCGAGTTCGTCGCGCTGCTCGGCCCGAGCGGCTGCGGGAAATCGACGCTGCTGCGGCTCGTCGCGGGTCTCGACGCCGCGCGGCAAGGCACGATCGCGCAGGACGGCGCCCCGATCGAACGGCCCGATCCGTCGCGCATCGTCGTGTTCCAGGATCCGACGCTCTACCCGTGGCGCAGGGTGCGCGCGAACGTCGCGCTCGGTCTCGAAGCGCGCGGCGTGGCGCGCACCGCGCAGCATCGCGTCGACGATGCGCTCGCGCGCGTCGGGCTGCAGGAGTTCGCGAACGTGTTTCCGCATCAGCTGTCGGGCGGGATGGCGCAGCGCGTCGCGCTCGCCCGCGCGCTCGTCAACGATCCGCGCCTCCTGATCCTCGACGAGCCGCTCGGCAAGCTCGACTCGCTGACGCGCTTGACGATGCAGGCCGAGCTGACCGCGCTGTGGCAACGCGACGGGTTCTCCGCGCTGCTCGTCACGCACGATGTCGAGGAAGCGCTGTTTCTCGCGCAGCGCGTGATCGTGTTCGGGCCGCGTCCCGCACGCATCGTCGCGGAACTGCGCGTCGACCTGCCCTATCCGCGCCATCGCGGTGACCCGCGTCTCGCCGAGCTGCGCCATGAGGCGCTGCGGCATCTCGGCCTCGATGCGAGCTGGTAGATGGGCGGTGCCGTTCGCAGGATTGCCGGTGCGCGGCAAAGGCCGCGCCGATGAGTGCACCGCCGTTTTCCGACTGGGCGCTCCTGTTCCTGCAACTGCTGTATCGCGCGCAGGTCGCGTTCGCGCGCGTGCTGCATGCGGCCGGCCTGACCGGCGATGCCGATGGACAGGCCGCATGGCCCTGGGCGCACCGGATCGCGCTCGAAACGCTGCGCATCGACGCGGCGCTCACGCGCCAGCTCGCGTTCGCGGGGGCGGCGAGCGCGCTCGCCGTAGCGCTGGGCTGCGTCGCGATCGCGTCGCGCAAAGGGCGTGCGGCATCGGCAATCGCCGCGCTGGCCGTTGCATGGTTCGCACCGTGGCCGCCGGCATCGCTGTGGCTCGCGCCAGCGGCACCGACCAGTTTCCAGCGCAATCCCGCGCCGTTTTCCGTCGCGAACGTGATGCGCGGCGAGCACCTGTATGCGCAGCATTGCGCGGCTTGCCACGGCGCGGACGGCCGCGGCGAAGGGCCGCTCGCGGCGACGCTCGCGCATTGGCCGCCGACCTTCGCGGGCGCGCTGCTCGCGCGCCGGCTCGACGGCGAACTGTACTGGCGCGTGCGGCACGGTACGCACGACGCACGCGGCGCGGCGTCGATGCCGGGCTTTGCCGCGACGCTCGGCCCGGCCGACACGTGGGCCGTGCTCGATTACCTGAAAGCGCTGTCGGCCGGCAGCGGCGCGCAGGCCGAAGGTGCGTGGCCCGTGCCCGTCCCGCTGCCGGCGCTCGACGTTCGCTGCGGCGGCGCCGCGCCGCAACCGCTCGCGCGCTGGCGCGAAGGCCAGCGCGTGCGCATCGTCGCGCTCGCGCCGGCCGGCACGCCGCCGCGGGAAGACCCGCGCTGGCAGACGCTGCTCGTCACCGCCGGCGACACGCCCGCACCGCCGCCCACCGGCGTGCGCGCGAACTGTGTCGCATCGACGCCCGATGCCTGGCAGGCGTTCGCGACGATCGCGGGCGTGCCGCCCGATGCATTCGGCGGCACGCAACTGCTCGCCGACCGGCGCGGCTGGCTGCGTGCGCGCGCGTTGCCGGGCAGCACCGGCTGGTCGGCATCCGACCTGCTGTGCCGCTCGGATGCCCCCGCACGCGCGCCGGCAGCCGCCGCGAACGTCGATCCGCTGACCGCGCTGCTGTTGCGCGTCGATGCCGAACCCGTGCGCGACGTGCAAGCCGGGCTCCCGCACTGAATCCCCGAACCGTTTCCCCGCTCGACAGAACTTCACGATGAACCCGACCCGACGTCACTTCCTCGCGCAAGCAAGCGCCCTCGCCACCACCCTCACCGTCGCCCCGGCCGCGCTCCATGCGCAATCGGGCGCGCGCCCGCTGCTGCGGGCCGGCGATCAGAAAGGCGGGCTGCGCGCGCTGCTCGAAGCGGCCGGCGAACTGAACGGCCTCGCGTACGACATCGCGTGGACCGAATTCCCGGCCGCCGCGCCGCTGGCCGAAGCGCTGAACGCGGGGGCCGTCGACTGCGGGCCGATCGGCGACGCGCCGGTGATCTTCGCGCTCGCGTCGGGCGCCCGCATCAAGGTGATCGCCGCGAACCGCTCCGACCCGTACGGCACCGCCGTGCTCGTGCGGCCCGACGCCACGCTGAAAGACGCCGCCGACCTGAAAGGCAAGCGCATCGGCACCACACGCGGCTCGATCGGCCATTTCGTCACGCTGAAGGCGCTCGACGCGGCCGGCTTGCCGCCGGACGCCGTATCGTTCCGCTTCCTGCCGCCGGCCGACACGATGCTTGCGCTCGCAACCGGATCGATCGATGCGTGGGCAACCTGGGAGCCCTATACGGCGCTTGCCGAAACGAGCGGCCGCGCGCGCGTGCTCGTCGACGGCCGAGGCCTGTGGTCGGGCCTCAGCTACGTCGCGGCAACCGACGCGGCGATTGCGTCGAAGCGCGACGTACTGCGCGACTTCCTGCAACGGGTCGTGCGCGCGCAGGTCTGGTCGTACCGGCACGTCGATGCGTATTCCGCGGCCCTCGCGCGCATCATCGGCATCCCGCCGGCGGCCGCGAAGCTGCAGTTCGAGCGCCGCAACACGCGCTGGCAGCCGATCGACGCGACGGTGATCACCTCACAGCAGCGCACGGCCGACTTCTACCTGAAGGCCGGGCTGCTGCGCCAGCCGCTCGACGTGCGCACGACCTTCGACCTCGGCTTTGCGCTCGCATAACCGGCCGCGCGGCGGCGCACAACCGCCCGAACGGTTTTCGCACGATCTGGCACAATCGCGATTCGATCATCCCGCCTTCGTCAGCCAGCGTCATGCCAGCCATCTCCGAACTCTTCGTCTACCCGATCAAGTCCTGCGCCGGCATCGCGCTGTCGCGCGCGCAACTGCTCGAAACGGGCCTCGCCTACGATCGCCACTGGCTGATCACCACCCCCGACGGGATGATGATCACACAGCGCACGCACCCGCGCCTCGCGCTGATCCGCACCGCGCTCGACAGCGATGCGCTCGTGCTGAACGCGCCGGGCATGCCGGAGATCCGCACGCCGCTCGACGGCGACGCCACGCCCGCCACGCCGAAGATGGCCGCGACCGTGTGGCGCGACACCGTCGACGCGATCGACACGGGCGCCGAAACGGCTGCGTGGCTCACCGAATTCCTCGGCGTGCCGTTGAAGCTCGCGCGCTTCGGCGCCGACGCGCGCCGCGGTTGCAACCGCAAATGGACCGGCGACGTCGATACGCACACGCAGTTCGCGGACGGCTATCCGCTGCTCGTGATCGGCCAGTCGTCGCTCGACGACCTGAACGCGAAGCTCGTCGCGAAAGGCGTGCCGGCGATCCCGATGAACCGCTTCCGCCCGAACATCGTCGTGTCGGATCTCGACGCGTATGAAGAGGATTTCCTCGAGCATCTCGACGCCAACGGCGAGACGCCCGTGCGGCTGCGCCTCGTGAAGCTGTGCACGCGCTGCCCGATGCCGACGATCGACCAGGTGACCGGTGCGCCGAACCCCGACTGGCCGCACGAGCCGACCGACACGATGCAGACCTATCGCGCGCACCCGAACTACGACGACGCGCTGACGTTCGGCATCAACGCGATCGTCGTCGAAGGCGCGGGCGCGTGGCTCGAGGTCGGGCAATCGGTCGAAGCGGAAATCGGGTTCGGCGACTGATCGACCCGCCACGACGACTGCCGGACATGCGTGCACACGCGCCGGCAGATCAAGCCTTTGGCTCCCCATCAACAATGTTATTGAACGATCGTTCCTGATCTGATATAGTCCGCACATGGCAAGACCAAGGGAATTCGACACGGACGCAGCGCTTGACGGCGCGATCGCCGTTTTCAGCGAGCATGGGTTCGAGGGCAGCTCGGCCCAGATGCTCGTCAGCGCGATGGGCATCGGGCGGCAGAGCCTCTACGCGGCCTTCGGCGACAAATGGCAGCTTTACCTGTCGGCCGTGCGCCGCTACGGGATGGGCGAATGCGCTGCGCACTTCGACGCGCTGCGCAGCGGCGCACGCGCGATCGACGGGATCGACGCGTTGCTTCGCCGCGTGGTCGAGACGGCCGCCCAGCCCTGTCTTGGCACGATTTCGATCTACGAATTCGGCGCGTCCCGCCCCGAGCTCGCGGAGATCCATGCGGTGCTGGGCCACAGCTTGATCGCCGCGATCGCTGCGCGGGTCCGCGATGCGCAGCGCGAAGGCGACGTGGCCGCCGGCCTCGTCCCTGAAGCGACCGCCCAGTTCCTGATCGCGAACATCACCGGCATCCGCGTGGCCGGTCGCGGCGGCGCCGACCACGCGAGCCTGACCGCGTTGGCCGATATGACGCTGCGGGCGCTGAGGTAGATTTTTTTTGGCAAATTAATGAATGATCATTCAATAATGAGGTGAGTCATGAAAGCTATTGTGATGAACGGCATCGGCGGCCGCGACATGCTTGAGCAGGTCGAGCGGCCCGCCCCGGTGGCGCGTACGGGCGAGGTGCTGGTCGAGATCGCCTTCGCAGGCGTCAACTTCATGGACATCGGCGTGCGACAGGGCATGGCCTGGACCGGGTGGCCCAACCCGAAGATTCTTGGCGTCGAAGGCGCGGGCCGGGTCCTGGCGGTCGGCGACGACGTCGAGGGCATCGAACCCGGCCAGCGCGTCGCGTGGGTCTACGCGCCCGGCAGCTATGCGGAGCAGATCGCGATCCCCGCCACGTCGCTGGTGCCGGTTCCGGACACGATCGACGATCGCACGGCCGCCGCCGTGATGATGCAGGGTCTCACCGCCAGCCATTTCGCGACCGATTTCTATCCCGTGCAGCCGGGCGACGTCGCTTTCGTCCACGCGGCTGCCGGCGGCCTGGGCCTGCTGTTGACGCAGATCATCAAGCTGCGAGGCGGCCATGTGATCGGTCGCGTCTCGTCCGAAGACAAGGTCGCCGCGGCCACGGAAGCGGGCGCGGATCATGTGATCGTCGATACCGGGGGCCGGTTCGCCGCGAAGGCACTGCGCCTGACCAAGGGCGAAGGCGTGCACGTCGTCTACGACGGCTCCGGGCCGAAAACCTTTCAGGGATCGCTCGACGTGCTGCGCCGCTCGGGAACCTTCTGCTGGTACGGTCCGGTGCTCGGCGGGCCGGGGCCGATCGACCTCATGAGCCTGCCGAGGAGCATCAAGATCGGCTATGCGACCTTCTTCGATCATATCCACACGCCCGAACTGCTTCGCGCGCACTCGGCACAGCTGTTCGACTGGATCGCGGAAGGCCGGCTCAAGATGCGGATCGGCGGCGAATACCCGCTGGCGGACGCGGCGCAAGCGCATGCCGACATGGAAAACCGCAAGTCCGTCGGCAAGCTGCTGCTGAAGCCGTGAGTGCCGGGGCGCCCGGTCGGCAGGCCGCGCGCCCCGCCACTCGGCTGGAACGGCCACGAGGCGTCTTGAAACCGTCTCTAACGATGGCTCGCCGCCGGCAGCCGCACCGTGACCACCAACCCGCCGCCGTGCGCATCGGCCAGCGTCACGCTGCCCTGATGCACGCGCGCGATCTCCCGCACGATCGACAACCCGAGCCCCGTGCCTTCGACCGTCTGCGTCTTGCTGCCGCGATGGAAGCGTTCGAACACGGCGTCGCGCTCGCTGGCCGGAATGCCCGGCCCGTTGTCGATCACGTCGAGCCGCGCATGCTCGCCTTCGCGCGACACGCGCACCGTGATCACCGCACGGTCGCCCGAATAGCGGATCGCGTTGTCGATCAGGTTGCCGATCATTTCGCCGAGCAGGTCCGCTTGGCCGAGCACGTCGACATCGGCCTCGTGCTCGAAACCGAGGTCGATGTCGCGCGCGCGCGCGACGGGCGACCAGTCGAGCGTCACGCTGCGCGCGAGCCGGTGCAGCGCGACCGGCTGGTGCGCGACCGCCTGGCCGCTGTCCGAATCGAGCCGCGACAGCGCCAGCAGCTGCTGGACGATCTTCGCGGCCTGCCGCACCGCGCCGTTCACGCGCCGCAGATGCACGTTCACGCGCGGCTGCTCGGCCGGTCGCAACGCCAGCTCGACGCCTGCCTGCACGGCCGCGAGCGGCGTCTTCAGCTGATGGGCCGCATCCGCGAAGAAGCGCCGCCGCGCGACCTGCATCCGCTGCGTGCGGCCGATGTACTGGTTGATCGACTCGACGAGCGGCGCGAGTTCGCTCGGCATGCCGCCGGTGTCGAGCGGCGTCGGATCGCCGTCGCTGCGCGCGGCGACCGTCGCCGACAGCCGGTTCAGCGGCCGCAGCCCGCGCCCGACGCCGAGCCACACGATCCCGAGCGCGAGCACGACGAGCAGCCCCTCCTGCAGCAGCGAGCCCACCAGGATCTCGCGCGCGAGCGCCTGGCGCGCCTCGATCGTCTCGCCGACCATCACCCAGACGATGCGCGTCTGCGCGGTCGGCACGTCGTGCACCGGTACGCGCAGCGCGGCCATGCGCAACTGGTCGCCGCGATACATGACGTCGTAGTAGCGCGTGACGAACAGCGCGCCGTCGCCCTGCGGCAGCGGCAGGTCCGGATAGCCGGTGATCGTGTGGCCGTTGTCCGCGCGGATCAGGTAGTAGATCTTGCCGCCGTCGCCCGACTCGAACATCTCGAGCGCGAGATACGGCAGGTCGACCTCGATCTCGCCTTCGTGGAGGCGCACGCCTTCGCGGATCAACTTCAGCGACGACGACAGCGTGCGATCGAACGCGACGTGCGCGGCGCTCATCGCGCGCTGGTACGTGAGCCACGAGTCGAGCGCGAGCAGCCCGAGCAGCGGCAGCAGCAGCCACAGCGCGACCTGCGTGCGCAGGTTCGGGCGGGTCATTCCACGGCCTTCGCTTCGAGCAAATAACCCAGCCCGCGCAGCGTGACGATCGCGACGCCGGTGTTCTCCAGTTTCTTGCGCAGCCGGTACACGTAGATCTCGATCGCATCCGCGTTGACCGACTCGTCGAGCCCGAAGATCTTCTCCGACAGCGTCTCCTTGTTGATCGCGCGGCCGTTGCGCAGGATCAGCACCTCCAGCACCGAGCGCTCGCGCGGCGTGAGCGACAGCGGTTCGCCGGCGAGATGGAAGCCGCGGTCGATACTGTCATACGAAAGTGGCCCGCATTCGACCCGCGAATGCTCGTGGCCGTGGCTGCGCCGGATCAGCGCGCGGGCGCGGGCCTCCAGCTCGGTCAGCTCGAACGGTTTCGCCAGATAATCGTCGGCCCCGAGATCGAGCCCCTTCACGCGGTCCTCGACCGAGCCGTGCGCGGTGAGGATCAGCACCGGCACCGGATTGCGGCGCGCGCGCAGCCGCCGCAGCACCTCGAGCCCGTCGAGCTTCGGCAGCCCGAGATCGAGGATCACCAGCGCGTAGTCCTGCGTGCGCAGCACGTGATCCGCCGCCTCGCCATCCGCCATGTGATCGACCGCGAAGCGCGCGGCGCTCAGCGCGTCGTTCAGCGACTGGGCGAGGTTCGGGTTGTCTTCGACGAGCAGCACACGCATGGGGACCTCGGGAAATCCATGACACAAAGGACGCTATTGTGAACCGAAATGAAAGCGGGCTGAAAGTGCGTCGCAATTAACATCCGCGTCACTCGAACAACACACACGCATAACTGGAGGAAGACAATGCCGTTTGCACCGAAACAGCTCGCCGCCGCGCTGGCGATCGTCCTGGGCACCGCCGCCGGCGCTGCCGTCGCGCAGGTTCCGGCCGGATATCCGGGTAACTACCAGGGTGTCATCGATGCCGCGAAGAAGGAAGGCAAGCTGATCGTCTACTCGACGACCGACACGGGCCTCGTGCGCCCGCTGATCAAGGACTTCGAAAGCCTGTACGGCGTGAAGGTCGAGTACAACGACATGAACAGCACCGAGCTGTACAACCGCTACATCAGCGAGAACGCGGCCAGCAGCACCAGCGCCGACGTGCTGTGGAGCTCCGCGATGGACCTGCAGGTCAAGCTCGTCAACGACGGCCTGATGGCGTCGTACGATTCGCCCGAAAGCCCGAACGTGCCGCAATGGGCGCAATACCAGAAGCAGGCGTACGGCACGACGTTCGAGCCGCTCGCGATCGTCTACAACAAGCGCCTGATCCCCGAGAACGAGGTGCCGAAGACGCGCGCCGACCTGATCAAGCTGCTCACCACGCAAGCCGACAAGTTCAAGGGCAAGGTCACGACCTACGACATCGAGAAGTCGGGGGTCGGCTTCAACTACCTGACGCAGGATGCGCACGTGAACGAGAAGGTCACGTGGGAGCTCGTGAAGGCGATCGGCGCGACCGGCCCGAAGCTGCAGTCGAGCACCGGCGCGATGATGGAGCGGATTTCGTCGGGCGAGAACCTGATCGGCTACAACATCATCGGTTCGTATGCCTACGCGAAGGCGAAGAAGGACAAGTCGATCGGCTACGTGTTTCCGAAGGACTACACACAGGTCGTGAGCCGCCTGGCCACGATCTCGAAGAAGGCGAAAAACCCGAACGCCGCGAAGCTGTGGGTCGACTACCTGCTGTCGCAGCGCGGCCAGACGCTGATCGCGAACCAGGCGAACCTGTACGCGATCCGCACGGACGTGACCGGCGAAACGTCGGCCGCGAGCCTCACGAAGGAACTCGGCGATTCGCTGAAGCCGATCCAGATCGGCACCGGCCTGCTCGTTTATCTCGATCAGTCGAAGCGCCTCGCGTTCCTGAAGCAATGGCAGCAGGCGATCAAGCGCTGATCCGCTGACCTCGGGCCGCCCGCCGCACCGCGCGCGGGCGGCCCCCTTCCCCTTACCGACTTCCTAGAGGCGGCCATCCGGATGGCCGCAGGGGTAAACTCATGCTTTCAACCAGCACACGCGGAACGGCGCCGGCCGTTCCGCCCTTCACCGGCCAGGACGGCACGATTCCCGCGCTGCCGGCCAACGGCCTGCAGCCGCTCGCCGGCATGCTGCGCTGGATCGTCGTCGCGGTGCTGACCGTCGCGGTCGCGCTGCCGCTCGGCTTCATCCTGTTCCAGAGCCTGCTTTCCGCGCCGTTCTTCGACGCGAACAAGACGCTCGGCATCGAAGGCTTCCGCTTCATCTTCACCGACCCGGACTTCTGGTTGGCCGTGAAGAACTCGTTCATCATCGCCGGCGGGATGCTGTTCATCTCGATCCCGCTCGGCGGCATCCTCGCGTTCCTGATGGTCCGCACCGACCTGCCCGGCCGCCGCTGGCTCGAACCGCTGCTGCTCACGCCCGTGTTCGTGTCGCCGATGGTGCTCGCGTTCGGCTACGTGGTCGCCGCCGGCCCGGTCGGTTTCTACTCGGTGTGGTTCAAGGAAATGTTCGGGGTGCAGAACGTGCCCTGGAACGTGTACTCGATCTTCGCGATCACGGTGATCGTCGGCCTCACGCACGTGCCGCACGTGTACCTGTACTCGTCGGCCGCGCTGCGCAACCTCGGCTCGGACGTCGAGGAAGCGGCGCGCGTGACGGGTGCCCGCCCGTTCCGCGTCGCGCTCGACGTGAGCCTGCCGATGACGATGCCCGCGCTGCTGTTCGCCGGCGTGCTCGTGTTCTTCCTCGGCTTCGAGGTGTTCGGGCTGCCGCTCGTGCTCGGCGATCCGGAAGGCCACCTCGTGCTCGCGACCTACCTGTACAAGCTGACCAACAAGCTCGGCGTGCCGTCGTATCACCTGATGGCCGCGGTCGCGGTGTGCATCGTCGCGATCACGTTCCCGCTCGTGCTGCTGCAGCGCCGCCTGCTGAAGACGGCGAACCGCTTCGTCACCGTGAAGGGCAAGGCCGGCCGCTCGACGGTGCTGCCGCTCGGCGTGTGGCGCTGGGTCGCGCTCGCGATCGTCGCGCTGTGGCTGATGCTGACCGTGATCGTGCCGATCTCGGGCATCGTGCTGCGCGCGTTCGTGACCAACTGGGGCGAAGGCGTCGCGCTCGCCGAAGTGCTGACCCTGGCGAACTTCATCGAGCTGTTCGAACAGGACAACCTCGTGCGCGCCATCGTCAACACGCTCGGCATTGGCGTGATCGGCGGCGCGGTCGCGATCGGCTTCTACTCGCTCGTCGCGTTCGCCGGCCATCGTCGCAACGACTGGGCGACGAAACTGCTCGACTACCTCGTGCTGCTGCCGCGCGCGGTGCCGGGCCTGCTCGCCGGTCTCGCGTTCCTGTGGATCTTCCTGTTCGTCCCGGGCCTGCGCGAGCTGAAGAACTCGATGTGGAGCATCTGGATCGCGTACACGGTCGTGTGGCTCGCGTACGGGATGCGGCTCATCCAGAGCGCGCTGCTGCAGGTCGGCCCGGAACTCGAGGAAGCCGGCCGCAGCGTCGGCGCGACGCGCAGCCGCGTGTCGCTCGACGTGACGCTGCCGCTCGTGCGCTTCGGCCTGCTCGCCGCGTGGCTGCTGATCTTCATGATCTTCGAGCGCGAATACTCGACCGCCGTCTATCTGTTGTCGCCCGGCACCGAAGTGATCGGCGCGCTGCTCGTGTCGCTGTGGGCGACCGGCGCCGTCGACCAGGTCGCCGCGCTCTCTGTCATCAACATCGCGATGGTCGGCGCCGGTCTCGGCGTGGCCCTGCGCTTCGGAGTGAAACTTCATGGATAAGCTCATCGTCGACGACCTGCATCTCAGCTACGGCGCCAACCCGATCCTCAAGGGCGTGTCGTTCGAACTGAAGGCCGGCGAAGTCGTGTGCCTGCTCGGCGCGTCGGGCAGCGGCAAGACCACGCTGCTGCGTGCGGTGGCCGGCCTCGAACAGCCGTCCGACGGGCGCATCCAGCTCGACGACCGCGTGTTCTTCGACGGCGCGCGGCACGTCGACCTGCCCGTCGAACAGCGTTCGCTCGGCCTCGTGTTCCAGTCGTACGCGCTGTGGCCGCATCGCACCGTCGCCGACAACGTCGGCTACGGGCTCAAGCTGCGCCGCGTGGCGCCGGCCGAACAGAAGCGCCGCGTGCAGGCCGCGCTCGACCAGCTCGGCCTCGGCCATCTCGCCGAACGGTTTCCGCACCAGTTGTCGGGCGGCCAGCAGCAGCGTGTCGCGATTGCGCGCGCGCTCGTCTACAACCCGCCGGTGATCCTGCTCGACGAGCCGCTGTCGAACCTCGACGCGAAGCTGCGCGAGGAAGCACGGGCATGGCTGCGCGAGCTGATCGTGTCGCTCGGGCTGTCCGCGCTCTGTGTGACGCACGACCAGACCGAAGCGATGGCGATGTCCGACCGCATCCTGCTGCTGCGCAACGGGCGCATCGAGCAGGAAGGCACGCCGGCCGAGCTGTACGGCGCGCCGCGCTCGCTGTACACGGCCGAATTCATGGGCAGCAACAACCGTATCGACGCACGCGTCGCCGCCGTCGACGGCGAACGCGTGACGCTCGCCGGCGACGGCTGGGAGCTGCAGGCGCTCGCCCGCGACACGTTCGCGCCGGGCCAGGACGCGCAGGCCGTGATCCGCCTCGAACGCGTGCAGGTCGCCGACGGCCCGGGTGCGAACCGGCTGCAGGCCGATCTCGTCACGTCGATGTATCTCGGCGACCGCTGGGAATACCTGTTCCATTGCGGCGAGATGCGCCTGCGCGCGTTCGGCCACGTGCCGCGCGCGGCCGGCACGCACTGGATCGAATTCCCGGCCAACGACTGCTGGGCGTTCGCGAAAGCGGGCTGACCAGGGCTCGACGGCCTGCGCGCCGCCGCGCCAGCATTCCAGCGCGCATCCCGTTTCGATCCAGGATCGGCGGACGCTTCGCGGCGTCCGCCGTGGCGTGCCGCGCGCCGCGTATCCCTGCGAATTCGTTTTACCCCAATCCGTTTCACCCAGCCCACAATAAACAAGGAGACATCGTCAATGAAGTCACGCGCAGAACGTTCGATTCGCACTGCTATCGTTACCGGCTCGGCTGCCGTCGCCGGCCTCGCGGCAGGCGCCGCGCACGCGCAGTCGTCGGTCACGATGTACGGGATCATGGATGCCGGCATCGAATACACGAACCATGCGGCGCCGGACGGCGGCAATTCGTTCAAGCTGAAATCCGGCAACAAGAACACGTCGCGCTGGGGCTTGCGCGGCATCGAGGATCTCGGCGGCGGCCTGAAGGCCGTGTTCCGCCTCGAAAGCGGGATCGATCTGGCGAACGGCGCGTCCGACGACGGCCCCGACTCGATCTTCGCGCGCCGCGCGACGGTCGGCCTGAAAGGCAAATGGGGCGAAGTCTCGCTCGGCCGCAACTTCACCGTCACCTACGACTACATGCTGCCGTTCGACCCGATGGGTTACGCGCAGAACTACTCGTGGGCGACGTCGTCGATGGCGACCGGCGGGCGCAAGGACGGCCTCTTCACGCGTTCGTCGAACGCCGTGCGCTACGACGGCGAATTCGGCGGCTTCAAGTTCGGCGCGCTGTACGGCTTCGGCAACGTGCCGGGCAGCGTGAAGACCAGCTCGAAGTACGACTTCGCGCTCGGCTACGAGACCGGCCCGTTCGCGGCGGTGGTCACGTTCGACCGGCAGAACGGCGCGGCCGACAGCGTCACGCCGGCCGATACCGTCAACTATATCCAGGGCATCCACGCGGGCCTGAGCTACGACTTCGGCAACCTGAAGACGATGGCCGGCTATCGCAACTATCGGCGCACGTATCACACGAGCGCCGCGAACCAGCTGAGCGACATGTATTGGGTCGGCGGGTCGTACCAGTTCACGCCGACGTTCTCGCTGGTCGCGGCCGTCTATCACCAGAACATCAAGGGCGGCAGCGATGCCGATCCGACGCTGGTGTCGCTGCGCGCGCAATACGCGTTGTCGAAGCGCACGGTGCTGTATGCGGCCGGCGCGTTCGCGATCGCGCAGCATGGGCAGAAGGTCGGCGTGTCGCGCGATTTCGCCGGGTATGGCACCACGCAGGTGGGTGTGACGGCGGGGATTCAGCAGCGGTTCTGACGGCGCGGGCGGAGGCAGGCATCGCCGCCCGCCTCCGCCCTGCGATGCGAGACGATGCGAGACGATGCCGATCACGCACCGTCGCGCATCGTGAACACCGGGCGCACGAGACTGTTCGCATCGGTCCAGTGTTCGCCGACCGCCGACAGCGGCACCGCACGCGTCTCGATCGTCAGCCGTGCCGGCCCGGCCGCGGCGAACACGCCACGCACGGCGGCGAGCAGCCCAGCAGGCGACACGCTGCCGATGCCGCTGCCCATCAGTTCGATCGCCGTCGCCCGCAGCACGGCCCCCGGCAACAGCACGTCCGCGCCGCCCATCGAGCCGATCTGCACGAAGCGCAGCCGCCGGCCATCGGGCGCCGCCCTCGCCGCCGCGATCAGCAACGCCTGCGCGGTGGCGCCCCACAGATAGTCGAGCACGACGTCCACCCCGGCGCGGAAATGCGGTCCGAGCGCACGCGCCAGATCCGCGTCGTCCTGCTGCAGCGACACGACGGCGTCCGCGCCGGCACTCAGCAATGCCTGCAGCGCAACCGCGTTGCGGCCCGTCGCAATCACTTTCGCGGCGCCAAGATGCCTGGCGATCCGCACCGCGAGCCGCCCCGACGTTCCCGTCGCACCGTTGACGAGCACCGTCTCGCCCGCGACGAAGCGCGCGCGTTCGATCAGCGCCGCCCACGACGACATCCCGGGAATCGCGATCGCCGCAGCCGTGACGTCGTCAAGCCCGTCGGGCAGCGGCACGCACTGGGCGTCGGGCACGATCGTGCGTTCGGCCATCGTGCCGAACGGCGCGGGGGCGCCGAAAATATAGACGCGCTGCCCGTCGTCGAGCCGGCCCACGCCGTCGACGCCGACGACGAACGGATAGCCGCTTCCCGACGAATAATGCGTGCCCGACGCGCGCCCCTGCGCGAGCCGGCTCAACGCGGATGCCGTCACGTCGACCACACGGTGGCCCGGCATCGCGTGCGGCGCTTTGAATTCCATATAGACGGGGCTTTCGCCCGCGCCCTTCACGACTGCGGCTTTCATGCGGTCTCCTTGAAACAGCGCGCTCGATCAACTGTTCGAGCGGGCATCATTGCGCGGCGAGCCACGCACGCAGCGCGGGATCGCGCACTTCCAGCACGTCGAACAGGCCGAGCGCGCGCAGCGCGGGCAATGCGTCGATCGTGTCGGCTTCCGCGCGGGAGCGGTCGGCGGGCGCCGTGTGCGGATCGGTCAGCACACGCGCGTTGGCCAGGAACGCGCCGACGGTGCCCTTGCGGATCGTCGTTCCGCCGGCCTCGATTCGGTCGGCGTGGTCGGGGAGAAGGTGTTCGGCTCGCATCGTGCAGTCCTCCAGTGGTGGTCGATGAGGCAGTGTAGGCGTGCAACAGGGGCCGATCTCCGGTATAAAAGCCATTCGATACGGAAATCCCGCCATGTCCGATCCGTTGCTGCCCGCCCACCTCATCACGTCCGACGACGGCCCGTTCGTGGTCGCCGCCGTGCTGACGCAGCGCGACCCGCGCGTGACCCCGTCGCACACGCATGCGCGCGGCCAGCTAGTCGGCGCGCAGAGCGGGCTGGTGACGATCGGCCTCGACGATCAGGAATGGGTCGTGCCGGCGATCCACGCAATCTGGATTCCGCCGCACTACCGGCATTCGCTGCACTCGTTCGGGCCCATTTCCGGCTGGTCGGCGTTCGTCGCCGAAGCGCGCTGCGCGGCATTGCCCGGCACGCCGCGCGCGATCCGCACGACGCCGTTGCTGCGCGAGGCCGTGCAGCGCGCGGCCAGCTGGGGCGATGCGGAACTGGATGCCGCGCAGACGCGAATCGCCGACGTGATCCTCGATGAAATCGTGTCGTCGAAGGCCGAAGCGCTGGGACTGGTTCGCCCGCAGGACCCGCGGCTGATGAAGATCACGGATGCGCTTGCCATGGATCTCGCGGACAACCGGCGGCTGGAGGAATGGGCCGACTGGGCCGGCATCAGCGCGCGGACGATGAGCCGACGCTTCGTCGCCGAGACAGGGCTCACGTTCGCGCAATGGCGTCAGCAGGCAAGGCTGCTGCGGGCGCTGGAGAAAATCGCCGACGGCGTGCCGGTCACGACGATCGCGCTCGATCTCGGCTACGACAACGTGAGCGCGTTCATCGACATGTTCCGGCGGGCGATGGGGACGACGCCGGGAAAGTATAGGGAAGCGGGACGGCGAGCGGGTTAAGGGACGCCATGCTTGAATGAAGCGCACCGTGTGCGACAGGCAGGCAGGTATTCGACATGCGACGACCTGCCGTTCTCGTGCGAGGCGGCGCGCGCCGCGCTCATTGCAAGTGACGCGCGGCGTCGAGCATCGCGTCGGTCAGCTCGTCGCTGCTTCGTCAATACGTCCCATCACCCATCTTCACGGCCTCGCCCTTCCCCTTGAACCGCGCCGCCAGCGCCTGCGCACTCCTCGCCAGCAGCGTCGTATCCACACCGACCGCGACGAACAGCGCGCCCGCTTCCAGATACCGCCGCGCCGCCGCCTCATCCGCGCTCAGAATGCCCGGCGCGTTGCCGGCCGCCTTGATCGTGCGGATCGCACCGTCGATCGCGGCCTGCACGTCCGGGTGCCCCGGATTGCCGAGATGGCCGAGATCGGCCGCCAGGTCGGCCGGCCCGATGAACACGCCGTCCACGCCTTCGACCCGCGCAATCGCCTCGATCGCATCGAGCCCCGCGCGCGTCTCGACCTGCACGAGCACGGCCATCTCGTCGTTCGCGCGGTGCAGGTAATCGCCGACGCGATTCCACCGCGACGCGCGCGCGAGCGCACTGCCCACCCCGCGAATCCCGTGTGGCGGATAACGCGTCGCGGCCACCGCCGCGCGCGCTTCGTCCGCGCTCTGCACCATCGGCACGAGCAGCGTCTGCGCGCCGAGATCGAGCACCTGCTTGACGATCACCGGATCATTCCACGGCACGCGCACGACCGGATGCGACGGATACGGCGCAATCGCCTGCAACTGCGCGAGGATCGTCGGCACCGTGTTCGGCGCATGCTCGCCGTCGATCAGCAACCAGTCGAAACCGGCGCCCGCGACGACTTCGGCGCTGTACGGATTCGCGAGGCCGAGCCACAGCCCGAGCTGCGCGTCGCCGCGCGCGAGCGCGGCCTTGAAGACATTGGACGGAATCTGCATCGCTCGCTCACCTCACTCGAAGTAGCACTGAATCGTTCCGAGCGGGCCGTAGTCGACGCTGAACGTGTCGCCCTGGCGCGCTGCGCACGGCCGCGTGAACGAGCCGCCGAGCACGATCTGTCCCGGTTCGAGCGCGACGCCGAATCGCGACAGCCGATTGGCCAGCCACGCGACGCCATTGGCCGGATGGTTCAGCACGCCGGCCGCGACGCCCGTTTCCTCGACCACGCCGTTGCGCGACATGATCGCCGCGACCCAGCGCAGGTCGACGTCCTGGGGCCGCACGGGCCGCCCGCCGATCACGACGCCCGCGTTCGCCGCGTTGTCGGCAATCGTGTCGAACACCTTGCGCGGCCGCTTCGTATCGGGATCGATCGACTGACTGCGCGCATCGATGATCTCGAGCGCGGGCACCACGTAGTCGACCGCGTCATACACGTCGAAGATCGTGCAATTCGGGCCCGTGAGCCGCTTGCCGAGCACGAACGCGAGCTCGACCTCGACGCGCGGCACGATGAAGCGCCCGGTCGGGATCGTGCCGCCGTCGTCGAAGAACATGTCGTCGAGCAGCGCGCCGTAATCGGGCTCGTCGATCTGCGACGTGTTCTGCATCGCCTTCGACGTGAGGCCGATCTTGTGCCCCTTGAGCGTGCGGCCTTCCGCGAGCTTCAGGGCCACCCACGCGCGCTGGATCGCATACGCGTCGTCGATCGTGATGTCGGGATGGTCGAGCGAGATCTGGCGGATCTGCGTGCGCTCGCGCTCCGCGTCGTTCAGACGCCGTGCGAGCTGGTCGATGAGGGCGGGTTCGAGCATGGTCGGATCGGGAATGGGTTCAGTCGGCCCGCTTGTAGCGGGCGTGAATGTTGTTGTGCTTGTACGAGCCGCTTTCGCTGAACTCGGTCAGCTCCATCGACAGCGCCAGATAGCGCTTCGCGTACAGCTCCGCGAAATGCGCCTTGATCGCGTCGAACAACGCGTCGCACGCGGCCTTCTTGGTCTCGTCGCTGCGGCCCGAGCCGATTTTCAGCGTCACGTGGACGAACGCGTCGTCCCCGGTGCCGTCGGCGACGCAGTAATCCTGCAGCTCGATCGCGCGCGAGCGGATGCCGCCTGTCGGGAACACGCCGCCCTGCGCGATCAGCGTTGCGTTGATCGTGCGCAGCAGCGTGGGGATGCGCGCGTCGTCGCGGATGTTCGCGGTGTATTCGACGACGATGTGTGGCATGGGAACGCTCCAGTTAGGTGACGCGGCGCTCAGGCGAGCGGGAAGATCGCGTTGATCTGCCCGGTGCCCGAGCTCGCGAAATAGTCTGTGACGATCTCGACGGGCTTGTCGTAGCGATCCCAGCCGAGCAGGCCGAGCAGCATCGCCGTGTCGTGCATGCCGCCTTCGCCGTGGCAATGCACGTTGTACTCGGGCAGCATCGCGCAGAAGGTCTTGAAATCGCCCTGCTTCCACAGCTCGACCACCCGCAGGTCGACCTGCCGGAAGAATTCGCGGCTGATCTGGTGGATCGATTCCTCGGGGCTGCCGTTGTCGTTGAAGCGATGCGACAACGAGCCGCTCGCGAGGAACGCGACGTTCGAATCGCTCTTCTCGATCGCTTCGAGCAGCGCCTCGCCGAAGCGGCGGCTCTCGTCGAGCTGATGCCACATGCACCAGCCGGCGATCGACACGACCTTGAAGTGCTGGTCGCCGTTCATGTAGCGCATCGGCACGAGCGTGCCGTATTCGAGTTCGAGGCTGTCGATCTCGTGCGCGCGCGTCGCGATCCCGCGCACGCTGGCCGTCTCGGCGATCAGGCGGCCGAGCGCCGGATTACCCGGATACGCATACTGCATGTCGCGGATGAAATGCGGCAGCTCGTTGCTGGTATAGGTGCCGGCAAACCTCGCATTGCAGTTCACGTGGTAGCCGGCGTTGACGAGCCAGTGCACGTCCGACACGACGATCGTGTCGACGCCGAGCGCGCGGCAGCGCTCGCCGATCAGCCGATGACCGCGGATCGCCGCGTCGCGGCAGCCGTGATGTTTGCCGGGCAGTTCCGACAGGTACATCGACGGCACGTGCGTGATCTTCGCGGCGAGGGACAGTTTGCCCATCGTTGAGTCTCCGTATCGTTCGTTCTAGCGGCGCAACGACCCGCGCCGTTACACGCCCCAGCGGGGAATGTGATGCGAACCCATCGAGATGCACACGTTCTTGATTTCCGCGAACACCTCGAAGCTGTACTCGCCGCCCTCGCGTCCGGTGCCCGACTCCTTCACGCCGCCGAACGGCTGGCGCAGGTCGCGCACGTTCTGGCTGTTCACGAACACCATCCCGGCCTCGATGCCGCGCGCGAGACGATGCACCTTGCCGACGTCCTGGGTCCAGATGTACGACGCGAGCCCGTAGGCGGTATCGTTCGCGAGTCGCAGCCCTTCTTCCTCGTCGTCGAACGGGATCAGGCACGCGACCGGCCCGAAGATCTCTTCCTGCGCGATGCGCATCCGGTTGTCGACGTCCGCGAACACGGTCGGCCGCACGAAGTTGCCGTTGCGCAGATGGCCCGCGAGGCCCGCCGGCTTGTCCGCGCCGCCCGCGACCACGCGTGCGCCCTCCTGCTCGCCGATCCGGATGTAGCCGGTCACCTTCTCCCAGTGCTGGCGCGTGATCATCGCGCCGAGCTGCGTAGCCGGATCGGACGGGTCGCCGACCACCAGGTTGTTCGCGCGCCGCGCGAATTCCTGCACGAAACGATCGTAGATCGTTCGCTGTACGAAGATCCGCGAGCCCGCGGTACAACGCTCGCCGTTGATCGAGAAGATCGTGAACAGCGACGCGTCGAGCGCGCGGTCGAAATCGGCATCGTCGAAGATCAGCACCGGCGACTTGCCGCCGAGCTCCATCGAATACTTCTTCAGGCCCGCGCGTTCCATGATCCGCTTGCCCGTGACCGTGCCGCCCGTGAATGACACCGCACGCACGTCCGGATGGCGCACCAGCGCATCGCCGGCGGTCGCGCCGTAACCCTGCACGACGTTCAGCACACCTGGCGGAATGCCGGCTTCGAGCGCGAGCCGGCCGAGCTGGTCGGCCGTCAATGGCGACAGCTCCGACATCTTCAGCACGGCCGTGTTGCCGAGCGCGAGACACGGCGCCGTCTTCCACGTCGCGGTCATGAACGGCACGTTCCACGGCGACACCAGCGCGCACACACCGACCGGCTGGTACAGCGTGTAGTTCAGCATCTGGTCGTCGACCGGATAGGTACGGCCGTTCATCTGCACGCACACTTCCGCGAAGAAATTGAAGTTCTCGGACGCGCGCGGAATCAGCTGCTTGCTCGTCTGCGCGATCGGCAGGCCGGTGTCCTGCGTCTCGAGCGCGGCGAGCATCGGCACGTTCTTCTCGATCAGCTCGCCGAGCTTGCGCATCAGCTTCGCGCGCTCCTTCGCGGGCGTGTTCGCCCACTTGGGGAACGCTGCCTTCGCCGCGCGCACGGCCGCATCGACTTCGGCCTCGCCGGCCGACGCGACGTCGGTGATCACATCGCCCGTCGCGGGGTTCAGCGTCGTGAAAGTCTCGCGGCTCTCGACTTCGCGGCCGTCGATCCAGTGCTTGATGGTCATGTGCTCTCCTTGGGCGACGGGCTCAGCCGGCGCGATAGTAGTCTGCTTCGCCGACGATCGTGTTCACGAGCCGGCCGATCCCTTCGATTTCCGTCACGACCTCGTCGCCCGGCTTCGTGTCCGCGAGCCCTTCCGGCGTGCCTGTCAGGATCAGGTCGCCCGGCGAGAGCGTCATGAAGCCGCTGATGTGCTCGATCAGCGCGGGCACGTCGAAGATCATGTCGCGCGTGCTGCCGCGCTGCGTCTCCTGGCCGTTGACCGTCGTGCGCAACATCAGGTCGCCCGCATCGCCGATCTCGTCGCGGCTGACGAACCACGGCCCGAGCGGCGTGCAGGTGTCGCGGTTCTTCACGCGCAGGTTCGGGCGGTAGTAGTTCTCGAGATAGTCGCGGATCGCGTAGTCGTTCGCGACCGTGTAGCCGGCGACGTGGTCGATCGCCTGCGCGCGGCTTACGTTGCGCGCCGGACGGCCGATCACGACGGCCAGTTCGCACTCGTAGTGCATGTGCGTCGCGTCCGTCGGGCGCACGGTGCGCGACCGGTGGCCGATGAACGTGTTCGGCCCCTTCAGGAAGATCAGTGGCTCGCTCGGCGCCTTGAACGCGAGTTCCTTCGCGTGGTCCGCGTAGTTCAGACCGAGCGCGAACGTCGTGCGCGGCGCGACGGGCGGCAGCCACGTCACCTCGTCCTCGGCCAGCACGCGCCCCGTGTCGAGCCGGATCGCGCCGTCGCCGGCCGGCTCGGCCACATGCAGTGCGCCGTTGTAGATCACGCGTGCCGTCTTCATCGTGCGTCCTCCGCAATCAGCGTATGCCGCAACGTGCCGATGCCGGCGGCCGTAATCTCGATCGTGCTGCCCGCGCGGGCGCGCGGTGCGCCGCCCGCGACGCCGAGCAGCAGCACGTCGCCCGCGTCGAACGACATGAAGGCCGTCACGTCGGCGATCAGTTCGCGCACCGGGCGAATCAGCGTGGCCGTCGAGGCGGACACCGCCGTGTCGCCGTCGATCCGCACGGTCAGGCCGATCGCGTCGACGTCGGCAAGCGCGGCCGCCGGCACGATCGCGGGACCCAGCGGGCAAAAGCCGTCGCGGCACTTGAAGCGCACGGCGGGACGGTAGTAATCGGGATGCGGCACCGACACGTCGCTCGCGAGCGTGAAACCGTGCACGTAGTCGAGCGCCTGCCCGGCCGGGACGCGCGTCGCGCGCCGCGAGAACACGACGGCCACCGACGCGCCGATCTCCAGCGCATCGACGCCGGCCGGCACCACGACGGCCGCGCCGTCCGCTGCGTGCGTGTTGGCCGGCTTGATATACAGGATCGGCGCCTGGGGCGGACGACCGTAAGGCGGCGCGTGCACGGCGTCGCCGAGCGCGTCGAGTGCCGCGCGTTCGTTGAGCAGCGCGCCGTAGACGGTACCGATGGCGACCGGCAGCGGCGGTGCCGCGGCGGTCCTGCAAGACAGCTCCATGCGTCATTCCCCTGCCGCGCGTCGCGGCGCATCGTCAATATTTAACATCTTAAGTAAACAATCGTGCGCTGACAACCTCGATTACCCTGATTCACGAAATTCGTCACCATCGGCTGTTAAGATTGATGCGTCCCCGTCCATTCCCCACCCCGATGAACCGTACGCTCGACCATCGCAACCTGGCCATGCTGCTGCTCGAGGCCCGCGAAACGCTGATGGGCCTGTTCCGCCCCATTCTCAAGGAATTCGCGCTGACCGAACAGCAATGGCGGATCATCCGCGTGCTCGACGGCGAGCCGGCGCATGCGCTCGAAGCGGGACAGATCGCGCGCCGCTGCTGCATCCTGAGCCCGAGTCTGACGGGCGTGCTGGAACGGATGGAACGTGACGGCCTGATTACGCGCACACGCGCGCAGGAGGATCAGCGCCGGCTGCTGGTGAGCCTGACGCCGCAAAGCAGGAAACTGGTGACCGAAATCGGTCCGCGCATCGACGAGCAGTACCGTCAGCTCGAAGCGCGTTTCGGCCAGGACGGCCTCGACGACGTCTACCGTGCGCTCGATCGGCTGATCGAGCTCGGCAACGCGTCTTAGGACCTGCCGTCACCGGACCGCGGCGAGCGGCGGCGAACCTGAACCGGCAGGCCCGGGATCGCGCGGGCGGTCAGTGCAGCGTGCCGCGCATCAGCTCGGTCACCGCGACGCCGCGTGACGTGCGCATGCATTCCTCGACGTAATCGATGAACGGCAGCGGCTCGAAATCGATTTCGTCGCGCACGCGGCGGTTGTCGAATACGCGATCGACCGTCGCGAATTCCGCGCACCGCTGCAACGCCCGGCCGATCACGCGCTCGAGCGCCGGCTCGGGCCGCCCGAGCACGTCACGCACCACGAGCGGCAGTTCGGCCGGCGCGCAAGCGGCGTAGCGCGGCGCGCCCGTCATGCCCGCCGCTTCGTCCATCGCGCGCACGATCTGCGCGACCTGCGGCGCCTCGTCGCCGGCCGACACGTGGTACACGTCGTGCATCAGCGTCGGTTTCACGGCCAGCAGCATCGTCGCGCGCGCGACGTCGTCGACCGACACGATGTCGATGCGCGTCATCGGCCGCGCGGTGAAGCGGCGCGCCGCGTGCGCGACGCGGAACATCCAGAACGAATTCGGCGCGGGACGCGTGCCGAGCACCGTGTGACCGACGACGTGCGACGGACGCACGACGACGAGCGGCAGCCCGAGTTCGCGCAGGCGCTGTTCCGTTTCCGCCTTCGCGTGCAGGTAGTCCGCCGCGAGCACCGCGCCGGGCAGCCCGTCGCCGCCCTGCACCGCACCACTCGCCGCCAAGCCCGCCGCGTCCTCATGCACGATCCCGCCGCGGCCCGCGTGGGCATACGCCGTGCCGACATACACGAAACGCTGCAGCCGCGGCGTGTGCGCGAAGCGAGCGGCGAAGCCCAGCGAGTCGGCGATGTCCGCCTGCAGGTGCGCGCCGTCGGCCGGCGATGCATGGCCCGCGCAGTGGATCACGTGCGTCGCGCCGGCGAGACGCGGCGCGTCGGCGCCCTGCCAGACGTCGCCGAGCGTGCCGACGACCACGTTCGCGTCGCCCAGACGCGACGCCCAGTACGGCGCGAGCCCCGCGCGCAGCGCCGCTTCACGCAGACGCGCGACCGCATGGCCGCGATTCTCGGCGCGCACGACACACACGATCCGCTCGAGCAACCCTGCGTTGACGAGCGCCGTCAGCACGGTGCTGCCGATGAAGCCGGTGGCGCCGGTGAGCACCAGGTGTCCGACGTTGGCCGCCGCGACCGGTGCGCTGGCCGGCGACACGAGGCTCGTGCGCCAGTTGAGCGACAACGCGGTTTTCCAGATCAGCACGATAGTCTCCTTCGAAGAGTCGGCCGGACAGCGCGGCTGCCCCGGATGGCGAGGTCGCACGCGGCGCTCGGCCGGGCCGGGGCCGACGCTCGCCCCGGCAGTCCCGATCTCGCTGCGGCCCGCGATCGCGTCGATCGCGTCTCGGCCGCGCGCCACGGACGGGCGTCCGCGGCGCAGGATCGGGAAACTCCAAGTGTGGGGCCCGATCGCCCGCAAGTCTGTCCCGAAAGTTTCGTGAAAGTGTGTGGATTTGTACGCGAATGTCGGAGTGTGTCGTGCCGGCTGGCTGGCAAATCGTTCAAACGTCCGGTCGTTCGGCGTTCGGTGGGCGTGCGGACGGACGGCCGGGGGGCCCATCGGGTCATCGCTTCGGTGCGACCTTTCGACTCGGACTTCCCCCGAGTCATCGCATGTCCCGGGGCGCGATCGGGCGGTCACGGCGTGCGCATCGCGCTGCCGCCTCCGTTTGCACGCGGCGTCGGATCGCGATGAATCGTCAGACGTCGTTCGATCTGAAACGCCAATACAATTAATTGGAATTTATTGCGGATTATCACTTGCGTTTCACTGCAGTCTATCTAGACTGTCCAAACCGAAACAGTCAAATGTGTCCTTTTTTCAGGAGACGATCCAATGCGCCTCACTATTCGCATTAATGGCAGCGAATCGGCAACCCGACACGCGTTCGCAGTACTGTGGGTCGATACCGACGAGGGCCTGTGGTCACGCGAGGCACACCAGGGTATCGATCTTCCGACGTGGGGCAAGATTCGGGACGTAGAGGGTGCAATGGCCCTCTGCGCGGCCGATGGCGGCAAGGCCGTGTGCCAGTTGAAGGGCCTGTCGTCCAGTGCGACGCAGCGCGAGCAGGGGCCCGCGGTGCTCGCCGGCGAGCACCCCGATGGCGCATGGCGCCTGCAGGCGGTCGATCGCTCCACGGCGGAGTCGGAAAACCACGAATTTACTTCCGTCGCGCGCTAGGTATTGCTGACGGCATTCCTCTGCGGTTTTGGGGTTTATTCCAGTTTCCGCGATATTCATTTCGATATTCATAAATAAAGTCGCCTCGCTTCGAGGCGATTTTTATTTTCCGGACTCGAAATTAATCGGGGCCGGGTTAATCAAATGGTCCGCCCCGATTTCGTCGGGCGCCGCACCGCCCTTCCAGCCTCCCTCCCGCTTTTTCTCCGCTCGTCCCGGCGTACCGCCACGCCGCTTTTACGGGGCCGAAACATACTTTCCCCACACAATGTTTACTCATTTATTACAATCACATTATTCAGACTGACTTGCCGCCGTCCGGCGGCCCGACCCGGCCCTTGCATGAGCGTGAAAAAGAAGACCCACCCCGCCGATCCGTACGCCGCCGCGACCAAGCATCCGATGCTCGCGTCGCGCCTGCCGATGTGGCGCTCGAAACTGGTCGTGATCATGGTGTCCCTCGGATTCGCCGCGCTGATCGGACGCGCGTTCTGGGTGCAGGTCGCGAACCAGGATTTCTATGTCGGGCAAGGCCAGAAGCGCTACCAGCGCACGATCGAGCTCGACGCGATGCGCGGACGCATCGTCGATCGCAACGGCGCGATGCTCGCGGTCAGCCTGTCGACCTATGAAATCTGGGCGAACCCGAAACAGGTCGCCGAAATCGACTATCCGCAGATCGCCAAGCTGCTCGACATGCCGCTCGCGGAAGTCAGACGCCGCCTGCGCAACGACCGTACGTTCGTGCTGCTGAAGCGGCAGATCGACGCCGATACCGCGAGCCGGCTCGACAAGCTCGCGATCGACGGCATCACGCAGATCGCCGATTCGAAGCGCTTCTATCCGGAAGGCGAGTCGGCCGCGCACGTGGTCGGCTTCACCAACGTCGAGGACAAGGGCCAGGAAGGCGTCGAACTCGCGGCGAATGCGCGGCTGTCGGGTACGTCCGGGCAGCGCGAGGTGATCCGCGACCGGCTCGGGCGCATCGTGTCCGACACGCGCCCGCTCGTCCCCGCGCAGCACGGCGCGACGATCGAACTGACGATCGACCGGCGCATCCAGCAACTCGCGTACAGCCAGCTCAAGGCCGCGGTGCTCGAGAACAACGCGGTGGCCGGCAGCGTCGTCGTGCTCGACGCGCAGAATGGCGAAATCCTCGCACTCTCGAACTACCCGACCTTCGATCCGAACGATCGCTTCCGGCTCACCGGCCAGCAGCTGCGCAACCGCGCGGTGATCGACACGTTCGAGCCCGGCTCGACGATCAAGCCGCTCGTCGTCGCGCTGTCGATCGACGAGCGCAAGGTCACGCCGAACACGATCATCAACACGTCGCCGGGCACCTACAAGATCGGCCCGGCCGTGATCCACGACACGTCGAACCACGGCTCGCTGACCGTCTCGCAGGCGCTGCAGAAGTCGAGCAACGTCGCGCTCGCCAAGCTGGCGCTGAACCTGCCCGCCGAAACGATCTGGAACAAGTACCAGGAATACGGGATCGGCCGCGCGCCGGAGCTGACGTTCCCGGGCGTCGCATCGGGCCGCCTGCGCGGCTACAAGCGCTGGCGGCCGATCGAGCAGGCGACGATGGCGTACGGCTACGGGCTGTCGATGTCGCTGCTGCAGATCGCGCAGACCTACACCGCCTATGCGGGCGACGGCACGCTGCACCCGGTGTCGCTGCTGAAGAGCGGCACCGATCCGCTGACGATGGACGCCCGTCGCGGGCACCGCGTGACGTCGCCGCAAACCGCGGCGGCGATCCGCTCGATGCTCGAGTCGGCGGTCGGCGAAGGCGGCACGGGGCGCCGCGCGCGCGTCGACGGCTACCGGATCGGCGGCAAGACGGGCACGGCGCGCAAGCAGGTCGGCGCGACCTATGCGAAGGGCAAGTACCGCGCACTGTTCGCGGGGATGGCGCCGATGAGCAACCCGCGTCTGATCGTCGCGGTGATGATCGACGAGCCGCGCGGCAAGGGCTACTACGGCGGCACGGTGGCCGGCCCGGTGTTCTCGTCGGTCACGAGCGGCGCGCTGCAGTTGCTCGGCGTGCCGCCCGATGCGCCGGTCGAGCCGACGCCGAATGCGCCGGCCAGGGGCGCGGCACCGCAGAAGCCGGTCGCGGCGCCGAAGGCCGTGGTGCAACCGAAGACGGCGGCCGCGCAGACGGCGGCGACGCCGGTGAAGACGGCCGCGCAATCCGGCGCGACCGTACAGGCGAAGGCGGCAGGCTGAAACCCATCGCGTGATACCGGGCGCGGCTGCCGGCGAATGCGTCCGCTATTCGCCGCGTCGAATGCCGCTCATGCGCCCTTTCGCCGTCCCGACGGCCGGCGCAGTCCCGACAGCCGACGCAATCCCACTGGCCGCGCGAACGCGGCCGGGCGTGTGGCGGGGTCGTCGAATACGAGTAGGCGCCACCGTCAATGCGCAGCCGCCACCGGCTTGACCATCCGGCCGAGCACATGCTCGGTCATCCCGCGCGCGAGTTCGCTCTCGCCCATGAACACGGTGCCGACGCCCTCGCTCGACAGCAAGTCGGCCTCGTCGCCGCTGTTCGTGCACAGCACGACCTCCAGCGTCGGGTTCAGCGTGCGCGAGATCTCGACAATCTGCCGCACGTCGAACACGTCCGGCAGCGTGACGACCAGCATCCCGGCACGCGCGATATGCGCCTGCACGAGCACGACCGGCTCGATCGCGTCGCCCGACACGGCCGCGACGCCGTCCGCGCGCAGCTTCTCGACGAGTTCGCGGTTCTGCTCGACGACGACATAGGCGATCCCGCGCTCGTCCAGCGCATGCGCGATGCGCGTGCCGACCTTGCCGTAGCCGACGATCACGACCTGACCGGTCAGGTGCGTCTGCGGCGTCGACATTGGCAGCGCGGCGAGCGGATCGTCGCGCGCCTCGAGCTTGCGCGCGAACGCCGAATGCTTGCGAATCCAGGCGAGCGCCGGATCGATCATCGCGAACAGCAGCGTGTTCATCGCGATCGAGATCAGCGCGACCGCGAGAATCAGGCTCTGCCCCTCGGCCGACAGCAAACCGAGCGCCCGGCCGAGACCCGCGAGGATGAACGAGAACTCGCCGATCTGCGCGAGGCCCGCGCCGACCGTCAGCGCGGTGTTGAGCGGATAACGGAACGCAATCACGAGCGCGACCGCCGCGAGCGTCTTGCCGATCAGCACGATCGCCGCGACCTCGATCACGTGCAGCGGCTCGGTGAGCAGCACCTTCGGGTCGAACAGCATTCCGACCGAAATGAAGAACAGCACCGAGAACGCGTCGCGCAGCGGCAACGTCTCGTCGGCCGCGCGCCGGCTGAACTCCGACTCGCGCATCATCATCCCGGCGAAAAACGCGCCGAGCGCGAACGACACGTCGAACAGCTTCGCCGCGCCGAACGCGATGCCGACCGCTGCCGCGATCATGCACAACGTGAACAGCTCACGCGAACCGGTGCGCGCGACGAGCCACAGGATGCGCGGGAACACGCGCTTGCCGACCACGAGCATCAGCACGATGAACGCGGCGACCTTCAGCATCGTGACGCCGAGCGTGCCCCACACGCTGCCGCCGGCCGCGTGCGCGTCGCCGGGCGGCGTGCCGCCGAGCAACCCCGCGACGGGCGGCAGCAGCACGAGCACGAGCACCATCACGAGATCCTCGACGACGAGCCAGCCGACCGCGATGCGTCCGTTGACCGTCTCGACGAGCCCGCGCCCTTCCAGCGCGCGCAACAGCACGACCGTGCTCGCGACCGACAGCGCGAGCCCGAACACGAGCGCCGCGCCGAGGCTCCAGCCCCAGGTGAGCGCAAGCCCGCCGCCGAGCAGCGTCGCGACGGTAATCTGGACGACTGCCCCCGGCAGCGCGATCTTGCGCACCGCGAGCAGATCGCCAAGCGAGAAATGAAGGCCGACGCCGAACATCAGCAGCATCACGCCGACTTCGGCAAGCTGCTGCGCGAGCGACAGGTCGCCGACGAAACCGGGCGTGCCGGGGCCGATCACGATACCGGCAAGCAGATAGCCGACGAGCGGCGGCATTTTCAGCAGCGACGCGAGGTAACCGAAGATCATCGCGAGACCGAAACCGGCCGCGAGCAACGCAATCAGGCTGACGTCATGAGGCATCCCCCCTCCCAGGCTCTTGTAACGATTTAGTAAGGTTCAAGAGTGAAAGGATAAGGGATGGGGCGGAAGAATGGCGCGCCACCGCGAAATTTTCACGCGGCGGCGCGTCATTGCGGGGTACAACCCCGGTCGGAAGGAACGTGTCCCGCGCGCCGACCGGCGCCGCGAGACGGAGCGAGCGGGCGGGGCCGGCTGCCCCGCCGCCCGCGTCAGCGGGAGGCCTGCGGGAACCGCGCGCCCGGCGGCGGCTCCGGTCGCGTCGACGGCACGCTCTTGCGCACCTTCGCGACCTGCGCGGCCGTGATCGCCGCACCCGTATTGCCCAAGCTCGTGCGCACGAAATTCGACACGTCCGCGACTTCCTGGTCCGACAGGCGCCAGCCGAACGGCGGCATCGTGAAGGTCGACGGCGCGGTGCGCGTCCCCGCGAGTGCGCTGCCTTCCAGCACGACGTGGATCAGCGACGTCGGATCCTCGCCCTGCACGACCGGGTTGCCGGCGAGCGCCGGGAACACGCGCGTGTAGCCGTGACCGTCGCTGCGGTGGCAGGCCATGCAGTTGTCGCGATAGACGGCCGCGCCCGGCTTGCTCGCGTCGCCGCCCTGCAGCGCCTTCGCAGCGGCCGCGTCGTACACGTGCGGCTGCTCGCCCTGCACGCGCGGCGGCAGCGTCTTCAGGTAGCGTGCGATCGCGGTCAGGTCGTCGTCGGTCATGTGCTGCATGCTGTGGCCGACCACGTCCGTCATCCCGCCGAACGCGGCCGTGCGCAGCGTGCGGCCGGTCTTCAGGAACTGCACGATCTCGGTTTCGGTCCACGCGCCGAGCCCGGTGCGCGGCTCGCCGCGCAGGCTCGTCGGCACCCAGCCGTCGATCGCCGCGCCGCCGGCCAGGAAGTCGAGGCCGCCCGCATCGGTCAGCGCGCGCTCCTGCATCGTCACCGCGCGCGGCGTGTGGCACGCGCCGCAATGGCCGAGCCCCTCCACGAGATACGCGCCGCGCGCGATCACCGGATTGGTATACGGCGTCGCATCGAACGGCTTCGGCGTCGGCGCGAACAGCTTGCGCCAGAACGTCAGCGGCCAGCGCATCGACAGCGGCCACACGATGTCGACCGCGCGGTTCTCGTGCTCGACCGGCGCCACGCCGTGCATGAAGTACGCGTAGAGCGCCTTCACGTCGTCGTCGTTCAGACGCGCGTAGGACGGGAACGGCATCGCCGGGTACATCGTGTCGCCGTTCTTGCGGACGCCCTCGCGCACCGCGCGGGTGAAGTCCTCGAGCGTCCAGCCGCCGAGGCCCGTCTTCGGATCCGGCGTGATGTTGGTCGAATAGATCGCGCCGATCGGCGTGTCGAACTTCAGGCCGCCCGCGAACGGCTTGCCGCCGCTCGCCGTGTGGCACGCGATACAGTCGCCGGCGCGGGCCAGGTATTCGCCACGCTTGACGAGGGCCGCGTCGGCCGACTGTGCGGCCGGTGCGGCTGCCGGGCCCGAAGCCGGCGCCGCCGGTTGCGCGAAGGCCGACCCGCCGGCGAGACCGAGCGCCGCCCATGCCGTGCCGATCGCCAGTGCGCGCCGCAGCGGGGACATGCCGCGCGCGGCGTTGGGGTGGTTCACTGTCCTCTTCATACGGTCACCAGCTGGGCGGGATTTTTCAGGTATTGCTCGCGGATCGCGCGTGCCGACCAGTAGGCCAGCGCGGCGATGATCCCGGTCGGGTTGTAGCCGATGCCCTGCGGCAGCGCCGACGCGCCCATCACGAACACGTTGTGCACGTCCCAGCACTGCAGGTAGCGGTTCAGCACGCTCGTCTTCGGATCGGTGCCCATGATCGCGCCGCCGACCAGGTGGGTCGTCTGGTACGCGCGCGAATCGAAATGCTTGCCGAACTCGCGCGTCGACACGCCGATCGCCTTCGGCCCCATCGCCTCCGCGATCTTCTTCATCTGCCCGGTCACGTACTGCGCCATCCGGATGTCGTTGTCCTTCCAGTCGAAGGTCATCCGCAACAGCGGCTGGCCGTACGAATCGCGATAGGTCGGATCGAGGTCGAGGTACACGTCGCGGTACGACATGTTCGTGCCGTGCGCATCCATCGAGATCGTGTGCGCGTAGTTGTCCTTGACCGCCTTCTTCCACGCCGAGCCCCACTGCGGCGTGCCGGGCGGCGTCGCGATGCCGCTGATCGGCTTCACGCCGGCCTGGTTCACCCACAGCGGCGAGCCGCCGACGAAGCCGAGCGGGCCGTGGTCGAAGTTGTCCGCGTTGAAGTCGTCCACCGCGACGCCGTTGCCGCCCGCGCCGATGAACGGGTTCGTGTAGGTGTCCTTGTCGAAGAACGCCTTGATCGTCGACAGGTTCTGGTACGCGAAATTGCGGCCGACCACGCCTTCGCCCGAGATCGGGTCGTACGGCTTGCCGATGCCCGACAGCAGCAGCAGGTGCACGTTGTGATACTGGAACGCGGCGACGATCACGAGATCGGCCGGCTGATGCACTTCACGGCCGGCCGGGTCGACGTAGGTGACGCCCGTGGCGCGCTTTTTCGTGTCGTCCAGGTCCACGCGCAGCACGTGGCACTTCGAGCGCAATTCGAAGTTCGGCACCTGCTTCAGCGCGGGCAGGATGTTCAGGTTCGGCGACGCCTTCGAGTACATGTAGCACGCGTAGCCGCTGCAGTAGCCGCAGAAGTTGCACGGCCCCATCTGCACGCCGTACGGGTTCGTGTACGGCCCCGACGTGTTCGCCGACGGCAGTCGGTACGGATGCAGCCCGAGCGATTTCGCCGCGTCGGAGAAACGCTGCGCCGAATAGGTGTTGAGCTGCGCGGGCAGCGGGAAGTTGTCGCTGCGGTTCGCCTCGAACACGTTGCCGTCGCCGACCACCTTGCCGCCGACCTTGTACGCCTGCCCCGACGTGCCGAACACCTTCTCCGCGAAGTCGAAATACGGCTCGAGCTCATCGTAGCTGACGCCCGTGTCCTGGATCGTCATGCCTTCCGGGATGAACTTCTTGCCGTAGCGCTCTTCGTAGTGGCTGCGCAGGCGCAGCTCCTCCGGCGTGATCCGGAAGTGCACGCCCGACCAGTGCAGCCCCGCGCCGCCGACGCCTTCGCCCGGCAGGAACGCGGCGAGCTGCCGGTACGGCAGTGCGGTGTCCTGCACGCCGTGGCGGATCGAGACGGTCGTCTTCGACAGATCGAGGAACAGCTTCTTGCGAACGTTGTAGGTCAGCTCGTCGATCGTGTTCGGATACGCGCCGTCCGGATAGGTGTCGCGATACTCGCCGCGCTCGAGCGCGACGACGTTCAGGCCCGCTTCGGTCAGTTCCTTCGCGAGAATCGCGCCGGTCCAGCCGAAGCCGACAATCACCGCATCGACGTGCGGCTTCTTTTCCGCGGCCATCAGCTGCGCTCCCCGTTGATCGAAACCGGGCCGTACGGATACGGCTTGCCGTTCTGGTTGACGAAATCCATGAAGTCGGCGCGCGCGCCCGGAAAACCGATCATCTTCCACGCGGCCATGTCGTGATTGCCGCCATGCACCGGATCGCAGAAGTAGCCTTCGCGCGTGTTCTGCAGCAACTGGCCGAAGAACACGGTGGACGGCACGTCGTCGATCTGCGCGCCACCCTTCTCCAGTGCGCCGAGCACGGTGTCGCGGGTCGGTGCATCGAGGTCGGCGAACGTCTTGCCGTGCGCCTTTTCGCAATAGCGGTTGACCGCCGCGATGCCGAGCCGGTAGATGTCGCGCGGCACGAGCTTGAGCTGATAGCCGAGCTCGGGCACGCCCTGCTGGAACGGCCCCTGCATGTACCACGTCGCGCCGTGCGCATACGGGGTTTCCATCTGGCGGTCGATGAATTCGGGCACGCCGGTGTCGAGGGCGCCGGGGCCCTCGGCATCGGCCGGGATCAGCCGGTCGACGGCGGCCTGGACGAACGCCCACTCCTTCGCATCGAAGAAAGTCGGCTTGTACGGCGCGCGTTCGGCGCCGGCCGACGCGGTGGACGCATTGCCGGCCGTGGTCGCGGACGACGACGAGCGCAGGTCGCAACCGGCGACCGACGCGATCGGCACGAGCGCGACCGACGTGCGCAGGAAACGGCGACGCGAATTGGGTTTGTCGGGTGGCGTGGACATGGTCGGATGTTGATCGTTGGGGAGCTTGGTTCGGGGACGCGCATTCCGGATGCGCCATGCCCGACCGGTAGCCATGCCGCATGCGGCCGGCATCCTGTTCCTGCTGTGTTGCGAACACTCTCGATGCGGGCGCCGGCCGCGCATTGCGTGACGGCGCCATCATGCAGCCGCGGGCGCGCCGGTTCGGGCGCGCCACGCGGGTCGACCTCTTCGCGGGCCTTATCGTCGGACAAATGCCGGGCTTCTCACGTCATTTACCCGCCATCGCCATGGCCCTGGTTCAACTTAGACGCCGCGCTGGCCGACGGCAAGCGCAACGTGCACGACCCTCATTTCGGGCCTGGCGACGAGTGCCGCGAATTATAGATGGAACCGGTTCCATTTCCAAAGGGTTAGATGCAATTCATTGCATCGAAAATCGCAACAATTGAAAAATGCGGGAGCCGGAATATGCAAGAGCCGCAGCCCGATCACGTCGTTGCTTGCGGAGGGGTGCCGGGCGCAGGCGCGGGTTTCGCCCGGTCGGCGCAGGTCGTTTTCAGGAATAGCGCGCGCCCCGGTCGTGCTTTCGTGGAGGCGCCGCGACGCGCGTTACGGCTTCGCTCGCTGCAAGATGACCGCCCCGATCGGCCCGGCGCTCACCACGGCCACAGCATCGATGCGATCGACAACGCGAGCGCCGCGCAAAGCGGCGAGTAACAGAGGCTGTCCATCCGCGCGAAACGCGACCCGCGGATCCGCTTGAAGAAGCCGACGTAGCGGAAATCGCCGACCGCGCGCACCGCGAAGATCAATGCGAGTGCAACGACCGCGAACGCGATCGCGCCGGGATGCAGGTTCGGCCACAGCCAGCCCGCGCGCGACGCCACCGCGCCTGCGCCGGCCAGCAACGCCGCCGCGACGGCGAGCGTGCCGGGCGCGCTTGGCCGCAGCAGCGGCACGCCGTCCTGTTCCGGAATGGCCGCCCGCTTGCCGAGCCTTCCGCCGAACGCCCAGTAGACGTGAACCAGTGCGATCGCGCAAAGCGTCGGCACGCTGAAATACGCGCCCGTCATGTCGGTAAGGTTCCTTGCTTCATCGTGTCGTTGTGTCGCGTGATCCAGCCGGAACGATTCCGGCACGCGGCCCCGCTCCGCGGCACACAAGACGATACCCAAACCGCGTGCCGCGCGCATTGCGACGTCCGGTCGCAATGCGCCACGCCGCGTGTTGCGGTGCAGTGCGCGCACCGTCCCGGCGGACCGCCGCTTGACTTCCCTCCGGGCACCACTACCCTTTTATTCCAATACGGCAATCGGACCGTGCATGCGCACCCGTCGCACACGTGCCGTTCGCCGGCACGCACGGTCGGACGATCGCAGCGCGCTCGGGCACGACAACAATGACGCATACCCAAGGAGACGACTCATGCTGATCGGCGTGCCGAAAGAGATCAAAAACCATGAATACCGCGTCGGCCTCACGCCGGCCGGTGCACTCGAACTCACGCGGCATGGCCACCGCGTGCTCGTGCAGCGCGGCGCGGGCACCGCGATCGGCCTGCTCGACGACGACTACACGGCCGCCGGTGCGGCGCTGTGCGACGACGCGCGCGACCTCTTCGCGCGCGCCGACATGATCATCAAGGTCAAGGAACCGCAGGCCGCCGAGTGCGCGATGCTGCGGCGCGGGCAGATTCTTTATACGTACCTGCATCTCGCGCCCGATCCCGAGCAGGCTGCCGCGCTCGTGAAGTCCGGCGCGGTCTGCATCGCGTACGAAACCGTGACGGGCCCCGGCGGCGGGCTGCCGCTACTCGCGCCGATGAGCGAGGTCGCGGGACGCATGTCGATCCAGGTCGCGGCGACGCACCTCGAAAGCCCGCGCGGCGGCCGCGGCGTGCTGATGGCCGGCGTGCCCGGCGTGCCGGCCGCGCACGTCGTGGTGCTCGGCGCGGGCGTGGTGGGCACCGGTGCGCTGCAGATGGCGGTCGGCCTCGGCGCACGCGTCACCGTGCTCGACACCAACGTGGGCCGGCTGCGCCAGCTCGACCTGATCTTCGCGAACCGGATCGCGACCGTCTGCTCGAACGCACATACGATCGACGAAGCCGTGCGCGACGCCGACGTCGTGATCGGCGCGGTGCTCGTGCCGGGCGCGTCGGCGCCGCGGCTCGTCACGCGCGACATGATCGCGACGATGCGCACGGGCGCCGTCGTCGTCGACGTCGCGATCGACCAGGGCGGCTGCTTCGAGACATCGCACGCCACGACGCATGCGCAGCCGACCTTCGTCGTCGACGGCGTGGTGCACTACTGCGTCGCGAACATGCCGGGTGCGGTCGCGCGCACGTCGACGTTCGCGCTGAACAATGCGACGCTCGGCCATGCGCTCGCGCTCGCCGACAAAGGCTGGAAACGCGCGATGACCGACGACCCATATCTGCGCGCGGGCCTGAACGTGTGCGACGGCCACGTCACGTACGAGGCCGTCGCGCTCGCGCTCGGCCTGCCGTACGTCCCGGCGGAAGACGTGCTGGCCTGAGCCTGGCGCGCCGTCACGCGCCCTTCGGGCGGTCGCGCTTCGACGCGCCGCCCGCGCTGCCCGCACCGCCCATCGTGCGCGCCAGCAGCGGCCGCAGTTGCGCGAGCGTGCGCGTGTTGAGCACGTCGTGCCGCGTGAGCCAGCCGCGCCGCGCCTGGCCGACACCGTATCCGAGGTTGTCGAGATCGTCCGCGCAGCAGGCGTCCGAGCCGATCGCAACCGCGACGCCGGCCTTCGCGGCCTCGCGGCACCACAGGTCCGGCAGATCGAGCCGCCGCGGGTCGCCGTCGAGTTCGACGAAGCAGTGGCGCGCGGCGGCCGCGGCGATCACGCGCGGCACGTCGAGTTCGCATGCGTCGCGTTCGCCGAGCAGCCGGCCGGTCGGATGCGCGAGAATCGTGAAATACGGATGATCGATCGCGCGCAGGATCCGCTCGATCTGCCTGTCGCCCGGCAGGTCGAAGCCGTCGCGCACCGCGCCGACGACGAGGTCGAGTCGGCCGAGCACGTCGTCGGGCACATCGAGGCCGCCGTCCTCGCGAATGCCGGCCTCGACGCCCTTCAACAGCACGAAATCATCGAACGACGCGTTGAGATGGTCGATCTCGTCGATCTGCCGCACGAGCCAGTCGCAATCGGTACGGCCGCCGCCGGCATCCGGCATGCGATCGGTGACGGCCAGATACGCGAGCCCGCGCGCGCGGGCCGCGTCCGCCATCGCACGCAGGCTGTCGCGCCCGGCCGACGCGTCGGTATGCGCGTGCAGATCGCCGTGAACGTGCTTGCGCTCGACCAGCGCCGGCAGCGTGCCGGCGCGCGACGCGTCGATCTCGCCACGGCCCTCGCGCAATTCGGGCGGCACCCAGTGAAGGCCGATCGCCTCGTAGACGGAGGCCTCCGTCGCGCCCGCGATCCGTTCGTCGCCGCGGAACACGCCGTATTCGTTGATCTTCAGGCCGCCGGCCTGCGCGATCCGGCGCAGCGCGATGTTGTGCGCCTTCGATCCGGTGAAATAGACGAGCGCCGCGCCGAACGCGTCGGCGTCGACGACGCGCAGGTCGACCTGCAGCCCGTTGCCGAGCATGACGCTCGAACGCGTCTTGCCGTTCGCGAGCACGCGCGCGACGTCGCCGCAGCCGACGAACGCGTCGGCCACCGCGGCCGGATCGCGTGCGCTCACGAGGATGTCGAGATCGCCGACCGTCTCGCGGCAACGCCGAAAACTGCCGGCCGGCACCACGTCGCCGACGCCGGCCACCTGGCGCAGCCGCTCCAGCATCGGCCTCAGCGATTGCGCGGCATCGGGCAGCAGGAAGCGCTGCGGCTCGCGCTGCAGGCGATCGTCGATCGCGTCGAGCAGATGCGCCTCGGTCTTCGCGCCGAAGCCCGGCAGCGCGCGCACGTGCCCGCTCTTCGCTTCGGCGCGCAACTGTTCGAGCGAATCGACGTGCAATGCGTCATGCAGCACCTTCACGCGTTTCGCGCCGAGCCCCGGCACGTCGAGCAGTTCGACGATCGCGCCCGGCAACGCATGGCGCAGCGTTTGCTGCAGTTCGCAGGTGCCGGTCGCGGCGATCTCGCGCAGCTTCGCCGCGAGATCGGCGCCGATCGAGGGAATCTGGCCGAGATCGCCGCCGTTCGCGATCATCGCCGGAATGTCGCGCCCGTAGTCGGCAATCGTACGGGCCGCGTTGCGATAGGCGCGCACCCGGAACGGATTTGCGCCCTGGATCTCGAGCATGTCGGCGATTTCGGCGAATACGGCCGCGCACTCGGCATTGTGGATCGGCATGATCGGCGTGGCTCCCTTCCACGTGGATGGCGCCGTGCGCTGACGCGCCGGCGTCTGCCCGCCCGGCGCCGCATGTCGACGGCGGCGGGCGCCCGTTGGTCATCCTGCTCCGGTTGCCGGTGTCGCGCTGCGCGGGGCCCGCTGCCGGCGCGGCCCCGGCGCCGACGTCAGAGCGATGCGCGTGGCGTCGTCGCGTAGCGACGCTCGTACACCGACTGGCAATGCGTGCAGCGCTCGGCGCTCGGCCGCGCGAGCAAACGCTCGTAGTCGACCGGCGCATCGCAGTCGATGCACTCGCCGTAGCTGCCGTCGCGCATGCGCTGCTGTGCGCGCCCGATCGCGCGCAACTCGGCCAGCTTCATGCCGATCAATGCATGATCCATGTCGACGAACAGATCGGCATTCGCCTCGTCGCCCTCGTCCGGCGCCGCGCCGGCGAGTTCGGCATAGGACTCCGACGCGCGCTGGTCCTCGGTCGTCCGGATATCCGCCCGCAACGTCTGCTCGCTCTCGGTCAGCCGCCGCTGCAGCGTCTGCCGTTGTTGTTGGTCGAGCGCCATCGCCGTCTCTCCTTTTCCGGGTTCCCGCGCAATGAGGCATGCGGCGCGTGGTTGTCGCGCCGTGCCCGGATACGCGCCCGGCCGCACGAGGCGCCGGACGCATTCGACGCAGCATAAACCCAATGCACACGCATGTGTTGACCGGCGTCAGCGCCCGCATCGCGCGCACGGAAACCGGGGACGGACGCGAAAACCCGCTCGAGCGCATTCGTCCGACATAGCGGCCGTTGAGATCGATCAATCCCCTGTACAAAGTTGCGTCATAGATTGAAAACATGCGCGGCGAATCCGCGGCTTTCCGGGAGAACGTCATGGTATTCGGCGTCGTCATCTGGGTGGCCCTTGCGGCCCTGTTCCCGACGATGGTCGTGCCGACGATTCAGCACGCCATCCAGCCGTCCAGCGCGCAAGCCGCGCCCGACGCTCACCCCGCCGCTTCGCCGGCCGTCTCGCCCGCTGCATTGCCGGCGGGTGGGCAGCCGCCGTCGGACAGTTGAGCGCGGGGCCGGTTTCGGGTTCGCGGTTGCGGTTGCGGTTGCGGTGCATGTCGGATCGAGGCCGACTTCCTCACCCGCAATACTTCGCATTCCTCTTCATCAGAATGCATTGCGTCCGACGAAGCCGCGCACGACCGTCATCAGGATGATCTTCATGTCGAACCAGAAGCTCCAGTTCTGCATGTAGAACAGGTCGAGCTTCACGCGGGCGGCCATTGCCTCGACCTTGCGCGTCTCGCCCCGATAGCCGTTCACCTGCGCCCATCCCGTGATCCCCGGCCGCACGCGATAGCGATACATGTAGCAGTCGATCAGTTGCCGGTAGAAGTCGTCGTGTTCGATCGCATGCGGACGCGGGCCGACCACCGACATCTGGCCGGACAGCACGTTGAAGAACTGCGGCAGCTCGTCGAGCGACGTGCGTCGCAGGAACGCGCCGACCGGCGTGATGCGCGCGTCGTTGCGCGAGGCCTGCCGCACGACGCCCGGCTGCGCGCGATGCGCGCGCATCGTCCTGAACTTGAGGATATGGAACTCCCGCCCGTCGGCGCCCTTGCGACGCTGCCTGAACAATACGGGCCCTGGCGACGACAGCTTCACCGCGATCGCCAGCACCGCGAGCAGCGGCAGCAGCGGAATCAGCACGGCGACCGCGAACAACCGGTCGAACGCGAACTTCGCCCACAGTTCCGGTGCGGAACGCGGCGTGGTCGCGAGGTTGATTGCCGGCATGCCGAGCACATCGGTCGCGGAACGCTCGACGACCGCCATCTGCCGCACATCCGGCAACAACCGCAGCTCGACGAACTCGTCGCGCAGTTCGCGCACGATGCGCCGGATGCGCGACTCGTGCGACATCGGCAGCGTGAGCCACACTTCGTCGATCTCGCCGGCGCGGATCATGCGCCGCAGCGCGACCCAGTCGTCGATCACCGGCACACCGCCGATCCCGTCCGCCGCGGCGGCCGGCGCATCGTCGTCGAACACGCAGGCCGCCGCGAACGGTCCGGCCGGCTCGAGTTGCATGCGCTCGATCGCCACGCGTCCGTAAGCGGTCGCGCCGACGATCGCGACGCGCCGCTGCCGCGCGCGCGGATCGCCGCGCTGCATCGCCAGCGCGCATAGCGCCAGCCTGCCGAGCAGTAGCGCCGCGTCGCCGGACAGCACCGTCCGCGCGATCCAGCGCGTCGTGACCGTACCGCCACGGTTCATGATCCACATCGTGCCGGCCACCGTCAGCGCGCCCGCGCACACGACGGCAACCACCGTGCGCGTCAGCACGACCCCGCCGCCCTGCGGCGACACCCCACCGCGCGACACGCGCACGGTGCGCGGCAACAGCGCGACGGTCAGCACGCACAGCAATGCAATCGCGCCGCGCTGCGCATCCGACAGATCACGCCACGCCAGCCCCATCGCGGCCTGCGCGGCGAGGGTTCCCGCCAGCACCAGCGCCACGTCGGCCGCGGCGACCGCGGCACGCCGCATCGCATTCGTTCCACCCGCCAGCGCATGCATCGTCACGCACCGTGCGCGGGGAATCCGCCGTGCATGTCCTGCATGCGCTGCCGCACCGGCATCGCTCGCGCGCCGGCTCGCGAGCCGAGCAGCCGGCGATAGTCCGCACGAATCAGCTCGTAGCACTCACATGCCTGACGCTCCAGACCGTCGCGATCGAGCACGGTGATGCGGCCGCGACGCTGCCGGATCAGCCCGGCTTCCTGCAGATTGCCGGCCGCTTCCGTCACGCCTTCGCGACGCACGCCGAGCATGTTCGCGATCGTCTGCTGCGTGACGGCCAGTTCGTCGCCATCGATCCGGTCGTGCGCGAGCAGCAGCCAGCGACTCAATTGCTCGCTGACCGAGTGGTGGCGGTTGCACAGCGCGCTGCGCGAAACCTGCGCCATCATCGCCTGACAGTAGTTCAGCAGCAGGCGGTACGTCGCCGGAGAACGTTCGAATTCCGAGCGCATGATGCAGCTCGGGACGCGATAGGCCATCCCGCCGATGCGGACTTCGACGCGGTTCGACACCGCGGTGCCGCCGACCAGCGTCGCCAGGCCGACCGCGCCTTCGCGGCCGACCATCGCGACCTCGACCATCGCCCCGTCCTCCATCAGGTGCTGCACGGACATCATGGCGGTGGTCGGGAAATGCAGGTGGCGCATCGGCTCCCCGACCCGGTCGAGCATGCCGGCCTTGATCCTGACCAGTTCGAGATGCGGTGCAATGGCACGGATGCTGTCCTCGGGGAGGGCACCGAGAATGGCATTCGCCGAGTAGCTCGAGTGAAGATGAAGCATGGCTGTATCCCTTTTATTGTCCGCGCCGCATGCAGCCGCGTCAGCGGAACTCGTTATCGCGATGCGCGCCCGGACGACGACGCGGGTTGCGGCCACAACCCTCGACCGAATCGACCTTCGGCTTCACGCCGCCGGATCGAATCGGCAGTCCCGTTTCGACACGCCTGCCCGAATAAGCGATTTACGTGCCAATACCCGCTCCATCCTTAATATATAAATGACACGCGATTCAGAGCACCCGAATAGCCGCCGGAAAACTGCAAAAAGCGTCTCATTTCCGGACACCCTCCCGCCGCCGCGGACACAGCAGCCGATTCGACTGATCAATGATCACGTCGCGCGCGGTGGCGCCAGCAGCCGCGCGCGACGCTTATCGTTCAAATACTTACGGCCCGTTTTCAATTGTTTCCGTGATGTCTCGCACGACGCCTGAGCAGCGTACCGCGCCTCAAATGACCGTTTGAAACTGTCTCAAATTTGAATCGATCCAATAATTCTCGACTTTGTAGGATAACGCACATATCAACACTAAACCCATGATTCAATTGAACAAAATGAGCCACCAATATTGATTGTCAAATAATGTTCAATACATTCCAAATAATTTCCCGGTACGATTTGCATCGTCGTCCGATTGATTCACGATCAGCACTGAATTCACCACTGATCCGCCAATCCACTTCGAGACGATTAATTCACGAAAACATGAACTTCAAATCCACATAACATTTTTATTTTCATCGAATCGTCAAACTTTGTGAAATGACGTAATGCGAAAATTATCGAATTCAATTGCGTGCTAGCCTTTCCCCACTATCGGCATTCGAATTCCGACGAACACAAATCCGCACGCGCGTGCTAAATCCCTCGTGGTGCCGCCGCGCGATGCGCGATCGCCCTTTACGAGGATGCGCCGTGACTCACCAGGCCAATGACGCCGTCGCCCACGCGAGCGGCATGATCGAGCTTTCCCACAGCTTCGACGCCAACCGGTTCCTCGCCGCCGTCGACCGCGACGAACGCGCCACGCTGATTGCCAACCTCCAGCTCGTGCACCTGAAATCGGGCCAGGTGCTGTGCGAACCCGGCGAAATGCTCACCGCGGTCTACCTGCCCGTCACGACGGCGATTTCACTGCAGTACGTGTCGACCGGCGGCATGACGCTGGAAGTTGCGCAGATCGGTAGCGAGAGCGTCGTGTGCGACGACGTGATCGGCGGCAGCGGCCGGATGCCGTGCCGCGCCGTCGCATGCCGCGACGGCTTCGTCTACCGGCTCGACCGGCGCATCTTCGCCGCCGCGTTCGACGCGTCGCCGGTGATTCGCCATCTCGTGTTCGTCTGCGTGCGGCTGCTGATGGCGCAGGTCGCGCAGATCACGTTCTGCAGCCGCCATCACGTCCTCAAACATCAGTTATGCAGATGGTTCCTGCTCGCGTACGACCGGTCGCGCAGCATCGAGATCCAGGTCACCCACAGCATGCTGGCGCAGATGCTCGGCGTGCGCCGCGAGACGATCACGGACGCAGCCGGGGAGATCCAGCGGCTCGGCCTGATCCGCCAGTACCGGAGCTCGATCGTGCTCGCCGATCTGGCCGGCCTCGAGAAACTGTCGTGCGGCTGCCGCGCGATCGTACGCGACGAGATGAAGCGCATCCTGTCGGCCGACTCGGGCGTGAGCGCCGCGGCACGCGCGTGACGCGCACGGCAGGTCGGCGCTCGCGGGCGCGCCGGGTCAGCCGATTGTAGGGTGGCGAACAGAACGCCGTGCGTGCGAATGGTCTACTGATGCCGGGCTGCCGGGGGGATGTCAGCGCGCGATGCGCGTCCGCCCGAGCGGACGACACCACGCACGCCGGAGCAGCACGTGAAAAAAGACATCAGAACCATCCTCAAGCACGTCGCCCATCTCGAAGCCGCGATCGATTCGATCGGTGACGGGGACGACCTCTACGAAGCGGGCCTCTCCTCGCTCGACACGATCCAGCTGATGCTCGCGATCGAAAAGCAGTTCAACATCGAGATTCCCGACGAGATGCTCAACCGCAACCTGTTCCGCAGCATCGACGCGCTCGCGGACACGATCGCGACCCTGCAACGCTCCGAGCATTCCGCATGAGCGCGCTGCTTCCCGAGCTCGCGGCCGACGACGAAGCCCGCCGGCTCGACGAGGCCGCGCATGCGGTCGCGCAAATCGCCGCCCAGCACGCGGATACCGTCGATCGCGACGCGCGCTGCCCCGTCGAGGCGATCGAGGCCATGCGCGCGCGCCGCCTGTTGAGCGCGATGGTCCCGACCCAGCTTGGCGGCATGGGCGCGTCGCTGGCCGACATCGCCTCGGCATGCTCGATCCTCGGCCAGGCCTGCGCATCGTCGGCGATGGTGTTCGCGATGCACCAGATCCAGGTCGCATGCATCGTCAACCACGCGGCCGACCAGGGCTGGCACAAGCTGTTCCTGCAGCAGCTCGTGCGCCATCAATGGCTGCTCGCGTCGGCGACGTCGGAGGACGGCGTCGGCGGCAACCTGCGCGCGAGCCAGTGCGCACTCGAAACCAACGGCGGCGAATTCCGGCTGCACAAATCCGCGCCAACAATCTCGTATGGCGACTACGCGGACGGCATCCTCGCGACCGCACGGCGCGATGCCGACGCGCCGGCGTCCGAACAGGTGCTCGTCACGCTGCTGCGCGACGGCTATACGCTCACGCGCCGCGGCGAATGGGACACGCTCGGCATGCGCGGCACCTGCAGCAACGGCTTCGTGCTCGACGCCCACGGGGCGACCGTGCAATGCCTGCCCGTGCCGTTCGCGCAGATCGCCGAACAGACGATGGTGCCGGTTTCGCACATCCTGTGGGCGGCGGTGTGGATCGGCGTGGCCGGCGACGCGTTCCACCGCGCGCACCAGTTCTTCCGCGCGCAGGCGCGCCAGACCGACGGCGCGCCGTCGCCCGCGTCGCGGCGCATCGCCGAATCACTGGCGCTGATGCAGGCGATGCAGGCGCGCGTCGACAACGTGCTGCGCCTCCATTCAAGCGCGTCTACCCGCTCGTGGTCGGCCGGCATGGCCTGGGCCGCGGAGATCAACACGCTGAAGACTTATGTGTCGTCGACGGCGCTCGAGGTCGCGCAGCAGGCCATGATGATCTGCGGAATGGCCGGCTACAAGCACGGCACGCCGTTCAGCATCGGCCGCCACCTTCGCGACCTGCAAGCGGCGCCGCTGATGATCAGCAACGACCGCATTGCCGCCAATACCTCGAGCCTGCTGCTCGCACTGCGTCCCGCGACGCTGGAGAAACATTCGTGAACGATCGCCTCGCCGTACCCTCCGCCGCCGCCCCCATCGCGTCCGACGCGCCGCTCGATCGCGCAGGCGTCAATCCGCTGCGCGACGCGTTGATCGATGCGGGCCTGCTCGTGTCGACCGGGATCCAGGGCCTGTTCGGGCGCAGCGAGCGGTTCGAGCGCGTCGTCGAAGCGCTCGACGCGTTCGTCACGCGCCTCGGCGCCGACCAGCAGGCCGAAGTGCTGCGCTTCCCGCCGGCGATGAGCCGCACCGAATTCGAGCGCAGCGAATACATGAAGAGCTTCCCGCAACTCGCGGGCAGCGTGCATGCGTTCTGCGGCGACGAACAGCGGCACCAGCGCGTACTGCAGTGCCTCGATCGCGGCGAGGACTGGACCGAAAGCCAGAAGCCGACCTACGTCGTGATGACGCCGGCCGCCTGCTACCCGGTCTATCCGGTCGTCGCGCGCGCGGGCGCGCTGCCCGGCGACGGCCGCATCGTCGACGTGTTCTCGTACTGCTTCCGCCACGAGCCGTCGCTCGACCCGACCCGCATGCAGCTGTTCCGGATGCGCGAATACGTGCGGATCGGCACGCCCGAGCAGATCGTCGCGTTCCGCGAGACGTGGATGGAGCGCGGCACGCGGATGATCGAGGCGCTGCGCCTGCCGAACGCGATCGATCTCGCGAACGATCCGTTCTTCGGACGCGGCGGCAAGATCGTCGCGAACAGCCAGCGCGAGCAGAACCTGAAGTTCGAGCTGTTGATTCCGATCGAACACGACGACCGCCAGACCGCGTGCCTGAGCTTCAACTACCACATGGATCACTTCGGGCTGCTGTGGGACATCCGCACCGCGACGGGCGACGTCGCACACACGGGCTGCGTCGGCTTCGGTCTCGAGCGGCTGACGCTCGCGCTGTTCCGTCATCACGGCTTCGATCTCGACGCATGGCCGCCTGAAGTTCGCGACGTGCTGTGGGGCACGCGATGAAATTCGTGTCCCGCGACGGCGAGGACGCGTCGTTCGAGGACGTGCGCCATCGCGCACGCCACTACCGGCCGCACCCGCTGCACAGTCAGGAGATGGTCTGGAAACAGACCAACTGCTACGTCGACATGTGGCTCGAGGTGCTCCGGTGGTGGGGCCTGAATCCGTACGCGGCACTGCCGTTCACGATCGCGCTCGATTTCGAGGGCGACCAGTTCACGTTCTTCAAGTTTCCGCACGACGAACTGGAGCGGCTCTACGGGATCGTCGTGCAGGAGCACTCGATCTACGAACCGCTCGACCAGCACATCGAGACGCAGGTCGCGCGCGGCCACCTGATGATCGTCGAGGTCGACGCGTGGTTCCTGCCCGACACCCGCGGCAGCAGCTACCGCGCGCAGCATACGAAGACGACGATCGGCATCGACGCGATCGATCGCACGCGCCGCCAGATCGGCTACTTCCACAACAGCGGCTATTACGTGGCCGAGGATTTCGACTACAACGGCCTCGTCGGCGGCAACTCGCCGATGCCGCTGCCGCCTTACGTCGAATGCGCGAAGCGGCGCTTCGCGCCGCTCGACGAGCGCGTGCTGTGCGAAGTCTCGCTCGCGTCGCTGCAGCGGCACTTACGCCGCCTGCCGGTCGTCAATCCAATCACGGCGTTCCGGCGCCAGTTGCGGATCGATACGAAGTCGCTCGCCGATTCGCCGCTCGAACGCTTCCACGCGTACTCGTTCAATTCGGTACGGCAACTCGGCGCGAACTTCGAACTGTTCGGCCATTACACGCGCTGGCTGCAGGCAAGCGGCTGCGTCGGGCCGTTCGCGGAGCTTCGCACCGCCTGCGACCGCATCGCATCCGAGGCGATGGTGCTGGAATTCCGGCTCGCACGAGCCTGCGCGCGCGGCAAGGAAGAACGCGGCGACGCGACGCTCGACGCGATCGAAGCGGCTTACACCGACCTGATCGACTGTGCGCGGCAGATCGCCCCGCCGCTGCGGCATGCGGTGCCCGTTCGCGTCGACGCGGCTCCCGTGCCGGTGATGCGGTGACGCGCACGCGTGCCGCGCACGCCGCGCCTGCGTGGTCGATGCTCGCAACGGCCGCGGGCGCCGTGCGCGGGCCGCTCGACCTCCTCGCCGACGGCTGGATCGCCGCACCCGTCCCCGGCACGGTCGCGCAAGCGCTCGCGCTGGCCGGCCGGCCTGACGATACGGCGTCGCTCGACGAGCGCGACCACTGGTATCGCGTCGAACTGCGCGGACACGGGCCGCGCGTGCTGCGCTTTCACGGGCTCGCGACGCTCGCCGAGGCATGGCTCGACGATGCGCCGATCCTGCGCTCGGACAACATGTTCGTCGCGCACGACGTGCCCGTGTCGCTCGACGGCACACACCGGCTCACCCTCTGCTTCCGCGCCCTCGCGCCGCACCTGCGCGACGCGCGCGCATCGCGCCGTGCACGCTGGCGCACGCGGCTGGCCGAACCGGCGACGCTGCGCACCGTTCGCACGTCGCTGCTCGGGCACATGCCCGGCTGGTTTCCGCGCTGCGTGCCGACCGGACCGTGGCGGCCCGTCGACGTGCTCGACCCGGCCGACGGCCCGGTTCTCGTCCATTGCGACCTGCATGCGCGCATCGACGGCGACACCGGCTGGCTCGATGCGGAACTCGCGTTCGCTGCTCCGCTGCCCGATGCGTTCGCGGCCCGGCTGTCGTGCGGCGAGCACCACGCGACGCTCGAACGCATTGGCGTCGACCGGCTGCATGCGAGCGTCGCGGTGCCGAACGTGCGCCGCTGGTGGCCGCACACGCACGGCGAACCGGTGCTCTACGACGTCGCGCTGCACATCGGCGCCGAACGGCGGCCGCTCGGTGCGACGGGTTTCCGCACGATCGAACCGGACGCCGGCGACGACGGCAAGGGGTTCGGGCTGCGCGTGAACGGCGTGCGCGTGTTCGCGCGCGGCGCTTGCTGGAGCAGCGCCGACCCGCTCGCGCTGCACGCGGACGACGCGACCTATGGCCGTTTGCTCGGGCACGCGCGCGACGCCGGCTTCAACATGATTCGCGTCGGCGGCACGATGACCTACGAGGCCGACGCATTCCATGCGTGGTGCGACCGGCTCGGGCTGCTGGTGTGGCAGGACTTCATGTTCGCGAACTTCGACTACGCGCTCGACGATCGCGCGTTCGCCGACGCCGTCGATCGCGAAGCCGAACAGTTCCTCACGCGCCACCGCGCGTCGCCGTCGCTCGCGGTGCTGTGCGGCGGCAGCGAGATCGCCCAGCAGGCCGCGATGTCGGGGCTCGGGCCGAAGCAGCGCTTCCTCGAACTGACCGCCGAGCGCCTCGCCGGCCATGCGGCGGCACGGCGGCCCGACGCGCTTTACGTCCCCGACTCGCCGGACGGCGGCGCACTGCCGTTCCTGCCGCGCGAGCGCGTGTCGCACTACTACGGCGTCGGCGCGTACCTGCGCCCGCTCGACGACGCGCGCCGCGCCGACGTGCGCTTCGCGAGCGAATGCCTCGCGTTCGCGAACGTGCCGTGCGACGCGATGCTCGCGAGCCTCGGCTGGCCCGGCGTTCATGAGCCGCGCTGGAAGGCGGCCGTGCCGCGCGACCCCGGCACGTCGTGGGATTTCGACGATATTCGCGATCACTATCTGCAAACGCTGTATGACGTGGCGCCCGACCGCCTGCGACGCGAGGATCCGTCGCGCTACTTCGAGCTGTCGCGCGCGGCGATCGCGGACTTGATGCGCGACACCTTCGCCGAATGGCGACGCACCGGCTCGCGCTGCGCGGGAGCGCTCGTCTGGCAGTTCCAGGACGTGATGCCGGGCGCCGGATGGGGCTTGATCGATGCGACGCATCGGCCGAAATCGGCGTGGTATGCGCTGCGCCAGGTGCTTCAGCCGGTGCAGGTCCTGCTCGTCGACGAAGGGCTGAACGGCCTCGACGTGCATGTGATCAACGAGCGGCCGGCGCCGCTGTCGGCGGCCGTCGAGCTGGTCGCGCTGCGCGACGGCCGCACGCCGGTCGCGCGGGCCGGCGGGCCGGTCCGGATCGCGGCGCACGACACGGTGCGGCTCGGCTCGGCCGAATTGCTCGGCCGCTTCTTCGACTGGACCTACGCGTATCGCTTCGGCCCCTGCGAGCACGACACCGTCGTCGCGACACTGCGCGCCGACGATGGCACGCTGCTGTCGCAGGCGTTCTACTTCCCGTCCCGCACGCATCCGGCCGTGTTCGCACGCCGCGAGCCCGGCATCGAGGCATGCGTGTCGCGCATCGGCGACACGTGGCACGTCGACATCGACACGCGCCACGTCGCCCGTCACGTGCAGATCGACGCGCCGGGCTTCGTGCCGCGCGACGACTGGTTCGATCTCGCCCCCGGTACGCCGGCACGCGTCGCGCTCATGCCGCTCGCCGACACGGGCGACCGAGCGGCCGCCGGCGCGCCGCCGACCGTCGATATCCGCGCGGTCAACGCCGCACGAACCGTGCGCGCCGCGCCGGCCGGCTGACGCGGCCGGCGTCGCCCGTGCGGTTGCGCGGCCGCGCCGCGCGCGTCAGTCCGACGACCCCGTACCGCGCGGCCGCTCGATGCCGTACGCTTCCATCCAGCGATAGAGCGTCGCGCGCGATACGCCGAGTTCGCGCGCGGAAGCAGCGACGCGGCCGCGCGTGCGCAGCAGCGCCGTTTCGATCGCTTCGCGCTCGATCGACTTGCGGATGTCGGCAACGGACGGCGAAGCCGCGTCGAGACAATATTCGAGTTCGAGATCCTGCGCGGTGATCAGGCGACCTTCCGTCATCACCACCGCGCGCCGCACACGGTTGATCAGCTCGCGGACATTGCCCGGCCAGTCGTGCTTGTAGAGCGCCGTGATCGCATCCGTCGAGAAGCCGCGCACGCGATGGCGCGCGTCACCGCGAAAGCGTTCGAGCATGTGATGCGCGAGCAGTTCGATGTCCTTGCCGCGCGCACGCAGCGGCGGCTGGTCGATGCGCATCACGCACAGGCGGTGGAACAGATCCGCGCGAAACCGCCCTTCTTCCATCGCCTCGCGCAAGTCGACGTGCGTGGCGGAAACGATCCGCACGTCGACCGGCACCGGATCGCTGCCGCCGAGGCGATGAATCGCGCGCTCCTGCAGGAAACGCAGCAGGCTCGCCTGGCTCTCGTGCGGCAGGTCGCCGATTTCATCGAGCAGCAGCGTGCCGCCGTTCGCGGCTTCGACGTAGCCGGCCTTGCGCGCGTTCGCGCCGGTAAACGCGCCGCGCTCGTAGCCGAACAGTTCCGATTGCAGCAGGTGCGGCGGGATCGCGCCGCAGTTGACCGCGACGAACGGGCCGTTGCGCCGCTCCGAATGACGATGGATCGCGACGGCCGTCAGCTCCTTGCCGGTACCCGTCTCGCCGAACACGAACACCGGTGCGTCCGTGCGCGCGAAACGCCGCACCGTATCGAACAGCCGCAGCATCGCGCTGCAGGTGCCGACGATGCCGTTCTCCTGCGATTCGAGGCGTTCGCGATCGCGTGCGAACAGGCATTCCATCCCGTACGCATGGCCGACCGTGTCGGCGATCCGCTGATGCGACGCGGGCAACGTGATGTAGTCGAAGCAATAGTCGCGCAACAGCGCGCGCACGTTCGGGGACGCGGTCTGACCGGTCTCGACCAGTGCGACCCACACGACATCGCGCATCGACGCGCAGGTGGACGCGATGCTGCCGATCGCGTCGGCGTGGCCGCCGCTCAGGTCGAGGATGCCGCAGGTGATTTCGCCGGAGGTGTCGCGCAACTCGCTCGCGTGCGCGACGATCGTCACCTTCCAGTCGCGTCGCGCGAGTTCCTTGCGAAGCATGACGGACGGTGACTGCGTCCAGTAAATCAAAGGACGCTGCCCGGTAGTCCTCCCCGCGCCAGCGCTCTTATCGCGCGTTATTGGCATATTCATAGCGAACCATCACTTTCTCCACTCTGCGAACCGTTCGCGTGCGCTGCGGGCGGCGGCGCATGGCCGCCGGTCCGTGCTGCGTTTCCGCAGCTTTGGCGAAGATCGAAACTGCACACGGCGAGAGCCCCCGGAGGTCGAGCCAGATTTCATCCGGCCTCGTTGTCATCGAACTCGAAGGGAACGCGCGGCCGCGGGAGCCACGGCGTTCCGGCTTTGATGCGACGCGCCGTCAGGCGGAGCACGTCGGCAAACGGGAATTCCGTCCGCATTTGCGTCGCGTCGTACACGACAGTCGCGCTCGATGCTGAACTGGACGGCCGCCAACCCGCTTTCGGAATGGCTGACTCATTTCATCCACTCCTGAATTTACACCCCGTATCGAGAGGGCTTGTTACCAAACGATAAACATCGATTCAGCCGGTTACGCTACCGCCCCGCCGGCGCGGCCGCATTTAGCGACTCAGATTTGATTATCTACGACCATTCGCATCAATCGGTGGCAAATACTACTTTTCTGCAAGATCGGCACCGCCTATTGCCTGCGATTCTTGACGAAATCGCGTGTAAGAACCGCGCAGTGTTTTTCAGGCGTCGGTAATCGCATTCCTTGCGCGACACCGGAATGTCACATCGAATGCCGGCGAACCGCGCGCGGTCGTTACATCGTCGTAACGAAGCGCCTGGCCGTCGCGCACCGGGCCGGGCGTCGCAGCAGCGTGCCGGGTCGGCCGATCGCGGATTTCGCGCCACGGCGGTGCATCGGCGATCGCCGGCAAACCTGTTGTGTCGTCCACTTCATTGCGCGACGCAGCATGACCGCCACGCATGACGCGCACCCGCTGTCGCTGCCGTCGCGCCAACGCGACAGGCAACGCGCAGTAGCAAGTATGCACGTGCCGGCCGGTGCGCCGAAACAACGGTGTCCGAATGACGGACCTGCCCCGCGCGAGGAAATCGATGAAGCAGCAGACGTGAGCCTGCATGCGGCAGTCGACCGTATGCGCCCAGCGCCGCGATGTACGAGCCGTCGGTCGTGAGCAGTCGCAATCTTCAAGTACAACCCCCGGTTCTTCAATCGCGTTCGATGCCGGCGACCCGTGCTGCGTGCTTCGCAGCGGACCGTCGCGACAGGCTAATTATGGAAAAGCCTCCACGCGGCCATTGTGTGCTACCGCACATTGCTCCGCTCGCGCCACGCGGATGCGCCGCGCAGCCCGCGCCGGCCCGCGCCGGCCCGCGTAAAACGGGTGGGTGAGTAGGCTTTCGAACAGACCGGCGCACGCCGCATCCGCATCATGGGCATCGCCGCGCCGTACCGTACGAACGCGTTCGTGTGGTGCTGCGTGCTGAAGGATTCCCACGAGGACCGCATCATGGAATGGCATTGTTGTGAATTCGAACATCTGAGCGCCGTCGATCTCTATGCAATCCTGCGCTCGCGCAACGCAGTGCTGGTGGTCGAGGACGCGCACACGCATCTCGACATCGACGGCAAGGATGCGCATGCGCTGCACGTGTTCGCGCGCATGCACACGGGCGACATGATCGAAGTCGTCGCGTACGCACGCGTGCTGCCCGGCGACGACGTCGATCCGGACGTCGTGATCGACAAGGTGCTCACGAGCGAGGCATGTCGGGACGACGCCACCCTCGAGCAGCTGATGCAGCGCGCGCTCACGGCCGCGCAGGCCGCATGGCCCGACGTGGCGGTACGCACGCACGTTCCCGCTCAGCGCCAGGCATTCTACAAACGCTTCGGATTCCGCAAGGCCTACGGCCCCTATCTCGAACAGGGCGCGCCGTTCGTCGGTCTCGTCCGGCCGGCCGATCGCGCCGCCGGTGCGCTGCGCAAGCTGCTGTCGCGGACCGTCCCGGCGCCGCGCTCGCGAAACGAGGACGCGCGCGCCGACGGTCGCACGCACAACCGGCTGCCCGCCGATACCGGAGCCAATCGATGACCCCTACCCTTCGCCCGGTTCCCGAACCCGAGCTGCCCCGCATCCTGCCCGTCATTCTCGCCGGCGGTTCGGGCACGCGGCTCTGGCCGCTGTCGCGCGAGCAGTATCCGAAGCAACTGATCGAGCTGACCTCGAACGAATCGCCGCTGTCGGCGACCGCGCGCCGCCTGAACGGCATCGCGAACGCGTCGCTCGGCGACACGCTGCTGCTGGTATGCGGCGAACAGCATCGCATCATGAGCGCCGCTCAGGTACTCGGGCGCGCCGCGCCCGCACGCATCCTGCTCGAGCCGGCCGCGCGCAATACGGCGCCCGCGCTGACGCTCGCGGCGCTCGACGCCAATGTGCTCGCGGACGATCCCATTCTCGCGGTCATGCCGGCCGATCACGTGATCGGCGACGTCGGTGCGTTCCACGAAGCGATCGGGCGCGCGGCGCGCTACGCGCAGGAAGGCGCGATCGTCACGCTCGGCGTGCTGCCGCGCCGCGCGGAAACCGGCTACGGCTACATCCAGGTCGGCGAACCGCGCGCCGGCCGACTCGGCGGACAGGGCGGCTATACGATCGGGCGCTTCGTCGAGAAGCCGAACGCCGCGCTCGCCGAGCGCTACCTGCATTCGGGCGACTACTGGTGGAACAGTGGCATCTTCGTCACGCGCGCATCGATCTGGCTGAAGGCGATCCGCGCGCTCGCGCCCGACATTCATGCGGCCTGCGACGCGGCATGGCGTGCGGGCATCGCCGAGGATCCGTTCTTCCGGATCGACGCGGCGGCCTTCGACGCCTGCCCGGCCGACTCGATCGACTACGCGGTCATGGAGCGCCTCGCGGAGAACCCCGACCTTGGCATCGAAGGCATCGTGGTGCCGCTTTCGGCCGGCTGGTCGGACGTCGGCACCTGGGATGCGATCTGGGAAATCATGCCGAAGGACGATCAGGGCAACGTCGCACGCGGCCCGATCGTGTTCGAGGACACGCAGGACAGTTTCGTGCGCTCGGAAGGCCGGCTGATTGCATGCGTCGGGATGAAGGACGTCGTCGTGATCGAGACACCGGATGCGGTGCTGGTCGCGAACAAGCACGACGTGCAGCGCGTGAAGAACATCGTCGCGCGCCTGAAGACCGAGCAGCGCCCGCAGGCGAGCGAGCACCGCAAGGTGCAGCGGCCGTGGGGGCACTACGATTCGATCGATCTCGGCGAGCGGTTCCAGGTGAAGCGGATCGTCGTCGAACCCGGCAAGCAACTGTCGCTGCAAATGCACTATCACCGCGCCGAGCACTGGATCGTCGTACGCGGCACCGCGAAGGTCACGCGCGGCGACGAGACGTTCCTGCTCAGCGAGAACGAATCGACCTACATTGCCGTCGGCGAGGTCCACCGTCTCGAGAATCCCGGCCGGATCCCGCTCGAGATCATCGAGGTACAGTCGGGCGACTATCTCGGCGAAGACGATATCGTGCGGTTCGACGATCGGTATGGACGACCGGTCGTCGGTACCGCGCCGCCGGCGCCATGTTCACCGTGCGAACCCGACGAGCCGCATGAGGAAGCGGCGGAACGCGACGCCGTTCGCTAAGCGCGTTCGACAGGCGCGTGCGAATCGCGCCGGCGCGCGGTCAATCTATGCTTCGCTGCGACCAGCGCGCCTGCCTGACGGCCTCGCGCACGCGCGGCAGCGACGACGGATCCGCGCCGAGCGCGTCGGCAGCGGTCGCCGTCGACTGATGCGCCGCGGCACACGTCGCCCCTTTCACCGGGTTTGCCGAGGACTTCGACGGCCCATCGCTCGCGCAATCCTTGCCGGGGCCGACCCGCACCGCCATCCCGCCGATTCCCGACAGCTGGTTGTCCGCGAGCCGCACGCCGGACACGTTTCCCCACAGGCGAATGCCGTCGAAGCGCGCATTCGACACGCGGTTGCCGATCACGGTCACACGCGACACCGAACCCGACCACGTGCTGACCTCGATCGCCGCCTGCTGCGTGATCGGGCGCGGATCGGTGCGGCCCGTCGCCGTCTGGATGTCCGCGATCACGTTGTTCTCGATGCGGACGTCTGACGCGCCGTAGGTGCGGTTGCTGTCCTCCTGCGCGACGAGAATCCCCGCGCTCACCTGCACGTTGCGCACGATGTTGTTCGAGATGGTGACATTCGCGCCGCCCACCACCGTGATGCCCCGGCCCCACGGGTTGCCTTCCAGCGAATTGCCGGTAATCAGCACGTTGCGCGTCAGCACGCCTTCCGCCTGGTAACTCACCACGGCGATCATGTCGTCGCCGGTGCCGCGCACGACATTGCCCCGCACGAGCACGTCGTGCGAACCATGCGTCATGTGAATGCCGTCAGCCAGTGTCGACAGCACCTCGTTGCCGACGATCGCGACATTCGCGCCGCCGAACACGAAGATGCCGGCGCCGGCGCCGCCGTCGATCACGTTGTCGAGCACCTGCACGCCGCGTCCCGTGACCTCGACCTTCGTCGATTCCGGTGTCGTCAGGCGCGTCGTGCCGGTGCCCGCCAGGCGGAAGCCGACGAGCGCCGTACCGTCGCCGCGCAACTCGACCGTCTGATCGTCCGCGGTGGTCGCGATCAGCGTCGCGCCGTAGCCCGACACCACCACATTCGGCTGTCGCACGACCAGCGAACGGCCGACCACGTATCGCCCCGGTGCGAATATCAATCGCTGGCCCGGCTGCAACGCGTCCAGCGCATGTTGCAGCATGTCGGCCTGATCGGCCGCGTCCGCGGCGGGACGCACGTATGCGTCCGGCACATTCGCATGAAGCGCGCCAGGCGCACGCGCGCCGGACGCTGCCGCAGCACCATCCGGCCAGGACAGTGCGCCTGCCATGCACATGCCGGCGATCAACGCGCAGGCGCGGAACGAGCATTGCGAGCTACGCATATCGAATCGTTTCCTCCGGAATGACATCCCGCGCGTCGGCCTGCGCATGCGAATCGCCGCGTGCCGGCCGAGTTGTCCGCCCGCGACACCCTCGTCGCAGCGGACGACGCGATACATTCGATTGAATCATTCGATCCGGCCGGGTGTCGGTGCGTCAACAGACCGATGCGTCCCGCCTGCGCGGCGCGCTGCCGCGTGCCGGTCGACGATTCGTCGCGCTTTCACGCGGCGCATCGCCGAACGGTAGGCTCGCGAACCGAGCGCCGATCCGCGATGCGTATCATGGCCACCATACGACGTGGCCGCGCTCCGGCGTCGCCGCAAGGCACCGGACGTGCGGACCGTCCGCTCTTCGCTCGTCCAGAACCCGTTCATGACCGACCTGACCATCGCCATCTGCAACTACAACCACGGCGCATACCTGCGCGACGCGATCGATTCGGCGCTCGCGCAGACGCCGCACGGTGTACGCGTACTGGTCGTCGACGACGGGTCCACCGACGATTCGCGCGACATCATCCGCTCATATGGCGAGCGCGTGACGGCGGTGTTCCAGGAAAATCGCGGTCAGGTCGCCGCATACAACCGCGCGCTCGAGCATGTCGCGACGCGCTACGTGATCCTGCTCGACGCGGACGACCTCCTCTATGCGGACGCCGCGGCCCGCGTGCTGGCCGCGTTCGCGTCCGGCGACTTCGTGAAGGTCCACTTCCGGCTCGACGTGATCGCGCGGGACGGTGCGATGACCGGCGCGAGCGTGCCGCAGTCGGCCGTCGACACCGATTGCGGCCGCCTGTTGCGCGCAGGCTGGCTGTATCCGTCGCCGCCCGCGTCCGGCAACGCGTACCGGGTCGACGCGCTCAAGCGCATCTTTCCGGTGCCCGTCACGGCCGACAACCTCCATGGCGCGGATTTCTATGCGATCTACGGCATCGCACTGCTCGGCGCCGTGCACATGATCGACGCAACGCTCGGCGGCTATCGCGTGCATCAGCATCCGGATCTACGCCCGGCCGGCGGCGCAGCCGCCGACGCGCCGGCCCTTGCACTCACCAATTCGGAAGACGCCGCGACGGGCGCGCTGAAGGCCGAACGCCGCTGGTCGACACTGCGCATGCTTGCCGGCACGCGGCTGCACGAAGCGTTGCCGATCGCGCCGCTCGACTTCGCGATCGAGAAGGCCCGCTTCGCCAGCACGCTGTATCACGCGCCGCTCGTGCGGCGCTGGCGCTGGTTCCTGTGCGAATCCGGACGCTACTGGCATACCGTGCTGCGCAATCCATTCTGGCGTCCGGCGAAAAAGGTGGCCGTCGCCGGGCTGTCGCTCGCCTGCCTGCTGCCGTCGTCGACGCTCAGCAACCGTGCGATTCGCTATATCTCCAATCCCCTCGCCCGCGTGCGCAAGTCGTCCGGGCAGCGCGTCGGCACACGATAGCGTCGTCGGGCCGTGACGTCCGGCGTCGAATCGCCTCTTCGGTAAGCCATCGCACCCAGTGGATCGCGCATGCGCTGCACAATGATCCGGACCAGTGGATTCACGCGCACTGACCGGACTTCGCCGTTACCTCGTCCCCAGTCGCCGTAGTCGAACGCGGTATTGATTCGTCGCGCTGCATCGTGTCCGGTGCAATTCGACCGACCGCGTCATCCGCTTCGCACACGCGAGCTAGACAGCGGGATTCAATGGCCACGACTCGCAAGCATTTATCAATTAGGAATGCATAGTTCAAGGAACCGGACGACGCGACCGCACGATTCACCGGCTGCCCATCGTCGCGATGGGCGATGACAGGGGCGATCGGATCGCTGGACCCAAAGATGACCACAGAAAAGATCGTTCATATTGCCGAAGCGTTTGGTGGCGGCGTGCTTTCGATGCTGACGCATCTCGCCAATCATGCCGCGGCAACCGGCGCCGATGTCACGGTGCTGCACTCGATCCGACCGGAAACCCCGGCCGATTTTTCAACGCTGTTCCGGCCCGACGTGAAGCTCGTCCAAGTGGACATGGTGCGCGAGGTCAGCGTCACACAGGACCTGCGGAGTTTGCGCGCGCTGATCCGGAACCTGCGCGAGCACAAGCCGACCGCGATTCATCTGCATTCGTCGAAGGCCGGGGTGCTGGGACGGGTCGCCGCCCGCATCGCCGCCCCGAATGCGACGGTCCTCTACTCGCCGCACGGACTCTCGTTCCTGCGCGCCGACGTGTCGCGCATGAAGCAGTTCGCGTATTTGAGCTTCGAGCGCATCGCCGCGCGCATCGGCGGCACCGTCGTCGCCTGCTCGGGCAGCGAGCTCGGCGAGATCAGAAGAAAGGTCAGGCCGAAATCGGCGGTCCTGGTGGAAAACGGCGTCCATGTGGCCGAGATTCCGCCGCGTCGAACACGCGACGATCGCAAGGTCGTCATCGGGATGAGCGGCCGGGCATCGTTCCAGAAGAATCATGAAGCATTCGTGCGACTCGCCGACACGCTGCACGGCGCCGACGTCGAGTTTCTGTGGATCGGCGGCAACGCGGCCGAGATCGCGGATCCCAGCCAGCGCCGGGCCGTCGTCTGCAGCGGCTGGGTGACCCGCGCCCGGGCGCTGGCGCTCACGGCCGAACTGGACATCTACGTGCAGAGCTCCCGCTGGGAAGGCATGCCGGTCGCGCTGATCGAAGCGCAGGTTGCCGGCATACCGGCCGTGGTGACGGACGTCGTCGGCAATCGCGACGTGGTGATCCACGGCGTGACCGGCTACGTCGCGTCGAACGCCGACGAGATGTCCGCCTACGTGGCCGCGCTCCGCGACGATCGGCAGCTGCGCGAGCAAATGGGCGCCGCGGCCCGGCAGCGCGCGATCCAGCGGTTTTCGATCAACGCGATCTTCCGCCAGTGGAATGCCCTCTATGGACTCGGCGCCGACGAGCCGCGTGCCGACTCGCGCGACTTCGAGCCGGTTGCGCCGGATCACGTCGAAGCCTGATCCCGATTTCGACATCTCCTTATTGACATGATCGCCAGCAAACCGAAGCAACTCGTCTACAACGGCCGATTCACGACGCAGAAGACGACCGGCGTGCAACGCGTCGCGCGCGAGCTGATCGCCGCACTGATCAAGTTTCATCCACAGGATCCGGTGACCGTGCTGGTGCCGCCTCGGCCCGGCGTCGCGGTGAGTGGAGCGAAGACGGTCGAGGTCGGTTTTTACAAGGGCGTGGTGTGGGAGCAGTTGATCCTCCCGCTGTTCGCGCGCCGCGGCCGCATCGTCAATCTCGGCAATTCGGCATCCATCTTCCTCGGCAACCAGATCATCTACATGCACGATGCGGCGGTGTTCGACACGCCCGCGCATTTCTCCCGGCCGTTTCGAATGTGGTATCGGATCATGTTCTGGATCCTGGCGCGAACCTCGGTGTGCGTGCTGACCAACTCCCGGTTCTCGCGGGATCGCCTCGCCCATCACTGCGGCGTTTCCGCGGAGAAGATCCGCGTCGTGCCGCTCGGTGCCGATCATCTCGACGCGCTGGAACCGGACACGAGCGTGCTCGACAAACATGCGCTGACGCCGGATCGGTTCGTGCTCGCGGTCAGCAGCATGAATCCCACCAAGAACTTCGGCCGGCTGATCGCCGCATTCCGGCAGATCGGCGATCCGTCGGTCGATCTCGTCATCGTCGGGATGCAGAACACCACCGTGTTCGGCAAGCACGACCCGGTTGGCGCGCCGGAGCCGAACATCAAGTACGTCGGCTATATCAGCGACGAACAACTGAAGGCGCTGTATCAGAACGCGGCGTGCTTCCTCTATCCGTCGATTTACGAAGGCTTCGGCATTCCGCCGCTCGAGGCGATGCGCTACGGCTGCCCGGCCGTGGTCGGAAAATCGGCCGCCCTGCCGGAAGTCTGTGCCGATGCGGCGCTGTACTGCGATCCGTATTCGCAGGACGACATCGCGCGGAAATTACGTAGCCTGCTCGATTCCCCCGAGCTCAGGGCCGAGCTCAAACGCAAGGGGATCGCGCATGCGGAGCAATATCGCTGGAGCCGCAGTGCCGAGATGATGAAGGCGATCTTCGAGACGCTGTAGCGCGATCGGCAGGCGACCGGATCGACACGCGCCGGCCTTCCCGGCGACTCAGCGCGGTTACGCGACGTTGACGGGGCTGCCGGTCGCGGCCGGTTGATTGCCGAACAGGCGCTTGCCGAGATACGACCTGATCGGCTCCTCGACGAATTTCGCGAGGAACGCGGCCGACACGATCGACAGGCACGCCGCAAGCATTGCCGTTCTGACGACGTGGATGTCGCCCTGCGGCGCATACGCGAACACGAGCCTTCCGATCGGGTAATGCACACAATAGAGCGGGTACGATATCCAGCCGAGGAACGTGCTGATCCGTGCCACCACGTTGCCGCTCGGAGCGAGCATGGCGCCGCGATAAACCAGCGCGGGGGCGACGAACAACAGCACGGCCAACGCGTAAATTCCCTTGATCGACGTTGGAAACAGGACGACCAGCAGGAACACGACAAACAGCATCCAGTCGTTCCTGACGAGCCCGGCAACGAACCAGTGCGGCCTCGCCGGGAGACCGGCGTCGTGCATTTTCGCGATTGCCACGCCCAGCAGGAACCCGTAGCCGACCCTGAAGAATCCGCCGAAGAAATTATCGGCCGCCCAGCCCTGATTCAGGATGACAGTCACTTTGTCGTGGTCGAGGCCCACGAGCCATCCATACGCGACGAACGCACCGAGACATGCATAGGCCAGTCTCAGCAGGTTCTGCTCTTTCATCTTGACGGCCGCGATCAGCACAACGCTCGCGAACAACTCGAAGAACAGCGACCAGGCGGGCGGATTCAGAGGAAACACACCCGGATCGTCGACTGCCGGCAAGCCGTGATTCGTGGCGCCGACAAAGCCCGACACCGAAAAACGACCCAGATACGGAATGAGAAAATAATTCTGGCCGGTGGCTGCCGCCAGGTTGCCGAACGAAAACGCCGCTGACGCATTGACGCGCATGACGACGAGGCTCACGAACCCGATCGTCAGCCCGATGCATATCATCGGATAAAGACGGATCACCCGTCGCTTCACATACTCGCCCCGCCACGACGCCTGACGCAATTTTTCCCCGTAGGAGTACGTGAGGATGAAGCCACTCAGCATGAAGAACACATCGACCGAAAGATAAGCACTCTGCAGTATCGGAATCGGCAGATCCTGAAGGAAATGCATGAGCATCACGCTGATTGCCGCAATGCCGCGCAACCCGTCCAGAATTTCAAACTTCTGCTTGTGAGTCGCCATGAAAAGGAGTGGCTCCGGGAAATATTGGTGTTGGGACCCGGCAATCTGCAAAGTGGTCGCATGCCCCGCACGACTCGGCCATGGCCTTATCGCGACAACACCGGATCGACGTCCGTGGCCCGACTGCCACGCGCAACGACGCGCCGGCTTCCCTCTCCATCGGCTCCGCCGCCGGCGGCAGGCGCTGGACGTGCCGGCGCCTTGGCGAACCAATGGAAGATGGCGATCAGCAGTACGACCGGCACGAAATTGCGTCCGCTGAACAGGTTCGGCGTTCGCATGACTTCCATGACCGACACGTAAAGCACCGCATGGATGCAGCACCAGAACCCGTTGCCGCTCCGCCAGCCCGCATAGCTGCGGCCGACCGCCCAGCCGAGCGCGAGCGCATCGAGCAAGCCGAACCAGCCCCACTCGTAGAAGTGGACGAAGATGCCCGACGGGTTGTTGAACTCCGGGTCGGCGTAGCCGTTCAGGAACAGGTTGATGCTGTCGCCCGAGTCCAGCCACGGCTGCAACGTCGAGCCGATGACCGGGAAGCGCAGCAGCCAGTCGAACGTAAACATCGGGTGGCCCAGGTCCCAGCCCAGCACACTCAGTATTCCGGCGCCGTTGTTCAACGACGTCGAGTAGTACAGGCCGAGACGTTCGAGCGCGAAATCGAACAGGTTGTCGTAGATATTGACGTAATAGGCTTCCCACGACCGGTTGTACTCGTTCGCGATGAACAGGCCGAACAGCAACGGGATCGCCGCATACGGACCGAGCGTCAACAGCCGCGAATACCGGCCTCCGAGCCGGAACCGCACGACCATCAGCGCAAACGGCATCACCATCTCGATCAGCGCAAGCCGTTCGGCGAAGATGAAGCTGCGCATCAGCGTCAGCACGGCAAGCACCGCGAAGTAGATCTTGTAGCGATTCAGTCCCTTGACGGGTGTCCTGAACACATAGAAATACAGCACGACGAACGGCGCGGTCGCCTGCGTGAAGGTGCTGAGGCCCGTGATGCGCCCCTTCAGTTCCAGCATGTCGTAGGCATTCGCTTCGCCGCGCACGAACGCAACCAGCAGCGCCGGATGCGTGAGGATGCCGCTCAGCAGCAGCGCATAGCCGAACAGCGCGAGCGCGAACACGAAATCGAGCACGCGAGGCGACAGCTCGACCGCGGCGGGCGGCGGCCCGCGTCGCGTGCGCGCTTCGGTCGTCGCGAGCCATGCGGCCGCCATCACCACCATCAGGAACAGCGCGCCGACGAACGCGTAGTAGCCGTCGAAATAGACGCGCGCGATCGCCTTCGGGTCACCCAGCAAGCTGAGCGACAGCATGCCGTACAACGGCAGGATGAACATCAGCACCAGGCGTGCCGGATCTTCCCACCAGTAGCCCGTATAACCGCCCGCGTAACCGCCCGTGGCACCGCGCACGCGCGCCGCCGTGCGCATCGTCACAGGGCGCCGTCGCGGCCCGTGCCCGGCCCCGCCCGCTCGCCGGTTCATGACGCCCGTTCCACCCGTTGCCGCGACGCCATCCCTTCCGTATATCCGGACGCGGCCTGATGCGTGTTCGTCTCCTTATAGCCGTAGTCGTACCGTCCCGGCGCGCCCTTGTAATCGTTCAGGACCACGCCGCCCACGTCGATATGCGCGTGTTCGAGCCGTCGCGCGCTTTCTTCGAGTTCGGTCAGCGTCGTCACGCCGCTGCGCGCGACGAGGAACACGGTTCCCGCGAGGCGGCCGAGCACCAGCGCATCGGCCACCGGCAACAGCGGCGGGCCGTCGATCACGACCATGTCGTAGCGCGCTGAGACTTGCTCGATCAGTTCGGCGAGTGCGGGCTGCAGCAGCAGTTCGCCCGGGTCCGGCACGATGCTGCCCATCGGGATGAAATCGAGGCCCGGTGCGACCCCGCGCCGGATCGTCTCGGCGAGCCCGTGCGTGCCTGCCACCACGTCCGACAGGCCCGGCGCGCGACTATGGCGGAACCGCTCGTGCTGCGAACCCTTGCGCAGGTCGGCATCGATCAGCAGGACCCGCCGTTTCGCCGCGCCGACGAGCGACGCGATATTCGCGGCGACGAACGACTTGCCGACGCCCGTCGTCGGCCCGGAAATCAGCACGACGGGATTCGACGCGTCCGGCATCGACAGTTGCAGCGCCGCACGGAAATTGCGCAGGCCTTCGAGCGCCGCGTCCTGCGCGTCGATCGGCGGCATTGGCGCGCGCATGCCGCGCCGTCCGGCCTTCGGTCGCGACTCCGCTTGCGCGGCGACCGGGCTGTGCGGCACGGTCGCGAACACGGGCAGCCCCGTCGTCCATTCGATTTCCTCGGCGTCGCCGATCGTGCCGACGACACGCTGCCGGACGATCACGATCGCCGCGCCCGCCAGCAGCCCCAGCATCAGCAGCGCGATCACCGCGACCCCGCGATGCGGGCCGATCGGCTGCTCGGCGACCTTCGCCGTATCGACGATCCGCACGGTGCCGGTCTTGCTGGCCCGCGCGAGGATCATCTGCTGGCGCGTGTTGAGCAGGTTCGTGTACAGCGCGGTATCGACGGCCACATCGCGCTGCAACTGCAGCACGCCCTGCTCGACGGTCGGCAACTGCTGGATCTGCTTGCGTGTCGTGTCGAGCGAACGCTGCGCGTCGGCCAGTTGCGCATCGACGGCCACCAAGGCCGGATGCTTCGGCATGAAGCGCGTCAGCAATTCCTCGCGCCGCTGCTGCAGCGTCTGCACGCGCGTCTCGATGTCGACCGACTGCTGGCGCAATGCCAGCGCCTCGTCACTCGTATTGACGGTGCCATGCGACGCACGGAATGCGTTGAAGCGGCTTTCCGCCTTTTCCAGTTGCGCCTTCAGCTGCGGCAGCTGGGTATCCATGAAGCGGATCAGCTTGTCGGCCGCCTCGGACTTGCGCTGCGTGTTCTGCGCGAGGTACGCGTCGCCGATCGCGTTCAGCACGCGGCTGTCATGCACGGGATCGATGCCGTCGAGCGTCACGCCGATCATGTTCGACTGCTTGCCGCGCTCCGAGATCAGCGCGTTCTTCTGCAGCCAGACCGTCGCTTCCTCGTCGCTGTAGCGCGTCAGGTCGAAGCGCGCGCCGGGCTTGCCGGCCACGTTGCGCACGAAGATGTCGAGCGGCCCCTGCGGTGTGTCGACATGCAGCGGCTGTCCGATACGGCCCTGCCATGCCGGCCCCTTCCGGCCGAACCAGCCCGTCCGCTGCAGCGTGTAGACGCCGTCGTCGCCGAGCGTCAGTGCGAACCCCTTGCCGAGCAGGCGCTTCGGCACGTCGAAGGTCGGCACGTCGATGCGCTCGGTGCCGTACACGTAGCCGCCCGGCAGCGGCGAGGACAACCCGTCGGCCGCGTTCACGAACCGCCAGCCGATCAGCGGCAGGTAATGCGGCCGCGCGTCGACGGCCAGGTTGGTGCTGTCGATCGCGCGGTCGAGCACGGCGCGGGATTTCAGCACCTCGATCTCGGTCGACGCGTCGGTCTTCAGGTCGAACACCGCCGACGGATCGCCGGGCGGCGACGTCGGTTTCGAGTCGGTCGGGCTTTGCTCGACCTGGAACAGGATGTCGGTCCGGTAGACGGGCGCCGCGCACAGCGCATACACGGTGCCGACGAGCGCGCCCGCGAGCGCCGTGCAAAGGATCAGGCGGCGGCCGCCGGACAGCATGCCCCAATAGCGGCGCACCGGATAGGACGGCCGCAGGGCGGGCCCGCTGTGCGGGTCAGGCAGGGTCGAAGAAGTCATGCAGAATCAGTCCCGTATGGCGCGACGCGCGGTCGCGGTCACGAAATCCGCCACGCGCGTCACGGCGAGATGGCTCTGGCCGTCAGCGCACCCTGCGCGGACGACGGAATCAGCAGGTTGACGACGCGGCTCCAGCGCACCAGCGACGACGCATCGACGAACACGACGTCGCGGCGCTGGAGCGGAAACTGGTCGGCCAGTGCGAACGACGCGGGCGAACTGCCGTCGAGGTGGTACACCCGCGGGCGATTGTCCGGGCCGCGGCGCACGACGAACACCTGGCGCGCGTCCGACGTGTACTGGCTCACGCCGCCCGTGTCGCCGAGTGCTTCGCCGAGGCTCATCCGGCCGTCGGTCAGCGTCAGCGTTGCGGGCCGCGACACCTCGCCGAGCACGAACACCTTCGCGTCGCTCGCCGCGCGCACGCGCACGAGGTCGCCGTCGCGCAGCAGGATGTTCGACGGGTTCACGCCCGCGGCGATCAGCGCGGGCAGGCTCACGTTCACGGTCCTGTCGCCGCGCGTCACCGATACCTGCGAGCGGTCGGCCGTCGGGGTGAAGCCGCCCGCGCGGTCGATCGCCTCGGGCAGCGTCATCGGCATGTCGTTGACGATCTGCAGACCCGGCGTGCGCACTTCGCCATCCAGATAGACGCGCTTGCTGCGGTAGGTCTGCACGCGCAGCGCGATCTGCGGCTTGCGCACGTATTCGCCGAGCCGCTTCGTCAGCAGCGCGCGCGCCTGCGCCTCGGTCAGCCCCGCGACATGCACGAGGCCCGCATACGCGAACTGCACGTTGCCGTTCGCGTCGACCGTGTAGCCCGTCGCGACCGAGCTGGCGCCGACGCCGTCGCCGCCGCCCGTCGTCTGCGTCGTCGGCAGGTTCAATTCCGGGTGATCCCAGACGACGATGCCGAGCACGTCGCCCGGGCCGATCGCGTACGGCTTCGGCTTGCCGAACAACTGGCGGATCTCCGCATCGGCGTCGGCGCGCTGGCCAGAATGCTGCTGTGCGACGAACGCCGGCGTGATTTCGATCAGATCCTCGCTCGACACGTTCTGCACGCCGTCGAGGCCGCCCGAGCCCGATGCGTCGGCGCTCACGCGCGCATTCGCGTCGCCCGCGGCAGGCGCCCGGTAGCTCATGCCCGGCGACAACGCACATGCGCTCAGCGCGCACGCGGCCGCCACGATCGCCATGCGCGACAGCCACGGCGCGCGCCGGATGCCTGCCGTGCGTAGCCGCGGCGTCCCGAGCGTCGATTCCGGTTGCGTGGTGATTGACATCGTGTCCTTCCAAAACTGTGCGGTAACCCGCCGAACGCGGCGAATTCCGGCATTACGCTTGGCGGCGCGGCTCGCATGGCGGTGCCGCGCCTCCCTCTTCACCGCACGTACTCCGTACGATTCGTCATGAACTGCTCTGCATCGCTTTCGTCACTCGTCTGCATCGTCTCGGCCTGTGTTGCCTGTGCCTCCGGCGCGCAGACTGTGCCCGCCACGCCGGCCGACGCGCCGGTCTTCGCATCGTCGACGCCGCTCGCGCCGGTGCCGCTCCAGCGTTCCGCCCAAACCGCGATAACCGGCGCGGCCACGGAGCCGGCCGCGGCTGCCTCCGACGTCGCGGCACCTGCCGCCGCGCTTCCTGCTGCGCTTCCCGCCGCGAGCACCGCCGCAGCACCCGAATCGCGCGCTCGCGGCGCACTGCGCCGGCCGCTCGTGCCGAGGCGGCCGCATCGCCCGCAAGTGGCCGACGCCCCCACGGAAGACCTCTGGCACACCGGCACGCTGTACACGTCGCCCTACGCGAAGTCGCCCTATGCGCAGCCGGGCGATCCGGACTGACGCATCCCGGCCGGTCACGCCACGGCGTGACCCTGCACGTCGTGCACGTGCCGATACGGGATTGGACACCACGGCGAACGGCGCGTCTGTGAGCGACCCCACCGAACGCCGATCTTCATGCCCAACGGGATCGCGCCCCCAAGCGTCGACGCAAGGGGCGCGGCCCGCATCACGATTGGCCGACCGACACGTTCGCGTACGATCGCGCGGCCGCATCCTGCGTGGCCGGATCGGCGACGCGCGCGACCGGCCAGGCCGAGTCGCGGCCCAGCGCCTGCATGCACAGGTCGATCACGATGTCCGTGCCCGCCGCGCCGTACACCGCGTGGTCGACCCGCGGCTCGAGATGCAGACGCACGTGACGCGAGCGCCGGAACGCGTGCTCGATCGCGCCGAAGTGACGCCGGACATCGTCGATGCCGGGATCGAGCGCGCCGTACACCAGCGTCGTCCAGACGTTGCGCTGCGCAAGGTCATGCATCACGCCGCGTGGCGTGCCGCAGCGCGGCTTCCACCCGACGCGCGCGGCGAGCGCCTTCGCCGGCACGCTGACCCGCGCGATCGCATTCGCGGCCACGGCCCGCACGATCGGACGCAGGTCGCGCCGCTCCCGCACGAGGCGCTTCCACTTCTGCCAGTCGCGCACCGACAGCCAGTAGCCGCGCACCGAGTTGTTCCGCTGCTTCTGCACCGCTTCGAGCGTGAGCCCGGCCGGCCACACGAAGCGCGCGAGATTGATCGCGATCACGCCGCCGAGCGACGGCGTCTTCAATGCCGCATGCAATGCCGCATAGGCACCCGAACAAATGCCGGCCGCGACCACCTCGGGATGGCCGAGCGCGCGCAGCCAGTCCGCAGCAGCGGCCACGTCTTCGCTCGACTGCGTCGAATACACGACATCCGACTGATCGTCGGGCGCGGCGGACCCGCTATCGCCGACGCCATGCACGTCGATTCGTAGCGTCGTCACGCCGGCACGTGCCAGCGTGCGTGCGAGCCGGACGCTGAAGCGCCCTTCGCCGCTGCGCGGATTCGTCGACGTGTTCGCGATCACGACCGCCGGGCCGACCGGCTTCGCCGGCCGCGTATCGGCGGGCCGGCACAGCACGCCGACCAGCCGGTCCGGACCGACTGCGACGACCTGCTCGGTCATGTCGTTCATGTCGAGCGCGACGGCCGACTCGCCATTCCATGCCGGGTCCGCTCGGGACGTGGTGTCGGTGCCGGCCGGCTTATGCGGCGCGCGTTCGGCGATCCAGTTCGCGAGCGTGTCGATCGCGGCAAGCGGCAAGCGCGAGCGCGTACCGTCCAGCATCGTCGTCGGCCATTCGCGGAACGGATCGCTCGTCACGTCCACGCCGCGCGCGAGCAACGCGTCGCGCAATGCCGGCCCGTCGCCCTGATCGGGCTGGATCAGCAGCATCGCGCCGGGCAACGTCGGCGCATCGCGCACGACGTCGCACAGGTCGAGCGCCTTCAGCGCATCGACGAAATCGGCGGGAAAGCGGTGCCCGAGCACGTTCATGCACGGTTCGTCGCGATGCGCGACGCGGATTGCGGGCGATGTGGTGTCGAGCCACTGGCGATGCACGAACGACAGCTCGCGCAGGTAGGCGCGGCCACGCACGACCGGCGCGAGCGCCACCAGCGCATCGACGCGCGGCGACGGGCGCGGACCCATCCCCGCGGCGGCCAGCATTGCGAACAGCGCACCCGCGCGAATCCCGACGAGCGTCAGCGCGGTGATGCCGGCCTGGTCGCGCAACAGGTCGATCGCGTCGTGAATGCTGGCAATGCACGCGGCATGCCGACCGGCGTCGCGATCGTCGCCGGCCGAGTCACCGGTGCACGGATAGTTGAATCGCAATACCGTGACGCCGTCGCGGGCCAGCCGCTCCGCGATCGCCCGCATGAGCTTGTGCGTCCACGAAGCCTCGTGCCCCAGCGATTCGCACAGGATCACGCCTTGTGTCGTCTGTCCTTCGTGCAGCCACCCCACGCAGCTGCCGAACGTTATCGGCTTCAATCGGTACTCCTCGGATCGGTATTTGTTATCGGGTGCGGACACGCGCCCCGGCGGCCCCACCGGGATCGGCCATTCCGCGATCGTGCGACTAGTCGGCGAACGCAAGGCCTTCGGGTAACGGACTGCCGCCGCGCCCCTGCGCGCCCCGCTCGCCCTTCGCCATGCGTCGTCGTGCTCCCGTCGCCCAGGGACGGCGGTGGTCGGCCCGAGTCGTCATCAAGCCCTTTGCGCGCTGAACCAGAACAGTGCGCTCGATTAGAGCACCGGGCCCGAGCGTCCTTCGGTGCGCCAGCTTACAAATGCATTCGTCACTGCGGCGATACAACGATGCGCGCCGACGCGCGATTCGCGTCGCACGCGCGCACGGAATCCGCGAACGGTAGGCTCGCGAACACAGGCGTCTCGCGCGGCCCGTATCATGACCGCCATACGATGTGGCCGTGTCCGGCATCGCCGGGCGAAACCGGCGCCCGCCGGAACGGGCCGCGAACCCACGCAGCCGGGCCAGCGCCGGCCGGCCGCGCGAGCGCACGGCGGCCCGCACTCTGCCGCCATGCGACACTCACGGCGCCGACCGAGCGAATGTCAAACATCAAGAAGAACTTCCTGCTGCTGCTGACGTTGCAGATTTCGATGTACGCGGTGCCGCTGCTGATCGCACCGCTGCTGACGCACGCGCTGGGGCCTGAGGGTTACGGACAGCTCGCGTTCTCGCTCGCGGTCATCGCCTACCTCACCAACTGCACGAGCTACAGCTTCGACCTGACCGCGACGCCGCGCATCGCGCTCGCCCGCGACGACCGCGCCGAACGCTCTCGCATCTTCTGGGCGACGTTGTACGCGCAGATCGGCATCGCCGTGATCTGCTTCATCGTGCTGATCGTGCTGACCTTCCTGGTCGAGCGCTTCGGCAAAGACCGCGACCTGCTGCTGATCGGTTTCGGGATGGTAGCCGGCGTGGCGTTTACGCCGGGCTGGTATTTCCAGGGCATGGAGAAGCTGCGCGCGCTGAGCGTGATCCTGTTCATCGGCCGCATCCTGAGCCTGCCCGCGATGTTCGCGCTCGTGCACAGCCCGGCGGATATCGACCGCGCGATGATCGTCAACGCCGCCGTGCCGACGCTGTCCGCGATCGCGCTCGCCGCCTATCTGTATTTCCAGCGGGAAATCGACTTCGTGCGCGTCGGCGTCGCCGACATCGCCGAATCGCTGAAAGGCGGCTGGCAGGTGTTCCTCGCGTCGACGTCGATCGCGTTCTACGCGTCGACCAACACCGTGCTGCTCGGCTTCGTGTCGGGCAACGTCGCGGCCGGCTATTTCACCGCCGGCGACAAGCTGATCCGCGCGGCGCTCAGCATGCTCCAGCCGCTGAAGGCCGCGACCTATCCACGCATCAGCTACCTGATGCGGCACGCACGCAACGACGCGTTCTCGTTCCTGCGCAAGCTGTTCGTCGTGCAGGTCGTGATGGTGCTCGGCATCTCGCTCGCGATCTTCTTCGGCGCGCCGCTTGCCGTGCGCATCCTGTATGGCCCTTCGTACGAACCGACGGTCCAGGTGCTGCGCTGGATGGCATTCGTTCCATTCATGGCCGGGATGACCGACTTGTTCGGCGTGCAGACGATGCTGCCGCTCGGCATGAAATCGGCGTTCACGCGGATCCTGATGTCGTCGGGCATTCTGAACATCGTGCTGGTGCCCGTGCTCGCGAAGTACTTTGCGGAACTGGGCGCGGCCGCCGCCGTGCTGACGGCCGAGGCCGCGGTCGCCGCGGCGCTCGCGACCGTCGTCTATCGCGCCGGGATTCCGCTGCCCGGCAGCCCTGTCGCTCGACGCGGCTAGCGCGTCGGCCGTGCTGCCCGGCTTTCTCGTGGCGGCCAGAATCCGATGGTGTTCCCTTCGATGCGCGCACAACGAACCGCATCGCGCTGCGCGCCTTCCTCCCTTCCCGAACGCCCGCGCGCAGGTACTTCTTACTCCGCCGCGAACACTCGATCGGGAACGATGACCGTCTTTTTCCGGCGCCGAGCGATCGCATCGAAAAAAGATCATACGTATCGGTAGAAACACCGATGCTGTAGTCAAACTACATTCGTACGATTGGTCCCTGCAGAGAATCGCTACATCCGATTCGGCAGTGTCGGGCGGTCCGCGTCGCCGTCCGCGTTGTCCGATCGGGCCCAACCGGCCGTAACGATTCCCCGCCTGGCCTGGCATGCCGACGCGCAATCACCCTGCATCGCCAGCCGAATGCGTTCGATGCGAATCCATCGGACGTACGCAGCTCCAGACATCATCCGAACAACAACCGGCAATACGATCATGGAGAGCAACATGCGGGACACACTCTGGCCGGCCGCCGTCCTGGCGGCGACCCTCTGCACCAGCGTCTATGCGGGCAACGCCGATTTCAACTCACCGGGCGATGCCGCCGACGCATTCGCGTCGTCCGCCGCGCAGCGGCGCGCCGACCTCCTCGTGCGCAAGATGACGCTCGACGAAAAACTGCAGTTCATTCATTCGCAATACGAAATGTCCAAGGTGCCGGGCGGTGGCGCCGGCTACATCCAGGGCGTGCCGCGGCTCGGCATTCCCGATCTCAACATGGTCGACTCGGCGACCGGCTCCGGCAGCACGTCGCTCGCGAGCACCACCTTTCCCGCGACGATCGCCGTCGCCGCGAGCTGGGATCGCCGCCTGTCGTACGACTACGGCAAGCAGGTCGCGATCCAGTTGCGTGCGCAAGGATTCGGCATGGGTCTCGCCGGCGGCACCAACCTCGCGCGCGAGCCGCGCGGCGGCCGGCTGTTCGAGTATCTCGGCGAGGATCCGCTGCTCGCCGGCGACCTGCTCGCGGAGCGCACGCTCGCCACGCAGCGGCAGAAAGTCATCGCGACCATCAAGCACTATGCCGGCAACGAACAGGAGCACGGCCGGATGGGCGGCAACACGCAGATCGACGAACGCACGCTGCGCGAGCTCTACCTGCTGCCGTTCGAGATCGCCGCGAAGCGCGGGCAGCCCGGCAGCGTGATGTGCAGCTACAACCGCCTGAACGGCACGTACGCGTGCGAGAACAATCACCTGCTGAACGACGTGCTGAAGAACGAATGGGGCTTCCAGGGCCAGGTGCAATCCGACTGGGGCGCCGCGCACAGCACGGCCGCCTCGATCAACGCCGGGCTCGACGAGGAAGAGGACGTCGGGCCGAGCGTCTACCTGACGCCCGCCGCCGTCAAGCAGGCGATCTCGAACGGCTCGGTGTCGACCGCGCGTCTCGACGACATGGTGCGCCGCAAGCTGGCCGTGATGATCCGCGTCGGCGTGATGGACAATCCGGCCAAGGGCGGCGGCACCATCGATTTCGCGGCCGCGAACCGGTTCGCGCAGGGCGTCGCCGAGCAGTCGATCGTTCTACTGAAGAACGATGGCAACCAGTTGCCGCTGGCCGCGTCCGCCCTGTCGCGGATCGCCGTGATCGGCGGCCACGCCGATGCGGCCGTGCTGTCGGGCGGCGGCTCGGGCAACACGCGCGATCCGGTCACCGGTTCGTTCGCGGGCTGCGGCGGCCTGACGTTCGGTTCGTCGACGGGCTGCAGCTGGTGGCGCAATCCGTGGCTGAAGGTCGACGTGCCGATCGTCGCGGCGATCCGCGCGCTCGCGCCGGCGGCGCAGGTCACGTTCGCGGGCAACAGCGACCAGCAGTCGCCGTTCCGCGCGTACACGCAGCAGGAAATCGACCAGGCCGCGGCGCTCGCCGGGCGCTCGGACGTCGCGATCGTCGTGGTCGCGCAGCCGGCCGGCGAGGATTTCGGCGACCTGCAGAGCCTGAGCCTCGCGAACCCGTCGAACCAGGATGCGCTCGTCGAAGCGGTCGCGCGTGCCAACCCGCACACGATCGTCGTCGTGCAGAGCGGCAATCCGGTGCTGATGCCGTGGAAGGACAGCGTGTCGGCGATCGTCGAGGCATGGTATCCGGGCGAAGGCGGCGGCAAGGCGATCGCGAACGTGCTGTTCGGCGCGGTCAATCCGTCCGGCAAGCTGCCCGTCACGTTCCCGGCGCGCGACGAGGATTCGCCGGCGTGGAGGCAAGGCGGCGCGTTCGAGAACGATCCCGTCTACGCGGAGAAGCTGAACATGGGGTATCGCTGGTACGACGCGCGCAACATCAAGCCGATGTACGAATTCGGCTACGGGCTGTCGTACACGCACTTCGCGTATTCGGGGCTGTCGGTGTCGCGGCAACGGGACGGCTCGCTGAGCGTCGCGTTTACCGTGCGCAATGACGGCCGCGTCGCAGGCGCGGAAACGCCACAGGTCTATCTCGGCGTGCCGTACAAGGACGAACCGCCGAAGCGGCTGGTCGGCTGGGAGAAGATCCGGCTGAACCCGGGCGAGGCACGGCATGTGCGCGTGACCATTTCACCGCGGATGCAGAGCGTGTGGGATACGTCGCGAAACGGCTGGAAGGTCGTGCCGGGCGGGACCGTGTATGTCGGCGCGTCGTCGCGCGACATCCGGCTGCAGGGGAGCTGAGCAACGGTGATGCAATGGCGGGCGCCGGACGAAACATCGCTCGGCGCCCGCCTCGATTCACCGAATCACCCGAGGCCACCGGCACGGCAGAATTCGGCGAGCACGTCGAGGCCGCGCGCCGGTTCCCGTACGAACGGATTCGACTCGTCCCACGCATAGCCGGCCAGAATCGAGCAGACCATGCGCTTCACGTCGGACGCCTTGTCTTCATGAAACACGATGTCCTGAAGCGCCCCTGAGTACCAGCGCTCGACGAATGCGCGGAACGTGTCGATGCCCTTGCGCAGCGCGATGTCGTAATCGCGCGTCCAATCGACCGTCTCGCCGCGCAACTGACGTTCGAGCACGGCGACTGCCAGTTGCGCGGAGCGCATCGCGATCGTCACGCCGGACGAGAAGATCGGATCGAGGAATTCGCCCGCGTTGCCAAGCAACGCATAGCCGCGCCCGTGCAGGTGCTCGACATTCGACGCATAGCCCGCGATGCGACGCACCGGCATCACGAACGGCTTGCCGCCGACGAGCCGCGACAACGTCGGCTCGCTCTGCAGCAATTCCCGCAGCAACGATTCCTGTTGCGCTTGCGGCACGTCGAGAAAACCGGCGTCGGCCACGCAGCCGACCGACGAGCGCCCGTTCGTCAGCGGGATCATCCAGAACCACACGTCGCGACGCTCCGGATGGACGGCAATGCAGATCTTGTCGCGATCGGTCGACCCGGCCGGCAGACTGTCTTCGACGTGCGAAAAGATTGCCGCGCGCGTCGGCATGCCGGTCGGCGCCTCGAGATCGAGCAGGCGCGGCAGCACGCGGCCGAATCCGCTGGCGTCGAGTACGAACGACGCTTGAACGGCGTATTCGCTCCCCGCTTCGTCGACGACATCGAGCCGTTGCGTCTCACCCGGATGGAAAGCATGCACGGTATGGCCGAATCGCACGTCCGCGCCCTGTTCCGCCGCACAACGGATCAGCAGATCGTCGAATGCGGCGCGTTCGACCTGATAGGCTGTCCCCCAACCGTCGGAAAACTTTTCCCGGAAATCGAACGACGACATCCTGTCGCGATAAACAAAATAGGCGCCGTTCTTGAACTGGAAGCCGGCTTCGACGACGGCCTGCAACATACCCGCCTCTTCGAGATACTGCATGCTTTGAGGCAACAGACTCTCGCCGATCGAAAAGCGCGGAAAATGCTGGCGCTCGAGCACCAGCACGGAACGGCCCGCCCTGCGCAACAACGCGGCCGCGACCGCGCCGGACGGCCCCGCCCCGATGATCGCGACGTCGACGGAATTCGATTTCATTTCACTCATGCTTGCCGTTCCATTTCGATGGATTGGATATCTTACGTTTCTCACGCCACGATCTGGCGTTGCAAATTACAATAGGCGATCAACAAATCCAACATTCCGACGAGAGGCCCATGACGTCCTGCCGCACGCACGCCCCCGCCTATGTTCCCGAAACCCGCTTCGGCATCTGGTTTCTTCGCACGCATACCTGGGAGCATCACGTGCTTAGGGTGGCCATCGACGACCTCAAGCAGCTCATCGGCGCGCCCCTGCCGAAAGCCCCCGTCATCCTCGATGCGGGATGCGGTCAGGGCAAGTCGTTCCGCCTGCTCAACGAAGCGTTCGCGCCCGGCAAAATCATCGGCATCGATTGTCACGACGACTCACTCACGCATGCGTCGGAAGCGGCGCGTCGCTGCGCCACGCCCGTCGAACTGCATCATGCGGACTGCACGCAGATCCCGCTCGCCGATTCGAGCGTCGACATCGTGTTCTGCCATCAGACCTTTCACCATCTCGTCGACCAGGAGCATGCGCTGGCCGACTTTCGCCGCGTGCTGAAACCCGGCGGGCTGCTGCTGTTCGCGGAATCGACCGACGCGTACATCAAGTCGTGGGTGATCCGGCTGCTGTTCCGTCATCCGATGGAGGTTCAGAAAAGTGCCGACGGCTATCTTGCCATGCTGCGCGATGGCGGGTTCACGTTCGACGCCCGCAATGTGTCGTTCCCGTACCTGTGGTGGAGCCGCGCGAAAGACTTCGGACTCCTCGAGCGCATCGGCCTGTACGCACCGAAGCCGGGCAAGCGCCGCGAGACGCTCGTAAACGTCGCCGCGCGCAAGCCCGCCTGAGTGACGGAGGCCCCCGTTCGGCGGCCCCGTCCGACACGCGCCGGCTAAGGCTTCAGCGTCACGACCTCGCCGGTGAGCGCCGCGCCCGCCACGATCGCGCCGGCCCCGCACGTGAACTCGGTCGTACTCGAACGCAACACGTTGCGGTAATTGCTCTTGATGCCGACGACGGCATTGCCGCCTTCCTTTCGCGCGCGCGCCTGCAGTTCGATTACTGCGGACAGGAACACATGCTGGCACGCCGCCTCGTCGCGCTTGCCGAACGAGTTGGTCTTCTTGTTCGTCGCGAACGTGCCGTACGACTTGAGCACGCGAGGATGCGACTGATCACCGAAATAGAGCGCGACGCCGTCGTCGAGCTTTCCTTGCTCGCTCTTCAACGCGTTCTCGATCGGATAGTCGTTGATCGTGTCTCGTGCGTGCGCGGCCGACGCGACGAACGTCGCGCCGAGCAGCGTCAGTGCGATGCGGTATCTCACGTGTGCTCCCGTTATTGCGCGTTCAGCTGCACGACGTCGCCCGACACGGCAATCGCGCCGGCGCTGCCGCTCACGCCGCACGTATATTCGGTCGTCGAATCCGAACGCTTTTCATGAAAGCGCGTCGTCACATTGACGACCGCATTCCCGCCATGATTCTTCGCGTAGATGCGAAGACGGTTCAACGCTTCGGCCAGCGCCTGGTCGCACGTCGGCTGCTCCCCTTCGATGCGACGCACGCGCACCGATTCCGAACGCGGACCGATGCTGGTCTTCACGTCCGGATGCGGCTGCGTGCCGAAATAGATCGCGACGCCGTTCGTGTCCGGCGCCGTTGCTGCCGCCGGCAGCGGCAGCGAACGCACCACGGTACCGCACCCCGTCAGCAACGACGCGGCCACCAACATGCCGGCCAGATGTCCTTTGTGCTTCATTGTTATCGTCCTCTCAGCTCAGTAAGTTCACTTCAATCGCCCTTCCAGGCGTCCAACAACACACTGGCGCAACTGCCGCCGAATCCGAACGACACTGACAGCGCGCGCTCGATCGAGCATTCGCGCGCGGTACGCACGAGCGGCATGCCGGCGATCGCCGGATCGGGCGCGAGACCGACCGCGGTACCCGCGACAAAACCGTCGCGCATCATCAGCATCGTGTAGATCGCTTCATGCGCACCGCTCGCGCCGAGCGGATGCCCCGTCATTCCTTTCGTTGACGAGAATGCCGGCACGTCGCCACCGAATACGTCGCGGAGCGCCTCAAGTTCCTCGACGTCGCCGAGCAGCGTCGACGGCGCATGCGTGTTGACGTAGTCCGGACGCCGCCCGCTGCCGTCGAGCGCGCCACGCATCGCGCGCGCGATCCCCGGCGCATGAGGTGCCGCCATGCCGGCGTTGTCCGTGGCCTGGCCGAACCCGCTGATTTCCGCGTAAATTCGCGCGCCGCGCGCACGCGCATGCTCGAGCGATTCGAGCACGAGAATGCCCGCGCCCGACGCGATCACGAAGCCGTCGCGGCCGAGCACATACGGGCGCGATGCGCACTCCGGCGTATCGTTGAAACTGCTCGACAACGCGCCCATCGCGTCGAACATCAGCGTCATGTTGTCGTGCAGTGCCTCGCTCCCGCCGGCCAGCACGATGTCCTGGTACCCGGAGCGAATCCAGTGCGCCGCCTGCCCGATCGCCAGCGCCGCGCTCGTGCAGGCGGACGACGGTGAGTACGACACGCCTTCGATGCCGAACAATTGCGCAACGCATGCCGACGCCGTGCTGCTCATCGCTTTCGGCACGACATAAGGCGGCGTCTTCTCGATACCGCGATGCCGCGCGATCTCCATCGCGTCGTCGTAGTCGGCTATCGATCCGATGCCCGACCCCACGATCGTGCCCGCGCGCGGCGAACGCAGCATCCCGGCGTCGAGCCCTGCATCGTCGAGTGCCGACGCGGCCGCATGCGCGGCGAACCGCGCGGTATCGCCCATGAAGCGCTCGTGCTTGCGCGCGAATCGCGCCGCCGACGCCACGCTCGCCACCCCGGCGACCTGACTGCGAAAACCGCGCTCGCGCCACGCGTCGACGCGGCTCACCCCCGAGCGGCCGGTGCGCAGCGCGTCCGATACTTCGGCCAGCGAATTGCCGAGGCACGACACGATGCCGAGCCCCGTGACCACGACGCGCGTCGCCGCGCTGCCGACCGCCGTCATGCGCCGATCCGGCGGAAGATCAACGACGTGTTGATCCCGCCGAACGCGAAGTTGTTGCTCATCACGAATTCCGCATCGATCCGGCGTGCGTCACCGATGATGTAGTCGAGCGGCGCGCAAGCCGGATCGACCGTGGTGAGATTGAGCGTCGGTGCATACCAGTTGCGCTTCATCATTTCAATCGTCCACCATGCCTCGAGTGCGCCGCACGCGCCGAGCGTGTGACCGACATAGCTTTTCAGCGAACTGATCGGCATGCGTTCGCCGAACACGGACGCCGTCGCATGACTCTCCGCCACGTCGCCCCGATCGGTCGACGTACCGTGCGCGTTCACGTAGCCGATCGCGTCGGCGTCGAGCGTCGCATCGCTCAGCGCGAGACGCATGGCGACCGCCATCGTCTCGGCGGTCGGCTGGGTAATGTGCGCACCGTCGGAATTGCAGCCGAAGCCGACGATCTCCGCATGGATCGTCGCGCCGCGCGCGACCGCGTGCTCGTACTCCTCGAGCACCAGCGTCGCCGCGCCCTCGCCAACCACCAGACCGTCGCGATCGGCATCGAACGGCCGTGGCGTCAGGTGCGCGGCATCATTGCGCGTACTGGTCGCATACAGGGTATCGAACACGGCCACCGCCGGGCCGGACAATTCTTCCGCGCCGCCCGCCAGCATCAGCGCTTGTTTGCCCGCCGCAATCGCTTCGTACGCATAGCCGATCGCCTGGCTGCCCGACGCGCATGCGGACGATGTCGGCACGATCCGGCCTTTCAGATCCCAGAACAGGCTGACGTTGACGGCCGTGGTATGGGGCATCATCTGCACGTAGCTGTTCGACGTGACGTCCCGCATCGAGCCCGTTTCGAGCATCGTGCCGAATGCCCGGATCGGTTCGACCGATCCCGACGACGATCCGTACGCGACGCCCATCCGGCCGTCACGGATCGATGCATCGTCGGACAACCCCGCATCCTCCAGCGCCAGTTCGCTCGCTCGCACCGCGTACATCGACACCGGCCCCATCGAACGCGTCTTCTTGCGCGGATACGTGGGCGGTAGTTCGAACGCCGGCAACGGACACGCAAGCCGCGTATGCAGCGCCTCGAAGCAATCCCATTCCGGCATGCACCGCACCGCGTTGCGCCCGTCGCGCAAGCGCGCTTCGATTTCCGGCCAGCGTTGACCAAACGCGGTCACACCGCCCATTCCCGTCACGACCACTCGCTTCATCACACCATCCCGCCGTTGACGCCGATCACTTGCCGGGTGACGTAGCTCGCCGCATCCGACATCAGGAAACCGACCACCGCGGCGACTTCGTCGGGCTGGCCGACGCGGCCCATCGGCACGGTCTTCAATGCGTGTTCCAGCGGCACATCGTCGAGCATGCCGGTGTCGACCAGCCCGGGCGCCACGCAATTGACCGTGATCTTGCGCGACGCCAGCTCGACCGCCAGCGCCTTGGTCGCGCCGATCAGGCCGGCCTTCGCGGCGCTGTAATTGACTTGGCCGCGATTGCCCATCACGCCGGACACGGACGCGATCGTCACGATGCGGCCGCCGCCGCGCAGGCGCACCATCGGCATGGTCAGCGGATGAACGACGTTGTAGAAGGCGTCCAGCCCGGTTTCGATCACGATGTCCCAGTCCTCTTCGGACAGCGCCGGAAACGCGCCATCCCGCGTCACGCCCGCGCAACAGACGATCCCGTAGTACGCGCCGTTCGTTTCGACATCGGCCTCCAGTTCCCGCCGGCACGCCGCACGGTCGCGCACGTCGAACTGCAGCACGCTTGCCGTGCCGCCCTGCGCGCGAATCGTCGCGGCCACGGCTTCCGCGTCGTCGCGGCCGGTGCGGCAATGCACGGTCACGGCGAAACCGTCGGACGCCGCGCGCAGCGCCACGGCGCGGCCGATGCCGCGACTCGCCCCTGTCACGAGAACTCGCCGAGTCATGAATTGAAGCTCCTCTCGATAAAAGATTGAAAATCGTTTGGTTGGTACACCTTGACGACGGCTTCCGCGCAACACTGGCCGTCGGCATGAATCGCGCATTCGTATGCGCCATGCCCCTCATCGCCGCGCAGCAGTTCCCGCGCGACGATGCGCAGCGTCGTGTCGGCGCCGAACGCCGTGCGATGCGCGAGATAGCGGTTGGCCCCGAGCAACACGCCCGGTTTCGCGCGGCCGCCCGCGTGCGCGGCGAGCAGGCCGACATGCGCGGCGATCGCCTGCGCCATCAGCTCGATGCCGATCCACGCCGGCATGGCGCCATTGCCGTCGACATACCACGCATCGCGGCGCGCGAGCGCGCTGACCTCGATGCCGGTTTCCGAGCAGCGGTCGATCGCGTCGAGCAGCAGCATCGTGCCGCGATGCGGCAACACGTCCCGCACGTCGCCGACGGGAATATCCGCGCCGCCATGCAGCGCGTCGATCAATGGTGCGGCATCCATGTCAGCCTCCCAGAATCAGGCTGGCATTGCTGCCGCCGAATGCGAACGAATTGCTCATCACGTAGCGTCCTGTTGCCTCGCCTGCCAGACGCTGCTCGCGGTCGACCAGGTCGAGTCCCGGCAGCGCCGGGTCGCGCTCGCCGTCCCAGACGTGCGTCGGCAGCGCGATCCCGCGCGCCAGCGTCAGCCAGCCGAATCCAAGCTCGGTCGCGCCCGCCGCGCCGAGCATGTGTCCTGTCAGCGGCTTGGTGCCGCTCGCCGGTACGCCGTGCGGAAACACCCGTGCCATCATGTTCGCTTCCATCTCGTCGTTCAGACGCGTCGCCGTCGCGTGCAGGTTCACGTAGCCGATCGCGGACGATGCCACGCCGGCGTCCGCGAGCGCGGCGCGCAGCGCGTCCTCCGCGCCGCAGCCCGCCGGATCCGGCGCCGAGATGTGGTGCGCATCGCTCGACTCGCCGACGCCGGCCAGCCGGACCGCCGCTTCATCGCGACTCATCACGAACAGCGCGGCGCCTTCGCCGATATTGATGCCGTTCCGGTTTCGGCTCATCGGATTGGTCCGACCCGGGCTGACCGATTCGAGCGACGCGAAGCCCTGCAGCGTCAGCTCGCACAGCGAATCCGCGCCGCCGACGACGACCGCGTCGCACAGCTTCAGCCGCAGCAGGCGGCGCGCGGCCGCGAATGCCTTGGCACTCGATGTGCACGCGGTCGACAGCGTATAGGCTGGCCCGGCCACACCCAGCACCGCGCGCACGAACGGCGCCGCCGTGCCGATTTCCATCTGTCGATAATCGAATCCGGCAGGCATCGTGCCCGTCGCGGCACGCTGCGCAAGCGCCTGCTCCGCCGCCTGGATGCCGGACGTACTCGTGCCGATCACGACGCCGATCCGGCGCGGACCGTAACGTGCGATCGCCGCGTCGACGAAGGATCCGATCTGCGCCAGCGCGGCAAGCAACAGCCGATTGTTCCTGCAATCGAAATGCGCGAGCGAGGTTGGCGGCTCGACGTCGAGCGCGGCACGCACGCTCCCGATCCAGCCGCCGGCAACGCCATCGGTACCCGGCGCCATGCCCGGCGCGACGCCGGCGCGCAATGCGTCGACGATTTCGTTGGTGGTTGCGCCGAGCGCGTTGATCATGCCGGGCGCGGACAGGTAGACCGGCGTCAGTCTGGAATTCATGCGCGCCCCTCCTTCGCGGACGGCGTGGCAAGCGGCGCGAACAGCACCGAAAAAACGATGCCCATCGCGAGGGTCGTGCCAAAGCTGCGCAACGCGGGCATCGCGCTCGCGCCGAGCATCCCGAACGACAGCAACGTCGTGGCCGCCGACAGCAGCACGCCGGTCCATACGGCGCCGAGACCAGCCGCGTCCCGCATGCAGCCTTCCCGGAGGAACACCGCGTAGTTGGCGCCCACGCCGAGCACCAGCATCAGCGCGAGCCAATTGAAAAGCGTGAGCGGCACGCCCGCATAACCGAACGCCGCGAGCGTCAACGCGATGGCGAACACGACCGGCAACGTCGTCGCGATACCGCCGCGCACGCCGTATCGCCACATCAGCAGCGCGGCGACCACGACCAGCGCCCCGACCAGCCACAGGCCGCTGTCGACCCGATAGGCGCCGAACAGGCTCGACACGCTCGCGGCCTTGTCGACCCACGACACGCCCGGCAGCGTGCGCGCAAGCGCCGCGAAAGTCGCCACGTTCGCCGCGTCGACCCGTTCCGGAATCGCCAGTGCCGCATCGACGGGGCCGGTGCCGCCGTCGACTCGCCCGAGCCACAGGTGCCGGAACGGGGCCGACCAGCGTGCCGCCAGCCACGTATCGACGGACAGCGTCGCCGGGGCATCGACGGAATACGCGCGAATCCACGCGTCGGCGACCTCGTCGCGGAAGCCTGCGTGCGCCAGGGTCGCACGCAGTGCAGCGGCATCGGCAAACACGTGCGTGCCCAGCACGGCGCGATTGTGTGCCTGCTGCTTCGCCGACGGCACGAACGTCGCGATCGACTGGACGCGGCCGACGCGCTGCTGATCGAGTGCCCCGAGCAGCACCTCGGAACGCTCGAGCACCTCTTCCGGAGACGCGCCCTGGACGACGAAGAACTGCGCGGTGTTTGCCAGCCCGACCGCCGCGCGGATATTGCTTTCCTGTCGGGCGAGGCCCGCATCGCGCTGGATCAGCAGATGAATGTCGTCGTCGCTCTTCAGGACGACCCACCCCGGAATCGCAACCAGCGCCACCAGCACGGCGGCGGCCACGGCGCGCCGCCCTGCCAGCAGCGACTGCCAGCCGTTCAGCAGGCGAGCCGCGCACGAGAACACGCGGGACGGCGCGCTTCGGGGCGGCTGAGTAAGCATGAGCGGCAAAAAGCCGGTGACCGCCGCGAACGCGCTGAGGATCCCGACGATCGCAAAGCATGCGATCTGCTTGAGTGCCGGGAACGGCACCCACATCAGAATCGCGTAACCCAGCAGGCTGGTCGCCAGCGCCACCGCGAGTGCCGGCCTGACCGCCGCCGCGCCGCGCCGCGCATCCCATTGCCGCCCGGCTGAAAGGTAGGCGACGAAATACTGGATCGAATAGTCGACCGCCTCGCCGATCAGGCTCACGCCGAATACCAGCGTCAGCAGGTGCAGCTTGCCGAATATCAACAGCGTCGCGGCCAGCGCACACACGATGCCGAATGCCGTCGACGCAAACGCGAGCACCAGCAGGCGCGGCGACCGGAATACGCTCATCAGCAGCAGCGCGATGCCGGCCAGCGACACCGCGCCGATCACGTGCACGTCGCGCTCGGCACTGGCGCGCGCCGCTTCCGCATAGAACACCGCGCCGGCCCGTTCGACGCGAACGCCGCGGAAGTCGGCCGCGAGTGCGCGTTCCGCGTCGGCAGTCGCGACACGTACCGCGTGCTGGACCTGGGATTCATAGGCCGACCCCGCCAGCGACGTCATCACGAGCACGCCCGTTGCGCCAGCGCGATGCGACACCAGCATGCCGTCTTCGAGCGACAGGTTCGATGCCGCGAGCGGCAGCTCGCCGAGCCAGTGCTGCAGCCAGCCAAACGGATCGTCCGCCACGGCAGTCTGCAGACCGTCGACGGGCGGCGCGTAGAGCCGCCGGACGAGCCGTTCGCCGAGCGCGGCGTCGCCTTGTTCGAGCGACCGGCGATCCGCGTCCGTCAGCAGACCGAAACGGGCGGGCATGTAAGTCGCCGCGATCTGCGACAGGTCGAACGGCGGCACTTCGACGGTCACCGAACGAAATGCCCCGCTCGCACCGAGCCGCGCGCCAAACTGCTTCGCGGCAGCCTTGGCACGGTCGGCATCCCGATCGGTCACCAGATAGACGGTGCGATTGCCGAGCACATCGCCGAGCACGTCGACGGCTCGTTCGGCAACCGGATTCGCTTCGGTGGCCGGCAGCAACGCAAGCAGGTTCGTCTGCAACGGTGCGGGCCCGCTGAAGCGCCACACGATGAACGCGATCGCAACCAGCGCGACGAGCAGCCATGCGGTGCACAGCACGCGCCGCCGGCCGCGCTCGCCCGATGCGTCGATCGCGTCCCGCGCCGTATTCATCATCGTGCCTCCAGCCAACCGCGCTCGACCGGCGCGGGCGCGTCGACCGGCGTCGGCCGCACGAACTCGAGCACGGTCACATTGCCGTTCGCAAACGTCATGTCGAGCTTGCCGAGATAGGCACCGCCGCTCATTTCGAGCACGCGGATCGCCTGTGCCAGCTGCGGCTGGTTCGGCCGCAACACCATCCGCCACCGTTCCGGCGTGCCGCTCGCTTCGACGTCGAATTGCGCATACAGTGCCGACAGGTCACCGCCGAGCATGTCGCGCATCATGCGCGACACTTGCGCGACGCCGCGGCCACCGCCGCCCGGCGCGACGAGGCGTCCGTCCGCCCCGACCTCACGCATGCCGCCGTCGGTGATCACATAAGTGGCCTTGTAGGGTGTCTCGATGCGCCAGACGACGCCCGACCTGCGATCGAACAACATCGATCCTGTGCTGACGAGCGGCTGCTTCATCGCCGACAGCGTCTGTGTCTGCCGAAAATCCGCGCGAATCGCGCCGACTCGTGCCAGCCGCGTCGCGACATCGGCAACGAGCGCGGCGTTCGCCGGCCGGGCCACCGCTGTGGCCGCTGTGGCCGCGGTCGGCGCCGGAGCGGCCGCCAGCTCGCCGCCGGCGAGCATCATGCATGCGCCGAGCATCGTCGCCGCAAACCGTCTGGAGCGCAGCGTCAGGCCCATTGCGCACGCACCCTTTCGATCAAGGCCGGCGGCGACACGAACTGCAGTTCGCGCGTCGTCGCATCGATCGCCAGTTGCACCGTATAACCCTTCGTCAAACGCTCGCCGGAGGCTGCGTCGAGGATGTCGTAACCGATCTTCAGCCGGTTCTCGAATTCGAGGAGCGTCGCGCGCACGTCGAGCTGCTGGCTGTAATGGGCGGGACGGACGTATTTCAGATGCGCCTCCACCACCGGCCACACGTAGCCCGACGCCAGCATCGCCGGATAGTCGTAGTCGATCATGCGCAGCAGTGCGGCGCGGCTGCTTTCGAAGTACTTCAGGTAATGCCCGTGCCAGCAGACATTCATTGCGTCGACATCGTGGAACAGCACCTCGACGCGTGCGGTCGCGGTGAGCGGCGCGCGGTTCTCGTTCATGCCGCCTCCCCGCGCCGGCATGCGTCGGACGATCCGCCAATCGGCTCGCAGGCGGCCAGGCGCGCGGTCAACGCGCGCAGCTCCGCTTCGAGCGGCCGGTCCTCGACCACCAGCGGCGATTGGCGACCCACATCGTCGATGAACGCGCGCAGCGCGGGCGAAAGCTGCGTGCACGGGTCGTCGCGCAGCCGCAGACGGACGGCCTGCACGGTCGCAAGCACGTGCGCCGCGGCGACCTGTTCAGTCAGGGCCAGCACGCGCAGGCAATCGCGCGCGGCGATCGTTCCCATGCTGACCTTGTCCTGATTGTGCGACTCCGTCGAGCGCGAGAACACGCTCGCCGGCATCGTGTGCTTCAGCGCCTCCGCGGTCCATGCGGAAGACGAGATCTGCACCGCCTTGAACCCGTGGTTGATCGCGGCACGTTCCGCGGTCGCCCCCGTCAGGTTGCGCGGCAGTCCGTTGCTGAACTTGTCGTCGACCAGCAGCGCGAGCTGGCGATCCATCAGGTCCGCGAGGTTGGCCACCGCGGTCTTCAGCGCATCCATCGCGAACGCGATATGGCCGCCGTAGAAATTGCCGCCGTGCAGCACGCACCCTTCGTCCGGATCGATCAGCGGATTGTCGTTCGCACTGTTCAGTTCGTTCTCGATATCGCGACGCATCCACGACAACGCGTCGCGCACCACGCCGATCACGTGCGGCGCGCACCGGACCGAATAGCGATCCTGCAGGCGCCGGCCCGGCAATTCGTCGCGCCCGGCCAGGTCGGCGCGTATCCATGCGGCCGCCTCGGCCTGCCCCGCATGCGGCTTCGCGTCGAACAATCGCGCATCGAAGTGCCCCGCCCGCCCGTCGAGCGCGACCGTCGTCAATGCCGTCAGGCGGGCAGCTATCGACGTCAGGTGCTCGGCACGCGCAAACGCGAGGCAGGCCAGCCCCGTCATGACCGCCGTGCCGTTCATCAGCGCGAGCCCTTCCTTCGGCGCAAGCGTGAGCGGCGCGCGATCGATCGCGCGCCATACGTCCCGCGCGTCGCGCTCGTCGCCGCCGAACGATACGGTGCGCTCGCCGACCAGCGCCGCGGCGACGTAGGACAGCGGTGTCAGGTCGCCGCTTGCCCCGACCGAGCCTTCCGACGGAATGCGCGGCAGGATGCGGTGATTCACCAGATCGGCCAGCCGCTCCAGCAATGTGAACCGCACGCCCGAGTAACCGAACGCGAGCGAATTGAGCCGTGCGACGATGACGGACAACGTCTGCGTCGCGTCGAACCAGTCGCCCATTCCGCATCCGTGATAACGGGTCAGCTGCAGCGGCAACGCTTCGACGAGCGACGGCGGTACCTCGACCACGCAGGCGTCGCCATATCCGGTCGTTACACCGTACAGGGTGCCGCCGTTCGCGAGATAGTCGCGCAGCCAGGTTGCGCCGCGCTCGATCCGCGAGCGCCACGCGGGCGCCGCATTCAGCGCGACCGGCGCACCATCGCGGGCGATCGCGACGACGTCCTCGATCGTCAGATGCCGGTCGCCGATCACGACGGCCGGCCGGCTCGCGTCCGCCGCGGCGGTTGCCGGGACGTCCTTCATGTCATGCTCGGCCACGCGGACCTCCATCGGGCCGCGCCCAGAAATCGAAGAAGTTGAACCATTGATAGGGAGCCTTGCGGCAATAGTGTTCGAGCCGCGCGGCATAGCGCTGTGCCCATTCGGCGACGTGACTCGCGCGCTCGCGGCGCGGCAGCTCGATTCGGTCTGCGAACGGTTCGAAATAGAGCCGGTAGCCGCGCTGCTCCTTCAGGCAGAAGAACAGGTAGACCGGACAGCCGAGCGCATGCGCGAGGATGTAGGGGCCCTGCGCGAACGGGGCCTTCGCGTCGAGAAAACGAGCGTCGACCGTTTTCCCCGAATCATGCGGCGGCACGCGGTCGCCGACGATCACGAGCAGCTCGCCCGCATCGATCCGCGACTGCATCATCATCGCCGTATCCGGCCCGAAGTCCGATACCTCGACCAGTTGCTTGCCGAATGCCTGGTTCGCACCGGCCAGCACACCGGTAAAGCGCTTCGCGTGCTCGGTATAGACGATCGCCGTCACCTTCGTGTGCGCATCGCGCAGCGCAAGCGCCCGTGTCATCTCGAGGTTGCCCAGATGCGCGCCGATCACGAGCGCACCGCGCCCGCTTGCGGCAAGCGCATCGAACGCAGACGAATCGTCGAAGCGCACGTCGAGTTCGTCGAGACGGCCAGACCATGCGACGAACTTGTCGAATCCCGCCTGCGCAAAGGCAAGCATGTGCCGATACGCACTGCGCCATCCCGGCTTCGGCACGGCCGCCGCTTGCGCGTCGCGCAGGCGCGTGATGTACGCATGCGAAGCGGTGCGCGCCGTGCGGTTCGTCAGCACGAAATAGCCGACGATCGGATGCAGCCAGAGCGACGTGAAATCCTTGCCGAACCAGCGGCAGCTCAGGGCCAGCAACGCCATGCCGATCCGGCTGCCGCGTTCCGGCATGCGCCACCATGCGCGCGTGCGCTCCGTCGGCGGCGCGCTGTGCCACCGGATGAGCCGGCGCGTCAGCAGCATCGGCGCGCGCACGAGCATCCCGGCGACGAGCCGTGTGTGGCTCGCGCTGATGCGCACGTTGTCGCGCCAGACGTCGAAATGCGACACGCCGTCGGCCGGGTAGACGACGCGCGTCTCGATCGTCCTGAATGCCAGGCCTCGCCAGTGCAGCCGGACCAGGATTTCGCTGTCGAAAGCCATCCGCGTCGGCATCGATACCGTGTCGATCAGTTCGCAGACGGCGTCGACTGGATAAAGACGAAACCCGCACATCGCATCGGGAATGTCCAGCGACAGCGTTTCGATCCACACCCACGCGTGCGTGAGATAGCGGCCGTACAGGCGCGCCTTCGGCACGCTGTCGTCGAAACGTGGCCGCCCGAGAATCACGGCATCCGGCTCGGCCTCGGCGGCCGCGACGAACTTCGGCACGTCGTCGGCATCGTGCTGGCCATCGGCATCGATCTGGATCGCGTGCCGGTATCCCTGGGTGCGCGCGGCACGCATGCCGGCCATGACGGCCGCACCCTTCCCCCCGTTGACGGGCAACCGCAGCAGCGTCACGGAGCCGGCATACTGCGCGGCCAGCGCGGCCAGCACCCGCTGGGTGGGCTCGTCGCTGCCATCGTCGACCACCAGAATCGGCAGGCCGTGCACGACCAGCCGCGCGAGCGTGCCGCCGATCGCATCGCGATGGTTGTAGATCGGAATGACGATGCAGGTGCCGCTCATGCCGCCGCCGCGCCGTATACCAGTACGCCCGACGTGCATTCCCGGCCGCCGCACCGAAACGCGAAGCGCGCGCAGCCGCGTACCGGATCATGCGCGATACGCAGCGCCAGCACAGCGCCGGGCGGCACGGGTGCCTTGAACTTCAGGTGTTCGATCGAACGGATTTCCCGTACGGCCGGCATCTCGCGGCCGGCAAGGCGCGCGGCCCAGTCGATCTGCACGACCCCGGGCAGGATGGGCAGCCCCGGAAAATGCCCGTCGAAATGCGCGAGCGTGGGCGGCACGCGCAGTTCGTAATGCAACGCGTCGTCGCTGCGCCACGACGCGAGCAGCTCGAACCCTTCCGGCGTGGCCGTAAAGGCCGCCGCCAGCGCGGCGGCCGGCAGCTTCCCGCGTACATCGAACGGCATCGCGTGCCGGAAACGCCAGTAGCGCGGCAATGCGGCCGCATCGAAATAGGCACCGAGCGCATGCCGCAACGTCGTGGCAACGGCAATCCGCCCGTGCTCCGCCAGCGCGTCGCGCCCCGCCGCGCTCAACACCGCGACGACGCCAACGTGTGGCCGCGTCGTGCCGTCGACGACCACCGCGGCCGCCTGCTCGACGTACTCATGCGCGAGTATCCGCGTCTCGAGCTCCGGCAACGAAACGCGCTTGCCGTCGAGCTTGATCACGCGATCGCGCCGTCCCGCGAGCGCGAAGCGGCCCTGCGGGTCGAATCGCGCGGTGTCGTCGGTGTGGTGCCAGCGATCGTGACCGAGATGTGCGGAGCGTACGCACAGTACGCCGTCGTCGTCGCAGCGCACGTCAACGCCCTGCAACGGCTGCCATGCGTGCGAGACGTCCTGACGCCGCCATGCGATGCCGCCGGTTTCGGTGCTGCCGAAGATCTCGAGCGGCGCCGCGCCGAAGGCGTTCGAATAGGCCGCTGCCGCATCGGCCGGCAGCGGGCCGCCCGACGAGAAGAACGCGCACGGCGCGGGTGCCTGCATCGGAAAACCGGACAACGCCGGCCAGCGCATCAGTTGCGACGGCGTCGAGACCACGACACCGCCGCCGTATTCGGCAAGCCGCTGCTGCAGTTGCAACGGCTCGAGCACCGGTGTCCGGTCGAACGCGCGGCCCGCCGCCAGCGGCCACAGGATCCTGAACAGCAGTCCGTAGATGTGGTGATGCGGCACGCTCGACAGCGTCACTGCCGCACCGATCCGGTCGGCCCATTCGCGCTGCAGCGTGCGCACTTCGGCATCGAGCTGCGCGAGCGACTTCCGCACCGGCTTCGCGACGCCGCTGCTGCCGGACGTATAAAGCGTCACCGCGGCCGTCGCGTCGATCCGGCGGACGACGATGGCAGGTTCGCACTCCGTATCGTGCACGCACGCGGCCAATGCCGGCGCATCCAGCACCAGGTCGTATGCATGGGCCAGATCGCCGAGATAGCCGGGCGCGTTGCTGGCCGGAATCACGACTTCGCCCTGCACCGCCGCTACCGCGAAGAATGCGCACGCGAAGTCGTACGGATCGTCCGTGCAGATCGCGACCCGTCGCGCGCCGCTCGCGTCGAGCGTCCGGGCGATGACGTCCACGCGCGCACGCCAATCGCCCAGCGTCAGCACCTCGGCGCCGTCGCGGCAGACCGTCGTGTCGCTATCCGCCGCGGCACACAGCATCTCGTGCAGCGCGATCATGCGACACCCGTGCGCTTTCGTCTAGCGGCAATGACAACGCTGCGCCACAGCCACTCGCCCGCAAGCAACGCACCGATCAGCAGGTACGCGACGAAGCCGTTGTAAAGGGCCCATGATGCACGGCTCCAGTACAACGCCGTGTAGACCGAAAAGCCGCCGTTCACGATGAAGAATGCGCACCACACCTGTGTGACGCGCCGCGTGTAGCGGACGATTTCCGGACTCGGCTCGGGATAGGTCGATCGTGCGAATTTTTCGATCATGGTCGGACCGCGCCGCAGCGTCGCGCCGAACGCGACCAGCAAGCCGGCACTCACACATGCAGGATAGAGATGAAGAAGACGTTCGCTGTCCGTCACGGCAATCGCGACGGACAATGCGGTCAATGCACCCGCCACGCACCAGTCGAGCGTCGTGAGCCGTCGCAGCGCCTTCGCGAGGGTGCCCTTGCCGACCGTGCGTTGCAGCCACAGCAATGCGACGAGCAGGCAACCGACGTAGCGCGGCGACATGCTTTGCCAGGCAAACAGGATGACGAGCGGATAGGCGACAAACAGCACCGCCCTGGCCGCCACACCTGCCCAACGTGGCAAGCCGGTGCCGGTAGTCGTCCGCGTGCCCGTCATCGCCATCGTCATGCGCGCATAAGCAACGCGTGAACCGCGGCGATGACATCGCCGACGGTGCGCACCGACTTGAATTCTTCGGGCTTGATGCGCTTGCCCGTCATCTCCTGAAGCTTGATGGCCAGATCGACCGCGTCGATGCTGTCCAGGTCGAGCTCTTCGAACAGGTGCGTGTCGGGTGTCACGCGCTCCGGCTCGATCGCGAAATTCTCGTGAAAAATGGCGCGGATGCGCTCCAGGATTTCTGCATCGGTCACGAGTGACTCCCCTTTTCCAGCACGGCTTCTTGCGATGCCTGATGCGACTGCTGTTCGGCAATGAACGCCGCCAGTGTGTTGATCGACCGAAAATGCGCTTTCGTGCGCTCGTCGTTCGCGGCGATCGTCAATTGAAACTTCTTACGCAGCATGATGCCGACTTCGAGCGCATCGACGGAATCGAGGCCGATTCCGTCGGTCGAGAACAGCGGCGCATCGTCATCGATATCGTCCACCGTCATGTCGCTGAGATCGAGCATCTCGATCAGAAGCTGCTTAATTTGCAGTTTTAAAGTATCCATACTGAAACAGGCTTTGAGTAATATGCACTTCCACCTCGCGGGCAATACTGCGAGCGGCAATCGACGGCGACGTCACATCCGACGCCAGCCGGTTCAGATCCATGGGCTCAAGCACGTCTATGCGCATGCGAAACGCACGAGACGGCACGTGATACCACTGCAGGGTCTTGGTGAATACCGGCGGATCGCAATCGATCAGCACCGGCTGGATTCGGCTGCGTGACTGCAGCGCCATATGCGCGAAGCCGCGTGAGAACGCATGCAGACGATTGCCACCCGGGCTGCGCGTCCCTTCCGGGAAGACGATCATCGTGTAGCCGGCCGCCAGTTGCCGTGCGCCAGCCTCGACGAGACTGACGGCATCGGCATTGCTCACGTACTCGGCTGCACGGACGATGCCCCAGAAACACGGGTTGCCCCAGTGGCCGCGCTTGACGACGCAGCAGGCCTTCGGCGTCAGCGACAGCAGCACCATGACGTCGAGCCAGGTCGGATGATTGGCGACAACGATTGCGGGACCATCCTTGGCAAGGCGCTCGACGCCGCTCAGTTCGAGCTTCATCACGCCAATGCGCTGCAGCAGCGCGACCAGTACGCGGAAGAAATAATGGATGACGAGCGTCACGCAACGCTGGCGCGAGCGCCGATGCGGCCATAGCGCGCCGACGACGATCGCCAGCACCGAGAACACCGATCCGCAACACGCAAAAAAGGCCAGGCTCATGCCGGTCGCGAACAGGCGCCAGCCGTAGTCAAGCCGCGCGATCATGCCAGCTCCATCGCCAGAATGCGTGTTGGCCACGCCACGACACCGTCGTGCGCGCCGACAGGCAGCGCAGCACTGCCGCGCTTTGCGTACTGGCCGTATCGTCGGCAACGTGTGTGTCGCTCGCGCCGTCAACTTCCATTTCGCAGGTCAGATAGCCGACCGGATCATCGGTGCCAAGCAGCACGGCAAGCCCGACGCTCTCCGGGTCGTCATCGACATCGCCGTATACAGGGTCAGCCGGTTCGTGCGCATAGACGAGCAACACCGGCGATGCCGGCGACGTGTCGTATTGGGAAAATGCTTCGAGCAGCGCGTAGCCGAGGGTTTCATGGCCGGCCGCGATCGCGGTCGCGGGCGATCGGTCGCGCCGTGCGATCCCGAATATGCCCGTGACCGCATTGAGAACGGAGAGACTGAAGGCCGTCGGTGAGACGGGTTCCGCGGCGCCGATGTCGGAGAGAATGCCGGTGGTACGCGTCAGTTCGCCATGACGCGACGCGAATACCATCCGTAACGTATTTTCCGCTCCGGCGCAGTCATAGGCAGCCTGAAGCGCGAGACGCGACAGCCGGCTCAAGCGGCGACGCACCATCGGATCGAGGGCTTCGACGCCCGGCACCCCCGCGGTCGAAATCGACGTCCATCTGGCGATTGGCATGGTCCAATGCAAATCGGCCATTGTTGTTCTCGTTGAGGTGACTTCTCTTGAGTGTTTTTATATAGCGCCGCCGCGTATTCGGCTGTTGCGCTCCGCTTCCCATGCCGAGTGACCGGCATCTCGGTGCGGCGGAACTGTAACAGGACCGTTACAAAAGATCAACGTTACGGCGTGAGACTTCTTCGATATTTAACCATTTATCAATTTCCCGGAAATTCGTCCATCGTCGGTTATCCCGACAATCCGCCGTCCGACGTACTTTGTACCGATCCTGCACCCGAATGGCTCATAATGTGCTCGATTCCGAATCTCCTTTTCCCTCCCGTTCAATGAGTTATTCGCTCGCCACCGAATACACCCGCGAGCTCGAAATCCGCAAGAGCCGCTTCATCGCACACGCGATCCCCGTCGACGACCGCGACGCCGCGATGCAGGCGCTGCAGCGCCTGCGTGATGCGCACCCGGCGGCCACCCACGTCTGCTGGGCGCTGCTCGCGGGCGGCCAGTCCGGCATGTCGGACGACGGCGAGCCCTCGGGCACCGCCGGCCGGCCGATCCTCGAAGTGCTGCGTCATCACGATCTCGACGGCGTGCTCGGCGCGGTCGTTCGTTATTACGGCGGTGTAAAGCTCGGCGCGGGCGGCCTGGTGCGCGCCTATACGGATGCGATCGCCTCCGCGCTGCTCGACGCCGAGCGCGTCGAACGCATTCGCCACACGCGGTTCGCGATCGAAATCGGCTATCCGGACGAAGCGCGCGTGCGCCGCTGGATCGAGCAGGCGGGTTATGAACTGGCGGACAGTGCGTACGGGATGACGGTGAAGCTCGTGATCAAGCTGCCGGAAAAGGCCGAAGCGGCGGCGAAAATCGAGCTGTTCGACCTGACGCAGGGGCGCTCGGGCTTCCCTGACCTGTGACGCGTTGCCGGCCGCGCGGCCTCGGTTCCCGGAATCACCACGATCCCGGCGAAAATTCAGATAAGTCCCATAGAAAAACCGCGCACCGAAATTTAATCTCCCTGCATTCCCGGTACGGCGTTTCGCAAACGGCTGGCCGGGCATGGGGCACGCCGCACATCGCGCGTCGCCGACAATCAGAATTCAGCCAGGGGATATCGGACGCATGCAACTGCAAGAACTGCAAGCCCAGCTCGCGGAACTCGATCGACGCATCCAGATGGCACGTCGCCGCGAACGCGATGCGGCACTGACGCAGGCGCGCCAGCTCGTGAAGGACTACGCGCTGACCGCGCGGGAAATCTTCGGGCAGGGCTACAGCGATCGCGCGAAGCTGTTCACGATCGGCGCGAAATATCGTGATCCGGCGACGGGCGCCACGTGGAGCGGACGCGGTCGCGCGCCCGCCTGGATCGCCGGCCGCGACCGTGCCGCGTTCCTGATCCGGGAATAACGCGCGCCGGGTTGCACGGCGCGACCCGGCGCTCGATCCAGCCGAGCTGAACCGCTCAATAAACGTCCGGGACGATCATGCTGTCCGGCACCGGACGCCGAATGTAGTCCTCGTGATGCTCGCGCTGCGGCAGATCGATCGTCGGGCGCGGCACCTCGTGATACGGCACCTGGGTCAGCAGATGGCTGATGCAGTTCAGGCGCGCGCGCTTCTTGTCGACCGCCTGCACGACCCACCACGGCGCGTCGGGGATATGCGTGCGCTGCAGCATTTCTTCCTTGGCGGCCGTATAGGCTTCCCAGCGGCGGCGGCTTTCCAGATCCATCGGGCTCAGCTTCCACTGCTTCAGCGGATCCGCGATCCGGCTCTGGAAGCGCACTTCCTGCTCGTGATCGGTGATCGAGAACCAGTACTTGACGATCTGGATCCCGCTACGCACCAGCATCTTCTCGAATTCGGGTACGGAACGGAAAAACTCCTCGTACTCATCATCGGTACAGAAATTCATCACGCGCTCGACGCCCGCGCGGTTGTACCAGCTGCGATCGAACAGCACGATTTCGCCGCCGGCCGGCAGATGCGCGACATAGCGCTGGAAATACCATTGCGTGCGCTCGCGGTTGTTCGGCGCGGGCAGCGCCGCCACGCGGCACACGCGCGGGTTCAGGCGCTGCGTGATGCGCTTGATCGCGCCGCCCTTGCCTGCCGCGTCGCGCCCCTCGAAAATCACGACGAGGCGGTGCCCCGTGCTCACGACCCAGTCCTGCAGCTTCACGAGCTCGCCCTGCAGCCGGAACAGCTCGCGGAAATACTGCTTGCGCGCTTCGCGGCGCTCCGGCGAGAACAGCAGATCCTCGCCGTTATCGAAACGGCGGTCGTCAAGCTCCATTTCGAGTTCTTCGTCGTACGCATCGACGAGGTCTTCCTCGAAATGGTGCCGGCGCGACTCGCCCGATGCCATATCGGTGAGGTCGTCGGTCTCGGTGCGGGTATCGTTATCGTCCATGGGGCCTCCTTCCTTCAATTGACGCAGCCATACTCCACCATTATCTCAGCGTCGCGCGTCAAATTGATGAAAAAGGGGGCGACCCGCTGGGGGCGACCCGCTGGGGGCGACCCGCTGGGGGCGACCCGCAGGGAGCGACCCGCAGGGGCGACCGGCAGGGGCGACCGGCTGGCGTCGCGCGTCAGACGACACGCGCCGCCCCCCACGCGATCCGTATCCTCGAACGAGCGTCGTGCGCCCGCGAAACCGCCGCACCATGAAAAATGCCGGGCACCGGCCCGGCATCGATTGCCGCGGGCACGACCGTCACGACGGTCGCGCCCACGGCCTGCGCCGTCAGTGAATGATCCGCGTGACGCCGCGCCCGCGCGGATCGGCCATCGCCTCCGGCGTCTTGCCGTCGATCTTGATCACCTGGATGTCGCCGCTGAAGTCCTGCCCCTTCAGCGTGTAGCCGCGCGCCTCGATCTGCTTCGCGAGCTCGCCTTCGATCGGATGGTACGGCTCCCAGAAGATCGTGTTCGGCGGCAGCAGCTGGTGGTGGAAACGCATCGCCCCGACCGCCTCCTTCAACGGCATCTTGAAGTCGTAGATGTTGTTGATCACCTGGAAGATCGACGTGAAGATCCGCGAGCCGCCCGGCGTGCCGATCACGAGCGATACCTTGCCGTCCTTCGTCATGATCGTCGGCGACATCGACGACAGCGGACGCTTCTTCGGCTCGATCGCGTTCGCATCGCTGCCGACCACGCCGAACATGTTCGCGACGCCCGGCTTCGCGGAGAAGTCGTCCATCTCGTCGTTCAGCACGATGCCGGTGCCGTCGGCGATCACGCCCGAACCGAAATAGCCGTTGATCGTGTAAGTGTTCGATACCGCGTTGCCCCACTTGTCGACGACCGAGAAGTGCGTCGTTTCGGCCTTCTCCGGCATCGACGTGCCGAGCCCCGGCTGCACGCTCTTCGTGTCCGACGGCTCCTTCGGATTGACCTCGGCCGCACGCTTCGCGATGTACGAGTCGGCGGTGAGCTGCGCGATCGGCACCTTGTAGAAATCGGGATCGCCGAGGTATTGCGCGCGGTCGGCGAACACGCGTTTCTCGATTTCCGCGACCAGGTGGATGTACTGCGGCGAGTTGAGCGTTACGCCGTCGAAGTCCTTCTTGAGATCGGCCTTCATCTTCAGCAACTGCACGAGGCCGATGCCGCCCGAACTCGGAGGCGGCGCGGTGATCACGTCATAGCCGTTCCACTTCGCCTGCACCGGCTGGCGCCACACCGCGCGGTATTGCGCGAGATCCTCGGTCGTGATCAGCCCGTTGCCGTCGCCGGTCTTCATCGAAGCCGCGATCAGCTCGGCCGTCTTGCCCTTGTAGAAACCTTCCGCGCCGCCGTTCGCGATCCGCGTGAGCACGTCGGCGAGATCGGGCTGTTTGAAGTTCGTGCCCGCCTTCAACCCGGAGAAGTACTTGTCGAAGTTGGTCTTGCCGCCGAACTCCTTCGACGCGTCGACGCCGCGCTGCGCCAGTTGCTCGTCGACCAAGAAGCCGTCGCGCGCATAGTGGATCGCCGGCGCGAGCACCTGCTTCCACTTCAGCTTGCCGAAGCGCTTCTGCGCTTCCCACATGCCCGCGACCGTGCCCGGCACGCCGGCCGCGCGCGGGCCGTACAGGCTCATGCCCTTGACGACGTTGCCCTCCTTGTCGAGGTACATGTCCTTCGTCGCGGCGAGCGGCGCGCGCTCGCGGTAGTCGATGAAGTACGGCTTGCCGTCCTTGTAGATCGTCATGAAGCCGCCGCCGCCGATGTTGCCGGCCTCCGGATACGTGACGGCAAGCGTGAACGCGATCGCGACAGCCGCGTCGATCGCGTTGCCGCCTTCCTTGAAGATCCGCTCCGCGGCATCCGCGCTGTACTTGTCGGCCACCGCGACCGCCGAACTCGTCAGGACCGCCGGCTGCGGACCCTTCGCATAGGCAGGCGCGTTCGGCAGGAAACCGACGCCGGCCACCGTCGCGAGCACGACGGCGGATGTTTTGAAGCGATTCAGCGTAGTCATTGCATGTCCCCCATGTGGATCTTCTTTCAGGCGGGAAAGGCGCCCGATCCGCGCGTATCCGCTGGCTCGCCGGCGGACACCTGCGGCTTCGTAGTATAGGGGGACAAAAAGGGTCGAACACGCGACGCGCGACCAACGCGTGCAAATTGTGGGCGGCCGGTCGCTCACCCGGTAGAAACGGGCACGCGCATCGGTCGAAATTGCCTGCGCCGCCGGTCCTCGTGCAATGCACAAAACCGAAAGTTGCAAACCACCTCGCCGTCACGCCGTACATGCAAAAAAACGGCGCCCGAACCACCCGCTGTGCGGGCCGATCTGAGAAGATAGCGCCCCGCTTTCGCGCTGCGTCATCGCTTTCGCTCGCACGCCGCTTCACGTTTCTTCGTCTCGTTCCCTATGGCATCACACAATGCGCATCACGCGTCCGGCTTCGCGGCCGGCGTCGCCGCCGCCGTCCTCGTCGCGCAAACCGGCGCGACCGGCCCCTGGCACACTGGCCTGCTCGCCGCGTTCGCGGCCGGCGTCGCGGGCGGCACCGCGCCCGACTGGCTCGAAGTCGCATGGTGGACCCGCAAACGCCGCCTGTGGATCACGCACCGCACCGTCACCCACTGGGGCATCGGCTGGATCGCGCTGCTCGCGCTCGGCTGGCACGGGCTCACGCATCATCCGCATCCGCTGTGGGCCGCGCCGCTGTTCGGCTTCGCATGCGGCGGCGTGATGCACCTGCTCGCGGACTGGCCGAATCCGCTCGGCGTGCCGTGGATCTGGCGGCGCCACTCGCTGAATCTGTGGAACAGCGGGCACTGCGACCTGATCATCGTGGCCGCCGCATGGGGCGGCACGCTGTGGCTCGCGCAGTCGCTGTGGACGCGCGCACCGTTCCTCGAACACTGGCTCGGCTGGCTGCATCGCGTGTAATCACGGACTGGGCCGCGCACCCACCCCGCGCACGCCGAACGCAAGCGCTCCCGCTCGCTGATCCGGCACCCGTGACCGAACGGGTGGCGTTGCGCACGCACGCCTATTGAAACGCCGGCACCGCGCCTCATCTGCCTCTTCGAGGCGCGCGCATTCTCCCTGCCCGCGTTGCCCGGCGCGCATAGGCGACGTCTGGCACACTGACGATTCGCGCGCGGCCGCCCGTGCGCTCGCACCCTATTTCACCGCTCCGATGGACGTCACCGCCACCCGCCCCGCCCACGCGCTCGACGTGTTCCACCCGGCCGTCGCCGCATGGTTCCGCCGCACGTTCGCCGCCCCGACCGGCGTGCAGGCGCTCGCGTGGCCGCACATCAAGGCCGGCCGCTCGACGCTCGTGGCCGCGCCGACCGGCTCCGGCAAGACGCTCACCGCGTTCCTGTGCGCGCTCGACGATCTCGTGCGCGATGCGCTCGCGCACGACGGCGCACTGCCCGACGCGACGCTCGTCGTCTACGTGTCGCCGCTGAAGGCGCTGTCGAACGACATCCACGTGAACCTCGACGCGCCGCTCGCCGGTATCGCCGAATCGCTCGCGCAGCTCGGTCTGCCGGTGCCCGCGATCCGCACCGCCGTGCGCACCGGCGACACCCCGCAGGCCGAACGCGCGGCGCTGCGCAAACGCGCGCCGCACATCCTCGTGACGACGCCCGAGTCGCTGTACGTGCTGCTGTCGTCGACGTCGGGACGGCAGATGCTGTCGAGCGTGCGTTCGGTGATCGTCGACGAGATCCACGCGCTCGCGTCGTCCAAGCGCGGCAGCCATCTCGCGCTGTCGCTCGAACGCCTCGATGCGTTGACGGGCCGCGCGTTGCCGCGCATCGGATTATCGGCCACGCAGAAACCGATCGACGCGGTCGCGCGCTTCCTGGTCGGCGGCCCGGCCGATGCGCCGCGCGACTGCACGATCGTCGACACCGGTCATACGCGTGAACGCGACCTCGCGCTCGAACTGCCGAACGTGCCGCTCGAACCGGTGATGGCGACCGACGTGTGGGAACAGGTGTACGACCGCATCGCCGCGCTCGCGGCCGCGCATCGCACGACGCTCGTGTTCGTGAACACGCGGCGCACCGCGGAGCGCATGGCGCGCCATCTCGCCGAGCGCCTCGGCAAGGAAGCGATCGCCGCGCACCACGGCAGTCTCGCGAAGGAACATCGCTTCGACGCGGAACAGCGGCTCAAGCGCGGCGAGCTGAAGCTGCTCGTCGCGACCGCGTCGCTCGAACTCGGCATCGACATCGGCGACGTCGATCTCGTGTGCCAGATCGGTTCGCCGCGCGGGATCGCACCGTTCCTGCAGCGCGTCGGCCGCTCCGGGCACCATGTCGGCGGCGTGCCGAAGGGCCGCCTGTTCCCGTTGTCGCGCGACGAACTGGTCGAATGCGCGGCGCTGCTCGACTGCGTGCAACGCGGCGAGCTCGACGCATTGCGGATTCCCGAGGCGCCGCTCGACGTGCTCGCGCAGCAGATCGTCGCCGAAGTCGCCTGCGCGGAATGGCAGGAGGATGCGCTGTACGCGAGCTTTACGCGCGCGGCGCCGTACGCGCGCCTGTCACGCGAGCGCTTCGACGAGGTCATGAAGATGCTCGCCGAAGGCTTCACGAGCCGCCGCGGCGTGCGCGGCGCGTATCTGCATCGCGACGTGGTCGGCGGCACGGTGCGCGGACGCCGCAACGCGATGATGACCGCGACGACGTCGGGCGGCACGATTCCCGACATGGCCGACTACGCGGTATTGCTCGAACCGCAGGGCATCCAGGTCGGCACCGTCAACGAGGATTTCGCGGTCGAGAGCCTGGCCGGCGACGTGTTCCAGCTCGGCAACCAGTCGTACCGGATCATTCGCGTGGAAACGGGCCGCGTGCGCGTCGAGGATGCACAAGGCCAGTCGCCGAGCATTCCGTTCTGGCTCGGCGAGGCGCCCGGGCGCAGCGACGAACTGTCGGCCGCGGTCGGCCGGCTGCGCGCGCGACTCGACGGGCTGTTCGCCGAAGGCGATCGAAACACGGATGCCGGTGGGCGAAAGCGCGGTGCGAGCGGCGCGAACGGCGATGCAGCCGGCAAGACGGCCACGCGCGGCAAAGCCAAACGAGCCGCCGAAGCCCCAGTCGTAACCGATTCGCGAAGCGATGCCGACGGCACCGCGATCGTCCCGGCCGAAAGCCGCCTCGCGCCGGCGCTGCGCTGGCTCGCCGACGATCTGCATCTGTCTCCCGACGCGGCCCGCCAGATCGTCGACTACCTCGCACGCACGCGCGCGGCGCTCGGCGCGCTGCCGACACAGGACACGCTCGTGATGGAGCGCTTCTTCGACGAGTCGGGCGGCACGCAGCTGGTGATCCATTCGCCGTTCGGCAGCCGCATCAACCGCGCCTGGGGACTCGCGCTGCGCAAGCGCTTTTGCCGCACGTTCGACTTCGAGCTGCAGGCTGCCGCGACCGACGACGCGATCGTGCTTTCGCTGTCGCTCGCGCACAGCTTCGCGCTCGACGAAGTGTGGCGCTACCTGCGCTCGGCCAGCGCCGAACACGTGCTGGTCCAGGCGCTGCTCGACGCGCCGATGTTCGGCGTGCGCTGGCGCTGGAACGCGACGACCTCGCTCGCGCTGCCGCGCTTCACCGGCGGCCGGCGCACTGCGCCGCAACTGCAGCGGATGAAGAGCGACGACCTGCTCGCGACCGTGTTTCCCGAACAGGTCGCGTGCCTCGAGAATATCGTCGGCGAACGCGAGATCCCGCACCACCCGCTCGTCGACCAGACGCTCGACGATTGCCTGCACGACGCGATGGATACCGACGGCTGGCTCGCGCTGCTGCGCCGGATCGAGAGCGGCGCGATCGAACTGATCGCGCGCGACCTGCCCGCGCCGTCGCCGCTCGCGGCCGAGATCCTGAACGCGAAGCCCTATGCATTCCTCGACGATGCGCCGCTCGAAGAGCGCCGCACGCAGGCCGTGCAGTCGCGCCGCTGGAGCGACCCCGAGTCGGCCGACGATCTCGGCGCGCTCGACGCCGACGCGATCGATGCGGTGCGCGACGAAGCGTGGCCGCTCGTGCGCGATGCCGACGAAATGCACGACGCGCTGCTCACGCTCGCATGCGTCGCCGACAGCGAAGCGCAGGCGCACGACGGCTGGCCCGAGCGGCTCGCGGAATTGGCCGAACGCCGTCGCGCGACGAAACTCGTCACACCGGATGGCGTCGCGCTGTGGGTGCCGGTCGAACGGCTGGTCTGCATCCGCGCGCTGCATCCCGCCGCACGTGTTGCACCCGCGCTGAAGGTGCCCGCCACGTGCGCGCAGCCATGGGACGCCGACGCCGCGCTCGTCGACGTGATTCGCGCGCGGCTCACCGGATTCGGGCCGCTGACGCTCGACGCCATCGCACAGCCGCTCGGCCTGCCGCCCGCGACGATCGCGACGGCGCTCGCCGCACTGGAGCGCGAAGGCTACGTGATGCGCGGCCGCTTCACGCCCGGGGCAACGACCGACGAATGGTGCGAACGCCACCTGCTCGCGCGCATTCATCGCTATACGGTGAAACGGCTGCGCCGCGAGATCGAGCCCGTCGAGCGCGCCGATTTCATGCGCTTCCTGTTCCACTGGCAGCGCCTGACGCCCGATACGCGCGGAACGGGCCGCGACGCGCTCGCGGCCGTCGTCGAGCAGCTCGAAGGCTACGAAGCCGCGGCGAGCGCATGGGAAGACGCACTCCTGCCCGCACGGCTGACCGACTATACGGCCGGCGGCCTCGACGAGCTGTGCCGCGCGGGCAAGCTCGTGTGGACCCGAATCGGCGCACCGGCCCGCGCGGCCGGCACGCCCGTGAAGACAACGCCGGTCGTGCTGCTGCCCCGCCGCCACCTCGGCGCATGGCAGGCGCTGCGCGACCCGGACGCGCAACCGGCGCTGTCCGCGCGCGCGACGCAGGTGCGAGACGCGCTCGCCGCACATGGCGCGATGTTCTTCGATGCACTGCTCGACGAACTGCACATGCTGCCCGTCGAACTCGAACAGGCACTCGGCGAACTCGTGTCGGCCGGCCTCGTGAATGCGGACAGCTTCGCCGGACTGCGTGCATTGCTGAAGCCGGCGGTCAAGCGCAGCGCGACGTATGCGCCGCGCACGCGGCGCGGCGGCGCACTGATCGGCGGGATGGACGATGCGGGCCGCTGGGCGCTCGTGCAACGCGTTTCACCACCGAACGACGCGCCAACCCCGGCACCGAAGCGCGGTGCGCCCGCGACCGATCCCGACGCGCTCGAACACATCGTCTGGACGCTGCTGCGCCGCTACGGTGTCGTGTTCTGGCGGCTGCTCGAACGCGAAGCCGACTGGCTGCCGAGCTGGCGCGAACTCGTGCGCGTGCTGCAGCGGCTCGAAGCGCGCGGCGAGATTCGCGGCGGACGCTTCGTTGCCGGGCTCGCGGGCGAGCAGTTCGCGCTGCCGGAGGCGATTCCGATCCTGCGCGAACTGCGTCGCCAACCGGGCGACGGCCAGTATGTGTGCGTGACGGGCGCCGACCCGCTGAACCTTGCCGGCACGCTGCTGCCCGGCGACAAGGTGCCCGCGCTGGCCGGCAATCGCGTGCTGTTCCGCGACGGCGTGCCCGTCGCGTCGCTCGTGTCGGGCGCGTTCCACTATGCGCCCGAGCTGCCGCCTGCCGCGCGCGGGGACGCGCGCCTGCGTCTCGCCCGCCGCTACTGACATCGGCTGACATGCGGCACGTCGCGGACTACTGAACGCCGCGCCGCATCGCCGCGCCCGTTCGGGTAGCATCCCACGATTCACCGCGCGAACGACCGCACCCAGAACAAGCCTCCCGGAGACTGCCTTTCATGCCTTCGCATGCCGATTCGCCCGCCGTTCATCACGCGGGCTCGCTGACGATTTTCCAGGGTGCCGCGCTGTATATCGGCGCGGTGCTCGGCACTGGCGTCATTGCGTTGCCCGCGCTCGCCGCCGAGGTCGCGGGCCCGGCATCGCTGCTCGCCTGGGCCGCGCTCGTCGTGCTGTCGGGGCCGCTCGCGGCCACCTTCGCCGCGCTCGGTGCGCGCTATCCGGACGCGGGCGGCGTATCGACCTACGCGCGACGCGCATTCGGGCCGAAGGCCGCGGCGATCGTCGGCTGGTGTTTCTATTTCGCGGTGCCGGCCGGCGCGCCGGCCGCCGCGATGTTCGGCGGCGCGTATGTCGCGGCCGTCACCGGCGGCGGGCATGCCACGGTCATCGTCACGGCCGCCGCATTGATCGCCACGGTGTCGGCCGCGAATGCGTTCGGCGTGACGGTGTCGGGCCGCATGCAGCTCGTGTTGTCGGCGCTGCTCGTCACGCTGCTGCTGGCTGCCGTGCTCGCGTCCGCGCCGCATGCGCGCACCGCGAACCTGCATCCGTTCGCGCCGCACGGCTGGCTGGCGGTCGGCCAGGCTGCGGCGCTGCTCGTGTGGAGCTTCGCGGGCTGGGAAGCCATCACGCACCTCGCCGCCGAATTCCGCCGGCCCGCGCACGACATGCCGCGCTCGGCCGCCATCGCGGTCGTGGTCGTCGGGTTCCTGTATCTGTCGGTCGCGGCCGCGAGCGTGACGGTGCTCGGGCCGTCGGCCGGCGCATCGGGTGCGCCGCTCGCGGAACTGATCGCGGGCGGCATCGGCGGTCATGCGCAGGTGCTGGCGGCCGCGGCCGCGGTGCTGCTCACGCTCGGCACGATGAACGCCTATTTCGCGGGTGCGGCCAAACTCGGCGCGGCGCTCGGGCGCGACGGCGCGCTGCCCGCGTGGCTCGCGCAAGGCAGCCAGGTCGGCGGCGTGCCGCGCCGCAGTCTCGGCGTGATCGCCGGGCTGGCGGCCGTTGCGCTCGCGGCAACGACGATCTCGGACGTCGGGCCTAAACCACTCGTGCTCGTCACGTCCGGTTGCTTCGTGATGGTGTACGGGCTCGGCGCGGCCGCGGCGCTGAAATTGCTGCCGCGTGGCGGCATCGCGTACCGCTGCGCGTGGATTTCGCTGGTCGCCGTCGCCGGGCTGTTTCTGACGACGGGATGGTATATCTTGTGCCCGCTGCTGCTCGCGGGCGGTGCGTTGCTGTATCTGTGGATGGCTGGGCCGCGCACATGATCGTGTGCCGATGCCCGCGAGCGGACGAACCTGCGCTCGTTCGCCGCGATGCGCCGGCCCACCGCGAACCGGCCGCGCACCGTTTCGTCATGCCCGTCAGGCCGGCACCAGCTCGAAGCTGAGCCGCTTGCCGAGCGCGGTGGCCGCGCTCGCGAGCGTCGCCAGCGTGAGGCTCGTGTCGGTTTCGTCGAGCAGCCGGTTCAGCGCGGCGCGGCTGGTCTTCATCCGTGCGGCCATCGCGGTTTTCGTGATGTGCTGCGCCTTCATCTCCTGCCCGATCTGCCACGCGATCACGCGCTTGATCGCGGTGGCGGTGGCCGCTTCGAGATGGCCGTCCTCCTCGAGGAAGGTATCGAAATCGCTGCCGATATGCGGATTGTTCGTGGTTGTCATGGATACTCCAATGCATGGCGTTGCCGGGCGGCACAGCGGCGATCGCACGTGCCGGCGCAACCGGGAAATTCAGATGGCGTGCGTGAGCGCTTTCAGCCGCGCGACGGTCACGTCGAGGTCGTCGGACGGCGTAGCCTGCGACTGCTTGAAGAACGCGTGCAGCAGCACCATCGTGTCGCCGACGACCGTGAACAGCACGCGCGCGCTTCGCCTCGGCAACATCACGCGGATTTCCCACAGATCCTTCGACATCTTCCGGCCAGCGGCATGCCGAGCGGCCAGCCTAGTCGAACGGTCTTGATCTCTTCGCCGATCATCCGGCGCTCGATCTGCCCAAGCGCCTTGAGCCATTCGCGCACCGGCTCGTTGCCACGCGCCGTGCGGAAGAACCGCACGCCGAGCGTGATCTGAATCTGCTGTCTCGCCATCGTCGTGCCATCAAGCGTATCAAAAACGATACGATATGCCAAGCACGACGAGATCCGCTACTGACCGAACGGCTAACGAATGAGGGTGAAGGAACGGCAGCCGAGCGCCACGTGGCCCGGCCCTGCGCGGCGTCTCAACGTTCGCGGCGAGCCGGCTTGCGTACGCCGCGCGGCGCGCGATGCGCTCGCGCATCGCCGAACCGCGCCCGTGCGATTTCGCGCACGGCGTCGATCAGCGTCCGCGCGACGGGCGTCGGTTGCGCATCGGTGCGCAGCACGAGCCCGACCGGCTCGTCGGTGCCCGCGGACGGCAGCGGCAGGCGCGCGAGCGCACCGGCCGACAGGTCGTATTCGGCCGCATAGAGCGGCACGAACCAGACCGCGTCGTTCTCGAGCGTGAGTGCGCGTGCGACCGACACCGACAGCACCTCGATGAACGAATCCAGCGGCGGCGCGCCGCAGGCGCCGAGCAGTTGCTCGGCCGACTGGCGGATCAGCGTGCCGAACGGCGGCAACACGACCGGATAGCGCGCGAGTTCGGCGGCCGGTGCGGCGCTGGCCAGCAACGGATGGCCCGCGCGCACGACCGCGACGAGCGGCTCGTTGTACAACTGCTCGAACGCGAGCCCGATCATTCGCTCCGGCTCCGACAGGCGCCCGATCGCGCATTCGATCGCGCCCGCCTTCAGCCGCTCCAGCAACTCGGCGTTCGCGGCCGTCGCGATCCGCACGACGATGCGCGGCCAGCGTGCGGCCAGCGCCTTCATCAGCGCCGGTGCGAGCGAGGCCGCAACGGTCGGCAGCATGCCGATCTCGAGCGTCGCCGCGGCCGCTCCGCCCTCGCGCGCGAGCAGCCCGACACCCTGCCGCAGCGCCAACACGCACGCGTTCGCATGCGGGAGGAACAGCTGCGCCTCGCGGGTCGGCTGCGCGCCGTGCCGCCCGCGCTCGAACAGCTTCACGCCGAGGATCGACTCCAGTTCGGCGATCGTCTTCGATACGGCCGGCTGCGTGATCGACAGGCTTTCGGCCGCCTTCTGCACGCCGCCCAGCTGCGCGACCGCGAGAAAACACTGCAGGTGCCGGAATTTGACGCGGCCGTCGGCGATACGGTTATTCATAACGGGCGGTTATGCAAGTGATGACGTTGTGCCATTTTGCATAACTTTCCGGAAAGGCCCAAGCATTCGGCGCGGCGTCACGCATGGCGCCGCAGCGCGTGGAATCCGGTCGGCTCCCAGATCCGCTTGGCGATCAGCAGGCCCGTGCCGCGCTTCTGCCCGAGCGGCGCGGACGACGACTCCGCATGCAGCGCCGCCGCCTTGCTGCTGAGCCGCCGCAGTTCCTGCTCGAGTTCCGCGGCGGCCGCGTCGGTCAGCATCCCTTGCGAGAACGTCATCGTCTCGCCCGGGCCGTCGAAACGGCTACCGAGAAAGTCGTCGAGCACGTGCGCATGGAAATAACGGCGGATCGGGCCGCCCGGCAGCCAGTCGAAATCGCGGGCGACGCGCACGCGAATCCGGTCGCCCGGCAGCAGCGCGATCACGTTCATCCGGTCGAGCATCAGCAGGTATTTCACGCACTCGGCCTGGGTCAGGCAATAGGCCGACACGATGTCCTGCACGGTCCAGTAGTTGACCGCGCAAACGGCGACGAGCAGCAGTTTCTCGTCCGACACGAGCAGCGCCTCCTGCTGCTCGGTCAGCACGCGCAACCGCGGCGCGGATGCCGACGCCTCCTGCACGAGTTCGGCGAGCGTATAGCCAAGCAGTTGCGCGATCTCCGCGACGCGCTCCAGCGTGAAGCGGCCGCTCGCGAACAGCCGCTTCACGCTCGTCTCGGACACGTCGAGCGCGCGCGCGACGTCGCGATAGGTCATTCCCTGCGCCTTCAGCTGGCGCTTCAGCGTTTCGATGAGTTGGGCGGTCTCGGTCATGTTGGTATCGAAAAATGGCGCTCACGGTCGGATATTAGGCTACTCGAGCATCCATACAAGCATTTTTGGATACTTGTCTGCATAATCCGCTCCGTCCTGTCACTCCCCGACGGAGCCGCGATGAGCACCCGAACCGACACCACCGCCTTCGAACCGCATCCCACCGCGCCGCGCGACGCCCGCGACACGGACCGCACGCTGCCGCTCGCCACGGTGCGCACGCTGGCCGCCGGCGCGCACGTCGGGGATCTCGTGTTCATCCGCATCCCGGGCGGCGCGTTGCGCGACGCGGCGGGCAACGCAGGCGCGTGGGCCGATCGCTTCTGCATCGTCGTCGATACGTCGGGCGACGAACCGTTGGTCGCCGAGCCCGCGTTTGCGCGGACGAAGCTCACGCCGCTGTCGCGCTTCATCGCCCGCGCCGACGGCGGACGCGTCGCGCTGGCGCGCCGCGTCGCGGCACCGACCGCCGACGCGCAACGCAACGTGCACGCGCTCGCCGAACAGCGGATCGACGCGCTGCTCGGCAGCCGTTTCAGCCTGCTCGCGCACCGCGGGTTCTGCGCGAACTACGTGGGCGACGTGCTCGGCGCCGAGCGCACCGCGACCCCGGCCGCGCTGCTGCGCAGCGGCACGCTGTCGCTCGAATTCGACGGGATCGTCTTCGATCCCGCCCGACCGTAACGAACGAAAGACGAAGGACGAAAAACGAACGACGGGCACGCTCGGGGAGACCGGATAACAACAACAACGAAACACAAAAAATGTAGCGACGGGCTGGCTGGAGGGCCGTGCACGGAGTCGTCACCGACGACGCGAAGCCCGATCGCTTTTTCCGCCGGACAGGCCGCCTGTCCGGCGGATTTTCATTGGTATCGCCGAACATAACGAACAGTTATGCGATTCGCTAAAAAAGGTCATTTTGCATAACTTTCCGGATTGGTTAAAGTCTTGCCATCCCCTTCGCGAAAAACCTATCAGGAGACACCCGATGGATTCCCCCACGATCCTCACGCCGCGCGACTGGCCGTCGCATCCCGCGTATGTCCACCCCGAGTACCGTTCGTCGGTGAAGCGCGGCCCGACGCGCCCGATGATCCCGTTGAAGGAAAAGCTGCGCGACCAGTACGCGCCCGTCTACGGCGCCGAGGATCTCGGCGCGCTCGACCACGATTTGACGAAGAACTCGGTAAGGAACGGCGAGCCGCTCGGCGAGCGCATCGTCGTCACCGGCCGCGTGCTCGACGAAGGCGGCAAGCCCGTGCGCAACACGCTCGTCGAGGTATGGCAGGCGAACGCTGCCGGCCGCTATGTGCACAAGGTCGACCAGCACGACGCGCCGCTCGATCCGAACTTCCTCGGCGCGGGCCGCTGCCTGACCGACAACGAAGGCCGCTACCGCTTCCTGACGATCAAGCCCGGCGCCTATCCGTGGGGCAACCATCCGAACGCGTGGCGCCCGAATCACATCCACTTCTCGCTGTTCGGCGACTACTTCGGCTCGCGCCTCGTCACGCAAATGTACTTCCCCGGCGATCCGCTGCTCGCGTACGACCCGATCTTCCAGGGCACGCCGGAAGCCGCGCGCGATCGCCTGATCTCGCGCTTCTCGATGGACATCACCGAAGAAGGCTATGCGCTCGGCTACGAATTCGACATCGTGCTGCGCGGCCGCGACGCTACCCCGATGGAGCGCTGAACCATGACGACGCTGAAGCAAACCCCTTCGCAGACGGTCGGCCCGTACTTCGCCTACGGCCTGTGCCCGCAGCAATACGATTACGACCTCAAGAGCCTGTTCACGCCGACGATCGCCACGCCGGACGCCGAAGGCGAGCACGTGCTGCTGGTCGGTCAGGTGTTCGACGGCGACGGCAACGTCGTCGGCGACGCGGTGCTCGAATTCACGCAGGTGGATGGCGCGGGCCGTTATCCCGCGTCGCGTGACGACATCGCGAAGTCCGGCTTCACGGGCTTCGCACGCGTCGGCACGGGCACCGATGCGCAGTACCGCTTCGTGGTCCCCACGGTGAAGCCGGGCCGCATCGCCGCCGACGAAGCACCGCACATCAACGTGACCGTGATGATGCGCGGGATCCTGACCCACGCGTTCACCCGCGTGTATTTCGACGACGAAGTCGCGGCGAACGCGGCCGATCCGGTGCTGAACCTGGTGCCGGCCGAGCGCCGTGCGACGCTCGTCGCGAAGCGCGATGCGCAGCCGGGCCGCCCCGTCGTGTACCGCTTCGACATCCGCATGCAGGGGCCGGACGAAACCGTGTTCTTCGACGTGTGACGCGCGAGCCGGCGCAGGCCGGCTGCTCGCACCGAACCGCCGTGTGGCGCGATACCGACAGGCATCGCGTCGCGCGGCGGTTTTTCGTTTTCGGGCGCCAACATTCGATGTTGTGTCGCAGCACGCGCGCTGGCCATGGCCGATGTCCTCGGTTGGCGGCTTCCGACGTCGGCGTCGAACGCGCGATTGAAACGCATGCTGCGGCGGCACATGAATCGTTGGAGGCACGCGATATCGTTCGCGCGTTATGCAGCGTATGCTTTGCTATCCGCGATACACCGATGGAATTGAATCGGGATAGGCAACAATTTTCATGAATCAATGCGCGAACGCCGCCCCGCCGGCGGGACGCGCATTTTTTCTGACCGAGTGCCTTTAAGCGCGCCTGACCGAATCCTGGCAGGCGCGTTTTTTTCGTGCGCGGCCGTCGCGTCCGCCGCGACTAGCGGCGAACCTCCAGATACCGGCTCGGCGTATCGCCGAGGATGCGGCGAAACGCCGACGTAAAGGCGCTCGCGCTCGCATAGCCGAGCTCGAACGCGACCCGCGTCACCGGCTGCCCGTCGCTCAGGCGGGTAATCGCCGCGAGCATGCAGACCTGCTGACGCCACGCGGCAAAACTCACGCCGGTCTGCGCGCGGAACAACCGCGTAAACGTGCGCCGGCTCACGCCCGCATGGGTCGCCACCTGGTCGAGATCGGCCGCGATCGACGGCGACGCGAACAGATGCCGGCAGATACTCGCGAGGCGCGCGTCGGCGGGCAGCGGCGCGTGCAGCGACAGCCGCGGCATCGTCGCGATTTCCGCGACCAGCAGCGCCATCAGCTTGCCCGCCCGGCCGTCGACGTCGTACATCGCCGGCAGGTCGATCGCATCGTCGATCAGTTGCCGCAACAGCGGCGACACGCCGTACACGCCGCACTGGTCCGGCAGCCCCGCGGCCCGGGCCGCGTCATCGGACACGAACGTGTTGAGCATCGTGACCGCCCCGGTCATCGTCATCTCGTGCCGCACGCCGGGCGGCACCCAGCATGCGCGCTGTGGCGGCACCAGCCAGCGGCCGTGCGGCGTCGACACGCTGATCGTGCCGCGCGACGCGAACGCAAACTGCCCGCGCCCGTGCGCGTGCTCCGGAAACGTCGTGCCCGCCGCATAGTCGTTGGCGGTCACGACCACGCTACGGGGAATATGGTCGTAGGGATCTGGCAGCGTATTGCTCAAGGCCGGAATTCCATCATGAATGATTTGGTATCGAAGGCGGGTCACCTTCGATCGGTCTGAGATCCGCTCCACGCTTGTGCGACCGGACGGCCACACGACCCGACGGCCCAATCGGCCGGATTGCGACTTCATCGGAGCGGAGATGCCCACTACGTTTCATCGTGTGGAGGACAGCCCCCACCCGGTTGCCCTGGTCGCCGCGACGGAAGCGCTCCTGCTCGAAACGCCCACCGGGCCTGCGCGACGCGCCGCGCGTGGGCGGCATCCGGTCGGCGCGCATCACCGCAGCATGAACGACATGGCCGACAGGCTGTTCAGCGTGCGCACCACGTGCTCGACCGACGGCCCGTCGAAGCGCAACGTCACCGCATCGACCCGCTCGAGCGTCGGCAGCATGCCGAACAGATCGGCGAGCGCGGCCGTCTGCACGCGCAGCGTGCAAGCGGCCGGCGCGGGCCGATGCGCGGTTGCGCGCCAGCCGGACGACAGCGCATGCGCGACCGTTTCGCGTGCGGCGGTCGCGATGCGTGCGCAGGACGCGGCCGGCGTGAGCGTGTCGCCGCTCGATGCGCCGCGGGCCGTCTTGACCGTCTCGAAACGCGCGTCCGGAAACAGCGGCCGGGTTTCCTCGGCGAACACGTCGTCGCCCGACGCCAGCGCGACGTGCGCGCCGTATTCGTGCGCCAGCGCGCCGTACAGCCCGGCCTCGCCGAGTTCGACACCGTTCAGCCACACCTGCGTGAATGCAAAATTGTTGATCGTGTGCGCGAGCACGCCGTGCGTCTGCGATTTCGCGTGAAAGCCGATCATGAACACGAGATCGGGTTGCTGTTCGAGGCCCGCCATCATCCCGAGCGTGCGCGGCTTGCCGAGCACGACGCGCGCACGCGCATCGAGCCCGTCGGGCAGCAGATTGCGAAAGCCGCCATGCGAGTCGTTGACCCAGACGGCCTGCGCGCCGCCCGCGAATGCGCCTTCGATCGCCGCGTTCGCCTCGGCGGTCATCCAGCGGCGCGCACGTTCGTACTCCGGATTACCGGCCCGCGTCTGCTCGACGGCGAACACACCGGCGACGCCTTCGATGTCGGTCGAGATCAGGATTTTCATGACGGAATATGACGTCCTTCGTAGTCGTCGTTGAACAGGCGCTCGAGATCGGGCACCGCGTCGCGCAGCGATTCCCGCACGTGACCGTCGCGCCCGACCACGGTCACGGCCTGCAGCAGCGCGTCGGCGATCGCATGCTCGACGCTTTCGGCCGCGGCCATGAACAGCGGATCGAGCGCCGCATCGGCCACGAGAGCCGGCAGCGCGACACTCGACGCGTCGTGCGCGATCGTGTACGCGGTGGAAAATGCGAGCGCGATGTCGCCGCTGCCGTGCCCGTAGACCGAACCGGTGCGGGCCAGGCCCGCACCCGCGCGGCGTGCGAGCCGCGACAGTTGCCGTGCGTCGAGCGGCGCATCGGTCGCGAGCAGCAGGATGATCGAGCCTTGCTCGGGCGCCGCCGCCTGCGCGGCCGCGGCGGCGCGCCGCTGCGCGACGATGCGCCCGAGCGGCACGCCGCCGAGCGTCAGCATCGGCAGCCGACCGAAATTCGCGAGCACGAGCGCGCCGACCGTATACGGCCGGCCGGCCGCGACCGCCACGCGCGACGCGGAGCCGATGCCGCCCTTCAGGTCGAAACACGACATCCCGCGCCCGGCGCCCACCGCGCCGCGCGCGAAGTCGCGCGCCGCCGTGCGGCACGCGTCGTCGTAATGCGCGGCCGTCACCGCGAACGCCTGGATATCGTTCAGATAGCCGTCGTTGCACTCGAACACGAGCGGATTGACGGTCGACCAGTCGCGGCCGATTTGCGGATTGTTCGCGATCGCCGCGCGGATCTGCGCCTGCGCGATCGCGCCGACGCCGAACGTGTTGGTCAGCGCGATCGGCGTATCGAGCGTGCCGAGCTCATCGACCTGCACGAGCCCGACGCTCTTGCCGAAGCCGTTGATCACGGCCGCGCCGGCCGGCACCTTGCTGCGGTACAGGTCGCCCGGGTGCGGCTTCACGACGGTGACGCCCGTTTGCACGTCGCCGGCATCGAGCGTCGCATGGCCGACCGTCACGCCCGGCACGTCGGCGATCGTGCCGCGCGGCCCGGCCGGCAGTGTCGCGGCCCACATCGGCACTGCGCGCATCAGCGGCGCTCCAGCTTCGGATCGAGTGCGTCGCGCAGCCCGTCGCCGAGCAGGTTGAACGCGAGCACGGTCAGGAAGATCGCCAGGCTCGGGAAGATCGCGACGTGCGGTGCGCTCACCATGTCCGCGCGCGCCTCGTTGAGCATCGCGCCCCACTCCGGCGTCGGCGGCTGCGCGCCGAGCCCGAGGAACGACAGGCTGGCGGCCGTGATGATCGACGTGCCGATCCGCATCGTGAAGTAGACGACGACGGACGACACGGTGCCCGGCAGGATGTGCCGCATGATGATCGTCCAGTCGGACGCGCCGATGCTGCGCGCGGCTTCCACGTAGGTCATGTGCTTGAGCATCAGCGTGTTGCCGCGCACGAGCCGCGCGAAAGCCGGAATGCTGAAGATCGCGACCGCGCAGATCACGTTGATCATCCCGTTGCCGAGGATCGCGACCACGCCGATCGCGAGCAGGATCCCCGGGAACGCGAACAGCACGTCGGCCACGCGCATCGTGATGCGGTCCCACCAGCCTTCGTAGTAGCCGGCGAGCAGGCCGAAGAACGTGCCGATGAGCGCGCCGAGCGCGACCGAGAAGAAGCCGGCCGCGAGCGAGATGCGCGTGCCGGTGATGATCCGGCTGAAGATGTCGCGGCCGAGCGAGTCGACGCCGAACCAGTGCACGGCCGACGGCCCCGCGTTCAGCGCGTCGTAGTCGAAATAGTTTTCCGGATCGAACGGCGCGATGTGCGGGCCGACGAACGCCAGCACGACGAGCGCGAGCACGAAACCGCCCGCGACGAGCGCGACGGTCTGCTTGCGGAATTTGCGCCAGAATTCGTGCCACGGCGTGCGGACCGCGTTCGATGCGGCCGGCGCCGCGGGCTGGACAGTCGCGTTCATGCGCGCCTCACTTGAACCGGATGGTCGGGTTGATGACCGCGTACAGCACGTCGACGGTCAGGTTGATCAGGATGAATTCCAGCGAGAACAGCAGCACGATTGCCTGGATCACCGGGTAGTCGCGCATCGTCACCGCGTCGACCAGCAGGCGCCCGAGCCCCGGCCAGTTGAACACGGCCTCGACGACGATCGAGCCGCCGAGCAGGAAGCCGAACTGCAGCCCCATCATCGTGACGACCGGGATCATCGCGTTGCGCAGGCAGTGCTTGAGCACGACCATCGGCTCGTGCACGCCCTTCGCGCGCGCGGTGCGCACGAAGTCCTCGTTGAGCACCTCGACGAACGACGCGCGCGTGAAGCGCGCCATCACGGCCGCCACCGCCGCGCCGAGCGTCAGCGACGGCAGCACGTAGCTTTTCCACGTGCCGTCCGGCACGACCGGCAGCCAGCCGAGCTTCACCGAGAAGATTTCCATCAGCAGCATGCCGAGCGCGAACGCCGGAAACGAGATACCCGACACCGCGATCGTCATCCCGAGGCGGTCGGGCCAGCGGTTGCGCCACACCGCCGACGCGATCCCGATCGCCATTCCGAACGCCGTCGCCCACACCATGCTGACGAGCGTCAGCAGCAGCGTCGGCATGAAGCGCTCGCCGATCTCGGTCGACACCGGCCGCTTGCTGCGCGTCGATGTGCCGAAATCGCCGTGCGCGATCTTCACGAAGAAGTTCGCGAACTGCGCGGGCAGCGGCCGGTCGAGGCCGAGATCGGTGCGCACCAGCGCGACCGTCGCGTCGTCGGCTTCGGGGCCCGCCGCGAGCCGCGCCGGGTCGCCCGGCAGCAGGTGCACGAACAGGAACACCAGCACCGCGACGATCGCGAGCGTGGGCAGCAGGCCGAACAGGCGTTTGACGAGAAAATTCAGCATGGGGCACCGATCGAATCAGCGCGCCGGCAGCTTGCGCCGCCGGCACTGCGCAGCGGACGAACCGCCGTCATTTCACCGAGATTTCGTCGAAGTTGAACGAACCGTCCGGCATCACGTACATGCCGTGCAGGCGCTTGTTACGCGCATAAACGATCTTCTCCTGCACCAGGAAAATCCACGGCGCGTCGGCCCACACCTGCTTCTGCGCGTCGGCGTACAGGGCGGCCTTCTTCGCACGGTCGGTGGTCTCGAGCGCCTTCGCGAGATCGTCGTCGACCGCACCGTTCTTGTAGTACGCGGTGTTGTAGAGCTTCGGCGGCGCCGACGTGGACCCGAGCAGCGGCGACAGCGCCCAGTTCGCCTCGCCCGTCGAGGCCGACCAGCCGCTGTAGTACATCCGCACCGGCGCCGTCGCCGGATCCTGCGCGCTCTCGACCTTCGCGACCCGCTCGCCGGCTTCCAGCGCCTGTACCTGCACCTTCACGCCGACCTGTGCGAGCTGCTGCTGCACGAACTGGATCAGCTTCTGCGCCGTCGAATGGTTGTACGCGGACCAGAGCGTCGATTCGAAGCCGTTCGGATAGCCGGCCTCCTTCAGCAGCGCGCGCGCCTTCGCCGGATCGTACGGCCACGGCCCGAGCTTGGTCGCGTATTCGACGCCGACCGGTGCGACGCCCGTCTGCGGGGTCGCATAGCCGGCGAACACGACCTTCGCGAGCGCTTCCTTGTTGACCGCGTAGTTCAGCGCCTCACGCACCTTCGGATTGTCGAACGGCTTCTTCTGCGTGTTCAGCGAGATGTAGCGCTGGATGATCGACGGCCGCTCGATCAGCTCGACCTTCGGGTTGCTCTTCAGGTCGGCGGCCTGCTCGAACGGAATCGTGAACGCGAAATCCGCCTCGCCGGTCTTGAGCAGCGCGGCGCGCGTGTTGTTGTCGACCACCGGCTTCCAGTCGATCGAATCGACCTTCGGATAACCCTTCTTCCAGTAACCGGCAAACTTCTTCACCTTCATGTCGTCGGTCTGCTTCCATTCGACGAACTCGAACGGGCCCGTGCCGACCGGATGCAGCGACACGTCGCGCCCCCACTTCTTCAGCGCGGCCGGCGAAATCATCACCGCCGACGGGTGCGCGAGCGTGTTGATGAACGCGGAGAACGGCTCGCGCAGCGTGAACTTCACCGTCATCGGATCGACGACCTCGGTCTTCTCGATCACGCGGAACAGCCCGTAACGCTTCAGCTTGTTCGCCGGATCGGTCACGCGGTCGAAGTTCGCCTTCACCGCGGCGGCGTTGAAGTCGGTGCCGTCCTGGAACTTCACGCCGTCGCGCAGCTTGACCGTATAGGTCTTCGCATCGGGCGACGCCTGGTAGCCCGTCGCGAGCACGTTGACGAGCTTCATGTCCTTGTCGAAGCCGAACAGCCCTTCGTAGAACGACTTGACGACCGCTTGCGACACCGTGTCGTTCGCGTCGTACGGGTCCATCGTCGTGAACGTCGAGTACACGGCGACCACGACGTTCTGTTGCGCGAACGCGGGTGCCGCGACCGACAGCGCGAGCGCGCCTGCCCCCGCAGCGAAGAGCGCGCGCGGACGGAACACCGGGAACGAATGCGGCTTGTTCATTTTGTCTGGCTCCTGTGGATGATTCGGTAACGCGTGGTGGAAATCGCGGCGTGACTGCATCCGCTCGGGAAAATGACGCCGTTGCCTGGCGCGTGCGCAGCTGCGGTCCATATGCGCCTCGCCGTGCAATCAGTACGCGCCGCCGACGCGATGCGTCGCGACGAAATGGTCGGGGCCGACCGCGACGAGCGGCGCGACCGTCGGCTCGTCGCCGATCGCGCGGATCGGGCTCGGAATCTCGTCCGCCGCAAGCTGGCGCGGCGCATGCCGGCGCGCGGGGTCGGCCACCGGCACCGCGCTCATCAACTTCCTCGTATAGGGATGCTGCGGCGCCTCGAACACCGCGCGGCGCGGGCCGATCTCGACGATCTGGCCGAGATACATCACCGCGACGCGATGGCTGATGCGCTCGACCACCGCCATGTCGTGCGAAATGAACAGATACGCGACGCCGAGTTCACGCTGAAGGTCGAGCATCAGGTTGACGATCTGCGCCTGCACCGACACGTCGAGCGCGGACACCGATTCATCGGCGATCACGACCTTCGGGTTCAGCGCGAGCGCGCGCGCGATGGCGATCCGCTGGCGCTGGCCGCCCGAGAATTCGTGCGGATAGCGGCGCGCGGCCTCCGGCGGCAGGCCGACCTTGTCGAGCAGCCAGTCGACGCGCGCCTGCGCTTCGCGGCCGCTCGCGACACCGTGCACGAGCAGCGGCTCCATGATCGAGAAGCCGACCGTCAGGCGCGGGTTCAGCGACGCGAACGGATCCTGGAAGATGAACTGGATGTTCCGGCGCAGCGCCTGCAGGTCCGCGCCCTTCATCGCGCTGATGTCGCGGCCGTCGAATTCGATCGAACCGCTCTGCGATTCGACGAGGCGCAGCAGCGAGCGGCCGGTGGTCGACTTGCCGCAGCCCGATTCGCCGACGAGCGCGAGCGTCTCGCCCGCGCGCAGCTCGAAGCTCACGCGCTCGACCGCATGCACGTACTGCGACACGCGGCTGAACACGCCGCTCTTCACCGGAAACCGCGTGACGAGATCGCGCACGCGCAGAATCGGCGGCGCGGCCGGATCGACCGCCGGCTGCGCGTCGGCGGCGTCGTGCGCGGCGGACGCCGGCGCGGCCGCGCCCGTCGCGTCCACCTTCAGCAGCGGGAATTTCTCGGGGATATCGGTGCCCTGCATCGAGCCGAGCCGCGGCACGGCCGCGAGCAGCGCACGCGTGTAGCGATGCGCGGGCGTCGCGAAAATGCGCTCGGACTCGCCCTCCTCGACCTTCTCGCCCCGATACATCACGAGCACGCGGTCGGCCACTTCGGCGACCACGCCCATGTCGTGCGTGATGAAGATCACGCCCATGTTCATTTCGTCCTGCAAGCCGCGAATCAGCTGCAGGATCTGCGCCTGGATCGTCACGTCGAGCGCGGTCGTCGGCTCATCGGCGATCAAAAGCGCGGGCCGGCACGACAGCGCCATCGCGATCATCACGCGCTGCCGCATCCCGCCGGACAACTGGTGCGGATACCGCGCGAACACGCGGCGCGCCTCCGGGATGCGCACGAGATCGAGCAACCGCAACGCTTCCGCGCGCGCTTCGGTCGCGCTTTTCGACTGGTGCAGCGCGATCGCCTCGCTGATCTGGTCGCCGACCGTAAACACCGGGTTCAGCGACGTCATCGGTTCCTGGAAGATCATCGCGATGTCCGCGCCGCGGATCCCGCGCATCGTCGCCGCGCTCGCCTGAGCGAGGTCGACGAGCGCGCCGCCGCGACGCCGCAACGCGATCCGGCCGCTCGTGATCTCGCCGCCGCCGTGCTCGACGAGCCGCATCAGCGCGAGCGACGTGACCGACTTGCCGGAGCCCGATTCGCCAACGATCGCGAGCGTCTCGCCGCGGTCGACGTGAAACGATACGTTGCGCACCGCATCGAACGTCGCGGCGCCGCGACGGAACATGACCGACAGGTCGTCGACGGCGACGACGCGCTGATCCGGCAGCACCAGCGCGGACGGGGTTCGGCTCGAAGTCATGCGAAAGTCTCCTGGTGCGATCCGGAATCAGGCCGCATCGTCGCGATAGATGCCGACCACGGGCGTCTCGCCGACGCGCGCATAGCCGCGATACATCCCTTCCGTATTGAACGGCATCGCGACGTTGCCCTGCGCATCGACCGCGATGATCCCGCCGCGCCCGGCCAGGCGCGGCAGCTTGTTCATCACGGCGTCGTGCGCGGCGTCGGCAAGCGATGCGCCGCGATACGCCATCTGCGCGGCCACGTCGTGCGCGGTCGCAAGCCGGATGAACATCTCGCCGGTGCCCGTCGCGGATACCGCGCAGGTCGCGTCGTCCGCGTAGCAGCCGGCGCCGATGATCGGCGAATCGCCGACGCGTCCGGGCTGCTTGTTCGTGATGCCGCCAGTCGACGTCGCCGCCGCGACATGCCCGTTGAGGTCGCACGCGACCGCGCCGACCGTGCCGTGCTTGCGATCGGGATCGAGCGGCTCGGCCTGTTGCCCCGCGCCGAACGCGAAGCTCGCAGCGTCGTGATCGAGCATCATGCCGGCCGCCGCCGCGCGTGCCTTGACCCACTGCGCATGGCGCGCTTCGGTGTCGAAGTAGCCGGGCTCGGCGAGTTCGAGACCCTGCTCGATCGCGAACGCATCGGCGCCCGCGCCGGCGAACAGCACGTGCTCGCTCGCCTCCATCACGCGCCGCGCGGCGAGCACCGGATTGCGCACGCGCGTCGCGCTGCAGACCGCGCCGGCCGCGAGCGTCGCGCCGTCCATTACCGCCGCGTCGAGTTCGTGCTTGCCTTCGGCCGTATAGACGGCGCCGCGCCCGGCGTTGAAAAGCGGACAGTCCTCGAGCATCCGGACGGCGACGGTGACGGCGTCGAGCGCGCTGCCGCCGTCGGCGAGCACCTGTTGCGCGGCCTGCAGGATCGCGGTGAGCTCGGCGCGGTACCGGTGTTCGGTGTCGGTATCCATCGCATCGCGCAGGATCGTGCCTGCTCCGCCATGAATCGCGATGATCGCGGGTGAAGTCATGATTTTTTCGGACCGGAGGAAGAAGGGTTGGCGGCCGGCAGCGCCGCTTGCGGCTGGCTCAGCCACGGCAACAGGAATTCGGTCATTTCGGCGGCGGACTTCGCGGAGCGGTGCGTGCGCAGCGCGACCGCATCGATCAGCGCCTCGATCATCGTCAGCACGGCCGCTTCCGACGTGGCCGCGAAACGCCGTTCGGCCTTCACGTACAGGTTCAGCGACGCGACCGGCGCGAGCGGCGAACCGGGCCCGTCGGAAATACCGAGCACGCGTGCGCCACGCGCGGCCGCGCGGCGGGCAAGCTCGATCGTGTCCTTCACGTAGCGCGGAAACGCGAGCGCGATCACGAGATCGCGCGAGTCGGCCGTATACAAGCGCCGCGCCGCATGCGAAGGGCCGCCGAGCAGCGCGAGCGACTGCACGTTGTCGTGACACACCGACAATCCGTGCTCCATCAAGCCCGTCAGAAACGCGCTCGAACCGGCGCCGAGGATCAGCACGCGCCGCGCGCCGACGATCGCCTCGACGGCCGCCTCGACGTCGGTCGCATCCAGCTGCGCACGCGTGTTCTCGATATTCTCGATGGCCTGGTCGAATACCGCATCGATCCATGCGGCGCCGCGAACGCCCTGCTCCTGTTCCTGCTCCTGCGCGGACCGCAGCCGCTCGACGGGGCCGAGCGTCGCCTCGAAGCCGCGCACGAGCGCCGCACGCATCGCCGGATAGCCGTCGAAGCCGAGCGCCTTCGCGAAGCGGTTCGCGGTCGCGATCGATGCATTGACTGCCTGCGCGAGCTCGTCGATCCGCATCGTCGCCGCGCGAAAGGGATTCGCGAGCACGAACTCGCCCATCCGGCGGTGGATCGGCGTCATCCGCGGCATGGCCGACGCGATGCGCTCCGCGATCGCGGATTCATCCTGGCTGGCATCGTGCGGAGCGAGAGGCGTCATGCGAATGGTTTTGCAAGGTAGATGAAAATCAATTTACACAATCTGTTGTCCGGGAAAAAATAAATTTTCATCAGGGTTGTCATGCCCTCGTCGCGCCTGTCTGGTTGGTGAGTCGTGCGATCGGCGCTCGGTCCCGTCGCGCGGGCGTTCGGCACGCGGTCGTGCGCATCGCGACGGACGGCGTATCCACATGCCTCTCGGGAAAACCCCGAGCACGTTCGTTCGAATGCAGATTCACGTTGACCGGATTCGAATTCGAACATAGGATGTTCGAAAATGATCAGTCGTCAGATAACGTAACTTTCGATTCCCGCTGAATGTTCGAGCGAACACGGCATTTCGCCAAGGAATCAGGCGATTCGACGTCCGCCAAGATCGGACATCGTATGAATAAGACTGAGCAAGGCGCCCCAGCCGGGCGGGCTTGCATGGATCAGGAGACAGCAGTGAAGACAGTCAAGGCGTTGCGCTGGTGGATCATCGTGCTGGTTTGTCTGGGCACGATCCTCAACTATCTCGCACGAAATTCCCTCGCGGTGCTCGCACCGGAACTGAAGCACGTGTTCGCGATCTCGACGCAGCAGTACTCGTACATCGTCGGCGCGTTCCAGATCGGCTACACGATCATGCAGCCGGTGTGCGGATTCATCGTCGACCTGATCGGGCTGCGGCTCGGGTTCGCGCTGTTCGCGATGCTGTGGTCGGTGGTCGGCGTCGCGCACGGCTTCGCGTCGGGCTGGCTGTCGCTCGGCATCCTGCGCGGCCTGCTCGGGCTGTTCGAGGCCGCGGCGATTCCGTCGGGGATGAAGGCCGTCGCCGAATGGTTTCCCGATCGCGAGAAATCCGTCGCGGTCGGCTACTTCAACGCGGGCACGTCGCTCGGCGCCGCGATCGCGCCGCCACTCGTCGTGTTCCTGTCGATGCGGTTCGGCTGGCAATCCGCGTTCATGGTCACCGGCGCGCTCGGCTTCGCGTGGGCCGTGCTCTGGTACACGCAGTACCGGTCGCCGGCCGATCATCCGCGCCTCACGTCGCAGGAGCGCACGCTGATCCGCGACGGCCAGGCCACGATGCCGGCCGTGTCGAAGCGCCGGATTCGCGACGTCGTCACCGCGCGCCGCTTCTGGGCGATCGCGCTGCCGCGCTTCTTCGCGGAACCCGCGTGGCAGACCTTCAGCTTCTGGATTCCGCTGTATCTCGCGACCGAACGCCACATGGCGCTCACGGAGATCGCCATCTTCGCGTGGATGCCGTTCCTCGCCGCAGACCTCGGCGGCATCGCCGGCGGCTACCTGTCGCCGTACCTCGCGAAACGGTTCAGTCTGCCGCTCGTGTGGTCGCGGGTCGCGGGCGTCGCGCTCGGCGCGGTGCTGATGCTCGGGCCGGCGACGATCGGACTCGTGTCGTCGCCGTACACGGCCATTGCGCTGTTCTGCGTCGGCGGCTTCGCGCACCAGATGATCTCCGCGCTCGTCAACACGCTGTCGGCCGATGTGTTCGATTCCGAGGAAGTCGGCACCGCCAGCGGCTTCGCGGGAATGGCCGCGTGGATCGGCGGGCTCGGCTTCTCGCTGCTGGTCGGCGCGCTCGCCGACAAGATCGGCTACGCACCGCTGTTCGCGTGCCTCGGCCTGTTCGACATCATCGGCGTCACGCTGCTCGCGGTGCTGATCCGCGGGCAGTCGAAGCAGGAACGCCTGCTCGCGCAGCATGCCTGACATCCGTTCTCACCAGGAATCGCCTTCATGACTTCGCTTCTTCATCCGCCCGTGTTCCGCGTCGCCGACCGCCAGGCGAACCGCGTGCTGCTCGCGTCCGACGCGGGCGCGACCCTCGAGATCTTCGTGCTCGAGGACGACATCGTGCGCGTGCGCGTCCTGCCCGACGCGACGGCACGCAATCCGCGCACGTGGACGATCGCTCCGGGCCTCGACGACGTGCCGCTCGACGGGCGCGACCGTCTCGACCTGAGCGGCTTCGCGCTGCCGGCCTACGACTTCGTCGAAGACGACAGCGACGTGCGCATCGAGACCGCGCAGGTTCGACTCGCCGTGCGCCGGCAAGGCGGCCATTGCACGTGGTCGATGCGCGGCGCGGACGGCGCGTGGCGCGTCGTGCTCGCCGACCGCGCGACGCAGGCGTACAACTTCGGCTGGTGGGACGACCTCGCCTATCACTACGTCGCACGCGAGCGCGGCGACAAGGTGTTCGGTCTCGGCGAACGCGCGGGCGAGCTCGACCGCACCGGTGCACGCTTCGAGATGCGCAACATCGACGCGATGGGCTACAGCGCGAAGCACACGGATCCGCTGTACAAGCACATCCCGTTCTACGTCACGTGGTCGCCCGACGCATGCCAGGGCTTCGGGCTGTTCTACGACACGCTGTCGGATTGCACGTTCGACATGGGTCGCGAGCTCGACAACTACCACGGGCTGTACCGCTACTTCGTCGCCGAGCACGGCGATCTCGACTACTACTTCATCGCGTCGCCCGACACGCCGCTCACGGCCGCGCGGCGCTTCACGTGGCTCACCGGGCGCCCGGCGCGCACGCCGAAATGGGGGCTCGGCTATTCGGGCTCGACGATGAGCTACACCGATGCGCCGGACGCGCAGCGGCAGATGAACCAGTTCGTCGAGCAGTGCGACGCGCACGACATCCTGTGCGACTCGTTCCACCTGTCGTCGGGCTATACGTCGATCGGCGCGAAGCGCTACGTGTTCAACTGGAACCGCGAGAAGTTTCCCGACGCGAAGGGTTTCGTGAAGCACTACCGCGACCACGGCATCCGGCTGTGCGCGAACATCAAGCCGTGCCTGCTGCGCGATCATCCCGCGTTCGACGACGCCGCGCGGCGCGGGCTGCTGATCCGCTCGGCGTCCGGCGAACCGGCGTGGGTGCAGTTCTGGGACGAAGTCGGTGCGTATATCGACTTCACACAGCCGGACGCCTACCGCTGGTGGCGCGAGCAGGTCACGTCGGCGCTGCTCGACTACGGGATCGAGTCGACGTGGAACGACAACAACGAATACGAGATCTGGTCGCCCGACGCGATCGCGCACGGCTTCGGCCAACCATTCCCCGCGCGCGAGGCGAAGGTGCTCCAGACGATGCTGATGATGCGTGCGTCGCGCGACGCGCAGCGCGCGCATGCGCCGGCGCAGCGGCCGTTCCTCGTGTCGCGCTCGGGCGGCGCAGGCATGCAGCGCTATGTGCAGACCTGGTCCGGCGACAACTACACGTCGTGGGAAACGCTGCGCTACAACCTGAAGATGGGCCTCGGGCTCGCGTTGTCCGGCGTGTCGAACATCGGTCACGACATCGGCGGCTTCTCCGGTCCCGCGCCGTCGCCCGAGCTGCTGTTGCGCTGGGTGCAGTTCGGCATCTTCATGCCGCGCTTCAGCATCCATTCGTGGAATGACGACGGCACCGTCAACGAACCGTGGATGTATCCCGAGATCACCGCGCAGATCGCGTCGCTGATCAAGCAGCGCTACCGGCTGCTGCCCTATCTCTACCACCTGCTGTGGCTGTCGACCACGCGCTACGAGCCCGTGCTGCGGCCGACTTTCGGCGATTTCCCCGGCGACCCGCGCTGCTACGACGAATGCGACGACATGATGCTCGGCGACGCGCTACTGGTGGCGCCGGTCGTCGACGCGGGCCGCACGGAGCGCACGGTCTACCTGCCGTCCGGCGCACGCTGGATGTGCTGTGCGAGCGCGCAGTCGTTCGACGGCGGCGCGAGCGTGACGCTGCCCGCGCCGCTCGACACGCCGGTGATGCTGTTGCGCGAAGGCCGCGTGCTGCCGCTGAACGTCGCCGCGCAGCGGTTCGGCGCACGCGCCGACACGCGTGGCTTCATCGTCGCGCCGCGCATCGAGGACGGTGTGGCGTACGGCGAGTGCGTCGAGGACGACGGCGAAACGGAAGCGTGGCGCGACGGCGAATACGGGTTGTGGCGCATCGAGACCGGACGCGAGGCATCGGGCGAACTCGGCGTGTCGGTCCGCTGGGAAGGCCGCATGCGCCGCCCCGCCGAGCGCGTCGAGATCCTGCTGCCGGCGTCACTGCAAGGCGCGCTTGCGGTGCGCGGTGCGCGCGTCGAGCACGATGCGCGCGACGGCGCGTGGCGTCGCATCGTCGTGGCGCTCGTCGACTGATCGCGCAAGGCTGCGCGAACTCGAAACCCTGATCGGGCGGGCCGTACCCGCGGCCCGCCACCCACCAAAGAGGAGGCCACCCAGCCTCCCGCCCCGTTGAAGAGACTTGGAGATCGACGATGAATGCACCGCATCACCGTTTTGCAATCCTTATTTTATCGGCTGCGTCGTTCGGCGCTGGCGCGGCCCATGCGCAGAGCAGCGTGACGCTGTACGGCGTGGTCGACGATTCGATCGCGTATGTGAACAACCAGCAAGGCCACTCGAACGTGTACATGCGCGACGGCAACCTGTATGCGTCGAAGTTCGGGCTGCGCGGCGACGAGGATCTCGGCGGCGGCACGCATGCGATCTTCGATCTGCAATCCGGCTTCAACCTGAACACCGGCGCGCAAGCGGCCGCCGGCACGATCTTCAACCGCCAGGCCTACGTCGGGCTGCGCAACGACCACTACGGCACGGTGACGGCCGGCCGCCAGTACACGCCGTACTTCCTGCTGGTCGGACCGTACGCGTCGAGCAGCTGGCTGACCGGCGCGACCGGCGCGCATCCGGGCGATATCGACGGCCTCGACACGACGATCCGCGTGAACAACTCGGTTACCTATACGTCGCCGACCCTTTCCGGGCTGACCGCGAGCGCGATGTACGCGTTTGGCGGCATCGCCGGCGCGACCGGCAAGGGCAACACGTTCAGCGCGGCGCTCCGCTATGCGAACGGGCCGGTCGGAATCGCGGCCGGCTATCTGCGCATCAACAGCTCGGGTTCGTCGGCCGGCTTCCTGAATCCGGCAACCGCGGCGTCGGGCAGCTTCGCGGTATCCGTGCTGAACCAGGGCTACCTGAGCGCGAAGGCCGTCGAGCAGGTCGCGGCGGCCGGCAACTACACGCTCGGCAACCTGACGATGGGCCTCAACTACTCGAACGTCAAGTACCTGCCCGGCAACGGCTCCGCGTTCACGGATACCGCCGTGTTCAATACCTACGGCGCGCTCGCCGCGTACCGCTTCACGCCGACCTTCTCGGTGGCCGGCGCGTTCGCGTACACGCTCGCGTCGAAGGCGAACGGCGTATCTGGCGCGGCCCGCTACCAGCAGTATTCGCTGAAGGAGTCGTACAGCCTGTCGAAGCGCACGACGCTCTATGCGCTGCAGGCGTATACGCATGCGAGCGGACAGACGCTCGGCGCGCAAGGCGCCGGCCATATCGTCGACGCGGCGCCGATCGTCGGCGATTCGCAACAGCTCACGCCGTCGACGACACACGGCCAGTTCGTCGGCATGGCCGGGATCGCCGTGACGTTCTGAACCCTCGCGGCGGTGCATCGCCGCTTGTGGCCCGGACAATGCGCATGCCGGTGCGTCGTCCGGGTGTTCGCCTGCCGCGCAGCCCGTGCGGTTTTCGCATTCGCCCCGATCACTTACAATCCGTCAGATTGATCCCTGCACGACCCTTCGTGCAGCCCTGACACCGCGCTACACTCGACGCACGCCGTATCAGGGTCCGGCGCGCGACACGCGCGGCCGGACGGCGTCGCGCTTCGTTGCGCCCACAACTGGATGCCAGCCATGCCGGAATCGCGCCTCCCGACACCTGCCCCGCTCAAGCCAAAGGTCGGCCACGCCGCGCTCGCCCCGTCACGCCCGTGCGCGACGATCGACGGAGCCGCGCGATGAGCGGCCTCGCGCACGATCGCACCGGCGACCTCGTCGCACTCGCGACGCTCGCGCTGCTTTACTTTGGCGGCGTCGGTCTCGCGTTGTGGCGGATTCGCACCGCCGCGCCGCGCGGCAAGCTCTACTGGATCGCCTGCATCGCACTGCTGGCCGGCGGCGCCATCGCGATGACCGCGAACCTGTCACCGATACCGAACAGCGGCGAGATGCCGCCGGGTTTCGCGCTCGGCGTCGAGGCGGTGCTGCTCGGGCTCGCGCTCGTTGCGGCCGGCTGCGCATGGCTGATGTTGCGTGCGAGGCGCGGCTGACACCTGCCGTTGCATGGCCCGGCTTTGTCACGGGTGAACGGCAACGCGCGTGCCCAACGTCGGCCCGCCGCCGTTCTGCTGAAGCGTCATGCGGACGCCGCCCGCGCCGCGACGAGCCAGCACGCCGCGTCGAAGCGTACGTCCGCGCCCTGCACGTATTGCTCAAATGCGGCGCGAACCGTATCGATCACCCGTCGACGCGTCGCGTCATCCACCTGCCGAAGCGCGAGCCCGACCGGCCCCAGTCGCGCGACGTAGTCGTCCAGCGCGGGCGCCGGCAACGCACACGCGACGTCGATCGGCTCGATCGCGATATCGGCCCAGCCGCTGTCCGACAACACCGACGCGATCCGCTGCCGGTCGCCGAACGCGAATTGTCCCGGCGCACCCGGCTGCCGCGCCGGCAGATTCGGCAGCAATGGCGCCGCGACCCGCTCGGCCGTCGTCATGAACGGATTGTCGGCGGCGCCGCGCCATGCGACGAATCGCAGTTGCGCGTTCGCGCGCGCCGCATGGCGCAGGTTCGCGAAGGCGTGCACCGGATCGTCGAAGAACATCACGCCGAAGCGCGACACGATCAGGTCGAACTGATCCGGCGCGAACGCATGCGTCTGCGCATCCGCAGGCACGAAGCTGGCGCCCAGGCCATCGCGCTCGGCGCGTGCCTGTGCGGCGGCGATCATCCGCGCCGAGATGTCGACACCCGTACAGTGCGCATGCGCGCCCAGCCGCCGTGCCATCGCGAGCGTCACCGCGCCGGTGCCGCAGCCGACGTCGAGCACGCGGCGTGCGGACGCCGCCACCGCCGCATCCGCGAGCAGTGTCTCGAACGGCTCGAACATCCGGTCGAGCGAGCGCTGCGCGTCGACCCACGCAAGCCCCGACGGGCCGTTCCACAGCGCAGACTGCGCTTCGTTTGCCCGGTTGTCTTCCATCGCCGATTCTCCTTTTGTCCGCGTCGTTGACCGTGATGCACACTATGCTGCTTCAAGCCGGCTTGAGGTCAAGCCCGCGACCGCGGCACCACTCGCGCGCCGGGCGCTTGTGGCACCCCGCGTTTCATATTTCTTACATTCGCGTTGCGTATCGTTGACGGCTTTCCTACGGTGCCTCCCATGCGACGACTCCTCTCTCGCGCACTGTTCGTGCGTTGCGCTCCGCTTGTTGCCCTCGCGGCGCTGTCCGCGTGTTCGAATCACATCGATACGCCCGCCGACCCGGCCAGTGCCGCGATCAACGTGCAGGCCGCCTGGGTCGAGATCGGCGATGCGAACCAGGTGATCGCGCGCGTGATCACGAACTACAGCCCGGCTTCCGCGAGCGATCCGCTGTGTCCGCAACTGTCCGTCGACGGCAAGCTGTCGCGCATGACACTGCGCGCCGGTGCCGCGACCGTCGCGCAGCGGCCGACCGCCAGCGACCCGGCCGACTCGAAACCGTCGAGCTTCCCGGTGTCGGTCTGCGAAACGACGCTGCCGGCCGATGCGCAGACGGCCAGCGTCGCGGGCCGCGCGCTGCCGCTGCCGAAAGCGCAGCCGCAGCGCATCGCGATCATCGCCGACACCGGCTGCCGGATGAAGAAGGCCGACAACGCATGGCAGGCGTGCAACGACGCGACGGTCTGGCCGTTCGACACGATCGCGGCGAGCGTCGCGAAGCTGTCGCCGGATCTCGTGCTGCATGTTGGCGACTATCACTATCGCGAGAACGCGTGCCCGCCCGACATCGCCGGCTGCAAGGACAGCCCGTGGGGCTATGGCTGGGATACGTGGCAGGCCGACCTGTTCCGTCCGGCCGCGCCGCTGTTCGCGAAGGCGCCGTGGGTGGTCGTGCGCGGCAACCACGAGGAATGCGCGCGGGCCGGCCAGGGCTGGTACCGCTTCCTCGATCCGCGCCCGTATTCGGCGGCCCGTTCGTGCGACGATCCGGCCAACGACAACGACGCGAACTACTCGGATCCCTATGCGGTGTCGCTCGGCGGCGGGACGCAGGTGATCGTGTTCGACACCGCAAAGGTCGGCCGCAATCCGCTGAAGACGACCGACGCGCAATTCCGGATCTACCAGAAGCAGTTCCAGACGGTCGCGTCGCTCGCGTCGAAGGCCGGCATCACGACGACGATCTTCACGAACCACCATCCGATCCTCGCGTTCGCGCCGATCGCCGGCAGCACGCCCGCGCCGGGCAACCTCGCGCTGCAGTCGGTGATGTCGAGCCTGAACGCGCAGGCGTACTACCCGCCCGGCGTCCACGTCGCGCTGCACGGGCACGTGCACGACTTCCAGGCGATCAACTTCTCGTCCGGACATCCGGCGACGATCGTGTCCGGCAACGGCGGCGACAACCTCGACGTCGCGCTGCCCGACCCGTTCCCGGCCGGCCTGACGCCCGCACCGGGCGCCGTGATCGAGCGGCTGTCGCACAACAACACTTTCGGCTTCCTGATCATGGAGCGGCGTGCGGCGCCTGCGACGGGCTGGGTGTTCCGTGCGTATTCGGCGGCGGGCAAGCTGCTCGCATCGTGCGACCAGTCGGGCACGACGCTCGCCTGCGACAAGACGGGGTTCATCGCGCCGTGACCGACGAAGTTCGATTGCATGACGGTTTGACGGGTTTGACAGATTCGGGCGGCCGCCGGCGACGGATGGCCGGATCGCCGAAGCGGCCGGTTTCGTCGGCCGCCTGTGCCGAGCGTTCGGTTTGCGCTTCGGTGTCGGTGACCGGCAGCGCCGGGCGTTCGGCTTCCGCTTCGGTTTCGTCGGCCGCCTGCGCCGTGCGTTCGGTTTGCGCTTCGGTGTCGGTGACCGGCAGCGGCCGCACGGTACGCGTGCTTGCCGCCGCCGTGCTCGCCGGCGCGGCGCTCGCGGCCCATGCCGCGCCGTCCGAAACGGTCCTGCTCCCCGGCGCCCCACCGTCGCGCGTCGTCGACACGATCGGCAACGGCACGCCGCAGGTGACCGGCAAGGTCGACGCGGCGACCGCCCGCTTCGCGCCCGACCCGACGCTCGTCGCGCTCGGCCGCCGGATCTTCTTCGATCCGCGGCTGTCCGAGCCGCGCGGCATGTCGTGCGCGGGCTGCCACGATCCGGGGCGTGCATTCGCGCCGACGCTGTCGGCCGCTTCGCTCGCGGGGCCCGGCGTGCCGGAAGGCAGCCGCCACGGACGCTTCAGCCAGCGCAATGCGCCATCGCTGCTCTACGTGCGCTACGTGCCGCGCCGCCACTTCTACCAGGACGACGATGCGCCCGCACCGTCGCCATTCGGCGGGCTTTTCAGCGACGGCCGCGCCGACACGCTCGCCGAACAGATCCGTGGGCCGCTGTTCGATCCGAACGAGATGAACAACCGGTCGCCGGCCGCGCTGCTGCGCAAGGTCGACGGCATCGAACTGGCGGGCGATCTGGCCGCGCGCTTCGGCGCGTCGGTGCGGCGCGATCCCGAGCAATTGGTGCGCGCGCTGGGGTCGGCCGTCGAGGCCTATCTGCAGAGCGACGACATGGCGCCGTTCACGTCGCGCTTCGACGCATTCCTGCGCACCCGCAAGCCGCTCGCGCCGGCCGAGATGCGCGGGCTGGCGCTGTTCCGCAATCCCGACAAGGGCAACTGCATGAGCTGCCACACGCTGTCGGAGACGTCGAGCCGGCCGGAGCGCTCGCTCTTCACCGATTTCGGCTACGACGCGATCGCCGTGCCGCGCAATCGCGCGCTGCCCGCGAACCGCGATCCGCGCCATTTCGACAACGGCCTGTGCGACACGGCCACGCGGCTGCGCTGGCCCGAGCCGACGCAATGGTGCGGCTACCTGCGCACGCCGGGGCTGCGCAACGTCGCGATCAAGCAGACGTTCATGCACAACGGCGTGTTCACGACGCTGCGCGATGCGGTCGCGTTCTACAACACGCGCTCGACCGACCCCGGCTACTGGTATCACGGCGCCAGAACGTTCGACGACGTGCCGGCCGCCTATCGCGGCAACATCAACGTCAATTCGACGCCGATGAACCGCCGTCCGGGCACGCCGCCCGCGCTGACCGACGCGGAAATCGACGACATCGTCGCGTTCCTCGGCACGCTGACCGACGCGCGCTACGCGAATCTCGCCCCGGCCGTCCCGCCCGCGGCGCCTGCCGCCCGGACCACCGGATCCCCGGCCGCCCGCCTCGCCGCGCCGGCGCGCTGACCCTGGCCGAACGGCCAGGTGTTGAGGTAACCATAAAACTTCCGAGGGATTCCCCACTTAACTTCCGCTGCGCGCCTCGATATCTGCAATAGAACCAGTTCCATCCGGCGAACGATTCCCCAAATAGCTTCCGTGTATCGCTTCCTTGAACCATAAAACTTCCACGGGAAATATTGAGCCTGCGCTGCCCGTGATTTCCTGTTCGAACCGCGGCCCCTTGACGGTACGGCCAGCCAACGCGTCTTGACGAGCGAGTTTAGGCGGCGGTCGAGAGAGGCTGCCAGCGATGCGGCGGCAGCGCGTCGATGTCGCTGGCCTTGTGGGTCGGCAATCGTGTGAGGACGTCCTTCAGATAGGCGAGCGGATCGAGCCGACCCCATCCGATAAAATCGTCCCCCTTTCCCTGGTCTGCCCCTTGACGCGAATACGTCAGCCCTAGGGGTTCGGATAACCGATTGATCAGCCGACAAGCTGCACAACCATCTCCCGCTCCCATTGAAACGCCGTCATGAACCCACCGAGGTCGCCCACGATTCCATCTCAGATCGCGAGTCGAATCGGGTCTGTAATCAACTCACGAGTTGAGTCGAAGAAGGCCCGCAATCGCTTAGCATCACGTTCCCCGGGGCCGCGCACAAACGTCTGCGGAATTCCGCGACGAACCCAAAGTTGGCCAGGAGATGCTGTCGTGGCCAAAAGTTCTATGATGAATTTCGTATGCAATATCATGGACTTGCAATCAGGGGCGTATCGTAAGTCAATGTAAACTGACGTCGAAAATCAATGTAAAAGCCTTGCCCCGCCAAGATAAATTTGGCGGTGCACTACAAGATCAATCTCTTGGTCACCATTGATGATGGCACCGGCGTGGACGAAAGATGCGAGGAACCGCAACCCCTGATCCAGGAATAAGGCTTTCCTTAGCGCAAACCGGCACTTTAGCTGCACAGCTAAAGTGCCGGTTTGCGGATCGTGATCAGCGGATATTGAGGCAGATCTAGCCGCGCGCACGCAACTCGCGCAGCAGCGCCGGCGCGGCGATGATCTCGGGTGCTGCGGCGCTCATGCGCTCGAGGATGCCCGCCTGAATCAACTTCAGTGTGACGCCGTTCGCATACGCCCACTGGTCAAGCGCGCGGCTCGTAAATTCGGGTCCCTGGTCTGTTCGCACCGCCTTGGGATAGCCACGGAAGCGAGCTGCACGGTCCAATGCCCGAGCGACATACAAACCTGAGATGCCATGGTCGACGACGATGTCGACAGCCTCTTTCGTGAAGTCGTCGACGACGGTCAGGCACTTCACGCGCCGGCCGTTGGAAAGCGCATCCCCACCAATGAGCGGCCGCCATCGGCTCGCGGGACAGTCACCAGCAACGCTATTTGTTTCGGGCCGCCCTTCGACGGTCCAAACAACTGGGCCCACAGTTGCAGTTGTGTCACGGAAAGCTTGGCCCGAACCGCTTCGATAAAGTCGGCGTCAACTTTCCCAGGATTCTCCGGCGGTAGCGGAAAGTCATCCAAGTGAAGGTACAACGCTCGCTTTGTCGCAAGGTTCTCGCCGTAGAATTCGGGCGGAAGTGGTTGATTTTGGTCGGCAAAATACCACTTGGGCTGCTTCCCCCGCGCATTCAGGTACGCCGAAATAAGCCGCTCCTTGCCATCCGGTTCGAAGGCCGCGCGACCGCGCAGTGTCTCGGGCATGCTGGCCCAGTATCCCTCGAGCTCGTTGAAGAACTCGTCTCTACCTGCGACAGCATCAGTGGCTGATTTTTCAAGCAGGTCGTATGCAGCCAAGAGCGTGTACGCGACGATGTCAGCACGTCGGTCAGGATCAATGGACAGTCCCTGTCCATCGTTCACGCAGATGATGCAGGAATACGAGACGTGCGCCAGAAGTCCAGCCGGCGAAACCAGGGAGACACGCGGCAATCTCAACAAGGTTTCTGTGCAGTCGATGCTGATGTCCCAAGTACGTGTTGCGCCATATAACCGGACAGCAAGGTGTCCGTCTGAGGCACAGGCGAGGCGAATGGGCGGCACCAACCTGCGCTCGACGCATTGCGTCTCGACGACTAGAAAGCACGCGTCCACCTTCTCTTGTGCAGCGGACACAGTCGCAGTCACGCAGAATTTCCCGTGCTAATGACCGGGGCAGCGACGGCCTTTGCGGTCTCCGCCTTCTCTGGAATTTTGAAATCTTCACCAAACTGCTTCGTCAGCAGCTTGCAAGCGTCCTCCGGTAGATCCTCGTCATATGCGTCACTCAGCGCGTCGCGCAATCCTTCGAGTTTCTCCTTGAATGTGCTCATTTGCCCTTTGGTCATCCACGCCATCAGGTCGTTGTACGGGGTCACCGGTAACGAGACCTTCAACCGCTCGTGCCAACCGTCATCGTTGGTGTAGACATTTCCAAAGCGTGACAGCATGGCCTTGATCCAATCGAGGAGTGCCAGCAGGTCAGTAGGTTTGCCCGACGTTTCAAACCGTGGTCTAAACCACTCCTTCGCCGCCACGGTGAGTGCGATGCTGAGCGGCGCGCCTCCATTGCGAAAATGGACGTTGCGCCAGCGCTTGATATAGCGAATGCACCGACGATACTGTGCTAGCTCGCTCGAGTCCTTGAACGCGGTGCAGATGATCTCAGTTAGCCTCTTCGGATCCGACGCATCCCAAACTCGGAAGCTATCGCCCGAGTTCTCTTTGCCCTTGGCCAAGTCGAGCAATCCGTCATCACGCTTGGTATAAATGGCCAAGTCGACGTGGTACTCCGGCTTGTCGCCGCGCATGTAGTTGACGGTCACGCACGGGCGCCGGATAGCGACCGTGCGTCCGTTCGAGTCGAGCGCATCACGGACCTTCTTCTTAAGTTCCACTGGGTCGGGGTACTTGTCCCGCTTGCAATCGAAAACGAGCCCAACGTCGATGTCGTAGTTCTGATCGAGCGGCACGATCCCGGTGTGCATCGAGTAGCTACCCTGATTGAAGTTCTCGAAGGACGGGACGTCATCCCCGAGGCTGGCCCGCAACGTCCTAAGCAGCGTCTCGCGTTTTTCGCGAAGCTTCGCCTTCTCATCATCATCGTCGAGCTTGATGTTCGCGTGGAAATCTTCGAATTGCTTTTGTATCGCGGGCATCTTGGATTCCTTGTTGTCAGAACAGAGCCAGGCCACAGCAGCCGCGAACAGTCCCAAGCCAATTAGGGGGTGCATTAATTTCCAGCGATTTCGCGGTCGTCACAACTATTTTTGAGGAAGGACGCCCGTCCCCCACTCAAATGGGATTTCGGGCCGGGAGATCGATAGCCATTCAAACGTGCCGTTCGAAGCACGTCCACTGGTTGCTATGCACTCAAAATGGACGTGATCATAGACAACCGCCCTTATGACCACTATATATCGCGTCACAACCAACATCAAACACAATATATAGCGCTTGCCCGCAAACGTTTGCCGTAATTTCGGAGTCGCCGACTGAAATTCCCCCGTTGCTTGCATTACCGACTCCCAGCTTGCAAGTAGCGTGCGGCGGCCGAATGCATTTAGGGTTGCGCTTCGGCCGAGGCTGGGAAAACGCCATTCCAGGACTGAACCCGACTGAGCGACGCTGCCCGCAGTGGATGCTCAATCGATTGGTTTGCGATAAATAGTCTTATCGTGAGTGCTCTCCCAGCGACCTAAACTGGGTTCATGAGCACCACCCCTGCCTCCTCCGCAGGATCGGACGACGGAAATTTCGCCGCGACAGCCCTGCCCGACCTCGCTTCGTTGGCCGCCCTGCGCGCCTGGCATGAAGGGCTCACCGCGCGCGCCGCCGTCACGCGCTACCTCGACCATGTCCGCGACGACGGCCAGTCCTCACGCGGCCTGCTGGGCCGCATCCGCCGCCAGCTCGTCGCATGCGCGATCGCCCGCCAGCGCGATGACCTGATCCCGCTGTTCACCCATCCGGCTGCAGACCGCACCCGTCATGTGGCGCAACTCGTCTCCGCGCTCGACGCCCTGTGCTCCACCCCCATCCCCGCGCCACAGCCGGCCGACCCGGTACACCGCTGGGTGCCGCCACGCATCGCGCGCGCACTTGCCGCAGCCGACATCGACTCCTTCGCCGACCTGCTGGTGCGGATCGCCCACCGCCGGGGCTGGTGGCATCCGATACCGGGACTGGGGCGCCAGGGTGCGAACCGCGTCGAAACCTTTGTCGCGGCGCACCCGGACCTGAGCCGGCGGGCCGCCTCGCTGGCTCCTTACGAGGCCGTGACCGCTCAGTCGGTCCCGCGATGGTCCCTGGATGCGCTGCCCACCGACCTCGACGGTTCGCGGGGACGCTTCCGCGCCCCGCGCGATGGCTGCGGGCTCGCCGCGACCAACGATTACCAGGCGATCGAGGCGTGGCTCGCGCTGCACGAGTCCCTCCACACCGCCCGCGCGTACCGGCGCGAGGCCGAACGGCTGTTGCTGTGGGCCATTGTCGAGCGCCGCCAGCCCCTCTCGTCACTGACCACCGACGATGCGATCGCCTATCGCGCCTTTCTGCGGCATCCAACGCCCCACGCCCGCTGGACCGGGCCGCCGCGCCCACGTACCACATCCGCCTGGCGTCCGTTCGCAGGACCTCTGACGGCGCGGTCAACCGCCTATGCGCTGGCAGTCCTGCGCGCGCTGTTCGGGTGGCTCATAAGCCAGCACTATGTCGTGCTCAATCCCTTCGCGGGGGTAACGGTGCGCGGCGGCGCCACCCGCGCGCCGTTCGATGTCGGCCGGGCGCTGACCGATCGTGAGTGGAACATCGTGAGGGCCGCAGCCGACCGTCTCGAGCGGACCGGCTGGACCGCCCCGGCCGCGGAACGGCTGCGTTTTGTACTGGACTTCGGCGTCGCGACCGGATTGCGTGCACAGGAGCTGGTGGTCACGACGCTGGGCGACATCGCGGCCGATGCTCGGGGCATGTTGTGGCTCGAGGTGACCGGCAAAGGCGCGAGGTCCGGACGCGTAGCCCTGCCGCCGCTCGCGCGCGATGCATTGGGGCGCACGCTGAAGGCGCGGGGCCTGCCCGTCATGCGTGCTCGCTGGCAGCCGACCACCCCGTTGGTGGCCGCTCTCACTGCGGAACATCGTGCGGAACGCCACACCGGTATCAGCGCGGCGCGGTTGCGGCAAGTGTTAGGTGAGTTTTTTCGGGAGGCGGCCGAGCGCGTGAACGCCCGTCATCCGGCGCTCGCCGAGAAGCTACGGCACGCCAGCCCCCACTGGCTACGTCACACCCATGCCACCCACGCGCTGGACGCCGGCGTCGAACTGGTCGTCGTGCGTGACAACTTGCGCCACGCGTCAGTGGCCACCACCTCGACCTATCTCCATGGGGAAGAGGCGAAACGCGCGCGACAAGTCGGCGCAGCCTTCCGGCGTCCACAGCGTGGATCGTGTCGCCAGTACCTTTCCCGCCCGGCCCGGTAGTCGTATGAGCCCTCTAGCATGCCAGCCGTCAAAAACACGACACCTGTAAATAGCCAGAACACGACATCAGGATATGGCTGCACATATTAAAAAGCGTCAGTGTTAATTATGTAAAATCGATGAATAATGCAAACCATGTGGCTCCATGACGCGCCGTATGGGACTCGGGCATTGACACCGGCAACCAGATCTCGGTGAACAATCTCTCGTGGACAGATCGCACGTCGTTGACGCTGTCGATTGTACCGTCCCACGACCCACCGGCGTGTTCTGGTGCGCGTTTCGCTCGACGACGATGGCCGAGTTTGCGATCTAAAGTTTCAGCGCAGTTGCGGCGACCCCGCGCGTGACGGACGGTGCTCCATGCAATCGCCGTCAAGCGTTTCCCCACGTGACATCAAGCACCGTTAGCGCGGCTTGTGCGGCGCTAGTCTCAGGGCCTTGCGCAGACGATGGCGGTGAGAATGAACGGAATGACCTGATGCGCGACGGCCTTGCTGCCCGCAAGCCGAGAATGCTCCTCGACCGACTCGATCGGCGCCTTGACGACGACGCCGTAAATCGAGCCCGGCAGAGGGTGGCCGCTTCCTTGCCTGAACAGCGCGTCATACTGCTCATAGGCGAAAACGGCATAGACGTTGAAGCCGAACACCGTTAGCGCGGCGTCCCTTGTAGGCCGGAATGCGTTGATCGAATTCTCTTCGACCCGCATCGGATCGCGATCGATATAGCCGTGATTCAACAGGCGCACGATGAACGCGTGCGCGTTGGTTTTACAGTCGAACTGAGCGTCTAGCGCATACGCGTGGCTCGGCGCGGGGGCAAGCCAGACTCCGCCCGCAAAGAATGCGGCCAGTGCATTGAGGAGGATTTTTCTCATGGCAGTTTGCGCGAACCTGATAGGTCCGCCGTGCTAGTCATCCGTACCACATGCCCCGGTTGGACAGGCACGCTCCAATCCGCGATCATTCTACCGATCTTGTCGCGCAGGTGCATGCCGACCGTCTTGCGATCCGACAACAGCGAGGCTGACATCGACGCCCCGATCATCTTTCGCACCGAGGCTTGCGCAACGCGCTCGATGGCTTGCCGGTAGTCGGTAATGGCGAGCGTGGCCTTCTGCGCGTCATGGACGTGCCAGAAGATGGCGGCGTCGACATTGACGGGCACGTGTCCTTGGTCGGCGCTTGTTCGGTGTTGAAGGAGGTGGTTTGAATGCGTTCTTCGGTGGCCGCGTCTACATTGTCGGGGATCGTGATGCGCATGAAAAAACCGGCACCCTCGACGCTCTGCCGCTTTCCGATCCGCAGGATCACGAATTTTTCCCACACGTTGGCGCCCCGCACGGACAGCGCGATGACGACGGCGATGATGAAGAGGAGGACCGCGGGGGTACAGGTTGTCCCACGCGCCGACAGCGAATGCCGCGGCGACAAGCGCGGCGCATAGAACCCGTGTGGTGGCATTCACGGTGGCGTTCCGTTTCGGTGACGACGGCCCGGCCGTAAGCGATGTAACGCGTCGCATCCCGAGTCGTCCTGCGCGCTCTGGCCACTGGGACCCCGGCGCTTGATCCGAACGTGCGCCCGATCGCCGGGCAAATCGGTACGCTGCCGTACCCGGATCGTGCGTGTGAACGACGGGGCGTCACGAAACGCGTTCCGAAGACTGTTTCCTCCCGTACCCACTCACCGGGCTCCGCGATGCACGAAGCATCGCTGCACCGTTCAGTATCTTCACCGGGCACGCGAATGCCGCACGGCAACTAAACCCGACCCAGCCCGGCCACAGATTGCGGGGCTCCGCAACCGGCCAGCCGTCGAGCACGGCTCCCGGGTGCCCCATCGTGCCGCGGGGCTAACGAGAAGTGGCACTGCCCGAAGCGGGTACGGCACCGTACCGACTTCAAGCCAGGCTGCGAGCAACGTATGCCGTACGCTTCGATTTTCGGCCTGCATGGGGTGCATTCGCACCGGTCCGAAAGCACCCACCGGAATGGACTATATCGCGGGCATTAGCCGTCATGTTCGATTTCAAGGAGTCGCGCCCCGCGAGACCATCGGCGCGCATCAAGCCTCCTGAGACACCAGGCGTGGAGGGCTTGATTACGCTCGCCGTTGGCGTCACGGTCGTCGCTGCGCTCTATTTCGCGCGCGAGATCCTGATCCCGGTCACGCTAGCGATTCTGCTCAGCTTCCTGGTCGCTCCGCTGGCCAATCTTCTTGGCCGCATCAGGCTTGGCCATGTGGTCTCGGTTCTCCTTGCGGTGACGATGTCGCTCTCGGTGATCGTCGTGATCGGGGCGGTGATCGCCGCCCAGATCACGGATCTCGCTGTTGATATCCCCCGTTATCAGGCGAGTATCGACAAAAAGATCGATGCCGTGCATGGACTCACGGTTGAAAAATTGAACCGGCTGGCAAGTGCTGCTGGCCAGGCGCTTCAACGGGCAACCGTTGACCCGCCGAAAGCGATACGCGAATCTGCTTCATCATCCGCCGGCTCCCAACCGCCTATGGCGCTTCCCGTCGAGGTGCGCGAGCCAGCCCAGACACCATTCCAGCTTGCACGGCGCATACTGTCTCCCGTCGTCAGTCCACTTGAGACGGCCTTCATCGTATTTATCGTCACCATCGTCATTCTGTTGCAACGTGATGATCTTCGGGATCGCACTATCCGGTTGTTTGGCTCGAGAGATCTGCATCGGACCACCACCGCAATGGACGAGGCCGCACGGCGCCTCAGCCGATATTTCGTTTCGCAACTCGGCGTAAACGCAGGCGTGGGCATCGTAATCGGGATCGGGCTGTCCATTATTGGCGTACCGGGCCCAGTGCTGTGGGGGATTCTGGCCGCGCTGTTGCGTCTTGTTCCCTACGTCGGAATCTGGATCTCCGCCATTCTGGCTACCGCGCTCGCCGCGGCCGTCAGTCCGGAGTGGTCGATGGCGATCTGGGTCGCTGGTGCTTTTCCTGATCGTCGAGTTGCTGGTCGGTCAGGTCGTCGAGCCGCTGCTGTACGGCCATAGCACTGGCCTTTCCCCATTTTCGGTCGTCGTAGCTGCGATTTTCTGGAGCTGGATATGGGGGCCAATTGGGCTCATTCTGTCCACTCCGCTGACACTTTGCCTGCTGGTCCTCGGTCGCCACGTTACGCGGCTCGAATTTCTCGACGTGCTGCTTGGCGACCAGCCCGCGCTGACTCCGGTCGAAAACTTTTACCAGCGAGCGCTCGCCGGCGACCCGGATGACGCAATAGAGCAAGCCAGGATACTGCTTCGCGACCGGCCGCTCTCTTCCTATTACGATGAAATCGTCCTCAAGGGTTTGCAGCTTGCGGCCGACGACGTCTCGCGTGGCGGCGTATCGCCGGCACAACTGGCGCGAATCGAGACCACCGTCAACGACATCATCGAGGGTCTGGAAGGCTTCGCGGACACCGATCCGGGTACCAACGCAGCGGCGGGCAACCGGGGCGCGCTGGCGCCAGCCGCTGGCGGACAAAAGGTATCGTGCGAACCCGCGCCACATGCTGTTTCGCCCAGCATCGAAGGTCCCCCGGTTCCGCGCGCCGGCAAACAGATTCTTTGCATAGCCGGCCGGGGACCGCTCGACGAGTTGGCATCGGCCATGCTCGTCCAGCTTCTCGGCAAGCACGATCTCGATTGCCGGGTGGTCAGCCATGACGCAGCCTCGCGCGTCCGGATCGGCGGTTTGGACGTCACCGAGGTGACCGTGGTGTGTATTTTTTATCTAGGTATCGATGGAATCCCGTCCCACCTCCGTTACCTGTTGCGACGTGTACGACAACGCCTGCCGGACGCGTTGATCGTCGTTGGTCTCTGGCCGGCAGGCGATACCGATCAGTGGAGCAAGGATCTCCAGAGTGCGATCGGTGCCGATCACTATGCTACTTCGATCCGGGATATGGTCAAGGCATGCCTTGTCTCGACCGGCACGGCAAGCGCGCTCGGCCCTGAGCCACAACTTGACGGCCGTTGCAGCGTAAGGGGAATGCAGTGACAAGGGCACATGGCTGCTTGCCTTTGCAGCACAGGCACCACGATCGAATCGATACGCGCATCAATGACCTTCACGACAGGCTCAGATCACCGCGGCGCAAGAAGAACTTTGGCACAAGGTCGCGCGGGTCATGCGCGACAATGCGGGCACGATGGACGCGCTCAGACGGGCGAGAACGAGTCATGCCAACACCATGAGCGCGGTCGACGACCTCAAGTCCTATGGCCAGGTTGCCGACGTTCATGCGGACGGCATCAGAAGGCTCACCCCTGCGTTTCAGATGTTATACGACAGCATGTCCGATGCCCAGAAGAGGAATGCCGATCTGATTTTCCGGACTCACCATCGACACTCCGCGAGGAAGGGGTGATCGCGAGACACCCGCAGCGGGAAGCGGACCGGTGCCCACGTTCGGCGCTCCAGATCTCAGACAGGAGAACATCATGAAAACTCCAGAAGTACGCGTCGCGTCGGTCGGCTCGATGATGACCAGAAGCATGACGGCGGTTGGCCTGGCCTTGGCGATTGGCGGCATGTCCATGGCGTCGGCGCTCGGCGCGGACTACGGCGACTACGACGGTCAGCAGCATGGCCCGTATGACGGCTATCAGCATGATCAAAGCCAGCTACAGCAGCACCGCATGGACAACGGGTACCGGCCGCACCATGGACACCGATGGGATCACCGCGATCGGCATGCCTATCAACATCCGGACAATGTCTACCGTCGCGGCGACTACTAGGACTCCCAGGACTATGTGTACGCGCCGCCCCCAGTCGTTTATGCCCCTCAGCCCGCGCCGGGCGTCAGCCTGTTCATACCGCTCCGATTCCGGTAGCGTGCGGAATCGCACGGGACGTTGTCCGCTGAGCCGAATGGCAACGGAACCGGGACAGAACGCCGTTCGGTCTCGTTCGGTTTCCGTGCTTTCCGATTGCTGCGCCGGCAACATTTTTCCATGACGTTATTGCGGTTCCATTCCGTCCGGATTGTGCGACCGCGCGGAGGGCGACATGCACAAACCTGCCGAGCTTGCCGAAAAATTCTTCGGCATACCCTATGAATCGTTGGACGAGCGCACGAAAAATGTTGCACGCCTCATCGCGGAACGAAAGCACATAGCGAGAGACTCCACGCAAACGCTCGATGCAACGGCAACGCGCGGCCAGCGCGCAGCGGATGCCGTTGCGGCCTTCGGTGGGTCGTGGATATTCATCACGTGCTTTATTGTGGTCATGGTCGTCTGGGTCAGCCTGAATTCGCTGATTCTGGCAACGTACAGCAAGGCCTTCGACCCTTACCCGTATATCCTGCTCAACCTGTTTCTGTCGATGCTGGCAGCAATCCAGGCGCCCATTATCCTGATGGCCCAGAACCGGCAGTCATACAAGGATCGGGTGTCGGCCGAACACGATTATGAAATCAATCTGAAGGCCGAACTCGAGATCATGTTGCTCCATGAAAAATTGGACGGGTTGCGCGAGGAGCAATGGACTGAATTGCTGAACATGCAGAAGGAACAGCTGGCTGCGCTGAAGAACCTGCTCGAACCTGGCAGGACGTGAGCGATCGCACATCAGGATCGGCGGCTTCGCGACGCCCCTTCTTCTTTTCCGGCAATCGGGACGTCGATGCAAGCAATTCTTCGCGGATTGCCGCGGGTGTCGCTTGACGACCCGAACCGGCCGAACCAGCCAGTCGGCTCCAGCACCATCGATTCGCTATGCGTATCGGTTTTCGATTCTTGTCAACGGGTACCCGTGCGAAACGTGCAGCCGCGACCATCGAATGCCTACCCTTCCGGACAAGGCGCCGCGCATGGCGCGATGTGGCCTTGGCGCAGGAGTTCGCTGGCGCGAGCGGCCCCCACCGCTTCGCTGAAACGGAAGCCTTGCGCACTTGTCGCCCGATTCGTCGCAGCCAGCAGCGCACGCTGTTGCTCCGTCTCCACGCCTTGGGCAATGACTCCGATCCCGATACTGTGCGCAAAGGTGACGATGGCATGTATCGTCGCCGCACTCTCTGGATCGCTGGTTGACCGGTGGATAAGGGATCGCGCGATCTTGAGATGGTTCACGCGATAAGCCTTGACATACTCAAATGACGCGTAATTGCTACCGAAATCATCGATGGCAAGCTTCGCGCCGAGCGCATGCAGCTGCGGGAGTATGTCGCTTTGTGCCCACGACAGCCTGGCCAGTGTCGCCTCGGTCACGTCGAATTCCAGATCGGAGAGGGCAAGCTGCCACTTCGCGGCAGCTTCAGCGACATCGCGCACGAACGTTTGAGCACTCCAGAGCTCGAAGAGAGACAGATTGATCGCGATCATCAGCGGGGCCACCCCCTCGTCGCGCCACGCTCTCATTTGCCGGCACGCCTGATCCAGCACCCAGCGACCAAGCGCTGCCATGGAGCCTTCCCTCTCGGCGATCGGAATGAACACACCGGGAGCAATGAGGCCTCGCGTCGGGTGATGCCAGCGAACCAGCCCTTCCATTCCGAGAATGTTTCCGGAGGACAACTCAACCTCGGGTTGGTACTGGAGTTCCAGCTCGCCGCGATCCATCGCTCCTTTCAAGTCGTCGGCGAGTGCGACACGTTCGCGTACTTCGTGGTCCAGTTCGTCGGAATGAAAGCGGTACCGGTTGCCGCCGTGATGCTTCGCGCGGTGGAGCGCCAAATCGGTCTGCATCAGCATGGCGTCTGCTCCACTGTCGCCCTGGACGTACGCCCGGATGCCGATGCTCACCGAAATCCGCACATCGTTACCACCAAGCAGATAGGGAGCCGCCAGCGCCGCCTGGAGCTTCGCAGCCAGTGCCCCGGCGTCCGCCGGCTCGATGATCTCGCCCTGCACCACGGCAAACGCCTCGCCGCCCAACCGTGCAACCAGGTCGCTTTCCTGAACGCAATTCCCGAGGCGCTCCGCCACCTCCCGAAGCAACGGGTCGCCGATCGGATAACCCAGCCTGTCGTTGACCGGCCTGAAGCGGTCGAGAGCGACAAACAAGATCGCAAACGGCATGGTGCCATGTCGGGCCGCGGCGAAAGCGTGGCGCACCCGCGCGAGGAAGCCGGCACGATTCGCCGTTCCCGTGAGCGCGTCGGTATGAGCGAGCCGCGCGATCTTTTCCTCCGCCGCCTTGCGCTCGGCAATGTCGATGATGATCCCTTCGACTTCGATTAGCCGTCCATCCTTGTCGCGAACCGGAACATAGCGATTCTCGACACAACGGTAAGCGCCGTCGCCAGTGCGCAAGCGGAACTCGATCGAGACGCCTTCGGTGTCCTTGTCCAGTATTCGCGCCAGCGCCGCATCGACTCTGGCCTGGTCGTCCTGCGCGACAAGCTCGTTGGCCCAGACTGGCGAAGCGAGCAAGGTAGCGCGGTCGTGGCCGAACCTGGCGATGTCATGCGATATGTAGATGAGCGGAAACGACGGCACGCCGCGCAGACGGTAAAGAATGACCGGACTGTTCTGGACGATGACGTTGGCTTCGGCAAGCGCATTGATTCTTTCCTCGACGAGCTCTTCCAGGTCGCCCGTCTTGAAGGCCGCCTCTTTCGTCATCTGCCACTTCGTGGTCAGCACGCTGGCCGTCTGACGGACCTCGATGTTGTTCAATGGCTTCTTGAGAATGAGCAGCCGGTCGTCTGCGCCCAGGCGCCTGGCCAGGGTGCCCCAAGGGGTATCGGAATGCGGGCTGCATAGGGCAAACTGCAGCTTCGGATCCACTTGCCAGAGTCGCTCGATGGTCTGAAGGCAGTCCCAACCGTGCAGCATGTGCGTGTCGACAAAGGCCATCGCATAGGGTTTGTCCTCCTCCAGCGCACGCACGACCCGCTCCAGCGCGTCCCGGCCCTGATAGGCGCAATCGATCTGAAACGCCGCTCGACCGGCTGGAACCTCGCCGAACAACGGCGCCCGGGTTGCGGCCAGCGCAGTTTCGCCGTCCAGTGGGCGAGCGAGGATCTTGCGGAAATTCTGGTGCGCCGCAACGTTGTCGTTGATCACGAGGACGCGACGATTGACCGAATCGCTCTGCGCGCTCACGCAGGACCCTTGACGGTGCCAGTGGTGGGTCGAGGGCAACGGTTTCGCCTTTGCAGGCGTCATCGCACCGTGTCTGCCGGAGCGCACGCGCCTGGGCAGCCAGTGCGGTTCCATGTAAGCCCCGGCGTGAGGCCCAGACCGTGCCTCCCCCTGTCCGTGGTGAAGCCTAGATTGAAAACGCATGCCAGGTTCTCCCCGCAATCCCGGTAACGGTTGCCGCTGAATCGAACGGATCTCAAGTGTTGCGCCGACAAAAAGTGCGCCGAACACGGATAGGGACGCATCGATCCCGCCCAGCGCGATCGCATTCGTATCGAGCCGATTGGCGGCGTGGGGTCGGTCGAAGCCTCACGGTGACGGGCCGGGCCGCAGATACACGATTGCTTAGGACAGTTGGACGATTCCGGCCGCTCCACGCTTGCAGCGATGTTGGTTCAATACGTCAACGTCGACTCACCGCGGCACCGCTGTACGTCTGGCCCCGCATGTGTTGGGTCGAACTCAGCCCCAAAGATTGGCCCAATTTCGTCAGACGATCGAAGTATAGTCGCGCGCATCGATCTGACAAACTTTCGTGACCGCGAATCTCATTCGCGCTTGACGGCGAATCGACGCTCGGACGCGGTATGGTCAGGTTGGGGGCAGGTAGCCGCGCACCTGATAGACGCCGGGCACATCGCAGCAGCCGACGAAACGATGGCCACCGCTTTCCGCTGGGACGCACATGCAATCAATCAGCGGGGCCGAGCAGAACGTCAATCGCTGCCTGCCCAGCGATCTCGGCAACAAGGTATGCCCAGCGTCGGGTAAATGGGCCGTTTCGAAGCGGTATCCGATGCCCATGCGCGCCAAGTATGCCGAGATTGTCGCGCCCCTTTATCTGGAACGTGACATCGAACATATCTGGAGCGGATGCGATCAGTTGGATATCAATTTCAAATCCGCGGTACTTGATCGTGCGCTGCATGACAACCTCCGCTACTTGGAAGGAGCCTAGCATGAATGAAATACGCTTGAGATCGCCGGCGTGTGGTCAAGCACCTGCAGGACATCAGCGAGGATGATGTGGAGGACTAAGGCACGTTCGCTGGAGCGTACCAGTACGATAACGGCGAAGGCACTCAGACGGCGCGCGAGTCGTATCAGTGACTGTGGGACAGGCTGACCGCCGCGCGGGGCAATAGCAGGGACGCAAATCCGTGGGTCTGGGTCGCCGAATTCAGGAGGGTGTCTTGAGACTACTCATCCCCGAAACTTCCCTCGTCGATGAGCAAGTGGCAGTAGGCGTTAGAGGCGTCGAGGGCCAGGCTCTCAGAAATGAACATGCCAGGCACATTCATCTGCGAAATCACGGTTTCGGTTGTACCGTTCCAATGACGCCGAAGAACATCAATCGTGCTGCACCACTGGCCATTGTCGCCAAACTTTGCAGAGACTCGATAGAAATAGCCGCGATATGGCTTGAATCCGTCCAGATTCATTGCAGCCCCCTGCTCGGCCAGTGGTCATCGTAGCACGCGCCGGATACTGAGATTGCAGGAAGCGGCGCACCGAATGTTTAAATTTGACGGGGAGCTTTGGCGGGCATGGCGTCAAATTTACAACAGCCACCATTGTATCCGGATCACGCTTGATCGCCCCAATCTCGACGTCGTAGCCACGATAGGCCGCGTGCTTGCCGTCTTCGGTCACGCGCGGCTCGCAGTTCATCTCCTAACCCGTCACAAATTTTTCTGCATTGCATCAACGTACTTTTTGAGACAGGAGGGTTCGTAGCATGGACCTATCCAAAGGCAAGCGCGCAACTGCGAAGGAGGCCGCCGCTTTCCCCGGCGGTGCCTACCAAACATCAGTTGCATCGATCGCGGCTGCACTGTGATTCAGCGATTCAGGCTGGGACATAAAACGCTTGTCTACGACCTCGACTCGCTATACAGGTCTCTCGCGTCATGCACATCGAAACCATCACAAAAAATGGCCGCAGGCGGGTTCGCTGGACGTTCGAGCGCGTCATCGAAGGCGCGCGTATCCGTAAAACCAAAGGCATTCCCTGCGGGACTTTCTGTGCGCGAAGTTGGCGAGTTAGGCCGCCAGTGGGATGCAGAGGTGTATGCACTCGCAACTGGGTGCGCGAATACCGACCGTAACAATTGGCGAATGCGTACAGATCCACGTATGGACAAAGGGTCCGAGTAGAAGGATCGCAAGACCCGGCTTCAAATTCTCACGAAGTATTCGCCCGAATTTGAGGATCAAGCGGCGCTGATTCTGTACGACTGTTCGATTCGATTTGCGGGTTCATGCGCTCGAACGTTGACCGCCAGCGCGGCTGGATGCAACGGTCGAACGCGGTGCCATGCCCCCCGAACGGAGACCGAGTGGACACGCAGCAAGACGGTTCGACCGGCATGTCGCCGTCCAGGTACGCCCGCCGTCGAGTGCGCCCATGGCCGATCTTAGGAGCTGCTTTCAATCGATTGTCAGTAGGAGCGAAAAACACATAGCGTAACGGGGCCCCTCTTCGCCCGACGGTGAAGGGAACCGTCCGCAGAGCATGCGAACGGGTCCTTCGACAACAAGCGGCACGCAATCGAATGAAGAGCAAGCGTCCGGCACGAACGGACATGCGACACGAATAACCGCATTTGTGAGCGCCGGGCCTGCTCTGTCAGTCAGACCGTGCCCCCACACCTCGACTCCCCCGCCTGATCCTCTAGGAGATCCCTCATGAAAACCCCTGAGCCCTCAATGCTCGCGCTTCTTCTCAGCGCCATGTTCGTCGGAATCGCCCCAGCCGCAGCCCCCGGCAACCTGCCTCCGATACAGCGCGCCAATCAGGTCCTACTTGTCAGGCGGCATTGGACTGGATCAATCGATCGCCATCAAGGGGGCCATGCGCGGCTACGTTCTCGTGCTCACCTTCATCCGCCGCACCCGAGGCGGGAACGAATATTTGTCCGACGTACTGGTGACGATCACGGGTATGAAAGGAAATACGGTTCCGGAGACGCCGTCCGATGGCCGCCCGTTCATGCTGGCCAATCTGAGAATCGGACGTTGTGCGATCAATGCCAGCTATAAGGGCCGATCCGAACGATACATCGTGGATGCATACGTTCATCTGGTTCATGTAAGCATGAGAACCCATTTTTTCTTCACACACGCGGCTGTCGGTCCAACGACCTGTTGAGCCTACACGGCCGCGTCTATCCGCTGAGGCACGGCGTCCCGTTGTAATCGACGATGAAGCAACAATCCGCACTGCGAGTTCGCGTCGGCAGCCAATTCGCATTGTCGAATGCCTGCATCCTCGGCTTCACGTCCCATCCGCGTAACTCGCCAACGCTTGAAACGCATCGGCCTTTCCATTCGAGTCGATTCGACACCCTGATCTGCATCGATTGGCACGCACTCTGTACGCTTTCGTACCGCGTTGATTGCGCATTGCCGGTACCGTGTAAAGCATGCCGGTTATCCGTTACGACGTCGCGCCAGACTGCGAACCGCGTGAATGAAAGGGATCGGCACGAATCGCCCTTCATCCGCGGGCGAGTGACTGGACGCCACCGCACGGCTCGCGATTCAGCCGGATCATCGGCATGCCGCGCATCGATCTGAAGAGAACATCATGTTACGAAGCACCAAGGCATTACACGGAAGTGCGGTGCGTGCAAAGGACGGAGACATCGGACACGTCAATCAAGCCTACTTCGACAACGACTGGTGCATCCGTTACCTCGTCGTCAAGACGGAGGACTGGCTGCACGAGAGGCAGGTGCTCATCTCGCCCTACTGCATCAAGCACACCGACTCCCGGTCCAGCACGCTGCATGTCGACCTCACGCGCCAGCAAGTGGGAGACAGCCCGGATCTGGACACACACCAACCCGTATCCCGCCAACACGAGATCGAATACCTGAGCTACTACCATTATCCGCGCTACTGGGATGGCCCGAACCGGTGGGGCATGGCCGGATACCCTACGTCCGGTTCTGCCACCCTGTCGCGAGAACTCGAGGCCGGAAATCCGCTCCCCTCCCTCACAATGCCCCGCGATGTGCCGGCCGATGTGCCGACGGATACGCATCTGCACGGCACCAGCAGAGTAAAGGGCTATCGGCTCGAAGCCACGGCCGGACGCATCGGCCACGTGTCTGACTTCGTCTACGACGATGAAGCCTGGGTGATCCGCTATCTCGCAATCAGTACGCGGAACTGGTGGTTGACCAACAAGGAAATTCTGATCGCAACGCACTGGCTCGACCGGGTGAACTGGGCCACGGAAACGGTATCAACCGCGCTCAACCGCGACTCGATTCGCCACAGTCCCGAATACGACGATTCACAGCCCGTCTACCGAAGCGACGAGATTGCGTTGTATCAGTTTTACGGCAAGCATGGCTACTGGCTGAATGCCGAATCATCCTCGGCCCGCGGGACGCTTTGATGCCACCAGCATGACCGCTGCGGCCCTCAGGGTCGTCCATCGCGCTCTTTATCGGTTCGTATCGAAAAAGCTACGTGTTCGCGTTCATGCCCGTCATCTCGGCCGCAGAATTCATCGAACTGGTCAATCCGCGCCTGCCGTCGCATCACGTATTCAAGGCCGGGAAGCGCGTGTTTCTCGTGACGCCTGCATCTGCCGATACCGGTGCGACCAAGATCGACTTTTCGCCAAGACGCGCCGGGCGAGCGGCGTAGTCATCTATCTACGTTCGTCTCGTCCGTCGGTCAATCGCCGTCGCGCACTTCGATTAGATCCACCACCTCGACCTACCTCCCCACCTGGACGCCGAGTACCGACGCACCCGAGTCATCGCGGCACACCGTTCCGCGGTCGACGCCGGGCAGGCCTGGCGACCACGATTTCCCTTCAAACGCTCCGTGAAATATCGGTTCCGTATCGAGCGCACGTGATTGTGCGCACCTTGATGAGACATGTGCCAACACTATAATTTTTTTGAAGGTAAGTTCGCATTCGAACGACATTCCGAACTCATAGAAAAAAGGACGCATTGCCGCCATCCTGTCCGGTCGTCGGATCGGTAAAGTATGATGGGTGTCTCGTCCCGCCGATTTCTGCTGCGCCCATATCGGCCGGATTCACCATCGTCAGCCGCGCGCAGGAGCCTCGCATGCAGGACAACCCGCCCATTACCGAAAATCACCTGCTTGCCGCGCTGCCCGAAAACGAACGCGCTCACCTCGCCGCTCACCTGGCCCTTGTCGACATGCCGTTGGGAAAAGTGCTGTACGAGTCGGGGGGCCAGCTTCATTACGTCTTTTTTCCGACCACGTCGATCGTTTCGTTGCTGTATGTGATGGAGGACGGCTCGTCCGCTGAAATCGCGATCGTCGGCCATGAGGGCATGATCGGCGTGTCGCTGTTCATGGGCGGCGAAACGACGCCGAGTCGCGCCGTCGTGCAAAGCGCGGGGCAGGCCTACCGGCTCGACGCGCGCATTCTGAAAGAAGAATTCCGGCGCGGCAATGCCATGCAACGCCTGTTGTTGCGCTATACCCAGGCGCTCATCACGCAGATGGCTCAGACCGCAGTATGCAACCGGCATCACTCGATCGACCAGCAACTTTGCCGCTGGCTGCTGCTCAGCCTCGACCGCCTGCCTTCGAACCAGTTGCGCATGACGCAGGAACTGATCGCCAACATGCTGGGCGTGCGCAGGTCGGGCGTGACAGAAGCTGCATTGAAGCTGCAAGACGCAGGCCTCATCCGCTACAACTACGGCCATATCGAAGTGCTGGACCGCCCGGGGCTCGAAAAACGCGTGTGCGAATGCTATGGGGTGGTCAAACGCGAATTCGATCGCCTGCTTCCCGATCTGAAGCGACTCTAGCCGCTACTGCACCGCGAATGTCCGTGACGCTCCCGAAGGCGTGAAACCGGAGCATCGACACGTTCGCGCTCTCGACGAGACGGATTAGCTACCTTCCGACTACCCAGTACGGAGTCCGGTTGTAGTACTGGTGAAGCGACAATCCCCACTGTGATTGCATCATCACCGGCCAATGCTCGTCGTCGAAGTTCGGGCTGCCTTTGACATGCGCGCCGCGCAACCTGCACTAACGGTGCTTGATGTGCGGCGACTTCCGGTGATGCTTTCGATGGGCCGGGCGCGAAATCATCCTGGTGACACCGCCGATCGATGGCGGATCGCTGGCGGGGAATGTCCCCTCGACCGCCTCGTCGACATTGCGTTCGCTCTTGCCACCGTTCGTATGCTGCTCTCGATACCTGCTGCGCATATCCACCTCCATGGAACTGAGTGCCGGACGAGGCCGGCCCGGATTCGACGCGCTGCGTGTCGGCGACACGCCAGCGTGGAATGCCGCCGGTCACAACGCCAGCATAGGCCCGATCCGAATATTCCGCCGGGAACGCGCGTGTTTCGCCGCAACGCGCCGGACATGCCGGTCCGCACACGCTCGGGGGCCGCTCCGGTTCCGCTCGTCACCCGCACCGACAAACCGTCCGGCATCGGACATACTGAGCCCGCGCGTCGAGCGTATAGCGCGTATGACCTGAGCCGTTTCTTGTAGCATTTGGCAAGTGAGTTCTCTTTTATCCTGGTGGCAAGGAGAACTCGATGAAGAAGCGATTTACCGACGAGCAGATCATCCGCAACTTGCGGGAGGCCGAGAACCGGGACGAGCCGGTGAAGGATCGGTGCAAGCGCCACAACATCTCGGAACAGACGTTCTATCGTTGGCGCAACAAGTTGACTCGGCGGGGTCTCTCGCAACGCAAGGCATGTGGTTATCTGGGGTTGAGCTGCCGGGTGGCCACTTGTACGCTCAAGCAACCGGAGAAAGATCGGATCTACAACGAGCGCCGGCCTCATAGCGCGCATCGCTATCAACCTCCTGCCACGGTCCGTCGAGCCTGGCTGGATTCCGATAATATCGACGCGAGACTCACTACTTGATCAGTCACGAAATTCCGCCTCAGGTTAGGTACGACCAGCGCGATATCGTGCGACGAATGCGAGGCATCGACGCCCATCCCGGTGTGTGCCGTCCCGCGCGTGCCGCGTGCAGTCTCGACGACACCGCATGGCGACCTGCGCTCGACGCGCGGCGAGCGCGACGTTATCCATGCAGGACATTCAAAGTGACCGAAACGATTGGATGCCTCATCTTCGGGGCCCTACTGATTTTCATGGGACTCATCGGATCGTCGCTTAAGCGCTTGCCGCTGAGCGCGGCCATGGTGTATCTCGGCATCGGCTTTCTGATCGGGCCGTCCGGTATCGGTTTCCTGGCGATGACATTGCCTGATGACGTCACGCGCTTGCGCATCGCTGCCGAAATCGGCTTGCTGATCTCGCTGTTCGCGATCGGCCTGAGGTTGCGTGTCCCGCCCGCCGATCGCCGCTGGATGCTGCCGCTGCGGCTTGGCGTCGTCGCGATGATCTTCACCGTCGCGTCGATCGCCGCGCTTGGCATGCTGGTGCTGCATTTGAGTCTCGGCGTCGCGGTGCTGCTGGGTGCGATGATCGCGCCGACGGATCCCGTGCTCGCTCATGACGTCGGCGTGCGCGACGCGGGTGATGTCGAACTGGTGCGCTTTTCGTTGTCTGGCGAAGGCGGGATCAACGACGGCACGGCCTATCCGTGCGCGGTGCTCGGCCTGCTATTGTGCGATTCCAGCACGACGTCGGCGCTTCACTGGAACATGGTCGGCGGCGTTGCTGGGGTATCGCCTCCGGTGTGGGCGTCGGCTGGTTGCTTGGCTTGGCCACCGCCCGGCTCGTCGCATTTCTGCGCAGCCGTCACGGACAGGCGCTCGGCCTCGAAGGGTTTTTCGCGCTGGGCCTGATCATGCTGTCATATGGCGCGGCGCTCGCCGTTCACGGCTACGGGTTCCTGGCCGTATTCGCTGCGGGCGTCGCGATGCGACGCGTCGAGCATCGCACGAGCGGCCGGAAGACGTCGAAGGAGACGGTCGGCGTCGTGGACAGCGAGGATGTCGAAGCCACCTCCACCAACCCCGACAAAGCTCATGCCTTCGTCGCTGAATCGGTCATGGGATTCACGATCGAGCTGGAACACATCGCCGAAGCCGTGCTGATCCTGCTGATTGGCGCGCTCGTCTCCCGCTATTGGGCCGATATGCTCACCTGGACAGGCGCGGCCGTGGTTGCGTCACTGCTGCTCGTCATCCGGCCGACCGCTACCTGGCTTGCGCTGATCGGTTCCCGGGCGTCGCGCCACCAGCGCCGGCTGATCGGCTGGTTCGGCATCCGTGGCGTGGGTTCCCTGTATTACCTGATGCTGTCCCTCGAGCAAGGGCCGCGCGCGGAACTGTTGCCGCTGGTTCCGCAAGTACTGGCCATCATCGCCGTGTCGATCGTGCTGCACGGCATTTCGGCCACGCCGCTTATGCGCCGCTATGCGTAAGACTCAGGCGGACGCCGTGGCGCGCTGCGCGCCAGCGTCGAGCGGTCCAGTGCGATGCCGCCGGCACGCAAGTGCCGGGTGGCCGGACGCAAGTCGCCCTTCTCCTTCATGCAGGACACGTGCTCGATGCACCCGGTTCGGAACGTGCATCGAATCTTTCGATATCAAAGTAGCCGAACGCTGGCGCGGAGCCTGGCCGGCAAAGTACCGGGCGCACGCGGGTCATGGCGGACATCGCCGGAAAGCATCTGCATGACGATTTGAAGCGACTCCAACCACCACTGCACGGCATCGTACCGACTCCCCCCTTTTTCTCGCCCATTCTGTGTCTGCACACATTTGCGGCAGTGGTCGATATTGATACACGGTACGCTCCAATCAGGAGGATCCATGAAACATCATTTAGGCACACCACTTGATCAACGCGATCAGGCGACCCGACAGAAGCAGCGGGAAGATTTCGACCGCGCCGACATCGAGCGGTCCGAAAAGCGCATCCGGCAGGATGCCGGCATCAATTCCAATGCGACCAAGTGGCGTTATTCGCGTCCCGACAATCGGGCGAGATGAGCTATGCAAGGCGCCTTATGGCTTCCACGAGGCCGACCGGTGTTCAGCCGTCATATCGCGATGGAGCGTGGCCAGCGAGTTCGCGGCTAGACTGGCGGGCCTCTGGGCCGACGCATTTGACTGGGTACAGGCACGCTCCAATCTGCGCTTGCCGCGGTGTGCAGGGTCAACGGTGTCGAGTCCCGTCGCTACCTCGTCATGTAGGGCAGCACATCGCCGTTCGCCACAATCGCCGAGCCGACGATCACGAGGCACGGATGCCATGACGGTGCGATCTCATGTGAAAAGCGCTTGCCGACCCACGACAGCCAGCGGGCTGGCAGGCCGCACTCATTGTGCTTCGGAGCGTGAAGATGATGCTGTCGGCACAGGCCTGTGTCCGGCCAGTATCTCTCATAAGCCGGCGATCGATCCGATCGCCACCCGCATGCATACGCTGGCTTGCCGCCTCCGATTCGCGTACGGCAGTACGGCATCGTACCGACTTCCATCACGACGGCGCACAGCATGTGTCGGGGTGCCTTGGTTGTCGCGCGCCAAAACGCCCGATACGAGGCTTCGATCGGTTCGTGGTTTCGTATCGGTGAGACAGGCGACCCATGCCAAGGAGCAATGTGATGAACAGGGATCAAGTGAAAGGCCGCATCGATGAAGCAAAAGGCAAACTGAAGGAAATGATCGGCAGGATCCTGGGGAATCGAACGACCAGAATGCAGGGTACGGTCGAGCAGGTCGTCGGAAAGACACAAGCCTCATTCGGTGACGCGAAAGCGCAATTCAAGAAGCGACCGTAGGGTGTGCGCGCGGCTCGTTCCGACGCGCCGCGCGATCGTGCAAATTGCGGTTGACTCGCCGGGTGCCGATAACACACGTCTGCACCCGGCGAATTCCGTTTCCAGCCGGCCGTCACGATGCCGCAGTGTGTCGGGTGTGATCGCTGTGCGCGGCGGCAAGTGGTGTGTGCTGCTCGTCTCCCACGCCGGGAAAGAATGCGTTCCACACGTCTCGGACACCTTTCGCTACGGTCGCATCCGCGGCAATCGTCTCCTGGTCGCCCGACTTGTCCGGATCGGAGCGCAAGCCTCGCCAACGCGTAAAGGCGAGCATCGGCTTTTCCGTCCATTCGCCATCACCAAACTTCGCAAACGCCGTGTCGCCGCTCACCAGTCGCACTTCATACCATCCGTCGCGAACAGGCGCATACCGGTTCAGCGTAAACCATCGTGTAGATTGGATTTTCATCATTGCCTCACTTGTCCATGGAGTGTTGTACGCGACAAAACTCCCATCTCGTCCGGTCGACGCGTGCGCGCTTCCTAATAATCGGCGCACCGATTCAGCCACATCCGGCCTGCTGACGTCATATTGATGGAGCCGCCGGTGCGCGACTCGTATGCGAGCCCGTGAGTCAATAGTTCATTGGCTATGGAGCGTGGAATATCGGCTTGGGAATCCGGAATTCGATCAAGCGATTTGAGGGTCTCGACGACCTCGGGTGAAAGTGGGATGCACATGGCAGCCTCCTCGGTGTTGATTTTATCGTGAACCGGACGACACGCGTTGGTCTGTACGGTATCGACTATTTTGAAGCGAATTCTTCCGCAACCGCACCGCAACCCGGTGATTTATCCGTATCGAAAATATGATTCGGCATCCGATATTTTTATTGCGAAACCATTGTCAAGCGCGCACACTGAAGATACCTGCCGGTTTTTTGTCAAGGCATCGGCGCCCTTGAATCCTTCGGCGCCAACGGTTGCTCTGTCAGGAGCAAATCATGACCATCCCCACTCTCGAATATCGCGGACGTGAACTCCGCGTCTATTCACAAATGCTTTTCCCGCCGTTCGGCGATCCCCACGCCCCCGGCCCGAAGCGTTTCACTTCAATCGTGCGCATCGATACGATTCCGGCGACCTCGGCAACGGCACCGCGTTACTCGACCATTTTCGAACATGGCGCTCCGCAAACGGCGGCGCTCGCACTCGACCTGGCGATGCAATTCGGCAAGGACATCGTGGACGGCAAGATCGCCCCCACAGCGATCTGATCCGTCCGCCGCATCCCGCTCGACGCGGCGTCTCGCGAGGCGGGCACACCTCACTCAGGAGCGATTCATGAAATATTACTCAGGCCCCGCAATTGATCGGCGCGATGACGCGACCCGGCAAAAGCAGCGGGACGATCTGGTCCGCGCCGACATCGAGCGGTCCGAAAAGCGCATCCGTCAAGATGCCGGCATCAATTCCAATGCGAGCAAGTGGCGTTATTTGCGTCCCGACAGTCGGGCGAGATGAGCGGGGCTTGCTCCGCGAACCGTTGCAGGCCGGTCCCGCATGGCAGGGCACCGGCGTGTCGCGATCACGCATACAGGCGCAGACGCATCGAGAAATCGGCGACCGCCTTGATGCCGCTCTGCTCCGCGCAACGGCACCAATCCTGCAACTGAACCAGCAATTGCTCGTGCGATGCGTGTGACCGCGTCCATAGCTCCAGCAACGCCTCGTACATATCCACGTACACGCGTATTCGCCGGTTCGCATTGGGGCTCGTCAACGCACGCAGATCGGGCTTGTCCCGATGGCCCCAGGCCTGGCGCAGCCAGCGTTTCATGCCGAGCGCGAACGCGCGCTTGTCGTCGCGGCTCATGTCCTTGATGCGGCGCAGTTCCCGTCGGCAGGCGAGTTCGAGCATGCGCGCATAGGCGGCCATCACCGCATGCCGATTGCGGATGATCGCTTGCAGCGTTGCGTCGTCGACCACTGCCTTGTTCGGCAGCGGGCGCGGCTTCGTTGCGACTCGCCGAACGGTCGCCAGTCTCAATGCTGCCAGCAGGCGGATGTACAGCCAGCCGATGTCGAACTCGAACCAGCGGTTCGACAGCCTGGCGGACGTCACGTATGCGTGGTGATTGTTATGCAGTTCTTCCCCGCCGATCAGGATGCCCAGCGGGAAAAGGTTGGTACTCGCATCAAGCGTCGCGAAATTCCGATAACCGCTGAAGTGGCCGCAACCGTTGACCACGCCGCCAGCCCAGAACGGAATCCACATCATCTGGATCGCCCACGCCGCCACGCCGGGCAGCCCGAACAGCCCGACGTCGATCACGGCCAGCAGCCCGACGCCGAGGTTCGGATAGCGGGCATAGACGTGGCGTTCGAGCCAGTCGTCCGGCGTACCCAATCCATACCGGCGCAGCGTTTCCTCGTTCCGCACCTCCTCCCGGTACAGTTCCGCGCCGCGAAGCAGCACGGTCGCGAGGCCGCGGGTTCGCGGGCTATGCGGGTCTTCCTGCGTCTCGCTCTTCGCGTGATGCTTGCGATGCACCGCGACCCACTGCGGCGTCAACATACCGGTCGTCAACCACAGCCAGAACCGGAAGAAGTGGCTGACGCACGGGTGCAGATCCAACGCGCGGTGCGCCTGACAGCGGTGCAGGTACACCGGCACGCCGATGATGGTGACATGCGTGAGCGCGAGCACGACCCACGCAAGCTGCCACCAGGACAGCCTCAGCTCACCGTTCAGAAGAAATGCCGACATATCGGTCACACTCCGAGCCATTCTCGTATAGTGCACGCTTCGCCGTGACGGCGAGTGCGCCTGCCGATTCCCTTCCCTTCATCCGGCCGGCCTGTTTCCCGATCTATTTCCCGACCTGATTGCCGACCACCCCGCCGACGGCCGCGCCGCCAACCGTACCCAACGCGCTGCCGCCCGTCAGGACCGCACCGGCGACGCCGCCGACACCGGCCCCGATCACGGTATCCGTTCCACGGCGAGACATACCGCCGCAACCGGTCAGCACGACCATCGTCATGGTGACTATCGCCATCTCGACCGCCACGGAATGTAGCTTTCTCATGATTATCTCCTCGGGTTGCCGCTGCGTCGTCCGATCCGGCTCGAAGCACGGAAGCCCATGCGCTGACGTCTCGATGGAATTCGAAACATCGGTTCATGATGGGAGGTAAATCGCGCACAGTCCGTCCGCTAACGTACCGGCCCGAATGCCAACCTGCCGACTTCCACGTCCGCCTGCCGCTTCACAGGAGCACCGCCTGCGCGGCCCCCAGCGTCACGACCACGCTATGACGCCGACCGTCGTCCACGAGCCGTACCGCTGCTTCGCCGGCGGCAAGCCGCACGCCATCCACGACGACGCGGGACACGCCGCCGCAGACGTCGTCCGGATTCTCGACGACGATGTCGTAGTGCGACGCCCCGTGACGCAGCGTTGCCCTGAAGCCCGGCCAGGATCGCGGTATGCACGGTTGAATCGACAGCAGGTCGCCCTGCCTGCGCAGGCCGAGCAGGCCTTCGACGCCCGCGCGATACAGCCAGCCCGCCGAGCCGGTGTACCAGGTCCATCCGCCGCGACCGACATGCGGCGCGACCGAATAGACGTCGGCCGCGACCACGTACGGCTCCACCCGATAGCGATTCGCGCCGCTGCGCGTGCGACTGCGATTGACCGGATTGAGCAGCGCGAACAGCTTCGCCGCGCGATCGCCGTCGCCCATTTGCGCGAACGCGAGCACCGACCACGTGGCCGCATGCGTGTACTGGCCGCCGTTTTCCCGGATGCCCGGCGGGTAGCCCTTGATATAACCGGGATCGACCGACGAACGATCGAACGGCGGCGCGAACAGCAGCGCCAGGCCATCGTCGCGGCGGATCAGCCGCGCGTCCAGCGCGTCCATCGCCTGCGCGGCGCGCGCCGGGTCCGCCGCGCCCGACAGCACGCTCCACGACTGCGCGATCGCGTCGATCGAACATTCGGCGTTGCCGGCCGAGCCGAGCGGCGTACCGTCGTCGAAGTAGCCGCGCCGATACCACTCGCCATCCCATCCCGCATCGGCAAGCGCGTCGCGCAACGCGCCGGCGCGCGTCAGCCAGCGCGCCGCCAGCTCGCCCGAGCCGCGCGCCGTGGCGAGCGGCGCGAACGCCGTGAGCGTCGCATGCAGGAACCACCCGAGCCACACGCTTTCGCCCCGCCCGGCCTCGCCGACCCGGTTCATCCCGTCGTTCCAGTCGCCGGTGCCGATCAGCGGCAGGCCATGCTCGCCGAAATGCGCCAGACTGGACTCCAACCCGAGCGCGCAATGCTCGAACAGCGACGCGCTCGTTTCCGAGATGCGCGGAATGAAGAACGCGTCCTGCTCGTCGGCGGCCAGCGCCCGCCCGTCGATGAACGGGATCGACGCATCGAGAATCGCCCGGTCGCCGCTGACGTCGACGTAGTGCGCAACCGCATGGGCGAGCCAGACGCGGTCGTCGGAGATTCGCGTGCGTACGCCGCTGCCGCTTTCGGGCAGCCACCAGTGCTGCGTGTCGCCCTCGGGAAACTGGCGCGCCGCCGCCCGCAGCAGATGCTCGCGCGTCAGGGCCGGGCGGGCGACCGCGAGCGCCATGCCGTCCTGCAACTGGTCGCGAAAACCGTACGCGCCGCTCGCCTGATAAAAGCCCGCACGCCCCCAGATCCGGCACGACAGCGTCTGGTACAGCAGCCAGCGGTTCAACATCAGATCCATCGCACGATCAGGCGTTTCGACCTGAACGGCGCCGAGCGTCTCGTCCCAGAACGCCGTCACGGCGGCGAATATCGCGTCGAGATCGGCCTGACGGTAATGCACGATCAACTGCCGTGCCGCCGGCGCATCGGCGCCTTCGCCGAGCAGCAAGACGATTTCGACGCTGCCGCCGGGTTCGAGATCGACCGTGGTCTGCAACGCGGCACACGGGTCGAGCCCGGCGCCGACGCGGCCCGACAACGGCGACGCGCCCGTCTTGCCCGGAAAACCGGCGGGATCGCTCAGGACTCCATTGCGGCCGATGAACTCGCGCCGGTCCGCGCTCCACGAGGTTTGCAGGCCGCATAGATCGGCGAACGCCACTCTGCCGCGATACACCTGACTCCAGTCGTTGCGGGCAAACAGCGCGCCGGTGGGCGGATCGATCTCGCTCGCGGTGTGCGGCGCCGAGGCGCTGCGCGGCGCACCCAGCGCCCACTCCGCATAGATTGCGACGGACAGCCGGCGGGGCCGGTCCGACAGGTTGCGCAGACTCAGGCGGGAAATCTTGACAGGATCGGCCAGCGGCACGAACTGCAGCAACTCGACGGCGACATCGGCCGCGGAATGCGCAAACCGGCTGTAGCCCTGGCCATGACTCGCCACGAAAGCGGTCGCGCTCGGCGCGTCGTCGCCGATCGAACCCGCCTGCGGCCCCCAGCGCACGCCAGTCTCGTCGTCGCGGATGTAGAACACTTCGCTCGGCGGATCGGTAACCGGGTCGTTTGACCACGGCGTCAGCGGATGCTCGCGGCTGTTCGTCACCCAGGTATAGCCGCCCCCCTCCGCCGAGCTCAGGAAGCCGCACGACGGATTCGCGACGACGTTGACCCACGGCATCGGCGTGCATTGGCCGGGCTGCAGGATCACGACGTATTCGCGGCCGCCGTGCGCGAAACCGCCGATGCCGTTGAAGTATTCGAGACGCTCGCCGGCCTGTGCGCCTTTCGGCGGCGGGATCACGGGGGGCGGCAGCGGCGCGCGCGCGGCATCCGGGCGCGCGGGCAGCGGCGAACCCGCGAGGCGCCGCAACTGGTCCACCAGCCGGCCGTTGCGCGCGGCGAGCACGGCCCGCGCAACGGCCGGAAACAATGCGCGCGCCGCCACCGCCATCAGGTCCTCGCGCAGGACGAAAATACTGCCGCGTCCGGCTTCGCCAGGGGGCTGTCGGGGCCGCACCAGCCCCTCGAGCGCCACCTGCAAATCCTGCACATACGACGCCGCGCGCTCGTTGATAATGACCAGATCGACCTCGAGCCGCTTCATCCGCCAGTACTCGTGCGCGCGAATCAACTGCCGCACCATGGCGATGTGCTCGATGTCGTCGATCCGGACAAGCAGTATCGGCAGATCCCCCGATACGCCATGCGTCCATAACGGCGACGCGCCCATTCCGCCCGCCGCTGATACCGCCGCCGCATGGCGCAGCAGTGCGGCGGAGCCCGGCCGCATCGACGCATCGCTGTAGAGCATGTATCCGGCCAGCTGCTGGAACAACGCGGCCTCGTCGAGGCTCACCGCGCTGTGCCGCAGTTGCACCTGCGCCTGCGTCCACGCGAGCATCGCCGCACGCGCGAACGATTCGCCGTCGCGATGCTTGTCGACCAGATCGAGCAGCTGCGCGCGCGAATCCGCGACGATGGTCCAGTAAACGATGCTCGCCTTCGCGCCCGGCTCGATGCGCAGCCGATGCCGCAACGTGAACACCGCGTCCAGCACCGCGCCTTCGGAAGTACTCAGCGCACGCCGTTCGGTCAGCGCAAGCGGCAGGCGAACGCTGCGTCCGCGTCCGATGACACGCAGGCGATCGGTATCGAATTCTTCCGCGCCGACGATTTCGCCGGCAGTCACCGCCAGATGAGCGGCCCAAACTTCCGCCTCGCTCGGCGCGCGCTTGCGGCGCGTCGCCAGAATTGCGCCGGACGCCGGCATGTACTCGGTCTCGATGAACAGCTTCGAGAATGCGGGATGCGCGTGATCGGCGGTTGCGGGCGCGAGCACGATTTCCGCGTACGACGTGAATTCGATCATGCGCGGCCGGGTGCCCGTATTGGCCACCGACACCCGACGCACCTCTGCGTCGTCCTCGGCTGACACCACCACCTCGACCGACGTCGTCAAGGTGCCGTCGCGACGCACGAACTCGGCGCGATCCTCGGTGAACGTCACCTCGTAGCTGTCCGGTACCACGCCGGTGGGCTGCCACGTGGCCGACCAGACGTCGCCGTTCTCCGCGTCTCGCAGATACAGATAGCTGCCCCAATCGTCGCGCGTCGCGTCCTCCCGCCAGCGCGTAACGGCCAGATCGTCGCGACGGCTGTAGCCGGACCCCGCGGCCGTGAGCATCACCGCATAGCGGCCGTTGGACAGCAGATGCGTGACGGGAGCGGGATCGTTCGCGGACAGCAGGCGCCGCGCGACGCCGGCATCGATCCCATGCATCCTGCCGGCGGGGCGTGCGTCGACCCGCGGCCGCCCTGCCGCGACCCGGCCCGGCACCCGCTCCTGCAACAGCAGCTCGGTGGCGCGAACGGCCGGTTCCGCATGGAAGAAGGTGCGAATGCGCCCGCCCAGCAACGCATTGGCGATCGACACGATCGACATGCCCTGGTGATGCGCCATGAATGCCCGCACGATGGCAACCGGCATGCCTTCCGGCACGCGCGCAGGCGTGTAGTCGAGCGCTTCGTAGAAGCCGAAGCGTCCGCACGCGCCGGCCGCGCGCAACCGCTCGAAGTTGCGCGCGGCGGCGTCCGGCGCGACCATCGCCGCGAGCGCGGTCGCATAGGGCGCGACCACCAGGTTCTGGTCGAGATCGCGCTTGAGCCCCAACTCCGGCACGCCGAAGCTCGAATACTGATAGGTCAGCTCGATGTCGCGCGTGTTGTACGCCGACTCGGACATGCCCCACGGCAGCCGCAGCCCGTCGCCATAGGCGATCTGCCGTCGCACCACCAGGTGATTGGTACGCGCGAGCAGGCTGCTGTCCGGCGCGCGCATCACCAGCGACGGCATCAGGTATTCGAACATCGATCCCGACCACGATATCAGCGCCGCGCCATGCCCGATCGGCGTCGCCAGGCGGCCTAGCCGGAACCAGTGGCGCGCCGGGACATCCCCTTTCGCGATCGCGACGAAACTCGCCAGGCGAGCCTCCGACGCCAGCAGGTCGTAGTTGCCCGGATCGAGCTGCCCGTCGGCCACGGCGTAGCCGATCGAAAGCAGGTTCCGCACCGGGTCGAGCAGAAAGCCGAACTCCATCGCATAGGCCATCTGCAACGCGGAATCGGCCAACACCTGAAGACGCTTGTTCAGCACGTCCGCTTCGTCCGGCGTGCGCGTCGCGTCACTGCAATGCCCTTGCACCACGTGCTCCAGCGCCTGCGCCCAGAACAGCACGTCGTCGACGTCGTCGCCCCGCACCCGGCCGATCTCGTCCATCAGCGCACGCGCGACATCGGCGACCGTCGCGGCGAGGATCGTGATCGCGGGCCATTCCGGTGCCGCGCCCTCCCCGGCCGGCGCGGCGAGCGTCTCCTCCAGCTCGGTCGCGGCCCGCTCGAACTCGCCGTGCAAGGCCGTCCGGGCGTCGCCATCTCGGCACACGGCCTTGCACAACAGCGCCAGCGTATCGCCGATCCCTTCATGCGCGGCCTGTCGTCCCACGCCAGCGGGCTGCTTCGCCCACGCTCGGCAACAATTGCCGAGCGCGATCAGGTGCCCGGCGAGATTGCCGCTGTCGACCGACGACACATACCGCGGCTCGAGAGGCCGCAGGTCGCGCGTGTCGTACCAGTTGTAGAAATGGCCACGATAGCGCGACATCAGCCGCATCGTCGCGAGAGTCGCCTCCAGCCGCGACACCGCGTCCAGCGTGCCAAGCCAGCCGAACTCGCGGGCGCTGACGGCGGACAACAGGTACAGCCCGATATTGGTGGGCGAAGTCCGGTGCGCCTCGACGGGCTTCGGGTCCTCCTGGAAATTGTCCAGCGGCAGCATCTGATCGTCGGCCGTCACGAAAGTCTCGAAATAGCGCCAGGTCCGGCGCGCGTCGCGCCGTAGCTGGCGCGCACCGTGCGGAGCCACCGCCAGCTCGCCCGCCGGCCGCGGCGCGCAACTCAGCCAGTAGGCGATCGCGGGCGCCGCGAGCCAGACCAGCGCGAACGGAGCGGCCAGCCAGCCCGCATGACGATCGAAGCGCCAGCCCACCAGCATGCTGGTGACCGCGGCAAGCAGTGCGAGCGTCACGCCGCCGCGCATTTGCAGATAGGTGAGCGTCAGGGTCCGCCGGTCGCGCGCGCCGGCTTCGGCCGCCGTGGTCCATTCGAGCAGGTGGCGACGGCTGATCCCCACGCGAAACAGCGTGCGCGCGATCGCGTCGCCCATCGACCATGCCTGCTGCGGCAGCATGACGACCGACAGGCCGAACCGCGTCAACGCGAACTGCAGCTCCTCCGACCACGCATGGAGCACGCTGCGCGTGGTCATCTTGACGTGCGTGCGCCGCCAGCGCGGCACCAGCCCGCTCAAGACGGGCAACAGGAACGGCAGCGCGATCGTCACCAGCACGAACGCGCTCCAGGCAAACGACACGGGCAGCGGCAGCATCCATCCGGCCAGCAGCGCGACCAGCATGGCGGGCGCAGTGAGTGTACGGCGCAGGTTGTCCAGCATCTTCCAGCGGCCGACCGCCGTCAGCGGTTCGTGGCCAAAAATCAACCACGGCAGAAGCTGCCAGTCCCCGCGTGCCCATCGGTGCAGGCGTCCCGCCGCGACGTCGTAGCGGGACGGCGACGCCTCGACGACCTCGACATCCGACGCCAGCCCGGCCCGCGCGAAAATACCTTCGAACAGATCGTGACTGAGCACCGTGTTCTCCGGCACGCGGCCGGCGAGCACCGCCTCGAACGCATCGACGTCGTAGATGCCCTTACCCGCATAGGAGCCTTCGTCGAACAGATCCTGATAGACATCCGATACGGCCGATACGTAAGGATCGATGCCGTGCGCGCTCGACGACACACGCTGGAACAGCGACCCCTCGTCGCCGCTCGCGAGGGACGACGTGACACGCGGCTGAAGGACGCCGTAGCCTTCGACAATGCGCCGGCTCGCCGAATCGAATATCGGCCGGTTGAGCGGGTGCGCCATCTTGCCGATCAGGCGGCGCACGGTATCGCGCAGCAGCCGCGTATCGGCATCGAGCGTGATCACGTAGCGCACGTCAGACGGCACGCGCGGCGGCCCGCCTGCATGCGAGATGAACGTCGTGTCCGATGCACCGCGCAACAATCGGTTCAGCTCGTGCAGTTTGCCGCGCTTGCGCTCCCAGCCCATCCAGCATCGTTCGCCGTCGTTCCACACGCGCTTGCGGTGCAGCAGCAGGAAGCGCTCGCCTTCGCCCAGCGCCGCCGGATAACGGCGATTCAAGCGGTCGATACCCGCCGCCGCGGATGCCAGCAGCTCGTCGTCGCTGTCGGCGTGCGACGTGGGCGCGTCCATCCAGTCGGAGAGCAATGCGAAGTAAAGCGCACCATCGGGGCTCGCCAGGTGATGAATTTCCAGTTGCTCGATCTGCTCGCCGAGCGCCGCTTCCGTCGTCAGCAGCACCGGCACGGCGACCATCGTGCGCAGGCCCGGCGGAATACCGTCGAGCAAGGCGAGCCCGGGCAGGATCTTCGCGCCGACATCGCGCATCACGCTGCGATTGACGAGCGCGACGGCAGCATCGAGCACGGGCAGCAGGCCGGCGAGGCCGAGCCAGATCAGCCAGTGGCCGGGCGGTTCGACGCGCGCGAGCCACACCAACATGCCCGCCAGCAGCAGCGCGACAATCAGCCCGATACGGCCGAGATAACCGCCGAGACCTGCGTGACGTGTCAGGCGCCGCAACCATAGCGCAACGGGCGGCCGATAGCCGATCTCCGCTTCAAGTGCGGCGCGCCCTTCCGCCAGCAGGTAGTAACCGGGGTCCGTCTCGCGACCCGGCGCCGCGCCGGCGGCCGACGCGCGGTTCGCGCCCTGCGCCGCCGCAGCGGCGACGACGCGGCGCGCGATCTCCCGTTCGCTGACGGGCGCGCCGCGCGCAAGCGTTTCAACCGCATCGCGATACAGGTTGCGCGTGGGGAAATCCATTTCCGCGAAGCCCGGGTGGCTGCGCAGCACCTGATCGACGAGGCTGATGCGCTCGAACAGATCGGTCCAGTCCACCTCCGAAATCAGCCGCATGCTGGTGATCACGTTGCGTACCGTCAGGCTGGCTGCGCCCTGCTGGTGGTTGACGGACGCGACGATCTGATCCGGCGTCGCGCCGCGCGCCGCGAGGTGCCGATGTAGCCATGCCAATACCGGTGCCATGGCCGGATCGTGATCGTGCAGCCGCTGAATCAACTGTACGGCGAATGCATCGTGCAATACGGCCTGCTCATAACGGGCGATGAGCGGCTCCGTCTCCTCCCGTGCCTGCCCGCGTTCGCCGAGCAGGCGATCCGCGAGCGCGTCGGCGTCGAGCCGCGCGCGCCGGTCGTCGATGATCTGATCCGCGAGCCGCCGCAGGTTTTCGATCAGCACGATCCGCAACGTGATCGCCACCGCCCACAGTTCGCCGATCGTCAGCGGTTCCACGGCCTGATACGCAAGCATGAAACGGCATAGCGCGTCGGGATCGAAACGGCTGTCGGTATGGGCGACGAATGACCAGTTGATCCCGAACACGCGCGGATATCCCGCAAACGGGCCGTTGCCGAGCTTGGGCAGTTGCCGGTAATAGCGCGGGGAAAGATCGTCACGGATCTGCCGCACCTGCTCCCCGACGAGATAGTAGTTGTCGAGCAGCCACTCTGCCGCGGGGGTGATTTCCTCGCCGCGGGCGTCCGCCGCTACCGTGTTCCGGTACGCCTTCAGCAGATGATCGGCGTTGTCCTTCAGCCGTGTGGCGAGCGACGGGCCAGAGGCCCCGGCGGGCAGCACCTTCTGCCCGCGAGCCAGGCTGCCCGCAAGCTGCGCCAGCCGCTCCTCGCCGAAGAACTCCTCGCGAATCGGGCGTGCATTGCTCCATGGCGATGTCCGGCGTCGCGAAACACGCGCAACGTGAATCTTCAACGCACCTTCTCCCGAATGACCACTCCATCCGCCCAGGCTTCACGTCCAAAGCGTCTCACCGTCAAGCCGCTTCCGACAGCGATTTCACGGTGGGTTCGGAACGCACCGCGACGTGCTGCGCTGATTGGTCGGCGTTCGCACACGCCATCGACACGAATGCATCGCGAGTCGTGTGCAGCGCGCTCGCCTTCAGGTCGATGTCACGCACAATGCATTTCGGTAGGCACAGCTCGATCCTCACGGAACTCGAGGTCATCCCGGTCAGGTCGATATCGAAGAACCGCCAGATTCCGTTACCCACGTCGACATCCGACGCCTGCAATATCGACATATCCGTGGTCGGCGGCGGTACAAGACGCGCGGAGCGGTCGTAGCAGGCCATGACCTGTTGCGCCGCAGCCACCAGCAACTCGTCATACGAGTCACCCGCCACATCGATTTCCGGAAAATCCGGAAGCGCGCCGCGATAGCGGGGATTCCCGTGCCGCGTGATATAGACCGGATATTTCATGACTCGCTCCTGACGGAAAATGCAACGAAAGTCATCATGCATTGCGGGGCTCGACGAATCTGTACGCTGAAGAACAGTCTGCGCGGCATGCTCAATCGCGCTTGAAGCGCAGGGAGCCTGTATTCCCCATCGGTCATGTACGGCAGCGTACCGACTGCCGAAGCCTGCAGACGCATGGTGGTACTTCACGCGCAGATTGGCGATGGATCGTAGACTTCATGACGAGGGGTACGTCGTGACGAACGTAGGCCGTTGCGCCCCCTATCGCCTGCGCGGTTTGATTCGATTCAAGCAGTACAAGCCTGAACCGTGACGCAACGCGATTTCCTGACGGAGCCGTTTGATGAACGATCACCCGAAGCGAGAAAAAAATTTCCAGGACAACCAACAAGAACAGGCGGAGGCGCGTGCGACCGACGACGGCATGCCGGTCGTGGGTCCGCAGCGAAAAAACCGGCATCCCCTTTCGTGGAAAGCCGTTACGCGCAGACGATATATTTCCGATGCAAGGAAACGTCTCGGCATGAGTTTTCTATTGACCCGGTAACGTACCCCGTAGTCCACCTCCTCGCGCTCAAGCAGAACGAGGAGCCGCCCCAGCAAGGCGGATTGCGAAGCCGGCCAAACGCCGGCTTTTTACTTTGGCACGTCGCCCGTCAGGATAAACGGCGCGCGTGATGCCGCCCTATCAGCTGGCGGGCCGACAGCATGGACGATACCGTGCGCAGCGCTTGCCGGTCTTGCGCATTGCTCGCGACGAGTCGCGGCTCCGTCGCCGCGTCCCGGTACGTCATCGTACAGATTCGCATCGCGATCGGGCGCATCTTTCGAATGAGCGCCCAAATCTCCGGTGCCCGGGCGCAAGGACAATCGCGCGGACAGTTATCGTGCTTCGTGGCGCTTGCCGCAGGTCGGCATCATCGAATGGAGCGCCACCATGAACCCCGTCACGCTATTTCTGTCCGCCGTCGTAATGCTTGCGGCGTTTGCCGTCGGTGCCCTGGTCAATCCGTATCTCGCATTACCCATCTTCATCGTCGCCATCCTGATCGCACTCTCCGTGAAAGTGGCGAACGTGTGGGAAAAGTTCGTGATCCTGCGCGTCGGGAAACTGCAGAGCGTCAAGGGCGCCGGATTCTTTTTGATTGTTCCGATACTGGACAACGTCGTCGCAGTGATCGATGAGCGCATTCAAACGACGGCATTCAATGCTCAAGAGGCGCTTACCAGGGATACCGTGCCGGTCAACGTCGACGCCATCATTTTCTGGCACGTACACGACGCCCAAAAAGCGGCACTGGCCATCACTGACTACCGGCAGGCCATCGATCGTGTCGCGCAAACCTCGCTGCGGGAGATGATTGGTTCATCGATGCTGGCCACGCTGCTCTCCGATCGAAAGGCGGCCGATGAACACCTGGCAGAGGAAATCGGCAGAAAAACCGCGGATTGGGGTATCACGGTGAGGTCCGTGGAAACGCGAGACGTCGCAATCCCCGTCGCGCTGCAGGATTCGATGTCGCGGCAGGCACAAGCCGAACGCGAGAAGCAGGCGCGTGTGATACTCGGTTCCGCGGAGGCAGAAGTGGCGGCGAAATTCGTCGAGGCATCGAAAGTCTATGAGAATCATCCGTCCGCACTTCAATTGCGAGCGATGAACATCATCTATGAAACGACGAAGGAGCGCGGTGCCACGATTCTGATTCCGAGTTCGATGGTGGACAGCCTGAACCCCGTTCTGGCATTGGCAATTGCCGGGCACGGCGTGACCGATTCGGCTTCGGTGCCGACGCTCAAGACAGCGGCATAGAGGTGCGACAGCATGTCGATGACGGCAGTAATTGCAGACCGCAGTTCCTCGAACGAGTCGATGCATTCGGCGGTCTGCTTTCGGATAAACGTCTAATCAGGATCTGTGCGGATTCTGGAGTGACAGAATTATTTCGCTTTACGGGAAATCCATTCGTGGAACTCGGTCGGATGGCGACGCAATGCTGCCACTCAATGCATCGCCTGAACGTCAGTGCGCGAAATAATGCATGCCCCCATCCACCGGAATGACTGCCCCCGTGATATATCGCGCAAGCGGTGGAGCAGGAGTGCGACCAGATGCCCGATATCCTGGGGCTCACCGAAATAGCCCGCGGGAATGTTGTTCGCGACGAACGCCTGGCGTGCGTCCTCGCTCGGATGCAGTTTCGTCAGCGTCTGCTCGCTGTTGATGCGGCCCGGCGGAATCGTGTTGACGGTCACGCCGTCGGCGGCGACGTCGCAGGAGAGCCCTCTCGTCCACAGATGAAGGGCGGCCTTCGCCGCACTGGCCGCGTTGAGCGTGCGCGGCTCCATCAACCCGCTGATGTTGATGACGCGGCCCCAGCAGCGCGCGCGCATTCTCGGGAGTACTGCTTCGGCGAGCCGGCGCGCAACAGAGAAATTCAGCGCGAATGCCTCTTCCCATGTCGTTTCCGGCGCGATCACCGGCACCTGCCGCGAGCCGCCGGCATTGCTGACGAGGATGTCAATGCTTGGAGTGTCGAACGCGAATGCCATCGTTTCGCAAAATCGGGGGCGGGGACAGATTTTGAATTCGGGCAGCCCGTTTAGCATCACGATTCGTCGATGTCCAAGGTTCAATAGAAGCGAAGCCGACTTGAAGAAGACGGCTTCGTTGTCGATATCGACGAATGCATAGTCCTCACACGTGTGCGTGCGACCGTGAACAACGAAAGGGATGCCCAGCGATTTGAGTAGCGGAACCCGCGGGACATCAACCCGCGCGCGGGTGATGATGATCCCGTCAATTGAACGCGCTGCGGCAAGACGGCGAATGACTGCCTCCTCGCCTTCTTCGTCAAATGGAGCAAACACCAAAGCCAACGCCGCTACCCATACTTCGCGCGGAAATTGTGTGGGACGCGAGGGGAAGCCGCACGCATGCCGTTACCCACAAATCGCGTTGAAATCAGCGACCTGCGACGCGTTCACGGAAGCCGCCGGAATGTCCGGGAACCCTTGACTGGCGGAAGGCAGCCGACTCCACCAACCGCTCGCATAGGTCCGCCAGGTAAGACTCTCTCAGTCACGGATGGCTTCCTACCCACGATCCTACCCATAAATGCTCCATCGGCAATCAAATACCGACCGCAAGGCATTGTCGGTAAAGAGCCTCCGAGCAAATTCCTGCGCCCCAAAGTTTTCGGCGTCGACACAGCGACGTTGGGGATGTCCACCTATAGGCCACCAGGATTCTGCGAACAATGCAAATACATGCGAGCGCTCTGCCGCCGATACCGCAGGTAGCGCCCAAAGGCCGCTACAGCCTGTCCGGCGAGAGATACAATTATGTCAAGTGAACCCTCATCATGGCGGACTCACGCGATTTCCCCGCGCGATGTTCGGCCCAATAAAGACCAGTTTGCGTAGCGACCCTCGTGGACCGTGCGGCCGCATCTTGAAGTGGGCTCGTTGCCAGTGACGCTGGACTTCCAAGTGCGCGTTATCGTATGTCGCCGATGGCGCGGTTGACGCATCGAGCACGGCCGGCCCAATGATGTGACGGTCAAGCGACCGACCGCGGAGCGGCCAGTCTCAGCAATTATCTCGTTGACCCTAGCGAGGCGCCGCTCTCGGCGCCAAGCATGCGTGTAGTCTTCCCCGTTCCGGCACCGGTATGCCTTGGAAATCCCGTAACCTGCACCAAGCGCGCAACATGAGAACATCGATGTTTCTAAGCGTTCCGTGCCTGCGAGCGAATCGACTACTTTACGGTGTCTGCAACGTCCCATCCTTCAGCCGCGTCTGCGTCCAGGTGGTCACCGCGTTCTCGCACGGATATTTCGCCGCCTCGGCTTCATCGATGTCCACGCCCAGCCCCGGTCTGTCATTGGCATACACGTGCCCGTTCCGGAATTCAGGAAGGCCGGGAAATACATCCAGCAACGCCGCCCTTGGCCCCTTGAGTTCCTGAATCACGAAGTTGGGCGGCTCGGTACCGGACCATTCCTGGACGCCGAAATTGCGCGAGGCGAGATCGATATGGATATTCGCCGCGTGCGCCAGCGGCGACATGTCGCCCGGACCGTGCCATGCGGTCCTGACGCCGAATTGCTCAGCGAATATCTGCAGCTTGCGCCCTGCGGTGATGCCTCCGATCTGGCTCAGGTGAACGCGAATGAAGTCGATCAACCGCTCCGTGATCAGAAAGCGCCATTCATACGGATTGTTGAAGAGTTCGCCCTGAGCCAGCGGCATAGTCGTTTTCTCCCGCAACTGACGGATCCATTCGCCTTCTTCGAGCGCGATCGCATCTTCGAGAAAGAACAGGTCGTACTGCTCGAGCTCGCACGCGAAACGAATGGCTTCGACCGGCTTCAGGCGTTCATGCACGTCGTGACACAGCTCGACGTCGAAGCCGACCTTGCTGCGAATGCCATCGAACAGCTCGAGCGTTTCGCGCATGTACTTTTTGCTGTTGAGGTACACGCCATCCGCAGCACCGTACGGCGCGCTCGTCGGCGCCCTGCCGTAACCGTCGCCGCCATAGCCGCCGCTCTGACAGCGGATGTGCGTGATGCCTTGCTCGCGATACTTCTCGATGTTCTCACACAGCTCGCCTAGGTCGCGGCCATCAGCATGCCGATAGACCGGCACGCCTTCGCGGCACTTGCCCCCGAAAAGCTGATAGAGCGGCATGTTCGCCATTTTTCCCTTGATGTCCCACAAGGCCATGTCGACACCCGAAATCGCGTTGTTTTCGATCGGACCATTGCGCCAGTAGGCGTTCTGGTGCATCAGTTGCCAGAGTTCCTCGATCGCATCGGCGTCACGCCCGATCAGCAGCGGCCGTAGATACTCCTCGACGAGACATTTGACTGCGATGTGCCGGTAGGCAAACGTTGCGCATCCCAGCCCGTACAGGCCGGGCTGGTTGGTCTCGACCTTGACGACGATCAGATTGATGCCTTCCGGCGCGGTCAGGATGACCTTTACATCGGTAATCAGGGTTGCCATTTTTTGTCTGCCAAAATCAAATCGATGAATCGAAGCCACATCATGCGGTACTTCAGGTGCGCCGCAGCGAGACCGGTTGGTCGCCTGACGAGCGCTGCTCGGAACGCACGGGCATCGTGATCATCAGGATGACCGACAGCAGCAATGCGGCCGCCATGAAGATGTACGATGCGGCGGGGCTGCCGGTCGCACCGTTCAGATATCCGACTACCCACGAACCAAGAAACGCGCCCAGCGCGCCACTAGCGTTGATGACGCCGATCGCGCCACCCAGCACGTTGCTCGGAATGAGCTCCGGCACGAGCGCGAAGAATGGGCCGTACGGCGCGTACATCGTTGCGCCGGCGACGACAAGCAGCGCGAACGAGATCCAGAAGTGCGATCCGCCGATCAGGTAGGACGCGACAAACGCGATCGTCCCGACGAGCAGTAGCGGCCAGACGAACAGCTTCCGATTGCCTGTCTTGTCCGACAGCCAGGACGCGAACAGCATCAGAATGATCGCAGCGAGATACGGAACCGCGGCGAGCCAGCCGACCGACACGATGTCGATCGTCGAGGCGGCCTTGAGAATCGACGGCAGCCACATAATGAAGCCGTATACGCCGACGCTCCAGAGCGCGTGAACGCGCAGCACTTCAGCACGATCGACGAACGGAATGCAATCTTGTAGTCACGCACCGGTGCGATGTGAGCCTGCTCGGCCTTCAGGCGCGCGTCGAGTTCGGCCTTTTCAGCATCGGTCATCCATGGCGCGTCGGCCGGGAGATCCTTGACCGTGAACCACCAGACCACCGCCCATGCGAGCGCCGGCAGTCCTTCGATGACGAACATCTCGCGCCATCCGAAGCTGTGGACCAGATAGCCCGACACCACCGACATCCACAACACGGTCACCGGATTGCCGAGAATCAGGAACGTATTCGCGCGCGAGCGCTCGGAACGCGTGAACCAGCGGCTGATGTACATCAGCATCGACGGCATGACCGCGGCCTCCACCACGCCGAGCACGAAACGCAGCACCATCAGCATCGGAATATTGCTGACCATCCCGGTTGCCGCGGCGCACAGGCCCCACAGAACCAGGCTGAAGAAGATCAGCTTCTTCACGCTGTTGCGTTGTGCATAGATCGCGCCGGGCACCTGGAACAGGCAGTAGCCGAGAAAGAACAGCGAGCCGATCAGCGACGACGTGCCGTGGGAGATGCCGAGATCCCGGTCGATCCCGGCTGCCGCGGCGAAGCCGTAGTTTGCGCGGTCGAGATAGGCAAGGCTGTAGGTGATGAAGATGATGGGCATCAGATGCCACCATCTTTGGGGTGCAACGGGTTTGACGCTTTCCATGATGTCTCCAGATGGGTAAGGCGCAAGGACGGTTACTTCGCGCGGGCCGCCTTTGGTTTTGATGTACTCCGCGCGCACCTGCATTCAGAGGACGGCCAGCCAGCCGCCATCGACGTAGATGATCTGGCCATTGACATAGCTTGATGCCGCCGAGGCCAGATATATCGCCGTGCCGATCAGTTCCTCCGGTTTGCCCCAACGTTGCGCAGGATTGCTGCTCTTGACCCACGCGTCGAACGTCGCGTTCTCGACGAGCGGCGTGTTCATGTCGGTCAGGATGTAGCCCGGCCCGATCGCGTTCGCCTGAACGTTCGCCGAGGCCCATTCGGCGCTCATCGCGCGAGTCAGCATCTTGATGCCGCCCTTGGCCGCCGTATACGCGCCGACCGTCGCGCGAGCGGCTTCGCTCGTGAGCGAGCCGATGTTGATGATCTTGCCGCCGGTGCCGCGCGCGATCATGCGGCGCGCCGCCTGCTTCGAGACGATAAATGCGCTCGTCAGGTTTGTGTCGATCACGCGCTGCCAGCCTCGGCGAGGTCGAGCGGATTCGGCTCTGAGTCCCGCTGCTGTCCCGCCAAGGAAGCCGGTTATGGGGTATCGCTTCACGCGAGCCGCTCGACGAGCGGCGGCCGGTCACGATGGCGCCCGGTGCCGCACCTAGTCGGCGTGGTGGGCGTCGTTGGTCACCTCATCACTCTGAGCAGTACCGCGCCGATACGCAGGCATTTTTCTACCGTTTCCAGCCAGCGGTTAAGTTTCTTATGCGTTTCTTCCGTCATGAGGCGTGCTCCCAAAATGGCCGTTGCGACCGCGCTGTCACGCCACGATGGCGTGTGCGCCAGCCGATATGTTCCATGCGCCCAAGAAAGGAAGCCCGGCGGCTTTTCCTAAATCACGCGGGGGGTTTAGGAAAAGCCATCGCGGCATCACTTGGGCGTCGTGGTAGGGAGAGTGTCACGTCACGATTTCGGACGGTCTACGCGGAAGGGTTGTACACCGCCGCCACACAACCCATTGTTCCGACCGTGAACGGTCATGCCAGCGGGCGCAATTTTTCTTGCGGTCGGACGATTCGAGGTGGGTGTGTGGCATGCCGACCGAGCGGCATGTATAGGGAGAAGTTGAACTCCTAAGCGGCATGCCGAAGCTTGGCAACCAGTCCGACATGCGCGTCGTGCGGCAAGCTGCCGGGCTTCAGGTGCGGCAAATACGCGGCGTCGATGTCGGCCGCGCGCCGCTATCGTTCGAGTATCGCGCAGCGTCGCGAGCGTGCGATGCGTCACGCGCACTACGGCCTCCCGGCACGCCTTAGTGCCCGGGCAGTGTCGACTCGTTGAGGCCATCGGGATACGCGCGATACAACGTGAAGTTGCCGGGCGTCAGGCGCAGCTGCGTCATGCTAGGTCCCCGCCGGTCGCAGCCAGGAGACTCGCCGCACGGCAGCGCCGACTGCGATGCTACAGGTGATCAGCGTCGCGCCGCTGGCCAGCAAATGTGCGAGCACTACAGCGAACGTGTCGTGCGTGGTCGGCCACTCCGACACTTTCCATGCGAGATCGAAGTTGAGCCAGACGAGCCCGCCGATCAGCGCGATGAACGCTCCTGGTACGCGCAGCGCGAGATGGCTCCAGTGATCCGGGCGCCCGAGCCACCAGCCGTAGGCCAAAATAAAGTCGTCACCGTTTGCGAAGGAAAGTTGTCACTTCGCGGGTCGATGTTGACTGGAAGATTCGGAACTCTCGGAAATTCATGGGGTTGTACGTTGCGAAATAAAGTTGTCACTGGCCGCGTCGTGCGAAGGCCTGTGTCAACTCCCCTACGGCGCCGGACCTCCTGGTCAGGCGTTGTGCGACTCCCGAGTTTGAGCGTGCAATCACGCCATCGTGATAAAGAAGGATTTCGTCACGATCGATGCAAGCGGCGTTCAACGACAAGGTGCTGCCTAAGCGGCTGGTGCACGCGCGTCAGAGGTTGCGCCAGCGCGAATCCCGGCGGAAATGAAAGTCACCAGATGCTCGGCCTTGCGCTTCAGGGCGCCGGCCTTGACCTTGCCGCCCGAGATACGCTCGATGCGACTGTCGAACGCACTCATCACCAACGCGCCTACCGCGAACAAGTAGGCCCAGTGCGCATAGTTGGCGCCATGGCCTGGCAGCGCTCTCCTGATTTCCTTGATGAATTCCGCCGCAAACGGATCGAAATATTGAGCAACGATGCCGCGCTCGGCCTCGCGTGGATCGGAAGCTTCGCGCGCGACGAGTTTGGCATACGCAAGTCCGGACTCGGTATTCTGGATTTGCATCACCGGGAGCACGAAGGCTCGCACGATATGCTCAAGCGGGTCTTCACCTTCGGCGACTGGTTCACGAAGCAAAGCCAACCGGGTGTCGAGCACCGTCTTGCGGCGCTCGAACAGGGCGCGGTACAAGCCCATCTTCGTCTCGAAGTGATACACGATCAACGGCAGCCCAACCTCTGCCGCCGACGCAATATCCCGCATCGAAACGCCATCGAAACCGCCTTCGGCAAACAGCCGCTCTGCCACGTCGAGCACCCGCTCGCGCTTGCTCGTCTCGACCGCCTGTTGCGCTCCCTTCCCGCGCCGGACGCCGGTCGCCCGTCCCGTGACTTCCTTCGATTGCATGGTGTCTCCGCTGTCCTGTGACTCGATTACCGCGAATGCCATTCCGTTCATTACGCGCCGCCAGTTTACACCAACACAATACTGACTGTACGATCGTACAGTCTGCATAACATGAACGGTGCTATGCGGCGTCGGTGGTAAGTCCCCCAAACCAGGAGCAACCGCACATGACACGACGCTTCGTCGATCTTTCGATCTATCTGGAAAACGACGTCATTTCCGATCCACCGGGTTACGGCCCCAAGATTCAGTATCTGACGCACCGGAATACGGCCAAAGCCGTTACGGCCTTCTTTCCCGGCCTACAGGAAACCGACCTGCCTGACAACGAAGGCTGGGCCATCGAACACATTCAGTTGAGCACACACAACGGTACCCATCTGGATGCGCCGTACCACTTCCACAGCACGATGAACGATTCGAAGGGCGAGCGGCAGCGTTCGACAACCATCGACGAAGTCCCGCTCGATTGGTGCTTCCAATCCGGCGTGAAGCTTGATTTCACTGGCTTCGACGATGGCTACGTCGTGACCGCTAGTGACGTCGAATTCGAGCTTGCGCGCATCGGCCACGATCTAAAGCCGCTTGATATCGTCGTCATCAACACGCGTGCAGGCAACCGCTATGGACAACCCGACTATGTCTCCTCGGGTTGCGGCATGGGCTTCGACGCAACCATGTACCTGCTCGAGCGAGGGGTTCGCCTGACTGGCACCGACGCGTGGAGTTGGGACGCACCATTCGTACATACCGCAAAAAAATATGCCGAAACGCGTGATGCATCGCTGATCTGGGAAGGACACAAGGCCGGCCGCAAGATCGGCTATTGCCATCTGGAAAAACTCCACAATCTCGAGGTGCTGCCACCTCACGGCTTCTTCATCTCGTGCTTCCCGCACAAAATCCGGGGTGCCTCCGCAGGCTGGACTCGCGCAGTCGCGATCTTCGACGACGCCCTCAATGCAACAGCTTGCGACCTGCATCGAACCGTATAGGCGAGGAGCCTCAATGGAACTGAATCACACACATGACGTCACGCAACGCAGCTGGCTGGAAGCGGCCAACGTGGCGGGGACCGACTTTCCGTTGCAGAATTTGCCAATCGGCGTGTTTCGCCGTCGGGGCGGAGGCGAGACCTGGCGTGGCGGGATCGCGATCGGCGACCAGATCGTTGACCTCGCTGCGTTACAGCAAGCGGGCTGCATGGACGGTCTGGCACTCGAGGCCGTGCGAGCGGCAACGGCAATCACGCTGAATGCACTGCTCGATATGGGGCCGGCCGCCTGGCAGGCACTGCGCCACTCACTCTTCGAACTGCTTCGGGCCGGTAGTCCGCATGAGCCGGGCGTACGGAAGACGCTGGTATCACAAGCGGAAGCCGAGTATGCCGTACCCGTGCGTATCGGCGACTACACCGATTTCTACACCTCTCTCGATCATGCGGTGAACTGCAGCCGCCCGCTCGGCATGGCGATCAGCCCGAATTTCGACTGGTTACCCATCGCTTATCATGGCCGCGTGTCGTCGATTGGCATCAGCGGTCAGCAGGTCTACCGGCCAAAGGGACAATATCGCCCGAATCCGTCCGCCTCTCCCGTTCACGATGCATGTCGCCGGCTCGACTACGAGCTGGAACTGGGCGCAGTGATCGGGGTCGGCAATCCACGCGGTACTTCAATCCCGCTGCGTGAGGCTCAACGGCACATTTTCGGGCTCTGCCTGCTGAACGATTGGTCCGCGCGCGACATCCAGTCGTGGGAAATGCAGCCGCTCGGGCCATTCCTCGCGAAAAATTTCGCGACGACGATATCGCCCTGGCTGGTAACCCTCGAAGCATTGTTGCCTTACCGCACCACGTGGTCACGCGTCGCCGAACGCCCGCAGCCACTCGATTACCTGTCTTCAGGCGACAACAGCACGGCCGGGGCGTTCGACATCCAGCTCGAGGTGTCGATCCTCAGCGCGCGTCAGCTCGCGCAAGGGCTGCAACCGCGTACGTTGACGCGCACCAGTTTCCGGCACCAGTACTGGACGCTCGGGCAGATGATCGCGCACCACACGATGGGGGGCTGCAACCTCCAGCCGGGTGACCTGCTGGGAAGCGGCACCATCTCCGGCCCGTCATCGGGCGAAGCCGGTGCGTTGATCGAACTCACGGCAGGCGGCGCGCAACCCGTGGATATCGGCAATGGTGAAAGCCGCACGTTCCTCGACGACGGCGATACCGTCATTTTCCGGGGCTGGTGTGAACGCGATGGTTTTGCACGAATCGGTTTCGGCACCAACTACGGAACCGTTTTGCAGGTGCCGGCCGCGGAACGCGCTCATTGACCGCACGTTATTTCGCAACCGGCCACTAATTCAATGCGAGGGCCACGTTCGTGGTCCTCGCGCTTTGAAACGCCCCGCCAGCGGACTCGTGGTATCCGCTCACCGTGCTTGAACACGGTACCGCGATGCCGGCACGCATGCGTGAAATCGCCGCCAGCGTGATCGGCTGGCGGCGATGTCAGCGCTTGTGTCTTTCGGTGTGCTAGAAGAGGTGACGAACACCAACGACGATACCCACACTGCTGCCGGTTGGCTCATACAGCGCGCCATTCACCGTGAATCCCGTATGCATCAACCCGTGGTTGTTCACGTATGCCGCGGAGCCATACAAGGTCGTTCGCTTCGACAGAAAGTAGTCCAGCCCGGCAGACGCCAGTAAAGAATGGTTCGCCGAGTCGTTGCTGTCCCGCATGTACCAAACGCCTACGTCGGTGGACAGTGCCGGCGTGATCAGATATTCGCCGCCCGCAGCGTACACTTTCTCGTTGAAGGAGCCGGCGATCTTGTAGCTTGTGTACGATCCCTTGAGTGTTGCGCCTCCCCACTTGTAGCTCGCGCCGACCGTTCGACCGCTGAATTCGATCGTTGACGGGAATGGCGTCGAAACGCTGGCTGAACCGCCGGGATTTCCACTGAAAAACGCAGCGTTCACGACCAGGTCGTTCCATTCGTATCTCACGCGAGCCGCATACTGGCGCCCCGCCTGAAATCCCTTTGGATTGCCGCCCAGCGCAAGCAATGCACTTGCCTGTAAGCCAGCGATCGTCGGACTCGTATAGGACACGGCATTCGCGACGAAAATGCCGGTTGCGAAGAAATTGCCCATGTAAATTCCGGCCTGACTTCCGAAAAACGACACATGCCGCGCGTCCGTGTCGACGATCGCAAGTCCGAATGGAGAGTACTGCAGGCCGGCCTTGACGGTACCGAAGTGTCCGGAGAGCCCAACGAAGGCTTGCCGCCCGAAGAGATTCCCGTTCGAGTTGCCCAGCGCCCCGTTGTTCGTCGTAAAACCGCTTTCGAGCGTAAAGATCGCCTTCGTACCTGCGCCCAGATCCTCGGCACCGGTGATACCAAAGTGAGAACCTGAGATCCCGCCATCCGTTGCCGATACCTGATGTGGGCCGCTCGCACCCGTTCCGGCGTCGAAGGTACGGCTCGTGTACATCACGCCGGAGTCCACCACACCATACAGCGTGACGTTACCTTGCGCATGCGCGTTTGACGGCAAGCCCAATACCGCGATCGAGACAGGGATCAGCAGCATCGGACGGATTTTTTGCGTCTTTCTCACGTTTTAATGTCTCCTCCAGTCATGAAGGACTGCAAAATAATTGAATAGGAATCTGCCTCCGTGCGGCGCCCGACGGATGGCGATCAAAGGAAGCCGGACAGATGGCCGCTTCGGCTTCGGTCCTCGGTGTGCTGCCGGGCACGCACGCCGGAGCGTTGGTTTTTCCTGAACCGCCGCCGGCCACGGATTGATGCCCCTTGCGACGTTGCCGAGGGAGCGGATTGAAAATTTGATCGCACATCGGCTGCAATCGGTTCGCGGTATCGATGACGCGGCAAAGCGGTAGCGCGTTTCCGCTGCTGCTTTGCCGCTCCATCCAAGCGGCCCGTGCCGCACTTGCCCGCTCGAAGTACGCGAACCGATGGCGCGGTCATGTATTCACGGAAAGCGCCAACGGCATCAAGTCACTTGCTTGCGTCCGCGAGAGGACGTACAGCTCGAACCAGTTGCACCATTCGACCATCAGGTGGTCTGAATGGCCGTGAATGAGTGCTTCTGGCGCGGTCGATGGCCAGAAGATCTCCAGCCGCGCATCGAACCCCGGAAACGTGTCCTTGAATTGGTGCAGCAAGTAACCAACGGTCTTGCCATCGGGCGTCTCGACGCGCCCCATCATCCGATGCGGCATATCGGGCGCCAGTTCGATCGGGATTCCACTCCAGTCATCCAGATGGCGGAGCTTCAGGAGGGCCGGCGACTTTGTATGGCCCGGTACTTCCAGAATGCCGACACGCCCGTCCGAGAGTGGTAGCGCACCGAGATGCTCAGGGTGGGCCCGGAGCATTGCCGGGCTGTTCGGCCCGCCATACCCCGCCCAGAACCAACTCACGAATTCTGCGCTGGTGCCCACCGCGACGTGCGCTTCGGCAACCGACGAACTGAAGCAACCACTCGCACGCAGCGACCAATCCTTCTCGTTCGATTCGTGCTCCGCGATCTCCTTCGCGAACAGGCTGACCATGCCGTCCGCCCCCAGTTTCTCCATGAGCAAGGCCATCATGTAGCGCGCCCTTTTAACTTCCATTCTGAGGATGTCCTCGCAAGCCACCTCTGTACCTGACTTGAAAAACGTCACTGCTTTCACTTGAACCTCCGTAGCGCGGGTGAACGAGTTGCCATGTTTCCCGACTCGCGCCACTAACGCAAGTAAACTTGCGTTAGTGTTTACCGCATGCCTGTCGACCGTCGCGTGGTCGTAGTCGCGGCCGGACTGCCGTGACGAGGCAGGCAGTCGATGAAACGATGTGTAAAATCTGCTCATGCCAAAGTCAGCCGAACAAGAATCGCCGTCGCCACGTCGCCGCCTTGGCGGCCGCAGCGCACGTGTCCGCGAAGCCGTGATCTCCGCAACGATTGCCCAATTGCAGGCGGCGGGTTTCGAGGGGCTCAACATCGGCGCCATCGCAGCGCTCGCGGGCGTGCATGAGAGTTCGATCTATCGCCGCTGGAAGAGCAAGGAAGGGCTGATGATGGAGGCCGTCTTCGAGCTTTTTGCCGAGCACATCGCGATACCGGATCGGGGCTCGCTTCACGCGGATCTCGTCGCGCTGCTGTCGGCAACCGCGCGCTACTTGCGAACGGGTGTGGGCAGGTCTGCCATTCAGTTCGTGCTGGCCACGTACAACGACGCGGCCGTGACGGGCGAACTGCGCAGGTTGTGGACGAACCGCTTTTCGGCGGTTCAGCAGATTTTCGACCGCGCCGCAAAAATGGGCGAGTGGTCGCAGGGGGCGGATCCAATGCCCCTACTTCATTGCCTGATCGGCGCCGTTTACCTACGCACGCTGATCCTGCACGAGCGCGTCACGACCGATCAGATTCGAGACCTGACGCTGTGGATGCTTCGCGAGCGAGGCTCCTAAGCATCGGGCAACATCAAAGATGAGACCATCGAGGCAAGGCAGCGCTCTATGAGATTCCGCCCAGTTTGATCGAGCGGGAGTTTGCTGTCGCGCGACCAACGGCACACCGTCGTTGGTGTAGCGTATGCGGTCTTTTAACGACGCCCGTCAGAGGTTGATGGCGGCAGGCATTCTCCAAGGCATGAGGTCGGCGTAGTCGTCGGCGGTTGCAGCGAGCGGCAACCTGGTGAACAGCCAGACCAGATAGCGATACGGCTCAATGCCGTTCGCCTTGCACGTCTCGACGAGGGAGTACAGGTTGGCACTGGCCTGCGCGCCGGCGACCGTATCGGAGAACAGCCAACCCTTGCGGCCGACGACGAACGGCCGGATCGCGTTCTCACACGGGTTGTTCGAGATCGGCCAGTTGCCGCTGCCGACGTATCGGACCAGCTTGGGCCACTGTCCGCTCATGTACTGCAATGCCTTGCCGAGCAGACTCGACGGCACGACGCCCGGCAGATGCTCGATCAGCATGCGCTCGATGATAGCGAGCACGCGGGCGCTGTATCGGATACGCAATCGCTGCCGCCGCTCTGGTTTCCATCGCGCACTGCGTGCTTCGGCCGCGAACAGCTTGCCGATCAGCATCACGAAGCGCGTCGCCAGCAGATCCGGCGAGCGTGCTGCTTTCGGCACGGACTCCTCGGCTTTGATGAAGCCGCGGCGCACGTGGGCCCAACATCCGAGGTGCACGAGCTGGTGATCGTGGGCGATGCCGTTGTAGAGCTCGTACCCGTCCGTCATCAGCGCAGTGCCGGGCTGCACACCAGCATAGAGCTTCTGCGCATGTTGGGCACCGCGCCCCGGCGAGTAAGAGAACATCCGCATGGGCGGCCCTGAGCCGTTGACCTGAGCCCACAGGTAACTCTTTGCCTGCGGCCTTCGCCCTGGTTCCTTCAGCACCTGGAACGTTGTCTCGTCGCCGTAGATCAGGTCTGATTCGAGCAGCGCGTCGCGCATCAGGTTGATCACCGGCTGCGTGGCCAGTCCCACCCGCACCACGCTGGCGGCCAGCGTGTTCGACGAGATGTCGCCGCCGAAGCGACGCAGCAGCGTGGCCTGGCGATACAGGGGCATGCCGTACTGGTATTTGCCAGTGATGATCCACGCCAGCGCGGATTCCGTGAGCAGCCCGCGAGGAATGATGCGCGCCGGTGCTGGCGTAACCTTTATACCGAGATCGCAGCACGGGCAGGCGTACTTGACCCGCTGGTGTTGAACGACGCGCACTTGCTCGGGAATCACGTCGAGCTGTTCGCTCGTTTCCACGCCGATCTCGACGAGGGCCTGGCCGTCATGCGCGCAGAACCGTTCGGACTCGGGCAGCTCGTGCCGCACGATCTCGCGTGGCAGGTTCGGATCGAGTGGTTTGCGCCCGCGCTTGCCTCGCGTGTGAGCGGCGACCGAGGTGCCGGGCAAGTCCTCGCGAGCAGGCGCGTCGGTAGCCGCTGCAAGTGCCTCTGCTTCGTTGAACAGGCCGAGCTGGTCGGCATGGCGCGCCTCGCTCGATGCACCGAACAGTTCGTGCTTGTAGGCCCGCAGCTTCTCTTCGGCCAGATCGCGCTGGGCCGTCACGAGTCGAAGCTCACCGCGCAGCGCATCGCGTTCGGCGAGTAGTGCCTGGTATTCCTCAACACTCGGCATGACGGGGCTGTTCGGCATGGCCGGTTAGACCACGTCGCCCTCGTGGTGTTCAGCTCATCCGCGCGTAATGTCGCTGGGGATACTTCTGGATCACGGCCAGGTCGATTCCGTCTAGCAGCCAGTGCAACTGCTCGGCGCTGAGCGTGATCGTATCGCTTCCGTTCGGCCAGATGAAGCGATCGGCTTCGAGTCGCTTGAGCAGCAACCAGAATCCGTTGCCGCCCCAGCCGAGAATCTTGATGCGATCGCGACGGCGGTTGCCGAAGACGAACAGCGTCGAGGTCATTGGGTTCAGGCGCATCGCCTGTTCGACCAGGATCGACAGCCCGTTGATGCCCATGCGGAAGTCGACCGGATCGCGATGCAGGTAGACCTTCAGCCCTTCGTCGAACCGGAACACGGCAGCCTCCCGAGCATTTGGATCACCGTGGCCAACTCATCGACGCTCGCCTCGCCAAGATCGAATTCGACACCATTCGACAGGCGCACATGTAACGAGAGCGCCATCAACGACGTGCCCGGCGGCAGTACGGGGGAAACGGTCGGCACTGTCGATGGCACGGTGACGACAGGGACAAATGCCTGCGCTTCACTCACCGGAGCACGACGCGTTGGTCCTGGGATGTCGATCGATACACCGTCTATCACCAGCGGGTCCGGTCTCGTTGGTGTTTGCAGTGTCTGCTGCTGATGGCGCGAGATCCAGCGGCGCAACTGGTTCGGATTGACGTCATGGTCCATCGCCTCCCGGGCGATCGATACCCCGGGCTTCAAGCAAAACTCGACCAGCTCCCGCACGGCATCTTCATCAAATTCCCGCCGGCCATCCCGTCTGCGGCCAACCACCAGTCTGCTTCGAAGGTCTTGTTTCTCTGTCATCTCGGTCTGAGTGCATGTGTCCACGCGGACACTTAGCATCTGACCTTCTGCCTAACATTGGTAGGGCGTCGTTTATTGACGGCTTACGATGTAGCGATCCGTAACGAGCTTTGGAACGCACATAATGCCGTCGGGAACCAGTGCGAGCGCGAGATTCGGATGCGCACTAAGTGGCCTCCCGCGGGTAAATCCCTTCCGACGCAAGTGTCGCGCAACTCATCGGGCCTCACATGCGTGCGCGCCGCCAGCGGATAATTGCGCAGCATCGCCAGCATGACAGCCATAGGCCATTGCAAAGTTGTCTCAGTTTGCGAAGTGAGAATGTCAGCTCCCCGCGATGCTGCTGCAGCGCCCCGCGGCCGCAGTCACGCGTTGTGCGACAGCCGAGTTTGAGCGGGCAATCGCGCCGTAGAGATAAGGTTCCCTATCCTGCTTGCGCATTCAGCCCAACGTCAGGAGCTGTACGAGACAGCGAATGGCCATTCTGGCGCGCCGCGAACGACTCTGAACGACCCGAAGCGGTTCTTCGGACAGTAGCGAGTCAGGCGTTCGCTTTAGAACGTCTTTCGGCCGTTGAATGCGTCACGCCCTACTCATTGAACCCGAGATGTCAGCCAGCATCCATCTGCGTCGCCAGCGCGCTCGATCAGAGCGCACGCCTCATTGTAAACGTGGCGGAAGTCCGTGACGGCCGCGAAGGAGGTGAGTGCGATTGCGATCGCTACGTCAACGCCGAGCCGCCCGCAGTTTGACGGTGATCTGTGCGTGACGCTCCAGATGCTCGGGATGCGGTCGCAATGCGGGATCTGTCGGCAGACGCAGCCCCTTCCCATGAAGTTCTCCGTACTCCGTACGTTGCAAGGCATTTGCGATTTCAACCTTCATTTCTCGATTGACCCACAAGAGGCCCAGATCGAAGAGCGTGTGAATGTCTGCGCGCAGCAATAGCCCGTTGTCGCACCGGTTCGTGTCGTCGCCGTTATAGGGGATGATGTGGGCCGCCTCGAGTACATCCTCCATGGTGCAGCCCGTGACGGCACACCGCTTCTCATAGGCATTGAGCAGAGCTTTTCTGAACTTCCCTTGTCCGCGGCGCAGAAACACCGCACGCAGTTCGCGCTCGCGCGCGTCGTCCTCGGATGCAATCGGCTCGGCGAGCTCCGAGGCAGCTGCTTGTTCAGCGCGATCGATCGCATCTCGAGTTGCTCGCTTGCCTGGGCTCGTACGTGCTTCGTGCGATCTGCGTCCGGCTGGGCCGCGTGACGTGGGCATCGTCCGGTCTCGCGAAAAGGTCGCCGTCGTGCGCAAGTATGCGTCCAATTCATCGAGGCTCGTGTCTGCCGCCACCGGGAATTCCAGCGCGAAATAGTCGTTACCCTGCGCGTCCTTCAGCGTTTTGCTGATCCCGGGGCCCTTTCCCCTACGCTTCGCGAACACAGTGAAGCGGACAACGACGTGTTTTTGCCGCGCGAAGAGCTGGACGTGGCGGAAGTGATGTTCTCCCTCGAGCGGGTCATACCGGTACTCCACGAAGTTCGTGGCTCGATTGATATAGCCTTGGTTGCCTCCCTCATAGCGGTCGTCCATGTGCTTGATAATTCGCTTGAGGTTGTCGGCCGCATCCGAGTGCTCTCGCATCCATCGGTCGGCATTTGGGCAGGCTTTTACGTTCTTGTTTCGTTTTGGCTTCGCCATTTTTCCCGATACACAGGGGGCTGTCCGTTGGCTTGATGCCGTGACCGTCGATCCAGCCTTTGTTGTGGCCTATATTAACGTACGACCGAGTCCTCTAATATTGATCATAGATTGATTGTGCAACGTCGACTCTCGGCGATCAAGTGACCGCTTGCGGATGTAGAGCCGCCGTTTCAATGACCTGGCGCCCTATCGAATGAAGATCTCTTCATGGCCGAACGCGGCCGGCCGCCGCCCTGTGACGCACGACCGGCGCAGATCGACCCACAAGCGACCTTCGGACTTCTCCAAAGCAGCCTTTCGACGTCGCTATATGCATGCGTCCGACAAGACGCTGTGTCTCGGCCACGAAGCTTCCTTTGATAAATTCAGTCTGGCTGATCTCCGAGGATCTCAGGAACAAGCGAGTTGCTGGCAACGAATGCCGCTCACGGGTTCTGCCTGCCCGGACCGTAGCGATGCGGTCAGGGCGCGGTCAGAGAGCGCGCATACCCTAAACCTCGCGTCATAGAAGGCGGGGCCAGCGTTAAGCGTGCGCAGCATCTCCGATAGAACAAAAGCAGATGACACAGCGCCGACGAACGGAACCGCGACTGACTTGCCTGCGACCAGAACGCGACCGCATTCGTCCGGCGCAAGCGCGCCGTAGCCCTGGTTCGCCTCCGCCCGGCGACGCGCCCGTTCTTCCCTTTCCCGGCGCGCCTGCGCGCTCTCAAGTGGCCACAAGTCAGCCGCAGGCCGCCGGTTCGGCCACGTATGCACAGCTACGGAATCGAAAGTTCCGACTTCGCCGCCCAAGCCCGAATCGAAGATCAACGGAAAGCCCGCTTGGGTTAACCACTGACGCGCCTCGTTGTCGTCGAATCCCGACAGCGCAATCACGGGCTCACGATCACTTCGACGATAATTCCCATCTACGAACCGCTCAATCAGCCGGGTATCGAATCCGCGCTTCATAAGCCATTCCGAAACCACACGAGTCTTGGGGTGTCCGAGCGTGTCGCTATTCAATAGAGCGCCCGTTTCCAGATTCGGCGATTCGACCAGGTCGTCGTCGCATAGATAGATTCTTGAGCCTTTGGTGGTAGAAAACGGCAGACATGCGAGTGCCCAAAGGTAGGCTTGTCCAAGGTGGCCCAACCCGAAGCAGGAAAGCTCCACCGGGGCTTCGTCAATGGCGCCCCCAATCGAGTCGGACGAATCATCCGGCAAGTCCGGTCGCCACAACGAAAATCCGATGGCGCGGCGTGCAGCCGCTACGCTAATACGCGCGAACGAAGCAAACACCTCGCCCACCGCCACGGCTGCAGCGGCAAGCGGTGCCAGCGCACACCATGGACGCTCAGGAAGCCGCGCGACCTGCGCCGCAGGCCCGACACTCACTTTCCAGCCATCAAAGGTAATGCGTAGGGAAAGCCTTCGCGGGTCCGCATCACCCAGCACGATGTGAACCCGGTCGGGATCGACGCCTTCAAGGTGACGCTGCCCACCGAGTTCCTCCAGCGCGTTCCCCAGCGTCGACTGCAAGCTGACGCGCACGAGTGTCCGTGCCGCCCATACGCTGTCCGGCGCGATCACCTGCACCGGAGCAGCAAAGCACTTTACGGCGAGATTTACCACCGTAAGGAGCGCCACCTGCTTTGCATGGGAATTTGCAACGTCGGCGCCGACTACGATTTGCAATCGGCGAGCCGCACGTGCGATCCGGGATTCTTTCGGTGCGGTCCCGTCACGGTCAAGCCAGATTTTGTCGATACGGGACAAATTGCCTGGAAGCTCCGATATTTCGATCATTGCATCACCACAAGGAGAGACGCACGGGGGCATTCGCATTCCCTGCGTCGAAAGACCGCCACTGGCGCTTCCCGAGAAAGCGGTGAATGCCCACCCTCGAAAGCGACCACAACGACGTGTCGCCGAAGCTCGGCAGGATCAAGGCGACGTGCCCGGCGATCGGGATCATCGGGTTGGCTTTGTCTACCGAGCTCTGCCGGACATCCGGCGTCGGGTGCGTATGCACGTCAGCTAGCACATGCAGCCCGCGCCTGTTGCAGACTTCCCACAAAGAGGAGAAGCCCGTCCGATGGAACTCGACGATCCCGTGACTCAGCGCCTTGGGGTCCAGATCGTCATAGCAAATGAAATCGACGACCTGGCGCTTGGGGGCATTCTGCCGACCGAGGAGAAACGCTCCGGATTCCCGTCGGCCGCGGCTACGTGAAGCGAGCTGGCGCACCAGCCGACGCCACAGCATGAGCGGGATTTCGATCTGGTCGCTATTGGCCAAGATAGTCCCCGCAGTTGAGCCAACGATAGATGAGCGTGATGAAATCAGTCAGCTTCACGGTCGGATTCCATGCATCCTTCGTCCAGGGGTGTCCCGGAATCGCGAGCCGGTCGTAATGGTGATAGAAACCACGACCAGGCGCGGCCCATCCGGCGACCTTGAACACTGACGCAACGGTAGAACCGGATCGGCCTTTGGGCCATTTTTCAGGAGCGAGGAAGGTGCCCGTGCCCGGATCCCAAAAACCGCCCGTGCTGGCTTGGCTGCCGTATTGGTCAACATTCCATCGCACCATCCACTGATCCGGGCTGTTGGGTCGAATCCCTGCCGTGATCCATGTATCGACGTAAGGCCAGACAAGTCCTGACACCGGCGTTGCGAGCGCCCAGCGGCCCCCCGCAACACCAGCGCGAAAACGCCCCCCCGTCAGTTCCGCCTCAAGCAGCCGCTGCGCGTTCGTCGACATGGTCAGCCCTGCGGATTGACTTCTTTGACCAGGTTGAACTCGAGCGCATGCTGCCCGGGACGCAGAAGCTCGCCAAGGTGCTGGTCGATTCGCGGAATTTCCTTGGACGGCTCCAGTTCCAGCACCAGTTCTGCACCATCGGCGTCGTCGATATGAAAGCGCTTCTTGGCCCACACCGTGACGGTTTCAATCGTCGCGGCGGGAGAAAAGTGGCGCTTGGGCTTCTGGCCGTTGTAATTCACCATCACCGTGACGCTACGTGCCGCCTTCGTGTGAATGTGCCGCTTCTCAGGCAGCAGGAGTGCCAGCACGGTCAAACTCACGTCGGCCGGCCCGTGAGTGTCGCACTCGCCATCTACGTCGGTACGCGCCTCCTCGGCCTCTCCTACGAAAACGAACTCGCCATCTCCGGGCAGCGCGTTGTGGCGCGCGAGCACGTCCTTCAGCAGCTCGTCGCCTGCCGCCTCGATTACCTGCGGGTCCCCGCAGCCGTGCAAAAACAGTTCAAATAATTGGGGTTCCATCGAACACCTCACGCAAAAACATGATTGCGATCGTGCGAGGGGCATGGCAGACTTGTTGTCCAGACAAACAACCTCGCCTCGTTTTATGCGCAGACGCGGCATATTGGAGCAAGTGCATCCGTTGTCTGGCTAGACAACAGCCTGGCAGAACTTTTTGCTGCTGTCAAGCAGAGGACGCGGTGCGTCCGTATTTGCCTGCTCATGGGCCACTGGGCGTGGCTCGGCCGAGATGACGACTGCGAGCTACCGTCTGTCGCTTGTGAATATTGATTTCGGAGAAACCTGATGCCCCAGACCGGCCTAGGCGCAGCGCTGCGAGCGCTGCGTGAACGCCGAACGCTCTCACAGCGCGAATTAAGCGAACTCAGCGATGTGGATAACGCCTACATCAATCGCCTTGAGAGCGGCGAGAAAACCAACCCGACGCCCGACACTTTGGCCAAGCTGATACGCGCGCTGAAAGCGCCAGAACGCGATGCTGCGATGGTCAAGTGGCTCGCGGATCATGCGGACGCGTCGGTGGAATTGGTCAAATATGTGCTTGACCACGCGGAGATTCCGGTGGACTACTTCATCTCCGCCGCGGGAATGCGATTTCGAGGCGACGCTCGCCCCACTCCTGAAAAACTCATCGAACGGGTCAAGCGTCTTTACGAAGCCGAAGACGACGAGGAGTAGGCCGTGGATGATCAGGATGTTCAGCGCATCGCACGCGACTGGATTTCAGACCTGGATCTATCGAACATCCGAAACGATCTCACGCCATACATCAAGAAGGCCAACGCCCGATTGCATGTGGAGGACTTGGGCTCGGGACAATCGGGCACTACCGTCACCATCAGGGGCAAGACACACATCACCGTCAACTCAGACGAACCCGATGAGCGGCAACGGTTTACGATTTGCCATGAGATTGCACACATCGTACTTGGCCTTCCTTCCCGGCACGAACTTGTTCCGCAATGGGGATATGTCAAGCGTGACCAGAATGAAGTCTTTTGCGACACCTTCGCCGCAGAACTGCTCATGCCCTGGCAGCAGTTCCAGGCGATCATTCGGGACATCGACGAACCGAGCCTCGCCGCCATACAACAATTAGCTCAGGAGTTCAAAACATCGTATCCCGCGGCCTGCTCGCGCTTCGCCCAGTTTGCATCATTCCCCTGTGCATTCGTGACAATGGAGTCTGGGCGCATACGCTACGCCGCACGCTCGACGACATTGCGTCAGATGGGTGCGAAGATTCCATCGAAGTCACCTATCCCCGATGCCTCCGTTGCAGCGCGGCTGCGCGCCTTGGAAAAAAGCGGTACGGAACAAGGCACCGTGGAGCAGGACATATGGTTCGACGATTGGGAAGTCGGGCTCGATCTCACTGAACTCGCCAGGCACTATGCGAAAACGGATACCACCGTGTCATTGATTTGGTTTTCTGAGGAAGACGCGCCTAGAGTCGAAGTCGACAGATTCGGCAGTCGCATCATCGAGGACGAAGGCCTGTCCGAACTGACGGGTGAGCTTTCGTTTTCCAAGCGGAGCAGACGCAGATGATCGTGGATTTCTGACAGCGATCGGTCCTCCAGTTTTCACGTCCTCTCGTAGCCTGGGCGATGCGCACCGCAAAGCCGTGCTGGGCACGAATGCGAAGCCCGAATTCTGGTCCGAGTTTCCCGTCGTTGGGATACTCGTAGGAAATTGTCATCATTATTCGCGACCGTGTCGACCGTCTGCTCCTGGCCGAACGCGGCCGGCCGCCGCCCTGTGACGCACGACCGGCGCAGATCGACCCATTGCTGTCACACGCGCTCCATCAATCAAGGTCCGCTGTGCAGCGGGAGCAGAAGCTCGGTGTCCTGTAGTGCACGTCCGATTTGGGCGCGGAGCGGTCGTCGAGGGCCCGCACGTCACCATTGAGAAGGTGAGCTCAGTTGCTGAATGAGCGTTCGCTAGCGGCCCGTGGCGGGCGTTAGCAAAGGCGTGGACGAGCAAACCACGACTCGCCTTGCGCCTCGCGTAAGAGCCACGTAGAGGTGTTGCGCAGTCATGCGCTCGGGCTCAAGAATGACCGCGACGTCAGCCTCCAGTCCTTTCAGAAGAAGCGTGCTTCCCACTGCGCGCCGACCCAGCGGCCGACCCAGATGGCGGTTTCGCTCGCGGACCTGAATCGCCGCGCCAATGAACCCACCTTCGCCCCCGGCTGCTCTAAGCGCTGAGATACAGCAGTGCAGCACTTCGGGTCGGTAGACACGCGCACCCCGTTGGTCCGCGAGGGACTGGAGCAGGTCAATAGAGGTCGTGTGACTGGGAGCCGCCACGAAAGCCGCTGCTGCGGCTTCTGCAGGTGTCGCGGGCGTGCGGGCTCGGCCGCCTCGTATCGTTTGGACTCGCGTGAGCAGGTTTGTAGCACCCACCCCGGTCATCAGTGAGGTCGCGAACTCGGCAATTTGTCGCAGCGCGTTGGGACTTGCCAAATCGAACTGGCGGGCGAAGTTCACCAGGTCTCTCAGATCGACCGCCTCGACGGCAGTAGCGCCCGGCGTCTGCATGGTGAGTTGATGGCGACCATTGACATTGACGGAGTCGCCAATGACGAGAACGCGGCCATCTCGGTTTGGAGCTTCTGTCCGGGCGGCCACTAGTCGCTGCTGCAACTCCGTGCCTTTGGTTAGTTGAACCCACTGGACTCCCTCTGGCGCTCCACTTAGGTCCACGGGTTGACCAGCCTGCAATGACGCGCGGGCTTGTAGTAGCCAGGCACCCAGCGCGTCCATGCCGGCGAGTCGCCATCGCCAAGGGATCTGCAGTGCGCCGATGGGAGGGAACGCAGCTTGAGCCTCACGTTCCCAGTGGACCAGGGGGTCGCGAAAGCCGAATATCGCCTGCATCGGGTCACCAAGGATGCAAGTGGGCAGTATCTGCGCGATGGAACAAACGATGGCGTGCTGCGCGGTGTTGCAGTCCTGATACTCGTCGACCAGCAAGCGCGAATATGTCGAGGTTATGGGGTCACTGATGTGACCGGCCTGTAAGAGCCCTTGTACGGCACCTCGGATAGCGGAGTAGTCGGTATTCGGGTTGGCCAGTTCGAGAACGCGCGCGTCGAGGCCCGCGCGGAGCGGAAACTTGCCCGCTAGCCGCATAGCGAAACCGTCGATGGTCGACACCCGGTGCGCTGAGCTCGGGATGCCGCCATGCAGGAGCCTAGCGCGTAGAGCGGCGACTCCAGCGTTGGTGTGCGTCAGCACCAAGACTGGCTTATTGTCGGTGTGCTGACTCAGCGCGTCCGCGATGAGTTGGGTCTTGCCGCATCCGGCTGGGGCGGTAACCGAGCCTAGGCGCGCCTGAAAGATGTCGATTTCAGGCGGCGGCACTCGTCCACTCCCAGAGCAGGTTCGTAATTTCGACGAAGCCCGGCTCTGCATTCGCTATATGAGGGCCGACGACGTCCTTGGCGATTTCCTGGAAGCCGCTCACCGACTTGAACCAACCGTTCTTGTTATTGCGAGCGGCAAGTCCGAGCAATGCTCGGCTCGCAGGTGTGTAGCCGCCATTCAACCGTTCGGCCTCTATGGCATCCAAGGTGACCTGCCCGTTCGACTTCGACTTGATGTGCTCGGCCATGAGTTCGCGGCCGACCATCTCATCCGCCTTATTCAGCAGCGCGTGCACCGCGTCATTGCTTGAATGGAGGAATAGCTCGTCCTCGAGTGCCAAGCCTGGCCGCCAGGTGAGGTACTGGCCGCCAGCCGCAACGAATCTTTCGACGAGTCCGACGGTTGAAACTGGCTTGTCCGCGTCGACAAAGACGAGGACGCGATAGCCCAACTTGAGGAACACCTCCCCTCGTGTGAAGCATTGGTCGGGGCTTCCTCCGCCCGCGTCCACGTATGAGCCTCCGTCGGCCAGGAATGACGTCGCGCCACAGTGGACCCACCACTGGTCCATCCCGCGGGCGAATCCGACCTCGCTGGCGCCTTCGCAGACGATGACGGACTTGGACAGGAAGGCCTCGGCCGCCTTGCGCAATGTGCCCTGGATGCCGTCGTCCGTACCGGCGCATGTGGCCGTGTGGATGCCTGAACGCTGGCGCACGACGAAAAGCTGATTGCCAGCGAGCTCCCTGAGCGTCACCGGTGAATGGGTTGTCATAAAGACCTGCAGCGGCTGCGTCGCGTCCTTCGCTCCGAGTGAGTCGAGCAGTCGCATGAGCCGGTGTGGCTCAAGTCCGTACTCAACTTCGTCTACCAGCGCGACTGTGGCGGCCGCCGCTGCGGCTCTTTGCAACCCCGCGACAAGGAGCCGCCCCGAACCGGTACCCAGCGACCGCAGAGGAATGCCGATCTCGCTGTGGAGTGCGATAGCACCGTCGCCAATCGACACCGAGTGAGCATCGAGTAGCGCCTGAGCGCTCGCACCGACGGCTACGCCTAGGCCGGTCGCTGTCTGGGTGACCACTTGCAAGGTCTGGGCAAGTTGAGGGCCAGCTTGAGCGCCGAAGGTGGCCCGGGCGGCACGTGCCGCGCCGGCGAGTTCCGAGCCAAGGTTCGCGCGCTCTTCCGTGAGCCGGTTCAAGACGGAGCCCCTAGCCCAAGAAAGGTTCGTGTTTGCGTAGGTGCCGATTCGGGCTGGTGCTAGGAGGCTGCGGTCCTTCCAGGCCAGAGACCGTTCCAGTTGCTGGTGGGCGGCTCGGTCGGAGTAGAGCGTCCAATTCGGCTCGAGGTCGCCGTTGACCTCGAGCCTCAGCGTCAGAACCGTTTCTAGACCTGCGCGCGGCTCGTCTTCAAGCAGCCCGGTGCCGAGGTCAAATCCGCGAAGGAACTCTCCGTAGGTGTCGATGTTCTTCAGCGCGTCGGGTAGTGCGCCGAGCGTGATCGCAATCGTGATGGTCCGGGTGACGCCCAGGCCGAAGAAGTCCGTGTCGCCGAAAGGTGCGCTCCTCCGCGCTCCAAGGCACAGGTCGATGGCATCAAGGATGGTCGATTTGCCGCTGTCACCCGGGCCAATAAGGCAGTTCACGCCGTTGGACGGTGTCCAATCGAGCGTCTGTATCGAGCGGAAATTGCGAATTTCAAGGCGACGGACGCGCGTCATGATTCCTCTCAGTTGGTCCGGCAAATATCCCAACGCGACGGGAAGCTGCCCAAGGGATGCACGGGTAGGCTCAAGTCGAAGGTTGGTGCCTCACGATGAGGGATAGAGGCGTTCATATCATTTCTCTCAAGAATTGAAGTCTCGACAAAGCCCACGGCCGGCTCAACCACATGAGCGATATCTCGCTTCGGGTATTCCTAGTTTCGACGTAGAAACTTGAGAATTTCGCTCGTCCGACTCTCCGCCGGTCGTTTTGGTCACGTCAGTGAACTGGCGCCCGTACTATACCGAGGTTCGTCTCCGCATTGCAGTACCACGACCGCGGTGCGGTCGTACTCGCTACGCCACTGGTGTCCCATCATCGCCATCCCCTCCCGCACCAGGATTGCCCAGGCCGTGGCGTTCCAGCTGTAGTTGCAATTCATCGTCGAGCTTGGCGGACGGCTCGCACATGACCACGGCCATCAGGCCGGCCACGATCAAGCCTGCGGGACCGTGAGGGCTGCACAGTCCGGGTCGGGTGGGCTGCGAAAGTTCAGCAGGCCACCGAGCGCAGGGCCGCCCCAGCGGCAGAACTCGTCAGCATAGTCGACGCCGGCTGGCTCGTAGCGCGAGGCGCGCTGGATTACGTAGGTCAGGAAGGCCAGCAAAAGCAGGCCATCCTTCGCCTCGGTGGTGAAGTAATCGTTGCAGTACGAGGGGTCCAGTTGGAGGTCGCGCTGGATAGACTCGTTCTGGAGGTCGTACGTGGAATTCCAGATCTCCCGGGGTGTCTGGCCGCGATGCAGCCCGAAAGCATGGGCGATGCCGTGACCGTTCACCCGCACTGAGAAGTGACTGTCGAGCACAAAGATCCCGTCCGGCTGGGTATGGGCTCCCGCGTACCGCGTGAGTGCATAGGCGGGCCTGCCCCAGCCGTCAAAGTCATCGTCGGGATCAAGCCGGTACGCGAAGACATGCCGAAACGGTGCGTACTCGGCGGGACCGTTCTGGGCAGCTTCTGCGGCGAGCGCGGCATCCAGCTGCGCAAGCTTGTCGACGGCCGCCGCAAGTGTGCGGTAATCAAGCGTAGACTTGACCTCGATAACACCGATCACCGCGTCCAGCGGGACAAGACGCCGCGGATCGTCGCCCGCGTCGAGCGTCCAGCCCGGACAGTTGAGTGCGTCGTACACGAGGACATCGAATTCGGGCGACGTGACATCGCCACGGAACACGTGCCCGTGCGTGACACCCCACTTCGCCGGCAGGCGCTCGCGCAGAAACTGCCGCACGCGCGCCTCGCGCGGCCCGCCCCTGTGGTCTGGCCGAGCATGTGCGGCACTGTCGAGGAACGTCGCCCACAGGCTCGCGGCCGTGGCGGTCAGCAGCTGTCGAACATCAACCGGAGTTTGTGCCATGACGGCTCCGAAGGTAAGTGCTAGGTGGTGAAGGCCCGTGCGATCGGGGCTTAAAGTAGATTCTTAGGGATTTCTGGTAATAAACGCAAAGCCGCTAAGCAGAGTTATTAGAGACGCGACATTTATGATGGGACCGCGCGCCCGAATAGTGTGTGCGTCCGCGCGCGTGCCGACGATCGTTGCGTCTGTCGGAGCCAACTCCCGCACCCTCGGACGAATCCGATAACGGCCCACGCGCGGTGTCTTAAGCGGCTGAGGATGCCCTGCTGGTGACGGATTGCCGACGCCAGCGTGAGCGAGCATCGCGATCGCTTATGGGCAGCAGAGCGTGGCGGTAGAGTCACGCACCGGCCCAGAACAATGCGAATCCACCCCGCTATGCCGCCCTCCCTGCTGCCTCGACGCCGACGACCGCACCGACGCTCCCACTCCCACCGCACGACGGCTGGTGTCTCGTCAACACCAGGACGCGACACTTCGATCGACACGCCTCGCATGCGAAGTCTGCTTGACGTCGTCGACGAACTGCTGCCGCGCGGCATGCGTCCGAATGACCCTAGCCCACAAAACCATCCCATTTGGAGGTGGAAAATTCTGGCATGACGTTGTCATCAGACCAGGAGGTCATGCCGTGAAGAAGAGCAAGTTCACCGAAGAGCAGATCGCATACTCGTCCGATTGCAGCAATTGGCCGCTTCGGTCGAACATTGATCGGAACTGCGCGAACTACCGCTTTTGGCCGGCGAGCGCCCGGCGACCAGCTCACCGAATTCGCGCCGATTATGCGGACCAATATAGGTAGCCGAGTATCCGGCACGACTAGCAAAAACCCCAATGTATTTTGTTGGGAAAGCTCTACAAATTATTAGTAAATAATCCTATTTCCTCGGATCTTCGTCCGAGCTATCTTGCTGACTCAAAAAACAGCAATGCCAGCGGCTACAGCCTCGGGGGGCGGTGCGATGGAAAAACTGCTTTTGTTGAGCGGCGCCTCGGGCGCCGGGAAATCGGCTATCGCCAAAGAATTGGAAGACAGCTTTCAATTTCGCCGCATTAGCAGCAGCGGCTACCTCCGGTCTTACGGGCAATCGCTCTCAGCCGACGGAGAAAAACATCAGCTGCAGGAGTTAGGCGACCGGCTGGACGACGAAACCGACTTCACCTGGATCGTCGACGAAGTCGCCGCTCCAACGGTCGATCGTGCTCCCGAACACTCGAACTGGCTTCTCGACGCTGTTCGAAAACCTCGACAGGTGCTGCATTTCCGGCACCGCTTCGGCCCACATATCCGACATATCCACCTCACCGCGCCCGAAGCAGTGCTTGAGCAGCGCTACAACGAACGCGCCAAGCCGGGGGACACACCGTACGCAGAGGTGATCGCTCACTCAAACGAGATCACTGCGAGATCCCTCGGCAGCGTTGCCGACCACACCTTTGATACCTCTGCACTATCACCAGCAGACATCGCCCAGCGCATTATGAAAGCCTGGAGAGTCGAAGCATGAGTGACCGCCAGATCGTCATTATCAGTGGCAAAACCTGCAGCGGCAAAACTGGTCTCGCGACCTTGCTGGAGAAGGAGTTCGGTTTCTTTGTGGTTCGCACCCGGGACCTCTTAGCGGCCCAGCTAGAACTCGCTCCCTCGTCCGCCGACCGACAGCACCTCATTGAGCAAGGTTTGAAGCAAAATGTCGACACCCACTCCCGGTGGGTCGTCTTGGGCGTCCTTGCTGGCCTTAAGGGGATTCCCTCCGAGCAGCCAGTCGTCGTCGACCATGTCACCGATCCGAACCAGGTTGCGGAGTTTCGCAAGCACTTCGGGCCAAGTCTCGTTCATGTGCACCTATATGCGAGCCAGGAGACGCTGCTCTCCCGCTACGCATCGACCGACGGACAACAGTTAGGCGCGCCTCCCTATGAGGCAATTGACCATCTCAAAGAGCAATCGGACATCCTTGCGCTGAGGGATGACGCGGACGTGCGAATCTCAACGACCCGCACCGACGCTCAAGATACGCTGGTGCGCGTTGCGGCCCGTCTACACCTCTACACCCCGCCCGACGTGCGCTGTGTCGACGTCATCGTGGGTGGTCAATATGGCAGCGAAGGCAAAGGCAACGTCGTTTCCTATCTGGCTCGTGAGTACGATGTCATGGTGCGGGTCGGTGGCCCCAATGCTGGCCATACCGTCGCCAGTGCTGATGGCGCCTATACCTACCACCACATCCCGTCCGGCGCCCGTGACGTCAAAGCGAAGCTCCTACTCGGACCGGGGATGACTATCTGGCTGCCTGGATTGCTCAAGGAGATCGCCGATTGTGGGCTCACGGCAGATCGTTTATTTATCGACCCTCGCGCCACCATCATCGAACCGGCCGACCGAGAAGCTGAAGGCAAACATCTGGTAGGTACAATCGCTTCGACGGGTAGCGGCAGCGGAGCGGCAACCGCGAGGCGGATTCTGGAGCGCGGCAAACCCAGCGTTCGTCTGGCACGCGACATCCCTGAGCTTCGACCCTATGTGGGAACAGAGGGTCATTACCATGGCTGCACAGCCGATCGCCTCGAAGATGCCTACCGCAACGGACAATCTATCTTGCTTGAGGGAACACAAGGCAGCGGCCTCAGTTTGTTCCACGGCACCTACCCGTTCGTAACCTCGCGCGACACCAATGTAGCGGGCTGCTTGGCCGAGGCAGGCATCTCACCGAGTCGGGTGCGGAAGATCCTGGTGGTCATTCGCCCCATGCCTATCCGCGTGGGTGATCCCGATGGGGACCAGGGGCACACATCGGGGCCGCTCAAGCACGGCACAACCTTTGATGCTATTGCTGAAAAAGCAGGCTTGGACCGTGAAGCTCTGAATAAGGCGGAGAAGACCTCCACCACCAAACGCAAACGGCGTGTGGGCTGGTTCGAATGGGATCAGTTCCGCAAGGCTTGTGCACTCAATGCGCCCACCGACATCGTCCTCACTTTCGCAGACTATATCGACGCGCGTAACAGCAAGGCCCGCCGCTTCGAGCAGCTCACTGAAGACACCATCAAGTTCGTCGAAGAACTGGAGCGCGTCGCACAAGCACCGGTTTCACTCATCAACACCCGGTTCCCGCGAGAGCCTGACGGAACGAACGATCTTCGCTCCGTCATCGACCGTCGGAATTGGACCGCCCGCTCAACACGTCGGATACCTCGTGGAAATCGAAAAACTGATTGACGCTTATCCAAGAATCTTTCATATGGCCGAAGCCGATACGTGGCCCAGTATCCGAGACCGCGGCCTGATGTCGGCCTCAGCTGTACTGGACCACTTCGGCGTCACCGGCCAGGCTCGCGGCCAATATGAGACCGTTCAACGGACCAGCAAGATGGCTGTGCTTCCTCAAGCGCCAGGCGAAATTGTGCTGCGGGATCAAAAGCCGATGCCTCCCGAACGCTTGGCACGGGCCCTGATAGACGGAACCACGCCGGAAGCCTGGTACAGGCTCATCAATGGCAAGGTCTTCTTCTGGGCGGAAGAACACCGCTTGCATGGCCTGCTCGGGGCGCGGGATTACCGACATCTCGAACATGATGTGTTGACCATTAACAGCGGCCCATTCATCCGTGCGTACGCTCCAAGCCTCTGGTTGTGCCACATGAATTCGGGGAACACCTTTCCGATGCCTCATGCGAGGGGGATCGATGTGTTCAAGCGAATCCAGGATTATCCGGTCAATGCCCGCGGAGGTCCCGCCAAGCCAGTGGTCGAGATCGTGGTGGATGGTCAAATACCGGACATCGCACGCTATGTCATCGAGGTGCGGCGCATGAAGGGCGACCAAACGCTCCAACAACTGGCCTGAACGCGCGCGCCCCCGGGTAATAAGGCACCACTGGCGCACGACGGTCCATCAACTCACCAAAGGAGTATGGTACTGGACAAGTCCACGCGTAGTAGTCGCCGATGCAGTTAACGCAGATGCGATTCGTCGGCATCGCAGAGAGAAGTGTTGGTCATTGTATTCTCTTCTCGCTAGCGTTCAGTTACCCTACCTCGACTCGCCGATTGTCAGCCGCCGCGGGGCATAGACAAACAGCCCTTCGCTGCACCTTCATCAGTGTCCGTCGGCGCAAGGTATAGTGTTTTCGCATAGCTTGATTGCCAGTGCCAGCAACATCAAAATTTACCGGACGCCCGCTTCATCGTATTCGCCCATCCGCGCGTATTTAAGCACCTCGGAACCTCGGACGGGAAGTCACGCCTTGCGGCCCCGGCGCTCCAGTTCGACCCTGGTACGTTCCAATTCTCGCGCGAACGTGGCCTCATCCGGGAGGACCGTCTGATACTCCGCTGCGAGTATCTTGTTCGGTAAGTTGTCGAGTGCATAATGCGCCTCGGCCGCGCCTTTTTCAGCACACAGAATCAAGCCAACCGGGGGGTTTTCGCCGGGCTTCATCCAATGTTCACGCGCGTAGTTGAGGTAGAGATGCATCTGCCCCGCGTCCGCATAGCTGAAGCGCCCAACCTTCAAATCGATAATGAGCAGGCATCGCAAGCGCCGGTGAAAAAACACGAGATCGACTCGAAACCAGGTGTCATCGATCCGTAGACGCCGTTGCCGACCTATGAACGCAAAGTCATCGCCGAGCTCGAGGAGGAAATCCGCCAAGTGCTGGATCAAGGCCGCTTCGAGATCCGACTCCGAATATTCGTCCTTCATGTCAAGAAATTCGAGGACGAACGGATCGCGGATCGCTTCCTCAGGCGATAGAAGATCGCCGGGTTGCGCTACAGCCACCTTTCCGAGCAAGGACGCCTTGTTGCGTGACAGCACCAGCCGCTCATAGAGCTGACTGCTGATCTGACGGTCAAGCTGTCGCACAGACCAGCCCTCACGCAACGCTTCAGCCTCGTAAAAGTCGCGAGCAGCCTGCGCTTTCACCGCGAGGAGGCGAACGTAGGCGGACCAGGGCAACGGAAAAGCCTGAGCGATAGCATTCAGCTCAAACGCCACGCCCGTCGACGCCTTCACAGCTGCCTTGGTTGATTTTGCAGACGCTGTCGGGACAATCCGGGCGGGCGTGGATTGTGCAGACAGTGTCTGCACAATCCGATCCGCAGGCCACGTCAAGTAAAAGGCGCGCATCTGTGCGAGATTGCGCCATCCGAAGCCGCGACCGAATCGCTCTGACAGATCGGCGCCCAAACGGCGAATCACCGCCTCGCCATAAGCGGCCCGTTCCTCCCCGCCCTGCTCGAACTCAACGATTCGTCGCCCGATCTCCCAATATGTCGCCGTCATTAGGGCGTTCACCGTGCGAGCCGTCGCCTCGCGCGCCGACGCGACTACATCGGCAATTTCACGGTGCAGTCCCGCATAAGCGGCCTGCCCGACATGACGCTGCGTCACAGTGCGTTCACCACGTCCTTGAACGCCTTGCCGGCGGTGAACTTCACAGTATTCGCGGCCGGGATGGCAATCTCCGCGCCCGTCGTCGGATTACGTCCCGTGCGGGCAGCGCGCTGCCCCTGCGAAAACGCGCCGAAACCGATCAGCTGTACCGATTCGCCGCGACTCACCGCGTCCGTGATCGCGTCCAGGACCGCCTGGACGGTTTTGCTCGCGTCGGTTTTGCTGACGCCCGCGCCCGCTGCGACCGCGTCAATGAGTTCCTGCTTGTTCATGAACAGCCTCGGCAACAAAGTCAAAGCTGCACCCTACCTCATCCCGCTGCACACACGCAAATCGCTGGCCTCCGCCCCACCACTGCCTGCGGCGGGCAGCCCACCAATGAACTCCGGCTTACACCTGTCGCAGCCACGCTCGCCAAGAGCAATCGCGAACGTTTTCCGCCCGGCAAGCGCTCACACAACCAGCGGGCCGGTGCGGGTGTCATCACTCGCGCTGACTACGTGGTCCGGCTTCCCGTGTCACACAACCTGACTGTTTCTCCAGCCGAATCTGCCCGGCCGACCTGCGCGGACTACGGCATCGGTTCGTGCCGCGTCTCCTTCCTCCCCTCTGCCCGCCACCGGCAGCCGGGCCTAGACTCAACTTTAGTCGTGTGAGCCCCACGAGCCTCGGGCGTTCGCCCGATGTCCCGAAATGAAGGGTAACATAGTCCTTACTATCGCCCCCTTCAGTTCATCTGAGTCCCCCCCGCACTTTGAATTCCGTCGATTTTTCGACCCGCCAAATTGCACGCACGTTGGTCGGTCTGAGCGCGAGCGTCCCCTATCGGCCGGTTCGCCACACGCTCCGCCACCAGACCATCTGTGCCCCGTGTAAACGAAACAAATGCTTACGCGCTCCGCCCACTGGGCAATGGAGAATGCATATGTCTCGCACTGCCTGCCACTGCCTTCGGAGACTCGCTCTGAACGACCGCGCTCGCTGTGCTCGCCGAAGCATGCTGGCCCAACCAGCAGTACACGATTTCGCCAAATCGTATCGGTCCGCAAGGTGCGGTGCGCGGCTACGATCGCGAGTTCGCTAAGTGGCGCTCCTCCCGCAGATCAAGGGCTTCGGCGACTGCGAGTTCGCATACGCACATCGCAGCCGTTTCAGGGTATATGCCGTACCCTTTAACCCTGAGAGGTCCGCCTTCGGGCCTGTCTCGAGGACTGGACTTCCTCATCAACATCGACTGGTCGCCCCAGCAGGGGTTAACCGGCTTCGAGCTTCCCTGACGATCTATGCGAGCACATATGGTAAGTGACGGCACCGAGCTGCACGGGTTGATCCGCCAACAGCGACGCTTCCGAACGACAGTGACATCAACGATATCGCGGCCCGTGGATCGGGAGAGCGGTCGTTATGATCCGGAGGGGCAGGAACTTGTCCAGGTACACGGCACCGGGCGGGTTGAGCGGCACATCGCGGAACAGCGATTCGATGATCGCGCACTCGAACGGCTTCTCGCCATTCCGCGTTTGGGCGGCACTCCGTCCGGCAGGGCAAGGGGTGCAAACCGCGCATTCCCCCAGCTCTGCACGAAATCAGCTGTCGTCGTGCCATCCTGATGCGTACAGCGGTGACGTTCTCTCGGGTAATCGACACCTCCATGAAAGCTTCTGCCACGCCCCGAGGCGGACAGACCAGCCATCAGGCAACGTACTCACCATGTAGGCGCCGCGCGGCATCGACAATGTCGTCACGCCGATCAAGGGCATCCAAAGGCGCAACAGGCTGTCCCTCACGCTCGCCGGTGCCCGCGATCCATCCATTCGGGAAGTGGAACCAGGCCGCAATCTGCCAAGTATCGCTCACCGGCCTAAGTGCCTCCAGAATTGCCTTGATGACCGGCAGCGGCTGGCACATCGCGTCGAACTGATAGCCTGGAAAGTATTCCTTTCCGCCGAAGGTCACACCAAAGATCCGACCACGCCGTTTCCAATCGCTCGCAGGCTGAGCCTTGTTGGCGGGCGGCGCGACTTGCAGTGCATTGATCTGCTCGGCCGCGAGCCAGTCTCCTCGCTCGAACACCAGGCGCATGGTTTCCCGGCGCCGGATCCGCTCCTCGATCAAGGAGGTGTCCGGTGCCACCAAGCGGATGAACGCGGCGGCGAGATCGTCCGCACGGTCGAGAATGCTTTGATTGAACGACGGACGGGTCAGGACGAGCGCCACCAAATCCTCAATCCCCCGCTGCAAGGACGCCACGATGGCCGGATTGAGCCCGGCAGGCAAAGACACGCGCAGTTCGAAATCCGAGGTTTGCTTATCCGTGGTCGGCTTGTCACGAACGCTGATCATGGCGACCTCACCTTGTTGCGACATTGCCGTCATTCTATTCCTTGTCGTCAATTTCGCAATCTAACCGACGAAACTTGCCGATTTCCTGCCCGAGTACGTTGGTCGCACACCCTTCCATGATTGCCATAACTACCAATCGAGCAATTTGGTTATTTTTCCAATCAGACTAGTGTAGTAATCATTTAGCTCATATTGTGACCATTAATGACGACGCCCACCACTCACGGCGCCGACATCCAGCGGACTCGCGAAGCAAGTGGCATGAGCGCAAGCGATCTCACAAAGCAGTCAGCCGCTCCGCCGCGTGACCTTCACCAGTCACCGGCGAATCGCGCCGCGCCCGATTCGCTAAAAATCCGCGCCAGCGGCCCGCAACACTAGATGATGCTCGTAGCACGCAAGAGATTTAGTAAATCATCATACTATTGGCCGACTGCCGCTGGGCGTCACCACGGACGGCAGCGTCGTCGAAGTGGCAGGAGCACGGGTTGCCAGAATGCAGCGCAATCGGCGACGCACCGTCCTCTCTCACGCAAAATTTGGTGAATGTCCGCGCGGAGGCCGACGCATGACTTCGCTTCCTGTGAGGAAATGGCCATCCACCTTTTCGCACGAATTCTTACTGGCATGCATTCGATCCTCCGGAATCTATAAACTTACGGGCGAATAGGCAATAAGCACGTCCACATTCAAAATATTTCAACTCACTTAAATGGCGTCACCCGGATGCACTCACTTCAAAGACGTCCCCATAAAGCCACACCGCGCAGTCCGATTCCTTCGCTTGCAAACATTCTGTCCCACTTCGCCCCTCCTCCACCAGCGAAAATCGCAAAAAATCACCCCCAATCCAAACCACAAGTTTTCAAAAAAAGATATCAATTAATCGCACCCACCATTAAAATTCAATACTCTCACATTATTCATTTCGCAACTTCGCTTCAAGAAGTGTGCCAGCCGAATTCATAACGAAATTTGACTAACTCAATTTCATTCAGTACGTTGATACGCAGATACCTAATCCCATTGCGCGCCAGCGACGTAGGCACGCCCTTCCTCCGAACGTCGTGCCCCATGAAGACCGGGTTCTTGTACCCGGAGCGCATCGACAGGTTTGCGCGGGACCCGTTGTAGTTCACCGCCGATCGTCGTTCGCAGCGGTACACCAGCGGTATCCGGAATCGCGGCCTGCCGATCTGGTCTCGGCGGTCAGTGTGCAGAACGGAATTGGCCGCATAGCCCGCTCGTTCAGTGAGTGGCAACGATCGCATGTCGCCTGTGTCGGCGACAATCGGCGTCCAGGTCGCGCGCATCGACAGACCCCACGACATCAAATAGGAATCCCCAATGACGACATAGCCTCTTGTTCACCCCGGAAAAGAAAAAGCCCGGATGTTGACGCATCCAGGCTTTTGGGGAACATACAATTTGTTCCGGTGTTACGTGTGAGTAACTCCATTCTAGCGGTTGCGGTCACGCTGTCAACCCTAGCCTCGTTTTGTTCCCTTGCTCCGCTCCGGCACCAATGCGGGGTATCGGAGGGTGTCTGACGGCCGTTGGCCGAGTGGACGCCGATACCTCGCTGTTTCCAAGATTTCAGTGCTATTTCCGCACGCGCTTTTTGGCGAACGGTACGCCGCTGAAGCAGGAGTACGAAATGATTCCCTTTGACAGAGACGAACTCCCTCGTCTCTTCGCCCGCCATAACATTCCACAGCTCACGCAATCGATGATCGAGCGAGCCTTTATAGAACCCACGCGACGTGTGGAACCGACCTTGAAGAGTTCGCCTGAAATCGGCGCGTGTCCCAAGATGGGGCTCGTCATTCAAGCGGCCAATCGAACGGTTGAGCGTCCGGCGGTCCTTCACTACATGTTCGACGATTCCGTGTCCGGATACTTGGATCGACCATTCGAATTGAATTTGGCGTACCGGTCGCGCTCGAACCGGACGATTCGCCGAAACCACTACCCGCAGTTTTTATGGTTTGGCCCGCAAGGATTTTTCGTGGACGACTGGGTATCCCCGCAGCTACGTCAAAATCTCTTGAAACATGCCCCTGGCCTCTACACCCAGGTCGATCGTCAGATCCGATGCGCGCCTGCCGAACACGCCGCTGCCGAGCTGGGTTTGCAATATCGGCTGCGCTGTTCCGACGAGCTTGCCGGAACAGGTCATCGAAATCGGGAATTCCTCAAAAGTTATCTCTGGTCGCAACCCCATCGGAGCGACACGGATCTCAAGTTCGTTCTGGAATATGTGTCGCGCAATGGGGTCTGCACGCTACAGGAACTCCTCGGCGCGAAGCGCGACGTCAATCGAGACCAGATTTATTTGGCATTGGCGCACAGCCTTGTGGTCGCCGACTTCGACCGATCATTTGTTCAAGATGTGAGCGAATTTCTACTCTTTCGTGACGCCGCGGCCCGCGATCTCTACTACCGCGATCACTTCTCGAATCGACCCCGGTCGTTCGGACAAGGGTGGAGTCCAGAATTGTTCCGCCCGGGACACCAGCTCTACTACGCAGGGGCCAGCTTCACGATCATCGCAAGCAGTAATTTGCACCTGATCATCAAGCCCGAGAACGGTGATCCGTTCGAAATGACGCATGAGCTGGTGGCACAGAAATATCGCTCCGGGCTGCTGGTTCCCGACGGCGCGTGTGAATCCGTCGTCGATCCGCTTGTGCTGGACAGCCCATTGCGGTATGCGACCCCCAAAGCGGTTCAGCATGCATCGGATATGCTCAACCTGTATGAAAAATGGAAAGATGGCGAGCGATCTGCTGACGTTCAGAAATATTCGGATCGTACGTGGCGCAGTTACGCGCGCAGGGAATCCGATGCGGTAAGCCGCGGGCAGGATCCCCTGATAGCGTTCCTCCCCCGATGGCATCTGCGCGGCAATCACACGTCAAAAGTTGACAGCGGGACTGATGACATCATTCAAAAAGCGATCCAAGAGCACTACGAAACGCTCATCGGCCCAAGTAAATGGAATACCTACGGATCGATACGAGCGGCACTAGAATTAGCCGGTCTTCGCGTGGTATCCAAGAACACATTTCTAAAAAGGATTAAAAAGATTCTGACCTGCCACTCGATTGGGAAGCGCCGTGGCCACAAGGCAGCTTATCAGGAGGCACCATTTTATTGGGTGTTGGAACGCAACACGCCAACCCATGGCGATTACCCGATGCAAATAACCCACATAGACCATACAGAGCTTGAAATTATTGTCATTTCGAAGTTGACAGGTGAAGAACTCGGTCGACCATGGTTAACACTCATAATATGCGCCTTCAGTCGTCGGATTCTCGGATTCCATATCTCACTCCGAAATCCAAGATATCGAAGTTGCATGTGCGCTTTGTTTGATATGACTCGACGATATGGAAGAGTGCCTGACCAGATCGTCATCGATGGCGGTTCGGATCTTGGCTCAATCGACTTCGAACAACTTTGCGCTTTTCTCCGCATCGATATTCTGATGCGACCAAAATCGGCACCACGAGCAGGGAGCGTACTTGAGCGGATGTTCGGCACCACCCAATCCGAATTTATCTACAATCTCTGGGGTAACACCAAGCTCCTCCGAAATGTGCGGGAAATTACACCGCAGAGTGATCCAGAAAATCTCGCAAGGCTCACCCTCGAGGACATATACGAAGGATTGTCCAAATTCTTTTTCTCGATCTATGACACCACTCGGCATCCGGCCCTGCTGGTTAGCCCAGCATCGCGATTCGAAATTGGCCTCGCTGCAAGCGGTCGCCGGCTCCATCGCCTCAGACGTGAGGCCGACATGATTCCCGTCGCCTTCCCATCGGTTCGAGGACGCACACGAAAAATAGATTGTCAACGCGGGATCTGGGTGAATTATCAATATTACCGCAACCCACGCCTTGAAAAACGCGAATTCGATGGCCTGGAGGTTGTTGTCAAACCGCATCTCCTCTATCCGGATATCGCGTATGCGCTCGTCAATCACGAATGGTTCCCACTTTACTCTACCAAATTTGGCTCACTTGACAAGTTATCCGATTATAAACGGCGCAGCTTAAATGACGAATATTTAACCCTTCAGCGTTACGTAGAAGAATCTCAACAAGATAGTGCCGAGCAACTTGCCTCATTGACAAATCGAATCAACAGTCGGGACGCACGAATTCCAGATGAACCCATCGTTTCAATACCATTTGAGACGGACAAGACTGTCGATCCACTCACCGACGAAGATGTCAACACCGAGGAGGAGCTCAAACAAAAATTCTCTCACATTTTTGAAGAGTTGAAAAAGGAGAATTTCCGTGGACACGAACTCTAGCACGACAACTGGTATCAGCAAGGACATGCTCGCCAACGCCTCGCCTGAATTCAGGTCGGCTTATTTTTGCGACCTCAGAATTAGGCACCCAAAGCTTACGGAGACAATCGACGAACTGATGCGACGCATCAATAACGGTAACGACAGAAGGATGATCATCCTCACCGGCCCCGCGGGGGTTGGCAAGTCGGTCGCCTGTGAATATATCATTCAAAGTCTCATTAAAACCTATTTCCAAAATTTTCCGGATGATACTCAAACCATTCCCGCGACTATGGTGGAAGCCGAAGGATCGCGCTCTGATCGCTTCGACTGGTACGAACTTGATGAAGCGATACTCGATGCACTCCACGTACCGCTGATCGACGCAACGTTGCCAATGGTCACGCGTACGCTTGATGGCCGGTTGATCGACGTGCCAATGGTTGAGTCTCGCAGTCACCCGACCTCCCGATCGCTACGGGCCCGATTTCGTGTCGCGCTCGATCAGCGCAAACCGTCAGTGGTTGCGATCGATGAAGCATCCAACATCTTGGCGGGCCCGAAAGCGTCAGATTCAAAACGTCAAGCCAACGTTTTGAAAACAATTATCAATAAAAACAAAACAAGATTGATTCTGACTGGGGCTTATGACCTCTACAAACTTGCGACCAAGAGTGGCCAACTTGCGCGCAGAAGTCAAATCGTCCACTTCGAACCTTATCGCGACCACAGCCTCAAGGGGTTCGCCGAGGCGCTTTCCACCTTTCAGGACCATCTTCCCTTTAGCGAACCTTTTCCGCTTACGTCGTACAGCGCTGAGCTATTTGAGCAATCACTCGGGTGCATTGGTCTTCTGAAGGATATCCTCGACGCCACGGTGAACGTCGCCATCAGCGAAGCGAAAAAGACTATTACGATCGGCATGCTTCGACGCAATTACTTCCGTCGCCTGCAGCTTAAGATCCTCATCGATGAAATTTTAGAGGGATATCGACTCATCGAAGGGCGCGAGTACTCCAACCTGCCTGCGTTTCTCGACAGCAATCCATCAATGAAAGCCCGAGGCAAAAAAAATCGCCCGGGCGTGCGCTCCCCAGGCCGAGACGTCGCATGAAGGTACCGCTATGTCACCACATCACACCCTGATGCCAACACGGACGCCGTTTCCGAACTTGGAGCCGATGGGGCTGCGAACCCCATACGTTGAGAAACTGACGAGTTACCTCATCCGGGTGGCAACGCACTCCCACATAAGGTTGAGCGCGCTCGTCAAGAATTATATTCATTCTCCCAATAGAATCGAATACGATTGCACAATATTCGTAGTTCCACAGAAGCGGTTGATTAATGCGCATGGCGCAATGGCAGGCGCGTGGGTAACCAGCGCGAACCGAATGGTGGGTCGTGACGACCTTTACCTTCTCACGCTATTGCCATGGTCCAGCATATTTTCCCCCTATTGTCAGTTGATCAGTCCGGCACGCCGATGGTGCCCAGACTGTCTTGACGAGGATCGCCAAGGACGTATCCCGGTCTACGAACGCCTCATCTGGTCGATACAGCATGTTCATATATGTCCGCGTCACCATCGTCACTTCGTGGCCCGTTGCCCAAGCTGTGCACGCGAACAGGTGTCGGATTTCACCGCTCGGCAATTAAATGGGTTCTGTTCGGTATGCGGTGCGTGGCTCGGCACCCCGCGCCACGCACCGCCCCAACCACTGGCCAAGGCGATACCAGACTGTCAAATGTGGGTCACGGAAGTCCTTGCTGACCTGCTGCATCATCCATCATCGGCAAAATTTGACACCCATCGTGACCGCGTTGTGGCGGTCATGGACGCGTTGTGCGAACAGATCTTCGGTGGAGATATGGCCGCACTTTGTCGGCATTTGGGGATTCGCCAGTCGGATATATCCGACTGGCGCCACGCGCGCACCTACCCCAGCGCGAAATTCCTTCTCGCGCTCTCGTATTGCTTTCGGATAACTCTGAGAAATCTGTTGGACGGACAATGCCATCTTCGCGTTGATCGTGAAATCCGCCCCCTGCCGCACAAGGCGCCCGCGAAAAGGAACCAGCGACGCACCACGAGGGAATGGGAGAAGATCAGGTTATTGCTCCAACAGATCATCGCCGGCCAATGTCAAGTTCCCAGTCTGGCGTCTGCAGCCACATTATTAGGAGTGCGCCCTCAACAGTTGCGCAACCACTTCCCCAGCGCCTGCAGCGAGGTGTCAAGGATTGCCGAGACAGTTCGCACGACATCCCGAGAAGAAGCCCGTGCAATGCGAGACACGTTGCTATCCACATATATCTCCGCCCAGGTACGCGATATGGTCGATGCCGGACAGCCGCCAACCATTTGCCATCTCCTGGCCCTCGCCAAAGCACGCCGACTCGCAACGGGGTCGAACGAGGACATACGTCGCATCAATCAGATTCGACGCAGTGTTCTACGTGACGACCCGCTGCCATGCCTTGAACCTCGAAAATATCGAAGGAAGCACCATTGAACGCAGAACTGGGAGATATTGATTTACGGACCGGCCTCATCACGGCGACTGGATCAGCGGTGAAGTGCGCCAGCCGACCATGCGACAGGCGAATGTGAGAATGCTCTAAGAACAGAAGCACTCCGCGCGAACAATCTGGGACGGTCAAATTGAAAAGTGTCGCCGAGTCTCCGTGATTGAAGGGGTTTATCGTCCAGATGAACCCCGCTCTTTGAAAATGATGCATCGACAGAAATGTGAAGAACCATGCAACAAGCTCGGATCCACTCTGCAACCAGCGATCGCGCAGAAAGGAATTACTGTGTCGCCGCATGAAAGCATGATCCCGCCGCGCACGCTGTTTCCCAATCTCGAACCGATGGGCCTTCGGACCGCCGATGTCGAGAAATTGACCAGCTATCTGACCCGTTTGGCGGCGCAATCGCACATTACGTTGGGCTCACTGGTCGAGAAATATTTTGAATCCGGTCGAGAACTCAAATATCCACAGATAGGAAGCGGCTATCATCCCGCCAAGCAACGGATTAACGCGCAAGGCGCGACAGCATATGCGTGGGTGATCCGTGCAAACCAGTTGGTCGACCGAGGAGACTTGAGCCTTCTCACGCTACTCCCGTGGTCGAACGCGTTTTCCGAAAGAAGTCAATTGACGAGTGCTGCGCGTCGTTGGTGTCCCCTTTGTCTTGCCCAGGATCATACGGCCGGCACTCCCGTCTACGAGCGCCTGATTTGGTCACTACAGTATGTCGAATTGTGCCCGCGGCACCACTGCTACCTGGAAGACCAATGCCCGACATGTCGTCGCAGATGCATGCCCGAATTCAACCGCCGACAGTTATGTGGCTTTTGCTCGAGTTGCGGCGCGTGGCTCGGTTCCACCACGCCGACATGCCTCCAACCATTTGACGAAGCAGTTCTATCCTATCAGGCGTGGGCAGCAGAATGCTTTGCCGATCTGCTCGCCAATCCCCCACGGTCGACATCGGCGGAACACCGCGAACGGATTGTGCGTGTAATCGATACCTGCACGGAGCGACTCTTTCTGGGAGACCGTACCGCCAGCAGTCAGCACCACGGAGCCCTCCGATCCGATACCACCGAATGGCTTCGTGGCCGGCGTTACCCCAATCCGAGGATGCTGCTCAATATTTCTTACGACCTGCAGATCAGTTTGCGTGACCTATTTGCCGGCAACATCGCGCGTTGCAGTAACGCGTCTTTGCCTCCGCTTCCGTTCACCACGCCGCCTCCCCCGCGCCTTCCCCCGCCGCCCACGACGGACTGGGCGAAAGTCGAGCACGTCCTCCGGGAGGTCGCTTCTGGCACGCGGCCCTTTACTAGTCTCGCATGTGCCGCCAAATCTTTCGGAATGCGGCCGGCCTTGGTGAGTGCACGCTTTCCATCCCTCTGCACCGAGGTAGGCGACGCCGCTCGAGCTTTGCGCGCGAAAATCGATGACGAACGGCGTCGACAGCGGGACACGCTGCTCGCGGAGTACATTTCCACCAAAACGCGCCAAATGCTCGATGCGGGCGAGTATCCGAGTGTGCGGAAACTGTCCCTCCTCGCGAGGGCGCAAGGGCTCGCCTCCAGCAAAGACGCATATCGCATCCGGGAGATACAACTGGCTGCCCTACAAAGCGCCCCGCGTCCGAATCATCATTTCAAACAAGCGCGTGGATAGGACGTGCGCAAGTCGTCAGACTGGCGTGCTCCGGCCGACGTGGTCGCGGACTCGATAGCCAACACCCCGGCCAGTCAACCTACACAAATAAGTGCCATAACCCTCGCGGGGCACCCGCACCATTAGTGCTTGCGCCAGAACGTGAGCACAGGTGCGCATTGGTCTTGTTACATCTTGCGGCTAAAAAATTCACCATATCGCTTCCAAACGGAAGTTTTATGGTTACCTCCACACCAGGCGCATGCGCGCCGCTTGCGGCCGCCTCATATACTGGTTATATTTACAGTACTGTATTTATGAACAGTGAGGTGCGCGATGGAACATCTGGTCCGTATCGTCAACGACACCGATCGCCAAGTGCTGGCATGGCTGCGTGCGCAGGTCGGCGACGCCCGCGTCGAGCGCGCGGCGCGCCAGCTTGGGGCGACGCGCAAGCCCTTTCCGTCCGCGGTCTGCCGATACCTCGGCATGAGCGCGCCGGCCACGCTGCGCCAGGCGGAACGGCCGCGTGCCGCGCGCGACTTCTCGGTCGGTGATCGCTACCTGTCGCTGATCCGTCAGCACCTCGCCGCGCATACGGTCGGCCGATGAAATCGCCGAAATCGTATCGTCGGCGCGTGATGGCGCGGCGGCCGGCCGCGGTGAGCGCGGCGTGCCGGATCGGCCGGCCCGTGCCGCCGTCACGCCAGCCGAGCCCGGTAGCGGGCATCCCGGCCCGGCCGACAGCCGGCCCGCTTACGCCGCGGCCGCCGCGTCGTGTATCAGTTGGCCGAGCGTTTCGATGGCCGCTTCGTGAGCCGAGTCGAATACCCGCGTGCACGCAAGCCGGATATAGGCATCGAAGCGGTCGGAATTCGAGAAGATCGAGCCGGGCGCGATCCTTACTCCCCGTGCCAGCGCCGCATCGAACAATGCTTCGGAACGCACGCCGTCCGGCAGCGCGATCCACAGCAGCATGCCGCCCGGCGGCCGGTTCATCCGCGTGCCGGCCGGAAAATGACGCGCGATCGCATCGATCGTCACGTCGCGCTGCACGCGAAGCTGTTCGCGAAACCGGTGCAGGTGGCGATCGAACGCGCCCGAGCCGACGAATTCGGCCGCGACGGCCTGCAGCAACGCGGCGTTGTGCCGGCTGTGCGCGAACTTGAGCATCTTCACGCGCGCGTGCCAGCGGCCCGCACTCATCCAGCCGAGCCGCATCCCGGGCGCCAGCACCTTGTTGAGCGACGGGCAGTAGATCACCGTGCCGTCGCGGTCCCATGCCTTCACGGGCTTCACCGCGTGCGGCGCTTCGACGAGTTCGCGATACGGCTCGTCCTCGATCACGGCCACGCCGCGGCGCGAGCACAGCGCGACCAGCGCGGCCTTGCGCTCGTCGGGCATCACGCTGCCGAGCGGGTTCTGCAGGTTCGGCACGACGACCACGGCCCGAATGTCCGGGTACGCGGTCAGCGCCACGTCGAGCGCTTCGATCGATAGCCCGGTCGTCGGGCTGGCCGGAATCTCGAGCGCACGCAGGCCGAGGCTTTCGAGCAGCTGGATCAAGCCGAAAAAGGCCGGTGATTCGATCGCGATCGTGTCGCCGGGTCGCGCCACCGCGCGCAGCGCGAGATTGACCGCATCGACGCCACCGCTCGTCGACATCACGTCGTCCGGCGACACGGTCACGCCGTACGACAGCGCACGCTTGGCCATCGTCTGGCGGAATTCGGGCGAACCACCCACCGGCCCCGCGTCGGTCAACAGCGTCGGCTTGCGCCGCAGCAGCCGGATCGCCAGCGCCTGCAAGCGCTCGGCCGGATACAGCGTCGCCATCGCGGACGCGCCGCCAAGATTCAACGCATCGGGCGTCGCGTTCGCGCGATCGATCACGCGCGACACGCGTTCGTGCAGCCCCGCGAACGGCGGCTCGACGCTCAGCGGCGGCCCATCGCATTCCGGCAGCGTGTCGAGCGCGGCCGCCGCGCGCCGCCGCACGAAGTAGCCCGAGCGCGGCCTTGCTTCGCACCAGCCCGTATCCTCGAGCCGCCGGAACGCCTGGATCGCGGTCGACAGGCTCACGCCGTGCTGCGCCATGAATCCGCGCACCGACGGCATCCGGTCGCCGGGCGACAGCGTGCCGGCCGCGATGATGCGGCGGTAATGCTCGGCGAGCCGTTCGTACAGCGGCTCGCCGGCCATCGGCAAAGGCGTGCGGGGCGACTCGGTGGTGGATGTCATGCGGGTCATCGTGCCCGCGCACCCTGGCGCACGCCAGATACAGATTCGGGGAAAACCCACCGATACAGCGGGCCAAATTCGCCGCCTGCACCGTAACAGATTCCCGTCCCCTGAATCTGTCCGGCCCGCGCGCGTTTCCCTAACCTGATTGCACGCTGTCGCCCCGCCGTCGCGGGGCTGCGCAACCGGGAAAGGGACTCGCCATGCGAACACAAGACATCCGGCTCGACGCCGGGCAAAGCCACTTTGCGTGGTTCGACAAGGGCAGCCAGGTCAACGTGCTCGACGGCGCGCTCGCGGTCACGTTGCGCCACGGCGGGCTCGACTGGCTGCCTGATGCGCCGCAATACGTCCGCCGGGTGCTCGACGAAGGCGAATGCCTGACGATTGAAGCGGCCGGTCACGCGACGTTGACGGCCAGCGGTGCCGCGCCGGTCGACGCGACCCTTGCGGAACCCGCGGCCCGGGCCGGGGCGTTCGCCGCGTGGCGCGCGTGGCTGCACCGGGTGGCCGCGTGGCCATTCGGCGGGCAGCATGTGCGCGAACAGCCCTGACGCGATGGCTCGCGCTGCCGCCGGTATCGTCATGCAACCACCGTATCGCCTCATCCGGCGCGAGCGTGATCACGTCCAGCGTCCTCGCCGCGCCGGAGCGATTCAGCCGGGCCGAGATCGCCGGCTACCGCACCTTCCGCGCACGCTCGATCCATTCGAACAATGCCATCCCGACCAGCATCGCGACGACGAACGCAATGCCCTTGACCGAGCCCAGACCGATCGACACGAGCGCCGGCCCCGGGCAGAACCCCGCAAGCCCCCAGCCGATGCCGAACACGGCACTCCCGGCGACGAGCCGCACGGTGATCGTCCGGGCAGCCGGCCACTGGATCGGCAGCCCGAGCCACGACCGCGTGCGGCGCTTCGCCCAGGCGAACGCGAACACGGCGACGCCGATCGCGCCGGCCATCACGAACGCGAGCGACGGATCCCAACGGCCGGCCAGGTCGAGAAAACCGAGCACCTTCCGCGGGTTGGCCATCCCCGACACGATGAGGCCGACGCTGAACAACAGCCCCGCCAGAAACGCGAATCCTGCCTGCATGTCAGCCTCCGAGCACGTGCCGGCGCACGAATACGGTCGCGAAGCCGGCGACCATGAACACCGCCGTCGCGACGATCGAGCGCGTCGCGCCGCGCGACACCCCGCAGACCCCGTGACCGCTCGTGCATCCGCCCGCATAGCGCGTGCCGATCCCGACCAGCAGGCCGGCCGCCAGCAACTCGCCCCAGCCTGCATCGACCTGCGGCGTCACGGCGGCACCGGCGATGCGCATCATCAGCGGCGCGGCGATCAGCCCGGCGACGAATGCCGCACGCCAGTCGCGCTCCGCGGCACCGGCCGTGAACAGGCCGCCGACGATGCCGCTGATCCCGGCGATCCGTCCGTTGAACGCGACGAGCCATGCGGCCGCCAGCCCGATCAGCACGCCGCCGGCAAGCGACAGCCAGGGCGTGAAATGAAGCGCATCAAGCTGCATCGCGCTTCCCCTTCGCGGCCGGGCCGCAGAACTGTTCGTACAACACGCCCATCACCGCGATCGCGGCCGGGCTGTCGAGCGAATAGTGGATGTTCTTGCCTTCGCGGCGCGTGCGGACGAGCGCGTTGTCCCGCAACACGCCGAGCTGCTGCGACAGCGTCGGCTGGCGAATATCCAGCCGCGCCTCGAGATCGCTCACGCAGCGTTCGCCCTGCGACAGTTCGCACAGCAGCAGCAACCGGTCTGGATTGGACAGCACCTTGAGCAGCGCGCACGCCGATTCGGCGGCTGCGCGCATCTGGTCGGGCTCGGGCAGCCCGGCGGAAGGATCGGTGTTCATGGGAGCGGTGCACACGATTAACGAATCAATATTATATCAAATTATATATTTTTGATTCGCACCATCGCCCGACGCCTTCCCTCAGAAGGCGCCGACGGCCCGGCTCGAACCGGGTCGCCTCACCAAGGCAAGTCAGGCGCCGTCGCAGGACACCGTGTCGTCCAGCATCAGCGTACCGACCCGTGCGGGCACGAGCGGCGTGCGCGGCACCGGCGGCGTCCAGCCGAACAATGCCTGCGCGGCCGCGCCGCACACGCGGCCCTGGCATGCACCCATCCCGCAGCGCGTCTGCAGCTTCGCGGCCGTCCAGCCCGGCGCCGGCGCGACCGCGTCGAAGCGCACGTCCTCGCAACGGCACAGCAGCGTATCGGGCCGCGCGAGCCGGCGGATCGGCTCGCGGATCGCGAAGCGCTCGCGCACCGCGTCCGCGAACGCCTGCCAGTGTGCGCGCCGCGCCACCAGCGCGGCCAGCGGCGCCACCTGCCCGGTGGCCGCGAAGCCGGCGATCTCGCCTTCGACCATCGCCAGTTCGCTGCCGCCGACACCCGTGCACTCGCCCGCGGCGAAATACCCGTCGCGGCTCGTGCGCTGATGCGCGTCGACCACGACCGCGCCGTTCTCGATCCGGCAACCGAGATGGCTCGGCAGCACGGTGTTCGGCACGAGGCCGAAGCCGCACGCGAGCCGGTCGCAGTCGACGTCGAACTCGCGCGCGCCCTGCCGGATCCGCACGCGTTCCAGCCGCTTGTCGCCGAATGCTTCGACGACGTAGGCATTGGGCCGGTAGGCGGCCGTGACGAGCTTCGCGGCCTGCGCGAGTTTCGACGGCCAGCGCCACAGCCCTGCGCCGAAACCGGCCACGTCGCCCCATGCCGCCTGTTCGAGCACGTGCGACACCTGCGCGCCTGCCTGTCGCGCCGTCGCCGCGCTCGCGAGCAGCAGCGGGCCGCTGCCGGCGATCACCGTGCGCTGCCCGCGCACGTCGAGGCCGTACTTGATCAGCGCCTGCAGGCCGCCCGCGCCGGTGACACCCGGCAGCGTCCAGCCCGGGAACGGCAGCAGCAACTCACGCGCGCCGCAGCACACGATCAGCGTGCGGAATTCGAGCAGAAAGCCGCGCTCGTCATCCTCGAGCAGCAGCGTGCCCGGCTGCGTTTCGGCGACGATGCGCGTGGCCGCGAGATGCGTGACGTTCGGCTGCCGCAGCACGGCGAGGCGTTCCGCCGCGGCCGCCACCGGCGTCGCGGCGGCGGCCTGGCGCCAGATCTGTCCGCCCGCGCGCGGGTTGTCGTCGACGATCGCGACCGTTGCGCCGCTTCGTGCGGCGGCCCGCGCGGCCGACAACCCGGCCGGGCCCGCGCCGACGATCGCGACGTCGACGCTCAGTCGTTCCTGTTTCATCGCGTGCGCTCCACCCGCATCCCGTCGCGGCACAGCGTCTGGCAGGCCAGACGACGGCGGCCGTCGATCGTCATCCTGCACTCCTGGCAGATGCCCATACCGCAAAACGGCGCGCGCGCCGCACCCGTGCACGACACACGCGTCGTGTCGTCGCCGCTCGCCGCGACGGCAGCCGCGACGGTCGCACCGTCGGCCACCGTCAGCGCGCGGCCGTCCAGATGAATGATCATGTCAGCCTCCGCCGGGCCGCCCTGCACGTACGGGAGTCGGCCTTCGAGGGATGGGGGGACTGCGTCCCCCCAAGCGAACGAAGTGAGCGTGGGGGTCGTTTCATGTCAGCGCTCCGGCTACGGGGGACGTCGTCAGGAAACGTCCCGGCAAATACGGTTCGATATCGATCGGCGGCCGCTCGCCGGTAATCAACGCGGCGACGATCCGCGCGCTGCCCGGCGCGGTCGTCACGCCGAGCCCTTCGTGCCCGACCGCGAGCCACACGCCCGGGCGCGCAGGATGTTCGCCGAGCAGCGGCAGGCCGTCGGGACTCGCGGAACGAAAGCCCGTCCATGCGCGAATCCCGTTCAGGTCGGCCAGATCCGGCAGGTAGCCGGCCGCACGGCGCAGCATGCGCGCGAGCACCGGCGGCTCGATGCGCGCGTCTTCCGTGTCGAACTGGCGCGACGAGCCGATCAGCAGCTGGCCGGTCGGCCGCGGTTGCACGTTGAACGCGACGGACGTGCCGTCGCTCGCGTGCGCGCTCGCCGCATAGCCGAGCTCGACGAGCTGGTGCGACACCTGGCCCGGGTAGCGGTCGGTGATCAGCAGATGGCCCTTCTTCGGGCGCAGCGGCAATTCGGGCAACAGCGTGCGCGCGGCGACGCCGTTCGCGACGACGACACGTTCCGCGCGCAGCGTGTCGCCGCTCGCGAGCGTGACGCTCGGGCCGTCGACCGCCACCGCGCGGTCGCGCCGCAACGTGATGCCCGGCGCGCGCTGCAACAGCCAGCTCGCGGCGACCGGCGCATAGAGAATCGCATCGCCCGGGATCTTCAGCGCGCCGCCGAGCCCCGCGCGCAGCATCGGCTCCAGCCGCGCGAGCGTCGCCGCGTCGATCAGCTCGCCCGCGACGCCATGCGCGGCGAGCGTCGCCTGCTTGGTGCGCGCGAGGTCCATCTCGTTGGAATCGGCCGCGAGCCACAGCGTGCCGCAGTTGCGGTACGCGCAGCCTTCCGGCATTTCTCCGCTCAGCGCGCGCCACAGCGCGATCGAGTAATGGCTCAGCGCGAGCTCGGCCGCGTTGTCGTCCATCGCGACGAGGTGCCCCATGCCGGCGCCGGTCGCGCCACCGCTCGCGTCGTCGACGACGAGCACGCGCAGCCCGCGCTGCGCGAGTTCATGTGCACATGCGGCACCGACGATGCCAGCGCCGATCACGACGACGTCGGTCCTGGCCTCGCTCACGACACGATGCCCCAGCCGAACGGATCGTCTTCCTCGATCAGCAGCGTCGCTTCCGCGCTGAGGTGCGCACTGCCGCGGATCGTCGGCACGATGCCGCCGTCGGCCTGCGCATAGCTCGCCTGGAACACGCTGCCGATCACGCTCGCCTGCCGCCACACGACGCCCGGTTCGAGCTTGCCGTCGGCCGCGAGGCAGGCGAGCTTCGCGCTCGTGCCGGTGCCGCACGGCGAACGGTCGTACGCATGGCCCGGGCACAGCACGAAGCTGCGGCTGTCGTGCTCGGAATCGTCGGCGAACAGTTCGATATGGTCGATCTCGCCGCCGTTCGCGCCGGTGATGCCCGCGCGCTCGAGCCCTTCGCGCACGGCGGACGAATAGGCGGTCAGCGCCGCGACGTTGTCGCCTGCCACGCGCTGGCCGTGATCGCTGATCAGGAAGAACCAGTTGCCGCCCCACGCGATGTCGCCCTTCACGGCGCCGTAGCCCGGCACGTCGACGGCGACGGCCTTCGCATGGCGATACGCGAGCACGTTGCGCACGCTGACCGAAAGGTCGTCGTGCAGCGTCGCCTCGACGGTGCCGACCGGCGTTTCGATCCGGTGCACGCCCGGCTCGATGCGGCCCATGTGATGCAGCGTGCGCACGACGCCGATCGTGCCGTGCCCGCACATCCCGAGGTAGCCGCTGTTGTTGAAGAAGATCACGCCGGCCGCAGCCTCCGGCGACACGGGTTCGCACAACAGCGCGCCGACCATCACATCGCTGCCGCGCGGCTCGAGAATGCACGCGGTGCGGTAGCGATCGTGCTCGCGCGCGAGCACGTCGAGGCGCTCGGCCATCGTGCCGTTGCCGAGCGAGGGGAAGCCGGACACGACGAGCCGCGTGGGTTCGCCGCCCGTGTGCGAATCGATGATCTGAATGCGCTTCATCATGAGCCGTCCGAAGTGGGGAAAGGAGCATAGCTTCCTCCGTCGCGCGTCCGTCCGCTTGTGGCTTTTCGATGAGGACGGCGACGAAATCGGCACAGTGTGGAACGCCTTCCGCAGCCCGTCCGGTCACTGTGCCGATTTCGTCATTCTGCTCCGCGATACGACTCAAGCGTGATGGGTGTTTGCACGGCGATACTGGTTGCACGTCGACGCGCCTGTCGCCGGCCGAGATGAAGCGATACGCAGCAACAGGAAGCAATACGAAGCAGGAGATTGCAGTGAGCCGAAACGCCATCCAGCGGACCGAAGTTTTCCCCGTCCTCAGCAACCGGTTCGCACCGGACGCTTCCATCGCATTCGACGCCGCGCACCGCGCCGAACAGAACCGGGCGAACCGCTGAGCGACTTCCCCCCGGCGGTGCAACGGCTTCCCGCCATCGCATTGCCACTTCCGGTCCGGCATGGCCCGCACAGGTCCGTTCGCCGCGGCGCCAGCCCGCGCCGCGCATGAACGGCCGTCGGCCCGCCCGGTCGTTCGAACCGGTCGCACGCCGGCCGGCAGGTGTGTGCCGCTGCTCCGTCGGAGCGCGGCACAAGCCCACCTGCCCCGATATTTCCCAGGAGACAAACCCATGCCAGGCCAAGGCAACACACACCCTTCCGTCCCGCTTTCCCGTTCCGTGCCCGCCGACGGCGGTCACGGCAAGTTCAAGAAACAGCTGTCGCTGACCGACCTGACGTTCATCGGTCTCGGCGCGATCTTCGGTTCGGGGTGGCTGTTCGCCGCGAGTCACGTCTCGACGATCGCCGGCCCGGCCGGCATCTTCTCGTGGCTGCTCGGCGGCTTCTCGGTGCTGCTGCTGGGCATCGTCTATTGCGAGCTCGGCGCCGCGCTGCCGCGCGCGGGCGGCGTGGTCCGCTACCCGGTGTTCTCGCACGGCCCGCTGCTCGGCTACCTGATGGGCTTCATCACGCTGATCGCGTTCTCGAGCCTGATCGCGATCGAAGTGGTCGCCGCGCGCCAGTACGCGGCCGCGTGGTTCCCCGGCCTCACCAAGGCCGGCACGAGCGACCCGACGACGCTCGGCTGGCTCGTGCAGGCCGGGCTGCTGTGCTTCTTCTTTTACCTGAACTATTCGAGCGTGAAGACGTTCGCGAAGGCGAACAACGTCATCAGCATCTTCAAGTTCATCGTGCCGCTGTCGGTGATCGCGGTGCTGTTCACGTTCTTCAAGCCCGCCAACCTGACCCTGCACGGCTTCGCGCCGTTCGGCATGCCGGGCATCGAGATGGCCGTGTCGGCCGGCGGGATCATTTTCGCGTACCTCGGCCTCACGCCGATCGTGTCGGTCGCGAGCGAGGTGCGCAATCCGCAGCGCACGATTCCGATCGCGCTGATCCTGTCGATCCTGCTGTCGACGCTGATCTACGTGCTGCTGCAACTCGCGTTCATCGGCAGCATCCCGACCGACATGCTCGCCGCCGGCTGGCACGACGTGAGCAAGGCGTTCTCGCTGCCGTACCGCGACATCGCGCTTGCGCTCGGCGTGGGCTGGCTCGCGGTGATGGTCGTCGCCGACGCGATGATCTCGCCGAGCGGCTGCGGCAACATCTACATGAACGCGACGCCGCGCGTCGTCTACGGCTGGGCGAAGACGGGCACGTTCTTCAAGGTGTTCACGCGCGTCGACGAAGCGTCGGGCATCCCGCGCGCGGGCCTGTGGCTCACGTTCGGCCTCTCGATCTTCTGGACGATGCCGTTCCCGTCGTGGGAAGCGCTGATCAACATCGTGTCGGCCGCGCTCGTGCTGAGCTACGCGGTCGCGCCCGTATCGGTCGCCGCGCTGCGCCGCACCGCGCCCGACCTGCCGCGACCGTTCCGCGCGGTGGCGTTCGGCATCACCGGCCCCGCGTCGTTCGTGATCGCCGCGCTGATCGTCTACTGGTCGGGCTGGGGCACGGTGTCCTGGCTGCTCGGCCTGCAGATCGTGATGTTCGTGATCTATCTCGCATGCCGCCGCTGGGTGCCGACCGCGCACCTGAGCATCGCCGAGCAGGTGCGTTCGTCCGCGTGGCTGATCGCGTTCTACGCGGCCATGATCGTGCTGTCGTACTTCGGCGACTTCGGCGGCACGGGCCAGCTCGCGCATCCGTACGACACGGTCGTCGTCGCGGCCGTCGCGCTCGTCATCTTCTACTGGGGCGCCAACACCGGCATCCGTTCCGACAAGCTGCAGCTCGAAGACGACGAAGACTGACGCCCCCCGCTTTCCCCTTTCCACTCCGGCCGGGCGCATCACGCCCGGCCCCGCATTTTCCGAGGAAAAACCATGCAACTTACAGGTCAGCTCCTGATCGGCCAGTCGGCCATCGCCGGACAGAACGGCCCCCTCCACGCGATCGCCGCCGCCACCGGCGAACCGCTTGACCCCGCGTTCGGCGGCGCGAGCCTGCACGACCTGGAGACAGCCTGCGCGCTCGCCGACGACGCGTTCGATACGTACCGCGAAACGCCTCCCGAGCAACGCGCCGCGTTTCTCGACGCGATCGGCCGCACCATCATGGCGCTCGGCGACGACCTGATCGAGCGCTGCGTCACCGAAACGGGCCTGCCGCGCGCACGCATCGAAGGCGAACGCGGCCGCACGGTCGGCCAGCTCGCGCTGTTCGCGTCGCTCGTGCGCGACGGCGGTTACGTCGACGCACGCATCGACCCGGCCAGGCCGGACCGCAAGCCGCTGCCGCGGGTCGACCTGCGCCTGCGCAACGTCGCGATCGGGCCGGTCGCCGTGTTCGGCGCGTCGAACTTCCCGCTCGCGTTCTCGGTCGCGGGCGGCGATACCGCCTCGGCACTCGCGGCCGGCTGCCCGGTGATCGTCAAGGCGCACTCCGCGCATCCGGGCACGTCCGAGCTCGTCGGCCGCGCGATCCAGCAGGCCGTGCGCGAATGCGGGCTGCCGGCCGGCGTGTTCTCGCTGCTGTTCGACGCGTCGCGCGAAATCGGCCAGGCGCTCGTCGCCGATCCGCGCATCAAGGCCGTCGGCTTCACCGGCTCGCGCCGCGGCGGCGTCGCGCTGATGAACATCGCGGCCGCGCGCCACGAGCCGATTCCGGTCTATGCGGAAATGAGCTCGATCAATCCGGTGCTGCTGTTCCCGGCCGCGCTCGACGCACGCCACGACACGATCGCGCCGCAGTTCGCCGCGTCGCTCGCGCTCGGCGCCGGCCAGTTCTGCACGAACCCGGGCCTCGTGCTCGCGGTCGACGGCCCCGCGCTGCGCGGGTTCGAAGCCGCGGCGGCCTCCGCCGTGCAAGCGAGCGCCGCGCAAACAATGCTCACGCCGCACATCCACGCGAGCTATGCGCAAGGCGTGGCCGCCCTGCGCGCGCACGACGCGGTCGAGCTGCTGGCGGAAGGTGCGGAAGGCGGCCGCTACCAGGCACGCGCGGCGCTGTTCGCGACGTCGGCGGACGCGTTCATCGCGCACCCCGAACTGCGTGACGAAGTGTTCGGCCCCGCATCGCTGATCGTGCGCTGCCCGGATGCCGACTCGCTGCATCGCGTGCTGAAGTCGCTCGAAGGCCAGCTGACGATCGCCGCGCATCTCGCCGACGGCGACGCAGCGCTGTTTGCCGCGCTGCGCCCGACGCTGGAGCGCAAGGCCGGCCGCATTCTCGTCAACGGCTTCGGCACGGGTGTCGAGGTCGGTCACGCGATGGTGCATGGCGGCCCGTTCCCGGCCACGTCCGACACGCGCACCACGTCGGTCGGTGCACGCGCGATCGAGCGTTTCCTGCGCCCCGTGTCGTACCAGGACGTGCCGGACGCGCTGCTGCCCGACGCCATCCGCAACGGCAACCCGCTGAACGTGCCGCAACGCATCGACGGCGTGCCCGCGCCGCGGGACGCGCGCGATGTCTGAGCCGCTCGCCGAAGTCGTCCTGTCGCTCGATGAGGTCCACGCACTCGCGCTGCGGGTGCTGACGCACAACGGGATGTCCGCTGCGCACGCGCAGGCGATCGCGAACGTGATCACGCAGGGCCAGCGCGACGAGTGCCACTCGCACGGCGTGTACCGGCTGCTCGTCTGCGTGCGCTCGCTGAAGAAGGGCAAGGTGGATCCGCAGGCCGTGCCGACGCTGCGCCGGCTGTCGTCGTCGATCGTCGCGGTCGACGCGCATCGCGGCTTCTCGTTGCTCAGCTTCGAAACCGGCCTGCCGGTGCTCGTCGAGATGGCGAAGCAGCACGGGATCGCAGCGATGGCGATCAACCACTGCTACCACTTCTCGGCGCTGTGGCCCGAGGTCGAAGCGATCGCCACCGAGGGCCTGGTCGGCATCGCGATGAACCCGAGCCACAGCTGGGTCGCGCCGGAGGGCGGCCGCGAACCGGTGTTCGGCACGAACCCGATCGCGTTCGCGTGGCCGCGCCCGGACGGCGTGCCGTTCGTGTTCGACTTCGCGACCAGCGCGATCGCGCGCGGCGACATCGAGCTGCACGCGAAACAGGGCAAGGCGATCCCGCCGCACTGGGCGATCGATGCCGACGGCCAGCCGACCACCGATCCGAAGGCCGCGCTGCAGGGCGCGATGCGCACCTTCGGCGGCCACAAGGGCTCGGCGCTGGCGGCCATGGTCGAGCTGCTCGGCGGCGCGCTGATCGGCGACATGACGAGCCGGGAGTCGATGGACTTCGACGAAGGCGTCGGCGCGACGCCGTGCCATGGCGAGCTCGTGATCGCGTTCGACCCGAAGGTGTTCCTCGGCGACGAACTCGACGCGGGCCTCGCGCGCGGCGAGCGGATGTTCGCGTCGATCACCGGGCAAGGCGCGCGGCTGCCGTCGCAGCGGCGCTTCGACGCCCGCGCGCGCAGCATCGCGCACGGCGTGCGGATTCCGAAGGCGCTGTACGACGAAATCCTGACGCTGCTCGACTGACGCTGCTCGACTGACGCGATCGCGTCGCTCGGCGGCAGCTTCATCGCCGGCAGAACGGGTGATGAAGCCGCCGCCGATTCGTCCGCCTGGTTCCGCCGCCTGGTTCCGCTGCCCGATTCCGCTGCCTGGTTCCGCTGCCCGATTCCGCTGCCTGGTTCCGCCGCCTGGTTCCACCGCACGGTTCGCCGCCCGATTCCGTCGCCCGATTCCGTCGCCCGGTTCCGTCGCCCGGTTCCGTCGCCCGGTTCCGTCGCCCGGTTCCGCCGACGGTTCCGTCGGCAAAGCCCCGCGCCCCTGGTGCGCGCCCTGCCCGGCGCACCGCCCACGCCCTTCGCCCGCTCCCGCCCGCGCCGCACGCCCGGCGGCTGTGGGATAATCGCCCAGTTTGCCCAGGGCGCAGCTCAAGAGGTTGTTCGCACGGGCGCGCGAGAGGCCTTCATTCCCGTGCCTCCACCCTTTTCCGCGATATTTCTTCAGCCATCACAATGCCCACATACCGTTCCAAAACCTCCACCGCCGGCCGCAACATGGCAGGTGCGCGCTCGCTGTGGCGCGCCACCGGCATGAAAGACGACGATTTCTCGAAGCCGATCATCGCGGTCGTCAACTCGTTCACGCAGTTCGTGCCCGGGCACGTGCACCTGAAGGATCTCGGCCAGCTCGTCGCGCGCGAGATCGAAGCTGCCGGCGGCGTCGCGAAGGAATTCAACACGATCGCGGTCGACGACGGCATCGCGATGGGCCATGACGGCATGCTCTATTCGCTGCCGAGCCGCGACATCATCGCCGACTCCGTCGAATACATGGTGAACGCGCACTGCGCGGACGCGATGGTGTGCATCTCGAACTGCGACAAGATCACGCCGGGGATGCTGATGGCCGCGATGCGCCTCAACATTCCGGTGATCTTCGTGTCGGGCGGCCCGATGGAAGCCGGCAAGACGCGTCTCGCGAACCCGGTCACCAAGACCGTCGAACTGAAGAAGCTCGACCTCGTCGACGCGATGGTGATCGCGGCCGACCCGGCGTATTCGGATGCCGACGTCGCCGAAGTCGAACGCTCGGCCTGCCCGACCTGCGGTTCGTGCTCGGGCATGTTCACCGCGAACTCGATGAACTGCCTGACCGAAGCGCTCGGCCTGTCGCTGCCCGGCAACGGCACGGTCGTCGCGACGCACGCCGATCGCGAGCAGCTGTTCAAGCGCGCCGGCCGCCGCATCGTCGAGCTGACCCGCCAGCACTACGAGCAGGACGACATGCGCGCGCTGCCGCGCTCGGTCGGCTTCAAGGCGTTCGAGAACGCCATGACGCTCGACATCGCGATGGGCGGTTCGACCAACACGATCCTGCACCTGCTGGCGATCGCGCAGGAAGCCGGCATCGACTTCACGATGAAGGACATCGATCGCCTGTCGCGCATCGTGCCGCAGCTGTGCAAGGTCGCGCCGAACACGAACAAGTACCACATCGAGGACGTGCACCGCGCGGGCGGCATCATGGCGATCCTCGGCGAGCTCGACCGCGCCGGCAAGCTGCACACCGACGTGCCGACGGTGCACGCGCCGACGCTGAAGGATGCGCTCGACCAGTGGGATATCGTCCGCACCGACGACGCGGCAGTCCGCACGTTCTACCAGGCCGGCCCGGCCGGGATCCCGACGCAGGTCGCGTTCAGCCAGGACACGCGCTGGCCGAGCCTCGACCTCGACCGCGCCGAAGGCTGCATCCGCTCGTACGAGCATGCGTTCTCGAAGGAAGGCGGCCTGGCCGTGCTGACCGGCAACATCGCGCTCGACGGCTGCGTGGTGAAGACGGCCGGCGTCGACGAAAGCATCCTCGTGTTCGAGGGCTCGGCCCACGTCACCGAATCGCAGGACGAAGCGGTCGAGAACATCCTGAACGACAAGGTCAAGGCCGGCGACGTGGTGATCGTGCGCTACGAAGGCCCGAAGGGCGGCCCCGGCATGCAGGAAATGCTGTACCCGACGAGCTACATCAAGTCGAAGGGCCTCGGCAAGGCATGCGCGCTGCTGACGGACGGCCGCTTCTCGGGCGGCACGTCGGGCCTGTCGATCGGTCACTGTTCGCCGGAAGCGGCAGCGGGCGGCGCGATCGGCCTCGTGCGCGACGGCGACAAGATCCGCATCGACATCCCGAACCGCACGATCGACGTGCTGGTGTCGGACGAGGAACTCGCGCGTCGCCGCGAAGAGCAGAACGCGAAGGGCTGGAAGCCGGTGCAACCGCGTCCGCGCAAGGTGTCCGCGGCGCTGAAGGCCTATGCGAAGCTGGTGATGTCGGCCGACAAGGGTGCCGTGCGCGACCTGTCGCTGCTGGAAGACTGACGCCGGGTAGCGGGCCGCACGAACGGCCCGCCCGCCTGATCCAGAAGCCGCTCTCCGGAGCGGCTTTTTTTATCCGGCGCCGGCTGGGGGCCGCGGCACCGGAGCCTTCAGTCGATCAACGCCGGAACTCGTCTCTGCTGCCCCCGCCGCCGCCGCCACCGCCGTGGTCCCCGCCCCCGTTTCCGCCACCTTGCGGCCGAGCGCCGTAACCACCGCCGCCCTGATGCGTCGGAGGCACCATCCGGCCCGCGCCACCGCTCGGTGCGGGCTGCGCGGGCGGCGGCGGCGGAGCCGGCTGACGGGCACCGGCCGCGCCGGGCATCGGCGCGGGTGCGGGCGCGGCCTGCTGCGCCGGCGCGCGGTTCGGGCCGTTCCAGCCGCCGCGCGTGGCCGACGGCCGTGCATCATGCTGCACCGGCGGCGCGCCGCGCGGCTCGTGCTGGACCGGCCAGCCCGGCTGCGGGCGCCCGTAGGCGGGCGGCATCCCGCCGGGGCCGACGCGCGGCTCGGCACGATGCTCCCAGCGATCGCGGTCGTGGAACCACGGCCGGTGGCGGTAATAGCGGTCCCAGTACGCGCCGATCGCGAACCCGGTCACCGGCACGCCGATGATCGCGCCGTATTCGAGCAGCGGCACGTAATTGCCCTGGTACGGGTAGTCGAGTTGCTGCGCGTCGATCCAGCCGCGCACGCCCGGCAGCGCGACGTCGCACCACGAGTAGTCGCTCAGGCAGCCGAACACGTCCACCGCGGTGCCGGGCGGAAGTTGCGCGACGACCGGATAATCGGGCGCCGGCCCCGCAAAGAGTTCGGCCCCCGAGTTCGTGTAAGCGCTGCTTTGCGCGTCGGCGATCCCCGGCACGGCAGCGATGCCGAACAGGATGACGCACAGACTTCGGATGATGGTGTTGCTCATGTTGCTCTCCCGCGCGGTGCCGCCGCGCGTCGGTCAGTGTCGATGTCCGCCGCCCCAGTGTCCCCCGCCCCAATGGCCGCCGCCCCACGGACGGCGCCAGTACCCGCCCCGGTAGCCGCCGCCCCAATACCCGCGGAAGCCGAAGCCGATCGTGACGGGCGGCCCGTACCAGCCCGGGTAGTACGCGGGGTAGTAGCCCGGGTAAGGCACATAGGCCGGCGCCGCATAGACTGGAGCCGGCGCGTAGCCATAGGCATAATCGTCCGTCGGCGGCGGCACGGCCAGCACCGGGGATGGGGACGAGGCGGCCGGTCCGGCGTTTGCCGGCGCCACCGGGATCTCGCGCTGCGACACCACAGCGGGCACGGGTGCGTAATACGGTGCATAGCCGTAAGGGCCCGTGTAATAGCAGCCACTCAGCGCGATCATGGCCAGGCCGATGATGGCTGGCCTCGCGGCGGGAATCGGGGTCATGTGAAGCTCCGCAGGAATTCGTGCGTCGCCGCGTGGCGCGCGCCTGACTCTAGCTTACGTCCCCTGCATATTTCTGCGGGTTTGATCGGTTACTTTTTGTTTCGCCGTCACAATTGAAGGGGTCGCACCGCGCGGGTACGCCGCGTGCTCGCGCGTCTGGCGCGCCGGCGTTGAAGTTGGCGCAAATGCCCTCACTTGGATATTCAGTCAGGCCGGCCGGCGCGGACGGGTGTTCGCGGCCCCCGGCGGCCTGAAACCAGCGGACCTCGGCCCGCCCAACAGGAACGCGGTTCACGCCGCCATCGACATGACTACGCCACGCCCCACGCTTCGGGCGGACACGCCCCTCGATCCGATCATCCAGCTGCTGGCGCTTGCCGGCGAACAGGGTTATCTGACGCACGCCGACCTCGTCGACGCGCTGCCGCCGGAAAGCGACAGCCCTGACGCGCTGGACGTCGTGCGCGCCGCGCTCGCGGACATCGGCATCGCCGTGCTCGACGAGCCGGCCGCGCCGGCGCCGTTCGCGGGCGCGGCGCCGGTCGACGTCGATCGCGATGCGCTCGACGAGGGCCGCGCGCTGCTCGGCGATCTCGCCCGCGGCACGAGCGCGTCGACCGATCCGCTCGCGCTCTATATGCGACGCATTCATGCGGTGCCGCTGCTCAAGCGCGAGGACGAAATCGTGCTCGCCCGCGAGATCGAAACGGGCCGCCATCAGATCCTGCACGCGCTCGCCGGCTATCCGGCGGCGGTCGATACGCTGCTCGCGCGCCACGGTGCAACGGGTGTAAGCGGCGCGGCCGGAGACGAAGGCGATGACATCGGCGACGGCGAAGGCGACACGCCGGCACCCGCGCACTACGACACGCTGCAGGCCGCCGTCGCGGCCCTGCGCGGCGCATTGCACGCGCAAGGCTGCCGCTCGGCCGAATACCGCGACGCGCGCAACCGCCTCGCCGCACTGCTCGGTTCGCTCGCGTGGGTTGCACCGGCCGTCGACGATGCGAGCCGCGTCCTGCGCGCGCTCGCCGCCGCGCCGGCCAACACCGCCGCCGCCGGCTCCGACGCCGCGTGCTTCGACGCGGTCGCGCGGCGTGCGCTCGGCGCCGCGCTGAGCGACGGTCAGCAAAAGGTACGCGACGGTACGCGCGCGATGCTGGAGGCGAACCTGCGGCTCGTGCTGTCGATCGCACGCAAGTACATGAACCGCGGCGTCGACCTGCCCGACCTCGTGCAGGACGGCTGCCTCGGCCTGATGCGCGCGATCGAGAAGTTCGAATACCGGCGCGGCTTCAAGTTCTCGACCTATGCGACCTGGTGGATCCGGCAGGCGGTCGCGCGCGCGGTGGCCGACCGCTCACGCACGATCCGCGTGCCCGTGCACGTCGGCGATCAGTACCAGCGCGTGCAGCGGCATGCGCTGCGGTTCCGCCAACGCACGGGCCGCCGCGCGACGCCGGCTGAACTGGTTGCCGAAACCGGGCTCCCCGAGGGCAAGCTGCGCGCGGTGCTCGCGCTGCCTGCCGAGCCGCTGTCGCTCGACACGCCGCTGCCCGACGCGGAGACCGGCCTCGTCGACCTGATCGAGGACCAGGCGTCGGCGAGCCCGTTCGAGCGCCTGGCGGACACGCGCATGCGCGAATGCGTGACGTCGCTGCTGCGCTCGGTCACGCCGGCCGAAGCCGACGTGCTGCGCCGGCGGTTCGGCCTCGGCGGCGCCGAGCCCGACACCTACGACGCGATCGCGCAGGACGCGGGCATGTCGCGCGAACGCGTGCGGCAGATCGAGAAGCGCGCGCTCGCCACGCTGCGCACGGCCGCGGAGGCCGAGGGCGCGCAGTCGTTCCTCGACGCGTAACCGGTCGCGCGTTCGTGCCCCATCCCGACACGAACGCGCGCGCGGCGCGGTTCCCGCCTGTGCAACGTTTGCCATTGACACGCATCAAGTTTTGTTCGTCGCTTGCCGTGACAATGTGCTGAAATGAGCGGTGGCCCGCGCGTTGCGCGTCCCGTTCATTCCGTTTGCGCTTCCCCAGGTCCCGCACCATGCAGACGACCGTCAGCCAGACGCACGAGGAAAACCGGCAAATCGCGGCCTGCCTGCGCGAAGCCGCGCAGCTGCTTGCCGAACAGGGGGCGAATCCTTACCGGGTTGCCGCCTACCGCGCGTCAGCCGATACGATCGAGTCGCTCGACGACGGCATCCGCACGCGCTTCAACGCGGGCGGTGTCGATGCGCTCGGCGCGCTCCCGGAGGTCGGCACGGGCGTCGCGCAGGCGATCGCCGAATGGCTGGTGACCGGGCGCTGGCGCCTGCTCGATCGGCTGCGCGGCGATGCGGAACGCGTGTCCGCATTCGAAGCCGTGCCGGGCATCGGCCACGGGCTCGCGCTGCGGATTCACGACCAGTTGCACATCGATACGCTCGAGGATCTCGAACGCGCGGCCCGCAGCGGCCAGCTCGACGCGATTTCGGGCGTCGGCCCGCGTCGCGCGGCCGGCATCCGCGCGGCGCTCGACGACGTACTGAGCCGCCGCCGGCGCTGGCAAGGCCACGCGCGCGACGCCGACCTCGGCACCGAACCGCCGGTCGAACTGCTGCTTTACATCGACCGCCTGTACCGCAACAAGGCCGCCGCCGGCATCCTGCCCATGCTCGTGACGCGTCGCGTGAACGCGGACGTCAGCGTGTCGCCGCCCGTGATGCACATGACGAAAGGCGGCTGGCACTTCACCGCACTGTGCCCGTATCCCGCACGCCCGCACGAGGCCGGCCGCACCGCGGACTGGGTCGCGCTCTATTTCTACGATGCGTTGCAATGCGAGCACCAGCGCACGGTCGTCACCGAAACGTTCGGTTCGCTCGTCGGCAAGCGCATCGTGCGCGGACGCGAGATGGAATGCCGCGTCTATTACGCGGGATGACGCGCTCGGGGCATTAGCCGTCGCGGCATGCCCGCCCCATCGCACACTCGAGCACCCTACTCAGGCAAGCCGAACCCTCTACGCGCCTTCCGTCTTCGTGCGACGCGCCGGATGACGGTGCGCGGCGATGCGCAGCAGCTTGCGGAACGACGGACACTCGAGATGACTCGGCGCCGGACACGCGGCCGCATGCCGCAGCGCATCGCGCACCGCGCCGAGACGGCGGATCGTGCGGTCGAGCTCGCCGGCCTTGTCGTCGAGCTTCGCGCGATCGATCGCCGGCTGGCCGTCCGCGCCGAACATCGCGAGGATGTCGTCGAGCGCAAAACCGGCCTCCCGGCCGAGCGCGATCAGCGCAAGGCGCTCCAGCACCGACTCGTCGTACTGGCGCCGCAGCCCGAGACGGCCGTTCGACACGATCAATCCCTTTTCCTCGTAGTAACGCAGCGTCGACGCGGGCAATCCCGAGCGACGCGCGACATCGGCGATATCCAGACGGCTCATGCTTGACCTCAAGTTAACTTGAAGTTGCAAGATAGCCGCTCGACTCCTTCGACACAAGGCTGGACCGCCATGAACCCGCCGAAACCGACTCGTGTCCCGTCGCGCCCCGCCGCAACCTTTCGTCCCGCAGGCGCGCGATGACCTCACCCGACTTCCTGGTGCGCATCCTGCTGATCGGCGCGGGCGCGACGCTCGTGACGGACCTGTGGGCGCTGCTGCGTCGCAATGCATTCGGGATTCCGTCGCTCGACTACGCGCTGGTCGGCCGCTGGCTCGGCCACATGATGCGCGGCCGGTTCCGGCATGCGTCGATCGTCGCCGCGCCGCCCGTGCCGGGCGAACGCGTGTTCGGCTGGATCGCGCATTACGCCATCGGCATCGCGTTCGCGGGGCTGCCCGTTGCGATCGCGGGCGAGGAATGGGTCGGTGCGCCGACGCTCATGCCCGCACTCGTCGCGGGCCTCATCAGCGTCGCCGCGCCGTTCTTCGTGATACAGCCGGCGTTCGGGTTCGGCGTCGCCGCATCGCGCACGCCGCAGCCGGGCGTCGCGCGCCGGCGCAGCATCGTCACGCACCTGGTGTTCGGGGCGGGGCTTTATCTGGCGGCGTTCGGGCTGGCGGCGCTGGGCCGTTGAGCGCCGCGCACCGGCCCAGCGGATCGGGCCGGCGCGGAGGGGTTGAAACGGAATCGGCCCAGGCCGAGCCACCTCGTCATCGCGAACGACGCTCCGCCGTGTCCGGTCGATTCAGCGGCCGAGCACGCGCCTGCGTCATTCGCCGCCGCTGTCGATCAGGTTGTGGCGCACGCGCCCGAGCAGGCGCACGAGCGTGTCGCGCTCGTCGCGCGTGAAGCCGCGCAGCCCGTCGTCGGTGACGGTGTCGCCCACTTCCAGCATCTGCGGAAAGATGTCGCGCGACTTGTCGGTCAGCCGGATCACGAACGCGCGCCGGTCGTCGTCGTTGGCGAGCCGTTCGATCCATCCGCAGCTTTCCATCCGGTCGAGCAGCCGCGTCAGCGAGATCGGCGTGATCTCGAGCCATTCCGCGAGCCGCGCCTGATTCATCTCGCCCTTCCACGTCAGGTACGCGAGCACGCGGCTTTGCGCGCGCGTCAGTCCGATGCGCTTCGCGCGCCGGTCGAACAGGCGTCCTTGCAGGCGGGCCACGTCGCTGATCAGGTAGCCGATCCGGTTCTCGTAAGTCTTGTCCATGCGGCGATTATAGGGGCAGGCCGCGACTGACCCGCGGCTCGATCCAGGGCGATAAGCACGGATATAATGAGCATGCTTATAATTCGAGTCGCACCGGATCGCCGCCCACGGCGACCGCCCCACGGAGACACCCGCTTGAATCCAGCCGCCGCCGACACCCCTGCCTCGCCGCCTGCCCTCAATCGGCCGATGCTGACCCTGTCGATCATGCTCGCCACGCTGATCCAGACGCTCGACAGCACGATCGCGAACGTCGCGCTGCCGCACATGCAGGGCACGCTGTCCGCGTCGCAGGACGAGATCACCTGGGTGCTGACCTCCTACATCGTCGCCGCGGCGATCGCGACGCCGCTGACCGGCTGGCTGTCCGACCGCCTCAGCATGAAGCGGCTGCTGACGCTCTCGATCGCCGGCTTCACGATTGCGTCCGCGCTGTGCGGGCTGTCCGAGTCGCTCGTGCAGATCGTCGGCGCACGATTGCTGCAGGGGGTGTTCGGCGCCGCGCTGGTACCGCTGTCGCAGTCGATCCTGCTCGACATCAACCCGCGCGAGAAGCAGGGCCAGGCGATGGCGATCTGGGGGATGGGCGTGATGGTCGGCCCGATCCTCGGCCCGACGCTCGGCGGCTGGCTCACCGACAGCTACAACTGGCGCTGGGTGTTCTTCATCAACGTGCCGATCGGCGCGTTCGCGCTGGCCGGCGTGCTGACCTTCCTGCCCACCCGGGCACCGCGCCCGCACGTGAAATTCGACGCGTTCGGCTTCGCGACGCTCGCGCTCGCGATCGGCGCGTTCCAGGCGATGCTCGACCGCGGCGAACAGCTCGACTGGTTCGGCTCGTACGAAATCCGCATCGAGGCGCTGGTCGCCGCCCTCGCCTTCGCGTTCTTCCTCGTGCATACGGCAACCGTCGGCAAGGCGTCGTTCTTCAAGTCGGAGCTGCTGCGCGACCCGAACTTCGCGACCGGCACGCTGTTCATCTTCGTCGTCGGCGCGGTGCTGTATGCGACGCGCGCGCTGTTGCCGCCGATGCTGCAGAACCTGATGGGCTATCCGGTCGCGACGACGGGCCTCGTCACCGCGCCGAGCGGCGCGGGCACGATGATCGCGATGCTGTTCGTCGGGCGCTTGTTGAAATACGTGGACGCGCGGGCGCTGCTGTTCGCCGGGCTGGCGATTTCCGCACTCGCGCTATGGCAGATGATGCAGTACACGATCGTGCTGTCCGAGGCGGACATCGTGTGGCCCGGGGTGGTCCAGGGCTTCGGGCTGGGGCTCGTGTTCGTGCCGCTGAGCGCGCTGTCGTTCTCGACGCTCACGCCCGAGCTGCGCGCGGACGGCACGGCCACCTACAGCCTGATGCGCAACATCGGCAGCAGTATCGGAATCTCGATCGTGCAGACGCTGATGACGCGCAACACGCAGGTCGCGCATGCCGACCTCGCGACCCACATCACGCCGTTCGACCCGGCCGTGCAGGCGATGGCCGGCAGCCACCTCGACATCGCGCTGCTCGACCGCACCATCAACCAGCAGGCCACGATGATCGCGTACCTGAACGACTTCAAGCTGATGTTCGTCGCGACGCTGCTGATGATCCCGCTGTTGCTGCTGATCCGCCCGCCGCAGAAAACGGCGAGCGTCGACGTCGCGCACGCGGCGATGGACTGACGAGGCGACGGCCGCGCGCGGTGCGCGCCGGCGCCCCGTCGGGCCGGTTCACGCCTTCATCGTCCCGGTACGCACGTAGCGTTCGTGCCACGACAGCGCCTCGGCGAGCAGGTGCGGCGTGTGCTTGCCGAAGCTCTCGCGCGACGCGCGCTCGAAGTAGTCCTCGAGCATCGGACGGTAGTCGGGATGCGCGCAGGTCGCGATGATCTTGCGCGCCCGCTGCTTCGGCGACAGGCCGCGCAGGTCGGCGAGCCCCTGCTCGGTGACGACCACCGCGACGTCGTGCTCGGTATGGTCGACGTGGCTCGCCATCGGCACGATCCGCGAGATCGCGCCGCCCTTCGCGGTGCTGGCCGACATGAAGCACGACAGGTAGCCGTTGCGCGCGAAGTCGCCCGAGCCGCCGATGCCGTTCTGGATCTTCGTGCCCATCACGTGGGTCGAGTTCACGTTGCCGTAGATGTCGGCTTCGATCATCCCGTTCATCGCGATGCAGCCGAGGCGGCGCACGAGTTCCGGATGGTTGCTGATCTCCTGCGGGCGCAGCAGGATTTTTTCGCGGAACGTCGCGATCTCGTCGGCGAAGCGCTGCACGGCGGCCGGACTCAGCGACAGCGCCGTGGCCGACGCGAAGCTCAGCGTGCCGTCGTCGAGCAGGTCGAGCATGCCGTCCTGGATCACCTCGGTGTACGCGGTCAGGTTCGAGAAGCCGGCCGAGCTTAGTTCCGCGAGCACCGCGTTCGTGATGTTGCCGACCCCCGACTGCAGCGGCAGCAGGTTTTCCGGCAGACGGCCGCGCTTCACTTCGTGGCGCAGGAAGTCGATCAGTTGCTGCGCGATCTGCCTGGACGTGGCGTCCGGCGCGGAGAACGCGTTGCTGCGGTCCGGCGCGTCGGTCTCGACGATCGCGACGATCTTGTCGGCCGGACAGCGCAGGTACGGCTCGCCGATCCGGTCGTCGCTTTTCGTCAGCGGAATCGGCTTGCGGTGCGGCGGCAGCGCGGTGCCGTAATAGACGTCGTGCATCCCGTCGAGGCCGAGCGGCTGGCGCGAGTTGACTTCGAGGATCACATGCTTCGCCTGCTCGAGCCACGTCTTGTTGTTGCCGATCGATGCGGACGGAATCAGCAGCCCGTCCTCGCGGATGCCCGCGACTTCGACGATCGCGACGTCGAGATCGCCGTACAGCCCGAACCACGCGTATTGCGCGACGTGGCTCAGGTGGACGTCCTGGTAGTCGACTTCGCCGCTGTTGATCTTGTCGCGCAGCGTCGGGTCGGACTGGTACGGCAGGCGCATCGAGATGCCGTTGGTGCGGGCGAGCGCGCCGTCGAGTTCCGGCGCGGTCGATGCGCCCGTCAGCACGTTGATCCGGAAGTCCTCGCCGCGCGCGTGGGCGGCGTCGATGTGGGTGGCGAGCGCGGCCGGCACGGCCTTCGGATAACCCGAGCCGGTGAAGCCGCTCATCGCGACGGTCATGCCGGGACGGATCAGCGCGGCGGCTTCGTCGGCGGTGCGGACGAGCGAACGCAGGGCGGGAGCGAGGATGCGTGATGAAGACATGGCTATATATCTGACGCTTCTGGTCTGTCGTTGACGTCGCGGGGGGTGTCTCCTGAGCGACGCGAAGCCCTTGGGGCCGCGAAGGGCGGCCCGGCACCACAGGCACGGTCGGAGTATCGCAGAGGCCATCGCCGCGAAATGTCCGCTGAATGCAAAAGATACTTACTGAATGCACCGGGTATCGAACGGCCTTTCTGTGACAGGCGGAACAATCTGCCGAATGCACTCGAAAGGTGCGCGAAAGCGAATCGCCAATTTGCCGGCCGCGGATTACGAACGACTGAACGTCAATCGACTGCGACCTTTCGGGATTGACCGTGTGAACGCAGGGAATCCGCATGCCACGGCCGACCGTCGATCGCCGCGGCCAATTGTCGCCCGGCACCGCTTTTTCGGGCCTGATGTATATCAACCCGGTGACGCGTGCGACGCGCCGCCGGGCCCGCGAGCGAGGCCCGCTGGCCCTTGACAGTCGCGCCATGCGAACCACACTGGATCACGTATGGGCCGGATGCGCGAACGCCGTTTCGCGCATCCGATTCGCAACCGGCCGATGCCCGGAATCGCGGTAACACTCCCGCATGTCAGGACATTGATTGAATAAAAAGCAACAAATTACAATTCCGTATATATTTCGCCGATGGACCAAAGAAAAACCACCAAACTCTCGGAACCGCCGCTGCCACGCACCTGGGATGCGCGGCTCGCGCGCGCGCTCGTCCGACCGCTGATCGACACGCCAGTCACCCCGAATCACCTCACTACCCTTCGTCTGCTGATCGGTCTCGCCGGCGCCTGGTGCCTTGCGCAAGGCGGCTTCGGCTGGAGCAACGCAGGCGCATTTCTGATCGTGCTGTCGAACTTCGTCGACCACACCGACGGCGAACTCGCGCGTATCAGCGGCAAGTCCAGCAAGATCGGTCACTTTTACGACCTCGCGGCCGACGCGCTCGTGACGGTCGCGCTGTTCGTCAGCATGGGCCTCGGCATCGTCGCCCAGGGCGGCCAGATGGCCGCGTCGCCGGTGCTGCTCGGTGCGCTGGCCGGCGGGGCCGTCGCGCTGATCTTCTTTCTGCGCATGCGGATCGAATCGGTCGCCGGCAAGGCCGGCACCAAGCAGGCATTCGCCGGCGGATTCGAGACGGAAGACGTGCTCTACCTGCTGCCGCTCGTGACGCTCACCGACAGCGTCCAGCCGTTCCTGCTCGCGGCGTCGATCGGCGCCCCGCTGTTCGCCGCGTGGGTCGTGATCGACTGGTGGCGCATCGTGCGCCGCGGCAACGCCCCGCACAGTTCAACCGAAATCCAGGCTTCCAAATGACTTCTAGCACGCGCGACGACTCCGTGCTGAGCCCGGCACGCCCCGCGCCTGCGCGCGCGGCAGCAGCCGATCCCGATCGCACTGTGGCCGGCTGTGTCGGCCGCCTCGACCTCGACCGCCTGCGCAGCGACTACACGCGCCAGGGGTCGTTCCTGTATCTGGACGCATTCCTGCCGCCCGACGCGCACGCGAAACTCGCGGCCGCCGCCCGCACGCTGCAGCCTGGCCTGAACCGCAATTACCTGCCCGGCCACAAGCAGGGCGGCAGCGTGAGCCGGCACACGATCGACGAGCAGGCCCCGTACATCGCGGAGCTGTACCGCTCGAAGGCGCTGATCGGCTTCCTCGAGAAGATCACGGGCGACAAGCTGATGGTGTCGCCGGAGAACGATCCGCACGCGTACGCGCTGTACTACTACACGAAGCCGGGCGACCACATCGGCTGGCACTACGACACGTCGTACTACGACGGCCGCCGCTATACGCTGCTGATCGGCGTGATCGACGAATCGTCGTGCCGGCTTGACTATGAACTGCATACGCGCAATCCGGACGTGCCCGACGAACCGGGCTCCGTGCAGATCGCCGACGGCGGCATCGTACTGTTCGACGGCGACAAGCTGCGCCACCGGATTACGCCGCTCGGCCAGAACGAGACGCGCGTATCGCTGACTTTCGAATACGTGACCAACCCCGGCATGCGGCCGTGGAAGCGCTTCATCTCGAACATGAAGGATGCGATCGCGTATTTCGGTTTCCGCCAGGTGTTCAAGCAGCTGGCCACGCGACGGTCGAGCGGGTCATGACACGCGCCGGCCTGATCCTGCTGTCCCTCGGAACGGCACTCTTCATCGCCCTGCTCGCGTGGCAGGGCGTCGGCGCGGTCGCGTCGACGCTCCTCGCGGCCGGCTGGGGCCTCGCGCTCGTCGCGGCGTTCCACGTCGTGCCGCTCGTGATCGACGCGTTTGCGGTATCCGTGATGTTCCGCCGCGGTCAACCGGCCGCCGAGCTCGGCAACGCGCTGCGCGCGCGCTGGGTCGGCGAATCGGTGAACAGCCTGCTGCCCGCCGGGCAGATCGGCGGCCCGGTGCTGATGGTGCGCTACCTCGCGCAGCGCGGCACGCGGATGGCCGATGCGGCCGCCGCGATCACCGTCGGCACGACGATGCAGGCGCTCGCGCAGATGGCGTTCGCGCTGATCGGCATCGCCGCGTTCAGTCTGTATGCGACGCACGATTCGGTCGCTCACCTGCGCACGCCGGCGCTGATCGCCACCGGCGTGCTCGGCGCCCTCGCCGTCGCGTTCTACGCGGCGCAGCGGCGCGGGTTGTTCGGCCGCGGGATGCGTCTCGCGTCGAAGCTGCTCGGCCCGCGCGACTGGTCGTCGCTGGCGACCCGCGCGGATGCGATCGACAACGCGGTCGCCGCGCTGTACCGCGATCGCGCGAAGGTCGCGAAGACCTTCGCGTTGAGCCTCGTCGGCTGGATCGCCGGCACCGCGGAAGTGTGGCTCGCGCTGCACTTCCTCGGGCACCCGGTCAGCTGGCTCGACGCGCTGCTGCTCGAGAGCGTCGGCCAGGCGATTCGCGGTGCGGCGTTCGCGATCCCGGGCTCGCTCGGGGCGCAGGAAGGCGGGTACCTGCTGCTCGCCCCGCTGGTCGGCCTGCCGCCCGACGCGGCGCTCGCGCTGTCGCTCGCGAAGCGCGCGCGCGAACTCGCGCTCGGCCTGCCCGGCCTGCTCTATCTGCATTTCAGTGAAAGAAACTGGCAGCGGCGCCATGCGCCGCAGCCGCTCGCCGACTGATCGTTCAGATCCGCCGGCTTTTTGGTTGGAGAACCCATGCGAGCCATCATTCTTGCGGCAGGCCTCGGCTTGCGCCTGCAACAACCGCCCGAGGCGCAATACCCGAAGTGCCTGCTGCGCTTCGACGACGTGTCGCTGCTCGAGCGCCATCTGCGCGTACTCGACGCCGCGGGCGTCGATGAAATCGTGCTCGGGCTCGGCTTCCAGTCCGAGAAGGTCGAGCAGGAATTGAAGCGCCTCGGCCGCACCGCCGAGATCGTGATCAACGAGCGCTACGACCTCGGCAGCGTGCTGACCGTGCACACCGTCGCCGATGCGATGACGCGCGGCGGCGACGTGCTGCTGATGGACGCCGACGTGCTCTACGACGAGAACATCCTGCACGCGCTGGTGGCCGACTCGGACAAGGCAGTCGACCGCCTGCTGATCGATCGCGACTTCGAAGCCGGCGACGAGCCCGTCAAGCTGTGCCTGAAAAACGGCGTGCCGGTCGAGTTGCGCAAGCAGCTCGCGGTCGACCTCGACTACGACACGATCGGCGAATCGGTCGGCTTCTTCCGCTTCACCGAAGGCACCGCGCGCCGCCTCGCGAAGATCGTCGCGGGCTACGTCGACAGCGGCCGCGCGAACATGCCGCACGAGGAAGCCGTGCGTGACCTGCTGCTCGAAGGCGGCCATTCGTTCGACGTCGCCGACGTCACGGGTTTGCCGTGGATCGAGATCGACTTCCCGAACGACGTCGCACGCGCGACACAAGACATTCTTCCCCTGATTCAACGCACCACGGCAGGAGCCGCACGATGAACGCTCGCGAACCCAACTTCTCCGAATCGCGCAGCGCACGCCTGCGCCGCATGCTCGTCAGCAACGAACTCGAATTCCTGATGGAAGCGCACAACGGCCTGTCCGCGCGGATCGTCCGCGAAGCAGGCTTCAAGGGGATCTGGGCATCGGGCCTCGCGATCTCCGCGCAGTTCGGCGTACGTGACAACAACGAAGCGAGCTGGACCCAGGTCGTCGACGTGCTCGAGTTCATGGCCGACGCGAGCGACCTGCCGATCCTGCTCGACGGCGACACCGGCTACGGCAACTTCAACAACGTGCGCCGCCTCGTGAAGAAGCTCGAGCAGCGCGGCATCGCCGGCGTCTGTATCGAGGACAAGCAGTTCCCGAAGACCAACAGCTTCATCGGCGGCGAGCGCCAGCCGCTCGCGGAAATCGACGAGTTCTGCGGCAAGATCAAGGCCGGCAAGGATTCGCAGACCGACCCCGACTTCTCGATCGTCGCGCGCGTCGAAGCGCTGATCGCCGGCTGGGGGATGGACGAGGCGCTGCGCCGCGCGAACGCGTATGCGGAAGCCGGCGCCGACGCGATCCTGATCCACAGCAAGCTGTCGCGCCCGGACGAGATCCTGCAGTTCGCACGCGAATGGAGCGGCAAGGCGCCGCTCGTGATCGTGCCGACCAAGTACTACAGCACGCCGACCGACGTGTTCCGCCAGGCCGGCATCAGCACCGTGATCTGGGCGAACCACCTGATCCGCGCATCGGCATCTGCGATGCAGGCGACCGCCCGCGAGATCCACGAGAACGAAACGCTGATCAACGTCGAGGACCGCGTCGCATCGGTCAACGAGATCTTCCGCCTGCAGGACGCCGACGAATACTCGGCGGCCGAGCGTATCTACCTGTCGTCGTCGTCGCGCGCGTCGAACGCGGCGATCGTGCTCGCCGCGAGCCGCGGCAAGGGCCTCGAAGCCGTGACCGAAGACAAGCCGAAGGTCATGCTGCCGGTCGCCGGCAAGCCGCTGCTGCGCTGGCTCGTCGACGGCTTCAAGACGCACGGCGTGAACGACATCACCGTGGTCGGCGGCTATCGCGCCGACGCGATCGACACGTCGGGCATCAAGCTCGTCGTCAACGAACGCCATGCGCAGACGGGCGAGCTCGCATCGCTCGCATGCGCGGCCGAACGCCTGACCGGCGATACCGTGATCTCCTACGGCGACCTGCTGTTCCGCAGCTACATCGTGCGCGACCTCGCGGAGAGCGAGGCCGAGTTCAGCGTCGTCGTCGACTCGTCGTTGACGGAGCCGACCAACCAGAGCGTGCGCGATTTCGCGCTCTGCTCGGCCGCCGACGACCGCGGCCTGTTCGGTCAGAAAACCTACCTGCAACGCGTATCGAGCGACGTCGCCGCAGGCACGCCGCACGGCCGCTGGATCGGTCTGCTGAACGTGCGCGGCGCAGGCGTCGACCGTCTGAAGGCGATGCTCGCGACGCTGCAGGCACGTCCTGATTTCGACACGCTCGATATCCCGTCCCTGCTCAACGAACTGATCGCCGCCGGCGAGAAGATCGAGGTGCAGTACGTGCACGGCCACTGGCGCGGCGTCAACGATCTCGAAGACTTCCGCCGCGCGGGCGACTTCGCGCACGGCCAGACGCCGCTGTCCGAGCCGGGCGCCGGCAACGGGGGCGCGCAATGATCGAAGCGGCCCAGTTCGTCGAGGCCGCGCGCGAGCGCGGTTTCGACTGGTACGCGGGCGTGCCCTGCTCGTACCTGACGCCGTTCATCAATTACGTGCTGCAGGACCCGACGCTGCACTACCTGTCGGCCGCGAACGAAGGCGACGCGGTCGCGCTGATCGCGGGCGCCACGCTCGGCGGCAAGCGCGGGATCGCGATGATGCAGAACTCCGGGCTCGGCAATGCGGTGAGCCCGCTCACGTCGCTGACCTGGACGTTCCGGCTGCCGCAACTGCTAATCGTCACGTGGCGCGGCCAGCCGGGCGTATCCGACGAGCCGCAGCACGCGCTGATGGGGCCGATTACGCCGGCGATGCTCGACACGATGGAGATCCCGTGGGAGACGTTCCCGACCGACCCCGAACAGGTCGGCCCGGCGCTCGACCGCGCGATCGCGCACATGGACGCAACCGGCCGCCCGTACGCGCTCGTGATGCAGAAAGGCAGCGTCGCGCCGTATGAACTGAAGGCGAACCCGGCGGCGACGCCGCGCGCGCATGTTGCCGCACAGTCCGCGGCACGTGCTGAATCACCCGCCGCGTGGCCGACCCGCCACGACGCGCTGCAACGCGTGATCGCGCACACGCCGGTCGATTCGACCGTCGTGCTCGCGTCGACCGGCTTCTGCGGCCGCGAACTCTATGCGATCGACGACCGTCCGAACCAGCTGTACATGGTCGGCTCGATGGGTTGCGTGACGCCGCTCGCGCTGGGTCTCGCGCTCGCGCGCCCCGACCTGCGCGTGGTGGCCGTCGACGGCGACGGCGCCGCGCTGATGCGCATGGGCGTGTTCGCGACGCTCGGCACCTATGGCCCGTCCAACCTCACGCACGTGCTGCTCGACAACGGCGCGCACGAATCGACCGGCGGCCAGGCGACCGTATCGCGGCATGTGTCGTTCGCGGGCGTCGCCGCCGCGTGCGGCTATGCGTCCGCCGTCGAAGGCGACACGCTCGACGTGCTCGATGCGACGCTCGCTGCGCAGAGCAACGGTACGCAGTTCGTGCGCGTTGCGATCCGCACGGGCGTGCCCGACGGCCTGCCCCGCCCGACCGTCACGCCGGTCGAGGTCAAGACCCGCTTGATGCGGCATATCGGCGCCGCACAGGCCGAAGCCCACGCCGAAGGAGCTCATTGATGCTGCTGCTGAACCCCGGCCCGGTCACGCTCACCGAACGCGTGCGCCGCAGCCTGCTGCAACCCGACCTGTGCCATCGCGAAAGCGAATTCTTCGATCTGCAGGATGAAGCGCGTGCGCGCCTCGTCGCCGCGTACGAGCTCGATCCGGCCGAATGGGCCGCCGTGCTGATGACGGGCTCGGGCACCGCCGCCGTCGAAAGCATGATCGCGGCGCTCGTACCGCAGGACGGCAAGCTGCTCGTGATCGAGAACGGCGTGTACGGCGAGCGCATCACGCAGATCGCGACGCAGTACGGGATCGCGCATGATGTGCTGAAGCATGAGTGGATGCAGGCGCCTGATCTCGCGCAGATTGGTGCGAAGCTCGACGCGGGTGGGTATTCGCACGTTGCGGTGATTCATCACGAAACGACGACCGGCCGCTTGAACGACCTCGGCGCGATCGCCGACGTATGCCGTGCGCGTGGTGTGAAGATGCTCGTCGATGGCGTCAGCAGCTTCGGGGCTGAGGCGATCGACTTCGCCGGCGGCGTGATTGATGCTGTTGCCGCTACCGCGAACAAGTGCCTGCACGGCGTGCCGGGTGCCGCGTTCGTGATCGTGCGCCGCAGCGCGCTTGCCAAGGCCGCGAGCCGTACTTATTACCTCGATCTCGGTCGTCTCGCGAAGCTGCAGGATCAGCGGAATACGCCGTTTACGCCTTCCGTGCATGCTTACTATGCGCTCGTCGAGGCGTTGCGCGAGTTTGATGAGGCCGGTGGCTGGCGTGCGCGGCATGCTCACTACAAGGCGCTCGCTGATCAGGCGCAGGCTGGGCTGGCGGCGCGCGGGATGTCGCTCGTGCTGCCCGAAGGCGCTTCGTCGGTCGTGCTGCGTGCGTATAGGCTGCCGCAGGGCGTCACGTATGAGACGCTGCATGACGGGTTGAAGGCGCGCGGCTTCGTGATTTACGCGGGGCAAGGCGGGTTGTCGAAGGAACTGTTCCGCATTTCGACGATGGGGGCGATTCAGGCGGCCGATGTCGATCGGTTGCTGGAAGGGTTTACGGAGTTGACGCGGTAAGCGTTGCCCTGCTCGTACGTTCGTCCATGAAAGGCCCGCAAGGGCCTTTTTTGTTGGTCATCGTGGATCAAAGGAAAATGCGGGGAAGAGTGCCGGCATTCGGCTGCGGTCAGTCGACGTAGTCGCCCGAATCGTTGACAATGAAGTCTGCTTCAATCTATGCGACGTTTCTTATTGACCACGTCCATGCTACTTTCAAACGATTCCATCAACAGGTTACGTAATCTGGAGCTGCAATTGCCCAGCGAACCGCTCTTCTCGCCGGATCACCGTAAGTATCCTTCGGGTTTTCCTGATTCGTTGACACCGATCAGCGCGGCAACATCGCCGGCGTCAATATCACCGCTGTCCTTCACGGAACGGAAATTCGTTACCCGGTACTTGATCAACTTCATCCTACCCCCGTTGAGATTGCTGATTTGTACGCGCAATCGAGTCCTGCGCCCTAGTTGAACATGATAATAGGGCGTATCGACAGAGTACTTGCGGTGGCGTCCGCCTGCACCATTTTCTTGCGGTGGCGAAACTTTGCGGAATAGCGGTGCATTGTAATCGGTTTCAGATTCATCACGGCATTCGCCGAAGCGGTCGATGCGAGCGACCGCTTCAGGTCGATCCGCGCCGGTCGCGTGCGCTGGGCGGCGGCCGGCCGAGTTCGGCCATGAGCAGACACTTAGACGCCGATGTACTCCAAGTGAATGAGTGGATATGGTCTTCCCTGTCCATCCAGTGGAGAGCGGCCCGTCCGTTTGAAACCCATTTTTTCGTAAAAACCAACGGCTTGACCGTTCTGCTCATTGACATCGGTTGTCATTTTGGGATGAAGCTTCAGGCCATGACGGACTAGGGCTGCACCAATGCCAATCCCTCTGCAGGCTGGATCAACGAACAGTGCCTCCATGTGGCCGTTGTCGATAAGCATGAATGCCTGGGCGTAATCATTGGCATCCACTGCCAACCAGAGCGGAGCTTTCGGGAGGAAGTCACAGACCAAATCATCAATGGCTTTGCGGTCCACGGGGGACAGGAAATCATGTGTAGCGTCAACTGCACGGCGCCAAATTTCAAAGGCACGAGCGCCTTCCTCGGGACGGGAATTTCGAATAGTAACCATTGTTTGATTATAAGCACTGCGAGGTTTGGAGGCTGAATCTGGTTCAGAGAGGCCCGCCTAGGAAGGGCCTCGACCTGTCGTCAGAATGACCGCAACAGGTCGTTTTGAGCCAGCAATGGACCACCGGGAGGTATCCGTCGGAGTTCGGTTAGGCATTACGAGCCATTCACGACCGACGCACGCACTGGCGCTTAAGTGCCGGAGTAACGCTTGCGATGATACGCTCGACACTTGTTCCGCGATCTGCCACGCCCGGTTGTTTTCATCGCGATCGCTGAGCTTGCAGTGCGGCAAAATGAGTGCCCGGGCGCCCCCGATGAGTGGCGCACTCGAAGGCGTAAGCCTCCCGATCATGGTGCCTTTGCTCGGGCCAAACGTCAGTGCAAGGCGGAGTATTATGCCGTCCGGATTCGCGGCACCAAGCCGGGCACGGCCCGTGCGATGTTGTGCCATGACAGACATGAGAAATGGAATGACGACTACATTTGACGAGGCGACAACGGCGGCGATCGCCGCGTTTGCCCAACTGGATTTCTACACGGCTGTGCAAGCGATGCGCGCCGAGGCAGATTACGACCACGAACGAGACCAGTGGATCTCGCGCTATATCGACGAGCACGGCGGCGACGCGGACGATGCAGCATACGACGCCTTGCACGCTCAGGCCCAGGCAACCCCGGAATACGCGCAGTTCGTTGATGCGGTTCGCCGGGAAATCCTGGACTACTTCGGCGTGACTGACGATCAACTGGACTGCATGATCGTGCTGCGCAATGACGACAGCGATGAGCTTTGGGCGGAAGTCAATCGGCAGCGGAGTGCGCTGGGAACCGGTGAAGTGCGCGGAGATCTCTGATCGAAAGATGCGAAGTACCTTTTCCATTGTCGCCATGAGAGGCTCCCACTTCGTCCCGCTGTTGGCACTCGTCCTCGCTCCCGCCGCTCACGCAACCGATAACCAACCCTGCGACGATGCAGCCATCACGGCCGTCGCCCGCTGGTCCGGCATCGCGAGTGCACGCATCGCCACGCGCGACGCGGACAGGCTCGTCATCGCATCGGCGTGCAAGGCGATGCCAAACGCGCCACAGACAACGATCGCAGCCGTCGCGTTCGATTCGCTGCCGAAGAGCGAGAACCCGGGCGGCAACAACAAGCTGCAGGTCGTCGCGCTCGTCGAGGGCGGCAAGATCGTCGCGGCCGCGCGCTCGATCGTCGAGGAAGATGCCGCCACGGAAGTCGGTCCGGACAGCTATCGCATCGACACCGCGCCTTATCGGCTGTCGCCCGACGTACGCGCGTTCGGCGTCGTGTTCCTGAGCAGCGCGCGCGGGCCGAGCTGTCCCGATGCGAATGCGAGCGAAGAGCTGACGCTGTGGGTTCGCGAAGGCAATCGTATCCACCCGGTGTTCGGCACGAACCTGTACGGCTGGGTCAGTGTCGAGGGCGAGGCTTGCGGCGCGGGTGCCGGCGACGCGCGCAGCGAGGACGCAAGGATGACGATCGCGGTCGACAAGACGTCGAGCCACGGCTTCGCCGACCTGTCGATCACGGCACACGTCACGAAGACGCAACGCAAGGACGGCGACTATTCGGAAACGGGCAAGCGAACCACGCGCACGGTCGTCAAATACGACGGCCAATCGTACGGTATCGATATGTTCCGGGACTTCTGGTATTCGCCCGCCGCGCGCAAGCGCTTCAAGTAAGACGGCGGCAGACCGCCACCTTGTCCGCCTACTCCACCACCTTCGGCCCGATAGCATCGGTCGGCGTCGGCATCCGCAGCGCGTCGTCGCGCACGCGTCGCGCCTCGCGCGCGGTGTAGCGATCCTTCAGCCGCAGGAACGGTTTTTCAATAAGGAAGTAGCTCGCCGTCGCCGCCAGCAGCGCCCACACGATGCCGAGCGGAAACGCATGCGCGACCGGCAGACCCGGGTTCGCGAACGGTTGCTGCCACAAATACAGGCTGAACGAAATCGTGCCGACGAACACGACCGGCGCAGCCCGCAGCCACCGCGCGCACCAGAACTCGCTGCGGAAATTCAGCACGACGATCACGATCGCGATCAGCGCGGCCTCGATCGTCACGCCGTAGGTTGCATTCCAGAAGCCGCCGAGCCGACGTTCGGCAAGCGGCATCCCGAACAGCACGATGAAGACGATCGCCGTCACGATGCGCGTCTCGCCACGCCACGAGCCGATCCACGCTTCGAGCCGTTCGCGGTTGAGCGCCGCGTAGCAGCCGATCAGGATCGGATCGACGCCCGTATGCAGCATCATCGCGAGCTGCCCGCGCAGCGCCGGCGCGACGAAATACGTCAGCGTGCGCACCAGCGGCACGGCCAGGATCAGCACAGCCAGCCAGCGCGTGCCACGGTGGCGGATGCCGTACACGAACAGCAGCGGCCAGAACCAGTAAAACTGTTCCTCGAGCGCGAGCGACCAGAAGTGGCCGAGATACCACGCGCCGTCCGGATGCAGCGCGTTGTCGCCGGCCAGGCCGAACCACGCCGAGTAGTTCCACAGATGCAGCGCCGCATACAGCCACTGGCGGCGATCGACGTCGAGCCAGCCGGCGACGGCGAGGATGCCGACGATCGCGAGATACACGTAGCAGGCCGGCCAGATTCGCAGCGCGCGGCGCACGTAGAACGACGTCAGCGCAATCCCGCCGGTGCGCGCGAACTCCGCGCGCAGCACGTTGGTGATCAGGAACCCGCTGAGGACGAAGAAGATCAGCACGCCGAGCCGGCCGTCGGCGATCAGCCGCAACGGCGCGAGCCAGCCGGTGTAGCCGCCCGGCAGCACGTGCTCCGCGTGGCCGACGACGACCATCGTGACCGCGACGGCGCGCAACCCTGTCAGCTGCTTGACGCGATGGTTCATCGGATGGTTTCCGTTGGCACGGTGGAGGGATGGCAGGCCGGCGCCCGATTCCGATTCCCGGCGCCGACATGCCGTCGCGATTTTGTCTGAAAAATATCGGAATGAAATTATTTCAAAAATTCAGGGGCGCAGACCGCCGCGCAGCGGCCGGAATGAATGGGCATAATGACCGGCATTGTCCGGCGGCAGTGGCGGCCAGATGCAGACGCAACGAATCTTGCGGCGCCGCAATCCCCGCGATACCGGCGCCCCCGCATCCCGGCTCGCGCCTCGTCCGCCGTCCTGTCGACCCTCACCCGGAGCCTGCCTGTGTACCCACCGATCGAACCCTACGCCCACGGCCACCTCGACACCGGCGACGGCCACCACATCTACTGGGAGCGCTGCGGCAACCCGTCCGGCAAGCCGGCGGTGTTCCTGCACGGCGGCCCGGGCGCCGGCTGCAGCCCCGACCATCGCCGCCTGTTCGATCCCGAGCGTTACGACATCCTGCTGTTCGACCAGCGCGGCTGCGGGCGCTCGACGCCGCATGCCAGCCTCGACAACAACACGACCTGGGACCTGGTGGCCGACATCGAGCGGCTGCGCGAGATGACGGGCGCGGAGCAATGGCTCGTGTTCGGCGGTTCGTGGGGCAGCGCGCTCGCCCTCGCCTACGCGCAGACACACCCGCAACGCGTGAGCGCGCTCGTCGTGCGCGGCATCTTCACGATGCGTCGCGCGGAGTTGCTGTGGTACTACCAGGAAGGCGCGTCGTGGCTGTTCCCGGACCTGTGGGAAGAATTCCTCGCGCCGATTCCGGAAGCCGAGCGCGGCGACCTGATGGCCGCGTACCATCGCCGGCTGACGGGCGACGACGAAGCCGCGAAGCTCGAAGCCGCGCGTGCGTGGAGCCTCTGGGAAGGCCGCACGATCACGCTGCTGCCCGATCCGGCGCTGGCCGCGCACTTCGCGGACGGCCGCTACGCGCTCGCGTTCGCGCGGATCGAAAACCACTACTTCGTGAATCGCGGGTTCGTCGACGAAGGCCAGTTGCTGCGCGACGCGCATCGCCTCGCCGGCATTCCGGGCGTGATCGTCCAGGGCCGCTACGACATCGCAACGCCCGCACGCACCGCGTGGGATCTCGCGAAAGCGTGGCCGGACGCGACGTTCGAAATCGTGCCGGACGCCGGGCACGCGTACAACGAACCGGGCATCCTGAAGGCGTTGCTCGCCGCAACGGACCGGTTCGCCGCGTAAGCGACTCCACGCAAAGCGGCGCGGCGCGCTGCATCAGGCACGGCCTGCACGCGCCGCCCCGCTCACAACGCGGCTTCGACGATCGCTTTGCCGCTGATCGCGCGCTCGACGAGCTGTTCGTCCCCGACCTTGCGGATCGCATCGTCGAGCAACCCTTCCGGCTCCTCGGTCGCCACCTTCAACAGGCCGGACAGGCCGCGCGCGTCGAGCACCACCAGCGTCTCCATCGAATCCGCGCGGCTCACGAGCACACGGCGGAACGCAGGGCCCGCGCCGAAGCTCGCGCAGAGCGCGATCGTCTCGTTGCCGAGCGGGTAGTCGAAGTTCTTGATCATCTCAGCCGCCGTTGCAAGGGAATGGCTGCGCGCGACGGCGCGGCGCCGTGACGTCGTCGCACCCGCGCGTGCCGCCGGCGCCAGACCGGGTTCGATCCGTTCGCCGGCACCATCATGCTAGGCGGGCAGTATTAACGAAGACTTAAACGGCCGGCGAGCGGTGCGTCAGGCCGATCACAGCGTCTCACGACGCTTCGTCGAGCGGCTCGACCGTCACGCCGACCTTCAGCTCCTGATCCGCGCCGCCGCCACGTATCACGCCGCGCAACGGCGTCACGTCCGCATAGTCGCGGCCGATGGACAGCATCACGTAGTCGTCACCCGGCGCACGGTCGTTGGTAGGGTCGAGTTGCAGCCAGCCGCCATCTTCGGGCCATGCCGGGTCGTACACGTCAACCCATGCATGCGACGCATCCGCGCCGATCAGCCGCGGCTGCCCGGGCGGCGGCTGGGTCAGCAGATATCCGCTCACGTAGCGCGCGGCGAGCCCGAGCGAGCGCAGCGCGCCGATCATCACGTGCGCGAAATCCTGGCAGACGCCCTTGCGCAATCGCAACGCATCGAGCGCGGTCGTCGTGATGTCGGTGCTGTTCGGCGTGTACGCGAAATCCGCGTGAACTCGCCGCATCAGGTCCCATGCGGCCTGCACGAGCGGCCGCCCCGGCGTGAAGCTCGCGGCCGCATACGCGGCCAGTTCGGGATCGCACGCCACGTGCGGCGACGCGAACACGAACTCGCTCGCCGCGTCGTACGGCTGCCCCGCGCGAAACCGCAAGCGCTCGCGCACGGCTTCCCACGCCATCGCATGTTCGGCGTCGGGGTTCGCGATCGCGGGCGGCGGTGCGCCGCGTGCCCCTAGCGACCATACGGGCGGGCTCACGCGCACCGTGCTGCGGCTGCGCACGAGCAGCGCATCGTGAGGCTGGTTCAGCGCGAACGACGCGCGCGCGTTGCCGAACGCATCGATCTCGGTGCAAACCGACTCCGGTGCGGGCTCGATGTCGAGCGCGAACGACAGCACCTGCTGGCGCGGCGTCGCGAGCGGCTGCAGCCGCGCCTGGTGCTGCGCGGATTCGACGCGCGCCGCGTAGCGGTATTCGGTGTCGTGCGTCACCCTAAGCACGCGACCGGGCGCGACGGTGGTCGGCGTGGCGGCGGGTGCAGGCGTCGCCGCCGGCGCCTCCTTCGCGCTGCCGGAACCGGGCGCGGGCGACATCTTCGTCGCGTGTTTCGTCGTCACCATAGCGTCCTGCCCGCCTCGCGCACATGACTGAAATAGCGCTCGCCGATCCGGTTCGACAATTCCCACACCGCCTTCACGGTCGCGTCGAGCGCATCGAGCAGCTTGTCGTGCCGGCCGTCGTCGCCGGTTTCGCACAATTCGTGCAGCGACCACGCGGGCACGTCCGGAATCGTCTCGGCGAGTTCGGACAGCGCATAGCCTTCGCTGTGCTCGACCTTCGTCAGCCGGCCGCGCAGCGCCTGCACGACCCAGCCGAGCGAGCGCGGGTTGTCGGTGTCGAGCACCACGAGCGACAGCAGCGGCGCGACGTCGAAGCCGCGCTGGAACCGCGAGCGGAACGTGATCGTGCTGTCGAACAGTTCGAGCACGAGCTCGAAGCCGTCCTGCCGGTGCACGGCGCCCTCGTCGAACGCGAACTTCAGCACGCTGCACAGGAAGTCCAGCCGCTCGATCTGCCGGCCGATCGACAGCAGCCGCCAGCCGTCGTCGCGCGTCATGTTGTCGGTCTGCGCGCCGGTGATCGCACCGAGCAGCAGCCCCAGCCGCTCCAGCAGTTGCAGCGCCTCGTTGCCGATCTGTTCTTCGGCTTCCGGATGGTCGGCGCTGTCGGCAAACAATTGCGTCGCGTCGTCGATCAACCGCCACTGATCGCTCGACAGCCGCTCGCGGATCGCGGCGGCGGCGCCGCGCATCCCGAACAGGCAGGATGCAATGCCGGACGTGCGGTCCGCGCCGCGCGTCAGCGACGTCGCGAGCGCGTGCTGGAACGCACGCGGCGCATCGACGGCGTTCGGCGCATCGGACGCGATCAGCCCCGTGTCGCGGCACAGCGTGTCGATCAGCTCCAGATGCGCGGGACTGTCGACGTCGTCCTCGCCGCGCAGCCGCTCCAGCGCGGCGCGCGCGAGACGCATCAGGCTGGTCGCGCGCTCGGTGTAGCGGCCGAGCCAGAACAGGTTCTCGGCCGCGCGGCTCGCGATCGCGCGCGGGTGCTCGACGAGATCGTCGGGGCCGAGACGGGTCTGCAGCAGCGTCGTCGAATCGACGATGCCTTCGGTCATCACCCACGTATCGACGGTGCTGCCGCCGCGCGGCATCGGCGCGTTGAACAGCGTATCGCGCGTGCCGACCCGCGACAGGCCGCCCGGCAGCAGCCGCCAGCGCTGCGCGCCGTCGGCGAGCGCGAACACGCGCAGCAGCAGCGGTTTCGGCACGATGCGCGCGCCGCCGTTACCGTCGGGCGCGTCGCGCCCCGGCCAGGTCGGCGCCTGCGACAACGGCAGGTCGGCCTGCACCGTGTAATGCTCGGGCCGCGCGAGGATCCGCGCACGCCACTCGGCCAGCTGCGCCGGCGTGAACCGCGCGCCGATCACCGGATCGAACCCGCCGCCGGCCTGGGCGTCGGGTGGATACGACGGTTTCACGATGCTGCGCGCGAGCTGCGGCAGCGCGTCGTTGCACGCGGCGGCCTCGCCGCACCACCACGAATGCACGGCGGGCAGCGTCAGCGTTTCGCCGAGCAACCCTTCCGCGAGGCGCGGCATGAAGCCGAGCATGCCCGGCGATTCGAGGAAGCCCGAACCCGGCGCATTCGCGAGCAGCACGTTGCCCGCGCGCACGGCCTGCAGCAGCCCCGGCACGCCGAGCATCGAATCGGGCCGCAGTTCGAGCGGATCGAGCCACGCGTCGTCGACGCGCCGCAGGATCCCGTGCACGGGCTCGAGCCCGCGCAGCGTCTTCAGGAATACGTGGTTGTCGCGCGCGGTCAGGTCGCCGCCCTCGACGAGCGTGAGACCGAGATAGCGCGCGAGATACGCATGTTCGAAGTAGGTCGCGCTGTGCGGCCCCGGCGTCAGCAGCACGATCCGCGAATTCTTGCGGGCCGGGCTGAGCGCCTGCATGCTCTGCAGCAGCGACCGGTACGCGGACGCGAGCCGCTGCACGCGCAGCCCGCGGAAGCCGCGCGGAAAGAGCCGTGACACGATCAGCCGGTTTTCGAGCAGATAACCGAGCCCGGACGGGCCCTGCGTGTGCTGCGAGACGATCCGCCATTGCCCGTCGGGGCCGCGCGCGAGATCGAACGCAACGATGTGCAGCCACGTGTCGCCCGGCACGCGCGCGCCGCGCATCGCGCGCAGGTAGCCCGGGTGGCCGGTGACGAGCGCGGGCGGCAGCAGCCCGCGCTCCAGGATCGTCTGCGGGCCGTACAGGTCGGCCATGGTCGCGTTCAGCAGCCGCACGCGCTGCAGCACGCCGCGCTCGATCGCGACCCAGTCCTCGGGCGTGACGATCAGCGGCAGCAGGTCAAGCGACCACGGGCCGGCCGCGCCGTCGCCCGCGCGTTGCTCGTGGAGCTGGTAGAACAGGCCGTTCTCGCGCATGCGTCGCTGCAGCGCGTCGGCGCGGCGGTCGAGGTCGGCCACGCCGTCGCTGCCGATCGACGTGAAGAAGTTGCGCCATGCGGGAGCGAGCAGCGGCGCGGTGAGGCCGGCGGCACTGCCGCGCAGTTCGTCGTAGCGGCCGGCCGCGGCCGGCGCCGCGAGCGCGGCGGCCAGTTCCGCGGCGTCCGGCTGCGCGCCGGTATCGAAGAGCGTGGGCATCGCGTCGGCGTCGGCGAGATTGTCGGGGTGAAGGGGCGGCACGGTCTGTATCGTTCCGTCGTCAGGGTGCGGCCGTGCCCGCGCGCCGCCGCAGCGGCGGCCGGGCACGGCGGACGCGGCGGGCAGCCGCGGCCTGCCCGCATCCTAGCACTCCGGCCGGCGCGCCGGGGGGTTGCGAACCACGCATCGTCGTCCGTCCGTTCATCCGGCGCTCAGGGCCGCCGCAGGTCGAGCGTGAACGGGAATTCGCGGCTCGGCGCGGCGGCCGATGCCGTCATCCGTCCCGGTGTGTGTCCCATCTCGACGAAACGCGTGAGCCGGCGGCTTTCGGCCTCGTACGCATTGACCGGGAACGTCGCATAGCTGCGGCCGCCCGGATGCGTGACGTGATACCGGCAGCCGCCGAGCGAGCGCTGCAGCCACGTGTCGACGATGTCGAACGTGAGCGGCGCGTGCACGCCGATGGTCGGATGCAGCGCCGACGGCGGCGCCCACGCCTTGTAGCGTACGCCCGCGACATATTCGCCGACGGTGCCGGTCGGTTGCAGCGGCAGCGGGCGGCCGTTGACGGTCACGACGTGCCGGTTGTCGTTCAGCCCCGTCACGCGCACCTCGAGCCGTTCGACCGACGAATCGACGTAGCGCACCGTGCCGCCGGGCGCACCCTCCTCGCCCATCACGTGCCACGGCTCCAGCGCACCGCGCAGCGACAGTTCCATCCCGTTCACCGCGATCTGGCCGAACAGCGGGAAGCGGAACTCGAAGTGCGGCGCGAACCACGCCGGATCGAACCCGAAGCCGGCATCGCGCAGTTCGGCCAGCACGTCGTCGAAATCCATTTTCAGGAACGCGGGCAGCATGAAGCGATCGTGCAGCGCGGTGCCCCAGCGCGTGAGCGGCGTCGTGTACGGCGCGGCCCAGAAACGCGCGACCAGCGCGCGCAGCAGCAGTTGCTGCACGATGCTCATCCGCGCATGCGGCGGCATCTCGAACGCGCGCAGTTCGAGCAGGCCGAGCCGGCCGGTCGACGAATCGGGCGAATACAGCTTGTCGATGCAGAACTCGCTGCGGTGCGTGTTGCCGGTCACGTCGATCAGCAGGTTGCGCAGCACGCGGTCGACGAGCCACGGCGGCATGTCCTGCCCGTACAGCAGCTTGTTGCGCTGGATTTCCGCGAACGCGATGTCGAGCTCGTAGAGCTGGTCGTTGCGCGCCTCGTCGACACGCGGCGCCTGGCTGGTCGGACCGATGAACAACCCGGAGAACAGGTACGACAGCGACGGATGGTTGTGCCAGTAAGCGATCAGGCTCGCGAGCAGGTCCGGGCGGCGCAGGAACGGGCTGTCGGCCGGCGTCGCGCCGCCGAGCACGAAGTGGTTGCCGCCGCCCGTGCCGACGTGCCGGCCGTCGACCATGAACTTCTCGCTGGACAGGCGCGACTGCCACGCGGCGTCGTACAGGAATTCGGTCTGCTCGACGAGTTCGTCGAAGCTCCGGGCCGGATGGATGTTCACCTCGATCACGCCCGGATCGGGCGTGACCTGCAGCACCTTGAGCCGCGCATCACGCGGCGGCGGATAGCCTTCGAGCACGAGCTTCACGCCGATTGCGTGCGCGGTCAGCTCGATCGCCGCGAGCAGGTCGAGATAATCCTCGAGCGCGGCGAGCGGCGGCATGAACACGTACAGAATGCCTTTGCGCACTTCGGCGCACAGTGCGCTACGCGTGATCCACCCGGCGGATTCGAAGCGCTCGGGGCGGCGCTGCGGGTCCTGCAAGCCAGGCGCGTGCCTCCCGGCTGCGCCGGTGCCGTCGCCGCGCAACTGCATGAACGTTTGCGTGGGGGCTTCGCGATGCGCGCCGACGAGATACCGCGGCGCGTCGGCCGTGCCCACATGACGCGCACGGAACGCGGTCGCGTCCGGCAGCGCGGCGCGCGGCGCGAACGGATCGCGTTCGACCAGATACGGATAGTCGGCGCCGGTGACCCACGGCAGCGAATCGAGCGGCAGCCGATAGCCCATCGGCGAATCGCCGGGCACGAGATACATCCGCTCGTCGCGGAAGAACCACGGGCCCGTCTGCCAGCGCGGACCGTCGAGGCCCGACCGATCGCCACCCGACTCATCGTCCGCGCACTTGAGCGGCAGCACGTAGCCGACCACGCTGTCGAGCTGCTGGTCGAACACCTTGCGCAGCCGCGCGCGTTCGAGCTCGTCGTCGAGGCGCGAATCGAACGGATCGACGTTGACGGGCAGCCGACGCTCGCGCCACAGGTAGTACCAGACATCCTCGTAGCCGGGCTGCACGAATTCGTGGGTCAGGCCGAGGCGCGCGGCCAGCGCGTCGATGAAGCGCTTCGCGTCGTCGGTCGTCAGCGCGGACGGCTCGCGCTCGTCGGCGAACAGCGACGGATCCTGCCACACGGGCTGACCGTCGGCACGCCAGAAGATCGACAGTGCCCAGCGCGGCAACTGCTCGCCCGGATACCACTTGCCCTGCCCGAAATGCAGGAAGCCGCCTTCGCCGTATTCGGCGCGCAGCCGCTGCACGAGTTCGGTTGCGTAGCCGCGCTTGGTCGGGCCGAGCGCATCGGTGTTCCACTCGGCGCCGTCGCGATCGTCGATCGACACGAAGGTCGGCTCGCCGCCTTGCGTCAGCCGCACGTCGCCGGCCGTCAGCGCGCCGTCGACCTGCGTGCCGAGCGTGCGCACGGCATCCCATTGCGACTCGGTATACGGCTTCGTCACGCGCGGCGATTCGTACACGCGCGTCACCGCCATCTCGTGCTCGAATGAAACCTCGCATTCGTCGATCAGCCCTTCGACCGGTGCGGCGCTGGTCGGCTGCGGCGTGCATGCGAGCGGAATATGCCCTTCGCCGGCGAGCAGGCCCGACGTCGGATCGAAGCCGATCCAGCCGGCGCCCGGCAGATAGACCTCGCACCATGCGTGCAGGTCGGTGAAGTCGACCGACGTGCCGCTCGGGCCATCGAGCGCCTTCACGTCGGGCGTGAGCTGGATCAGGTAGCCGGACGCGAAGCGCGCGGCGATGCCGAGATGCCGGCACAGCTGCACGAGCAGCCATGCGCTGTCGCGGCACGACCCGGAGCCGAGCTCGAGCGTCTGCTCGGGCGTCTGCACGCCCGGCTCCATGCGCACGAGATAGCCGATGTCGCGCTGCAGTTGCTGGTTCAGCGCGACGAGGAAGTTCGTGGTGCCGGCCGGCGTGCGGTCGACGCTGTCGAGATACGCGCGGAACCGCGGTGCCGCGCTCGTGGACGGATCGCACGCGAGGTACGGCGCGAGTTCGGTCTTCAGCGCATCGTCATAGCTGAACGGGTATTGCTCCGCGCTCGCTTCGAGAAAGAAGTCGAACGGGTTGTACACCGACATTTCGGCGACGAGATCGATGGTGATCTCGAAGACTTCGGCGCGTTCCGGAAACACGAGCCGCGCGAGATAGTTCGAAAACGGGTCCTGCTGCCAGTTGATGAAATGCTCGGCGGGCTCGACCGTCATCGAATACGCGATGATCGGCGTCCGGCAGTGCGGCGCGGGCCGCAGCCGCACGATCTGCGGCCCGAGATTGACGGGCCGGTCGTAACGGTAGCGGGTGGTGTGATGCAGCGCGACGTGGATGGGCATGGGGGAGCCGCTCGGTTCGGGTTGGGCCGGCCGCCCGCGCCGCGTCGCCGTCACTGCGGCGGCACGGCACGGCGGATTCGGCGAAGGGGCGCGTCAGACCAGTTCCGGCGACTGCACGACGCTGATTTCGACGCCGACGGCGCGCGCGCCGACTCCTGTCACCGGCTGCGCGTCGCGATGGTCGAGGCCGACCGCGATGCGCACGTAGCGCTCGTCCGGGCAGCGGTTCATGAACGGATCGAAGCCGACCCAGCCGAGCCCTTCGACGTACGCCTCGGCCCACGCGTGCCCTGCCGGCTGCTGCATCAGCGCGGCGGCCCGCGGCTGCGCGCCGAGCGCCGGCTGCTGCAGCCCCTGCGACTGCGACTGTGACTGCCCTTGCGACTGTGATTGCGACTGTGATTGCGACTGTGACTGCGCGGCATGCGACGCGCCGAGCGCCTGCTCCATGCCCTCGCTGCTCTGCAGCGCAAGCGATTCCTCCTCGTCTTCGTCGGTGACGCTCTGCTTCGCGTCGGCGATGCGCTGCATCGCGCTGTCGGCGAGCACGTAGCCCGAGATATAGCGCGCGGGAATCTTCAGCACGCGCGCGGCCGCGATGAACGCATGCGCATGGTCGCGACTCGTGCCCTCGCCGTTTTGCAGCGCGGTTTCGGCGTCGACCGGCGCATCGGCCAGGTTCGGCGCGTACGCGATGCGATCGTGTACTTCCGTCATCAGCCAGTGCAGCGCATCGAGGCTGTGCGGCTCGATCGGCAGCGCCTGCGCGAGCTCGCGCACGGTGTCGCCGGCCTTCGTGAGCGCGGTCTCGCGCTCGAAGACCCACGGCGGCGCATAGCCCTCGGAGTTGCCGAGAATGCCCGCACGGTCCTGCGTCTCGACGACGCCGGCCGCGACCACGACGATCTCGTTCCGCGCGCCGGGGTCGTGGCGCACGAGGTCGATCCGGTTGCCGAAGCCGTCCGCATAGGACAGCGTCGGCTCGACGCCGTCGATCGTGACCTGCCACGCGCGCACCGTCTGCCCGGGCCCCGATTGCGGGCGCAGCCGCAGCCGTTGCAGCGCGTGGGTGGCTTGATCGTCGAACTTATAACGCGAGATGTGTCGGATGGCGAGGCGCATGGCAAGTCTCAGTCGAAGTTGTAGGCCTGGGCGATATCGGCCCCGAGGCTGTTGTTGCGGCCGATGAAGTCGGTCAGGAACTCGTGCAGGCCGCTCTTGAAGATCCGCTCGACCGAGGTGTCGGACAGCATCTGCAGGATCTTCGCGGCCGTGTCGTGACACGGATGTGTCACGCCGTAATCCTTCGCGAGCAGGTTCAGGCTCGACACGACGCGCCCGTAGCAATAGCGCAGCGAACGCGGCATGCGGCCGTTCAGGATCAGGTAGTCGGCGATGTTCATCGGCTTGTACTGCACGTCGTACACCCAGCGATACGAGCGGTGCGCGGCCACGCAGCGCAGGATCGTCTCCCACTGGTAGTTGTCGAGGATCGTGCCGACGTGCGACACCGACGGCAGCAGCAGGTGATATTTCACGTCGATGATCCGCGCGGTGTTGTCCGCGCGCTCGACGAACGCGCCGATCTGCGCGAAATCGAAGATCTCGTTGCGCAGCATCGTGCTGTAGAAGCTGCCGAGGATCAGCGCGGTTTCCCGCTTCACTTCGTCGAGCACCGCCGGCAGCCCGCTCTCCGGTACCGGCTGCGCGAGCGCGCGGCGCAGCGCCAGCCACGCGCCGTTCACGCTTTCCCACGCCTCGCGCGTAAGTGCCGTGCGCACCATGCGCGCGTTCGAGCGCGCGGCCTCGATGCACGACAGCACGCTCGACGGGTTGTCGCGATCGCGCAGCAGGTAGTCGGTCACGGTATCGGCGGCATACGCGTCGTACTTCTGACGATAGCCGTCGTCCGCGCCCGAGCTGACCAGCACCGACGACCATTCGGCCGGCGCGTCGGCCGTGCGCGTAAGCGCCATCCGCAGCCCGGCATCGACGATGCGCGCGATGTTCTCCGCGCGCTCGATATAGCGGTACATCCAGTAGAGCCCGCTCGCAGTTCGTCCCAGAAGCATCTCGTGTCCACTCCGTCTTCGTTCGGTTCGCGCGCCGGCTGCGGCGCGCGTGGTCGTGCCCGGCTCAGTCGGCCAGCACCCAGGTGTCCTTGGTGCCGCCGCCCTGGCTCGAGTTGACGACGAGCGATCCTTCCTGCAGCGCGACGCGCGTGAGCCCGCCCGGCGTGATGCGGATCCGGTCCGACACCAGCACGAATGGCCGCAGGTCGACGTGGCGCGGCGCGAGGCCGGCTTCGGTCAGGATCGGTGTCGTGGACAACGCCAGCGTGGGTTGCGCGATGTAGTTCGCGGGCCGCGCGCGCAGCTTCGCGGAGAACGCCTCGAGTTCGGCCTTCGACGCGCACGGCCCGACCAGCATCCCATAGCCGCCCGAGCCGTGCACTTCCTTCACGACCAGTTCGTCGAGATGGTCGAGCACGTATTTCAGGCTGTCGGCCTCGCCGCAGCGCCAGGTCGGCACGTTCTCCAGCAACGCCTTGCGGCCCGTGTAGAACTCGACGATCTCCGGCATGTACGAGTAGATCGCCTTGTCGTCGGCGATGCCGGTGCCCGGCGCGTTCGCGATCGTGATGTTGCCGGCGCGGTAGACATCCATGATCCCGGCCACGCCGAGCACCGAGTCGGGGCGGAACGTGAGCGGATCGAGGAACGCGTCGTCGACGCGGCGGTACAGCACGTCGATCTGCCGGAAGCCTTCGGTCGTGCGCATCGCGACGCGGCCGTCCACCACCTGCAGGTCGCTGCCCTCGACGAGGTGCACGCCCATCTGGTCGGCGAGGAACGAATGTTCGTAGTACGCGGAATTGTGGATGCCGGGCGTGAGCACGGCGATGGTCGGGTTGTCGGCGTTGCCGCCCGGCGGGCACACGGCCGCGAGCGACTGCCGCAGCATCTGCGGATAGGTCTCGACCGGGCGCACCTTGACCTGCTGGAACAGCTCCGGGAAGAGCTGCATCATGGTTTCGCGGTTTTCCAGCATGTACGACACGCCCGACGGCGTGCGCGCGTTGTCCTCCAGCACGTAGAACGCGTTTTCGCTGGTGCGCACGATGTCGACGCCGATGATGTGCGTGTAAACGTTCCCGGGCGGCCGGAAATCGATCATCTCCGGGATGAACGCCTCATTGTGCGCGATCAGGTGCTTCGGCACGATGCCCGCGCGGACGATTTCCTGGCGGTGGTAGATGTCGTCGAGGAACGCGTTGAGCGCCATCACGCGCTGCTCGATGCCGAGCGACAGCCGGCTCCATTCCGCGCCCGAGATGATGCGCGGCACGATATCGAACGGAATCAGCCGCTCGGCGGCCTGCGCGTCGCCGTACACGGCGAACGTGATGCCCGTCCTGCGGAACACCCCTTCGGCGTCGTGGGCCTTCTGGGCGAGGCTTGCTGGGTTCTGCGTGTCGAGCCACTGCTTGAGGCGCGCGTAAGGCGCTCTCACCATGTCGCCGGATTGCAGCATTTCATCGAACGGTTTCATCGAATTGTTCTCCATCGTTCTCCCCGGCATTGCGCATGCCGGACCGGCGTACTCATTGCTTTGCAAGGAACGTGCCTTGCGCTATCCGCTCGATTCCCCCCTTTTGGCGCCGCACCGCGCACGCTCGTGCGCCATGACGCACCACGACGGTGCAGCGACGGCTCTCTCCGCCGCATCGACGCGCCGCGATCGCGCGCGCCTGTCGAACATAGTTCCCCCGCGTGTCACGAATACGCAATCTGCACTGCACCAAATGTGCGCCCGCACCCATCGTGCCCGTCGTGGCAAATGGTGCCCCGCACCACCCGCCCTGGCCCTGGGCGCCCCGATCCCCGCCCCCCGTTCGCCGATCAGGATGGCACGGCGCCGGGTCGTCGCAATCGGCCGCGGGAAAGCGGGCCGGCCACGCAACCTGCGCGGCCGGCCCTGGGGAAGTACCGTCTGCGGCCGCACCAGCGTTCGACGCGGTGAACTAACTGGTTAGCCGGGTCCGGCGCCTCAAACTTATGCAGCCGTAATGCCGCCGACAATGCTCATGCATATTTCGACTGACACCGATCGAAAAAAAACATCGGCTGCCGGCGCGCGAGGCGCGGTAGGCTAGAAAGTTCGTGCAGCGAAACGGCGCCGCCGCCCCTGTGGGCGCCCGACCATAACAAGCGAAGATCGAAATGGAAGCGAAGTGGCTGGAAGATTTCCTGAGCCTTGCGGATACCAAGAGCTTTTCCCGGGCCGCGCGTCATCGGCACCTCACGCAGTCGGCGTTCAGCAGACGAATCGCCGCGCTCGAAACATGGATGGACGCGAAGCTGGTCGACCGCAGCATCAACCCCATCACGCTGACGCCGGCCGGCCAGATGTTCCGCGGGCTGGCCGCGGACATCCTGCGCAGCATGTACGCGGCACGCAACCTCGTGAACGGCTACGACCAGTTCGCGGCAAGCGATCAGGTCGTGCGCTTCGCGGTCGCGCATACGCTCGTGTTCACGCTGTTCCCCGAATGGCTCAAGCAGTTGAACGGCGAAGTCGGCCATGTAACCGCGCGCGTCAATGCGGTGAACGTGCCCGAAGGCGTGCAGCAACTGGTCGAAGGTGAGTGCGACCTGCTGCTCGGCTATCACCATCCGCAACTGCCGATCGTGCTCGATCCGAACCACTTCCCGTTCGTCACGCTCGGCGTCGAACGCATCCTGCCGGTGTCGACACCCGACGCGCGCGGCGGGCCGGTATTCGAACTGCCGGGCACGCCGGACGCGCCGCTGCCGCTGCTCGCGTATTCGTCGGGCGCGTTCCTCGGGAACGTCGTCGAGATGCTGCTGCTGAACGCGTCCGAATCGTATGCGCTGCACCGGTGCTTCGAGACGCACATGTCCGAGGCCCTCAAGGGGATGGTCGTGGCCGGGCACGGGATCGGCTGGCTGCCGGAAAGCTGCGTGGCGAAGGAACTCGCGGAAGGTTCGCTCGTGCGTGCGGGCTCGGCAGACTGGATCACCGAGCTCGAGATCCGCCTGTACCGGTCCGCGCGCAAGCGCGGGCTCGCGGCCGAACAGCTGTGGACCTACATCATGAACCGGCCGCGCGCCGCGGCCGACGGCCCGATCGCGGCCGAGCCGGCCGCACCGGCCGTGCGCATGGCGCGCCGCAGCGTCGGCGGCAGCCGATAGCACCCTTCCCCGTCCCTCATCGCCTGACTCGCCGGCGCACGATGCGCAGATAACCGCGCGTCGCGCCGTCATTCAAACGGCGCGCGGGGAGCATTTTCCGGTCCTGCCCCGGGTATTGATGCGAATATCGCGCGCTGGATCAAGCGCGTAAAACAGGCCAAACGTTTGCGAGTTCAGGCCGTATTTCTTTCTATCAGAAATATCTGATCCTGAATAACTTGCCGATTTCAACAGCGGAAATAACCTGTTACAGAACAAAATAAAAGTTTCGATTTGCATGGGACGACGATTCGCACCAAAGCCGTCACACCCTATTTTTCGATTTCTCCAATCTGTGCGCCGATGTCATCGCAATGCCTCGCATACAGAGGCAACACTTCCTTTTATCAGTCGTTATTTTTCGGTACGAATTCCGGTACCTCTTACGTCGTAAGTTTCCCGACGGGTCATCGCTACCGGTGAGCAAATTTCATGTCCGGCAATATCGCCTTTATTCTGTTGATAGGCATTCGTCGAATAAATCTGAATCCTATTTAAATAAGACATTTTAAACGGTGTGCCGTTCGGGCTACACACAATTGTTTGTTCCAAACCCATCGTGTATCAATATCATGTCGCAAAAGCACGCACATAATTTCGACTCGGAATAAATGCGTTGTCATCGATTCCGGCTGGAGGTTGCAATGTCTTCCTCGTCGTTTAAACAGCATGCTCGCCCGCTCCTCGCCATCGTCGTATTCGCGCTCTGCATCGATGCCGTGGCCCAGGGCCAGACCCAAACCGAGATGCCTGCGTCCGGCGCGGTCCCGGAGCGATACGTGATTTCGTACATCTGCGGTGATGCACGAATCGACGGTACGGCGCCGCTCCCCCCCGACGGCCGTCCATACAACCTCGGTGTGTCATTCGTGGCGGGCAGCACCGGGCAACCGCTGTCCAACGTGCAGGTACGGCTGCGGAGACACGGCCGCGTGCTGCTCGAGTTCAAGGCCACGGGGCCACGCTGTCTGTTCAGCGTGCCCGAGGCCAGTTACCGGGTCGAAGGCACCTATCAGGGGGCGACGCAGTTCGCGATCGTCGAAACGGGTGCGCTCACCACGCAGTTGAAATGGTGAGCCCCGCCTGAATCCGCGTGCCGAGAGCGCGCAATCGCGCCATTCCCCCCCATCCACCCCTATCCACCGAAACGAGGAGCATGGAATGACTCGCGCAGAACGACCGGACGACTCGCCGGTCCGTCAGGCGAAACCCTCCTGGGGCCCGGGCAAGAGTGCGGCACTCAGCATCGTTGCGTTTGCCACGATCTTCGGTGCGTTCGCGTATGTCGAGCGCGACGCGGGTGTGGGCAATGCATCCCACACAACCGTGGCGCACGACATCGCTGGCGTGATCGGCACCGCCGTCGACAAATATCGCCACGCCGTCGTGACCGCGACGGACGCCGCTTCCGGCGCCTCCGCGCCCGCCGGCGTGGCAACGGCTGTCGCACAGGCCGCGCCGGTTACGTCGTCCGCACCGGCCGCGCCGGCTATGTCGCCTGCACCGGCCGCGCCCGTGATGTCGGCGGCGGCCGAACCGACCGTGCCACCGCAAACGACGGCCCACTCCCCCGCGAAACACACGCGTCGTGCGCATGGACACTCCACGACGCTCGCGGGCAACGGGTACGCCGCATCGGCCAGCACGCGCGCCGCGCGCTCGACCGACGCGCACCGGACGTCACGTTCGCAGACGCTGGCGCGCACGAAAAAACCCACCGACCCCGAGCCGAGAATTCAGCCGCATTCATATATAGCGGACTCGGCACACATGGAGGCTGCCAGCGTGACACGCGAGGAGGTGGAAGGCGCCCGCGCGCTGGCGAAGGCGCGCTCATGCGCACAGATGGACGAATGGAACTGCGTGGAGCACAACGCGAGCCGGGCACTCGCGATCGACCCGAAGAACAGCGAATCGCGCGCGCTGCTTGGACAAGCGATCCGCAACCGCCTGTGAACCGGCCGGATGCTGCCGGGCCTCGCCACCCGGCAGCGTGATGGCCGGCGACGAGCATCGTCGGGCATGCAACCGATGTGATCGATTCGAAGAGAGGACATACCGTGGCTAACAATCGTAAACAACAATGCACCACCGTCGCTCCGTCCAACCGGCGGATCCTCCTGCATGCGCCATTGCTGTTGCTGCTCCTCGCGTCCGGCCCCTGCTTCGCCGCCGAAGGCGACGCGGAACCGGGCAGCGCGCGCGAAATCGCCGGGACCCACGGCACGCAGGACGCGCTGCCGCCCGACATGCAGCCAACGGGGGCGCCGATGCAGGTCGCCCAGGGTTCGGGCACGCTGCCCCCTCATGCGCCGACGCCGATCGCGCAGGCGTCGGACGCGTCGATGCAGATCGCTCAGGCATCGAATACGCCGACCACGGTCGTGGTGGAGCCGGAAGCGCCGCAATCGAGCGACCCGGCGCCTGACGCGCAGTCACCGGTCGCGCAAACGCGGGACGCACCGATGCAGCTGGCGCAGGCGTCCGACACCGCACCGCCGGATACGCCGGCGCCGATCGCGCTGACGCCGGACGCGCCGATGCCGCCTGCACATGCCGCCGACACCGCACCGCCGACTACGCCGGCACCGGTCGCGCAGACGCCGGACGCGCCGATGCCGCCTGCCCAGGCGTCCGACACCGCACCGCCGAATACGCCGGCACCGATCGCGCTGACGCCGGACGCGCCGATGCCGCCTGCCCAGGCCGCCAGCACCCAACCGCCCGACACACCAGCGCCGACCGCCTCGACGCCATCCGAACCGTCTGCATCCGCACAAGCCGCGACCACCGCGCCGCCGAATGCGTCGACGCAAACGGCTCAGGCATCCGGCACGCCGATGCCGAACTCGCCCGCGCCCGTGACGCAGATGCCGGGCGCGCAATCGCCGTCGTCCCAGGGGCCGAGTTCACAGACGCCCGGCGCCCAGCTACCCGGCGAATCCCTACAACGATCGCAGGGGCCTGACGTCGAAACGCCGAACGCGCAGGCGCCGGATCTCCGTACCGCCGACGTCGAGACCGTGCGCAAAGACGTGTTCGGCCTCGCGGCGAGCGGCGGCGCGGTCAAGGCGCTCGACGAAGCGAAAATGCGGCCCGATGCGTTCTCCGCCGTCGACATCGCGCAACTGGAAGAACTGTCGATTCGCCAGCAGGTGCGCGGCGGACGCGACAAGTCGCGCTCGATGACGAGTTCGGACCGCTTCGACGGACTCGACAACGCGCTGCGCGCGGCCGACGACCTCGACCAGCGGATGCCGGCCACACCCGAGTACACGCCCGTCAGGACGGCGCTCGCGGGCGACCGCACGGTCGCCCTTGCGGCACGCGGCGACATGACGAAGGCCGTCGCGACGTTCGAGACCATCCCGCCCGACGCGGAGATCTCGATCGACGCGCTGGCGGCCGTCGGCGACGCCTACCTGTACCTGAGCGAACCGGGCAAGGCGAATGCCGTGTACCAGCGTGCGCTGAATCAGGCGACCGCGTCGCCGACGGACCGCGCGACCCGCGGCTTCCAGTACGGTGCGCGCACGCGCGCGATCGAACTGCGCGAAGGGCTGTTCTGGTCGTACGTCGACCAGGCCCGCGCGGCGGACGCGAAGCAGGTGCTCGACGACATGGGCAAGTCGTTGCCGCCGGCCACGGAAGTGCGCAACTACGGCCCGGGGGAAAGCGACTATCTGCGCTACTACCGGCTGCGCGCGCAATACCTGATCTTCACGGGTCACCCCGACGAAGGGATCACCGCGCTCGAACAACTCGAGAAGGAGGTGCCGTTCAACGCGGAGGTTCGCGCCGCGCACGCCGACGCGGTGTCGGGCCAGTCGCATCCGCGCCAGGCGATCTCGATGTATCGCGCGTCGCTGGCCGACCACCCGGACAGCGTCGAGATGCTGGCGGGCCTGGGCCGCGCGTCGCTCACGGCGGACGACTACGCAACTGCGAAGACCGTCGACCAGACCCTGGACAACACGTTCCCTGACAGCGGCGCCGTGCGCAGCTTCAAGCGCGACTACAAGGCCTACCGCAGCCCCATCTTCACGACCGATCTGAGCTTCGAGCACGGCAACAGCGCGCTGGCCGACAACAGCTTCACGTCTGACAGCTACATCTATTCGCAACCGTTCGGCGACAACTGGCGGGTCTTCTCGCACACGTTCTTCGGCCACGCGCAAACCGACAGCGGCAGCGTCAGCCGCACCCGCACGGGCATCGGCGGCGACTACCGGCACGGGCCGCTCACGGTCCTCGGCGAAGTCACGCGCTCGTTCGGCGGGGACGGCCGAACCGGCGGCCGCGGGTCGATCGCCTACGCGCTAAACGACTACTGGACCGTCTCCGGCGGGCTCGACAGCAACGACAACTCGCTGCCGTGGAAGGCGTATGCCGCGCACATCTGGGGCCGCTCCGCGAACGCGTCGGTCGTGTATCGCCAGAACGACCGTCGCGAGGTCAAGCTGAGCTACGGCGTGAGCCGCTACAGCGATTCGAACCTGCACCAGGAGATCACGGCGACCGCCACGCAGCGCGTGTACACGGCCGCCAACCAGCTCGTCAACGTATCGCTGGATCTCGGCACCGACAGCAACACGCGCCGGGACGCACCCTACTTCAGCCCGGGCCGCGACTATGCGGCCGCAGCGACCGTGATGCACCAGCTGACGCTGTGGAAGAAAGGCGACATGGGGCTGCAGCAGCGCATCTCGGTGTCGGGCGGCGCTTACAACGAGCGCGGATTCGGCACCAGTGCGCTGTGGAGCGCGCGGCTCGAGCACGCGTGGACGTTCAAGCATGACATCACGCTGAGCTACGGCGTCGAGGTCAGCAGCCACGCGTACGACGGCGAGCGCGAGCGCTCCGAAACCGGCTTCCTGTCGCTCAACCTGCCGTTCTAACAAGGAGATCGTACGATGCAATCCAGACGGACCTTCATGTGCGGATGCATGGGCGCATTTGCCGCCTGCTCGCTGTTCCCGGGCGTGAGCAATGCCAAGATGATCGACCTGCTGCCGCCGTCCGATCCGGCCGACGGCAAGACGTTTCGCGTGATCTGCCTGCATGACGTGCGTGACAACCTGATGGCGTCGTTCAACTCCCCGTCGGCGGTGGTCGACCCGTTCGCGGTCGATACCGGCACGCTGACCGCGATCTTCTCGTGGCTGCAGACCAACAACTACCACACCATCACGGTCAAGCAGATCGAGGAGTCGCGGCACGGCGGCAAGCCGCTGCCGCCGCGCTCGGTGCTGCTCACGTTCGACGACGGCTTTCGCAGCCACTACACGAAGGTGCTGCCGCTGCTCGAGCGCTTCAAGTATCCGGCCGTGATGGGCATCGTCACCGCGTGGATCGATACACCGCCGGATACGCCGATCCGCATCAGCGACAAGGTGCAGGTGCCGCGCGACTACTTCCTGTCGTGGGACGAAGTGAAGAAGCTAGGCCAGTCGCACCTCGTCGAGCTCGGCTGCCACACTCACAACCTCCATCACGGCGCGATCGCGAATCCGCAAGGCAACGAGTTGCCGGCGACCACCTCGCACCTCTATCTGCAGGACCAGAAGCGCTATGAAACCGACGCCGAATTTGAAGCGCGCGTGCACAACGACCTCCAGACATGCGTGCGGCAGATCCGCGAACACACCGGCATCGTCGCACGCTCGATGGTGTGGCCATACGGCGCGGAAAACCAGCCCGTGCGCAAGATATCGACGTCGCTCGGCATGGACATCCAGTTCAGCCTCGACGCCGGTCCGAATACGCCGGACGTGCCGCTGGACCGGTTGAGACGGATCCTGATGATGTATGACGTCGACATCGGCGGATTCGAACGCTCGATGCGCGAACCGGCATCCAACCGCGGTGACGTCGACGTGCCCGAGCGCACCGTGCAGGTCGATCTCGACCAGGTCTACGATCCGGATCCCGCGCGGCAGGAAGCGAACCTCGGCAAGCTGATCGAACGCATCTACCGGATGCAGCCGAAATCCGTGTACCTGCAGGCGTATGCGGATCCGAAAGGCACGGGCGTGGCCGAAGCGGTGTATTTCCCGAACCGGCACCTGCCGATGCGCGCCGACCTGTTCTCGCGCGCCGCGTGGCAGCTCAACACGCGCGCCAACGTGCAGGTGTACGCGTGGATGCCGGTGCTCGCGTTCCGGCCGCCGGCGGACAAGCAGCGCGGGATCGAGGCCGTGAGCGCCTACGGCGGCGCGCCGGCCCGCGAGAACGGCACGCGCGTGTTCCGGCTGAGCCCGTTCGATCCGGATGCGCGGCTGATGATCCAGCAGATCTACGAGGATCTCTCCAAGCACGCGTCGTTCAGCGGCATCTTGTTCAGCGACGACGCCGTGCTCGACGACTACGAGGATGCGGGCAAGCATGCGCTGCGCATCTATTCGCAGTGGGGGTTGCCGGCGGACATCGGCAAGATCCGCGAGAACCCCGACCTGATGAAGCGCTGGACGCGCCAGAAGTCGCGCTACCTGATCGACCTGACCCGCCAGCTCTCGCAGATCGTGCTGGCCCACCAGAATGCGGGCGACGTGCTGACCGCACGCAACATCTTCGCGATGCCGGTGCTCAAGCCCGAATCGGAAGCGTGGTACGCGCAGAACTACGACGATTTCCTCGCGACCTACGACTACGTCGCGCTGATGGCGATGCCGTACATGGAACAGGCGAAGGATCCCGAAGGCTGGCTCGACCAGCTCGTGCAGGCCGTCCATGCGAAGCAGCGCGGGCTGGAGCGCACCGTGTTCGAACTGCAGTCGTATGACTGGCACGCGCACAAGGACGTGCCGGCGGGCACGCTGCTTGCGCAGATGCGGCGGCTGCGCAGCAAGGGCGCGGTGAATTTCGGCTACTACCCCGACAACTTCCTGAACGGCCAGCCGCAACTCGAAGCGATGCGCGACGTGATGTCGCTGAAGTCCCGCCTCGACCCGAACTCGATCAACGCGCTGATGCAGATGCAGCATCCGCAGGGAAGCAAGACGCCATGAACACCCACAGCATCATCCAGCGCCTGCAGGACTTCGTCTTCTACTATCCGTTCTTCATGTCGTATCTGTGGATGATCGGCGGCGTCGTTCACTACTTCCTGCTCGAGGAGGGCCGCGAGCTGTCGACGCGCACGATCGCGTCGAGCGGCATCCCGAAGATCTCGATCGTCGTGCCGTGCTTCAACGAAGCGGCGAACGCGCGCAGCGTGATCCGGCACCTGAACGCGATGGACTACCCGAACTACGACATCATCGCGGTCAACGACGGCAGCCAGGACCGCACCGGCGAGATCCTCAACGAGCTGGCCGTCGAGATCCCGCGGCTGCTCGTGATCCATCATGCGCGCAACGAGGGCAAGGCAGTCGGGCTCACGACCGCGGCCGCGGTGTCGAACGCCGAATACCTGCTTTGCATCGACGGCGACGCCCTGCTCGCGCACGACGCGATCGGCTGGATGCTCGAGCATTTCCTGACCGATCCGGGCGTCGGCGCGGTCACCGGCAACCCGCGCATCCGCACGCGCACGTCGCTGCTCGGGCGCATGCAGGTCGGCGAATTCTCGTCGATCGTGGGGCTGATCAAGCGCACGCAGCAGGTGTACGGCCGCATCTTCACGGTGTCGGGCGTGATCACGATGTTCCGCAAGACCGCGCTCGCCGATGTCGGCTACTGGAGCTCGGACATGCTGACCGAGGACATCGACATCAGCTGGAAGCTGCAGTGCCGCGACTGGCGCGTCGTGTACGAGCCGCACGCACTCAGCTGGATCCTGATGCCAGAGACGGTCAGAGGGCTCTACCGGCAGCGGCTGCGCTGGTCGAAGGGCGGCATCCAGGTGCTGATCAAGTACGCGGGCACGCTCGCGCGGCCGACGCAGATGATGATGTGGCCGCTGTTCATCGAGTACCTGATCGGCATCGCGTGGGCGTACTCGATGTCGTTCATCCTGCTGCTCGCGCTGATCAACGTCGTCTACCCGCTTCCGCCGAGCTGGCATGTGTCCGTGGTGCCGCACTGGCACGGGATGCTGCTGGTGGCGACCTGCATCCTGCAGCTGATTATCGGCAGCATGATCGATCGTCGTTATGACGAAAAACTCCTGATGTACTTCCTTGACACTATCTGGTACCCCGTCGCGTTCTGGTTGATCAGCATGGTCACCACCGTCGTCGCCCTGCCCGCCGTCGTATTGCGGGGCCGCGGCAAACGCGCCGTTTGGGTCAGTCCCGACCGAGGCATTCAACATGAAGAACGCGCCGATTATTGACCTTTCCCTGCGCGCCCCGCGCGAACTGATCGCCGAGCGCGGCGGCATCGTCGGACCTGTGCTTGTCGCGTGGTTCCGCCTCATGCGGCCCGCGCTGGTGGGTGGGGTCTGGGCATCGATCTGCATCTATACCTACCGCTACCTGCTGCCGTTCAACGAGGCCGAGATGCCGATCGAACAGATCGTCTTCTACGTGACGAGCATCGCGCTGATCGCCGGCACCATCGTCATGTGGCTGATCGCGGGGCGCGTCGTGCATCCGCTCGCATACCGGTGGCGCGTGTCGAAGATGCTGCGGCGCTCGGCCAGCGTGAAGGTACGCTCGGTCCCGACCGCGCTCGCGGGCGCCCGCCGGCGCGGCGCACGACGCACGACGCGCATTCTCGTCGCGTCGCACGACGCGAACGGCTCGATCTCGGGCATCGAATGGGTCGCGCACGCAGGGCCACAACACCGCGAATAGGTCGGGGCAGACGTGCCGCGCCGCGCGCGACCATGCCGCGCGGCGCGACACCGCTCCTGATAGCGTGCTGCCGCGCGTCGCGCGCGCCAGCCGGCAACTCCCCTGTAGACGAGGTGAATCATGTGCGGAATCGTCGGAGCAAGCGGTCTGAAGAATCAAGTGCCGCAACTGGTCAATGCACTGAGCCGGCTCGAGTATCGCGGCTACGATTCATGCGGCATCGCCGTGCTGCGTGACGGCCACCTGCGCAGCGAACGCACGCTGCGGCGCGTGGCGGACCTGCAGCACCGCGTGCTGACGCTCGGTCTCGAAGCGCAGACCTGCATCGCGCACACGCGCTGGGCGACACACGGCGCGCCGTCGGAAGTCAACGCGCACCCGATCATGTCGGGCGACACGATCGCGGTCGTGCACAACGGGATCATCGAAAACCATGACGCGCTGCGCGCCGAACTGCGACAGCGTGGCTATACGTTTCGCGGAGAAACCGACACCGAGGTGATCGCGCACCTGATCCACAGCGTCTATCGCGACGACCTGTTCGATGCCGTCATCCGCGCGGTCAAGCGGCTGCACGGCGCGTATGCGATCGCCGTGCTGAGCGCGCTCGAACCGCAGCGGCTCGTCGCCGCGCGCGCCGGCTCGCCGCTCGTGATCGGCATCGGCGCGGACCAGAACTATCTGGCATCCGACTGCGCGGCGCTCGGCGACCTGACCGACCGCTTCGTCTACCTGGAAGACGGCGACGTCGCGCTGATCACGCCGGATCGCATCGACGTCGTCGATTCGGTCGGGTGCGAAGCCAAGCGTCCGTTGTGCGAGGTCAAGGCGCGCGACGACGACGCCGCGCTTGGGCCCTACCAGCACTTCATGCAGAAGGAGATCTTCGAGCAGCCGAAGGCGATCGCCAGCACGATCGACGGCATCGACGCGATCTCGCCCGCGCTGTTCGGCGGCGACGAAACCGCGCGAGCGATGTTGTCGAAGACCCGCAGCGTGCTGCTGCTCGGCTGCGGCACCAGCTACTACGCGGGCCTGACGGCGAAATACTGGCTCGAGGGCATCGCGGGCATCCCGGCCCAGGTCGAGATCGCGAGCGAATACCGCTATCGCGATACCGTGCCCGATCCGCGCACGCTGGTCGTCGGCATCTCGCAGTCCGGCGAGACCGCCGACACGATCGGCGCGCTCGAGCGCGCGCGCGGGATGGGCCAGGACATGTCGATGGCGATCTGCAATGTGGCGACCAGCTCGATCGCGCGCAGCGCGCCGCTCTGCTTCCTGACGCGTGCCGGCATCGAGCTCGGCGTCGCGTCGACCAAGGCGTTCACGACGCAGCTCGTCGCGCTCTTCCTGCTGACGCTGACGCTCGCGCAGCAGCGCGGCCGGCTCGACGCCGCGCAGGTCGCGATGCACCTGAAGAAGCTGCACGAACTGCCGGAGCGCATCGCCCACGCACTCGCGCTGGAAACGCAGATCATGGGCTGGGCCGCGAAGTTCGCGCGCACCGAGAACGCGCTGTTCCTCGGGCGCGGCATTCACTATCCGATCGCACTGGAAGGCGCGCTCAAGCTCAAGGAAGTGTCGTATATCCATGCGGAAGGCTATCCGGCCGGCGAACTAAAGCATGGCCCGCTCGCGCTCGTCACGAGCGCGATGCCGGTCGTCACGATCGCGCCGGACGACCGCCTGTTCCAGAAGCTGAAGTCCAACATGGCCGAAGTGCGCGCCCGCGGCGGACGGCTGTACGTGCTCGCGGGTCATCAGCTCGAGATCGATGCCGACCGCGACACGCACCTGATCCGCGTGCGCGAATCGGGCGATGCGCTGTCGCCGATCGTCAACGTGATTCCGTTGCAACTGCTCGCGTATCACGTCGGCTGCGCGCGCGGCGCCGACGTCGACAAGCCGCGCAACCTCGCGAAATCGGTCACCGTCGAATGAGGGAGCGGCCGGACGTGGCGCACGCGTTCCCCCTGCGCGCACGCGCGGCCCGGCGTGCCGCCGCATGGCGCGTCGCGGCCGCTCTGTGCGGCGCATGCGTTGCCGCCGCGCCGTCATACACGTGCGCCGGTGCGCCAGTCGTGCATACGGTCACCGTGCAGGAAGCTTCGGCGCCGCAGGAACGCGGCGACGCGCGGCGCTTCATGCACGGGATCGGCGTGGCCGACGCCGGCGACGGTCGGCGCTGGGTGTTCTTCAGCAGCTCGGGCATCGCGCCGCGCGGCGCGCTGCGCAACGGCAACTGGCCGCATGACGTGTATGTCGGCGAATGGCTGCCGGGCAAGCCGGGCCTGCTGCGCGTCCATACGTTCATCAGCCGCCCGGAGGCGCAGGAACCGGTATCGATCGCGCAGAACCCGCGCGGCGACATCTTCGTCACGTTCGAGGACGGCTGGGACACGCCGGAGACGGTCAGCCAGCGATACGGCATCTACCGGCGCGACCTGAAGCCGATCAAGCCCTACCCGAACGACGTCGAAGCGGGCGGCCACTCGGGGCACGTCGCCGCGGTGGGCGAACGCTTCGTCGTGTTCTATTCCGCCGACTGGATCGACGGCGGCGGCGTCGACAATCTCGGCACCGGCAACGGCGTCTACGTGAAAACCTACGATGCCGAAGGACACGTGCTGAACCATGTGGCGGTCGCGCCGCACCGCCGCGAGTGGTGGCCTATGGTCGCGGGCTCGCCGCGCCGCGCGCTGCTGGTCTGGCAGAAATACATCGAAGGCAGCACGGACGCGACGCTCGAATACGCGATGTTCGATCCGGTCACGGCCAAGCTCGACAAGCTCGGGGTGCTGAACGACGCGATCCAGTACTACGTGTATTCGTCGGCCTACGCGCCGGCGGTCGACCGCTTCGTCGTCGTCACGACGACCGCGGACAATCGCGGCGTCGCGATGCTGATCGACCCGGACGGCCGTCGCGTCGCCACGCTCGACTGCCTGCCGGCGTCGGTGCGGGAGGCCGGGATCGGCGTCGACGGCACGCATGCGTACGTGCCGACCCGCGACGGGCGGCTGCTGACGCTGGCGCTTTCGGCAACGGGCATATCGGTGAGCGGCGTACAGCGTTCGCCGATTCCGTGGGGCTCGACCGGCATCGCCGGGTTCCCGGCACGCGGCGGGGCGATGCATTTCGTGTCGCTGACACCGTCCGGCACGCGCGAAGCCGATTTCGACACGGCGCGGGACACGCCGTTGCCGAAGGCCGACGCGCAATGTCCGACGCATTGACGACGACGCGCATCGGGCCGGAGCGACGCAATTCACCGATGCCTTTGCGCCGCAGGCCTAATCGCGCGGCGCGATCCCTGCGCACGCATCCGGCGGCCGGGTAGCCGGACAAGCTACCGTCGCCGGTTCGATCCCGACCCCCGTGCGCCCGCGCCGCAGTCGCCAGCGCCGCCCTTAACCGCTAGACTGTCGCCCGATTCCTTCCATCGGCCGCGGCACTCGCCCCTTCTGCCGCCGCCGCAACGCCCCTCCACGGAGTACGAATGCTGAAGCGCCGGTGGTTTTCGCTGTTGCTGTTGATGGTGTGCCTGATCGCCACGCGCGCGTCCGCCCAGGGCTCGCTCGAACTCGACACCGACGGCACGCCGCGCGTCCTGACGCGCCAGGCGCTGCTCGCGCGCACCGACGCGACGGACATCCACGTGCCGCGCGACATTGCATATGGCCGGCCGATGACGTTCCGCGCAGTGCCGTTCGCCGCGCTGCTCGGCGACACGCCGCCAGCCGCCGATGGCGTGCTCGAAACGCGCGCGGCCGATGGTTTCGCCGCGCAACTGCCGCTGGATCTCGCGCGCCGCCGTGCGCCGGCCGGCGCCGTCGCGTGGCTCGCGATCGAGGATCCCGCGCACCCGTGGCCGAAGCTGCCGGGCAAGCAGGTCAGCGCGGGGCCGTTCTATCTCGTATGGCTCGGGCCGGACGCGTCGTCGGTGCGCGGCGAGCAGTGGCCGTATCAGATCGTGCGCATCACGGTCGAATCGTCGCCGCTCGCGCGCTGGCCGTCGCTCGCCGTCGCTCCCGCGCTGCCGGCGAACGATCCGGCCCGCGTGGGCCAGCGGCTGTTCGTCACGCAATGCCTCGCGTGCCACCGCCTCGACGGCGCGGGCAGCAGCCAGGCCGGCCCCGACCTGAACGCGCCGATGAATCCGGTCGACTACTTCCAGCCGGCCGCGCTGCGCCGCTACATCCGCAATCCGGCATCGGTGCGCGACTGGCCGGGCCGCGTAATGCCGGCGTTCCCGCCCGAGCAACTGAGCGACCGGGAACTCGACCAGATCGTCGCCTACCTCGCGTACATGGCGCGGCGCAAGGCCGGCAAGTAAGCCGCGCCGGTCAAGCGCCCGCTTCCTGCGCGCTGTGCAGCACCGCGCGCAGCAGCACGTCCGCCCCCGCCGTCGACCATTCCGGCGTGATCGCCTCGGCCTCGTTGTGGCTCAGCCCGTCGACGCACGGCACGAAGATCATGCCGGTCGGCGCGACGCGCGCGACATAGCACGCGTCGTGGCCCGCGCCGGACACAATGTCCATGTGCGACAGCCCGAGCGCCTGCGCCGCGTCGCGCACCGCGTCGATGCAGCGCGGCGCGAACGGCACCGGCGGATACGTGAAGATCTGCTCGATCCGCGCGCCGAGCCCGGCGTCGGCCGCCACGCGCGCCAGTTCCGCACGCAGCGCCGCATCGAGTTCGTCGAGCACCGCATCGTCGGGATGGCGGAATTCGACCGTGAAGAAGCAATTGCCCGGCACCGTGTTGCGCGAATTCGGCCGCGCCTCGATCATCCCGACCGTCGCGCGCGCGTGCGGCGCATGGCGCCGGCCGAGCGCATCGACGAATTCGATCATCCGCGCGGCGCCCACCAGCGTGTCGCGCCGGAATTCCATCGGCGTCGTGCCCGCGTGCGCGTCGACGCCCGTCAGCGTCACCTCGTACCAGCGCTGCCCCTGCCCGGCCGTCACGACGCCGATCGTCTTGCCCGCGCGCTCGAGAATCGCGCCCTGCTCGATATGCAGTTCGTAGGCGGCATGCACCGGATAGCCGCCGACGGGCTCGGCGCCCGCATAGCCGATCCGCGCGAGTTCCTCGCCGATCGTCTTGCCGGCGCCGTCCGCGCGCGACAGCCCGTATTCGAGCGGATAGACGCCCGAGAACACACCGGCCGAGATCATCGCCGGCGCGAAGCGCGAGCCTTCCTCGTTGGTCCAGATCACGACGTCGATCGGGCGCTCGGTCTCGATGTCCGCATCGTTCAGCGCGCGCACGACCTCGAGGCCGCCGAGCACGCCGTAGATGCCGTCGTAGCGGCCGCCGGTCGGCTGCGAATCGGCGTGCGAGCCCGTCATCACCGGCGCGGCGCCGGGATCGCGGCCCGCGCGGCGCGCGAACACGTTGCCCATCCGATCCACCCGCACCGTGCAGCCGGCGTCGCGTGCCCACTGCACGAACAGGTCGCGCGACTCGCGGTCGAGATCGGTCAGCGCGAGACGGCAGACACCGCCCTTCGGCGTCGCGCCGATCTGCGCCATCCGTTCGAGCGATGCCCACAGCCGCGCGCCGTCGACACGCGGTGCGTGTGTGAGGTCGTCATGCATTGCCGGCCTCCGCTGCGTCGTCGCGCGGCGCGGCCTGCAGCGCATAGCGGAAATCGCAGCGCTTGCCGCCCTGCATGATCGTGCTCGTGCGCGTGAGCGCGATGCGCGGGTCGTAACCCTCGATGAAGTAGCTGTCGCGCGCGCAGCTCAGCAGGTGGCCGATCTCGCCGAGCCCCATCGCGTGATACATCTCCGCATAGCTGCAGCGATGCACGTCGTAGTCGTAGTGCGCGTCGTCCGCGCGGCGCACCTCGACGTCGAGCGCGTTGTCCTTCTCCCACAGCACCTGCAGCGCGATGAACGACTGCACGCTCGTGCCGTCGGGCTCCTGCGCGGCGAACGTGCGGCCCGCGTCGACGGCCGCGCCGCGCACGGCTTCCGCGATCACGGCCTGCGCGCGCTCGGTGCCGAATTCGCGCTTCATGATCTCGTAGATCGGCTTGATGATTTCCGCTTCGATGCGGCGCCGCGCGAGGATGCCGAGGCGCGTGTCCTCGGGTGCCGGCGCGAAGGTATGGGTCGTATCGGTCATGGGAAACGTCTCCGTCGTTATTTCGTTGCGGGGCGCGCGCCGCCGAGCACGTCGACGACGGTCCACTTGCCGCCGCGTACCTGGTAGATCGTGAACGCCGGGTCCTTCAGGTTGCCTTGCTGATCGAACGCGACCTGGCCGGTCACGCCGGACCGGTCGATCGCGCGCACGGCCGCGACCACCTTCGCAGGCTGCGTCGTGCCGGCCTTCTGGACGGCCGCGATCAGCGTGGCGGCCGCGTCGTACGCGAACGGCGCGTGCAGCTCGATCGGTGCATGCCAGCGTGCGCGATATTGCGCGTCGAACGCCTTGCCGCCCGGCATCCGGTCGAGCGGCAGGCCCGGCTCCAGCGCCGTCACGCCTTCACCGTCCTTGCCCGCGAGCGACAGGAAGGTCTGGCTCACGAAACCGCCGGCGCCGAGCAGCGGCGCGTTCACGCCGAGCTGGCGCATCCGGCGCGCGATCGGCGCGGCCTGCGCGTCGAGCCCGCCGAAGAACACGAGATCCGCGCGCTTGCCCTTGATCGCGGTCAGCACGCCGCTGAAGTCGGTCGTCTTGTCGTTCACGTACTGGCGATCGACGATCGTGCCGCCGTTCGCCTGCACGCCCTTGATGAACTGGTCGGCGAGCCCCGCGCCGAACGACGTGCGATCGTCGATCACCGCGATTCGCTTCGCCTTCAGTGTCTTCACCGCATAGGCGCCGGTGAAGTTGCCGCCGGCATCGTCGTGACCCATGATGCGGAAGGCGGTTGCGTAGCCCTGCTGCGTGTACTGGTGGCCGGTGGATGCCGGCGCGATCTGCGCAATGCCCGCATCGCGATAGACGCGCGACGCCGGCACGCTGCAGCCCGTATTCCAGTGACCGACGACGCCGATCACGTGCTGGTCGACCAGCTGCTGCGCGACCGCGACGGCCGTGCGCGGGTCGGATTGGTCGTCGGCCGCGACGAGCTTGTAGACGACCGGCTTGCCGCCGATGCTCGGATGCTTCGCGTTCGCGTCGTCGATCGCGAGTTGCGCGCCGTTCTGGAGGTCCTTGCCGATTCGCGCGGACGGGCCGGTGAGCGGCGCGGCGAGACCAATCAGGATCGTCTGCGGCGCGGATTGCGCGAAGGCGGGAACGGCCGCGATCAGCGCGGCCGCGGAGAAGGCGAGACGGGCGGGAAGAAAGGCGATTTTCATGTGCGGGGATCAGTGATTCGGCTCAAAACATGAAAAATATTAAAGATTCGACACCCGCACCCCAAATACTCAATTGTTGGATGCTTATGCCATTCCCGACACAATAGCGTAAACACCTGTAAATACAGCGTATTTTCAGATTGTCGCTTACCCTTATTTTTCGATAAAATTCGATACATGAAAAATATCGAACAATTGCCGCACGATCCGCCGCTGCGCGCCGTCCGCGCGTTCGAGGCATTCGCGCGTCTCGGGTCGGTCACCGCGGCCGCGCACGAGCTCGACATCACGCCGTCCGCGGTCAGCCACCAGCTGCAACTGCTCGAAGCGTTCATCCAGACGCCGCTGACCGTGCGCGAAGGCAGGCTGCTCGCGCTCACTGATGAAGGGCGCGACTATTACCGCTCGATCAGCGCCGCGTTCTCGGTGCTGCGCAGCGCGACGCGCTTCGTGCGCGACCGCTCGTCGCTGCGGCAGATCACGATCAGCCTGATTCCGCTGCTCGGCATCGGCTGGTTCATTCCGCGGCTGCACGCGTTCCTCGCCGACAACACCGACGTCGACGTGACCGTGCTGTATGCCCATCACCGCAACTATCGAAGCGACGCGTCGGATCTGTCGATCCGCTTCGGCACCGGCGACTGGCCCGGCTACCGCTGCGAACGGCTGCTGCCGGGCGCGATGGTGCCGATGTGCAGCCCGTCGTTCCTGAAGCGTCACGGGCCGTTCCGCACGCCGGCCGATCTCGCGCGGGCGCCGCTCGTGCACGACGAGGATCGCAGCACCTGGGTCAACTGGCTGCAGGGTGCCGGCGTGCGGCACGTGTCGCATGCGGTCGGGCCGATGTTCGAGGACGGGCAACTGACGCTGAGCGCGGCGCGCGCGGATCTCGGCGCGGCGCTGCTGCGTGCGCCGCTGGTCGAGCGCGAACTGGCGAGCGGCGAACTCGTGCAGTTGTTCGACCACGCGCTCGACGACGGGCGCGACTACTACCTGTGCACGCGCGAGGATGCGGACATGCCGGACGGCGCGAGACGGCTTGCCGACTGGCTGAGGAAGATCGCCGCCTGAGCGGCCGGTCCGCCGCCGGCCGGCCGAGCATCGCCGCACGCGTGGCCCGCGCGAGCGGCGTCCGTCAAGCATGCCTGAGAGCCGCGCGTCACACTGCCCGCCCCCAGCCGCGCTCCGCCGCATAAGTGACCGTCGCCCGCGCCAGCTCCTGCGTGCTGTCGATCAACGCGAACGGCGCATCGCGCAACGCACGCGCGGCGATCGGAATTTCCGTGCAGCCCATCACCGCGACGCCCACGTCCCGCCGCGCCAGCGTCGCGAGCGCGCGCGACAGGCATCGCACCGACGCATCGAGCTTCCCCGCCTTGACGGCCGCGATGCACGCGGCGATATCGCGCTGCGCGGCCACGGCCGGCATCACCGGCTCGAAGCCGCGCGCACGCAGCGCCGCCTGGTAGAAGCCCGATACCAGCGTGCCGCCCGTGGCGAGCACCGCGACACGCCGCACGCCGGCCGGCACAGCGGCCACCGAGGCATCGACGATATGCAGGACCGGCGCCTCGCTGCGCTCGCGCAGCGGCGCATACCAGTGATGCGCCGAATTGCACGGGATCGCGATCACGTCGACACCGCAGCGGTTCAGCAGCGCGACGCCGTCGAGCAGCGCCGGCAGCGGATCGGTCCCGCCGTCGATGATCGCGCGCGAGCGATCGGGCGTCTGCGTCAGGTTCGCGACGATCATCGGCAGGTGCTCCTGGTCGCAGCGCGCGCGCGTCAAGCGAATCACGCGATGCATGAAGTCGACCGTGGCCAGCGGCCCCATTCCGCCCAATACCCCGACAAGCGCCATGATGTCTCCTTCACGCGCGCGGCGGCCGCGCACAGATCGCGGATACGACGGCCGAGTTGCCGATCACCAGCAACAGCGTGCGCAATATCTCGCAGAACGGATCGACCGCCACGAACAGCACGAACGCGGCCTCGAACGGCAGGTGCAGCGCCGCGCAGACCATGCCGGCGAGCGACACCGTCACGACCCCCGACGTGCCCGTCGACGCGAATCCGGCCAGCACCGACGCGACCAGCACGACGCACAGCTCGCCGGGGCCGAGCGAGCGTTCGTAGAGTTGCGCGACGAACAGCGTCGCGCTCGCGTAATAGACCATCGGCCCGACGCGCAGCAGTGACACGGCGAGCGGCACGACCAGTTCGACGCGCGCGCGGGCAAAGCCGAAGCCGTCGGCCAGGCACTCGATCATGCTCGGCATGCAGGCCACGCTGCTGCGCGTGGCGAGCGCCATCGCGAACGGCGTGCGCAAGCCGGCCAGCGTCTCGGCCAGCGTCGCGCCCGAGCGCTTCCAGATCACGGCGATCGCCGCCGCCATCAGCACGAGGGAGACGACCACGAACGCCATGACGAAGCGGAACATCGCCTCGAGCGGCCCGAACCCGGACGTGCCGATCTGCGCGGCGCCGCCGCAGAACAGCACGATCGGCGTCGGATACGCGAGCCAGTGCATGATCCTCTGGCACGTGAAATACACGGTCTCCAGCGTCTGGCTCAGCGCCGCCGAGATGCTCGCCGGCACGCGCCCCGACGCGAAGCCGAAGAACAGCGAGAACACCAGCGCCTTCAGCGTGTCGCCGCTCGCGAGCGCCGCGAAGAAGTTGCCCGGCACCAGCGCGATCAGCATGTCGGCGAGACCCGACGACTGCTCCGCGGGATCGGTGCCGTACAGCGTCATCACGGTGTCGCTCGCCGCGCCGTCGCTGCCGACCAGCGCGCCGAACGCCTTCAGCGTCGCATTCGACAGATGCTCGCCCGGGCGCATCGCGACCAGCACGACCGCGCCGACCACCACCACGAACACCGACACGCAGCCGAAGATCGCGATCACGCGCATCACGAGATCCGATGCGCTGCCCTCGCGCAGCAGCCGCTGCAGGCTGAAGATCACGGCGGCCGTCATGAACGGCAGCGCCGTCATCTTGAGCAGGCCGACGTACACCTCGCCCACGTAGTCGAACTGCGGCGCGGCGGCCGGCCACAGCATCCCCGCCACGATCCCGAGCGCGAGGCTGCCGAATACCGTCAACGGATGGATCGCGAACGCATGCAGCCGCTCGATGCGTGGCTTGATCCTGCGGGTCTCGTTCATGTTCATTTCAGTGGCCCATCGCATCGAGCAGGGATTTCACGTCGAGCCGCTTGTTGCGCTCGGCCAGGAACTGGTTGACGAACGCGAGCAGCGTCGGCGCGGACACCGGCACGCCGACGGCGAGCGCGTCGGTCAGGTCGTCGAAGGTCGCGACGCGCAGCCGGATCGGCGCGCTCGGGTCGTCCTGCATCACGAGCTTGATCGCGAGCTCGTCGCGATACACGGCCGTTACCGCCCCGGCGTTCAGCGCGTCGAGCGTCGCCGGCCAGCTCGGATAGGTGCGCACCTGCGCGGCCGGGAAGTCGTTGCGCACGTATTCGGCGTACGCCGACCGCGCGACGACGCCGATCGTGCCGCGGTAGTCGCGCACGACTTCCGGCAGCGGCCGCCCTTTCGCGAGTTCCGCGAAGCTGACGCGGTTGATCAGCAGCGCGCGCCGCAGGCTGATGTACGGCGTGCTGAAGCTGACCACCTGCGCCCGCGGCAACGTACGCGACAGCTTGCTGATCGCGACGTCGGCCTGCCCGATCGCGAGCAGATGAACGACGTCGTCGAAGGTGCGCGCCTCGCGGTCGAACTGCACGGACACGCCGAGCTTTTTCGCCAGCTCGTCGGCGAGGTCGATGTCGACGCCCGCCAACGCGCCGTTGCGCGACCAGAAGAACGGCGGCTGATCGACGCCGAGCACCGCGACCACAAGCGTGCCGCGCGTGACGATGCGGGCGAACTCGGGCGCAAGCAGCCGGCCGTCGGGCATCGGCACGAGGCCGGTGGCCGTGGTGGCGGGCGTGGCCGTCGGGGCCGGCGCGGCCGGCGCGGATGCGTCGAGGGCCAGCGCCGATGCGGCGCACGACACGGCGATGAATGCGCAGGCCGCACCGCGCAAGTGCCGACGCAGGCATCGGCGCACGAGGAAGATGTCGCGGCACCACGCAAGCAGCGCGCGCACGGCGCGTCCGGAAAAGAGGTTCATGGCGCAGGTTGACGAAGAGTGTCGAACGACCGCGCAGCCGTTCGTGCCGAACGGGTGCCGGGCCCTGGCGCGAAGCGCGTGGCCGTGGTTCGGCGCCGCACGCTCCCGCCCGCCCAATGTGTCAGAAGCGCCGCCCGGCCGAAATCCGCCGGAAGGCCCGGCCCGGATGTCACGGGCCGTCCGGACGGCCCGCCGCAACGGGGGCCGGAAGCAGATAGGAATTCCCGATGCCGTGGATTGAAACAAGCAATTTCACAAACTCGGGGTCAACCCGGATACTGGGAACACTTCATCAACACCACCCCAAAGGAACTCGCAAGATGCCGATCATCAACACCCAAATCAAGCCGTTCAAGGCAACCGCATACCACAACGGCGAATTCGTGCCCGTGACCGAAGAGAACTTCAAGGGCAAGTGGTCCGTCGTCGTGTTCTACCCGGCCGACTTCACGTTCGTCTGCCCGACCGAGCTGGGCGACCTCGCCGACCGCTACGCGGAATTCCAGAAGCTGGGTGTCGAAATCTACGGCGTGTCGACCGATACGCACTTCACGCACAAGGCATGGCACGACACGTCGGACACGATCGGCAAGATCAAGTACCCGATGATCGGCGACCCGACGCTCACGCTGTCGCGCAACTTCGACGTGCTGATCGAGGAAGAAGGGATGGCGCTGCGCGGCACGTTCGTGATCAACCCGGAAGGCGAGATCAAGCTGTGCGAAATCCACGACAACGGTATCGGCCGCGACGCAGGCGAACTGCTGCGCAAGGTGCAGGCTGCGCAATACATCGCAGCGCACCCGGGTGAAGTGTGCCCGGCCAAGTGGACGCCGGGTGCGGAAACGCTGACCCCGTCGCTCGACCTGATCGGCAAGATCTGACGCTCGCTGCGCGCGCCTCGCCCGAGGCGCGCGAGCGACGCGCCGCAGGCCGCCTCGTGCGGCCCGCACCCTCCTCCGGCACGACGTGCCCGACCAGAAATATCAATACGGAATCCGAAACGCCATGCTCGACGCCAATCTCAAGAATCAACTGAAAGCGTACCTCGAAAAGATCACGCGCCCGATCGAACTCGTCGCGTCGCTCGACGACAGCGCGAAGTCGCAGGAACTGCTTGCGCTGCTCAACGAGATTGGTTCGCTGACGTCGCGCGTGACCGTGACCGAACGCCGCGACGACGCCGAGCGCAAGCCGTCGTTCTCGATCGGCGAACCCGGCAAGCCGGCGGGCATCCGCTTCGCCGGCATCCCGATGGGCCATGAATTCACGTCGCTCGTGCTCGCGCTGCTGCAGACGGGCGGCCATCCGATCAAGCTCGACGACGACGTGATCGAACAGATCCGCGCGCTCGACGGCGACTACGCGTTCGAAACGTATTTCTCGCTGTCGTGCCAGAACTGCCCGGAAGTCGTGCAGGCGCTGAACGTGATGTCGCTGATCAACCCGCGCATTCGCCACGTCGCGATCGACGGCGCGCTGTTCCAGAACGAAGTCGAAGCGCGCCAGATCATGGCCGTGCCGACGATGTTCCTGAACGGCGAATCGTTCGGCCAGGGCCGCAGCAGCGTGAAGGAGATCCTCGCGAAGCTCGACACGGGCGCCAGCGCCCGCGCCGCGAAGTCGCTCGAGAACAAGCCGGTATTCGACACGCTGATCGTGGGCGGCGGCCCGGCCGGTGCGGCCGCCGCGATCTACTCGGCGCGCAAGGGCATCGCGACGGGTGTCGTCGCCGAGCGTTTCGGCGGCCAGGTGCTCGACACGATGGCGATCGAGAACTTCGTGTCGGTGCAGGAAACCGAAGGGCCGAAGTTCGCCACCGCGCTCGAGCAGCACGTGAAGCAGTACGACGTCGACATCATGGACGTGCAACGCGCCGACGCGCTGATTCCGGGCGACGTGCACCAGATCCGCCTCGCGAACGGCGCGGTGCTGAAGGCGAAGACGATCATCCTGGCCACCGGCGCGCGCTGGCGCGAAATCAACGTGCCGGGCGAGCACGAATACCGCAACCGCGGTGTCGCGTACTGCCCGCACTGCGACGGCCCGCTGTTCAAGGGCAAGCGCGTCGCGGTGGTCGGCGGCGGCAACTCGGGCGTCGAGGCCGCGATCGACCTGGCCGGCATCGTGAAGGAAGTCACGCTGATTGAATACGGCGCGCAACTGCGCGCGGACGAGGTGCTGCAGCGCAAGCTGCGCAGCTTGCCGAACGTGACGATCGTCACGCAGGCGCAGACGACCGAGCTGACCGGCGACGGCAGCAAGCTGAACGGGCTCGTCTACAAGGATTTGCGTTCGGGTGAAGCGAAGCGCGTCGATCTCGAAGGCGTGTTCGTGCAGATCGGCCTCGTGCCGAACACCGAATGGCTGAAGGGCACGATCGAGCTGTCGAAGCACGGCGAGATCGTCGTCGATGCACGCGGCGCGACGTCGGTGCCCGGCGTGTTCGCGGCCGGCGACGTGACGACGGTGCCGTTCAAGCAGATCGTGATCGCGGTCGGTGAAGGCGCGAAGGCATCGCTCGGCGCGTTCGACCACCTGATCCGGCAGGACGTGACGCCGGCTACGGCCGACGCGCCGCAGGCCGAAGAAGCGATCGCCGCGTAACGCGCGACGCACCGCACCGATTCGTCTCTCTTGGCCCCGCATGCCCTGGTCGGCGTGCGGGGTCCTTTTTCATCCGGCGTCGTACGGCGCGGTGCGAGCGCGCCGGCACCGTTCTCACTGGGCAGCGGCGGGACCGGCACTGGCCGATGCGGGCGCCTTGAAGCTGCTCGACTGCCTGACCAGCTGCTCGGTCATCGCGGCGGCAACCGCATTCCCACCCGCCGACGGATGCGCTCGATCGGCGCTCGGGGTCGCCACATATTGCGGCGGCGGCAACGACGGATCGAGCTTCGCCGATTCATGCACGAGCGCAGCGGTTTCAGGCGTTTCGGATTTCGTGACGGACGGTGCTGCCGCGTGCCGTTCGAGCCCGTCGCGCTTGCGCTCCGCGCGTTGCGCCGGCTGATAGGCCGGCTGACTCGGGCGGCTCGCCTGCACCGCCTGGACCGGCGGTGTCGATTGCACGGGTTGCGCCGCTTGCGCGGGCTGCGCCGATCGTGCCGCTTGTACCGGCGCTTGAATCGCTGGCGCGGGCTTCGCCTTCGCCGGGGTCGAATCCTCCGGCTCGACCGTCACGACGTGAACGGTCGGCGGCGGCGCACTCGGTTTCGCGGGGGGTGCCTGCGCGGCAATCACCGGCGCGACGGGGGCAGATGGCGGCGCCGCGTTCGCATGCGCGGGAGCCGCGGCCGGCGGCGGCACGGCCGCTCGTTGCGGCACGGCCTCGTCGACGTGCGTGGACGGGATCGCGACCGCCGCCGGCGGCGCGATCGTGCCTTGTGCGGTATGTTCGTCGTTCGCCGCGGTCACGGCGGCGGCAGGCGCTGCGGAATCGCCGATGCCGGCCTCCGCGATCGCGCGGTGGTCGTCGCGCAGGAGCATCACGTAGCCGCTGCCTGCCGCGGCAACCAGCAGTCCGCCGACAATCATCAAAGTCTTTTGGGTCCTTCTCATGCTTGCTCACCGATCTTATCGACGTGAACGAGCCATCATACGCGCGGGTTTGCGCCAAATCTCGCACGAATACATTTGGTTGCATTGATGCCGGCGCAACGCCGGCGGGGCCCGACCGACGCTGCGCCGCCCTATCGTCAGACGGTTCGACACCCGCCCGCTCGCGCCCCATCAGAGGCAGAAGATCGCGACCGCGATCCCGCCGAACAGCGCCCACTTGACGACGTAGTACACGGTGCGATTCCACGCCTTCAGCCGCTTGCCGGCGCGACGAATCGCATACAGGTACTTGAATGCATGATTGAGGCCGCCGGTGCGGTCGCCCGTTTCGTTCGGCGACGCGGCCGCGCGCATCAGCAGTTGCCCGAACGCATCGTTGACGCGCTGCGCCCAGCGATATTTCATCGGCCGGTCGATGTCGCAGAACAGGATCACGCGATCGTGCGCGGTGCGATTCTCGGCCCAGTGCAGATAGGTTTCGTCGAACATCACGGCCTCGCCGTCGCGCCATGCATACGACTCGCCATCGACGACGATCCGGCACGCGTCGTCATTCGGCGTGTCGAGCCCGAGGTGGTAGCGTAGCGAGCCCGCATACGGATCGCGATGCAGCCCGAGCTTGCCGCCCGGCGGCAGCTGCGCGAACATCGCGGCCTTGATCGACGGAACCCGCGACAGGATCTCGACCGTCCGCGGACACAACGCCTGTGCGGACGGATGCGGCGCGTCGTACCACTTCAGGTAGAAGCGCTTCCAGCCGTTGCGAAAGAACGAATTGAAGCCGATGTCGTTGTACTCGCCCGACGCCTTGATCCGGCTGGCATCGCGCAACGCGAGTGCTTCCTCGCGAAAGGTCCGCCATTCGCGCTGCAGCACCGTGAGTTCCGGAAAGTGCCGCGGGTCGAGAAACGGTGTGGTCGGCACCGAAGAGAACGCGTATGAAAAGCAGTTCAGCGGCGCGGTGAAGGTCGAGTGATCGGATAGTTGCCTGAACAACCTGTGCCGAACCTTGCCGCGCCGGTGCGTATGAACCACACACGCAATGAACACGATCAACAGGACCCACCGCATCGATCATCTCCCCGTAAGCTCTTTGCAGAAATTCTAGGTACGGGAAAAATTTCGTGCGCTGACGCGCAGGCGCTGCGATGTGCGTCGGCAAGACGCGGCGAGGATGTCGATCGCGTCACGCCAAAACGCCGAAAAGCCCGTGCTGACGGGCTTTTCGGCGCAATCGAAAGGCGCGCGCGGCATCTGCCGACGCACGCGCATGCAGCGATTATTCCGGAAACGGCAAATCAGTTTGTCCGTCTGCGCGCATACCGAACGTGTTGAGCGTCATCGCGACGAGCGCGTAATAGCCGAGCAGCGCGACGAGGTTGACGACGGTCTCGTGACCGAAACGCGCCTGCGCGCGCGCGAACGTCGCATCGCTCACGCGTTGCGTGTCGTACAGCTCGGTCGCGAATGCATGGATCAGCGCATCGTCGTCCGATTCGAACGCCGGCGTGACACCGCGCCGGATCGCGTCGGCCGTCGCGGCCGGCACGCCGGCGTCGAGCGCGATCGGATGGTGGATGTGCCACTCGGCCTGCGAGCGCCAGCGCGCGGCGGTCACGAGAATCGCGAGCTCCGAGAGGCGCAGCGACAGGCCCGTGCGATAGCGGCAGAACGCGCCGAGCCGCTGCGCGTGCTGGGCGAGCTCGGGGCTCGCGATCCAGCCGAGGAACGGCCCGTTCAGGTTGCCGCGCGGGCCGCTGAGGATGTCGGCCAGCACGGCGTTCTGTTCGTCGGTGGCCGATGCGGGATCGAAGGGAGGCAGTCTGTCTGTCATGGTCGGGACTCGGTGAGGTCGTGGTTCACGCGCCGGCCGATGCGAGCGCCGCATCGATCGCGCCGGACAGCCGCTCGACGATCGTGTCGATCTGCTGCGCAGTGCAGACGAACGGCGGAGCGACGAGGATGTGATCGCCGTTCACGCCGTCGACCGTGCCGCCCATCGGATACACCATCAGGCCGCGCTGCATCGCCTCGCGCTTGACCGCCGCATGCAGCTTCAACGCGGGATCGAACGTCGCCTTGCTGTCGCGATCGCGGACGAGCTCGACGCCGACGAACAGCCCGCGGCCGCGCACGTCGCCGACATGCGGATGCGCACCGTAGTGCGCGCGCAGCGACGCACGCAGTTGCTCGCCGCGCGCCTTCACGTTATCGAGCAGCTTCTCTTCGGCGATCACGCGCTGCACCTCGAGCGCGGCCGCGCAGGCGGTCGCGTGGCCGAGATACGTATGGCCGTGCTGGAAGAAGCCCGAGCCGTCGACGATCGTCCGGTAGATGCGGTCGCTCACCAGCGTCGCGCCGATCGGCTGGTAACCCGCGCCGAGCCCTTTCGCGATCGTCAGCAGATCGGGCGCGACTTCGTCCTCGTCGCATGCGAACAGATAACCGGTGCGCCCCATTCCCGACATGATTTCATCGAGGATCAGCAGCACACCGTACTTGTCGCACACCGTGCGAATCTTCTTCAGGTAAGTACGCACCGGCGGCACCGCGCCGGCCGTCGCGCCGACCACCGTTTCCGCGACGAACGCCGCGACGTTTTCCGCGCCGAGTTCGACGATCTTCTGCTCGAGCTCGTCGGCCAGGCGCTGCGCATACGCTTCGTCGGTTTCTCCCGCATGCTGGTCGCGATACGCATAGCAGGGGCTCACGTGGTGCGCTTCGATCAGCATCGGCAGGAACGGCTCGCGCCGCCATGCGTTGCCGCCGATCGCGAGCGCGCCGAGCGTGTTGCCGTGATAGCTCTGGCGGCGTGCGATGAAGTGACGGCGCTGCAGCTCGCCCTTCTCGACGAAATACTGGCGCGCGAGCTTCAACGCGGCTTCGATCGCCTCGGACCCGCCCGACACGAAATACACGTGTTCGAGGCCGGCCGGCGCTGCCTCGACGAGCCGGTCAGCCAGTTCCTCGGCCACGTCGGTCGTGAAGAACGACGTATGCGCGTACGGCAGCTGCTGCACCTGCCGCTTGATCGCGTCGATCACGCGCTGGTTGCTGTGGCCGAGACACGAAACGGCCGCGCCGCCGCACGCGTCGATGTAGCGTTTGCCGGTCGAATCGATGATCTCGATGCCGTCGCCTGCGACGGCGACGGGCAAGGTGGCGCGTGGAGCGCGATGAAAAACGGTCGTCATGCGTTGCCTCATGGATCAGGACGCGCTACGCGCGTGCGCGGACGGCACGATGCGCGTCGCGAAGCGCTGCGTGCCGTGTTGATGGATGGTGACGTCGATCGCTGCGTCGCGAATGGCGAACACCGCGGTCGCCAGCGTGTTCTCGTCGTCGGGATCGGCCGGATCGTCGCGATAGATCGGCAGCCCTTCCGGTGCGCGATCGCCGAGCACGCGCAGCAGCGCGGCTTCGTCGATCGTGTCGATGCCCTGTGTCAGCGCATCGACGCGGTGCTGGCGATCGCCGGACGATTGCGTGACGATCTGCGCCTCAGCTTCGCAGCCGGGATGTACGAGATGGTTGGCATGGCCAGCAAGCCGCGCGACGTCGACCACCGAGCACCGCGCGACGCTCGCCTCGATGCTCAGGAGCCGCACATCGCCGGTCGCGCCGAGCGTGTGGTGAAAGCCGCTCGCGCGCGCATGCGTGCGCAGCACGTCGGCGGCCGCATCGAGCGACGTCGCGTCGAGCACCGCGCGCGCGAGGATCATCCGCGGCACGCCGGCCGCCGGCGTAAGGATCCGCAGGTTGTTGATCGCCTGCGCGATGCCCGCGCGATTCGCGGCGAACGTATGCCCGGGCAGCGAGCCCGGGTAATAGAAGCTGATGAAGCCCGGCTTGCCTTGCGGCTGCACGTCGACGAGCAAGCAGCGCTCGCGCAGGTACGGATCGCCGTCCTCGTTGTGCGCGATCCAGCGCGTGCCGTGCGCATCGCGCGCGGCGAGCGTCGTGCAGCCGTCGGGCGCGTTGTGGATCAGCTCGCCGCGGCAATTCCACAAGAAGATGTCCTCGGCCGGCCAGCCGACGCCCGCCGCGATCCCGTCCAGTTCCGCGACGAGATCGGGGTACGCGGCCAGCGCGGCCTGCCGCAGCGCGGCGACGAACGGATGGCCGCGCCAGCGGCGCACGGCCTGCCATGCGCTGCTCTGCTGCATGTACGTATCGAACACGGGGCGAGCAAGCTCGCCGAGGCGCACGCCGATCTCGAACGGCGTGCCCGCGATGACGGGGGAAAGGGAAAGCGGCATGTCGCGTGGTTCGGTTTCGTTCAGGACACGTGTTTCAGGAATGCCTTGTTCTCTGCATGATCGAGCGATGTAAGCGGCCGGCTGGCCGGAGAACGACGACCTCGAGCCTCATCGCAACATGCGATGTTGAATTAGACATTAACGCAACATGTGTTGTCAATGCGGATACTACGACAACAAAAACATGCTCACCGGATAAATGCATGGAGAGAAACCCGCGCCGAACGGACGGGATAAATCGGAGGAAAAGGAGGCGCGGAGCGCGCGGCGCGCGAAGCCCCGCCAGCCTCCCCCTTCACGCCGTCGTCACGGCGCCGCGAAGAACAACGCGACGACGCACACCATCCCGCCGAACCACACGAGCGAGCGCAGCGACGCCCAGTTCAGCAGGTACATCAGCGTGTAGACGACGCGGATCGCGACGAACCCCATCGCGATCTGGTCGACATGGTGCGCATTCGCGCCGTTGTGCCACGCGACCACCAGCGCGGCGGTGAACAGTGCGAGCGCTTCCCACGCATTCTGGTGCGCGGCCTGCGCCCGCGCGCGCCACCCTTCGAGCTTCGCCAGGTACTCGCGCGGCGTGTGGTTGTCGTAACCCTTGCGGGCCTTGGCCAGGAACGTCAGCGGGAACGGCAACAGCGCGACGATGAACAGGCACAGCTGGGACGTGGTCATCCAGGTCTCCTCCTTTATGATTACATTGATCAATGACAGGGTCGCGCAGAGCTTAGCATTGGCCTGCGCTGTTCGGGCACCGGTTTTCTAGACGAGAGACTCGGCCGTGCGAGCTGCTGACGGCCATCGCGCCACGGATCCGGCACCCAAAATTCCACCAAATCACCGATAAATACGTTAATTAAAACTGGTCGAACACCAATAAGATAGCGCTCAACACTGGCTCGGCGCGTTGCTGCGCCAGTCTGCCGACCCGCGCCGCGCCGCCGCGCGCGCCGAACGACTTTTCGACCCGAGCCTGCCCATGCCCCGTCCCATCGTCGCCCATGTCCGTCCGGACGCCGTCCGCCACAACCTCGACTTCATCCGCCGCACCGCCGCGCAATCGCGCGTGTGGGCCGTGATCAAGGCCAACGCATACGGTCACGGAATCGAACGGATCTACCCGGGCCTCGCGGCCGCCGACGGCATCGCGCTGCTCGATCTCGACGAAGCCGTGCGCGTGCGCGAGCTTGGCTGGGACAAGCCCGTACTGCTGCTCGAAGGGATCTTCGAGTCGGCGGACGTCGAACTGGCCGATCGCCACCGGCTGACGGTGGCCGTGCACTGCGACGAACAGCTCGACCTGCTGATCGCCGCGAAGCCGCAGCAGCCGCTCGACATCCAGCTGAAGATGAACTCGGGGATGAACCGGCTCGGCTACCGGCCGCACGCATTCCGCGCCGCGTGGGAACGCGCGGCGGCCGCGCCGTCGATCGGCAAGATCACGCTGATGATGCATTTCGCGAACGCCGACGAAGGCGAAGTCGACTGGCAGCTCGAACAGTTCGATGCGGCCACGGCCGGGATTCCGGGCGAGCGCTCGGCATCGAATTCGGCGGCCGTGCTGTGGCATCCGCGCGCGCACCGCGACTGGGTGCGGCCCGGCACGATCCTGTACGGCGCGTCGCCGACCGGCGCGGCGCGGCACATCGCCGACACGCCGCTGATGGCCGCGATGACGCTGACCAGCAAGATCATCGGCGTGCAGACGCTCGCGCCGGAAGAGACGGTCGGTTACGGTCGCCGCTTCACCGCGGACCGGCCGATGCGGATCGGTGTGGTCGCGTGCGGCTACGCGGACGGCTATCCGCGCCACGCACCGACCGGCACGCCGATCGCGGTGGACGGCGTGATGACGCGTGTCGTCGGCCGCGTGTCGATGGACATGCTGACCGTCGACCTGACGCCGTGCCCGAACGCGGGCATCGGTTCGAGCGTCGAGTTGTGGGGCGATCAGGTGAAGGTGGACGATGTCGCGGAAGCCAGCGGCACGATCGGTTACGAGCTGATGTGCGCGCTCGCGCAGCGCGTGCCGGTCGTGATCGTGCCGCCGGGGGCGTCGACGATGGAGCCGCTGCTGCGCACGGGCAGCCACGGGCGATGATGGAGGTCACGGATGCGGCGGCACGCTGTCGTGTCGTGGCGTATCCGGATCCATTTGCGGGCCGCGTTGCAAGCGGCCCGTTTGCTTTTACGGGGTGCTCGGAACGCAGGCGAACGAGTACGCGCTATCGCCCCGCCGCGACGCTGCGCTACGAACGCCACGTCGGCTTGCGCTTCTCCAGGAACGCATCGATCCCTTCGCCGGCGTCCTCTTCCATCATGTTGCGCGCCATCACGTCGCCCGCATACGCATAGGCTTCGTCGAGCGGCAACTCGCGCTGCCGGTAGAACATCTGCTTGCCGTAACGCACCGCGGCCGGGCTCTTCGCGACGATCTCCGCGACCTTGCGCGCGACAGCCGCATCGAGTGCATCCTCGGGCACGGACTCGTTGACGAGCCCCCACGCGGCGGCCGTCGCCGCATCGACGAAGCGCCCGGTCACGAGCATGTCGAACGCGCGCTTCGTGGTGACGTTGCGGCTCAACGCGACGGCCGGCGTCGAACAGAACAGCCCGACGTTGATGCCCGATACCGCGAAGCGCGCGGTGTCGGCCGCAATCGCAAGGTCGCACGCGGCGACGAGCTGGCAGCCGGCCGCCGTCGCGATCCCCTGCACGCGCGCGATCACCGGCACCGGCAATGCGCGCATCGCGAGCATCACGCGGCTGCATTGCGCGAACAGCGTGCGGTAGTAGTCGAGTTCGGGCTTGCCGCGCATCTGCCGCAGGTCGTGGCCCGCGCAGAACGCCTTGCCCTGCGCGGCGAGCACGACGCAGCGCACGTGCGGATCGGCGGCCAGCGATTCGAACGCGTCGTGCAGGCTCGCGAGCATCGCCTCCGACAACGCGTTGAACTGTTGCGGCCGGTTCAGCCGCAGCGTGACGACGCCGTCGTGCGCGTCGCGCAACAGGATCGGCTCGGCAGTCTCTTGATCGGGTTCCATGATGTTCCGCTCGACAGGGTTCGGCAGGATTCGGTGCGGCGCGAACAGCGCAGCGATCGTGCACGCGCGTTCGCGGCGTATCGATGAAATGGTCCTCCACATTCGGCGCGGCGTCCAGTCACGTGCCTTTCGCCGTGCCCGCCGTCCGCGCGGCAACGGCGGCCGTCGCATAGGCGACACAGCCGACCGCCGCGATCGCCCACAGCGCGTCGGTCAGATTCGGCAACAGTATCGTCGCGGCGCCTGCGATGGCCACGCCGAGCAGGCTCCCTGCCTGTCTCGCCGCATTGAGGAATCCCGACGCCACGCCCGCCGCATCCGCAGGCACCTGTTCGAGCACGGTCGCGATCATCGGCGCCACGGACAACGCGGTCCCGGTGCCGAAGGCGGCCATCGCCGCCCAGACCACCGGCCACGGCGCGCGCAGCGTGAGCGCGACCGCGAGCGCCGGAATGGCCAGCGCCGCCATCCCGAGGCCGTTTGCCATCAGCCGGACCGGGTGGACGCGGCCCTGCCATTTCCCCGACAACAGATTGCCAAGCGACAAACTCAGCGCAAACGGCAACAGCGTCAGCCCCGTCTGCCGCGCACTCATGCCGAAGCGCCCATGCAGGTACAGGCTCAGGACGAACAGCAGACCGAAGTAGCCGACATAGACCAGACTGCCCATCAGGTTCATCGCGACGAATATGCGATTGCGAAACCAGGCCAGCGGAACCATCGGATTGCGGGCACGCCGCTCGACGACGATCAGCACGGCTGCAGCGAGCCCGGCGACCAGAAGTGCACACCGGACTTCCGCGGCGCCAGGGCCGCGCGTCGGCAATTCGATCACTGCAAAACACAGCGCGCCGAGTGCCGTCGCACCGAGGCACTGGCCGGCCCAATCGAAGTGGCGTGCATGCCGCGCGACCGACGCCCGAACGAGCACGGCCGCCCCGGCGAAGGCGAGCGCGCCGGTCGGTACATTGATCAGGAAAGCGCTGCGCCAGCCGAAATCATCCACCAGGATGCCGCCCAGCACCGGCCCCACGGCCACCGCGACCGACGCGATGCCCGCCCAGACCGCAATCGCGCGCGCCCGCTCGGCAGGTACGTCGAAAGTGCTGCGCACGACCGCGAGCGACGCGGGCAAAAAGAGTGCGGCGCCGATGCCCTGCACGAAACGCGCGGCCACGAGGATGGCCACGGACGACGCGACGCCGCACGCCGCCGATGCGCCGACGAACAACGCCAGCCCCGCGAGATACACGTGCTTCGCGCCGTACCGGTCGGACAGCGCGCCGCCCGCGAGGATCAGCGCCGCGAAGCTGAGCGTATACGCGTCGACGATCCACGCGAGTTCCGCGACCGTCGCGCCGAGACTCGTGCGCATCGCGGGCAGTGCAACGTTGACGATCGTCGTATCGAGTACCGCCATGAACATTCCGATCGCGACAAGCGCCAGCGTGAAGCGCTGCTCGCGCGCCGTCGGGCGGCTCGCTGCCGCCATGGATACGGGAACGGAAACAGGATTGCAATCGGTCATGAGATCTCCAGGCAGATGCCGGGAGTCTAGAAACCGCATGCGATGCAGAAAAGTGATAATTTTGCATTTCCCTGATGCAGATATGCATCCTCACTTCCCGCCGCCGCGCTGCCCGATGACACTGTCGACCCGCATGAACTGGGACAATGCCCGCTTCTTCCTGGCCCTGGCGCGCACCGGCACGCTGCGCGGCGCCGCGGCGCAACTGAACGTCGATCAGGCGACGGTGGGGCGCCGGATCGCCGCGCTCGAAGACGAGCTCTCGGCGCGCCTGTTTCTCCGAACGCCGGCCCTCTACGTGCTGACCACCGCGGGCGAAGCGCTGCTCGAACCCGCCGAAACGATGGAACGGGCGTCGCTCACGATCGAACGACGCGTGATGGGGCTCGACGAGCAGTTGGCCGGATCCGTGCGCATTGCCACGACCGACTCGCTCGGCAAGCGTTTCGTGATTCCCGCCATCGCCCGCTTGCGGCGCAGGCATGCCGGCATCGACGTCGTGTGCGTGACGTCGGCCGAAATCGCCAATCTCACGCGCCGCGAAGCGGATCTCGCGATTCGCACGTTGCGGCCGGAATCGCCGGACCTGATCGTCAGGCGGCTGGGACATCTCGAAACGGGCATCTATGCATCGCGCCACTACCTGGCCGAGCGCGGCGAACCGGTCGCGGGCAGCGCGTTCGACGGACACGATCTGGTGATGTACCAGCAGCCGGTGATGCCGACGATGTGGGACGCACTATGCGGCGAACCGACTTCGCGCGGCCGCGTGATGTTCCAGACATCGTCGACGATGATGCTGGTCGAGGCCGCGCTTGCAGGGCTCGGCATTGCCGAGCTGCCGTGCTTCCGCGCCGAAGCCGAGCCGGAACTGGTGCGTCTCATGGCCCGGCGATGCAATCATTTCGACGTGTGGCTCGTCGCCCATGCTGATCTCTACAAGACCGCACGCGTGCAGGCCGTGATCGAAGCCGTCGTCGACGAATTCGCAACCGCCACGCCATCCACCCGGTAACGGGCTTGCGCGCTCAGCCCGCGAGCTTCTTCAGCGCGTCGAGCACCGCATCGCCCTTGAACGGCTTCACGATCCAGCCCTTCACGCCAGCGGCCTTGCCGCGCTCCTTCATTGCCGGGCTGCTTTCGGTCGTCAGCATCACGACGTTGACCGACGCGTTCGCCAGTTCGCCGCGGATCTTCTCGACCATCGTCAGGCCGTCCATGTTCGGCATGTTCACGTCGCTGATCACGAGGCGCACGCCGGGCGTTGCCTTGAGCTTCGCGAGCCCGTCCTTGCCGTCCACCGCCGTCGCGACGTCGAGCCCGTGATTGCGCAGGAAACCCGCGACTTCATCGCGCACCGTGCCCGAATCGTCGACCACCAGAATCTTTGCCATGCCGTGTTCCTCTTTCGTTGTGACTACTTCAACATTCAAAACAGTTCGAGTTCGCCCGATTCGACCATCGGCCCCACGTCCTGCACCGATTCGCGGAAATCCTCCGGCGACCAGCTCAGGCTGAAAACGAAACGCTGATCGAGCTGCACCGACCGCCCCGATGCGGGGTCGGTCATCCGGTACTTGAAACAGAGCTGCGGACAGTCGCCGCCGAACGAAATGAACTTCTGCTTGTGATTGACGACGAGCGGCACCTGCACCGGATGGCGCGCGAGCGCCTCCGCGTCGCCGAGATAGCGGTTCTTGAACGCTCCCCACACGAGGTTGGTCAGCTCGCCGAGCATGCTGTTCACGTCGCGGAAATCGGGCGCGCGGCCGTCGTCGCGCGTGCCGCCGATCATGTCGAGCAGCGGCTGCTCGCTCGTCTGCAGCAGCATGTAGCCGCGGCACCACGCGCTTTCGAGCGCGATCAGGCTGAACACTTCGCCGAAGATGATCTGGTCGCGCACGATGCACGGCGTGTCGCGCTCGATCGTCATGCCCGGGAACAGACTGTCGAGCCGCGCCTCGGTGATCTCCGAGATGCCGCGCACGAGCGCGTTCGGATAGTCGCGGCCGAACAGGTATTCGCCGATCGCACGCGCGAGCGGCGTCATGTCGTCCGCGACGTAGGCCGCGCACGCGACGCGCGCGAGCGCTTCGGGCAGCCCGTCGCGCGACGCGTCCGACGCACGGCGCAGGATGATCGGCAGCTCGGGGCGCAACGCGTCGATCTGCGTCGCGATGATCGCGCTCTCGGCCGGCGAACCGCCGTAGTCCTCGGCGAGCAGGATCGCGCCGAGATCGATGTTCGAGCGCAGCACCTTCAGCAGCCGGTTGCGCCGCACGGTCAGGCCGACGAGGTTGTGCTCGTCGCAGAAGCGCTTGATCGTCGCCGCATGCGCCGGGCTGTCATCGAGCACGAGCACCTTGCTGACGGGTTGGTCTACGGTCATCTCGTGAAGTCCTCGGAATCTGTCAAAACAGTTCGAGTTCGCCGCCCGTGTCCACGCTCGCCCCTTCCGGCACGTGGAAATCGACCGGCGCGTTCGCGCACACGCACAGCGTCGCGCCGATCCGCACGTCGCCGTCGAGCGTCACGTCGTACGCGGCCACATGATCGGGATTCAGCGCCGGCAGGTAGTCGATGCTCGCGCCGCTCAGCAGGTAAGGCGTCGACATCCCGAGATCGGGGAACGGCGCGGTCAGCGCCTGGTTGATCGCGCCGCAGCACAGGTTCGCGACTTCCATGAACGCTTCGGGCAACGGCCGCTGCGCGCTCACGCCTGACGCGGCCGCGGCGAAATGACGGCGTGTCGGCGTGTCGTCGCGAAAGCGCAGCGCGAGCAGCAGCCGGAAATGCAGGGCCGAGATCGTCAGCACCGCGACGTGCTCGGACACCTTCGGCGTCGTGCGCGACTTCTGGCGTGACGGATCGTGCGATGCGTCGTGCGCATCGCCCGCGGCCGGCCGGATCTCGCAGGCGCCGCCGGACGCGAGCCGCGTGCGCGCCGCATCGAAGAAGATCCGCTCGAAACCGGCCCGGGCCTGCACGCTGATCACGCCGCCGCTCCTTCGAGCCGCGCATGCAGTTGCCCGGCGAGTGTCTCGACCGTCGCCAGCGCGGCCGTGATCATCTTGCCGCCGGCCTGGATGTCCTGGAACGTCGCGGCCGTCACGAGATCGTTGCGGTTCAGGCTGTCGCGATAGCTGTTCGACAGTTGCTGCGAGCGCGCGGCGAGCCCGCGCACCTCGCTCGCGACGATCGAGAAGCCGCGTCCGGCCGCACCCGCGCGCGCAGCCTCGATCGATGCGTTCAGCGACACGATCGACACGTGCGCGACGATCGCCGACAGTTCCTGGTTCTTCGCGCGCATGTCCTGGTTCTGCGTGGTCAGCGAGATCATCTGCTCGTGCCAGCGTTCGAACGTGCCGGCCAGCCCGCGCAGCCGCGCCGCTTCGTCGGCAAGCTTCGTCGCTTGCTGCGCCAGTGCCGCGCGCTCGGCCGCGAGCGCCTGCAGCGCGTCGCGCTGCTCGCCGGCGCCGGCCGCGTCGCGGGCCAGTGTTTCCTCGAGCTCCGCCTCGCGGCGCGCCCATGCCTGCGCCGCTTGCGTCTGCGCGGCGACGGCTTCGTCGGCACGCGCATCGGCCGCGCCGAGCGCATCGCGCAACGCATCCGCTTCACGCGTCAGCGCCGCAACGAGCCGCGCTCGCATGACGCGACACACGATCGCGGCGATTGCCGCGACCACCAGGCCGCCCGCCAGCGCGGCGCCGATCGGGATCATCCATGCTTGCACGATCACTCCGCCACGTCGACGTTCACGATGCCGGCGCGTGCGTGCGGCTCGGCGTGGTGCGCGGCGCCGTCCGCGGCGAAGCGCGCCGGCAGCGACACGATCGTCTCGAACGCGCGATACGGCGAGCCGACACGATCGTCGGTGAAGCGCAGCGTGATGTCGCCGCCGTCGCGCTTCAGGAAGTTGCGCACCGCGTCCATCCCGACGCCGCGCCCGGACACTTCGGTCACGGCACGCGCGGTCGAGAAACCCGGACGGAAGATCAGTTCGGCCACCGCTTCGTCGGTCAGCGCGGCTTCGTTGCCGGCGTCGATCCACCCGCGCTCGCGCGCGATCCCGCGAATCCGGTCGAGCGCGAGGCCGCGGCCGTCGTCGCCTAGCACGAAACGCAGCGCATCATCCTCGACGTCGACCGCGATGTCGATCTTGCCGGCCGGCGCCTTGCCGGCCGCGCGTCGCTCGTCGGACGTTTCGATCCCGTGATCGATCGCGTTGCGCAGCAGGTGCATGAACACGTTCTTCAGCGTCGCGCCGATCTCGCTGCGCACGCGATGGCCGTTGCTGTCGATATGCACGACGGGCGCCGGCTTGCCGAGTTCGGCCGCGAGCGACGGCAGCGATTCGATCACGCCGCCCAGCGCGTCGCCGATGCCCTGCGTGCCGAACTGGCTCAGCAGGCGGCGCACCGAATCGCGCGCCGCGAGCCAGTCGCCCGCGTTCGCCGGATCGGCGCCGTCGAGCATGCGCAGGCTCTCGCTGATATGCGCGCGCTCGACCATCAGGTAGTCACCGCCGCCGGGCTGCGCCGGCTCGCCCTGGCGGCCGAGCGTGACCGCGTTGATCGTCGCGTAGTGATCGACCGCCTCGCGCACGCGAACCAGGTCGTCCATCAGCGCATCGCGGTTCCACTCCGGGCCGCCGTCCGCACGGCGCAGCGATTCGTACGCCTGCTCCGCTTCATGCACGATGTTGGTCAGGTGCTGAAGGCTGTACGTGCGCGCATTGCCCTTGATCGTGTGCATGTTGCGAAACAGCGCCGCGACGATCGAGTGATCCGCCCGTTCGTGCTGGCGGATCATCCGCTCGTTCTCGCTGAGGAAGCCCTTCGCGCTGTGCACGAAGTCATGGAACTTGTCCTGGCTGATCGACAGAATCTCGCCGATCATCTCGAGGCGGCGCTGCTGCTCGCCGGCCTGCGCGGTCAGCTCACGGATCTCGGTCACGTCGCGCACGCACAGCATCAGCCGCACGACCGTGTCGGTCTCGTCGGTGATCGCCGACCAGCTCAGGTCGAGCCACTTCTCGCGGCCGTCCGGCATCCGCTTCGCGACTTCGTTGACGAGCAGGTGCTCGTTGAACGCGAAGTTCATGCTGTCCTCGCCGAGGCACGCATGCACGGCCGCATCGACCTGCGAGCGCGCGTCGGCGCCGATGCTCAAATCGTCGAACACGAGCGTCATCAGGTCGCGCCCGGCGATGTCGCTCGTCTCGAAGATGGTCTCGAGGTACGCCGAATACTCCGCATGCACGACGCCGCCTTCGACGACCGTCATGATCCCCTGCTGCATGTTCTGCAGCATCGCCTGGATGTCGGCCGTCTTCTGCTTCAGTTGCGCGGCGTTCTCCTGGATCTTCTCGATCATCCCGTTGAACGCGACGATCGAATGACCGATCTCGTCCATCCGGCCCACCGGCACGCGGCGCGTGAAGTCCTGGCTCGTCGCGATCTCGCTCATCGCCGTCTGCATCCCGATCAGCGGGCGCGTGATCTGGCGGTACAGCACGAAGCCGAGCGCGGTCAGCAGCACGACGACCGTGCCCGCGACAGCCGCGATCGCGGTCGCCGTGGTCGACAGCATGCCGTTCAGCGCGCGGATCGCGTCGTCCTTCTGGCGGTTCTTCTCGACGCGCAGCGTGTCGACGATGCTTTCGAGTTCGTCGCGATACTGCGCGACGTTCGCGAACAGGTAGGCCTGCGCCATCTCCGGCTTGCCGTCGGCCTTCATCTTCACGGTGTCGTCGATCGCCGCGAAGTAGTTCGCGGCGCTGTCCTTCGCCTGCTCGACGAGGCCCTGCTGCGCCTGCCCGACCGCCGACCTGGCCTGCGCGTCGAGCGCCGCGCGCAGTGCGGCCTGTTTCGCCTTCAGCTCGTCGCGCGCCTGCGCGGCGGTGTTCGCGTCGGGCGCGTACACCAGCGTCATCGTCGCGATCTGGATGTTCTTCACATCGGCGACGAGATCCGCCGACGCGAGCGCGCTCGGCACGATTCCCTGGGTAACCTGACGCACCTCGGACGCGCTCTTGCGCGTCTGGTACACGGCGTACACGCCGATCGCGGACAGCGCGAAAAACGTCAGGACGACTAGCAGCGTAATGCGATGACGAATGGTCATGAGTACAGCTCCCCGCAGCGATCCGGCTTCGATCGCCCTTTGGTCTATTGAAAGAATGTGAGCGCCGAATTATCGGGGATGGTGTATGACTGTCCGATGACTGCAAATCAATCGGTCATTGAGGAAATCGCAATGGTCAATTGCGGCGAGAAAATCCTAAAGTTATTCTCGAATCGGCCGTTAACCTCTGGGCTGCAGGCGCTGTCGGGGCGACCAGGCGGCCTGCCGTAAATGAATCCGGGTATTTATTCTTTTATTTGTGATCCGGCAATTCAATCCGGTCGAATACCGGTAAAACGTTTGCGTATTATCTGCGAATCGAGTCGCTTGTTCGGTCTCTTTCGCCGGTATTGATGCAGCCTTTTACTGCCGGCGAATCCGTCCCTCCGCAGTCGCTGCCCCTATATTGGGGACCCTGGCCCCCTTACATTCATTCCCGTCAGGAAACAATCAATCGCCATCCGGCGATTCACGTCGCCGTCCCCGCGTTCTAGACTGTCGGCTCATCCCCCTACCGGACCCACGCAATGACCGACGTCCTGCCGCTGACCACCGACTCCGAATCCAGCCTCCAGTACCGGCTGCGCCCGGCCGCCGGCCGCCCCGCGGGCCGCCTGTTGCTGCTGCACGGCGTCGGCGGCAACGAAACCAACCTGCTGAACCTGGCCGGCACGATCGATCCGCGCATCGAAATCGCCTTCGTGCGCGGCCCGCTGACGTTCGGCCCCAACCAGCACGCGTGGTTTCCGGTGCGCTTCGGGCCGAACGGCCCGGAAATCGATGCGGCCCGCGCGGAGGCGAGCCGCGTGCAACTGATCGCGCTGCTGCGTGCGTTGCGCGCCCCGGACGCCGACACCGGCGCTCCCGACTTGCCCGCCGTGATCGCCGGTTTCAGCCAGGGCGGCATCATGAGCGCGAGCGTCGCGCTCACGTCGCCGGCCGACGTCGCCGCATTCGCGGTGCTGTGCGGGCGCATCCTGCCCGAGATCGATCCGCTGATCGCGTCGCGCGACGCATTGAGCCGGCTGCACGCGCTGGTGATGCACGGCCGCTTCGACGACAAGCTGCCGCTCGCGTGGGCCAATACGGCCGACGCGAAGCTGACGGCGCTCGGCGTCGCGCACGACACGCGGCTCTACGACGCCGGCCACGAACTCACGGCGCCGATGGCCGACGACTTCAGCCGCTGGGTCGGCGCGCGCGTCGGATTGAACTGAGCGCACGGGCGGTCGACCTGCCCGTGCGCATCATTAGACATCGTCAGACGTTGCTGGCCGGATCGGCGATGGCCGGTGCGGCACTTGCCTGCTCTCGCGCGGCACCGCGCTTCGCGAGCTTCCAGCCGATCACCAGCGCGAGCACGACCAACGGAATCATCCCGACGGTCCACGTGCCGCCCGGGTAATCGAACGCCATCAGCACCAGCACGCTGACGAGAAACCCGAGCGTGAGCCACGACGTGAACGGTGCGCCGGGCATCCGGAACGACACGGGGCTCAGCTCGCCGCGATTGACCGCGCGGCGGAACAGGATCTGGCACATCACGATGAAGCCCCAGGTCGTGATGATCCCCAGCGACGCCATGTTCAGCACGATCTCGAACGCCTGCGCCGGCACGATGTAGTTCAGCGGCACGCCGATCGCGTTGACCGCGACCGTGACGAGGATCCCGCCGTACGGCACGCCGCGCGCGTTCATCCGCGACACGAAGCGCGGCGCCGAGCCACCCATCGCGAGCGAACGCAGCACGCGCCCGGTGGAATAGAGGCCGGAGTTCAGGCTCGACAGCGCGGCGGTCAGCACCACGACGTTCATCACCGTGCCGACGTACGGCACGCCGAGCTTGCTGAAGAACGTCACGAACGGGCTTTCGTGCGCGCTGTACGCGGTCCACGGCAGCAGCATCGTCAGCAGCACGACCGAGCCCACGTAGAACAGCGCGATGCGCCACATCACGCTGTTGATCGCCTTCGGCAGCACCTTGCGCGCATCGGCGGTCTCGCCCGCCGCGACGCCGACCAGCTCGATGCTCGCATATGCGAACACGACGCCCTGCACGATCAGCACCGCCGGCAGGATGCCGTGCGGAAAGATCCCGCCGTGATCCGCGATCAGGTGCAGCCCCGGCATCTGGCCGGCAACCGGATGGCCGCTCGCGAGAAACACGGCGCCGACCCCGAGGAACAGCGCGAGCGTGCCCACCTTCACGATCGAGAACCAGAACTCCATCTCGCCGAACACCTTCACGCCGATCATGTTCATCACCGACACGATGCCGAGCGCGCCGAGCGCGAACACCCACTGCGGCACGTCCGAGAACGCGGCCCAGTACTTCATGTAGATCGCGACCGCGGTGATGTCGACGATGCCGGTGGTCGCCCAGTTCAGGTAGTACATCCAGCCCGCGACGAACGACGCGCGCTCGCCCATGAACTCCCGTGCGTACGACACGAACGCGCCGCTGGTCGGCCGGTGCATCACCAGCTCGCCGAGCGCGCGCATGATCAGGAATGCGAATACGCCGCACACGAGATACACGACCGCCAGCGCGGGCCCCGCGCTCTGCAGGCGGCCGCCCGCGCCGAGAAAGAGGCCGGTGCCGATCGCACCGCCCATCGCGATCATCTGCACGTGTCGCGGCTTCAACTGTTTCGCATAGCCGGCTTCGTGCGACGCGAACATCGCTTCGCGATCGGCATGACGGGGATCCGCGCCGCCGGCCGTGTCGGCCGGGCGCTCGCTGACGTGCTTCATGGTGTGTCTCCGTTTCTTGATGTATCGCGCCCGTCGACGGGGCGCTGCGGTAACGGGCGCGCGCGGGCCGCCGGCGGCATGCGCCGGCGCCGCGCGGCCGGAATCAGTACGCGCGCGGACGGATCAGCGCTTCGGGCTGCAGCGCTTCGTCCAGTTGCGCGGCGGTCATCAGCTCGCGATCGAGCACGACTTCGCGGATCGACTTGCCGCTCGCGTGCGCCTCGGCGGCCACGGCGGTCGCGCGCTTGTAGCCGATGTACGGGTTCAGCGCGGTCGCGAGCGCGACCGACCGCTCCATCGTGTCGCGCAGGCGCTCGGGGTTCGCGGTGATCCCGCTCACGCAGCGGCCCGCGAGCGTCGTGCAGGCGGCCGTCAGGTGGCTGAAGCTGCGGAACAGCGCGCTCGCGATCACCGGCTCGAACGCGTTGAGCTGAAGCTGGCCAGCCTCGGCGGCGAACGTCACCGTCAGGTCGTTGCCGAACACCTCGAACGCGACCTGGTTCACGACCTCCGGAATAACCGGGTTCACCTTGCCCGGCATGATCGACGAGCCGGCCTGCACCGGCGGCAGGTTGATCTCGCCGAACCCGGCGCGCGGGCCGCTCGACAGCAGCCGCAGGTCGTTACAGATTTTCGACAGCTTGACCGCGATGCGCTTGAGCACGCCGGAAATCTGCACGAACGCGCCGCAGTCCTGCGTCGCTTCGATCAGGTTCGGCGCGGTGCTCAGGTCCAGGCCGGTGATGCGTCGCAGCGCGGCCAGCGCCTTCTCCGCGTACTGCGGATGCGCGGTGATGCCGGTGCCGATCGCGGTCGCGCCGAGATTGATCTCGCGCATCAGCCAGCCGGCTTCCTGCAGGCGCGCGATGTCTTCCGTCACCATCACCGCGTAGGTCGAGAACTCCTGGCCGAGCGTCATCGGCACGGCGTCCTGCAACTGCGTGCGGCCGAGCTTAAGGAGGCCCGAGAACGCGTCGGCCTTCTCCGCGAACGCATCGCGCAGGCGCGCCATCGCCTCGAGCAGATGCTCGACCGCGAAGCAGGTCGCGATCCGGATCGCGGTCGGATAGACGTCGTTGGTGCTCTGCGCGAGATTGACGTGCTCGTTGGGATGCAGGTATTCGTACTGGCCGCGGGCATGCCCCATGATTTCGAGCGCGCGGTTGCAGATCACCTCGTTCGCGTTCATGTTGGTCGACGTGCCGGCGCCGCCCTGGATGATGTCGACCACGAACTGGTCGTGCAGCCGGCCTTCGCGGATCTCGACGCACGCCGCGGTGATCGCGTCGCGATACGCGGCCGGCAGGAGCCCGAGCTCGCAGTTCGCATCGGCGGCGGCTTCCTTCACGGCCGCGAGCGCCATGACGAGGTACGGCAGCGACGCGATCGTGCGCCCCGAAATGTCGAAGTTCTCTTTGGCGCGCAGCGTGTGGACGCCGTAGTACACCTCATTCGGAATGCTTCGTTTACCTAAAAGATCCGCTTCGACGCGGAAGCCGTTTGCCGTCATGGTGTCCCCTCCAGAATTGCCCCGTGCCGCCACGGAAACCGGCTGCGCTCGCCGCTTCCCGGGACGACGGGATCGCATTCTATGCCTTTGCATAAAGAAGCTCGATTCTGTATTATCGAAAGCGGTTTTGCGTGGGACGCAACAACGAGAGACGAATGAAAACCATGGCGAGAGACACCGGCCTCGATCACCTGGGCGCGATGCGCGCGTTCGTGCGTGTCGTCGAAATGGGGAGCTTTTCCGCGGTCGCGAAGGAGATGCACGTGTCGACGTCCACCGTCGCGCGCAAGATCACGGCGATCGAGGACGCGTTGGGCGTCGCGCTGCTGCATCGCTCGACGCACAACGTGACACTGACGGAAGCCGGCCACATCTACCTGGAACGCGCGGTCACGCTGATCGCCGATCTCGACGACACGCTGCGCGTCGTCGCCGAGCTCAATGCACAGCCGAGCGGCCCGCTGAAGCTCACCGCCCCGGTCGCGTTCGGCCGCCGCCATCTCGCGCCGCTGATCGCGCCGTTTCTCGCGCGTTACCCGACGATCCAGCTCGACGTGCGGCTCACCGACAACCACAACGACCTCGTCGCCGGCGGTTACGATCTCGACATCCACGAAGGCGAGAACTATCTGGACAACCTGGTCGTCCACCGTCTGTCGCGCAACGACAGCATCCTGTGCGCGACGCCCGGCTATCTCGACCGCTGCGGGCGGCCCGCGACGCCCGACGACCTGCTGCATCACAACTGCCTGCGCTACGTGCATCCCGAAGGCGATCCGCGCTGGGAACTCGTGCGCGGCGACGCGCGGCACAGCGTGCTGCCGGCCGGCAATCTTGTCACCGATCATTCGGAGCTGCTGCTGGAGGCGACCTGCGCGGGGCTCGGCATCGCCGAGTTCGAGATCTGGCTGGTGCGCGACCTGCTCGCGAGCGGCCGGCTCGAAGCCGTGCTGCCGCGCTATCGGCTGCACAACAAGCTGACGGGCGAGCACATCTACATCGCGTATCTGGCGAACCGGCGCAGCTCGGCGAAGCTGCGCGTGCTGAAGGACTTTCTCGCGGACCATCTCGCGCACATCGGCGAGCTGTCGGAAGTCGAACTGATGAAGATTCGCGACGCGGGCGCGTAGCGGCCGCGCGGGCGGCCGCAGGCGCGCCGGTCAGCAGGCAGGCATCGATGCCGCACACATCGTACGCACCGCCCGCATACGGCCTCGACGTGTCGAAGCGTTACCTACCTTCAGGCAGGCTGCAATTCGAACGGGAACGTCGCGTGCCCGATCTCGACGCCCTGCGTGTTCAGCATCCGCGGCCGGTGGAACGCCGCGAGCCGCGCGCGCTGCGCGTCCGTGCCGATCCGCAGCCGTTCGAGCAGTTCGCTGACCATCATGTACAGCACGTCGATGTTGCCGTCCCCGATCTTCACCGAGATGCCGAGCGCGCCGTCGGCGCCCAGTTCCCGCGTGCGCGCCGACGCGCGTACGCCGATCCCGTAGCACGCATCCGCGCCGAGCTTGCCGACGACCTGCCCTTCGAACGCGTCCATCAGCACCGTGCAGTAGCGCCCTTCTCCGGCGACCAGCTCCGGATGGGCCGTCATCGCATGATGAATGCGCGCCAGCGCACGCACGCGATCGGTCGTTGCAGCACCGCGGGCTTCCACCGTATCCGCGCCGTCGGCCACCGACGCGTAAAGGCGCGCGAGGCGGTCGAGCGGGAACGCCGGCGTCGGCAGGTTGCAGCCGTCGATCGCCCAGTCGACCTCGTCGTCGCGCAGGCCGCACGCATTGGCGACCACCTGCTTCACGCGCACCTGCATCGGATGCTCCGGCAGATGGTAGTCGGCGATCGCGGCGCCGATCGCCCGCGCGCCGGCCAGCATCCCGACGTGCTTGCCCGAACAGTTGCTGCAGACGCCGGTCGGCGTGTAGTCGCGCTTGATCCACGAGCGGTACACCGCGTCCGACAGCGGCGCATGGCCGCCGCAGCGCAAATCCGACTCGTTCGCGTCGACCTTCGCCAGCATCGCCCGCGTGCGCGCGATGTGCCGCTCCTCGCTGCTGTGCGACGCGCACATCAACGCGATGTCCGCATCGTCGAAACCGAACCGCTCCGGCGCGCCCGTCTCGATCACGGACAGCGCCTGGGCCGGCTTCGCCGCCGAGCGCGCGAGCGTCGTCCGGAACGGATCGCCGAGCCTGAACAGCAGCTTGCCGCCGGCATCCACCACCGCCACATCGGCGACGTGCGTGTTCTCGATCGCATTGCCGCGGTACGTGACGACCGCTGCGCGTTGGGTGTCCATCTTGTGCTGTCTCCTTCGTCGGGCCTGATTGCCGGGGCCCGTGCAACCGGTACGGCAGTGTATCGATTTGCCGCCGGGTCGCGCCGCTCGGCCGATGGAAAGTGGTGTTGCGCCGGATGCAAAGCCGTCGCAACAATCCCCAGCGAAGCGACTACGCGTCGAGCGCCAGCAGCGCGAACGTCGCGAGCCAGTGCTCGCCCATGTAGTCGCCGGCCACGTGCGCGAGCGCGCTCGCGAGATGCCGGTCGGCCGCATCGAGCAGCTTCGCGCGCCGCGCATCGCCTTCCGGCAGCGCGCCGGCAAGCGTGCGCTGGCACCACGCACGACTCAGGTTCAACCCGTCCAGATGCGCGATCTTGCCGTCGCTGCGGTCGCTGACCGTTGCCGGCACAAACAGCGTCGCCGGCTCGCCGCGTGCGAGATCGGGCAGGAAACGCGCGAACCAGCCGTCGAATTCGGCGGCCGGCAGCACACGCCGCATCAGCTCCGCCTCCATCAGCGCGGGCGACAGGAACTCGTCGCCCGACGGCTCCCACGCCTGGCACGCGACATCGCCCAGGTGCCAGCGTTTCGCCGTATCGACGATCAGCGCCGCGAGCCCGTCGCGCTGCGTCGCGCGCGCGAAGTCGAGCGTGAGCGCGAGCGCGAACGCGGTGTTGAAGTGCGTGCCGACGCGCAGCGGATAGGTCGCCTTCGGCAGGAAGGTCTCGAAGCGCGCGACGAACAGGTCCGTGAGCGGCGCCATCGTCTTCGCCCAGCGTGCGGCCTGCGGCACCACGCCCTTCAGCGCGAGCCGCTCCAGCTGCGCGGACAGCGCAAGCAGCCACGCCCACCCGTAAGGCCGCTCGAAGCCGCTGTTGTGCGGCAGCGCGAGGTACGCGCGTTCGCCGGCGACGTGCGCGTCGGTGAAATGCGCGTCGACGACGGCGATGATCCGCTCGGCCTCCGGCAGCGCCGGATAGCGTTCGAGCACGCGCAGCAAAAGCCAGTAACCGTGCACGCACGAATGCCAGTCGTAGCTGCCGTAGAAGATCGGGTGGAGCGCGCGCGGCCCCTGCACGTCGTGCGGGCCTTCGAGCGAATGCGTGAGCTTGTTCGGATATTCGCGGGTCAGGTGCGCGAGCGCGAGCGACGCGAATTTCGATGCGAGCTCGGGAGTCAGTCGGTCGGTCAAGGGCATCTCCTCAGAAGCGGAATACGAACGCGTACATCAGCAGCGTATTCACGGCCAGCAGCAGCACGGCGGTCGGCCACTGCGCCTTGATCACGCCGTTCTTGTCCTTCAGTTCGAGCAGCGCCGCGGGCACGATGTTGAAGTTCGCGGCCATCGGCGTCATCAGCGTACCGCAGAAGCCGCTCAGCATCCCGATCGCGCCGAGGATCGCCGGGTTGCCGTGAAAACTGATGGACGATCAGCGGCAGGCCGATGCCGGCCGTCATCACGGGGAACGCGGCGAACCCGTTGCCCATGATCATCGTGAACAGCGCCATGCCGACCGTGTAGGCGGCGACGACGGCGAACGGCGAGTCGATCGGCACCCAGTCCTTCACGAGCCCGGACACCACGCCGCCGACACCCGCGACCGCGAATAGCGCGCCGAGCGCCGCGAGCATCTGCGGCAGGATCGCGGCCCAGCCGACCGCGTCCATCGTGTGGCGCGCCTCCTTCAGCGCGTGCACCGGTGAATCGCGCAGCATCACGAGTGCGACGGCGAACGCGACGAGCGTGCCGAGCACGAGCGAGATCAGCGTCACGCTCTTCGGATCGACGAACGGCACGAGCTTCAGCGCGAACGTGCCGATCAGCGTGACGACGGGAATCAGCAGCGCCGGCAGGAACAGCTTGTTGCCGAAGCGCAGCGCCTTCGCGTCGCGCCGCGCGGCCGCCGCGTCGCCGGCTTCGTCCGACTTGCCGCGTCCGAGCTTGCCCGAGCCCGCGATCAGCGCGAGCGCGATCGCGAGGCAGCCCATCACGAAGTGCGGCAGCAGCGCGCCGAACAGGAAACGTGAGCGCGTAGATCGCCCAGAACGCGAAATTGAAGACGCGACGCGGGTTCGTGCGGTCCATCAGGTTGAAGCATGCGAACGCGGCGAACATCAGCCCAGCGAGCGTATAGAGCGGTTCGAGGCCGATCATCGCGCGCCCTCCCGCCCGAAGGCGCCGGAGCCGCGCGACAGCCGGCGGTCGAGCAGCGCGAGCCGCGTGCAGTGGATCAGCAGCGCGGCGATCGCGGTCGGGATCGCCCAGACCGACAGGTGCAGCGGCTCGATCGCGATCCCGTTCTGTTCGAGAAAGCCCTTGATCAACAGGATCGACTGGATCGCGATGAAGATGTCCTCGCCGAAGAACACGGCGACGTTGTCGGCGGCCGACGCGTGCGCGCGGATCTGCTGGCGCACCGACTCGGGCAGCTCGCCGTGCTGGCTGACGGCGGCGGCCTCGGCCATCGGCGCGATCAGCGGCCGCACCATCTGCGCGTGCCCGCCGAGCGACGTGAGGCCGAGCGCGGCGGTCACCTGGCGCAGCACGAAATACAGCATCAGCACGCGGCCGGTGGTCGCCGCTTGCACGCGCGAGATCATCCGCTTCGCCTGCTCCTTCAGGCCATTGCGCTCGAGCAGCGCGATCACCGGCAGCGTCAGCCAGATCAGCCCCATGTAGCGGTTGTCGGTGAACGCCTTGCCGAATGCACTGACGATGTCGACAAGATTCATCCCGCCCGCCAGCCCCGTCGCGAGGCCCGCGATCGTGACCACCAGCAGCGCGTTGAAGCGCAGCGCGAAACCGATCACGACGATCGGTACCCCAATCAGCACCAGCATTGCCCCTCCTTGTGATGGATGCGCGACGCTGAAGACGCGCCGCCCGCCCGGTTTCGACCGGCTTCAGGTCGCAAAATCTAGCACGAGACTTTATCGATAAAAAGTCGACAATTTGACGCTTCGGGTAAACGTTGAAACCGGTACGACGGTGCGCCGGACGTGTGTCCGCGGTGTTGCGGCGGTGTTTCGGCGGTGTCGACCGGAGCGGCCCGCGGCGCGCGCCCCGCTCCCGCCGCGCATGGCGGAGCGCCGGTACGCCGACTACACTGGAAGGCATCGGCAACGTTCGGGAGAGCCGCCATGATTGACGTATTCCAGACCATCGGCAGCCGCGCGTTCTCCGCTCATCTGGCGAAGGACGGGATGGTGACGCTGATGGAACAACGCCAGGAAGTCGACCGCGTGACGCTCGCGACCGCCTATGCCGCGCTCGTGGAGGAATCCGAGCAGGAAGCCGACCTGCTCGACGCGACCGTCGAAGGGATGATGCGCGCGCTGATCCAGGGGTACGCGCGCAGCCATTGACGACGCGGCCGCGTCTTCGGCGCGCGGACGGTCGCCGCCGGGCGGCCGGCGTGCCGGGGTCCATGCCGAAGAGCTACCGGCCCGCGTGAAGATCCTGGGCAGGTTCGCCAGCGCGCCGCTGCTGGCGCGATCGCGCTCCGCCAGGAAAGTCTCGAGCTCGTCGCGGCCGGCAAACCGGATCGCGCGGAAGTAGCGTTCGCGCACCGCGTCGGCATCGACCGCAAGCTCGCGGTTGAAGGACTGCCTGCCCGCTCCCGATGTCGATCCGCCACCGCACCCGGCTGCGCTCGTCGTCTTTCCGCCGCGCGGACGGCAAAAAATGCCGGCCGTCCATAGAGGAAAGGGTCTGAACGACGCAATGCGCAATTTTTTCGATTGCCGCCGCTCGCGGCGCATGACAGCATTCGGGGCGTTGCCAATCGAAAAGAATTCCGTGCCGTCCGCCCGCCGATGCCGTTCGGCGGCGCCGACCCGGCACTGCCTTCCATGAACCCGGCCCACCTCCAACACTACGAACCGACCGGAGTATCCCGCTTGTGAACATCGGCATCGTCAACGACCTCCCGCTTGCCGTCGAGGCGATGCGCCGTGCGATCGCGCGCCGGCCCGAGCATCGCGTGCTGTGGGTTGCGACCGACGGCGCGCAGGCCGTCGAACTGTGCGCCGCGCAACCGCCCGACGTCGTGCTGATGGACCTGATCATGCCGAAGTTCGACGGGATCGAGGCGACGCGCCGGATCATGCGCTCCGACCGCCCGTGCGCGATCCTGATCGTGACGAGCTGCATCGGCGCGAACGCATGGCGCGTGTTCGAAGCGATGGGCGCCGGCGCGCTAGACGCGGTCGACACGCCACGCCTCGGCGAAGGCGCGGCCGGCGACACCGCACGGCTCTTGCTCGCGAAAATCGACCAGATCGGCCGGCTGCTCGACGCGCCCGGCGGCGCCCGCGCGACCGGCACGACCCCACGCGCGGCCGGCGGCCCGCTGATCGCGATCGGCGCGTCCGCCGGCGGCCCCGGCGCGCTCGCGTCGATTCTCGGCAGCCTGCCGGCCGACTTCAGTGCGCCGATCGTGATCGTCCAGCACGTCGATCGCGCGTTCGCCGAAGGGATGGCGCAATGGCTCGACGGCCAGACATCGCTGACCGTGCGCGTCGCGCGCGAAGGCGACCGCCCGCAGCCGGGCGTCGCGCTGCTCGCGGCGACCGACGATCACCTGCGCATCACGCGCGCCGGCACGCTGGAATACACGCGCGAACCGGCCGCCACGCCGTACCGGCCGTCGGTCGACGTGTTCTTCAACAGCCTGACCGAGCACTGGCCGGGCCGCGTGATCGGCGTGCTGCTGACCGGCATGGGACGCGACGGCGCGATCGGCCTGAAGGCACTGCGCATGAAGGGCTACCACACGATCGCGCAGGACGAGGCGACCAGCGCCGTCTACGGCATGCCGAAAGCGGCCGCGACGCTCGGCGCGGCACGCGCGATCCTGCCGCTCGAACGCATCGCGGGCGAGCTGGCGGCACTCGCGCGGATCTGAGCCCGATGAAACCCCGTCACACCCCTCGCGGCCATGGCGCAACCCGGCATCCCTCATGACTAGCGACCTCACCCGCCCGCTTGGCGGCCTGCATGCGGCGTTCGACGCCGGGCCCACGCCGCACGCCGACGCCCCCGCGATGGTCCTGCTGGTCGACGACCAGACGATCGTCGCGGAAGCCGTCCGGCGCGCGCTCGTCGACGAGGACGGCATCGACTTCCACTACTGCCCGCGCTCGGACGACGCGCTGGCGACCGCGATCGAGACGCGGCCGACGGTGATCCTGCAGGATCTCGTGATGCCCGGCACCGACGGGCTGAGCCTCGTGAAGGCGTACCGCGCGAATCCGGCGATGCGCGACGTGCCGATCATCGTGCTGTCGACGCAGGAAGAGCCGGTGATCAAGAGCGCCGCGTTCGCGGCCGGCGCGAACGACTACCTCGTGAAACTGCCCGACCGCATCGAGCTAGTCGCGCGGATCCGCTATCACTCGCGCTCGTACATGAGCCTGCTGCAGCGCGACGAGGCCTATCGCGCGCTGCGGCAATCGCAGCAGCAACTGCTCGAGGCCAATCTCGAACTGCGGCGCCTCACGCATTCGGACGGCCTGACCGGGCTGTCGAACCGGCGCTATCTCGACGAATATCTGGCGGCCGAATGGCGGCGCGGCACGCGCGAGCGCAGCGAGCTGTCGCTGCTGATGATCGACGTCGACAACTTCAAGCTGTACAACGACACGTACGGCCACGTATCGGGCGACAGCGTGCTCAAGCAGGTCGCGGCGACCATCGAGCGCTGTCTCGGGCAGTCCGGCGATCTCGCCGCGCGGTTCGGCGGCGAGGAGTTCGCGGTCGTGATGCCGGCCACGTCGCCGGGCGCCGCGCGGCTGCTCGGCGAGAAGATCCGCCTCGCGATCGAGGCGCTGCGGCTCGAGCACGCACACTCGTCGACGGGCCGCTACGTGACGATCAGCATCGGCGGCGCGAGCATCGTGCCGGCCCCCGGCGTGCCGACGACGTCGCTGATCGAGGCGGCCGATCGCGCGCTGTATCGCGCGAAGCACGACGGCAAGAATCGCGTCGAGATCGATACGCCGCCTGCCCGCCCACCCGGCGGCGGTTTCGCTTGAGCGCCTACACGGTGACGAGCCGGCGCGCGTAGTCGGTCGGATCGAGCGGCCGGCCGAACAGGTAGCCCTGCTGCATGTCGCAGCCGATCTGCTGCAGGAACCACGACTGCGCCTGGGTCTCGACGCCTTCCGCGGTCACCTTCATCCCGAGCGAATGCGCCATCGCGACGACGGCCTGCGTGATCGCGACCGAGTCGCGATGATCGGGCACGCCCGACACGAACGAACGGTCGACCTTCAGGTTATGCAGCGGAAACCGCTTCAGGTACGCAAGCGACGAATAGCCGGTGCCGAAATCGTCGACCGAGATTCGCACGTTCATGTCCGTGAGCGCCTCGAGCATCGGCAGCACGGTGTCCGTGTCGTTCATCAGCAGTCCTTCGGTAATCTCCAGCTCCAGCGCGCCCGGATCGAGCTGCGTCTGCGCGAGGCACCGGTCGACCGACTCGACGAGGCCCTCGTGGAATTGCCGCGGCGACAGGTTGACCGCCAGCATCAGGTCGGGTGCGATCGTGCGGCGCCATTCGGCGGCCTGCCGGCAGGCCGTTTCGAGCACCCACTGGCCGATCGCCACGATGAGCCCCGTATCTTCCGCGACCGGGATGAATTCCGTCGGCGACATCGGCCCGAGCTCGGGGCTCGTCCAGCGCAGCAGCGCTTCGGCGCCGACGGTGCGGCCGCTGCGCGCGTCGACGACAGGCTGGTAGGCGAGCCGCAGCGCGTCCGACGAGATCGCGCGGCGCAGCGACTGCTCGATCGCGAAGCGGCGCTGCAGGCGCAGATTCAGTTGCGCGGTGAAGAACGTGAAGTGGTTGCGGCCGCGTTGCTTCGCGTCGTACATCGCGGAGTCGGCGTTACGCATCAGCGTGACCGCATCGTCGCCGTCGCGCGGCGCGACGCTGATTCCGATCGACACGCCGAGCCAGTACTCGTTGTTCGCGATCGCGAACGGCTTCGCGATCGTGTCGATCACCTCGCGCGCGAGCGCGGACAGTTCGTCGGGATCGTCGCATTGGTCGACGAGGATTACGAACTCGTCGCCGCCGACGCGCGTGAGCGCGTGGCGCCCGCCCGCGCAGGCCGCGAGGCGCGCCGCGACGCTGCGCAACAGCGCGTCGCCGGCGTCGTGGCCGGCCGTGTCGTTGACCTTCTTGAAACCGACGAGATCGATGAACAGGATCGCGACGCGCGCGGGCCCGGCCGCCGCCTCGCGCGTGCCGAACAGCTCGCGCATCCGCTCGGAGAGCCAGCGCCGGTTGTAGAGACCCGTGAGCGCGTCGCGCGTCGCCAGGTAGCGCAGTTGCTGCTGCGCTTCGCGCACCGGGCCGATGTCGTGAAACGACACGAGCACCGACTCGGGCCGCGTCTCGCCCGGCTTCACGATCGGCACCGCGTTGCCGCGCACCCAGATGATGTCGCCGTCCGCGAGCCCGAAGCCGACCGAGTAGTCGAGCAGCGGCATGGCCGTGGTGAACGCGAGCCGGCTCGGCCAATCGTCGGGCGCGATCGGCGTGCCGTCCTCGCGCAGCTTGTACAGGATCACGCTCGACAGCCGGCGTCCGACGAGGTCGCCCTTCACGCGCATCATCCGGTTCGCGCTCGGATTGCTCGCGACCACCACGCCGTCGGGCGACAAGACGAGAATCCCTTCGTTCAGGCTGTTGACGACCAGACGGTGATGCTCCTCGCTGCGCGCGAGCTGCCGCGCAATCGAGTCCTGGTGCACCGCGAGGCCGACACTGTTGCCGATATCGCGCAGCAGGTCGGTTTCCGTGTCGCTGGGCCGCCGCGGCGCGCGGTGATAGACGGCGAACGCGCCGAGCACGGTGCCCGTGTCGTCCAGGAACGGCACCGACCAGCACGCGCGCAGGCCGAGCGGCAGCGCGAACGCACGATAGTCGGCCCACAATGGATCGGTTTCGATGTCTTCGACGGCGATCATCCGGCGCTCGTACATCGCGGTGCCGCACGAGCCCGCGGCGGGCCCGATCGACGCGCCTTCGATCGCGGCGCTGTACTGCGCGGGCAGCGACGGCGCGGCGCCTACGTGCACATGCACGCCGTCCGCGTCGAGCAGCAGGATCGTGCACGACGCGCCTTCGCCGAGCAGCGCCTCGGCGCGCCGGCAGACCTCGACGAGCAGTTCCGGCAGCGGTGTGTTGCGCGTGATCAGCCTCAGCACGCTCTGCTCGGACGCGAGGACTTCCGCTGCGAGGCCCAGACTGTATCGAGAACTTTGCGGTTCGGTATTCAAGTGAATCCTGCCGTCAGTTCGATCGGGTCTGATGCGCCCGATTCGTGAGCGATTCTTCGTGCCGTTTATCGCACCGGGTTTACGCGAACCCGGTGCGTCCCCATGGGCACGCGCCGCAACGCGCACCAAAATACATTTAACACCAATCCACGACGCCCCGCGCATCCATGCGCATCAGGGCTTACGCGCGGTCGCGGCCGGCATGCATTGCCGGAGCGCCATTCATCAGATGATTGCACCACGACGAAGCGGCCAGCCGCGTTTGCGGATACGTGATCCAATGTCGTTGAAACCGGCGCCGCGCCGCCGCCACGCAGCGCAGCGCAGCGCGCGTCCCTTCACCGATCTTCACGGAACCCCATGACGAACCCTGCCGACATCAAGGCGCTCGTTTTCGACGTATTTGGAACGATCGTCGACTGGAGAAACGGCGTCGCGCGCGAAGCCGCCGCGTTCCTGGCGCGCCATGCGCCGGATCTCGATCCGCTCGAATTCGCCGACGCGTGGCGCCGCGAATATTCGCCGTCGATGGAGGAAATCCGCAGCGGGCGCAGGCGCTACGTGCGGCTCGATGTCTTGCATCGCGAGAACCTCGTGCGCACCCTCGACCGCTACGGCATCGACGGCGCGCCCGATGACGAGATCGACGCGCTCAACCTCGCGTGGCACCGGCTCGATCCGTGGCCCGATTCGGTCGCGGCGCTACAGCGGCTGAAGCAGCGCTACGTGATCGCGCCGTTGTCGAACGGCAACATCCGGCTGATGATCGACGTCGCGAAGCACGGCGGCCTGCCGTGGGACGCGATTCTCGGCGCGGAAGTCGCGCACGCGTACAAACCATCGCCGAAGGTCTATACCGATGCGGTCGAGATTCTCGGCGTCGCGCCGGCCGAGCTGTGCCTGGTCGCCGCGCACAACGGCGACCTCGCCGCCGCGCGGCAACTCGGGCTGGCGACCGCATTCGTGCTGCGGCCGACCGAACACGGGCCCGGCCAGACGACGGACCTGCAAGCGGACGACGCGTGGGACTTCGACGTCAGGGACCTGAACGAACTCGCGGACCGGCTCGGTTGTCCGGGTTGAATCCCGGCTTTGGTGCGTGATCGCAGCGCGCTGCCGACCGCGCGGCAGCGCCAGCGGAACGACTGGTAGACTCCGCAAACTTTGTCCCCTTGCGACCACCTGCCCCCATGTCATCCCCCTTGCGTCTTGTCGAAGACAAACTGACCGCGTTGCGCTTTCTCGAGCGTCCCGACCAAGGCAGTGCCGGGAACAGCCAGGTGTCGCCCGTCAACCCCGAAGCCCGCAAAAAATCGCTCGGCTACTGGTTCACGCACACCGTGGTGCCGATCCTTGCGGCGCTCACTGGCAACGGGGCCGCGGCCAATGCGCTGGTGTTTCAGCAAACCAACGAAGACCTCATCCTGGCCCGGTTGAACGCCGCGGCCGACAAGGTCGAACATCCAGCGACCTGGTCGTACGCGAACATGCGCGAGACCCGGACCTTCGTGTCGGCAAACGCGTTCGTGACTGTCGGGAAGAACGACAAGATCCTGTTCGCGAAACTTCCGGTGGAAATTGAAACAGGCGGCAAAACGTACCGCGGCTTCCTTGGCGGCCAGTGCTTCGACGTTGGCGACGACGTGGTTGCCGTGGTCGATCGTCGCGGTCGCCTGTTCGCGCTGTCATCCCCCGATCGGCGCCGCATGGTCATGGATCACGCGTGCAGTGAGACGGGGCTGGCCGGCCTGACGCGCAGCCTCTGGCTGGCGTGGAAATGGATGTTCATCGGCATGAACTGCTTTCTCATACCGATCATGGCCCTCGTGCTTTGGACCGGCGACCGCGGGTTTTCCAACCTGGATGTCGACCTGGCCATGCTGCTGGGGGTGCCGCTCACGATCGGCATCCTGCTCGCGCTGGTGCTGGGCGTGCGGCTGTCATGGTCCGACTGGCTGCCGGCGTGGCGCACGTCGAGCATCCTGAAGGCGCTTGGGCGTCCGGATCTGTGCACGGTCGATTTCCTGGATACGCGCACCGAGGCCGAACGCAATGGCCAGGCGCGCGACACGGATATCGGACAAATCTACTACGCGCCCGCGCCCAAGACCTAACACGCTGCCTCCGGCGCGACCGTCTGTCCCCTCGCCGCCGGACCCGCGCGTGCCGCCAGCCGTGTTGTCATCCCGATCGATCGTCGCGTCGCCGATGCGACATGCCCGTCGGCCGCTATTGCAGCTCGCCGACGAAACACAACGCCCCCGACTCCCCCATCAGCAACGCCCGGTTCGCGTCCGCTGCCGCGCGCAGGTAATCCCACAGCGCCGTCACCCGCCGCAGCTTGCGCAGATCCTCCCGACAGGTCAGCCAGAAGCACCGCGTGACCACCACGTCGTCCGGCAGCACCGGCACCAGCGCCGGCTGCGTGGCCGCCATGAAGCACGGCAGGATCGCGAGCGCGCCGCCCTGCAGCGCCGCGAACACCTGCGCGATCACGCTCGTCGTGCGCAACCCGGCCGTCGCGCCGGGCACCGCACGCTCCATGTACAGCAGCTCGCTGCTGAACGCGAGATCGTCGACGTAGCTGATGAACGCATGGCCCGCGAGATCGTCGGTACAGGTGATCGGCGCATGGTTCGCCAGATAGTCGCGCGTCGCGTAGAGCCGCAACTGGTAGTCGCACAGCTTCGTGACCACGTAAGGCCCGCGTTCGGGCCGCTCGAGCGTGATCGCCAGGTCGGCCTCGCGCTTGGGCAGGTTGACGAAATGCGGGACCGGCAGCAGGTCGACCGTCACATGCGGATGCGCGACGCGAAACCGCGCGAGTTGCGGCGCGAGGAAAAAGCAGCCGAACCCTTCGGTCGACCCGATCCGCACGTGGCCCGACAGCGCGCCGCCGGTGTTCGCGACCAGGTCGCACGCGGATTGCACGGTCGTCTCCATCGCGTCCGCATACGCGACGAGCCGCTGCCCCTCGGCCGTCAGCGTGAAGCCTCCGGAGCGCGACTTGTCGAACAGCAGCGTGCCCATCGCGGCCTCCAGCGCGCGAATGCGCCGCGCGACGGTCGTGTAGTCGACGCCGAGCCGCTTCGCCGCGCCGCTCGCGCGCTGCGTGCGCGCGACTTCGAGGAAGAAGCGCAGGTCGTCCCAGTTCAGGTTGCCGGAAACCGGCTCGGGGGTGTGTCGCATCGGCAGGCGTCTCCGGGTCGGCCGTCGATATGCAGAAATGCATATCCAACCGGTTTTCTTGTCGGTACATCATGGATCAGCGCATAACTATACTCGACCGTGACCTGCGGACCATGAGCCGCGGGCACCCAATACGGAGACACCATGCAGACCCGATCCACCCTCGATGAGCATGCAACCGTCGCGACGCCGGCGCCTGCCCGCACCGCGCGGCACTACCTGCTGGCCGGCTGGGCCAGCATGGCCGGCACGACGATCGAGTGGTACGACTTCTTCCTCTACGGCACCGCCGCCGCGCTCGTATTCAACCGCATCTTCTTTCCGTCGCTGGACCCCGTCGTCGGCACGCTCGCCGCGTTCGGCACGTTCGCGGTCGGCTTCATCGGCCGGCCGATGGGCGGCATCGTGTTCGGCCACTTCGGCGACCGCATCGGGCGCAAAGCGATGCTGATGATCACGCTGCTGCTGATGGGCGTGCCGAGCATGATCATCGGGCTGATCCCGTCGTACGACAGCATCGGCTACTGGGCCGCCGCCCTGCTGATCGCGATGCGCTTCCTGCAGGGGATGGCGGTCGGCGGCGAATGGGGCGGCGCGGTGCTGATGGCCGTCGAGCATGCGCCGAAGGGCCGCAAGGGGCTGTTCGGCAGCCTGCCGCAAACGGGCGTCGGGCTCGGGCTGATCCTGTCGTCGGTCGCGATGGCCGCGGTGGCCGCGCTGCCGGACGCCGACATGCTGTCGTGGGGCTGGCGCGTGCCGTTCCTCGCGAGCATCGCGCTGGTCGGCCTCGGCTGGTTCATCCGCGCGAAGGTGCCGGAGTCGCCGGACTTCGAGAAGATGCAGCGCCAGGGCAAGGCCGAGAAGTCGCCGGTGACGGCCGCGCTGCGCCGCCATCCGCGCGAAGTGCTGACGATCGTCGGCGCGCGCGCCGCCGAGAACACCTGGTTCTACATGGTCGTCACGTTCGCCCTCGCGTATGCGACGCAGCAGCTGCATCTGCCGAAGGCCGAGATGCTGCACGCGATCACGGCCGGCGCGGCGCTGTCGCTCGTCACGATGCCGCTGTGCGGGCATCTCAGCGACCGCATCGGCCAGCGCCGGATGTTCGCGATCGGCCTCGTGCTGATGTGCGCGTTCGCCGCGCCGTTCTTCATGATGCTCGGCACGCAGCAGACGTCGTATGCATGGTGGGCGATCGTGCTCGGCCTCGGCGTCGTGTTCCCGATTCTTTATGCACCGGAGGCGCTGCTGTTCGCGCAGCAGTTCCCGGCAGAAATCCGCTACAGCGGCATCTCGCTGTCGGTGCAGCTCGCCGGCGTGATCGGCGGCGGCTTCGCGCCGATGATCGCGACGTCGCTGCTCAAGGCCGGCGGCGGCCAGCCGCACTACGTGATCGCATACCTCGTGGGCTTCGGCGTGTTCGCCCTCGCGTGTACCGCGCTGATGCGTCCGGCGCGCGCGTGAGCACATCGAAGCACCGCCCGTATTGACCCGATTCCTGCTTGACCTGCCGTCCGCCGCGGCTGCACGCGCGACGGACGCGGGCCACCCTTTTTCCTCGCACCACCGATTCCCGGAGAATTCCATGAACGCCGCAGTTCCCCAGACCACCCTCGCCCTGCCCACCGCCAAGCTGCTGATCGACGGCGCGTTCGTCGATTCGCAAAGCGCCGAATGGGGCGACATCGTCAACCCCGCGACGCAGGAAGTGATCGGCCGCGTGCCGTACGCGACGCTTGACGAGGTCGATGCCGCGATCGCGTCCGCGCAGCGCGCGTTCCAGACCTGGAAGACGACGCCGATCGGCGCGCGGCTGCGCATCATGCTGAAATTCCAGGACCTGGTGCGCCGCAATCTCGAACGGATCGCGCACACGCTGACGGCCGAGCAAGGCAAGACGCTGCCCGACGCGCAGGGCGACATCTTCCGCGGCCTCGAAGTGGTCGAGCATGCATGCTCGATCGGCACGCTGCAGCAAGGCGAATTCGCGGAGAACGTCGCGGGCGGCGTCGACACCTACACGCTGCGCCAGCCGATCGGCGTGTGCGCGGGCATCACGCCGTTCAACTTCCCCGGGATGATCCCGCTGTGGATGTTCCCGATGGCGATCGTGTGCGGCAACACGTTCGTGCTGAAGCCGTCCGAACAGGACCCGCTGTCGACGATGCAGCTCGTCGAACTCGCGATCGAGGCCGGCGTGCCGCAGGGCGTGCTGAACGTCGTGCATGGCGGCAAGACCGTGGTCGACCGTCTCTGCACGCACCCGGACATCAAGGCGATCTCGTTCGTCGGCTCGACGCGCGTCGGCACGCACGTGTACAACCTCGGCAGTCAGCACGGCAAGCGCGTGCAGTCGATGATGGGCGCGAAGAACCACGCGGTCGTGCTGCCCGATGCGCACCGCGAGCAGGCGATCAACGCGCTGGTCGGCGCGGGGTTCGGCGCGGCGGGCCAGCGCTGCATGGCGACCTCGGTCGTCGTGCTGGTCGGCCGCGCGCGCGACTGGCTGCCCGATCTGGTCGAAAAGGCGAAGGCGCTGAAGGTCAACGCGGGCGCCGAAGCCGGCACGGACGTCGGGCCGGTCGTGTCGAAGGCGGCGAAGGCGCGCATCCTGTCGCTGATCGACGCCGGCGTGAAGGAAGGCGCGACGCTGTTGCTCGACGGCCGCGACGTGAAGGTGCCGGGCTACGAGCAGGGCAACTTCGTCGGCCCGACGATCTTCTCGGGCGTGACGACCGACATGTCGATCTATCAGGAAGAAATCTTCGGGCCGGTGGTGGTCGTGCTCGAAGCCGACACGCTCGACGACGCGATCGCGCTCGTCAACGCGAACCCGATGGGCAATGGCGTCGGCCTGTTCACGCAGAGCGGCGCGGCCGCGCGCAAGTTCCAGAGCGAGATCGACGTCGGCCAGGTCGGCATCAACATTCCGATCCCGGTGCCGGTCCCCTACTTCAGCTTCACCGGCTCGCGCGGTTCGAAGCTCGGCGATCTCGGCCCGTACGGCAAGCAGGTCGTGCAGTTCTACACGCAGACGAAGACGGTCACCGCGCGCTGGTTCGACGACGACACGACGGCCGGCGGCGTGAACACGACCATCGCGCTGCGCTGAACTGGAGCCCGCACATGGAAATCGCATTCATCGGACTCGGCAACATGGGCGGCCCCATGGCCGCCAACCTGCTCAAGGCCGGCCACGCGCTGACGGTGTTCGACCTCGACGCGAACGCGGTCGACGCCGCGGTGCGCGCGGGCGCGACGGCGGCCGCGTCGCCGCGTGACGCGGCCGCACGCGGCTCGCTGGTCATCACGATGCTGCCGGCCGCGCAGCACGTGCGCGCGGTCTATCTCGGCGACGACGGCGTGCTGGCCGGCGCGCGCGCCGGCGCCACGTTCGTCGACTGCAGCACGATCGATCCGGACACCGTGCGCGCGGTGGCCGACGCCGCCGCGCAGCGCGACTTTCCGCTGGCCGACGCACCGGTGTCGGGCGGCACCGGCGGCGCGCAGGCCGGCACGCTGACGTTCATGGTCGGCGCGCCGGCCGCGCTGTTCGAGCGCATCCGCCCGGTGCTGCTCGACATGGGGAAGAACGTCGTGCACTGCGGCGGCACGGGCACCGGGCAGGTCGCGAAGATCTGCAACAACCTGCTGCTCGGGATCTCGATGATGGGCGTGTCCGAAGCGATGGCGCTCGGCGCAGCGCTCGGCATCGATCCGGCCGTGCTGGCCGGCATCATCAACACGTCGACCGGTCGTTGCTGGAGCTCGGATACGTACAACCCGTACCCGGGCGTGAACGACGCGGCGCCCGCCGCGCGCGGCTATGCCGGCGGTTTCGCCGCGAACCTGATGCTGAAGGATCTCGGGCTCGCGACCGAAGCCGCGCGCAGCGCACGGCAGCCGGTGTGGATGGGCGCGCTCGCACAGCAGCTCTATCAGTCGATGAGCCAGCAGGGGCTCGGCGCGCTCGACTTCTCCGCGTGCGTGAAGCTGTACGAGGCGCAACCCGCGTAACGCGATCGACGGACGTGCGCCGACCCGCGATGCCCGCCAACGGCATCGCGGGTCGTTTCATATCCGGAGCAGCACGGGCGGTGTGGCGCTTACCCGCGCGGGTTCGATGCGGTCTCGAAGGTCGGGTGGCACTCGAACGCGAGTTCGGAGCGCGCGTCGACGCGGCGGCCGGCGCTCACCTGCTCCTGCCTCAGGCTCGCGCGCATGCCGCGCTGCGTGCAGTAGCTGGTCGCTTCGCTGATGGCTTTTTCATGGGCGTCGGCCCACGTCGTCGACACGCCGAGCGTGCGCGTCGTCACGGTGAAGACGTTCGGGTTCGACGTCGCGGTCACGTCGGAAGCAGTCGAACACGCGGCGAGCAAGCATACAGCGGCCGCGACGGTCAACCATCGCAAGGATCGAAAAGGTACGGGAATGGGCATGGGGGGCAAGCGCACGTCGGTTCGACGGCATTGAGCAACATAGGCGACAGTATGCCTGCCCGATCGCCGGAGATCATGCCCTTTTGAGTGAACACATTGTTTCGAATGGTTAAACTATGCGCCGATGCCGGCAAGATTTACGGCGCGCGGCGCGCCCGGCGTTGCCAGGCGGGTCGCTTTTGCCGGTCGCCGCGCGATTTCGGGCCATGCCACGCGCAGTGCTTTTCCGGCAAACGCGCCCCCGCCGCCAGTGTCGCCACGCCGCGCCGCCGAGCTGCCGTTTTTTACAAGCACGGCGCCGCCCCACTCGCGTAATCACTCCCGGCATGCCCTCGCATCCGCACGCCCCACACGCCGCCGGATCGACTCACGGCCGCGTTCGAAGCCGTCCAGGCACGTCCCTTGCGACATCAACGCGCCCGCCGCCCCGGCGGAAGGCAATCCTTCCTCAACCGGCGCTGCACACCGCACGACGCTCTTCGTGCGGCGGCGCTGCATCGCAAGCAGATTCCCTGAACGAGAGGACGACAATGAAATCCATTCGAACGATAGTGGCCCTGTGCTCGGTCATTTCCGTACTCACGGCATGTGGCGGCGGCGACGACGTCGGCACCGAACTCGGCATCTCGAAACCGCAGGCACGCTTCATCAACGCGGTGCCGGCCGGTCCGAATCTCGACTACTACCTGAATGCGAAGGTGGATGCGTCGGGCATCGCCTACAAGGGCGTGACGCGCTATCACGACGTCGACTCGGGCGCGCAGACCGCCAGCTACGACGTATCGGGAACGACCACGACCGTCGCGTCGCAGTCGTTCAGCGCGGCGAACGGTCACCACTACACGACCATTGCGTTGCCGAGCACGTCGTCGGCGATCTCGGTGATCGACGATCCGTTCGACAAGAAGCTGCTCTCCGACAAGGCGCGCGTGCGTAGTTTCAATGCGTCGCCGAATGCACAGAACGTCGACGTCTACGTGGTCCCTCCGGGCACCGACATCACGGCACAAAGCCCGACGCTGGCCGGTGCGGCCTACCAGAACGCGGTGCCGGCATCCGGTCAGGATTCCGTGTATCTGAACGGCGGCACCTACCAGGTGATCGTCACGACGGCCGGCAGCAAGACGCCGATCCTCAAGACCGCGCCGGTCGCCCTCAACAACAACGCCGACTGGCTGCTGTTGACGATTCCAGCCGGCGGCATTAGCGACGTGGTACCCAACGACGTTCACGTGCTCGTCGCGCAAGGCAACGATGCGGACACGTCCGCGCAGGAACTCGGCCCGCAGTAAGGGCGCGCAGTAAGGCTCGCGGCGGACCACCTCTTGGCGGTCCGCCGAAGCAACGATCGCGACGTCAGCCGATCCGCTCGAAGCGGATCACGTGTTCGGCCCGCGCGCTGCCGCCATGCTCGACCTCGACGTCGACATCACCGACATACCGGACGCGCCAGCCCGGCCGCGTCGCGATCAGCGGCACATTGCCGCCCGGCCGGCTCTCGATGCCGCCGAGCCCTTCGTCGGGCGTCGCCACCGCGTCGTCGAGCGACGCATTCGAGTAAATCACGTTGTCGTGCCACTCGGTCGCGCCGGTGCGGGCCTCCATGCCCTTGCCGTCCACGTCGACCGTGTTGTCGGTCATCGCCATGTTCGCGTTGTCGAGCGTGACGATTCGGCCGGCGGCGCGACGTACGGGGTCGCCGCTGTCGACCGCGTGCGCGTCGACGTCGATCGGCGGCAGGCCGGTCGGCATTTTCGCCGCGATCGTCTCCGGCGTCAGCGGCCGCTTCGCGACCTCGGCAGCCTGGGTCGCCGCATCGGGCATGTCGCCGGCCGCCGGCGTCTTCACCGGGCTTTTCTCGATCTGTTCGCGCTGCTGTTTCGGGGTTGAGTTCGATTCCGCGTTCTGCATTGCACCTCCTGTTCCGGACGGCGTGCGACGGTGAAATACGGCCGGCGCCGGTCCGGGAATCGCTACAACGGTCCTTGCAAATCTTTCACGCGCAGGGCATCGCACGCGTGCGCCCTGCGACGCACGTGCCGTGTCGGCACGTCACCGCGGCAGTACCGGGCGACGCCCGCTGCCGCGTGTCAGCCGCCGCTCGCGCCTGCCGGCGCGGATGCCGCACCCGGCATGCTCGCCGCGCCGCTGCCGGCCGCGGGGCTGCTCGCCATGCCCGACGGCGCGGTGGACGGCGCCGGCGCCATGCCGCCCGTGGCGCTCGAACTCGCACCGGTGCCGGTGTCGGTCTCACTCTTCTTCTGACAGCCTGCACCTGCCGCCAGGCCGGCGATCAGGATGCCGGCGAAGACGGCTCGCGATACGTAACGAATGGAATATCGCTGCATGACACCTCCGCTGATGTCGATGAATGGAAGCCCGGGGCGCGCAATTCACGTGCCGCGCGCCGACGCCGACATTCGTCGCGCCCCATTCATTTTCCAAATGACGCCCAGCCGAATATTTAATTTCCCATCGCCGCGGCGCAAACCCATACTCGCGAACACATCCGAGACATAACGTCCACGGTGGCCGGGCCCGCGCTGCGCGCACACGCTGCCGGTTCGCGCCCCGCACATGGAAGGAGACAAGGCGTGCAACTGGAAGCCATCCACCGGCCCGGCATCGTGCTCGGCGCGGACGACGCCGCGTCCGAAGCGGATCGTCGGCTGGCCGGGCACCTTCGTCAAATGACGGGCCGCGGGAACGCGTAGCGACATGCGGGACGCACCGGAGCCGAACGGCCTGCCCCTCGACGCGTCCGACGCCACGGGCGCGCTCGACCTACTGGACGCGCGGCTGATGCGCATTCTGCTCGTGCTGCTCACCGAGCGCACCGTGTCGCGCGCGGCCGTGCGGCTGAACATGTCGCAGCCGGCGACGAGCGCCGCGCTCAAGCGCCTGCGCACGCTGCTCGGCGATCCGCTGCTGGTGCGCAGCCGCTACGGCATGGTGCCGACCGAGTTCGGCTCGCGGCTGATCGACCCGCTGCGCAATGCGCTGCGCGTGATCGACTTCATCCGCATCCAGCAGCCGACCTTCGACGCGCGCACCTCCGTGCGCACCTACCGGATCGGCTGCCCCGATTATCTGAACGTGCTGTTCGTGCCGAAGCTCGTCGCGCTGTTCCGCGAACGCGCGCCGAACGCGCAGCTCGTGTTCCATCCGCTCGGCGACGGCTACGACGACGAACGTGCGCTCGCCGACGGCGAGCTCGACGTCGTGATCGACAATCGCCCTGCCCGTTCGTCGCGGTTCCGGCAGGACGACCTGTTCGACGACCGCGTCGTGTGCCTGATGCGCGCGACGCATCCGCTCGCGCGGCGCGGCGCGATGACGGCCGCTGAATTCGCGCAGGCGGCGCAGCTGTGCCCGACGCCGTCGTGGCTCGAAGCGTCCGGCGCGATCGACCTGCAGCTCGAACGCGTCGGCCTGCAGCGGCGGATCGTCGTCACGCTCCCTCATTTCGAACTCGCCGCGCATGCGCTCGTGCGCTCCGACCTGATCCTGACCACCACGTATCGGCTCGCGCGCCACTACGCGAAGCTGCTGCCGCTCGGCGCGGTCGCGCTGCCGGCCGAGCCGCCCGACATCGTGTACCGGATGACGTGGAACGAGTCGGGGCCGTGCATCGACGGCGTGCGCTGGCTGCGCACGCTGATCGCCGAAGCGACGCGCAGCTGGCTCGACGCGGAGGCGGCACGGCCGGCCGTCACGGCGGTTGCCGCGAACGCTAACGCGGACGCGCGAACGGCTGCGCCGGTGGCCGACGAGCCGCCCGAGCCCGCGCGACGCATCCGCCGGCTGCAGGCGGCGCATTGCGGCACCTCGCAGCGGCCACGCTCCGCGCGTGCGGCACGTATCCATCGCATCGCGACGAAGTCGCACTGAGTCCCGCTGAATCGTGCGCGCCACGCCAGCGACACCGGAACCCCGCCGCGATCAGCCCGAACACTGGCAATAGAATCTCGATCGTCGATGACATCTTGCGCACGCCGCGCGGAACCGGAACGCGCTTAACGGCTCCGTGCAGTCGCACGCAATGGGCGCCGCACGCACCGCCACACGCATCACGCGTCGCGCATCGGTTGCGTCAGCAACTTGTATGCAACGACCGCGGCGGCCAGCGCGAGCACGCCGCTCACCGTCAGCGCGGTGGCGAATCCGCTCGCGAAGGCCGCAGGCGCCGCTTCCGCGAGCGTGCGCGCGGCCGACGGCGGCACGTGCGCGAGCGCCTGCGCGAGATCGCCGGCCAGCAGGCTCGACATGAACGGCGCATCGACGAATGCCCGCACGCCGGGCGCGGCGGACAGCAGCCGGTCGAGTTGCGCGTGCGTACTGGCGGCCAGCACCGCGCCGAGCACGCCGACGGCCGTCACGATCGCCGAGAAGCGGGTGGTCGTGCTGATGCCCGACGCCATCCCGGTGCGGTTCGGCGGCACGCACGCCATGATCGCCTTCTGCGTGTCGCCGTTCATGATGCCGGCGCCGCAGCCCGTCACGAACATGCCGAGCGCGACGAGCCGATAGTCGCCGCCGGCCGTCAGCGCCGCGGTCGCGAGATTGCCCGCGCCGATCAGTGCGAGCCCGCCCGCCAGCACGCCGCCAGGCGACACGCGCGCGGCGAGCATGCCGCCGAGCGATGGCCCGCCGATCATCGCGACCGCGAACGGCAGCATCCCGAGCCCCGCGTCGATCGCCGACATCCCGAACGCGTTCTGCAGGTACAGCGGCAGAAACGTCATCATCACCTGCGCACACGCCGCATAGCCGAACATCGCAAGCACGGCGCCGACGAAGCGCGGCTGGCGGAACAGCGCGAGATCGATCATCGGCCGCGCCTGCCAGCGCTCCGCGCCGATGAACGAGGCCAGCAGCGCGGCGGCGAGCGCGAACTGGCCGAGTGTCGCGCCCGACAGCCAGCCGTGTGACGGCGCAGCGATCAGCGCCGCGATCGCGCATGCGAGCGCCGCGCCGAACAGCAGGCTGCCGGCGGCGTCCACCCGTTTCGCGTGCGGATCGCGCGACTCGTCGATCGCGACGCGTGCGCCGGCCGCGAGCAGCGCACACACCGGCAGGTTCAGCAGGAATACCCAGCGCCAGCCGATCCACTGCGTGATCGCGCCGCCGACGAGCGGCGCGATGGCCGTGGCGATCCCCATGCACATCCCCCAGATCGCCCACGCGCGGGCCCGTTCGCGCCCGTCCGGAAAGCGGTTCGCGATCACCGCGAGCGCGGCCGTCAGCAGCAGCGCGGCCCCGCCGCCCTTCACCGCGCGCGCGGCGATCAGCCAGCCGGCCGACGGCGCGAGTCCGCAACCGAGCGACGCGAGCGAAAAGAGCGCGAGCCCCGCGCCGAGCATGCGCTTGCGCCCGAAGCGGTCCGCGAGCCCGCCGGCCGGCAGCAGGCAGGCGGCGAACGCGGTCATGTAGGCGCTCACGACCCATTCGATGTCGGCGAAGCTCGCATGGAAGCCGCGCGCGATGCTCGGCAGCGACACGGCGACGACGTTCGTGTCGAGCACGATCAGCGAGCACGTCGCCGACGCGACCGCGAGCGTCGCGGTGGCCGGCAGGCGGGGGATCGCGGGCGCGGCGGCGCGCGGGACGGGGGAAGGCTGGGACATCGACAGCTCCGGAGCAAGAGGAACGAGCCGTATGCTAGGCTGGGCCCGTATTGCCTGTCATTGATATGTCCGTGCAGTTTTATTGACGAAAATTGCAATCATGAATCCGCTCGAATTCCGTCATGTGCGCGCGTTCCTGAGCGTCGCGCAGCATCTGCATTTCGCTCGCGCGGCCGACGCGCTCGACATGGCGCCGCCCGCGCTCACGCGGCAGATCCAGGAGGCCGAGCGGCTGCTCGGCGTGCGGCTGTTCCAGCGGTCGCGCCGCGCAGTCACGCTGACTGCGGCAGGCGTTGCGTTTCTCGCCGAGGCGCGCGCCGCGTTCGAGCATCTGCAGCGCGGCCGCGAACTCGCGATGCTGGCCGAGCGCGGCGAACTCGGCCGTATCGAAATCGGCTATGTGTCATCGGCCGTCTATTCGGGCGCGCTGCAGCGCACGGTCGGCGCGTTTCGCGCGGCGCATCCGCGCATCGAACTGAACCTGCGGGAAGTGCCGATGGACGAAGTCGCGAAGCAGCTCGACGCGGGCCGGCTCGACCTCGCATACGTGCGCCCGCCGTTGCCGCTACCGGGCGGGCTGCGGATCGTCACGCTGCAGCGCGACGTGTTCGTCGCGGCCGTACCGGCCGATTCGCGCTACGCGTCGATGACCGCCGTGCGCGCCGCCGATCTCGCCGACGCACGCTTCGCGGTGCCCGAGCAGGAGCGCGGCACGCTCGAAGTCGCACGCCGCGGCCGCTTCGCGCCCGTGATCGCCGCGCGGCCGGGCGGCTTGCTCGCGGTGCTCGCGTGCGTGTCGGTCAACGGCTGGGTCGCCGTGATTCCGGACGCGCTCGCCGGCTGCGTGTCGTTGCCGGGCGTCGTGTACCGGCCAATCGCGGGCAAGCCGATCACGTCCGAACTCGCGCTCGCGCACCGGCGCTTCGAGAAGGCGCCCGCGGTACGCGCGTTCCTGCGCACCATCCCGGCGGCGGGCTAGCCTGATCTTCCCCCGCCGCGATTCCCCCCTCGCACGAATAAGCATTGCGCGATTCGATGTTTGCCGGCGCGAAACCGATTCCGTAATCTGCCCAGCAGCCGCGCGGCCCGCGCGCGGATCACCGAGGACCCGCCGCCGATGACTTCGCCCCCCGCCCCTGCCCGCCGCCGCGCGTTGCTGCGTGTGGCCGCCCTGGCCGCCGCACCGCTTGCGGGCGCCACCGCACTGCCCGCCCGCGCGGCCGGCCCCGACCTGTCGAACGTCACACTGGTGCTCGGCGATCAGGCCGGCGGCCTGCGTGCGCTGGCCGAGGCCGCGCGCGTGCTCGACGGCGTGCCGTACCGGTTTCGCTGGGCGAATTTCCAGGGCGCCGCGCCGCTGTTCGAAGCGCAGCGCGCGGGCGCGATCGATCTCGCGCCGGCCGGCGACCTGCCCGTGCTGACGGCCGCGCTCGGCGATCCGGCGCTGCGGATCGTCGCGACGCGCGTGGGCTCGCCGGCGTCGCTCGGCATCGTCGTGCAGTCCGATTCGCCGGTGCGCACGGTCGCCGACCTGAAGGGGCGCACCGTCGTCGTGTCGTCGGCGCGCGGCAGCATCTCGCAATACCAGCTGTACGGCGCGCTGCGCGAACACGGCCTCGCACCGGGCGACGTCGACGTGCGCTTCGTGCTGCCGGTCGACGCATTCGCCGCGTTCGAGGCGAAGCAGATCGGCATCTGGGCGACCTTCGATCCTTATTACGGCAACGTGGTGCGGCGCGGCGCGCGCATCGTGCGCGACGGCAGCGGGATCAATTCGGGGCTTGCGTTCCTCACGTCGCCGGTCGACACGCTCGACGATCGATCGAAGCGCGCGGCGCTGTCGGACGTGCTCGCGCGGCTCACCCGTGCCGGCCAGTGGGCGCTCGCGCATCCGGCCGACTACGCGACCGTCTATGCGTCGCTCACGCGCCTGCCGCGCGATGCGGCCACCGATATCGCCCGCCGGGCGGCGCTCGCGCAACGCGGCGTCACCGGCGCGGACATCGACGTGCTGCAACGCGTCGCCGATCGCGCGGCCGCGGACGCGATCCTGCCGAAGCACGTCGACGTCGCCTCGATCGCGGTGCGCAACCTGTCGGCCGCGTAACCGGTTGCGCGCACACTCAGCGCGGCTTCGACATGTCGAGATCGGGCACGTCGTCGCCGAACGTCGACGCGACCAGCGTGCGCATCGCGGCGACCAGCAGCGTCGGCCCCGACTGATTGAACGTGCAGCGCTCGCCCGCCGCCGGCACCGCCCGATGCAGCACCGCGCGCCACGCGCCGTGCCCGCCGTCGCGTTCGAATGCGCCGAACGGCAAACGCTCGACGAGCGGGCCGCCGTCCGCCCATGAAGCCGACGGCGCGTACGGCACCGGCGCGCCGCCCGGCTCGCGAATGACCGTGCAGCCCCCGGCGTCGACGCGCGGTGCGCCGAGGTCTTCCGCCATCGCCACCCAGAAATCGAGCGGCGCACCTGTCAGATCGTGAACTTGCACCGCGCGCTCCTTCGGCATTGAAAACGCCATCCTAGCGCCGTCGCGCACGGTCCGCCGCCAGGCGCCGACCGGTGTTTTCCCGACAGGCCGTTCGCAACCACCTGCAAATCCGCCGATACGTGTTACGAATCGGCGATTACCTGCATACAATGGACACAACGCCTACGTCCGGTCCGCGGTGGACAAGCAGGCCGGAACCGACTTCGCGCCGAACCGGGCCACGCCCGCTCGGCACACAACAACCGGAACTACACGGTGCAGCGCAGGCCGGACCTCTCGGGAGCCCGCAGCATGTCCACGCAAGCCAGGAAGCCGCTGATATCGCTCGTCGTGCCGTTTCATGACGAAGAGGAAACGATCGACGCGTTCTTTGCCGAAACGCTGCCCATTCTCGAGTCGGTCGCCGCGATCCGCTTCGAGGTCATCTGCATCAACGACGGCAGCCGCGATCGCACGCTCGACCGGCTGCTCGCGGTCGCCGCCGGCGACGCGCGCGTGCACGTCGTGGATCTCACGCGCCGCTTCGGCAAGGAAGCGGCGCTCACCGCGGGCCTCGACGAGGCGGCCGGCGCCGCGGTGATCCTGATCGACGCCGACCTGCAGGACCCTCCCGCGTTGATTCCCGCGATGATCGAACACTGGCGCGGCGGCGCCGAGGTCGTCGCCGCGAAACGCACCGACCGGATGTGCGATCCCTACATGCAGCGCGCGGCGGCGGCGCTCTACTATCGCGTGCACAACGCGCTATCCGAGGTGGAAATGCCGGAAAACGTCGGCGATTTCCGCCTGATGGATCGCGAGGTCGTCGATGCACTGCGCGCGTTGCCGGAGCGGCGACGGTTCATGAAGGGGCTGTTCGCGTGGGTCGGCTTTCGCACCACGATCGTCGAATACACGCGGGCGCCGCGCAGCGGTGGCCGCTCGAAGTTCTCCGGATGGCGGCGCTGGAATTTCGCGCTGGAGGGCATCACGAGCTTCAGCACGGTGCCGCTGCGCGTGTGGACCTACGTCGGCCTCACGTTCGCGATGCTGTCGCTCGTGTACGGCGCGTTCATCGTCGTACGCACGCTGTTGTTCGGCAATCCGGTGCACGGCTACCCGTCGCTGATTTCAGTCGTGCTGTTCGTCGGCGGCATCCAGCTGATCGGCATCGGCGTGATCGGCGAATACCTCGGCCGGATCTATCACGAGTCCAAGCAGCGTCCCGTCTATCTCGTCAGGCGGCGCTACCGGGCCGAGCGGGATGCCGCCGCGCAGCCCGCATCGAAGCTGCTGCAGTTCCCGCTCAAGCGCACGCACGCGGCCCGCCGCCGGACGACGATACCGGCAGCCGCCGGCCTGGCCGCCCGCAAGGCGTCGTTCAAGTAAGCCGGGCCGCGGCAATTGGACATTTCCAGCCAATCGATGCGCTCGGCGCAGCGCCCGGTCGGCGCGTGGCTCACCCCGCGGCGCCTCGTCCTGTACAGCGCGCTGATGCTGGTGTTCTACGCGCTGTTCATCGCGATCTGGACGACCGTCATTCGCCACACGCACGGCGACGCCGGGTCGCGCCCCGGCGCCGACTTCTCGGTGTTCTGGGCCGCCTCGTACGTGATGCTGCACGGTTCGCCAGCGCAGGCGTACGATTTCTCGTCATTCTCGCGGCTGACGGCCGAGCTGTTCACACACTTTCGTCGCGACAGCTTCGCGCCGTGGCTGTACCCGCCCACCTATCTGCTGCTCGTGACGCCGCTGGCGCTGCTGCCCTTTGCGCTCGGGTACCCGTTGTTCGTCGCGCTCGGCGTGCTCGTGCTCGGCCTCGCGGCGGCGCGCGTATCCGGCCTCGGCGCGATGGCCGGCGCATGGCGCGGCGGTACGCTCGCACTGGCCGCTGCACCCTGCGTGTTCGTCACCGCGACGCTCGGGCAGAACGCGTTCCTGACCGCATCCTGCGCGGCGCTGGCCGTCCATTGGGCCGCTCGGCGGCCGATGTGGGCCGGCCTCTGCATCGGCCTGCTGTCGGTCAAGCCGCAGATGGCGTTGCTGTTCCCGTTCGTGCTGGTCGCGGCGCGCGCGTGGCGCACGATCGCATGGGCCGCGCTCGCCACGGCAACGTTCGTCGCGCTGAGCGTCCTGGTCTGCGGGGTCGAGTCGCTGCGCCTGTTCGTCGCCAGCACCGGGCTCGCGCGCTCGATCGTCCTCGAACACGGTGTCGTGTTCTGGCTCGCGTCGCCGACGCCGTTCGCGACGTTCCGCCTGGCGGGCGTGCCGCTCGGCGCCGCCTATGCCGCCCATGCGTGTATCGCCGCGATCGCGATCGCGGCCGCCTGCATCGCGTGGGCGCAGTCACGCGATACCCGCGTGCGCGCGGCCGTGCTGACGGTCGCGACGCTCGCGGCCAACCCGTACGTGTGGCACTACGAACTCGCGTGGCTCGCCGTCGCGATCGCGTGCATGCTGGCGATCGGCTGGCGCGACAGCTGGCTGCGTGGCGAACAGACCGCGATCGCGCTGATGTGGGCGCTGCCGATCGTCGAATACCTGAACCCGTGGCTGCAGTGGCCGCAGATCGGCCCGGCCGTGACCCTCTTCGCGCTGCTCGTGCTGCTGCGGCGCGCGCGGCACGACGCTCACAACGCGAGCCGCGGCGGCACGTATACGCCGTAGTACGGCCCGACGCCCGTCGCGACGCCCGTCAGCTTCACGCCGGCGACGAAGTGGCCCTGGATGTACTTGTACGTGCCGCCGAGCGACACGTCGATGTGGAACGCGGCGAACGCGACGATCGGCACGGTGGTGCTGCTCGAGGTCTGCGTGACGACCGGCAGCACGACCGTCGCACCGACAGGCACCGACGTGTAGAGCGTCGCCTTCACGCCGGTGGCGAGATTGATGCTGTCGCCGATATTGAGCGTCGTCGGGTTGCCGGTCACCATCAGGCCGCTCATTGTCGTGGTGTCGGTCGCGGTCGACTGGAACGATGTCCACTGACCGCCCATGCACAGCGCGCCATAGGTCTGGCCGTTGGTGATCGAGAACTCGAACGGCTGGCCCGTCAGCGGATTGATCAGCGGCTGGTTGGTCACCGCGTTCCAGTACTGGTTGTACACGCACTGGTCGATCGCGATCGGAAAGAGGCCGCCCGCCGCCACCTCGCCGGGCGCGGCGAGCACCGCGATCGCGGTTGCGCTGCCGGATGTGCCGGGAATGCCCAGCAGCCCGCCGAGCAGCAATGGAATCGAGCCGCCATTGACACCCGGCGCGCGCGATACCGTGACCTGCACCGCCGGCACGTCGTACGCGCCAGGCGTGATGGTGGTCGGCTGCATCGACGCCGGGTTGCGCGTCACGTTCCAGTACCCGGTCGTCACCGAGCCCGTCGACAGTGCCGCGCCCGCCGCCGAATTCTGCGCGATCACGCCGTTCGCCGCCGGCGCGGCCTGCGACCAGTTCAGCGGGCCGCCGGTCGGCGACATCATCGCATCGGCCGCCGCGAGCGCGGCCGCGTCGGCGGCGTTCTGAAGCTGGTTGCGCACGGTGGCGACCCATGCGATGTCGATCGCCAGCGCGCCGAACGACAGCAGCGGAATCAGGAACATCACGAAGAACAGCGCGACGGAGCCTCGCTCGGACGCGGGGCCGGTGCATCGCGTGCCGGCGGCGTCATTCATAAAGCATCACCGAGCTGGCCGAGATCGTCAACGGGCCGGTCAGCACGCTCAATGCCGTACCCAGCACCAGCCCGGAATACGTGTAGGTCACCGTCACCGTCAGCGCGGTGCCCGCGGTCGTGCCGTTCGCCTGCGTCACGGCCACGGTCGGGGTGGTCGCGGTGCCGCCGGTGATCAGGCTGTTCTGCGTGTAGCTCAACGCGACGTTGGCGATCTGCGTCGTGGTCAGCATCGGCACGCGCAGCACGACGCCGGCCCGCGCGGCTTCCCGGCTCGCGTTCGTGATGACGGCCTTGTCGCACAGCAGCAGGCTCACGTCGATGATGCCGATCAGCACCATCAACAGGAACGGCAGCATCAACGCGAACTCGAGGGATACGACGCCGCGCGCGTGGCGGGCGCCCCTCGCCCCGCGTGTCATTTTGCGGCCCCCGCGGCGCTCGGCGCGACGCGCGGCTCGAGCGCGGCGCCCGTCAACGGCCGCGCGGCGGCGGCAGCCGGGCGCGCTGCGAGCTGCGCGCGCACCGCCTGGTAGAAGCGCAGGTTGTCGGCCACCGCCGACGCAGGCAGGTCGGCGGACAGCAGCTTCTTCGCCGAATCCGTGTTGCCGAGCACCCCGTACGCGAACGCGAGGTTCTGGCGCGCCTGCCACGGCGCGTCGGGCAAGCCGGCCACGTCGAGCAGCACGTTCACGCCTTCGCGCGGCCGGTTGCTCAGCACGAGCGACAGCCCGAGGTCGACGCGCAGCCCCTGCGCATCCGGATGCGCGTTGAGCGCGTCGCGATACACGGCTTGCGCGTCGGCATGGCGTCCCTGCAGGTCGAGCACCGTGCCGAGCCCTTGCGCCGCGAGCGGCAGGTTCGGCTGCGCGGCCAGCAGTTCACGGTAGCGCTGTGCGGCCTCGTCGAGCCGGCGCTGCCGCAACGCGACGCGCGCCAGCCCGAGCTGCGGCCCGAGATCCGCCGGCGCCTGTTGCCGTGCCTGCTCATAGAGAATCCGCGCGCGCTCCAGATCGCCGGCCCGGTAGTTGACGTCACCGAGCCCCAGCTGCGCCGCGAGCGAATCGGGATGCCGCGCGAGCACCTTCCCGTACAGCGTCGACGCGAGCTCGATGTTGCCGCCGGCCAGCGCGCTGTCGGCAATGCGCAATTCGGCCTGCGGGTCGTCGCTCTTGTGCGACAGCGCCGGTCTCGTCTGGATGCCCGGCGCGCAGCCGCCGGCCAGCACCGGCAGCACGATCGCGAACGCAAGCGCGCGGATGACAGTTCGTGTCATTTGAATACCTCGATCAGGCGGATCGCCGCCGGGCCCGCCGCGATCAGGCCGACCGTCGGCAGGATGAACAGCATCATCGGCACCGTGATCTTCGGCGCGAGCTTCGCGGCCTTTTCCTCGAGCGCGACGACCTGCTCGGTGCGCTCGCTGCGCGACAGCGTGCGCAGCGCCTGCGTGATCGGCGTGCCGAATCGCTGCGATTGCGTGAGCGTCGTGGCAAGCGAGCGTGCCGACGAAAAATTGACGCGCAGCGCGAAATGCGCGAGCGCCTCGGAGACATTGCCGCTCAGCGTCAGCTCGTCCGCGCACACCGTCAGCTCGTCGGCGAGCGGCGGGCAAATGCGTTCGAGTTCGCGGGCGACGCGCCGCACGCCCGAGCCGAGACTGTTGCCGGCCATCGTGCAGATCACGAGCAGGTCGAGCGCATCCGGAAAGCACGCGGCGATGATGCGCCGGCGCCGCCGGATCATCGCGCCGAGCACGTACTCCGGCACGATCACGCCGATCACGAACGCGCCGACCATCGCCACCGCACGGATCACGAAGAATTCGCCGAGACGCGGAATGTACGGGCTGAACACGATCGCGAAGCCCGCGAACAGCACGCCGCAGCTCAGCTTGATGCCGATCATCGACGACACCGCGCGGCGCTCGCGAAAGCCGGCGCGCGTGAGCTGCAGCCCGAGCTTCACGCGCTGCATCGGGTCGAGCACGGGCAGCCGCTCACCGAGCTGCGCGAGCCGCCGCGTCAGGTCCTGACGCACCTCGCCCGGCTGCAGCCGCCCCGCCGCCAGCGACAGCGAGCGCTGTCCGGCCGCCTGCTGCACGCGCGCGGCGATGCGCCGGCGCGTGCCGCCGCCGGGCGTCGCGAGCGCTGCGGCGACGCACGCGATCAACAGCAGCAGTTCAAGGCCGCGGGCGGCCAGCATCGACATCGTCATCGCGCGGTATCCAGTTTCGAGATCTTGTTGATCGTCAGCAGCCCGATCGTCAGCAGCACGGCGGCGATCGTCAGCATCACGTGTCCGGCGTGCGTGTCGAATAGCAGCATCACGTACGAGCGGTTCACGAGGAACAGCGCGCCGATCATCACGAACGGCACGGCCGAAATGATCTTCGTCGTGATCCGCCCTTCGGCGGTCAACGCGCGCGTCTTCAGGCGGATGTCGCGGCGCGTGCGGATGATGCTCGACAACTCGTCGAGCGTTTCGCCGAGGCTGCCGCCGGTCTCGCGCTGCAGCAGCAGATAGACGGTGAAGAACGAGAAGTCCGCGATCATCAGCCGGTCCGACGCCTGCGTCAGCACGTCCTTCAGATCCGCGCCCACGCGCAGGCTGTCGCCCATCGTGCGGAAGGTCGAGCGCACCGGCTCCGCCGCGCTGTCGCCGACCGTGCTGATCGCCTGCGTGACCGGGATGCCCGCGCGCACCGCACGCACGATCAGGTCGATCGCGTCCGGGAACGCTTCGAGAAAGCGCAGCCGGAAGCGCTCGACCAGCGCGCGATAGCTGGTGCGCATCGCAAGCAGCGGCAACCCGACGTAGATCAGCGGATGCAGGACGCTCGGCAGCGTGACGAGCTTCATCGCGACGATCGCCGCGATCGCGCCGACGATCGTGCTGGCGATGACGATCCGCATCCCGCGCTCGCCGCCGACCGCACGTACGCGCGTCACGTAGCGCTGCAGCCACGCACGCACGCGGCCCTGCCGGCGCGGCAGGTTGAACAGCGCGACGCCGGGCACGGCGGCCGCACCGGCCTTGCTGCCCGCCAGCGACGGCGCGAGGCGCCGCATCCGCTCGCGAATGCGTTGCTCCGGCGCCTGTCGCGCGCGGTCGAGCAGCGCGGACAGCACGAGGCCGATCACGAGGATCACGACGAATGCACCGAGCGCGACCAGGTCTGCGGGCCTCATTGCCGGAATACCTCGGAGAGCGCGTCCTCCATGCCGTAGTACGCGGCGCGCGGGGCGAACGCGGGGCGCAGCGACGACGCCTCGAACACCCCCTTCACCACATCGCGGGTCGTGTCGCTTTCCTGCCGGAACGCGAACAGGTCCTGCGTGATCACGACCTCGCCTTCCATCCCGACGATCTCGGTGATCCGGGTCACGCGGCGCACGCCGTCGCGCATCCGCTCGATCTGCACGAACAGGTGCACGGCGCTCGCGATCTGGCGCCGGATCGACAGCAGCTGCAGGTTCGCGTTCGCCATCATGACCATGCTTTCGAGCCGGCTGATCGCGTCGCGCGGCGTGTTCGCATGGATCGTCGTCATCGAGCCGTCGTGGCCGGTATTCATCGCCTGCAGCACGTCGAATGCCTCCGCGCCGCGGATTTCGCCGAGGATGATGCGATCGGGCCGCATCCGCAGCGCGTTGCGCACGAGGTCGCGCTGCGAGATCCCGCCAAGCCCTTCGGTATTCTCCGGCCGCGTCTCGAGACTGACGACATGCGGCTGCAGCAGTTGCAGCTCGGCCGCATCCTCGATCGTCACGATCCGCTCGTGCTCCTCGATGTGTTGCGACAGCGCGTTCAGCAGCGTCGTCTTGCCCGAGCCGGTACCGCCCGAGATCACGATGTTCAACCGGCACGCGCAGGCAATCTTCAGCACCTGCAGCATCCCGTGCGAGATATTGCCCTGGTGCGCCATGCGCGCGAGCGTGATGTCGCGCTTCGCGAACTTGCGGATCGAGATCGACGCGCCGCGCATCGCGATCGGCGGCAGGACCACGTTCACGCGGCTGCCGTCGGCAAGCCGCGCGTCGACCATCGGGCTGCTCTCGTCGACACGGCGCCCGACCGCCGCCGCGATCCGCTGCGCGACGCTCGTCACGTGCGCGTTGTCGCGAAACTTCAGCGACGTGAGTTCGAGCCGCCCCGCGCGCTCGACGTACACCTGGTCGGGGCCATTCACGAGGATGTCGGACACGGTGTCGTCGGCGAGCAGCGGTTCGATCGGCCCGACGCCGAACATGTCGTTCAGGATCGCGTCGACGATCAGCACCTGCTCGCCCGCCGTGATCTTCAGGCGCTCGCGCTCGACGGTGTGCGCGGCTACCTGCTCGATGCCCGTCCGCACTTCGTCGCGCGTCTTCATCAATGCCGCCGACATGTTCATCGACGAGAACACCGCGGTGCGAATCGCATCGAACTTGCCGGAGCGGATCAGCGCCTCCTGCGTGTCGGCCGCCGCCGCACCGCGCACGGGCGGCGGCGCGTGGCTCGCGATCGGCCCCGGCGCGGGCGCGTCGTCGCGCGGCGCGGCCGGGGACACTGCCGGCGCGGGCGCCGGCGTCGACCGTTTGCGAGTACCGAACGTCACGATCCTTTCCTCCACTTGACGAAGCGCGCATACCACGGCTCGGCGACGGCCATCGATTCGCCGGTGATGCCGTTCGCGAGCCGCCGGATCTCGTCCAGGAAGCCATGACGCTTCCCGCCTTCGATCGGCTCGCCGAGGTTCTCGGCGACCGCGAGCGGCTGCGGCTCGTGCGGCAGCTCGCGCAGCTTCACGCCGCCGAAGGCGTCCTCGAAATCGGTCTGCGCGACGCGCCCCTTGACCGGCTCGAGCGGATTGTTCAACACCATCGACAGCAACCGCTCGCCGGGCAGCTCCTTCACGAAGCGCGCAAGCCGCGCGGCTTCGTACGCGGCGTGCACCGAGCGGTCGGCGACGATATAGACGAGATCGGACGCCGCCAGTGCGTCCTCGAACAGTTTGCCGGCGCGGTTGCCCACGTCGAACAGCACGTAATGGAAGCGGTCCTTCAGCATGTCGACGAGCTGCGCGATCGCATCGTCGCGCAGCGGCGCGTCGTCGCCGTACGCCAGTTCGGCCGACAGCACGTGCAGGCGGTCGCCCTTCGTCACGAACATGCGGTCGAACAACGCGTCGTCGGGGCGCTGCTCCATGTTCAGCAATTCGATCAGCCCGTTGTTGCTCGACAGCCCGAGCATCGAGTTCGCGCCCCCGCCATGAAGGTTCAGGTCGGCGTACGCGACACGGCGGCGCTTCTCGCCCGCCAGGCAGCGCGCGAGACTCACCGCGACCGTCGTCGCGCCCACGCCGCCGCGCGCGCCGACGAAGCTGACGATCTTGCCGGTACGCGCGTGCACGATCGATTCCGTCGCGGTCAGCGCGCGCCGCATCAACTCGACGGTCAGCGGCTTCACGATGTAGTCCTGCACGCCGATGCCGAGCAGGTTGCGGAACAGCCCGACGTCGTTCTGCGTGCCGATCGCGATGACCCGCACCGACGGATCGCACATCTCGGCGAGCCGCATCAGGTCGGACACCGGCAGCACCGAATCCGACACGTCGACGATCAGCTGGCGCGGCGAGCGCTCGTGCTGCTGCAGCAGGTGGATCGCGTCGTCGCAGTTGCCGGGCTGCACGTGGGCGCGCGTGATCGACAGATCCTGCACGACGCGGCGAATCACGTCTTCGCTGCCCGCGTCCGACACGACCGCGATGAGATCCGCCGCCCCGGCGGAGGCGGCACGCTTGGCGTTCTGGCGATCGAGGACGTTCATGGGCGGCATCGCGATGGCCTCGTGAGCGGGTCAATGGCCGGGCGAGCCGGTCGTCAGCGTCTTGCCGGGTGCCGGCTGCTTCACGCGATCCTCGACGTAGCGGCGCACCGCGTCGGCCGCGACTTGCGCGTCCGCGCCGCCGTACGGCACGGGCGCGACGAGATCTTCCGGCCGCGCGAGCATCGTCGCGAGGTTCGTATAGGTCGCGCAGCCGAACGGCACGCCGGGCCGCCCGAACCCCGCGTCGACGAGATGCGACGGCTGCATCAGCGCCGCGCAGTCGGGCGGCACCGCGCGCACGCCGTCGAAGCCGATCGCGCGTGCATCCGGCAGGTTGATCGGCGGCGGCGCCGACAGGCAGCCTGCAAGCGCCGGCGCCAGCAGAGCGAAGATGATGGTTCGAACCCGCATGCGCGCTCCTCCGGTCAATACACGAAGCCCGCGGCGCCGACGAGGCGCGGCGTTTCGCCCGACAACAGGTCGAGCCCGAGGTTGCGCTGCACCGCGAACTCGAGATCGCTGCTCGGCCGGGCGACGGTGTCGAGCGCCTGTTCGAGCTGGCCGGGGCCGGTCGGCTGCACGATGTACGGCGTCACGATCACGACGACCTCGGTCTTGTTGTCCTGGAAGTTCTTCGATGAAAACAGCCGGCCGATGATCGGCAGCCGGCCGAGCCCCGGAATCTGCGACACGGTGTCGGCCGTCTGGCTCTGCAACAGCCCGCCGATCGCGAAGCTCTGCCCGCTCGACAGCTCGACCGTCGTCTCGACGCGCCGCACGCTGAGCCCCGGCACCGTGACGCCGCCCGTCTTCACGCTGTTGTTCGCGTCGACCTCGCTCACTTCCGGGCGCACCTTCAGGCTGATCCGGTTGTCGGCGAGCACGGTCGGCGTGAAATCGAGCGACACGCCGAACGGCTTGAACTCCACTGTGATCGCGCCGGTGTTGCCGGCCTGCGCGACCGGAATCGGAATCTCGCCGCCCGCGAGGAAGCTCGCGGTCTGGCCGGACATCGCGGTGAGGTTCGGCTCCGCGAGCATCGTGATCAGGCCTTCCTGGTCGAGCGCGTCGAGCACGACGTCGATCGACCAGCGCCCCGCGTGGAAGCCGCCGAGCACCGAGTACGCGCCGGTCGGCGACAGGTTGAACACCTTGGTCGTCGGATCCACCAACGTGCGCCCGTTGAACAGCCCGCCGATGAAATTGCCGGCTGCGCCGAGCGAGCTCCAGTTGATGCCGAGCTGCTGCGTGACGTTGCGGCTCACCTCGGTCACGCGCACGCGCAGGTTGACCTGGATCGGGCGCGACAGGGTGAGCCGGTTGACGATCTTTTCCTTGTCGTTCAGATAGGGGGTGAGCGACTGCATCACGGCGTCCGCGTCGGCCGCGCTCGGCACCTTGCCCGACACCATCAGCGAGCCCGGCGCGCCGGACACCGACAGCTTCAATTGCGGAAAGCGGCTGTCGAGCACCGCCTGCAGCGATACGGTGTCGACCTGCACGATCACCGTCCGGCGCAGGATCGGCCGATGGTTCGCGCCGAGCGCGATCAGCGTGGTGGTGCCGGCCTTCTTGCCGAACACGAACACGGTGCGCGGCGACGGCACCTGGATGTCGGCGATGCTCGGATCCGCGACGAACATCGCGGTCGCGGGTTCGGACAGCGACAGCATCTCGCCCTTGCCGGTCGCGATCGACAACGCCGCGCCGGCGTCCGCCGCGTGCGCGCGCTGCGCGAGCGCGACGCCCGGCGCGACGATGCAGGCCAGACACCAGAAAGCGATCCAACGAACCATGCGCACCATGCGTTTTCCCGTCAGTTTCTTCACTGCGTCACTGCAACATCGTGGCGCGCGGCGCTTGCGCCGTCGCGTCCGCGGCGGCATTGCCGCCCGCCGGCGCGGCCGGCGCAACCGGCGCAACCGGTGCAACAGGCGTGCCCGGCCACCCGGACGGCAGCGGCGGCACGCCCGGCGTGCCGGTGCCGCCGGCGCGCGATCCATCGTCGACCGACGAGCCGCGATAGATCACGACCGTGTTGCCCTGCGCCGGCCGCGTGCCGGCGTCCGTCCTCGCGGACGGCGCACGCGCCGCTTCGCGGGCCGCGCGCGATACGTCGCCGGCCCACACCGGTGGCGTATCGGCCTCCTGTTCGTCGCCGCCCGCCGCCTGGCGGCGGTCCCTCGTCGCGAAGCTGCGCAGCGCCAGCGACAGCGAACCGAGGCGCGTCGCGACCAGCACGACCTGCGCGGTGCGCGGCGCGACCTCGAGCGTGACCGTGCGCGCGCGGACCGGTGCGTCCGCGGCGCTCGCGGGCGCCTTCGCGCGCTGGAATTCCGAGCCGACCGCGAGCACGCGCGCACGCCGCACGACCGTCTCCGCTTCGAACGTGCCGGGCGTGGTCGCGGAACCGCCGATCTGCTGCGTGAGCACCACGTCGACGAAGTCGCCCGGCTGGATCAACCCCGCGTTGCCCGACACGTCGTCGACCGGCACCGAGATCGCGCGCATGCCGGGCTGAAGCGCGGCCGCGAGAAAATCCGGCGCGCCCGCCGGAATCACGTTGTCCGCGCGGATCGGCGCGCCCGCGTCGACGCGGTTGCGCAGCAGCGCGCCCTTCAGGTCCGCGCCCGGTTGCGATTCGACGAACGCGCCGACCGGCACCTGCGCGCGCGCCATGGGCTTCCACGCGAGATCGTTGTCGCGCAGCAGCAGCCCTTCGGGAAGGTCCGCCGCTGCGACCCGCACGCGTACCTCGGCCGGGTCGCCGGGCGGCGCAGGTGTCGACGCGGAAACATAAAGTTGGCGCAGGATGAACGCACCGATGCCGGCAGCGATGATCAGCACGGCCATTCTCAGGGGTTTGGGCATGGCGGCGCGCGTCCCCCGGGCTAGGTAAGCGAAAGTGCGTGAGGAAACGGCGCCCAGACGGCCAGCACGCCGCCGAGCGCAAGCGCGATGCCGTACGGCACGCCGCGCGTCGCCATCGTGTGCGCAGGCGCGATGCGACGCTGCCGTGCGACGGCTGCGAGCATGGTGAGGCCGCACGCGGCGCCGCTCGCGCCGACGATCGTCAGAACCGGCAACGCAAGCGTCGGACCGGCCCACAGGAATACCGCCGCCGCGAGCTTCACGTCGCCGCCGCCGAGCCAGCCCGCGTGACGCAGCCCGCCGAACACCACCAGCATCGCCGCGGCGGTCGCGACGTGCCCGGCGAGTGGCGCGAACCCTTCGCGCACGAGCGCCGCCGCGATCAGGTACAGCATCGCGAACGCCAGCACGGCGCGATTGGACACGCGCCGCTCGCGCAGGTCCTGCGCCGCGATCGACACCAGCACGAGCGTTGCCGCCAGCTGTACGAGATAGAGCATCGGAGAGCCGTCCGTCGGCGCGCCCCGGCTGGATACGTCGTACCGCTGCGGATCCGTGTGTTCGTCGGCGGCGCGCGGGTTCAGGAGATCAGATCAGCGAGGTGACCTTGTTGACCAGCTGCGTGAATATGGCCTGCAGGCCTTGCGCGCCGCTGAGGTACGTGCCAACCGCCGCGAGTGCGACCACGATGATGCCGGCCAGCACTGCGTATTCGAGCGAACTGACGCCCCGTTCATCGCGCAACAAGGACTTGACGTATTGCAGCATGACTCCCTCCGTGTGACGGGGTCGGTGATCGACCGTTGAATGTAAAGACGCTGCGTTGCTTCTGTGGCGGCGCATGGCGTTCGCCCATTCACGACTCATGCGGCGGCCCGGGCATCGGGCCGTTCGCATCCCCCGGAATCCTTTCGATCGCTGCGACGCGCGGAGTACGGCAACGCATCTGCCGGTACTTCGCCCGTTTTGTTGCGCGGCCGCATTTGACACGATGCGGATCACGCCGTTTCGTCTAGTGTATAGATAATTTTTGGGGGGATTTCAAATTATTTAGCGTCGGAGTGTATTTATGGACGGCACCCTTCAGCAATGAAATACAGGCACACCGGTTACCACTTTCTGGCCGCGACACGCAAGGTCTGTCGCGGCTCGGCGTAAGAATGTCAACGACGACACGCATCATTGCTGCTGGCGGATGATTCAATATTTTTTACTCGGCTTTTCCAAATTCACTTGATTCGCATCTGCAAATATGTAAACGGCATTCACGCCCGCTTGCCGGCAATCCTTTCGCGCCCGCCGATTTGACCGGGAAAATATTCCGCATCCCGATCGGTTTGCCTGATGCCGCGTACAAGTCGCTCAGCACGACGACACATATCGATCGTCACGACGCGCGCTAAGGTTGTGACGATTCATCGGTTCCGGTTTCGCGCGGCCCCTGCTTGAATGGAGACCCGACCGACCCGACCCAGGAGACTCCCGATGTCCGACGTCCAGCATGCCGCTCACCCGTCATCGCATGCTTCGCACGCCGCTGCGCCGCACACGGCTGGCGTACCGCTTCAGCTGCGCCAGGTCGCCGGCCGGATCGGCGCCGAGATCGCCGGCGTTCGGCTGTCGAGCACGCTCGACGACGCGACGTTCGACGCCATCCAGGCCGCGCTGCTGCGCCACAAGGTGCTGTTCTTCCGCAACCAGGACCATCTCGACGACACCGCGCAGGAAGCATTCGCGCGTCGCTTCGGCGAGACCGTCGCGCACCCCACTGTGCCGCCCGTCGACGGCAGCGCGCACCTGCTCGAACTCGATTCCGCGCACGGCGCGCGCGCCAACTCGTGGCACACCGACGTGACGTTCGTCGACGCGTACCCGAAGGTGTCGATCCTGCGCGCGGTCGTGATTCCACCGTTCGGCGGCGACACGGTGTGGGCCAACACGGCGGCCGCGTATGCGCATCTGCCGGAGCCGCTGCGTGCGCTCGCCGACACGCTGTGGGCGCTGCACACGAACGCCTACGACTACGCGTCGACGCACGTTCACGCCGACGACACGCAACTGAAACGCTACCGCGAAGTGTTCACGTCGACCGTCTACGAAACCGAACACCCGGTCGTGCGCGTGCATCCGGAGACCGGCGAGCGCACGCTCGTGCTCGGGCATTTCGTGCAGAAGATCAAGGGGCTGTCGTCGCAGGATTCCGCGCATCTGCTGCAGGTGCTGCACGAACACGTGACGCGCCTCGAGAACACCGTGCGCTGGCGCTGGCAGCAAGGCGACGTCGCGATCTGGGACAACCGCGCGACGCAGCACTATGCGATCAACGATTACGGCGATGCGCGCCGCGTCGTGCGCCGCGCGACCGTTCACGGCGATGTGCCGGTCGGCATCGACGGCCGCCGCAGCGTCGTGCTGAAGGGGCCGGGCGCGACACTGCAATGACGTGCGCCGCGCACGGTGCGCGGCGTCAGCCGCGGCCGTGCGGGTGCGATTCCGGCGCGCGTGCATTCCTGCATTCCTGCATTCCTGCGTTCCTGCGTTCCTGCGTTCCTGCATTTCCGACGGGATGATCCGGCCACGACCGTCCCGCCACCGAGCCGGCACGTGCATGCGCAACGATGTCGCCATCCGTCCACCCCGTTCACTTGCGCCAGGCGCGGCGCATGAGTCGCATCCGTCGCGCTCGAAGGCTCGCCGGTCGAGACAGCCGCCGCACTCGCGCTGAACTGAACATCGCATCGACCGCCGGCGCGCCCCGCACGCGCCGGCTTCCCTGCTTCAATCCAGCCACACGCCGTCGAACCGGTGCCCGCCGAGCGGCGAGAACGTCACCCCGTGCACGCGCTTCGAAATCGGCAGCGACACGATCGACGTCGCGATCGGCGTGAACGGCACCTGATCCTTGAACACGACCTGCGCCTGCTCGTAAAGCGACGTGCGTTTCGCGACGTCCGCGTTCGTGCGCGCCGCACTGACAAGCCGCTCGAAATCCGCGTTGCACCACTTCGCGAGATTGCTGCCGTGCACCGCATCGCAACCGAGCAGCGTGCCGAGCCAGTTGTCGGGATCGCCGTTGTCGCCCGACCAGCCGTACAGGATCGCGTCGTGCTGCCCGTCGCGTTTCGCACGACGGTTGTATTCGCCCCATTCGTAGCTGACGATCTTCGCGCGCACGCCGATCTTCGCCCAGTCCTGCTGAATCAGTTGCGCCATCAGCTGCGCGTTCGGGTTGTACGGGCGCTGCACCGGCATCGCCCACAGCGTCAGGTCGAAGCCGTTCGGGAATCCCGCCTGCGCGAGGAGCGCCTTCGCGGCGGCCGGATCGCGCGGCGCGTCCTTCAGGCGCGGGTTGTACGACCATTGCGCGGGCGGCATCGGGTTCGTCGCGATCGACGCGTCGCCGTTGAACACCGTCTTGATGATCGCCGTCTTGTCGATCGCGATGTCGAGCGCGCGCCGCACGTCGACGCGATCGAGCGGCGGATGCTGCGTGTTGTACGCGACGAAGCCGACGTTGAAACCGGTCCCCGAAAACAGCGTCAACTTCGGATCGCGCCGCACCGTCTCGAGATCGGCCGGGCGCGGGAACACCGACACCTGGCACTCGCCGGCCGTGAGTTTCTGCAGGCGTGCGGCCGGATCGGGCGTGATCGCGAACACGAGATGCGCGAGCTTCACGTCGTCCGGTTTCCAGTAGTCGGGGTTCGCGTCGTAGCGGATCACCGCGTCCTTCTGGTACGCACGCAGCTGGAACGGCCCGGTGCCGACGGGGAGCTGGTTGATGTCGGCCTCGCGGTGGCGTGCCGCCAGCTGCGACGCATATTCGGCCGACAGGATCGACGCGAACGCCATCGCGAGATTGCGCACGAACACGACGTCGGGCGACTTCAGCACGAAGCGCACCGTGTCGTCGTCGACCTTTTCGATGCGCTCGATGTTGCGGTCGAAACCGAGATCGCTGAAGTACGGGAAGCTGACCGGGTAGGCCTTGCGGAACGGACTGTCGGCGTCGAGCATCCGGCGGAACGTGAACACGACGTCGTCGGCCTGGAACGGACGCGTCGGCTTGAACCACGCGGTCGTCTGGAACTTCACGCCGCGCCGCAGATGGAACGTGTAGACGCGCTGGTCGGACGACACATCCCAGCTCGTCGCGAGCGACGGGACGAGATCGAGCGTGCCGCGCTTGAACTGCACGAGCCCGTTGCAGATCGTGTACGTGCTCGCGTCGAAATCGGTGCTGGTCGTGTGCTGGCCCGGATCAAAGCCGGCCGGGCTGCCTTCGCTGCAGTACACGAGCGTCTTGCCGGCCGGCGCGGCGAACGCGTGCGTGAACCCACCGGCGAGCAGCAGCGACGCGGCCATGGCGCGCAACGCCACGACGGCAACGGACGTGCGCCGCGCACGATGCGCGGCGGATGAGACGAATGAAAGCTTCATGGTGGCGCTCGGACAGGACTGTCATGCGAATGACGACCGCCGATCTTCGCGCGCCGCCCGCCGATCGCTTACCAATTAATTCCGCGTTGCTTATCGCGGCGGATGCATCCCGCTGCCGCTGCATCGAATTGTCCATGCGAGCGCCGCGGACATGCCGACGAGCATCGCCGCGCGCCGCCTTCCGGCCCCCTGCAGGTTCTCCGGAATTGGCGCATCGTATCGGTTGGCCGACGCCGGCACCGGCGCGCGGGGATCCGCCCGGCGCGCACGTTCCGGCACGGCGCGCTGCCGGCGCGCCGACCCTTCCTGGAGGACCCACGATGTCGATCAGCCCCGATACGCCCTCTCGTCCCGTGAAGTCGCCGGGCCCCGATCATCCGATCACGATCGAGCCGCATCCGTCGCGCGTCGTGGTCAAGGTGGCCGGCAAGACCGTCGCCGACACGCGCCGTGCGCTGGCGCTGCGCGAGGCCAGCTATCCGGTCGTGTTCTACATTCCGCGCGAGGATGCCGACATGTCGCTGCTGCAACGGACTGACCATGCGACGTACTGCCCGTACAAGGGCGATTGCGCGTACTACTCGATCCCCGCCGGCGGCGAACGCGCGACCAACGCGGTGTGGACGTACGAGCATCCGAATCCGGCCGTCGAATCGATTCGCGCGCACCTCGCGTTCTATCCGGACCGCGTCGACTCGATCGAGGAAAGCACGCTCGGCACCGATTGAGCGCGGCGGCCCGCTGCCGCCTCGTCGTTCACGTATCGCCCGGCCGCTGATTTGCATATGCGGATTCGTTGGTTGGCCGCCGGCCCACGCGGCCGTTATCGTGCTGAATCCGGCGCGGGCCGGCCGTGCGCATCGCCCGCAAACGGCTGCGTCCCGTGCCCCCGTGCCGATTGCGCCGCCAGCCCGCGCGCCCCGTGAACCCGCCAGCAGGACGCTTCGATGAACGACACCCCGCACGCCGACCTTGAAACGACCCCGGCCAACCCGCGCCGCCGCCACTGGCTGCACGGCGCGGCCGCCGGGCTGGCCGGACTCGCGCTCGGCCCGCTCGCGGGCCTGCCCGCACGGGCCCAGGGCAGCGACAAGCGGCTGCGCATCGGCTTCCAGAAATACGGCAACTTCGTCGTGCTCAAGGCGCGCGGCACGCTCGAGAAACGGCTCGCGAGCCAGGGCGTGGCGGTGCAGTGGCTCGAGTTCCCGGCCGGTCCGCAATTGCTCGAGGGGCTGAACGCCGGCGCGATCGACGTCGGCACGGTCGGCGAGACGCCGCCGATCTTCGCGCAGGCCGCCGGTGTCGATTTCGTCTATATCGGCAACGAACCGCCCGCGCCGCACGGCGAGGCGATCGTCGTGCTGCCCGATTCACCGATCCGCACCGTCGCGCAGCTGCGCGGCAAGAAGATCGCGTTCAACAAGGGTTCGAATGTCCACTACCTGCTCGTGAAGGCGCTCGAACACGCGGGCCTCACGTATGCCGACATCCAGCCGATCTACCTGACGCCCGCCGATGCGCGCGCCGCGTTCGTGCAGCGCAGCGTCGACGCGTGGGTGATCTGGGATCCGTATCTGGCGGCCGCCGAACGGCAGCTCGGCGCGCGCGTGGTCGCGAACGGCGACGGGCTCGTGCGCAACACGCAGTACTACCTTGCCGCACGCAAGTATGCGGCCGCGCAACCGCAGGTGCTGCGCACGCTGCTCGACGAAGTCGACGCGGTCGACCGCTGGGGACGCGACAATATTCCGGAAGTCGCCGCGCAATTGTCGCCGCTCGTCGGCCTCGACGCGCCGACGCTCGAAATCGCGCTCAAGCGGGCCGGCTACGGCGTGCAGCCCATCACCGATGCGACGCTCGCGTATCAGCAGAAGATCGCCGACGCGTTCAGCACGCTGAAGCTGATTCCGGCCAAGGTGACGGTCGCCAACGCGCGCTGACGCCCCGCCGCCGCGACGCGTTACGGCGAATGCGTCGCGCCGATCCGCCGCCATTCGTCGTAATCGGTGACGAGGCCCGCCTCGTCCACCGCGATGTCGGCCGCGTACGTGCCGCTCTCGTACCGGTACACGCGTTCCGCCGTGCGCGCATAGCGCTGCTCGCCGCGCACGATCTCGAACGCCGGGAAACGCAGCCACGCGGTGTGGATGACGGCCGACGCGCCGACCGCCAGCCCGAGACGCCGGATCGGCAGCGTATTGGTCGATGGACTGAAACCGAGATCGATGTCGGTCGCGCCCGCGAGTGCCGCCGCGTCGGCGCCGTCGACGGTCCAGCGCCCCGCGTCGCATTCGATCTCGCGCTGCGTTGGCGGCGCCGCGCCGAACCAGTGCGTCACGCGCACGGCACGCGTCAGCCAGTCGGCGCCGCACACGATCGCATAGTCGACGCGAAACGGCGTGCCGTCGACCGCGCCCGCGACCGCCCCCGACAGATCGACGCCCTCACGCGTCTCGACGAGCCGGCACCATTCGGCCGCCTGCCAGGTCTGCGCGATCTGCCATGCGACGCATCGCGTGCGCGCCGCTTCGTCCCGTTGCGTCATGTCGTCTCCTGTCGATCGAGCGAAGGCGATTGTCACTCACGGCGCCGATGCTCGCACGCGCCAACTCGCAAGCCCGACGGCGAACGCGAATCGACCTGCAAGAATCGCGGTCAGAAATAGCAGCGGCCGGTGACGTTACGCCGCCCGCCGTCACGCAGTCACGCGCACCGCATCACCACGCGTGCCGATAGATCGCCAGCGCGTCCGCTTCCGTCACTTCGCGCGGATTGTTCACGAGCAGGCGCGTCTGCAGCATCGCATCCGACGCCATGCGCGGCAGGTCGCCCTCGCCGATGCCGACCTCGCGCAGCGTGCGCGGGATGCCCGTCGCGACGATCAGCCGATCGATCTCGTCGATCAGCGCCTGCGTCCTCGCTTCGTCGCTGCCCGTCGCCGACGGCGCGACGATCGCCGCGAGCTCCGCATACAGCGGCGTGGCGGCCTGGGCGTTGAAGCGCAGCACATGCGGCAGCACGAGCGCGTTCGACAACCCGTGCGGCACATGGAAAATGCCGCCGACCGGATAAGCCAGCGCATGCACGGCCGCGACCGGCGCATTCGCGAATGCCTGGCCGGCGAACATCGCGCCAACCAGCATCGCTTCGCGCGCGTGGCGATCGCGGCCGTCGTCGCACGCCTTCAGCAGGTTGCGCGACAGCAGCGTCAAGGCCTGCACGGCCAGCATGTCGGACACCGGATTCTTCAGCCGCGACGACGTATAGGCCTCGATCGCATGCACCATCGCATCGATGCCCGTCGCAGCCGTTGCCGCGCGCGGCAGCCCGAGCGTCAGTTCGGCGTCGAGGATCGCGACGTCCGCGAACAGGTGCGGCGACACGACGCCCATCTTGCGCGCCTCGCCGACCGTGACGATCGACACGGCCGTCACTTCGGAGCCGGTGCCGGCCGTGGTCGGCATCTGCACGAGCGGCAGCCGCGACGTTGCCACCTTGTCGACGCCGTACATGTCGGCCAGCGCCTGCTGCCCCGGCGCGAGCGCGGCGATCAGCTTCGCGACGTCCATCGATGAACCGCCGCCGAGGCCGAGCACGATCTCCGCGTCGGCCGCCACCGCCCGCGCGGTCGCGTCGAGCACCACGTGTTCGGGCGGATCGGCGATCACGTCGTCGATCACGGTCACCTGCCAGCCGTGCGCGGCGAGGCTCGCCAGCGCGGGCGCGAGCACGCCGCTGCGATGCAGGAACGCGTCGGTGACCACGCACAGTCGCGCGAGCGCCGGAAAGCGTTCGCGCAACACCGCGCCGAGCCGGCGCGCGGCGCCGAATTCGACGATCTGCGTCGGAACGGTACGGAATTGAAACGGGTTCATCGGGTGCCTCCCGGTGGCGTCGCCGTGCCGCGGTCCGGCTGCACCATGTAGCTCGTCACGTCGCGGCGATCGAGCAACGGAATGATCGCGCCGACACCGATCCGCTGGAAATGCGGCGTTTCCCGATGCACGTCGAGGCCGTCGGCCTCGCGGTAACGCTCGAGGATCACGATGTGGTCAGGCTCGACCGGCGAGCGGAAGTACGCGTAGTCGAGGTTTTTCGGCTCGGCGCGCGTGAGCGGCGCGAGTTCCGCGAGCAGTTCGATCACGCGGTCGCCGTTGCCGGGTTTCGCGAAGAAATGGGCGATGACCTGCAGGTAGGGTTCGTTCATGCTGCGCTCCGTATTCGCCAGCAGCCCGTCGGGACGGGGCGTGATTCCACAATGCGCGGTCGCCGGTCGATACCGCTCATCGAACGGGGCGCTCGGCTGCCCGACACGGCGCCGACACCTCGACGTCGCATTGTATTGAATCGGCGCGGCGTGCGCAGCGCGTCGTCACGCGCCCCGCTGCAGCGGCCACTACCACGGCACCGTGCGCCCCTGGTAATCGAGGTATTCGAGCCCCGCGCGCCGCTGCTTCCCGATCAGCACGTTCACGAGGCTCGGCACGCTTTCGTCGATCGTCAGTCGCGCATCGGGGCCGCCGAGTTCCGTGCGGACCCAGCCCGGCGCCATCAGCACCATCGCGCGCGGCGTAGCGGCCTGGCGCGCCGCGAAGCTGCGCATGAACTGGTTCAGCGCGGCCTTGCTGCCGCGGTAGACCTCGCGCATGCCGCTCACGTTGTTCGCGACACTGCCCTGCCCCGACGACATCGCGCCGATCAGGCCGTCCTCGGTCACGAGATCGTGCAACGCCTCGATCACGCGCATCGGCGCCAACGCGTTCGTAATCATCACGCGCACGAACTCGTCGGTCGTGACCTCGCCGATCGTTTCGTTCGGATCGTTGGTCGTGCCGGCATTCACGAACAGCATGTCGAAGCGCCGGCCCGACAGGCGCGCGCGCAACGCAGCCAGTTGTTCCGGCTCGCAGATGTCGAGCGTGTCGATCTCGAGCCGTCCGTCGAAGCGCTCGGCGAGCTCATGCAGCTGGGTGCGCCCCGATCCGGCGCGGACGGTGCCGGTGACATGCCAGCCTTTGTTCAGGAATTGCTCCGCCATCGCGAGCCCGAGGCCGCGCGAGGCCGCGACGATCAGGATCGATGGTGTGCTGGCGTTCGATACAGTCGATTGCATGGGTTCCCCCTTTGCCGAAGTCCATCATCCGGCCACTATAGGCGCGCGCCACCGCATGCACCAGACGCACCGAATTCAATCAATAGTTGCGCCAAACGCCGCGTCACTTCGCGCGATGTCGTATGCTGTCCGGATGGAAGATATCGACCTGAACCTCGTCACCGCGCTCGACGTGCTGCTGACCGAAGGGAGCGTGACCGGGGCCGCGCGCCGCCTCGGACTGAGCACCTCCGCGATGAGCCGCACGCTCACGCGGCTGCGCACCGCGACCGGCGATCCACTGCTCGTGCGCGCTGGACGCAAGCTGGTGCCGACGCCGCACGCGGCGGCACTGCGCGATCGCGTGCGTGCCATCGCGGTCGATGCGCGTGCCGTGCTTCGGCCGGCCACGGCCGACATCGACATGACGACACTCTCGTCCACGTTCACCGTCCGCGCGGCCGCATCGTTCATGGACATGCTCGCCGGCCCGGTGGTCGCCTCGATCGGCGACATCGCCCCCGGCGTGCGCGTGCGTTTCGTCCCCAAGCCCGACCGAGACCCGGGGCCGCTGCGCGACGGCACGGTCGACCTGGAAATCGGCAAGCGCGGCGACGACGCCCCCGAACTGCACACGCGCGAGCTCTTTCACGACTCGCACGTCGCGGTGGCGCGCGTCGGGCATCCGCTGTTCGCGGCGGCCAGAATCACGCCCGCGCGCTACGCGGCCTGCCGTCATGTGATCGCATCGCAGCTCGGCGACTTCGGCGGCCCGACGCACGAGGCGGCCGACGCGCCCGCACCCGCCCCTAGCGTGCAGGTCGTGGTGCCCGGCTATCCCGATGCGATGCGCGTCGCGGCCGGCACCGACCTGATTGCGCTCGTGCCGCGCTCGAGCCTCGGCAACGCATTCACGCCGGGGCTCGTGGATGCACTCGGGCTGCGCAGCTTCGCGATACCGGTCCGGCTGCCCGAGATCCTGATCTCCGCGCTATGGCATCCGCGCATGCAGGGCGACCCCGTCCATCGCCGTCTGCGCGATGTCGTCATCGACGTATGCAGGCGCGCGTATCCGGCGGCCCGCGCACCGCGCGCACCGGCGCGCAGCACGAAACCGCGCAGCGTCGGCTGAAGCGCCGCGAGCCACGCGAAACGCTCGCGGGGAAGGCACCGGCCAGCCGACGATCGGCAAGGTCGTCGTCGCGTGCTCGGCGGCACGCATCCGGCGCCGCTTTCCCGCCTGCAGCCCACTGCATCGCGCCCGGGCCGCCGCAGGGCCCATCGGCTAAAATGCCGCACTTTCCACCTTGTCCGGCCCGCTCGCCATGCAACCCGCTTCCCCCGCCCGATCCGCCTCCCACGGCGCCGCCGACGCAGATTCGTCGCACGACCTCGTCTATGGCCCCAATGACCGGCCCGCGCCGATGGTCGCCTTCGTCGCCGCGCTGCAGCACCTGCTGGCGATCATCGTGCCGATCGTCACGCCCGGCCTGCTGATCTGCCAGGCGCTCGGCGTATCGAGCCGGGATACCACGCTTATCGTGTCGATGTCCCTCGTGATTTCCGGCATCGCCACCTTCGTGCAGTGCAAGCGCTTCGGCCCGCTGGGCGCCGGCCTGCTGATCGTGCAGGGCACCAGCTTCAACTTCGTCGGCCCGCTGATCGCCGGCGGCAGCGTGATGATCAAGCAGGGCACGCCGGTCGAGACCGTGATGGCCGCGATCTTCGGCGTCGTGATCGCCGGTTCGTTCGTCGAGATGAGCGTGTCGCGCATCCTGCCGTTCGTGAAGCGCCTGATCACGCCGCTCGTCACCGGCATCGTCGTGCTGCTGATCGGCCTCACGCTGATCAAGGTCGGCCTCATCAGCATGGGCGGCGGCTACGGCGCGATGGCCAACGGCACGTTCGCGAGCGCGCAGAACCTGACGCTGTCGTGCCTCGTGCTCGGCACGATCATCCTGCTGAACCGCGTGCCGATCGTGTGGGTGCGCAGCACCGCGCTCGTGATCGCCCTCGTGATCGGCTATGCCGCGGCCGCCGTGCTCGGCCGCCTCGACTTCACCGGCGTGCATCAGGCCGCGCTGTTCCAGGTCCCGACGCCGCTGCACTTCGGCATCGGCTTCTCGTGGTCGCTGTTCGTGCCGATGCTGATCATCTACCTCGTCACGTCGCTCGAAGCGATCGGCGACGTCACCGCCACCAGCAAGATCTCGAAGGAGCCGGTCGAAGGACCGGTGTGGATGCAGCGGATCAAGGGCGGCGTGCTCGTGAACGGCGCGAACTCGCTGCTGGCCGGCGTGTTCAACACGTTCCCGAGCTCCGTGTTCGCGCAGAACAACGGCGTGATCCAGATCACCGGCGTCGCGAGCCGCCACGTCGGCATCTGGATCGCCGGCATGCTCGTGGTGCTCGGCCTGTTCCCGGTCGTCGCGGGCGCGCTGCAGGCCGTGCCGGAGCCCGTGCTCGGCGGTGCGGCGATGGTGATGTTCGGCGCGGTGGCCGCTTCGGGCATCAACATCCTGTCCGGCATCCAGCTCGATCGCCGCGCGCTGCTGATCATCGCTGTGTCGCTCGCGCTCGGCCTCGGCGTGTCGCAAGTGCCGGACATTCTGAACAGCCTGCCGCATGCCCTGAAGAACGTGCTGGAATCGGGCGTCGCCACCGGCGGTATCTGTGCGCTCGTGATGAACTGGTTCTTGCCGGAACAGAAGTAACGCTGGCGGCTCCATGACGACGCGACCCGGCGGGCGGGCCGCGTCGCGCTCGACGCCCCGGCTTGGCCGGGCGCCCGACACTCGCTAGAATCGGCCCATGCCTCAAGCCCCTCTCTCCACGAACACGCCGGAAGCCATTGCCGTTCCCGTCAAGGAACGGGCGACCATCGTCTGCTACCGCGAAGAACAGGTCCTGCTCGTTGCGCGCGCGACGTCGCGCTGGGCGCTGCCAGGCGGCACGATCAAGCGCGGAGAAACGCCGCTCGAAGCCGCGCATCGGGAACTGCAGGAAGAGACCGGCCTGACCGGCCAGCATCTCGTCTACTCGATGCAGTTCACCGGGCTCGCGAAAGTGCATCACGTATTCTTCGCCGAAGTCGGCCCGGACCAGACGCCGCAAGCGAGCAACGAGATCCAGAAGTGCAAGTGGTTTCGCATCGACAGCGTCGACGCAGTGCGCACGAGCATCCCGACCAAGCGCATCGTCGAGCTCGTCTACCGGCACGAACTCCTCAAGTAGGTAGACACCCCACCCCCAACGGCTCGCACGAGCCGATATGATGCGCCCACGGTCCGTCGTCGCGTTCCCTTCCGAGCGAGCTGCAGATGAACAGTGCGTACACCTACCGCGGATACACCATCGATGTCCGCTGCGAATTCCGGCTCGACGAACCGCGCGACCACGCGCCACCGCCCGACACGCTCCGGTTCGGGTTCGTCGCGGTCGTGCAGGTGCGCACGGCCGGCAGCGCGCCGCGGCTGCTCGCGCCGATCCGCCTCGCGGACGACGGCGGTCGGCTGTTCGACAACACGCTCAATGCGTTGCGCGCAGGCCAGACGGCCGGCGAAATCATCGTCGACGATCTATTGGTCGATTGCGGCTCAGCCGACGGGCGAGCGCATTCCTGAGCCGGTGGCCGGCCTCGAACGTGCTGCGCGGATCGGCGGCGTGCCGATGCTCAGTGCAGTCGCTTTCTTCGCAGTTCGTGCGTGGAATAGACGACGAGGAAGATACCCAGCATCGCGACGCCGGATGCAATGAAGTCGTTTGCGGTTCCCGCGCTGTTCAGCGATTTCGGGAAGATGCCGAGACTCAGTCCTGCAGCAGCCAGGAGCACGCCTGCCGCCACACCCCACACCGGTCCGGTGGTCTTTTCGATTGTGTTTTTCATACAGCACCCGTCTACAGTTATTGCCTGAGCGGTATCGGCGCATCGCACACGCATCTACCGTCCGTGCCTCGACTATAGCGAGGAAAAAATTAATACGGGTTCGGTGCTTTTACCCATCAAGTTTTTTGCGGCCGTAATCGCGCGGGGTCGCGGGCCGCTGGCATTCATCAGACGAATCGCGGATATTCGGCCGCCACCCGCGGCTTTCCCGCCATTGCATCGCCACGCGCAATCGATCGCCAGCAGTCCTTACGCTCCGACGCACAATTTACCGTTCGTTTCAAAGCCGTCCACGTTCCGGGCATTCCCGACCGCTATGCTTCGTTGCATCCACAATCACAACGAAGGGGACAAGCCATGAACAACCACTTCTGGAAGGCCGCGCTGTGTGCGGCCATGGTGCCGTTTGCGCTGGCGGGTTGCGGCGGCGGCGACGATGGCGGCGGCGTGCAGACCGGCACGCTGCATGTCGCGATGACCGATTCGCCTTCATGCGGATTCGACCACGTCTATGTGACCGTCTCGCAGGTTCGCGTCAATGCGAATACGAATGCTTCCGATAACGATGCCGGCTGGTCGACGATCACGCTGGCGACCCCGCGGAAGATCGACCTGCTGTCGCTGACCAACGGCGTGCTCGCCGATATCGGTCAGACCGCGCTGCCGGCCGGCCAGTATCAGCAGGTCCGCCTCGTTCTCGCGCAGAACCAGGGCAACAATCTCGCGAACTCGGTCGTTCCGACGGGCGGCACCGAGCAGGCGCTTGCAACGCCGAGCGCGACGCAAAGCGGTTACAAGATCATCCAGCCCTTCACGGTGGAACCGAACACGCTCGTCGACCTCGTGCTCGACTTCAACGCATGCAAGTCGATCGTTCAGCGCGGCAACGGCACGTATGCGCTGAAGCCGGTCGTCACCGCGATCCCGACCGTCGTGAGCGGCGCGATCTCCGGCTATGTCGCATCGGCCGAAGCCGGCGCGACCGTGTACGCGGAACAGGGTGGCAAGGTAGTCAGGGGCACCGTTGCCGACAGCACCGGGAAGTTCGTGCTGTCGCCGCTGATCCAGAGTTCGACGCAGGGCAACTACGACGTCGTGATCGTGCAGAGCAACTTCGCGTCGGGCATCGTGCGCACGGTTCCGGTCGTTGTGAACACGACCACGGCAGTGTCGGTATCGAACGCCCCGATCACGCTGCCGGCCTCGACGATGAGCACGGTCAGCGGCACGGTGACGGCAAGCGCCGACGCGTTCGTGCGGGCATTGCAGACGGTTGATGCCAACGCGTACGAGATCACGTCGATCAACGCGAACATGGACAACGGCGCCTATGCGCTCAACGTGCCCACGGCCGCACCGATCGTCGGTACGTACTCGGGCTCGCTGCCGGTCGCGCTGGCTGCGTCGCCGGCTGCCGCGGCACAATATACGATCGAGGCGGACGCGGCGTCGGGCGCAACGCAATCGACGAACGTCAACGCAACGACCAGCCAGTCGAACGTCAATTTCAGCTTCTGACGGACGCGTCGGCAGCAGCAACGAAAGGGCCTCGCGGCCCTTTCCTCGATAACGGGAGAACGAAGTGAAGAAAACGGTTATCGCACTGCTCGCCGCGGCGAGCGTGGTTGGCGCACTCGGCGGGTGCGTCGCATACGTTCCGGGTCCGCCGGTCGTGGTCGCACCGCAGGGCGGCCCGGGCAATGGATTCTGCCCGCCCGGACAGGCGAAGAAAGGCAATTGCTGATTGCATCAGGCCCGCGGAAAGCGGGCCTTTTTCATGGTGCGTGCGTTGGCGCCGACTATAGGATGCGCATGGTCGGCTCCGTCGCGTTCGTGGGGCGATGCTGCACGTCGCGCGCATGGCGAATCGGCGCTCAACCAACGGTGGAGTCGATTTCCCGCGCCGCCGCAGCTAATTTGAATCCGCCTGCGCGAACCCTTGAGTCAGATCGAAAGCGTCGAGGATCGTCGCCGATGTCCTGGCCATGCGCTTGGCCATTGCGTCCGGATGCTCGCGCGAGGGGCCCTGGCGAAGCCAATGAACCGCCGTCCAGACCAGGCCACCGCCCAATACGGTCAGGCAATCCCCTTCCGCTTCCGTTCGGGTTCCTTCATAGGGTGGGAGGATGCGGCCCGCGACGAAAGTAACGAGGTCATCGAAAAACGCCGATGTCGCCGCGTCGTTGAATACGGTCAGATAGAAAGACTGATGGGCCTGCAAGTGCTGAAGGATCAGCGCAGTTTCCATTTCCATCGACTTGACGAACGCGACGTTCGTCGGGTTCAGCTGCTTGCCCTGCTCCTCGACGAACGTGAATGCGTTCTCGAGCCTCACCAACGCCGCCCGCTGAGCGGCGACCTGAAGGTCCGGGAAGTGCTGATAGAAGGTGGGGCGGGCGACACCTGCACGCTGCACCAGTTGAGCGATGCTGAGCGTGTTCAGCGGCGCCACGTCGAGCAGTTCCGTCACGGCCCGGACGAGGGCATCGTAACTGCGCTGGAAGCGAGGATCGGCGGGATTAGGGCTTACATCAGGTGGCATAAAAAAGCTCTGGACACGTCGTTTTGTCTATTTTACATTCGTTCAATAGATTGAGCTACGACGCTTCGACATGTCCTTGTGAAAGGTGATTGAAATGAAATCCTCCGCCCTCGTCCCGCAACCGCCGCTGAAGCCCATCATCGGTCACCTGATGGAAGTCCTCGGGCCATCGCCGCTCGCCAAGATGATGGATCTCGCGCGAACGTACGGGCCGGTCTACTGGTTCGAGGTGTTCGGACAAGGTTACTACGTCGTCAGCGGGCAAGCACTCGTCGATGAGGTGTGCGACGAAAGCAGGTTTCAGAAGTCCGTGCACCAGTCCCTGCTCGAACTGAGACCGGCGATCGGCGATGGGCTGTTCACGGCATTCAGCGATGAACCGAACTGGGCAAAGGCGCATCGTGTGCTGATGCAGTCATTCGGGCCTCTCAGCATCTGGTCGATGTTCGACAAGATGGTCGACATCGCCGATCAAATGTTTCTCTACTGGGAACGATTCGGTCCCGAGACGGCTGTCGACGTGTCCGATCACATGACGCGCCTGACACTCGATACGATCGCGCTGTGTGCGTTCGACTGCCGTTTCAACAGCTTCTACCGCGAAGACCAGCATCCGTTCGTGGACGCGATGGTCGACACGCTCAGCGAGGCCGGCAAGCGCGAGTTGCGGCCGAAACTGGTGTCGAAGTTGATGCTCAACCGGAGTCGGAAGTTCGACGCGGATATCGAGGTCATGCGATCGCTCGCGACTAGGATGATCGAAGACCGGCGGAAGCATCCGCACGACAACGAAGAAGCGATGGACCTGCTGGACCGGATGCTGAACGGCGTCGATCCCGTGACCGGAGAAAAGCTCGATGACGAGAATATCGTCTACCAGATGATCACGTTCCTGATCGCGGGGCATGAGACGACGAGCGGGCTCCTGTCCTTTGCCACCTATTTCCTCCTCAAGAACCCGGACGTACTGCAGCGAGCTCGGGACATGGTCGACGAGGTCGTCGGTAACGACACCCCGCGGATCGAGCATCTGGCGCGACTGCGCTACATCGAGCAGATCCTGATGGAAACGTTGCGGATCTGGCCGACGGCCCCGGCCTTCGCCGTCACGCCGCTCGCCGACACCACGTTCGGCGGGAAATATGCCGTTTCTCCGGACGACATCATCATGATCCTGACGCCGATGCTGCATCGCGATACCAGCGTCTGGGGCGACGACGTCGAGGCGTTTCGTCCGGAGCGATTTGCACCGGAGCATGCGGAAAGGCTTCCGCCGAACGCATGGAAACCGTTCGGCAATGGTGCGCGCGCCTGTATCGGCCGGCCGTTTGCGATGCAGGAAGCCCACCTCGTTCTGATCATGCTGCTTCAGCGATTCGACTTCTCCTTTGCCGATCCGGACTATGAGCTGAAAGTCGCCGAAACCCTCACGCTCAAGCCCACCGACCTGCGTATCAACGTGCGGCCGCGGGCGCGAAGTGCGCGCAAGGTGTCGAACGACACGCTTCGCGTCCACGCGAGCGCCCAACGCCCGAGCGTCGACCACGCTACGTCGATCGCCGACAACGACGCGTCGAAGATGCTTGTCCTGTTTGGCGGGAACACGGGTTCGTCGGAGTCGTTTGCTCGGCGCATCGCGGGCGACGCAGGCCGCCACGGCTTTCATGCCACCTGCGCCCCGCTCGATGCGTTCGCGGGAAAAATCGACGGGTTCCCCGCGATCGTGATCGTCACGGCTTCCTACGAAGGCCAGCCGCCAGACAACGCGAGAGCGTTTCTGCCGTATATCGAGGCGATGAGCAACGGAACGCTGGACGGAGTCAAGTTCGCCGTGCTTGGATGCGGCAACAAGCAGTGGGCAAGAACGTATCAGGCGATCCCGAAGCGCGTCGACGAAGCCTTCGAGAAAGCGGGCGCCACGCGCGTTCACGCCCGGGGCGAGCTCGATTCGGGCGGGGACTTCTTTGGCGAGTTCGACCGATGGTATGCCGAGCTCTGGAACCACTTTGCGATCAGCTTCGGGAAGGAAGCGCCGGTTGCGCAAAATGGCCATCCCGCACTCAGCATCAACTTCCTCGATAACGTTCGCGAGAAATTGCTCAGCGTTGACGCCATGACGCTCGCAATCGTGACCGACAATCGAGAGCTGGTCGATATTAGCGCGCCGGGAAGCCGCTCGAAGAAGCACATCGAACTGAAGCTGCCGGAAACGATGACCTATCGCGCCGGCGATTACCTGGCCGTCCTGCCTCGCAACTCGAAACGTAACGTCGATCGGGTATTGCGCCGATTCCGGTTGAGCTGGGACACGCAGGTGGTCATCGAAGGGGCATCGAGCAATCCCCGCCTGCCGCTCGGCCAGGCCATCGGTTGCGGCGAGCTGTTTTCGAGCTACGTCGAACTTGCCGTGCCGGCCACCCGCTCGCAAGTATCGACGCTGGCCGCCGCCACGCACTGCCCACCAGAGAAAGTCGAGCTCGAGCGCCTGGGCGCCGGCGCGTTCGAATGCGAGATTCTGGAAAAGCGAACCACCGTCATCGATCTGCTCGAACGCTTCGGGTCCGTCGATTTGCCGTTCGACCAGTTCCTCGACATGCTGCCCGCGCTGAAAGCACGCCAGTACTCGATTTCATCGTCGCCGCTCTGGAAAGCGGATCACGTTACGCTGACGGTCGCCGTGGTCGATGCGCCCGCGCTTTCGGGCAACGGCCGTCACGAGGGGGTCGCGTCGTCGTATCTCGCACGGGCCGACGCGGGGGACGGTGTGTCCGTGGCGGTCAGGCCGTCGAATGCGCGCTTTCGGCCACCGGCCGAACCGGGTCTTCCGATGATCATGATTTGCGCGGGTTCCGGTATCGCGCCGTTCCGCGGCTTTCTGCAAGAGCGTGCGCTACAGAAAGAGCGGGGAGAGAACGTCGGCCCGTCGTTGCTGTTCTTCGGGATCGACGACCCGGACGTCGACTTTCTCTATCGCGACGAGCTCGACGAGTGGGCGAACCGCGGTGTGGTCGACGTGATGCCGGCCTATTCGAACCGCCCGGAGGATGGCGCTCGCTTCGTTCAAGACAAGGTATGGCTCGAGCGCGAGAAAATCGCCGCGCTGTTTGCGCAAGGCGCCGTCGTCTATGTCTGCGGGGACGGCAAGAACATGGCTCCCGCCGTGCGGGCCACGCTGGGTCGGATCTACCAGGATGCAACAGGCGAGAACGACGAGAACGCTCGTGCATGGATCGACACGATGGAACGCGAGCATGGCCGCTATGTTGCCGATGTGTTCGCCTGATGCGCACGACGGCCATTCGAAATGCGGTTGTTTGGCGGGAGCCGACGCGCGCCTGATCGACTCCGCCGCGGTTTTCCCGCATTCTCTCGACTAGCCTCCGGATTCCCCCCGGCTGGCACCCCTCGCCTTCGCCTCCTCCCCTCCGGCTCCGGTCGATCACTGACCGAACCGGACGGGCAATCTTTCCTTTCCATTCGACACGGCGCCGCCGTCACGCATGTGCGCCGGCCGCCGAGGCCGGCCGGCCTGCGCGCCGCGTTCAGCGGATGGTCCTGTCCCTCTTGCCCATGCCGCCACGGTCTCGTGTCGTTCACCGGCCAAATCATTCGGAAAGCGAAGGGGTTAACCATGATCGACCCTGGGGGAGCATGATGATAATTTTTCATCGTCGCTTGACTTGATCATACGACCACATTTGACGCGAACACCCCGGCTCATCGATAACCCGACGGCCCTGTCGTATCCGGCACCGAGCGCTGACCGTCGGACCGTCGGGCTGTCGAGACGGGGGTGTGGCGAGCATGCGCTCCGTCGACCATCGGGAACGGAATCAGCCGCCCAAAGCCGGAGCATATACGGTCAAATGATCAAGTCAAATACTCAACTTCATTTACGAATACCGGATCCAGAAAGCGACGCTGCTTTGATTGACCCGTCCCCACCACGTCGAGAAAACCATGAGCGCAAATAGCCGGACCATTCAAGACTCTCTCCCCATCGTCCCCAAGACGACGAGCGCGCAGGAAATCGTGTCGCTGATGAATCGATACGGCGGCGTCCGGATCAAGGGCTACCTGTCGGAAGAACAAGTCGCGAACATCAATCGCGAAGTCGACGGCCCGCTCGAAGGGCTTCGCGAAGGGTCGTCGCACGACAATGAATTGATCAAGGCATTCCACGGCGCGCATACGAAGCGCCTGACGAACATGATCACGCACAGCAAGACCTTTGGCGGCGTGCTCGACGACGACCTTTTTCATGAACTCGGTGAGGTGCTATACCGTGAAGAGTCCGGCGACTGGTGGCTGTCGACTGCACAGGTGATCGACATCGGCCCGGGCAACACCACGCAAATGCTGCATCGAGATGTCGGCAACTTCCCGCCGCTATGCGCGCTCGGCGTCAACGGGCCGACGGTATTTACGAACCTGATGATTGCCCTCACGCGCTTCACCGAGGAAAACGGCGCCACCCGAATCATTCCCGGAAGCCAGAACTGGGACGAGGACTACTTCGACAGCAAGGGCACGTCCGACATGACCATTGCCGCCGAGATGGATGCCGGCGACGCGTTGCTGTTCAGCGGAAAAGTGATCCACGGCGGCGGCGCCAACGTGACGAAGAACGAGCGCCGGCGCGGGCTCACGCTGCCGATGCAACCGTCCTACCTGACGCCGGAGGAAGCGTATCCGTTCATCGTCGACATGGACATCGTGAGAAGCCTGTCCAAACGCGTGCAGCGAATCATCGGCTTCCGCTCCCAATATCCGGCTGGCACGCCGGGCCTGTGGCAAGTCGACTACGACGATATTGCAACGCACCTCGGCCTTTGAGCCGCACACACAAGCGTGCAACGGACGGGTTCGGACCATGCAGCGCCGACTTCCTTCACGCGGATGCGCGAAGTACCACACCCTCACCATCGACGAGACAACCCATGACCATTGACCTGACCAATCGTGTTGCAATCGTGACCGGCGCCGGTGCCGGCCTCGGGCGCGAGCACGCGCTGCTGCTTGCCCGATTGGGGGCAAAGGTCATGATCAACGATCTCGGCAGCGACGTGAATGGCAACGGCGGCTCCGTCACGGCCGCCCAGCGGGTCGTCAATGAAATCGTCGCGGCCGGCGGCAAGGCGATCGCGAACGGCGCATCGGTGACCCATTTCGAGCAGGTTCGGTGCATGGTCGATCAGGCGCTTTCGCAATGGGGTCGTGTCGACATCCTGGTGAACAATGCCGGCATCCTGCGCGACAAGAGCTTCAGCAAGATGACGCTCGACGACTTTCGTGCGGTGATCGAGGTGCACCTGATGGGCGCGGTGAATTGTTCGAAGGCCGTGTGGGAAACCATGCGGGAACAACGGTACGGCCGCATCGTGATGACGACGTCGTCGTCGGGTCTGTACGGCAATTTCGGGCAATCGAACTACGGCGCCGCGAAGATGGCGCTGGTGGGGCTGATGCAGACGCTGGCCATCGAAGGCGAGCGATACGACATTCGTGTGAACTGTCTGGCTCCGACGGCTGGCACGCGCATGCTCGAAGGCCTGATGTCGGCGGACACCCTCGACACGCTGTCGCCTGCGTCGGTCAGCCCCGCGGTAGCAGTGCTTGCCGGCGAAGACGCGCCCAACCGCACGATCTTGTGCGCAGGCGCGGGCAGCTTCGAGAGCGCACACATCACGCTGACGCCGGGCATCCATCTCGGGGCGGGCGACTACGTCGTGCACCAGCTCGCGCAGCGCCTTGGCGAGGTCACGAACCGGAACGGCGAGACCGTTCCTTCGTCCGGTGTGGCCCAGGGCGATCTCGAGCTCAAGAAGGCCGGCATCGCCGCCGCGAATGCACAGGCGCGGCCCCGTGCACGACAACACGTGGGCAGCGCGGCGCAAACCTGAACGTGCTGTACCGTCCGGCAGCGCGGTCGTGGCAATGAACACCATCACGCGCAGCCATGCCTGGGGGACCGATTTCCGGTGACAGTTATTCGGATTCCTCAGTTTTTTGTCCTGCAGATTACGAAGCCAACCGAAGCCCACCCGCTCTATTTCATGACCCGCGAACTCACCCTCTCCCGTCGCGACGTGGAGTTCATTCTTTTCGACTGGCTGCAGGTCGAGTCTCTTGCCGGCAGGCCACGATATGCGGGGCAAGACCGCTTCGACTATACATCCGTGCTTGATGTCTACGAATCGCTCGCCACGGATCTCTTCAAGCCGCATAACAAGAAGAACGACAGCAACGAACCCGCATTCGACGGGGAGCGCGTCACCATCAATCCGGAAGTCGGCATCGCCTTGCGCGCATTTTCGGACGCCGGCCTGATCAGCGCGTCGTTCCCCGGCGAGTGGAACGGCATGTGCCTGCCGAGCACCGTGGAGCGGGCCGGTATGGCGTATTTGCTCGCAGCCAATCCGGGTACCGCGGGCTACGCGTTTCTGACGATCGCCAACGCCAATCTGCTCATGGCCCACGGCGAACGGGAGCGGGTGGAGCACTACGTGAAGGCCATGTCGGAAGGTCGGTGCTTCGGCACGATGTGCCTGTCGGAACCGCAAGCCGGGTCGAGCCTTGCCGACATCCGCACGCGTGCGGTCCCGAGCAAGGACGGCCGCTACCGCCTGTTCGGCAACAAGATGTGGATTTCAGGCGGCGATCACGAGCTTGCCGAAAATATCGTCCACCTGGTGCTGGCAAAAATTCCCGACGAGCGCGGCCAGCTTCCGCAGGGCACCCAGGGCATCTCGCTCTTCACGGTTCCGCGCAAGTTGATCGGCCCGGACGGCCTGCCGGGCCCGCGAAACGATGTCGCGCTGGCAGGCATCAATCACAAGATGGGATATCGCGGCACCGTGAACTGCCTGCTCAATTTCGGCGAGGGCCGCTACCTGCCGGACGGTAAGGCCGGGGCGATCGGCGAGATCGTCGGCGAGCCCGGCAAGGGGCTGGCGTATATGTTCCACATGATGAACGAGGCGCGTATTTCGGTCGGCCTCAGCGCCGCCTCGATCGGTTATACGGGCTATCTGCACGCGCTCGATTATGCAAAGACGCGCGTACAGGGGCGGCCACGCACCGACCGGTCGCCCGCCTCCGCGCAGATCCCCATCATCCGTCATGCCGACGTCCGGCGCATGCTGCTGGCCCAGAAAGCGTATGTGTCGGGCGCGCTGGCGTTGTGCCTTTACGCGGCGCGTCTGAGCGACGATATCCAGTCGCTGGAAGACGCCGACGGCCGCGAAGAAGCCCATTGCCTGCTTGACCTGCTCACCCCCGTCGTCAAGAGCTGGCCATCGCAATGGGGCCTCGTCGCCAACGATCTCGCCATTCAGGTTCACGGCGGGTATGGATACACACGCGAGTACAACGTCGAGCAGTTCTATCGCGACAACCGCCTCAATCCGATCCACGAAGGCACGTTCGGCATTCAGGCGCTCGACCTGCTGGGCCGCAAAACACGCGCAAACGGCGGTGTCGCCATGGCGGCGCTCGACAGAAAGATCGCCGCGACGGTATCGCGCGCGCAGTCGGCCCGTTCGCTCCAGCGCCAAGCCGGCACGCTCAATGCCGCGTGGGTGCGCATCCGTACCGTCACCGGTGCGTTGCACCGACTCGACGATCCCGATGTCCAGTTGGCGAACGCCGCTGCCTATCTCGAAGCATTCGGGCATGTCGTGGTCGGCTGGCTTTGGCTCGATCAGGCAATTGTGGCCAGTACGCTCGAGAACGGCCCCACGGGAACCGACTTCCATCGCGGCAAGCTCGCCGCATGCGACTACTTCTTCGGATGGGAAATGCCCAAGGTGGCCGCGTGGCTCGCCGTGGTCGATCCAGTCGAGACGACGCCACTCACCATGCCGGAGCACTGGTTCTGATCCGTACGCAACGTCTCCATTTCATTTCGTCGCTTGCTTTATAAGGATGCCCCATGATTGACGCAGTCATCGTTTCCACCGCGCGCACGCCGATCGGCAAGGCCTATCGCGGTGCGTTCAACCTCACGCACTCGCCCACGCTGCTCGGGCACGCGATCAGGCATGCGGTGCTGCGTGCCGGCATCGAGCCCGATCGCATCGAGGACGCCGTGATCGGTTCGGTCCTCAACGCCGGCACCGCCGGCGGCAATATCGCCCGACATGGAGTGCTGGCAGCCGGATTGCCTGCCAGCGTCGCGGCGCAAACGCTTGACCGGCAATGTGCGTCGGGCCTGATGGCGATCGCGACGGCTGCCAAGCAGATCATGTGCGACGGGATGGAGGTCGTCGTCGCGGGCGGCCAGGAGAATATCTCGGCAGTTCAAACGCGCTACTTCGAGTGGACGCGCGCCGACCAGGATCCCAACGTGCTGGCCGTGCAACCGGCGGCCTACATGCCGATGCTCGAGACCGCCGAGTTCGTTTCCCGCAAGTACGGGATCTCCCGGGACGTCCAGGATCAGTACGCCCTCGACTCCCAGCTGCGCACGGCCGCCGCACAAGCCGCGGCTCGCTTCTCGAGCGAAATCGTCCCGATCACGACACGAAAGCTGGTCGTCGACAAAGCGACCGGCAAGACGTCGCAGCATGAGGTCACGCTTACGCAGGACGAAGGCAATCGTCCCGGCACGACGCTCGAATCGCTTGCGTCTCTCGCACCGGTAGTCGACGGCGGCGTCGTGACGGCAGGCAACGCGAGCCAGCTTTCGGACGGTGCAAGCGCGTGCGTCCTGATGAACGGAAAAACCGCCCAGCAGATCGGCGCCATGCCGCTCGGCATCTATCGCGGGATGACCGTCGTCGGCAATGCGCCGGAGGAGATGGGCATCGGTCCGATCTACGCGATCCCCAAGCTGCTTAAGCTTCATGGCCTGAAGACCGACGACATCGGCTTGTGGGAGCTCAACGAGGCGTTTGCATGCCAGGCGCTGTACTGCCGCGAGAAGCTCGGCATCGATCCCGAGCGATACAACGTCAACGGCGGCAGCATTTCCATCGGCCATCCGTACGGGATGACCGGCGCGCGCATGGTCGGTCACGCACTGATCGAAGGCAAACGGCGCGGCGCACGCTACGTCGTCGTATCGATGTGCGTGGGAGGCGGAATGGGTGCCGCCGGCCTGTTCGAAGTGGTCTGACGCAATGCTCGTTTCCCGCGAATACGGGCATCGCCTCACGCTCCCGGCATGTTCGCGAACAATCGACTTTCTAACTCAGCTCATCAACCGCGGAGGCTGATCATGGCGAAGCGCTTACTCATCTTACTCTCGCTTGTCGCCGGGATACTGTTCGTATTCAGCCCGGGACTCATGGTTCTTTACCATATCGAGCATTACGACTCGACCCGGTAGTTCGCGTTATGAAAGTCAATCGACCAATTCAACTGATCGAATGTCAATCTGGTATCGCCTGAAACGAATCTTTCACAAGGAGTCGAGCATGGACAGGCTGGCGAAGAAGAACGAGTGGTTTGCAAGAGCCGAAAAAGTCATCCCGGGCGGGATGTATGGTCACCAGAGCGTCAAGTATTTGACGGAAGACTTCCCGTTGTACTTTGCAAAAGCGAAGGGAACCTATCTTTGGGACGTCGACGGCAACCAGTACATCGATTACGTGTGTGGTTACGGCACGAATCTGTTCGGCTACGGCAACGAGCAGATCGAGCGCGCGGCGGCCCTTCAGTTGCAGAACATCGACACGGCCACGGGCCCGAGCGCGGTGATGGTCGAGCTTGCCGAGGCGCTCACTCGACAGGTCAGCCACGCCGACTGGGCGATGTTCTGCAAGAACGGCTCGGATGCCACTTCGATGGCCATGGTGATCTCGCGAGCCTATCGCGGCAAGCGGAAGATTCTCGTCGCGCGCGGCACGTACCATGGCGCGTCGCCGTGGAACGTGCCGTATACGACGGGCATTACCAAGGAAGATCGCGCACACGTCGTCTACTTCGAGTACAACGATATCGAGAGTCTCGACGCCGCCGTCAAGAGCGTGGACGGTGACGTGGCGGCCATCTACGCAACGCCGTTCCGCCACGAAGTGCTGTTCGACCAGTTCTTTCCGTCGGTCGAGTACGCCCACGCATGCCGCCGCCTCGCTGATGAACAGGAAGCGCTTCTGGTCGTGGACGAGGTCCGTACCGGGCTGCGCCTCTCGCGCGATTGTTCATGGTCGGATTGGGGCGTGCACCCGGACCTCAGCTGCTGGGGCAAAGCCATTGGCGGCGGCTATGCGATCGCCGCGGTCCTGGGTTCCGACAAGGCACGGGAGGCCGCGACGAACATTTTCGTCACGGGCTCCTACTGGCTGTCCGCCGTCCCGATGGCCGCCGCAATCGAAACGCTGCGCCTGGTCAGAGAGACCGACTACCTCGAACACACGAAGCGCCTGGCGGACACGTTACGCGCCGGCCTCGCCGAACAAGCGGAGCGGCATGGCTTCGAGCTCAAGCAGACCGGACCGAGCGTGATGCCCCAGATGCTTTTCGCAGGTGACGACGAGCTCGTGTCCCGCGGCCGGGCATGGGCTTCGGAAGTCGTCAAGAACGGCGCTTATCTTCACCCGTGGCACAACATGTTCTTCACGGCGAGCCACACTGACGAAGACATCGCGCGTACGCTCGAGGCGACCGAAGCGGCGTTCGGCGCACTCAAACAGAAGTCGGTCGCATTGAATCGTCTCGATATTCTGGACACCGTGCAGCGTTGACCTTGATGTTTCGCGGGCCTTCGACCGATGGTTGAAGGCCGCATTGCCGGGCGGATTCGCCCGGCGCGCACGGCCTCTCTCGATCGACCGCCCGCCCCTACCGTCGGTAGTCGCCCCTTCGTCTCGCACGCAGGACGACCGGCACTTCGGCGGGGTCTCTCCGACTACAGCGGATTTCGTCTCAGGCTGCCAAGGCTATGGCGTCGATCGAGGTTCATTTGCTGTTCCTGCGCACACTCCAGCGCACCATACGCGTAGTACAAGGCAACGGACAGGTAAGACCACGAGAGCAGCGCAAAGATGTAGAAAATCATGTGATCGCTGTCGCCTGGTATCCGGTAGAAGTCGTAGATGCTCGCAATGATCTGCGTGGACACCAGCGCGACGATCATGCTCACGGCGGTGCGTTTCTCCCCGGCGCCCAGCAACCTATTGACGACGTATACGAGGTACACGGAGAACAACGACCACATCACCAGGTAGAAATACGGCTTGGGTTGAACCATGAAATCCTTTGTCCACACGACAACGGTTCCCGCCAGCGCACCCACTACGTACACGACATCGATGAAGATCGACGGCTTATATCGATGCGTAACCGCCATCATGCCTGCGATGGTGATGATCGGTATGCCAAACCCTCTGGAAAACGCATCGCAGAACAGCGAAACACTGAAGAACGCGGGTTCGCCGGTCAGCGCATTGAGCATCAGATTCGTTGCCGAAAACGTCGTAACCAGCCACTCGAATCCGAGGAGAGCGTTGCGTTTCCTGAGCAGTTTCACGCCATAGATGAGCGAAGTCGCGATCAACGCGAGGTCGGCAAGACAATAAAGAAGAAATTTGGGTTCCATGAGATATTCCGACGATCGTCAAGACCTGGATCTCGTTTGTGCTTGCCCGCATCAATACGAGTCGATACATCGCGTCCCGATGCGACATCGCGCGACAGGGATCCGTCGGGTTCCGCCCGACATGCCGGGCGGCCGGTACCGCACCAATGCGCGCAGCGGCCGGCGCGAGCTCGGCCGGCAACGCGGTTGTCTGGCCTGTCGCGTCAAGCGATCGCGGGCCGGGCATGTCGCGACTTGAGCTGCCGGATCGCAACACTGGTCAGGAAAATCGGCACGACCAGCAGCCCGACGGAAAGCCAGCCGACCGCGCGCAAACCTGCCACGCCGAACACCGTGCCGGCAATCGCGGGGCCGACCGCCAAGCCAAGATTGATTGCCGACGCGCAGGTCGCGGTGCTTCTTCCGCTGGCATCCATTTTCGAGAGCGCGGCCACCATATAAGGGGCGATCAGCGTCGCACCGGCGCTGATGAGCGCCGTCGACACGAGAAACGCCCATCGGCCGCCCACGCAATACATGCCCAGGCTGCATACGATCAACAGCGCGAGTCCGAAGGCGATCGGCTTGAACAAGCCGAAGCGGTCGCCCAACCAGTTGACCGCTACCCCCACCGGCAATTGCGCAGCGGCATTGACCATGAACAGGATGCCGAGCTGCTCCGCTGCAACGCCCCGGGTTGCGGCCACTTCCGCGGCGAATCCCATGAGCGCCGTCTGCGACACGTAAATAAAGAACGCACTTACCAGCATCGCGCGGACGTCGTTGGATTTGATCGCATCCTTCGCGACGTTTTCCTCGGCTGCGTTCACGGCAGGATGCATGAACGCGGCAAAAAACAGCCCCGCCACGACGATGGTGAACTGGACGGCATCGACACCGATATTGCCGATCTTCGCAGTGGCGATCGGTACCACGTACATCGCTCCGGAAAATATGACGGCCATCGCCACGGCCACTTGCGCGGCGACCTTCTCCGGGTGCCTGACGTGTGAAATGACGCCGTATGCACAAACGCAACTGACGCCCAGCGCGACGCCGAGCACCAGCTTTGCCGCGACGAATATGTGGAAATCATTCGAAAACATCGCGCAGGTCGACAGCACGGCGAGCGCCGCCGCAACGAGCGCGCCCGTTCGCTTGTTCAACGTCGCCATCTGTCGTCCAAAGATCACGATGGACAGTGAAAGGCAGAGCAGTACCGCGGACGCGAGCCACCCGGCGCTGCTTTCGGACAGCCCGAACCGGGCCATCGACTCTTCGATGTTGAACGGAAGCAGGTAGGTTGGTGTCCAGACCACGGCTCCGGTATAGAGCAGCGCGATTTTCCGGATTCCGTTGATTTGGTAATTCACGATCTACTCCCAATCGTTTGCACGAGTGCGGAATCGCGTCGACGCGTCGAATCGCTCTCCAGCTCGCATTCATGAATGCATTTTTCAGATGACTGGTTCGCATCACGAAACAATCGCATGACGCTCGCGTGATGGAATCGCCCGGTTGCCATCCGGTTACCGGGCCGGAACCCCCACCCCGCCACGTCCTCGTTAGTCGAAATGCCCGACCTCGAGGAAATCCTTCATTTTCAGCAGGTCATTCGGGTCCGACATCTGTCCGTTACGCTCGACAAAGCCGGCAAACGTCGTGCCGTACGTCCAGCCGAGCAGCCGCTGCAGTTCTTCCGGGTAGCGCTTCACGCGTTCAATCGGCAGCGTGAGATACTGGTTTTCTTCCTGCCGGAGGATCGCCAGGTCATACGACATCGTCAGGCCGGTTCTCGGCGCATTGCTGGCGTTCTTTCCGCCACCGTGATAAGTCGAGCCGATGAAGAAAAGCGCATCGCCGGCGGACATCGCTGCGGGAATCGCTTCCTCCTGCCTGGGCATGCGCTCGTCATCCCACTTGTGGCTGCCCGGAATGACCAGGGTCGCGCCGTTTGCCTCCGTAAAGTCGGATACCGCGACCATCACCTGGAAGCGTGCTTCACGCCCATAGTTCGGGTGTCGCCACAGCCATACGGAATCGTCGCGGTGCAACGGCTGCAGGCCTTGGCCCGGCAGGATCTGAATGGCCTGCGTCACGCCCACCTGGATATCGGGTGCGACATCGACCTGGTTTTCGCCGCTCCAGATCTTGATCGGCGTTTGCAGAATGCTGCGCGCGGCGCCCAGGTAGAGCGGATGCAACGCGACCTCGGCCATCCAGTCGGTACGCGCGAACAGACGCGACACGCGCCGCGTCTGCGTCCCGGCAAAGTATTCGTCTACGCCGTTCGGAGCCGACTCGAGCGTATCGAAGAGCGTACGCTGGATACGCGCGAGCAAGTCGGAACCGATGAAATTCTTGACGATCGCACCGCCGTCCTGACGAACCGCGTTCGCCAGATCGTCAGGAGTGCTATCGCTCGAAAGGCGTTGCAACGACATGATGATTTCCTCCAACAAGTATCAATGATTGAAAAGTGCCGCGTATCCGCGTTCACCATCGCCTTGCGCGACGGATGACCGGATGCGCTCGCGTAATGCTTTCAGGATGCGTGGCGGCGACCCTGCATCTTCCTGTGCCTGCCGGAACAGGTCGACCGCCCGCGCGTAGACGTCCAGGCTCGCGCCCCTTGGCTGATAATCGGAAGCCGCCACTGATTCGAACAGGCCTTCGATGAAGTGCGCCTGACCGGCGATGTAGGTGGGAATCAGGCCGCGAATCTCGTCGATCGACATGCCTGAATCCACGACGAACCGGAGACCTTCCAGGAAGGCTGCGCCGGCGCCAAAAACGAACGTGCCCGTCAACCCGGCGTCGAGCACATTCGGTACATCGGGGCGTGTGCCGACGTAGACGGATTGCGGCGCGATCTTTCGAACGACGGACTCGGCTTCGTTCCAGACAGCCTCGTCGCCACCCAGGAGGATGGATGCGCGCTCGCCGCCGATATCGGGCGGGAAGCACTGGATGGTTCCGCTGATGAATTTCGCGCCGGCGCGGCTCACGATTCGATCCAGCGTCAGGACCTCGGACGGACGCCCCGTTGCCAGATTGACGATCGTTTTTCCCTGCAGGCGCTCGCCGAGTTCGTCGAAATCCGCCGCGAGGTCGACCGGCGTTGAAGTCACGATGACGATCACGTCCGCCTGCGCACAGGCAGCCATCGCACTGTCGGCCACCCGTGCGCCCAGCTCGGCCATGAGTTGCGCCTTTCCGGATTTCCTGTTCCAGACGACGACGTCCTCGCCCTGTCCAATCAGCGAGACAGCGATCGCGGATCCCATCGCGCCCAGGCCGAGGACGGCAATCAAATTGCTCATTCGCATACCCTTTCGATGTCGTTTATCACGTTTCCGGGAGGCAGCCCTCACTCAGCCCGGACAACAAGATCATTAGACTTGATCAAATGACCATATCAGCAGGTACGAGTCTTATGCTTCGAAATGACATTGGGAATACGGGGTTTCCATTAGCCGCCCGATGAACGCGTCGAGCGGGCCACCGCAGCGGCGCCGCGCACCGCCGCGCCAGCATCGTCACGCCGTGCGCTGCTTCCCTGCGTGGAGCGCCGCAGTCATGCCCGCCACGAACCGGCGCACCATGTTTTCCACGCCGCGTCCGATACAACATCCGTGCTCGACGATGCGTTGCGTGGCTTTCCAAAGCCTGCCCATCGTCATGCTAATATCGGGCGATTCGACTACCCGGCGCGGGTAGCATCCTTGAACGAAAACATAAAACGGAGCGCTGGCCTATGCAGCGAGTACGGGCTGAAGTCCGCCGCCAGGACCTCGTGGCGGCGACTGTCGCGGTGATTGCAGAGCACGGTGTGAAGGGCGCCACGACCCGTCGCATCGCCGAAGCGGCGGGGTGCCCGCTTGCTTCGTTGCACTACGTTTTCCACTCGAAGGACGAGCTGTTACTGGCCGTCTACGAATCCTTGATCGACCTGATCCGCTCGGACAGCCCGGACGCGCCCGAGCATGGCAGCCTGGCCGATCTCGCGGAATTCAATCTGCGCTCGGTGATGGCCTGGTTCGAAGCCAACCCGGCCTACGCGAAGACCCAGTCGGAACTGTATACCTGGGCGCTGCGGCATCAGCCCGACGTGGCCGTCGGCGCCCTGCGTATCTCGCTGGAAGGCGCGCGCGCCTACCTTTCCTCCGCCGAGCCACGCCCCGATGCCAAGGCGCTGGATGCCGTCGCGCGACTGACCATTGCCCTGGCCGACGGGCTGCTTTTTTCCTGGTTCGCTCAGGAAGACTCGAAACGCCTGGCGACCGATGTCGATCACGCGAGCAAGATGCTGGCCGCCTATGCGGCAACCCTTTCGGATGCTCGGCCCACTGCGAAGGCCACTCGCAAGACGGCGCGCAAGCAGTAAGCTTCTGCCGCGTCGCCCACGCATTCGCTTCCCGACAACCTCGCTGCCGCGACGTTCGCATCATCTGGTCGGCACCTCCACGCGGCACGGCGCATGATGCCGACAGTTTCATCCCATGCGCCGCCGCGCCCGCACGCGAGTCCTGTTCAAGGGCGCCTTGAAGAACCATCGCTCGCGCCCCCGGCGTGGTCAGCGCGACGCGCGTCATCGGCACCGCAGGCATTCCAGACAAATCGCTCCCCCTCTCGCTTCGATCCTCACGGAAACGTGACATGACAGGCGAGCGTCGAGCCTCGCGCACGGGTTTACCTCCATCGACAGCAAATGGCCGCCTGCGTAACGTCTTGTTGGTCACATGACCAAGTCAACGGAACACGCTTCTCGTCAGCAATTCAATGCGAGCGGGATATTCGCGGAACGAAAACCGGAAGCTGGCCGCCCCATGGACAAACTTTCAAGAAGCCGACATAATTCATCCACGTCATGGTCACTTGACCACGTATCACGAATGAGCGCTACACGCCCACAAGACGTCACTGACGAGGATTTTCGGGTACCGGAGCTTACCAATGGCAAGAATTCGCGCTGCGTTGCGGCGACAAGATTTTGTTGACGCTGCTGTAGAGGTCATCGCCGCGCACGGTGTCGCTGGAGCCACCACGCGGCGCATTGCCCAAGCCGCAGGCTGCCCGCTCGCATCCCTCCATTATGTCTTTCATACCAAGGACGATCTGTTCAACGCGGTGTACGAATCGCTGTTCGATCTTCTCGCGACGAACACTCTCGCTCATGGTGAATTTCAGTCGTTCGGCGAACTCGCCGGATGGCAGTTGCGCAAGACCGTCGAATGGCTCGTTCAGCATCCATCGTACGCGCGAGCGCAATCCGAACTGATCCAGTGGGCAGAACGCCATCGTCCGGATTTCGCGTTGAAGACCTATATCCAGACTGTCGAACGCATGGTCGCCTATATCGGCAAGCAAGCCCCGCACGTCAGCCCTGACGTGATCGAACCCGTCGCCCGAATGAGCATCATCCTGGTCGACGGATTGCTGAATAGCTGGCAGGCCGAACCGAATATCGGCAGGCTGCGGGCGAACCTGGATAGCGCAAGTTCGGCCCTGGAAGCGTTGGCCGCCTCCCTCTCGAACTCGACGGCACGCGCCTGAAAATCGGCGCGGTGCGTCGTTGCACCGAAAGCCGACACCGTGACCGGGCCGCTACGATGACCGCCCGCGCAACACCGCGCCGGAAGGCAGCCGGCGACATCGTCGCGGCTTCGTAGATAGGCGGCGGCTTGACGCGGGGCGCCCACCCGACATGGGCGCCCGTCGTCGATTCCCTTCAGTTGACCGCATCCGGCACCGCACCGAACATGGACTTCGTCTCGAGAAACTCCTCGATGCCGGCGTAGCCCCATTCGCGCCCGTTGCCGGACTGCTTGTAACCGCCGAACGGCGCCGCGATGTCGACGGCCGCACCGTTCAAATGCACCATCCCGGTCCGCAATTGTCTGGCGACCCGCTCCGCCTGCTCGATCGATTCACCATAGACGTAGCCGGACAAACCGTACGGCGAGTCGTTGGCGATGGCGACGGCGTCCGATTCGTCCCGATAGGGAATGATGACAAGGACCGGACCGAAAATCTCCTCCGTCGCAATCCTCATGCGATTGTTCACGCGGCTGAAGATGGTCGGCTTCACGTAGTAGCCTCTTTCGAGTCCCGAAGGACTGCCGAGCCCGCCCGACAATAGCAGCGCGCCCTCGTCGATGCCCGCCTGGATCATCTCCTGCACCTTGCGATGCTGGCGCCGGTTCGCCACCGGGCCCATCGTCGTGCGCGGGTCGCGCGGATCGCCGACCACGACCTGCGCGCACGCGGCCGCCGCGATCCTTTCCGCCTCGTCGAGGCGATGCGCCGGCACCAGCATGCGCGACGGCGCGGTACAGGTCTGGCCGGAATTGGCCATCATCTGCAGCACGCCATGCGTGACGCCTTGCTCGAAGTTTTGGCTGTCCAGAATAATGTTCGCCGATTTTCCGCCGAGCTCCAGCGTCACCCGCTTGATCGTCGTCGCCGCAGCCTGGGCCACCTCCACGCCCGCGCTCGTCGACCCCGTCAGCGACACCATGTCGAAGAGCGGACTGGAAGCGATCGCCCGCCCGAGGCGCTGCCCCGAGCCCTGCACGAGATTGAAGACGCCGGGCGGCACCCCTGCCTGCTCGAGGATCTCGGCGAGCACGATGGCCGAATACGGTGCATTCTGGCTCGGCTTCAGCACGATCGTGCAACCCGACACCAGCGCCGGTGCGACCTTGCACATGACCTGGTTCATCGGCCAGTTCCACGGCGTGATCAACCCGCACACCCCTACCGGCTCCTTCACGATCCGAGATGTGCGCTGGATGCGATCGAACGGGTATTGCCTGGCGACTTCCAGCGTCGTATGAAGATGCCAGAGCCCCAGCGCCGCCTGAAGCGGACGGGAAATCGCATCCATCGGCGCGCCCATCTCGAGCGTGATTGCATCCGCCATATCCTGCATCCGCTCGGTGTACACACCGATCACGGCCTCGAGCAACTCGAGCCGCTCGACCAGCGGCGTGTTCGAGAATGTGGCGAAGGCATCGCTCGCCGCCTTCGCGGCCCGGTCCACGTCCGCTTCGTCGGAGAACAGCAAAACGCCCGAGACTTCGCCCGTCGCCGGATCGATGATTTCCTGTTCGATCCCCCCGTTCACCGGCTCCACCCATCGCCCGCCGATGAACGCCCGGCGGAGATGATCTGCTTCAAAAATCGCCATCAGCTCGCTCCATGTCAGTTGGTCTCGGGGCACGTCGTCAGTCTTCGGAATCGCCCGGGACGACCGATACTATCGCCTTTTTTGATCACCTGTCCAAGTCATAAGACTACGTAATAATCAGCATTGCCAAAAGCGACGCAGAGTACGACGCTCGTTGCCCGTTTGCAGAACGGGCGCGTTGAAGTCTGCCCCGCTGATCGCGGGTCGGTCGCACATCACAGAGGGTTAACCTTCATCGACAACGCATTTTTCGAGCAATACTTTTCTACTACACGGTCACTTGATCAAGTCATGTGGCAGACTTTCAGCCGGATAGCCAGGCAGCAAGCCATCCGCAAAGTAGCGCACCGCGATCCGGTCGCTTTCTGACATCAACGCCGAACGGCAACTCTCCCACGGGAGCGAAAGGTAATTACCATGGCAATCATCCAAGTCCAGCAGATCATGCATGAGCACCCGTTGCATGCTCGTGCGCCGCATGAACCCCGCTACGCGGACGGCAGCGCCTTCTGCGACGGCAACTATGTCCCCATCACCGAAGCGACCGTCCCGCTCGTCGACGCCGGCTTCCTGCATGCCGACGCCGCCTACGATGTGGTCACCGTGTCGCGAGGCAATTTCTTCCGGCTCGACGATCACCTCACCCGCATGGAAGAGTCGGCCGCGAAGTTCTTCCTCGAGAATCCGTTCAATCGCGACCAGGTCCGTGAAATCCTGCACAACCTCGTGCGCAACGCCGGCCTGAAAGACGCATACGTGTGGTGGTGCGTCACCCGCGGCCCGCTGAGTGTCGACCGCCGCGACCGCAGCGCGATGAAGAACGCGATGTTCGCGTTCGCGGTGCCGTTCTTCTTCCAGGCGGACGACGAGATCCGCACGCGCGGCTCGAACCTGCTGGTCAGCAAGCGGTACAACCGCATCTCCGCGAAAGCGGTCGACCCGACGGCCAAGAACTTCCACTGGATGGACATGAAGCTTGCGCTGTTCGAAGCGATGACGCAGGAAAAGGACTGGGCCGTGCTCGTCGACGAACACGACAACCTCACCGAAGCGGCCGGTGCGAACATCTTCTTCATCAAGAACGGGGAGCTCCATACGCCTGCCGAAGGCTGCCTGCTGGGTATTACGCGCCAGAGCGTGTTCGACATCGCCGCCGAGCTCGGCCTGAAGGTGAACATCGGCACATACACCGCGACCCAGTTGCGCGAAGCCGATGAAGCGTTCACGTCGTCGTCCGCGGGCGGGATCATGCCCGTCAGCGCGATCGACGATCAGCCGCTCGGCAATCGCAGCGGCCCCGGCCCGATCTCCGAGAAGATTCACAACCTGTATTGGGAGAAGCGTTGGGCAGGCTGGCACGCGCAGCCGGCCGAATACTTGTCGTCGGTCGCGGCATAAGCCGACGCCACCCGAAGGTGGCACGCGTACGGAGCCGCGCCGGTCGAGCAGACCGTACCCGGCTTCGGCAAACGAAAGTCAGCTGCATGCAGAACACACCGTCCGGCACGCCATCAGGTGTGCCGGACAACCCGGGCACCGATGCAACACGGATGAACGGGCCGGTTGATTCATGCAAAAGACGGTAAAACGCACGTTTTTATAATTCGCATTACGAATCAATTGCAACGGAAATCGCTACGTTCGCATGCATTCGCCTATGCCCAACCCTTTTGACGGGCGCACGTTACCCGGTCAAGGTCAAGGAGATTGATGTGGTCAAGACGCATTCTTTCAAACAATCCGCTTCGCTCGTTCGATCGGCAGCGAAATCGTCGCTTCTCGCTTCCGCAGTCGCGATGACTTTGACCAGCGCGTTTGCGGAAGGGTTGGACTCGTCTCATACGCCGTCCGGCGCCGAGATCGCCGGCACCGCCAGCGGCATTCCCGCTTGGGCGCAGGTCGGCAACGTCGGGCCCGGCTGGACGTTCGGCAAACGCCGCGCGGATTTCTTCAAATACAAGTCCGACAAGCCGCTGTACACGATCGACGCCAGCAATGTCGACAAATACGCGGACAAGCTCAATCCGGGCCAGATTGCATTGTTGAAGAACCTGAAGGGCTTCACGATGCCGGTCTATGCATCGCGGCGCACCTGCGGCGTCCCGGATTTCGTCGCGGAGAACACGAAGAACAACGTGGGCTTCGCCAAGATGTCCGCGGACGGCTCGGAACTCGCCGATGCCCGCCTGCCCGGCTACCCGTTCCCCGCGCCCAAGACCGGCGCGGAAGTGATGTGGAACGCGAAGCTGCATTACCGCGGCGCCGGTGTCGAGATGCGCGACATCATCACCGTCGTCTCGCCGCGCAAGGGAGCATCCGACTGGATCAAGAACGTGTCGGACGCGTGGATCTACCAGCCGTGGGGCGACAAATCCGGCACGGCGTTCGCGAAGGTCAACCAGGTCGAAGGCAACGCGTACTACGCGTACAAGTCGCCGGCCGCCATTGCCGGCCAGGCCGCGATCTTCACGACCTACGCCGGCAAGCCGACCGAAGTCTTCTACTACTTCCCCGGCCAGCGCCGTACCCGCCGCATGCCGTCGTACGCCTACGACGCACCGCAGATCGGCTTCGACAACCAGTACAACATGGACGAAGCGCTGGTCTTCTCCGGGCAGACCGACCGATTCTCGTGGAAGCTGCTCGGCAAGAAGGAAATGATCGTGACTTACAACGACCTGGGCATGTACGACTTCTCCGACAAATTCGAAGACGCGTATGGCCCGGACTTCGTGAATCCGTCGAAGCGCCGCTACGAACTTCACCGCGTGTGGGTCGTGGAAGCCACGGTCAAGCAGGGCATGCGCCATACCGCGCCGAAGCGCCTGTTCTACGTCGACGAAGACAGCTGGAGCTACCTCGGCGCGGTGGACTACGACGCGCAGGGCAACATCTCGAAAGTCCGCGAGGGCTACATCATTCCGGTGTACGAGACGGGAAGCTGCGACACGCTCGCGTTCGCTCAATACAACCTCGTCGACGGCCGGTACCTCGTGGACGGTTCGATGCTCGCGGCCGGGCGGGACGCAAAGTGGTCGGTCGACTCGTCGGCGGACCAACACTACAAGCCGAGCTTCTACAACGCCGACAATCTTCGCGCGTTGAGCGAGCGTTGACAGGGGCCGACACAAAATGGCTACCCCCTCCTCATTTCAGCCCCGCTGCAGTGTGGCGTTCGTGCGCGCGGCGGTCTCGGCGCTCGTCGCCCTCGGGTGCGGCAGCGCGCACGCCTTCACGTTCACGATCGGCAATGTCGAAGGCAGTTTCGATTCGACGGTGTCGGCGGGCGTCGGGATTCGAACCGCGTCGCCCAGCAGCAATCTCGTATCGCCGACCTACAACGTGGCCACCGGTGCGCAGACCGGTGGCGGCCGACTCGGTCAGTTGAGCGGCCTCTCCGATCAGGGCGACATCAACTACGGCAAGGGAGATCCTTTCACGAGCTATCTCAAGGGCAACCACGAGCTGGTCCTGAAGATGCCGTCGCAAGGGCTCACGTTCATGGCGCGCGGCACCTGGCAATACGACTACTCCGGTACCCGCACGACAGGCGCAACCAGCGGACAGGACCTGTTCTACAACCCATCGCCCAACCTTAGCGGCGGGCTCCCGTCCGATGCCGAGAAAAACATCCGCTTCAAGCCGCGCTTGCTCGACCTGTGGGTCAGCAAGCAGTTCAACGTAGGCGACCAGATTGCACGCGTCCGTGTGGGTAATCAGGTCGTCAGCTGGGGCGAAAGCATCTGGGAAACCGGCGGCGTCAATGCGACGAATGCGATCGACGTGAATCGCGCGTCCCAACCCGGGGCGCAGGTCAAGGAGATCATCCTGCCGGCCCCGATACTGAGCGTCGCGTCCGGCCTCGGTCACGGCGTGAACGTCGAAGGGTACGTCCAGAGCAACTGGAACCAGAACTATCTACCCCCCGTCGGCAGCTATTGGTCCAATCAGATCGTCGGGCCAGGCAACAACGCGTATGGCGTGGCCACCGTGCATCCGAAGAACGGCGGGCAGTACGGTTTCTCCGTCCGCTATCAGCCCGCGGGAACGGACCTGAACCTCGGTTTCTATACGATCGCGTACCACGACAAGTTTCCGCAGGTGTCGCTGAGCTCGACGGGCGGGACCGTCTTCAGGTTTCCTGAAGACCGCCACATGATCGGTGTCAGCGCGAACTTCCCGGTTGGCGACTGGGCGATCGGCACCGAACTGTCGTACCGTCCGCGCGACGCCGTTCCGCTGAATCCGGCCAGTGGATGCGTCGCGCAAGGCGGCAACTGCTGGGTCGACGAGAAGCGTTTCCAGTGGCACCTGACTACCCTCTACTCGCTCCAGCCGGGCAATTCCGGCGCATTCCTCAAGCTGCTCGGCGCGCAGACCGCCACGCTGACGACCGAGACGGTGATCATTGCCTATCCGGGGCTTCACAAGAGCTATGGCGGCTCGCCGATTTCTCCCGGTGCGCTGCTGTGGGGGAACGAATTCAACGATCTGTTCGCGACCGGCGCACTCAACTCGCCGGGTAGTGCACAGGGCACGAAATACTCCGGCGGGATCGACGTCGATTTCAACTGGGTCTACGACGGCACCGTCATTCCCGGGTGGCAGGTCAATCCGGGGATATACGTCCGGTACGGCCTGTTCGGCAATACGCCGAACGTGAACGCCCAGTTCATGCGCGGCGTGACGGCGATGAACCTGTATGTGAATTTCATACAGAACCCGGCGAACTGGCAGGTCGCGTTGAACTACACGCGCTTCATGGGCCCGACCAACCCGCTGGCCAACCCGCTACGTGACAGGGACTTCGTGGCTGTCGTCGCTTCTCGCAATTTCTGAGGTCAATATGAACCAAACGCCTGTTTCCGACGCAGCCCGACCCGGCAAGCTGCTGAGAATGCTTCATTCGCTGGAAAATGCGCTGTTCGGTCACAGGCGGCTCGTTCTGGGACTCCTGGTTCTGTTCACGGTCGTCATGGCCTCCTTCGCCGTGAAGCTTCGCATGGATGCGGGGTTCGAGAAGCAGCTTCCTCTCGGCCACGAATACACGGAAACCTTCAACCAGTATCGCGGCGACCTGCTCGGTGCCAATCGCCTGATCGTCGTCGTCAAAGCGCGCCACGGCAGCATCTGGACACCCACCGCGTTGAAGCGGCTCTACGACGTCACGCAGGCGGTCACGTTTTTGCCGAACGTCTCGCGCAGCAGCGTTCAATCGCTCTGGACGCCCAATTCATTCGTCAACGAGATCACCGAAGACGGCTTCCGGGCCGACCCGCTCATTCCCGGCACCGTGACGCCGGATCAACTCGACGGCAACACGGTCAGCGCCATTTCGCGCTCGACTGCGCAGGGCGGTTTCGTCGGCAATCTCGTGTCTCGCGACCAGACCAGTGCGATGGTCACCGCGGACCTCAACGAGCTGGACGCGAAAGGCGAGCGGATCGACTACGTCGCATTCGACCGCGCGCTCGAATCGCAATTGCGATCGAAGTTCGAAGATGCGAACTACGAGGTCCAGATCATCGGTTTCGCGAAACAGATCGGCGATATCGCGAACGGTGCGTCGTCCGTCCTGAAGTTCTGCGCAATCGCGCTGCTGCTGACCGCATTGGCCGTCTACTGGTACTGCCGCTCCGTGCGCCTGACGATTCTGCCGCTCACCTGCTCGCTCGTCTCGCTCGTCTGGCAGTTCGGCACGCTGCATCTGCTCGGCTATGGGCTCGACCCGCTGGGCGTGCTGGTGCCGTTCCTCGTGTTCGCGATCGGCGTGTCACACGGCGTCCAGCAGATCAACTTCATCGTTCGTGAGATCTCGCACGGGAAGTCCGTCGAGCAGGCCGCCCGATCCAGCTTCAGCGGGCTGCTGATTCCCGGAACGCTCGCGCTGGTGACCGCATTCGTGTCCTTCGTCACGCTGATCCTGATCCCGATTCCGATGGTTCGCGAGCTCGCGATCACCGCTTCGCTCGGCGTCGCGTACAAGATCGTCACGAATCTGGTGATGCTCCCGTTGGCCGCGTCCCTGCTCAAGGTCGACCCCGGCTATGCGAAGAACGCCGAGCTGCATGCCGCCCGCCGCGGCCGCGTGCTGCGCGTGCTCGCGAAAGTCGCGGTTCCCCGCAACGCGGCGATCATCCTGCTGGCCGCCGTCGTGGTCTTCTGCGTGGCCGCGTGGGAAAGCCGCGACCGCGTAGTCGGCACGCTGCAGGCAGGCGCGCCGGAGCTGCGCGCGGATGCCCGCTTCAACCAGGACTCGGTGTCGATCGCATCGAGTTATGACGTCGGACTGGACTGGATGTCCATCGTCTTCGAGGCGCCGCCGCAGTCGTGCAACAACGTAGAGATCGGTGCGTATCAGGATCGCTTCGTCTGGTCGATGCGCGCCGTTCCCGGCGTATTGTCGGTCGTGTCGTTTTCTTCGCTGCTGCGTCAATACAACGAGGGGTACAACGAAGGCAACCCGAAGATGTCGGCGATCCCGATCGATCCGGACAACTATTCGTCACTGGCCGGCGAGGTGGCCCGCACGCCGGGCGTCATGCGCAAGGACTGCAGCATGACCGCGGTGAACATCTATCTGGCCGACCACAAGGCAACGACGATCAATCAGGTGATCACCGCCGCGAAGCATTTTCGCGACACGAACAAGCTGCCGGGCGTGAAGATCCGGCTCGCGTCCGGAAACGCCGGCGTTCTCGCCGCGGTCAACGACGAAATCGAGCGCAGCGAGCTGCCGATGATGCTTTACGTGTACGCGACCATCGTGTTGCTCGTGCTCGTCACGTACCGCGACCTGCGCGCCGTGCTCGCCTGCTGCCTGCCGCTGACGATCGGCACGTTCATCGGGTACTGGTTCATGAAGGAGCTGCAGATCGGCCTGACCGTCGCCACGCTGCCGGTGATGGTGCTCGCGGTCGGCATCGGTGTCGATTACGCGTTCTATATCTACAACCGGCTGCAACTGCATCTCGCCAACGGCGTGGGAATCGTCAAGGCGCTCGAACAATCGATCCTCGAGATCGGCACGGCGACCATCTTCACGGCCATCACGCTCGCGATCGGCGTGGCCACCTGGTCGTTCTCGGAGCTCAAGTTTCAGGCGGACATGGGCAAGCTGCTGGCATTCATGTTCATCGTCAATATGGTCATGGCCATGACCGTGCTGCCCGCCTTCGCCGTGTGGCTCGAGCGCCTGTTCCCGAGACGCCGGCCCGCGCGCGCACCCGGCCTGCTCGCTCATTGAAGAAGAGGATTCCATGCTCATGAATCACAAGATGCACGCCATTTCGGCTGCTATCGTCGTCGGCGCAACACTGCTGGGCGGCATGCAATGCGCGGTATCCGCACCGGAACTCAAACCCGTGCCGGCCGTCCAGTCGAGCATTGCGACGCAGTCGGCCGTGCTGGATGCAACGTGGGCAGGGCCGCGGGTCGTGAGCGTCGGTGCGAACGGCATCATCCTGCTGTCCGACAACCGCGGCGCGACGTACCGCCAGGCCAAGGCCGTACCCGTGAGCTCGACGCTGACGTCGGTCAGCTTCATCGACGCCAACACGGGCTGGGCCGTCGGCCACTGGGGCGCGATCCTGAAGACCACCGACGGCGGCGAGACCTGGCAGATACAGCGGTTCGCGACGACCGAGGATCGTCCCCTCTTCGGCGTTCACTTCGTCGATGCGAACCACGGCGTGGCCGTCGGGCTCTGGTCGCTGATCCTCGTCACCGACGACGGCGGCAAGACCTGGACGAAAAAGGAACCCGTTCTTCCGAACGGCAAGAAGTCGGACCTGAACCTGTTCGGTATTTTTTCGAACGGCAACGGCGATATTTTCGCGACCGCCGAGAAAGGGCATCTCCTCGTGTCGAAGGACAAGGGCAATACGTGGGAGACGATCGAGACCGGTTACAAGGGCTCGTTCTGGTGCGGCGTCGCGCTGCCCGACGGTGTGCTGCTGGTCGGCGGACTGCGCGGCACGTTGATGCGAAGCGACGACAACGGCCACACCTGGTCACGCGCAACGCTCGATACCCGGAATTCGATCACCGCACTCGCGTCCAGCGGCTCCACCGTGCTGGCCGTGGGTGTCGACGGGTTGCAGGCGCAAAGCGTCGATGACGGAAAGTCGTTCAGCCGCGTGCATACCGAGACCGGGACGACCTACACGTCCGCGCTTGCGGCGCCTGGCGACAAATGGCTGGTTTTCTCTCGCGACGGGGCGATCTCGCGGTAACCACTCGATGTCCGATCGGCGCAGCGGGCCGCGATGGAAACGCGCGGCTCGCTGCGTCGACGTCGTCCCACCCCGGGACGGATGGTGTGATCATCGCGTAACGGGGCGCGTGTCGCGGATACGGGAAGAACCCGACGGGGAAGCGGCATGTGGACAAAGTGCAGTCTGCATGCCGCGCGAAGCTTACCGCTGATGGGATCGAACGACGACCCATCCTCCTGTCAGCCGCGTTTTCGAAGTCGATCTCAGGCGTGGTGCACACGCATCCGGTACCCCACGACTCTCCGCTTTCTCCGCAGCCGGCGTTCCTTGGCGAACGCACTTGAACGACGACGAGTCGCGCGAAATCGCGTGGCGGCCACTTCCGCGTAGGCGGGCCGCGCAAGGGTCACGCGCCGATCGCGGTTGATCGGCTGAGCGATGAGTTGATGGGCCTGACGACAGCGAACGTTGCAGCGCATCCGATGCTGCCGCAACGTCCGTGTTCGATCACGGCTTTCGTGCCGACGCATGCCGGCGCGAAAAGGGACCGGTCAAACCCCGATTCCGGCTTTCACTGCGGCATGGCCGCCGGGAAATCGCGAGATCCCCCGAATCAGATCCGACGCTTTCTCTCCGATCATGATCGTCGGCGCGTTCGTGTTTGCCCCCACCAGCGTCGGCATGATCGACGCATCCACGACACGCAGGCCCTCCGTGCCCCGTACGCGCAATTGAGCGTCGACGACGGCGAGCGCGTCGTTCCCCATGCGACACGTTCCCACCGGGTGGTAAACGGTGTCGGTCCGCTCGCGCAGCAGCGCGCGTATGTCTTCGTCCGAGCGCGACCGGGACGCATACAGATCTTCCGTCACGAACGCCGACATGGCCGGCGCCGCCATCAACTGCCGCGTCAGCTTGTATCCCTCGACGAGAACGTCGAGATCGTCCCTGTGCTCGAGGAATGCCGGGTCGATCAGCGGCGCATCCAGCGGATCCGCGCTGCGCAGCTTCACCGATCCGCGGCTCTTCGGCCTCAACACGCATACGTGACAGGAAATGCCGTGTCCCAGATGCAGCTTCCGTCCGTGATCGCTGACGGGGCCGACGACGAAGTGCATCTGCACGTCCGGCCGCTCGAGATCGGGACGCGTCTTCAGGAACGCGCCGCCTTCGGCAAAATTGGTAGTGAGCGTACCGCTGCGCGATTTCCGGTATTGCCTGATGTCGGCCAGTGTCTTGATCCCGCCGCGTACCGATACGCCGAGCGCATCCAGGCTGTTCGTCTTGTAGCTGACGACGAAGTCCGGGTGGTCCTGCAGGTTCTGCCCCACACCCGGGAGATCGGCCACGACGTCGATCCCGTGACGCTGAAGTTCATCCTTCGGACCGATACCGGACAGCATCAGCAACTGCGGCGACTGAAATGCACCCGCGGAAAGGATCACCTCCTTTTTCGCCCAGACCGTCTCGACATTCCCCGCACGGGTGACTTCGACGCCCACGGCCCTGTTGCCGTCGAACACGATGCGCCGGACCTGCGCATTGGTTTCCACCGTCAGATTACCGCGCGCGTTCATGTGCGGAAACAGATAGGCACGCGCGGCACTCCAGCGTTCGCCATTCTTTTGGGTCACCTGATAGATGCCGACGCCTTCCTGCTCCGCACCGTTGAAGTCGTCCGTGATGGGCAGGCCGCACTGCCGTCCGGCCTCCAGCCAACGCGCCTGAAACGGATTGTCCGTCCTCAGGTCGCTCACCCAGAGCGGGCCGCCGCGCCCATGCCAGTCATTGCCGAGGCGCTCGTTATGCTCGCTTCGCTTGAAATACGGAAAGACGTCGTTCCAGCCCCAGCCTTCGTTGCCGAGCACGGCCCAGTCGTCGTAGTCGGCATGATGGCCGCGCGTGTACACCATCGCATTGATCGCGGACGATCCGCCCAATGCCTTGCCGCGCGGCTGATAGCCGCGCCGCCCCTGCAGCCCTTTCTGCGGCACGGTTTCGAACGCCCAGTTGTTCAGCCGGGACGGGATCATCAGCACCAGGGCGGCCGGCACGTTGATGGGCCATCCGTTGCCGGTGCCGCCGGCTTCGAAGAGGCAGAGCGTCGCATCGGGGTCTTCGGTCAGGCGCGAGGCCAGCACACTGCCTGCCGAGCCGCCGCCTACAACAAGATAATCGAATGAGTTCTTCACGGGTCTGTGTCCTGGATAGATGCCTGAGCGCTTCACAAGCAACTACCTGATGCATCGATTCCACCGCTCGCGTCGCAGCTCCCTCGAGCCGTTGTGCGGTCGGCCTCATTCCGTCACGCATCAGAACTGTGTGGCCGCATCGGCAACGACGGAGATCCCCCATCGAACCGCATGCGGCCACGGAATGGCGATAAGCGCGATTCAGATCGCGACCGCCGGCGTATCAACGGTGCTGCGCGCCGTCGAGCAACTTCCGGAAACTTGCGATGCCCTTCTCGATCCACGTCTGCGCGCCGGGGGAGATCGCGCCCATGTCGAAGAAGCCGTGCAGCATGCCATCGCACCGGATTGTCTCGACCTTGACCCCGCTTGCGTGAAGCAGGCGGCCGTATGCTTCGCCCTCGTCGCGCAGCGGGTCGTATTCCGCGGTCAGGATGACTGCCGGCGCCAGCCCTGCGAAGTCCTTCGCGTGGATCGGCGCCAGCCGCGCATCCTGCGGGCTCGCCCCGTCGGCAACGTAATGCCGTTCGAACCACGCGATCGTCTCGAGGTCGAGCAGATAGCCTTCACCGTTTTCCTTGAAGGACGGAAAGCCTGAACGGTCCCCCGCCACCGCCGGATAGATCAGGAGCTGCGCGGCCAACGAAACGCCGTCGGCATGCAGTTGCTGGGTCACGACGGCCGCCAGATTGCCGCCGGCGCTATCGCCGGCCACCGCCACGACGTCGTTTCCGCCCAGCTCGCCCGCGTTCGCGATCACCCATCTGGTCGCGGCAATCGCGTCGTCCGCCGCGGCCGGATACCGGTGCTCGGGCGCCAGGCGGTAGTCGACCGAGACCACGACCGCGTTCGCGGCGCGCGCCACCTCCCGGCAAATGTTGTCGTGGGTATCCAGATCGCCAATGACGAACCCGCCGCCGTGGAGATAGACGACCGTCGCCAGATGACGCTCCTGGCTCGGCCGATAGAGCCGTGCCCGCAGCGAACCGACCGCGCCGGGAATGGTCAGGTCTTCCACGCCATGAAGGTCGACAACGGTTTCCGGTGCGCGAACGGCGCGCGCCAGATGCAGCATCAGTCCGCGCGCTTCTTCCGGCGTGGACTGCGGCAAGGGTTTCGCGCCGGACCCGGCAAAGGATTCGAGAAAACCCGCGAGATGCAAATCGAGTGCCATGACATCACCTTGTAATCGAACGTTGGGCGGGGATCAGCGATACACGAGGACTTCGGCGTCCGGGCTCAGCTCCGGAATGGTCTTGCGCTCTTCCTCGAACTCGAAGTGGTGCTGCCAAGGCATGCGATCGCCGCGCATGTGCATCTGGTGTTGCGAGCGCATCACGTACCCGGCATTGAAGTTGTTCGGGTCCGTCCAGGGCAGCCGCTGCATGTCGGCGTCTTCGTCACGCAGGCGCGGCTCCACCGTCTTCGCGCCGACCTTGTCCATATGCGCGAGTACGCGGCACGTAAATTCGCAGACGAGATCCGCACGCAGCGTCCAGCTCGAACGGTAGTAGCCGTAGACGAACGCCATGTTCGGGATACCTTCGATCATCATGCCGCGGTACGACACGCGCTTGCTCATGTCGACCGGGGCGCCATCGAGCTGGAATGCGATCTGGCCGAAAGCGCTCATGTCGAAGCCGGTGGCCGTCACGACGATGTCCGCGTCCAGGTGTTCGCCCGATGCCAGCGTGATGCCGCTTTCGTCGAACGCTTCGATGGTGTCGGTCACGACCGATGCTTTCCCGTCCCGGATGGCCGCGAAGAGGTCGCCGTCGGGGACGGCAGCCACGCGCTGTTGCCACGGGCGATAGCTCGGATTGAAATGCTTGTCGACGTCGAACCCTTCCGGCAGCTGTTGCCGCGTCTCGTTGATCAGCCAGTCGCGCACCGCGTCCGGGTTCGCCGTGGACAGGTTGATCAGGTCGAAGGTCTGCTTCAGGTGCGCGCGTCGCAGAATCTCCGAGCGCCATTCCTCGGGAAGGCTGAGTTCTCGGAGCGTTGCGTCCAGCTGGTGGGTCCACGGCACCGCCGTGAAGAACGTCGGCGACCGTTGCAGCATCGTCACGTGCGCCGCGGTGCCGGCCAGAGCCGGAACCAGCGTCGCGGCGGTTGCGCCCGAGCCGATGACGATCACGCGCTTTCCGGCATAGTCGAGGTCTTCGGGCCAGTGCTGCGGATGAACGACCGTTCCCTTGAAACGATCTAACCCGTTCCACTTGGGGGTAAAGCCCTGACGATGGTCGTAGTACCCTGCGCCCAGCCACAGGAAGCCGGTGGTCATCGTGAAACGTTCGCCGGTATCGTTGCGCGACACTTCCACTATCCAGCGCTTTTGTTCGCTCGACCAGTTCACCGTTTGAACGCGATGCCCATAGTGGATCTTCGAACCGAGGTCATACTCGTCGATGACTTCGCCGAGATAGCTGTGGATCTCCTCCGCCGTCGCGATCGAGCGGCCCTGCCACGGGCGGAATCCGAATGCGTACGTGTACAGGTCGCTGTCGGACCGTGCGCCGGGGTAACGGTGCGTCCACCACGTCCCGCCGAATCCGTCCATGGCTTCCAGAATGGCGAACGAGCGCCCCGGCAGGTTCATGCGGAGATGGCATGCCGCGTCGATCCCCGAGATTCCCGCTCCGATGATTAGTACATCTACGTGCTCAGGCGAACACGCAGCTGTTTGTTTCTCAGTCATGAGATCCCTCCGATGACCAGTTATTGAAGATATCCGTCACGCCGCACGGCAAGATCACACGACTTGGTCATTTGACCATAAAGCACGAAGACGCTCACCCGTGCATGCCAGCGATCACGCGCCAAACCCGGGAAGATCGCCGCATCATCCGCCCCAATAGGCAAGCGGGCCATGGCGATACGTATCCCGGTTTGGTTTGTCATCCCTAACATGGTCAATTGACCAAGTTCAATGGTTCCCAGTCTATGCAGTCGAACAACAATTTGAATCAGGACTTTCCATTACACGATCGTTTGACCACGCGGCAGCTCGATCTCCGGAAATCGGCCCGCCCGCGACGTCAGGTGTTCGTCACCCGCAACTCGCGCCGAAGGATTTTCCCGACGTTGCTCTTCGGCAGGCTGTCGCGAAACTCGATGCTTTTCGGACGCTTGTAGCCGGTCAGCTGACCCTTGCAGAACGTCATCAAGTCATCGGCCGTCAGTTCGGGCGCTTTCCTGACCACGAACAGCTTGACGGCCTCTCCCGAGTGCTCGTCGGGTACGCCGATCGCCGCGACTTCGTAGACGCCCGGGTGTTTGGCGACGACCTCTTCGATCTCGTTCGGATAGACATTGAAGCCGGACACGAGAATCATGTCCTTCTTGCGATCGACGATTCGCACGAAGCCGTCCGCCGAGATCGACGCAATGTCGCCCGACCGGAAGAAGCCGTCCGCGGTCATCACTTTCGCGGTCTCGTCCGGTCGCCGCCAGTAACCCGCCATCACCTGGGGGCCGCGGATGCACAGCTCGCCGGCTTGTCCGGGCGGCAGTTCGTTGCCGTCGTCGTCCCGGATCGATATGTCGGTGGACGGCAACGGCAGGCCGATCGTGCCGTTGAACTCGCCGCGTGCAACGGGGTTGACCGTCACGCACGGCGATGTCTCGGACAGCCCGTATCCTTCGATGATCGGCGCGCCGGTCATTTCCCTCCAGCGCTTTGCGACGACTTCCTGCGTGGCCATTCCGCCGCCGTTGGCCAGCAGCAGATTGGAGCAATCGAGACGCGAGAAGTCGGGATGATGGAGCATCGCGTTATACAGCGTGTTCACGCCCGGGAAGGTGGTGATCTTGTATCCGGCGAGCGACGCGATCATCCCGCCGATGTCGCGCGGGTTCGGGACGAGCACGCACATCCCGCCCGTGTACATCGTCGACAGGCAGCAGATGTTGAGCGCAAAGATGTGATAGATCGGAAGGGCCGCCACCGTGATGAACTGCTTCACGTCGGGGCGCCAACTGCGCGCGGGCTCGAGCCAGACGTCCGCCTGCAATACATTCGCGACGATGTTCCGATGCAACAGCGTCGCCCCTTTCGACACGCCGGTCGTCCCGCCCGTATATTGGAGAAACGCGATGTCGTCCGGTGACAGGCGAGCCGGCACGAACCGGCGCCCGCGGCCCTCCGCGATCGCGTCGTCGAATGTCGTATGCGCGCCCGGGGCCTGTGTCGTCGCGGTGGGGCCGCCCTGCGTGGCGACCAGCACATGCTTCACCTGCGTGTGCGCGATGATGGCGTCCAGCGTCGCAGCACAACTGTCGAGCAGGACGATCGCCTCGGCACCGCTATCGTTCAGCTGGTGTTCCAGCTCGCGGGGCGTATAAAGCGGATTGACGTTGACGACGACGTAGCCGGCGCGCAGGACTGCACAGATCGACACCGGGTAAGGCAGCACGTTCGGCATCATGATCGCGACGCGCGCACCGCGCTCGAGCCCCCTCGATTGTAGCCAAGCGGCCAGCGAGCGCGACATCGCGTCGAGTTCACCATACGTGATCAGCGTGCCGTTACACGCGAACGCGGGGCTTTCGCGAAACTTGTCGAAGCTTGCGTCGATCAATTCGCTGACGGATCGATACGCGCTGCAGTCGATCTCTGCCGGCACTTCTGGCGGATAGGAAGCAAGCCAGATCTTTTCCATACCGAATCTCCTCTGTCCTGTTTTGAATGATCGCGCGATGCTTCGCGCTTGGATGCACGTCGGGCACGCCGGCGCGCGTCGAACGACACGAGAGCGATATCCTGCCGGTCCGTCGCAAGCCGCATTGCTCACACGGCAATGCGCGGACCCAAGCGTCAGGCGCAGACACTGCCCCGTTCGGCCAGCCGCCCAACGAAGGCGGCGGCGCGTTCCAGCAAATAGCGCGCTGTCGCGACATGACGGGCCGCGGTCACGATGCCGTGATGATGCGCGGGCAAATGGTGATGCTCGACTTCGCTGCCGGCACGCGCCGCGCACGATGCATAGGCCACGCCCTCGTCGCACAGCGGGTCGAGCCCCACGGTTGCAATGAACATCGGCGGCTGCCGCCGGCCCTCCGCATGCAGCAGCGGAGACAGGCGCGCAAGATCGAGCGGCGTACCGGCCGGCACGTAGTGGTCGCGGAACCAGCGCATCGATTCGGCCACCAGCGGAAATCCGCCTTGAATCCGTCGATATGACGGCAGCGACGCGGTCAGGTCCGTCACCGGATAAAAAAGGAGCTGTCCGACGATCGCGGAGCGCGCCGCCGATCCCGCATTCGCGATGATGGTCGCCATGTTGCCGCCGGCGCTGTCGCCGGCCAGCACCACCCGGGACGCGTCGATGGCGAGCGCCGGGGCATGGCCAACGAGATAATCCAACGCCCGTTCGCAGTCCTCGAGCGGGACCGGCCACCGGTGCTCCGGCGATCGCCGGTACTCCACCGACGCGACCGGGCACCCGCCATGCCGTGCGAGATGACGGCAAATGCCGTCATGCGTGTCCACGCTTCCGATCACCCACCCGCCGCCGTGAATGAACACGACGAGCGGATCGCGGCCGATACCCGCCGCATTGTGCGGGCGATAGAGCCGTACCCGAATGCTGCCGCCCATGACGGGAACCGCGATGTCGTCATGAGTCACCGCGTCGTCACCCGCGAGGCCGTTCAGTTCGCACGCACGCTCGAAGTTCGCGCGCGATTGATCCACGGGCAAGCTGCCGTAGTGCCGTCCGCCCAGTTCGCGGAACGTCCGCACGGCGTCCCGGGCATCGTCGGCCACTTCCGTCAGCGGCAACCACGGCATCGATGTCATGCGCATCCCCCGCTCAGAGCGTACCGAACACGCTTTGATCCCATTGCGTCGCGGCACGGTATTCGTCCACCGTGCCGGGCCAGTTGTTGATCACCTTGCCCCGCGCGTTCTTGTACCAGCTCGAGCAGCCCGCGGAAAACGCCGAGCCGGCCATCGACGCTTGCAGCTTGCCGTTGTATTCGTCGAACACGGCCCTGTCGACGTCGACCGCGTCGATACCCGCCGCGGCCATGCCGCCTATCGCATCGATGATGTAGTTCTGCTGGATCTCGAGCATCGACACGATGGAGTTGTGGTTCAGGTTCGTGTTCGGCCCGTACAGCATGAACATGTTGGGAAAGCCCGGCACCGTAATGCCCAGATAGGCCTCCGGCCCGTGTTCCCACGCCTGCGCCAGCGTGCCGCTCGTGCCGCGCACCTGCAGGCTGCCCTGGAATGCCTGGCTCTCGAAGCCCGTGCCGAATATGACCACGTCGAACGGCAGAACACGGCCGTCCCGCGTCACGATACCGTCTTCGACGAACGCCTCCACACCTGCCGTTTCGAGCGCGACGTTCTCACGCATGAGCGCCGGGTAGTAGTCGTCCGACCGCAGGATCCGCTTGCATGCGTATTCGTAGTCCGGCGTCAGCTTCTCGCGCAGTACCGGGTCGGACACCTGCCGATGAAGATGCGCCAACGCGAGGCTCTTGCCTTCCGTCTGCGCATTGGAACCCATCCGCGTGCGCTCGAATCCCGACTCGCGGAACGCGTGCAGCGATTTCCGGCTCTCCTCGAAGAGACGAGGCTCCTGCTCGTACGAATCGAGCTGCTCCTTCGAGAAGATGATCTGGTTGCGCGGCATGATCCAGTTTGCGCTGCGCTGGAACACCGTAAGCTGCGCGACCTTCGGCGCAATCGCCGGCACGTATTGCACCGCGCTCGCGGCGTTGCCGATGCTCGCCACGCGCTTGCCGCTCAGGTCCACATCGTGCCGCCATTGCGCGGAGTGGAAGGTGTCGCCCTTGAAACTCGCCAGGCCGCGCACCGCCGGCGTCATCGGCCGGTTCAGTTGTCCCCACGCCGGCACGAAGAAGCGAGCGGTCAACCGCGATCCGTCGTCCAGCTCGAACCGCCAGAGGTGCGCAGCCGCATCCCATTGCGCGCGGCAAATCTCGCGATTGAACCGCAGATGGTCTGCCAGGTCGAACCGCGCTGCAAGCGATTTCAGGTAATTGAGCAGTTCGTTTCTGCCGGCATACATCGCGCTGACGCGCAAGTGCGGATGGAAGCTGTAGCAATACAGGTGCGACTCGGTATCGCATGCCGCGCCGGGATACGAATTGTCGAGCCAGACGCCGCCGAGCTCCGGACGTTTCTCGAGCACGACGAAGTCGTCGATACCCGCGATTTTCATGCGGGCCGCAATTCCAAGGCCGCCGAAGCCGGCACCCAGAATGACGACCTCGTGATGCTCAACCTTTTCTACAGTGTTCACGGTGCACTCTCTCCATTAACGTTACGGCGACGACGGATCGGCCTGCGTCGGTTCAATAGGCCTGCTCATACAGGCGCAACGCATCGGCATCCGTGACAACGACCGGATTGTTCTGCAGCAGGCGCTGCTGCTTCATCGCATCCGCCGCGAGTGTCGGCAGGCTCGAACGCGTGACGCCCACGTCGCGCAGGCGTCGCGGCGCGCCGGATCGTTCGATCAGGTCATTCAGGAATCCGACGAATGCGGCCGTGCGCGCGTGGACATCGCCGTTTCCATCCGCCCCTACGACGTCTGCCAGTTCCGAATATTGCGGAGCGGCCGCTTCCGCGTTGAAACGCAGGACGGGGGCCAGCATCAATGCGTTCGACAAACCATGCGGGATGTGGAAATGGCCGCCCAACGGATACGCCAGTGCATGAACCGCGGCCACCGGCGCGTTGGCGAACGCTTGCCCCGCCAGGGTGGCGCCGAGCAGCATGGCCTCCCTCGCACGCTGATCTGCGCCGTTCTCGCAAGCCGGGATCAGGTTGTTTGCCAGCAAACGCAGTGCTTCCCGCGCCAGCGCATCGGAAATCGCATTCTTCTTGTGCTTGCTGGTATACGCCTCGATGGCGTGGACCATCGCATCGATGCCGGTCGCAGCCGTATGACTGCGCGGCAGGCCAACAGTCAGTTCGGCGTCCAGGATCACCCTGTCGGCATACAGCTGACGGGCGACGATGCCCATCTTGTTCGTTTCGCCTACCGAAACGATGGAAATATTGGTGACTTCCGACCCGGTGCCGGCCGTCGTCGGGATCTGTACCAATGGCAAGCGGTCGCCGTGAACGTTGGCAATTCCATACATTTCTGCGAGAGATTGCTGCGAGACGGCAAGTACCGCGGCCAGCTTCGCAATGTCCATCGATGAGCCGCCGCCCAGGCCGATGACCACATCCACCTCTGCACTGCGAGCGACCTCGACGCACCGCGATACCACGGCCTCCGGCGGGTCGGCCACGACCTCGTCAAAAACCGTCGCATGGAATCCGGCCGCCGCCAACGACGCTTTCGCCGGCTCCAGCACGCCGGCCTCGTGCAACCCCGCGTCCGTGACGATCAGCACATTGCGGCGGTCCGTCCAGGCCGCCATGACTTGACCCAGGCGGCGCACACAGCCCCATTCCTGGAGAATCGACGGGACGGTTTCGAACAACATCGACTGCGGGGACATTTCCATTGACGTTTCCTTGATACCGACGTTGCCGTCAGACCTGCAACCACACGTTTTTCATTTCCTGATATTCGTCGATTCCGCAACGGGAACCCGCTCGGCCAAGGCCGGATTGCTGCAACTCGCCGAACGGCGCCAACGAAATACTGTTCCGGCGCCAAATGCAAAACGACTTCCGTCATTGAAGACACCGCGTGCGACGCACCGGCAGACGCCGCGCCGTTTCGCCGCCGCGCCGCGGCTTCCGCTGAACATTTCGCGGCACGAAAGCGCCCGCCTCTGAACGCGAGACGTCCGAGTTTGAGATAGACTACGCGCCTTTGGTCAATTGACATGGTCATTTGACCACAACCAGAAACCCGCGGCAACTTGGTAGTTGCACGGGGCTGCGGTGCCGAAACCGTCGCCGCGACACTCGAACCGACAATGCGGGCCATAGTCGCCTGCGTCCCAAGGAGTCCACATGAAAAATCACAAACGACGCTGCTACGGCGCCGTATGCGCGCTGGCGGCGGCGATGCTGGCGGGCTGCGGGCCCGCCGAACAGCAGGCCGCCGCGCCGGCCACCCCGGTTGCGGCGATGACGCTGGCCGCCTCGCGCCTCGATCTGACCGAAGACCTGCCCGGCCGCGTCGCGGCGGTCCGGATTGCCGAGATCCGCCCCCAGGTCAGCGGCATCGTGCAGCGACGGCTGTTCGAACAGGGCACGGAGGTGCGGGCGGGCCAGCCGCTGTTCCAGATCAACCCGGCGCCGTTCAAGGCCGACATGGATACGGCCGCGGCGGCCCTGCAACGCGCGCAAGCCGCGCTCGAACGGGCCAAGGTGCAGACGACGCGGCTCAAACCGCTGGTCGAGGCCGACGCGATCAGCCGGCAGGTCTATGACGACTCGGTGTCCCAACGCGACCAGGCCGCCGCCGACGTCGCACGGGCTCGCGCGACGCTCGCACGACGCCAGCTCGACCTGAAGTTCGCGACCGTCGAGGCGCCGATCACGGGCCGCATCGACCAGGCGCTCGTGACCGAGGGCGCGCTGGTCGCGAGCAGCGACAGCCAGCCGATGGCACGCATCCAGCAGATCGACCAGGTCTACGTGGACGTGCGCCAGCCGGCCGCCTCGCTCGAATCGCTGCGCGGCGCACTCGCGGCCCAGCCGGACGCGACGGGCAATGGCCTGCCGGTCGACGTGCTGCGCGGCGACGACTCGCGCTACGACGTGAGGGGCCGCATGCTGTTCTCGGGCGTCAACGTCGACCCGGGCACCGGCGACGTGCTGCTGCGCGTGCTGGTCGACAACCAGAAGCGCGAGCTGCTGCCCGGCATGTACGTGCGCGCCCGCATCCCGCGTGGGCACTACGACAACGCGCTGACCGTGCCGCAACAGGCGATCGTCCGCGCAGGCGGCAAGCCGCAGGTCTGGGTGCTCGACGCGAAGAGCCAGGCGCATCTGAAGGCCGTCGAGGTGGGCGAGCTGACGAACCGCAGCTACCGCATCAAGTCGGGCCTGCAGGCAGGCCAGAAGGTCGTCGTCGAAGGCATGGAACGCCTGAGCGACGGCGCGACCGTCACGGCGACCGCATGGAAGGCGCCCGAGGCGGTCAAGACCGCTTCCGCGCACTGAGTCACGGGGAGCCTCCAGTCATGTCCCAATTCTTCATCCGGCGCCCGGTCTTCGCATGGGTGATCGCCCTCTTCATCATCCTGCTGGGCCTGATCGCCATTCCCGAACTGCCGGTTGCGCGCTACCCGTCGGTCGCGCCGCCGACCGTCACCATTACCGCCACCTACCCGGGCGCCACGCCGCAGACGATGAGCGACAGCGTGCTGAGCCTCATCGAGCGCGAGCTGTCCGGCGTGCGAAACCTGCTGTATTTCGAATCGTCGGCGGATACCTCCGGTCAGGCGCAGATCACCGCGACCTTCAAGCCCGGCACCGATTCGGCGATGGCGCAGGTCGAGGTACAGAACAAGCTCAAGTCGGTCGAACCACGCCTGCCCCCCGTCGTGCGGCAAAACGGCGTGATCGTGCAGTCGGCCGCCACGGGCTTCCTGTTGTTCGTCGGCCTCAAGTCGGAGAGCGGCCGCTACGACGAGAACGCGCTTGCCGACTACATGGCGCGCAACGTCGTCGAGGACCTGCGACGTGTCGAAGGCGTCGGCAAGGTGCAGCTGTTCAGCTCCGAACAGGCGATGCGCATCTGGGTCGATCCGCAGAAGCTGATCACCTACGGCCTGTCGATGAACGACCTGACGACGGCCGTCAGCCAGCAGAACGTGCAGATCGCGCCGGGCAGCCTCGGCGCGGCGCCCGCGTTGTCCGGGCAGCGCGTCACGGTGCCGCTCACCGCGCAAGGCCAGCTCACGACGCCGGAGCAGTTCGCGAAGATCGTGCTGCGCGCGAATGCGAACGGCTCGAAGGTCGTGCTCGGCGACGTCGCACGGGTCGAACTCGGCCCGCAGGCGTTCACCTTCGTCAACAGCGAGAACGGCAAACCCGCCACCTTCGCGGGCGTGCAGCTGGCGCCGGGCGCCAACGCGGTGAAGACCGCGGAGGCCGTGCGCGAGCAACTGGACATGATCGCCAGGACGATGCCGGCCGGCATGGCCTACTCGATCCCGTTCGATACCGCGCCGTTCGTGAAGATCTCGATCGAGAAGGTCGTTCACACGCTGCTCGAGGCAATGGTGCTCGTGTTCCTGGTGATGTACCTGTTCCTGCAGAACGTGCGCTACACGCTGATCCCGGCGATCGTCGCGCCGGTGGCGATGCTCGGCACCTTCACGGTCATGCTGATGACGGGTTTCTCGATCAACGTGCTGACGATGTTCGGCATGGTGCTCGCGATCGGCATCATCGTCGACGATGCGATCGTCGTCGTCGAGAACGTCGAACGCCTGATGGTGGAAGAAGGCCTGTCGCCGAAAGACGCGACGATCAAGGCGATGAAGGAAATCACCGGCGCGATCATCGGCATCACGTTGGTGCTGACGGCCGTGTTCCTGCCGATGGCGATGTCGAGCGGTTCGGTCGGCGTGATCTATCAGCAGTTCACGCTGTCGATGGCCGTGTCGATCATGTTCTCGGCCCTGCTCGCGCTGACGCTGACGCCGGCCCTGTGCGCGACGATGCTCAAGCCGGTCGAACACGGGCACCACGAGAAGCGCGGCTTCTTCGGCTGGTTCAACCGCCGTTTCGACCGCCTCACGCAATGGTACGAGACGCGCGTCGGCCGGCTGGTCGGCCGCACCGGGCGCGTGATGCTGCTGTTCGTCGCGATTTCCGCCGCGCTGGTGTTCGGCTTCCGGATGCTGCCGTCGTCGTTCCTGCCCGAGGAAGACCAGGGCTACTTCATGACCGGCTTCCTGCTCCCGGCGGATTCGACCGTCGAGCGCACCGGCGACGTGGTCAAGGCGCTCGAGAAACATCTCGCATCGCGTCCGGCCATCGAGTCGAGCATCTCCATCATCGGCTACGGCTTCTCCGGCCTCGGCTCGAATGCGGCACTGAATTACGCGGTGCTGAAGGACTGGAACAAGCGCGGCGGTGCCTCCACGCTGGACGAAGCGATGCGCGCGCAGGCAGCAATGGGCGCCGTGACCGAAGGCACGGTCATGAGCCTGTTGCCGCCGGCGATCGACGGGCTGGGCACCAGCTCGGGCTTCACGATGCGCCTGCAGGATCGCGCCAACCAGGGCTACGCGGCGCTCAAGGCGGCTGAAACCCGGCTGCTCGAACTGGCCGCGCAAAGCAAGGTGGTGACCGGCGTCTATCCGGACAGCCTGCCGACCGGTACGAGCGTGAAGCTGGACATCGACCGCGAGAAGGCCGAAGCGCTCGGCGTGTCGTTCACGACCATCAGCGACACGCTGTCGGCCGCGATGGGTTCGACCTACGTGAACGACTTCCCCAACGCGGGCCGCATGCAGCAGGTGATCATCCAGGCCGATGCGCCGGCACGCATGCAGATCGAAAACGTGATGAAGCTCTACGTGCGCAACGCGACCGGCGGCATGGTGCCGCTGTCCGAAGTGGTGCGGCCGGTCTGGTCGGAAGCCCCGCTCCAGATGGTGCGCTTCCAGGGTTACCCGTCCGCGCGCATCTCCGGCGGCTCGGCGCCCGGCTACTCCAGCGGCGCGGCGATGGCCGAGATGGAGCGTCTGGCCGCGCAGTTGCCGCCGGGCTTCTCGGTCGCCTGGACCGGCCAGTCGCTGCAGGAGCGCGAGTCGGCATCGCAGGCGCCGATGCTGATGGCGCTGTCGATGGTCGTCGTGTTCCTCGTGCTCGCGGCGCTCTACGAGAGTTGGGCGATTCCGCTGTCGGTGATGCTGGTGGTGCCGCTCGGCCTGATCGGCGCACTCGGCGCCGTGATGCTCCGCGGGCTGCCGAACGACGTGTTCTTCAAGGTCGGGATGATCACCGTGATCGGCCTGTCGGCGAAGAACGCGATCCTGATCGTGGAATTCGCGAAGCAGTTGCGCGAGGAAGGCAAGGGGCTGATCGAGGCTGCCGTGCAGTCGTCGAAGCTGCGCCTGCGCCCGATCCTGATGACGTCGCTCGCGTTCGGGCTCGGCGTGGTGCCGCTCGTCATCGCCTCCGGCGCCAGCTCCGAGACGCAACACGCGATCGGCACCGGCGTGCTGGGCGGCATGATCACCGCCACCGTGCTGGCCATTTTCTTCGTCCCGGTTTTCTTTGTGTTCGTGATGAGCATCCAGGAACGCATCTCGGCATGGCTGGCACCCCGCAAGAAGCCCGCCGCCGTGACCCACGAACATGAAGGTTGATGCCATGCGATTGCTTATTCTTTCCGCCGCGGTTTCCGCCGCCCTCGCGCTGTCGGCGTGCTCGATGGCGCCGAAGCTGGTCAAGCCCGGGATGCCGGTGCCGACCGCCTATACGACCGCTGCCGCGGCCGACCAGCACGCGAACGCGGCCGATCTCGGCTGGCGCACGATGTTCGGCGACCGTCGCCTGCAGCGCCTGATCGAGCTCGCGCTCGACAACAACCGCGACCTGCGCCTGGCCGCGCTGAACGTCCAGGCTGCCGAAGCGCAGTACGGCATCCAGCGTTCCGCGCGCCTGCCGTCGATCGGCGCCGGCGCGAGCTTCACGCGCCAGCGCACGGCGGCCGACTCGCAATCGAACCCGCCGCTGCTCGAAAACACGCAGAACCAGTACGGCGTGAACGTCGGCGTCAGCGCGTTCGAGATCGACCTGTTCGGCCGCGTGAAGTCGCTGTCCGATGCGGCGTTCGCGCGCTACCTCGCGACCGATCACGGCCGCCGCGCGGTGCAGATCGCGCTCGTCGGCTCCGTGGCCAACGCGTATTTCGCCGAGCGCCTCGCGCAGGAACAGCGCGCGTTGTCCGAACGCACGCTGAACGACTGGCGCCAGTCGCTCGATCTCGCGCGCCGGCTCAAGCTCGCGGACCAGGCGAGCGGCGTCGACATCGCGCAGGCCGAAGGCCAGGTCGCGAGCGCCAGCGCCGATCTCGAAGCGCGTTCGCGCGCCGTCGAGCAGGCGGGCAACGCGCTGCGGTTGCTGGTCGGCACCGACCTGCCGAAGACCCTGCCCGACCCGCTGTCGCTGGAACGCCAGCCGGTGATGACGCAACTGCCGGCCGGACTGCCGTCGGAATTGCTGTACCGCCGGCCGGACATCCAGCAGGCCGAGCAGAATCTCGTCGCCGCCAACGCCGACATCGGCGCGGCGCGCGCGGCGTTCTTCCCGCGCCTGTCGCTGACCTCGTCGATCGGCTTCCTCAGCCCGGGGCTGGGCAGCCTGTTCGACGGCGGCCAGCGCGTGTGGAGCTTCGCGCCGCAGGTCACGTTGCCGATCTTCCAGGGCGGCCGGCTACGTTCCGAACTGAATCTCGCGGAAGTGCGCAAGTCCAGCGCGGTCGTCGAGTACGAACGCGCGATCCAGACCGCGTTCCGCGAAGTGGCCGACGGCCTCGCCGGGCGCGAGACCTTCAGCCGCCAGATCGACGCGCAAAGCCGGGTCGTCAAGAGCGCCGAGCGCCGCACCGATCTCGTGAACCTGCGCTATCGCGCCGGCATCGAGGATCGGCTGGAACTGCTCGACTCGCAGCGGCAGCTGTATGCCGCGCGTCAGGCCTTGCTGGATCTGCGCAACGCCGAACTGGGCAACGCGGTCGCGCTCTACAAGGCGCTCGGGGGCGGCCTGACGGACGTCGACGTGCGTTCCGGCAACAGCGTTCCGAACAGCTGAGCCTTGCGTCATCGCTCGTTCATTCACGACGATCAAAAACACGATCGAGTCCGGCGGCACGGGCACCGCGCCGCCGGGCCGCCTGTCGATCACGCTCGCTTCGTATTGCTGACGGTCACCATCGCCCTGGCGATGCTGAACGGATGGTTCATCGTCTATGGCCTGAACGTTGTAACCGCGTCCGCGGTCGCCGACCACGCAATCGCGGTCGTGATCCGGGATGCGCCGAGCTATTTGGTCCTTGCTTTCGTGCTGCTGATCGTACTCGTCTCGACGGTGATCAGGCTCGTCAAACGGGCCCACCAAGAGGAGGGGTAGCCCGCTTGTCCGGCATTCGCCGCCGCCCGTGCGTCGGAGACAGGGCATCTGCCGACATCAATCATGGAGGTCGCAATACCCGACGATCGGAAAGCGGTGGAAGTGCGAAATGGCGGAAGGCAGCAGACTCTGATCATCGCTCGCACGGATCCGCCAGGTAAGACTCCCGCAATCGCAGATAGCCTCCTACCCACAATCCTACCCATATTGAGCTCAGCGGCAATCCAATATCAGCCGCAACGCCCTGATGAGAAACGGCGGCCGAGCAGTTTCCCGCAAAAATTCAACAAAAAACTCTACCCTCACGGACTCGCCTGCGTTCGGGACGCTCCCCACAAGCCGGTACGATGCGGGAATGCGATCCGGCGAGAGATACATTTATGTCAAGTCAAAAATTCATGTCGAGCGTAGCCAAAGCTATGCCGGACCGCCAAACGTAGTGCTGTCACGGACGCAGTTCCGCAATCCGATCGGCTCGCCAACTGCCACGCCGGGCGAGAACCTCAATGATGCCGATCGCGCGCAGATCGAAGGCGTGCCCGAGAATCAGCGGCGCGTAAGCGCGGCATTTGCACTACAGCAGGACACGTCCGAACGAAGCGCATCCCCCGACCCTCTTGGGCAACCCGCACGCTCGCCCCGATTGAAACGCCGTCCGTGCAGCTGTGCCACCGCCCCGTGGCCCGTCCCGGTGCCGCCTGCACGGTCGGCTCACGCCACTCGGTATATCTCGAATGCCAACACCAGAAGCGCGCTCTCCGCTGTGGACGGAGATGAAGCGCGCGCCGCCCAAAATACCGTGACGGGATAATAGACTGGCGTAGGCGCAGCGTCCCACGGCATGCGGTCGACCTCAATAGCGCTACCGCACCTCACGATATGCCTCGCCGACGAAATCACGGACCAGTTCGCTCTACGTCACACATTATTCGCGAGCGCACGCAGATCTTGTGCACAATCGCTGAGGACGTCCGCCGAGAGCCTGGCGCGTCGCTCGATTAGGGTACGTACGAAGCGCATGTCGCGCCCGCGATTGAGCGTCACACCAGCCGTCACCACCCCGTCGCGCAATCCGAACAGCACGCACGCGGATCCGGAGAGATCACCACGCTCGATCCACTCGGAGGCTGTCATGTCGCCTGCGAACTGCAGGTTCACGCCACATTGATCGGTCCAGAACCACGGCATCTGCGGTAAGTCATCCGGCTCACCGAGCATCGCCGAGGCCGCACGCACGGCCTGTCGATTTGCGTTATCCCAACTTTCCCGACGCAGAGGCGGGCCACCGCGTGGGTCTACTTCGGCCGTATTGTCGCCTGCGGCGACGATGTCCGGATGCGACGTCCGGCAGGCAGAGTCGACGAGAATCCCGCCGTCCGTGCGCAGGCCGGCATCCCTCGCGAGCGCATCGTCCGGTTCGACGCCGATCCCGTAAACAACGGCATCGCCACGTACGGCGGTGCCATCTTCGAGCGTCAACACGAACCCATCGATGTTGCGCGCCGCGTCGAGCAGCTTCACTCCGGTCCGCACATCCACGCCCCGCGCACGATGCAGCGCGAGCAAATGTGAACGCACCGGCAACGGCGCGCAGCGCGCCATCACGTCTGGTGCCTGCTCGATCACCGTCACCCGGGCCCCAAGCTCGATCGCGCTCGATGCGACTTCCATCCCGATCACGCCACCGCCAACGATCAACAGCCGCGTGCCGCCTTGAAGCGCTCGACGCAACGCATGCGCGTCGTCGAGTGTACGCAAGGTATGCACACCCGGGCCCAGACGGTCGAGCATCGGCAGCCTCCTGACCCGCGCCCCTGTCGCCAGCAGCAACTTGCCGAATTCGAGCAGCGTCCCATCGGCAAACGTCAGCGTGCGCTGCGCCGGATCGATCGCCGTGACGCGGGTGCCGAGCCTGCGCTCGATCCGCTGGTCGGCGTAGAACGTCTCCGGACGAAGCGCAATGCACGCGCCATCCGGTTTCAGCAACACCTCTTTCGACAGCGGCGGTCGCTCGTAAGGCACATGCGGTTCATCGCCGATCAGCACGACAGGTCCGTCGAAGCCGCGCCGCCGGAGCTCGGCTGCCGCGGTCGTGCCCGCCTGCCCCGCGCCCACGATCACGCAGGCGGCCTCGCCGGCCGCACCACCCGCTTCACGGTCGAGCGACATCGAGGCCTCCAGCGACATGACGGATCCCGCGAACGCCGAGGCCTGCGTCGGCCTGGATCATCACGCCGGATAGCGTGCGATTGTTCGCACGCGATGCAAGCAGCACGAACGGTCCGGTGAAATCCGCCGGCGCTGGAAAAAACTGCAGCGGGAGAATACTGGCGATCGCCTCCGGGGTCCGCGTATCCATGATGCGGTGCTGCGACTGCCCAAGTGCGTCGGGGCCACGCAGGTCGCTCGCCATTCCGCACGGCCCGACGCCGTTCACGCGCACGTGCGGCGCAAGCTCGTACGCCAGCTCGCGAATCAGACCGACCGCGGCATGCTTGCTCGCCGTATACAACGGACCGCCGCCGCCCGGATAGAACGCCGCGTTCGACAGCGTGAAAATCATACTGCCTTGCGATGCCACCAGCGCGTCTGCAGCCGCCTTCGCACCCAGCAGGTACCCTTTCACGTTGACCGCGAACAATTCGTCGAACCCGGCGTCGAGCCTTTCCGGTGACAGGCCCAGCAGGCCCGCGCCGTGATCCCACAGCGCGGCGTTGCCGACGAACGTATCGAGCTTGCCGAAACGCTCGACGGTCGCGTCCACCGCGCGCCGGTTGTCGTCGTACACGCGCACGTCGCCGCACACCACTTCGATATCCGCACCAAAGCACGCACGCAATGCGGCGACTTTTTCCGCTGAACGTTCGAGCACGCCGACCCGCGCGCCTTCGGCGAGAAAGCGCTCGACGAGCGCGAGCCCGAGGCCCGACCCGCCGCCCGTGATCAGCGCGACGTCTCCATCGAGCCAGCTCATGCGAGCTCCGGCTCGTCGACGTACAGCGCACCGGCGTCGACGACGACCGGGAACGTACGCAATGCGTCCGTCGCAGGCTGGCACAGCGCCGCACCGGTCTTCAGGCAAAAGCGCGCGGCATGCAATGGACATTCGACAGTCGCATCGTCTTCGACATAGCCGTCGGACATGGACGCGTTGCCGTGCGTGCAGCGATCGGACAGTGCGTAATACGTGCCCTGCACGCGAAACACCGCGATCGCGCCGTGTGCACCGTTGACGCGCGTCGCGTCGCCGTCGGCGAGCGCGTCGATGGGTCCTACGAGGATTCGAGCCATGATCAGAAAAGCACACTGAGGTTATGGGAAGACAGCACTGCCTGGTCGAGCACGATCTCTCGGCGGCATATGTGCCAATCGCCGACGTCGTCCGCACGACGCACGCGGTCGCGGCGCGCCCCGACATAGAACGTCTCGTCGCGCTCCTTCTGCGAGCGGTACAGCAGATAGTTGACGTACACGTCGTATTCTCCGTGCGCGTCGGTCGGTTCGACCCGGACGTTCGCGAGCAGATGCCGCGTGCGCGAAGGCGGCTCCTCGGCCCACGCCATGCCCGTCTCGAGCCGTGCGATGCGGCGCTCCAGCTGCGCCTTCGTGTCGTTGAAGATCCACGTGGTGGGCGGCTGAACGCCCTTGCGGCGGTCGCGCGTCTGGGCGTTGACGGTCGTGCGCATCGTGTACTGCACGTCGTTGCTCAGCAGCGCGAGCCAGTCGCGAAAGCGCCATGTATCGAGGCAGTCGGCCTCGCGATACAAGAACTGCGTGATGTCGTGATGCAGCCCCGCTGTCACGGGCACCCGTTCGATCGTGGCGGCGTCGTTCATTTCAGCAGCTCCTGTTCATATTCGCGCGTCCGGCGCTCGACTTCGCCCCAGTTGTCAGACAGCAACAGGTCGGCCCAGCGGCGGTACATCCCGCGCGCCGCCGTTTCCGAGAAGATGTAGTTGGTAATGCCCGGAATGCCGTCCGTGCGCACACGCTCGCCGCCCAGGCCCATTTCGACGCAGAGCCGCGTCTTGCGCGCGCGGTTGCCGCGCAGCACTTTCTGCACCTCGACCCAGTTCTCCGAATCGTCCTGCTCGAGGAAGCCGGCGGGGCCGAACGCGCGTGTCGCGCTGCGCTCGAATGCGGCCTTCACTTCGTCCGACGCCTGCTTGTCCGCGATGCAGAACGCCCACACCTCGACCTGGTTCGGGCCGCGCGGATGCCACACGCGCAAGGTCGCGGTGCCGTTCAGCCAGGACATCGTCGGGAACAGGTTGTTGTGGCCCGCGAGACGGCGCGCGCGCACCGTCCCCAGGCGCGCCTCCGCTTCTTCATATGTATCGCGGAAATACTGGGACACTTCACCGTCGACCCATACGTTCGCGTCCGGCTCCTCGGTGAAAAAGAAGCCGCTGCCGTGGCCGGCCTGACCATACTGCAGGGCGTCCTTTGCGGTCTCCCACACGGGGCGCGCGGTCTGCCCCGCACCGAGGGCCTTGTCGCCGGCACCGGCCTTCACGCCGAGCACCTCGATCGCCGACGCGTGTGAGTACAGCGCGTGATACTGGTCGCTCGCAAACTGCTCGGCCGGGAATTTCCAGTTGCAGTCGATCACCCATTTGTGCACGCCGCCCACGATCTCGGTGCCGCCTTCCCGGCGATCCAGCACGCCATCGAGATACCATGCCATGTCGCCCATATAGGCGTCGAGATCCGGCGCATCGGCGTCCCAGTTACCAAACACCAACCCCTTGTAGATCGCAACCCGTGTGACTTCCTGCAGCCCGAGATGCTGCTTGCAGAGGCCATGCGGAAACGCGCGAGCCTCAAGTGGCACGTCGATCAGCGCGCCGTCCGTGCCGTACGACCAGCCGTGATACGGACACGTAAACGAGCGCGCATTGCCGGAGTCGGCGAAACTCACGCGCATCGAGCGGTGCCGGCACTGGTTCAGGAATGCCTTCACCGAGCCGTCCTTTTGCCGCACGACGACGATGGGGTCCTCGCCCATGTACGTGTTGAAGAAATCACCGGCCTTCGGAATCTGGCTCACATGCGCGAGGAACAGCCAGCATCGTCCGAAGATGCGTTCGAGCTCCAGCGAGTAGATCGCCGGATCGGTATAGATCGACGACGCCACGCGGCCGTTGCGTGCGTCGACCAGTGCGTCGATGTCAAGCTTCTCTGTCATTTGCGTCTCCTCCGTGGCACCATCCGTTCCATACGGACAGGCACGCGAGGATGATCGTCGGTCGTGCGTTCGTTGTGAAATAGTTTGTTTGTTTGCCGTTAGACGTTTTGGCGATGACAGCCGAATGGAACTCCGACACTTACGATATTTTGTTGCCGTCGCCGACGAGCTGAACTTCACGCGCGCCGCGCAACGGCTGCACACCGCACAGCCGTCGCTGAGCCAACAGATTCGCGATCTCGAGGACGAGGTCGGCACGCGGCTGCTCGAGCGCTCGAAGCGTAAGGTCGAGCTGACCGAAGCGGGCCACGTGTTCCTTGCGGAAGCGCGGCTGGTGCTCTCGCAGGCGGACCGCGCTGTCGAACGGGCTCGTCAAACGGGCCGGCGGCAAGCACTGACCGTGAGAATCGGATTTGTGCCAGCAGCGGAAGTGGCCATCTTTCCGGCGATCCTGCCAAAGCTGCGGATGCAGTGTCCGGGTGTGCACGTCGAACTGCGGAGCATGCCGACGATGGAACAGGAGGACGCGCTGCTGCGTGGCGACATCGACATCGCGTTCATGCGTCGGCCCGTGCAGGCGCCGAATCTGCATGCAGAAGTAGTGCTAACCGAACCGCTCATCGTGCTGATGCAGGCCGATCACCCGCTCGCCGCGCATGCGCGCATCGCACCCGCGATGCTCGACGGCCAGCCGTTCATCCAGACCAATCCGGCCTACGCGGGGCAGCTGTACGACATCGTCGACCGGTACTTCATCGACCACGGGATCCACCCGGATGTCGTGCAGGTCGCGACGAACATCCTGCTGAACCTGAACCTCGTCGGGATGGGGCTCGGCGTTGCCCTGCTGCCGGCGTACGTCGCGGCGCTGGTTGGTGAATCGATGTGCTGCCGCGCGCTTGCCAGTCCAGCGCCCCGCATCGATCTGCTGATGGTCACGCGCGCGGAGCCGCATTCCCGGGAGCTGGGCGCCCTCGTGGACCTGATGCGCCGCGCAACCTTCAGCCACCACGACTGAACACGATGCGCTGTCGGACGAAGATCGCGCCCAGCGCATTCGAAGTGGCGGGATCGTGCGCAACTACGCAGGATCATGGGCGGCCGCGCGAAAGACGAGCCGGCATCATCCCGTCGAACCGGACCACAACGCCCCCGAGGGGGGGCCGCCGCGGAATCGGCCGGAAGCGATCGTTGTGATCCGAATCGAGGCCAACGCGACGATCCGGCCGACGCGCAAGCCCCGGATCGGTGAAATGCCGTTCGAAAGCAGTGCTCGCATCGCTGCACTCAATGCTGCAGAAAGTCGACCACCATCCGGTTGAACGCGTCCGCATGCTCCCACTGCGCCCAGTGCCCGCACCGGTTGAACACATGCAGTTGAGCGTTCTGCATTCCGGCGATGAGCCGCAGGCCGGTATCCATTGGCACGAACCGATCGTCGCGCCCCCAGATCACGAGCGTCGGCGCCGCGATCTCGCCCAACCGCGGGCCGTAGTCGGTGAACTGTTTCGGATTGGCCGCGAGGCTCTTCACGAAGTTCTCGAGGTGATCGCGCCGCGCGAGCATGTTGTCGAGGCGTGCTTTCATCAACTCGTCCGTCAGCGCGCTCGAGTCATAGACGAACACGTTCATCATCCGTTTCAGGTTCTCGATCGTCGGCTCGCGATACAGCCCCTGCAATAGCTTGATGCCTTCGGTCGGCATCGGCGCGAAGTTGCTCGGGCCGCCGGTGCCGCCACCCATCAGCACGAGTTTGCCCACGCGCCCGGGATTGCCGAGCGCGAACGCAACCGCGCTATGCCCGCCCATCGAATTGCCGAGAATATGCACGCGCTCGATATCGAGCACGTCGAGCAGCCCCTTCAGCACGCGGCCGTTGAGTTCCGAGCGCGACGACGCACAGACGATCGGATCGCTCTTGCTCCAGCCCGGGCAGTCCATCAGGATCACGCGATAGCCGGCCGCGACCAGCGGCTCGACGTTGCGGTTGAAGTTCGCCCAGCCGCTCGCGCCAGGACCCGAACCATGCAGCATCACGACCGTCTCACCGGTCGGTCCGGCGCCCGTGTCGTTATAGTGGATCCGCAGTTCGAGGTCGCCGTCCTTCACGCGGGCAAACTGGCTCGTCGACGCTTCCGTGATCGGTGATGTCGTCGCAGTCATGATGATGTCCTTTCCGAAAAAATGAATGATCTCGATCGCGGGCCACGCGCGCGGCCCGCCCGAATCGCTACACGCGCTGCGGCTCGCCCGTGCGCTGCCGCGCGAACGCGCCCACCACCGTCAACGCCGCCACCGCGGCGATCACGATCAGCGGGATGCTCGCCGACACCAGCATCGACGGGCTCTGACCGAGCGCGAACAACTGCCCTGCCACCAGCGGCCCGAGAATCGAACCGAGCCGCCCCACCGCGACGGCCGCACCCACGCCCGTGCCGCGCACTTCGGTCGGATACGCATGGCCGGCCAGCGCATACAGCACCGACTGGCCGCCGACGAGGAACAACCCGCACAGCAAGCCGCCGATCGCCATCGACGTCGCGCCACCCGCGCTCGCCAGCGTGGTCAGCGCGACAGCGACGCCGACATACATGCCGATCACCGTGCCGCGCCGCCCAAAGCGGTCCATCAGCGTCGCGATCGCGACGGCTCCGATACCACCGCCGATGTTGAACATCATCAGCACGACGTTGGCCTGCACGCGTGTCAGTCCGCGCGACAGCACCATCGACGGCAGCCAGTTCATCAGGAAATACAACACGACCAGCGTGCCGAGATAGCTGATCCACAGCGCGACGGTCGTACGCGCGCGGCCGTGTCGCCACAGCGCGTCGCTCACGCCGGGCAGGCCAGCGACATGGCCCGCCACGGTCGACCGGGTCGCCACGAACTGCCGCGACTCGTGCAGGAACATCCCGAGCAGCGGCACCATGACGAGCGGCCCGAATCCGCCGACGTAAAACACGTGACGCCAATTCGCATCGCCTGCGCTCGCGATGCCGATCACCGCGGCGATCGCCGCGCCGAACGGCATCCCGCAGTACATCGCGCCGACCGCCGTGCCGCGCTGCCGCGGGCCCGCCGCTTCAGAGCACAGCGCGATCAGGTTCGGCATCGCAGCGCCGAGCCCGCAGCCCGTCATCAGTCGCGCAACGAGCAGGCTCTCGAAGCTCCAGACCTGCGTCGTCGCGAGCGAGAACAGGCCGAACATCGCGACCGACCACATCAGCACGCGCTTTCGGCCGAACCGGTCGGCCAGCCGGCCGCCGAGCGCGGCGCCCGGAAGCAGGCCGAGCGCGCCCGCGCTGAACGCCCAGCCCATCTGCGCGACGGCGAGCGAAAACTCCTTCGCCATGCGCGGGCCAGCCACCCCCGCCGATTGCAGGTCCAGCCCTTCGAGCAACGCAATCGCGAGGCACAACATGATCGTCGCGTGTCCCGTGCGTCCATTTCGCGCGGTATCGCCTTCCTTTCGTGACTTATTCATCCAAAGTCTCCAATGATTGATATGCAGGCCGCTCTTGCCGGCGGCTGTCATGTATCGGACCGCGACGTGCGCGGTCCTGCCGTCCGTTGCTATGCGGCCTCGCCACGCTTCTTCAGATCGAGCGCGACGTCGACGATCATGTCTTCCTGGCCGCCCACCATGCGGCGCTTGCCCAGTTCGACGAGGATGTCCACGGTGCTGATGTCGTACTTCTTCGCGGCGGCTTCCGAGTGACGCAGGAAGCTCGAATACACCCCCGCATAGCCGAGCGCGAGCGTTTCGCGGTCGACGCGCACCGGACGGTCCTGCAACGGTCGCACGATGTCGTCGGCGGCATCCATGAGCGTGTAGAGATCGGTGCCGTGGTTCCAGCCCATCCGCTCGGCCGCCGCGATGAACACTTCGAGCGGCGCATTGCCGGCGCCCGCCCCCATTCCTGCGAGCGACGCATCGATCCGGTCGCAGCCTTCCTCCACGGCGACGATCGAGTTCGCGACGCCGAGCGACAGGTTGTGGTGCGCGTGCATGCCGGTTTCCGTTTCGGGCTTCAGCACCGCCTTCACCGCACGGAACCGGTCGCGCACGTCCGACATCGTCAGCGCGCCGCCGGAATCGACGACGTAGATGCAGGTCGCGCCGTAGCTTTCCATCTTCTTCGCCTCGACGGCCAGATTCTCCGGCGTCGTCATGTGGCTCATCATCAGGAAACCGACCGTGTCCATGCCGAGTTCGCGCGCATATTCGATGTGCTGCTTCGAGATATCCGCCTCGGTGCAGTGCGTCGCGACACGCACGATGCGCGCGCCGGCGTCGTAGGCAGCCTTCAGGTCGTGAATCGTGCCGATGCCCGGCAAGAGCAGCGTCGCGATCCTCGCGTGTTCGACGACGTCCGCTACCGCCTCGATCCATTCGAGATCGGTATGCGCGCCGAAGCCGTAGTTGAAGCTCGATCCTTGCAGGCCGTCGCCGTGCGCGACCTCGATGCTGTCCACCCTGGCGCGATCCAGCGCACGCGCGATGTCCTGCACGTTCGCGATCGAATACTGGTGCCGAATGGCGTGACTGCCGTCGCGCAGCGTCACGTCGGAGATATACAGTTTCTTGCTCATCGCCGTTTGCTCCTTACGCGCTCACGCGCGCCTGCGCCATGCGTTCGGCGGTCGCGAGCGCGGCGGAAGTCATGATGTCGAGATTGCCCGCGTAGGCAGGCAGGTAATGCGCGGCGCCCTCCACTTCGACGAACACCGACGTTTTCAGGCCGCTGAATGTTCCCAGGCCCGGAATACGGATCGGTGCGCTCGCCGGAATCTCGTCGAACTGCACCTTCTGCTTGAGTCGATAGCCAGGCACGTACGCGTGCACCTTCGCGACGGTGTCCTCGATCGACGCCTCGATCTCCGCGCGAGACGCGAGGTCGGACAGCGTATAGACCGTGTCGCGCATCATCAGCGGCGGCTCGGCCGGGTTCAGCACGATGATCGCCTTGCCCTTCGCGGCGCCACCGACCACCTCGATCGCCTTCGACGTCGTTTCGGTGAATTCGTCGATGTTCGCGCGCGTACCGGGGCCCGCCGACTTGCTGCTGATCGACGCGACAATCTCCGCGTAGTGCACCTTCGCGACGCGCGACACAGCCGCGACGATCGGAATCGTCGCCTGGCCGCCGCACGTGACCATGTTCACATTCGGCGCGTCGATGTGCGTGTCGAGATTGACGACCGGCACGCAGTACGGACCGATCGCGGCGGGCGTCAGATCGATCATGCGAATCGACGGCTTGAGCGTGCGCAGCAGCGCTGCGTTGCGAACGTGCGCGCCTGCGGACGTCGCGTCGAACACAAAATCGATCTGGTCGAATACCGGCAGACGCGTGAGCCCTTCGACACCTTCGTGCGTGGTCGCGACACCCAGTCGCGCGGCGCGCGCGAGACCGTCCGAGTTCGCGTCGATACCGACCATCGCCGCCATTTCCAGATGCCTGCCATGACGGAGGATCTTGATCATCAGGTCCGTGCCGATGTTGCCGGAGCCGATGATCGCAGCCTTGAGTTTTTCGGAAGCCATGCGAGTTCCTGAGTTAAGCCGTGAAAGTTGCCCGGACGCTGCCGAGCCCGTCGATCTGCGCGACATAGGTGCCGGCCTCGCGGACGGCGACCATCGGACCGAGCGCGCCGGTCAGCACCACGTCGCCGGCGCGCAGCGGCGTGCCGAGCTGCACCATCCGGTCGGCCAGCCACACGGCAGCGTTGAGTGGATTGCCGAGGCAGGCGGCGCCACTGCCCTTCGACAGCACTTCGCCATCGCGGGCCAGTGTCATCGCGCAGCCCGTCAGATCAAGCCGGGAAAGCGGTACCGGACGGCTGCCGACCACGAAGCGCGCGCTCGATGCGTTGTCGGCGACCGTGTCGACGAAGCGGATGTCCCAGTCGCGGATGCGGCTGTCCACCACCTCGATCGCGGCGAGCGCATAAGCGCTCGCGCGCAGGATGTCGACGAACGTGTGCCGGTCTTGCGTGAGGTCGTGATCGAGCACGAGCGCGATCTCCGCTTCGACCTTGGGCTGGATCAGTTGCGCGAGCGAAATCGGCGCCCCGTCGCCGCAAGCCATGCTCGCGAACAACGCGCCGAAATCGGGCTGGTCGACGCCCAGCTGTGCCTGCACCGCGAGCGACGTCAGGCCGATCTTGCGGCCGACGATGCGCTCGCCGTTCGCGACGCGCCGGTCGACGTTGGCCTGCTGCACCGCGTAGGCCATCGTCATCGCGTCGAGCGGGATGCCGCCCGCGGCGGCCTCGCCGCGCAGCGGCGCGATCGTGCTGAGCGACGCCTCGGCTTCGCGCAGTCGCGCGGCCAGTGTCGTCACAAGGTTCGAATCGGACATCGAGGTCTCCTGGAGTTCTGTCACGCCAGCGCCGCGACGGCGGTCGACGGCGTGGCGTGCATGGTGGCGAAACCCGCGATCCATTCGGGAATCGCGCGGTAGTAGTCGAGTGACGCGTGGTACGGGCCATACGCGGCGAGCACGGCGAATGCGGCGACCCATGTGCGGATCTCGTGCGCGGACTTGCCGCCGTCGCGCGTGATCGCGTCGTTGGCCACGCCGTCCAGCGCTGTCAATTCGCCGGATGCGAGTCTGGCAAGGAACGCGCGATCCCATTCGGGATTGAGCGGATGCAGCGGACTGTCGCCAGCGGCAAACGAACGGGCGGCGGCCACGGTACGCGCCTGGCGCGCCGCGCGCGACTCGGCCGACGGATTGCGACCGGCGATCAGCCGCTCCGCCACTTCGGCCGTCGCGCCGATCAGTTCCGGTACAGGTGGCTCGTGCGAGATGCCGCCCGAGCCGACCACCAGCACGCGGCGGTTGGTGCGCTCGAGCTGGCGACCGATCGCATCGCCCAGCAAACGCGCGCGGCGCAGCGTCGCCATCGGCGGCGCGACGGAGTTGATGAATACCGGGATCACCGGATAGCGATCGAGTCCGCCGGTGAGTACTTCGAGTGCCTGCGCGCAGCCGTGGTCGACCTGCATCCGGTACGACAGCGCAACATCGACGTCGGCGGCCAGCACGCTTTCCGCCAGCCCGTGCGCGAGATCGCCCGGCACCGGCAACGTGCCGGCCAGGCTCTTGAAATCACCGATCGCGTCGGCGCGTGCGCCGATGCAGAACGGCGGCATCATGTCGTAGAAGAATCCGTTGAAATGATCGGGGGCGAATACGACGATCAGGTCAGGCTGGAAGCGCTCGACACGTTCACGCGCGGCTCGGCCGATGCGCTCGACTTCGGCAACCACGTCGGGCGCCGGATCGAAATAACCGTGCAGCGGCGTATGGGACAGACATTCGAGATGAATCGGCATGCTCATGCTCCTGCCGTGTATGTGAGGACATCGCGATCGCACACCGGGCCCTGCGACGATGGCGCGACGTCGCCGTGCTCGTGCCGCGCGCCCCCCGTCACGCCGAGCTTTTCCGCTAACGCGACAATCGCCGAGGACACCTGCTGTGGCGCACATACGCCCGCAACGAAACGATCGGGACGCAGCAGCACGACCGACTCCGGCAGACGGCTGAACCAGTCCTTCAAGCGGCCCGTCTCGTCCCCGATCGCGAGCACGTCCGAGGGCACGTCGTCGGCGTACGCGAGCTGGGCGTCCGGCTTCGCGATCACGAAGCGGCCACCGATCCGCGCCCACAACGCACGCGCCTGCGGCGTCATGCCGAAGGTCGGATCCGCGCCCCAGCCCAGCAGGACGAAACCGGTGCCGATCGCGTCGTCGAGCAGCACGGTGCGGCCCTCGGGCAGCCGCACGCGGGGCTGGATGAACATGCGCCCGACCGGCGACGCGGCAAACGGATCGCGACCGTACGCGAGCCGGCCGATCAAGGAATCGCGCTTTTCGCTCATCAGGCCGAGCAGCCGGCCCGGTGCGGAATTGCCCGATCGTTCGAGCACGCGGGCAAGCCAGCCGCGCCTGGGCGCATGCGCGGGCAGCAGTACCGCGCCCGCCTCGTAACGCGGCATCGGCTTGAAGCGCATTTCGACGAAGTAGCGCTTCACCGCCGGGAACAGGGTCAGCGCACGCACGAAAGTGTCGCGAAAGCGCGCGCCGAAACGTGTCGTCGGCGCGAATATATCGCCCGCCACTTCGGAAAGATGGATCATCGAACGCGCATGCGCGCGGCGCTCGACGGTATAGGTTTCGAGCAGCCGGCTGTCTGCCAGCCCCCGCGCGACCATCGCGAGCTTCCAGCCGAGATTGTTCGCGTCGCGGATTCCGCTGTTGTAACCCTGCCCCTGCCACACCGGCATGATGTGCGCGGCGTCACCCGCGAGCAGGATGCGGCCCACATGAAACGTCGACGCGAGACGCGCATTGTGCGTATAGACGCGCTTGCGGATGTAGTCGACTGCATCCGGATCCGCAACCACCTTGCGAATCAGTGCAGCCATGTTCTCGGGTTTCGACAGTTCTTCCTCGGTCTCGCCCGGCATCACCATGAACTCGAAGCGGCGAATGCCGTGCGGCAGCGCCGCCGACACGTACGGCCGTTCGTGATCGCAATGCAGATAGATGTGCGGCGAGCCGATCGGGTCGTTGCGCACGTCCACGACGATCCACTGGTTCGGCTTCGTGCGCCCTTCGAACGGCACGTTCAGCACGCGGCGCACGAAGCTGTTGCCGCCGTCCGCGCCGACCATGTACGCTGCGCGCACGGTCCGGCGTTCACCGTCAGCATCGTCCACGTCGATGCTGACGCCGTCGGCGTCCTGCGTGAACGATGCAACGCTGTGAGCGAACAGCACCTGGACGTGCGGGAAACGCGCGAGGCCTTCGTGGAGCACGCGATCCGCGAGCGGCTGGATGAACGCGTTGCGGCGCGGCCAGCCGAATTCGTCGGTGCGCGGCTCGATCGATGCGAAGCAGTGACCGTCCTTCGTCACGAATCGCATCCAGTGATCGGGCGTCGTGTGCGGCACGAGTTCGTCGGCCAGGCCGATCGACTGGAATACGCGCAATGCTTCGTCATCCAGACCAATGGCGCGCGGGTAATCGATGATCCGTTCGAGCTTCTCGATCAGCGTGACACGCACGCCCTGAAGGCCCAGAATGTTGGCGATCATCAAGCCGACCGGGCCGGCGCCGATGATTGCGACGTCGGTGGAAAGCGGGTCGCGCCGGTCGCGATGCGTGGTGGGACTGGGTGAGGGATTCATGTGTCTCCTTCCTCGCGCGACTCGGTGGTCGCTGCGTATGCCGATGGATTCCGGCCGGGGCACGTCGCGGGTTCCGTGTCGCGTCGTGTGGCGGCGGGATGGAGACAAGTCTAGGGAGCGAGAGACACCCGCTCAACAATTTCAACCAAATGTGCAAGGGTTGCACATCGTTGATTTTTAATACATTTTTCGATGAGCAAGTACGCAAATGTCCGAGGATTGTCGCGCGGCCTGCAGGTGCTGCAGGCCCTCAATGCGCTGGAGAACGGTCGCGCGACGAGCCAGCAGTTGAGCGAAGTCACGGGGCTGCACCGCACGACCGTGCGGCGGTTGCTGGAAACGCTGGTGGAAGGCGGATTCGTGCGGCGCAGCGAGTCGGACGACACGTTTCGTCTGACGTTGCGCGTGCGCGAGCTGAGCGAAGGATTCACCGACGACGAGCACATCGCCACCGTCGCGCCACCGATCATGGCGCGGCTGCTGCAACGCATCGTGTGGCCGTCCGACCTGACGACACCCGACGGCGATTCGATGGTCATTCGCGAGACGACGCATCGCTTCAGCCCGCTGTCGTTTCATCGTTCGATGGTCGGGCGCCGGCTGCCGATGCTGCTGACGGCATCGGGGCGCATCTACTTCGCGTCGTGCCAGGATGCGGAGCGCGAGGATATTCTCGACCTGCTACGCGCCGGTGCCGGCGGTGAGCAACAGCAGCAACTCGCGTCGGACGACGCATTCATCCGCAATCTTGTGCGGCGGACGCGCGCCGATGGTTTCGGATCGAACCATGGAGATTGGACCGAACAACGCAAAATCGGCTCGCTCGCCGTCGCGGTCAGCGCGCATGATCGGGTGATGGCGGCGCTGAACGTGATCTACCTCGAGCACGCGATCAATCCGGCCGAGGCCGTGAAACGCTTTCTGCCTTCGCTGCAGCACGCCGTACAGGAAATGACGAGCGCGCTCGATGCACCGGGGAATTAGCAGGTGGTGGTAGCTAGCCGATACGCCGCTGTGATCCTGGCCAGCAAGAATGTCGCAGATCACATCGGCGGAATTCGCTCGCCAGTGTGGCGGCCGGAGAGATTCGGCCCGCCGTAACGCGTCGGAATTCTCGGACCATTCCGTTATTTCGTGGGCGGGGCATATCACGAGGTGTAAGAGTCATGGATATGCCGATGAAGAAGAAAAGGCAAACGGTAGCAGTTCAGGCAGCGGCCCGCGGGCGGCTGCCTGAACTTGAGGCTCGCTGCGAGCTCATACGAACGTTCCGTAGCTATCAGTCGCTCGATGGATTTCACACGACGGCCCTGGGCATGCTTGAGACAAGTAACATCGCAGCATCGACCTCGGATGCGCGACTCACCTCCCGCTTGCTCAGAGTGCTGCAACCAGTTCCGGCACCGCCGCAAACAAGTCTGCCTCCAGGCCGTAGTCTGCCACGCTGAATATTGGCGCCTCGGGGTCCTTGTTGATCGCGACGATCACCTTCGAATCCTTCATGCCGGCCAGATGCTGGATCGCACCCGAGATGCCCACCGCGATGTACAGCGGCGGCGCGACGATCTTGCCGGTCTGGCCGACCTGGTAGTCGTTCGGCACGTAGCCGGCATCCACTGCCGCCCGTGACGCGCCGAGTGCTGCCTGAAGCTTGTCGGCCAGCGGCTCGAGCACCAACGCGAAGTTCTCGCCGCTGCCCAATCCGCGGCCGCCCGACACGATGATCTTCGCGCCGGTGAGTTCGGGACGGTCCAGCTTCGTCACCTCACGGCTTACGAACTGCGACTTGCCGGCGTCGGCGGCCGCTTCGATTTTGTGGACCGACGCGCTGCCGCCTTCCGCTGCAACCGGATCGAACCCCGTTGCACGCACCGTGATGATCTTGATCGGGTCGCTCGACTGCACCGTCGCGATCGCATTACCTGCGTAGATCGGGCGCTCGAACGTATCGGCCGAATCGACCGCCGTGATGTCCGAGATCTGCGCGACGTCCAGCTTCGCGGCGATACGCGGTGCGATGTTCTTCCCGTAGGCGGTGGCCGGCGCGAGGATGTGCGAGTAGTCGTTCGCGATGCTCAGCGCGGTCGCCTCGACGTTTTCCGCCAGACCCGCTTCGAGCTGCAGCGCGTCGGCCAGCAGCACCTTCGACACACCCGAGATCTTCGCTGCCGCATCGGCTGCTGGTTGTGCGTTGCTGGCTATGGACATGGAGCGGCGTGTGCTTTGGCTATCGTGATGAAGACCAACTCCGTACGTACGACGGGCGTCATGTTGGCCTATTCATTGACGAAGAAATTTATGGTCCGGATGGCGTGTATCTCGGTGAGCTTGGTTCCGAAGACCGGCTCATCACGCGGCAACGAAAACTCGGCCGTCGAAAGCCGCAATTCCGGCCGCGCATGATCGTGAACCGCCGGCCGCAAGTGCCCCCTCCTTGGTTTTGGCCCAAACGCGTCTGGGCTGCGGATCGAATCCAGAAAGTCATGTCCGGCCCAGCTCAGGCGTCGGAACCAGTAGCCCATCATCGAGCCAGCGCCTGCGGAGTCAATCAGGCCGGCTTCCTCGATTAGCGAGATCGAACTCTTGGGCGACCTCGCCAAAGGCTTTATCAAGAAGCAGATCGAAGATCGTACGGGCGTCAAACTCTGACCTTGTACCTATCGTCACCTTGGACACGCCGGCGCCAGTAGGGGTTGTCGGCTGGGCACCCCATAGTTCAGGGGATGGAATGAGAGGCGCGAAGCTTTACCAGCAACGCTTCTCGTCCTCGATGTAGCAGATTTGTAGCGCAAAAAAAGCCCGCTCGCAGCGGGCTTTGGTGCTTCTGGGCGTCGACCCCGCCCCCTGTTGCAAAGCAACTGGCCTCTAGCAGTGACTGGCGTGCATAGCCTAGATTCGCGTCGCAATTCGACTGTACCTAGCTATACTTCCGCGTGCATGATGTGCAACGGTTGCCCAACCTGCAGGGAGGCGGATATGAATAGCGCGTACACCTACCGCGGATACGCGATTGAGGTTCGCTGTGAACACAAGGTCTACGCATCCGACACCGACGTGCCGACCGATGATGTCTCGTACGGCTTCGTTGCAATCGTCCATATCCGCGCAGCAAACATGCCGTCGCTCTTCCTCGGGCCTGTTCGATTAGCCGACGACCACGGCAAGCTGTTTGCCGAGAGCCTTGATGCACTGAGAGCCGGTCGCTCTGCTGGCGAAACTCTCGTCGATGACCTTCTCACAGGCGCCAGCGTCAACATTCAGCGGTGACGGTCGCGCCGCAGTTCGTGAATCACGTAAAGAGGAAAATTCCCACCGTAGCTACACTGGATACCTCACCACGTTCGCTGCCGCGTTCTTGTAACTCCCCTCTTCGGTCATCCCGCCTGTCGCCTGAAGGTACGCGGATCGGTCGTCATCTTGAAGCCTTCGTGGATCGACACCAAGGCCACCTCGAACATCTGCATCGCGATCACCGCGCCCCCGATCGCCGCGTAAGCCTGCTCCATGCGATTTTCCCGTTAGTGAGGCTGCGCGGAAATTGTCCGGACTTGTGATGCCGCAACCGCCTGCTCCTGCACGTGCAGCTAGTGGTTCCGTTCGTATCAAAACTGAAACGTTCCCTCGACGTTCCCTCGCACGCTCGGTTGGCCGCGAGCACACAGCACCTTCGACACTGGCGATTGCCGCACGCGGTCGTGTGATCGGTCTAATCCGTAACACGGCTGAAAACAGTTTCATCGTTTCAAAGTAGCTCTTGGTGTAGCCGAGCCGCCGAGCCCCTACGAGTATCCAAAGCATGATGCTGGCATGTCACTTGCGAGACGACATACGCGAACGCGCATGAGTGGTTCGACCGTTGATTGGCAGTACAGCACTCTCAGCAGCAGCGGTCGGAACGCGCTCGTTGGAGGGATAGTTTTTAAGCCTTTATTCCATGCGCTCAGCGAGAAACGCTACGGGGTGACATAAAAGCGGTAGAACGCCTATTCAAACGTTGTGACGTAGCTATCGCCGGCAAACCCTGGCCAGTCGTTGCGGGGAAAATACGCGGGCTGGCGCCGGATCATCGACATCAATCTGAACGGCACGTTCTTCTGCTCGCGTGCGGCCGTGCGGCTGATGATCGCCGCCGGCGTGCGCGGTGCGATCGTCAACATCGCGAGCGTGTCGGCGTTGTCCGGCGAAGGGCCGCCGGCTTATTGCGCGTCGAAGGCCGCGATCCTGGGGTTGACGCGTTGTCTTGCGCGCGACCTCGGCCCGCGCGGCATTCGCGTGAACGCGATCTGTCCGGGCCCGACTCGCACGCCGATGATGCAGTCGATTCCCGACGAATGGGCGCGCGAACTCGAACGCGCGATTCCGCTCGGCAGCATGGCCGAACCGGACGACATCGCGCGCTCGATCCTTTACCTCGCGTCCGACGACGCCCGGCAGATGACCGGGCAGACGCTGTCGGTCAGCGGCGGCATGTACATGATCTAGGAGACCAGCATGACAGGACGTTTGCAGCACAAGACCGCGCTGATCAGCGGCGCGGGCACGGGAATCGGCGCGGCGACCGCGCAGCGCTTGGCGGCGGAAGGCGCGCGCGTGATGCTGTGCGGCCGGCGCCGGGAGCCGCTGGAGCAGGTGGCGCGCGAGATCGTCGCGGCGGGCGGCGACGCGCAGTGGATCCAGGCCGACGTGACCGACGAAGCGTCGGTCGGCCGCGCGGTGGACGCGACGCTCGAGCGCTTCGGCCGGCTCGACGTGATGGTCAACAACGCGGTGAACTACACGTGGGGGCTGATCGACCAGGTCAGCACGGAAGACTGGCACCGTTGCCTGCGCGGCACGCTCGATGTCGCGTTCTTCGGCACGCGCGCGGCGATGCGCGCGATGAAGCGGCAGGGCGGCGGCGCGATCGTCAACCTCGGCTCGGTCGTCGGGCTGCTCGGCAGCCCCGGGTTGGCCGCGTACGGCGCGGCGAAGGCCGGCGTGCTCAATTTCAGTCGCGCGGTCGCGCTCGAGGGCGCGGCCGACGGGATCCGCGTGAACGTCGTCATCCCGGGCGTGGTGTGGAGCGAAGGGACGCGCGAAGCGCTGCAGGACGATGCGATGCGTAAGGGCACCGCGCGCGCGGTGCCGCTGCGGCGCATCGGCGAGCCGCGCGAGGTCGCCGACGCGATCCTGTTCCTCGCGTCCGACGAGGCGTCGTACATCACCGGGCAAAGCCTCGTCGTCGACGGCGGCAAGACCTGCCGCCTCGATGTCGGCGCGACCGACTACGTGTCGGACACGTCGACCGACCGGCGCGCGCAATCCGGCGTGCAAACCGATGCAGCCGGAGCCGCCACGCGATGAACGACACGACCTTGCTCGCACGGATCGACCGGCTCGAATCGACCGAGGCGATCCGGATGCTGCCCGCGCAATACGCGCTCGCGCTCGACATGCGCGACCTCGACGCGTGGACGAACCTGTTTCCCGAGGACGTCGTGGTCAGCAAGGACCAGGTCGGGCGCGCACACCTTAAACGCTGGATCGACGACACCTTGCGTCACCAGTTCACCGTCACGTCGCATCACATCGGCGGTCACATCATCGAGTTCTCGGATGCCGACCATGCGAGCGGCGTCGTCTATTCGAAGAACGAGCACGAGACCGGCCCCGAGTGGGTCATCATGCAAATGCTCTACTGGGACGACTACGAGCGGATCGACGGGCGCTGGTATTTCCGTCGGCGCTATCCGTGCTACCTGTACGCGTCGGACCTGAACCGGCCGCCGATCGGCGAACGCAAGATGCGCTGGCCGGGCCGCGAGCCGTACGACGGTTCGTGGCATGCGCTGTGGCCGTCGTGGCAGGCGTTCTGGAACGACAAGCCCGACGGGCTGCCCGACGTCGCGGCACCGGCGCCGCTCGATGCGTTCCTCGCGACGATGCGGCGCGTTTCGGCATTCCCGAAGATTCGCACGCGCTGACGTGCGCACGGAGGCCTGTTTTCATGACCCAGCCGCTCTTTGAACCCGCGCGCATCGGCGCGTTCGCGATGCCGAACCGCATCGTGATGGCGCCGATGACGCGCAGCCGGGCGGACGAACACGACGCGCCCGGCGATCTGCACATCGCGTATTACGCGCAGCGGGCGGGTGCCGGATTGATCGTCGCGGAAGGCACGTATCCGCACGCCGACGGCAAAGGCTATTGCCGCACGCCCGGCATCGCGACGCAACACCAGATCGACGCGTGGCGGCGTGTGACCGACGCCGTGCATCGCGAGAACGGCCGCATCGTGCTGCAACTGATGCACGTCGGGCGCGTCGCGGTTGAACAAGGCGCCGGACGCCGATACCGTCGCGCCGTCCGCGCTGCGTGCGAACGGCACGATTCGCGCGGACGGGCACGGCCCGGTGCCGCTGGACGCGCCGCGCGCGCTCACGCGCGCGGAGATTCCGGACGCGATCGACGCTTTCCGGCAGGCGGCCGTCAACGCGCGCGCTGCCGGCTTCGACGGCGTCGAGCTGCGCGCGAGCAGCGGCTATCTGCCGATGCAGTTCGTGCTGGCCTGCTCGAACCGCCGTACCGACGACTACGGCGGCACGCGTGAGCGACGCGCGCGTTTCGCGATCGAGGCGCTCGAAGCAATGGCCGGCGCAATCGGCGCGCAGCGGGTCGGGCTGCGGATCTGCCCTGGCAATCCATACAACGACATGCACGACGACGATCCCGCATCGACGTACGGCACGCTGCTCGATGCCGTGTCGCCGTTCGGACTCGCGTATCTGCACGTGAGCCGGTCGCCCGACCGGCAACTCGATGCATTCGCGCTGGCTCGCCGTCATTTTCGCGGCCCGTTGATCGCGAACGACGGATTCGACGCGCGCAGCGCGGCCGACGTACTGGCCGCCGGCCATGCAGACGCCGTGTCGTTCGCGCGGCATTTCATCGCGAACCCGGACCTCGTCGCCCGCTTGCGCGATGACGCGCCGCTTGCCGCTTTCGATCGCACGACGCTGTATACGCCCGGTGCGCGCGGCTTCACCGACTATCCGCCGCTCGGCGTGGCCGACGCGGGCGGTCCTTCCATCGAACGGAGTGTCTCATGACCTCAACGCGTCCCGTGTCATCGACGATCCCCGCGATGCTGGCCGAATCCGCACGCCGTTACACGACGCAGGCGGCAATCGTCGACGACGGTTGTTCCATCGGCTACGCGGCGCTGTACGACGCGGCCCGGCGCACCGCACGCGCGCTGATCGCGCTCGACGTGCAGTCGGGCGAGCGCGTCGCGATCTGGGCGCCGAACCTGCACGAGTGGATCGTCGCCGCGCTGGGCGTCCATTTCGCCGGCGCTGCGCTGGTGCCGCTGAACACCCGGCTCAAGGGCGACGAAGCCGCGGACATCCTGAACCGCAGCCGCGCGCGCGTGCTGTTCTCGATCGGCGAGTTTCTCGGCGTCCGTTATCCGGATATGCTCGTCGGGCATGCGCTGCCGTCGCTGCGGCACACAGTCGTGCTGCGCGATCCGCAGCCCGGCGCGGCAGGCTGGGACGCATTCGTCGCGCTCGCCGACGCGACACCCGACGCAGTGCTCGACGAGCGGACCGCCGCGATCGCGCCGCGCACGCCGTCGGACGTGCTGTTCACGTCCGGCACGACCGGCCGGCCGAAGGGCGTCGTGACTGCGCACGGGCAGAACCTGGCCTCGTTCGACCAGTGGTCGACGCTGGTCGACCTGCAGGCCGGCGACCGCTACCTGATCGTGAACCCGTTCTTTCACGCGTTCGGCTACAAGGCCGGCTGGCTTGCCGCGCTGATTCGCGGTGCGACGATCCTGCCGCAGGCCACCTTCGATGCCGATGTGGTGCTGCGCCGCATCGCAGACGAACGCGTGACCTTCCTGCCCGGATCGCCGACGCTCTATCTGAGCCTGCTCGTGCATCCGGATCTCGAGCGCTTCGATCGGTCGTCGTTGCGCGTGGCGGTGACCGGCGCGGCGAACGTCGCGCCGGACCTGATCTCGCGCATGCGCGACCGGCTCGGCTTCGCGTCGGTGCTGACCGCGTACGGGCTGACCGAATGCTGCGGGCTCGCAACGGTCTGCCGCGCCGGCGACGACGAGCGCATTGTCGCGACGACCTGCGGCCATCCGCTGCCTGGGATCGAATTGCGTTGCATCGACGCAGCGGGGGCCGACGTACCGGTCGGGATGCCCGGCGAGATCCTTATCCGCGGCTTCAACGTAATGCAGGGCTATCTCGACGACGACGACGCAACGCACGACACGATCGACCCGAACGGCTGGCTGCATACGGGCGACGTCGGCGTGCTCGACGAGCGCGGCTACCTGCGCATCACCGATCGCCTGAAGGACATGTACATCGTCGGCGGCTTCAATTGCTATCCGGCGGAAATCGAGAATATGATCGCCGGGCATCCGGACGTTGCACAAGTCGCGGTGATCGGCGTGCCGGATGCACGGCTCGGCGAAGCCGGGCACGCGTTCGTCGTGCCGTGCGTGGGTGCCACCCTCGACGAAGCGACGCTTACCGCGTGGTGTCGCACGCGAATGGCGAACTACAAGGTGCCGCGCGGCATCGCGTTCGTCGACGCCCTGCCGCTGAATGCATCGGGCAAGGTGCTGAAGCAGACGTTGCGCGAATGGTCCGTACGCAATTCGACGCGACGTTGGTGCCCAACGCCGAAATGGAGCCCGCCTTGAACGCGCACTGCATATCGCGAGGCTTGGCGGTTGCCGGCGCACGAGTCTTGCTCATGTCCGCGAGGGTCAAGTTCCAGCAGGCCACGATCCGAACGCCATGTCGGCAGGTCGCGCTGCTGGAATGACGACTTCACGTCCTCAGGCACGCCTAGCACGTAGCGCTGGCAACGCTGCGTACGTTCCACTGGAGTCTCCGCAAGGATGATTGCCTTACCAATTTCGCTAAAGCCCAGCCGGTCGGCACGACCAGCCATATTTCTGTACTCGACGACGGAAAATCGCGACCGTCTTCGCCGACGAGCTCGTTCTCCGCGAGCACGACCCACGATGCAGGGGTGTTGATGCCCCTGCAGAGTTGTTGTGGCAATCGGCGCGTGAACTCAAGCCTTCGATGTATCGTTCAACAACGCGCACAACGCTGTCGCGTCACGGCGCGCTCCGCTCAACTCGGGTATGGAGCTATCGAGATGCCTGTGCACCTACGGAGATTGCCTCGATCGTCATGCATGCCCCCGTTATCCGATTGGCGCAAGAAGTTGTTGGCCGCCGGTTTCGCCAGGGGGACAAACCGTGTGTCGACGCCGGCGACCGCTTCGGTCAATGCAGGTCGGGCGGTATGTACTGAACCCCGAATTGGTCCGCCACTTGCGCGAGCCGCCGATCGCGCGTCCAGAGCCAAGTGCGCGGAGTCAATAGCACCGACGCCAGCAGCGTGCAATCTACGGCACCGCATCCGCGCCCATACAGCCGTTCCCGCTCGATCCAGTCCGCGACTTCACCTGACGTCGCAAGGCGCGTTTGGCGCAACAGCGCGAGATCTCCCAGTGTTCGGGCTCGCGGTTCGGGCGGCGTCCCGCACGTGAGTTCGAGCATCACAAGCGGATGCGTCAAGACGTCGTCCGCCAGCAGTAGCTGGATAAGTGCAGGAAGCGGCCGTCGGAAATGCTCGACCCAGACCGACGTGTCGACCAGAACGCTCATCGGTCAGCAGCAGTCGGGTTCCGGCGCGGCACATCAGGCATGTCGGGGGCGCGACCGCCAAGGGCGGCAAGGCGTTGGCCGGCCTGGACACGTACGAACGTTTCCAGTGCGGCCCGGAACAGGTCCGCCGGCGGAATACCCGGCTCGGCGAGTTCGAGTGCGCGCGCATAGAGAGTGTCGTCGACGGTGACGGTAGTACGCATGATGGCTCCTTTGATGCTTAATCGCATCAATTTTAGCATCAATTTGGTAACGGTCCAGTCGCTAGTAGCCCGATCGTGACTCGGCCTGACTTGGAGCCCGCGACGCGTTCAGTAGCAAGATCCCACTACGGCGTCGGTAGCGGACGGCGAAATTCGTAACGGTTGCCGGCGCGAGCATGAGCAGCCGCTCGCCCCTTGGTCAGCACGCCGCGCGGCGATCCGCGCTCGAGCGACTTTCTGCAGACAACGGTGGCTGCGGGATGTTGTCATGTAGTCGGTCCCCCTACTCAACAGTGCAGACACGCGTGAACCAAGGAATCTGGGATTGGCAAAACGCGAGGTACGCACGCACGATGGCCGATGGATGGCGATGCGATGGATAGAGCAGGTTCACTTGTTGTTCAGGCAAGGGACAGGATGGCAGCACGAGGACTAGCCGGCCGTCCCGAACTGGTTCTGCAGCGAGGAACGGTGGAAGCTCAGTGATGACTTCGCCGGCGATGGCACGACTGCGCAAGTACATGTAATCGTTGGTGGACAAGATCGGGTCGGATTCGAACGTCTGTTCGCCCAGGCGCCAGCCCCGGCTGATGCCGGCTACGGGGCTCCAGACAGCGCACGGGAACCTGTGCAGGTCGTCAGGGGCCTTCGGTACGCCAAGCGTGTCGAGCAATGCCGCACTTGCCACCAGCACGTGGCGGTAGGTCAGCAATTGACGTGCGACCATCGACTCGTGCGCAATCGCGCCAACTCGCAGCGCGACGTCGATCCCGTCTTCGATCAAGTCCACGCGCCGCTCGGTGGCATAGGCGTGCAACTGTATGTCCGGATATTGCTTCCGAAACGAGGACAATAACGTCCACCACACGTCGAACCCGGGCGGCAGCGAAAGCCGCAACCGTCCTTTCAGCCGCGCCTGGTCGCTGACGACGGCCTCCTCCCCCTCCGCCAGCAGCTCGACGCCCCGACTCGCATGTTCGTATAGCCGGGCCCCGGCTTCCGTGGGTTTGGTGCCGCGTCTGGTCCGCTCGAGCAACTGGACACGGAGCTGCTGTTCCAAGGCGCGAATGCGGCGACTGACCGTCGGCAACGGGATCGCCAATCGCGCCGCGGCGCCGGAAAGGCTGCCCGTCTGCACAACGCTCACGAAAATCCGGACATCGTTGAGATCCACGCTTGCCTACCAAAAATGAAAGCATGCGTCTCATTTTAGCCAGTTACGTTGCGAATATCGATAGTCGAGAATGAGGCCCATCAAATCGATGAGGGCTGCCCGACACGGGCGCCATTCTGGAGAAAGCATGAAAGCCTACGTGATCGAACGCTTCGGTGGCCCGGACGTGCTGCAATTGTTTGACATTCCGCAGCGCAGCCCCGAATCCGGCGAAGTCCGGATTCGCGTGCGCGCGTTCGGGCTCAATCGTGTGGAAACGTACCTCCGCGCGGGGAAGCTGAGTCCGAACGATCAGGCATACCGTGTGCCGGGTATCGAAGCCGTCGGGGAAGTCCTTTACGATCCGTCGGGCCTGTTTCATACGGGGCAACCTGTCGCGACCGCGATGGGCGGGTTGCAGTTCACCCGCCCGGGCAGCTACGCGGAAGAAGTCACCGTGCAGCGGAGCAACGTGATCGCCTTGGACGGCGGCATGCTTTCGTGGGCCGAACTGGCAGCACTGCCGGCAGCCTATATCACGGCGACTGGCGCACTCGACAAGATGTTGGGAAGCGCCCGCGGTCAAACACTGCTGATTCGCGGCGGCACTTCCTCCGTCGGCCTCGCGGCCATTGCATATGCGAAATACCGTGGAGTCACGGTGATTGGGACCAGCCGGGAAGCGGCCAACTTGCAACGCATGCGCGACGTCGGTGCCGACCTCGCACTCCTGGACGACGGACAGATCGCACACGCGGTCAAGGCGGTGGTTCCGTCCGGCGTCGACGCGGTATTCGAGGCAATCGGCGCCAGCACGTTGCGAGATTCCGTCGGTGCGTTGCGCCCGTTCGGGTCGGTAAGCATCGTCGGATTGCACGGCGGTGCTGAGCTCGAGGCATTTCACCTGATGCGGGATCTGCCTAACGGCGTGCGACTTGGTTTCTTCTCGTCCGCGCTGTTCGGCACGAGCGCGATGCCTGCCGCCGACGTTCCGCTGCTCGCCATCGCTCGTGCGACGGCGGATGGCGACATTCCATCGCTGCGAACGCATACGCTGGATTTCGACGAACTTCGTCGCGCTCACTGTCTGATGGAAAGCAATCGCGCGCTGGGAAAGATCGTTGTAACTATTTGACCAGGAAGCGGTACGTTCACTGCCAAAGCACCTTCAACATTTCGATAAACATAGGACTACGATATGAAATACAACACCACGGCCGATCATCTTCGATCGGCGACCGATGTCGAAAGATTCCAGCCGGCCACCATGCTGGCTGCGCGAATTCTTCTAGTGCTGATCTTTCTGCTTTCCGGCCTGTCGAAACTCGCCGCGCCGGATGCGATTCGCGCTTACATGGAAGCCAATCACGTGCCGCCCGCGCTGTTCGTGCCGACGGTGCTGTTCGAGATCGGCACGAGTCTACTGATCGTCGCCGGTTATCGCGTACGCATCGTGGCGGCGCTGCTTGCCGGCTTCTGCGTCGTCACCGCCGCGCTCTTCCACAACCAATTCGCGGATCAGACGCAGACGGTGATGCTCCTGAAGAACTTGTCCATGGCCGGCGGCTTCCTGCTGCTGGCGAGTGTCGGCGCCGGCCGTTTCAGCCTGGACGCGAAACTCGCGAACCCCGAGGATCGCGGCGAAGCTCGCGATCGCGGTCATCCCGTTACCCCCCCGCAAGACGAAAGGAGCCTGCAAGTGTCAAACATCTCTGAAGTGATCAAGTCGCGTATCTCGGCGAACCGGTACGACACCGGTCGAAAATTGTCGGACCCGCAGATCAGCGAGCTGATCGAACTCGCCACCCGTGCGCCGTCCGCGTTCAACCTGCAAAACTGGAAGTTCGTCGCCGTGCGCAGCGATGATGCGAAAGCGCGCCTGCTTCCGCTCGCGTTCGGGCAGCAGAAGGTAGCGGATGCAGCGGTCACCTTCATCGTGTGCGGCACGCTCGATCCGCACCTGACGCTTGCCGACGCGCTGAAGCCGACGCTGAATGCCGGAATCATCGACGAAGGCCTGTACAACGGATGGGTTGGCGCGGCGCGCAACATGTATCAGGACAATCTGACGTTCCAGCGCGACGAAGCAATTCGCTCGGGGTCGCTGGCGGCGATGACGCTGATGCTGGCTTCTCAGGGCATGGGTCTCGCGTCCGGCCCAATGATCGGGTTCAACCCGCAGGGCGTCGCCGATGCTTTCGGTCTCGCACCGACGGACGTTCCGGTCATGCTTGTCACGGTCGGCTATCCGTCCTCCGGAAACTGGCCGCAGAAGCCGCGCAAGCCAGTATCCGACGTGCTGTCGTTCGCCTGAACGACGGATCAGCGCGATGCATCGTTGATGCGAAGTCGGGAAAGACTGTCCGTTACGATGCTCGCGCGCCATCGAATCCGCACTACCAGGAGTGAATGCATGTTCCCGTGGAACCTGTTCAAAAAATTGCGCCTCGCTTCGTTCGCTGCTCATCACGTCATCGAGCCGAGCGCGGGCGCGCCGGTACGCGTCGCCGATAACCTTGCCGCGTTCGCGAACGAGATGCGCACGTCGTATCGCGCGATGATTCCGTCGGCCGGTAAGCCCGACGAGGTCGATCGTGTGCTCGCGGTCGACGTGCCCGCCCCGGATTCCGCACGGAAGATTCCCGTGCGCATCTACCATCCAGGCGGCCCGCAAGCCGAGGCGATGCTTCCGACCGTCCTGTTCGTACACGGCGGCGGATTCGTGTCCGGCGACCTCGACACGCACGACGTGCTTGTGCGGGCGATCGCCGTCCGCACGCCTGCGCTGGTCATTTCCGTCGACTATCGGCTGGCCCCCGAATACCCGTTTCCGGCTGGCCTCGAGGACGTATACGCCGTGCTGCAATGGGCCGCAGGCAACGTGACCGAGTTCGGCGGCGATCCGCGGCGGATCGCCATTTGCGGCGACAGCGCCGGCGCGACCCTGTCCGCGGCGGCCGCGATGCTTGCGCGCGATCGCCGCGGACCGATACTGATCGGGCAGTGGTTGATGTATCCGTCGGTGAGCCTGAGGACGGATACGCCGTCGTGGGCCGAGCTGGGGCCTGCGAATTTTCCGACCCGGGAACTGATGCGCAACGTGATCGCGAGCTACGTGCCGACAGGAACCAGCCCGTATGTGCCGCTGCTTTCGCCGCTCGAGGGAAATCACGCGGGTCTGCCGCACGCGCTGGTCCAGGTCGGCGAACGCGATCCGCTGCGCGACGAAAACGTTGCGTATTCCGATCGCCTGAACAGCGCGGGCACGCCTGCATCCGTCACGGTCTACGAAGGGCAGGCGCACGGTTTCATCCAGTTCTTCAAGGACAAGGCGAACCATTCGCTGGGCGAGCGCGCGTTGGACGAAGGCATCCGGTTTCTGCGCGAGCGCTTTGCCTGACGTCGGTGACCGGCCTGTTCGAGCAATGGCCGACATGAGTTCGTCCATGCTCGGTGCGCGATTGGCCGTGCGGAACAAGCACCGGCCGATCGCATGCTTTTGGTCTGGAACATGAATAAATTCTCCGACATGAGCACGTTCGTGGCCGTGGTCGAATCAGGCAGCTTCTCCGAAGCCGCGCGCCGCATCGGCACGACCAAGTCGATCATCAGCCAGCGCATCCAGCAGCTCGAGAAGCGGCTCGGCTGTACGTTGCTCAGACGCGGCCGCCAGCTACAGCTGACCGAACCCGGACGCGGATTCTTCGAGCAATCGAAGGAGCTCCTTCAGGAACTCGAACGAATCGAAGAAGCCGTGCGCGACGCCGACGCGAGCCTCCACGGCACGTTGAAGCTCGCGGTGCCGTCCACGTTCGTTACGCATCGTCTTGCGCCGCTGATGGCGCGGTTTTCGGAAAATTATCCGGCGCTTTGCGTGGACATCGAGGCGGAAGATCGTCTGTCCAATTTGCAGAACGGCCATTTCGACGTTGCGATACGCATCGGCAAGCTGGCCGATTCCAATCTTGTCGCACGTACGCTTACCACCAATCACCATGTGATCTGCGCTAGTCCGGCGTATCTCGCGCGGCGCGGCGTGCCCGCGCATCCCGGCGACCTGTTGCAGCATGACGGGCTGATCTATCTGAACCGCGAGCCCAACGGGATGTGGAGCCTGCCGCTCGACGGCGCGCAGCAGTCGTTCAGGATCCGCATCCGCATGCGGACCGACTCAGGATATCAATTGCTCGCGGGCACGCTGGCCGGCCTCGGCCTCGCGATCCTCCCCACCTTCCTCGCAGCCGATGCGCTACTCGCGGGCGAACTCGTACCGGTGCTGTCCGGATACATGCCGTCGGGCGGGCAGATCTCCGCGCTCTACAGGAAAGCGATTCGAACGCCGCCCAGGATTCAGGCGCTGATCGAGTTTCTGACCGACAAGATCGGGCAGCCGGCGAGTTGGGACGCCGCGCTCATCGAACGCGGCATCCTGCCGCGCGACGGCCACCTGTAGCGACGATTCGCGTGTGCCGCACGCACGGCACGGGGGCGCAGCCGCACGCGGCGTTCTGAAAAACCGAACGCTGGGTTCGCCGGCCGCCGCCTATGCGCGCGTGGCCGCGATTCGTAATCTGCTCGAATGCTCACCACGTAACCTACGATCATGAACGACGATACCCTGCAACACCCGGCGCGCCGCACGATGCTCGCGCAGACCCTCGCGCATTCGGCGGTGCTCGCCGTCGGCTCTCTGCTCGGCGGAGAAGCGAGCGCGGAGCCAGATGCGCCCGCCGAGTCGCCCCGACGGCAAGCCGGCATCGGCAGGCGCACGATCGACGTGCTGATCGTCGGCGGCGGCTCGGCGGGCGCCGTGATGGCCGCGCGCCTGAGCGAAAAGACCGGCCGCAACGTATTGCTGCTCGAGGCCGGCCACAATTACGCCGCATGGGATTACCCGCACGTCATCGCGAGCAGCGACATCGTCGGCGGCGACGCCGGCCATGAATGGGGCTACCGCACGCAGACAGGCTACATCGATCATCCGATCCGGGCGTTGCGCGGCAAGGTGCTCGGGGGCAGTTCCGCGATCAACGGCGCGGTGGCGATCCGAGCGCGCGAGCAGGATCTAAAGAACTGGAATCTGCCCGGCTGGTCGTATGCGGACATGCTGCCGTCGTTCAAGCGACTGGAGAGCCGCGACAGCGGCAGTGCGGCGTTGCACGGCCACGCCGGCCCGCTGCCGGTGCGACAGCTGACTCGCGAGGACATTACGCCGATGCAGCGTGCGTTCGTCGATGCGACGGTTGCAAACGGCTACCGTGTGATCGAGGATTTCGACGGGCCCGACGCAAACGGCGTCGGCCCGTATTCGATGAACATCGTCAATGGCGTGCGGGTCAACACGGGGATTGCCTATCTGACCAACGACGTGCGATCCCGAAAGAACCTGCAGATCCGCGGCGGCGCGCTGGTCGATTGTGTGTTGTTCGATCGGGACCGCGCCATTGGCGTACGGCTCGCGAATGGCGAGGAAATCCACGCGAACGAAGTGATCCTGTGCGCGGGCAGCTACGGCAGCGCCGCGATCCTGTTGCGCTCGGGCATCGGGCCGGGAGCGGATCTGCATGCGTTGTCGATCCCGGAGGTGGCGAATCTACCGGTCGGGCAACGCCTGAAAGACCACCCGTTCTACTACAACGCGTATGCCGCGCGTCCCGACGAGATTGGCGATCAGTCACCCGTGATCGGTGCGTTCCTGTGGACGCACAGCTCGTCCGCGCAACCCGGCGACCTCGATTTGCATATCACGGCGACCCACCTGTTTCCGCACGATCAAAGCCCGACCAAAGTGGGGTTCGTGCTCGCGGTCGCGCTGACCCGCCCGTTGTCGGTCGGCAGCGTGAAGCTCGCGAGCCGCAAGCCCGACGAGGCACCCATCATCGATCTGAACTTCCTCGCTCACGAGCAGGATCGTGCGCGGCTGCTCGAGGGTATCAAGCTGGCGCGGCGCATCGGCAGTACCGCGCCGCTGTCGGGTCTGGTGCACACGGAACTGAATCCGGGCCCTGGCGCGGCGACGGATGAGCAGATTCTCGCCTCGGTCAAGTCGACTGTTGACACGTACCATCACCCGACTTCGACCGCGCCGATGGGCCTCGCGGACGATCCGCACGCCGTGGTCGATCTCGACGCTCGCGTGCATGGCGTGCGAAACCTGCGCGTCGTCGATGCATCGATCTTTCCAGACGCAATTTCGGTAGCCACCAACATCACGACGATCGCGACGGCCGAGCATATCGCACGTCGATACGTTTGATTCGAATCGGAGAACACATGGTTTCCACCACTCATGCATTGCACTGGATCGATGGCGAATGGGTCGATTCACCCGCTCATCGCGATTCGTTCGACCCGGCTACGGGTGCCGTAATCGGCCGCTACGCCGACGGCGGCGAAGCTGAAGCGCGTGCTGCCGTCGCTGCGGCGTTACGCGAGTTCGATCGCACGTCCTGGAAGCGCGATGCGGGATTGCGCGCGAAAGTGCTGGAGGAACTTGCCCTTGCATTCGAACGGCACACCGATGCGTTGGTCGACCTGCTTTCACTCGAAAACGGCAAGATCAAACCAGAAGCTCGTTTCGAAGTCGAGATGGTGCCGTCGAAGCTGCGCTACTACGCGGCACTCGCACGCGCGGAGCGCGCGCACGGCGGCACGCCGCGTCCGGATGTCGTATCGCTCGTGCTGCGCGAGCCGATGGGCGTCGCCGGCATCATCGTGCCGTGGAACTCGCCCGTCGTGCTGATGGTGCGTTCTCTCGCGCCCGCACTTGCGGCCGGTGCGACCGCTGTCGTGAAGATGCCGGGACAGACGGCACAAATCAACGCGCTCGTCGCGAAGGTGATATCGGAGGCGCCGTCGCTGCCGCGTGGCGTCATCAACATGTTCAGCGAATCGGGCTCGGACGGCGCGAAATATCTCGTCGCGTCTCCCGACGTGCCCGTCATCAGTTTCACGGGATCGACCGCAACGGGCCGCGCGATCTCGGCCGCCGGCGCGCGGCGCCTGAAGCGCTTCGGCCTGGAACTCGGCGGCAAGACGCCGCACGTCGTGTTCGACGACGTCGACCTGGACGGTGCGTTGCCTGTCTTCGAGAAGTCGCTCACGGTGTTCGCAGGGCAATTCTGTATGACGGGGTCGCGCCTGCTCGTGCAGCGTAACGTGGCGGACGCGGTACGCACGCGTCTCGCCGCGCGCCTTGCCGCGGTGCGTGTCGGGCCTGCGGCGGATCCGCGCAGCGACATGGGGCCGTTGATCGATCGAGCCAATGTTGCGCGTGTCGACCAGGCTGTCGAACAAGCGATCGCGGCGGGCGCGAAAGTGCTGCTTCGCGGCGGCCCTGCGACCGACGAAGAGCTTGCCGGCGGTGCGTTCTATCGTCCGACGCTGCTCGAGGTTGCCGATTCGAAGCTCGACATCGTACAGAAGGAGACGTTCGGCCCGGTGATGACGCTGCAGATGTTCGATACGGAAGAAGAGGCGATCGCACTGGCCAATGACAGCGAATACGGCCTCGCCGCCGCGGTATGGACGCGCGACGTGCAGCGTTCGATGCGCGTCGCTCGCGCATTGCAGGCCGGCACGGTCTGGATCAACGATTGGGCGAAGGTCTACGACGAATTCGAGGAAGGCGGTTATCGGCAGTCGGGTCTCGGCCGACTCAACGGTGCTGCGGCCATCGATGATTTCATGGAATTCAAGCACATCACACTGAGCACGGGAGCATCGCAATGAAAGGCAAGATCGTTCTTGAGGAACACCTGACGACAGAACGCAACAACGCGCTGTGGGACGCCTCGGGCGAAGCCGATCGCAACGGCAAGGCGTATATGGAAGACGTCGATGCCCGGCTGCTTGATGCTGATCGGCGCATCGCCGAGATGGACCGTTGCGGCATCGACGCGGCCGTCCTGTCTCTCACGTCGCCGGGAGCGCAATCCATTCTCGATCGCGCGCAGGCGATCGATTTCGCCCGGCGCACGAATGACGAGATCGCCGAGCATTTCATGTCGCGCCATCCCGGTCGTCTGCACGCATTCGCGACGGTCGCGCTGCAATCGCCGCGCGACGCAGCGGACGAACTCGAGCGCGCGGTGAAGACACTCGGAATGAAAGGCGCACTGGTGAACGGCTATACGAATATCGGCAACGCCGACACTGCGCAGTATCTGGACGAAGCGCCAGTCTGGGAGTTCTGGGAGCGCGTCGCGAAACTCGACGTGCCGGTCTATCTGCATCCGCGCGAACCGCTGCCGCATCAGCGGCGCATCTATGAGGGGTACGCGTCGCTCGTTGGCTCGGCGTGGGGGTTCGCGCACGAAACGGCGACGCATGCGATTCGGCTGATGTTGAGCGGGCTGTTCGATCGCTATCCGAACTTGACCGTGATCCTGGGCCACCTTGGCGAAGGTCTGCCGCTGATGCTGCCGCGACTCGAGCATCGTCTGTACATGCAGCGTGACGGAGTGGGTCTTGGCCATGCGCAGCGTCCGGTGAGCGAGTACTTCGGCAAGAACTTCTACGTTACCACGAGCGGCCACTTTCATACGAAAGGCTTGCTGAACACGATCAGCGAGATCGGCGTCGATCGGGTGCTGTTCTCGGCGGATTATCCCTATGAGAGCATGGCGACCGCCAGCGAATGGTTCGATCGTGCGCTGATCAGCGAGAACGATCGAACCAAGATCGGCCGCACCAATGCGGAGCGATTGCTCATGTTGTAGTACGCTGGTTTCACTGCCATTCGGCAGATGCTGACGGCAGCCGTGCAACGGGTTGGCCCTCACAGAGCACTATCGGTCTCCGACCGCGGTTCCCCGGGCTTGGCTGGATTCTGGTAATGGCGATTCGAAATCCATAGGTCGATTGGCCATGATATTCCGTGATCGGTGCCAGTCGGTTGCAAACGGCCGACGCCGGCGAGACGATCTTTCACGTACTCGCCGACCTCGGGCCCATCCCCGGAGACGGGGCGCTCGGCATACTGCCGCTCGTACTGCTCATTTCGAGAACCGTCACGCGCTCGGCCATATCGCCGAATTGCTGCTGCTGCGCGTAGAGCCGGCCACCGTTTACCGCCCCCTTGCTGCCGGCCGCGATTGTGCCTTCCGCGAGGTTCGCGATCACCGTGGCGCTGATCCCGCCGAGCGTTGTTTGAGGATGTTGCGTCATCGTACTGAAGGGCCGACAGCAAACGCTGCTCCAGATCGATAGCCAGCGTCGCCTTCACAATTGCAAGCCGCCGTTACCGACCACCTGTGCAAATGCCGTCGGCACGCCAATCGTCATCGGCAAACTCGCACTCGCGGCTAGCGCGAAGATCGCCCCGACTCTACGTGACTTCTTTCCCGTAGCCGTTGCCATTTCCGCTGCTGCGCTCAAGATTCTGGTCACCAGATTCCACTCATTTCGATACGTCTTGTTCATTTCACTTCCCTGATCAATCGTTGACTTCGGATATGTGCGAATGTATCAATCACGGTTTTCGATGTATTTGAGAACAGGTTGATTTTGATGGAGTTGGGACCGGTCCTTGCAGCGTAATTTAGAATTTTAATGACGTGCCATCAGGGTCGCGGAGCAAATCCGTCCGAGCACGACGACGTCGAGCACTTCAGTTTCATGCGTGGTAATGCCACGGCCTATCAGCGCATGCGACGTCTATTCACATTTCTGAAAATACCAACTCTGCCGCCGCCTGAGCGGGAGCAAAAAAACCTGGGGAATTATGTGGCGCACCTTGGCAAGCCTGACTTCTAACGTGATCGATCACAAGCGCGCGTGGGCCGCATTGACGATTGCGTGGCTGCTCGGCGCCGCGCTGGCAGGGTGCGGCGGGAGCACATCGAGAGTGACGCCAGCGCAGTCGCGCCGGCGGGCCTCATCTACAGTTTCAGCTCCGTGGTATATCCCGTGGGTCAGTCGATCGAGCCCAATACGCCGCGCAACAGCGAAGGCACGATTTCGCACTACAGCGTAGCGCCCGCGTTGCCTGCCGGTTTGAGTCTCGACCGGACTACAGGCATGATCTCCGGCACGCCCGTTGCGACTGCCGGTGCAGCGCTCTATTCGATCACCGGCGAAAATAAGGCCGGTCGCACCGCGGCCCGCGTGCAAATCGAGGTCCGGCGTAACGCGATTGCACCGGAAACGCTCCGCTATCACGACACCGCGCCCGTCTATTCGACAGGCGTCGCAATCGTTCCGAACCGGCCGCTTACCACCGGCGGCGAAGTCACGAACTGCAGCGTGGACAAACCATTGCCGGCCGGCTTGAGCCTCGATCCGGCGAGTGGCGTAATCACCGGCACGCCGTCCGCGATCACAGCCGCGACGGTGTACACCGTGACTGGCGCCAATAGCGCGGGCAGCGTGACGACCAGTTTGATCGTGGAGGTGCGTTCTACCCCGGCTCCGCCAGCGAGTCTAAGCTACAGCGATCCGGATCCGGCGTATCTGCTCGCTCAACCGATCGCGGCCAACGTGCCCGGCAGTACGGGTGGCGAGATCACGCAATACAGCGTGACGCCCCCGCTTCCGCAAGGACTGAGCCTGAATTCGGCGACCGGCGAAATTGCAGGCGCGGCGACAGAGCTGTCCGCGAAAGCGCCCTACACTGTGACGGGAACAAACCGCTTCGGATCGGTCTCGACCATCGTGAGCATCACTGTCATACCCGTCGGGGAATTTTCGCCCACCGACAGCATGGATGTGGCGCGGGCGGAGCAAACCGAGACGTTGCTGCAGGACGGCAAGCTGCTCGTCACAGGGGGCGTCGACAGCATCAACGGCAAAGCTTCAGCGGAACTGTACGATCCGAACACCGGTGCATGGTCGGTTACCAGTAGCATGACGACGCAGCGATACCGCCACACCGCAACACTGCTGCCGAATGGAAAAGTACTGGTCGCGGGCGGCGGAAACGGCCGCGCCCAATCTTCGGCAGAACTGTACGACCCGGCGACCGGCACGTGGTCGGTCACGGGCAGCATGCTCACGCAGCGCGTCGGCTTCACGTCGACGACGCTACCCGACGGTAACGTATTGGCGGCCGGAGGGACGCTTGTGGGCGACGGGCGTTCAGCAGAATTGTACAACCCGGGTACCGGCACATGGTCGGCTACGGGCGGCATGACCGCCGCACGGCTTGGACACACAGCTACGAGACTGACCAGCGGCATGGTGCTGGTGGCGGGAGGCCGTACGAGCCTGTTGGTGTTTGAAGCATCGACGGAACTGTACGACCCTGCTACGGGCACATGGTCACCCGTGGAAAACATGAATACTGCGAGATCAGGGCACACCGCGACGCTGCTGCCTAATGGCAACGTGCTGATTGCCGAGCGTCACACCAGGGCCGTAGAGCAGCACCGACGTCTCGAAGCCCTTGCGTTGCAGGCGCGTCGCCTGCAGCAGGTTCACGAAGCCGATCGATCCTTCGAACGCAACCGTGTGGAATGTCACGAGCGCCTTCTCGCCCGGTTCCGCCTTGACGTCTTCGAATACTTTTTCCTCGTAATCGACGAGGAAATCTCCTTTCTTGTGCAGAGGCTGATTGACTGCGGGCATAGCACGCTCCGTTTGAAAATGAGTTGAGTGATGTTCCCGAACGCTTTCGGATCCGGGCGAGCTCATTAACGCAACGCATATGCCAACCGGGCCCGATCCGATGCAATCACTCTCCAATCATTCAATCGATAAACGCCGATGCTGTCGGCCCAATCCTTGCGTGACCGGATCGGGACCGGACGGAAAACGACCGTCCAGCGCCGCGCACCGGACTGATGCAGCAGGAAGGGGTTCGTGCGCATCGAACGTGCATCGATGCATCAATCCGATACACAATGCGATCAATGCAATCAACCGGCTGCAAAACGGCGATATCTATATTTTTCTATTAATTCGTGATGCTAACGTTTTGATGAATCATCAAATGGAAACAGGTATGGATTACGCAGTCCATCATTGGTCGAAGCGGCTATTGGACAGCAGGAAACCAGCGTACCTGCTGATCCCCGACCTCATCGAGGAAGATCTCGCCGCGGGCCGTCTGAAACCACGCGAGCGCCTGCCCGGGCTGCGCGATCTCGCCAGTGCGCTGAACCTCAACTACACGACGGTGGCCCGCGCCTATGCGGAAGCTCGCCGGCGCGGCCTGCTCGATACGCGCGCGGGAAGCGGCACATTCGTGCGCGGCCCGACGCGAACGATTCCGCTGTCGGGCGGCAGCAGCATCGAAATGTCGATGAACATGCCGCCCGAGCCGCCCGTGATGGCCAGGCGGCTGCAACAATCGGCAGCGGCATTGTTCGATGGCGCCGATCCGTACCAGCTCATGCGATATCAGGATTTCGGCGGCACCCCGGCGGATCGCGCCGCCGGCCGCACGTGGCTGGCCAATCGCCTGCCCGGCTGCAGTAGCGATACCGTGCTCGGCCCGGGCATCCACAGCGCACTCGTCGCGCTCGTCTCGACGCTTGCGCGCCGCGGCGATGCGATCTGCCTCGATTCGCTCGCTTACCCCGGCATCAAGGCAATCGCCTCGCAACTGGGCGTGCAGTTGCAGCCCCTGCCACGGGACGACGACGGTCCGTTGCCGCACGCATTCGAATCGCTCTGCAAAAGCGGACGGCCTGCCGCGCTGTACTGCAACCCCACCCTGCAGAACCCGACCACGCTCACGATACCGTTCAGGCGCCGCGAAGCCCTGGCCGATGTCGCGCTGCGCTACAACGTGCCCATCATCGAGGACGACGCCTACGCGATGCTGCCGCAAAGCGCGCCGCCGCCACTGGCGTTGCTGGCGCCCGAGCTGACCTACTACGTGACCGGCATGTCGAAGAACCTCGGCGCCGGGCTGCGAATCGCGTACCTGCTGGCGCCGACGGTGCGGGAAGCACAGCGCATCGCCGGCGCGTTGCGCGCCACGACCGTGATGCCGAGCCCGTTCACGATGCTGCTGTCGACCCAATGGATCAACGACGGCACCGCGAGCGAAATGCTGGCCGCGATTCGATCGGAGGCGCATGTACGGCAGGCGATCGCGGGCCGGATTCTCGGCGCATGGCCGTTGGATGCCCACCCCGACGGGTTCCATCTCTGGTTGCCGATTCCGCGCGAATGCCAATGGACCGCACCGGATCTGGCGCAGCATCTGCGGAGTCGAAGCGTCGCCGCCGTGGCAAGCGCGGCGTTTTCGACGGACGGCGACCCGCCGGCGGCGATCCGCATTTGCCTAGGTGGGCCGCAGGATCGGGAGCAGTGCCGGGACGGCCTGGAACTCGTCGCGGATGCACTCACCGACGCACATCATCTTTACAGTGCGGCGATGTAGCCGCGCCCCGCGTGGCGGACTGAACGCACGGACCCGACGCCGTACTACGTGTCCGCCCGCTTATGCCGCCGGTGTGGCGCGGAACAGCAGCATTGGATTCCTTAGACCAGAATGAAGTCGTCACCATTTGCAACGTGAAGTTGTCACTTCGCCGGTCGTCATTGAGTGGTAGATGCGCGCCCCGCGCAACCTCATGAGGTTACGCTCGAGTGCTATGTTCTTTGGAGTACATCGGCTCTACGCGAACATACCCCCTCTGCAGATCGCCGCTCTCTTCTCGAATTCGTTACAGCACGGGTTCAGAGAATTCTCCGTCGGATAGCCCAACGGGCGAACCCGGGTCGGTTAAGGCTCCGTGAAAATCAACACTCTAGCCACTGCGGTAGGCGGGCGTCACAGCAGATCACGACGCAGCCTTTTCGGCAGCCTACGCTTATAGAGTGGTTGGAGCAGCGCCTCACAGTCCCGCAATAGCCCCCTCGTCGCCGATTCCCTTCCGTGTGATCTCCGCCGGCATCATCGACCGAAACATCCGCGGACGACGGCAGGCCGAACAGGTAGGACACCCCTTCTCCGAGACACTGGAAGGTCAGCAAGACCGCGAACGCCTGCAGCATGAACCGCTTCTCCCGAACGTGGCCGCGTTACCGCGCAGCCGATGGGCCGGCGGCATGCGACGCCGGTGTGGACGATACGCGGGATCGTGCCAACAATGGGCGCGGCAGGCACCGCCGGCCATCACGCGATCGGAATCGGGATCGGGCCGCTGCGATCCGGCCGCCGGTGTCGCATTTCGACGCACCTGTCGCCCCGCTCCCCATGCGGAAGCGGCGGACCCAAGCCCGCCGCTTCGCCGTTCGCATTCGAACCCGTTCGAATGCCGCCCGCAGCCCTACTTCAGCCGCGTCGCGATTTCGTTGGCCATCGCCTTCATCGCCGCCTTGGTCGGCGCATCCTCGGCCAGTGCGTTCAGCAAACCGAAATCGTGAATCGTGCCGTCATATCGCGTGGTCGTCGCATCGACGCCGGCTGCGTCGAGCTTGCGGCCGTACGCTTCGCCTTCGCCGCGCAGCACGTCGAACTGCGCGACCTGGATCAGCGCGGGCGGCAATCCCTTCAACTGCGTGGTGCTCGCACGCAGCGGTGACGCGTAGATCTCGTTGCGTTGCGCTTCGTTCTTCGTATAGGCGTCCCAGAACCACTTCATCATCGGCCGGGTCAGGAAGTGCCCCTGCTGATACGCGTTGTACGAACCGGTATTGAAGTCGTGGTCCGTCACGGGCCACAACAGGCCCTGGAAGCGGATCGCCGGGCCGCCCTTGTCCTTCGCCATCAGCGCCACGACAGCCGCCATGTTCCCGCCGACGCTATTGCCGACCACCGCGAGGCGGCTGCCGTCGACACCGATTTCCGCGCCGTGCGCGGCGACCCACTTCGTCGCCGCATACGCCTGGTTGATCGCGACCGGGTAATGCGCTTCCGGCGACGGCGTGTAGTTCACGAACACCGCGACGGCGCCCGATTGCACCACCAGATCGCGCACCAGGCGCTCATGCGTCTGGAAGTCGCCGAGAATCCAGCCGCCCCCGTGGAAAAACATGAACACCGGCGGCGTGCCCGCCGCGCCCTGGGGGCGCACGATCGTGATCGGCACCGACAGGCCGTCCTGCTCGATCGTGCGGTTCGATACGTCGATGCCGGACAGGTCGACCTTTGCGCCGCGCTGGGCATCGACCAGCACCTGACGCGCCTTCGCGGGACTCAGCGTTTCGAGGCCCGGCCCCTTCTGGTCGTTCAGCACGGCGAGGAACCCGCTGGTCGCGGTATCGGGGCGGACGCCGTCGGTGCCGGCGGCAAAGGCGGCGGGGGCGGTGAATACCGCGGCCCCAACGGCAGCGGCGATCAGCAGCGGCTTGACGATCTTCATGATGAGACTCCTTGGTTCAACCGGTGAATGCAATGAATGGCGACGGATTAGTTCGCAGTACGTGCGATCAGACGAGCGTCAGCGTGACGTCGATGTTGCCGCGCGTCGCGTTCGAGTACGGGCAGACGATGTGCGCGCGATCGATCAGCGTTTGCGCGGTTTCACGGTCGAGGCCCGGCAGCGAGATCTTCAGCTCGACTTCGATGCCGAAGCCGTTCGGGATCGCGCCAATGCCGACGCTGCCTTCGATCGCGGCATCCGCGGGGATCGCGATCTTGTCGCGGGCCGCGACGAACTTCATCGCACCGATGAAGCACGCGCTGTAGCCGGCCGCGAAAAGTTGTTCGGGGTTCGCGCCGGCGCCGCCCGCGCCGCCGAGTTCGCGCGGCGTAGTCAACTTCAGGTCGAGACCGCTTTCGGGCACCGTGGCACGGCCGTCACGGCCGCCGGTGGCTTTTGCATGAGCGCGGTACAGAACTTTTTCGATCGACATGACAGACTCCTTTTTAATGATGAGTGAGTGAAACAGCCTTCCAACCCAGGATCGCGCGTCGACGGCTTGGCCGCCGGCATCGCGCTTGCTTATCTACTCATAGATAGACAGATATCCCCAAAAAAATGCGAATGATCGAATTCATCCGCCCGCCTATCTATCTACTACAAGATAGATAACAAACCCCGACAAAAGGCGGCGAACCGCCTGGCTACCCGCCCCGTCCGTCAGGACCGGGCTTTCCAGACGGCCTCGACATCCTCGAGACGCGCCCGCGTATGAAACAGCCGGCTGGCCAGCACGCTGCCCTGAAACGCCGCGTACAACGTGCGCGCCGCCGTTTCCGGCTTGCCGCTGAACTGCAGCGTGCGTTCCTTCGCGCCCTGCGCCAGCAACTCGGCGAGCCAGTTCTCGTTGGCCTTGAAGAAGGCCTGAACCGCCTGCCGCACGCTCTCCGGCAACGATTCGATGTCCGCCGCGAGCATGCCGCACAGACAGATCTGGTTGCCATCGCCGAGCGTTCTGCCGAACAGCTTCGTGTAGAGGCTGAGCTTGACGTCGGCCGGCAACGTCGGATCGATCGCGCGCATCGCCGCAAGCACTTCGTCGCTATACGCCGCCACCGCTTCCAGCACGAGATCGTCTTTCGACGGGAAGTAGTAGTGGATGCTCGACGTCTTCACGCCTACCAGATCGGACAGGTCTCGATAGCTGAAGCCGTTGTAGCCGCGCAGCATCATCAGCGTGACCGCGTGGTCGAGAATCTGTTCGCGGACGGTCGATTGCGTTTCCATGGATCGAACTTTATCTACTCGTAGATAGATGGTCAAGACCTTTTTTATGGGGTCCGATGAAAGGAGTGACGGATTGACTTGTCATCGTTTGCGAAGTAAAGATGTCACCTTCGCCGGTCATCGTTGACCGAACGATGCAAAACCCTCGGAAATTCATGAGGTTGCACGTCGCGAATAAAAATTGTCACTGGCCGCGGCGCCGCGAAGACCAGTGTCAATTCCCTCGAGCGCCGGCATTCCCGGTTGCGCCTCGTGCGACACCCGAGTTTGAGCGGGCAATCGGAGCACAGTGATAAGGTTCCTCTATCTCGCTGGCGCGTTCATCCCGGCGTCAGGATTGCCACGCGTCCGCGAATGGCGGTTCTGGGGCGACGCGAACGACTCTGAACGACGCTGGATTCAACCGGTCGCCGTTCTGCACCGCACGACCACCGCAGATCGAACCGTTGCCTATGCACAAGCCGATTACAGCGTAACGGCAGGTGTGAGACAACAACGGCCCCCTGTCACTCTTGGCACCCGGCATGTCATAGGCCGACACTGTCATTCGTTCTACTTTGCATCGGCCCCGGCAACGGTGTTTGCCTTTCTTCGGGTGCTAGCCTATCTGCGTGCTCGGAAGCGTCAGTTGGCAGTATCAACTGCCACCCTATACAAGGATGAGCGGGAAGCTCCGATTGCGGTCGTCCAGTGCAAAGTGAAGGGGGAACCAGTGAGAGCTCTGGGCGGCGTCACGCATTCGAAAAAGGTGAAGCACGGCGTCTTTTGGTCACTAAGATGGGGCTGCTGCCGCTTGAGCTTTCCGGACCCATTCTAGAGCTGCTCAAATCCAGCTGGAATCATCGATCTGACTGTCCGGATATGCGCGGGCATCTCCGCATGCGGATGCCTGGCATCATCGATATCGTTCAAGCGTTCCACGAATCTCGATGGAGCCAGGCTGATTGAATCTGGTCCTCACACGTTCACGAGCATAGACTCGGCATTCATGTCATCCGGCCGCGTTAATGACCTTCGTTTCCAGGTAATCCTCGAAACCGAACGCTCCCCACTCGCGCCCGTTCCCCGACTGCTTGTAGCCGCCAAACGGTGCATCGAAAGACTGATCGGCGCCGTTGAGGCTCACCATACCGGCACGCAGCTCGCTTGCGACGGACCGTGCCAATTCCGCATCGCCCTGCAGATATGCCGCAAGTCCGTACGGCGTGTCATTCGCGATGGAGACCGCTTCGTCGAGACTCCGGTACGGGATCATCGTCAAAACGGGGCCGAAGATCTCCTCGCGCGCGATACGCATATCGCTATGCACATCCGCGAACACCGTCGGTTTGACATAGTAGCCGCGCTCGAGACCCGCCGGCGCATCCGGACCGCCGGCGACGAGCGTGGCGCCCTCATCGATCCCCGCCCGGATGAGCGCACGGACCTTTTCGAACTGAACGTGCGACGCAACAGGGCCGATATGGCTGCCGTGCTGCTCGGGACGTCCGACCTGAATGCCGTTGGTCACCTCACGAGCGATTTCGACAGCCGCCGCGTATTCGTTCTCGGGCACGAGCATGCGTGTCGGTGCGTTGCAGGACTGTCCGCTATTCGCCATGCAATGACGCACGCCTCTCTCCACGGCCGGGCGCAGATCAGCGCCTTCGAGAATGATGTTCGGCGATTTGCCGCCCAGTTCCTGGGTTACCCGTTTGATCATTTGCGCACCCACCGCGCCGATCGCGCTGCCCGCGCGGGTCGAACCCGTAAACGAAATCATGTCGATGTCAGGGTGTGCCACAAGCGCCGCGCCCGCAGTCGCACCGTCGCCGTTGATCATGTTGAACGCGCCAGGCGGCAAATCGAGTTCATCGATCATTTCGGCCCACAGCAGCGCGCTCAGCGGGGTGACCTCGCTCGGCTTGAGCACCATCGTGCACCCGGTTGCGAGGGCGGGCACCACCTTGCACGCGATCTGGTTGATGGGCCAGTTCCACGGCGTAATCAATGCGCACACGCCAATGGGTTCGCGAACCACCGTCCCGCCGGAGACTGCGTGCTGGAAGCGAAACGTACGCAGCGCATGGATCCCGGCCTCAATGTGCCCTTGCCCGGTGCGGGCCTGTGCCGCTATAGCGAAATCGATCGGCGCACCCATCTCGCGCGAGATCACGCGCGCCATCTCGTCGTAGCGCCGATTGTAGATCGCCAGCAGTTTGACGAGCCATCGCTCCCGCTGTTCGACGGTGGTCCGTGAAAATTCGCCGAACGCAGCTTTTGCAGCCGCTACCGCGCGACCGACGTCCGACGCGGAAGCAGCGGCAATCGTCTCGATAATCGACTCGTCAGCCGGGTTTTCCACTTCGATCTGCGCGCTCGACTCAGGCGCTTGCCATTTGCCCGCAATGTAAAACCGCTTCGCATTGGTCATTCGAGTCTCCAATTGTTGAATTTAAAAAGGGGATTCAGCCTTGCCGTCATCGTCACCGCATCTGCTGCATCTGCTGCATCGCATCGAGAAATGCCCGTAGCTTTCCTCCTCCACTGCCACGATCGACCCGGACGCTTGTGCCCATCCGCATACCAGCATATGATGCATCATATATTTTATTTCCACAGGAGGAAAGTCCATGACGAAAGTTGCTGTAGTAACGGGGGGCGGCACCGGCATCGGTCGCGCGATCGCCGAAGAATTCTTGCGTGCGGGCCTGCGCCCCGTGTCCGTCGGAAAGGACGCCGACGAGGATCTCGATCCGGCGATCGCGTTCCGGCGAGTCGACGTGACGTCAGCCGCTGAAGTTCGCGACGCATTCGGCGATCTTGCGCAGATTCACGTGCTCGTCAACGCCGCCGGAATCATCCTCCACGACCGCGCGGAATTCGATTCAGCGGGCTTTCGAAAAGTGGTCGACGTCAATCTGAACGCCTGCCAGCTCACGACCGAAGTCGCGCTCGACAAGCTGTCCGCGGTGCGCGGCTGCGTCGTCAATATCGCATCGATGTGGAGTTTTTTCGGCTCGGCCCGCAATCCTGCCTATACGGCAAGCAAGGCCGGCCTCGTTGGCTTGACGCGCGCGCACGCCGCTGCGTTCGCGGATCGCGGGGTGCGCGTCAATGCAGTGGCGCCCGGCTGGATCGAAACGCGACTGTCTGCCGGAGCGCTGAACAACCCCGAGCGCAGCGGTTCGATTCGCGCACGTCTGCCGCTCGGGCGCTGGGGGCAGCCTTCGGATGTCGCCAGGGGCGTGAAATTCCTTTGCTCGGCCGATGCGGACTACATCACGGGAGTCGTCCTTCCGATCGACGGCGGATTCAGCATCGCGTGACGAAGCAGTAAGGATAGGCGGCGGCGATGCGCCGCCGCATGCATGTGCTACCCGCGTGGGTAGCATCGCAATCGGATCGGGTGATCGGCTACTTACGTAGCGGCGACTTCGCCATGCTCCCGCTCGGCCATCCATTCGAGCAGCACGCGCTGGCCCCATTCGATATCTTCCTGGATCGCTCGCGATGCCCCTTCTGGATCACCCTTGCGCAGCGCGGCCAGCACGCGATAGTGAGGGTGCGAACGATTCGATATCTCGCGCCGTGGCAGATGCGAATGAAACGTGTGCAGCAGCGGCCCCATCCGGACCCACATGGTTTCCACGGTGGCGCTGAGCGTGGGCATCCTGGCTGCCGCCATCAATTCGAAATGGAAGTCGCGATTGCGCTCCGCAGCCTCTGAAGGGCTCGCGGCAACGGCCTCAATGAACTCGTCGTGCGTCAGGCTCAGATGACGGATTTCCTTTGGGGTAATGCGCTGCGCCGCCTGTTCGGCCGCCGCACCCTCGAGAAGGCGCCGCATGAGCTGAATCTCCGCAACGGTATCGGCGTCGAGCACCGGCACCACGATCGAGGTTGCCGCAGTCATTTCCAGGGCCTGTTCACTGACCAGGCGGAAAATCGCTTCGCGCACCGGCGTGATGCTCGTGCCGAGCTTTTCGGCAAGGTCGTTGATACGCAGTCGGTCGCCAGGCGCGTACTGACCGTTCATTAATCGGGAGCGGATCTCTTCGTAGATGCGTGACGAGAGATTGCTCTTTTCGACACGGGCGAGTGGCTTCATTCTGATAACGGGACGAAAAATGTTTTCATGCATGATACATCACGCTCCATCGCCGCAACAGACGGTGCCGATGCCGATAACCCGGCGGCGGGCTCAGTCGACTACGGCGACGGGCCGGCCGTGCCCGGTATGGGCTTTCAACGATTCCAATGCTTCTGGCAAGCGCGACAGCGGCATCGGCTCGATCGGCAGCGGCGCCAGTGCGCGATACAGCACGTCAGTGAGCAGACGCTCTCCCGCATCGACCAGCGTGCGCCAATGCGCGGCCGAGCCGTGTGCGTGCAGCGCATTCAGGGCCACTTCATGCAACGAGATGGCCGTCGTAAACGGCGCGACCGGGGATGTCTCCAGACGGTCCTGGATGCAGACGAGATGGCCGTTCACGGCGACGAAACGCGCAAGTCGGGCGGCATGCTGGCCGCTCACCGTGTCAAACACGACGTCGAACGGCCGATGTGATGAAAAGGCGCTGCTTCCGATGTCCGGCAACAGACACGTCGAAGCGCCAAGACGCGCCATGCGCTCGAAATGACGTGAGTTGCACATCACCGACACTCGCCAGCGTGCCCGTACTGCGAGCTGGACCAACAGCGTGCCGACCGCTCCGCCGGCACCCGTTACCAGTGTCTCGAGGCCGGCCCGGTGCGGCACTTTCTGCATGGCTTGCCACGCCGTCAGCATGGGGCACGGCAACGCCGCCGCCTCGGCAAAACCGAGGCCCGGCGGCAAACGCAACAGTGCGCGCGCCGGCACTGCGGTGTACTCCGCGAAACTGCCGTCGCGCGTGAGCGACTGATGGTAAGCCACGCGCACGCCGAGCCATTCCTGTTGGATGCCCGCGCCTACCGAGACCACCTCTCCCGCCCCGTCAACCCCTGGTATGTGGTCCGGCCGCCATGCCGGCGAGCCCCATTCGATGAATTTCCAGTCAACGGGATTCAGACCCGCGGCGCGGTTGCGCACGAGCACTTCTCCGGGGCCCGGCACCGGTCTCGCCGCACGCCGCCATGCGAGCGCGGAAGGCGCGCCGGCAATCTGCCAGGTCCAGGCGCCCATCGTGTCCGTCGTGTTGTTCGTGCCGATCGTCACGCTATCTTCCAGCATCGCTACACCACCGCGTCAAGTGCTGCGCCGCTCAGGGCCGCCTTGCCGAGCACGTAGTCCGCGCCCTTCTCGCCGATCATGATGGAAGCGGCGTTCGTATTGCCCGACACGAGATTCGGCATGATCGATGCATCGATCACGCGCAATCCATCGATGCCGCGCACGCGCAATTCGGGATCCACCACTGCGTGCCCGTCCACGCCCATCCTGCACGTGCCGACCGGGTGATAGACGGTTTTCGCGCGCTTGCGAATGTAGTCCATCAGCGCGGCGTCGGTTGCGACGCCCGCGCCCGGCAGCGCCTCCTCGCTCGTATAGGTGCGCAGAGCCGGTTGCGCGAGAATCTCGCGCGCCTTTTTCAGGCCGGCTACAGCGACGCGTCGATCCTCGGCATGCTGGAAGTATTTCGGGTCGATCCACAGCGCGGCGCCCGGATCCGCGCTGCGCAGACGAATCTCGCCACGGCTTTGCGGACGAAGCACGCAAGGATTGATTGTCGCGCCTGCCGACTTCACGTGATCCTGATCAAGGTCGAGAAACACGATCGGCACGAAGTGCATCTGGATATTGGGACGCTCTTGCGGCGCGTCGACGTTGACGAACGCGCAGGCTTCGGTCACGTTCGATGTGACGGGTCCGCTCTTGAACAGCAAATATTGCAGCCCGTTCTTCAGCGTGTTGGTGAAGCTGTCCTGGCCGTAGTAACCGTAGTTACCCGTACAGTAGGACACCGCCGGAAACTCGATATGGTCCTGGAGGTTCGCACCGACACCCGGCAGATCCTGCACGGCCTCGATGCCATGCCGAGCGAGTTCCTCCGTCGCGCCGATTCCGGAAAGCAACAGCAGGCGCGGCGACTGCACGGCTCCTGCCGACAGGATCACCTCCTTACAGCCCTTCTCGCGTACGACCTGGCCGTTGCTGACGTATTCCACACCGATCGCGCGACCCGCCTCGATCAAGATGCGGTCCACGCGCACACCGGTACGGATCGTCAAACGCCCGCTCGCCTCGGCGTTGCGCAGATAAGCTACGGCTGCGCTGCAACGCCTCTTGTCGCGTGTCGTGATCTGATTGAAGCCGACGCCATTCTGCCGCGCGCCGTTGAAATCGTGCGTGAAAGGAATGCCGGCTTGCTGCGCGGCGCGCACGAACGCCGTCGACAATTCGCAGCGTTGCGAGAGATCCGACACGCCAAGCGGCCCGCCGACGCCGTGATAGCGATCGTCGAGTCGCTCGTTGTCCTCCGCGCGCTTGAAATACGGCAACACCTCGTCGTAAGACCATCCAGAGTTGCCCAGGCGAGCCCATTCGTCGTAGTCCTCCTGTTGCCCCCGGATATAGATGAGCGCGTTCACGGAACTGCCACCGCCCAGCACACGGCCTTGCGGCACGATGCGCGGCCGGGAGTCGAGCCCGGTCTGCGGCTCGGTTTCGTAGTGATACAGCAGATCCGTCGAGAGCAGTCGCGTGAAACCGGCGGGGATATGCACGAGCGGATTCCTGTCGCGCGGCCCCGCCTCCAGCAACAGGACGCTTGCGCCCGCTTCGATCAGTCGGCCGGTGACGGCGCTGCCTGCCGAACCGCCTCCGATCACGATGTAGTCGTATGTCAAGGGTGTCTCCAGTGTCTGCTTCTGGTCGATTGAACGGGCGCGACTTCTTTTGCACTACACATCGCTGCATTGCACATCGCTACAGCCCGCCGATCAATGATATATGATGCATCTCAATTGAACAACAGCGACCGTGTCCGTATGGCTTCGCAGCGCCTAGGGGAAATACCCATCTAAGTCAGGCCATCTTGAATATATGATGCATCATCCATCTTAAATCGTCGCGAGATGACACGCGTTCACTTAGGGGCAGTGATGAGCACCGCCCAAGGCAAACAGGATTAAAGAGGAGACGATGAGCAACCATTTGATCATGCGCAACATCAGCAAGCACTTCGGCGGCGTCCAGGCACTACGCAACGTCAGCCTGGAAGCGCACGGCGGTCAGGTGCACGCGCTGATGGGCGAAAACGGTGCGGGCAAATCGACGCTCATGAAAATACTGGCGGGTGCGCACACGCCTGACGAAGGCGAGATCCTGCTGGACGGTCGCCACCTTCCGATCGACAGCCCGCACGCCGCGCAGGCGCACGGAATCTCCGTCATTCATCAGGAGTTCTCGCTCGCAAAGCATTTGTCCGTCGCGGAGAACATTTTTCTGCACGACCTCGGCGCGGGAACGTCGATCATCCGCTGGTCGAAACTGAAGGCGCGCGCCCGCGAACAACTGGATGCGCTCGGCTTCGGTGAGTTGGACGTGTCGCGGCCCGTATCAACGCTGTCGGTCGCCGAGCAGCAGATCGTCGAGATCTGCAAGGCGCTCTCGCGCACGTCGCGTGTCCTCGTATTCGACGAACCGACGGCCGTGCTCACCGCGCGCGAAACGACGCGTCTGTTCGCCCTGCTCGAGCGGCTCAAGCGCGATGGCGTATGCGTCATTTACATCTCGCACCGGCTGGAAGAAATCTTCCGGCTGTGCGACAGCGCCACCGTGCTCAAGGACGGCGCCTTCGTCAGCACGGTGCGCATTGCCGACATCGACGAAAGCCGCCTCGTTCAGTTGATGGTCGGCCGCGAGCTGCAGGATCTCTTTCCGAAGCGCGACGCGTGCATCGGCGATACGCGGCTGGAAATACGCGACCTTTGCGCAGGCGAACGCGTGCGCGACGTCTCGTTTCACGTGCGCGCGGGCGAGGTGCTGGGCTTCAGCGGCCTCGTCGGCGCAGGCCGAACGGAGACGATGCGCGCGATCTTCGGTGCGGATCGCAGGAGCAGCGGCGAAATACGGGTCGACGGCCGTCCGGTCGCAAAGCTGAAGCGGCCCCGCCACGGCATCGCGAGCGGCATCGGGATGCTGCCCGAGGACCGCAAACAGCAAGGCGTGCTCCTGAACATGCCGATCCGCGCAAACGCGATGATGACACCGCGCAACACGCTCGCGCGCCTGCGCTGCGTTCTCGATCATCGTGCCGAGCGCGTGCGCACGCGCGAACTGATCAAACAGCTGCGGGTGAAGGCGCGCGATACCGAGGTCGACGTATCGACGCTCTCGGGCGGCAATCAGCAGAAAGTCGCGCTGATGAAGTGGCTCTCGAACGGCTGCCGGGTACTGATCCTTGACGAGCCGACGCGGGGCGTCGATATCGGCGCCAAGATCGAGATCTATCACGTCATCAACGATCTCGCACGCACCGGCGTCGCCGTCATCGTGGTCTCCTCCGACATGCCGGAGATCATCGGCCTGTGCGACCGCGTGCTCGTCATGCGTGCAGGCCGTATTGCGGGCGAACTCAGCGGCCCCGCCATCAACGAAAAGTCGCTGATATCGCTGGCCATGGGAGTCAAGTAATGGAAGGAATCATGCAAACGCAGCGCACCGATGTTCCGCTGCTCCGCGGTCTGTTGCGCCATAACGCGTTGATCATGCTGATCGTGCTGTTCGTCGTATCGAGCGTCATGTCACCCGCGTTTCTGAGCCAGGAAAACCTCTATAACCTGCTACGGCAATTGACACCCCTGCTGTTCGTCAGCCTCGGCATGTTACTCGTGATCAATACGGGCGGCATCGACCTGTCGGTAGGGTCGATTGCAGCAGCGGGCGGCCTGCTGGTAGCCATGCTGGTTCCGGTGATGCCGTTCGGCGGCACGTCCGGGCTCCTTATCGCGGTCGTGCTGGCCGTGATGCTCGGTGCGCTTTTCGGGGCGTTCAACGGTGTACTGGTGACCGCCTTCGGGCTCGCGCCATTCATCGTCACGCTTGCCATGATGACCATCGCACGCGGAATCACATACATGATGTCGAATGGTCAGCCGACGATGCTGCCGCTCGATCTGCCGGCGGCGGAATTGCTCAATGAATTCGGCAGCGGCAGCGTTCCCTGGATCAACGTGCCATGGCCGGTCGTGCTCGGCGTGGTCGTCGCGTTGCTGTTCTACTTCCTGATGACCTATACCACGTTTGGACGCATGGTCGTCGCCACGGGCAGCAATGAGACTGCCGTGCGGCTGGCAGGTATTTCCGAGCGCGGTTACAAGTTCTGCGTCTACGTGATTTCCGGTGCGCTGAGCGCCGTCGCCGGCATCGTTTTCACGGCACGCACGGGTGTTGGCACGCCGATCACCGGCATCGGCCTGGAACTCGACGGCATCGCGACGTGCGTGATCGGTGGCGCGTTGCTCTCGGGTGGGAAAGGCTCGCTTCTCAACACGGTGATCGGCGTGCTCGTGCTGGGCCTGATCGGCAATGTGATGAATCTCCTGAGCGTGCCCGTCTATCCGCAACAGATCATCAAAGGCGCCATCATCGTTCTTGCCGTGCTGGTTCAACGCATCGGCCAACGCTAAACCACTCCTCCATCCACCCGGGCCGTCACGCGGCCCTTCCGCTTCCCTTTTTTCATCCAACAATATTATTCAGGAGACTGAAATGAAGGTTGCTCGCAGAGCACTCGCCGTTGCCGCCGTGCTGGCGTTCGGCATCACCGCCCCTGTCCACAGCCAGGCCAAGGCAAAGATCTACACGCTGCTGCCGAACACGGCACTGTCCGGTGTGGTGGATCCAGCCCTGCCCGATCGAACGGCGGTCCGCAAGGCATGGCCGAAGCAGCCTGCCAATCCGAACCAGCTAAAAATAGGCTGGACCGACATCACGCTGGGCAATCCGTGGTTCGTCGAGCTCATCAAGGGGGCACGGCAGAGTGCGGCGAAATACGGTTACTCGATCGACGTGCAGGTGGCCGACGGCGACCTGCAGCGCCAATGCGCGCAGATCGACAACTTCGTCACGCGCAAAATGGACGTCATTGTGGTCGATCCGACCGATACGCTGGGCGTGTCCGCATGCATCAATCGCGCCGTCGATGCCGGCATTCCGGTCGTCACCGTCGGCACCACGCCGGACGCGAGCGCCCGAGTGCTCACCACACTGCTTGGCAACCCCTATGCAAGCGGTTTCGAGGTAGGCCGGTACGTGGCGAAGGAGGCAGGCAAAGACACGCCGATCGACGCAGCCGTCGTCATCGGCGTGCTCGGAAACTCGACGTCGGAAAGCCGCATCAACGGACTGATCGCGGGCATCGTCGATCAGCGCATGCGCGAGCGCAACACAAGCGCAAGCCGAGAGGACGCCATGTTGCGCGGCTTCGAACTGTTCCAGACCTTGAAGAAAACCGGCAAGCTGAGCGCCCCGGACATCAAGTTCAACGTACTCGCGCTGGGCGTAGGCAAGTGGACCGAGGAAGGCAGCCTCGCAGCAACGGAAGATATTCTCTCCGCGCACGGCAGCAAGCTGAATTTCATCCTCTCCGAGAACGACTTCATGGGGCTCGGCGCATTGCGCGCCGTACGAAACATGGGCAAGCAGGGGAAGATACGCATCGCCGATGCAGCCGGCGGTTACCGTGGAGAGCTCGATCAGATCAAGAAGGGCAACATCCTCGTGTCCGGCGAAAACTCCGGCGAGCAGACCGGTGTGGCTGCCATCGAATTCATCCACAACGCGTTCACGCGGCGCATCGATGCGAACAATCTGCCCATGGGCTCCGGTTTCCCGCCGGCAATCATTACGCAAGGCAACGTCGACCAGAAGATCGATCCGAATCCGGCGAACCTCTTCTACAAGTACACGATTCCGCCCGTCCGGTCGATTTCGGAGATTCGGGCGCAAGGCGCAAGCAACTGATTCGTTTCGCTTTGTTCCGCATGCAATGCAAGGGCGTGCACTGCCTTGGTCCGCACGCCGCGTGCTTTCACTGGAGATTCACTTCATGAGCTTTGACACCGACAGTTTTCGCGACAACCTTTTTGCAGGACGGCACGTGCTCGTTTCCGGCGCGACGAGCGGCATCGGGCTTGCCATCGCGCGTGCGTTCCACCGACTCGGCGCGCATACCATCGCCACGGGCTCGTCCGCAACGAAGCTCGACGCGCTACGCAACGAGGCGTCGCTGACCGGCCTGCGTTTTGCCGCGCTGGACGTGCGCAATCATGGCGAAATCGACGCATTCTTCGGCAGCCTCGGACGCCTTGACGTGCTCGTCAATGCGGCGGGCGTCGCTCGCCCGCGCGACGAATACGCGGACGATGTGTTCGGCGATGTACTCGACGTCAACCTGCGTAGCGTCATGCGCGTGTCGCAGGCCGCACGCCCGCTCCTCGAACAGTCGCGCGGCTCGATCGTCAATATCGCGTCGATGCTCAGCTACCTCGCCGACGCCGATGTACCGGCCTACTGCGCCAGCAAGACCGGCGTGGTCGGTCTGACTCGCTCGCTGGCCCATGAATACGGGCCGCGCGGCGTGCGCGTGAATGCGATCGCTCCCGGTTATCACCGAACCGACATGACGCGGATATTCTGGGAATCGGAAGAGTTGTCGCGCAAGATCGTGTCGCGTTCCGCTCTCGGTCGCTGGGGCGAAGCAGGGGATCTCGCGGGCGCGGCGGTGTTTCTCGCGTCGCCCGCCGCGGCCTTCGTGACCGGCGTGACGCTGCCCGTCGACGGAGGATATGTGTCCGGCTTCTAGGCCGATTCGATACGGCGTTCGAAGCCGATCAGCCAAAGATGGCCGCCCTTGGCGGCCATTTCCTTTTCCGCACGTCCGGCGATCAGGCGATGCCGCCGAAGCACAGGTACTTGATCTCGAGATAGTCGTCGAGACCGTAACGCGATCCTTCTCTGCCGAGGCCGCTTTCCTTGACGCCGCCGAACGGCGCGACTTCGGTCGACACGATACCGTCGTTGATGCCGACCATTCCGTATTCAAGCGCCTCCGCGACACGCCACACCCGCGCGATATCGCGCCCGTAAAAATACGAAGCAAGCCCGAACGGCGTATCGTTTGCGAGCGTGATGGCTTCCGATTCCGTCGTGAACCGGAAGATCGGCGCAACCGGGCCGAACGTCTCTTCGTCAAAGATGCGCATGTCGCGCGTGGCGTCGGCCAGGATAGTCGGCTCGAAGAAATTCGTACCCTGCACGGCGCGCTTGCCGCCGGCCACGACGCGTGCGCCCTTCGCGAGCGCATCCTGCACATGCTCTTCGACCTTCGAAACGGCAGCGGCATCGATCAGCGGCCCGATCGTGACGCGTTCGTCCAGGCCGTTGCCGACCACCAGCTTGCCGACGGCCTCCGCGAGTCGCGCGACGAAGCGGTCGTAAATGCCATCCTGCACGAGCAGGCGGTTGGCGCACACGCAGGTCTGGCCGGCATTGCGATATTTCGACGCGATCGCACCGCGCACTGCCGCATCGAGGTCGGCATCGTCGAACACGATGAACGGTGCGTTACCGCCCAGTTCCATCGACGTCTTCTTGACCGTTGCGGCGCACTGGGCCAGCAGTTGCTTGCCGATTTCCGTTGAGCCGGTAAACGACAATTTGCGCACGAGTGGATTCGACGTGAGTTCCGCACCGATCTGATTCGCTTTGCCCGTCACGCACGAAATCACGCCGTGCGGAATACCGGCGCGTGCGGCGAGCACGCACAGCGCCAACGCGCTGAACGGGGTTTGACTCGCGGGCTTGAGCACCATCGTACAGCCGGCGGCCAGCGCCGGTGCGAGTTTTCGCGTGAGCATCGCGGCCGGGAAGTTCCATGGCGTGATGGCCGCGCAGACACCGATGGGTTGCTTCAGTACGACGATTCGCTTGTCGCCGGCCGGCGACGGAATCGTGTCGCCATAAACCCGTTTGCCCTCTTCGGCGAACCACTCGACAAACGACGCCGCGTAGTCGATTTCGCCGCGGCTCTCGTTCAGCGGCTTGCCCTGTTCGAGCGTCATGATTTTCGCCAGGTCGTCGCGATGTTCGAGCATCAGCTCATACCATCGGCGCAGCAACGCGGCGCGCTCCTTTGCCGTTTTCGCACGCCAATGCGGCAGCGCCTGCGCAGCCGCATCGATCGCCCGGCGTGTCTCGACCGTGCCCATCCGCGGGACCGTGCCAAGCAACGCGCCGGTTGCCGGATTGAACACGTCAATGGTCGTGCCGTCATCGGCTGCGACCCACTCGCTGCCGATCAGGCACGCGTCTCTCAACAGATCCATATCGCGCAGCTCCGCGCCGCGCCAGCCATCGTCATTCAACATCGTTACTCCCGTTTATCAGAACTAGCGCGAAGTGGTGGCGCCCGAGATCCGATGTCGGGAGATGGCTTCGCGAGCCAGCGCGTCGCTGCCACCCTTCGCGTACCGTAAACACCTCGATTACCGTGTGCCGCCCGCGAGACGCTGAGCTGTTTCGCGGGCGGCTGGCATGTCAGCTCGCCTTCGCGAGCGCGGCTCGCGCAACGCGGGTGATCCCGGGGCCGTCGAGTTCGTAGTGCGCATACAGATGCGTCGGCGGTGCGATCAGGCTGTACTCGTCGTAGATTCCGTGCCGCACGAGCCGCACGCCGAGCCCCTCGTCGGCCAGGACCTCGGCCACCGCCGCGCCCAGCCCGCCTATCACGTTGTGCTCCTCGACCGTGACGAGCACCTTCGACTGTCGCGCCGCCGCGATAATGGCGTCGCGGTCGAGCGGCTTGATGGTCGGCATGTCGATCACGCCCGCCGAAATTCCTTCCGCCCTCAGATTGTCAGCCGCTTCGAGTGCACCGGCGACCGGCAATCCGCAGCCGATGATGGTGACATCGCGTCCGACCGAATGAACGATGGCTTTGCCGATCGTGAACTCGACACCATCCTCGTAGACTTTCGGGTCCCGCCCGCGTCCGATGCGGAAGTAGATCGGGTCGGGCCACGTGACCGACGCGCGGATCGCGGCGGCGAGCTGCGCGCCGTCGGCGGCCGAAATGACGGTCAGGTTCGCAATCGCGCGCATCGTCGAGATGTCTTCCGTTGCATGGTGCGAGGTACCGTAGAAGCCGAGCGAGATGCCGGTATGGTGACCCACGAGCCGCACCGGCAGCTTGCAGTACGCGACATCCATGCGGATCTGCTCGCAGCACAGCAGGCCGAGAAACGATGCGAAGGTCGCGACGAACGGCATGAGGCCCGTGGTCGCCATGCCGGCGGCGGCGGAAACCATGTTCTGCTCCGAGATGCCGAATTGCACGTAGCGCTCCGGGAATTCGCCGGCGAACTTGTTCAAGCCGTTCGAATACTGGAGATCGGCGGAGCCGGCGACGACGGGATGACCTTCGCGCGCGAGATCGATGAGCGCATCGGACAGATAGTCGAGGCCGGGATTGCGCGCGTTGAGCGCGCGGTACTGCCACGAATCGGGATTTTGCGGAGTAGACATGCTTAGATCACCTTGCTCTTGATTTCTTCGATCGCCCGTTGCGCGTCGTCGGGTGCCAGATAGCCGAGATGCCAGCCGGGTTCGGTTTCCATGTACGACACGCCCTTGCCCTTGACCGTCTTCGCGATGATGCAGACCGGCTTGCTGCGCACCGGGTCGGCCTTCACACGACGCAGCAGCGGCACGAGGGCAGTCAGATCGTGGCCGTCTACTTCATGCGTCTCCCAGCCGAAGGCGCGCCACTTCTCCGCAAGCGATTCGATGCCGATGACGTCGTCGACCTTGCCGTCGAGTTGATAGCCGTTGCGATCGACAATCGCGATGAGGTTCGAGAGGCGGTGATGCGCGGCGAACAGCGCGGCTTCCCATACCTGCCCTTCCTGCATTTCGCCGTCACCCAGCAACGTGAAAACCTTGAAGGGGCTGCCTGCCATCTGCGCCGCCTTGGCCATGCCGGCACCGTTCGACAGCGCGTGGCCGATCGACCCCGAGCTGAAATCGATGCCCGGAACCTTGGTCATGTCCGGATGATCGCCGAGCGGATTGCCGAGACGGGTGTAGCCATCGAGCGTCTCCCGGTCGATGAAACCGTAGTCCGCAAGAATGGGAAAAAGTCCGACGGCCGCGTGCCCCTTGCCCATCGTGAACCGGTCGCGATCCTTCCATTGCGGATTGCCGGCACGCAGCGCCATGACGTCGTAGTAAAGCGCGGCAAAGATTTCGGCTGCGGAAAACACCGACGTGTAGTGTCCCGTCTTCGCGATTTCTATCAGACGAATCGTCTCGAGGCGGACGAATTGCGCCTTCTCGCGCAACTGCGCGAGCGTCTCCCTGGAAAGCGCCTGATCGCTCTCCTGCAATGCTGTCGACATAGAGTCTCCTGTTGGAACCTGAAAGGAACGAGGCGAGCGCGGCAAGATCCGGCATCTCGCCTTCGTTTCACGCATGATGCATCATATATTTTGTCGGCGCAATGATCGACGCGCCCCGGCGTCTGCCGTCGCTGTGTACGCGTGGCATTCCGGCCGTCATGAATCGCGGTCCGCAAATTGACCTTGTCGTATCGGCATCACATGATGCATCATATATCTTCAAACAACGCGGAGACACGCATGCTGACCACTCCACCCTCCTCGCCCACGGTCAATGGCGAAACACAGGTAATTGTCTTGATGGCGTGGCCGGCCGCTCACGTCCGGACGCCCACCCTGTTCAATGCTCTTTGCGCCAGGAAGAACATCAACGCGATCATGGTTCCATGGGCCGTGCGTCCCGAGCATCTGACGCAGGCGTGGGACGGATTGCGGCACATCGCCAATCTGGCCGGTGTCGTGCTCACCATTCCGCACAAACAGGCGGCGGCAGAACTGTGCGACGAGCTCGAAGGCGACGCATCGTTGCTCGGCGTCGTGAACGCGGTCCGCCGCAACGCGAGCGGCAGTTATACGGGGCGAATGTATGACGGTTCCGGTTTTGTCGCCGGCATGCTGCGCGAGGGCATCGCGCTCGCGGGCAAGCACGTGCTTCTGCTAGGCGCCGGCGGAGCTGCGACTGCCCTTTCGTTGGCACTGGCGCGCGCGGGCATTGCACGGCTGACGATCGCCAACCGCAGTCCGGAAAAAGCACACAACCTGGCGGCACTCGTCGGAAAGGCGGTGCCGAGCTGTGAGGTAAAAGCCGGCAGCGACGAGCCGGGCAATCACGACATCGTGATCAACGCAACGTCGCTCGGGCTAAAACCTGACGACGCGCTGCCGTGCGACACGTCGAAGCTGACGCCTGCAATGGTCGTCGCCGAGGTGGTCATGCAGCCCGCGGTCACGCGGCTTCTGACAGAAGCCGAAGCGCGTGGCGCTCGCACTCACCGTGGCGAACACATGGTTACGTCGCAACTCGATCACTTTGTCGAATTCCTGCTCCCCAACGTGAATCCGCAGGCCTGAGGCCGGCGTCTTTGTCGCCCAACGTCTCAGCGAGCTCGCTGCCCGAACACGCGGCCCGTGCCAGCAGATCGACCGGTGACGCGGGCGCGCGTATTTCATCCCGATCACTGACGCATCGGACGTGATGTATCTGTTCAAGACCCCGTACCGAACGTTCTCCACCTGTCACCGAAATCATGACTGCACTTATTTTTGGCTCTCCGGGCCGATACATCCAGGGCGATGGACTCCTTGACGATATCGGTCAATACATTCGCGACTGCTCGGAGCGCGCACTTGTCCTTTGCGACAGCTTCGTGAAAGAGCAGTTCGGCTCGCGCATCGCGGCCTCGTGCGCCGCGCACGAAATCGACGTACGCTGGCTGGCGTTCAGCGGTGAACTCACGGATCGCAAAGTCCGCGAGCTCGAGCATGCCGCGCAATCGTTCGACTATGGCGTTGTTGTTGCGATCGGCGGCGGCAAGACGCTCGACGCCGGCAAGGCGCTCGTCGATGCTGCTCATTGCGCGTTGATCACCGTGCCCACCGTTGCATCGAACGACTCCCCCACGTCCAAAAACTATGTGGTGTACGACGACGATCATCAACTCGCGGCGGTCAGGCACTTGCCGCGCAGCGCCACGTATGTGCTGGTCGACACCACGTTGATCGCCCAGGCGCCGACGCATTTCCTGCTTGCCGGGATCGGTGACGCGATCAGCAAATACTTCGAAGCAGAGCAGTGCCTGCACAGCGGCGGCAAAAACATGTTCGGCGCCAGGCCGTCCTATTCGGCGTACGTGCTCGCGCGCGAGTGCTTTTCGATCATCCAGGCCCACGCGGAGACGGCGCTGGCCGAGCTCCAGCACGGCCGCACTGCTCCGGCATTCGACCGGCTCGTCGAAGCCGTCATTCTGATGAGCGGCCTGGGCTTCGAAAGCGCGGGGCTCTCGATCGCTCATTCGATGACGCGTGGCCTGTCCCGGCTCGAAACGTCGGCGCGGGCACCACACGGCTTGCAGGTCGCGTACGCGCTGCTCGTTCAACTCCTTCTCGAACGTCGAGCCCCCGATTTCATGCGCGACATGATCGGCCTCTATGCGCGCATTGGCCTGCCGGTCCGCTTGAGCGACCTGGGCGCTGGCGTCGTCACTCGGGAGCACTACGAGACTGTCGCCCGCTTCACGTTACAAGCCCCCTATTCGGCACATTTCGAGCGCACGCTCGGCATCGAGGACATCGTCGCGGCGATGGAAGCCATCGACCACGCTATTGCCTGATCCCTCAGGCTGCGCGAACCGGGCGCGAAAACATGTCCCGCGACAATAAATCGGAGACTTCATGACTTACCTTTCTCATCTTTCCTCGCCGTCGCGACGTGCCGCGTCGCAACCTCCATCTCATCGGCGATCCCTGATCGCGTCCAGTCTCGGCAATTTGCTCGAATGGTTCGACTGGACGGTCTACACGGTCGCATCGGTCTATATTGCCGGCGCGCTGTTCGACAATACGAACAAGACATCGTCGCTGCTCGGTACGCTGGCCGTATTCGCTGCAGGCTTCTTCGCCCGCCCGTTGGGTGGCATCGTATTCGGCGCGATCGCCAACCGCATCGGACGCCGCTCGGTACTCCTGAGTACGATGCTCCTCATGGCGTTTGCGAGCCTTCTGATCGCGATCATCCCGCCATATGACGCAATCGGCAGCTGGGCCTCGGCCGCATTGCTGGTGGCGCGCCTCGTGCAGGGTGCGGCGCACGGCGGCGAAACAACGGCGTCCTATGCCTACGTTGCCGAAATCGCTCCACCCGCGCAGCGTGGTTTGTGGTCGAGTGCCGTGTTCATTTCGGTCGGCGCCGGCTCGCTGATTGCCACTTTTTTTCTTGCGTCGCTCACGGCGTTCCTTTCACCGGACGCCATGCAGGACTGGGGATGGCGGGTGCCGTTCGCGTCGGGCGGGTTTCTCGCGATATTCGCGCTATGGCTGCGCCGCAATATGGTGGAAAGCATCAGCGTTGACGCCTCGACACAGGCCCGTCACAAGCCGTGGCCGCGGGCCAAGGTCGTGCGCGAAGGCTTGAAGCTGTTCGTGTACGAGGCCGGTTCGACGCTTACCTACTATACGTGGGTAACGTCCGCGGCCATCTACGCAATCAGTGTCAAGCACATGGATGCGCACCGCGCGTTCACAATGAGTTGCATTGCCCAGGTGATCTATCTGATCGCGCTTCCGCTCATTGGGCGCCTTTCCGATTTCACCGGACGCAAGGTTACGACGCTCATCTCGCTGCTCGGCATCTCGATCACCATCTTGCCGCTCTGGAGCCTGATTTCCAGCGAGCCGTGGACGTTGCTCGTCACGCAGTCGGTCGGGCTCGTGCTCGTTGCATTTATCACCGGGAGCAAGCCTGCGGCCATTTCGGAACAAGTGCCGACACGCTACCGCACCCGTCTCTTCGGCTTTTTCATTTCACTGGCGGTCGCATTCTTCGGCGGCACCGCCTCATATCTGAATGCATGGCTGTATTCCGTCGACAAGGGGCAGCTATTCAATGTCTATCTCATCGTCGTGGCGGTAGTCGCGAGTTGCGCCGTGCTGACATGGAAGAACAACACCGGAGTAAAGCTGGACGATATTGAATGAGCCTGGATGCGGTTCCAAACGGCCAGTCGATTAGACAAGGCACAGCCCGCAAATCCAGCAGGGCACATGTGAAACCTGATGCCCGACTCATGACATAAGATCAAAAGTCAATTTGTCGATCTGCCGTTTTTCATCGACGGCACCCACCCTATATTGGCATCACCGCAGCGACACCAAGGTCGCTGCGGCACTCTCAACCAATACAGGTTCCTGTCATGAAATCGTTCCGCTCTCGTACCATTTCCTCGCTGATTCTTTTCGTCCCGGCCCTCGCTTTCGCGCAACAGGCCGACCGTCAACCAACCCGTGCGGAAGTAAAGGCCGAACTCGCGCAACTCGTCGCCGCCGGCTATCGTCCGGCGATGGATCACAACCAGTATCCGGCGGCGATCCTCGCCGCGGAAAAGCGTGTCCGCGAAAACACCGTCGCGCAGGATGCGCCGCACACCACACCGGCCGCCGCGACGACCGGCTACGGCAGCGAAGGCCGCTCCACCAGCGAATCCGGCCGCGCGATGATGGTCAACGGCCGCGACTCGATCTATCGCGGCCATTGATTCGCATCGACGCGCAAGAGAGCCTGCATCTCGACACGCGCATACGCTTGCCCCGTCCCTCCGCATTGCCGGCCCGAACCGCCTGAACAGGCATTCGGGCCGCGCGTCGTCACCGAACTTCCCGCCTGTCCCGCCATCCTGCACGACCGGCTCGCGCGTCGTCGCCCCGCGCGGCGATTCGTGACTGCGCAGTACAAGTTCTTATGCCGCTTCATCTGTTTATCCGCCGTGCGCCGCGCACGATACTGCGCACCATCCGGCGCGATGCGCCTCACTCGATATTTCGCACGCACATGAACCGCTATCCAGGATTGAAGCGCATCGCGCTACCGGCCGTACTGGCCGCCGTTCCGCTGGCCGCGCTGCTCGCGTTGTCCGGCTGCAAGTCGGACGACACCGCACCGGCCGCGACGCCGAGCGTGATCGTCAGCCCGCCCGTCGCCCGCGACGTCAACGATGTCGACGTCTATACGGGCCGCTTCGAAGCCGTCGACACGGTCGACGTGCGCCCGCGCGTGAGCGGCTATCTCGACAAGGTCGCATTCCAGGACGGCGCGACCGTCCGCAAAGGCGACTTGCTGTTCGTCATCGATCCGCGCCTGTACCAGGCGGCCGTCACCGCTGCACAGGGCGCGCTCGAACGCGCGCAGTCGCAACTGAAGCTGAGCCGGCAGGATTTCGAGCGCGCGAGCATCCTGATCAAGACCGACACCATCGCGCAGAGCCTCTACGACCAGCGCAGACAGGCCGTGCAAAGCGCACAGGCCGAGGTGACGAGCGCGCAAGGCGCGCTCGAACGCGCGCGGCTCGACCTGTCGTTCACGCGCATCGTCGCACCGATGTCCGGCCGCATCAGCCGCAAGCTCGTGAGCGAGGGCAATCTCGTGAAAGGCGGCGACAGCGATGCGACCGTGCTGACGACGATCGTGTCGCAGGATCCGATCGACATCTACTTCGACGTCGACGAGGAAAGCTACCTGCGCTATACGCGCGAAGCGCAAAAAAGCGGCGGCAACGCGTCGTCGCGGCAGGTTGCGATCGCGCTGCCTGGCGATACGCGGCCATCGCTGACGGGCACGATGGATTTCGTCGACAACCACCTCGACAACTCGACAGGCACGTTGCGGCAGCGCGCGCGCGTCGCGAATCCCGACCGGCGCCTGAGCCCCGGTCAGTTCGGCCGCGTGTCTCTGTCGAGCCGCGTCGCGCATCACGCGCTGCTCGTTCCCGATTCGGCCGTCGCAACCGACGCGACACGCCGCGTGCTGTATTTCGTCGACGCGAACGGCGTCGTCGCGATCCGCCCGGTGACGCCCGGCCGCCTGTACGGCAACCTGCGCGAGATCGACGCGGGGCTGAATGCGGGCGACCGCGTGATCGTCGACGGCTTCCAGCGCGTGCAGGCCGGCGACAAGGTCAAGGTCGTTCCGCGCGCGATCGCGACGGCCGATGCCGCCGGTCCTGCAACCGTTACGACAGGGAGCGCGCAATGAACCTCGGCCGCCTGTCCGTGCAGCAGCCGGTGCTCGCGATCGTCCTGTCGATCGTGCTGACGATCGCCGGCGCGTTGGCCTATTTCTCGCTCGCGGTGTCCGAGTATCCGGACATCGCGCCGCCCACTGTCGTGATTCAGGCGACCTATCCGGGCGCCTCCGCGGAAACGGTATCCCAGACGGTGTCGACGCCGATCGAACTGGAAGTCAACGGCGTGGAAGACATGCTGTACATGTACAGCCAGGCGACGTCGGACGGCAGCCTGAACATCACCGTGACGTTCAAGCCGGGCACCGATGTCGACAAAGCCCAGGTGCTGGTGCAGAACCGCGTCGCGCTCGCGACGCCGCGCCTGCCCGAGCCCGTGCAGCGCAGCGGCGTGTCGGTGCGCAAATCGTCGCCGACGCAGCTCGGCACGATCTTCCTGTATTCGCCCGACCAGCGTTACGACCCGCTGTACGTATCGAACTACGCGATCCGCAACGTCGCGGACGTGCTCAAGCGGATCGAAGGCGTCGGCGACATCAACCCGCTCGGCGCGCGCGAATACTCGATGCGCATCTGGCTCGATCCCGAGCGCGTCGCGTCGTTCGGCCTGAGCCCGAGCGACCTGATCGCCGCGGTGCGCGCGCAAAACACGCAGCTCGCGGGCGGCGTGGTCGCGCAGGCGCCTATCACGAACCAGGCCTTCCAGCCGAACCTGATCTTCGAAGGGCGGCTCAAGCGCCCCGAGGATTTCAGCGACATCGTCGTCAAGCAGGGCAAGGACGGGCGGCTCGTGCGGCTGAAGGACGTCGCGCGCATCGAAGTGGGCGCACTCGCCTATGCGACCGACAGCTACATGCTGCGCCACCCGACGATCGCGCTGCAGGTGCTGCAGCAGCCCGGCGCCAATGCGGTCGCGACGATGGCTGCGGTCGAGAAGAAGATGGCCGAGCTGAGCCAGGATTTCCCGAAGGGCATCGTCTACAACATCGGCTACAACCCGACCGCGTTCATCGGCGACAGCATCCACGAACTCGTCAAGACCATCTACGAGGCGGTCGTGCTCGTCGTGTTCGTCGTGCTGCTGTTCCTGCAGGGCTGGCGGCCGTCGATCATCCCGATCCTGTCGATTCCGGTGTCGCTCGTCGGCACGTTCGCGGCGATGGCCGTGCTCGGATACTCGATCAACAACCTGACGCTGTTCGGCCTCGTGCTCGCGGTGGGGATCGTCGTCGACAATGCGATCGTCGTGGTCGAGAACGTCGAGCGGCACTTGTCGACCGGTGCAGGGCCGCGCGACGCGACATTGTTGACGATGAAGGAAGTCGGCGGCGCGCTGTTCGCGATTACGCTCGTGCTTTGCGCGGTGTTCGTGCCGACTTCGTTCATTCCGGGCATCTCGGGCCAGTTCTTCCGCCAGTTCGGCGTGACGATCGCCGTGTCGACCGCGATCTCGTTCTTCACGTCGGTGACGCTCGCGCCCGCGCTGTCGGCGATGATCCTGAAAGCGCGTGCCGACGAACCCGATGCCGCCGCGCCCGTGTCGCGGGTTGCCGCGTTGTTCGCGCCTGCGATGCGTGTCGTGCAGCGCTTCGCGAACGCATTCAACCGCGTGTTCCAGCGCCTGTCCGACGCGTATGGCAGGCTGGTCCGGAAAGTTGTGCGGATTATCCCCGCGATGGCCGCAATGTACGTCGTGCTGATCGCCGCGACCGGCTATCTGCTCGTATCGAGCCCAAAGGGCTTCATTCCGGCGCAGGATCGCGGCTACCTCGTCGTACTCGTGCGGATGCCTGACGGCGCGACGCTCGAACGCACGAGCGCGGTCGCGCGCAAGATCGAGGACATCGCGCTGTCGGTGCCCGGTGTCGCCCGCGTGCCGGTGTTTTCCGGCGTCAATGCGGCGACCGGTACGAATTCGGCGAACAGCGCCGGCCTGTTCCCTGTGTTCAAGCCGTGGCCGGAGCGCAAGAAGCACGGCCTGACGATCGAGAAGATTGCAGCCGAGATGCGTCAACGGCTGGCGAGCGTCACGGAAGCGTCGATCGTCGTCGCGATGCCGCCGCCGGTGCAAGGCCTCGGCAGCACGGGCGGCTTCGCGATGCGGCTGGAAGACCGCAACGGCCTCGGCACCGCCGCGCTCGCGAAGGCGACGCAGGATCTGGTGGCCGCCGCAAACCGCACGCCCGGCATGGTCGGCGTCTATACGCCCTACTCCGCGACGAGCCCGCAGGTGCATGTCGAACTCGACCGCGAGAAGGCCGAGATGCTCGGCGTGCCCAGCCAGGAAATCAACGATGCGGTCGAAACGTACTTCGGCTCGACCTACATCAACGACTTCAACATCGTCGGGCGCACCTACCGCGTGACCGCGCAGGCCGACCTGCCGTTCCGCGTCGAAGCGTCCGATCTCGCGCGGCTGAAGGTGCGCAACCGCGACGGCGAGATGGTGCCGATCGGCAGCGTCACGCGCATCGACGACACGCTCGGCGTCGATCGCGCGCCGCGCTACAACCTGTATCCGGCCACCGAAATCAACGGCGACACCGCGCCGGGCCTGGGCTCCGGCTTCGCGATCAAGACGATGGAAACGCTCGCGAAGCAGGTGCTGCCGCCCGGCATCTCGTTCGAATGGACCGATCTCTCGTACCAGCAGACCACCGCCGGCAACACGGGGCTGCTCGTATTCCCGCTGTGCGTGCTGCTCGTATATCTGGTGCTCGCCGCACAGTACGGCAGCTGGAGCCTGCCCGTCTCGATCCTGCTGATCGTGCCGATGTGCCTGCTCGCCGCATCGCTCGGCGTGCGCGCACTCGGCCAGGACGTGAACATCCTCACGCAGATCGGCTTCATCGTGCTGGTCGGGCTCGCCGCGAAGAACGCGATCCTGATCGTCGAGGTCGCGCGACAGTTGGAGGCCGACGGCATCGAACTGGTCGAGGCCGTCGTCGAAGCGTGCGTGCAGCGGCTGCGCCCGATCGTGATGACGTCGCTCGCGTTCATTCTCGGCGTGCTGCCGCTCGTGATTTCCGAGGGCGCCGGCGCGGAAATGCGCCAGGCGGTCGGTGCGGCCGTGTTCTTCGGGATGATCGGCGTGACTTTCTTCGGGCTGCTGTTTACGCCCGTCTTCTATGTGATGGTTCGCCGGCTCGCGATGCGCAAGACCGCTGTCGCGGCCGTCGCGACGGAGGTGGTGCAATGAAATTCGTTCGACTCGTGGCCGCGCTGTCCGCGGCGGCCGTCCTGACTGCGTGCACGAGCGCCCCGGTCGCCACCGTTTCGCCGCCGCCGCTGGCCGCGACCTATGCGAATGCCGACCTCGCGGCCAGCGGCCCGGCCGCCGACACCGTTGCGTGGTGGCACGGCTTTCACGATCCGATTCTCGACCGGCTGGTCGACACCGCACTCGCGAACAACCTTGACCTGAAGGCCGCAGTCGCGCGCATCGACGCGGCACGCGCGGTGCGGATCGGCGCGGCGTCGCAGTGGTTCCCGTCCCTCGACCTGAATGCGAGCGCTGGCCGCCAGCGGCTGTCCGCGTCGCAGGCGTTCCCGACCGATACGCCGACGACGGGCAACGCGTTCGATCTGAACGCGAGCCTCGCATGGGAAATCGACATCTTCGGCCGCATCCGCCAGGGCGTCTCGGCTGCCGACGCGGACATGGCGTCCGCGCAAAGCGATGCGGCGGCCGTGCGGATCGCAACGATCGACGAAGCCGTGCGCACCTATGTGACGGTACGCGGACTCGAACAGCGGCTCGCACTGGTCGAGGCTAACGCTTTGAGCCAGCGCGGCACCGAGGAATCGACGCGGCGTCTGTTCGATGCGGGTGTCGTGCCGGTCGCCGACGTTGACCGCGCCGCCGCGCAGACGGAGACGACGCTGGCCGAACTGCCCGCGCTGCAACTGCAGCGGCAGACCGCGATTCATCGGCTGTCGATCATCACCGCGTCGACGCCGCAGGACATCTACGCGCAGCTCGACCCGCCCGCGCCAGGGCCGATGTGGACGGCCTCCACGCCGGGCATCGGCACGCCGGCCGACCTGCTGCGCCGACGGCCGGACGTCCGCGCCGCCGAGGCACACGTCGTCGCGGCCTATGCGCGAATCGGCGTGGCCGAGGCCGACCTGAAGCCGCACCTGCAACTGATCGGCGTGATCGGCGCGGCGATCGACGGCTTCTCCGGCGCCACACTCGCGCGGTCGCTGGCGTGGATGGCAGGCGTCGGCGCGAGCGCACCGCTGTTCGACGGCGGGCGGCGGCGCAGCGTCGTCGCGTTACGCCGTGCGCAGGCGGATCAGGCGCTCGCCGCATATCGCGCGACGGTGCTGACGGCGGTCAGCGATGTCGAGACGTCGGTAGCGGCGACTGCCCGCGATCACAGTCGCACCGAGCGCCTCGAACGCGCGGTGGCGAATGCGCGCGGCGCCTATACGCAGATCAACCAGTCGTGGCACAGCGGCGAATCGGCGTTCATCGATACGCTGGAAGTGCAGCGTTCGCTGCTCGCGGCCGAAGACTCGCTCGCGCAGGCACGGACCGACGAAGTGCTCAGCCACGTCAGGCTGATGAGTGCGCTGGGGCAGTAGACACTGCTCCCGGAATTCGATCGAGGCGGCGGATCGGTCGATAGAAGAAAGGGCGGCCTGTCCGATACCGATCGAACAGGCCGCCCTTACGCTGCGGCATGACCCGCCATTCGCCGACTTCGCTCAGTCGATGTCGCCGCTTTCCTTCAACTGTGCACCGACGTAGTCAAGAAAGCTGACGATGCGTGACGACAGCGTCGCGTTGCGATAGTAGACCGCATGAATCGGCTGGCGAAATTCAGTGGTGTCGTCAACGAGCAGTTCGACCAGACTGCCGTCGCGGCGATGCGTACCCGTCATGAAATCCGCCAGGCACACGATGCCGGCGCCATTGAGCGCGAGCGTCAGCAGCGTCTCGCCGCTCGATGCCTGCAGCGCAGGCTGTACCCGGTACCCATCGCCGGCCGCAGTACGCAACGGCCAGTGGTTCAGCGTCTCCGGCTGGACGAAGCCGAGCAGCGTATGGGTCGCAAGATCGTCCACGCTCTCGGGTATCCCGGCCCTCTCCAGATAGGCCGGGCTGGCAAGAATACGTAGCCTGCTGCTGCCGAGCTTGCGCGCGTGCAGTGTCGAGTCGCGCAACTCACCGATCCGGATCGCGACATCGGTGCGTTGTTCGAGCAAGTCGATGATCTCGTCGCTCGTATGAAGCTCGGCCTCGATCGCCGGATAGGCTTCGCGAAACCCCGGCATCATCGGCGCGATCACGTGCTGCATGAACGGCATCGCAGCATTGATCCGCAGACGGCCCGCCGGCGTTTCGCGCTGCCGGGCGATCTGGTCTTCGGCAAACTCGACCGACGCAATAATGTCTCGCGCATAGTCGAGGAAGACGTTGCCCTCTTCCGTGAGTTCCAGCCGGCGTGTCGTGCGCCTGATCAGCGTTGTGTCGAGTTTATCTTCCAGCCGCCGCAGGATTCGGCTCATCACGGAGGTCGGCTGATGCAACCGGTCCGCCGCACCCGTCAGCGAACCCGTGTCTGCGATCGTTACGAACGCGAGCATTTCGTCTAGTGTGGTCTTCATGAGAAGAGAGTCGAGCACCAATCGTAAGCCGCTACGATAGTGTGACTTCGTTCCGTTGATAACCATAAGTCGGAACGAATCATTTTTGATTTCCGATCAATAATCGGACTAATCTCAACACGTGCGGATGTCGACCCGGTCGAACCGGTGTGGACGGCCGATCCGCCACAAGTTGTAACGCTCGCCGCCACGCTCCACAATGCCCGCAACGTGTTCGCTTAGAGATGTTGTAGGCGTTCACAATTGGCGCTAACCGTGTTCACAGGCTGAGCTTGAGGCAGAGAGCGCCCCATCTGCACACAGCGTCTCGACCGGCCGTGCGCTGCCTCGGAAATCGGTCTAGAAATCAGGACGTTACCGCCGCAACACAAGGATTCTGGAGTGACGCAACTATTTTGCTCTAAGCCCGAAAAAGGCCACATGCGGCTATGCCGTCGGCTTGAGCCACGTGGTCGTGAAGCCAAGCTCTCTCAACATTGTGAATGTGTTGCAGACAGAAACACCATTGTCCCGGCACACGTCCGGCACGCGGCGATTTGACCGTTTTTTGGCTGGCGCAGATACCTCGATCGACACGACGACACGGTGACCCGGGTCGGTTACCGCGACTTCGCCTTCGGCAGCGCATTGCGTACAATCTCGACGGCCCGCTTGCAAAGTGGCACGCGCAGCGGCCGACCGCTCTTCGTGCGATCTCCCGGGATACTCCAGACACGGTTGTCGAGATCAAACTCCTCAACCCGCGCAAATCGCGCCTCGTTCGTGCGAGTCGCCGTCAGGACAAGCAAGTGCAACACTCTTGCCGCCCGTCGCGGGCGTTGTTCCAATTCCCGGACGAATGTGGGGAGGTCTTCCCAAGGCAACGCAGCGTGATGCCGGACCTGCGAGCGCTTCTTCGAGCGCGGCAATACTAATTGCAGATGGTCAAGGTATCGTGCCGGGTTATTACCGGTTCGGTGCCCCATCACGGTCTCCGCGTCCAAGATCGCCTTGATGCGCCCCCGCACACGGCGCGCCGTCTCTGCCTTTTTGGTCCAAATCGGCTGCAGAATGCGGACAATCATCGCAGTGTCGATGTCGCGCACACGCACATCGCCGATGATGGGATAGGCGTAGGTCTTGAGCGTATTACCCCATTGCTGACTGTGCTTCCGGTTTCGCCACTCCGGTTCGTGCGCTCGAATGAACGCTTCAGCTGCCTCACGGAACGTCACGTCGGCATCGATGGAGATGTCGAGCAATCGGCGACGCTGCTCTTCGCGCCGTGCCAGGATGGGGTCAATCTGGTCGCGAACCATCTCGCGGTACTGAGTGGCCAGCTTTCGCGCTTCACCAAGCGAGACTCGCGAAAGCGGTCCGAGGCCCATTTCGCGCACACGCCTGTCGAGCGTGAAGCGAAACACCCGCGATCGTGCGCCACTGCCGGCAATCTGCATGAAAAGGCCACCGCCGTCGGCATAGTGTCCCGGAGCCACCGCCTTCGCGACACGCAGCGCGCTAAGCCGATGCAATTGTCGTCCTGCCATGCCGCTCTCCTTTCCTACCCACAAAACCCATGCCACTACCCATGTTTCGTGAGGAAATTGTGGGGGACGCGGCCGGACGTCGCAAGCATGCCGTTACCCACAAAACCCCGCAAAATCATGGGCTTGCGGACTTTCAAAGGAAGCTCAAGGAACGCCGCGGAAGCCCGCCATGGCGGAAGGCAGCCGGAGTCGAACCGACCCGGGAGTGTCTGACACCCCCAACTGGATTTGAAGTCCAGCCGTACCACCGGATACGAATGCCTTCCGACGAGAGAAGAACCAAAAGAACGAGAAGAACGCCGAGCGCCTACGCCTGAATACTCGCCCAACCGCTGTCAGGCCGCAGGAAGTGGAGATCGCGGTGGAAGCGAGTATACCCAACCCGATCGAAGAACTCGAGAATCTGGATCGCACGCTTGCGGCCGAGCCCGGTCGCGTCGCGAAACGTCGCCGCATCGAGCCCGCCGCCGCGCGTCGGCGCGAGATCCGCAACCAGCCCGGCCAGCTCGCGCACGACATCCGCGTGATAGAACAGGTCACGCACGACCTGATGCACGTCGCCGCGCCGCGCGAGCTTGCGCAGCAGCGACCGCACGGCCTCCTCCGCCGCCCCCGTATCGCGCGCCAGATCGCGGACCCAGGGCGGATCGAAGCGCCCGGCGTGGATCAGCGGCAGCAGTTGCCGCGCCAGCGCTTCCTCGCGCGCATCGAAACTCACCGAATGCGACGGCAGATGCAGCCAGGGCCCGCTACGCGCGACCTCCCCGCCGTCTACCAGCGCATCGACCAGCGCGCGCCACAGCGCATCGCCGACGAGCGGCGCCACCATCCGCCGCAGGCGTGCCGCGTCGAGCCCCTGCTCGTCCGGCACGCGCTCGTGATACGCGCGCAGCGTGTCGATCGTGCGCGACTGCAGCGCCAGCCAGTGCGCCCGCGCCATCACCGTGCCTTCGTTCGACGCGGCGTCGCGCTGGCCAATCGCCAGCGCATCGTCCGGCAACGCGAGCACGTCGGGCGCAAACCCGCTCAAGTGCGTGAGCATCGTTCGGGCGATACCGAGCGGCGCCTGCGCGAGCAGCGCATCGAGCCGTCCTTCGTCGAGCCACGACGCCAGTGCGTCGAGCCATGCGCGACGCTCGGGCGTGCGGCGCTTGCGCGCGGGACCGAATGGGTCGAGCACACGGCCGCCGCCGACGGTGCGCGTCGCTTGCGGATTGCGAACGATGAAGCGATCACCCGGCAGCGCGAACACGGGTTCGTCGAACACCAGTTGCACACGCATCCTCTCGCCGGCCGCGAGCGTATCGCCGTCGAGCAGCGCGACGTGCGCGACGCGATGCAGCGTGCCGAGATGCACGTGCAGCGGCGCCCAGTGCGTCAGCGTGAGCCCCGCGTCGGCCAGCAGCGTCAGTTCAACGTCAAGCCGCGGCGACGTCGCGACGAGCCGCGCATCCGCGACGGTATCGCCGCGTTCGACGTCCGCCTTGTCGACGCCGGCCAGGTTCAACGCGCAGCGCTCGCCCGCGCGGCCCGCGTCGACCGGCCGGTTCTGCGCATGAATGCTGCGCACGCGCGCCGCCGCGCCGGTGCGCACGACCGCGAGCGTGTCGCCGGTCGCCACGCGCCCCGCGAACGCGGTGCCCGTCACGACGGTGCCCTGCCCGGCGAGCGTAAACACGCGATCGACCGCGAGCCGGAACAGGCCGTCGTCGCGGCGCGCGCGCCACGCGAGCGCCGCATCGGCGAGGAAACGCTTCAATGCGGCGACGCCCGGATCGTCGTCGCGCGTCGCGCAGGTTTCGAAGATCGGCGCGCCATCGAGCGTCGAGCCGTGCAGCCACGCGGCGATCTCGTCGCGCACCGCCGACAGGCGTGCGGCGTCGACCCGATCGCACTTCGTCAGCGCGACCGCGCCATGCGTCACGCCGAGCAGTTGCAGGATCGCGAGATGCTCGCGGGTCTGCGGCATCACGCCGTCGTCGGCGGCGATCACGAGCAGCGCGAAGTCGATTCCGCACGCACCGGCCGCCATCGTATGAACCAGCTTCTCGTGGCCGGGCACGTCGATCAGGCCGAGCACGTCGCCGTTCTCGAGCGGCGTATACGCATAGCCGAGTTCGATCGAGATGCCGCGCGCCTTCTCTTCCTTCAAGCGGTCGGTATCGACGCCCGTCAGCGCCCGTACGAGCGTCGTCTTGCCGTGATCGATATGTCCTGCAGTCCCGACGATCATGCAGCGGGCCCTGCGATCCGCACGCATTGCGCGACAAATGTTGCTTCGTCGGCCGCTTCGAGGCAGCGCAGGTCGAGCCGCAGCGCATTGTCGGCCACGCGGCCAATCACCGGACGCGGCCATTCGCGCAACCGCTGCTCGAGCTGCGCGAGCGCACGGCCGCCGCGCTTGCCGTCCGGCGTGCGCACGACGAGCCCGGCGCTCGGCAACTGGTCGAGCGGCAGCGCACCGCTGCCGATCTGGCTGAACATCGGCTCGACGCGTACGTCGAAGCCGCTGCCGAGCGCGGCCTGCAACGCCGGACGCACGCGTTCGGCGGCCTCGGTGATGTCACGTTGCGGCCGCGTCAGCAGCCGCAGCGTCGTGAGCCGCTCGCACAGGAATTCCGGCGCCTGGTAGAGCCGCAGCACGGGTTCGAGCGCGGCGAGCGTCAGCTTGCCGACGCGCAGCGCGCGCTTGAGCGGATGTTTCTTGATCTTCGCGACGAGCGCGCGATCGCCGACGATCAGGCCGGCCTGCGGCCCGCCGAGCAGCTTGTCGCCGCTGAACGTGACGAGGTCCGCGCCGGCCGCGATGGTTTCCTGCACGGTCGTCTCGTGCGGCAGGCCCCATTGCGACAGATCGGCGAGCGTGCCGCTGCCGAGATCGACCGCCACCGGCAGCCCGCGCTCGCGCGCAAGCGGCACGAGTTCGGCCAGCGTCACTTCCTTCGTGAAGCCGCTGATCGCGTAATTGCTGCAGTGCACCTTCATCAGCATCGCCGTGCGCGGGCCGATTGCATCCGCATAGTCGCGCAGATGGGTGCGGTTGGTCGTGCCGACCTCATGCAGCTTCGCCCCCGCTCGGCTCATGATGTCCGGAATGCGGAATGCGCCGCCGATCTCGACCAGCTCGCCGCGCGACACGACGACTTCCTTCTTCGTTGCCAGCGCCGACAGCGTGAGCAGCACGGCCGCGGCATTGTTGTTGACGACGGTCGCGGCTTGCGCGCCGGTCAGTTCGCACAACAGATCGTCGATCAGGTCGTCGCGGTCGCCGCGGCGGCCGGTGGCGAGATCGAATTCGAGGTTCACGGGCTGGGTGAGCGCGTCGACCACCGCGCGCACCGCGTCGTCGGGCAACAGGGCGCGCCCGAGATTGGTGTGCAGCACGGTGCCCGTCAGGTTGAACACCGCGCGCACGGTGCCCGCGCTCTGCGCGGCCAGCGCGCGGGCGACGGCTGCCGCGATGCGCGGCTCGTCGAGCGGTTCGGCAGCCGGCGGATCCTGCTGCGCGGCGGTACGCCAGCGTTCGAGTTCGGCGCGCACCGCGTTCAGCACGCGCGTGCGGCCATAGTCGGCGAGCAGCGGCTGCAGCGGCGCCGACGACAGCACGCGCTCGACCGACGGTACGCGCGCGAGGACGGCATTCAGTTCATTCAAACCCGGTTCGCTCACGTAGGTGTGGCTCCATTTCCATGCGGGGCTGGCGGCCGGCGCCGGTGCACGCGCGCCCGCCCCGGCTGCCTGCCGTCAATCCGCTTCGCGCGACATGTCCGGCCACAGCAGCGGGTTCGGCGAACTGCGCTGGTAGCCGGCTTCGTTCATCAGAAGGTCGAGCGTGAGGCTCGCGAGATCGTCCGCGAGCGGCTCGAACTCGTAGTCCTTGTCCTGGTAGCCGATCTTGCGGTAAGTCTTGCATTCGTCGCACGACTCGGCCTTGACGGCTTCACTGCCGCCCTCGATTCCGTGGTAAGCGATGCCCTTGGTCGAGTCGCAGTGCGAACATTTCGTGCGCACCATGTGCCACTCGGTCGTGCACAGCCCGCACTGCAGGAAACGGTAGCCCTGGAACTGGCCGCCGACGCGCACGACGCTCGCGACCGGATGCGTGCCGCACACGGGGCACAGCCCCGGCTGGTCGAGATACGGGATGTCGGCCGGCGCGATGCGGCTCGCGAGATCGGTCCAGACGACCTGCAGCGCGGCCATCAGGAACGGCGCGGTGGCCGGATCGACCTCGGCGAAGCGCAGCGCGAGGATCGCCTCGGCCTGCGCATCGAGTTCGGCGGGCGCCATCAGACGCAGCCGATCGAGCAGCTTCGCGAGCTGCGGGTTGACGAGCCCGGCGCCTTCGACGCGGTCGAGCAGTTCATACAGCACCGCGCGCCAGCGCGGATCGCGCTCGCCGCCGAGCGCCGGCACGAGCGGCATAGAATGCTGCTGCGCACGAGCGATCGCTTCCGTCGACGGCAGCGGCAACTCCAGCGTCTGGAGCGTCGCATGCTGCGCATCGGCGACCGTGGCCATCAGCCGCAGGTAGCCGCTGATCGGATTCAGGTCGGCGAGCTTGCGCAGCCGCGCGGCGCGCGCCGAAAACACGGTGGCGCGCTCCGGCAGGCGAAAGCGCGGAATGGCCGAATGATCGAGCGCCGAGATCTCGGTCGGTTCGAGAATGCGTTGTGTCACAAATATGTCTTCCAAATAAACAAGCGCCGACGAATCGGCGCTTCTGGCGATTCCGGCGGTTGGCGAAACGGTACGCCGCAATCGGCGAACCGTTCCGCTCCGGTGCGTTATTTCACGCTTTCACGGAACCACTTCGGGTGATGCTTGCGGGCCCAGCCCAGCGTGACGGTGCCGCGCACCATCGCGCCGATCGAACCCTTCACCCACAACGCCGCGTAAATGTGCACGATGATGCTCACGATCAGCACGAAGGCCGCCACGGCATGCACGACAGCGGCCGCGCGGATCACCCCGATCGGAAAGTAGAACGAGAAGTAGCGCCGCCAGATCACGATCCCCGACAGCAGGAGCAGCAGCAGGCACGCCACCAACGTGAAGAATAGCAGCTTCTGTCCGGCGTTATAGCGCCCGACGGGCGGCAGCCTGTCTTCCCGGTTGGTCACCACGTCGTCGATCTGCCTCAGCCATTGCCGATCGTCCGCGTCGAGCACGTTGTGGTGCCAGAAGCGCACCACGAGAATCGCGAACGACACGAACATCACGAGGCCGACGAACGGATGCAGGATCCGCGTCCACTGGCCGCCGCCGAACAGCGCGGTGAGCCAGAACATCGACGGATGGAACAGCGCGAGCCCGGACAGCGCGAGCAGCACGAAGGTGATCGCGGTGATCCAGTGATTCGTGCGCTCGTTCGCCGTGTAGCGGACGATCAGGTTGGGGTCGTCGTGCTTCATTTTGCGTCCTCCTTGATGCGTCGCGCCTCGTCGCGGGCGGCGGCCTCGTCCTCGTCGCTGACCTCGTTCGGCCCGACCCGGATGTAGTGGAAGAACCCGGCGAGCGCGGTCAGCGCGATGCCGGCGACCGCGAGCGGCTTCGCGATCCCCTTCCACAGCTTCACCATCGGGCTGATCGACGGATTGTCGGGCAGCCCGTGGTACAGCGAGGGTTTATCCGCGTGGTGCAGCACGTACATCACGTGCGTGCCGCCGACGCCCTGCGGGTCGTACAGCCCCGCATGCTCGAAGCCGCGCTCCTTCAGGTCCTCGATCCGCTCGGCCGCATGCTGCTTCATGTCCTCCTTGGTGCCGAACACGATCGCGCCGGTCGGGCAGGTCTTCACGCAGGCCGGTTCCTGGCCGACCGCGACGCGGTCGGAACAGAGCGTGCACTTGTACGCGCGATGATCCTTCTTCGAAATCCTCGGAACATTGAACGGGCAGCCGGTCACGCAATAGCCGCAACCGATGCAGTTCTCCTCGTGGAAATCGACGATCCCGTTGTTGTACTGCACAATCGCACCCGGCGACGGGCATGCCTTCAGGCAGCCCGGATCCTCGCAGTGCATGCAGCCGTCCTTGCGGATCAGCCATTCGAGGTCGCCGGCCGGGTTCTCGTATTCGGAGAACCGCATCACCGTCCACGAGTGCTCGGTCAGGTCGGCCGGGTTGTCGTACACGCCGACGTTGGTGCCGACTTCATCGCGCAGGTCGTTCCACTCCATGCATGCCGTCTGGCACGCCTTGCAGCCGATGCACTTCGATACGTCGATCAGCTTCGCGACGCTCCCGGTCACCGGTTCGCGCGCCGTGGCCGGCGGCGTCGTGGTGGCCGAGACGCGCTTGATATCCAGCGATTGCAGTGCCATCTCTTTCCCCTTACGCCTTTTCGACCTTCACCAGGAACGACTTGAATTCCGGTGTGTACGAGTTGCCGTCGCCTACGGACGGAGTCAGGGTATTGGCGAGATAGCCGGGCTTCGTCAGACCCTTGAAGCCCCAGTGCAGCGGGACGCCGACCGTCTGGACCTTCTTGCCCTCGATCATCAGCGGCTTGATCCGCTTCGTGACGAGCGCGACCGCGATGATGTAGCCGCGCTTGGACGACACCTTCACGCGATCGCCGTGCGCGACGCCGACTTCCTTCGCGAGGTCTTCGCCGATCTCGACGAATTGCTCGGGCTGGATGATCGAGTTCAGCCGCGCGTGCTTGGTCCAGTAGTGGAAATGCTCGGTCAGCCGGTACGTCGTCGCGACGTGCGGGAACTCGGACACCTTGCCGAACGACGCGCGGTCGTCCGGGAACACGCGGGCGGCCGGATTGTTCAGCGCCTGCGGGTTGTTCGGGTGCAGCGGGTTCGCGGCGAGCGGCGTCTCGAACGGCTCGTAGTGCTCGGGGAACGGACCTTCGTTCATCCCCGCGCGGGCGAAGAAGCGCGCGACGCCTTCCGGGTTCATGATGAACGGACCCATCCCGTCTTCAGGTGGTTCATCCGCCTTGAAGTCCGGCACGTCGGTGCCCTTCCACGCGCTGCCGTTCCAGCCGATCAGCTTGCGGGTCGGGTCGAACGGCTTGCCGCTCACGTCGCACGATGCGCGGTTGTACAGGATCCGCCGGTTCGCGGGCCACGCCCACGCCCAGTTCAGCGTCTGGCCGATGCCAGTCGGATCCGAGTTGTCGCGCCGCCCCATCTGGTTGCCGGCCTGCGTCCAGGCACCGCAGAAGATCCAGCAGCCGCTCGCGGTCGTGCCGTCGTCCTTCAGTTGCGCGAACGCGGCGAGTTGCTCGCCCTTCTTCACGAGCGTCTTGGTCGGATCCTTCGGATCCGGCAGATCGGCGAGCGCACGCCCGTTGAACTCCATCGCGAGCTCTTCGGGCGTCGGGCTTTCCGGGTTCGCGTACGGCCAGGTCAGGTTGACGATCGGGTCCGGATACTTGCCGCCGTCCGTCTGGTACATCTTGCGCATGCGCAGGAACAGCCCCGACATGATCTCGAGATCGCTCTTCGCCTCGCCCGGCGGCTCCGCGCCCTTCCAGTGCCATTGCAGCACGCGGCTCGAACTCACGAGCGAGCCGTTTTCCTCCGCGAAGCACGTGGTGGGCAGACGGAACACCTCGGTCTGGATCTTCGACGCATCGACGTCGTTGTAGTCGCCGTGATGCTTCCAGAACTCGGACGTCTCGGTCGCGAGCGGATCCATGATCACGAGCCACTTCAGCTTCGCGAGCCCGGCGGCCGTCTTCACCTTCGACGGCGCCGCCGCGAGCGGGTTGAAGCCCTGGCAGATGTAGCCGTTCATCTTGCCGGCACTCATCAACTCGAGCACCTGCAGCAGGTCGTACTGCTTGTCCAGCTTCGGCAGGTAGTCGTAGCCCCAGTTGTTCTCGGCGGTCGCCGCGTCGCCCCACCACGACTTCATGAAGCTGACGTGGAACGCCTTGTAGTTCTTCCAGTAGCTCAACTGGTTCGGCCGCAGCGGCAACTGCACGCGCTTCTTGATGTAGCCGTCGAAATCCTGCTCGGACTGCATCGGCAGCGTCATGTAGCCCGGCAGCAGGTTCGACATCAGCCCGAGGTCGGTCAGCCCCTGGATGTTCGAGTGGCCGCGCAGCGCGTTCATCCCGCCACCCGCGATGCCGATGTTGCCGAGCAGCAGCTGCACCATCGCGCCGGTGCGGATCATCTGCGCACCGATCGAGTGGTGGGTCCAGCCGAGCGCGTACAGCACCGTGCCGGCGCGGCCGGGAACGGCCGTCGTCGCGAGCATCTCGCACACCTTCAGGAACTTCTCCTTCGGCGTGCCGCACGTTTGCTGGACCATGTCCGGCGTATAGCGCGCGTAGTGCTGCTTCATCAGGTTGTACACACAGCGCGGATGCTGCAGCGTCGGGTCGACCTTCACGAAGCCGTCGTCGCCGCGCTCGTAGTCCCAGCTCGATTTGTCGGGGTACGCGTGCTTCTCGGCGTCATAGCCGGAATAGATGCCGTCGTTGAACGCGAAATCCTCGCGCACGATGAACGAGAAGTCCGTGTAGTTCTTCACGTACTCATGCTGGATCTTGTCGTTCGTCAGCAGATAGTTGATGACGCCGCCCAGGAAGACGATGTCGGTGCCGGTGCGGATCGGCGCGTAGTAGTCGGCCACCGAGGCCGTACGCGTAAAGCGCGGGTCGACGACGATCAGCCGCGCCTTGCGGTGCGCCTTCGCCTCCGTCACCCACTTGAAACCGCACGGATGGGCTTCGGCTGCATTGCCGCCCATCACGAGAATCACGTCCGCGTTCTTGATGTCGACCCAATGGTTCGTCATCGCTCCACGGCCAAACGTCGGGGCAAGACCTGCCACCGTCGGGCCATGTCAGACACGCGCCTGATTGTCGAATGCGAGCATCCCCAGACTGCGGGCAGTCTTGTGCGTCAGGTAGCCGACCTCGTTGCTGCTCGCCGACGCGGCCAGCATGCCGGTGGTCAGCCAGCGGTTGACCTTCGAGCCGTCTTCCGCCGTCTCGACGAAGTTCGCGTCGCGGTCGGCCTTCATCAGCTTCGCGATCCGGTCGAGCGCATCGTTCCACGAGATGGGTTCCCACTTGTCCGAGCCGGGCGCCCGATACTCGGGGTGCGTCAGGCGGCTCGGGCTGTGGATAAAATCGATCAGGCTCGCGCCCTTCGGGCATAGCGTGCCGCGGTTGACGGGATGGTCGGGATCGCCTTCGATATGGATGATGCTCGGCTGCGCGTTCTTCGCGCCGTCACCGAGGCTGTACATCAGGATGCCGCAACCCACTGAACAGTAAGGACAGGTGTTGCGGGTTTCGACGGTGCGCGCCAGCTTGTACTGTCGGACTTCGGCAAGCGCTTCCGTCGGAGAAAAGCCCAGCAGGGCAAGACTCGATCCGGCAAGCGACGTGGCCGTCACCTTCAGGAACTGGCGCCGTGACATTTGTAGCATGATGGTCTCGGCGTCTTTGTGGGGTAAGGAGAAACTGAAAGGATTATAGACATTGAGCGCAACTATGATGCAATCCTCGGATCAATACCGATTTGTCTGATCCACCGATGTCCGGCGATCAGCGCGCAACCGAACCGTCATGAAACGACAGATCACATCCGAAGCCACCCGCCTCGCGCAACAGCAGGCCAACTGGGCGCTCAACGCATTCCAGCGTTTCTCCTCCCACCGCTGCTCGGCGATGGCCGCGAGCATCGCGTTCTTTTCGGCATTCTCGCTCGCGCCGACGCTCGTGATGGTGATCGCCGTGGCCGGCTGGTTCTACGGCGACGAGGCCGCGCGCGGCCAGGTGTTCGAGCAGGCCCACCAGCTGATCGGCGACGATGCGGCGGCCAGCATCCAGACGATCGTGCAGAACGCGCATCGCGCGGGCGAGCGCGGCGGCATCGCGACGCTGATCTCGTTCGCCGCGCTCGCGATCGGCGCATCGGCGACCTTCGCGTCGCTGAACACGGCGCTGAGCGTGATCTGGCCGAGCACGGAAAACCGCTGGTCGAGCATGCTCGGGCTCGTGCGGGTGCGGCTCATCTCGTTCGGGCTCGTGCTCGGCGTCGCCTTCCTGCTGATCGTGTCGCTCGTGCTCGATACCGCGATCACGTTCATCGGCACGTGGCTGCTTGGCGATTCTCCGTACGTCGCGATCACCAACGTGCTGCAGTTCGTCGTCGGCATCGCGGTGCTCGCGGCCGCGTTCGCCGTGCTGATGAAGTTCCTGCCCGACGCGCGCGTCGCATGGCACGACGCGGTGATCGGCGGGATCGTCTCCGCGATCCTGTTCTCCGGCGGCAAGAAGCTGTTCGCGCTGTATCTCGCGCGTGCCGGTACGGCCAGTGCGTTCGGTGCGGCCGGATCGTTCGCGGTCCTGCTGATGTGGCTGTACTTCTCGGCGGCCGTGCTGCTGCTCGGTGCGGAATTCGCGGCCGCGCGCGGCGATGCGCATCGCCGCGCCCGCAATGCTGCTGCCGTGTCCGCGCCAATGGATCCCACCGCCGATCGCGCACGCGACGACTGATTCCCGCCCATTGCCTCGCATGCGGCCGCGCATCGCGCGCGCCGCCGCGCGCTGCATCCACGCTCCCTACGCGACCGCGTTCCTTCTCGCAACCACCCGGCCCCGCCGCGCGTTCGTGGCCGTTGATGCGCTCTTTGCATCGGCCCGGATTGCACGCTGCAACGGCAAACGTTTGCTCACGTCGATTTCCGTGTGCCGACCCGCGAAATCCGCCCTTCCGTTGCGGAGTGCATCGACCACTGCAACAATCGAGCTGCACCAATTGTCAACTATTTCAAAAAGAGGAACAGTCCTTGATGTGCTTGATATATATAGACTTTTCCTCGCTGTTACCTTTTCGAGACACTTTATTTTTTAAGCTTTCTTGCCTGGATAGCACTGAGCTATTCTCCAATCCGCAACAAATAACGAATGACGAATCATTTGCGTGGAGATACTCAACGATGAAGAAACTCGCTCTCTCGACCCTCTCGCTCGCCCTGCTGGGCGCCGCTGGCGCTGCTCATGCTCAATCGAGCGTGACGCTGTATGGCGTGATCGACACGTCGATCGCATGGGTTCACGGCAACGACGGTCAAGCCAATAACTCGTGGCAAATGCTGTCGGGCAACCTGCAAGGCAGCCGTTGGGGCCTGAAAGGTGCTGAAGACCTCGGCGGCGGCCTGAAGGCGATCTTCCAGTTGGAAAACGGCTTTGATCCGGGCACGGGCCACCTGAACCAGGGCGGTCGCATGTTCGGTCGTCAGGCATTCGTCGGCCTCCAGAGCGACCAGTACGGTACGCTGACGCTCGGCCGCCAGTACGACCCGCTGGTCGACCTGGTCCAGGCAGTGACGGCTGACAACTACTTCGGTAGCGTGATGGCAACGCCGGGCGACGTCGACAACAACGACAACTCGCTGCGCGTCAGCAACGCAATCAAGTACACGTCGCCGGTCTGGGCAGGCTTCCAGGTCGAAGGCATGTACGCCCTCGGCGGCGTTGCAGGCAAGACGGGTTCGGGCCAGACGTGGTCGGTCGCGGCTGCCTACAACAACGGCCCGGTCGGCGTTGCAGCTGGCTACTTCTACGCAGCCAACCCGTCGCCGACGACGGCTGTCGGCCGCGCAGGCTGGGGTTCGACGACGTCCGACGCGATCTTCGACGGCCCGATCAACTCGGGTTACGCAACGGCGAAGTCGATCGCCATCGCGCAAGTCGCAGGTCAGTACGCACTGGGCCCGGTGACGTTCGGCCTCGGCTACAGCAACGCACAGTACAAGCCGGACGCGTTCTCGGGCTTCGGTTCGACCGAAAAGTACAACACGGGCCGCGCGTTCGTGACGTACCAGGTCACGCCGCCGCTGCTGCTGGGCCTCGGCTACTCGTACACGAAGGCGAGCGGCGACACGACCGCGAAGTACCACCAAGTCGGTGTCGGCGCGGACTACTCGCTGTCGAAGCGCACGGACATCTACCTGGTTGGCGCATACCAGCACGCGAGCGGTACGCAGCTCGTCGACGGCGTGCAGCAAAGCGCGCAAGCGTCGATCGCTTCGTACGGCTTCGCCGGCAAGAGCTCGGCCGAACTCGTCGCACTCGGCATTCGTCACAAGTTCTAAGAAGTACGTTTCCGGTGTGCATGGCGTCTTCGACGCCATGCCGCCGAACTGCAAAACCAGTCATCGGCTTCGGCCCTGGCTGGTTTTTTTTCGTCCGTTGCCAGCGGCGCCGTGGCGGGCTACGGCCGCGGCCGGGCCTTGGGTACGGCAACCCGCCGCGAGCGGCGCCTGGGGCCCTGTCGCGCGCGGGAAGCCCCTTTGAGCACCTGCCGGACGCCTCGCGCTGTCGACTCGGATGCGCCGGTTCCCCGATCCTCCAATCCCCCGGATTCCCCGATACGAAGCACGTATGCTTCGACATGTCGATTTCGACGAGCTTGATTCGTCGTATCGATGGCGGCATACAGATTGGCCGCCCCTCACCGAAAGCAGACAGGAGACGCTCCATGACGATTCAGAAGATCACGCCGTTCCTCTGGTACGCGACGGAAGCCGAAGAAGCCGCGGCCTTCTACACGGACATTTTCCCGAACTCGCGCGTCGTGCGCGTCACGGCGGTGCCGGGCACCAGCGGCACCCGGATGGTCGAGTTCGAACTGTTCGGGCAGCCGTTCACCGCGATGAGCCACCCGCGCACCGAGACGTTCAACCACGCGATCTCGCTGATGGTCAGTTGCGCCGACCAGGCCGAACTCGACCGTTACTGGAGCGCGCTGCTCGAGAACGGCGGCACGGCCGACGGCTGCGGCTGGCTGCGGGACCGCTTCGGCGTGTCGTGGCAGATCGTGCCCGATGCACTGATCCCGATGATGACCGACCGCGACGAGGTCAAGGCGGCGCGTGTGGCCGCGGCCATGATGCAGATGACGAAGTTCGACGTCGCCGCGCTGAAGGCCGCGTACGCAGGCACGGCGGGCTGACGAAGCCAACGGGCGCCGCGCCGTCGTTCGCGGGCGCGCTGGCAGGTTCGTGGCGTGCGTGCGGCCCGCGCAATGACCGCATCCTTCGACGGATTGCATCGCGCCACGACGCAATCGCAGGCAGCGGCCGTTCACACACCGCTGCGTCGACAGCATCGCTTCGACGATCCGTCGCGCGTAGCGCACGAATGCGGCGACCGGTTCGCATGACGGCGGCGCATCGGCGCCGTCACCGTGCAGATAGACGGTGCACGCGGCCGACAGGACGGGGCGGTACGCGTCAGGCAAGCGCGCCAGTACCTACGCAGCGGCGACGAAGTCGTGCGCGGCACCGGCTCGAACCACGCGGCCCGAGCAGCGCAACGTCGTACTGGCGCATCTTCGTCAACAGGATCGCCAGATCGTGATCGATGCATGGCGGCTCGACGATACCCGCGCGTAGATCGCGGCGCAGCCACTCGCCGAACTGGAGCGCGCATCGGGCCGGATGACGCCACGGCACCACGTCGCCGCGCACGACGATCGTCACTTCCAGCGCGCGCATCTGCGCCGTGCTCCGCGGCAACGCCGACACATCGAGCAACTCGAGCAACTCGAGCATCGACCCGCACCGCGCCCCTTCGCCCGGCGGGGCGGCAATCGTCATCAGCAGTTCAATGTCGCTGCGCGGTTTCGGGCCGCCGTCGAGCGCCTGGCCGAACAGATGCATCGCCTGCAGCGTCGCACCCAGATGCCGTTCGATCGAGGCGCGCGCGGCAGCCATCTGGCCGGCGACTCGACGGGAATGATCGCCGCGTTCATGACGCGAGACCCGCGCGACGCGCAGCGTTGCAAGGCTGCGCGACCAGCACGCACGCAGCGATCTGGCCATCCGCACGCGCGGCCGGCAGCCCCGGATGCGCACCACGTCATGCCGCATCCGCGCGGCACGACATCACCGCCGCGCGATTTGCGCAGCGCAATAAAAATCCCCGCACGCTTTCGCGTACGGGGACCGTCGGACATCGCAACGGTCGCCGACTTGCATTCGGCGGCCGTTACGCGGCATTACGCAGCCGCGTCCTTCAGCTTCTTCAGCGCACGTGCCTTCACGCGCACGCTGGCCGGCTTTGCCGGGAACCAGCGCTCTTCGCCCGTGAACGGATCCTTGCCGAAGCGCTTCTTCTTCGCCGGCACGACTTGCGCCGTGATCTTCAGCAGACCCGGCAGCGTGAACTCGCCTGCGCCCTTCTTGTGAACCGAGCCCAGCACGACGTTCTCGAGTGCGGTGAGCACTGCCTTGACCGCCTTCACTTCGACAGCTGCACGCTCAGCGATGTGCGTTGCGAGCGATGCCTTCGTGAACTTGTCCTTCAGCGGCGTCGGAGCGGCCGGTGCTGCCTTCGCGACAGCCTTCTTGGCCACTACTTTCTTCGCGGGCGCAGCCTTTTTTGCAGCCACTTTCTTGGTGGCCGGTGCGGCAGCCTTCTTGGCCACCTTTTTTGCGGAAGTCGCCATGTTTCTCCTACCAGGTGTGGTCGTTGGATACACGAAGCGTGCAACGCGCGCGCTTCAACGCCGGATTCTACAAGCGCCTCGACGCTTCGTGCAGTACTTTTATGCGTTTTCGCGGGGTTTCCCGCAGGTTTTGTTGCGCGCGACCGACTTCATCGACGCTCGAACGTCAAAAAACACCTTCACGTATACGTCCGAACGCGAATTACGTTCGATATTTGCACACCTATACTGACCTCGCTCAGTGCCCCGGATGTCTTCATGCGCGAAGTCAGATACGTCAAAGGACTCGACGGCCTGCGAGCCATCGCCGTCATCCTCGTTTTCCTGTCCCACAAAGGCCACGTCCTCGCTGTCGACGTGGGCAAGCTCGGTGTGTGGACGTTTTTCTTCATCAGCGGATTCCTGATCGTCGGCGAACTGCATCGCAACCGCCAGGCGATCGAGTGCGGCACGATGACCCGCCGCCACGCGCTCGCGCTGTTCCTCGCGAAGCGCGCGCTGCGGATCTTTCCCGTCTACTACCTGCTGCTCGCCGCGCTCGCGATCGCGCACGCGCTGTTCTACCAGCGCGGCGTCAATCTCGGGCTCGCGTGGCACGCCGCGTTCCTGTCGAACTACTGGATCGGCATCGTCAAGGACGGCTGGCCGGGCTCCACGTCGCACTTCTGGAGCCTCGCGGTCGAGCAGCAGTTCTATCTGATCGCGCCGCTCACGCTGCTCGCGGTACCGGCCGCGCGCCACGTCGCGCTCGGCGTCGCGGCCGTCGCGCTGTGCGCGCTCGCGCATCTCGCGCTGTACGCGCTCGACGCATCGCCGGTGCTGATCTACGCGTTTTCCCCGTGGAATTTCGCGCTGATCGCGCTGGGCGGCGTCGGCGGGATGGCGCTCGCCGATCGCGGCCCGACCGTCGTCCGCCGCATTCCGCCCGGCTGGCTCGGGGCCGTCGGCGTCGTGTTCTTCCTCACGCTGCCCGCGTTCACGGCGCTGCCGGACATCGTCTCGGGGCTCGTGGATCTCGGGCTGTCCGTGTCGCTCGGCGCGCTGATGCTGTGGATCGTCACCGAGCCCGACCATCCGGCCGTGGCGCTGCTCGACTGGACGCCGCTCGTCTATCTCGGCACGATCAGCTACGGCTTCTACCTGTTCCACAACCTGATTCCGGCACGTTTCGGCGAAATGCCCGCGCTGTTCGCCCACGTGCCGATGCCCGGAATCGTCCGGGAAGCGCTGCCCGAACTGCTGCAGTTCGCGCTCGCGGTGCTGCTTGCCCATCTGTCGTGGCGCTATCTCGAAAGGCGCCTGCTCGACTTCAAGAAGCCGATCGCCGCGATGCTGGCCCGGCACTTCGTCGCGCGGCCGAGCACGTCGCCGCGCTGAACGGAACAGCCGTACGGGCGCGACGCAAGCGGAAAACATACGTCGGGGCCGGCGACGCCGAGCACCGAAACGGTGCGCCGCCGACGCCGTTCGTCCCTCACGAACACGCATCACGTCGGCGGATGAAAGTGCCGCTGCGGCAACGTGGTGCTTCGTCGACATCCACCGCGAAGCGACACCCCGACCCAGCGTCAACGACGGCTATCGCCCCGCGCAACCTTCGTCCCCGAAGCCGCACGCAACCGGCACGTCGGCGCCGGTTTCATCGCCACGGCGTCCGGCACCCCACGCACTGCGCACCGCGCACGCGAAAACCGAATCGCGCGTTAGGACAAACCGGAATCGCCACGCACGCCCCGGTTCGATCCCGCCGAATTCGACTGCGCTGACTACCCCGCACCGCGCGTCCGTCGCGCTTCGCCCGCACGCAAAAAAGCCCCGGCGCACAAGGCAGCCGGGGCCAACGGAACAACCACCACCTGAAACAGCGGAGCAGCGCGGCTGCTTATGCGACAGCAGCCAGCGCGGGCAGGCAGGTACGCAGGTACGCCTCGAATTCGCGGCTCACTTCCGGATGCTGGAGCGCGAGCTCGACGGTCGCCTTGAGATAACCGATCTTGCTGCCGCAATCGAAACGCGTGCCGAAGTAGCGATACGCGAGCACCTGTTCGTTCGCGAGCAGCGACTGGACGGCGTCGGTCAGCTGCAGTTCGCCACCGGCGCCCGGCTTGAGCTTGCGCAGATGATCGAAGATCGTCGGCATGAATACGTAGCGGCCGACCACGCCGAGGTTCGACGGCGCGTCTTCCGGCGCCGGCTTCTCGATGATGCCCGACAGCTTGATGATGTCCTCTTCCCACTCACGACCTTCGACGACGCCGTACGAGCGGCTGTCCTCGCGCGGGATCGTCTCGACCCCGATCACCGAGCTGTGATAGTGGTCGAACACATCGACGAGCTGCTTGAGCACCGGCTGTTCGCCGTGCAGCAGGTCGTCGGCGAGGATCACCGCGAACGGCTCGCCGTGCACGAGCTTTTCCGCGCACAGCACCGCATGGCCGAGACCGAGCGCTTCCGGCTGGCGCACGTAGAAGCAGTTCACGTGGCTCGGCTTGATACCGCGCACGAGCTCGAGCAGCTTTTCCTTGCCGCGCGCCTCGAGTTCGGCCTCGATCTCGTAGGACTTGTCGAAGTGATCCTCGATCGCGCGCTTGCTGCGCCCCGTCACGAAGATCATCTCGGTGATACCGGCGTTGATCGCTTCCTCGACCGCGTACTGGATCAGCGGCTTGTCGACGACGGGCAGCATTTCCTTCGGGCTCGCCTTCGTTGCCGGGAGGAACCGGGTGCCGAGACCGGCAACGGGGAACACGGCCCTGGTGACTTTCAACATGTTCGCATCCTGATTGCGTTGACTGCGCCGCGTCGCCCTGCGACCCGGCGCGATTGTTTTCCGAACGGCATATCGAGAATCGACGGTACGGCCAATTCCACTCCGCTCATTTTCGATATGGAACGATTGCCCCATGATTCCGGAAAATAGATAATCCGCGGATCCGGTCGATATTGCCGAACGGATTGCCGAAGCAGAAACAAATTACCGATTTTCCGGATACAAATTCTTACGAATCGAATTCCTCGATAAACGGGACGCCGCCCCGCTCGAGACCGGGGCGAATCGGCTCGTTCTGCAGCGCCTCGCGGTACGCCGACAGCACGGCCATGACCAGCAGTACAGCTGCGCTAGCGATCCAATGCATGTCCATCTTGCCGCTCCTTGCTTCAATCAACTGGAGCTTCAAACTATCAGAAAAAAATCCGCAAATAATTGTAGCGGTTGCCAAACCGCTTTCAGAGCCGGATGAAACCACTATCTGAAATATCATTATTTCACGGCGGGATTTTTTTATTCATTCGATCGAATTCTTGCGCATTACGATTGGACCATCCCCTTCATCCGTCGCAAGGAATCGAATCGCATGCAAGCTTTCAGCGGATCGCCTTTGACCGCGCCGCCCGTCGCCGACCACAAGGAACACGTGATCGACGCGATGCGCGGGTTCGCGGCGCTGCTCGTCGCCTATTTCCATTGCCGCCAGGTCGTCTGGGTCGGCATGCAGAGCTTCCATCGTGCTTACGGTCATGCGCTCGACCCGAGCGTGATCGTCGGCTACCTGACCTTCCCGTTCGGGTGGGGATCCGCCGGCGTGCCGATCTTCTTCGTGATCAGCGGCTATTGCATCCACCGCAACGCGGCGCTCAAGCTCGCGGCCAATCCCGCGTACCGGCTCGACGCCACGAACTTCTGGGCGCGCCGCTTCGCCCGGATCTACCCGGTGCTGCTCGCCGCGCTGCTGTTCACGCTCGCGATGGACGCGGTCAGCCTGCAGATCGCGCCGGTCAGCCACAAGATCCGCGACGTCGGCCTCACCGCGTTCCTCGTGAACCTGTTCTCGCTGCAGGGCGTCGCCGGCTACACGTACGGGTCGAACGGCGCGCTGTGGACGCTGTCGCTCGAAGTCCAGTTCTATGCGATCTACCCGCTGCTGTTCGCGCTGCGCCGGCGCATCGGGATGCCGGCCATCGTGGCGGCCGTCGCGCTCGTCAACGTCGCGTCGGCATGGCTGCTCGAACGGCACGACCTGCAGTTCTTCACGTCGTACTGGCTGTCCTGGACGATCGGCGCGTGGATCGCCGACGTGCGCGCGCAGCCGGCGCACGGCACGGCCGCCGTGCCGTCGCGCGCGTGGTACCTCGCGGCCGCCGTGCTGCTGGCCGCGGGCTGCGGCGCGTTCCATATCGGCCAGTACGGCGCGTTCCAGCTGTGGGCGGCCGGCTTCGCGTGCTTCCTGTACCGCGCGCTCGCCTGCCCGCCGCGCCCGACGCCGCTGCTGCGCGTGTTCAGTTGGTTCGGCGACTTCAGCTATTCGCTGTATCTCGTCCACCTCCCGCTGTTCGTCTGCCTCGGCTCGGTGCTGTTCCATTCCGAACTGCAATTGTCGATCTGGCCGTCGTTCGCGTTCATGGCCGCCGCGATTCCGGTCGCCTATGTGTTCTACCGGCTGTTCGAACGCCCGGCGATGATGTGGTCGGCGAGCCTGAAGCCGACGCGCACCGCTCGCGTCGTCGCGCCGGCCCCCGAACGGGCCGTCTGAGCGGCGCCGTTCCCGCGCTCCCTGCCCCCGCCCGGCCTCAGGCTGCGCGGGGGCTTTTTCATGGGCGGGACGGACCGCCGGCATCCATTCGCGCGCCGGGTCGCGACAGGCACCCGGTACGCAAGCATCCCAATCGAGCCAGACGGCCGTCAGGCGGCTGCGCTACCGTCGCGTCGCCCAACCCCTCGCCAGCTCCGCACCATGACCGCACGGCGCCGCTCAGGGCGTTCCGTCAAGCGATCACGGCGCGGGCGACAGTCGCGGTCGGTAATCCCTGCGCCAACGTCGCAGCGGCCCATCCCGACACCCGACACCCATCGCCCGACCGCGCGACAGGCGTTCGCCCGCCCAAAAGCAAAGCCCTCATGCAGCACGACACCGCATGAGGGCTCGTTTCCCGACGCATCGCGCGTCGGGGCGCACCGCGCCTACCGTTTCTTCGCCTTCGCGGCCTTCGCCGTATCCGCGAGAATCTTCTCGACCCGCTCCACATAGGTTTCGGTGCCGAACCGGCGCACCGCGGTCGCCCGCCCGCTCGCGACGAGCCGCTCGCGCAGCGCGGCGTCATGCTTCAGCCTGCCCAGCGCATCGGCCAGCGCGGCCGCGTCGCCCGGCTCGCAGAGCAGCCCGTTTTCCTCGTCCTCGATGATCTCGACGACCCCGCCCGCGCGGGCCGCGACCACCGGCCGCCGCGCGAGCATCCCCTCGACGATCACCCGCCCGAACGGCTCGGGCGTGATCGACGTATGCGCGACCACGTCGACCGCCTTCATGCACGCGGCCACGTCGCGCTGGAACCCGAGGAAGTGGACGCGGTCGCCCATCCCGTGCCGCGCGACGATCTCATGCAGCTGCGCCGCGTATTCGTCCTCGCCGAACAGCGGCGCGCCGACCAGCACCACATGCATGTCGGGATGGCGTGCCGCGGCCTCCAGCAGCAGATGCTGCCCCTTCCAGTGCGCGAGGCGGCTGAACGAGCCGACCAGCCATGCATGCTCGGGCAGCCCGAAGCGCGCGCGCAGCGCGGCCTGGCTGGCATTGTCCAGCGCGTCGAACGGTTCAGCCGAAATGCCGTTGAACACGACGTCGACGTGCTGCGGCGTGAAGCCCGTCAGCGCGCGGAACGCCTGCGCGGACGCGTCCGAGTTCGCGATCACGCGCGTGACGCCGAACCGCGCGCAGTACTTGATCGCCATCAGCTGCTTGCTGCCGAAATGGTCGCCGCTGACGATGTCGCGCAGGTGCCACACCACCGGCTTGCGCGCGAGCCGCCCGGCCAGCGCCGCAACCACCATCGCGCGCTGCGTGTTCGCGTAGATCACCTCGGCGCGGCGTGCGCGCCGTGCGACGTCGCGCACCAGGCCGGCGAGCCGCTTCAACGCGCCGACCGACACGCCACCCTGCTTGCGCACCCCGGCGAGCTCGCCCTGGTCGAGCACGTCGACGCGCGCGCCGATCTCGTCGAGCGCGGCGCGGAACGGGCCGTCGTCGAACAGCAGCACGTCGGCGTTCGCGCGCATGTGCTTCATGATCTCCAGCAGCGACAGCTCCGCGCCGCCGAGCACGCCGCTCTGGTCGAGCACCAGCGTCGCCGGGCCGTGCGCGGCCGGCATCGGCGCGGCGCTGCCGCGCTGCGCGGTCGCGCCGGGCAGCGCGGCCTCCACATAGTCGAGAAAACGCCGGCGGAACGTGTCGGCGGAGAAGCGCTCCGCATTCGCGCGGCACGCGTGCGGCGTGAAACGCTGCGGCGCGCGCTCGAAATCGTCGACCGCCGCAACGATCGCGTGCGGCGTCTGCTCGTCGAAGAACAGGCCGGTCGGGTTCGCGTGCGAGCGCGGCTCGAGTACGGTTTCGAGCGCACCGCCCTTGCCGTACGCGATCACGGGCGTGCCGCACGCCTGCGCCTCGACCACCGAAATCCCGAAATCCTCCTCGGCCGCGAACACGAACGCCTTCGCGCGGCGCATCCGGTCGTGCAGCACCGCGAACGGCTGGTAGCCCATGATCTCGACGTTCGGGCCGGCCTTCGCGCGGATCTTCTGCATCTCCGGGCCGTCGCCGATCACGACGAGCTTGCGCTCCGGCGTGCGCGAGAAGGCCTCGACGATCAGGTCGATCTTCTTGTACGGCACCATCCGCGACGCGGTCAGGTAGAAATCGTCCTTCACCTCGTTCAGCGAGAAACCGTCGACGTCGACCGGCGGGAAGATCACCGCCGCGTCGCGGTGATACACCTTGCGGATGCGTCGCGCGATGAACGCGGAGTTCGCGACGAACCCGTCCACCGCGTTCGCGGTGCGCGTATCCCAGTTGCGGATGTAGTGCAGGATCATCCGCGCGAGCAGCGATTTCGGCCCGTGCGTGAGGTTCGACTGTTCCAGATACTGGTGCTGCAGGTCCCACGCATAGCGGATCGGCGAATGCACGTAGCTGATGTGCATCTGGTCCGGCCCCGTCAGCACGCCCTTCGCGACCGCATGGCTGCTGGAGATCACGAGGTCGTAGTCCGACACGTCGAGCTGCTCGATCGCGAGCGGCATCAGCGGCAGGTAGCTGCGGTACTTGGTGCGCGCGAACGGCAGTTTCTGGATGAACGAGGTCGTCACCGGCTTGCCGCGCACGAACGCGCGATCGTCGAGAAAATCGACGAGGCTGAACAGGTCTGCGTCGGGAAAGCACGCGACGATCTGTTCGAGCACGCGCTCGGCGCCCGCGTACGTGACGAGCCAGTCGTGGACGATCGCCACGCGCAGCGGACGCGACGCATCGCGTGCGCCCGCCGGCGCGGCCGCTTCGGTCCGGCGCAGCGCGGTGGCGCCGCCGGCTTCGGCCACGGCGGCGTCCGCCGTGGCCACGTTCAGGATGGCGTGTTCCGCCAGATCGCGATTCATATCGTTTTCCTCGCATTGAGACGGACGAACAGGTCGCGCACGAGCGCGCGCAGTCCCGGCGTCATCGTGAGCGACCACGCAAGGTTCAGCAGCAGCACGACCGCGCACAGGCCGATCGACTCGCCGAGCCCCGACCACGCTTGCGCGAGAAACAGGCTCGCGAGCAGGAAGGCGAGATGCGCGAGCATGTCGAGCACGATCGCGCGCATCCGGATTGCCGACAGGTAAAGCAGCACGCCGTAGTCGACCAGCGCGCGCGTCGCGACGACCACCGCCGCGCCGATCAGCCCGAAGTGATGAATGCCGAACCACAGGCCGCCGACGAAAAACGGCATCTCGACGAGCCCGGCGAACGCCGCGCGGGCCGGGTTGACCTGCGACTGGATCAGGATGCGCGTGACGCTCGCCTGGCCGACGAGCCATACGCTGATCACCAGCACGCGGCCGACCGGCGCGGAATGCGCGGCGAGATCGGCGCCGACCCACAGCGAGAGGAACGGCGCGAGCGCGAAGATCGCGACGATGCCGACCGGCGTGAACACGCCGTTCAGGAATTCGAGCGACTGGCGCGCGAGCGTGTCGGCGTGATCGCGGCCGACCGCCGACAGGCGCGGAAACAGCGTGCGCACCAGCGCGTTCGGCAGCATGTTCAGGCGCGTGACGAGGTTCTGCGGCACCGTGTAGTAGGTGACGAACTTCGCGCCCAGGCCGGCGCCGAGCATCACGCGATCGAGCGTGTCGGCGATCATGCTCGTCGTGCTCGCGATCAGCATCCAGCCACCGAAGTTGAACAGCCCTTTCGCGGTGCCCCATTGCGGCGGGTCGATGCGCCGGATCCCGAGCACCTTGATGCTCGCGTGACCGAGCATCACCGCCGCGACGAGCCGCGCGACGACCGCGGCCGCCAGCACCGTCTGCAGGTTCGGCGCGATCCACCACGCGGCGCCGAGCGGCAGCAGCTGGAACAGGAACGTGCCGATCGTCTGGTTCGTGTTGAACACGCCGAACCGTTCTGCGCCGTTGATCGCGCCGGCGAACACCCACGACACGTTCGCGAGCGGAATCGCGAGCGCGAGCCACGGCAGCGCGAGATACACCTCGTGCTGCATCGCCGCCGACGCCTTCGTGAAATACGCGGTGTAGACGAACGCCCCGAAATAGATCAGCAAGCCGCCCACGATGCCGGTGCCGAGGTTCAGCCAGAACGCGCTCCAGAAGACCCGCGCGCTTTCGTCCGCGTTGCCGCTCGCGAGCGCCTTCGAGATGTGGTTCTGCGCGGCCATGCTCATCCCGAGATCGAGGATCCCGAAATAGCCGATCAGCGTCCACACGAGGCTGACGACGCCGTAGCGTTCGACACCCAGCGCGTGGATATAGGCGGGCACCGTCACCAGCGACACGAAGGTCGGCAGGATCAGCCCGATGAAGTTGATCGAAACGTTCTTGAGTATGCCTTTGTCCATTCTTGTGCCTTGTGTGGCGACGACGCCGGTGCGCCCCGTCACGGTTTCCAGCGATACATCAGCACCTTGCCGCGCGCGTCTTCCTCGACGAACACCAGGTATTCGCCGTTCTCGCGCCGAAACGCGCTGATGCCGAACGGCACGTCGACCCAGCCCGACGCCTTGCCGACCTCGGCGCCCGGGCTCATCACGCCGACTTCCTTGCCGGTTTCCTTGTCATACACGTGGATCTTGCCGACCGGCTCCACCGTGAAGATGTAGCGGCCCTCGACGGTGATCCCGATCAGGTCGAGGATCGGCTTCGCATCGAGCTGCCAAGGCAGCGCGACCGTGTAGCGCACGACTGGCGAGCCGGTCGACCACTTGTCGAAGCGCACCAGCACGCGGCCGACTTCCTTGTTGATGCCCGGCTGCGGCGGCGCGTCGGCCGTGTAGCCGGTCACGTACAGCGTGTCCGTCTGCGCGTCGTAGATCGAACGGCGCAGCTGCGTGAACGGCTGCGGCATCGGATAGGTCGTGACCTTGTCGTACGAGTAGATCGGGTTGCCGGCCTTGTCGACGCCGCCGTAGCTGAAGCGATGGATCCCGCGGACGTCGCTCGTGCGCCAGATGTCGCCCTTCGTGTCGATCCACCAGCCCCAGCCGCCCGCCTTTGCCTTGCCGGTCGTGTTGATCGTGAATTCGTCCGCGTCGAGCCGGCCGTTGCCGTTCGCGTCGCGCCAGATCCAGTCGCCGCCCGGCGGCTTGTTCGGCACTTTGTCGACCGGCCGCGCGCGGCCCGCGATCAGGCCCGACGGAATCGCGACCTCGCCGTCGCGCTTCGCGTCGAAGCGGTAGATCTTCAGGTGGTCGGCGTACATGTCGGTCAGGTACAGGAACGTGCGGCCGTCGACGCGCCGCGCGAACGGCATGCCGGGATACTGGTCCGTGTGGAACACGGGATCGTCCGGATACTTGAAGCGGTTCGACAGGAATCCGGCGTATTTCCAGTCCTGGCCCGGCGGCTTCGACAGGTCGAGCTCGAAGCGCTTGTTGCCCGTATACACACTGTTCGGCCGTGCGGGATCGAGCCACGCGCCGTCGACGAACAGCAGCCCCTGCACCTGCCAGCGCAGCTTGCCGTCCGGCGTGTAGCTCTCCAGCACCGCGCCGAGCCCCGCGCCGATCGTGTCGTGACGCGGCCCGATGCCGTTCATCGACACATACACGTTGCCCGCGCGATCGACGCCCACGCCCGTCAGCCCGTTGAAGCGCTGCGGCCCGGGGCGTCCCGGCACCGGGCCCGCGAAGATCCCGCCGCGCTCGCCGAGCGTGCCGGACGGCGCATAGCCCTTGCCGCCTTTCGAGAAGATCAGCACCTGCTGGCGCGGACCGTTGTCCGCCACCAGCACGCGTCCTTTCGCATCGACCGCCACGTCCACCGCTTCGGTGCCGTCGGGCAGCGCGGGCGCGTCGTCGAGCTTGCGGCCGTCCGCGCGCACGTGCACGAGGTGCGCGGGCCCGCTGATCGTGTCGGTGAGCAGCCACAGCGTGCCGTCGCCGGCAAGCGCGATGCGGCCCGGCTCGTGCGCACTCCACGTGCCCTTCTTCTGCATCGTCTCGGCGTCGAACACGTCGACTTCGTCATGCGACGGGTTCGTCGCGAACAGCGTCTTGTCGTCCGCCGCGAGGCCGCCCACTTCGGCCTTCGCCTCGCCCACTTCCGAGCGTGCGGGGGCCGCCACCTCGTTCATCACCATGAAGCTCGCGGCCATCCGCGTGCGGCCGGCATCGGCGCGCCCGCCCGGCGCGACCTGCGGCGCCGCGCGAAACGGCGCCGGCTGCTTCATGTCGCCGATCGTGCGCCGCGAAATGCCGAACCACTGCTTGCCCTTGTCCGGCCAGATGCCGGGCGACTGCAGATGGCCGCGCTCGTTGCCGACGCCGATCGCGACGTACGCATACTTGTCGTTCACCGCGACCGCGTTGCCGCCGAGGTTGCCCCAGCCGTGCGTGCCGCCGGCGAAGCCGAGCATCTTGCCGTCCTGGTAGACGCTCGCCTCGGCGCCGCTCTCGTCCCACGGCGCGTTCGTATACACCTTGCCGTCGGGCGTCACCGCGATCGCGCGAATGTCGATCTGCGTCCAGCTGCCGTCGCCATAGCCGAACGTGTTGCCGATCCACGACGTGGTCGCGGGCAACACGGTTTCAGCCGGGGCGGCGCTCACGGACAGCGCCGCGCATACCGTCATGCCAACCAGAATCAGACGTCGCAATGCGCTCTCCAGACTCGATGCAAAAGCAACGGGGCACCGCGGCGGACTGCCTGCCCGGATGCCCTGTCACTAAATGGGTTTCAAACGTCGCGATGCAGATTACAAGCAAAAATAATCACAAGAAATTTGGAAATATTTGGGGATGTTTCCGCGTGAAATATCGCGCCGGAACAACGGGAAATAGCCGCCGCAAAGCGGAAATAACGACCGCCTTTCGCGCACCGATCCGTAGAAAATGCCGCCCCGGCCCGCCCGACGGCGCGCCCGGCCTGCAAACCTTTCATGTCGCGATTGAAACGACCGGCATTTGAATGTTTTCGGCCGGATAAATGACATGCGTTTTTTTGCCGATTTCTTTTCCCTAGAATCGATTTCGATTCAATATTTCATTCAAAAGGCATGCATTACGTTCACGCATCGGATGCACGACGCGCCACGGCACCGGCCGCGCGTCGCGAAGGAGCGGCGCGATGACGGGCATCTCGCGCACCGCCGACCTCGCCCCGCCGCAACACGGCCGCATCGTGCAGCTCGACGGGCTGCGCGCGATCGCCGTCGGCGCCGTGTTCCTGCAACACGCGCTGAAGGCGCCGCTCTGGATGGGCGTCGACCTGTTCTTCGTGCTGAGCGGCCTGCTGATCACGGGCATCCTGCTCGATCGCAAGGCGCGCGGGCAGTCGTACTTCAGCCACTTCTACGCGCGCCGCGTGCGCCGGATCCTGCCGCCGTACGTGCTGCTGCTCGTCGTGTCGACGCTGCTGTTCGGCGCGAGCTGGCTGCCGCACTGGCCGTGGTTCGCGTTCTTCTCGACCAACATCGGGCTGTCGCTCGGCAGCATCGGGCACGACAGCCTGAACGTGCTGTGGTCGCTCGCCGTCGAGGAGCAGTTCTACATCTTCTGGCCGTTCGTCGTGCTGTGGTGTTCGGAGCGCGCGCTGCTGTGGATCGCCGCCGCGCTGATCGTCGCGGCGCCCGTGCTGCGCGCGATCGCGACGCCGTGGTTCGATTCGTTCTGGCCGATCTACTACCTGACGCCGTTCCGGATGGACCTGCTCGCCGCGGGCGCGCTGCTCGCGATCGTGCTGCGCCGCGACCGGCGCGCGCTGGACCCGTTCTATCCGCTCGCGATCGTCGGCGCGCTCGTGTCGCTCGCGATCCTCGGCTGGCTGCACCTGTCGTTCCCGCGTTTCCGCGCGGCGAACACGCCGATCTCGAATGCCGCGCTCTACAGCATCTCGCTGCTGCTGTGCACGTCGATCGTCGTGATCGCGCTGCGCGGACGCGGCCTCGTGCAGCGCGTGCTGACGAACCCGCTGCTCGTGTACGTCGGCACCGTCAGCTACACCGTCTACCTGATTCACCTGAGCGTGCTGTATGCGCTCTGGCCGCTGCACCTGAACCGCTTCGTCACGGCCGCGCTCGCCCTCGCGATCACGCTCGCCTACGCCACGCTCAGCTGGTACGGCTTCGAACGGCGCCTGACACGCGGCCCGGCGCGCAACACGCTGCCGGCCGCCGCGCGCACGACCGCCTGACTTTCTCAATCCATCGTTTCGACCAGGACATTGCCATGAGCCAAAACCGCAAGAAGGCCATCATCACGGGGATCACGGGGCAGGACGGCGCCTATCTGACCAAGCTGCTGCTCGACAAGGGCTACGAGGTCACGGGCACCTACCGCCGCACCAGCTCGGTGAACTTCTGGCGCATCGCCGAACTCGGCGTCGACACGCACCCGAACCTGTCGCTCGTCGAGCACGATCTGACGGATGCCGGCTCCAGCCTGCGGCTGCTCGAACGCACGCAACCCGACGAGCTGTACAACCTGGCCGCGCAGAGTTTCGTCGGCGTGTCGTTCGACCAGCCGGCGACGACCGCCGAAGTCACGGGCATCGGCCCGCTGAACCTGCTCGAGGCGATTCGCGTGGTGAGCCCGAAGACGCGCTTCTACCAGGCGTCGACGTCCGAGATGTTCGGCAAGGTGCAGTCGATCCCGCAGACGGAAACGACCGCGTTCTACCCGCGCAGCCCGTACGGCGTCGCGAAGCTGTACGCGCACTGGATGACCGTGAACTACCGCGAGTCCTACGATCTGTTCGGCTGCAGCGGCATCCTGTTCAACCACGAATCGCCGCTGCGCGGCCGCGAGTTCGTCACGCGCAAGATCACCGACACCGTCGCGAAGATCCAGCTCGGCAAGGCGACCAAGCTCGAGCTCGGCAACCTCGACGCGAAGCGCGACTGGGGCTTCGCGCTCGAGTACGTCGAAGGGATGTGGCGGATGCTGCAGGTCGACGAACCCGACACCTACGTTCTCGCGACCAACCGCACCGAGACCGTGCGCGACTTCGTGCGGATGGCGTTCGCGGCCGCCGGTTACCAGCTCGAATGGACCGGCAAGGGCGAGCAGGAACGCGGCATCGACGCGTCGAACGGCAACGTGCTCGTCGAAGTGAACCCGAAGTTCTACCGCCCCGCCGAAGTCGACCTGCTGATCGGCTGCGCCGACAAGGCCAAAAGCAAGCTGGGCTGGGCGCCGGAGACGACGCTCGAACAGCTCTGCCAGATGATGGTCGAAGCCGACCTGACGCGAAATCGTCACCATGACACGTACTGAAGCCGGCCACCCGTCGCGCCGCGCATTCGTTACGGGCCTGACGGGCTTCACCGGCCGCTACATGGCGCAGCGCCTCGAAGCCGCCGGCTACGACGTGTGGGGCACCGTGGCGCCCGGCGCGGCGCGGCCGGACGATCCGGCGTTCGCGAACTGCACGCTGCTGCCGGTCGACCTGCTCGATGCGAACGCGATGCGGGCGGCGGCGGCCGACGCGCGGCCCGATGCGGTCGTGCATCTCGCCGCGCGTGCGCATGTCGCGCAGGACGAGCCGTCGCAAACCTACGCGGTCAACATCGTCGGCACGCGCAACCTGCTGGCCGCGCTCGCAGGCCTCGACCACCGTCCGTCGGCGGTACTGCTCGCCAGCAGCGCGAACATCTACGGCAATTCGACGGCCGGCGTGCTCGACGAAGCGGTCTCGCCCGCGCCCGCGAACGACTACGCCGTCAGCAAGCTCGCGATGGAATATGCGGCGAAGCTGTGGGCCGACCGGCTGCCGATCGTGATCGCGCGGCCGTTCAACTACACCGGCGTCGGCCAGGACGATGCCTATCTGCTGCCAAAGCTCGTGTCGCACTATGCGCGCAACGCCCCGCGCATCTCGCTCGGCAATCTCGACGTGAGCCGCGATTTCTCCGACGTGCGCGACGTGACGGCCGCCTACCTGAAGCTGCTCGAGGTGGCACCGGCCGGCGAGACGTTCAACGTCTGCTCGGAGCGCGCGTATTCGCTGAAGGAAGTGCTGGCGATGCTGGCGCGGATCGCCGGCTACGTGATCGACGTGACGATCGATCCGCGCTTCGTGCGGCACAACGAAGTCAAGAGCCTGAGCGGGTCGCGCGACAAGCTGCGGCGCGCGGTGGGTGAACTGCCGGTGACGCCGCTCGACGACACGCTGCGCTGGATGATGGAAGCGATGCGCGACTTGCCGCAGCCCGCCGGGCAGGCCGGCTGATTCCGCCAACGCACGCGTCGCCGCCCAAAAGACAACGGGCCGCTCTATCGAGCGGCCCGTTGTCATGTCGGCCGTGAAAAAACCTGCCGCCGCGCTCAGCCCTCGAGGCCGCGCGTGAGATCGCGGCGCAGGTCGCCCGCATTCTCCAGGCCGACCGCGAGGCGGATCAGTCCTTCGGTGATGCCCGCGGCCGCACGCGCTTCCGGCGTGATGCGCGCGTGCGTCGTCGTCGCCGGATGCGTGATCGTCGTGCGCGTGTCGCCGAGGTTGCCGGTGATCGAGATCAGCTTCGTGCTGTCGATCACGCGCCACGCGTTCGCGCGCTGCTGCTCCGGCGTGCCGCCCTTCAGCTCGAACGAGACGATCGCGCCACCCGCCTTCTGCTGGCGCTTCGCGAGCTCATGCTGCGGGTGCGATTCGAGCCCCGGATAGAACACGCGCGCGACGGCCGGATGCGAATCGAGCCAGCGCGCGATTTCCAGCGCGTTCTCCGACTGCTTCTCGACGCGCAGCGACAGCGTCTCCATCCCCTTCAGCAGCACCCACGCGTTGAACGCCGACAACGTCGGGCCCGCGCTGCGCACGAACGGGAATACCTTGCCCATGATGAAGGCCTTCGAGCCGACCAGCGCGCCGCCGAGCACGCGGCCCTGCCCGTCGAGGAACTTCGTTGCCGAGTGCATCACGACGTCCGCGCCGAGCTTCAGCGGCTGCTGCAGCACCGGGCTGCAGAAACAATTGTCGACGACGAACAGCGCGTTCGCCGCCTTCGCGATCTTGCCGATCGCCTCGATGTCGGCGAGTTCGGTCAGCGGGTTCGACGGCGTTTCGAGGAAGAACATCTTCGTTTCGGGCCGCACCGCTTCCTGCCATGCGTTCAGGTCGGTCGGGTCGACGAAGGTCGTCGTGATGCCGAACTTGCTGAAGATCTGCGAGAACATCCCGAGCGTCGAGCCGAACAGGCTGCGCGAGCTGACGAGGTGATCGCCCGCCTCCAGCGCGGACATCACGACCGACATGATCGCGGCCATGCCCGACGCCGTTGCGATGCAGGCCTCGCCGCCTTCGAGCGCGGCGAGACGATCCTGGAACATGGTGACGGTCGGGTTCGTGAAGCGCGAATAGGTGAAATAGTCTTCCGAATTCGCGAAGCGCTCGGCGGCCTCGGCAGCGCTCGTGAAGCAGAAGCTCGACGTGAGGAACAGCGCTTCCGAGTGCTCGTTGAAGTCGCTGCTGCGCAGCGTGCCCGCGCGCACGGCAAGCGTGTCGAAATTGAGGGAGTCGTCCATGTTCCGTTTTCCGTATTCGAGGGTCGCGCCGCGGGTCATGCATCGGGCGCGAACCCAGCCAAAAACCAGGCCAAAACAAAAAGCCCGCTATGCGTCGGCATCAGCGGGCTTCGGTGCGGGTACGACAGCGATCGACTCGGGCCGGCTCTCGCCGGCCTTCGCTTTAGCTGTTTTGGGAAGTCGCCCCGCGTCCGCAAGCTGAATCAAATCGACGCATGGCCACATCCTAGCACGCTTCGTCGGAAGCGTGCGCCGGCATCACTCGACCGACAGTTGCAGGTTCATCTGCGAACGCGCGGTGTCGCCCGCCGTGTCGCGATCGGCCTGCGACGCCGGTGCGAGACGTGCGCGCTCGATTGCATCGAGGTACTCGGGCGTCACGGCGCCGGTGATGTAGTTGCCGTCGAAGCACGACGCCTCGAAGCGTTCGAGCTTCGGGTTGATGTCGCGCACCGCGCGGCGCAGGTCGTCGACGTCCTGGTAGATCAGGTAGTCGGCGCCGATGATCTTCGCGACTTCGTCGTCGGTGCGGCCGTGTGCGACCAGCTCGCCGCGCGTCGGCATGTCGATGCCGTACACGTTCGGAAACTTCACCGGCGGCGCCGCCGACGCGAAGATCACCGACTTCGCGCCCGCATCGCGCGCCATCTGCACGATCTCGTGCGAGGTCGTGCCGCGCACGATCGAATCGTCGACGATCAGCACGTTCTTGTCCTTGAACTCGATGCTCATCGCATTGAGCTTCTGGCGCACCGACTTCTTGCGCACGGCCTGACCCGGCATGATGAAGGTGCGGCCGACGTAGCGGTTCTTGAAGAAGCCTTCGCGATACTCGACGCCGAGCTTCGCGGCGACCTGCATCGCAGCCGGACGCGACGAATCGGGAATCGGCATCACGACGTCGATCGGCACGTTCGGCAGCTCGCGCTTGATCTTCTCGGCGAGGTAGTCGCCCATGCGCAGGCGCACGTTGTAGACGGGCACGCCGTCGAGGCACGAATCCGGACGGGCGAGATACACGTACTCGAACATGCACGGATTCAGCGTCGGCTGCTCCGCGCATTGCTGGCTGTGGAAGTTGCCGGCCTTGTCGATGAAGATCGCTTCGCCCGGCTGCACGTCGCGCACGAATTCGAAACCGATGCCTTCGACCGCCACCGACTCCGACGCGACCATCCATTCGGTGCCGTGTTCGGTTTCGAGCTTGCCGAGGCACAGCGGGCGGATGCCGAACGGATCGCGGAACGCGAGCAGGCCGTAGCCGGCGATCAGCGACACGATCGCGTACGAACCCTCCAGGCGGCGATGCACGCCCGCGACCGCCTTGAATACGGCGGCCGGATCGAGCTCGAGGCCCGTCGTCGACAGTTGCAGCTCGTGCGCGAACACGTTGAGCAGCACTTCGCTGTCGGAATTGGTGTTGATGTGCCGGCGATCGATCCGGAACATCTCGTCCTTCAGCTGTTCCCAGTTCGTCAGGTTGCCGTTGTGCGCGAGGATGATCCCGAACGGCGCGTTCACGTAGAACGGCTGCGCCTCGGCTTCGCTCGACGCCGAGCCGGCCGTCGGATAGCGGACCTGGCCGATGCCGAAGGTGCCGGGCAGGCTGCGCATGTTGCGCGTGCGGAACACGTCGCGCACCATGCCGTTCGCCTTGTACATGTGGAAATTGCTGCCGTCCGCCGTCGCGATGCCCGCTGCGTCCTGACCGCGATGCTGCAGCAGCAGCAGGCTGTCATAGATCAGCTGATTGACCGGGGATTGGGAGATAACACCTACGATGCCGCACATGGCATGTCCTTCAAGATGACAAAATCGGTTCCGTCCTGCCCGGCCGCGTCGTCACACGCGTACGTACTGGGCCATGCCGTCGGGCAGGAGCTGCTTCAGCTCGTGCACGCCCTGTTCGGCGAAAGGACGCAAGAGCGCATTGCGCCAGAAATCCTGTTTGGGCAATTCGGTCAGCCCGGCCGCCGCGACCAGCAGCACCACCAGCACGCAGCCGCGGACGAGCCCGAACATCATGCCCAGCGAGCGATCGACTCCACCGAGGCCCGTCGCCTGCGCGATCCGCGACAACAGCGCGTTCGCGACACCCGCAACGAACACGACGCCGATCACGATCAGCGCGAACGCGAGCACCCACTGGGTGAGCGCGCCGCCCGGCCAGTTCGCCGGAATATACGGCACCACCAGCCCGACATAGCGTGCCGCGATCACGACCGCCACGATCCAGCCGATCAACCCGAAAATCTCCGAGACGAAACCGCGCCATGCGCCACGCAGCGCAGACAACGCGATTACCGCCAATACAGCGTAGTCGAAAGCCGTCAGCATCGCACGTTACTGCGTCAGTCCGGCTTCGCGCACCTTCGCGATCGCGGCGGACGCCGCCGCGCGATCCGCAAACGGGCCGGCACGCAGCAGTGTAGCCGTGCTGCCGTCCGCCTGCTTGCGATGCTCGACATATGCGGGCACACCCGCCGATTTCAACTTGGTAGCCCACGAACGGGCCGTCGTGTCGTCCTTGAACGAACCGAGCTGCACCGCGAAGCGCGCACCGGCCGGCGATGCGGGCGACGACGCGTCGCCGCTGTCGGTCGTGGCGTCGGCGTTCGCGACCGTCGCGGGTGCCGGCGCCGGCTTCGGCGCGACCGGCTTCGCCGCGGGGGCGGCCGGCTTGGCAGCGGGCTTCGGCGGCGTCACGCTCGCCGTGGTCGTCGAGGTCGTCGAGGTCGTGGCAGCGGGTTTCGCGGCCGGCTTGGCCGTATCCTTCGCCGCGGGGGCGGGCGCGGCCGCCACCGCGACATCGGAGGCCGGCGGCTCGTCGTGCGCGACGCCCGCCTGCACGTCGGACGCATCGTCGTCACGCGGCGCGACCGCCTGATGCGCAGGCCGGTTCGGAATATCGATCGCGATGTCGTCCGTCACCGGCTTCGGGTGCGAATCGAGCACCATCGGCAGCACGATCACCGCGCCGACGACGAGCGCGATCGCGCCGACGAGACGCCGGCGGGCGCGTTGCTTTTCAGGAAGGGTCGGATCGAGAAGCAGTGCGTCCGATTCCGGACGCTCGGTGCGGCGCGTGCGTCGCTCGACGCGTTCAGTGCGCTCCGTGCGCATGTTCCGGGAGGCCCCGGTACGACCGCCGCGCCGGGTGGGCGCGTCGTCGTCTTTCTTGCCGAACGAGAAAATTCCCATGAATGGCTGAGTCCGAAACTGCCCGACAGTCAGTGTTGCTGCGATTTCCGGTAGGCCATCACACCGGCCACCGTATGGAAACTGCCGAAAACCACGATTCTATCATTCTCGGAGGCTCTTTTTAGCGCATCTCGAAATGCTTCCGCGGGCGACGCGAACCGCGTGACGCTCGAATCCGCCCCGTCCTCCACACCGGCCTTGCGCAGCGCGGCTTCGAGCTGCTCCGCGCTCGCCGCGCGCGGCAGCGGCAGGTCGGTCACGCACCAGTGGTCGATCTCGCCCGCCAGGTGCCGCAACACGCCGTCGATGTCCTTGTCGTGCATCGCGCCGAACACCGCGTACGTGTACGGGAAGAAGCCCATGTTGCCGAGGTTCTGCTCGAGCACGGCCGCCGCATGCGGGTTGTGCGCGACGTCGAGCACGATCGCCGGCTTGCCGGGCAGCACCTGGAAACGCCCCGGCAGCTCGACGTTCGCGAGCCCGAGCCGGATGTCCTGCGCGGACACCGGCAGCACCGGGCGCAGCGCCTCGAGCGCGGCCAGCGCGGCCGACGCATTGATCAGCTGATTCGCGCCGCGCAGCGCCGGGTACGCGAGCGCCGGATAGCGCTTGTCGCGGCCGAGGTAGCTCCATTGCTGGCGCTCCGCGCCCGGCTGCGCTTCATAGCGAAAATCGCGACCGACCAGCCACAGGTCCGCACCGATCGCGGCGGCATGGTCGACCAGCGTGCCCGGCACGGCAGGGTCGCCGCAGATCGCCGGCTTGCCCGCGCGGAAGATTCCCGCCTTCTCGAACGCGATCTTCTCGCGCGTGTCGCCGAGGTATTCGGTGTGGTCGATGTCGATGCTCGTGACGATCGCGCAATCGGTATCGATGATGTTGACCGCGTCGAGCCGGCCGCCGAGGCCGACTTCGAGGATCACGACGTCGAGCCCGCGCGACGCGAACAGGTGCAGGATCGCGAGCGTCGTGAATTCGAAGTACGTGAGCGACACCGGCTCGGGCAGCGACGTGCGCGCCGCTTCGACGGCTTCGAAGTGCGGCAGCAGGTCGGCATCGCTGACCTGCTGACCGTTCACACGCGCGCGCTCGGCGAATTCGAGCAGGTGCGGCGACGTGTGGCAACCGACCTTGTAGCCCGCGTGGACGAGGATCGCCTCGAGGAACGCGCAGGTCGAGCCCTTGCCGTTCGTGCCGCCGACCGTGATCACGGGGCACGCGAATTCGAGCTGCAGCGCCGCCTTGACCTGCCCGATGCGGGTGAGGCCCATGTCGATGCCGACCGGGTGCGCGCGTTCGAGATGCGAAAGCCACGCGTCGAGAGTGGGAAAAGTGCTCATCGGATCAAATCTGAATCGGTACCGTCACTACGCCAAAAAACGAAACGCGCCGCCCGGCGGTTCAGCCGGGCGACGCGCGCAGTTCACAACGCCGCGCCGATCAGGCCAGCGCGTCGGCCGGCTGTCGCTGCAGCAGCGCGAGCAGCTGCGCGATCTCGTCGCGCATCTTGCGGCGGTCGACGATCATGTCGATCGCGCCCGTCGTCAGCAGGAATTCCGCGCGCTGGAAGCCTTCCGGCAGCTTCTCGCGAACCGTCTGCTCGATCACGCGCGGGCCGGCGAAGCCGATCAGCGCCTTCGGCTCCGCGATCACGACGTCGCCGAGGAACGCGAAGCTCGCCGACACGCCGCCCATCGTCGGGTCGGTCAGCACCGAGATGAACGGCAGCTTGGCTTCGGCCAGCTTGGTCAGCATCGCGGTGGTCTTCGCCATCTGCATCAGCGACAGCAGGCTTTCCTGCATCCGTGCGCCGCCCGACGCCGTGAAGCAGATGAACGGCACGTGCTGTTCCAGCGCGTTCTGCGCGCCGCGCGCGAAACGCTCGCCGACGACCGAACCCATCGAGCCGCCCATGAACGAGAACTCGAAACAGGCCGCGACGACGGGCAGCGTGTGAATCGCCCCGCCCATCACGACCATCGCGTCGGTCTCGCCCGTCTCGTCCATCGCTTCCTTCAGACGATCGGGGTACTTGCGGCTGTCCTTGAACTTCAGCGAGTCGACCGGCACGATTTCCTGGCCGATTTCATAGCGGCCTTCCGGATCGAGCAGCCCGTCGAGGCGCTCGCGCGCGCCGATGCGCATGTGGTGATCGCACTTCGGGCACACGTGCAGGTTCGCGTCCACGTCGTTGCGGTACAGCACGGCCTCGCAGGACGGGCATTTGACCCACAGGCCTTCCGGAATGCCCTTGCGGCTTTTCGGGTCGGTCTGCTTGATCTTCGGCGGCAACAGTTTGTCGAGCCAGCTCATCGTGTATGGTTTCCTGTTCCGTGGCGGGGCGGGCCGACCGGCCCGTTCCCGCCTCCTGTGTTGTGTTTATCGCGCCGTCTTGCCGGCGCCGTCCAGGGCGGCGCGCAGCTCGGCGATGAATGTCTTCAGCGCGGCGGCGGCGCCTTCCGGCGCGGCGCTCTCGAGCAGTTGCACCAGGCGGCTGCCGATCACGACGGCGTCCGACACTTCGGCCACCGCGCGCGCCGTTTCGGCGTCGCGGATGCCGAAGCCGACGCCCACCGGAACCGGCACGCGCGACTTGATGGCCGGGATTTTACCCGCAATGCTCGAAACATCCAGATTTCCGGCGCCGGTCACGCCCTTGAGCGACACGTAGTACACGTAGCCGCTCGCGATCTTGCCCACGTCGGCGATGCGCTCGTCGGTCGACGTCGGGGCGAGCAGGAAGATCGGATCGATCTGCGCGGCACGCATTTTCTCGGCGAACACGCCGGCTTCCTCGGGCGGATAGTCGACGACGAGCACGCCGTCGACGCCGGCTGCCTGCGCTTGGGCCGCGAACGCGTCGACGCCCATCCGCTCGATCGGGTTCGCATAGCCCATCAGCACGACGGGGGTCTTCTGGTCGGTCTCGCGGAAGCGCTTCACGTCGGCGAGCACGCTCTTGAGCGTGACGCCGCGCGCGAGCGCGCGCTCCGACGAGCGCTGGATCACCGGGCCGTCGGCCATCGGGTCCGAGAACGGCACGCCGAGCTCGATCACGTCGGCGCCGCCTTCGGCGAGCGCGTGCATGAACTCGACGGTTTTCGCGGGATCGGGGTCGCCGGCCGTGATGAACGGGATCAGGCCCTTGCGGCCTTGTTCGGCGAGTGCGGCGAAGGTCTGCTGGATACGATTCATGGCAATTTTCCTTTGTCGACCGGAGTTAGCGCTTTAGCGCTTACTCCGGTCCATGCAAAGCAGCGATCGGCACTGCGGCGGCGCGACTCACGCGCACGCCTGCGCGGCGAGCGCGTTCACGCGCTCGTGCGCGATCGCGCAATAACTTTCGTTGATCTCGTAGCCGACGAAGTCGCGCCCCTGCCGTGCGCAGGCCACCGCGGTCGTGCCGCTGCCCATGAACGGATCGAGCACGCGGCCGCCCGGCGGGCAGCTTGCGAGCACCATCCGCTCGATGATTTCCAGCGGCTTCTGGGTCGGATGATCGACGCGCTCCGCGTGCTGCCGATGCAGGCGCGAGACCGACCAGACGTCCTTCGGGTTGTAGCCCATCTCCAGCCACTTGCTGCCTTCGAACAGCTTGCGCGAGCGGGCCTTCTTCGTGTCGGCGTCGTACGGGATGCGGACCGGATCGAGATCGAAGTAATACGCCCTGGAAACCGCGAAAAAGCCGATGTTGTCGTGCACCGACGTGAAACGGCGCGTCGTGCCGCCCATGCTCGGCACGCGTCGGTCCCAGATGATCTCGTTGACCATCGTGAGCTTCGTCTTCAGGAAGCTGAAGATTTCCGGCGCGTACTGCCACGTGCAGAAGATGTACATCGACCCGCTCGGCTTGAGCTTCGGAATCGCGAGCTCGAGCCACTCGCGCGTCCACGCGAGAAACTCGTCGCCCGAACGCTTGTCCGAGTCGTTGCCGTAGTCCTTGCCGAGCCCGTACGGCGGATCGGCGACGATCAGGTCGATCGACGCATCCGGCAGGCGCGCGGCTTCGGTCATGAAATCGCGGTTGTGCAGTTCGATCCCGGACGGCCGTGCGCGCGGCACGGCGACGGCGGGCTGCCCCGCCTCCGCTTCGCTCGCGGCGCCGCCGCCCGGCTGTTCGATCAGGTCACGCATCGGTCGGGTCAGAGCGCGATGCCCGATCGCTCGGCGACCGTGTGCATGTCCTTGTCGCCGCGGCCCGACAGGTTGACGAGCAGGATCTTGTCCTTCGGCAACGTCGGCGCGAGCTTCACGCCATACGCGATCGCGTGGCTCGACTCGAGCGCGGGGATGATCCCCTCGATCCGGCAGCAATCGTGGAACGCCTTCAGCGCCTCCTCGTCGGTGATCGGCACGTATTGCGCGCGGCCGCTGTCCTTCAGCCATGCGTGCTCGGGGCCGACACCCGGATAGTCGAGGCCGGCCGACACCGAATGCGTCTCGATGATCTGGCCGTCGTCGTCCTGCAGCAGGTACGTGCGGTTGCCGTGCAGCACGCCGGGGCTGCCGGCGATCAGCGACGCCGCGTGACGGCCGGTGTCGAGGCCGTCGCCGGCCGCTTCGACGCCAATCAGCTGCACCGAGGTGTCGTCGATATACGGATAGAAGATACCCATCGCGTTCGAGCCGCCGCCGACGCACGCAATCACCGCGTCCGGCTGCCGGCCGGCGAGTTCCGGCATCTGCACCTTGCACTCGTCGCCGATCACGCGCTGGAAGTCGCGCACCATCGCCGGATACGGGTGCGGGCCCGCGACCGTGCCGATGATGTAGAACGTGCTTTCGATGTTGGTGACCCAGTCGCGCATCGCTTCGTTCAGCGCGTCCTTCAGCGTGCGCGAACCCGATTCGACCGGCACGACCGTCGCGCCGAGCAGCTTCATCCGGTAGACGTTCGCGGCTTGGCGGCGCACGTCCTCGGCGCCCATGTAGACGATGCACTCCATCCCGAAGCGCGCGCAGATCGTCGCCGTCGCGACGCCGTGCTGGCCGGCGCCCGTCTCGGCGATCACGCGCTTCTTGCCCATGCGCTTCGCGAGCAGCGCCTGGCCGATCACGTTGTTGATCTTGTGCGCGCCGGTGTGGTTCAGGTCCTCGCGCTTCAGGTAGATCTGCGCGCCGCCGAGCGTCTCGCTCCAGCGCTGCGCGTGATAGATCGGCGACGGACGGCCGACGAAGTGCTTCAGTTCGCGCTCGTATTCGGCGACGAAATCGGGGTCGTTCCGGAATTTTTCATACGCGGCGCGCAGTTCGTCCAGCGCGTGAATCAGCGTCTCGGCGACGAACACGCCGCCATACGGGCCGAAATGGCCGCGATCATCAGGAAGGTTGTACATGGTGTCACTCTCGATTGGTCGGCGCGCCCCGCGTTCGGGGGTCGCACCTTCTTGAATCACCGGGCGTCCGCTTCGCGCACCGCGCGTACGAACGCCGCCATCCGGGCGTGATCCTTCACGCCCTTCGCGCCCTCCACTTCGATGCCACTCGAGACATCGACAGCAAATGGGCGCAACTGGCGGATCGCATCACCGACGTTTTGCGCGCTCAAGCCACCACTCAAAACGGCCCGATGCGCGAGCTCTGCGGGAATAAGAGACCAATCGAAGACCTTGCCGCTACCGCCGTAGTCCGGCACCAGGGTGTCGAACAGGAGGCCGCGCGCTTTCGAATAATGAAGTGCCGATTCTACCAAATCGGACGGCTGCGTCGAGGGGCCGACGCGCACCGCGCGCAACCACGGCAGGCGTGCCGCGCGGCCAAGCGCGTCGCACTGCTCCGGCGTCTCGTCGCCGTGGAATTGCAGCACCGTGAGCGGCACGTCGCGCACGACCGCCTCGATCTCGGCTTCGGTCGCGTTCACGAACAGCCCGACCACCGATACGAACGGCGGCGCGAGGCGCGCCAGTTCGGCCGCCTGCGCGATCGACACCGCGCGCGGGCTCTTCGGGTAGAACACCAGGCCGATCGCGTCGGCGCCGAGTGCCGCGGCGTGCAGCACGTCCTCGGGGCGCGACAGGCCGCACAGCTTGATGCGCGTGCGCGGCGCGAGGCCGGTCGCGGCAGAGATCGGAGAAGACACGGCGTGATCCGTCATGATGGTAGGTCCAGATCGGCCCAGACGCTGCTCCACGGCACGCTGCCGAGTTGCGCGGGCGGGACGGCGAATTCCGCCGGGTAGCCGACATGGGCAAGATACAGCCCGTCGGCCATGAACGTGGGCGCGGCCAGCTTGCGGTCGCGCCCGGCCAGCACGTCGGCGAGCCAGTCCGCCGGATAGCGGCCGCGCCCGACCGCGACGAGGCAACCCATCAGGTTGCGCACCATGTGGTGCAGGAACGCGTTCGCGCGGAAGCGAAAATGAATGAAGTGGCCCGAGCGCCGCACGTCGATCTGATACAGGTGTTTGACCGGCGTCTTCGACTGGCATTCCGACGACCGGAACGACGAGAAGTCATGCTCGCCGATCAGGTGCCCGGCGGCGGCGCGCATCGCGTCGTCGTCGAGCGGCGTGTGGATCCATCCCGCACGGCCGGCCAGCATCGGCGAGCGCACGGGATGCACGTACAGCACGTAGTAATAGGTGCGTTCGAACGCCGAGAATCGCGCATGGAACGTGTCCGGCATCGGCTTCGCCCACTGCACGGAAACGGTCGACGGGAGGAACGCGTTGGTGCCGCGCACCCACGAGAAATCCGTGCGATCGAGGTCCGTGTCGAAGTGCACGACCTGCCCGAGCCCGTGCACGCCCGTATCGGTCCGCCCCGCGACCGTCGTGTGCAACGGCACGCACGCGAATTCGCCGAGCGCGCGCTCGAGCGCGTCCTGCACGGTCTTGCCGTGCGGCTGCGCCTGCCAGCCACAGAACGCGGCACCGTCGTACTGAATTCCCAGCGCGATCCGCATTACGCCTCGTCCGCCAGTTTCGCGAGCAGCGCACGCGCATCGTCGCGTGTGGCGGCGTCGTTCGCGTCGATCACCTCCTGCAGCAGCATGCGTGCGCCCGACAGGTCACCCAGTTCGACGTACTCCGACGCGAGATCCAGCTTGTTGCGCGCGATGCGCGCGAGCTCTTCCGGCGTCAGCGCGGGCAACGCGGCGCCCGGCGCGGACGGCAGGTCGAGATCGAAATCCAGTTTCAACGCGCCGAACTGCGCGCCGCCGAGCGGCGGCAGCGACGACGGCGCGGATGCACCGCCTGCGTGCGGTGCGGGCGTTGCCGCATCCGGATCCCAGCCGAACTCGTCGTCCTGGTCGGCCGGGTGCTCCGGGGACAGATCGCCCGCGCCAATCGGCGGACGCGACGCGAATTGACCGTTAGTTGCGATTTGGTCGCTTTCGGCTTGCCCTTCCCGTGCGGCCGGCTCGTCCGCCTGGCGCGGCGGCAACGGCATGTCGAGGCTGTTGAGCGCGCTGATCGCGTTCTGCATCAGCGCCGCGTGCTGGGCGTCGTTCGTCGAAGGCGCCGCTGGCGTTTGCAGTGGCTCGTCCGCGGCCGTTTCCGCGACGGGCTTCACGTCGTGCGAGGCCGGCGCTGCGCCGCGTTCGAGCGCGACGTGCGCGGACGGTGCTTCCGGTTGATCGTCGTGCGGCGTCGCGGTTTCCGGCGGCGACGCGACCTCGGCTTCATGCGTGTCGACGGCCCCCGCCGCTGCCGCGGTAGCCGCGATCAGATTCACATCGGCCGCTGCGTCGCGTGCAAGCAGCGTCTCGGGAAGGATCGACGGCAAGGGTTCGACGGGCGACGACGATGCGCCAGCATCGACGGCAGCCGCTCCGCCGGATTCCGAGGTGATCGCATCGGCAGGCCGCGCTTTCCGGCGCTTGCGCCACGCGAACCAGGCCGCGAGAACGAGCACGGCCGCGCCGGCCATTGCTGTCGGACGCCAGTCGATCTGTGCCGCACCGCGCGCGGGCGCGGCGGTCGTGACGGGCACGGCCGGCTGCACGGGCGCCGATGCCGGCTGCACCGCGCTGGCGACCACACCGGCCGCCGCTTCGCTCGCGGCCGACGCGGACGCGGCAGCCGATGCACCTGCGTCATTCGCGGCGGGGCGCGGCGCAGCGGGTGCCGGAGCCGGCGCACGCGCCGGTGCAACGTTGTTCGTGTCGGCCGGCTTGCCGATCCCGTGCTTCTGCAGCTCCATCAGCACGCGGTTCTTCAGCGCGAGCAGTTGCTGAAGGCTCGACGGCCGTGGCTGCGACGCGCCCGCGACGGGTGCCGCCGCGGACGGTTCGTGCATGCCTTGAGCCGCGCCGCCCGGTGTGACCTGGGCAGCGGCGTCGCTCGCGGACGACGGCGCGGACTGGATCGCGCCGCTCCACACGTGCGGCCCGCTTGCGCCAGCCGCAGGCGCTGCCGGCTGAACGGGTTCGGCCGTCGACGCGCCATGCGCGGCGGATGCGCCGATCGGCGCCGACGCCCCTGCCGCCACCGCGACGCTTGCACCGCTGACCGGCGCCGCATGCGCAGCCGATGCGGCCGGTGCGCCTTGCACGGCCGACCCCGGGTGCGGCGCGGACGCGCCATGCTGCGCGACTGCGGCCGTGCCTGACGCGGCTACCACCGCCGACGCTGGCGCCGACACCGCCGCTGCACCGGACGCACTCGACGCACCGGCCGCCACGAGCGTCGCGCCCGTCGCATCGAGCGCCGGCACCGTCAGCGTCGCACCGACTTTCAGGCGGCTCGGGTCGCGCTTCATGAACGCCTGCGGATTGGCGTCGAACAGCGCACGGCCGGCGCGCGCGAGCACGGCCGGGTCGTGCGACTGCGTGGCCGCTTTCGCGAGGTCGTTCAACGACTGGCCCGGCTGGACCGTCACGTTCAGCGGCGCGGGGCCGCCGGCGGCGGACGCCGCCAGCTCGCCGGTGTCGGCCGCCCCGGCCGACACGGCCGTGCCGAGCGCCAGGATCGCCAGCGCGCCACGCACGGCGCGCGACAGACGGGACTGACGCGGAAACAAGGAAATTCGGGACATCGTAGGCTCAATCGCCGCGCGCGGGCGCGGCTCGGATTCGCGTAGGGAAGCGTCAATAAAGTCGCCGCAGAAATGCAAAAGCGTCGCGCAGAACGCGACGCTTTCGGCGACTCTGCGCGTCGTAACCGCATAGTTTACTTCACACGATCGGGTTCCGGCCGAATTCGTCGCCGACGGATGCGGCCGTCCATGCCCGGCGCCGACCAATGAAAAACGCCTGCCGCCCCGCAAAGGGCTGGCAGGCGTCTCGCTTCGCGCGTCGGTCCTTACTTGTCGAGCAGGATACGCAGCATGCGGCGCAGCGGCTCGGCCGCGCCCCACAGCAGCTGGTCGCCGACCGTGAACGCCGACAGGTATTCGCCGCCCATCGCGAGCTTGCGCAGGCGGCCGACCGGCACCGTCAGCGTGCCGGTGATCTTCGCCGGCGACAGGTCGCGCATCGACGCTTCACGCTCGTTCGGCACGACCTTCACCCAGTCGTTCGCCGATGCGAGGATGCCGTTGATTTCGTCGAGCGGGACATCCTTCTTCAGCTTGATCGTCAGCGCCTGCGAGTGGCAGCGCATCGCGCCGATCCGCACGCACAGCCCGTCGACCGGAATCGAACCCGGCTCGCCCATGGCCGGCTTGCCGAGGATCTTGTTGGTTTCCGCGCCGCCCTTCCACTCTTCCTTCGACATCCCGTTGCCGAGATCCTTGTCGATCCACGGAATCAGCGAACCGGCGAGCGGCACGCCGAAGTGGCTCGTCGGCATCGCATCGCTGTTCATCGTCGCGAGCACGCGGCGATCGATGTCGAGAATCGCGGAAGCCGGATCGGCGAGCTGTTCCTGCACCGCGCCGTGCAGCGCGCCCATCTGCGACAGCAGTTCGCGCATGTTCTGCGCGCCCGCGCCCGATGCGGCCTGGTAGGTCATTGCCGTCATCCAGTCGACCAGGTTCTCGCGGAACAGGCCGCCCAACGCCATCAGCATAAGGCTGACCGTGCAGTTGCCGCCGACGAAGTTCTTCGTGCCCTTGACGAGCGCGTCCTTGATCACGTCGAGGTTGACCGGATCGAGGATGATGACCGCGTCGTCCTTCATCCGCAGCGACGAAGCCGCGTCGATCCAGTAGCCGTTCCAGCCGGCCGCGCGCAGCTTCGGGAACACGTCGTTCGTGTAATCGCCGCCCTGGCACGTGATGATCACGTCGCACTTCTTCAGCTCGTCGACGTTGGTCGCGTCCTTGAGCGTAGTCTCGTTTTTCGCGAACGACGGCGCCTTGCCGCCCGTGTTGCTGGTGCTGAAAAACACCGGTTCGATCAGGTCGAAATCACCTTCTTCCTGCATGCGTTGCATCAGCACGCTGCCGACCATGCCGCGCCAACCTACGAGACCTACGTTCATGACTAACCCTTTGAATGGAGCTTCCCCGCCATTTCCGCCCCCGGCGTGACCGCGCGGGGAAACAGGCGGGCACGACGGACGATCAGCGTTTAATGATCGTTTTCGTGGTAATGGTTTTCGTGATGACGATGGCGCGCGCACCCACACGGGCAGTGTTGCCGTGGAGTTTCAGGACCGGGGAGATCAGGGAAATCAGCGCCATCGTTCGAGTCTACACAAAGCCGGTTGGCCGCACAACGGCCAACCCTGCGCGAACCGGCCGATTTCATGGCCCGTTCGCGCCCTTTCTACATTAAATACCGTACGTCATCGCCATGCGCGTTACAGCGCGGCGAGCACCGCATCGCCCATCGCCGCCGTGCCGACCTGCTTGCAGCCCGGCGTCGCGATGTCGCCGGTGCGATAGCCTTGTTCGAGCACCGTTTTCACAGCGCGCTCGATGCGATCGGCCTGCTCGGCGCGATTCAGCGAGTAGCGCAGCATCATCGCGGCCGACAGGATCGTCGCCAGCGGGTTCGCGATGCCCTTGCCCGCGATGTCCGGCGCCGAACCGTGCGACGGCTCGTACAGACCCTTGTTGTTCTTGTCGAGCGACGCCGACGGCAGCATGCCGATCGAGCCCGTCAGCATCGACGCTTCATCCGACAGGATGTCGCCGAACATGTTGCCGGTCACGATCACGTCGAACTGCTTCGGCGCCTTCGCGAGCTGCATCGCCGCGTTGTCGACGTACATGTGCGACAGCTCGACGTCCGCGTATTCCTTCGACACGTCGATCATGATGTCGCGCCAGAACTGCGACGTTTCGAGCACGTTCGACTTGTCGACCGACAGCAGCTTCTTCGCGCGCTTTTGCGCGGCCTGGAACGCGACGTGCGCAATGCGGCGCACTTCTGGTTCCGAGTAGCGCATCGTGTCGAAGCCTTCGCGCGCGCCGGCGAACGGGCCGTCCGGCGCTGCACGCACGCCGCGCGGCTGGCCGAAGTAGATGTCGCCGTTCAGCTCGCGCACGATCAGGATGTCGAGGCCCGCAACCAGTTCCGGCTTCAGCGGCGACGCATCGACGAGTTGCGGATAGCAGATTGCCGGGCGGAAGTTCGCGAACAGCTCGAGGTGCTTGCGCAGCCCGAGGATCGCCTGCTCGGGGCGCAGCGCGCGCTCGAGCGAGTCGTACTTCCAGTCGCCGACCGCGCCGAACAGGATTGCGTCCGCTTCCTTCGCGAGTTTCAGCGTCGCGTCCGGCAGCGGATGACCGCTCGCCTCGTAGCCCGCGCCGCCGACCGGCGCCTGCTCGAGTTCGAACTGTTCGTCGAGGGCGTTCAGCACCTTGACGGCTTCGTTGACGATTTCCGGACCGATGCCGTCGCCGGGCAGCACTGCAATCTTCATGCGTTATTCCTGACTGGGTAGGTGTGGGTGGCAGGTCGGCGAGCGCGCGTCATGCGCGCCCGCCCGGAGGCAATCTCAGCCGACCAGCTTGTTGTTGAGCCACGGCTGCTTCGCGAGCCGCTCGGCTTCGAACTGGCGGATCTTGTCCGCGTGACGCAGCGTCAGGCCGATGTCGTCAAAGCCGTTCAGCAGGCAATACTTGCGGAACGCGGCGATGTCGAACGGATACTCGCGGCCGTCGCCCGTGCGCACGACCTGGGCGTCGAGGTCGACCGTGAGCTGATAGCCGTTGAACGCATACGTGTCGTTGAACAGGTGATCGACCTGCTGCTCGGTCAGCACGATCGGCAGCAGCCCGTTCTTGTAGCAGTTGTTGAAGAAGATGTCGGCGAAGCTCGGCGCGATGATCGCGCGGAAGCCGTACTGCTGCAGCGCCCACGGCGCGTGCTCGCGCGAGCTGCCGCAGCCGAAGTTCTTGCGTGCGAGCAGCACCGATGCGCCCTGGTAGCGCGGCTGGTTCAGCACGAAGTCCGGGTTCAGCGGGCGCTTCGAGTTGTCCTGGCCCGGCTCGCCGTGGTCGAGGTAACGCCACTCGTCGAACGCGTTCGGACCGAAGCCCGTGCGCTTGATCGACTTCAGGAACTGCTTCGGGATGATCGCGTCGGTGTCGACGTTCTCGCGATCGAGCGGCGCCACGACGCCGGTATGCACTGTGAATTTTTCCATGATCCGTCTATCCGGTTGAAGGGCCGGCATTCAGCCGGCGCACATCGACAAATTCCTGGCGGGCGTCAGTCCGCGGCGCGCTGCAGCGCGTTGCCGGCGGCATTGACGTCCTGGCCGAAGCCTCGGACGGTATTGCAGCCCGCAAGGCCGAAGCCCAGCCCCGCGAGCGCCAGCGCGGCAACCAGCCGCGCGATGAGCTTCGATGCCGTCACGCGTTACCCCAGCTGGCGAATGTCGACGAAGTGGCCTTCGATCGCCGCCGCCGCCGCCATCGCGGGGCTCACGAGGTGCGTGCGACCGCCCGCGCCCTGCCGGCCTTCGAAGTTGCGGTTCGACGTCGATGCGCAGCGCTCGCCCGGTTCGAGCCGGTCGGCGTTCATCGCGAGGCACATCGAGCAGCCCGGCTCGCGCCATTCGAAACCCGCATCGGTGAACACCTTGTCGAGCCCTTCGCGCTCGGCTTGCGCCTTCACGAGGCCCGAGCCCGGCACGACCATCGCGAGCCGCACGTTCGATGCGATGCGGCGGTTCAGCTTCTTCACGACATACGCGGCCGCGCGGATGTCCTCGATGCGCGCGTTCGTGCACGAACCGATGAAGATCTTGTCGACCTTGATCGACTCGATCGGCGTGTTCGGCTCGAGCGCCATGTAGGCCAGCGCGCGTTCGATCGCGCCGCGCTTGACCGGATCCTTCTCGCGCTCGGGATCGGGCACGCGACCGTCGATCGACGTGACCATCTCCGGCGACGTGCCCCACGTGACCTGCGGGACGATCTCGGCCGCGTTCAGCTCGACCACGCGGTCGAACTGCGCGCCTTCGTCGGACTTGAATTCGCGCCAGTACTCGACGGCCTGGTCCCATTCCGCGCCGGTCGGCACGAACGGACGGCCCTTCAGGTAGTCGATCGTCGTGTCGTCGACGGCGACCATGCCCGCGCGCGCGCCGGCTTCGATCGCCATGTTGCAGACGGTCATCCGGCCTTCCATCGTCAGCGCGCGGATCGTCGAGCCGCCGAATTCGATCGCGTAGCCCGTGCCGCCGGCCGTGCCGATCTTGCCGATGATCGCGAGCACGATGTCCTTCGCGGTACAGCCGCGCGGCAGTGCGCCCTCGACCTTCACGAGCATGTTCTTGCTCTTTTTCTGCAGCAACGTTTGCGTCGCCAGCACGTGCTCGACTTCCGACGTGCCGATGCCGTGCGCGAGCGCGCCGAACGCGCCGTGCGTCGACGTGTGCGAATCGCCGCAGACGATCGTCATGCCCGGCAGCGTCGCGCCCTGCTCCGGCCCGATGATGTGCACGATGCCCTGGCGTACGTCGTTCATCTTGAATTGCGTGATGCCGAACGCGTCGCAGTTCGCGTCGAGCGTGTCGACCTGCAGCTTCGAGACCGGATCGGCGATGCCGTGGCTGCGATCCGTGGTCGGGACGTTGTGGTCCGACACGGCCAGGTTTGCGCTGATGCGCCACACCGGGCGGTGCGCGACGTTCAGCCCTTCGAATGCCTGCGGGCTCGTGACTTCGTGCAGCAGCTGACGGTCGATATAGAGCAATGCCGTGCCGTCGTCCTCGGTGTGGACGACGTGGGTATTCCACAGTTTGTCGTAGAGAGTCTGTGCCATGGGTATGCGGGGTCGTTGTGACTACAAGCCTTGCGGATGCGATCGATTATGCCACGCAGAATGCGCCGCGGCGCAGGCGCCGCGCGAAAAAACCCATTAAAAACAGTGGTTTGGCTGGTAGTGCCAATACCTGTATCGGCATTACCCGGCAAACGGCGTTCACCCCGAGCCGGATTCCGGCATACGATGGGACGACGCACGTCTGAACGTCCCCACGATCCGGACCCGGAGCCCACGACGATGAAGCTCGGCATCCATGATTCGCTCGCCCGCCTCGACGCTGAAGGCACGCTGTTCACGACACTGTTTCGCCACGGCTCACTCGACATCGAGTTGTACCGGCCGCGCGGCGAGGACCTGCAAACGCCGCATACGCGCGACGAGGTCTACGTGATTGCCGCGGGCACGTCGCGGTTCGTCCTCGACGGACGCGAATGCGGCGTCGCGGCCGGCGACGTGCTGTTCGTGCCCGCGTTCGCGGCGCACCGCTTCGCCGGCTTCTCCGACGACTTCTCGACCTGGGTGTTCTTCCATGGCCAGGAAGGCGGCGAACGCGGCGAGCGCAGCACCGGACGCGACGCGCGCGGCACTTCCCGCTCGATCTCCTAGACTGTCTATTCGCAACGGGCGGCGCATGGCCGCCCTCCCCGCCACCACGATGCGGGCAACCCCGACGCATCGACCGGACAGGAGCAATGCATGCGATATGAACTCTATTACTGGCCCGAAATCCAGGGTCGCGGCGAATACGTGCGGCTCGCGCTCGAGGCGGCCGAGGCCGACTATGTCGACGTCGCGCGCGAATCGGGGCGCGGCATGGGCGTGTCGGCGATGATGCGCATGATGGACAGCACGAAGGACGAATGCGTGCCATTCGCGCCGCCGTTCCTGAAGGCCGGCGACGTGGTCGTCGGGCAGGTCGCGAACATCCTGCTGTTTCTTGGCGCGCGGCTCGGGCTCGCGCCCGACGACGAAGCCGGGCGGCTGTGGGTGCATCAGCTCCAGCTGACCATCGCCGATTTCGTCACCGAGATCCATGACACGCATCACCCGATCGGCAGCGGCCTGTACTACGACGACCAGAAGGCCGAGGCCGCCGAGCGCGCGGCCGATTTCCTCGCGCACCGGCTGCCGAAATACCTCGGCTACTTCGATCGCGTGCTCGAGCAGAACCCGCACAAGGGCGGCTATCTCGCCGGCAGCGCGCTCAGTTACGCGGACCTGTCGATATTCCAGCTGATCGAAGGCCTGCGCTACGCGTTTCCGAAGGCGATGAAGCGCGCGGAGCGCAAGGTTGAGGGACTCGTCGGCCTGCACGATCGCGTCGCGCAGCATCCGCCGGTCGTGCGTTATCTCGAGTCCAAGCGCCGCATCCCGTTCAACGACATGGGGATCTTCCGGCACTATCCGGAGTTGGACAAGTAGCGTCGATTCAGGCGCGGACCGGCGTCTCGTGACGCTGTCGCCACGCGGTCAGGCCATTCGCTTCACGCCGGAACACGGCCAGCGAGCGTCGCACCGCGCGCCGCCCTTCACCGTCGGTCGGTGTCTCGCGCCATTCGTCGATCGCGATCGCGAGTCCAGGGCGTGCGCCATGCCCGCGCAACTGCGGCGCACGCTCGCCATTCAGCGCGACTGCCCGTGCTGCCCGTGCTGCATCAGCGCCGCGTCGACGGCCTCGACCGAGCGCGTGAGCCACGGCCCGATATCCATCTCCTCGTACCGCACGAGCCGGCTCTTGCGCACGCGGCGATACGCCCACCAGATCGCGACGAACAGCGGGATCCACACATAGATCGACAGCACTTCCATCCAGTTGATGCGGGTCGCGAAGAACGCCTGGTAGTCCTGCCCGAGCGAGATCACGATGCAGATCGCGATCGCGAACAGCGGCCCGAACGGAAACCACTTCGCGCGGTACGGCAATTGATCGAGCCGGTAGCCCTGCTTCAGGAAGCCCTTGCGGAACCGGTAATGACAGACCGCGATGCCGAGCCACGCGATGAAGCCGGTGATGCCGACCGTATTGAGCAGCCACAGATAGATGCTCTGGTTGTTGGTCAGCGACGTGAGAAAGCACAGCCCGCCCACCGCCATCGTCGCGTACAGCGCGTTGCGCGGCACGCCGCCCGGTGACAGCGTCGCGAACATCGCGGGCGCACGGCCCTCCGCCGCGAGGTTGTACAGCATCCGCGTGGCCGCATAGGTGCCGGAATTGCCGGCCGACAGCACGGCCGTCAGGATCACCAGGTTCATCGCGCCGGCCGCGAGCGGAAAACCCGCGTGGCTGAACACGAGCGTGAACGGGCTCACGCCGATATCGGTCACGTCGCTCTTCAGCAGGTTCGGATCGGTGTACGGCACCAGCAGGCCGATCACGAAGATCGCGAACACGTAGAACAGCATGATCCGCCAGAAGATCTGCTTCACCGCGCGCGGGATCGTCTTGCGCGGGTTTTCCGATTCGCCGGCCGTGATCCCGACCAGCTCGGTGCCGAGAAACGAGAAACCCGCGATCAGCGCGACGCTCATCATCGCGTGCACGCCGCCGACGAACGGCGCGTCGCCGGTCCTGAAGTTGCGCCAGCCCACCGGCTGCCCGTTGCCGAGCAGCCCGGCCGCGATCAGCAACCCGGCCGCGATGAACGCGATCACGGTGACGACCTTGATCAGCGAGAACCAGTATTCCGATTCGCCAAAGCCGCGCACGGACAGCGTGTTCAGCAGGAAGATCAGCACCAGGAATCCCGCGCCCCACCATACGCCCGGTATCGCGGGAAACCAGTAGCGCATCACGATCTGCGCGGCGACCAGCTCGATCGCGATCGTCACGGCCCAGCTGTACCAGTAGGTCCAGCCGAGCGCGACGCCGAAGCCTTCGTCGACGTATTTCTCGCCGTAGATCGCGAACGAGCCCGACACCGGCATCAGCGCGGCCATCTCGCCGAGCCCGGTGACGACGAAATAGACCATCAGCCCGATCGCGATATACGCGGCGATCGCGCCGCCCGGCCCCGCCTGCGCGACCGACGCGCCCGACGCGACGAACAGCCCCGTGCCGATCGAGCCGCCGATCGCGATCATCGCGATGTGGCGGCCCTGCAGCCGGCGCTTGAGCGCCGTCCCGGACGGCGCGGCCGTCTGCGCTGCCGCTTGCAAAGCATCCATAGTATTCACCCTGATTGGATTCGGGCCGCTCGAATTGATTCGGAATACCAATCGATCGACCCGGTTATTCGCTTCGAAAACCCGTTCTGCCCGCCGGGCCGCGCGTTCGATGCCGGCGGCCCCGACGCGCGCTGCCGCGTCAGACGATGCTGCGCTTGATCGCCTGCAGCTCGGCGGTCGTCACGATCTTCTCGATCCGGAACCGCGGGCTTTCCAGCCACACGTTCGCGATCCGCCGGTATTCGTCGAGATCCTCGCACGCGAGCCGCACGAGAAAATCGAACGTGCCGCTGACGAGCCAGCAATCGAGCACGGCCGGATTGGTCCGCATTTCGTCCTCGAACGGCGCCTGCGAACGCCCGTGATCGGCCAGCACGATCTGCGCGATCACGACGATCGGCTTGGTCGCGCGCGGCGCCTTGATCATCGCGCGGTAGCCTTCGATCACGCCGAGCGCCTCGAGCCGCTCCACGCGCGCCTGGCACGGACGCGGCGTGAGGTTCACGAGCTCCGACAGCTTGCGGTACGAAATCCGTCCGTCGGTACGCAGGATGTCGAGGATCCGGAGATCGATCTTGTCGAGCTGCATCTTCTTGTCGGTCATCCGCGTTCGCTCCGGTCGGGTCGTGGCTGGTGCGCGGAGCGTCTCCTCCGTTTCCGCGCGGGGGCCACATTATCCGGCCGAAGCAACCGCGCGCCAATCGGCTAGAACCGCAGCGACAGGCAGGTCAGGCCGCCGTCCATCTTGCGGAACTCGCTCGTGTCGATCACGTGCAGCGGCAGCCCGAGCGAGCCGATCGCATCGTGCACGCGCGGATAGCCGGCCGGCGTGATCAGCGTGCCGTTCACGCGCAGCGTGTTGCCCGCGTATTCGTCGGCGGCCGAGATCGCGATCCGGCGATAGTCGGCGAACGCCGGATGCGCGGCCAGCGCCTCGGTCACGAGCAGCGTGTCGTCGCCGAGCGCGTTGACGACCGACTTCAGGTGCAGGCCCGCGCCGACCGGCACCGCGACGACCGAATAGCCGTAGCGCGACACCAGCGATTCGAACGCGGCGATGGCTTCGGCGTCGGTGCGGCCCGTGAGGCCGATGTAGAAGCGCTTGCCGACCAGCATCACGTCGCCGCCGTCGAGACGGCCTTGCTGCATCGGCAGCAGGTCGCGATGCGCGCCGAGCGCGGCTTCGATGTGCACCGTCTCACCGCGCCGCGCAGGCGCGCCGGGGCGCGTGATCACCGCGAATTCGGGCGTCACGACGGCGACGTCCTCGACGAAATGCGAATCGGGGAACGCGTCGAGCGGCGGCAGCTCGGTCAGCTCGACGCCGAGCCCGCGCAGCGCGTCGCAGTAGGCATGGAACTGCGTGAGCGTCTTGTCGTAGTCGGGCGCGCCGAGCGTGGCGGTGGTAAGACCCGCGCCACAGGACGGCGCGGGACGGCGAACGATCGCTTGCGTGAATTGCATCGACTCCTCCATGGTCACGCTGCCCCGTGCGGCGCACGGGGCAGCTGCGTTGTGTCCGGACCATTATCGGAAGCCAAATTGCGCAATTCGCGTCGATTTCGGGCACGCCTGCAGCCGATCGCGTCGAATTGAACGCGGGATGCAGCCGATTCGGCAGACGGCCGGCGGAAGCGGCGCGATCGACCGATTCCGGGAGCCGGAGCGTCCGATCCGGCCGCTGCGGCCGCTGCATCCGTCATGTAGCGAGCGGCTCGAACCCCATTTGCGCACGGCCAAGCGCCGTGAGGTCGCCCTCGCCGCCCCGTCCGTCGAATTCGACCTCGAAATGATCGGCCGGGAAATCCGGCGGGCTGTCGCCGCGCAGGAACGCGAGCCGCTGGCGCTGCAGGTAGGCGTCGTTCTTCGCGCAGCCGGGCGCGGCCGCGATGTACATCACGTTGCTGTCGCCGCTACCGCGATGCGCATCCTCGACCGCGTGCACGACGTCGCCGTGCCAGAACACGGCATCGCCCGGCTCCATGTGCGGAATCGGCATCAGCGCGTCGAGCAGCAGCGCATGCCATTCGGGCAGGATCGACAGCGCGCGGCCCGGACGCGCGCCGCACAGGTCGTCGTCGGCGACGTCGTCCTGCAGCGCGCGCAGCACGACGTACGCCATCGCGTTCGCAACCGGAATCAACTGCAGCGTGCCATCGCCGGGCCCCTGCGGCGTCAGCGCGGTCCAGCCCTGGAACGTGCGGAACATCGAGCATACGGCCGGCGACGGAATCTCCTCGACATCGGGACGAAACGCGGCGTCGAACGGGTCGTAATCGCGCCAGCGACCGCCCAGCACGTGGCGATAGACCTGCCGGAAATTCGCGCCGAGCCAGCGTTCGACCGAGCCGCCGTCGACATGCGGCGACAGCCCGAGCGACGTGGAGCCCGGGGGCCGGCGGCGGATCCGGTCCGCGTAGGCCGGCACCTGGTCGGGATCGAAATGCGTGCGCTGGCCGTCCGCATGCCGCCACAGGCGGTTCATGAACACGCGGGCCTGCGTGAGCGCCGGCGACTGGCGCGCGGCCACCTGCGGCTTCGACCAGTAGACGCCGTAGATCTGCGGCTTGCCCGACGCGAGATTGCCGAAGTAGCGGTCCTCGGCACGCGCATCCAGCCGCTCGGCGAAGCGGTTGGCATCCAGGTAGGCGCCGATCTCGTCGTTCCAGTCACGGGCCTGCGCCGCGTCGAACACGCCGCGGATCACCGCCGCACCGTGCGTGCGGATCGCGGCGATCGCCTGCGGATCGACGGTGCCGCTCGCGATATCCGCGAACCGCAGCACCGGAATCACGTCATGGCCGTGCGCGTGCGCACGGCGGATCGCGTCGACCTGCCGCGCGATATCGCCCTCCAGTTCGCGGAACGTGGCCGCGTAACCGGGCAGGTCGGCGCGCAGCGCCCTTTTCGCCGTGCGGATCGCGGCCGGCAAATCGTCGATCGTCAGGTGCATCGCTGTCTCCTCGTGGAATCGTGTCGTGACGAGTACTCAGCGTACAGCCGACGCACGGTTGCGATCGACACTATTCGGCCAACAATCGATACAATTCTGACAACCGACTCGCTACTCGGCGCGATGGCAGACCACGCACAGCTTGTTGCCGTCCGGGTCGCGGAAATACGCGCCGTAGTAGTCGCGGTGATAGTGCGGCCGCAGGCCCGGCGGCCCTTCGCAGGTGCCGCCGTGCTGCAGTGCAAGCGCATGGCAGCGATCGACCTGCGCGCGCGTTTGCGCGTCGAACGCGATCGTATGGCCATTGCCCGGTTCCGGCACGCGGCCGTCGAGCGGCCGGCCGAAGAAGAACAACGGCCGGTCGGCGTCGGCCGGCATCCAGCCCGACCAGCCGTCCGGCTCGCTGAATTTCAGACGCAGCCCGAGTTCCGCGAACAGCGGCGCGTAGAAATCGTACGCGCGCGCGGTATCGCGGACGCCCACGCAAACATGTGAAAACATGGCATCGCTCCGTCGTGACGATCGATCACGATCATGCCACGGCGCGGTGCCGCGCTCGACCGGAGGTCGCGTTGACGTCCTCCTCCCCCTAAAGGCGGAGGATTCCCACACCTGGCGATGCACGTCCGCATCGGAGAATGTTCAGCGCAGCGTTGATATCACGATCATGCTCGACACCACAGTCACTGCAGGCCCATTCTCTTATTCGCAGTCCCGCGATACCTTTCGGCCGCGTCGTGCTGTCTTTCGACCCGCACGACGAACAGGACTGGGTAGAACCGCTTTCGTCGACTTCCTCGAACGTGGCCCCGTGCGCCATCGCCTTGTAACGGAGCTTGTTTCGGAAGGACGACCAGGATGCGTCGTAGACGCTCTTCGCCATCCTGGTTCTGGCGAGCTTCGCGGCCGACACGTTGCCGACCGCGAGGTAATCGAAACGCCGCACCAGATCGAGCGCGAGCTTGTGCTGGAAATCGGCACGGGCATTCGCCACTTTGGCGTGCAGCTTCGCGATATGTCGCTTGTGCTTTCGCGCCCGTTGCGCTTTCGCAAGCTTCTCGGCCGCGCATCGACCGAACCGATCGTTAGGCAGCTTCTCGCCCGTCGAAAGTGTGGCGAAGTCTTTCAAGCCGAGATCGATGCCGACACCGGAACGGATTGGGCGGACTTGAACATCGGGCATCTCGATCACGATGTTGAGAAACCAGTTGCCACGTGCATCCTGCGCAAAGTTGGTCCCGTCCTTGATCTTGCCTTCGGGAAGCGGCCTGCTGTTGAACACTCGAAACGTGTTGCCGGCGAAACGGAACGCGTCGCCTTCGCGCTTCAGGTCACGCCCCTTCAGCGGCACCCAGCCCAGCGATTTCCTGCCGCGATAGCGCAGGTAGGGCCGACGGTGCTGACTGCGCGACTTCGCGTATTGCTCGCACGTCGCGTTGATCGTGCCGGAGTGGATGCCGAGCGCCTTGCTGCTCCCCGTCGTCAGCACGTTCAGATCGAATCCCGTCGGCCACTTCTTGCTCCACTTGAGCGCGTGCTTCTGCGTGTCGTTGCAGAAGTTCCAGACGTAGTTCACCGCACGGCTCTGCTTGTTGAGCAGTCCGTTGAGCGACTTCACCCGGTAGCGGTAGACAAGAATCATGCCGGGGATCCTAACCCGTGGAAGAAGCTGCCTGTCAACAGCACTCCTTTCCTTCCCGCCATCCGCCCCGAAGGAAGTCCTCTTGGGGGAAATGGCGGGGTTTCTCGGAGCAAATCCTGATGAAACCGCAGTACGAGCATGTGGCGTTCGCCCCCGGCTGTTCGATCCGCGTGTACCACCGCCAGCTCGCGCGTATTCCGTTCGAATGGCATCGCCACCCCGAGTACGAACTGACGCTGACACTGAACAGCCGCGGCCGACGCTTCGTCGGCGATCACGTCGCCCGCTACACGGACGACGACCTGGTGCTCGTGCCGCCCAACCTGCCGCATACGTGGTCGTCGAACGCGCGCATCGATCGCGACGCGCCGGAAGTCGCGCTCGTTGTCTGGTTCGACGGCGACTGGGCGCGGCGCATTGCCGATTGCTGCCCCGAGTACGCGCCGCTGCGCTCGCTGCTGCGGCGCGCGGCGCCCGGCCTCGCTTTCGACGCCGCGACGGCCCGCGCGATGCGCGAGCGACTGCCGCGGTTGCTCGACCCTTCGCCGCGCGTGCGCCTCGCGGCCGCGCTCGACACGCTCGCCGAACTTGCGGAAGCCGGCGGCGAGCCGCTCGCCACCGCGCAGGCCTACGAGCGGGCCGACACGGCAACGTCATCGGCCGACTCGGCCGCGCCCGAAGCCGAGCGCCTCGATCGCGTGCTCGATGCGATCGACCGGCACTTCCACGAGCCGCTGCGTATCGACGCGCTCGCCGCCGTCGCACACATGTCCGAGCGCACGCTGCAGCGGCTGTTCGTGCGGCACCTCGGCGAAAGCGTCGGCCGCTACGTGCAGCGGCTGCGGCTCGCGCATGCGTGCCGCCACCTGGTTGGCACCGACTGGCCGATTGCGACGGTGGCCGCACGCTGCGGCATTCCGAATGCCGCGAACTTCAACCGCCAGTTCCTCGCCGCGCGCGGGATGACGCCCGGCGCTTACCGGCAGTTCTTCGCGCAGCACGGCCACGCGCCCGACGCCGACGCGCCGCCGCTCGACACGCGGCCGCCGTCGCTGGATCACCGCAGCGGATCGGGCGAACCTGCGCCGCGCAAATGAAAACACCCCGGCGGGATGACCCACCGGGGTGTCGGGGCGTTGCGATTGCCGGACGCGAGCGGCCTGACGGCCGGTCGCGCCGCGCACGACTTAACGTGCGTTGATCGGCTTCGCTTCGCGCGGCGCGTCGCCGATGAACAGCTGACGCGGACGGCCGATCTTCTGCTCCGGATCCGCAATCATTTCGTTCCACTGTGCGATCCAGCCGACCGTACGTGCCATCGCGAAGATACACGTGAACATCGACGTCGGGATGCCCAGCGCGCGCTGAACGATGCCCGAGTAGAAGTCGACGTTCGGGTACAGCTTGCGCGACACGAAGTATTCGTCTTCCAGCGCGATCTTCTCGAGCTGCATCGCGAGCTTGAACAGCGGGTCGTCGTGCAGGCCCAGTTCGTTCAGCACTTCGTAGCACGTTTCGCGCATCAGCTTCGCACGCGGATCGTAGTTCTTGTACACGCGGTGGCCGAAGCCCATCAGCTTCACGCCCGAATTCTTGTCCTTCACCTGCTTGATGAACTCGGGGATGTTGTCCGGCGAACCGATCTGCTCGAGCATGTTCAGCGCGGCTTCGTTCGCACCACCGTGCGCCGGGCCCCACAGACACGCGATACCGGCAGCGATACACGCGAACGGGTTCGCGCCCGACGAACCGGCCAGGCGGACCGTCGACGTCGATGCGTTCTGCTCGTGATCAGCGTGCAGGATCAGGATACGGTCGAGTGCGCGGACGAGCACGTCGTTGACCTTGTACTCTTCGCACGGGTTCGAGAACATCATGTGCATGAAGTTCGCGCTGTACGACAGTTCATTCTTCGGATAAACGAACGGCTGGCCGATGCTGAACTTGTACGCCATCGCGACGAGCGTCGGCAGCTTCGCGATCATGCGGATCGCCGATACTTCACGGTGACGCGGATCGTTGATGTCGAGCGAGTCGTGATAGAACGCCGACAGCGCGCCGACGGCCGCCACCAGCACCGCCATCGGGTGCGCGTCGCGACGGAAGCCACGGAAGAAGAAGTGCATCTGCTCGTGCACCATCGTGTGCTTCGTGACGGTGTCGACGAATTCCTTCTTCTGCGCCGCGTTCGGCAGCTCGCCCTTCAGCAGCAGGTAGCAGGTCTCAAGGAAGTCGGCGTTCTGCGCGAGGTTGTCGATCGGGTAGCCGCGGTACAGCAGTTCGCCCTTGTCGCCGTCGATGTACGTGATCGCCGAATTACAAGCTGCCGTCGACATGAAACCCGGGTCGTAAGTGAACTTGCCGGTCTGGCCGTACAGCTTGCGGATGTCGATTACGTCCGGGCCCATCGTGCCCTTGTAGATCGGCATTTCGACGCTCGGCGAGTTGTCGCTGAACGATAGCGTGGCTTTAACATCAGACGGAGTCATGGCACATCCTCAATCGAAATAAAGAAACGGGATTCGATAACGGGCGTAACGCGTTACACGTTGCGCAGCATCTCCAACAGCCTGTGAATTTCCGGGCTGTCTAGGTCGCCCTCTGGTTCCTTGCGCGCGAGGAGCAAGTCCATCAGGTCGTTGTCGCTCAGATCGAGCAGGCGCGACAACGCGCCTACGTCTGCATCGGTGAGGTCATGCTCGTATCTGCTGAAGAAACGCTCGAAGATGATGTCGTTTTCCAGCAGACCCCGCCGCGCGCGCCAGCGGAGGCGCGCGCGACGGTGCGGGTCGGATTGATGCGAATCGTCGCTCATCAAACTTTAAACCGCGCGGCGAACCATCAGTTCCTTGATCTTGCCGATCGCCTTCGTCGGGTTCAGGCCCTTCGGGCAAACGTCGACGCAGTTCATGATCGTGTGGCAACGGAACAGACGGTACGGGTCTTCCAGGTTGTCGAGACGCTCGCCGGTGGCGGTGTCGCGACTATCCGCGATGAAGCGGTAAGCCTGCAGCAGGCCGGCCGGGCCGACGAACTTGTCCGGGTTCCACCAGAAGCTCGGGCACGACGTCGAGCAGCTCGCGCACAGAATGCACTCGTACACGCCGTCGAGCTCGTCGCGTTCTTCCGGCGACTGGAGGCGTTCCTTCTCCGGCGGCGGCGCGTCGTTGATCAGGTACGGCTTGATCGAGTGATACTGGTTGAAGAAGTGCGTCATGTCGACGATCAGGTCGCGCACGACGGGCAGGCCCGGCAGCGGGCGCAGCACGATCTTCTGCGGCAGGTCGTTCAGGTTCGTCAGGCACGCGAGACCGTTCTTGCCGTTGATGTTCATCGCGTCCGAACCGCACACGCCTTCACGGCACGAGCGGCGGAACGACAGCGTCTCGTCCAGTGCCTTCAGCTTGACCAGTGCGTCGAGCAGCATGCGCTCATGCTGGATATCGAGCTCGTACGTCTGCATGCGCGGCGCCGCGTCCTTGTCCGGATCGTAGCGGTAGACTTCAAAAATGCGTTTTGCCATTTCGGATTCCTTTGACTCGGCTTAGAACGTGCGCGGCTTCGGCGGCACGGATTCGACCGTCAGCGGCTTCATTTGAACCGGCTTGTAGTCGAGGCGATCGCCTTCGCTGTACCACAGCGTGTGGCGCAGCCAGTTGTCGTCGTCGCGGTGTTCGTAGTCGCTGTGGGCGTGTGCGCCACGGCTTTCCTTACGCGCTTCCGCCGACACCATCGTCGCGCGGGCCACTTCGATCAGGTTCTCCAGCTCGAGCGCTTCGACGCGCGCGGTGTTGAACACCTTCGACTTGTCCTTCAGGTGGATGCTTTCCACGCGTGCCGCGAGGCCGGCCATCTGCTCGACGCCTTCCTTCAGCAGCGCCGACGTGCGGAACACGCCTGCGTGCTTCTGCATCGTCGCGCGGATGTCGTTCGCGACGTCCTGCGTGTATTCGCCCGACGACGACTTCTCGAGCTTCGCCAGGCGCGCCAGCGAGAATTCGCCTGCATCGGCCGGCAGCGGCTTGTGTTCCTTCTGGTTCTTCACATGCTCGACGATGTGGTTGCCGGCCGCACGGCCGAACACCACGAGGTCCAGCAGCGAGTTCGTGCCGAGGCGGTTCGCGCCGTGCACGGACACGCACGAGCATTCGCCCACTGCGTAGAAGCCGTTGACCGGTTCCTTGTGATCGCGCGACGTGCCGACGACCTGACCGTGGATGTTGGTCGGGATGCCGCCCATCTGGTAGTGGATCGTCGGGACGACCGGGATCGGTTCCTTGATCGCGTCGACGTTCGCGAACTTCAGCGCGATTTCGCGGATCGACGGCAGACGCTTCATGATCGTCTCGGCGCCGATGTGCGACAGGTCGAGCAGCACGTGGTCCTTGTTCGGACCGACGCCGCGGCCTTCCTTGATTTCCTGGTCCATCGAACGCGACACGAAGTCACGCGGCGCCAGATCCTTCAGCGTCGGCGCGTAGCGTTCCATGAAACGCTCGCCGTTCGCGTTGCGCAGGATACCGCCTTCGCCGCGCACGCCTTCGGTGATCAGCACGCCCGCGCCGGCCACGCCGGTCGGGTGGAACTGCCAGAACTCCATGTCCTGCAGCGCGATGCCCGAACGCGCAGCCATGCCGAGGCCGTCGCCGGTGTTGATGAACGCATTGGTCGACGCCGCGAAGATCCGGCCTGCGCCGCCCGTCGCGAACAGCGTCGTCTTGCCTTCCATGATGTAGACGTCGCCCGTCTCCATCTCGAGGGCCGTCACGCCGAGCACGTCGCCGTCCGCATCGCGGATCAGGTCGAGCGCCATCCATTCGACGAAGAACTGCGTCTTCGCTTCGACGTTCTGCTGGTACAGCGTGTGCAGCAGCGCGTGACCGGTACGGTCGGCGGCCGCGCAAGCGCGCTGGACCGGCTTCTCGCCGTAGTTCGCGGTGTGGCCGCCGAACGGACGCTGGTAGATCGTGCCGTCCGCGTTACGGTCGAACGGCATGCCGAAGTGTTCCAGTTCGTACACGACGTTCGGTGCTTCGCGGCACATGAACTCGATCGCGTCCTGGTCGCCGAGCCAGTCGGAACCCTTGATCGTGTCGTAGAAGTGGAAGTGCCAGTTGTCTTCGCTCATGTTGCCGAGCGACGCGCCGATGCCGCCCTGTGCGGCCACCGTGTGCGAACGGGTCGGGAACACCTTCGACAGCACGCCGACCGACAGGCCCGCGCGCGACAGTTGCAGCGCTGCGCGCAAGCCCGAGCCGCCCGCGCCGACGATCACCACGTCGAACTTGCGGCGCGGCAGGGAAGTTTTGATTGCAGCCATTCTTTACACTCTCCAGAGAATCTGCGCGGCGTAGCCCGCACATGCGAGCAGCCAGACGATGGTCAGCGATTGCAGCAGCAGGCGCACACCGACGGGCTTCACGTAGTCCATCCAGATGTCGCGCACGCCGACCCATGCGTGGTAGAAGAGGGAAAGCAGCGTCACGAAGGTCGCGAGCTTCATCCATTGCGCGGAGAAGATCGACGCCCAGCCTTCGTACGAGAAGTCATGCGCACCGAAGAACAGGACGAGCAGAATGACCGTGTAGACCGCCATGATCGCGGCGGTGACGCGCTGCGCGAGCCAGTCGCGCAGGCCGTAGTGAGCGCCGACGACGAGGCGCTTCGAGCCGATTCGGTTATTGGCTGCCATTTTCTTAGAATGCTCCGAACAGTTTGAGTGCCATGGCGATCGTCAGCGCGATCGAGACGACAAAGACGACGACTGCCGTCCGCTTGCCGCCTTCCTTCGTGACGGCGTCGTGGTTGACGTCCATCAGCAGGTGGCGAATGCCGGCGCAGAAATGGTGGAAGAACGCCCAGGACAGCGCGAGGACGATCAGCTTGACGACGATGTTGGAGAGGAAAGCCTTGAAGACTTCGAAGCTGAGCTCGGAGGTGAGGCTCTGATCGAAGAGGAACAGCACGAACGGCAGGAACAGGAACAGCAGCGCGCCGCTGACTCGGTGGAGAATCGACAATATCGCAGCCAGAGGCATGCGGTATTTCAACGTGATGTCGCCGATTCCGATGTTCCGGTATTCCGGCCTCGGCTTTCTTACTGCGTCAGTCATGCTAGACCCCTACTATGTTGTCACACTAATCCGCGATTTTAGCGCCTTTTTATATCGCGCTGCAGCGAAAGTCTGCTCTGGATAGTTGCGCGAACACGAACAAAGGCGGCCCAAAACGTGCTTCGCGAGCGTGGGGAACGCGAATGCACCCGGCCTGAGCCGAACATCGTCAACTCAAGTCATTCTGATAGTAGTACCCGGTTGTGACATACCAGCCGCGCCGCACTTCCACCGGCCGGTCACCGTATGTGTAGGACACGCGCTCGACCGACAGCAACGGAAAACCCGCCGGCACATGCAGCAGATCGGCCACCGCCGGCTCCGCCGCGACCGCGCGGATCTTCTCCGTCGCGCGGATCATCCGCGTGCCGAACTCCGTCTCGAACATCGCGTAGAGCGGCCCCTTGTACTCGCTCAACCGCTCGAACGTGAGCCCGCGGAACATCGTGCCCGGCAACCAGATCTCGTCGAGCACCGTCACTTCGCTATCGAACTCCAGCAGGCGGCGCACCTGCACGACCGGGTCGGCCGGCTTCAGGTCGAGCTGCCGCGCGATCTCGGCCGGTGCGCGCAGGCGCCGGCACTCGAGCAGCCGGCTCACGTGCGGATGCTCGGCACCGTCGTCGGCCAGCAGCCGCAGGAAGCGGAACTGCGCGCGATCCTCGTTGTGCGTCGCAACAAACGTACCCTTGCCCTGCCGCCGGACCACGAGGTTTTCGGCGGCCAGTTCGTCGATCGCCTTGCGAACGGTGCCCTGGCTGACCTTGTAGCGGGCCGCGAGCTCCACTTCGCTCGGGATGATCTCGCCCGGCTTCCATTCACCGGATTCGAGACTCTGCGTGATCAATGACTTGATCTGCTGGTATAACGGACTGAAGGTCGGGGACGGCGAAGCGGCAGGCGCCGGCGCGGAATCACCCGCGCCCGGCTGCCCTGGGCCGCCTGCGCCGGTTGGATTCGCGTTGTTCGCCTGGTTCGATGTCATGGCGCGCATTTCATCACAAACCGCGCTTTTTCGTCCACTCAAATTCCGCAAAACATCTGTCTTATATAAGACATATGATACCGTTTGACTTTGGGCCAGCCGGCTCCTACACTCCGGGGCGAGCAAGGGTTCGCGGGTGCAAATGCGTCCCCGGCTACGTGCCACGGCCGTCTCCAGGTTCACCGCGTCTGCCATTCGCGAGTCCTCCGCCCTGCTTCAATGCAACGCTACGCGTAACGCGCATAGAATGGCGTTTTGCCTAGCGTCCAACGCTTCACCCGTCCTGGAGATTTTCAATGGCTAAGCCCGCAAAGCGCGTTGCCGTCACCGGCGCCGCAGGTCAAATCGCATACTCCCTGCTGTTCCGCATCGCGAACGGCGACCTGCTCGGCAAGGACCAGCCGGTCATCCTGCAACTGCTCGACCTCCCGCAAGCCCAAGCCGCCGTCAAAGGCGTCGTGATGGAGCTCGACGATTGCGCGTTCCCGCTGCTCGCGGGCGTCGTGATCACCGACGATCCGAAGGTTGCATTCAAGGATGCAGACGTTGCTCTGCTGGTCGGCGCACGTCCGCGCTCGAAGGGCATGGAGCGCAAGGACCTGCTGTCGGCGAACGCCGAGATCTTCACGGTCCAGGGCGCCGCGCTGAACGAAGTCGCGAGCCGCGACGTGAAGGTGCTGGTCGTCGGCAACCCGGCGAACACCAACGCGTACATCGCCATGAAGTCGGCACCGGACCTGCCGAAGAAGAACTTCACGGCAATGCTGCGCCTCGACCACAACCGCGCGCTGTCGCAGCTCGCCGCGAAGTCGGGCAAGCCGGTCGCATCGATCGAGAAGCTCGCCGTGTGGGGCAACCACTCGCCGACGATGTACCCCGACTTCCGCTTCGCGACCGTCGAAGGCGAGTCGCTGCTGAAGCTGATCAACGACGACGTGTGGAACCGCGACACGTTCATCCCGACCGTCGGCAAGCGCGGCGCGGCGATCATCGAAGCGCGCGGCCTGTCGTCGGCAGCGTCGGCAGCCAACGCGGCGATCGACCACGTGCGTGACTGGGTCCTCGGCACGAACGGCAAGTGGGTCACGATGGGCATCCCGTCGGACGGCTCGTACGGCATCCCCGAAGACATCATCTACGGCGTGCCGGTCGTGTGCGAAAACGGCGAGTACAAGCGCGTCGAAGGCCTGGAAATCGACGCGTTCTCGCGCGAGAAGATGGACGGCACGCTGGCCGAGCTGCTCGAAGAGCGCGACGGCGTCGCCCACCTGCTGAAGAACTAAGCAGGCTGCATGATGGCCGGGCCGCCTCCGGGCGGGCCGGTCACGGCACGGACGGCGGGCCTGCAGCCAGCCCCGCCGCCCGATCCGATCCGGGCACGTTTTGCCGCTCCAGGCGCCCCGCGCGCCGGCCCAGAACGCGCCCGAATCCGATGTTCTCCACGTTGCCCGCTTCCTGGACGTAGAAGAGATGTCCGCGCTCACTCCTGCACAAGTGCTGTACGACGGGGCATCCCCGCCCGCGATCCTGCCCTGCTGCGATCACTACGCGGGCAGCGAGAAGCTGATGCGCAAGTCGCTCGCGCTCCAGGCCGAACTCGGCCCCGTGTTCGACATCACGCTCGATTGCGAGGACGGCGCGGCCGTCGGCCAGGAAGCCGCGCACGCGCAGCTCGTCGCCGAGTTCCTCGGCAGCGCCGAAAACCGCTTCGGGCGGGTCGGCGTCCGCATCCACGACTTTTCCCATCCCCACTGGCGCGACGACGTGCGCATCGTGCTGCGGGCCGCGCGCGCACCGGCCTACGTCACGCTGCCGAAGATCGCGAGCGCCGCCGACGCGGCCGAGATGGTCGCGTTCATCGAAGGCACGCGCCGCGAGCTCGGCCTCGCGCAGCCGATTCCCGTCGACGTGCTGGTCGAGACGCACGGCGCGCTCGCGCAGGCGGCCGCCCTCGCCGCGCTGCCGCTGGTCGGCACGCTGAGCTTCGGGCTGATGGACTTCGTGTCCGCCCATCACGGCGCGATTCCCGATGCGGCGATGCGCTCGCCCGGCCAGTTCGACCACCCGCTCGTGCGCCGCGCGAAGCTGGAAATCGCCGCGGCCTGCCACGCGCACGGCAAGACACCGTCACACAATGTGACAACCGAGGTGCGCGACATGGCCGTCGTCGCCGGCGACGCGCGCCGCGCACGCGACGAGTTCGCGTTCACGCGGATGTGGAGCATCCACCCCGCGCAGATCCGCCCGATCGTCGACGCATTCGCGCCGCGCACCGATGAAGTCGCACTGGCCGCGGAGATCCTGCTGGCCGCGCAGGCCGCCGACTGGGGCCCGACACGCCACGGCGATACGCTGCATGACCGCGCGAGCTACCGCTATTACTGGTCGGTGCTGCGCCGCGCGCGGGCGACCGGCCAGCCGGTGCCGGCCGAGGCCGCGCCGCTGTTCGGCCCGGCCGCCGGAGACGCGCGGTGAGCGCGCGCCGACACACGAATTTCATCGAATCGCCGGGGTGTGAACCCGACACAGGTTTGCGAAACGACAAAAAACGTAACGGAGCCCGAAAACCTGAAATTTGCGCGGCCAAATAGGTGAAAATAGCGGCCGCTGCGCGCTTCCGGGGCGCGTGCAGTTTCAAACCGGCCGGCGGTTTCGATTGCCGGCCCTTGTCAACTGATAATCGAAAGGTTCTGACTCCATGAAGAAACTCCTGATCGCTACCGCCATCGGCGCGTTGTCCGCCACGATGCTGGTGTCGGCTCCGAGCGCGTTCGCCCAGGGTACGGCGACGACCGCGAAGAAGACGGCCAAGCGCCCGGCGCCGGCCAAGCGCATCATCCCGCGCAGCAAGAAGGCGCAGGCACGCGCGGCTGCCAAGGTCGACACGGTACCGGAAGGCGCGGTCAAGTGGTCCTGTAAGGAAGGTCTGTCGTTCGACCTCGCCGGCGACATGAAGCGCGACCAGCTCGTCACGGTTCACTGGGCGAAGAGGAACTACAAGCTGCCGCGCGAAGCCACGACGACGGGCGCCGACACCTTCTACGATCCGGCAGCCGGCCTCAAGCTGGTCGTGATCCCGAGCAAGGCGATGCTGTTCTCCGACGCAAACGGCGGCGAGCGCCTCGCGGACGAATGCGTGACGCCGGAAATGGCGCAAGGCACCGCGGCACCGACGCAGTCGAACGAGCTGAAGCCGGCAACGAACTAAGCGCGTTCCCCGGCCCCTCGATGTCCGCCCCGGTCTCCAACGTCCGCCCTGCTCCGGATACGGTACTCGTCGATATCGTCGACTACGTGCTGAACACCGGCATCGACAGCGCGCTCGCGCTGGAGACGGCGCGTCATTGCCTGATCGACACGCTCGGATGCGGACTCGAGGCGCTGTCCTATCCCGCCTGCACCAAGCTGCTCGGCCCCGTCGTGCCCGGCACGATCGTGCCGAACGGCGCGAAGGTGCCCGGCACGTCCTTCCAGCTCGATCCCGTCCAGGCCGCGTTCGACATCGGCGCGATGATCCGCTGGCTGGACTTCAACGACACCTGGCTCGCCGCCGAATGGGGTCATCCGTCCGACAATCTCGGCGGGATCCTGGCGACGGCCGACTGGCTGTCCCGCACGGCCGTCGCGGCGGGCAGGCAGCCGCTTGCCATGCGCGACGTGCTCGTCGCGATGATCCAGGCCCACGAGATCCAGGGCTGCCTCGCACTCGAAAATTCGTTCAATGCGGTCGGGCTCGACCACGTGCTGCTCGTGAAGGTCGCGTCGACGGCCGTCGTCGGCCGCCTGCTCGGGCTCACGCGCGACGAGCTGATCAACGCGGTATCCAACGCATTCGTCGACGGTCAAGCGCTGCGCACCTACCGCCACGCGCCGAACACCGGTTCGCGCAAGTCATGGGCGGCCGGCGACGCGACGTCGCGCGCGGTGCGCCTCGCGCTGATCGCGAAAACGGGTGAAATGGGCTACCCGTCGGCGCTCACCGCAAAGACCTGGGGCTTCTACGACGTGCTGTTCGACGGGCAGCCGTTCCGCTTCCAGCGCCCGTACGGCACGTACGTGATGGAGAACGTGCTGTTCAAGATCGCGTTCCCGGCCGAATTCCACGCGCAGACGGCCGCCGAGGCCGCGCTGCAGTTGCACGCGCAGCTCGCCGCGACGGGCCGCACGACCGACGACATCAGCCGGATCACGATCCGCACGCACGCGGCCGCGCTGCGCATCATCGACAAGCAGGGCCCGCTCGCCAATCCGGCCGATCGCGATCACTGCATCCAGTACATGGTCGCCGTGCCGCTGCTGTTCGGCCGGCTGACCGCGGCCGATTACGAAGACGCGGTCGCCGCCGATCCGCGCATCGACGCGCTGCGCGCGAAAACCGTGTGCGTCGAGGATCCGCAATTCACGAAGGATTACCATGACCCGGCCAAGCGATCGATCGCGAATGCGCTGACGATCGAATTCGCGGACGGGTCGAAGCTTGCCGAAGTGGCGATCGAATACCCGCTCGGCCATCGGCGGCGCCGCGCGGACGGCATCCCGCTGCTGGTCGAGAAGTTCAGGACCAACCTCGCCCGCCGCTTCCCGGCCAAGCAGCAACAAGCGATTCTCGACGTGTCGCTGGACCAGGCAAAGCTCGAAGCAATGCCGGTCGATGAATACGTCGATCTGTATGTGATATAGGGGGCTGTTTGCGGATGAAACGGACATGCGAATGCCCCAAATCGGTCGCAGGACAAGGAGTGAGGAGCGCCGTTTGGCCGTGCCAAACAAGAGACGAACGACGCCGTCATGTGGCCGATTTGGGGCATTCCCGTGGTATGAAATTCAAGTTTGGGGTTGCCCCGAGAAAGGCCGCTCGCTGCGTCACGCTCCTTGCGAATACGTCCAGTATTCGCTGCGTCGCAGTCCTTGCGAGCGGCCTTTCTCGGGGCAACGCATGTCCGTTTCATCCGCAAACAGCCCCCTTGTCATCTACAGGACACGTTGTTTCCTAGCCTTAAACCCAGGAAAATCACCATGGCCCACAATCTCCACAAGACCCTCAAGGAATTCGACAGCGGTTCCGGCAAAGGCAAGTTCTACTCGCTACCGCAGCTCGGCAAGGAACTGAAGACGAAGATCGAGCGCCTGCCGGTGTCGATCCGTATCGTGCTCGAGTCCGTGCTGCGCAACTACGACGGCAAGAAGATCACCGAAGAACACATCGAGCAGCTGGCGAACTGGAAGCCGACCGCGAAGCGCGTCGACGAGATTCCGTTCGTGGTGTCGCGCGTCGTGCTGCAGGACTTCACGGGCGTGCCGCTGCTCGCCGACATCGCGGCCATGCGCGGCGTCGCCGAGCGTTCGGGCAAGAACCCGAAGAAGATCGAGCCGCTGGTCCCGGTCGATCTCGTCGTCGATCACTCGGTCCAGATCGACTACTTCCGCCAGAAAGATGCGCTCGACCTGAACATGAAGCTGGAATTCCAGCGCAACAACGAACGCTACCAGTTCATGAAGTGGGGCATGCAGGCGTTCGACACGTTCAAGGTCGTGCCGCCGGGCGTCGGCATCGTCCACCAGGTGAACCTCGAGTATCTCGCGCGCGGCGTCCACAAGAAGGCGGACGGCGGCGACACCGTGTACTACCCGGACACCCTCGTCGGCACGGACAGCCACACGACGATGATCAACGGCATCGGCGTGGTCGGCTGGGGCGTGGGCGGCATCGAGGCCGAAGCCGGCATGCTCGGCCAGCCGGTGTACTTCCTGACGCCGGACGTCGTCGGCGTCGAGCTGAAGGGCAAGCTGCGCGAAGGCGTGACGGCCACCGACCTGGTGCTGACGATCACCGAAATGCTGCGCAAGGAAAAGGTTGTCGGCAAGTTCGCCGAGTTCTTCGGCGAAGGCACGAAGTCGCTGTCGCTGCCGGACCGCGCCACGATCGGCAACATGGCGCCGGAATACGGCGCGACCATGGGCTTCTTCCCGGTCGACGAAAAGACGATCGACTACTTCGAAGGCACGGGCCGCACGAAGGCGGAAATCGCCGCGTTCGAAAACTACTTCAAGGCGCAGAAGCTGTTCGGCATCCCGAAGGCAGGCGACATCGACTACACGAAGGTCGTGACGCTGGATCTCGCAACGGTCGCACCGTCGCTGGCCGGCCCGAAGCGCCCGCAGGACCGCATCGAGATCGGCAACGTCAAGTCGACGTTCACCGACCTGTTCTCGAAGCCGGTCGCCGAGAATGGCTTCGCGAAGAAGGCGGAAGACCTGGGCACGCAATACACGACGAGCAACGGCGTCGACGTGAAGAACGGCGACGTGCTGATCGCCGCCATTACGTCGTGCACGAACACGTCGAACCCGAGCGTGCTGCTGGCCGCCGGCCTGCTCGCGAAGAAGGCGGTCGAGGCCGGCCTCACGGTCGATCCGAAGATCAAGACCTCGCTCGCGCCGGGATCGCGCATCGTCACCGAGTACCTGACGAAGACGGGCCTGCTGCCCTACCTGTCGAAGCTCGGCTTCGAAGTCGCGGCCTATGGCTGCACGACCTGTATCGGCAACGCGGGCGACCTGACGCCGGAGCTGAACGAAGCGATCACGAAGAACGACATCGTCGCGGCAGCCGTGCTGTCGGGCAACCGTAACTTCGAAGCGCGTATTCACCCGAACATCCGCGCGAACTTCCTCGCGTCGCCGCCGCTCGTCGTCGCCTACGCGATCGCCGGCAACATCACGCGCGACCTGATGACCGAGCCGGTCGGCAAGGGCAAGGACGGTTACGACATCTACCTCGGCGACATCTGGCCGACGAGCGAGGAAGTCCACGCGCTGCTCAAGTTCGCGCTCGACCCGAAGAAGTTCGAGGACAACTACTCGAAGCTGACCAAGAAGGGCGACCTCTGGAGCAAGATCGAGGGCGAAACGGGCCAGGTCTACGACTGGCCGAAGTCGACCTACATCGCGGAGCCGCCGTTCTTCGGCAACGACTTCTCGATGGAGCCGGCCGCGTCGATCCCGACGGTCAAGGGCGCGCGCGCACTGGGCATCTTCGGTGACTCGGTCACGACCGACCACATCAGCCCGGCAGGCTCGATCAAGGAAGACTCGCCGGCAGGCAAGTGGCTGAAGGAGAACGGCGTGCAGAAGGCCGACTTCAACAGCTACGGCTCGCGCCGCGGCAACCACGACGTGATGATGCGCGGCACGTTCGCGAACGTCCGGATCAAGAACCTGATGATCCCGGTGAAGGCAGACGGCTCGCGCGTCGAAGGCGGCCTGACGATCCACCAGCCGAGCGGCGAACAGCTGTCGATCTACGACGCCGCGATGCGCTACGTCGGCGCCGACACGCCGACCGTCGTGTTCGCGGGCGAGGAGTACGGCACGGGCTCGTCGCGCGACTGGGCCGCGAAGGGCACGCAACTGCTCGGCGTGAAGGCCGTGATCGCACGCAGCTTCGAGCGGATCCACCGCTCGAACCTGGTCGGCATGGGCGTGCTGCCGCTGCAGTTCAAGGGCGCGGACAGCATCCAGTCGCTCGGCATCACCGGCGAAGAGACCTACGACATCGAAGGCCTCGGCGACGACTTCAAGCCGCAGCAGGACGTCACCCTCGTGATCCACCGCAAGAACGGCGAAACGCAGCGCGTGCCGGTGCTGCTGCGCATCGATACGCCGATCGAAGTCGACTACTACAAGCACGGCGGTATCCTGCCGTTCGTGCTGCGCTCGCTGCTGGCAGCGTAAGCGTCCTGCTTTTGCAGGTGCCGCAGCCGCCTCGCGGCGGTTGCGGCCGATTTGAATGCCCGACCTCGTGTCGGGCTTTTTTTTCGCCTGCCGGTCGGCGGCGGGAAGGCGGCGGCCGGGCTGTGCGCCCGGCGTGCCGGTGCGTCATGCGGCCTCGTCGGCTCGCGCCTTCGCGCCGGAGCCGGCGCGCGCGTTCTTCTTCAGGTGCGCGCGGTTGTAGTCGATCGCCGCGCGAACGAGGCGCTTCAGCCCCCGCTTGTCGAGCTTGTCGCCTTCGAGCCAATCGATCGAGCGACGCGCATTGCCGTCGAGGCCCGCATTGAACAGCCCGTCGGGATCGGGAAGATGCGCGCCGTGCATGAAGGTCAGCTTCACCTTGCCCTTGTGCGCGTTCGCGACCGCAATCATCCCGTCGCACGCCCACACGGGGCTGCCCATCCATTTCCATTCCTCGACGATGCCGTCGTCGACGGCGAGGATCGTCTCGCGCAACTCGGCGAACGTCTTGCCGCGCCAGTCGGCGATCCCCGCGATCAGCGCGTCGATACGGGCCGACGGCGGCAGGCCCGGGTCGGATGCGCTCATGCCCGGCCCTCCTGGTCTTCATCGGGACGCGCCAGCACCTGTTCGAGCGACTCGAAGAACCGCACCCACCCGTGCTGCGCACCGCGGTATGCCTGTTCCTGATCCGGGCGGAAGCCGGCCTGCTCCATGCGCAACAGCGTGCCGCTCGGCGTCGGCGTGAGCGTCCATGTGACGACGCTTTCCAGGCCATACGCGGCCCACGTGTAGGACAGCACGCGCTGCGGTTCGATCGTCAGCAACGTGCAGTCGACCGAACCCCAGTCCGCGTGAAAGCTGAACGCGCGACCCGCGACCGGCTCGAAATCGCTCTTCATCAGCCACGCCTCGATCAGGTGCGGTTGCGTGAGCGCGCGCCAGATCTTCTCCGGCGAATGCGACAGTTCCCGTTCGACGACGACGGTGCGTGTTTCGGTAGTGGCCTGGTTCATTGGTCCATCCTTTTGAGCAGATCTTCGAGAGCGTCGAACCGGTTCTGCCAGAAGCCTGCCATCTGGCTGGTCCAGTCGATCAACGGAGTCAGCGCCTGCGGCTGCGCGCTGTAGTGCGTCTGCCGGCCCGCGTGACGGTCGCGTACGAGCCCGGCCTGCTTCAGTACACCCAGATGCTTCGATACCGCCGGCTGCGACACGCCTGCATGGGCCGTCAGCGCGCCCACCGTCAGTTCGCCCTGCTCGCACAGCCGCTCGAAGAGCGCGCGGCGCGTCGGATCGGCAAGCGTCCTGAACAGCATGTCGTGAGTGTTTTGCATGTTTCAATCAATAACTCGATGGTTATGGATTGAAGGATAGCCGCGCAATGGTGCGCGTCAAGGAGGGATTTCGCGGGGGCGTCATGCGATCCTTCCGCATTTGCGTTCGCCGCGGCGAGCCGGACGGCGGCGTACCGGCGCGCGATGGACCTCGAGCGCGCGTCGCCGGATGAATTCGAGCCCTTCCTCTAATCGACTCACCCGGCCCGCGAACCGAAAGCACGCTGCAAGACTCGGCAACGCGCTGTTCCACAGTTCGGGAAAGGCGCGCGATCGACCGGCCCCGTTTTCGTGCATCCGCGCATCGGGACGTCGTCGCGCGGATGCCGCGGCCGCACTTGACCACATAGTGCGACGCACGACGCGCGCAGGCCCGCTCGCGGCCAATGTGCTCGCGCGGCGCTGCGCTCCGCAATCGCGCGCATTCCGGCACGGCAACGAACGACACGTGCGTTCAAACGTCGTCGACCGTCGCGCGAGCGTGCCGCGAACCGGTTCCCTTCGCCGGGGCCGCGGCCGCCGGCACGAGCGGCGTGGCGCAGGCGTGCGAGCCCGCCGATGTCAGATCTGACAGCTATGGAAACTGGCAGCTACCTGAACGGCACCGACGCCCTACGCTCGTCACCGCTCGCGGCCCCACAAGGGCCGGGGGTTCCAGCAACGTCGTCCCTCCTTAAAAGGACTCCCGATGAAAAGGAACACCTGGTTTGCGCTGCCCCTTCCGTCGCCCCGACACCTTGCGTGCGCGGTACCGCTCGTGTTCGCCGCCACTGCGGCCCATGCGGCGACGGATTGGGTCGATACCCACACGAAGGCCTTTCTGACCGGCCCGCAGTTGATGGCGCGCAGCGCGGCGCCGTCGCTCGAACTCGCGGCCGGCGAGACGACGGACATCGTCGTCAGCCTGAAGCTGCGCAACGCCGCGCAACTCAAGCAACTCGCGCACGACGTGAACCGGCCCGGCAACGCGCATTACCGCCAGTACCTCACGCACGACCAGTTCCTCGCCGGCTACGCGCCGACCGAAGCACAGGTCAAGTCGGTCGTCGACTATCTGCGCAAGAGCGGCTTCGTGAACATCGAAGTCGCGCCGAACCGGCTGCTGGTGTCGGCGCGCGGCACGGCCGGCACGGTGAAGACCGCGTTCAACACGTCGCTCGTGCATTTCGAGTACGCGGGCCGCTCCGGCTTCGCGAATGCGTCGACCGCGCAGGTGCCGCATGCGCTCGGCGACGTCGTCGGCTCGGTGCTCGGGCTGCAGAACGTCGCACGCGCACGGCCGATGCTGCGCATCGGCAACGTCGCGAAGCCGCAGGCGCTCGCGGCCGGCACGGCCACCGGCCACTATCCGAAGGAATTCCCGGGCCTCTACAACGCGACCGGCGTGCCGACCGCGGCCGGCGTGACCGTCGGCATCATCACGATCGGCGGCGTGTCGCAGACGCTGCAGGACCTGAGGCAGTTCACGTCGAGCAACGGTTACGGCACGGTCACGACCCAGACCGTCAAGACCAACGGCACCGGCACGACCGGCAGCTACAGCGACGACCAGGACGGCCAGGGCGAATGGGATCTCGACAGCCAGTCGATCGTCGGCTCGGCCGGCGGCCAGGTCGGCAAGCTCGTGTTCTACATGGCGGACCTGAACGCCGCCGGCAACACGGGGCTCACGCAGGCATTCAACCGCGCGGTGTCGGACAACACCGCGAAGGTGATCAACGTGTCGCTCGGCTGGTGCGAGACCGATGCGAACGCGGACGGCACGCTCGACGCCGAAGAGCAAATCTTCACGACGGCCGCCGCGCAAGGACAGACGTTCTCGGTGTCGTCGGGCGACGAAGGCGTGTACGAGTGCAACAACCGCGGCTATCCGGACGGCGCGAACTACACGGTGTCGTGGCCGGCCGCGTCGCCGCACGTGCTCGCGATCGGCGGCACGACGCTGTACACGACGTCCTCGGGTGCATTCTCGAATGAAACGGTGTGGAACGAGGGTCTCGACGGCAACGGCAAGCTATGGTCCACGGGCGGCGGCGTCAGCACGATCCTGCCGGCGCCGTCGTGGCAGTCGGGCAGCAACCGGCAGTTGCCCGATGTGTCGTTCGACGCCGCGCAAGGCACGGGCGCGTACATCTACAACTACGGCCAGTTGCAGCAGATCGGCGGCACGAGCCTCTCCGCGCCGATCTTCACCGGCTTCTGGGCGCGTCTGCTCGCGGCAAACGGCACGGGCCTGGGCTTCCCGGCCGGCAACTTCTATGCGGACATTCCGTCGAACCCGTCGCTCGTGCGCTACGACGTCGTATCGGGCAACAACGGCTATCAGGGGTATGGCTACCAGGCAGGCACCGGCCGGGATCTGACGACCGGCTTCGGCAGCCTGAACATCGCGAACCTCAACAAGCTGATCCAGACGGGCGGCTTCTGAGCGTGACGCGAAGGCCGGCGCGCGGCGGAGGTTCGGCGCGCGCCGGCCAAAGCATTTCCGGGCTTCGGTGTGCTACTCCGTCGCCTGCTCCTTCACCGGCACCGGCGCGCCGGCCCGATGCGACGGCGCGAAGAGCCGCAACCCGCTCGCGACGCTCGCGGCGCCGGCAAAGCCCGCACCGAGCATCAACGCGAGCGTCGGCCCTTGACGTCCGGCGATGCCGAACGACAGCGCGACGAGCGCCGCGCCGGTCGCCTGCCCGATCAGCCGCGCGGTCGCGATGATCCCGCTCGCGCCGCCGCTGCGCTCGGGCGGCGCGCTCGACATCAGCGCCTTCAGGTTCGGCGACTGGAAGAAGCCGAAGCCCGCGCCGCACAGCATCATCCGCCAGCCGATGTCGACGACGTTCGGCGCGGCCGGCAGCGCGGCGAGCGCCACCATCCCCGCGCTCAGCAGCGCGAGCCCGATCGCGCCGAGCAACCCGGGCGGATAACGGTCGGACAGCCGGCCTGCGATCGGCGCGGCCAGCGCGACGACCGCCGACCACGGCGTCATCAGGAAGCCGGTCTCCACCGCGCTGCGATGCAGGACGGTTTCGAAGTAGAACGGCAGCGATACGAACGCAAGCCCCTGCGCGGCAAACGCGCATACGGCCGTCAGCGCGGACAGCGTGAACACCGGCCGGCGGAACAGGTCGACCGGCAGCATCGGCGCCGGGTGCCCGGCCTGGCGGCGGATCAGCAGCCAGCCGAACGTGAGCGCGACCGCGGCCGCCGCGAACACGACGGACAGCGGCCCGCGCTGCGCGAATTCGCCGAGCGCGAAGATCAGCGACGCGAACGTGATCACGTTGAACAGCGCGGCGAGCGGATCGAACACATGCTTGCCGCGCGCCGACTGCGGCAGCGACGGAATCGCGACGGCAAGCGCGAGCACGCCGAGCGGCACGTTCACCGCGAACAGCCACGGCCACGCGGCCACCGACAGGATCAACGACGCGATCGTCGGCCCCACCGCGAACGACACGCCGACGACGAGCGCGTTGAAGCCGACGCCGCGCCCGAGCCGGTGCGCGGGAAACAGGTTGCGGATCAGCGCAACGTTCACGCTCATGATCGCGCTCGCACCGAAGCCCTGCACGATCCGCGCCGCCGTCAGTTGCGGCAGCGTCGACGCGAGCGAGCAGCCGAGCGACGCGAGCGTAAACACCGCGAGGCCCGCGATATACACGCGCTTGTGGCCGACGATGTCGCCGAGCGATGCGAACGGCAGCAGCGTCGCGACCATCGCGAGCTGGTAGGCGTTGATGATCCACACCGACGCGGCCGGCGACGCGTGCAGGTCGGTGGCGATCGCGGGCAGCGCAGTGTTCGCGATCGCGGTGTCGAGCGTCGCGAGCGCGACGGCCAGCAGCACGGCGGACATCGCGCGCCAGTTGACGGCCGGCTCCCGGGCGCCGGCGGGGGAAGCGAATTCGGACAAGATGAGGCTCGGCTGACGAGCGACGCGCGGCGTCGCGGATTGAGCGGCGCGGCGGCGTATGTTCTGCGGTGAAACCGGTTCACGGGCCGTCGCGACCCGTATTGTTGCAGAGCCCCATCGAACCTGCAGGCAAGCGCGCCGTCAGTCAGCGAAACGAAAGCTTCGGCATGCCGCGCCGGGTGCGCGGCATCGTCGAGGACGCAACGATCGCGTTACGATACCGCCCGTCGCGCGTTGCGTCCGCGCAGCCATTCGAGCGCGAGCAGCAGGCTCGTCGAGAAGATGATCAGGATCGTCGCGAGCGCGGCGATCGTCGGGCTGATGTTCTCGCGAATGCCGGTGAACATCTGGCGCGGCAGCGTCGTCTGGTCCGCGCCCGCGAGGAACAGCGTGACGACGACTTCGTCGAACGACGTCGCGAATGCGAACAGCGCGCCCGACATCACGCCCGGCGCGATCACCGGTAGCGTCACGCGAAAGAACGTCGTGACGGGATTCGCGCCGAGCGACAGGCTCGCGCGCACCAGGTTCTGATTGAAGCCCTGCAGTGTCGCGGCGACCGTCGTCACGACGAACGGCACGCCGAGCGCCGCGTGCGCGGCGATCAGCCCCGTGTAGGTATTCGCGAGCCCGAGCGGCGCGAAGAACAGGTACATGCCGACGCCGACCACGACGACGGGCACGATCATCGGCGACAGCAGCACGGCCATCAGGAGCCCCTTGCCGCGGAAGTCCGCCTTCGTGAGGCCGATCGCGGCGAGCGTGCCGAGCACGGTCGCGACGACGGTCGCCGACGGCGCGACGATGAAGCTGTTCTTCGCGGCCATCCGCCACTCGTCGGACGCGATCAGGTTCTCGTACCAGCGCGTCGAGAAGCCGGGGATCGGATAGACGAGGAACGTGCTCGACGAGAACGACAGCGGCACGATCGCGAGCACCGGCAGGATCAGGTACAGCAGCGTCAGCACGACGAGTACGCGCAGCGCGACATACCACGCGCGTTCGACGAACGACATGTGCGGCGCGAACAGCGGCCTGGCGAGTTTCATGGTCGACATCCCCTTCCCGTTTCCCTGTGCCCGGCGCTCAGCCGAGGCTCACGTTCGAGCGCGTGAAGCGCCCGTACACCGCATATAGCACCAGCGTCGCCGCGAGCAGCAGCCCGCCGAGCGCGCACGCCATGCCCCAGTTGATCGTCACGTTCGTGAAGTACGCGACGTAGTAGCTGACCATCTGGTCGTTCGGCCCGCCGAGCAGCGCGGGCGTGATGTAGTAGCCGATTGCGAGGATGAACACCAGCAGCGCACCCGCGCCGACGCCCGGATAGGTCTGCGGCACGTACACGCGCCAGAACGCCGCGAACGGATGGCTGCCGAGCGAGACGGCCGCGCGCTGGTAGGTCGGCGGGATCGACTTCATCACGCTGTAGAGCGGCAGGATCATGAACGGCAGCAGGATGTGCGTCATCGAGATGTACACGCCGACGCGATTGAACAGCAGCGCCAGCGGATGCGAGATCAGCCCGCTGCCGATCAGTGCCGTGTTGATCAGCCCCTCGCTTTGCAGCAGCACGATCCACGCGGCCACGCGCACCAGCACCGACGTCCAGAATGGAATCAGCACCAGGATCATCACGAGGTTCGCGCGCCGATCCGACAGCGTCGAGATCCAGTATGCGAGCGGATAGCCGAGCAGCAGCGCGAACAGCGTGACCGCGACGCCGATCACGAACGTGCGGCCGAAGATCGCGAGATAGATCGACTGATCGGGATCGGCCTGCACGATCCGGCCGAAGCCGTCCTCCTTGTGGTCGAGCGCGGCGAGCAGATAGAACGGCGACACCTGGCTGCCGTTCTTCGCGATCGCCTGCCAGTACGCAGCATCGCCCCAACGCGCATCGAGGTCGAGCAGTTTCGCGCGCGTTTGCGCGGGCGTCAGCGCCGTGACGGCATCGTTGTCGCCCTTCAGCGGCATCGCACGCGCCGTCTTCGCGACGAGCGAGCGGTAGCCGGGAATCTCGGTGTTCAGGCGCCGTGCAAGCGCGCCCATCGCCTCGCTGTCGGCGACCTTCGTCATGTCGGCCGCGAGCGCGACGTACGCAGCGTCGGCCGGCGGCGCCTTGCGGTCCCAGCCCGACAGCGCGGCGACCGTCTTCGGCAGCGCGGTCGCGATCTCGGGGTTCTGCACCGCGCGCGTGAGCAGCGTGCCGATCGGCACGACGAAAATGAGTAGCAGGAAGATCGCGAGCGGTGCGACCAGCAGCAGCGCCATCGTGCGCTTGCGGGCCTCGGCGGCCTTCAGTTCGCGCTTGAGCGCGGCTGTCGACGGCGAGGAAGGAGCGATCGTCATCGTGTTCAACGGTTCTCTCCGGCCGGGCTCGATCCGGCGGAATGCCGCGCGACGCGTTCGGCGCGTCGCGCGGCAGGTTGCATCAGGACAGCCTGAAGACGGTTACTTCGTGGCCCACGCGCTGAAGCGCTGCTCGAGCTCGTCGCTGTGGTCGGTCCAGAAGCCGATGTCCTCCAGCACCGCGTTCTTGCCGTTGGCCGGCGAGTTCGGCAGGTTCGCGAGCGTCTTCGCGTCGAGCGACTTGATCGCCACGACGTTCGTCGGGCCGTACGCGATGTGCTGCGCATACCCTTGTTGCGGCTTCGGCGTCAGCGTGTATGCGATGTACTGCTCGGCCAGCGCCTTGTTCGGCGAGCCCTTCGGAATCGCCCAGTAGTCGAGGTCGTAGATGCTGCCGTTCCACACGACCTTCAGGTTCTTGCCTTCCTTCTGCGCGGCATCGATGCGGCCGTTGTACGCGGTCGACATCACGACGTCGCCGGCAACCAGGAACTGCGGCGGCTGCGCGCCGGCTTCCCACCACTGGATATACGGCTTCAGCTCGTCGAGCTTCTTGAACGCGCGGTCCTGGCCGGCCTTGGTGCCGAGCACCTTGTACACGTCCTTCGTCGCGACGCCGTCAGCCATCAGCGCGAACTCGAGGTTGTAGCGCGCACCCTTGCGCATCCCGCGCTTGCCGGGGAATTTCTTCACGTTCCAGAAATCGGCCCAGCCGGTCGGCGCGGACTTCAGCTTGTCCGCGTTGTAGGACAGCGCGGTCGACCACACGAAGAAGCCGACACCGCACACCTGCGGCGCTTCCGGAATCAGGTCGGATTTCTTCGCGATCTTCGACCAGTCGAGCTTCTCGTACAGCCCTTCGTCGCAGCCGCGGTTCAGGTCGCCCGATTCGACTTCGACCACGTCCCAGTTGACGTGCTTCGCCTCGACCATCGCCTTCACTTTCGCCTGCTCGCCGTTGTACTCGACGGCCGTGACCTTGTTGCCGGTCGCCTTCTCGAACGGCTGGTTGAATGCGGCCTTCTGCGCGTCGCCGTTCGCGCCGCCGAAGTTGACGACCGTGAGTTCGGCCGCCGTGGCCGATGCGCCGACGACAGCCAGTGCCAGTGCGAGCGCGGTGCGACGTGCGGTAGAGCTTGCTCCGTTCATGATGGTTCCTCTCCTCTCGTGGTGGAAATGGGCTTTGTTGTTGACGACGTGCTACGGAAAAACGGTGAAACCCGGTGTCAGGCGAACACGCGCAGGTGCTCGGGCGCGAAGGCGAGCGCGACCGGTGCGCCGGGCGCGAACGCGTGGAGCGCATCCGTGCCGAGCGGCACCTTCACGAAGCATTCTTCCTGGCCCGGCAGCGCGCAGCGCATGCGCACGTGATCGCCGAAATAGATGAGACTGCGCGCCTCGCCGGTCACGCGGTTGGCGGCGGCGCCATGCGCGTGCCCGTTGGCGGCAAGGCTCATGCGTTCGGGGCGGATGCAGGCGACCGCCGGCGCGCCTTCGGCCGCATCGCCGATGCGGCGCCCGACGAGCTGCGTGCCGTCGTCGAGCCGGAATTCGCAGAACTCGCCGTCGACGCGCGCGATGGTGCCGCGCAGCCGGTTGCTGTCGCCGATGAAGTTCGCGACGAATTCGTTGCAAGGCGATTCGTACAGGCAATCGACGGTATCGAGCTGCTGCACGATGCCCTTGTCGAACACGGCGACGCGATCGGACATCGTCAGCGCCTCGCCCTGGTCGTGCGTCACGTAGACGAAGGTCACGCCGAGCTTCTCGTGCAGCGCCTTCAGTTCGTACTGCATGTGTTCGCGCAACTGCTTGTCGAGCGCGCCGAGCGGCTCGTCCATCAGCACGAGCTTCGGCTCGAACACAAGGGCACGCGCGAGTGCGATGCGCTGCTGCTGGCCGCCCGACAACTGCGCCGGATAGCGCTTCGCGAAGCGTTCCATCTGCACCATCTTCAGCGCATGCGCGACGCGCTCCACGCGCTCGGCGGCGGACAGCTTGCGCACCGTCAGCGGATACGCGACGTTCTGCTCGACCGTCAGGTGGGGAAACAGCGCGTAGTTCTGGAACACCATGCCGATGTTGCGCTTGTGCGGCGGCACGGTATTCAGCAGCTCGCCGTCGAGCCAGATTTCGCCGCCCGTCGGAAACTCGAAGCCCGCCAGCATCATCAGGCAGGTGGTCTTGCCCGAGCCGGACGGCCCGAGCAGCGTCAGGAATTCCCCTCGATGGATGTCGAGGTCGAGCGATTTGACGACCAGCGTCTCGCCGTCGTAGGTCTTCCGCACGCCGCGAAAGCTGACGATCACATCATCGGACTTCATCGTGGCTGTCCCCTTGCTGCGCGACAATTGATTATGAGATGAGATTCACTATAAGGCGCGCACGGTCCTACAATAGGGAACCATTTCAATATTCCGCGTGGGACCACTTTGGACACCGTCATCGTCGCTGACTGGCTCTCGGGCCGGATCGACCGCAGCTCGCCCGAACCGATGTACCGGCAGTTGCTGCAGCTGATGCAGCAGGCCATCCTGACCGGGGAATTGGGGCCGGGCACAAAACTGCCGAGTTCGCGCACGCTCGCGGCCGACCTGTCGATCGCGCGCAATACCGTGCTGCACGTGTACGACCAGCTGACGGCCGAAGGCTACGTGCTGACGACGACCGGCAGCGGCACCTACGTGGCCGACACGCGGCCGGACGCCGCCATCATCCAGGCGCCGGGCGCCGCGCCGCCCCCGTCGGCCGCCGACGAACCGCCGCTGCCGGACGCGCACGGCGGCCTGTCGATGCGCGGCCGGCAGCTGATCGAGCACGCCGGCGTGTCGCGACGTCAATGGGGCGCGTTCATGCCGGGTGTGCCGGACGTATCGGAATTCCCGAGCCGCACCTGGAGCCGCCTGCAGGCGCGACTGTGGAAGGAAGCGAATCCCGAGTTGCTGACCTATGCGCCGGGCGGCGGCTACCGGCCGCTGCGCCGCGCGCTCGCCGACTACCTGCGCGTCGCGCGCTCGGTCAAATGCTCGCCGGATCAGGTGATCATCACGACCGGCATCCACCAGTCGATCGACCTCGCGGTGCGGCTGCTGTCCGACATCGGCGATCGCGCGTGGGTCGAGGAGCCGTGCTACTGGGGCGTACGCAGCGTGCTGCAGGCGACCGGCCTCACGCTCACGCCAGTGCCGGTCGACCAGGAAGGCATCGATCCGAGCGCGAGCGACATGCAGCAGCCGCCGCGGCTCGTGCTCGTCACGCCGTCGCACCAGTATCCGCTCGGGATGGTGATGAGTCTCGCGCGGCGCCGGATGCTGCTCGAATACGCGCGCCGGCACCGCTGCTGGATCATCGAGGACGACTACGACAGCGAATTCCGCTACGGCAGCCGCCCGCTCGCGTCACTGCAGGGGCTCGACGACGGCGGCCGCGTGATCTACGTCGGCAGCCTCGGCAAGATGCTGTTCCCGGGCCTGCGGATGGGCTACATGGTCGTGCCCGAGCATCTGGTCGACACGTTCCGCACCGGGCTGTCGGAGCTGTATCGGGAGGGCCAGCTGATGCAGCAGGCCGTGCTCGCCGAGTTCATCATGGACGGGCACCTGACTTCACACGTCAGACGGATGCGCACGCTGTACGGCGAGCGCCGGCAATTGCTGATCGATGCGATCCATGCGCGCTTCGGCGACGCGCTGCCCGTGATGGGCGACGAAGCCGGCCTGCATCTGGTGCTCGGCCTGCCCGACACATGCGACGATCGCGCGGTCACGCAAAGCGCATTCGACGCGGGCGTGATCGTGCGCCCGCTGACCAGCTACTACAGCCGGCTGGACACCGCGCGGCGCGGCCTGCTGCTCGGCTATGCATGCGTCGCGCACGAGGGCATCGGCCCCGCGTTCGACACGCTCGCGGCAACCATCGAACAGCACCTGCCGCGGCACTTCACGCGCGCGGCGTGATGGCGTGCGTCACCGTGCGCCATCACGCGCCATCGTTCGTCATCGCGCGGCAGCCGCGCCGCGGTCGAGCGACGCCGCTCGCACCGCTTCGCCGGACTTCGTGAACATGCGCTGTCTTAGCGCGGCGATCTGCGCGTCGCGATCCTGCGGCGACAGCCCGGCCGCGTCGATCTGCGCGCGCTGCGCCGCATAGTCGGCGTAGCGGCTCTGCCACGACGCGTCGTCCTGCTGCATCTGCGCGACGCGCGCAGCGGCGTCAGGCCCGAGCGTCTGCGTCAGTTGCGCGCGCATCGCGTCGGGCGTCGCCCCGCTCTTCTGCAATTGCGCGATCTGGTCGATCGCGGCCTGCTGCCGGTCGGCCTTCTGCCGTGCCGCGCGTTCGTCGGCCGGCATCTGCTCCGCGAGCGCCGCGAGCCGCTCCGCCTTCTGCGCATCCGTCAGCGTGCGGTCCTGGGCAATCTTCAGCCGGGCGAGATCGTAGCGCTGCCGCCACTGCTCGGCGCCGAAGAACGGCTGGCTCCAGTCGCCGAGCGTCCGGTACGCGATCGACACGCGCTGGTCGAGCGCGAGCTGCAGCGCACCGAGATCCGACTTGTCGACCGCGCCGGCGTCCGGCAGCTTCGCGAGCGCGTCGAGATACGCGCGATATCGATGCCAGACGTCGAGCGCCTCGGGCTGCGCCATCGTGCCGTCGAGCTGCGCGGCGATCTCGCGCACGACGAGCGCATCGAGCGCGCTCGCGCTCAGGTCGCTCTGCGCGCTCAGGCAATAGTCGAAGAAATCGCGAACCGCGCGCGACTTCGCGAGATGGCCGCCGGCATCGAGCGGCAGCCGCGGCGCGCTGGAACCGGCGAGCGGCGACGGCAGGCCCGCGCTCGCCGGCAATGCGGCCTGCGGCGGTGCGGCGCTCGCGCCGTCGCGCGCCGCCGCATCGGTCGACAGGTGCGCCGTGTCGGCACCACGATGCGACGCCGCGCCGCTCCAGATCGCGACGCCGGCGATCGCCGCCAGCCCCACCGCACCGTAGACCACCACGCGCCGCACCAGCGGCGCGCGTCCTTCACGTGCCGTCATCGATTACACGCCCGCGAGCTTCAGCCGGTTCGCATGCGTGCGGATCACCGCGACCGGGTCTTCCGCATACGCACCGCGCACGCCGAGCAACTGGTTGATCTCGTCGAGATGGTTCCATTTGTAGTTCGTGCTCAGCACCTTCCCGTACAACGCGCTGCACTTCGACACGAGCCCGTCGTTCTGGCCCGAGCCGCGATTGATCATCACCGTGCCCGTGCCGAGCAACGCAAGCGTCGACAGGTCGAGCGCGTTCGCCGGGTCGATCAGCGGAATCGTGCTGGTGTCGGCCGCGCCCGTGACTCCCAATGCGGAAATGGTCGGCTGGATCGCCGTGCCGGCCCACGAATACAGCAGGTGCGTATTGCCGCCGACGCTCTCCGTCGGCGCACCCGTCTGGCAACTGCCCGGCGCGCCGAGGCCCGCGCTCGGATAGTTCTGGTTGTACGTGGCGGCCTGGGCGGTCGTCAGCGTCTTCAGCGCGGCGAGCGCGTCCTGGTTCGTGTTGTGGTTGCTGCTCGTCAGGATCCCGAACACATTGACGAACGCGGCGATCACCGACGACGACAGCCCGGTCGGATCGTAGGCGAGCACGCCCTGCACGAAGTCGGCGAACTCGGAGCCGCGATGCGGCGTGCCGATCGTCGTCACCGACGCGACGAGATCGGGCGCGACGGCCGCCACATAGCGCGACGTGAGGCCGCCCTGGCTGTGACCGACCAGGTTGACCTTGGTCGCCCCGGTCGCGGCGAGCACCGTCTTCACGTAAGCGAGCAGTTGTTCGCCGCGTCCGTTCGGACCGTCGTCGCTCTGGAATCCGGACAGGTTCGCGACGTAGACGGTCGCGCCGTGCTGCTGCAGGTCATCCTGGATGCCATACCAGTACTCGAGCACGCCCGCGTACTTGTCGGTGCCGGTGAGCCCGTGCACGAGGATGATCGGATAACGCGTCGCCGCGTAGTCGTCCGACGGCGCCGTTGCCGCCATCGCCGCGTGCGTCGTCGCGAGCGTCATCATCGCGGCCGTCCCCGCGAACGGCGCGACGCTCATCGCGCATGCCACTGCCCCTGCCACCACCCTGGAACGCATCGATCTGGCCATGCATGTTCTCCTGATTATTGTGCTGCCGGTGCGAATGAGATCGGATCGACGCGCACGGCACGTTGCCGACAGTCGCCGGCATCGTGTGCGTCGAATGCGGGAGTGAAGCACGAGTCGCGAACGTTTGCGCCCTGACTAGATACGGTTCTCTAATCGGTTGACGCGCCCCGCCCGTTCGGGCGGGGTCGCGTCGATGCGCGTGCATGCTGCATCGCACACGCGCCGGGCATCAGAGCTTCGCGCTCACGCGCACCCATGCCGTACGCCCCGGCTCCATCACCGGCGCGTTCGCCGGATAGCCGAAGCCCGCGTTGCCGGCGAGGTTCAGGTGCTCGGTATAGGCCTTGTCCAGCACGTTGTCGACGCCGACCGAAATCTGCACCTTCTTGCTGACGTTGTACTGCGCATGCAGCGACAGCACGCCGAACCCGGCGCTCGGACCGAAGTCCTTGCCGACCACGTTGCCCTCATTCAGGGCGTAGCGATGCTGCGGCGCAACGATCCGCCACAAGCCGCCGGCCGACCATGCGCCGCGCGTGTATTCGAGCCCGACGCGCGCCTCGAGCGGCGGCAGCTGCGGCAACGGATCGCCGCTCGTCGCGTTGCGCCCCCATGCATACGCAAGCGACGTCTCGACGCGCAGCGGTGCGACCGGCCGCCACGACACCCCGGCTTCGCCGCCCATGATCTGCGCGTTGACGTTGGTCGCCTGCGTGGTCGGGCCCATCATTCCGGCCGCGTAATTGAACAGGATGTAGTCCTGCACATAGCCTGCGTAGGCCGACACCCACGCATCGACCCGCTCGCTCTTGTACTGCGCGCCGATGTCGAGCTGCGTGGTCTTCTCCGGCTGCACCGCCGAGAACGCGTTGACCGAACCGGCCGCCCCGCGCTTCGCGGAGAACAGCTCCCAGTAGTCCGGATAGCGTTCCGCGTGGCCGATCCCCGCGTACCACGTGACCGGTAGCGACGCGAGATCGCGCTCGTAGCGCACGAAGCCGCTCGGCAGCACGCGCGCGCGATCGTCGTCGAAGGTGGGGTTCGGCTTGCTCGCCATCATCCCGCTCGTCGTCGCACGCTTGTCGCGGGCGCTCGCGTAGTCGACCCGCGCGCCGCCGATCACGCGCGACGCATCGCTCGCGTACCACGTCAGCTCGCCGAACGCGCCCGCATTCCACATCGTCGCCTGCGCATCCCACGGCTGGTCGCCGTAGTTCTGCCGCCCCATCGCCGAACGTGCATCGAGCCGGTTCGACTGCGCGTCGACGCCGGTCACGAGCTTGAAGTCGTCGCCGAAACGAAACGTCGCCGCCGCCCGCGCGCCGAGCGTGCGGCGCCGCACTTCGGATGCCATCCGCATCGGCATGCTGCTGGTCGGGTCGGGCTGCCGCAGCGTGTAGTTGTCCATCACATGGTCGGCTTCGTTGTAGTACACGCGTGCCTCGATGCGGTCGAGCACGTCGCCGAGATGCCGCTTGTCGAACGACAGGCCGAACGTCTCGCGACGGAAATGCGCGCCGTCCATCCCGCGCCCCGCATAGCGCGCATAACCGTCACCGGTGCCGGCCGTCAGTTCGACGCGCGTGTGATCGTCGGGCGTCCAGCCGAGCGCCGCATCCGCGTTCCACTTGTCCCATTGCGACGGCACGGTGTTGCCGTTGCCGTCCTGGTAGTCCTGCGCGTGCGCGTGGTTCGCGCTCACGCGGCCATAGACGTCCGGCGTGCCGGCCGTCACATCGACGTTCTGGTCGTTGCGGCCGAACGAGCCGCCGACCACGCTGCCGTCGAAGCGCATGCCGGGGCGCTCGAAACGCGGCGTCACGCGTTCGAACAGCACGGTGCCGGCCGATGCGCCGGGACCGTACAGCACCGTCTGCGGGCCCTTCACGACCGTGACCTTGTCATAGCTTTCCGGCGCGATATACGAGGTCGGCGCATCCATCCGGTTCGGACACGCACCGAGCGTCGGCATCCCGTTCGCCAGAATGTTCAGCCGCGAACCGAACATCCCGCGCAGCACGGGGTCGCCGTTCGTCCCGCCGCTGCGGATCGACGTGAAGCCGGGAATCGTCTTCAGGTAATCGGCGCCGTCGCTGGCCGGCAGCGGCTGGCGCGGCGTCTTCGGATCCGTGACGATGACGAGCGGTGTCGTCAGCGGCGACGCGACGACTTCGACGGGCGGCAGCAGCACGGCCGCGTCGTCCGTCGGCATACCGGCCGCACGCGCGGCTTCAGTCGCGGCGGCCGCCGCGGTCATCGCGCCGACGGCCAGCGCGGGAATGGTGAGTTTCAGCATGCGCGGCACGCGCCGCGCCCTGCAATGGCGCGACGCCCTCGGCGTGCGCAAGGAAAGAATGGTCATGATCGAAAGCCCGAGTGACGCCCTCCACGCGGCCTCGACGGACCGCACGGATGTCGGCGATGAATGGAACGGAAGGCAGCGCGTCAGGCGCGCTCGGGCGGTGCGCGTGGATACGCGCGCGGATAGGGGGCGGCGCGCGGCGCGACGGCATGCGGCGCGACGGCGGAAACGACATGGACGGGGACGAAAGCGAACGATATGGCGGCCGCGCCGCCGATCGCGGGACTGTGCGCGAAGAAGCCGCAATAGCCGCACGCGTCGAGATGCAGCGCGTGATCGTGCGCGTGGCCTGCATCGGGCGCGCGGTGCGCGCCATGCTCGCTACCGCAGACAATCGCGTCGGGGATCGCCACCCGCGCAAGGCGCCACTGCGACACCAGCGGCGCCGCGATCGCGAGCCAGATCGCGAACACGCCGAGCCAGGCGGTCAGGTGACGATGTCGATGCAGCATGCGCGGCGACGCGTAAGCGGAATGTAAAAACAGCCGAGATGTTACAGAAGGTTTGCCGCGAAGGCCAGTCGCGCATCGCGGTAAACGAACCGGGGGCGCATGGTTGTCAACACAACCATGCGCCCCCGGCTGCTGCGCGGCTTCAGCGCGCGGCGATCACGGCGCCATGCGTCGCAGCACGTCGTCGCGCCGGATGAAATGGTGGTAAAGCGCGGCCAGCGCATGCAGGCCGATCACGAAGTAGAACGCATTGCCGAGCAGTTCGTGCACCGCCTTGATCGTCGGCCGCAGCGCCTTGTCCGGGCCGAACAGCGTGAACGACACGCCGATCCAGTCGAGCGATACGGGCTTGCCGCCCATGTTGATCATCATGATGCCGAGCAGCGGCTGGGCGATGATGAACAGGTACAGCGCGACATGCGCGAGCTTCGACAGCCACTTGAGCAGCGGCGCCTGCACTATGGGCTCCGGCACGCGGCTGACCACCCGCCACAACACGCGCAGCACCGAGAGCACGAGCACGGACGTACCCGCGAGCAAGTGCACGTTCATCCAGAACGCGCGACTGTCGCTGCCTTTCGGTCCGCGAACCTCGATGGCGAGGTAGGCCAGCGCCACCAGCAGGAAGATGATCCAGTGGAAGAAGATCGCAGGCGAGCTGTAGCGCGTCTGTTTCGCGAGGATGTTTCTCATGCTTCGTCTCGTATTTCTCGTTTGGTCTGCGGGGAGGCCCATGCGGCGGCCGGGCGGCACCCGGCGGCTGCACCGATTGTAGCCTCACGTGCGGCCGGTGTTCCTCGGCCGGATCAAATATCCGAAGAATCCGCGCAGCGCCCGCGTCACCGCGCTGTCATATGGAAAATCCGCATCGCGCGCGCCGATGGCTGTGGCACGATGAAGCTTTGGTGCGACGTTGCGCGGGCATCATGAGCAAAGCGTTCTTCGTTGCGGCCTACCGGCTGATCGCCGCGTTGCTCGCGGTGTCCACCACGCTGCACAGCGTCGCCGACTACTGGGCCATGCCGACCTTTCATCTCGGCAACTACCTCAGCTACTTCACACAACTGAGCAGCCTGTATGCGGCGGCCATGCTGGTCGCGGGGCTGTCGCGCGTCACGCGCCCCGGCTCGGCCCGCTACGAATCGATGCGCGGCGCCGCCGTGCTCTACATGCTGATCACCGCGATCGTCTACGAGCTGCTGCTCGCTCGGCTCGATGCGCTGCTACACGTCACGCCGGCCCTGAACAACTGGGTCCTGCACCGGATCGTGCCGCTCGTGGTGCTGTGCGACTGGCTGTACGTGGAGCCGCGGTCGCCGATCCCGTGGCGCAGCGCGCTCGCATGGCTCGGCTTTCCGCTCGTCTATCTCGGCTATACGCTCGTGCGCGGCGCGGTGGAGAACTGGTATCCCTACCCGTTCGTCGATCCGCGGCCGAACGGCTATCTGCCGGTCGCGATCCAGTGTTCGCTGATCGCGCTCGGCGCGACGGGACTCGCGCTGGGCATTCGCTGGCTCGGCAATCATGCGAGGCAGTCTGACGCCACGGAGCTGAAGGAAGGATGAAGGCGGGAACGTGTGCGCCGCCAGGCGCACACGTCGTGATGCGGCGCGTCAGCCGCCGTTGCGCGGCAGGAAGTTCATCGGATCGACGACCTTGCCGTTCTGCCGGACTTCGAACTCGAACGTCGAGCGGCCGCTCGCGTCGGTGCCCATCTCGGCGATCGGCTGGCCCGAACGCACCGCGTCGCCTTCGTTGACGAGCAGCCTGCCGTTGTGCCCGTAGGCCGTGATGAGCCCGTTGTCATGCTTCAGGATCACGAGCGGGCCGTACGCCTTGACGCCGGCGCCGGCGTAGACCACCCGCCCGTTTGCCGCGGCCCGCACCGAATGGTCGGGCCCGGACGCGGCGATCACGATGCCGCGCGTCCTGCCGGCCGAGAACGGCGCGGCGACGCTTCCCGTGGCCGGCCATGCCAGCGAGCCCGGTTGCGCCGCGGCGGACGGCTGCCCGAGCGACGTCGCGGCAGGCGGCGGCGCGACGCGCAGCACCTGGCCGGGCGACACGGCGTCATTGGGCGACATGTGGTTCCAGCTGGCCAGGTCCTGCACGCGCTGCCCGTAGGCGGCGGCGATGCCGGCGAGCGTGTCGCCCGGATTCACGCGGTAATAGCCGGCGATCACGCCCGGCGTGGCGGCCGACGTGGGCGTCGACGGTCGCACCGGCTGCCAGTTGTCGGTCCACGGCGTCATCGTACAGCCCGTCAGCGCGGCGGCCGCGACGACGAACGCCGCCTGCGGCAACCAGCGCGCGAGCGCATCGTGGATCGGAATCGTTTTTCTCAAGGGTCCTCCCGGATTTGCGTCGATGCGCCGCCCACCGCCCTCCGGCACGCGACGCACGATGTCCGGCCGCATGGCCGGACCAACCAGTATCCGACCGCTCTCGCGGCCGTCAGTTTCCACAGCGGAACGCCGACGCGACGGGGCTCACCGGCCCCTTTTTCGCGCCTTTTGCACGTCGTCCCGATCGTGAAAGATACCATTTGTCGCGCTCGGGACCGCGACAGGCGCTCGATCCGGCAACAATCTTGCGGCACCGCGGACGGGTGTCGGCGGTCCGCAAGCCGCGCCGCGCGGGCGTCCGGGCGGCTTCCTGCGGGCCGGACCGCGGCGGCCGGCCGGCCACCGCCCCGCTGCCGGCCACCTCCTATACTCCGAAATGCACCGCACGATCCGCCAATGACGAGGAGATCAACATGAACAATGCGATGTTTCTGTCCGTGCAGTTCAACGCCGAGGATTTCGCCGGTTCCAGCGGCCTCGTCGAATTGCTCAATCGGCACCTGCTGTTCGCGACGGACGTCGCCGAAGCCGCGGACGCCCTCGTCCAGCTGGCGAGCGTCGCGCACCTGAGCGGCGCCACCCGGCACAGCGTCGAGCTGCCGGTGCTCGCTATCGAGCGGCTGCGCGACGCGCTCGATACGCTGAGCGGCTACGACGAAGCGTGGCTACAGGCGCTCGAGCCCGCCGATGCGCTGTTCCGGGACATCGGCCGCGGCCCGCGGCCGCTGCACTGACGCGGCAGGCACCAATGAAAACAGCCCGTCGTTCCGTGATGCGGAACGACGGGCTGCGTGTACTGCGGGGGTCGGATCAGGCCGCGCATGCGGCCTGCGATCGATGACGATTAACGACCCTTGTAGACCGGTGCGCCATCCGACACGCGCTTCACTTGCCAGCCGGTCTTGGCGGCTGCCGGAGCACCCGACTCTTGCTGGGCGGCCGGTTGCGCGCCGTAGCCGGTCGTATCGGCGGCAGCGACGTTCTGTTGCGGGCTCAGACGGGCTTCAGCTGCCTGGATGCCTGCCGGGTAGTCGGTACGGTCGCTGCCCAGCTTGTAGCCGGCCTGTTGCAGCTGGGCCAGTTCGGCCTTGACCTGCGCACGGGTAACGGGCGCGTTCTGTTGGGCAAACGACACGGCGGGAACGGCGAGGACAGCAGCTGCAGCGAACGTTGCGATCAGCGATTTCATGATTACCTCCGGGATTTTTTTGCTTCGCCGCACACACCATGTCTGCAGCGATTGAACAAAGTTTAGTCCGGAGATCACCTAGGGAAAACCATGAAAGAACGAAAACACTGTTTCCGCGGAGCCAACAATTCCGGGATCCGGAAACGAAAAACCCTACTCAAAGAATAGATTTTCGCAACAATACCGTCCTCGCAGCCCGTTACGACCAGTTCGCGTGGAAGCTGCCCGGCTTGTCGGTGCGCTCGAACGTGTGTGCGCCGAAGAAGTCTCGCTGCGCCTGCACAAGGTTCGCCGGCAGCCGCTCGGAACGATAGCTGTCGAAGTACGCGACCGCCGACGCGAACGCCGGCACCGGCACGCCGGCCTTCACCGCGGCCACCACGACGTCGCGCAGCGATGCCTGGTAGTTCGCGGCGATGTCCTTGAAGTACGGGTCGAGCAGCAGGTTCGCGAGCGCCGGATCCTTCGCGTACGCGTCCGTGATCTTCTGCAGGAAGCGCGCGCGGATGATACAGCCCGCGCGGAAGATCTTCGCGATCGTCCCGAGGTCGAGACTCCAGCCGTACTCTTCGGACGCCGTGCGCAGCTGCGCGAAGCCCTGTGCGTACGAGATCACCTTGCTCAGGTACAGCGCGCGGCGCACCGCTTCGATGAACGCGGCGCGATCGCCGTCGAGCGGCGCGGCGGCCGGGCCCGACAGGATCTTGCTGGCCGCGACGCGCTCGGTCTTCAGCGACGACAGCACGCGTGCGAACACCGACTCGGTGATGAGCGGCAGCGGCACGCCCAGATCCAGCGCGTTCTGGCTCGTCCACTTGCCGGTGCCCTTCTGCGCGGCGCGATCGAGGATCACGTCGACGAGGTGCTTGCCGGTTTCGTCGTCCTTCTTGCCGAAGATCTTCGACGTGATCTCGATCAGGTAGCTGTCGAGTTCGCCCTGGTTCCACTCGGTGTACACCGCGCCGAGTTCGTCGTTGGTCAGGCCCGCGACGTCCTTCAGCACCGCATAGCTCTCGGCGATCAACTGCATGTCGCCGTATTCGATCCCGTTGTGGACCATCTTCACGTAATGACCCGCACCGTCAGGGCCCATGTACGCGACGCACGGCTCGCCGTCCGACGGCGCCTTCGCGGCGATCTGCTTGAGGATCGGCTCGACCAGGTCGTACGCGTCGCGCTGGCCGCCGGGCATGATCGACGGGCCGCGCAGCGCGCCCTCTTCGCCCCCCGACACGCCGGTGCCGATGAAGTGCAGGCCCGATTGCGCGAGTTCCTGGTTGCGGCGGATCGTGTCGGTGAAATGCGTATTGCCGCCGTCGATCAGCACGTCGCCCTTCTCGAGCAGCGGCTTGAGCGATGCGATCGTCGCATCGGTCGCTTCGCCGGCCTTCACCATCATCAGGATCCGGCGCGGCGTTTCGAGCGACGCGACGAACTCCTCGAGCGTATAGGTCGGTACCAGATTGCGACCGGGGAATTCGGCGATCAGTTCGTCGGTTTTCGCGCTGCTGCGGTTGTACACCGACACCGCATGACCGCGGCTCTCGATATTGAGTGCGAGATTGCGGCCCATCACCGCGAGCCCGATCACACCGATTGCTTGTTTGCCCATTATTCAATTCTCCGGAAAAAGCGGGGCGCGACCCGAACCGGGCCGCGCGCACAGGCGAAAGGATAGTGGAAACCCGGCCGCGATGCGCGCCGGCGTGTCATTGCTCCGCGTGCGGCAGCCGGCGGAACACGACGCTCAGGTTGTTCGCCGGCATCTCGATGACCTCGATGCAGTCGAGCCCGCGATCGAGGCCGAGCGCAACGACCGCCTCGAGATCGCGCACGCCCCACGACGGGTCGCGGCTGCGCAACTGCTGGTCGAAGGCTGCGTTGGACGGCGCCGTGTGCCGGCCTTCGCGACGATACGGGCCGTACAGGAACAGCACGCCGCCCGGGCGCAGCGCGCGCGACGCGCCGTCGAACAGCGCGTCGGTGCAGGCCCACGGCGAGATATGAATCATGTTGATGCAGACGATCGCGTCGAGCGCCGCGGCCGGCCACGACGCGTCGCGCACGTCGAACGCCAGCGGCTCGGCCAGGTTCGCGAGGCCGGCATGCGCGACCCACGCGGCGATCGAGCGGCGCGCGTGCGCGTCGGGATCGCTCGGCTGCCAGCGCAACCCCGGCAGCGCCTGCGCGAAATGGACCGCATGCTGCCCGGTGCCGCTCGCGATCTCGAGCACACTGCCGCTCGCCGGCAGCACGCGGCGCAGCACGTCGAGGATCGGCCCGCGATTGCGCTCGGCGGCCGGCGCCGACAGCCGCGCGGACGGATCGGACGAAGACGTCGGCCCGGTCACGATGCGTGCTCCGGCGCACCGCCAGAAACGCCCAGCCGCGCGTTCAGCGCGTCGAGCGCGGGCGCGCAACGCGCCTCGACCTTCAGCGCCAGCATCGGATCGGCGCGCGTGCGGCCAAGATTCAGCGCGGCGACGGGCTTGTTCCGTGCCTGCGCCCACACGCAGAACCGATAGCCGGAATACACCATCAGCGACGAGCCGACGACGAGCAGCGCATCGGCCGCATCGAGCGCCTGCGACGCCAGCGCGACGCGTTCGCGCGGCACGTTCTCGCCGAAGAACACCACCGCCGGCTTCAGCAGCCCGCCGCAGGCCGGGCAGGCCGGAATGCGGAACGTGTCGAGCGCGGCCCATTCGAGGTGCGCGTCGCCGTCGGCGGCGGGCTCCGCCTGCGCGCCCAGCAGTTCCGGGTTGTCCGTTTCGAGCACGGTCTGGATCGTCGCGCGCGCGTGATGCGCGCCGCAATCGAGGCACGTGACGCGGTCGATGCCGCCATGCAGTTCGATCACGTCGCCGCTGCCCGCGCGCTGGTGCAAGCCATCGACGTTCTGCGTGACGAGGCGCTCGATCCGGCCGGCGCTGCCGAGCCGCGCGAGCGCGACGTGCGAACGGTTCGGCTGCGCGCGGCCGACCACGGGCCAGCCGATCATGCTGCGCGCCCAGTAGCGTCGGCGCGCCGCGTCGGAACCGAGGAATTCGTGCAGCTGGATCGGCGGCGAGCGCATCCATTGACCGTTGCGGTCGCGATAGCCGGGAATGCCGGAATCCGTGCTGATGCCCGCACCGGTCAGCACGAGCAGCCGCGGATGGCGCTCGACGAACGTGTGCAGCGCATCGAGCGCGGCCGGATCGATGCTGGCGGATGAGGGGTCGTGCAAGGCGGTGTCGTTCATGTTGGCGGCGCGTGTTCGGGCGCGGCGGCAGGTCGTGCACCGCACGGGCGGCCAGCGCGCCAGCACATGATACAGAACGCCGCGCGATCGGGCCGGCGGTCCGCGCGCGAGACCGGTGCACAAAAAAAGACGCCCATCGACCACATGGCGATGGGCGCTTCAACAATTGATCCATCGGGGTAGTGGATCAACTGACAGCACAATGTCATCGGATCCGCCGCGGCGCGGCCGGCGGACCTTTCCCCTGAACTACACCTTCGATTTACTGATGTTGCGCGGAGCGCCGCGCTGGACCGCATGCGGCACGCATGCGCATGCGTCGGGCGCGGTGCGCCTGCGTTTCGCGCGTCGGCATGACGATCCGGAGGTCATGGTCGCCCATCTGCATGCACCGGCAGTTCATCCTCGACGACCGACCGGCAATCGTCGGCCTCGCGCGTCACGCCTGCACGTCGTCGTTCGGAACGAATCCGGTTGGTTCGGATGGAACGGAAGGCCGCGCGCTCACGTCGCCGCAATCAACGGCGAGGCAGATTCACGGGCAGGTCGGCGATTCATGTTTGCAACACGGCGCGTTGCGATTCGGTCTGTTTTCATTCTCTTGTCCCCGTCTTCTGTACGTCCGACCCACTGAAGCGATCGCCCGGCCCCTGCTGCGCCCGCGATCGCGCTCACGGCCCATACAGATATGCAAGGAGCGCACCATGCTTCGCGGCGCAAGGCCGCGCGGGCCGGTGAAATGACCCCGATGCAAATCGCACGGCGACAGGAATGCGTGAATGTTTCGAAAGTGAAACGACGGGAAACGGCCGGCGCGATCGACGGCGGCCGGCGCAACGCGGGCGTTGCAGGAACGGGACGCGTGGCCGGCCGTACACGTGCACCTACACGATGCCGACGAGCCGCTTACAATCGCCCGACGCTGACCGCGTTCGCCGCGCGGCTCTCGCACGTCGGCGCCGAAGCGGGCGTCGCGACGCGTGGCGGAGCGCCTCGGCCTCGCGCCGCGCGACACGACGCTGCGGATCGCATCGCGGGCGTCGCGAACACGTTAGCATTCGGACACCGTATGGCGCGCGAGCGCTCGCCCCGTCTTCAAGGAATGCACATGCCCCTGCCCGCCTTCGACCGCGCCGACGTCGCGCATCGCGTCTTCTCGGCCGAGCGGCTGTCGATCGGCCTGACGTTGCCGCTGCTGCGCAGCGGTCGTGCCGTCGCGGATTTCAACGAGCAGCTCGAACTCGCGGCGCTGGCCGATTCGCTCGGTTTTCGCGCGCTGTGGATTCGCGACGTGCCGCTGAACAGCGCCGACTATCCCGACCCGGTCGGGCATCTCGATCCGTGGGTGCTGCTCGGCGCGCTCGCGGCGCGCACGCGCCGGATCGCGCTTGCGAGCGGCGCGATCGTGCTGCCGCTGCGTCATCCGCTGCATGTCGCGAAGGGCGCGCTGTCGGTCGCGACGCTGTCCGGCGGACGCCTCATCCTCGGCCTCGGCTCCGGCGACCGACCGCCCGAATATGCGGCGTTCGGCGTCGATGCGCAAACGCGGCGCGACCGGTATCGCCGGCATTGGGACATCGTCGCGGCCGCGCTCGCCGTGCCGTCCCGCGTGCTGCCCGACGAAACGCCGCCCGACGCACCCGACTTCACGCTGCTGCCGCGCGGCGATGACGCGGTGCCGATGCTCGCGGTCGGCTCCGGCGGACAAAGCGTCGACTGGATCGCACGGAATGCGATCGGCTGGATGACGTATCACCGCGATCCGGACACGCAGCGTGCGCGCTATTCGATGTGGCGCGCGGCGGTCGAGCGGCTCGCACAACCGGCGTTTCGTGCGTTCGGCGTGTCGATGCGGCTCGATCTCGATGCGAACCGCGATGCGCCGGCCACCGCGCTGTCGCTCGGTTACGCAACCGGGCGGAACGCGCTGATCGGCATTCTGCGGGACATGCGCGCGGCCGGCACGCACCATGTCACGCTGAATCCCGGCTCGGACCGGCCCGTGCGCGAGGTCATCGAGGAAATCGCCGAGCACGTGCTGCCGATCTTTCACGACGAGCCAAGCTGATTCGTCAGGAACGCATGCCGCACGCGGTATGCCCGAATCGAATATTCATCGACGGAACTATTCGGTTGCGATCGCGATCATGTTAACTTCCGTCCATCGTCCAGACCGGTGGGCCACGCTTCGATGCGCGCCCGCACGCCTACTCATGCGACATTTCCTGCTCGGCTGGCTGCTCGCCGCCGTCGTATCGGCCGCCCACGCGGCCGCCCCCGCCCAGACCACCGCATCGGCCGCCTCCGGCGCCGTGCCCGCGCTGACGCCGCAACAGGCGCAGCAGGCCCTCTCCGTGCTGCAAAACCCGCGCGAGCGCGAACAGGTCGAAACCACGTTGCGCGCGATCGCGGCCGTCGGCGTGCTGAGCACGCCCGCGCTGCCGGCGAGCGGCGCGGCGCCGGCCAGCGCGGCATCGGCTGCCGCCGCCCCCGCCGCGCTGACGACGAACGGGCTCGCGTCGATGGTCGTCCGGCAGGGATCGCGCTGGGCCGCCCAAATCGGCGGCGCGCTGCACGAATCGCTGCGCTCGCTGCTCGATGTCGGCTCGGTGGGCAACTGGTGGCACGAGCGGCTGGTCCGCGCCGACGCACGTGCGGACCTCACGCGCGCGATCGGGATCATCCTCGCCGTGCTCGTGCCCGCGTTCGTCGTCGAATGGTTCGCGAGGCGGTTGCTGCGGCGCGCGCTGGCCGCCCTGGGCGTGCGTCGCGCCGAATCGTCGCGCCTGGCCGACGACGAGACAGCCGAGCCAGTCGGATCCGAGCCGCCCGGGCCGGACGACGACACGGCGCCAGCCTCAACGGTCGACTCCGCCGCCAACGCGGACGCCACCGGCACGCCTGATACGTCGTCGCAAGGCCGCGGCCATGCGCGGCGCAACACCACGCTGCTGCGCCGGATGCCGCGCGCGCTGATCAGTCTCGCCTTGCGGGTCGTGCCGCTGCTGGTGTTCGTCGGCGTCGCGAGCCTGACGATGTCGTTGCTCGACGACGCCGGCACGCCGACCGAAATCGCGCTCGAATCGCTGATCGACATCTACGTGATCTGCCGCCTCGTGACAATCGTCAGCCGGCTGTTCTTCCAGCCCGATGCGCCGCAGCTGCGGCTGCTGCACATCAGCGATGCAGGGGCCGCGTTCGCGCAGCGCTCGATCGCGCGGATCGTGATCGTCCTCGGCGCCTGCACCGCCGCGGTCGAGATCGCCGGGAGCTTCGGCCTCAGCGACGCCGGTCACGTCGCGCTGCTGAAGGCCGTCGCGCTCGTCGGCCACCTGATGATCTCGGCGCTGATCCTGCAGTGCCGCCAGCCGGTCGCCGCGCGCATCCGCGCGGCCGGCGACGAGCGGCCGGCCTTCGCGATGATCGGCAATGCGCTCGCCGACGCGTGGGCGCCCGTGTCGGTGTTCGTCGTGATGGCGTTGTGGTTCGTGTGGGCGCTCGACGTCCACAACGGCTACCGCGTGCTGATCACGCTCGGCGGCCGCTCGATCGCCGTGATGGTCGGCATGCGGATCGTGTCGATCGTCGTGTTCGGCGCGCTCGCGCGGCTGTTCCAACGCCGCGACGACGATCGCACGCTCGTCCATCTGCACGCGTACCGCTACTACCCGCTGATGCGCCAGATCGTGTCGGCGGTGATCGCCGTCGTGACCGTCGTGCTGCTGCTGCAGACCTGGGGCGTGCCGATCTTCCATGCGTTCGGGACCGGCACGATCGGCCATCGGCTCGCGTCGGCGCTGATCACGATCGCGATCGCGGCCGTCGTCGCGCTGATCGTATGGGAAGCCGCGAACATCGCGATCGAGCGGCGCCTGCAGCTGTGGACGCGCGAAGGCAACCTCGTGCGCGCGGCGCGGTTGCGCACGCTGCTGCCGATGCTGCGCTCGCTGCTGTTCATCCTGATCGCGCTCGTCGTCGTGCTGACGGGCCTCAGCGAAATCGGCGTGAACATCGGCCCGCTGCTCGCCGGCGCCAGCATCTTCGGCGTCGCACTCGGCTTCGGCTCGCAGAAGCTCGTGCAGGATTTCATCACCGGGATCTTCCTGCTGATGGAGAACGCGATGCAGGTGGGCGACTGGGTCACGCTCGCCGGCGTGTCGGGCACGGTCGAATACCTGTCGATCCGCACCGTGCGGCTTCGCGCGGGCGACGGGTCGCTGTACACGATCCCGTTCAGCTCGGTGACGACCGTCAACAATACGAACCGCGGGCTCGGCAACGCGGCCGTCAAGGTCAGCATCGCTTACGGCCAGGACATCGATCTCGCGATCGCGACGCTGAAAGAGATCGGCGCCGCGTTGCGCGACGACCCGAACTACAAGGACGGCATCCTGTCGGATTTCAGCTACTGGGGCATCGACCAGGTCGACGGCGCGATGATCGCGCTGGCAGGACAGATCCAGTGCAAGGACTCGGCACGCTGGAGCGTGCAGCGCGAATTCAACCGGCGGATCGCGGTGATGTTCCGCGAACGCGGGATCCGGATCGCGAATCCGCAGCGCAGCCTCGTCGCATATGACGAAGGTTCGCGGCCCGTGGGCCCCGAAAACGATGGCGATGCCGCCGGCATGCCTGTCGCCGAGACGCGTCCCGCCCCGCCGGAGCGCAAGCCGAACTGATCGCGCGTGCCGTGGGCTTCTTCGTGCGCGGCACGCGCTTCGATGCGTCGGCCGGTGCAGCAGCCTTCGCCGCGCGTTTCACGCCCACGCCGCGCTGTAAGCCGGCCGATGTTTCGTCGGCAATTGCACCGCGCTGCGCATGCCAGTGTTCGAGGCGCTCGCCCGGCAAAGTTCGTCAATGGCGCCGGCATCGCACTCGAATCCGGCGTTCCGCACCGGACGTCATGACACACGGTGCATTGCGCGACGGATGACCGGCACCGCCGACTCGAATGTTTCTTCCACAACGGTTCGCCCATTACGATTCGAACCGCGAATGATCCGGCCGATGAAGTTGCGATTACAACCAAATCGGGTTTCGGAAATTACAAAATACCCCCGATCTTTTCAAAAGCATTTCAGCTTAATTCATTTAATTTTGTTTCATATAATCAGAAAAAGTTTGACAGCGAACTTTCGTTCTTGATACCGTCCGATGCAAGCAATCTGACACATTGCAAACCACGCAATCGATCCGCTCGACGCATTTCGCTTCCGCCGCACCGAAGTTCTCGCCGCCGACCACCTCTCTTCCGTCGGCGCATGCAACATCCCGATGCATTTCATTGGGCAGCTGCCGTCCGGCAGCGGGCCGAAGGACCGAACCGAATGAGCAGGACACCGAAACTGTTGCTCTAGCCATTCCCGCCCGCATCAAGCCCGCTGGCGCGGCCACCCGAAACGTGGCGCAGCGCCACCACTACGTAGCATTCCAGCATTTCGCTCCCGGAGGTCACCACCTTTCCGGATCGGGCGAAAGGCCCCGTCGCGTCCGCGCCATCCACGCGAGCGCGGCGGATATCGGCGGCACACGATCCGCGCCGCTGTCGACTGTTGTTGTTCATGCCGTTCGATGTTCAACCGGAGGGGTAATTCAAAATGAATCAGGTTGCAGACAAGAAACAAAAGCACATCCGCATCGTCAAGCTCGCCTTCGCCGCCGCGGCAGCCGCTTCGTTCGGCATGACGGCCGTCCATGCCGCACCGGCCGCCGGCTGGACGGAAACGCGCACCAAGGGATTCCTGCCGCTCGTCCAGCAGGGTGAAAGCAGCAGTACCGCCGGCGCACCGGCGGCCAGCACCGCAGCTGCTGCTGCCGCTGCCACCGAGATGGCGCCCGGCGAATCGGTGGACATCGTGCTCGGGCTGAACCTGCGCAACGAAGCGCAACTCGACCAGTACCTGCGCGACCTGCATACGCCCGGCTCGCCGCACTACAAGCAGTTCCTCACGCCGGCGCAGTTCGCCGCGCAATACGCGCCGACCGACCAACAGGTCGCCTCGGTCGTCTCGCACCTGCGCAAGGCAGGCTTCGTCAACATCGTGGTCGCGCCGAACCGCCTGCTCGTGTCCGCATCCGGCACCGCGGCAACGATCAAGTCGGCCTTCCGCACGACGCTCAAGCGCTTCACGCGTAACGGCCGCAGCGTCTACGCGAACACCGACGCCGCGCAGGTGCCGAACGCGATCGGCGGCATCGTCGGCGCCGTGCTCGGCCTGCAGAACGTCGAGCTCATGCATACCGGCGCGGGCGGCAAGCCGCAAGGCAACACCAGCAACCTGACGATCCCGGCGGGCGCATCCGCGGTGCCGCACAACCCGACCGAGTTCTCGTCGCTTTATGGCGGCGACGGTACGCCGACGGCCTCGCAGACCACGGTCGGCATCATCTCCGAAGGCGACCTGTCGCAGACGGTCAGCGACCTCAACACGTTCGCCGCGAACAACGGCCTCGGCACGATCAGCAGCAGCGTCGTTCCGACAGGGCCGTCAGGCAGTTCGTACACCGATACATCCGGCACCGTCGAATGGAACCTCGACAGCCAGTCGATCGTCGGCGCCGCCGGCGGCAGCGTGAAACAGGTCGTGTTCTACGTCGCGCCGTCGATGACGCTCACGGCGATCACCGCCGCGTACAACAAGGCGGTGAGCGACAACGTCGCGAAGGTCATCAACGTGTCGCTCGGCGTGTGCGAATCGTCCTCGTACAGCACCGGCTCCCAGGCGACCGACGACACCATCTTCAAGCAGGCCGTCGCGCAGGGGCAGACCTTTTCCGTGTCGGCCGGCGACCACGGCGCATACGAATGCGCGAGCGGCACGCCGTCGCGCTCGACCTACACGGTGAGCGAACCCGCGACGTCGCCTTACGTGATTGCGGTGGGCGGCACGACGCTGTTCACCAATACGTCGACCAACGCGTACAACAGCGAAATCGTATGGAACGATCCGAGCTGGCAGGCAGGCACCGTGTGGTCGACGGGCGGCGGCTACAGCAAGTACGAAGCCGCGCCGTCGTGGCAATCGTCGAGCCTCACCGGGTCGACCAAGCGCGCGCTGCCGGACGTCGGCTTCGACGCCGACCTGCGCACCGGCGCGATTCTCGTGGTGAATGGCCAGACGTCCGACACGCTGTGGGGTTCGGGCTACCTGAACAACGAAGGCGGCACGAGTCTCGCCGCGCCGATCTTCACCGGCATCTGGGCGCGGCTGCAATCGGCGAACAACAACGCGCTCGGCTTCCCGGCGTCGAGCATCTACAAGTACTTCCCGACCAACGCGGCCCTGCTGCACGACGTGACGTCCGGCAACAACGGCAGCGGGACGTATGGCTACAAGGCAAAGGCCGGCTGGGACGCGACGACGGGCTTCGGCAGCGTGAACATCTCGAAGCTGAACACGTTCATCCAGAGCACGTCGGATTTCGCGCGCTGATCGTGCGGTGAGCGGTGCGGTTCCGGGCGCGGACGATTTCGCACGCCCGCCCGGAACCGTGTGCGCGGCGATCCGGGTGTCGCGTCCGGATCGACGATGTGCGTCCGTATACGCCGCCCGCCGTTGTCGCGGGCAAGCGGGATCACGATCACAGCTGCGATTCGATCGGAAACAAGCCGAGAAACCACACTTCCATGCGTCGTGCCGCCGACACTTCCGGTTCGTGATCGAGCTCGGTCGCCTTTCCGTCCACGTCGGTCTGAATCCACTTGAGCCGCCCCTTGCCGGCCGAATCGGTCCTCGATTCGACCCGCCATGCGATTCGATCGAGCCGCGGCTCCAGGTCCGTCGCGACTTCGGACGCAATGGCCGGACTCTCGCAATAAACGCCGATCTCGGTGTTGAGGTTCAGCGAGCGCGGATCGAGGTTCATCGAGCCGATGAAAATGCTCTTGCGATCGAACACATACGTCTTCGCGTGCAGCGACGCACGCGACGAACCGATGATGACCTGCTTCGAAATGCTCTTGTCGCCGGACGGCCGCCGCTCGTAAAGCCGCACGCCGGCCTCCACGAGTTCCCGACGATAGCGCCGGTAACCGGCGTGCACGGCCGCGACGTCTGTCGACGCGAGCGAGTTGGTCAGGATCGTCACGCGTACGCCGCGCGCCGTGAGCGCACGCAGCCGCTCGACCATGTCCTTGCCTGGCACGAAATACGGCGACACGATCAGCAGTTCGTGCTCGGGTCGCAACGCGAGCGCGCGCAGTTGCGGCATCAGGTGCCCTTCGGTGTCCTTCGGGGCCCGCGCAATCTTCGCCGGATCGTCGTACAGGACCGTCGCGTGCCCCCACGACAACTCCGTGCCCTGGCCATGCACGATCTGGTCGAGCCGCTGGCGCGCCTCGAGCACGTACGGATTGTCCTCCATTGCGCGCAGGTAATCGCGCAGCCGTTCGCGCTCGCGATCGAGGCCGCCCGGCGCGGCGTCATGCCCGACCAGCGCATTGACCGAAAACGCATACGGCGAATTCCAGAACGTGTCGAACTCGGTCGAGATGTCATTCACGACGGGACCGTGCACGACCACGTCGAGGTCGCCGAATTCCAGCATCGACGACGCGCCGAAGTACTCGTCGCCGATGTTGCGGCCGCCGACGATCGCCGCCTGGTTGTCCGCGATCATCGCCTTGTTGTGCATGCGCCGGTTGACGCGCGAGAACTCGAACACTGTGCCGATCTTCTTGAAGTGGCGCGTCGCGACCGGATTGAAAAGCCGGATCTCGATGTTCGGATGCGAGCTGATCTCGAGCAGCTTGCGATCGTCCGCATTCGTTCCGAGATCGTCGAGCAGCACGCGCACGCGTACGCCGCGATCGGCCGCGCGGATGATCGCGTCAGCGAGTTCGTGTCCGGTCAGGTCGTCGTGCCAGATGTAGTACTGCAGGTCGAGCGAGCGGTCCGCGCGATCGGCGAGCAGCACGCGCGCATCGAGTGCGTCGACGGGATCGCGCAGCAAATGAAACGCGTCCTGCCCCGGATGGGAGGCGGCCTGCTGGCGGAACGCGATGCCGAGGCGCGTGTTTGCGGTGTCGGCGTATGCATGCGTCGGCTCGCGATCGATCTGCGGCGGCAGGCTGGCGCACGCGGCGAGCATCAGCAACGAGAGAATCGCACCCCACGAACGCAGCATGATCATGATGGTCGCCCCCACTGTCGGGCGAAGTCGGTGTGTGTTTGTTATGGCTGCCGGACAGAGCGCGGCGCTGGTCTGCGGTTCGCGTGCTCGACGAATCCCGATCGTGCGCGCAGGTCGCGCTACAGCATACTTCGATTGATATCGGGACCGCACGCCCTCCGTGTTTTCCCGGTGGCGGCGATACGACATGCGGCTTCGGCACGGACGTGTTCAGTACGTTCGATATATTCTGGCGGCGCACAAAGAAAAACCCGCGAAGCGTTGCTGCATCGCGGGTTTAGAGACTTTCCTGGATGACCCTGAAAGAGAATCTGGTGGGCCCCCCGGGAGTCGAACCCGGCACCAACGAATTATGAGTTCGCTGCTCTAACCAAGCATGAGCTAGGGGCCCAGATGAGAAGCATGGCGTGCTACATGTCGCCCCGGCAACGAAGCCGGGCCGGCATTGTAACAACAAAGACGACAAAGGAGACAAACGCCACCGGCATCACGCGGATACCGGCGGCGTTCGCAAGTGAGACGCTGGAAATCAGTTCCCTTCGAGGAACGACTTCAGCTTGTCGGAACGGCTCGGGTGACGCAGCTTGCGCAGCGCCTTGGCCTCGATCTGACGGATCCGCTCACGCGTGACGTCGAACTGCTTGCCGACTTCCTCGAGCGTGTGATCGGTGCTCATCTCGATACCGAAGCGCATCCGCAGCACCTTCGCCTCACGCGGCGTCAGCGAGTCGAGCACATCCTTCACGACGTCGCGCATGCTTGCATGCAGCGCGGCATCCGCCGGCGCGACCGTGTTGTTGTCCTCGATGAAGTCGCCGAGATGGGAATCGTCGTCGTCACCGATCGGCGTTTCCATCGAGATCGGCTCCTTCGCGATCTTCATGATCTTGCGGATCTTGTCTTCCGGCATCTCCATCTTCTCGGCGAGCGTTGCCGGATCCGGCTCGAGACCGGTTTCCTGCAGGATCTGCCGCGAGATGCGGTTCATCTTGTTGATCGTCTCGATCATGTGAACCGGAATACGGATCGTGCGCGCCTGGTCCGCGATCGAACGCGTGATGGCCTGGCGGATCCACCACGTCGCATAGGTCGAGAACTTGTAGCCGCGACGGTATTCGAACTTGTCCACCGCCTTCATCAGGCCGATGTTGCCTTCCTGGATCAGGTCGAGGAACTGCAGGCCGCGGTTCGTGTACTTCTTCGCGATCGAGATCACGAGACGCAGGTTCGCCTCGGTCATTTCACGCTTCGCCTGACGCGCCTTCAGTTCGCCGGCCGCCATCTGGCGGTTGGTTTCCTTCAGGTCCTTCAGCGGCAGCACGACGCGCGCCTGCAGGTCGAGCAGACGCTGCTGCTGTTCGCGGATCGCCGGGATGTTGCGCGCCAGGACCGCGCTGTACGAATGGCCTTCGGCCGTGATCTTCTCGGCCCAGTCGAGATCCGTCTCGCTGCCCGGGAAGCGCGCGATGAATTCCGAACGCGGCATGCCGCACTTGTCGACGACGATGTGCAGGATCTGGCGCTCGACCTGGCGCACTTCGTCCACCTGCGCACGCAGCGTGTCGCACAGGCGCTCGACGGTACGCGCGGTGAAGCGGATCGTCATCAGCTCGGTCTGGATCGTTTCCTGCGCCTTCAGGTAGGCCTTCGACTTGTAGCCTTCCTTCTCGAACGCGCGGCGCATCTTGTCGAACCACTCGCTGATCTGCGAGAACTTGTCGAGCGATGCACGCTTGAGGGCTTCGAGCTGGGCGGCGTTGGCCGACGCCTGTGCGGCACCGTCGTCCTCCTCCTCTTCCTCTTCTTCCTCTTCCTCTTCGGCTTCCTCGTCCTCGTTCTCGATCGCTTCGGCTTCCTTCGCGGAGAAACCGTCCGTATCGGCGGAGTCCGAAGCATTCGGATCGAGCAGGCCGTCGACGAGTTCGTCGACGCGGATCTCTTCGTTCGCGACGCGCTCGGCCATCGCGAGGATGTCGGCGATCGTCGTCGGGCACGCGGAGATTGCCATCACCATGTGGCGCAGGCCGTCCTCGATCCGCTTCGCGATCTCGATTTCGCCTTCGCGCGTGAGCAGCTCGACCGTGCCCATCTCGCGCATGTACATCCGGACCGGATCGGTCGTGCGGCCGAATTCCGAATCGACGGTCGACAGCGCGACTTCCGCTTCTTCCTCGACTTCATCGTCCGACGACGCGGCCGGCGCGTTGTCGTTCAGGAGCAGCGTTTCCGCGTCCGGTGCCTGCTCGTATACGGCCACGCCCATGTCGTTGAACGTACCGATGATGCCTTCGAGGGCTTCTGTCTCGGTGAAGTTGTCCGGCAGGTGGTCGTTGATTTCGGCATAGGTGAGGAAGCCGCGCTCCTTGCCGAGCTTGATCAGCGCGCGCAGCTTCACGCGGCGCTCTTCGAGCTCCTCGGCCGTGCCGGGCGTGCTCGTCGCGAACGCTTCCTTCAGCAGCGCCTTTTCCTTGGCGCGACGATCGCGCACCTTGGATTTGCCCGGAGCAGCCGCGGCTGCGGGCTGCTCGTCGCTCTGATTTGCGTCGTCATCGACGGATACTTCGTTCAGCTTTTTGGTCATGGAGTTCGCCGTACCGGCTATATCGACTCGCGGCTGCTGGACGACAGCCGGTTGAACCGTGGGTGCATGAGTAGTACGTACTGCCGTTTCGTCCGCGGCGGCAGTCGTGTCCCTTGCGCTTTTCGCACTTGCCCGCTTCGCCGCCGGCTTGGCCGGCCCGGAGTCGGGTCTGGCGGCAGCCCGTGTTCTGGCTGCCGACGCCGGCGCAGCCTGAGCAGTGCCGGCCGCGGTTTTCTTTCCTGCAGGGGCAGACGTGGCTGAAGACGTTGTCCTGGTGGAAGAAGCAGACTTGGCCGCTGTGACCTTCGTGGTCGGCTCCGTCGAGCCCTTGCCTGTTGCTTTCTTTCCGCCTGTCGTCTTTGCCATCGCGATTCTCGCCTCTGCTTGGAAAACAAACCGCTGGAAACCTTATATTATAGCACGCTGGGGAGCCCTCTCCTGGCGCCCCGGCCGCCTACAGCCCGAGCCGACGCTTCATGTCGGTTCGCTGCTGGTTCAATTCCGTCAATTCGGCCAATTCCTCGGGTGTGAAGGTGGATTGCCGCGCCAGCCGATCGAGCCGGTCGCAGCAAGCGTCATAGCGCATCTTGAGCACCGCGGCCTGCAGTTCCTCGCCCGCGATCCGTTCCTGTTCGCGCTGCCGCTCAGGCACCGTCTCGTCTTCCGGATTCTGTAGCAGCAAGTCGCGGACGTTTTCATCATAGTCCAGAATTTCGCGGAAGATTTCCTCGTAAGTCGCCCCGTTCGAGGATGTGCGCAGCACGTCCGACAGCAGCCGGAACTCCGCGCCGTCGCCCAGCGCACGCGCATGCTCGACGACTTCGGCGAACAACTCGCCGATGCGCGGCAGCGCGCGCAGGGTCGCAAGCTGTTCGTCGTCGAGCTGCGACGCGATCCGCGGATGCATCACGAGCGTACGCAACGCCCGCTTTTCGCTGTCCGTCACACGCCGCCGCTCGCTGCGCGGGGGCGCCTGGCGCGCCGGCACGGCAATGCGCGCATCGACATCCGACAGCCCCGCGACTTCCTCGAACGGGATATCGAGACGGTCGGCGAACATGTGCATGATCTGCGCGCGCAACGCGTTTGCCGGCAGCGCCTGCAGCAGCGGCTTCGCGTCGAACAGCGCCTTCGCGCGACCTTCCGGCTGATCGAGCGCCTTGCCGGCAATTGCTTCGTTCAACAGAAATTGCGACAGCGGCATCGCACGTTCGACCTGCTCGGAGAACGCGTCCGCGCCGAATTCGCGTACGTAGCTGTCCGGATCATGTTCGGACGGCAGGAAAAGGAATCGGATCGTCCGGTTGTCCGCCGCATGCGGCAGGCACGCCTCGAGCGCGCGGCGCGCCGCACGCCGGCCGGCCGAGTCGCCGTCGAAGCTGAAAATGACCGTATCGGTCTGGCGCAGCAACTTCTGCACGTGGATCGGCGTGCACGCCGTGCCGAGCGTCGCGACCGCGTTCGGGAAGCCGAGCTGCGCGAGCGCGACGACATCCATGTAGCCTTCGACGACCAGCACGTACTTGCGCTCGCGGATCGCGAGGCGCGCCTCGAACAGCCCGTACAGTTCGCTGCCCTTGTTGAACAGCGGCGTTTCGGGCGAATTCAGGTACTTCGGCTCGCCGCTGCCGAGCACGCGGCCGCCGAACCCGATCACCTGCCCCTTCACGTTGCGGATCGGGAACATGATCCGCTCGCGGAACCGGTCGTAGCGTCGCGCGACGCCTTGCGCGTCGGTTTTTTCGCTGACGATCACGAGCCCCGATTCGACGAGCGACTCGTCACGGTAGTCCGGGAACGCGGTTTCGAGGTTCTGCCAGCCGTCCGGCGCATAGCCGAGACCGAAGCGCGCGGCGATCTCGCCGGTCAGGCCCCGGTTCTTCAGGTACTGGATCGCGACGGTCGCGCCGCGCAATTGCTTGCGATAGTAGTCGCACGCAACGGACATCACGTCGGACAGCGCCGTCGCGACCGATTTCGACACGGGTGCCGGATAGTCGCCGCCGCCACCACCGCCGCGCATTGACGGCTCGTGCGGCACGGTCAGTCCGACCGATTGCGCGAGTTCCTGCACGGCTTCCGGGAACGTGAGCCCCGCGTGCTCCATCAGGAAGCCGATCGCCGTGCCGTGCGCGCCGCAGCCGAAGCAGTGATAGAACTGCTTGGTCGGGCTGACGGTAAACGACGGGCTCTTCTCGTTATGGAACGGGCACAGCCCCATGAAGTTGGCGCCGCCCTTCTTGAGCTGCACGTACCGGCCCACCACGTCGACGATATCGACGCGGTTCAGCAAATCCTGCAGGAACGAATGCGGAATCACCGTGGGATCGAGCGAAAAAAGGACAATACGATGCCCCGGCGCACGCGCATGCGACGCGCCGGGAAGCGGGTTTTACTTCGACAGCGCGGCCTTGACCTGCGCGGAGACAGCGGTCATGTCGGCACGGCCGGCGAGCTTGCCCTTCAGCACGCCCATCACCTTGCCCATGTCCTGCGGGCCGGCTGCGCCCGTTGCCGCGACCGCGGCCTGGACTTCGGCGGCCACTTCCGCGTCCGACAGTTGCGCAGGCATGTAGGCGCCCAGCACGGTCAGTTCGGCCTGTTCCTTCGCGACGAGATCGTCGCGGCCGGCGGCCTGGAACTGGCTGATCGAGTCCTTGCGCTGCTTGATCATCTTGTCGATCACGGCGGTGATGCCCGCGTCGTCGAGGGTCACCTGATCATCGATCTCGCGTTGCTTGATCGCGGCCAGCAGCAGGCGAACCGTCGCCAGACGCTCGCTTTCCTTCGCGCGCATCGCGGCCTTCATGTCTTCGCTGATCTGCTCTTTCAAACTCATCTTGCACCCGGGATGGAAACGTGACTTCGACGCCCGTGAATGGACGTCAACACAAAAACCCGCTTGGGACTATGTCTCAAGCGGGTTGCTCGAATCCGGCATCGGCGACTCGCGGCCCCTGATCAAGACCGATCGTGCGGAGGTCGCCGGTGCGCCGCTCAGTGACCCGCGCGGCGCTCACTCGTTCAGTACAGCTTCTTCGGCAGCGTCTGGCTGCGAATCCGCTTGTAGTGACGCTTCACTGCTGCAGCCTTCTTGCGCTTGCGCTCGGCGGTCGGTTTCTCGAAGAACTCCCGCGCACGAAGCTCGGTCAGCAGACCGTTCTTCTCGATCGTGCGCTTGAAGCGACGCATGGCGACTTCGAACGGCTCGTTTTCTTTAACGCGAATGATCGTCATGATCCGACACGAATAAAGGTTTGCACTGAAGATTTACGAGTATAGCAGAGCGTCGTACAAAGACCTAAGGGCCGGGTCCCGTCAACGGCGGGCCTGCGCGGACCATCAGACGCCGCGCGCAAACTCCGCCGCCGCCTGCCCGGCCGCCGTGCCGGACGCCCACGCCCACTGGAAGTTGTAGCCGCCGAGCCAGCCCGTGACGTCCACCGCCTCGCCGATGAAGAACAGCCCCGGCACCCGCGCACTCATCATCGTCGCCGACGACAGTTCGCGCGTATCGACGCCGCCCTTCGTCACCTCGGCCTTCTTGTAGCCCTCGGTGCCGTTCGGCGTCAGCGTCCAGCCGGACAGCGCGTCGCCGATCTGGCGCAACGTCTTGTCGGGCAGGTCCGCGAGCCGCGCGTCGGCCGCGACGCGATGCGTGTCGAGCCAGACGTGCGCGAGACGCGACGGCACCCAGTCCGCGAGCAGCGAGCCGATCTGGCGCTTCGACGTGCGCTTCGCGTCGAGCAGGTCGGCCACCACATCGCGCTGCGGCAGCAGGTCGATGCGGATCGGGTCGCCGGACTGCCAGTAACTGGAGATCTGCAGGATGCCGGGGCCCGACAGGCCGCGATGGGTCAGCAGCAGATCCTCGACGAATTCGCCGCCGCGTTTCTTGTCACCGGTCGACACGCGCACTTCGAGCGACACGCCGGACAGCGCCGCGAACGGCTCCCAGTCGTGCTGCGCGAACGTGAGCGGCACGAGCGCGGGCCGCGTATCGACGAGCTTGTGACCGAACTGCTTCGCGACCCGGTAGCCGAAGTCGGTCGCGCCGATCTTCGGGATCGACAGGCCGCCCGTCGCGACGATCAGCGCGCGTGCGCGGATCGGCCCTGCCTGCTGCGTGTCGAGCGTGAAGCCGTCGGCCGCGTGGCGCACCGCATCGACGACCACCGGGCGGCGCCAGGCGATGCCGCCCGCGTCGCATTCGTGCTTCAGCATGTCGATGATCGCATCGCTGCCGTGGTCGCAGAAGAGCTGCCCCTTGTGCTTTTCGTGCCAGGTGACGTGATGGCGCTTGAGCAGCCCGAGGAAGTCGCGCGGCGTGTAACGGGCGAGCGCCGAGCGCGCGAAATGCGGATTCGACGACAGGTAGTTGTCGGGGCCTGCGTAGAGATTCGTGAAGTTGCAGCGGCCGCCGCCCGAGATGCGGATTTTCTCGGCGAGCCGCGGCGCGTGGTCGATCAGCACCACGCGGCGGCCGAGTTGCCCGGCGACCGCGGCGCTCATCATCCCGGCGGCGCCCGCGCCGATCACGGCGATGTCATAAGTTTCCATGGCGCGGATTGTACCTGCCCGGCCTCCGGCCCGGGCCGTCCGCGGCGACGACCGGCCCCCGCCTGCTATAATTTCCGGTTACGTCGACCTTCCTGCGGCGCGCTCGATAAAGCGCGCCCCCGCCCTTACCCATGCTCGTTCTCGGCATCGAAAGCTCCTGCGATGAAACCGGCCTCGCGCTCTACGACACGCAGCGCGGCCTGCTCGCGCACGCGCTTCATTCGCAGATCGCGATGCATCGCGAATACGGTGGCGTCGTGCCGGAGCTCGCGTCGCGTGATCACATCCGCCGCGCGCTGCCGCTGCTCGAGGAAGTGATGGCGCAAAGCGGCACGCACCGCGACGACATCGACGCGATCGCGTTCACGCAAGGCCCCGGCCTCGCCGGCGCGCTGCTGGTCGGCGCGAGCATCGCGAATGCGCTCGCGCTGGCATGGAACAAGCCGACCGTGGGCATTCATCACCTCGAAGGCCATCTGCTGTCGCCGCTGCTGGTCGACGAGCCGCCGCCGTTCCCGTTCATCGCGCTGCTGGTGTCGGGCGGTCATACGCAACTGATGCGCGTGACGGACGTCGGCGTGTACGAGACGCTCGGCGAGACGCTCGACGACGCGGCCGGCGAAGCGTTCGACAAGACGGCAAAGCTGATCGGCCTCGGCTATCCGGGCGGCCCGGAAGTGTCGAAGCTCGCGGAAACGGGCACGCCGGGTGCGGTCGTGCTGCCGCGCCCGATGCTGCATTCGGGCGATCTCGACTTCAGCTTCAGCGGCCTGAAGACAGCCGTGCTCACGCAGATGAAGAAATTCGAGGCGGCGAAGCTGGAAGGCGAAGCGCTCGAGCGCGCGAAGGCCGACCTCGCGCGCGGCTTCGTCGACGCGGCCGTCGACGTGCTCGTCGCGAAGTCGCTCGCCGCGCTCAAGCAGACGAAACTCAAGCGCCTGGTGGTCGCGGGCGGCGTCGGCGCGAACCGCCAGTTGCGCGCGGCGCTGTCGGCCGCCGCGGCCAAGCGCGGCTTCGACGTGCACTATCCCGATCTCGCGCTCTGCACCGACAACGGCGCGATGATCGCGCTCGCCGGCGCATTGCGGCTCGGCCGCTGGCCCGAGCAGGCGAACGCCGACTACGCGTTCACGGTGAAGCCGCGCTGGGATCTCGCGTCGCTCGCACGCTGATTCGCGCAACCCGATACCCTACGCGCCGGCGCACGCCGGAAAACAAAATGGCCGCTCGATGAGCGGCCATTTTTCATTGCAGCGGCAAAACGACGCAGCGTTACGCGGCGTGTCGCTTGTCGCGCTCGATCAGCGCATACGCGCTGTGATTGTGGATCGACTCGAAGTTCTCGGCTTCGAGCACGTACGCAACCACGCGCTCGTCCGCATCGAGACGCTGCGCGACGTCGCGCACCAGATCCTCGACGAACTTCGGGTTTTCGTACGCACGCTCCGTGACGAACTTCTCGTCCGGACGCTTCAACAAGCCCCACAGCTCGCACGACGCCTCTTCTTCCGCAATGCGGATCAGCGCCTCGACCGGCAGGTCGGCCGCGAGCTCGGCATCGATCGTCACGTGCGAGCGCTGGTTGTGCGCACCGTACTGCGAGATCTTCTTCGAGCACGGGCACAGGCTCGTCACCGGCACGAGCACCTTCAGGAACAGGCGCGTTTCGCCGTTGCGGCTTTCGCCCGCGAGCGTCACTTCATAGTCGAGCAGGCTCTGCACGCCCGACACCGGCGCCGTCTTGTTCACGAAGTACGGGAACGTGACCTCGATGCGGCCGGCCTCGGCTTCCAGCCTCACGAGCATCGACGCGAGCATCGCGCGGAAGCGCTCGACCGTCAGCGGCTCGCGACTCTCTTCGAGCAGAGCGACGAAGCGCGACATGTGCGTGCCCTTCTGATCGGCGGGCAGGCGCACGTCGAGGTTCCAGACGCCGACGGTCGGCTGCACGTCGCCGCTCTCGGTGCGCACCGTCAATGGATGCCGGACCGCCTTCACGCCCACGCGCTGAATCGGAATCTGGCGGGTATCCACCGTGCTCTGCACGTCGGGCATCACGAAGGCGGGATTCATCTGGTTCATCTTGTTCAATCCTTGTAAGCCGCGCGTTCGACGACGCGCACGCCGCGTCACGCGGTAGCCGGAAAAGCAACATGGGCCCGCAGGCCCATGTTTTCCGCATCAATGTAGACCGGTTGCGCCAGTCGCACTGACGCCGCCCGCAGGCGGCGCCAGCTTACGCGACGCGCTTCGCCTGACCGGCGACGTCGGCCGCCGGGCTCAGGAAGCGTTCGCGAATCGATTTCGCGATGCCCGCGCCGTCGAGGCCGCATTGCGCCAGCAACTTCGCGGGGTCGCCGTGATCGATGAACTGGTCAGGGAGGCCCAATTGTATTACGGGTCGGATAACCCCACTCTCCATCAGGGCTTCGACGCAGGCCGAGCCCGCACCGCCCATCACGCAGCCTTCCTCGACCGTGACGAGGTAGTCGTGCGTCTCGGCGAGTTCACGCACGAGCGCCGCATCGACCGGCTTCACGAAGCGCATGTTCGCGACCGTGGCGTCGAGCTCCTCGCCCGCCGCGAGCGACGGCGCGACCATCGTGCCGAACGCGAGAATCGCGACGCGCTTGCCTTCCGGCTGCGACGTACGGCGACGCACTTCGCCCTTGCCGAGGGGGATCTCGGTGAATTCCTTCACCGTCGCCACACCCGTGCCCGCGCCGCGCGGATAACGCACCGCGGTCGGGTTCGGCTGCTGAAGCGCCGTGTGCAGCATCTGGCGGCACTCGTCCTCGTCGGACGCGGCCATGATCGTCATGTTCGGGATGCAGCGCATGAACGCGAGATCGTACGCGCCCGCGTGCGTCGCACCGTCGGCGCCGACGAGGCCCGCGCGGTCGATCGCGAACACGACCGGCAGGTTCTGCAGCGCGACGTCGTGGATCAGTTGGTCGTACGCACGCTGCAGGAACGTCGAGTAGATCGCGACGACGGGCTTCAGCCCTTCGGTCGCGAGGCCGCCCGCGAACGTCACCGCGTGCTGCTCGGCGATACCGACGTCGTAGTAGCGATCCTTGAAGCGCTTCTCGAACTCGACCATGCCCGAGCCTTCGCGCATCGCGGGCGTGATGCCGACGACACGCGAATCGCGCTCGGCTTCATCGCACAGCCATTCGCCGAACACCTGCGTGTACGTCTTCTTCGCAGGCGTGGGCGACGGCTTGATGCCTTCGGCCGGGTTGAACTTGCCGGGGCCGTGATAGAGCACGGGATCCGCTTCGGCGAGCTTGTAGCCCTGGCCTTTCTTCGTCACCACGTGCAGGAATTGCGGACCGCGCAGCTCGCGGATGTTCTGCAGCGTCGGGATCAGCGAATCGAGATCGTGACCGTCGATCGGGCCGATGTAGTTGAAGCCGAACTCTTCGAACAGCGTCGCCGGCACGACCATGCCCTTCGCGTGCTCCTCGAGCTTGCGCGCGAGTTCGAGCACCGGCGGCGCAACGCTCAGCACGCGCTCGACGCCCGCGCGCGCGGCCGCATAGAAGCGGCCGGACATCAGGCGGGCGAGATGGCGATTCAGCGCGCCGACCGGCGGCGAGATCGACATGTCGTTGTCGTTCAGGATCACGAGCACTTTCGCATCTTCCGACACGCCCGCGTTGTTCATCGCCTCGAACGCCATGCCGGCCGTCATCGCACCGTCGCCGATCACCGCGATCGAGAAGCGGTCGTCGCCGTTCAGCTGGCTGCCGATCGCCATGCCGAGCGCGGCCGAGATCGACGTGCTCGAGTGCGCGGTGCCGAACGTGTCGTATTCGGATTCGCTGCGGCGCGGGAAGCCCGAGATGCCGTCCTGCTGGCGCAGCGAATGCATCTGGTCGCGGCGGCCCGTCAGGATCTTGTGCGGGTAGGTCTGGTGCCCCACGTCCCAGACGATCCGGTCGTTCGGCGTGTTGAACACGTAGTGCAACGCGATCGTCAGCTCGACCGTCCCGAGGTTGGACGACAAATGGCCGCCCGTCTTCGACACGCTGTCGAGCACGAACGCGCGCAGTTCATCCGCGAGCGGTTGGAGTTGGCGACGATCGAGGCGGCGCAAATCCGCCGGGTCGTCGATGGTTTTCAGCAAGTCGTACATCGTCGTTCCATTGTAGGAAATCAAACGCGCCCGCATTCTATTGCACGCACCGTAAGCGTGTGCGCAGCGGCGGGCTTCGCGTCAGCTGACCCGGTTCACTACCAGGTCGGCAAGTTCGGCGAGACGCTGTGCGCGTGCGCCGAACGGTTTCAGCGCATCGTGTGCTTCGGCGCGCAGCTGGGCTGCGAGCTCACGCGATGCGTCGAGGCCGAGGATCGATACGTAGGTCGGCTTGTCATTTGCCGCATCCTTGCCGGCCGTCTTGCCGAGCGTCGCCGAATCGGTCGTGACGTCGAGAATGTCGTCGACGACCTGGAAGGCCAGGCCCACGGCCCCTGCGTAGACGTCGAGCGCGGCCAGCGTTTCCGCCGACGGCGTGTCGCCGGCCAGCGCGCCCATCCGTACGGCCGCGCGCAGCAGCGCCCCCGTCTTCATCCGGTGCATCGTCTCGAGCTGCTCGCGCGTCAGCTTGAGGCCGACGCTCGCCAGGTCGATCGCCTGCCCGCCGGCCATGCCGATCGAGCCGCTCGCCAGCGCCAGCTCGCGCACGAGCGCGGCCTGTTGCACCGGCGACAGCGCATCGACGTCGGTCAGCGCGACGAATGCCTGCGACTGCAGCGCGTCGCCAACCAGCAACGCCGTCGGCTCGTCGTACTGCACGTGCACGGTCGGCTTGCCGCGACGCAGCGCGTCGTCGTCCATGCACGGCATGTCGTCGTGCACGAGCGAATAGACGTGGATCATCTCCAGCGCCGCCGCCGCCGCGTTGCGCGCCGCTTCCGTCGCACCGGTCAGTTCGCCTGCTGCATGGCACAGCAGCGGGCGAACGCGCTTGCCGCCGCCGAGGACCGCGTAGCGCATCGCTTCGTGGAGTTGCGTGGGCACCACGTTTTCGGCCGGCAGATAGTGGCCGAGTGCGTCCTCGACACGGTCAAGCACGGACCGCATCCATTGTTCGAATGTCATAGATCGTCGTCTTCGCCGTCCGTGGCGGCCGTTCCGGACGAAAGCGGCTTCAGCGTCGCGCCGTCGAGCACGCGAACCTGCTGTTCCACTTTCTCAAGCTGCTGTTGGCAAAACGCAACGAGGTTCGCGCCGCGGCGATACGCAGCGAGCGAATCCTCGAGGCTCAACGCGCCGCCTTCCATCCGGGCAACCAGCGTCTCGAGTTCCGCGAGCGCCATTTCGTAATTGTCCGGCAACGGTTCGGTGCCATTGTCGGGCGGCGTGGCGCCTGGGGATGCGGTTTTCGCCATGGACGAGGGTGTCAAATTTCAAAACAAGTCGGACATTCTACGGCAAAAGAGAATTCTCCGATCTGCCGACTTGGCCAGCCCGGCACAATTCCGGCCCCATCTTCGACGCACAGTGTGCGCCTCCCGATTGTCTCCCGACAAAAAATTGACACAAATCAGGCACTTAATCCTAGCCTTGCGAGGCGAACCGGGTATAATTGTCCGTTTCCCTAAATCGATTTTTCGATGGTTGGGTTGTTCACTGCTTTCACGCTAACACCGGGAGTGGGAATGTCCAATCTGAGCGACGCGCTTCAGTTGAAGTCGGCTCACAGCCAGCTTCCAGTCACTGCATATTTCGATGAAGCGCTACTCGAGCGCGAGATCGAAACCCTCTTCAAGAAAGGACCTCGTTACGTCGGGCACGAGTTGATGGTGCCCGAGGCGGGGGATTATTTCGCGCTGCCGTCCGAGAAGGAAGGCCGCGTGCTGGTCCGCAACCAGACGAACCAGATCGAACTGCTGTCGAACGTGTGCCGCCACCGGCAGGCGATCATGCTCAACGGGCGTGGCCACGCGCAGAACATCGTGTGCCCGCTGCACCGCTGGACGTACGATCTGGAAGGCGAGCTGCTCGGCGCCCCGCACTTCCCCGACAAGCCCTGCCTGAATCTCGGCAAGAGCCCGCTGCAGAACTGGCAGGGGCTGCTGTTCGAGGCCGAAGGCCGCAACGTCGCGCGCGATCTCGCGAACCTCGGCACGAAGCATCACTTCGACTTCTCCGAATACCAGTTCGATCACGTCGAAGTGCACGAGTGCGATTACAACTGGAAGACGTTCATCGAGGTCTACCTCGAGGATTACCACGTCGCCCCGTTCCACCCGGGCCTCGGCAGTTTCGTGTCGTGCGACGATCTCAAGTGGGAGTTCGGCGACTGGTACAGCGTGCAGACGGTCGGCGTGCACAACGCCCTCGCGAAACCGGGCAGCGCGACCTACCAGAAGTGGCACGAGCAGGTGCTCAAGTTCCGCAACGGCGTGCCGCCGGAATTCGGCGCGATCTGGATGGTCTATTACCCGGGCCTGATGATCGAGTGGTATCCGCACGTGCTCGTCGTGTCGTGGCTGATTCCGCGCGGCCCGCAGAAGACGACCAACATCGTCGAGTTCTACTACCCCGAGGAAATCGCGCTGTTCGAGCGCGAGTTCGTCGAGGCCGAGCGCGCCGCCTATATGGAGACGGCCGTCGAGGACGATGAAATCGCGATGCGGATGGACGCCGGCCGCCGTGCACTGATGGCACGCGGCGAATCGCAGGTCGGCCCGTACCAGAGCCCGATGGAAGACGGTATGCAGCACTTCCACGAGTTCCTGCGCCGCCACCTCGGCGATCTCTGAGCGCGCGCGGCGCTTCCGGCGCCGCCTCGCATTCGGCATATGAAAAGACGGGTTTCGGCCCGTCTTTTTTTGTTTAGACTTGGAGTATCAGGCCGTTTGCACTCCAGGGAGCCGTCATGCCACACACCCACTACACCACGCTCATCTCCGCAGCCAATCTCGCCGAACGTCTGGCCGCGGCGCCGGGCAGCGTCGCCGTATTCGACTGCCGCTTCGATCTCGCCGATCCGGCCGCGGGCGAAGCCGCCTATGCGGCCGGGCACATCCCGGGCGCGCAGTACCTTCATCTCGACCGCGACCTGTCCGGCCGCAAGACCGGCACCAACGGCCGCCATCCGCTGCCGACCCGCGACGCATTCGCGACGCTAATGGCCAGTCGCGGCGTCAAGCAGGGCCAGCAGGTCGTCGCCTATGACGCACACGGCGGCGCCTATGCGGCGCGCTTGTGGTGGCTGCTGCGCTGGCTCGGGCACGACTCCATCGCGGTGCTCGACGGCGGCCTGCAGGCATGGGAAGCGGCCGGCCAGCCGTTGGCAACCGACGTGCCGCACCCGCCCGCCGGCGACTTCCGGGCGGCAGCCCCGCTCGAATCGACGGTCGACGCGGCAGCCGTGCTCGCGAACGTGACGTCGGCCAAGCGCGTCGTGATCGACGCGCGCGCGCCCGACCGCTATCGCGGCGAAAACGAAACGATCGATCGTGTCGGCGGCCACATCCCCGGCGCACGCAACCGGTTCTTCAAGGACAACCTGAACGCCGACGGCCGCTTCAAGACCGGCCATGAACTGCGCGAGACGTTCACCACGCTGCTGGCCGGCACCGAACCGAACAGCGTGATCCTGCAATGCGGCTCCGGCGTGACCGCATGCCACAACGCGCTCGCGCTCGAAATCGCCGGGTTGCATGGCGCATCGCTGTATCCGGGCTCGTGGAGCGAATGGAGCGCCGATCCGTCGCGGCCGATCGCGACCGGCCCGACGCCGTAAAACACCGGCACTGCGCAAGATGACGCGGCGGCATCTGCCGCCGCTTGTCGTTTACATCACGCCGTACTTGTGGAACCACTCGATCGCCCGCTTCCAGCCGTCCTCGGCATCGCCCTTCACGTAACTCGGCCGGTAATCGGCGAAGAATGCGTGACCGGCATCCGGATACACGACGATCTCGGATTGGCGCGCGAGCTTCGAGTCGCTCGTCTGGATTGCCTTGCGCATGTCAGCCAGCGACGCCTGCGTGATGTTCGTATCCTTCTCGCCGTACAGCCCGAGCACCGGCACCTTCAGCAACGACGCATGATCGACCGGGTTGAACGGCGTCATCTCGTCGGTCTTGCCCTCGACGAATCCGTACCACGCCACGGCCGCACGCACGTGCGGATTGTGCTCCGCATACAGCCACGCCTGACGACCGCCCCAGCAGAACCCCGTCACACCGAGACGCGACAGGTCGCCGCCGTTCTTGCCGGCCCACGCGACGGTCGCATCGAGATCCTCGGTGACCTGGCGGTCGGGCACCTTGCTGACGATGTGGTCGACGAGCGCCTGGATCGTCGGGTACTTCGACGCATTGCCCTGGCGCGCGAAAAGGTCCGGCGCGATCGCGAGATAGCCGAGTTTCGCGAAGCGACGGCAGACGTCCGCGATATGCTCGTGCACGGCAAAGATCTCGTGGATCACGATGACGACCGGCAGGTTCGTCTTGTCGACCGGCTGCGCGCGATACGCGGGGATGCTCGCGTCGCCCGAGCGGATCTCGATGGTGTCGACGTCCAGCCCGGCGCTGTCGGTCGTGATGGTCTGCGCCGACACGGGCAGCACGGCCGCCGCGAAGGTGCCGCCCAGCGCGGCCTGCATGAACTTGCGGCGCGAGAACGGAACGTGGGGAACCAGGCTGTCGACTTCGGGTTTCAACATGAATGCACTCCTCGATTGGGCGCCGCCGTCACGGCCACGGATCCGACCTGACGGGGCATCGCGCCGGCGGACGGCGCGGATGTCGCGGCGGTGGGCACCCCGCCGCAAGCGGAAACCCGGACAAGATGCCCAATAATCCGTTGTCGCGTCAACTGTCAGATGTGTAAGACTCGATTACGACGGTGCGATCCCGTCACATCGACCACGGTGTCGATGGCCACCGACCGCCCCTCCCGTCCATGTGCGGCATGCGCACAACGAGCGCCGTTGCGCGATCGAATGCTTTCGGATTGAAACGAAAAGACGTGCGGCGCATGGTTCTCGCACGCGCATGGGCAGTCATTCTGCGCCCGCAAAAGACAACGGGCAGGAAACGCGCTCGATGCGCATTCCCTGCCCGCCCGGTGCACGAACCGCGGTCAGTGCAGCTTGACGCGCGGCAGCGTCGTGCGGCGCAGCCAGTGCGCGACCGTATCGAGCATCATGCGCGGATAGCCGTGCAGCGCCGCGATATGCAGCCGGTACAGCGACATGTACATGAACCGCGCGAACAGCCCTTCGATCAGCATGTTGCCGCCGATCAGCCCGCCCATCAGGTTGCCGACCGCACTGAAGTGACCGAGCGACACGAGCGAACCGAAATCGCGATACGTGAACTCGGGCAGCGGACGCCCGTCGAGCCGGCATCCGATCGCCTTCAGCAGGAAGCTCGCCTGCTGATGCGCGGCCTGCGCGCGCGGCGGCACGTTGCGTTCGTTGCCGGGCCATGCGCATGCCGCGCAGTCGCCCAGCGCGAAGACGTTGTCGTCGGTGAAGGTCTGCAGCGTGCGGCGCACGTCGAGCTGACCGAGCTTGTTGACCTGCAGGCCGTCGAGATGCGACAGCACGGACGGCGCCTTGATGCCGGCTGCCCAGACCGTGAGATCCGCACGCACCGCCTTGCCGCTCGCGGTGTGCACGACGCCGGGCGCGACCTCCGTCACGCGCTCGGCCAGCATCAGTCGCACGCCGAGCTTTTCGAGCAGTTCGGCCGTTGCGGTCGACACGCGCTCCTGCAGCGCCGGCAGAATCCGCGGCCCCGATTCGATCAGCACGATGCCGACGTCGTGCCGCGGATCGAGCTTGTGCAGCCCGTACACGGACAGCACCTGCGCGGTATTGCGCAGCTCGGCGGACAACTCGACGCCCGTCGCACCACCGCCGACGATCACGACCTGGATGCGCGGCTCGGCCGCGGCGCCCGGCGCGGGCTGCGACGGCGCCTGATGCTCGGCGCGCATGCACGCGGCGATCAAGCGCTTGCGGAAGCGCTCGGCCTCACCGACCGTATCGAGTGCAATCGCGTTCTGGGCCGCGCCCTGCACCCCGAAGAAGTGCGTCGTGCTGCCGATCGCGATTACCAGCGTGTCGTATTCCAGGTCGCGCGCGGGCAGCAGCTCCGCGCCGTCGCTGTCGTTGACGGGCGACAGCGTGATGCGCTTCGCCGCGCGGTCGAGCGCGGTCAGTTCGCCCTGCTGAAACTCGAAGCCATGCCAACGCGCCTGCGCCGCGTATTCGAGTTCCTGCGTGAACGGGTCCATGCTGCCGGCCGCGACCTCGTGCAGCAACGGCTTCCAGATGTGGGTCGGATTGCGGTCGACGAGCGTGACGAGCGCACGCGCGGGACGATTGGCGCGCGCGCCGTAACGGTCGCCGAGCCGCGTCGCCAGTTCCAGGCCGCCCGCGCCTCCGCCTACGATGATGATCCGATGCATCTGATTCCCCCTTTGCGATTCGAAACTGCTGCCGCCGGACGATGCAGACGCATGCATTCGCGCCGCCCGTTGGATTAACCGGTTCGGACATCATCGATGTGCAGTTCGAAACACTTCGATGCGTCCGATTCCGGAACGCGGGGCGCGCCGCCCCCGCGACAATGACCTGACTCACTTGCATTGTCCGGGAGCTTGCGCGTTGACCACAAGCAAACCATCTCGATATTCAGCATCCCTGCAACAATATGCCGCGGGAAGCGGGAATCGCGCGGGGGTGCGTCAGTGTGCCTCTTCCCAGTTCGCGCCGGCGCCCACTTCGGCGACCAGCGGCACCTTCAGCTTCGCCACACCGCACATCATTTCCGGCAGTTTCTCGCGCACGAGCGACAGTTCGTCGTCGGGCACCTCGAGCACCAGTTCATCGTGCACCTGCATGATCATTCGCGACGCGAGCTGGTCGCGCGTGAGCCAGTCGTCCACCGCGATCATCGACAGCTTGATCAGGTCGGCCGCCGTGCCCTGCATCGGTGCATTGATGGCCGCGCGCTCGGCGGCCTGGCGACGCGGGCCGTTGCCGCCGTTGATCTCCGGCAGCCACAGGCGACGACCGAAAACGGTTTCAACGTAGCCCTTCTCCTTCGCGGCCGTGCGCGTGTCTTCCATGTACTGCGCAACGCCCGGGTAGCGCGCGAAGTAGCGGTCGATATAGAGCTTCGCCGCATCGCGCGTGATGCCGAGGTTCGACGCGAGACCGAACGCGCTCATCCCGTAGATGAGCCCGAAGTTGATCACCTTCGCGATCCGGCGCTGGTCGGAGTTGACCTCCAGCGGCGTCACGCCGAACACTTCGGCCGCGGTTGCGCGGTGGATGTCCTCGCCTTGCGCGAACGCGCGCAGCAGCGACGCGTCGCCGGAGATGTGCGCCATGATCCGCAGTTCGATCTGCGAATAGTCGGCCGACACGATCCGGTGGCCGGGTGATGCGATGAACGCTTCGCGGATCCGCCGGCCTTCGGCCGTGCGCACAGGAATGTTCTGAAGATTGGGATCGTTCGATGCGAGCCGGCCCGTGACCGCGACGGCCTGCGCATAGTTCGTGTGCACGCGGCCCGTTGTCGGATTCACCATGCGCGGCAGCTTGTCGGTGTAGGTCGACTTCAGCTTCGACAGCCCGCGATGCTCGAGCAGCAGCTTCGGCAGCGGGTAATCCTCGGCCAGCTTCTGCAACACTTCTTCGTCGGTCGACGGTGCGCCGCTCGGCGTTTTCTTCACGACCGGCAACTGCAGCTTCTCGAAGAAGATCTGCCCGATCTGCTTCGGCGAGCCGAGATTGAACTCGCCGCCGGCCAGTTCGTACGCCTGCCCTTCGAGCTCGATGAGCCGCGTCGCGATCTCGGTGCTTTGCGCCTGCAGACGTACGTCGTCGATCAGCACGCCGGTGCGCTCCATCTTGCGCAGCACGAGCGATACCGGCATCTCGATATCGCGATACACGCGCTCGAGGCCCGCTTCACGCGCGATCTGCGGATACAGCGCCTGATGAAGCTGCAGCGTGATGTCGGCATCCTCGGCCGCATACGCGGCGGCCTGCTCGAGCGCCACTTCGTCGAAACCGATCTGCTTCGCGCCCTTGCCGGCCACGTCCTCGTACTTGATCGTCTTGACACCCAGATGACGCAGCGCGAGGCTGTCCATGTCATGCGTGCGGTGCGATTCGAGCACGTACGATTCGAGCAGCGTGTCGTGCTCGATGCCGTTCAGCGCGATGCCGTAGTTTGCGAGCACCTGCGCGTCGTACTTCAGGTGCTGGCCGACCTTCTTGCGATCGGCCGATTCGAGCCATGGCTTCAGGCGCGCGAGCACGTCGTCGATCGGCAGCTGTTCGGGCATGTCGGGGCCGCGATGCGCGACCGGAAGATACGCGGCCTTGCCCGGCTCGATCGAGAACGACAGGCCGACGAGGCGGGCGGTCATCGGGTCGAGCGCGGTGGTTTCGGTGTCGAACGCGGTCAGTGCGGCCGCATCGATCTTCGCGAACCACGCGTCGAATTGCGCCCAGGTCTGGATCGTGTCGTATTCGCGGACGATGTCCGCCGCGACCACGGGCGCCGGCTCGCCTTCCGGCGCATCGGCGCCGCCGCCTTCGGCGGGCGCGCTCTCGACTTCGCGCAGCCACGTCTTGAAGCCGTAGCGCGCGAAGATGTCGCGCAGCAGGTCGCGTGCTTCGCCGTCCGTCTTCAGCGACGCCTCGATCGATTCGAGATGCGGCGCGAGATCGCAGGCCGTCTCGACGGTCACGAGCGTGCGACCGAGCGGCAGGAAGTCGAGCGCGCGGCGCAGGTTGTCGCCGACCACGCCCTTGATCTCGCCCGCGTGTTCGATCACGCCGTCGAGGCTGTCGTATTGCGACAGCCACTTCACGGCCGTCTTCGGCCCGCACTTCTCGACGCCCGGCACGTTGTCGACGGTGTCGCCGATCAGCGCGAGGTAGTCGATGATCCGTTCGGGCGGCACGCCGAACTTCGCGATCACGCCGTCGCGGTCGAGCGTCTCGTTGGTCATCGTGTTGACGAGCGTGACGCGGTCGGAGACGAGCTGCGCGAGATCCTTGTCGCCGGTCGACACGATCACGTTCATCCCGTGCCGCTCGGCTTCGCGCGCGAGCGTGCCGATCACGTCGTCGGCTTCGACACCCTCGACCATCAGCAGCGGCCAGCCGAGCGCGCGCACGGCGCCGTGGATCGGCTCGACCTGCAACGCGAGATCGGGCGGCATCGACGGACGGTTTGCCTTATAGTCGGCATAAAGGTCGTCGCGGAACGTCTTGCCCTTTGCATCGAACACGCAAGCGCTATACTCTGCACTGACTTCCTTGCGCATACGGCGCAGCATGTTGATGATTCCGTAGAGCGCTCCGGTCGGCTCCCCGCCAGGGCCACGCAGATCAGGCATCGCATGGTAAGCCCGATACAGATAGCTCGAACCGTCAACCAATAGCAGGGTCTTACCTTCCAGATTTCGTTCTTCAGGCATTATGAACAAGAGAAAAGTGATTCCGAGTCTGCGTTCGCTCGCAGATCAAGAACGCGCGACGGCCAAGAAGGCGCGCGCATCGTGGCAGATGTTCACGATTATGGCAGAGTTTATCGAGGCGACCGAGTACCTGTCGGAGATCCGCCCGGCTGTCAGCATCTACGGTTCTGCCCGTCTCAAACCCGACACGCCGCACTACAAGCTCGCGGTGCAGATCGCGCGCAAGCTGTCCGACGCCGGCTTCGCGGTGATCTCCGGCGGTGGCCCCGGCATCATGGAAGCGGCGAACAAAGGCGCGCACGCCGGCAAGGCGCCATCGGTCGGCCTGAACATCGAGCTGCCGCACGAGCAGGCGGGCAACCACTTCCAGGACATCTCGCTGCGCTTCCGCCATTTCTTCACGCGCAAGGTCACGTTCGTGAAGAACTCCGACGCGGTGATCGTGATGCCGGGCGGCTTCGGCACGCTCGACGAACTGTCCGAAGTGCTCACGCTGATCCAGACGAAGAAGTCGCGCCTCGTGCCGATCATTCTCGTCGGCAGCGAGTTCTGGAAGGGCCTGCTGCAATGGTTCCGCGACCAGCTGATTCCGATGGGCCTCATCAATCCGGAAGACATGGATCTGATGCAGGTGATCGACGATCCCGACCAGGTGCTCGACGCCGTGCTCGCGTTCTACGAGGACAGCGGCGAAGAAGAAGGCTCGGACGGCGACGGCCAGCCGCCGCGGCCTGAAGAAGACCGCATGTTCTATCTGTAATTCGATCGATGTCGATGGCCGGCCTCGCGGCCGGCATCCGCACCCCGCGCGGCAGGCATGGCGATTTCGCCACCTGCCGCGTGTCATTTTGTAACGCCGCATTAATCCCGCTGCGCGTCCGCGCACCGCCGAATGTCAAATCAGGGCAGCCTGTGCCGCGCAACGTGGGTGCCCCGTTCCGCGCCTGCGCCCCGTCATTGTCAAATCGTGCGGCCCGCCATCGATCCTGCCGGACCGCTGGCCGGGAATCCGCCGTAACAAACACGCCTCGCCTTTTCCGCGCGGTGCCCGCACACTGTATCTCGTCGGCGTGGCGTCCCCCCGGTGGCACGATCCCCCCTCGCGTCCATCGCGTCGCGCCGGCCTCTTACAACGACATCACGGAAAACAACATGCAACGCTCGCTGATTGCCCTCGCCTTCGCCGGCCTCGGTCTTTCACTGTCCGGCCTCGCCCACGCCGTCAACGTCGACGTCAACATCGGCACGCCCCCGCCGGTCGTCGTCGCGCCTGCGCCCGTGGTGATCGTCGGCTGGCACGGCGACCGCTATTGGGACGGCCGTCGCTACTGGGAACGCCGCGAGTGGGAAGATCACGAGCGCCATCATGGTCACGAAGGCCGCGGCGGCTATCACTGCCCGCCGGGACACGCGAAGAAAGGCGAGTGCTGAACGATCGGCACACTCGCTCGACAGGCAAGGCCGCCCACGCGCTTCGGCGTCGGGCGGCCTTGTCGCTTTGAGTGGCCTGCACCGCGAACACCGCCCCCTTCTACCGGATCGCCCCGACCGCACCGCAAGAACGTCGTCAGACACCTCCGCCCTCGACGCAGCCACGCGTCATACCAGCGGATCCGCGAACGATAGCGGCGCGAGATCTGGATGCGCACCGAGCCGGGCAGCGAGGAAATCCATCAGCAAACGGCTCCTGCGCGGCAGATGCACGCGCTGCGGCATGCACAGATAGAGACCGTATCGACACGTGACGTGCCGGGTCAGCAGCGGCACGAGGCGCCCCTCGCGCACGTGCGCGTGAACCGAATAGCCGAAGAACTGGCCGATCGCGGCACCGCTCAACACGGTATCGAGTTCCGCGTCGATATCATTGGTCGCGATGAACGGATCGACCTGTCGCGTATCGATCCGACCGTCGACGAGGAACTCCCACGGAAACGGCTTGCCGGTGCGCGGATACAGGAAGGCGGTACAACGATGCTCGCGCAACGCGTCGATCGTCAGCGGCTCGCCATGGCGGCGCAAATACGCCGGCGCCGCACAAATCACCAGCTGCAGATCGGCGACACGCCGTGCAACCAGCCCGCTATCGGGCAGATTTCCGGTCCGCAGCGCGATGTCGATCCGCTGTTCGACGATATCGGCCATATCGTCGCTGACGATCAGCTCGGCCGTGACACCGGGCTGCCGGTCGCAGAATTCGCCCAGCAGCGGCGCGAGAAAACGCCGGGCCAGCGAATATGGCGCTGCAACACGGATCGTGCCGACCACGTGCGCACGATCGTCATCGAGTGTGCGCAACGCGCTCTCCAGCTCCCCGACGGCGCCGCGGCACTGGTCAAGCAGGCGTTCACCCTCGCGTGTCAGCACGATCCCGCGTGTCGAGCGCTGGAACAGCCGCACGCTCAATAGCGCTTCCAGCGCGGCGACCTGCTTGCTGGCCGCCTGGGGCGTCATGCCCAGTTCGCGAGCGCCCGCGCTGATGCCGCCCGCGACCGCGATACGGACGAATACCGTCAGCGCCTTCAAACGATCCATTCGCTGCTCTCCATCAAGCCCGGAACGCCCGGAAATTCGACAATGGCGTCGCAAAATCGGTCCGCCCGGTTGAATCGGTTTCAACCGGACCGACGCTATTCGCGCGGCGCCCGGCTTCGCACAATGGCGCTGTCTTCGCTACCCGGCCGAAACCGCCCGCACGCCATGAACACGCCCTCATTTTCCGTCGTTTCCCGGACCGTCGTCACGGCCGCATTAATCGTCGCCGGTGCGCCACACGCGATTGCACAGAAGACGGAAGCGAGCAATCGCGCCGCCGAGACGGTCCTGCTGCAAGCGACGCGCGCGTGGGACGGCTCGCCATACCGTGCCTACCCGTCCGGGCAACCGGAAATCACGGTCGTACGCTACACGATCCCGCCGCACGCGGTATTGCCGTGGCATACGCATCCGTCGATCAACGTCGGCTACGTGCTGTCCGGCCATCTGAGTGCCGTGCGCCGCAGCGACGGCAAACGACTCGCGCTCGGCCCCGGCGACGTGGTGCCGGAAATGGTCGACGGCGCCCATCGCGGCGAGACCGGCGAAGAGCCCGCCGAGCTCATCGTGTTCTATGCCGGCACGCCTGGCGTGCCCTTGACGGTTCCAGCCCGCCAGGACTGAGCACCGGCCCGTCACCGGTTCGTTTCCCCCTCACACGGAACACCCCACACCATGTCCGACTCCCCCCTCTTTTCACACCCCCGCGCCCCGGCGCGGCCCCGGCTCGACGGACGCGTCGCGCTCGTCACCGGCGGCGGCACCGGTATCGGCCGGGCGGCCGCGCTCGCGTTCGCACGGGACGGCGCCCGTGTCGTCGTGGCCGGGCGGCGCGCCGCGCCGCTCGACGACACCGTCCGCGCGATTATCGAGCGCGGCGGCGAAGCGTTCGCGATCGCCGTCGACGTCGCCTCCGCCGAGGGCGTGCGTGCGCTCGTCGACGCGACGGTCGGCCGCTACGGTGCGCTGCACGCCGCCTTCAACAATGCCGGCACGGAAGGCACGTTCGCCCCGATCGTGGAGCAGACCGAGGCCGACTTCGACAGCGTGATCGCCACCAATCTCAAGGGGACGTGGCTGTCGATCAAATACGAGATGGAAGCGATGCTCGCGCAAGGCGGCGGTGCGATCGTGAATACCTCGTCGTGGCTCGCGAAAGGCGCGCTGGCCGGTTCGTCGATCTATTCGGCCAGCAAGGGCGCGCTCGATGCGCTGGTGCGCGCGGTCGCGCTCGAAGGCGGCCCGCACGGCATCCGGATCAACAACGTGAACCCCGGCATCATCGACACGCCGATGGCGCGCCGCTTCGGCGACGACGAGATGTTTCGCCCGTTCGCCGCATTCACGCCCGCACGGCGGATCGGCACGCCCGAAGATGTGGCCGACGCGGCCGTCTGGCTCTGCAGCGACGAGGCGCGCTTCGTGACCGGCGAATCGATCCTCGTCGATGGCGGCTACACGATCGGCGGGATGCGTTGACCGATACCGCGACGGAGAATGAACCGATGGAATACGTGAGACTGGGAACGTCCGGCCTGAAGGTGTCCAGGCTGTGCCTCGGCTGCATGACCTACGGCGATCTGTCGTGGCGACCGTGGGTGATGAACGAGGAGGCGGCCCGCCCGTTCATCCGCGCGGCGCTCGACGCGGGGGTGACGTTCTTCGATACGGCCGACATCTATTCGGGCGGCGAAAGCGAGCGCATCCTCGGGCGCGCGCTGCGCGAATGCTCGACGCGTGACGACGTGGTGATCGCGACCAAGGCGTTCTTTCCGACCGGCGCCGGACCGAATGCACGCGGGCTGTCGCGCAAGCACCTGCTCGCGAGCATCGACGCGTCGCTACAGCGCCTCGGAACCGATTACGTCGATCTCTACGTCATTCACAGGTTCGATCCGGATACGCCGATCGAGGAAACGCTCGATGCGCTCGATGCCATCGTGAGGAGCGGCAAGGCCCGCTATCTCGGCGCGTCGTCGATGCATGCGTGGCAGTTCATGAAGATGCTCGCGTTCCAGCAGCATCACGGCCTCGCGCGATTCGTGTCGATGCAGAGCCAGTACAGCCTGATCTGCCGCGACGACGAGCGTGACATGCTGCCGCTGTGCATCGAGGAAGGCATTGCGTACACGCCATGGTCGCCGCTCGGACGCGGGCTGCTGGCCGGCTCGCGCGATGCCGCGACGACACGGGCCGCGACCGACCAGCAGATGGTGTCCTGGTACGACGGTCGCGACGCGATCGCGGCAACCGTGGACGCGGTCAGGCAAGTGGCGCAGGCACGCGGGGTGGCGCCCGCCCGGATCGCCCTCGCGTGGGCGTTGCGGCAGCCCGGCGTCACCGCGCCGATCGTCGGGCTGTCGAAGCCGCATCACCTGAGCGATGCGCTCGCGGCACACGACCTGGCGCTCGACGCGCGCGAAACCGCGCTGCTCGAAGCAGCATTCGACCGGATGATCGCACCGGTGCAATGGTGATCGCGGCCCCGGCGATCGGGTCGAGCCGAGGTGTCGAAGCGGCGTCGATCGTGGCCGGCACGCAGCCGCGGGCTGCTGGCCCGGAAAATCACGCGCGTGCTTGCGCCGGCCACCGGCCGATTGGGCAACGCCAGCGGTACCCGCGAGGGCCCGCCGGTCATCGCACTTACTGGAACGCCACTTCCGCGAAGCTGCGCAGCTTGCGGCTATGCAGCTTGTCGAGCCCGTTCGTGCGCAGGATCTCCATCGCCTTCACACCGATCTGCAGATGCTGGTCGACCTGCCCGCGATAGAACGTGTCGGCCATGCCCGGCAGCTTCAGCTCGCCGTGCAGCGGCTTGTCCGATACGCACAGCAGCGTGCCGTACGGCACGCGGAAGCGGAAACCGTTCGCGGCGATCGTCGCGCTTTCCATGTCGAGCGCGATCGCGCGGCTCTGCGACAGCCGCTGCACGGGTTCGCGGTGATCGCGCAACTCCCAGTTGCGGTTGTCGACGCTCGCGACCGTCCCCGTGCGCATCACGCGCTTCAGTTCGGCGCCTTCGAGCCGGGTGACCTCGGCCACCCCGCGCTCGAGCGCGAGCTGCACTTCGGCGAGCGCCGGGATCGGCACCCACAGCGGCAGGTCGGCATCCAGCACGTGATCCTCGCGCACGTAACCGTGCGCGAGCACGTAGTCGCCGAGGCGCTGCGTGTTGCGCAGGCCCGCGCAATGGCCGAGCATCACCCACGCATGCGGACGCAGCACCGCGATGTGATCGGTGATCGTCTTCGCGTTCGACGGACCGACGCCGATGTTGACCATCGTGATCCCGCTGCCGTCCGCGCGCTTCAGGTGATACGCGGGCATCTGCGGCAGCCGCGGCGGCGCGGCGCCCTCGACGGGCTCGCTGCCGAGGTTCGCGTTGTACGTGACGACGTCGCCCGGCTCGACGAACGCGCTGTACTGGCTGCGGTACTCGCGCACTTCGGGATCGTCGCTCTCCGTCATCATCGTGCGGCCGAGCTTCACGAATTCGTCGATGTAGAACTGGTAGTTCGTGTAGAGCACGTAGTTCTGGAAGTGCGTGGGCGACGTGGCCGTGTAGTGGCGCAGCCGGTGCAGCGAGAAGTCGACGCGCGCGGCGGTGAACAGCGCGAGCGGATGCGGCTCGCCGTGCTCCGGCTCGAACGTGCCGTTGACGATGCGATCGTCGAGGTACGACAGGTCGGGCGTATCGAAGATGTCACGCATCGCGAGCAGGCGGTCGCGGTCGAGTTCGCCTTCGAGATGGATGCCTTCGGGGAACGCGAAGTGAACCGGAATCGGCTGCGACGACACGCCGATCTCGATCTTCACATGATGGTTCTTCGCCAACAGGCGCAGCTGCTCGCGATAGTAATTCGCGAACAGGTCCGGACGCGTCACCGTCGTCTCGAACACGCCGGGGCCCGCGACGAAGCCGTACGAGCGGCGCGAATCGACGTGGGTGTTGACGTCGGTACGAATCCGCACGAACGGGTAGCACGCGCGCACGTGCTCGGTGATCGGTTCGTGGCGGCGATAACGCGCGAACGCGTCGCGCAGGAAGCCCGTATTGGTGTCGTAGATGGCCGACAGCCGCGCGACGGCGGCAACGGAATCGTCGAATGCTTCGACAGGCGGGCTCTCGGGCATTAGCATCCGGTGCCGGCGGCTCAAATCGTTCTTCATTTTCGATACCTCATCTGATCGAACGACATTACCACGGAACCCGGTCACGCTCATGGCCGCCTGCTTGCAAGTCGCTTGCACATGAGGGCCGGGCCGCGCCCAGTATTTGCTAAAATCGGTGGGTTCACTGGAGACTCATCATGAAGCCGCTCATTCTCGTCGCCGCTGCTGCCGCGTTTGCTGGCATGTTTGCCGCTGTCGGCACCGCTTACGCCGCGGGCAGCACGCCGGACGCCGACGCGCAGGCCCGGGCCGAAGCCAACGAAGCCGCCGGCCTGCCCGATCTCCGCAAGATCAACCGGCCCGGCGCCGAAGTCACGTCGAAAGTCGACTTCGCCGACATTCGCCGCACGCCGAGCTTCCATGAAAAGAGCAGGAACGGCACCGAGGTCACCGAGTATCGCGATCGCGGCAAGCCGGTCGAGATCAACGTGAAGTCGAACTTCGGCACGCGCTACCAGATGAGCTCGACGCCCGACACGTCGCCGAAACCGCACGACGCGGGCGTCCCGATCACGCGCCTGCCGTCGGTGAACCTGCGCTACTGATTTCCCGCCGCGCCGCGTCGGTCGCCACGCGGCGCACCGGCTCTCCCTTCACCTCCTGTCGCGCCGCACGCCGCGCGCGTGCCGACAACTGACCTGACGCATCTCGCATGGCCGTTTTCACCGCTGTTTCCGACTCCGATCTCGCGCAATGGATGCGCCACTACGAACTGGGCGACGTGCTGGCGTTCCGCGGCATTCCGTCCGGTATCGAAAACAGCAACTTCTTCCTGACGACGACGCGCGGCGAGTACGTCCTGACGATCTTCGAAAAGCTGACGGCGGAACAGCTGCCGTTCTACCTCGACCTGATGCGCCATCTCGCGAGCCACGGCGTGCCGGTGCCGGATCCGATCCCGCGCGACGACGGCGCGCTGTTCGGCCTGCTGCACGGCAAGCCGGCCGCGATCGTCACGAAGCTCGACGGCGCCGCCGAACTCGCGCCGGGGATCGAGCACTGCATCGAAGTCGGGCAGATGCTCGCGCGCCTGCACCTCGCGGGGCGCGACTATGCGCGCTACCAGCCGAACCTGCGTAGCCTGCCGTGGTGGCAGGAAAACGTCCCGGCGATCGTTCCGTTCATCTCCGACGCGCAACGCACGCTGCTCGAGGGCGAACTCGCGCACCAGGCCGCTTTCTTCGCGTCCGACGACTATGCGACACTCCCGAGCGGCCCATGCCACTGCGACCTGTTCCGCGACAACGTGCTGTTCGCGCACGCGGCGCCCGGCACCGGTCATGACGTCCGGCTCGGCGGCTTCTTCGATTTCTATTTCGCGGGCTGCGACAAATGGCTGTTCGACGTCGCGGTGACCGTCAACGACTGGTGCGTCGACCTCGCGACGGGCGTGCTCGACGTCGCGCGCGCGGACGCGCTGCTGCGTGCGTACCAGACGGTCCGGCCGTTCACGGCCGCGGAGCGCCGCCACTGGAGCGACATGCTGCGCGCGGGCGCGTACCGCTTCTGGGTGTCGCGCCTGTACGACTTCTACCTGCCGCGCGCGGCCGAAATGCTCAAACCGCACGACCCCGGTCATTTCGAACGCATCCTGCGTGAGCGTATCGCCCACACGCCCGCGCTTCCCGAGACCCATACCGCATGCAACTGATCGAAGTACCCGCGAAAGCGGGCTATGTCTGGTTCCGTCAAGGCATCTGGCTGTTCCGCCGGAACCCCCTCGCGTTCATCACGCTGTTTTTCACGTACCTGCTGGCCATCACGCTGGTGTCGATGGTGCCGGTGATCGGCGCGGCCCTGCCGCTGCTGTTCATCCCCGGCATCGCCGTCGGCTTCATGGCCGCGTGCCGCGATACGGTCGCCGGCAAGCCGGTGATGCCGACGATCCTCATCGACGGCTTCCGCTCGTACGGCTCCGCGACGACGCAGCGGCTGCTCGTCCTCGGCCTGGTCTATGTCGCGCTGATGGTGGCGGTGTTCGCCGCGTCGTCCCTCGTGGACGGCGGCGGGCTGCTCCACATGATGCTGGGCGCGACGAACGACACGAATCCGACGCCGGAAACGCTTGCCGCGCAGGGCACGCTCGGCGCGCTGCTGCTCGCGACGCTGCTCTACGCGCCGGTCGCGATGCTGTTCTGGTTCGCGCCGGTGCTCACCGCGTGGCACGACATCCCGCCCGCCAAGGCGCTGTTCTTCAGCGTCGTCAGCTGCTGGCGCAATCGCGGCGCATTCGTCGTATACGGGCTGCTGTGGTTCGGTGTCGCGCTCGGCTCGTCGTTCGGCCTGTCGCTGCTGCTGCAGGCGCTCGGCGCCGGCGCCTATGTGCTGACGATCATGATGCCGGTGACGATCATCATCGTCACGATGATGTACTGCTCGTTCTACGCGACCTATCGCGGCTGCTTCGGCGTGCAGGAACCGGGCGCCCCGACGCCCACGTCCGGCCGCTGACGCCAACTCGGCCGGCGCACGCCGCCGGCCGTCCCTCCCCCTCCCGGCCGGCCCGGCGCAGCTTTCGCGGATCCCGGCTACCGCGCGATCCCTCCCGACACTCGGCCCCTGTTCAATCGAATCTTTTGCGCGCAAAATAATTTGCGTACAAATCGTTAGCGCGTTCGCCGCGCCGCCCGAATCATGGACCGCCTGCCCCCGCTGCCCCAGACGCTCGACGAGCAACTGTGCTTCGCGCTCTACTCGACTTCGCATGCGATGACGAAGGCGTACAAGCCATTGCTCGACAAGCTGTCGCTGACCTATCCCCAATATCTGGCCATGCTCGTGCTGTGGGAACGCGACGACATCGCGGTGAAGGACATCGCCGCCCGCCTCGACCTCGACCCGGCCACCGTCACGCCGCTGCTGAAGCGGCTCGAGGCGCTCGGCTACGTCGAGCGCGTGCGCAGCGCGACCGACGAGCGCGTCGTGAACGTGCGCGTGACTGCGGAAGGCCGCGCGCTGAAGGACAAGGCAAGCTCGGTGCCGGGCGATCTCTTTTGCGCGATGCAGCAAACGCCCGAGTTCCTGGTCAGGCTGCGCGCGGATCTCCAGCAGTTGCGCAAAGCGCTATCGGCCGCCAACGAAGGCTGACGAGCCGATCGATCGCGAACCGGCCCGGTGCGTCAGCCCTTTCTTGAAAATTTCATTTGCACACAAATCATTTGTGTTCTATATTTTCCTCGTGGCCGGCGACACCTAGTCCGACCGGACCGCTTCTCCCCTTTTCCGACAGGAGCTGCACGATGAACATTCTGTACAAGACCAGCGCCACGAGCACGGGCGGCCGCGATGGCCGCGCGGTTTCCGCCGACAACAAGCTGGAAGTGAAGCTGGCTGCGCCGCGCGAACTCGGTGGCACGGGCGCGGAAGGCACGAACCCGGAGCAGCTGTTTGCCGCAGGTTACTCGGCCTGTTTCCTGAGCGCGATGAAATTCGTCGCCGGCCAGAACAAGCAGACGCTGCCGGCCGACACGCAAGTCACCGCGGAAGTGGGCATCGGCCCGAACGACGCCGGCGGCTTCGGGCTCGACATCGAATTGCGCGTGTCGCTGCCTGGGCTCGACAAGGCCGACGCACAGGCGCTGGTCGACAAGGCGCACCACGTGTGCCCGTACTCGAACGCGACCCGCAACAACGTGCCGGTGCGCCTGACGGTCATCTGACGCGCCACGCGGCGCCGAATGCAAAAAGGGCGTGTGCGGCTACTTGCCGCACACGCCCTTTTGCGTGATTCGCCGGACCGGCTGACGAGCCGGCCCGCGCTGCGCTGCTTAACGCGAGCCGAACGAGAACGGACGGTTCATCGCCGCTTCGCGATCGATCTTGCGCATACGGAATTCGAGATCGTAGATGTCGGTTGCTTCGGACAGGTACGCGTCGGCGCGCTCTTTTGCGGCCTTTTCAGCGTTCTTGGTCAGCATCAGGAAGAGGTGGCTCAGCAGGTACATGATCGATCTCGCAATCCAAGGGTTCTTTGACTAGGGTTTTCCCGAATTATAGGGAAAACCCTAGACCTTGGCTAGCGTCGATCAAACGGTGCGTCGTTCGGTCGCCACAGTCCGACGATTCTGTTCGAAAAAGGACCAGATCATCGCGCTCGCATCGGGGCCGACCGCCGCATGAAACGGCACCGCTTCGTCGCCGCCGGCCCACGCATGATCGAGCCCTTTGACGTGGCAAAGCCGCACGACCGACTCGCCGTCGCGGCGCACGTCGGTGATCTGCGCGCCTGCCTCGCGCGTCTCCACGCGCTCGCCGCCGCGCAGGGCGCCGCGGCTGTCCGCGAGCCCGTTCAGGCGCATGAACTGCACCGTGAGTTGGTCCGCGTTCTTCGGCGCGACGACATGGTCGCCGTCACCCTGTACGATCAGCGCGGGCATGCCCGGATACGCCTTGGCGTCTACCAGCGCGTCGAGCACCGCCGCCGGGTTCTCCCGCAGCCCGCGCCGCATCACGTCCATCGCACTGATGCCGGAATTCGCCTCGCCGAGCGCGGGGCCCGAGTGCAGCGCGACCGCCGCGAAGTGGTCCGGATGGTGCAGTGCGAGCAGCGCCGCCAGCCCCGCGCCGGCCGACAACCCCGCCACGTAGACGCGCGATGCGTCGAAACCGTGCTCGTCGACGAGCGCATCGACGAGCGAGGCGACCGTATCCGCTTCACCACGACCCGCGCGATCGGTATCCTCATACCAGTGCCAGCAGCCGTGCGCGTGCGCACGCTGCGACTGCTCCGGATACAGCACCGCGAAGCCGTGCTTGTCGGCCAGCAGGTTCATCCGCGTGCCCTGCGCAAACTCGTCGACCGATTGCTGGCAACCGTGCAGCATCACGACGAGCGGCATCGCACCGCGCCGGCGGCCGGGCGGGACGTACAGCCCATATGCGAGCTGCTGGACGAGGCGGCCGAGCGCGGGCGCCATCGGATGCTCGCCGCGCGTCCACTCGCCCGCCGCCCATGCAGCCGCACGCGGCCGCACGCGCGACTCGCGGAGCGGGGACGGATCAGTGGCGGCGCTCGAGGCCGCGGCCTCGAGCGTATCGCGCGCGATCCGCTGTGCATCGCGCGCCCCACGTTTGGCGGCCGGGGACAGCATGCGTTTCACGCCGCCCAGCCATACCTTCGTCAGACTTTTGGTCATCAATCGGGCTCGCAGTCAGGAAAAATAGGGTCACGATACTCGGTACATCGTTCGACTTTGTGCAATGCACCATAGCATTGTTTCTGGGATTTTTCCTGCACGCGGATAGTTCCCCGCAGCGCAAAAAACGGGCCTCGACCACCCGCAGCGCTATACTGGGGTTTAACCGCTTGTATCCGTTGTAGTCGTTCTTCCTGGCTCGCGCGTTGATTTAAGCATTCGTCCCGCCTCTGTCCGTTCCCTTCCCGATGTTCGACCTGTCGTCTCACCTGTGGATCACGATCACCGCGTTCGGTGGCGCCGGCCTGACCTTGCCGCTCGCGATCACGATCGCCGTGTGGCTGGCGCTCGGCTACTCGTGGCAGCGCGCAGCCGCGTGGCTCGGCGTGCTCGCGGCCGCCATCGGGGTCGTCGCGCTCACCAAGATCGCGTTCCTCGGCTGGGGCATCGGGATCCGCGCGTGGGACTTCACCGGATTCAGCGGCCATGCGATGCTGTCGACGTCGGTCTATCCCGTCGCGATGTTCCTCGCGCTGATCCGCACGCGCACGCCGGTACGGATCGCCGGCATCGCGCTCGGGCTCGCGGCCGGCATCGCGGTCGGCGTGTCGCGCGTCGCGCTCGCCGCGCATTCGCCGTCCGAATCGATCACCGGCTGCATCATCGGCGCGATCGCCGCACTGGTGTTCATCGCCGGCTCGTGGCAGGCGGTGCCGCACCGCTGGTCGGTGCCGGCGGTCGTCGCGAGCCTCGCGCTCGTCACCATCGCGCTGCACGGCATCACGGTGCCGTCGCACCGGTGGGTCACCCAGGTCGCGCTGGAGCTGTCGGGGCACGAGCGGCCGTTCGTCCGCGCCCGCTGGAAAGCCAACCCGAACTACCGGCCGGCGTCGCAGCCGTCGTCGTTGCACCGCACCGGGTCGTCGCCGCCGTCGCTGCACGCGTGACGGGCCCCGCGCACGCCATTCCCGCCGCGTTTCAAGTGTGAAGGTTTCATGCGCCCCGGCGCATGAACGGTATGTCGAGCGTTATAACCTGCCCTATATTACGATTACGGTTTTCAACCATTCGAACGACCAGACCATGCGCTCAACCGTCCGCCCGCTTCGCCGCACTCTGCTCCGCCTGTTGCCGCTCGCCACGCTTGCCGCGGGCATCGCGTTCAGCGCGCCGGCTTCCGCTGCCGACGAGCTGGTCGTGTCGGCGGCCGCGAGCCTGACGAACGCGTTCAAGGCAGTCGGCGATGCGTACCATAAGCAGCACCCGGACACCAAGGTGCTGTTCAACTTCGGCGCGTCGGACGTGCTGATGCAGCAGATCGCCAAGGGCGCGCCGGCGGACGTGTTCGCTTCGGCCGACCAGAAGGCAATGGATCGCGCCGTCACCGAAAAGGTCATCGTGCCCGGCACGCGCCGCGATTTCGCGGCGAATTCGCTCGTGCTGATCGTGCCGGCGGACAGCCATGCGGCCGCGCCGACATCGCTGAACGACCTGACGGCGCCCGGCGTGAGGCGTATCGCGTACGGCGACCCGGCATCGGTGCCGGTCGGCCGCTATACCGAAGGCGCGCTGCGCGCGGCAGGGGTGTGGGACGCCGTCAGCGCCAAGGGCGTGCTGGCCGCCAACGTGCGCCAGAGCCTCGATTACGTCGCGCGCGGCGAAGTCGACGCGGGCTTCGTGTTCGGCACCGACGCGGCGATCATGCCGGGCCGCGTGAAGATCGCACTGACCGTGCCGACGCAGACGGCCATCACCTATCCGATCGCGGTGGTCAAGGACAGCCGCCATGCCGCGCAGGCGCAGTCGTTCATCGACTTCGTCGCGTCGCCGCAGGGCCAGGCCGTGCTGTCGACGTTCGGCTTCAAGCCCGCGGGCAAGTGAGCACGGCATGATGCAGGACGCTTGGGTACCGCTGCTGTTGTCGCTGAAGGTCGCCGGCTGGGCGACCGCGCTCGACATCGTGCTCGGCGTCGCCGCCGCCTTCGTGCTCGCGCGCTGGCGCTCGCCGATGCGCGACGTGGTCGATTCGCTGCTGACCCTGCCGCTCGTCCTGCCGCCGACGGTGCTCGGCTATTACTTGCTCGTGCTGCTCGGCAGGCGCGGCGTGTTCGGCGCGTGGCTCGACAAGCTCGGCATCGAACTCGTCTTCACGTGGCAGGGCGCGGTGATCGCGTCGATGGTCGTCGCGTTTCCGCTGATCCTGAAATCGGCGCGCACCGCGTTCGAAAGCGTCGATCCGCACCTCGAACGCGCGGCACGCACGCTCGGGCTCGGCGAAGCCGCGGTGTTCTTCCGCGTGACGCTGCCGCTCGCCACGCGCGGCATCCTGGCCGGCGCCCTGCTCGCATTCGCGCGCGCGCTCGGCGAATTCGGCGCGACGCTGATGATCGCCGGCAACCTGCCCGGCCGCACGCAGACGCTGTCGGTGGCGATCTATGCGGCGGTGCAGGCCGGCGACGACAGCACGGCCAACTTTCTCGTGCTGGTGACGTCGATCACCTGCGTGCTCGTGCTGCTCGCGACCGGCTGGCTCGTGCCGTCGCGCGCCGGGCGGAGCCAGCCGACATGACGCGCCGATCGCATCCGTACCACAGTGCCGAGCCGGTCGCGGCGACACGCCTGCCCGTTGCGCGCGCGGTTTGCTGCGCGCGCGGCGCAGCACGACGGAGGGCCGCATGAGCGTCGTCGTCGACATCCGCAAGACCTACGCGAGCGCCGAGCGCCGCTTTACGCTCGACGTGTCGTTTGCGGCCACCACGCAGCGCGTCGTGCTGTTCGGGCCGTCCGGCGCGGGCAAGAGCATGACGCTGCAGGCGATCGCCGGCTTGCTGTCGCCCGACGAAGGCACGATCACGCTGAACGGCGAATCCCTGTTCGATTCCGCGCGCGGCATCGACGTGCCGACCCGTGCGCGCCGCGTCGCGTACCTGTTCCAGGACTATGCGCTGTTCCCGCACCTGAACGTACGCCAGAACATTGCGTTCGGGCTCACGCCCGGCCTGCGCAACCCGCGTGCGAAGACGGCGCCGCCCGAAGTCGCGTACTGGCTGCAGGCGTTCGAGCTCGACGCGCTCGCCGGCCAGTTTCCGTCGCAGTTGTCGGGCGGACAGAAGCAGCGCGTCGCGCTTGCCCGAGCGCTGGTCGCGCAGCCGCACGTGCTGCTGCTCGACGAGCCGTTCGCGGCGATCGACGGCGCGATGCGCCAGCGCATGCGCCACGAGCTCGCCGAACTGCAGGCGCGGCTCGATATCCCGATGGTGCTCATCTCGCACGATCCCGACGACGTCGCCGCGTTCGGCGACCAGGTCGTGCAATTGAGCGAAGGACGCGTGCAGGCCGCAACGCCGCACGCCGAGTGGCCGACGCGCGTCGTCTGAGCGCGCACCGGCCGTGGCCTTGGCGGCCACGCTGAAGCCTGAGGGGAGCCGCACTGGCGGCATAAGCTGGAACAAGCTGGCAACGGGATCGAAGCCGCCGCCTCGCGCACTTCGGGCGGCGCCGGTTTCGCCTCGTCCACCCACGCTCGGCGGCGGAAACGGTGCGCGCCGCCGGCGCGCGCGATCAGCCCGTCACCGCGAGAATCACGCTCGATGCCTTGAACAGCGCGATCGCGCGCCGGCCAACGTCGAGTTGCAACGCGCCGACGCTGTCGTTCGTGACGACGGCCGTGAGCGTCCCGCCGCCGTCGAGCGCCAGCGTCACCTCACTGTTCACCGCGCCCGCCGCGACGGTTTCGACCGTCCCGTGCAACTGGTTGCGCGCGGACACCTTCAATGTCGGTTCGGCTTCATCGTCGACCGCCAGCACGACCCACGACGCCTTCACGAGCGCGCACGCATCCGCGCCCGGCTCCAGGCCGAGCGTGTCGGCGCTTTCGTGCGTCAGCACCGCGACGATCACCTGCCCGCCGGGCAGCACGAGCGTCACTTCGTCGTTCACCGTGCCGCGCACGATCGACTCGACCTTGCCGAACAGCTGGTTACGCGCGCTCGTCTTCATGCCGATCCGGCCGATCAGCGCCCAATCGACGTCGAAGCCGGACACCGCCGCGCTCGCGGCGTCGATGAAGCGGCGATGCTCGCGCTCGATCGTGCGGAACGCGGTGATCAGCGACGTCGCGCGCGGCGTCAGCGTCGTGCCGCCGCCGCCCTTGCCGCCCGTCGAACGCGTCACGAGGGGCTCGCCGGCCAGGTTGTTCATCGTATCGATCGCATCCCACGCGGCCTTGTAGCTCAGGCCGACGGCCTTCGCCGCGCGCGTGATCGATCCGGTATCGCCGATCGCCGCGAGCAGCGCGATGCGGGTCGCGCCGCCGAGCGTCTGCGGGCCGGCGCACAGCCATAGTTCGCCGCCCAGTCCGAGCGTTCCGGCGGAGGAGGAAGGGGGCGACGCGTCGCTCATGGGTCTGTCTGCAGAAAACGGGGGGCCATTATAGGGAGCGCACGCCGCTCAACGCGGCTTGCCGTCGAGCCGCGGCGGACGCAGGCTCGCGAGCAGCGCCTCGGCGTCGCGCGCCGCGCGTTGCTCGAGCGCGGCACCGTAGCCGCGCACGAAACCGAGCTGATACGCGGGTGCCGCCAGTTGCTCGAGATGATGCTGCGCGACCATCGTGTCGTTCGCTTCGCCGAGCACGCTCTGCACGCGCGCGAGCGTCTTGACCGTTTCGTTGCGCGTGCGGCGCGAGGCGAGCGACGCGAAGAATTCGAGTGCATAGCGCAGCCGCTTCGCGTCGATCCGCACCTGGTGCCGCGCGGCGGTATCGAGCGACGTGAGCGACGGCGATGCATACAGATGACCGAACAGCCGCCGCACGCGCTTGGTCGCGTGACGCCGCAGCGACGGCGCATCGTCGTCGCCGGCGGCCGGCGGCAGCGCGAGCGTGCTCAGCCATTCGAGCCAGCCGAGCGTCAGTCGCGCATAGCGCGCCGAATGCAGCGCCTGGCGCAGTTCGATGCGCGCCGCCATCGCCTGCGCACGCGCGGCATCGAGCGTGCCGTTCCAGTCGGCGCTGCCGCCATCCGCCGCGATCAGCGCGGGCAGGCTTTCGGTCGAAAACACGTCCCAGTCGCGCACCGTGCCGAGGAGCGACGCGAGCCAGCGCAGGTCGACACCGAAGGTTTCCTGCCACTGATCATCCGCGAAGCGCGGAAAGAAGCGCATCAGCGTGCGCAGCCGGCGCAGCGCGACGCGCATCTGGTGCACGAATTCGGGATCGTCGCGATCGAGCACGCCGCCCTCGTTGCCGAGCCATTGCGCGGCGATGTCGCCGGACAGCGCGAACAGCGCGGTTCGCTGCGTGCGGATGCCGGTCAGGTCGACGATTTTCGCCTTGACCGGCCCGGCGATGCCCGGCTCGCCCGCGCACGCGCGATCGATCACGCTGGTCAGCTGCACGAACGCGGGCCATGCGCCGCTGAGCTCGCGCGCGGCGGCGAACAGCGCGTGCAGCGCGGCCGTGCGGGCGGCGACGGTTTCCCAGTCAGGCGCCGCCAGGCGCAGCTCGACATGGCGGCGCGGCAGTCCGGCACCACCGTGCAGCGTGATGTCGTCGAGCGTCATCTCGACCACCACGCCGCTGTCGTCCGCCCATCGCCCGCGCCGCCGCTCGGCGACGAGCCGCAACGGCGCCGGCCCGGACGAGGCGGCGACGGCCGCTTCGTCAACCGGGCCGGGCGTCATAGCCTCGCCCGTGGCCTGCGCCGATTGCGCATCGGCGGGCGGCGCCGGCGCGGACTGCGGCGTGGCCACGGCAATGCCGACATGCTTGGCGTCGAACAGCTCGCGCTCCACGACGCCGGGCGCAAACGCCTTCGTGCGGGACGCGACGACACGCCGCCCCTGCGCGTTCGACTCGATCCACGTCCACCAGCACTCGCCGGGGCTCGGCTCGGCCTCCTCGACCTGGCACGGCTCGATCGTCACACGCTCGTGGCCGCGCCGCATCCGCACCTGCGGACAGATGCGCCACGCACGGACGAGTTCGGCGCCGAAATCGCGCAGCTCGCCACGGGCCCGGCTTCCCGTCTTGACCTGCCAGGCATCCAGCGACAGGCACAACACGATTTCCAGCACACGCGACATGGAGGCTCCCGCACATGAAGAAGCGCCGGCGCATCCTGCGTGCCGGCGTCGTCCGTGAATCAGTTTCCATAGTACACGGCGTCAAAACGCGCGGGCGACGATCTGGCCCTGCCGCCCTGTCGCGCATCAAACGACGTATTGCGCGATGCCGTTGCCGAACGACCAGTCCTCCTTCAGCACTTCCACAAGACTGATGAATACGTCCTGTTGCCGCACGCCGGGCTGCCGCGCGAGGTTCTCGGCGATGGTCCGGTACAGCGCCTGTTTCTGCTCGAGCGTGCGCGTGTTGTTCGCGGTGATCTGGATCATCACGAGATCGTCGCTGCGTTCGATGTCGAGGTAGTGGCGGCCGAACACGAAGTTCTCGGCCGAGTGCTCGGTCACGACCATGAAGATGTCGTCCTCGGGCACGTTGAACGTGTGCATCAGCGCACGATGCACGCCGTCGACGAGCGCCGCGCGGTAGGCGGCCGGTTTGCCTTCGCGCACTGCGATACGGGTGAATGGCATGGTCCTGCTCCTTTCGGTGACGTTGAAAAACGGGAACGCAACGTCAGATTAGGCGCGCAGAACTATAATGAACAGTCATCGATCAATATTTCATTCATTTACAACAGAAATGAAAGTCCTCGACCTCGATGCGGTACGCGCGTTCGTGCTGGTCGCCGATCTCGCGAGCTTCACGCGCGCCGCCGACGCGCTCGGCACCACGCAGTCGGCCGTCAGCCTGAAGCTGAAGCGGCTCGAAGCGCACCTCGGCAAGCCGCTGCTCGCGCGCACGCCGCGCGTCGTCAAGCTGGCGGCGGACGGCGAAAACTTCCTGCCGGCCGCCCGCGCGCTGCTCGACGCGCACGACCGCGCGCTCGGCGCGATTTCGGCCGGCACGCACCGGCTGTCGCTCGGCGTCAGCGAGCACGTCGCGGTGCCCGACCTACCGGCCGTGCTGACGAGCCTGCACCGGCAGGATCCCGGGCTGTCGCTGGAAATGCATCTGGGGATGTCGGCGAGCCTGCTCGTCCAATACGACGAACGCCGGCTCGACGCGGCGATCGTGCGGCACGAACCGGGCGAGGATCCGCCGCGCGACGACGGCACGCTGCTGTTTACCGAACCGCTCGCATGGCTTGCCGCGCCCGACTGGGCGCCGCGCGCGGGTGAGCCGCTGCCGCTCGCCGTGCTGGCCGGGCCGTGCGGCGTGCGAGCCGCCGCGCTGCGCGCGCTGGAGCACGCGGGGCGGCCGTGGCGCGAGCGCTTCACGGGCGGCGGCGTCGCGGCGGTCACCGCCGCCGCCGCGGCCGGGCTCGCGGTCAGCCCGCTGGCCCGGCGCGTCGCGCCGCGCACGCTGGTCGACGTCGGCGCGAAATTCGGCTTGCCGCCGCTGCCGCACTCGCAGGTCGTGCTGTATTCACGCGTGCGCGACACCCGCGCGGCCGCCGCACTGCGAAGGTTTGCCGACAGCCTTGCAATCTCGGCGTAAACTACGCGGTTTCGCCGCCCGCAATCCTCTGAAGAATTCCGATGAAGCCCGAAGCCCGCAAGCACCTCCGCGCCAACCTGCTGATGCTCGGCGCCGCCGCGATCTGGGGCTCGGCCTTCGTCGCGCAACGGCTGAGTCTCGACGTGATCGGGCCGTTCCTGTTTACGGGGCTGCGCTTCCTGCTCGGCGCGCTGGTGCTGATCCCGCTGCTGACGTTCAACACGGCGTCGCGTGCGCAGTTGGCGGCGATTCGCCGCGAACCGGCGCTGCTGGTGCCCGGGCTCGCGCTCGGCGCGCTGCTCGCCGTATCGATCTCGCTGCAGCAGTTCGGCCTGCAGTACACGCGCATCGCGAACGCGGGCTTCATCAGCTCGCTGTACGTCGTGATCGTGCCGCTGATCGGCGTGTTCGTCCGCCACCGGATCGGCGCCGGCACGTGGTTCGGCGCGCTGCTCGCGGCGATCGGCCTGTATTTCCTCAGCATCGACGAGCATTTCTCGGTGCTCTACGGCGACTGGTTCCAGCTCGCGGGCGCGGTCATCATCGCCGCGCACGTGATGGCCGTCGGCCATTTCGCGAAGCGCCACGATCCGCTCGTGCTCGCATTCCTGCAGTTCGTCACGTGCGGCACGCTGTGTCTCGCGGCCGGCCTCGTGATCGAGCCGGTCAGCATCGCGATGCTGCGCAGCGCGCTGCCGACGCTGCTGTACGGCGGGCTGCTGTCGGTCGGCGTCGGCTATACGCTGCAGGTCGTCGCGCAGCGCGATGCGGCGCCCGCGCACGCGGCCGTGATCTTCAGCATGGAAGGCGTGTTCGCGGCGATCGCCGGCTGGGCCGCGCTCGGCGAGACGCTGACGCTGCGCGCGCTGGTCGGCTGCGCGCTGATGCTGGCCGGCCTGCTCGCCTGCCAGCTGCTGCCGAACGGCGACGCCCGGAAAAAGGACGAGGACGCGCTGCCGGCGTGACACGCGCGATCCCTATAATGACGATTCGCGTGTTTTTCATGCCAACCGCATCCAACATACCAGCTCCGTGACGTCCATTCCCGTCGATCCCGCCGCCGACCTGCTGCGCGAACGCGCAGCGCACTATGCCGCCGAGGCCGCGCTGTTCCTGCGCGACCAGGCGCTTTCCACCGCATCGCACGACCTGCGCAGCCCGCTGAACGCAATGCACAGCTGGGCGTATGTGCTCGAGCGCCAGCTCGCGAGCGCCGACCCGAACCTGCAGCGCGCGCTCGCTGGCATCCGTACGGGGATCGATCAGCAGGTTGCACTGATCGACGACGTGCTCGACGCACCGCGCGCGGAAACACGTACGCTCGCGATCACCGCGCAGCCGTTCGCGCTGCGCCCGCTGCTCGACGACACGCTCGCGCTGGTGCGTTTCGCGCTCGCCGACGCCCGGCAGGTGAGCATCGATGCGACGCTGCCCGACGGCGAGCCGTCACTGAGCGCCGATCGCGAACGCCTCGCACAGGCGCTCTGGACGATGCTGACGACGGCCGTCGAAGCCAGTGCCGCCGGCAACCGCGTGACGTTCGCGTGCACGCGCGACGGCGCGCAGTGCGTCGCGCATGTGACCTGCCGCGTGAACGCCGATGCGCTCGCCGATCCGGCGCTGCCGCACGCCTTCGACGCGTTCGCACGTCGCGAGATGCTGCGCTCGCGCGACGCGAAGCGTGTCGCGTGGGTGCTCGCGCTGTGCCAGCGTGTCGCGCTCGCGCACGGCGGCACCTTCACGCACGCCCCGTTCGCCGACGACGCCGTCGTCACCCTGTCGCTCGCGGTTCCCTGCGAGGCGGCGGGGTAAGCCATCGGCCGTCGGACACATTACATTTTCCTTTCCGGCCCTATACTGTTGGGCCTTTCATGACTGGAGCGATTCTTTGTTACAGATCTTCGCGCTCATCGGCGCGTTGTTCCTGGTGGCCCTGAACGGGTTTTTCGTCGCAGCCGAATTCGGCCTCGTCAAACTGCGCGCGACGCGCGTCAAGACGCTTGCCCGCAAGCACGGCCTGCGCGGGCGCATCCTCGCCGTCGTGCATGGTCGACTCGACGCGTATCTGTCCGCGTGCCAGCTCGGCATCACGCTCGCGTCGCTCGGCCTCGGCTGGGTCGGCGAGCCGGCGTTCGCGGAACTGATCGGCCCGCTGCTCGACCTGATCGGCGTGCAGTCCGAACGCATCGTGCACCTGATCTCGCTCGTGTTCGCGTTCTCGCTGATCTCGTTCCTGCACATCGTGGTCGGCGAACTCGCGCCGAAATCGATGGCGATCCGCCAGTCGGAGAAGGTCGGCCTGTGGGTCGCGCTGCCGCTCTATGCGTTCTACTGGGCGATGTATCCGGCGATCTGGGTGCTCAACAGCAGCGCGAACGCGGTGCTGAGGCTCGCGGGGCTGTCGGCCGACCACGGCGGCGATGCGCACTACTCGACCGACGAACTGAAGCTGATCCTGCGCGGCCGCCGCAGCACCGCGGGCAACACGGCCCAGCCGGCGCGCGGCACGTACACCAACGACGAGTGGAACACGCTCGCGCATTCGCTCGATTTCTCGTCGATGACGGTGTCGGACCTGATGCGGCCGGCGCATGAAATGATCGGCCTGCGCCGCGACCTGCCGCTGCCCGACAACATGGAAATCGTCGCGCGGCACCGCTTCAGCCGCTATCCGTTGTTCGAGAATACGTCGCGCGAACAGGTGAGCGGGCTGATCCACCTGAAGGACCTGCTGCTCGCGCGTCATGCGGGCGCGGCGCTCGAGGACCTGTCCGACTACGTGCGCCCGGTGCAGTACGTGAAGCCCGACACGCCGGCGCTGGAACTGTTCCGCCGCTTCCGCAAGGGCGCGCCGCACTTCGCGCTGGTCGGCAACAAGGGCGAGAAGCCGATCGGTTTCCTGACGCTCGACAACCTGCTCGGCGCGCTGGTTGGCCAGATCCACGACGAGTTCCGCCAGGGCGACGCGGACTGGACCCGCCTCGACGACGGCACGCTGATGGGCAAGGGCAGCCTGCCCGTCGTGTCGCTCGAGCAGGCGCTCGGCATCGACATCGACGAAGGACGCGCGGAATCGGTCGGCGGCCTCGTGATCCAGGCGTTGAGCGATTTGCCGACCGAAGGGCAGCGCGTGTCGTTCGATCGCTTCGACGTCGTCGTGAAGAAGATGAACGGACCGCGCATCGTGCTGGTGCGCGTCTATCCGAAGACCGTGAAGGAAGCCGACGAATGACGGCCGCCGCTCGCCCTTCCCGCCCTCCCCGCACGCGATGAGCGCGACGCTGGCGCGCTGCTACGTGATCACGCCGGAGCCGGCGTCCGCGTCGGCCGCCGATTGCCAGGCCTTCCTCGACCGGCTGTCGGCCGTGCTCGCGCGCGGCGAGACGCTCGTGCAGTTGCGCGTGAAATCGTTCGACGCGGCCGCGTTCGCGCGGCTGGCCGCCGATGCGCTCGCGCGCTGCACCGCAGCCGGCGCACAGCTGATGCTCAACGGGCCGATCGACGCGGCCGGCGTGATGCAGCTCGACGGCGCGGGGTGGCACCTCGACAGCGCCGCGCTGCGCGCCGTCGCGCAGCGGCCGCTGCCGGCCACGCGCCGCGTGTCGGCCGCCTGCCATGCGGCCGAGGATCTCGTGCTGGCCGCGCGCGCAGGCGTGGATTTCGTCACGCTCTCGCCCGTGTTGCCGACGCTCAGCCATCCCGGCGCGCCGGCGCTCGGCTGGACGCGGTTCGCGGCATTGGCCGCGCAGGCCGTGATGCCGGTCTACGCGCTCGGCGGCATGACGCGCGCGCATCTCGCCGACGCGCGCCGCCACGGCGCGCATGGCGTCGCGGGCATTCGAAGCTTCTGGTGAGTGCGGCCGGGCGCGCCAGCGCCCGACCTTCCGAGCGTTACGCGTTCAGATCGGCGCGCATTCCGCGCCATGTGCTGTCGTCGATCCGGCGCACGTCGTGCGTGAGCGCGTAGTGGTTGACGTCCCCCGTCAGCCACGCAACGAGCGAATACGGCGGCAAATCCCCGTCGTCGATCCGGTCGCGTGCGCGTGCCGGCGTCTCGAACACGACCTGCCCTCTCGGCGCATCGAACGGCAGCGCGTCGGGCGACAGGTTCAGTGCGATGGTCAGCGTCTCGTCATCGGCGAGCCGCCATGACGCCACCAGCGCATCGGCATCGCCGTCACCGTCCGCCTTCAACGTATGCGCGTCCCGCGGCCGACAATCGGCCAGCCGCGGCGCAATCAGCTTCGCGCGTACCGCGAGCGCCGACTGCACGAAATGCGCACGGTCGGCATCGCGTGCGGTTTCGTCGAAGATCAACGGGATCTGCGGCGTCAGCAGCGACAGCGCGAGCGCGGCGAGACCCGGCGTCTCGAGGTCGCCATGCTCGCTCTCGCGCCATACGCCGTCGGACAGCACCAGCGACGTCAGCGCCAGCCCTTCGGCGCAGGGGCCGTCGACAGAGGCGGCCGGCTGGAACGCCGCGCCGGCCGCGGTCAATGCACGGGCCAGCGTATGGATCGACTGATGTGCCGAAATCCCTTCGTGAGCGGTCGCGCCGCGGTCCGTCAACCGATGCAGCGCGCGTTCGCCGCAACCGTTCCATTGGGCATCGAAATGGGTATCGGCCAGATGCACCGGATGACGCTCGCTGCCGAGCACGAGGTGGATCAGCCGGTCGGCCGGCACGGCCGCGCGCACGCGATCGGCGATCTCGCGCAGCCACGACGTGTCGATCCGGTCGGCCTCGCGCAGCCGCAGCCCGTCGCAACGGTATTCGTTGATCCAGTACACCGCGTTGTCGCAGAAGAAGTCGCAGACTTCCGGATGATCGAGCGCGAGCGGCGGCGCCTGCAGCGGATCGTCGCGCGTATGGAAGAACGGCGCCGCGTAATGGCGCAGCGCGTCGGTGCCGCTGCCGAAGCGCGCGTAATCGAGCTCCAGCAGCACCGCGAGACCGTAGCCGTGCGCGTCGTCGATCAGTGCCTTCAGCGCGTTGGGGCCGCCCTCGGCCGCGAGCGGCGCGAACGGCAGGCTGTCGTGCGGCGACGCGAGCAACTCCAGCGCGGTCACGCCGAGACGCGCGAGCTGCGGCAGCCGGCGGCGCACGCCGTCGAAGCCGCCCACCGCGTGCGGACGAATCGCGTACAGCGCGATGTCTTCCCACGGACGTCCGCGCCAGAACGTGTTGCGCCACGTGAACGCGCGCGGATCGATGACCTCGCTCGGGCCGTTGAGCCCGTCGGGTTGCGAACGCGATGCGGGATCGGGAATCGACACGACATCGTCGAGCCGATAACGATAACGCGCGCCCGCACCGCATTCGACGAACGCTTCGAACCAGTTCCGACCGGCGGCCGTCATCGGGACGAGCGTCGTGCCGTTACCGGTATCGAGTTCGAGCTGAACGTGCATGCTGGCCGGCGCCCACACGCGGAAATGCGTGCGCTGCGACGTGCCGAGCGCGCCGCACGGCTGCGCGCCGGACGGCAGGCAGTGAATGTAGTGCTGCGCATACGGATCGTGCGAACAATCTGACATCATGCGCTCCTCATGCGTGCCGAGCGGCATGGCCGCGCGAACACGGCGCGGCGCAGCGGGGCCCGGCATGCGACGGCCAGGCAGGGGGGAAGAAAAGTATGCGCCGGTTTCAGGTTCGAAACGCATGGAATCCTCACATTTTTAAATGCGAATCGACCCCGACAACGTTTGCGCGCGACGCGCGCCGAGTCGGGTAGTCCGCATACCGGAATGGCCGCTCGCCTTGTTGCGCCGCCGACCGCCACTTACGCTCGATGCGGTGCGCGTGGACACCCCGTCCGCGCCCGAACCCGAGGCATCCGCCATGTCACTCCCCGCCAGCGCCGCGAAGTTCGATCCGGCACGCGCGCACGAATACGCCGAACAATCCCGCATCGCGCTCGCCGGCTACGACGCATGCCACGAACTCGCCGCGTGCATGCTCGCGTCGTCGATCGGCGCGGCCGAGGCGCGGATCCTCGTCGTGGGTGCAGGCGGCACGGGGCAGGAAATCTGCGTGCCCGCCGCGCTCGAACCGGGCTGGCGGTTCACGGCCGTCGACCCGTCCGCGCCGATGCTCGCGCTCGCGCGCGCCAACGTCGAAGCGGCGGGTTTCGCCGCTCGCACGCACTTCATCGAGGCCGGCATCGATGCGCTGCCCGACGCGCCGGCCTTCGATGGCGCGACGCTGATCGGTGTGCTGCATCACGTGCCCGGCGACACCGCGAAGGCCGCGCTGCTGGACGCGATCGCGCGCCGCCTGAAGCCCGGCGCACCACTCGTGATCGCGGGCAACCATCGCCGCTACGCGGACCACCCTCGTCTGCTCGATGCGTGGCAGCAGCGCTGGCGCATGAAGGGCGCGACGCCCGACGCCGTGCGTGCGCAACTGGCGAAAATCCTGCAGGGCGCCGATCCGCCGGCTTCCGAGGAAGCCGTGTTCGAACTGCTGGACGATGCGGGTTTCGATGCGCCGCTGCGCTTTTTCTCGAGCCTGTTCTGGGGCGCGTGGATCGCGCTGCGGCGCGCCGCGTGACGTGGCGCAACGACGGGTGAGAAGCGTCGCGCAAGGCACCAGACCTTTGCGAAGCCATCGCGCGGCAGCCAGACGTGCCGGGCGTCACCCGCGCTCGGTATGATGTCGTTCCCGCCCCTCTTCCGGCCTCGACATGCTGACCGTCCATCACCTGAACAACTCGCGTTCACAGCGCGTGCTCTGGCTGCTCGAAGAACTGGATGTGCCGTACGAGATCGTGCGCTACGAGCGCGATCCGAAGACGATGCTCGCGCCGCCCGCGCTGCGCGCGATCCATCCACTCGGCAAGTCGCCCGTCGTCACCGATGACGGCCGCGCGATCGCCGAATCGGGCGTGATCGTCGAGTACCTGGTCGAACGCCACGGCAACGGCCGCCTCGCGCCGTCGAGCGGCACGCCCGAGCGGCACGACTACACGTACTGGCTGCACTACGCGGAAGGGTCGGCGATGCCGCCGCTGCTGCTGAAGCTCGTCGCGTTGCGCATCGCGCATGCGCCGATGCCGTTCTTCGCGCGGCCGATCGCGCGCAAGATCGCCGCGACGCTGCAATCGGGCTTCGTCGATCCGCAGATCGCGCTGCATCTCGGTCATATCGAGGACGCATTGAAGCGCACGGGCTGGTTCGTCGGCGACAGCTTCAGCGCGGCCGACATCCAGATGAGCTTCCCGCTCGAAGCCGCGATGGCGCGCGGCGACGGCGCCAGGCATCCGGCGATCGCACGCTTTCTCGAAACGATCCACGCGCGGCCCGCCTACCGCCGCGCGCTCGAGCGCGGCGGTCCGTACGAACTCCTCAAGTAACCCGCGTCAGCTCAGCAATCCCGCCGCGACGTTGATCGACAGCCCGAGCACGGCCATGTTGAAGTAGAACGACAGGATCGACTGCGCGAGCACCGCGCGGCGCGCGGCGCGGTTCGCGAGCGACACGTCGGCCGTCTGCGACGCGACCGCGATCGTGAACGAGAAATACAGGAAATCCCAGTAGTCGGGCTCGGGATTGCGGTCGGGAAACCGCAGTGCGCGATCGCCGGTCGGCGAGCCGTAATAGAGCCGCGCGTAGTGCAGCGTGAAGATCGTCGGGATCAGGAACCACGCGCCGAACAGCGTCGCGCCCGTGATCGCGTAATGACCGAGCCCCGCGCGAAAGCCGACGCTCTTCGCGGTCGCGAGCTCGACCGCGATCGCGGCGACGCTCGCGACCGTCGCGAGGCAGATGACGGTCAGCACGGTCGTCGCGTTCTCGTCCTCGCGGATCGCGACTTCGCGCACCATGTGATGATGCGCGGTGACCATGCGCACCCACATCAGCACGAGATACAGCCATACCGTGCAATCCCAGCCGATCAGCACGCGCGCGGTCGGCCGCAACTGAAGCGGCAGCAGCACCGCGCACAGCACGCCCGCGACGAAGGCGGCGACCATGCGCGGCCGGTTGCGTAATACCTGCGGATAAAGCGTCATCATGTGATTCCGAAAGCGGTTGGAAAGGTTCGGCCGGCGCGCGAACGGCCCGCTGCGGGGCGCCGGCGGCTACCGCCCCGATTATCGCCATTCCGGCATGTCGTTGCGATGGGCGTGAGCGCCTAAGATATCGGGATGACACCCGCCCTCTGCCACCATCCCGCGAACGCGGCCGGCCGCGACTTCGTCGTCGGCGATCTGCATGGCTGCGTGGATGTGCTGCGCGCGCTGCTGCACGATATCGGCTTCGATCCGGCTTGCGACCGGCTGTTCTCGGTCGGCGATCTCGTCGATCGCGGCCCCGCGTCCGAAACCGCGCTCGCGCTGCTCGACCGCCCGTGGTGCCATGTGGTGCGCGGCAATCACGAAGAAGTGCTGAGCCTCGTGTCCCGCGGCAAGCTGTCGCCCGATGCATGGCGCGGGATCGGCGGCGACTGGGGCGCCGATCTGCCGCCGGAACGGCTGCACGCGCATGCGGCGCGCGTCGACGCGCTGCCGCTCGTGCGCGTGATCGGCGACGGCGCCGCGCGCTTCAACGTGCTGCATGCGGAATTCTTCGGTCCGGACGCCGAACTCGACACCGGCAGCTATTCGCACGACGTGCGCGAGCGGCTGATGTGGGGGCGCGACCTGGTCCAGGGGCTCGCCGACCCGGCCCTGCAGGCCGGCCTGTCATTGACCTGCACCGGTCATACGCCCGTGCGCGCGCCGCAGCGCATCGGCGCGCAATGGTTCATCGATACCGGCGCTTTCGCGCCGTCCGGACGCCTGACGATCGTCGAACCGCGCACGGGCGGCATGTGGTCGCTCACCCAGGCCGACGCGCGCGCCCGTCATGCGGGCGAGCTGCCGCTGCCCTAGGCCGGCAATGCTTGGCGGGCCCACGCGCACGCGTGTGCGCGCGCGAGCCTCCCCCGCTAGCCCACCTGGTTCAACTCGAACACCGCATCGATCGCGGAACCGGTCCAGTTGTATTCGAGATACGCCGCGTGGTGACAGTCGCGCAGCAGCGTCGTGCGAAACGCCGCGAGACATTCCCCGCGCGGGTCGCGCACCGACGGATAGACGATTCCCGCGCCGCCCGCATTGCGCACCGCGCGCCCGAGCGTCTGGCCCGCGCTGTAATCGAGCGGATCGAGCAGCGCCGGGCTGCGCTGCGGCCACGTGCGCACGTCGGCGACCTCGCCCTGCGCGTACACCGTGTAGAGCCGCATCTGCTGGCGCATCGGCGGCTCCTTCGTCGCGGCCAGGAACAGCCCGCTGTGATAGCGCGTTTCGGCGATCGCCGTATCACGCGACCGTCCGCAGTAGAACACGCCGTAGCTGCCGTCGGAAAAGCGGCTGCCCTGCGGATTCAGGTGCGTGAACGCGGCCATGATCGGCCCCCAGCCCTGGCCGTAGCGACGCTCGGCCGGCGGCACGAGTTCGAGCGTGCCGACTTCGTGGCGAATGCGGTCGTTGGTCAGCGATTCGAGCGCATAGAGCGCGTCGAAATCCTCCGCGGACGCGACGCGGTCGAACAGGTTGATGGCGGGAAAACGGGTGGGAATCACGCGATAGGCAGGCGCCCAGTCGACGACGGTCGTGGGCCAGTGTTGCGCTTCGGTCGGGATCGTCACGCCCAGCCACCTCGCATCGCGTCGAGATATTGCCGGACGGCGACCAGATCGCCGACGTTGCCGGCGAGCATCCGGTCGAGCGCGCGCTTGCCGCCGAATGGCGCTGCGTCGTTGGGCCGCTTGACCCAGGTATCGGCCGCAGCCGGCTGCGGCAGCAGGATCTGCAGCGCCTTGTAGATGCCGAGCAGCAGCGATAGCCGCTCGAGCGTATCGCGCGGCAGGCGCGCCGATTCCGGCGCTGCCTTCCACTTGAAGAACGTCGAACGGCCGGGCGACCCGAGCAGCACGATCTGTTCGTCGATCGTCAGCTCCCAGTCGCGCGCGATGTTGAAGAACGCACGCAGGCCGGCCGCCGACATCTGCGCGACCGAAGTCTGCCGCGGGGCGGAATACGGATCGAAGGCGGGCTGTGTCATGATCGTTAGTCTCGAAATGAATTCACTAACAAGATTAGTCCATTTCCGTATTTTTGCAAGGGTCGTCCCCCGACATCGGCGTGCCGCCCGACAAGGCGATATTTTTTTGTCCATTCTGGACGAATATTTTATTTTTTGCGTTAATGGCCGTGCGGACAGCGCACCGCAACGCGCTGCGTGTCGGCACCAACCGTGTCGCCCAGAACCGGATAGACCACGCCAAGGAACCATCATGAAGAGACTGATTGCCGCCGTTTCGATCGCCCTGCTCGCGGTATCGGCGGGTCCCGCCGTCGCGAAGGACTGGACCACGCTGCGCTTCGGCACCGACGCCAGCTACGCACCGTTCGAATCGAAGGCGCCCGACGGCAAGCTCGTCGGCTTCGACATCGATCTCGGCAACGAAATCTGCGCGCGGCTGAAGGCGAAGTGCGTGTGGCTGGAGAACGATTTCGACGGCATGATCCCCGCGCTGAAGGCGAAGAAGTTCGACGCGGTGCTGTCGTCGATGTCCATCACGCCGCAGCGCGCGGAGCAGATCGGCTTCACGACGAAGATCTACAACCAGCCGACCCGGCTCGTCGTGAAGAAGGGCTCGCCGCTGCTGCCGACGGCCGAATCGCTGAAGGGCAAGTCGATCGGCGTCGAGCAGGGCACGACGCAGGAAGCGTATGCGAAGGCGTACTGGGCGAAGCAAGGTGCGAACGTCGTGTCGTACCAAAACCAGGACGGCGTCTATGCCGACCTCACGTCGGGCCGCCTCGACGCCGCGCTGCAGGACGAGGTGCAGGCCGCGATCGGGTTCCTGAAGTCGCCGCGCGGCGCGGGCTACCAGTTCGTCGGGCCCGAACTCATCGACGAGAAGGTGCTCGGCATCGGGCTGCGCAAGGAAGACACCGACCTGAAGTCGAAGATCGACCGCGCGATCCTCGACATGGTCAAGGACGGCACCTACAAGCGGCTCGCGTCAAAGTACTTCGACTTCGACATCTACGGCGGCTAAAGCGGCGTCGCGCGCGACGGGTGCGATGCCCATCGCGCGCGGCCCAACCGCCCTCCCCCAACCGCCGGACGGTAACGCCTCCCTGACGTTTGCCGTCGCGCCGGTTTCATCAACCGTGTCTTACCGCCCCATGCCGCACCGCCTGCTGCCGCACTTCATTCGGATTGCAAACCGATGACTTGCGCGGGCGATGGCTCGCGTGCGACGTCAATACGCGAAGAGCGGGCGCAGCGGTACCGGCGCCCGGGTACACATGCCCTTGCGGAGCGGATTGGGCAGCAAAAAAGTGCCGGCCCGGCGCGGATGACCGGGTATCAGCCGAATCCGCCTCGCACCGGGCGCGCTGAGGTGGCCTGTCGACGCATGCCGGCCGGCAGCAAGATGCGCGGACGACCCGCGATGGGTCGAGTCATTGCGTTCGCGGCTTGCCGGCCGCGGCGTTTGGCGATCGTTCATCATTTTTCTACCCCGTATTCGAGCCGTTGCTTGTGCCGGCAACCGGACATCGCCGGTGCTCCGACGATCCGACGACGACGGCCCGTGCCGGTCGGAACCAGGCAGTGCTGCCCGTCCCGCCGGTCATCCCCGTGGACCGCGTCCTTGCCGGCTCTTGCAGGGTTCGCTGCCGAACCGGCCGGACGCCACGTCGTCGTCTCTCGCACCTCGATCTGCGCAAGGAGCGGGCCAGCTTCGGATGAAGCCGGCTGCACAAGGCTTTCGTCGGACAAGCCCGCGGCCGGATCGGGCGGGACACGCAGGAAGTTGCGAAACTGAAACATGTCGCGCGCGGGCGGCCGCGGCTGCGCCGCGGCAGCGCCTTGCCGGACAAGGCGCGCGGACGATCCGGAAAGTTTTCCCGGCGCGCTCGGCATGCCGCCGCCCGCATTTGCCGGGTCTATGCGCGCGGCTGCCGACAGGAAACGTTTCACGCCCTTTACATGCCGCCGGACGCCCGCACTGGCCGGCCGGGAACGCTTCCCCGCCGCCGTTCAGCCGACGCGCTGGTGGTCGGCGTCGCCGGGCGACGAACCGTCCTTCCCGCCGTCGCCGTTGTTGTCGTGGTCGTTGAGCCCGTGCTCGATCATCATCCGGTAGAGCGTCACGCGCGAGATGCCGAGTTCGGCGGCGGCCTTGTTGATCCGGTGATCGTTGCGCAGCAGCGCGTTCTCGATCGCGGTACGCTCGGCGAGCGAACGCGCCTGTTCGAGCGTCACGGGCTCCGTTTCGCCCGGCGTCTCGAGCCCGAGATCGTTCGGCGTCAGCAGCCGGCTCTCGGCCATCACGATCGCGCGGCGCACCCGGTTGATCAGCTCGCGCACGTTGCCGGGCCACTCGTAGCGGCGCATCGCGTCGAGCGCGGCCGACGTGAAGCCGCTGATCTTGCGGCCGCTGTCGGCCTTGTATTTCTGCAGCACGTAATGCGCGAGGATGTCGATATCCTTGCCACGCGCGCGCAGCGGCGGCTCGTGAATGCGCAGCACGCAGAGCCGGTGATAGAGGTCCGCGCGAAAGCGTGCAGCTTCGACCGCGCCGTCGAGATCCACGTGCGTCGCCGAGATGATCCGCACATCGACCGAAATCGATTCCTGCCCGCCGAGCCGCTCGATCTTCCCTTCCTGCAGGAAGCGCAGCAGGCTCGCCTGGCTTTCGACCGGCATGTCGCCGATTTCGTCGAGAAACAGCGTGCCGCCGTTCGCGGATTCGATCCGGCCCGCGCGCCGCTGGTTCGCCCCGGTGAATGCGCCGCGCTCGTAGCCGAACAGTTCCGACTGCAGCAGGTGATGCGGAATCGCGCCGCAGTTGATCGCGACGAACGGGCCCTTGCCGCGCGCCGAGCGCTCGTGGATCGCGAGCGCCGTCAGCTCCTTGCCGGTGCCCGACTCGCCGGAGATGAACACGCTCGCGTCGGTTTTCGCGACCTTGCGAATCGTGCTGAACAACTGTTGCATCGCTTCGCAGTTGCCGATCATCCCGTGCTCGCCGATCGACGCCGCGTAGGCCGCGCCGTCGACGCGATCGAGCGCGGCCATTCCGCGTGCATGGCCGAGCACGTGCGAAATCCATTCGTGCGGCAACGGCAGTGTCACGTAATCGAAACAGTAGCTGCGGATCAGTTCGCGCACGGCAGGGCTGATCGTGACACCGGCCTGCGCGACGGAAATCCAGCCGATCGCCGCCTGGCTCAGGCACGCCTTCAGCGCGGGATAGTCGCGCGACGTGAAGCCCGAGAAATCGACGAGCCCGGCGGCGACGTTCACGCCGGATGTCATGTTCTGCGCGGCGCCGGCCGTCTTCGCGACCGAGATATCCCAGCCGAGCCCGCGCAGTTGCGCCAGCAACGGCTCATCCGGCGAACGCATGATCACGAATAGCTTGCGTCCGGCCTCGGGGGCGGTAACGGATACGAGCGGCATCTCGGGCGCCGCCGTCCCGTTTGCGTCGGGTGACCTTGCAACCATCGTTATTCCCCGCTTGGCGTTGGTATCGTGCGCCGGCTCACTGCGCGTACGAAGGACCTCGATCGAACCGACATATTGGCCGTATTTCCGTACGAATAAAATCCCCCCGGGCAATAATCGTGCGCCGAACGAATCCTTTCATGAACGGTATATCGATGCCGCCGACGCGCGGCTAGATGGGTGTTTTCCCGGTGGCGCGGTGGGCGCGAACGAAGGCCGCACGGATGGCGAACGCGCGAAACCGCGCCGGTGCTGGCGCGCCGGGTCGGCATGCGATGCCGGGCATGCGGAATCGGACCGGCCGCATGCGCCGACCTGGCTGGTCGGCCGTCCCGACGCACGCGCGCGCAATCGTTTCCGCTTGATGCCGGTCAATCGTCAATTAAACGGGGTTGATGCACGAACGCAACACGCGCCGCATCGCGCGGCGGGCGGTTCAGCGCCCCGATGCGAGCGGTGCGGGCGCGCGGCCGCGGCCGGCCGCTGCGTCAGCGTGTTCGCCGTACGCGGCGACGAGCCCGTCGACGCGTAGGAGGTGATGGCGGTTGTCCTGGTCCCACGGATGGAAGCCGGGCCGCAAAAAGCTCAGCCACTCCCCCGCGATGCGCGGAAACAGCCCGCGGCGCGGCCCGTACAGGAATGCGATGATGCGCAGCATGCCGCGCACGCGATGCCGGATGTCGCGATCGCGCGACAACAGCGTCACGTGGATCAGGAACACGGTCGGCCAGAACGTCAGCGTCGTCAGCAGGTACACGCCGACGCGGATCAGGTAGCGGCGCAGACCCGGTTTCATCACGGCGTTCCACACGTCGTAGGACACGGCCTTGTGCTCGGTTTCCTCCAGCGCATGCCATACCCACATCTGCCGGTAGCCTTCGACCGAGCCGGCAAGACGCGTCGGGTCGCGCAGGATCCAGTCCGCGAGCATCGCCGTGTAGTGCTCCGCCGCCACCGTATGCGCGAGCTGAACCGAATGCGGCAGCACGCGCTTCGCGAAGCCGAGCACCGTCCACACGCGCTTGTCGAGCTTGCGCGCGGGCAGCCGGTTCGCCTGCATCAGCTCGTTGTATTCGACGTGCTCACGCGTATGCATCGCCTCCTGGCCGATGAAACCGAGCACCTGGCGCTTCAGCACGGGATCGTCGATCCGGTCGCGATAGTTGCGCACCGAATCCATGAAAAAGCGTTCGCCAGCCGGAAACAGCAGCGACAGCGCATTGAAGAAGTGGGTCACGTGCGGGCCGAGCCCGTGCCAGTCCTTCACGCGTTCGACCGGCAGGTCGAAGCGCAGGTCGCGGCGCACCGGCATCACCTCGGCTGCGGTGGCGGAAGCGGCTGACTTCATGTTCGTGGTTCTCCTTGTTTTCAGGCGGCCCGGCAGCCGTTGCGGCCTTGCCGGCGCGGGCCCCGCGGCGCATCGCGCAACGCTGAAATCTTGACATCGATAACTGTAAAGATAGGCTCCAGGCGACGCCGCGCGCAAGCCGCGCGGTAGACGCGCGCTTCCAAACAGGGGGCGCTCGGCAGCGCGAAAAAAAACGACGTTCGAACGGCGTTTGCGCGTGCTGCGATTCGAACGCGCCCAGCGGCGCGCGACCGGCAGGCGGGCGCCCACCGCACGAACCGTAATCGGCTTGAAAGCCCCATGCGACGGGCGTCTCGCGGAGCGGCGCGACAGTATTCGACGCAACGCCGAGCGGCCGGGTCGCACCGATTCATACGCGCGCGCCGTTCGCACGGTTCAACCGTGGCGATCCGGTTCGCGGAAAATTCAAACGCGCGTTCCATTCGCGTTTCTCGCCAGATGCGCGGCCGACCCGCCGGCGAGCCGCGATCGACGCGCGGCCGGGCCTTCGCCATGCAGGGCGGCCCGCTGCGCGCTCGCCTACAATAGCGGTTTTACCCAACCCCTTTCAGGAGAAGTCATGTCTGTCACCACGACCGCATCGGGCCTCAAAATCGAAGAGCTGACCGAAGGCACCGGCGCGGAAGCGCAAGCCGGCCAGACCGTCAGCGTCCACTACACGGGCTGGCTGACCGACGGTCAGAAATTCGACTCGAGCAAGGACCGCAACGACCCGTTCGCGTTCGTGCTCGGCGGCGGCATGGTCATCAAGGGCTGGGACGAAGGCGTGCAGGGCATGAAGGTCGGCGGCGTGCGTCGCCTGACGATCCCGCCGCAACTCGCCTACGGCCCGCGCGGCGCAGGCGGCGTGATCCCGCCGAACGCGACGCTCGTGTTCGAAGTCGAACTGCTCGACGTCTGACGAAGACGCCGGCCGACTCCCTCCGATGGAACGCATCCCGTCACCCGCCATCGCGCTGCGCCGTTACGACACGTGCGAAGCGTCCGACGTGCACGACTTTCACCAGGTCGTGCTCGGCGTCGACGGCGCGATGGTGATGGCGGTGGACGGCGTCGGCCAGCGCATCGACCGGCACGCGGCCTGGCTGATTCCGGCCGGCGCGCGCCATGATTACGCGGGCCTCGGCGACAATCGCCAGCTCGTGCTCGACCTGCCCGCCGCGTCGCTCGCGGTGCCGCAGCGGCTGTTCGACAGCGCGCGTGCGGTATCGATCGACCCGGCGCTGACCTCGCTCGTCGCGCAGGTCGCGGCGGCCGCCGCGCAACTCGACGGGCCGGCCGGCGACGCGCGGCACGCCCATCGCTTCCAGTGGCAGGCCGCCGCGCGTCTGTGCGACGCGCTGCTCGGCGACACCGGCCTCGCCGCGCCTGCGGCGGGCCTCGATTTCGCGCGCATCGACCGCTGGCTGCGCGCCCGGCTCGCGGAGCCGTTGCGCATCGCCGATCTCGCCGCGCACTGCGGCTACGGCATGCGCCGGTTTCATCAATTGTTCGTCGAAGCGTTCGGCGAAACCCCGCATCGTTACCTGCAGCGGCTGCGGCTCGACGCCGCCGTCGTGCTGCTCGCCGACGGTCGCCATCCGCTCGTCGACATCGCAGGCATGGTCGGCTTCGCCGACCAGAGCACCTTCACGCACGCGTTCACGAAGCGCTTCGGCGTCGCGCCGGGGCGCTGGCGCGGCGAACGGCACTGAGCGATTCCGCCGGACGATCCCTGCCTGCCGTAACGCGGTCGCCTGGTGCGAAGCCGCCTTTTTTCATGCGTAAATCGATCGCATTGGATCGCAGCCGGCGACCGTATCGACGCATCATGCCTTCCTGAAACCTCGGGCGCACGACGCGTACTTCTCCGGGATCGCGCGCTGGGCCGACTATCACGCGGTATTCGAGCGCGATGCGTTCCCGCGCATCGCCGCGCTGCGTGCGCGGCTCGCCGACGATGCCGATGCTCGCGGCCGCACGAACCGTCGCCGCGTTCGGCTGCGGATCGCTGCATTTCATCGATGCATTGACGCCGCTGACGCTGCTGCTCGCGTCGGTCGGCGCTACTCGTCGCAGCGGGGTTGCTCGCGACGCTGGTCAGGCCGGATGCGCATCGCGGTGTATCGGCCGCGTGTCAGGCGGCGTCGTCCGTCGATTGAACGGTACGGCCGGCCTTCACCCCCGCGCCCCACCCTCGTCATCACCCACCTTTCGCACGACCGTCTCCGCCGCCTTCAGCGGCCGGCCGTCGTCGTGCCGCAGCGCGAGCTTGCGGATCGCGCGGCCCGTCTTGCGCTCGACCAGCACCGAATGCGGCTCGCCGCGCGCGAACAGGTTCGCCTCGCCCCACTGCCGCAGCATCACGATCACCGGAAACAGCCCCTCGCCCTTCTTCGTCAACGCGTATTCCTGATACGCGCTGCCGTCCGACGCGGGCACGACTTCGAACACGCCGGCCTCCACCAGCATCCTGAGCCGGTCCGACAGGATGTTGCTCGCGACGCCGAGGCTCGCGCGGAAATCGCCGAACCGGCGCACGCCGTCGAACGCGTCGCGCACGATCAGCAACGCCCAGCGATCGCCGACGATATCGGTCGCCCGCGCCACCGGGCACGGCGAATCCGCAAGACTTTTCTGCCTGGCCATATTGCTCTCCGCTGTCGCGCCGGCCGCCCGCCCGGGCCGCCGGCCATCCGTGCGCGGGCCCGTCGCCCGCCGCCTCATGAGGTTGCATTTTAAAACTACTTTTCCTACACTCATACCAGTTTCAAATTGCAACTACTTGCGTGAGGCAACCGATGGAATCGTCTTGTCGTTCAGGAACCGTCGCGTCGAATGCGGCATCGCGTGCCGCTCGCCCGGCCGATGACACACGCGTATCCACGGCGCGCGTCGCGCTGCTGGCTGTCTGCTGCGCCGCGAGCGTCGCGAACGTGTACTACGCGCAACCGCTGCTCGATTCGATCGCCCGCGACTTCGGCGTATCGCAGGCGGCGGTCGGCGGCGTGATCACCGCGACGCAGCTCGGCTGCGCGCTCGCGCTGCTGTTCGTCGTGCCGCTCGGCGACCTGCTGAACCGCAAGCGCCTGATCACCGTTCAGCTCCTGCTGCTGACGGCGGCATGCATCGGCGTGGCCGCATCGTCGACGCGCATCGCGTTGCTCGCGGGCATGGTCGCGGTCGGGCTGCTCGGCACCGCGATGACGCAAGGGCTGATCGCCTGCTCGGCCGCGCTTGCGGGTGCCGGCGAGCGCGGCCGCGTGGTCGGCGCGGCACAGGGCGGCGTCGTGATCGGCCTGCTGGCAGCGCGCTCGCTCGCGGGTGTCGTCACGGACATCGCCGGCTGGCGTGCGGTTTATCTGGTGTCGGGCGCGCTCGCGATCGCGATGCTCGTCGCGCTGGCGCGGCTGTTGCCCGATGCCGATGCGCCGCGGGAACGCCTCGGCTATGCGGCGCTGCTCGGGTCGATGGCCACGCTGCTGCGCACCGAGCGCGTGCTGCGCGTGCGCGGGGCGATCGCGCTGCTGATGTTCGCGGCGTTCAGCATCTTCTGGAGCGCGCTCGTCCTGCCGTTGAGCGCGCCGCCGCATGCGATGTCGCATACGCAGATCGGCGCATTCGGGCTCGTCGGCGCACTGGGCGCGGCCGCCGCCGCGCGCGCGGGCCGGCTCGCGGATCGCGGGCTCGGCGAAGCGACGACCGGCGCCGCGCTGGCGCTGCTCGCGCTCTCGTGGCTGCCGCTCGCGTTCGGCGGCACGTCAATCGCGCTGCTGGTCGTCGGCATCGTGCTGCTCGACGTCGGCGGGCAGGCCGTCCACGTCGTGAACCAGAGCATGATCCTCGGCGCGCGGCCCGACGCGCATGCCCGCCTCGTCGGCTGCTACATGCTGTTCTATTCGGTCGGGAGTGGGCTCGGCGCGATTGCGTCGACGATGATGTATGCGCACGCCGGATGGATCGGCGTCTGCGGGCTCGGTGCGGCGGTCAGCGTCGTCGCGCTCGCCGTTTGGGCCGTGACGCTCCGGCGTGCATGAAGCCTGTCGAAAACGGCGTGCGAATCACGGCGAGTCCGGCAGCAAACGACAAAAAGCCGGCTCGTCCGAATTGGGCGAGCCGGCTTGGGTGTCCGGCTTGGGTGTCCGGCTTGGGTGTCCGGCGCAGGCGTCCAGCGCAGGCGTCCGGCTCGCGAACCGGACGCCTGCGCGTGCGCCGCTCCAAATCCGGCGGCAGCGCACTGCATTCGCTTACCCCGCCGCCTGGATCGCCTCCTCGTACACGCCGGCGACGCGCCGCGCGATCACCGCGTTGTCGAAGTGTTCGCGTGCATAGCGCTTGCACGCGGCTTCGTCCGGCAGCGTGATCGCGCCCGACAGCGCCGCGCCGAGCCCTTCCGCGATCGCATCCGCACCGGTCGACGGCAGCACGAGATCGTCGGACAGCCCAGCGACCGCCTCGGGCAACCCGCCGACCGGTGTGACCAGCACCGGCGTGCCGGACGCGAGCGATTCGACGGTGATCAGCCCGAAGCCTTCGAGCGCGACCGTCGGCACGACACTGACCGTTGCCGCGCGGTACAGCGCCGCGAGATGGTTGTCCGGCACGAAGCCGAGCAACTTCACGTTGTCCTGCAGCCCCGCCGCATCGATGCGCTGCTGCAATTCCTCGCCGATCTTGCCCTTGCCGGCGATCAGCAGCAGCACGTCCGGGTGCCGTTGCTTGACGAGGCCGATCGCGTCGATCAGATCCTCCAGCCCCATGCGCCGCACGAGCCGGCGCACGGCCAGCACGATCGGCCGGTCCTGCGGCAGTTGCAGCTTGTGCCGCGCCTCGCTGGGCGTGAGCGGCGTGTCGAACTGCGCGGTATCGACACAGCCGGGAATCACGCGCACGCGCGACGGTTCGATCCCGTAGCGGTTCGTCAGGATCTGGCCGAATGCCTGCGACAGCACGATCAGCCGCGACGAGCGCGTATAGACGGCCTGTTCGAGATAGCGCTTCGCGCGCTGCCCGAGCGACGCGGCACCCTCGACCTGGCTTTCGTCGGCCCACGGCCCCTGGAAGTGCGACACCTGCGGAATCCCGCGCGTCACGTCGAGGCCCGGGAACGTGTACAGCGCGAAGTGCGACGAAATCACGTCCGGCCGCTCGCTGCGAATCTCGTCGCGCAACGCGCGGCGCGCGGCGAGCATGCGGCGCGCGAGCGGCTGCGACGCGGGCCCGAAGCCCTGGATCGCGCCGCCCGTGTCGTCGGCGACCTTCGGCGAGCCGGCGACGAGCCCGCGCACCTCGACGCCCGCACCGGGCAGCGCGCCGACGAGCGAGTAGTACATCCGGTCGAGGCCGCCCGCACGTTCGGGGAACCAGTGCATGCCGATCTGCAACGATTTGATCGGCCGGGAAGATTGGGACATCACGATTGCTCCTGCGTGACCGCATGCTCGACCCGCTCGAAGGCGGACGGCTGCGTGGGTTGGCCGATGCGCCGGTAGAGCGCGACGTACTGGGCGCCCATATGGGCCCAGCCGAAACGGGTCATCAATTCGCGGGCCGCGTCGCCCATCGCGCGGCAGGTGTCGCGCGACGCCGCGAGCGAACCGATCGCCTGCGCGAGCGCCGCCGGATCGTCCGGATCCTCGAGCACGATCCCGCACTCGCGCGTGATGATTTCCGCGCCACCCGCCGTTCGTGCGGTGACGACCGGCAGCCCGGCCGCCATCGCCTCCAGCAGCGACAGGCTCATCGCCTCGTAGCGCGACGGAAACACGTACGCGTCGACCGAGCTCATCAGCGTCGGCATGTTCTTCACGAGACCGAGGAAATGCACGCGCGAATCGATGCCGAGCGCGCGCGCCTCGTCCGGATACGGGCTGCCGGGCAGATAGCCGGCCACCGCGAGATGAACGTTGGCCGGCAGCTTCGTCAGCGCCTTCAGCACGGTGCCGAGGTTCTTGCGCGGCGTGCGCAGGTCGCCGACGAACAGCAGCAGGAACGCGTCGTCCGGCAGCTTGAACGCCGCGCGATCGGCCTGCGCGCCCGCGAAGGCACTGCCGTCGACGCCGTTGTAGATCACGCTGATCTTGCGGCTGTCGATGCCGAGCCCGGCGATCTCGTCGGCCACCTTCTGCGACACGGCCGTGATCGCGCGCGAACGCCGGTACGCCCAGCGTTCCAGCGCGGTGTTCACGCGCGTATAGACATACTGGTAGGCCGACCACATGCCCTTCGTCAGCCCGAACGGGTAGTACGGGCTCTTGAACCAGCCGCCATGCACGAAGTGCGCGGTATTCACGTCGGCGCGGATCCACGAGATGAAGCCGTTCACGTGCAGCACGTCGTACTCGCCGCGATGCGCGCGCAGCCACCACGCGCTCTTCAGCGCGAACACCTGCTGCTTGACGAGATTCGACGGCCAGAAGCGACCGACCTTCACCGGCACCCAGCGCACGCGCGGGTCGGCCAGCAGCTCGGGCGCGACATGCGACGCGACCAGCGTGACCTCGTAGTTCTCGGCCAGCGCCGCGCGCGCGATTTCGTAATTGACGCGGCCCTGGCCGTCGTTATGTCGCACGACGTGCGTGACGATCGCGATTCTCAATGGTCGCCTCCCCGTGATTGCGCGGCGGCCAGCAGGCGCTGCGCCTTCTGCCAGTGCGCCGCGGATAGTATTGAAAAAATGGCCGTGAACAGCAGCAGGCCGCCCGTGCCGATCAGCGAGTTCGTGAACACGAGCATCGCGAACACCGACAGGCACAGGCTCAGGCATGCGCCGACGAACTTGTCCTTGCGCAGCTTGAACGCCGCGCGCAGCGTGCGGCCGAGCAGCATCACGACACCCGCCAGGTACAACAGCGTGCCGGGCCAGCCGAGCACGAACGGCACGTTCATCACGCCGCTGTCGAAGCTGCCGTACTTGCCGAGCTCGCCGCTGTCGCTCGACAGCTTGGTGGATGCGCCGGTCGCGCCCATCCCTTCGCCGGCGACGTCGGTGAACGCCGTTTGCGCGAAGGTCGCGTAGAACTTGTTGCGGTCGTCGTAGCTGCGGTCGTCCTTCAGGTTCGTAATCGACTGCAGACGCGCGCCGAGCCGGTCGGCCACCGGGCCGACGGTCAGGAGCGGCACGCACAGCCCGACCAGCACGACGCCGCTGATCAGGATCCGCATCCGCACGCGGTTGCTCGACTGCAGGAGCTGGATCGCGAGCGCGATCACCCAGCCGCCCCAGGTCGAGCGCACGAGACACAGCGCGAACGACACGAAGCCGGCGGCACCCGCGAACCAGCGGACCTTCTGCGGCGCCGCGAACACGAACACCAGCGCGCCCATGATCGCGAACGCGAACGGTCCCGACGAGTTCATCGTGCTGAATACGCGGACGCCGTACGGCACCGGCTCGCCCTGCGAACCCATGTTCGACCCGATCATCCACAGCACGTCCCACTGCGGCATCACGAAGTACTGCACGACCCCGTACACGCCCATCACGGCCGCGCCCCACATGAACGTGGACAGCAGCACGTCGCGGTACTCGGGATAGTCGCGGGAGTTCACCATGATGTGAAAGCCGATCAGCACCGGGTACACCCAGTTCGCGAGGTCGTAGGTCGCGGCCATCACGCCGCTCGACACGATGCCGACCAGATACGCGTACGCCAGCCCGAACAGCATCAGCAGCACGGGAATCCCGCGCCGCTGCGCGAGCACGCGGTAATGCCTGATCAATCCGAACGCGGCGATCATCGTCACCGCGAGCGGCGCGACCTGGATCAGGCTGGTCGGCGTGAACGCGCCCTTCGACCAGTCGGCCAGGCGCCGCACCTCGGGGCTCAGGAACCACACCCACCACATGAAGCCGACGTAGCGCGCGGGGCTCTTGAAATACAACCAGATGCCGACCGCGATGGCCAGCACCGGAAACGCGAGCGTCAGCACCTTGCCCTGGTGAATGGCGATCAGCGCGGCGGTAAACGTCCACAGCCCGGCCTGCCCGACCCAGTGCTTCCGCTCGGGTAGCCAGCTGCGGTTGCGCGACGGTTCGCGTTCGGCGGCAATCGTGCTCATCGATCCGCTCTCACCGCGACGAAGGACGCGAATCCGCGAGCGGCATCGCGAGGCCGGCGGCCGCCGGCGTGCGACGCCGGCGCAGCATGTCGCGCGTGATCCGCACGTGCTGTTCGGCAAACGCCTGCGTGGTCAGGTCGCGCTCGCGCAGGCACGCGGCCGCGGCGCGCGCGCACTCGAGCGCGGCGACCGGATCGGCCACGAAGCGGTCGGCAGCCTGGCGCATCGCCTGGGCATCGAACGCCTGCACGTAGGCGGCCGTGTCGTGCGGGAAGTAGTCGCTGAGCCCGCCGACGTCGGACACGATCATCGGCTTGCCGACCGCCGCCGCCTCGAGCATCACGGTGATGCCCGACGCGTGGAAGTTCGGCCGCAGCGGCACGACGATCACGTCGGCCCATGCGTACAGCTCGTGCTGCTTCGCGAGGCCCGATGCCGAGCCGATCTTCACGTTCGGCGCATGCCACTCGCGCGGCACGCGGCGGCGCGTCGCGAGCCGCACGTCGTAGCGCTCGTCGCCGCCGAACGCGGCGAGGAAGGTGCGCCAGTCGCGGTCGCGGTCGTTGCCGATCGCGGCGATCCGCAGCGGCCGGTTCGGCTGCCACTGCTGCGGCTCGACCGGCGGGAAATCCTGCGTGTTCAGCCCGTAGTAGACGAACTCCGCGTCGCGCCCGAGATAGCGGCGGCACAGCTCGGCGTTGTCGCGGGCGAGTGTCGTCAGCGCGTCGGCACGGGCGAGCAGCTTGCGATACAGCCAGCGGCGCGCGCCGCCGAACGTGTTCCACTTGTCGAACAGCCACACGCTCTGCGCGAGCAGCAGCGGGCGCTTGCCCCGTGCGCCGGCGAGCTTCAGGACCAGCGCCGCGGCGAGGTGCTCCTGCTCGGTGTGCGTCCAGATCACGTCGGTGTCCAGCAGCGCGGCGCGATTGCGCCACGCGTGCACGACGTCGAAGCCGAGCGCCGCCTTCAGCGCACGGCGCGCGAGGCTCGCGACGCGGCTCTCGCGTCGGTCCTGCGAATAGGTCAAGCGGAATTCGTCGGATTCGGCGTGGTGATAGCCGTACAGGCAGCCGATGTCCTCGCCTTTCCGGTAGGTCCGCGGATCGGCGCCGTAAAACAGGTGGACGTGAACCTTCGTTGCAGTCATGTCAGCCTCCGCCGTGCCGTGGGATGCCCCGACAGGCAGGCTTCAGGGAAATGAGCGGGTCGTACCATATCAAGCCCTCCGGGGGTGGCCATGCGTCGTGCGCGGCCCGTTCAAGACGTCACCGGCGGCATCGCCGCACGATGGGGGGCAAGGTTGGCGCGGCGCGCATCGCGTGCGCCGCGGCGCACCGCGCGCCAGTGCTCGCGCACGCGCTCGCGCTGTGCGGTATGCAGCGACAGCAGCACGTGCGCGAAGCCCGGATAGACGCGCGTGCCGACCAGTGTCCACCACCACCACGCGAGCTCGCGCCGCATCGGCGGCAGATGCTCGCGCAGGATCAGGTGCAGGTTGTACGCGCCGTTGCTGATCGCATTCAGCGAGGCGGCATCGCGCCGGTCGTCGTCGAAACGCTCGGCCGGGAAATGATCGACCGCGATCGCCGGGTCGTAGACGAGCTTCCAGCCTTCGCGCTGCACGTGCATGCTGAATGCCATGTCGTTGTGCACCTGCGCACCGGCGCCGCGCAGCCGCGTGTCGAAGCGCAGCCGTTCGATCGCGGCGCGGCGGTAGCTCATGTTCGCGCCTTTCAGCATGTCGACTTCGCGCGCGCCGCCGACGCCCAGGTGATGGTTGCCGATGATCTTGCCGGACACCGTGAGCTGGCCGACGAGCTCGCGCGACTCGTCGAGCACGCGGCCTTTCTCGTGCACCCAGTCGCGGCCGCCGACCGCACCGACGCGCGGATCGGCCAGGAACACGGCTTCGATGCGCGCGAGCCAGTCGGCGCGCGGCGCCGCATCGTCGTCGGTGATCGCGACGATGTCGCCGTTCGCCGAGTCGAGCCCCTTGTTCAGCGCGGCGACCTGCCCCGGCACGTCGACCGGCACGATCCGCAGCGGCAGCGCGCCGCCGACCGACGGATCGGCGAGGCGCTCGTGCGTGGCATCGTCCTCCGGGCGCGCGACGACGATCACCTCGTCGGGCAGCCGCTGCTGGCGCTGCAGCGCCAGCAGGCAGCGCGCGAGGTCGGCGGGACGCCGAAAGGTCGGAACGAGCACGGAAATTTTCATCGAGGATTCTCCATTCGGCCGGGCGGCGCGATGCGCGCCGGCCCGGTTTCGTGCAATGCGGTCAGGCGCTCAGGTATTCGTGGACGGCCGCATAGCCGCGGCCGTAGCCGCGCGCCTTCGGCGGCACGCCGTTGAAGATCCCGCCTTCCAGATCGACGCCCGCGGTACGCAGGCGCTTGATCGCGTCGGCGATCTCGCCTTCGGTATGCATGCCCGAGCGCAGCACCAGGAAGGTCGCGCCGGCCATGCGGCCGATGATGGTCGCGTCGGTCACCGCCAGCACCGGCGGCGAGTCGATCAGCACGATGTCGTAGCGCTTGCCGAGCCCTTCGAGGTATTGCGGCAGACGCGTCGACATCAGCAGCTCCGACGGGTTCGGCGGGCGCGTGCCGGCCGAGATGAACGACAGGCCCTGCACCGGCGTCTCGCGGATCGCGTCCTCGAGCGGCGACTGATCGCTCAGCAGCTCCGACAGGCCCGGCTGGGCGGTGAGGCCGAAGTAGCGGTCGAGCATCCCGCGGCGCATGTCGGCGTCGATCAGCAGCACGCGCTTGCCCGAATGCGCGAGCAGCACCGCGAGGTTGACCGTCAGGAAGCTCTTGCCGATACCCGGCGTCGGGCCGGTCAGCACGATCACGCGGTTCTTCGCGTCCATCATCGCGAACTGCATCGCGGTGCGCAGGCTGCGCATGCTTTCGACGCTCAGGTCCTTCGGGCGCAGGCTCGCGAGGATCGGCCGCGCACGGCCGCCGCCCTTCTCGGCCATTGCGTCGAGCTTCACCTGCTCGGCGCTTTGCGGCACCAGCCCGTACAGCGGCAGGTTGAACGTCCGCTCGACGCGGTCCGGATCCTCGATGCCCTGGAACAGGTTGCGGCGCAGGAACACGACGCCGGTGCCGAGGATCATGCCCAGGAACACCGCGGCCGACAGGATCAGCACCTTCTTCGGCTTGATCGGGTCGCCCGGGCGCAATGCCGAGTCGATGAGGTGGATGTTGCCGCCCGTGCCGGCCTTCTGCACCGACAGTTCCTGCACGCGGTTCAGCAGCAGCACGTAGATGTCCTCGGCGACCTTCGCGTCGCGCTGGAGCTGGACGGCCTTCACTTCGGTCGCCGGCAGGCTGCGGAAGCGGTTGCTGAACTTGTCCTTCTCGCCCTGCAGTTCCGCGAGCTGCTGCTTCGCGGCGATTACCATCGGGTGCGAATCGGTGAAGCGCTGCGCAAGCGACGCGAGCTGCAGGCGCTGGGCGGCGATCTGCTGCTCGTACTGCACGCTGCCCTGGAGGTAGACCTTCGCCTCGTCACTCGCGTTGATCGAGCCGGACGTGCGCTGATACTGCGTCAGCGCGGCTTCCGCACGCTCGAGGTCGGCCTTCAGGCGCGGTTCCTCGCCCTTCAGGAAGTCGAGCATCTTGGTCGCTTCGGCCTGCTTCGCGACCACGTGCTGGTTCAGGTACGACCGCGCGAGCGCGTTCGCGATCTCGGCCGTCTGGTCCGGATTCTTGCCTTCGAGCGAGATCTGCACGACGCCCGTCTGCTTGCCCTGCTCGCTCACCTGGATGCCCGACTGGAAGCCGGTGATCGCGTCGAGATCGTTGTAGCGAACCACCGTGAACTGCGTGCCCGGACGCGCGACGAGCTTCTGCACGAGCAGCGTGACGCCGCCGCCCTGCTCCGATTCGCCGACCCGGCCCGACAGCAGGCGGCGGCCGTTCTGGTCGACCACCGTGTAGGTGCCGTCCGGGCCGGCCGTCAGCGTCATCTTCTTGCCTTCGAGCTCCGGCACGACGTTGATCGAGTCGATATCGGCGACTTCGCCGCCCCACGCGTACGACCGCAGGCCGAACCACGCGCGCGACGGCTCGCCCGGCGTCGCGATGCGCGCGGCCAGGCTGCCGATCCCCGGCATCGTCTTCGGCACGACCGAGAAGTTCAGCTTGAACTGCTCGACGACCGGCGCGACGACGCCGCGGCTCTTGATGATCTCGATTTCCGCATCGGTCGGTGCCTGCTGCGGGCCGCTGTTGATCGATGCACCCGTCTGCGTCTGCGTGAGCGCCTGCGACGTATTGTCGTTGCCCTCGACCCGCACGTGCACGTCGGCCTGATAGACCGGCTTCGCGACGAAGCAGTACAGGCCGGCGAGCGCGATGACGGTCACCGCGATGCCGAGCAGGAGCCAGATGTCGTCCATGATCACCTGGAGCAACTGGCCGAGGACGACGTCCTCTTCCTCGGTTTTCGCGGTCAGACCCGCGTAGGTGTGTTTCGCTTGCGTGTTCACCATTCATTCCCGCTTGAGTGGTGCCGGGGGGCAGGTGCCACCCCGGCGGGCTATCAGCGCGTGATTTGCCGCATGAAGAAGATCGTCTGGATCGTCGGCAACACCTGCTGCAGCACACGGTTGAACTGCACCGAGCCGGCCGTGCTGACGTAGACGACGTCGAGCGGCTGGAGCGGGAAGCGGCTCGACAGCATCAGCGCATCCGGCTGCGTCATGTCGAGACGGAACACTTCCGGCTTCGTCGGGTTGTCATGCATCCCGCGCATCACGTAGATCTTGCGCGGGTTCGCATCGGTGTCGAGGATGCCGCCGCCGGACGTCAGCGCATCGGCGAGGGTCAGCCTGCCCTTGAGCATCGGCACGGTGACCGGCGTCTTGACCTCGCCCATGATGAACACGCGGCTGTCGCTGCGGTCCGGCACATTGATGATGTCGCCCGGCTGCAGCATCACGTTCTGCTTCACTTCGCCGCGATCGAGCACGCCGTTCGCGTCGAGCGTGTAGAGCTTGCCGTCGCGCGTCAGGCGCACGCGCTGCAGGTCGGCCTCGTTGGTCGAGCCGCCCGAGCGCGAGATCGCGTCGACCAGCGTCAGCGGCACGTCGCTCACCGCGAGCGGGCCCGGCTGCTTCACCTCGCCCGTCACCTGCACCTTCTGGCTGCGGAACGACAGCACGCGCACGTCGAGCTGCGGATTCTTCACATAGCGCGCAAGGGTGGACGCCATCTGCTCGCGGATCTGCGCGACCGTCTTGCCCGCCACGTGAATGCGGCCGACGAACGGGAAGAAGATCGTGCCGTCGGCCGACACGGTCTGGCCATACGGATCGGCCTGACCCGGCAGCGCGGTCGTATACGGCTGCTGGAGCGCGCCCGCGACCGTCTGCGTCGTGTTGCCGCCGCTCGAGAACGACTGGCCCTGCGGCGTCGTCAGTTCGGGGTGATCCCACACCGTGACGCCGAGGATGTCCTGCGGGCCGACGCGGTAGACGTACTGCGACGGATCGGTGTAACGGCCCGGCGGCAGCGGGTGCTCGACCTGCTGCTTCTGCAGCTGATCCATCACCAGCTTGGCGTCGATGTAATGAACCGGATAGGTTTCGGCCTGCCCTTGGCGGCCTTCGTCCTTCAGGTTCGACGAATCGAGATAGTTGCCGGGCGCGGTCGCGCAGGCCGACAGGAATGTCGTCATCGCGACGGCAAGCGCCAGCGGGCGCATGGGACGTTTCAGCATAGTTTTTGCAGCCATCCTTGAACCAGACGTTCGATCAATGAGTAGCTCTCGCGATAGTCGGCCTCGGGGCCGCCATGCGGATCCGCGATCTCGGCGTCCTCCCACTTTCCAAGCAGGTGAACCTTGCCGCGCGCGAACGGATCGACCGATTCGACGGCCGCGATCTGTCCGCGCTCGCTCACGAGAATCAGGTCGGCGTCGCGCACGAGCCGGCGCGACAGCCGACGCGACCGGTGCGTCGTCGCATCGACGCCGCGCTCGGCGAGCAGTTGCCGCATCACCGGATCGATGCCGTCGCCATCGTTCGCGCGCACGCCCGCGGAGTGGAACGTCGCGCGCGGGCCGCCGCGCGACGCGGTGTGCGACTTGAACAGCATTTCCGCTGCCGGGCTGCGGCAGACGTTCGCGTGACAGACGATCAGGATGTTGCGGAACATGGCGTCTCGATTCGGGTAACGGGGAACGGTGACGCGCGGGTTACGCGTTCGCGCGCGCGGCGCCCGACACGCGGGCGGCGACGGCCTGACGCGAGCCTGGGCGGCCGATCGGGTGGTATTCGATACCCTGCTCGCTCATCGCTTCCGGCTCATACAGATTGCGGCCGTCGAAGATCACCGGCGACTTCCACTGCCGGCCGAGCGCGATGAAATCCGGGCTCTTGAACGCCTTCCATTCGGTGACGATCACGAGCGCGTCGGCATCGCGTGCGGCCTGAGCCTCGTCGTCGACGAAGGTGAGGCGTTCGAGCCAGCTCGGGTGATCGGCGAGATCGAGCGCCAGCACGCGGCGCGCTTCCTGCTGCGCGACCGGATCGTAGGCGGCGATGCGCGCACCGCGCGACAGCAGCTCGGCGATCAGCTCGCGGCTCGGCGCCTCGCGCATGTCGTCGGTGTTCGGCTTGAATGCCAGGCCCCAGATCGCGAACGTGCGGCCGGTCAGGTCCTCGCCGAAGCGCGCGACGATCTTGTCGGCGAGCACGCGCTTTTGCGTCGCGTTGACCGACGACACGGCCTTCAGGATCTGCAGCGACTGGCCATGCTCGTCGGCCGTGCGGATCAGCGCTTCGACGTCCTTCGGGAAGCACGAGCCGCCGTAGCCGCAGCCCGCATACAGGAAGTGGTAGCCGATGCGCGGATCGGAGCCGATCCCGCGGCGCACGGCCTCGATGTCCGCGCCGAAGCGGTCGGCCAGGTTCGCGAGCTCGTTCATGAACGAGATGCGCGTCGCGAGCATCGCGTTCGCCGCGTATTTCGTGAATTCGGCCGAGCGCACGTCCATGTACAGCGTGCGTTCGTGGTTGCGGTTGAACGGCGCGTAGAGCTTCTTCATCAGTTCGCGCGCGCGCTCGCCCGGCACGTCGTCGTCGCAGCCGATCACGATGCGGTCCGGCCGCGTGAAATCGTCGACCGCCGCGCCTTCCTTCAGGAATTCCGGATTCGACACGACCGAGAACATCGGGTCGTCGCCGCGCTTCGCGAGTTCGTCGGCGACCGCCGCGCGCACGCGCTCGGCCGTGCCGACCGGCACCGTCGACTTGTCGACGATCACCTTGAAGCCCTTCATGTAGCGGCCGATGTTGCGCGCCGCCGCGAGCACGTACTGCAGGTCGGCCGAGCCGTCCTCGTCGGGCGGCGTGCCGACCGCGATGAACTGCACGTCGCCATGCGCGACCGCGGCCTCGATGTCGGTCGAGAAGCGCAGGCGGCCCGCCGCGCGGTTGCGCGCGATGACTTCCTTGAGGCCCGGCTCGTGGATCGGCACGCCGCCGTTGTTCAGGATGTCGATCTTCGCCTGATCGACGTCGAGACAGAACACGTCGTGCCCGATGTCGGCGAGACAGGCGCCGGTGACAAGTCCTACGTAACCGCTGCCGATGATAGTCAGATTCATGATGTGTCGGACCTCGTGACCAATGATTCGAAATTCGTAAAACCGGAACGCCTGCGCGGGCGCTGCGTCAATAAGCGTTGCTGCCGGTGAAGCCTTTCCAGAGCGTCAGCACGACGATCTTGATGTCGAGCCAGAACGACCAGTTCTGCATGTAGTACAGATCGAGCTTCACGCGTCCCATCATCTTCTCGATCTGATCGGTCTCGCCGCGAAAGCCGTTGATCTGCGCCCAGCCGGTGATGCCCGGCTTGATCCGGTAGCGGAACATGTAGCCCTTCACCAGATCCTTGTAGATGTCGTCGTGCGCGAGCGCATGGGGCCGCGGGCCGACCACCGACATCTCGCCCTTCAGCACGTTGATGAACTGCGGCAGTTCATCGAGGCTCGTGCGGCGCAGGAAGCGGCCGACCGGCGTCACGCGCGTGTCGTTCTTCGTCGCCTGCGTGACCTGCCCCGCGACTTCCTGATGCACCTTCATCGAGCGAAACTTGTAGATCTCGAACTCGTGCCCGTCGATACCCTTGCGTTTCTGGCGGAAGAACACCGGCCCGCGCGACGTCAGCTTGATCAGGCACGCGATCAGCAGCATCAGCGGCGCCAGCGCCGTGAGCGCCGCCAGCGCGAACAGCCGGTCGAACACGAACTTCGGCAGGATCCGCACGTCGGTGATCGGCGACGCCGCGAGGTTGATCGCCGGCACGCCGAGCACCTCGACCACTTCCTGGTTGAAGAACGACAGCGTGCGCACGTCCGGAATGAAGCGGATATTCACGAAGTCGTGGCGGAACACCGTCACGATCTGGTGAATCCGGCGCTCCTCCGTGATCGGCAGCGTGAGCCACAGCTCGCTGATCGCGCGGCTGCGCACCAGCCACACCAGCGATTCGAACTGCCGCTCGATGCGCACGTCGTCGAGCGCGACTTCGCCCGGCACTTCGCTTTCGTCGTATACGCATACCGGGTTGAAGCCCGCTTCCGGACGTGCCCGCATCTGCGCGATCAGCCGCCGCGCGGCCGGCGTACCGCCGACGATCGCGACCGCCTTCAGGTTGTAGCCGCCGCGCCGCAGTTGTCGCAGCACGACGTGCACGCAGGCCTTCGAGCCGGCGAGCAACGCCATCGTCACGAGCGCCCAATAGCCCAGCCACAGCCGCGACAGATCGCCCGACTGGTGGAAACTGAAGCTCATCAGGATGCCCGCGAGCTCGACCACCAGCCACGCGAACGCGACACGCCCCACCAGCCCGACGAGACGCTTGCCGCGCCACGACTGATAGATGCCGATCGCCGGAAAGAACACGACGACCAGCAGGCAGTCGAACAACACCGTCGTGCGCTGCAGATCGTTGAGCCAGATGCTGCCGTCGTGCAGCGCGGCGGCGATCAACGCCCCCAACACGACCATCGCGATATCGATGACTCTCGCCAGCACGCTCAACATGTTCGCTTCCTCTTTGAACAGGCGTTTGCCGAACAGCTCCTCGTGCAGCCCGTGCCGCACATTCGATTCAAACGTTGCATGACGCTATTGAAGCGGTAAGAAAATTCATCCTCAAGCTCACAAGTATTTCGAAAAATAATCGGAAATTCTTGCCGCGATATTCTTGAATTAAATCGGCACGTTTTCCCGAATCGAGCCCGAATCGGAGCTTTTTTTGAAAACTTTACGGTTCTCGCCAGCCCTTGGTGGCAAGGCATGCGCGCCCGATTCGCCGAATTATTTTTTATTTTTTCTTTGCGCCGGATGTCATCGCGGAAAATTTTCCCGGATACGTGCGCGAAGAGAATATCGCGCAAGGCGCCCGGTTTTATTGTCGATTTACTTCATGCTACAAACAGGCACTGACTTCAATCGAGGAGAGTGTCATCATGAATGCTCCGGCCGTGGTAGCCGATACGCGCCCATCTTCTTCCGCCGCAACCGACGCCGCTACGCGCGTCGCGGTGCAGCCGGTGATTCTTGCCGGCGGTTCGGGCACGCGTCTGTGGCCGATGTCGCGCGAACACTATCCGAAGCAGCTGATCGGCCTGCTTGGCGATCATTCGCTGCTGCAATCCACCGCACTGAGGCTCGACGGCCTCTCGACCGGTCTTCCGCTGAACGACGACGTGCTGATCGTCTGCGGCGAGGATCACCGCTTCACCACCGCTGAACAACTGCGCCTGACCGGCAAGCGTGCATCGATCATGCTCGAGCCGCTCGGCCGCGACACCGCGCCCGCGCTGACGCTCGCCGCGCTGCGCATCGTCGCCGGCGGCAGCGATGCCGTGATGACCGTGATGCCGGCCGACCACGCGGTGGCCGACCAGCCGCGCTTTCATGCGGCGGTCGCGGCCGGCGTGCACTGCGCGGCACAAGGCAAGATCGCAACGATGGGCATCGTGCCGGGCCGCGCCGAAACGGGCTATGGCTATATCCGCGTCGGCGCACCGCTCGGCGACGCCGCCACCGGCGACCTCGACGTGCGCCGTCTCGACCGCTTCGTCGAGAAGCCGCATCTCGAGCTCGCGCAGCAGTACGTCGCGTCCGGCGAGTACTGGTGGAACAGCGGCATCTTCATCGTGCGCGCATCGGTGTGGCTGAACGCGATCCGCCAGCTCGAACCCGAGATCTACGCGGCCTGCGAGCAGGCCGTCGCAAACGGCAAGGAAGACGGCGACTTCTTCCGCGTCGATCGCGACGCGTTCGCCGCGTCGCCGTCGAACTCGATCGACTATGCGGTGATGGAGCCGCTCGCGAACCTGCCGCAACTGTGCGAAAGCGTGGTCGTGCCGCTCGACGCGGGTTGGTCGGACGTCGGCTCGTGGGACGCGATCTGGCAGATCCTGCCGAAGGACGATGCCGAGAACGTCGGCCGCGGCCACGTGCTGTTCGAAGACGCCACGTCGACCTTCGCGCATTCGGAAAGCCGGCTCGTCGCGTGCGTCGGCACGCAGAATCTCGTCGTCGTCGAAACACCCGACGCCGTGCTCGTCGCCGACAAGTCCCGCGTGCAGGACGTGAAGAAAATCGTCGGGCGCATCAAGGCCGCACGCGGCGCGGAAGCGACCGATCACCGCAAGGTCCACCGCCCGTGGGGCCATTACGACTCGGTCGACATGGGCGAGCGCTTCCAGGTGAAGCGCATCGTCGTGAAGCCGGGTGCGCGACTGTCGCTGCAGATGCACCACCACCGCGCCGAACACTGGATCGTCGTGCGCGGCACCGCGCGCATCACGCGCGGCGAGGAAACCTTCCTGCTGTCCGAAAACGAATCGACGTACATTCCGCTCGGCGTATCGCACCGTCTCGAGAACCCGGGCAAGATGCCGCTCGAGCTGATCGAAGTGCAGTCGGGCGCGTATCTCGGCGAGGACGACATCGTCCGCTACGACGATACCTACGGACGCCAGTGACGCAGTGGATGCCGGGTGCGCCGTCTCGACGGTGCGCCCCGCATCACGCGCATGGAGGAGACAAAAAAATGCGCGGGCGCCGTGACACACGACGCCCGCGCGTTTTCGTTCGGATGACGATCAACCTACACGATACGCATACTCGCGGCGATCCGACTGCACCGGGTCGTTGCGGCCCTCGGACAGCACACCCGAGCGACGCTCGGCGATGAAACGCTTGATGTCCGACTCCGCACGCGCCAGCGCGGACAGGCCGGCCAGCACTTCGCCTTGCGGCACACGCACCGGCTCGTCGCTCGCACCATGGCGATCGATCCACTGGCGCGCCCAGTCGAGCGCGTACTGCTCCGCTGCTTCCGCGTCGGTAAAGCGCGGGCCGATCAGGCCCGAGCGCTCGACGCGCCGGTCGTCCTGCATGATCTCGGCCCACGCGCGGTACATCAGGTTCTGCACCGGCTGCGCGCTGCCGTAGATCGTATAGCCGCGATACTCGTCGACTTGCGGCTCGGCCGCGGCGAAGCTCGTGGCGGACGCCCGCCCGCGGCGCAACCCGGCGGGCGGCGCGCCGGGCACCGCGAACGACGCGCCGGACGGTTGGTCCGTGTTGGTGTTCGACATCGCGGCCAGCGTCGCGCCCTCGCCATCCCAAACGTTTGCCTGGGCAACCGGCAATTGCCACGACTCGGGGTTCTGCCAGAACACGCCGCGCAGACGATCGTTGTCGGGCACGGGTTCGGCACGGCACGCGGGCGCCACGGGCACGGGCGGCGGCGGCACATACGCGAACGTACGCCCGCTGAATTGGGTCAGCACGTCGATCATCTGCAGCAACGTGCCGTTCGCGAGCCACTCTTCGTAGCGGCGACGGCACGTCGGCCCGGACGGATAGCGCCCGGGCAGTTTGGACCACGCTTCACCGGTCGTCAGGATCCACAGGACCGCGTTGGCGACAACGCGCGGTTCGGCACGTGGACGGCCTCGACGGTTCAGCCGGATGGGTTCATCGGCGATCAGCGTTGAAAGACGAACCCACTCTTCATCGTTAAGCTCATCGAAGAACATAGTAGATCTCTCCACGCAGCCAGGCCGGGCTGCGATTGTCGGCGCCGTCGTCACGCTTTGCGTGACGGGGCGGCCCGGTTGCACATTATGGTTATCCGATTGTTGTGCATGCCGGCGCGACACCGCACTTTCGCGGTGCCGCCATTCCCGGCAATGGCGCACAAATCACGGTCTCACTCCAATGTGGGAATTTTTGTGCACGAAGCATACCATCCTCAGGGTTTCTCTCAATATGACAATGACTTAATGTTACGTACTGAAACAACCTGGCATGGATGCGCAATCCATTTACGCATGAATTTTTTACGCGATCGTTATGCGTGAGGCTGGGAAGCCCCGTCTGGCGGGGCTCTGCGGGGTGCGACCGAAGCCCGGCCAGCGCCCCTTCCAGGCTGTTCCGACCCTTCGCGGTAACAATCCCGGAAAGCGCCGCCTAAAATCGGTAAATCAGGGAAAACTTCGTAACAAGATATTCACGGATCGGTAAATCGTTCAAATTCAGCTGAACCGAATTATCCCCACGCGCAATCTTTTTATTGTTTCCCTGCGAGTGATGAAAGCGATCTGACGTGCAATGCACATTGTTTCCCGGCATGCAAGCGGGGACAGGCTTGTTACATCCTCGGGCCGAAGGGCAGCCGATCGCGCGACCGACGCGGCGGGAAGACCGTGTGCGGGTCGGAACGACGCGCCGGACGGACGCTGCGCGCGGCCGTGTATATCAGCGCAGATCGCCGGCCAGCGACGCGGCCACGTCCGCTTCCACTGGTTGCGGCGGCAACGTATAGGCCAGGTGGTCGCAGCCGATCGACAGCGTCGCGCCGTCCTTGAGCGCCACGCGCATCGGCGCGCTCAATTCGAAGCGCACGAAATGCACGGCGGACGTCTTCTCCGCGTTGTCGCGATCGAGATCCTCGTCGGCGATCGCGTACACGGCGGGATGCCCGTCGACCTGCAGGTACACGCGATCCTCGACGCCGATCAGCCGCGCGAGCGCCGCCCGCCGTTCAGCCTCGTGCTCGTATTCGATCTGCAGCGTCGCCTTCAGGTTGGTGCCGTCGGGCACCAGCGGCAGATAGGCTTCCAGTTCGCCTTCGATGCCCGCCTCGTCGAAGATCTTCTCGATGTGCAGCATCTCCTGGATCTGGTAGCGGATCGTGGTCTCGTCCTCGAACAGCAAGCGCAGATGGTTGCCGAGCGCCACCGCGCGGCGGCGCTTGTGCGCGACGAGCCGCGCGTGTTCGGTCTTGCGGATCTTTGCGTACGCTTCGAGCGTGAGCAGCGAGTCGCGGGTCAGCGTCATGGGATGTCCTCGGATAGGGTCAATGTCTTCGCCGGGTGGCTGCCTCAGATGCCGTACGCGCGGCGCAGCAGCGTCAGCGGATGCGCGAGCGGCGCGGCCGCCAGCCCCTTCTCGTCGATGCCCTGCACGATGTGATGGCCGGCGAGCGCGCAGTCCGACGACACGAAGTCCGGCTTCGGCTCGGCCATCGCCTTGAACACGGGCCCGCCGATCCGCATCGCGTCCGTATGGAAGGCCTTCTTCACGCCGAACGTGCCCGCATGACCCGAACAGCGCTCGACCACGTTCACGCGCGTATCGGGCACGAGCGACAGCGTGTCGGCCGTCTTGCGGCCGATGTTCTGCACGCGCGCGTGGCACGGCACGTGATACGACACGGTGCCGAGGCCCTGCTTGAAATCGGTCTTCAGCAAACCGTCGCGATGCCGCGCGATCACGTATTCGAACGGATCCCAGAATGCATCGGCCACCGCGCGCACGGCTTCGTCGTCGGGGAACATCAGCGGCAATTCGCTCTTGTACATCAGCACGCAGCTCGGGATCGCGCCGATCAGCGCGTAGCCCTCGCGCGCATAGCGCTCCAGCACCGGCATGTTCACGGCCTTCTTCGCGGCGACGCCCGCGAGATTGCCCTGCTCGAGCAGCGGCATGCCGCAGCAGGCTTCGCGCGTGACGAGTTCGTACGGGATTTCGTTGTGCGCGAGGATCGCGAGCAGGTCGTGGCCGATGCCCGGCTCGTTGAAGTTCACGTAGCACGTCGCGTAGATCGCGACCTTGCCGGGCGTGCGCTCGCCGTCGCGCACCGGCGGGCCATCCGAGCGCTTCGCGGTGCGCCGGAACTTGCGCGGCGCGAACTCCGGCAGCCACGCGTCGCGATCGACGCCGAGCGCCGCTTCGAGCGCGTGCCGCGCGGGCGGCGTGCGGTTCACCGCATTCACCGCCTGCGTGACGATCGGAATGCCCGCGAAATGGCCGAGCGCGTCGGTGTTCGACAGCACCTTGTCGCGCAGCGGCGCTTCGCCGCGCTGGTAGCGCGCGGCCTTCCCGCGCAGCATCAAGTGCGGGAAGTCGACGTTCCATGCGTGCGGCGGCACGTACGGGCACTTCGTCATGTAGCAGAGATCGCACAGGTAGCACTGGTCGACGACCTTGCCGAACGCCGCCTTCGGCACTTCGTCGATGGTGCCCGTCGGCGTGTCGTCGACGAGATCGAACAGCGTGGGGAATGCGCCGCACAGCGATACGCAGCGCCGGCACCCCGCGCAGATGTCGAACACGCGCGTCATTTCCGCATCGATCGCGGCCTGGTCGTAGAACGCTTCGGACTGCCAGTCGAGCGGATGCCGGGTCGGGGCTTCGAGACTGCCTTCCTTGTGGGGCATGGGGCGCTCCAGCGTGGCGCGCATGCGCGCGGACGCGCCGCCCGCGCTATGCGGGCAGCGATCGACGCACGGCCGCCGGTCGGCGGAATTTGCCGACCGGGCCGTGCGGCCTTGCAGGGGGCCGCGTCAGTCGACGAGTGCGTCCAGCGCCTTCGTATAGCGGTTCGCGTGGCTGCGTTCGGCCTTCGCGAGCGTCTCGAACCAGTTCGCGATTTCGTCGAAGCCTTCGTCACGTGCGGCCTTCGCCATGCCCGGATACATGTCGGTGTATTCGTGCGTCTCGCCGGCGATCGCCGATTCGAGGTTCAGCCGCGACGAGCCGAACGGCAAACCCGTCGCCGGATCGCCGACTGCTTCGAGATATTCGAGGTGGCCGTGCGCATGGCCGGTTTCGCCTTCGGCGGTCGAGCGGAACAGCGCGGCGATGTCGTTCTGGCCTTCGACGTCAGCCTTCGAAGCGAAATACAGATAGCGCCGGTTCGCTTGCGATTCACCCGCGAATGCGGCCTTCAGATTCTCTTCGGTTTTGCTGCCCTTGAGTTGAGCCATTTGCGCCTCCGTTCGAGTCGGCGCAGCCGCGTGCGAAGCCGGGCCGATGATGTATGTAGGGCACGATGCGTGCGTGAGGCGCACGCGTCGTGCCTTTTAATCTAGGCGCTGGCGATCGCATCCCCCAATAGGCTTTTTCAATCCGGGCGATAGCGGGCGGAGTGAATTGGGGACGGTTTCAGTCCCTCGCTGCGGCGGCGCTTGCCGTGCGTCACGCGTCCGTCGCCCGCTTGAGCAGCAATTCCCTTTCGCGCTCGTTGCGGGTCAATTCCGCCGCGCGGCGGAACTCGATCTTCGCCTCGTCCGTGCGGCCGAGTTTCGCGAGCAGGTCGCCGCGCACGCTCGGCAGCCAGTGATAGCGCGCGAGCGCCGGATCGTCGCGCAGCACGTCGACGATTTCCAGTGCCGCGGCGGGCCCGAACGCCATCCCCACCGCCACCGCGCGGTTCAGCTCGACGACCGGTGACGGCGCGACTTCGGCGAGCGCGTCGTACAGCGCGACGATCTGCGCCCAGTCCGTTTCCGACGCGTGCCGCGCGCGTGCATGGCACGCCGCCAGCGCGGCCTGCAGCGCATACGGGCCGCGCACGCCGCCGAGCTTGGTCGCCCGCTCGAGCGCCGCGAGGCCGCGCCGGATCAGCAGCGGATCCCAGCGGCTGCGGTCCTGGTCGAGCAGCAGCACCGGCCGCCCCTGCGCATCGGTGCGTGCATGCATGCGCGACGCCTGCAGCTCCATCAACGCGACGAGCCCGAGCACTTCGCTTTCGTCCGGCACGAGCCCGGCCAGCACGCGGCCGAGACGCAGCGCCTCGTCGCACAACGCCGGGCGCGTCCAGTCGTCGCCGGCGGTCGCCGCATGGCCTTCGTTGAACACGAGGTAGATCACTTCGAGCACCGATGCGAGCCGTGCGGGCCGTGCGGCAGCGGACGGCACCTCGAACGGCACGCGTGCCGCCGCAAGCGTGCGCTTCGCGCGCACGATGCGCTGCGCGATCGTCGGCTCGGGCGCCAGGAACGCACGCGCGATCTCGCTCGTAGTCAGCCCGCCGAGCAGCCGCAGCGTCAGCGCGACGCGCGCATCGGTCGACAGCACCGGATGGCACGACGTGAAGATCAGCCGCAGCAGATCGTCGCCGATGTCGTCGTCGCTCGCGTCGGCGAGCGCCTCCGCGATGTCGGGCACGACGTGCGCTTCGAGCGCGTCCATTTCATGCCCGAGCTGATCGCGCTTCGCCGCGTGCAGCGACTCCTGCCGGACCCGGTCGAGCGCGCGCCGCTTCACGGCCGTCATCAGCCACGCGGCCGGGTTGTCGGGCACGCCGTCGACGGGCCAGTGCTCGAGTGCCGCGACGAGCGTGTCCTGCGCGAGTTCCTCGGCCACGCCGACGTCGCGCACCACGCGCGCGGCGCGGGCAATGATCTTCGGCGCCTCGATTCGCCAGACGGCCTCGATCGCACGATGGGTCGCCTCGCGCGTCACGACGCCGGCCCCTGCCCGATCGCGTCCTGCTCCACGAATACCAGCCCCCATTCGTGGCCGTCCGGATCGGCGAAATCGTGGCTGTACATGCCCGGGTACGCCTGCGCCTGACGCGGCACGGTGCCGCCGGCCGCCCGCGCCTTCGCAACCACCGCGTCGACCTCGGCACGGCTGTCGCACGACAGGCACGGCAGGACCTGCACGTGCGTCGCCGGTTCGACGATGGTCTTGCCGGTGAAGGTCTGGAAGAACGGCCGCACGAGCAGCATCACGAAGATCGCATCGCCGATCCGGATGCAGGCGCCCTGCTCGGTCGTGTAGGCCGGCACGACCTCGAAGCCGAGCGCGACATAGAACGCCGTCGCGCGCGGCAGGTCGGCCACCGGCAGGTTGATGAAGATCGTTTTGTGCATGAAGCGCGCTCCCGGCGACGATGGATTCAGACGGCCTGGCCGCGTCCGACATGGAGTTCGCGGAACCGCTCGACCGCGTCGCTGGGCGTCAGGTCGTCGAGCTCGAACAGCGGACGCACCTCGATCTCGCAGTCCATTTCCGCACCGAACGGCGCGGGGAACCGGCGCGTCCACTCGAGCGCCTCGTCGCGCGAGCGCACCTGGATCAGCGTATAGCCGGCAATCAATTCCTTCGTCTCCGCGAACGGGCCGTCGACCACCGTGCCCTTGCCGCCGGTGTACCGCACGCGCCAGCCGCGCGCGCTCGGCCGCAGGCCGTTCGCATCGAGCAGCACGCCGGCCTTGGCCAGCTCCTCGTGATAGACCGTCATCGCCTCGACCAGCCGGTTGTCCGGCAATGCGTCGGATTCGCTGACGGCGTTCGCCCGGATCATGATCATGAATCGCATCGTTCACTCCTTGTCGTCGGTGAAAAGCGGCGTCCGTTCATCGGAGCCTTATCCCGACGACGGATGACAGGCTGCCGGATCGACATGCCGCGCGACGAGCACGGGTAAACACCAAGGCGCAGCCGTCACAGGAAGCACGGGCCGACCGCGCGCACTTCGACCGTGCACCATTGTGCAGCCGGGCACTGGCGCGCGATCTCGATCGCTTCGTCGCGCGTGTCGACGTCGACGATGAAGAAGCCGCCGACCATTTCCTTCGCCTCGGCGAACGGGCCGTCGACGAGGCGCGTCTCGCCGTCGCGCACCTCGACGCGCGTCGCGCGTTCCGAGCGCTCCAGCGATTCGACGCCGCGCAGCACGCCGCGCGCTTTGAGCGTCTCGGCGAAATCGACCATCCGCGCGTAAAGCGCCTGCCCGTCTTCGAGCGTGCGTTCGGCGCGCTGGCCGGTCGGTTCGACAATCAACAGCATGTAGGACATGGAAATCTCCTGTTGGGGGCCGTGCGCGGAAGCGTTCGGATCGCAGGCCGGAATGACACGTCAGGTGCGAAGCGTAACAGCCCCGGCCGGCCCTGCCGTCATCGTTGGCCATTCGGCACTGGCCTGATGGCCAATTCGATCGCGGCACGCGATTTTGCCGTCAAGATGCCTCCCGAACCTTCGAATTTTCTTCCTGTGTGCCACGCCATGTCACCCCTGCCGTCACCGCTCGCGCTTGCCGCCTTTCTCGTCCTGTCCGTTCCGCCCGCCATCGCCGCGTTGCCGGTCAGCGCGGGCTGCGGCGGCGCCACCACGGCGATCGCCGACATCCCGCATCCCGCGGGCCGCTCGCCGCTGGCCGGGCACACCACGTCGATCGAAGCGGTCGTCACCGCGGCATTCGGCGGCCCCGATGGCTTCGGCGGATTCTTCGTCCAGCAGGCTGACGCGCAGCGGCGACGCCGGCCGGGCGTGCCGGAAGGCCTGTTTGTGTATGCGCCGAATGCGCACGTCCGGCCGGGCGAGCGCGTGCACGCCACCGGCAGGATCGAGCAGAAATACGGCCGGACGCAACTCGCGCTGTCAGGCCGCGTGGCCGTCTGCGCGCGCGGGCATAGCGTCACGCCGGTCGCGCTGATGCTGCCGGTCGACAGCGAGTCCGTATTCGCCGCACATGAAGGCATGCGGGTGCGCTTTCCGCAAACGCTGACGGTCAGCGATACTTACGAACTCGGCCGCTACGGCAGCATCGTGCTCAGCCATGGCCGCCTGTACATGCCGACTCACGTGGTGCCGCCGGCCGAAGCCGCCGCGCAGGCGGCGGCCAATGCCCGCAACCGCATCGTGCTCGACGACGGTTCGAGCCGCGTGAACCCTGCGACCGCCCGCTATCCGCCGCCTGCGCTGAGCGCCGCCAACACGCTGCGCGCGGGCTACACGGTGCGCGGCATCGAAGGCGTGCTCGAGCGGCGCTACGGCACGTGGCGACTGCAGCCCGTATCGTCCTCGGCGCCCGCCTTCGATGCCGCGTCGAATCCGCGGGCCGATGCGCCGGCACGGCATCCGCAAGCCGACGTGCGGGTCGCGTCATTCAACGTATTCAACTACTTCAACGGCGACGGCGCGGGCGGCGGCTTCGGCGATCCGTCCGGCCGCGGCGCGAAGACGCCCGCCGCCTTCGCTCGGCAGGAAGCGAAGCTCGTGGCCGCGCTGCGTGCGCTGCGCGCCGACGTGATCGGCCTGATGGAAATCGCGAACAACGGTCACGGCCCTGCGAGCGCCGTGCAGCGGCTCGCGGCCCGGCTCGGCGGCAACTGGCGCGCGGTCGACCCCGGCACCGCACGGCTCGGGCACGATGCGATCGCGGTCGCGCTGCTGTATGACAGCCGGACGATCGAGCTCGTCGGGCGCGCCGCGACCGTCGCGCTCGACGGCCGGAATCGCCCGCCGCTCGCGCAGACGTTCCGTCGCATCGGCGGCACCCGCGCGTTCACGGTCGCAGTCAACCACCTGAAGTCGAAGAACTGCCCGCACGCCACCGGCCCGGATCTCGACCATTCGGACGGCCAGGGCTGCTGGAATGCGACGCGTACGCGCGCGGCTGAACGCGTCGCCGCCTGGCTTGCCACGTCGCCGACCGGCGCCGCGGCCGACGGCGTGCTGCTGATCGGCGATCTGAACAGCTACGCGAAGGAAGACCCGCTGCGCGCGCTCGAATCGCGCGGCTACGCCAACCTCGTCGCCCGCTTCGCCGGCAATGCCGGCTACTCCTATGTATTCCGCGGCGAAGCGGGGAACCTCGACCACGCACTCGCCACGCCGCCGCTCGCCGCCCGCGTGAAAGCCGTGCATGCCTGGCACATCAACGCCGATGAACCGATTGCACTGCAATCCGTGCCCGATTACAAAACCCCGGCGCAACAGGCCGCCTATTACGCACCCGATGCATACCGTTCGTCGGATCACGATCCCGTCGTCATCGACCTTGCGCTGGAGGGAGGTGCCATCTGAGCCGCCGCGGGCACAAACCCTGCTCAACGAAAGAATGGCAATTAGTGCAATTGCATCAACAGAACGCATGCAACGGCACTATTTACCTGACAGGCCGGGCGACGCCATATTTACCGGGCTTTCACGGCGGCAATGGTCTCCTTTATGGCGCTTCGCCCGATCTCGAAATTTTTTCAACCGCCGCCTCACCCCATCGCGCGGTGCTTCCGGGGGATCTTGCCGACGAATTGAAAATTTGTCTCGAAACTCAATTGGCTGATTTGAATCACACTGGTTGCTGGGATTCGTCTTATCTTCAAATTGGCCTGTAAATCAAATCGAAGGAGGATAAACACCATGGCGCTCACTGACTCGATCGAACACAAGCTGGACCGCGGTCTGTCCGAAATCCGTCGCACCGGCCGGCGCGTCGGACGCACGACGCGCTCGGCCGCCCGCGACCTGCATGCGGACGTGACCGACGATCTGCGCGGGCTGGTCGATGAACTGGAAGACCTGCTGAAGAACGATGGCGACGGCGATATCGCCGCGCTGCGCAAGCGTGTGCAGGCGCGGCTCGACGAAGCGCGCAGCACGCTCGACCACGCGTCGGGTAGCGCGGCCGCCCGGTTGCGCGATTCGGCCGAACGCGTGTCGCAAGCCGTGCACGAGAACCCGTGGCAGACCGCGGGCGTCGTCGCGGGCCTCGCGTTCGCCGCCGGCCTGCTCCTTTCCCGCCGTTGAACGGGGCCGGTTGCCCCGCTGCCCGGACCCCTGCCCGGACCGTCCCTCCTCAACCCGACAACGAAGGAGAATCGCCATGCAGAAATCCCTCGCCCTGAAAGCCGCCACCGCCGTCATGGTCGGCAGTCTCGCCCTTGCCGGTTGCACCATGACGTCCGACAAACCCGACAACGCAGCAGCCAGCGCGTCGAAACGCCAGTCGATCGACGCGAGCGTGAACGCGACGCTGTCGCGCCTCTATTCGACGGTGCCGGGCTCGCGTGAACTCGTCTCGAAGTCGCGCGGTGTGCTGGTGTTCCCGAACGTGCTGCAGGCCGGCTTGATCGTCGGCGGCCAGTCCGGCAACGGCGCACTGCGCGTCGGCGGCAATACCGTCGGCTACTACAACACGTCGTCGCTGTCGGTCGGCCTGCAGGCCGGTGCGCAATCGAAGGCGATCGTGTTCCTGTTCATGACGCAGGATGCGCTCGACTCGTTCCGCAAGTCCGAAGGCTGGTCGGCCGGCGCCGACGCGTCCGTCGCGGTCGTGAAGGTCGGTGCGAACGGCGCGGTCGATTCCAACACGGCCACCGCGCCGGTCCAGGTACTGGTGCTGACCAACGCCGGCCTGATGGGCGACCTGTCGGTGAACGGCACCAAGGTCACCCGGCTCCACATCTGACGATCCGGCGCGGCGCCGCCGCGCTCCTCCCCGGCAACGCCGCGGCTCCGGCCGCGGCGTTTTCGCGTGCGCCGCGCGCAGCGGCTATGATGGCGACACCTTTGCGGGCATACTGCCGATCGGGCCGCCTGCAGCGCGCTTCGCCGCGAACCCGTGACGTTCGCGAGCCGATCGCGCCCGAGGCAACGAGATTCAATCAAACCAGGCATCAATCTGCGCGAACCATCCATGGATAGCGGACACGATCACCAAAAATTCTTTTATTTCCTGCTGTTCGCGGTCACCGTCGGACTGTGCTGGATACTCGCGCCGTTCTCCGGCGCCGTCTTCTGGGGCACCATTCTCGCGATCCTGTTCCAGCCGGTGCAGCGCTGGCTCGCCGCGCGTTTCGGCAAGCGGCGCAACCTCGCCGCGCTCGTATCGATGTCGCTGATCATCCTGATCGTGATCCTGCCGCTCGTGTTCGTCACGGCGACGCTCGTGCAGGAAATCGCGTACGTGTACCAGGAACTGAAGGACGCGCAGCCGAATTATTCGCGGTACTTCCATGACATCATTCACGCGCTGCCGACGTCGATCCAGAACCTGCTGCAGAAATACGGGCTGTCCAACATCCCCGGCATCCAGAAGAAGCTGACCGACGGCGCCGCGCAGATCAGCCAGTTCGCGGCGACCCAGGCGCTCAGCATCGGCCAGAACACGTTCCAGTTCGTCGTCAGCTTCGGCGTGATGCTGTACATGGTGTTCTTCCTGCTGCGCGACGGCGGCGAAATCGGCCGCCGCGTGCGCCGCTCGATACCGCTCGACGAAGAGCACAAGAACCTGCTGCTCGCGAAGTTCACGACGGTGGTGCGCGCAACCGTGAAAGGCAATATCGCGGTCGCGCTCGTGCAGGGCGCGCTCGGCGGCCTGATCTTCTGGATCCTCGGGATCGAGGGCGTCGTGCTGTGGGGCGCGCTGATGGCGTTCCTGTCGCTGCTGCCGGCGATCGGCGCGAGCCTCGTGTGGATACCCGCCGCGCTCTACTTCCTCGCGATCGGCGCGATCTGGAAATGCGTGATCCTCGTCGCGTTCTGCGTCGGCGTGATCGGCCTCGTCGACAACCTGCTGCGCCCGATCCTCGTCGGCAAGGACACGAAGATGCCCGACTGGGTCGTGCTGATCTCGACGCTCGGCGGGATGGCGCTGTTCGGGATCAACGGCTTCGTGATCGGGCCGCTCGTCGCCGCGCTGTTCATGGCAAGCTGGGACATCTACGCGCGCTCCGAACAGGGGGAATGACGCCGCGCGTCACGGATGACGAATCCTGATCACGACGGGCGCCACGGCGCCCGTTTTCATTTCCGGCCCTGCCACCGTCATCACGCCGCCATGCGGGCCGATGCGATGAGCTCGCCCCGATACGAGCGGCATGCTTCGATCGTCGCGTGCATCGCGCCAGGTCGCGCGAATCTCCGCTCCCGCCGACTGCACAAGCGGCTCGCCGTCCGGCCTCACGAGCGCCACGTGCGCACCCGGCAGGCGCCGGCCGTGCGCATCGAACCGGAGCGTCGCCGCCGTCGCGGTGTCCGCCGCTTCGATCGAGGGCGCGTCGAATGTCACGTCGTACAGATCGACGAGCGCACCGGTGAATCGCACGATGCCATCCGCATTCGCGTGCCCGGCCGCGCCGGCGCCTGACATCGCGCACGCGATGCCGAGCCCCGCTGCGATGACTCGCAGCCTGTCGCACATGCGCCGCATCGTTCGATCGCGCATCACCGCCGATGCCGCGTGCGTTGCCTTCGTTCGCATGTTTCCCTCCCTTCTCGCCGCGCCAATAAAAACGGCGGCGTGACGCGCATGTCACGCCGCCGTTTGCTGACGATTACTGTAAGGAGAGCAACCGAAACAATATATGGGACAAGTCCTAAATCGATGTCCGCCTGTTCGAACTCAACGCGCGCGAGCGCTGCCGCTCACGCGTCGGGATCGACACGCAGCACGAGCTTGCCGCGATGGTCGCCGTCGAACAGGCGATTAAGCACGTCGGGGGCGTTTTCGAGCCCGTCGGCCACGGTTTCCTCGGCCTTGAGGCGGCCGTCGCGCAGCCAGCCGGCGAGCGTCTGCACCGCTTCGCGGCTCTTGCGGTAGTCGAGGATCAGGAAGCCGCGCATCGTGATGCGCTTCGAGATCAGCACGCCGACGTCGTCCGCCGCGCGGCCGCTGTTGTAGTTCGAGATCACGCCGCACAGCGCGACGCGCCCGCCGATCACCATCCGCGACAGCACCGCGCGCATCACTTCGCCGCCGACGTTCTCGAAGTTCACGTGCACGCCGTCCGGCGTCGCCGCCTTCAACTGCTCGCGGAAATCGTCGGCCTTGTAGTCGACGGCCGCGTCGAAGCCGAGCGTCCCGGTCAGGTAGCGGCACTTGTCCGCGCCGCCTGCGATGCCAACCACCCGTGCGCCGTGGATCTTGCCGATCTGGCCGGCGATCGAGCCGACCGAACCGGCCGCCGCCGACACGACGAGCGTCTCGCCGGGCTGCACCGGCGCGATGTCGGTCAGCCCGTAGTACGCGGTCAGGCCGCTCATCCCGCACGCGCCGAGCAGCGTCGGCAGCGGCAGGCCCGACTGCGCGGGCAGCTTCACGAGCTGCGCGGCCTGGTCGGCCGCGACGACCGCATAGTCCTGCCAGCCGACGAGCCCCTGCACGAGGTCGCCTTCCGCGAAACCCGCGTGGCGCGACGCCACCACGCGCCCGATGCCGAGCGCGCGCATCACCTCGCCGATCGCGACGGGCGGCAGGTATTGCGGCACGTCGCTCATCCATACGCGGTTGGTCGGATCCATCGACAGATACAGCACGCGCACGAGCACTTCGCCGTCGGCGAGCGCCGGCACGGGTGTTTCGACGAGCGAAAAGTGTTCGCGGCCGACCCGCCCTTCCGGGCGCGTCTTCAGCAACAGCTGGCGGTTCACGGGTGTCGACACGATGTTCTCCTCCGGTTGGTATTGTCGATTGCGCGTCAGACCGCGCACATGCCGCCGTCGATCACGAGTTCGGCGGCCGTCACGAAGCGGCTTTCGTCCGACGCCAGATAGACGGCCGCATGCGCGACGTCGTCCGGATCGCCGAGCCGGCGCAGCGGAATGCCGCGCGCGAGCTTGCGCGTCGCATCGCGTTCGCCGAGCGACTGGAACAGCGGCTCGACGATCCCCGTGCGAATGAACGCCGGGTGAATCGAGTTGCAGCGCACGTCGAGCTCGCGGCGTGCGCAGTCGATCGCGACCGACTTCGTCAGCGACGCGACCGCGGCCTTCGACGCGTTGTACGTGGTGAATTCCGGCTCGACCTTGAACGCGGCCACCGACGAGATGTTGATGATCGACGCCGGCCGGCTCGCGCCGAGGTACGGCAGCGCATGCTTGCAGCCGAGCACGATGCTCTCGACGTTGATCGCCATCACGCGCCGCCACTCGTCGATCTCGATCTGCGCAGGCGTGCCGATCGACCCGACGCCCGCATTGTTGACGAGCACCGACAAGCCGCCCATCGCTTCGTTCGCCTGCGCGAGCAGCGCCTGCCAGTGCGCGTCGTCGCGCACGTCCTGCGTGGCCGCGAACGCGACAGGCGCCGCGTGCCCCGCATTGAGTTCGTGCGCGAAGGCGTCGAGCACCGCCGCGTCGGCGATGTCGGTCAGGAACACGCGCGCGCCCTGCTCGACCATCCGGCGCGCGATCGCGCGTCCGAGGCCGCCTGCGGCGCCCGTGATGTACGCGCACTTGCCTGCGAGGCGCGAGGAAACGACTGTCATGGGACCTGCTCCTATCGTGAATCGTCGTGGCGGACCGGTGCCGCGACGGCGGTTGCCGTGCGCCGGCCGACGGCCGCGCGGTTTGCGCGAGTATAGCGAGCCGGCCGCACCGCGCCGGACCAATCGGGCAGGTCGCCGCTGCAGGCCCCGATCGAACGAACGCCAGCGTACGCGATTGCCGCCAATCGATGTAATGAATATTCGTAATGCCCGGTCATAGACACGGCTCATGGCCTTCGCAGCCGCAGCCGCAGCCGCAGCCGCGGCCGCGACCGGCGCGACGCACAGGCGCAGGCGCGGCGCGGCCGATTACCGCAAATACCGGTTCGACGAAGGCCGCACGCAGGCGTTTGCCGATGACAGGGAACGAATGGAACCAGGAATAGCGCGCGGGCAGCGCCGCGGCGAAGACCGCATCCGGCACCGGGGCATTGATGCCCCGGAACCAGCCGCCGTCAGAACCCGTCGCCGGACGCGCGCATGAACGCGCAGACCTGAGGGGAATGCGTGTCGATCATCTGCTGGAACGGTGCGCGATTTCCGTACGCGATGCCGGACACGAGCAGCAGGCAGACGGCCGCGACGCGCGGCGAGAACGAGCGCTTGTGCGTGCGGACATAGGCGCGCAGGAACACCAGCGCGACCAGCGCGCCGAGCAGCCAGCCGACGACGACTTCGGGAATCGTGTGCGAATGGTCGAACACGCGCGCGGCGGCCGTCACCGCGCCGACGGCGAGACCGGCCGCCACGCCCGGCGCCTTGCCCGGACGGAACGCCTGCCACAGCATCGACAGCGCGACGGTCCACACGGACGTCGACAGCATCGTATGGCCGCTGATCACGCGGAAATCGAACTGCGGGATCTCGACACCGCAGCCCGCATAGAGAATCTTGGTGGCCCCGACCAGGCTCATGCCGGCCGCGAGCAGCACGATCCAGCGCACCGCGAGCCGCCAGTTGGACAGCGCGAGCCAGACCGCGCAGGTCAGCGCGACCGGCAGGGTCAGCGCGGCGTCGCCGAGGTTGCTGATTTCACTCCACATGACACACATCGAACGGCTAGCGAAAGGCCGCAGTTTAACGCAAGCGCGCGACGGGCCTGTTTCAGCCTGTGACAGGCTGTATCAGCCCGCGACACCCGTAATCAGCAGCAGGTTGGTGCCGGTGATGACGACGAACAGCGCCCATGCGGCGACCTGCATCTTGCGGCCGATCGCATGCTCGCCCATCGTGTTGCGATCGCTGACCGACTGGATCAGCGGCCACATCGCGAACGGCAGTTGCAGGCTCAGCAGCACCTGGCTCCAGACGAGCAGTTGCCCGACCGACCCTTCGCCCAGCCATAGCACGCCGATCAGCGCGGGCACCAGCGCGAGCCCGCGCGTGATCAACCGGCGCTGGTAGCACGGGATTTTCGTGTGCAGGAAGCCGTCCATGATCACCTGGCCGGCGATCGTGCCGGTCAGCGTCGAGCTCTGCCCGGACGCGAGCAGCGCGATGCCGAACAGCAGCGCGGCCGCGCCGCCCGCGATCGGCGTGATCAGCCGGTACGCCTGTTCGATGTCGGTGACGTCGTGCTGGCCGGTCGCATGGAACGCCGCGCCCGCGACGATCAGGATCGCCGCATTGACGAGCATCGCGACGAACAGCGACACGCAGGTATCGATCCGCACCAGTGCGAGCGTGTCGCGAATCAGGCCGCGCGCGCCGCCGACCACATGGCGCGTCTGTACGACCGACGAGTGCAGATACAGGTTGTGCGGCATGATCGTCGCGCCGACGATGCCGAGCGCGAGCACGATCGCGTCCCTGCTGTCGTGGCCGGGGTTCCCTGGCACGAGCCCCTTCGCGACCGCATGCCAGTCGGGCGGCGTGATCGCGACCTGCGCGACGAAGCAGAACGCCATCGTCGCGATCAGCCCGAGCACGATCGCCTCGATCTGCCGGACGCCCTTGCCCTGCAGCCCGAGCACGATCACCGTGTCGAGCGCAGTCAACACGATCCCCCACGCAAGCGGCACGCCGAGCAGCAGCTTGAATGCGAGCGCGCAGCCGAGCACTTCTGCGATGTCGCACGCGATGATCGACACCTCGGCGGTCACCCACTGCACGACGCGGCCGAAGCGGCCGTAGCGATCGTAGCTGGCCTGCGCGAGATCCTTGCCCGCGACGAGGCCCAGCCGCGCGGCGAGCATCTGCAGGAAGATCGCGGCGAGGCTCGAGAACGCGACGACCCACAGCAGCGAATAGCCGAATTGCGAGCCGGCCTGGATGTCGGTGGCCCAGTTGCCGGGATCCATATAGCCGATCGCGACCAGCAGGCCCGGGCCGAAGAAGCGCTTGAGCTTCATCCAGCGCGACGCGCCGGCGTCGATCGTGATGCTGCCCTTTACTTCCGACGGGCAGAAGGGGGCGGTGGCGGTAGTGGGGAGCAAGGGCATGGAAACCGGGGATCGTGATCGCGACACGGTGATTTTACGGTTTTCCGCTCCGTTTTCCCGCGCGGCTCGGCGCGCACGCCCCGGCTCGCCCGCTCGCCGTCGGCTTTCGCGGGCTGCGGCGCGGGCTGCGGATCGGGCTGCGGATCGGGCGCCCCGGCGCCGTTCGTCAGGATCCGCTCGCGCTCGGCGATGCGATATTCGGTCGGCGACACGAGGAGACGCTGGCGAAACAGCTTCGCCAGACGCTCGCCGCTGCCGAAGCCCGTGCGGCGTGCGACCTTGTCGGCCGGCAGCGTCGTGTGGATCAGCATGTGGCAGGCGCGCTCGAGCCGCACGTGCTGCACGAATTCGGTCGGCGTCACGCCGATTTCCTTCTTGAAGCGCCGCAGGAAATTACGCTCGCTCATCGCGGCCGTCCGCGCGACGTCCGCGATCGAAATGCGGTTCGCGCTCTGCGCGCGCAGCCGCTGCGCCGACATCCGGATCGACGGGCTCGCGCTCAGCTCGCGAAACGCCCACATCGACTGTGTATAGCGTTGCTCGACCGGCCGCATCAGGTTGCTGGCGATCTCCTGCGCGGCGCTGTCGCCGAGATCGGCGCGGAACATGTCGAGCACGGCCGCGAACACGTCGGCCTCGCCGCCCTGCGGTTCGATCGTGGCCGCCGCGCCACGGGTGCGATCCGTTCGCGGCTGACCGGCATCCGTCTGCCGCTGCGACGCCGCGAGCGTCGACAGGTCCATCGCATCGACGATCCAGCGCGCATGCCGATGAATGTCGGTCAGGCGGCGGCGCAACGCATCGCTCCAGTTGACCGACGCGCGATCACCGTGAAGATGAAAGAACGCGCGCGCACGATGGCCGTGCTCGTCGCCGAGCGCATCGGCGGCGATCTGCACGCCGGACGACGACTGCAGCAGTCCCCCGCTTTCGGATACGTACTTCAACTGGTAATCCGCACTGAGCGCATGCAGACGATTCGCCAGGTTGAAGGCCTCGCCGAGACGCGCGGCCTGGGCCAAGGAAAACCCCGTACTCAAATAGACAACGACCCATCTCTGATCTGCTGCTTCCACTGACCAAGCCCCCGGACTGTTTCGACTTCTTGTATTACCGTCGAACTGTCAGGCTTATATTTGGTTTGGACACGTGCGACAGGACGGCTATCTCAAAATATGAAGCGACGGCATCTTAGCCGAACGGGTCCTGTATTTGGCGCGAAATGGCTGACAGTGACAGCATGATGGCGGATTACTACAGGCTGTCGCCGGCCGCTGGTATAGCCGCGCGGAAATACGCATGCAAGGCGCGGGCGCGCGACGTGCGCGGCCTTGCCGATCCTGGTGATATTCGCGGCAACGCCGGTGCGAACGAACGCGCGCACGCGCTTGCGTTCCGTTGTCCGCGCGTCCATTAGAATCGCTCAACGTCCACCACGCCGATTTCGTCCGTGCCCGCCGATCATCGTCTCGACCTGAACCTGTTCCGCGTGCTCGACGCCGTCTACGTGAACGGCGGCATCGGCGCGGCCGCCCGCGCGCTGCACCTGACGCAGCCGGCCGTCACGCATGCGCTCAACCGGCTGCGCGCGCATTTCGACGACCCGCTGTTCGTCCGCCAGGGCAACCGCGTCGTGCCGACCGAGCGCACGCGCGCGATCATCGCGGACGTGCAGCTTCACCTCGCCGGACTGCAGCGCACCGCGCGCGACCCGTCGGCATTCGACCCGGCGACGCTCGACCTGAGCATCGCGGTCGGCATTCGCGACGTGCTCGAATCGATCGCGCTGCCGCAGATCATCGCCGCGTTCGCCGACGAAGCGCCCGGCCTGCGGTTCGTGAGCCGCCGCGTCGCGGTGCACGACATCGAACGCGAACTCGCGTCGGGCAATCTCGATCTCGCCGTCGATCGACGCGTGCAAACCGGCCCGCGCATCGCGACCGAACACCTGCTCGACGATTCGCTCGTCGTCGCGATGCGGCACGATCATCCGCTCACGAGCGGCCCGCTGCGGCGCGCCGATTATTTCGCCGCGCGGCATATCGCGGTGTCGCCGCTCGGCGAACCGCAATCGCTCGACGTGCTGCTCGGCAACGACGGACGCTTCCGGCACATCCAGCTCGTGTGCCAGCATTATTTCGCCGCCTGCCAGATCGCGGCGGCGGGCGACCTGCTGCTGACGCTGCCGCGCTCGTATGCGCTGCGCATGGCGGCGTTGCTGCCGGTCGCCGTGCAGCCGCTGCCGCTGCGGCTCAAACCGTTTCCCCTGCTCGCGTACTGGCACGAATCGCGCGAGACCGACCGCGCGCATCAGTGGGTGCGCGAACGCGTCGCCACGCTCGTGCGCAGGACGGCCGGCGTCGCCGTCTGATCCCGTCGAGCCTCGTCGACGCTCGCAGCGCCCGCGGTTTTCGCCGGGACGGTATGCTGACGGCTCGTACGCCGCGCATCGTCGCGGCCCCCTCTTTCCCGCTTAACGGAGACTTGCCATGCCGCTCATCCACGCTGCCGCCACCCTCGCCGCCGACGCGCCCAACTACGTCGTCCAGCTGCAGGCCGGCACGCATGCGCTGACCGGCGACGAAGCGCCGCGCGAAGGCGGCCAGGGCCTCGGGCCGGCGCCGTTCGAGTTCGTGCTCGGCGGCCTCGCACAATGCACGGCCGCGACGCTGCGCATGTACATGCAGCGCAAGACGTGGCCGGCCGTGCGCATCGACGTGCACACCGAACTGCATGCCGATCGCGAAGGCCAGCAATACGTGCGCCGCACCGTCACGCTCGATGGTCCGCTCGACGACGCGCAACGCCAGCGTCTCGCGGAAATCTGCGAGAAGACGCCGGTGACGCTGTTCATCAAGCGCGGCACGCGCATCGAAACGACGCTGAACTGACGCGCGCCGTGCGGGGCGTGCCGGGCGTGCGGGGTCGGACGGGATTCGCACCGCAGCGCGGCACGCGATCGACGCGCAACAAACAAAACGGGCGGGCCGCGCACGATGCGCGGCCCGCCCGTTTGCGGATATCGTCCGGCGCTTACAGTCCGAGCGCGGACAGGTCCAGCTTGCCGTCCTTCACCGGCGGACACCAGAAATACGCGCCCGTCAGCGGCCGCGTGAAGCGGAACAGGCCGTCGACGATGCCGTCGTCCGCGCCGCTCATCCGGCGCATCTGCACGTCGAATGCGCGGAACGAACAACCGAACGCGACGAAGTAGAGCCCCGCGCGACGCGCATCGGACCACGGCGACGAACGGCGCAGCATGAACGCCTCCGGCTCGAAGCTCTCCTGCGCGGTGCGCTTCACGTGCGCGAACTCGGGGGCGTCGTCGAGTTCCTCGTTGTCCGAGCGGCGGCGCCCGATGATGTGATCCATGTCGCCCGACGCAATGCGTTCCATCTGGTCGAAGTCGTGCAGCCATTGCTGAACCGCGACGAAGCTCGAGCCGTCGAGCCCGGCGCCCTGCCCCGTGACGATCGCCGCGGCGAGCGCGTCGTCGCCGGTCGGGTTCTCGGTGCCGTCCTCGTAACCCGACAGGTCGCGATCGTTCGAATAGCGGAACCCGTCGACCGCGTCCTGCAGCGCGAATGCCGGCGCGAGCGCCCGCTCGATCGCCCGCGCGCGCAGCACGAGATCGCCGCGATCGTCGCCGCGCAGCCAGACCCATACGTCGGCCGGCGTGATCGGCAGCGTGCGGTCGTTCACCGCGAATGCCGGGAATTCGGTCAGGCCCGGCACCGGGCGCCCGAGGTGTGCGGCCAGCGCATGCCCGAAGCCGGCGACCGTGCCGCGCCCGTCGACGAGCTCGCGCAATGCCTTCAGCGCCGTTGCCACATTGGCGTTGTCCGAAATCGTGAAAGTGAGGTATCGGGCCGCCGTGTCGATCGGAGCCAGGATGCCTTGCTGAACGTCGCTCATCGTTTCCTCAGGAATGGTTCGGGGTGAATCCGCGGGGCCGCAGCGGCCGGCGCGCAACCGCAAAGTGTAATCGATGCGGCGCGCCGGTCCTTTTCCTGTAGAGCGCCGCACCGCGGAACCCGCGCGGGGAAAAGGGCCGACACGCGGCATGCCGACCGTATCGACGCTGCAACGCCGCATTCGTCAGACGTTGCGGCGCGTCCGGCACTGCTGATAAAACCCCTACACGTCTTTTCGATGTCCTTTCAACGTTCACTTCAGGGAGGTGCAGATGTTCCGAATGCCAGCAGCCTTCCCGAACGTGGTCCCACGACGCGGCTGATCCAGCCCGTCGTCCGCGCCGGCTCCCGGGTTCTCCGCTGACCCGCCGGCCCGCGCACTTTCCCGACAGCCCGTTTCATTCCGCCCGCGTCGTCCGCGCGGCCCGGCTGTTGCGTTTTCGACGTTCTCCGAACCGGAAAGTCCCGTCGCGCGATGCGCCGGGCAACGACACATGACCAGAAAAACCACCCATCTGGGCGGCCAGGCATTCCAGGCCGTCTTCGGCTTCACTTTCCGCTACTGGCGCAAGCAGCCGGTGCGCATCGCGACGATCACCGCACTGGCGCTGCTCGGTGCGCTCGCCGACGTGCTCACGCCGCTGTTCGCCGGGCGCCTCGTCGATGCGCTGTCGACCGGCCTGACCGACCGCGCCGCCGCGTGGCATTCGGCCGTCGCCGCGTTCGGCACGCTGGCCGCGCTCGGCATCGCCGCGACGCTGCTGCGGCAAGGCGTCTACCTGAACATCATCACGCTCACGCTGAAGATGATGAGCGAGATCGCCGCCGCGTCGTTCCATCGCGTGCAGCGCTTCTCGACCGACTGGCACGCGAACAGTTTCGCGGGGTCGACCGTGCGCAAGATCACGCGCGGGATCTGGGCGCTCGACCTGCTGAACGACACGGTGCTGATCGCGCTGCTGCCGTCCGTCACGATGCTCGTCGGCGCGACCGTGCTGCTCGGCACGCACTGGCCGGTGATGGGGTTCGTCGTCGGCGCGGGTTCGCTGCTGTACATCTCGGTGACGGTCGCCGTGTCGCTCGGTATCGTCGCGCCGGCCGCGCGGCTCGGCAACATGTGGGACACCCGCATGGGCGGCGCACTCGCGGACGCGGTGAGCTGCAACGCAGTCGTCAAGGCGTTCGGCGCGGAAACGCGCGAGGAAGCGCGGCTCGCGCGCGTGATCGGCAAGTGGCGTCAGCGCACGCGCCGCACGTGGGTGCGCGGCACGCTCAACGGCGGGCTGCAGGGGGCGATGCTCGTCGCGATGCAGGCGGCGATGATCGGCGTCGCGCTGCGGCTGTGGGCGAACGACGAAGCGAGCGTCGGCGATATCGCGTTCTCGCTGACGATGTTCTTCATGCTGCAGGGCTACCTGCGCGACGTCGGCATGCATATCCGCAACCTGCAGCGCTCGGTCAACGACATGGAAGAGCTCGTCGCGCTCGAGCGCCAGCCGCTCGGCATCGACGATCGTCCCGGCGCGCATGCCATCCGGATCGGGCAAGGCGAGATCCGCTTCGAGCACGTGACGTTCCGCTACGGCAATCATCCGGTACCGCTGTACGACGACTTCTCGATGCGCATCGCGCCCGGCGAGCGCGTGGGCCTCGTCGGTCATTCCGGGTCGGGCAAGACGACGTTCATCAAGCTGATCCAGCGCCTGTACGACGTGTCGGGCGGCCGCATCACGATCGACGGCCAGGACATCGCGCAGGTGCGGCAGGATTCGCTGCGCAGCCAGATCGCGATCGTGCAGCAGGAGCCCATGCTGTTCCACCGCACGCTTGCGGAGAACATCGCGTATGCACGCCCCGACGCGAGCCGCGCGGAGATCGAGCGCGCCGCGCGTCTGGCCAGCGCGCACGACTTCATCGTCGCGCTGCCGGACGGCTATGACACGCTCGTCGGCGAGCGCGGGATCAAGCTGTCGGGCGGCGAGCGCCAGCGCGTCGCGATCGCGCGTGCGTTCCTCGCGGATGCGCCGATCCTGATCCTCGACGAAGCGACGTCGAGCCTCGACAGCGAAAGCGAGTTGCTGATCCAGCAGGCGATGGAACGGCTGATGGTCGGCCGCACGACGCTCGTCGTCGCGCACCGGCTGTCGACGGTGCGCTCGCTCGACCGCCTGCTCGTGCTCGATCGCGGCAAGGTGATCGAGGAAGGCAGCCACGACACGCTGATCCGCATCGACGGCGGGACGTATCGCCGGTTGTTCGAGCGGCAGGCACTGGAGCTGGCAAAAGGCTTGATCGATTCGCCGCGTCGCACGGCGGACGATGCTGCCGGGCCGCTGGGAGCGCCGGCACAGGCTTGATGGAAACCCGTTCGCAACCGGGTACGCGGCGCACCGCCACCGCGTGCCCGGTTGTTTCGACGGGAATCGGCGTGCGTGAACACCGCCTGCAACGAACCCGGCCCCGACACGGCCCGCCGCGATCACTTATCATACCGGCCAGGCAATTCGCGACGAAAGGCAGATCATGTTTACAGGCATCGTTCAGGGTGTTGGCGTCATCAAGGCCATCAAGGATCACGGCGAACTGAGAACGTTCAGCATCGAATTTCCCGACCGGTTTACCGCCGACATCGAGATCGGCGCGAGCGTCTCGGTCGACGGCGTCTGCCTGACGGTGACGACCATCCACTCGCCGGTGCTGATCGACTTCGACGTGATGTTGCCGAGCCTGCGAATCACCACGCTGGCCGACCTGACGACCGGCGCCCGGGTCAACGTGGAGCGGGCCGCGAAGGACGGCGCGGAAATCGGCGGACATCCGCTGTCCGGTCACGTCGACTTCATGGGGACCATCCTGCACATCGCGTCGTCCGAACACAACCGGATGATCCGCATCGGCGTGCCGGCCGATTTCAAGCGCTATGTCTTCGCGAAGGGCTATATCGCGATCAACGGCTGCAGCCTGACCGTGTCGGACGTCAATCGCGACGAAGGCTGGTTCGAGGTCTGGCTGATTCCCGAAACGCGCCGCGCCACCACCTTCGATGCGAAAGGCGTCGACGACAAGGTCAATATCGAGATCGAGCGCAGCACCCAGGTCGTCGTGGATACGATCCGCGAGTCGGTCAAGGAAACGCTCGGGGAGCTGACCGGCGTCGTCACGACGTTGCTCGCGGAGAAGGGCATCGACATCGAGGAACTGCTCGCACGGAACGTCGCGCGGCTGCCGAAGCAGTAACGGGCCGCCCTGTTCCCGGTAATGGGCGGGGTCCCCGGGTAGCGATTTGCGTCGACACGCCCTGCCCGGCCGCCCCACGCGGCGGCTTCACTCCGCCTCCACCTGCGCGCCCTTCCCCACCGCCACCCGCTGCGACCGATAGATCCCCGCGTGCCCGGAAAACAGATAGGCGACCACGCAGGCCACGATCGCATACACGCCGACATCCGCGCCGAACAGTTCGATCGCCATGATCGTCGACGCGATCGGCGTGTTGGCCGCCCCGGCGAATACCGCGACGAAGCCGAGCCCTGCGAGCACCGGCACCGGTAGCGCAAGCACCTGCCCGAGCGCGTTGCCGAGCGTCGCGCCGATGTAGAACAGCGGCGTCACTTCGCCGCCCTTGAATCCCGACGCGAGCGTGACGACGGTGAACGCGAACTTGCCCGCGAAATCGTAAGCCGGCAGCGGCCCGTGAAACGCGGCCTCGATCGTCGGAATCCCGAGACCGAGATACTGCGGCACGTTCAGTACGGTAGCCGCCACGGCCACCAGCACGCCGCCGAGCACCGGCTGCAGCGGCGCATGGCGGACGACGCGCCGGAACCACGCGGTCAGCGCATGCGTGGCGAACGCGAACAGCCGGCCGACGACGCCGAACGCGACACCCGCGACGACCGTCGCGGCCAGCCGCGTCGCCGAGACGGCCGGCACGAACGGAATCGCATAGACGGTGTGATGCACGCCCCACGCGCGGCACACGACATCCGCGACGATCGCGGACGCGACGCAGGTCAGCAGCGCGTCGTACCGGACGCGGCCGATCGCGAGCACCTCGAGCCCGAACACGGCGCCCGCGAGCGGCGTACCGAACACCGACGAGAACCCGGCCGCGATGCCGCCCATCAGCAGCACGCGCCGATGCTCGCGATCGAGCCGGAACAGGTGCGTGATGCGATCGGCGAGCGCGCCGCCCATCTGCACGGCCGTCCCCTCGCGCCCGGCCGATCCGCCGAACAGGTGCGTGACGACGGTCGCGACGAGCACGAGCGGCGCCATCCGCTTCGGCACGAGCGCCTTCGGGTCGTGAATCTCGTCGATCAGCAGGTTGTTGCCGCGTGCGACCGACTGGCCGAACCGGTGGTAGACCCAGCCGGTCGCGAAGCCGGCGGCCGGCAGCCCCCACAACAGCAATGGATGCGCGACGCGCGTGCCGGTCGCCCAGTCGAGCGCGAGCAGGAACAACGCGGAAGCCGTGCCGGCCAGCGCGCCGAGCAAGGCCGAGAGCGCGAGCCAGCGGCACACGTAGCGCACGGTCGCGAAAAAATCGGCAGAAGTCGAGAAAAACATGATTTCCAGATTCGACAGGACATCAAAACCTGGGCGGCAGAATACCGCATGGATGGCCTGCGACCTCCTGACGACCCAGGAACACGCAGGCATCATCAGCCGAGCAAACCGGCGGTTGAGGGCCGAACCGCACGCCAGGCGCCGGGATCGACCGCAGGGAGGCATGCCATCTCCGCTGGCGGCAATTGTACGCGACGCCGCACATCGCACGCAATGCGGCCCCGGCCGGGTCGCCGCGCACCGTCAGTCGAGCGGCAGGCGCGTCACGCGCGAGATCAGCTGCGGCGCGATCCGGTCGAGCGGCAGGATCGCGGACGCCGCGCCGATCGCCGCGGCCGCCTTCGGCATCCCGTAGACGGCGCTCGTCGCCTCGTCCTGCGCGATCGTGTAGCACCCCTTCGCGCGCATCGCCTTCAGCCCCAGTGCGCCGTCGCGCCCCATCCCGGTCAGCAGCACGCCGAGCGCGTCGCCCTGCCAGCCGTCGGCGACGCTGTTGAAGAACACGTCGATCGACGGCCGGTACGGCGTCTCGGCCGGATGCCGCGTATAGCCGAGCACGCCGCGCGGCGACAGGCACAGGTGGTCGTTGGACGCCGCGAGCAGCACCTCGCCCGCCTGCGGCACGCCGCCCGGCCGCGCGACGCGCACGGGCAGCCGCGTATAGCCGTCGAGCCACTCCGCCATGCCGAGCGCGAACGCCTGGTCGACATGCTGCACGATCACGAGCGCGGCCGGAAAATCGGCCGGCAGCGCGCGCAGCAGCGCGGTGAGCGCGGTCGGCCCGCCCGCCGACGCGCCGATCGCGACCAGCGTCGGCTGGCCACGCGCAGGTGCCGGCACGGGCGGCACGAGCGTCGCGGTCCGGCTTTCGAGCAGCCGGCCGATCTGGTCGATCTTCGCGAGCAGCGGCTGCGGCGCGGCGTCCGACGGCAGGCCGAGCGCGAGCGTCGGCGTGTCGACCGCGTCGAGCGCGCCGGCGCCCATTGCCTCGTAGACCGACGACGTGTTCGCGCTGACGCTCGCGGTCACGATCAGGATCGCGCACGGCGCACGCGCCATGATCTGCCGCGTCGCGGCCACGCCGTCGAGCTTCGGCATCACGAGGTCCATCAGCACCAGGTCGGGCGGATGCGCGACGCAGAAATCCACGGCCTCGTCGCCGTCGGTTGCCACCCACAGCACGCGGTGATCGCTGCGCCGCGCGATCACGCGGCGCAGCGCCTCGACGGCAAGCGGCAGATCGTTGACGATGCCGATGTTCATCCGCGTGCCCCGCCGATCAGGTCGTGCACCGCATCGAGCAGCGCCTCGTCGTGGAAACTGCTCTTCGCGAGATAGTAGTCGGCGCCGGCATCGAGCCCGCGCCGGCGATCCTCGTCGCGATCCTTGTACGACACGATCATCACGGGCACTCGCTTGAGCGCCGGATCGCTCCTGATCAGCGTGACGAGCTCGATCCCGTCCATGCGCGGCATGTCGACGTCGGTGACGACCAGATCGAACGCATCGCTGCGCACCGCGTTCCAGCCGTCCATCCCGTCGACCGCGACGGTCACGTCGTAGCCGCGCTTTTCCAGCAGCTTGCGTTCGAGCTCGCGCACCGTCAGCGAATCGTCGACGACGAGCACGCGGCGGCGCCGGTCGGCTCGCGCGAACTGGGGATCGCGCGTGAGTTTCGCGAGCTGGCCGCCGCGCACGAGCTTGTCGACGGAACGGATCAGGTCCTCGACATCGACGATCAGCACCGGGTCGCCGTTCTCGAGCAACGCCCCGGCCGCGATGTTCTGGATCTTCTGCAGGCGGCTGTCGAGCGGCTGCACGACGAGCATCCGTTCGCCGAGGAAGCGATCGACGGCGACGCCGTACAGCTCGGGCTCGCCGCCGACGACCACGACCGCCGTGCTCGTGCGTGCGACGGCGGGCTCACCTGCATCGAGCAGCTGATGCGCGCCGACGAGGCCCGCACGCCGGCCGTCGAACGGAAAATGCGGCTGTCCTTCGAGCACGTCGATGTCGTCGTGCGAGAGTTCGAGCGTGCGGCGCACGTGCGCGAGCGGGAACGCGTACGGCTCGCCGCCGACCTCGACCAGCAGGCTTCGGATCACCGACAGCGTGAGCGGCAACTGCAGCACGAAGCGCATGCCCGCGCCGGGCTCGTTGAAGATGCGCACCGCGCCGCGCACGCCGCGCACCATCTCCTGCACCGCATCGAGGCCGACGCCGCGCCCCGACACGTCGGTCACCGCATCGCGCATCGAGAAGCCCGGCAGCAGCAGGAATTCGAGCAGTTCCGGATCGGACAGCCGGGCGGCCGTCTCGTCGTCGGTCAGGCGCTGGCGCACGACCGCCGCGCGCAGCGCGTCCATGTCGACGCCCGGCCCGTCGTCGATCACGCTGACGAGCAGCGAGCCGGCGCTATGGCGCGCTTCGAGCGTCACGCTCGCCTCGGCCGGCTTGCCGCGCGCGCGGCGCGCGTCGGGCGAGTCGACGCCGTGATCGATCGCGTTGCGCAGCAGGTGGCCGAGCGGCGCGTCGAGCAGGTCGAGGATGTCGCGGTCGACCTGCGTGCCTTCGCCGACGATCGAGAAGCGCACCTGCTTGCCGAGCGAGCGCGCGAGATCGCGGACGATGCGCGGATACGCGCGCGTCGCGTCGCCGAACGGGCGCATCCGGCACTGAAGTGCCTCGTCGTACAGCTGCTCGGCGATATGCGTGCTGCGCCGCTCGAAGCGGTCGAATTCTTCCATGCGCTCGGCGAGCGAACGCTGCAGGTCGTTGAGCATGTGCCGCACTTCGTTGACCGACGTGAGCACGCCCGCATCGAGCTCGTCGGCGAACCGTTCGTACAACAGATCGAGCGAGCGGGCCGCATCGCGCTGCGCGCGCTTCACGCGCAGCATCGATTCCGCGAACGGCTTGAGCCAGCGCGATTCGACGAGCGACTCGCCGGACAGGCTCAACAGCCGGTTCAGCGTATCGGCCCGCACGCGGCGCATCGCCCCCGCGCCGGCCGCACGGCCGGCCGGGACCGGATCGGGCACGGCCGCCGACAGGGCGAGCGGCGGCACCGCGGCGCCGGCCCCCACGGGCTCGTTGGCGGCGCCGTCGTGATCGCGAAACGGCACGCTGGACGGCGGCGCCGGCGGCGGCGCGAAGGCCGGTGCCGGCATCGCGTGCGCGCCGTCGGCGCCCGTGAGCGCCAGCGCGAACGCCTCGATCTCCGTCGACGACACCGGCTGCGCCTGCGGATCGGCGACACGCACCAGCAGGTCGACGCCGGCGAGCAGCACGTCGACATGCGTGGCCGTCAGTGCGATGGTGCCGGCCTGCGCGGCGACGAAGCATTCTTCCATCCGCCCCGCGATCTCGACGCCGAGCGGCACGCCGACGATGCGCGCGGCGCCCTTCAGCGAATGCGCGGCGCGCATGCACGCCTCGAGCGCGACGGAATCGGGCTCGCCCGATTCGAGCGCGAGCAGGCGTTCGGACAGCGCCTGGGTCTGCGTGCGCGTCTCCTCGCGATACAGCTCGAGCAGCGACAGGTGGCTCAGATCGTCATCGCCGCTCATCGCATGCTCCGTGTGACGGCGTCGAACAGCCGGTCATCGTCGAGCAGGCCGACCGACTTGCCGCGCCACGACAGCACGCCGCGCGACAGGCCGGCGCTCGCACGCCCGACCGTCGCCGGCACGGGCACCCATTCGGATGCGCCGAAGCGCAGCACGCCCTCGACTTCGTCGACCGGAAACACCACGGGCTCGCCCTGGTGCGCGGCGACCAGCAGTCGCGTGAAACGGCCGTCGCTGCCGCCGGTGCCGCTGCCGCCATTGCCCGCCTCGAGGCCGAGCAGCGCGCCGATCGAGATCGCGATGCGCAGCGTGCCGCGAATGTTGACCACGCCGCGCACGGCCGAATGGCGGCGATACGGCAGCGAATGGATCCGGCGCGTGCCGGCGATCTCGCGCAGCACGCCGATCGGCAGCGCAAGCCATTCGTCGGCGACGCGAAACGCCAGCGCCGCCTGGCGCGTATCGTCGGCGCCGTGCGCGCCGGTCGCATCGAACGCGCTGATCCGCCGCGTGGCGTCGGCCATCTCGGCGACGCCGAGCGGGCGTTCGAGCAGTTTCGCCGCGTGATACGCGTAGACCGGGCAGTTCAGGCAGCGCAGGCAGTCGGCCAGTCGCTCGCACGAGCGGTCGCCGCGCGTGCCGATCCGGTTCCAGCAATCGTCGACGCCGATCGTCGTGTCGTCAGTGGCAACGGCGTCGCGGTTCATTCTTTCCTCGGTCATCCCGATGTCGGCTCCCAACCCGTATTCTCATCATCCTGCCGAGCGCCGCGCACGCTCGAGCAGCCATTGCGCGCCGGCGCCATCGCCGCCGACGTCGAGCAAGGTCGCGAGATGCGTCAGCGCTTCGTGGTGCGTCGGCCGCAGGTACAGCGCCTTCCGGTAGAAGTCGCCTGCTTCCGCGACACGCCCGCACGCATCCGCGATCAGCCCGTTCAGGTAGAACGCGTCCGCGTGCGGGCCGGCGTGCGCGGAGAACCGCGCGAGCACGCGCTCGGCCTCGTCGAACGCACCCGCGTTGGCCAGCGCCTGCGCTTCCTCGAGCGTCGGTGCGGCGCCGTCGGCGAGCGGTGCCGCCGGCGCGGGCACGTTGGCTGCGTTGGCCGCGTTGGCTGCGTTGGCCGCGTTGGCTGCGTTGGCTGCGTTGGCCGCATTGGCTGCATTGGCTGCGTTGGTCAGCGAGCCGGCGCGCATGTCGGCCAGCGGCTCGAACGCCGTCGGGCGCTCGGCCGGCGCGAGCCCGGCGGGCGACGGCGCGCTACCGCTCCACGTCGGCGGCACGACGGCCAGCAGCGGGCGCGCCGCGGCGGGCGGCGCCACCGTCAAGCGCTCGGCGCGCCGGTACGGCGCAACCGCGGGCGTGGGCGCAGCATGCCGCGCCGCGCTCGCGTCCGCCGCCGCCGCGCCCGCGCCCGCGCCGCCATGATCGCGATGAAACGCGAACGCCAGCGGCACGCGCGCCGAACGCATCCCGTGCCGCATCGCAACGCCCGTTTCGGCCGGACCGACGAACAGCATCCCGTCGTCGGCGAGCCAGCTTTCGAGCGAACCGATCACGCGGTCCTGCGCGTCGCGGTCGAAGTAGATCAGCACGTTGCGGCAGAACACGAAATCGTAGCGAATGCCCGTATCGACGCCCGGTTCGATCAGGTTCGCCTGGCGAAACTGAACGCGCGCGCGCACGCGCTCGTCGAGCAGCCAGCCGTCGGCGGCCGGCGTGAAGTAGCGGGCGCGGAACTCGGTCGCCGTGCCGCGAAACGCATTGCGCCCGTAGCAGCCGAGCCGCGCCTGTTCGATCGCGCGCGCGCTCAGGTCGATCGCGTCGATCGTGAAGCTGGCCGGATCAAGCCCGGCGTCGAGCAGCGCCATCGCCGCCGAATACGGCTCCTCGCCGGTCGAGCACGGCGCGCTCAGCACGCGGATCACGCGCCCGGGCGTCGCGGCAAGCCGCTCGACCGCAAGCCGCGCGAGCGTCACGAACGCCTCGCGATCGCGGAAGAACCACGTCTCCGGCACGACGAACAACTCGATCAGCGCGCGCCGTTCGTCGGCCGACGCGTTGAGCTGCTGCCAGTAGGCGTCGAGCGCTTCGGGCGTGACGGGCGGCCGCGCCGCCGACGGCAGCCGCTCGCCGTCGCCCTGCAGCGCATGCACGCGCTCGGTCAGCGCGCGGCTCAGGAAATCGTTGCCGAGCGAATCGGGGTCGATGCCGGTCTCGCGCAGCAACCAGCCGCGAAATCGCGAATCGGACTCTTTCATGCGGACTCCCCTCCGTGGCCGGGCAGGCCGTCGAACAGATACAGGCGCGCAACGTCGTCGATCAGATCGGATACCGACACCTGCTGCACGATTCCGTCGGGCGTGTTCGCGACGTGCCCGAGCCAGCGCGTGCGCGCGGTCGACACGCCGCTGGCGCGAAATGCCGTGCGGTCGATTCGCAGCGTCTGCGTCGCGCGCTCGACGATCAGGCCGATCACGCGCTCGCGGTCGAGCGGCTCGACGCGGTAGCGCACCATCACCAGCCGCGTCGAACGCAGCGCATGCGCTCGCCGCCCGAGCGCCAGCATCGGCACGTCGATCACGGGCACCGGCTGACCGCCGCGCATCAGCAGCCCGGCGATCCAGTCGGGCGCGCCGGGCACGACCTTGGTGGTCGCGAGCGGCAACACTTCGTCGATGTCGGCCGCGTCGAGCGCATAGCGCTCGCCGTCGAGCTCGAACATCAGGAACAGCGCATGCGCGCCGCCGTGCGACTCGGCGCGCGTCACGCGTCGACCTTGAAGCGCGACACGCTGGTGCGCAACTGGTTCGCGACGAGTGTCAGGTCATCGATCGCCTGCGACGACTGGCGCAGCGATTCGGCCGTCTGCTGCGCGGCTTCCGACAGCTGCGACAGCGCCTGCGTGATCTGCTCCGCGCCGTTCGCCTGCGTCTGCATCCCTTCGTTGACCATCTGGAAGCGCGGCGAGAGCGTCTGCACCTCGGCGATGATCTGCGACAGCTGCCCGCCGACCTGCTGCACGTCGAGCATCCCCCGGCGCACTTCCTCGGAGAACTTGTCCATCCCCATCACGCCCGCCGACACGGCCGACTGGATCTCCTTCACCGTCTGCTCGATGTCGTAGGTCGCGACCGCCGTCTGGTCGGCGAGGCGGCGGATCTCGGTCGCGACGACCGCGAAGCCGCGGCCGTACTCGCCGGCCTTCTCGGCCTCGATCGCCGCGTTCAGCGACAGCAGGTTGGTCTGGTCGGCCACCTTGGTGATCGTCGCGACGACCTGGTTGATGTTCAGCGCCTTCTCGTTGAGGATCGCGAGCTTCGCGTTCACCGAACCGGCCGCGTCCATCACGCTGCGCATCGTCTCGCCCATCCGCGTGAGGCCGCTCTGGCTCGCGCCCGCGAGCGTCGCGGATTGTTCGGCCACGCCGGCCACCTCGTTCATCGTGCGCAGCAGGTCGCGCGAGGTCGCGAAGATCTCGCGCGACGTCGCGCCGATCTCGGTCGTCGTCGCCGCGGTTTCATTGGCAGTCGCCTGCTGCTCGCGCGACGTCGCCGCGATTTCGGCCACCGACGTCGTCACCTGCAGCGACGACTGCTGCGCGCGCGCGACCAGCTCGGTCAGTTCGTCGGCCATCCGGTTGAAGCCCGTCTCGAGCGTGCCGAACTCATCATGGCGGCGCAGGTCGAGGCGGCGCGTCAGGTTGCCGGTGCGCATCACGTCGTGCACTTCCACGAGTCGCGCCATCGGCACCGTGACCGCGCGGAACAGCCCGTAGCCGAGCGCGAGCGCGGACAGCAGCACGATGCCCAGCGCCAGCGCGAGCACGACCTCGGTGTCCTGCACGGACTGGCGAATCAGCTTCGCGGAGTTGTCGGCGAACTTGCGGTTCTCCTGCACCAGGACGTTCGCGTTGCGCACGACCTCGGTCCACACGGGCAGCGTCCGCGCGTAGGCTGCGACGGCTTCCTCGCGCGACACGTGGCTCTTCTGGATCGCATCGTTGAGCAGCGGTACGTAGCGGTCGTAGGAACCGCGGAACGTCGAGAAACGCTGCCGGTCGTCATCGCGGAACGTCGTGTTCTGGTAGTCGACCGACAACGACTCGACCTCCTTGAGCGCCTCGGCAATCTTCGCGAAATCGCGCTGCACGAGTTCGGAATCGGTATCGACGAAGGTCGCCTGCTGCAGCATCGCGAACGATTCGTTGACCGATCCGCGCAGCGACGCCGCGAGATAGACGCCGGGCAGCGAGTCGCGTTCGATGCTGATGGCTTCGGTGTTGATCGCATGCAGACGCTCGTAGGACACGCCGGCGGTGACCAGCATCAGCACAAACAGCACGCCGAAGCTGAGCAGGATGCGGTTGCCGAGCGTCAGCCGGCCAGCGCCGATCGTCGGATGCAGGCTTTCATTGGTCGCGCGGGGCGTCACGGTGGCCATGTTCGTTATGGGCTTTCTAAAATCAGCGTTGAAAAAAACCGCGCCCGCCTGCGCGCCGCACGGCGCGCCACGAGCGCATCGGGGTCTGCGGGCGGCACGGCACCGGCGGGCCGCGCCGCGAAATCACCGGTCCGCTTGCGCCGGCAGCCGAAGCGCGACCATGAAGCCGCGCGCCGTATTGCGCATCAGGATCTGGCCGCGATGCCGCGCGGCCGTCGCGCGCACGAATGCAAGCCCGAGGCCGAAGCCGCTGCGCGCCGCGCCGTGCACGGATTCGAGCCGCACGAACGACTCGGTCGCGGCGGTGCGCTGCTCGGGCGCGATACCGTTGCCGGCATCCTCGACGCCGATCAGCAGGGCACCGTCGTCGTCGCCCAGCGTGCAATGCACGTCCGTGCCGGCCGGACCGTATTTCAGCGCGTTGTCGATCAGGTTCGCGACCGCGCGCGTGAGCATCATGCGGTCGCCCATCGTCACGCACTCGGTGTCGGGCACGTGGGCCACGACGCGGCTGCCGAAGCCGGCCGCCCTCTCCCACAGCTGGTCGACGGCGTCGAGCACGATCTCGTTGAGACTCAGGACCTCGTGCGCGCGGCGTTCCGACTGCGCGCGGGTCAGGTGGATGAAGCCGTCGGCAAGGGCCAGCGCGCGCCGCGCATGGCCGGCAATGCGCTCCATGATCGCCGGCATGTCGCCGTGCTCGGTCCGGTAAACCTCGAGCAACGCGAGGATCGACGTCTGCGGCGAGCGCATGTCGTGCGACAGGAAATCCAGCGCTTCGTCGCGCTGCCGCGACATCAGGTACGAATTCGAGTGATAGCGGATGCGCGCCGTCAGCTCCATCGCGTCCGGGAGCTTCACAAGATAGTCGTTCGCACCGGCGATGAACGCCTCGCGCTTGACGATCGGCTCCTCTTTCGCCGACAGCACGATGATCGGCACGCGGGCGGTGTCGGCGTCCGCGCGCCACGCGCGAACGAGGTCGAGGCCGTCGATTTCCGGCATCACGAGATCCTGCAGGATGACCGTCGGCTTCACGTCGCGCGCGACCGCCATCGCCCGGTGCGCGTCGGTGCACACATGCAGGTCGATATCGTGCTCGCTGCGCAGCGCGCGGCGGATCACCTCGCCCACGAACGGCTGATCGTCGACGAGCAGAACCGATAGCCCCGACTCGAGACAATCCGGCGCATTTTCACCGCTCGATTCTTTCATAAATACCGTTTCAAACGCCAAATCTCCAATTGATTCTTTCATAGGAGTTGTTTATCCGACTTGGACGCCATCTTAATTTAGCGGTTGAGAAATCCGCCTGTTGTTGCCGACCTGGCCTGTCGGCATTGCCTCACGGGGATCCGAGCGCCGATTTTCCCCCGACGACGGTCGCATTACCTCCGCGTGCTTTCTCTCAATAAAGATAACCGGCTGATTCTAAATGAAATTAGAACACAGCATCTATCTCCTTCCGGTTTAGTTTTGCCAAATATGGTGAAAGAGAGGGATTCAGTTAAATCAGATCATTTCCGGACGCGAAAGACGATAACGTTTGCGAAGCCGGTGCCACGAGGCTTGCATGCGCTGCAAGTCTCGCGTGTCGGAGGTATTGGGGCCGGACTCCGATGCGACGGAATCGGGGGAGATGGAGGGAGAAAGTCGCGCGTCGCGACCGGATCGGCCGCGACGCGAACGCCCCGGGGGCGTGGCCGGCCGGAACCGGCAACCGCACCAGCGAGGGCCGTGCGGCAGCCTACCCGCGCGCGTGCTGCGCGGACACTTCCTGCAGATCGAGATCACGCTCGAGCATGTGCAGCATCTCGTCGTGGATGCGGCCCGAACGATGCAGGCGCAACAATTCCGCACGTCCGGCCTTGATCGCGGCCAGCACGACGTCGTAGTGCGCGGTGCGCACCTCCGCCGGATACGCAGGCTCGTTCTTCGCCCGCTCGGTCAGCTGCGCGCGATACGTGTATTGCTCCAGCAGGCGCGGGTGAATCACGTTGCCGCGCTCGTCGCGCACCAGCGGCTGGATCGCCGCGAGCTGCGCCGCCTCGACATGCGCCCACGCCATCGGCTCGGTCAGGTGATGCGCGGCGCGCGCTTCGTGCTGAGGCAGGCGCAGCAGCCGGATCAGCGGCCCGATGGTCGTGCCCTGCAACAGCACGGTGACGAGGATCACCGCGAACGACGCGACCAGGATCACGTCGCGGCCCGGCATCGCCTCCGGCAACGACAACGCGATCGCCAGCGTCACGACCCCGCGCATCCCGGCCCAGCTCATGATCGTCGCGGCCTTCCAGTCGGGTGCGAAACCGCGCCCGACGATCCCGCGCACCGGCAGCTTCAGCGCCTCGACCGCGTAGACCCACACGAAGCGCGACACGACCACCGCCGCCAGCACCGCGAGCACCGGCGGCACCATCGTGGCGAGCACCTGCTCGAAACCGCCGAGCCGGTGGATCGCGCCGCGCAGCGACAGCCCGATCAGCACGAACACCATCGCCTCGAGCAGGAACACGATGACCTGCCAGAACGCGGTGCCGCGCGTGCGCACGGCGGCCGAAAACACCTCGTGCTGATGCCAGCCGACGATCATGCCGGCCGTCACCGTCGCGATCACGCCCGACACCTCGACCATCTCGCCCGCGATGTATGCGATCCAGCCGGCGATCACCGCGACGGTAATCACCAGATAGTCGTCATCGAGCAGCTTCAGGAACCACACGACGAGCTTGCCGACCAGGTAGCCGACCACGACACCGCCGAGCCCGAGCTCCGCGAAGCGCACGACCGCGTGCTCGAAACTGAACGCACCCGTCAGCGCGGCGGCGACCGCGAAGCGGAACAGCACCAGGCCGGCCGCGTCGTTCAACAGGCTTTCGCCTTCGAGCAGCACCATCAGCCGGCGCGGCAGCGCGACGCGTTCGAGCACCGCCTTCGCGGCCACCGCGTCGGGCGGCGACACGATCGCGCCGAGCGCGAAGCATGCGGCCCACGGCAGCGACGGCACGACCCAGTGCACGGCAAAACCAACCGCGAACGTCGTGAACACCACCGCGCCGATCGCAAGCATCAGGATGCCGCCGACGTTGCGCTTGAACTCCTCCCATACGGAGAAATACGCGCCGTCCATCAGCAGCGGCGGCAGGAACACGAGCAGCACGAGCTCCGGATCGAGGTTGATCGGCGGCAGACCGGGAATGAACGCGATGCCGATGCCGCCGATCAGCAGCGCGGCCGCAGGCGGCAACCGCAATCGCTTGGCGATGCATTCGAGCGCGACGATCGCGAGAAACGACAACAGAACCAGCTTGAATGCCGAGACGGGGGACATGAATCGACCTCGTGAAGAATGAATGCGCACGCCAACCGGTGTCGTACCCTGGTTGGCCATTTCGCGCGATTACATCACGATGCGATGCCGGGAGTCGAGCGCGTTCGGCAGGCGCGGCGCGCGGTGCCGCATCGATACCACACGGCGGGGAGTCGGCGCGCCCGTCCGCAGCTGTCGAAATGAAAAACGGCACGCGGGCCGGCGCGATCCCGCGATCGCCCGCCCGCGTGCCGTCTTGCCGCCTGCGATCGCGCTAGCGGCGCCGCACGACCATCAGCCGCGGCTCGGTCATGTCCTCGATCGCGTAGCGGATCCCTTCGCGGCCGAGCCCCGAGTCCTTCACGCCGCCATACGGCATGTTGTCGACCCGGAACGACGGCACGTCGTTGATCACGACGCCTCCCACCTCCAGCTCGTCCCACGCGCGCTGCGCATGCGCGAGCGAATCGGTGAACACGCCGGCCTGCAGCCCGAAGTCGCTGTCGTTCACGCGCGCGAGCGCATCGTCGAAGCGGTCGAACTTCTCGAGGATCGCGACCGGGCCGAATGCCTCCTTGCGGTACAGGTCCTGCTCGCGGCCGACATTTTCCAGCAGCGTCGCCTCGAACATCGCGCCGTCGACCTTGCCGCCCGCGACGATCTTCGCGCCCGCCGCGACGGCTGCATCCATCCAGCCGGACAGCCGGCGCGATTCGGATTCGGAGATCATCGGGCCGACGAACGTCGACGGATCCTTCGGATCGCCCATCTTCAGCGAACGCGTCTTCGCGATCAGCTTGTCGCGCAGCGCGTCGTACAGATCCGCATGCACGAGGATCCGCTGCACGCCGATACAGCTCTGGCCCGACTGGTAATACGCGCCGAACGCGAGACGCTCGACCACGTAGTCGAGCTGGCCGCGCTGATCCGCGTCGACGATCGCCGCCGCGTTGCCGCCGAGTTCGAGCACGACTTTCTTCTTGCCGGCCTTCTCCTTCAGCGCCCAGCCTACGGCCGGCGAGCCCGTGAACGACAGCAGCTTGAAGCGCTCGTCGGTCGTGAACAGGTCCGCGCCGTCGCGATGCGCGGGCAGCACCGAGAACGCGCCCTTCGGCAGGTCGGTTTCCGCGAGCACCTCGCCGATGATCAGCGCGCCGATCGGCGTGCGGCTCGCGGGCTTCAGCACGAACGGACAGCCGGCGGCCAGCGCGGGGGCGACCTTGTGCGCGGCGAGGTTCAGCGGGAAGTTGAACGGCGAGATGAACGAGCACGGGCCGATCGGCACGCGCCGCGTATAGCCCGTGTAGCCTTGCGCGCGCGCCGAGATCTCGAGGTTGATCACTTCGCCATCGATGCGCACCGACTCCTCGGACGCAACGCGGAACGTATCGATCAGCCGCGTCACTTCGCCCTTCGAATCGTTGATCGGCTTGCCGGCCTCGATGCACAGCGCCTCGGCCAACTCGTCGAAACGCTCGCGAAAGCGTGCGACGCAGTGGTCGAGCACCGCCTGCCGCTTGTAGGCCGGCAACTCGCGCATCGGCTTCGCGGCATCGACCGCCGCGCCGATGGCCGCATCGATCGCCTTCGCGTCGGCGAGCGCGACGCGCGTCGCGACCTTGCCGCTGAACTTGTCGGTCACGTCGAGATCGGTGTTCGCGTAGACGGCTTCGTTGGCCAGGTAATACGGATAGGTATCCTTCAACATGGAACGCTCCTTCCGGTGAACTGCGGATTCAGAGTTGCGCCGACAGGCGCTTGATTTCGCGGTTGAGCACGCGCTCGTTGTCCGAATAGTCGATCGGCACGTCGATCACATGCACGCCCGGCGTCGCGAAGCAGTCGCGCAGCAGCGGCTCGAGATCGTCGGCCGCTTCGACGCGATGCCCATGCGCGCCGTAGCTCTGCGCATACGACACGAAATCGGGATTCTTCAGCGTCATCGCGAAATCGGGGAAATTCATGTTCTCCTGCTTCCAGCGGATCATCCCGAACGCATCGTCGCGCAGGATCATCACGACGAGGTCGAGCTTCAGCCGCACGGCCGTTTCGAGTTCCTGCGAATTCATCATGAAGCCGCCGTCGCCGCACACGGCGATCACCTTGCGCTGCGGATGCACGATCTTCGTCGCGATCGCCGACGGCAGGCCCGCGCCCATCGACGCGAGCGCGTTGTCGAGCAGCAGCGAGTTCGGTTCGTGCGCACGCCAGTAGCGCGCGAACCAGATCTTGTACATCCCGTTGTCGAGGCAGACGATCCCGTCGAGCGGCAGCGCGTTGTACAGGTCGTTCACGATCCGCACCGGATACATCGGGAAGCGCGGGTCGTGCTGGCCCTTCTGCAGGTGTGCGTCGAAATGCTCCTTGATCATCGTGAAGCGCTCGAAATCCCAGTGCGGCTGGGGCGTCACCGCTTCCTTCATCTGCCACACCGCGTTCGCGATGTCGCCGACCACCTCGATCTGCGGGAAATAGACGGGATCGACCTGTGCGCCGAGGAAGTTCACGTGGATCACCGTTTTGTCGTCCGCGCGCATGAAGAACGGCGGCTTCTCGATCACGTCGTGGCCGACATTGATGATGCAGTCCGCATGCTCGATCGCGCGATGCACGAAGTCGCCGTCCGACAGCGTCGCGTTGCCGAGCCACAGCGGATGCGTTTCGTCGATCACGCCCTTGCCCATCTGCGTCGTGAAGAACGGGATGCCCGTCTTGTCGACGAATTCGAGCAGCATCTTGCAGGTCGTCTTGCGGTTGCCGCCCGCACCGATCATCAACAGCGGATGGCGCGCGGCCTGGATCGCGTCGATCGCGTGCGCGACCGCCTTCTCCTCGGCAATCGGCCGCCGGCTGTAGCTGCGCGGAATCGGCTTGCCGTCGCCTTCCTCGTGCGCGATGTCCTCCGGCAGTTCGAGGTGCGCGGCGCCCGGACGCTCCTCCTCCGCGCGGCGAAACGCCTCGCGCACCGCAGACGGAATGTTGCCGATCGACACGATCTGCCGCGTGAACTTCGTCAGCGGCTGCATCATGTCGACGACGTCGACGATCTGGAAGTGGCCCTGCTTGCTGGACTTGATCGGCTTCTGCCCGGTGATCATCAGCATCGGCATGCCGCCGAGCTGCGCATACGCGGCGGCCGTCACGAAGTTGGTCGCACCCGGCCCGAGCGTCGCGAGACACACGCCGGTGCGGCCCGTCAGGCGACCGTAGGTGGCGGCCATGAATCCGGCCGCCTGCTCGTGCCGGGTCAGCACGAGCTTGATCTTGGATCGCCGCAGCGATTCGAGCAGATCGAGGTTTTCCTCGCCGGGAATGCCGAACACGTACTCGACGCCTTCGGCTTCCAGCGCCTTCACGAACAGATCCGATGCTTTCATGGGGACTCTCGGTTGATGCCGCCTGCCCGGCTTACGGGCGCGCGACGTTCAGAACGCGCGCCGGCCTACGGCACGCGGACGCTTTACCTACTGGACACAAACCACGACATGGCACGCGCGCGGCAAGCACGCGCGATCGACAAGGACGTTTTTGATTGTAGACGGATTCGCGCAATCCCGACTTCGACCGAATGGCCGGGGCCGGCCTCGCAACAGGGTCGGCCTGACGGCCAATTCGACGTCAAACGGCGCGCGCGGTCCTACTGTAGGGGCACCCGAATTCCATTCATCGAACCTGTGAACCATGGTTGACATGCTGCGATCCATGCCATACAGTGCACCTACATTCAGTATCCGGACCACCGACGTCTTCGACGCGTGGTTTGCCGGCCTGCAGGATCGCGTCGCGAAGCGCCGCATCCAGGCGCGCATCGACCGTCTGTCGATGGGCAATCCAGGCGACTGGAAATCCGCCGGCTCCCCCGTCGTCGAAACGCGTATCGATCACGGGCCCGGCTATCGCGTCTACTACGTCAGGCGCGGAACGATATGGGTGATCCTGCTCTGCGGCGGCGACAAGTCGACGCAACAGGCGGACATCCGCGCCGCGCACGCGATGCTCGCGCGGCTCGACCTGGAGTGATCGATGGACAAGATCAAGACCCGGCCGTGGGATTCGGCCGAACACCTGAAAACCGACGACGACATGGCCGACTACTTCGAGGCCTGTCTGCAGGAAGGCGGCGACGACCCGGCCTTCATCGCGCATGCGCTCGGCGTGATCGCCCGCGCGCGCGGCATGTCGCAGGTCTCGCGCGACGCGGGCCTGTCGCGCGAAGGGCTGTACAAGGCGCTGTCGCATGACGGCAATCCGAGCTTCGGCACGATCCTGAAAGTGATCAAGGCGCTCGGCCTGCAACTGCACGGCGCGAAGGCGCACGCGTGATTCGCCGGCGCGCGCGGCCGCGCCAGGTGCGCGATGGCCACGTCAACGCAGCCATCCGCCAGCCCAATGCGGCACCAGCGACACCAGGTACAGCCCGAGCCCGATCAACCCGCCGACCAGCGTGCCGTTGATGCGGATGTACTGCAGGTCCTTGCCGATGTTCAGCTCGATCTGCCGCGACATTTCGCGCGCATCCCAGTTGCGAACCGTATCGCGGATGTGACGCATCAGGAAATCCGCGAAATCCGGTGCGATCTCGTGCACGGCCTTCTCGATATGCTCGTTCAGCGACGCGCGCAACGCCGGGCTTTCAGCAAGCCGCGCGCCGAGCCAGCCGCCCAGCGTCGCGGCCTGTCGGTGCAGCGACGAATCCGGGCGCGCGAGATCGGCCTTCAGCCACGCGCGCAACTGGTCCCACAGATCGCGCGCATAGTCGTTGAACGCGTCGCCATCGCGGATGTAGCGCTTGATCTCGTCGCCCTTCGCGATGAACACGGGATCATGCTTCAGCCGCTCGGTCAGCCGCACGACCGTGCGGTCGAAGCGCTGCCGCAGTTCGTGTTCGGGATCGGCCGCCACCCCCTCGAGCACGCGGCTCACCGCGCTCGCCAGCATGCGCGCGCCGTTCTCGCCGAACCACTGCGTCGGCATGATCTTCTCGACCTTCGGATATTGCGTCTTCAGCCATTCGACGATGAAGCCCGCGATCACCTCGCGGTTCTCCTCCTTGTCGAGCACGTCGACCACCTGTTCGATCGCGTCGTCGAGCAGCGCCTGGTGCCGGCCGTCCTTCGTCAGCGTGTCGAGGATCGCGCCGGCCGATTGCGACAGGTCGATCCGGTCGATCACCGCGCGGAACGCATCGTGGACGAACGACTGGATCCGCGCGTCGTCGGTCATGTCGAGCGCGAAGCTCATCAGCTTCGTCACGTAGCCGCCGAGCGCGTCGGTGTTCGCCGGTTCGCCGAGCCATGCGCCGAGCTTGCTGGCTGGATCGTGCTGGCGAATCTGCGCGGCGAGCGCGTCGGGGCCGAGGAATTTCTCGCGCACGAACACCGCAAGGTTGTCGGCGATCTTGTCCTTGTTCTTCGGAATGATCTCGGTGTGGCGCGACACGAACGGGATCGGCACGCGCCGGAACAGCGCGACGACCGCGAACCAGTCGGCCAGCGCGCCGACCATCGCGGCCTCGGCCACCGCCTTGAAACCGTCGACCCACGGGCCGCGCGGCAGCAGGATCGTCGTGACGAACACCGCGACGGCGGCCAGCAGCAGCCATAGCGCGCGGCGCTTGCTGCGTTTCAGTTCGAGGGCTTTGTCTGGCGTCATGGGCGACCGGTGAAACGGCAATGCCGCTAATATGCACCGATCGCCGGCCCGCGACAAACCCGCGCGCATCGCGCGCGCCGGGAAGGTTGTCCGGAACGGCGTTCCTTCGATCTACCGTCCGGCTGCCCGCCGCCGGACGCCGACGCGAACCCGGCCACGCGGGCCGCGTTCGCACGCCGCGTCAGAGGAAAGTCTTCAGGTTCACCGCCGGGTCGGCAAGCTTCACCGGGTCGGGCACCGCCCCCGCCGCGATCAGCCGGCGCGACGCGCCGATGTCGCGCCCGAGGTTCGCCGCGGCCACCGCGACGATCCTGCCATCGTCGCCCAGTCCGAACACCGTGAACGGCCCGCTCGCCGGATCGCCGCGCACGACGGTCGTGCGTTCGCTGCCGAACAGACCGAGCATCTGCAGGTTGCAGTCGTACTGATCGGACCACAGCCACGGCAGCTCGGCATAGGTTTCGTCCGCGCCGAGCAGGTTCGCGGCCGCGACGGCCGGCTGGTTTTCCGCGACCTGCCACGACTCGATCCGCACGTGACGCCCGAGCAGCGGATTGAAGTGCATCGTCACCTCGCCCGCCGCGAAGATCGCGTGATCGGCCGTGCGGCAGCCCGCATCGACACGGATCCCGTTGTCGACCTCGAGGCCGGCCGCCTGCGCGAGCTCGACGTTGGGCACCACGCCGATCCCGACCACGACGATATCGGCCGGCACGTCGCCGCGATCGGTCTCGACGATCGCACCGCCGCCCGCCGCGCGGCGAATCGCGCGCGGCAGCGTCGCCATCTGAAAGTTCACGCCGTGCGCGTCATGCAGTTGCCGCGCATAGGCACCGACGACTTCCGGCAACGCACGCTGCAGCAAGCGCGGCGCCGGGTCGATCACCGTCACGTCGCACCCGCGCTGGCGCGCCGCGGCCGCCACTTCCAGACCGATGAAGCCGCCGCCGAGCACCGCCACGCGACGCCCGGGCGCAAGCTGCGCCCGCAACGCGCGCGCGTCGGCAACGGTACGCACGTAATGAGGAACGACGCCTGCGTCGACCGGGCCGCCGAACGCACGCACCCGCGAACCCGTCGCGAGCACGAGCCTTGCGTACGGCAACGTCGCGCCGTCGTCGAGGCGCACACGCCGCGCATCGCGTTCGATCGCCTCGACGCGCGTGCCGAGCCGCAGCTCGACGCGCTGCGCGTCGTACCACGCGGCATCGCGCACGAACGCGCGCTGCTCGCCGCCGTCGCTCAGCAGCGCGTCCTTCGACAGCGCGGGCCGGTCGTACGGCAGCTCGCGCTCCGCGCCGATCATCACGATGCGCGCATCGGCGTCGCGCGCGCGCAGCGCCTCGGCCGTGCGCCGCGCCGCGTGGCCGGCGCCGACGATCACGAACGGGTCAGTCGACATTGACTTCCACCTGCCCGTCGACGATCCGGATCGGATAGGTCCGCACCGGCTCGGTGATCGGCGCGCATTTCGGCGCACCCGTGCGAATGTCGATGAGCCCCTGGTGCAGCGGGCACTCGACGCAGCCGTCCTCCACATAGCCTTCGGACAGGCGCGCATGACCATGGGAACAGAGGTCGTGCATCGCGAACAGTTCGTCGCCGATCCGGAACACCGCGATCGGCTTCTGGCCGGCGACGCGCGCCGCCGGTTCGTCTTCGGAGAATTCGTCGAATGCGCCCAGCGGATGCCATTCGGCGAGCGTTGCTTCGGTCATGTCGTTTCCTTGGCTGTCAGATCGGGGTCGCGAGCAGCGTCTGCACGCGCGACGTGTCGTAGATCACGCGCTTGGTCTTGTAGCGCAGCCCGTCGGGCGTGCGCACGACCGTGTCGTAGTACTTGCCGGCCTGATACACGTTCGATTCGCCGTTGCTGCGCGTCTGCACGACCACGTAGTTACTCTCGGTGTCGATCTCGCCGTCGCGTTCCGCGACGATCGTGAGGCCCGACGTCATGTGCCGGTACGTGTGCTCTTCATAGATGTTGGCGTGCCGCAGCGACACCACGCGATCGCGCAGCATCCGCTGGTTCGTGCAGTGGACGATCCCGACCGGCAGCCCGAGATCCGCGTTCTCCTTCGGCACGATCTCGTACGTGCAATCCTCGGTGAACATTTCCGGCCAGTGTTCGAGCCGGTCGTTGTCGAGGTGGCCGATGTAGCGGTTCTGGAGCATGTAAATCTCGAACCACGTCTTCATGTCTTCCGTCAGGTTTTCCATCATTCCGCGCTCCCGCTTCAATAGCCCATCAGCTTCTGGTAGCCGACCCAGAACTTGCGGATCAGGCTTTCGGTGATCACCGTGTCCTGCTGGTCCGGATTGCCGCGCGACATCTCGATCACCGACGTTGCATCGGCGTCGCGCACCGTGCCGCGCTGCACGAGTTCGGTCGCCTCGGTGTCCTCCATCGAGATGTAGCCGGCCGGCCCGACCAGGTTCGCCTGCTTGATGCGCAGCGCGCGCAGCTCGGGCGTGTCGTCCGCGTAGCCGAAGAAGTGGAAGATCAGCTCGAAGTTGTCCGGCCCCTTCGGCAGGATCTGGCGCGCGACCAGCGTGTTGTGGATCTGCTGGATCACGAGCTGCGGGAAGATCGGCTGGATATGGTTCGTGCAGTCCTCGTCGTATTCCGACACGAGATCGAGGATCGACTCGTCTTCCAGATGGAAGCCCTCGTCGAACGAGCGGATGTTCTGCTGCTTGTACGCGGCCGACGTGTCGTCGCCCGTCTTCGTCACGGTGATGATGCTGTGCAGCCCGTGATTCGCATCCGGAATCGAGCGCGCCTTCATCCCGACGCGGAAGATGTTGAAGGTCGTATGGAACAGGTGCAGCATGCTCGCGTGATACGGATCCTTCACGTTCTCCATGTACAGCTTCCAGTTCGACTTTGAATACTGTCTCGTGCAGCCGAGATACTCGATCGGCTTGTGGAAGATCCGGTCGATCCACGGCCGCATCTGCTCGCCGAGATAATCCGGCAGCGGCATCACTTCATCGCTGAAAGTGGCGAACACGAGCCCGCGATAGCTGTCGACGCGCAGCTTGCGCAGCCCGTGCTGCTTCGGGTCGAAGTCGGCCGGCATCCCGGTCATCCCTTTCTGGCCGCGCCGGAACGGCACGCCGAGCAGGTTGCCCTGGTTGTCGAAGCTCCACTGGTGGTACACGCACGTGTGCGAGCTCGTGTTGCCGCGTGACTTGCGGCAGACCTGCGCGCCGCGGTGCGCGCAGCGGTTCACCCAGGCGGACAGCGTGCCGTCCTCGGTGCGCGTGACGACGACCGGCGTGTCACCGACGAACGTGCTCTTGAAGTCGCCGGCCTTCGGGATTTCCGCTTCAAGCGCGACGAAGTTCCACGTCGGCCCGCGGAAGATGCGTTCCTGCTCGCGATCGTAGACCGCTCGCGAGCTGAACACCTTGTAGGGCACGCGCGAGCCGTCGTCGTGCGGAAAACGCACATCGGACGCGTCGTCACGCGCGGCGAATACGACGGGCGATTCTGTCTGCTCCATGTCGGACTCCTTGTGGTTCCGGTTCGTTGATTGCATGGAGCCCATTTTTGAAAAGCTAATATTCGCCGTCTATCCGGAAAGTGCGATTGCGGCGGCGCAATATCCACTTTCGGCGGATTTCTGCGCTAGCATGGCGACACAAGCGACCCGCGCACGATCGCGACCCATTCGTCGGATCGAAGCGCGCGTCCACACCGAGGCTGATGCCCATGTCCCCAACGTCGTTCGAGCCGCATGCGCTGCGCGCGCACCGGCTGTTCGAATCCCGCGATCTCGACGAGACGCGCGAGCGGATCTCGCGCGTGATGCAGCCGCATGCGCTGCTGCCGAGCGGCCGCGTGCAAGGCGCCTCGCACATGGATTTCGTCCGGCTCGGCGGGCTCGGGATGGGCACCATCGCATTCGGCGACGCGATGCGCGTGCAGGTCGACGCCGTCGACGGCTATTACCTGCTGATGTTCTGCCTGTCCGGGCAGGCGGAAGTCCACGCGATGGGACGCCAGCTCGGCGTCGACGGGCAGACCGGCGTGCTGTGCGCGCCCGGCGAGCGCTTCGACGCGGTGCTGTCCGCCGACTGCGAGCAGTTCGTGCTGCGCATCGACGCGGCGACCGTCGGCTCGCTCACCGGCGACCCGCGCGCGACGCTCGACCCCGTGCTGCACATCAGCGACGCCGCGCTCGCCGCGTGGCGCCAGCAGCTGATGCTCGTCGCCCGCTCGCCCGAACTGCTCGAACGCGCGAACGCCAATCCGCGCGTGGCGTCGCAACTCGAGCACCTGCTGATCGACCTGCTGATCGAAGGCCACCCGCCGTCCGTGCTGCGCGCCTCGCACCGCGACCCGGCGCCGGGCTTCGTGCGGCGCGCGCAGGAGTTCGTGAACGCGCACTATGCGCAGCCGCTGCAGCTCGCGGATATCGTCCAGGCCGCCAACGTGCCGGAACGAACGCTGCGCGACGCCTTCCTGCAGTTCCGCGGGATGAGCCCGATGCAGTACCTGCGTGCAACGCGGCTCGACCATGCGCGGGAGTTGCTGCGCGGGTTGGTGTCCGATCGACGGATCGCCGATATCGCGCTCGATTGCGGGTTCACGCACCTCGGGCGGTTCTCGCTCGCGTATCGGGAGAAGTTCGGCGAATCGCCGTCGGAGACGCTCGACGGCAAGCGGTAGGCGGGGGCTGGTGCGTTGCGTTGCCGGCTGCCGGCTGCCGGCTGCCGGCTGGGTTGGGTTGGGTTGCTGGGTCAGCTGGTTGGCTGGTCCGCTGGTCCGCTGGTCCGCTGGTCCGCTGGTCGGCTGGTCGGCTGGTCGGCTGGTCGGCTGGCCAGCTCGCTGCCCGCCTGCGTCACCGGCGAACCACATCGCATCGCGACGCCGTCTCAACCTTCGGCGGGGCGCGCCAAAACAGACCGTTAGTTGCAGTCGACGCGCAAACGGTGCCGCCTTACACCGCCGGCACGATCATCTCCCGCGCGATCGCGCAGAACGCGGTCGTCGCGGCACTTTCCCCGTGCAGCCGGCGGCTCATGATGATCGGCGACGTCGCCGTGGGTTCCGGCAGCCGCCGGTAGACGACACCCCTCACGCGCACGCCCTCCACGCTTTCCGGCACCAGCGACACACCCACCTGCGCGGCGACGAGCCCGAGCGCCGTCTGCAGCTCGCGCACCTCGTGAACGGCCGCCGGCACCAGCGCGCCGTCGCGCAGCGCGGACAGTTGCTGATCCGCGAAGCTCGGCCGCGGCGTGCTCGGATAGACGATCAGCGTCTCGTTCGCGATGTCCGCCAGCGTCAGCGGCCGTTCCGGATCCGCGAGCGGATGCCCGACCGGCAGCGCCGCGATCAGCTTTTCCTCGATCAGCGCCTCGCGCACGAGCTGGTCGTCGTCGAAGCGCAGGCGGCCGAACCCGACGTCGATCCGCCCGCCCTTCAGCGCACCGAGCTGTTCGAGCGTGAACATTTCAATCAGCGACAGCTCGACGTTCGGCTGCGCCTCGCGAAACGCGCGGATCACGTCCGGCAGCGCGCCATAGAGCGTCGACGGGACAAAGCCGATCACGATCCGCTCCGACAACTGCGCGAGCCGCCGCGTCAGCGGGCCAAGCTCGTCAGCCTGCTCGACGACGCGCTTCGCCTGCGCATAGAACACCCGGCCCGCGTCGGTCAGTTTCAGCGGCCGCGCCCCGCGCTCGAACAGCGGCAACCCGACTTCGTCCTCGACCGCCTGAAGCTGGCGACTCAGCGGCGGCTGCGTCATATGCAGCCGCTCCGCCGCCCGCGTGATGTTCATTTCTTCCGCGACGGCGATGAAGTACCGGAGCTGACGCAATTCCATTTCATGCCTCAAAGGTATGGAAGTAGTCGGAAAGAGTGTTGGACGACGCCGGGCGGGAATTCCTACCATGTGCACCAACAGGAGGAATCGCATGATAGCAACTGCCGCCACCATCGAGCGCATCGAGACGCTGCTCGTCGACGTGCCGACAATCAGGCCCCACAAACTGTCCGTCGCCACGATGAATTGCCAGACCCTCGTGCTGGTCCGCGTTCGATGCACGGACGGTATCGAAGGCGTCGGCGAGGCGACCACGATCGGCGGTCTCGCGTATGGCGAGGAGAGCCCCGAGAGCATCAAGGTCAACATCGACACCTACTTCGCGCCGCTGCTGCAAGGCATGGACGCAACGCGCCCCGGCACCGCGATGGCGCGGGCGCGCAAGCTGTTCCAGGGCAACCGGTTCGCGAAATGCGCGATCGAAACCGCGCTGTTCGACGCGCAGGCGCGCCGCCTCGGCGTGCCGCTGTCGGAACTGTTCGGCGGCCGCACGACCGACGCGGTCGATGTCGCATGGACGCTCGCGAGCGGCAACACGCAGCGCGACATCGCGGAAGCCGAGGCGATGCTCGACGCGCGCCGCCATCGCGCATTCAAGCTGAAGATCGGGTCGAACGCGGTCGACGACGACGTTGCGCACGTGATCGCGATCAAGCGCGCGCTCGGCGAGCGCGGCGACGTCCGCGTCGACGTGAACCAGGCATGGAGCGAAACCGACGCGATCCGGGCCGGCGCACGACTCGCGGACGCCGGCGTGAGCCTCGTCGAGCAGCCCATCGCCGCGACCAATCGCGCGGGGCTGAAACGCCTCACGCAGCTCGCGCGGATTCCGATCATGGCCGACGAAGCGCTGCACGGCCCGGTCGATGCGTTCGCGCTCGCGCAGGACCGCGCGGCCGACGTGTTCGCGGTGAAGATCGCGCAATCGGGCGGCCTGCTCGGCGCGGCGAGTGTCGCATCGATCGCGTCGGCGGCCGGCATCGACCTTTACGGCGGCACGATGCTCGAGGGCGCGGCCGGCACGATGGCGTCCGCGCAGCTGTTCAGCACGTTCGGCTCGCTGAAATGGGGCACCGAGCTGTTCGGCCCGCTGCTGCTCACCGAGGAGATTCTCGTCGAGCCGCTGCGCTACCAGGATTTCAAGCTGCACCTGCCGGCGACGCCCGGCCTCGGCATCACCTTCGACTGGGCCCGCATCGAACGGATGCGACGCGACGCCCGCTGATCCCACTCCACACAACAACCGAAACCGGAGACACAGATGAACAAGCAAGCCATCGACGCCCTGCTGAAGACCTTCGACGACGCCGCGGAAAAGCCCGGCAACCCGCGCGTGCGCGCGATCGTCAACCGGATCGTGAAGGACATCTGCTACACGATCGAGGATTTCGACGTGCAGCCGAGCGAGTTCTGGACCGCGCTCAACTACCTGAACGAAGCCGGGCGTGAATTCGGGCTGATCGCCGCGGGCCTCGGCCTCGAGCGCTTCCTCGACGTGCGAATGAACGAGGCCGAGGAGAAGGCCGGCTTCCAGGGCGGCACGCCGCGCACGATCGAGGGGCCGCTGTATGTCGCGGGCGCACCGGAATCGGTCGGCCACGCGCGTCTCGACGACGGCACCGATCCGGGGCAGACGCTGATCATGCGCGGCCGGGTGCTCGGTCAGGACGGCGCGCCGATCGCGAATGCGCTCGTCGAGGTGTGGCACGCGAACCATCTCGGCAACTACTCGTACTTCGATCAATCGCAGCCCGCGTTCAATCTGCGCCGCTCGATCCGCACCGATGCCGACGGCCGCTACAGCTTCCGCAGCGTGCTGCCGGTCGGCTACAGCGTCCCGCCGGGCAGCAAGACCGAGCAGCTGCTCGACCAGCTCGGCCGCCACGGCCATCGTCCGGCGCACATCCACTTCTTCGTTTCCGCGGACGGATATCGTAAGCTGACGACGCAGATCAACATCGAAGGCGATCCGCATCTGTGGGACGACTTCGCCTTCGCGACGCGCGACGGGCTGATCCCGGCGGTCAAGCAGGCCGAAGGCGCGGAAGGCAAGCCGTATGGTGTCGACGGCCAGTTCGCGCTGATCGACTTCGATTTCTCGCTGCTCAAGGAAAAGCAGGACGTGCCGGGAAGCGAAGTCGAGCGGGCCCGCGCGCAAGCGTGAGCGGCCTTCCCGTTCGACGAATCGATAACGCAAGGAGTACAGGATGCTGTTTCATGTGGAAATGACCGTCCGTCTGCCGACGGACATGGATCCGGTCAAAGCGGCCACGCTGAAGGCCGAAGAGAAGGCAATGTGCCAGCGGTTGATGAACGAAGGAATCTGGCGACATCTGTGGCGGATCGCGGGGCAGTATGCGAACGTCAGCATTTTCGATGTCGAGAGCGTGCAGCAGTTGCATGATGTGCTGAGTCAGCTGCCGTTGTTTCCGTATATGGAGATGGAGGTGCGGGCGCTGTGCCGGCATCCGTCGTCCGTTCGGGACGACGATCGGTGATGCCTGTATGGTCCATGCACCGGTTATCCGGCGCATGGACCACGAAACATGGCGTCGTGGTGACGCCATTCACGCCTGCATTTACGACTATTCGACGCTCGGCAGCGACCGGGAAAACTCGAAGCCGTCACCAACCTGGTCCAGCGTCCAGCGACGCTGCGTATGCAGCTTTACCCATCGTGTACGTTCGCGGTCGTCGGACGCATTTCCGATCGATATCTTGGCCTTACCTGTCGAGTAGTTCACGCTGAGGTTTCGCACGGCGCCCGTATTGCGCATCACCGAGAAGTTGTCGTAACCGATCAGCATGAAATTCCGGTCCTGCCACCGGAATGTATAGGTGGTGGATCCCATTTCCCAACTCCCAGCACTGGCAAAGCGACTCAGCGTGACCCGCAACGCGCCCCGGTCGACAATCACGTTCCCCTCTTCCAGAGCATCCGCGAGACAGGGGGATTCCCGGACCGGTATGAGCGTATCGTTTCGCAACGCGACAGCGTACCGGCCATCCGGCTGCGCAAAGGCAACGACAAGAATGCGCGGATTCGCGTCGAACGGGTTCTCGCACATGCCATCATGCGATACCACGTTCGCCGGATCATTGTCACGTAAGACCAGCACAAGATCGTCGCGGCCATCGCCGTTCAGGTCGCCCTTCGTCTGAAATTCCAGCTTCCAGCCTTTGGGAACGAAACCGTCTGGCGTTCCAGCGAGCGGCGCAATGGATGGAGACGGCACATCTCGAGCCACCGCGTGAGCGGACACGATAACGCCAAGCAAAACTGCCAGCCTGAGTTGTTTAGACAGCGTGAATGGCTTATTCCCGCTCCGAATTGGTTGCATGACTTTCATTTCGACCTATCCCCCGTCATCCGTAATCCATTCGACGTCAAACCGAGACGTAGAGGCTTATCCGGATCAAGCTTCTTTTTCTCGACGACTCGTTTCCAGTCTTCGGCGGCTCCGGGGACGCGGTACAACGCGACGATCGCCACATACTCCGTCTCGCGTTGCATCGGTTGAGACAAGCTCGACGAAGCTCCGGGGTTCATCACAGCCGACATATCCGCTCGCAGATCCTGGGCCAGCACAGTTCGATCGTTCTTCAACAGATCGTCATACGACGCTGCATCGAACGCCTTGCGATCCTTCAGTTGATAGACGCGCACCGCAACCGACGTGGGCCGCCCTACGTCGTCCGGATTCAATGCAGCGCGTGCGGTCAGATCGACATCAAGCACCTTCACCTGCTTGAAAAACACGGCGCGATACGCATTCGACGACGCATCCGACACGGACTGCCAGGCACCACAGCCCGACAGCAGCAATACGGCGGCAGCGGCTGCCGCACTCATTCGATAGAACATGAAGACTCCGGAATCAGATCGTGCGCGGCACGAGATGCGGGTTGGGTTGCGGCGCGGGCAATGCCTCGTAGGCACCCAGGGCAATATCGATCAGCCGTTCGTCGGCAGACGGCAACACCGTCGTCCAGCCGAGACGCGGCGCCGGGCCGGCACGCGCGATCCCGACGGACGGATGCGGAACGAACCGTGACGACACCTCCATCCGCAAATACACATCGGCCTTGATGCCGACATACAGCTGGATGAATGCGATGACCTCTCGATGCAGCCATGCGCCCGGCAGCAGATCCTGAGCTTGCTGCGCATCAGCTGGCCGCAACGTCACGCGCACTGCCCGGCTGCGATACGCGAGACGCCTGCCGAGCACGTAACCGCCACCGAGCCCGGTGCGCTTGCCGTCCGGTAGCCCGCCTGCAGCCGGCTTCGTCGACGTCAACGGTTTCGGCCGACCGGTACTAGTCGTCACCGCCCAGAACTCGTCGACGCGAACCCCGGCCCTCGGCGCGGCAAGCGCCACCACCCCGGCCAGGCCTTCCGACGTACGCGTGCGCTGGATCAGCAGCCCCGACAACGTGAGCATCCGCGAATCCGGCAAGCCTGCCCGCAAAGGCTTGTCGCCCCATCCAAACCCCAGCAGACACAACAGGCTCTGCGAATAATCGTCCACACCGCCGGCCCGAAAACCCTCCGGATAGCGATACTTCTTCCATGCGCGATACAGCAACGTCGCGATGCGGTGATTGAACGGATCGAGAAATGCCTCGACCGCTTCATGCCCCTCTTCGCGCAACGCGATCTCGTCGATCGTATGCGACGGCATCGCGGCATCGACGCCGTAAAGCCCCATGAAGGTGGTGCGTACGGTCGGCGGCGCATCGGGATGCTCGTCGTCGAATTCGACAGCGGCCACCTCACCCGCCGGGAACCCCAGCCGAGGACGCGGCCTGAATCGCACCGGCTCGTGCTCCGGCGTATCGCGCGTACCGAACCCGGGACGTTCGGGCGCACATGCCTCCAAAAGACGACAGAACTGCATGAAAGTCATCTTCGGCGCCCGCTCGAACAGCTTCGCAATCACTGCCGACAGGCCCTGCGACTCCGTGGCTTCAGCACTCATCCAATCGATCGATGCACTCATAGCGGTGCCCGCTGAGCCTTGCTGCGCGGCCACTCCGTCCGCAACCGCGACGGCAGGCTGACGATCGCCAGCTTCGTGAACAGATTGATCTCCGCGTATGCGCCGAAGAACCGGTGCAGCAACTCGCCGAACAGCATCACGTCGCCTTCGCCCGAGAACGCATGCGCATCGAGCGTGACCTCGATCAGCACGCCGCGCTCGACCGCCCCGCCCGACACTTCCTCGATCATTTCCTGCGACACATGCAGGATGCCGGCGAGCCGCCGCCGGTTCAGTTCGTCGTTCGTCCAGTCGTACAGCGCCAAAGCGCCGCGCAGCACCTCCGCGTTCATCATCGACAGGAAGTTGGGCGCGAGATGCGACAGCACACGCCACTGGAAACGATCTTCCGTCGGCGGATGGAGCGGCAACGTCGGCGACACGAGATTGCGCACGCTCGCGACGTTCGGCGTGCTGGCCGCCAGTTCGTCGAGACTCGCCTCCCGCAGCCCCTTGCGCGGCAGCAGTCCGTTCGTGCCCGTCACGCGCAGCGACAGGCTTTCCTCCGGCAGCGTATCCATCGTTTCCCACGCATGACCGCCGAGAATCACCCACATTTCGTGCAGCCCCGATACGCCAGGACGCACGCGTGTATGGAAATAGCGCTCCGGCGCCTCATGCCGCAGCATGCCGCCGCGGTGCCGGAAAGTCGTGAACGGCACGTATTCGTATCGCTCAGCCGTATCGTGATCGAACGTCGCGATCGCATCGACCGAATACGTTTCGACATGCTCGCCCTGATGACCGGCCGGCACGACGCGATACTCGGTTTCGTGATGGTCGATCTCGATCGGCTCGGCATCCAGTTCGAACAGGTTGATCACCGGTGAACAGAACAGTCGCACGTTGTCCGCGCTGAATCGCTGATCCGACGGATAGGCATCCTTCAGAACGATCTCCAGTTCAAAGCGGGTCGATTTTTCAGGCAGCTTCGTGATGTCCAGGCCGCACAGATCGACGAACAGGAATTTCTCGCGGAACGTGAAGTATTCAAGCAGCAACTGATATCCGGAGAACGCCGCATCGGCTTTGGGCCACAGCCGTTCTTCCGTCGAAAATCCCGCCGGCTCGATCGTGACGCCCGGCAGCGGCACGGATTCGCCATCGCGTATTTCCGGAACGCGCCAGTGAATCGCGTCGACCTGACGCGTCAGCGCAAGATGCATCGCGAATGCAGTCGGCAAATCGGCGTTCAAATGCAGCCGCAGCCGCGACAGATCCGTCTCCTTGCGCAGCGCGGATCCTTGCAACGTGAAGCCGAAGCGGATCACTGATCGGCCGTCGTGTCGCACGGCCGGTCCGGCATGCGTGAGCGACACCGGCTGCAGCGCAACCTCCTGCGTGGTCCGGTACAGACATTGCACGGTCAGCGGTGCCGCGCCGCCCGCGCCGCCCGCGGACGGCACGTTGATTGGCGCGGAGCGCACCGGCACGCCAGCCGGTACGACTATCGTTTTCTGCAATTTCTCCGCGAACGGCGTCAGTTCGACGATCGACAGCGAAGGAATCATCCGCAGATAGTGAGGCCACAACAGGCTGACGAGCCCTTCGGTCAGTTCGGGTAGTTCGTCGTCGAGCTTTTGCCGGAGCCGGCCCGTCAGGAATGCAAAGCCTTCGAAAAGACGCTCGACGTACGGATCTCGATCGCCGACGCGGTCGAGATTGAGCAGGCGCGCGCGATCGGGATGCGCCTTCGCAAATTCCTTGCCGGATTCGCGCAAATAGCGCATTTCCGCTTCGTAGTAGCGCAGGATGGGATCGTTGTTGTCCATGGGAATCCGTTACGAAAGGGTCAACGCGCGGGCGGGATCGAGTACCGTGAGTTCCGCATGCAGCTCGCCGATGCGGCGTGCGAACGCCTGCTTGTCGGCGTCCTTGCGGCTGCTCATCGCTTTCAGTGCTTTGATCAGTTGCTGCTTGACCTCGAACGTCAGCGCCGGCTCCCAGCGCATCAACGGCAGCGAACGGGACGTTGCGTCGAGTTCTGCGAGGAGTGCGAGCGCCGCATCGTGACGGCCGGCATGGTCGGCCAGGCGGGCCATCACGAGCCGCTGTAAATAGCGATGTCGATCGGTTTTCATGCCGGGCAGCGCTTCGAGCCACGCAAAGGCCGTTTCGATACCGTCACGGGCAGCCAGTTCGCGAGCCTGGGTTTCGATCTCCGGCCAGTCGCCCGCCGCATCGCTCGCGCTATCCGCGGAAACGGGCAGCGGCGCAACCGTCTCGCCCGCTTCCAGATCGCGCACGACCGCATGCCGGGCAATCCATTCGAGCGTCGTGTCGTCGGCGAACGGCGTGCCGTCGCTGAATGCCAGCCGTTCGATACCCGGCAGTCGTTCGAGAAACAGCGCAAAGTCCGTACGCAGCAATTCGCGCCACGCGTTGTACGGTGTGCCGACGTGGTCGAGCCCAACGTGCTGGAAATACTGCAGGTCGAACCACAGGTGATTCACGCCCTCCATGAACGCACCCTCGACGCGCTCCAGCAACTCGTGCCAGTGCTTCTGCAGAACGAGGCGCTTCATCTGCTGTCGCAACTCGGCGCGCGGCGCCGCCAGACGCGTATGCGACGCGGCATCCGATGGCGGCACGTCGTGCACGGTGTCCCAGCGAATGCTTCGCACGAGCCGCACCGACGGCAAATAGCCGTTTTCCTGATCCCTGAGCCACGCCGACATCGCTCGCGCCTGATCGAGCAGATCGCGCGTTGACGCGATCGGTCCGGCCGAAGTCTTTCCCGCGGCCGTCACAGGCGGCATCGCGACGCCGACATCGACACTGCGTGCAGGCCCTTCCTTTTTCTCGAAGCGGGAAACGAGCGACTGCAGATTCGGGCGAGCGGCATCGGGCCATGCCGCCGTATGCGTCACGAGCACATCGAGCGCGGCCAACGCGCGTTCGAGATCAACCGGCGCAAAGTCACCACGACTATCCAGCGTCTCGATCACGCGCGCAGTCGCGAGCATTTCGAGCGCTGCCTTCTTCGCTTCGTGACGGGCGGGCAAAGCGGCTTCGCCAAACCGGTCGACGAGCGCGGCAGCCAGTTCAAGCCCGTCGGCGAACCCGGCCGGGCCGTCCTGCCGCAGGCGCGCGAACGCGTAGTAGCCGGCGACGCGCAAATCCTTGCCGGTCTCCTTGAGCAGGTGTTCGCACAAGCGGACGATCAGCCCGTCATCGATTCCCGACAGCTTGCCGGCTTCATCCTTCAGTTCGAAGAACGCGTCTTCGTAGCCGGGGTCGCGCCCGCATGCGCAATCGCCGGGTATCGGCGCGACCCATGCGGCCCAGGTATCCGTCCGTGCCTTCCGGAGCGAATCGATGCGGGGCCCCCCGACGAGTGTCTTCACAAAATTGGCAAGCGTCATGGCAGGTCTCAAAAAACGAATACGTCACTCGGCAGCCTGATGGCATGCCCAAACGGACGGGGGGAGGAATCGGAGCGCCCCGACGTGGTCGCCAACGGCGAAATCGCAGCCTTGGGCGTGCTCGTCTGTGTCGCCGGGCCAGGCTCGGCGGTTCGCGCTTTCGCCCGAGCAAGGCCGAGCGCAGTGCGTTGACCGGAGGCCTGCTCCGCCGACGCCCGCATGGTGTCGTCCGGCAAGGGGCTCCCGCCCGGAAGCCCCGGCGGCAACGGCACAGCCGCATGCTTCGCCGCCGCGATCGCCGACGCCGGCAACGGTGGCGGGCCGATCGTCGACACCCGAGGCCCTGCGCTCTGAGATCCCGTCACGAAAACGCGTGTCGGCAACGCGAAATTCCGCAACTGGAGAACGTCGAGCGGACCGCCGCCGGCTTCGCTGCGCAATTGCACCTTGAGCGGAATGCCCTGGCTCGTGTCGGGCGTCCAGGTCAGCAGATAGCGGGCGTTGTCCTGCTGTGTGATATTCGCGCGCTCCAGCAATCGAACGAGGCCGAAACGCCCCTGCGAATCGAGCGCGGTACGCAAGCCGCCCTGCTCCGTTTGCCATTCGATATGCGACAGGTTCTCGAGCGACTGTCCTGGCCATTCGAACGGTGTCCACTCCTGCTTCTGATTGAAGTAATGCAGTTCGCGGCCGGACAGCACGAATCTCATGTCGGTGACGCCCGGCGTCGGCTCGGCCCGCAGTTCATAGCGCACGCGCGCGTCGCCCGACGGAAACAGGACCGTCGATGTGCGCGTGAGCTTGTTCAGACCGTTGAGGAAAGCCGGATCGATCGTCAATGCGCCGGAATCGGCTCCCTGCGCGGCGACCCACCGGTCCCCCTGCCGTTCGACGACACCAGCCAGTTGCGACGTCACGAACTGCGCGATCACGCCGCTGTCCGGACGCATGAAGCGCGCCATCTCGGGTAGCGATGCGTCGTTGTCGGAATCCGCGAACGGATAGCGGCCGCCGAAGGTCTTGTTCCAGTCGGCGAGGATCGCGGTGCGCCACATCTCGTTCAGGCTCGATGCGGCCGGCTGCACGATGACCTGCCATGACTGATCGAACGGCGCGCGGAACAATGCGCCAAACCCGGACCATTGTTCACCGAGGCTCGCAGCGACACGACTCGCGTAATCGCGGCTGTCGGCGATATCGGACGTCTTGCCTTGCAGCACGGATTGCGCGGCCAGACGTGCGATCGCGTCCGGATCCGGGCTGGAGACGATCTGCGATGTCTTCAGGCGCATCGCCGTGATCCGCTCCAGATAGCGTGCCAGGCTCAGGTCGCCGGTTGCTGCCAGCGGGGTGTGCCCCTTGCTGCCGGACGGCGCCCCGGAAGCGAAATCGCTACCGGTCAGACGCAGGATCGGGCCGAATGCGGCGGCAAGCGGCGCCAGCTGAGGCTTGGCCTGCTTCGACGGATCCTTTTCGTCCGTACCGACCAGTTGCTGCGCCTTGCTGATCAGCGTGTCGGACAGCGACTGCGCGTTGGCTCCCGTTCCCGCCTGATACACGATCGCATTCATCAACGCGACGAGCGGCGAGCGTTGCGGATCGCCCAGCAGCGTCAACTGGTCGGCCGTAGCCGACAGCGTCGGTGCAGGTTGCCAGCGCAGGCTATTGAGGAAGAGCGCCCATGCCCGCGCGTAGTCGTCGAAATAGCGCTGACGCAGTTCGGCCTTCAATGTCGACGGAGATGCATTGGCAACCTTGGTGTCGGAGAGTACCCAATCGCTCGCCACATCGCGTTGCTCGCCGGCTTCGTCGATTGCCTTCGAGATTCGCTCTTCCCATGCTGCACGCGTGAATACGCCCGGTACCGTGGCAGTCGTGCCGAACAGGCCCCGGCTCGTTGCACCGCCGGCAGAGGATTGCGATGCCGCGTCCCCGAGCAACGTCGCGAGTGATAGCGGCGGGTATTTCGGCGTCGCTTCGTCGATGATCTGCTGGTAGATTGCATCCCCGGAGTTCTGAATACCTCGGACACCGATGATCGTCTGTCGGGTAGACGCGATCAGGTTGCTATCCGGAACAATCGCCAACGCGGCCTGACTGGATGCAGCGCCACGTCCAACGTGGTTGGCGAAGAACGCGATCGCTTGCTGACGCAGGTCTTCCCAGCTGCCCTTCGACAGCTGCGAATTAGTCGGGCGTTCGGGTGCAGACGTCGCGACAAGTTGCGGGATCAGGAATGCAGCTACTGCCCGCTCGGGTTTGGCGAGCATCATGTAGGCCTTGAGCGTATCGTAAGCGGCCTGTACCTGAGCATCGCCGCCGCTGGCGATTTCCGCGTCGGACAGGGACGCAAGCTGATGCAGCCTCGCGTCGAGCTTCTGGCGAATCGGGCCGACGAGGATGCGGTTCGCGGCACCGGCGTAGTAAGGCCAAAGGGCGTCGAGCAGCGCGTGGTCGCGGTTCAAGCCGAAACGGGCGATCAAAGGCGCACCGGTACGCTGGTGGATTTCGAGCGTATCCATTTCCCGGCCGAGGTCGGTGAGCGTTTGCAGCGACTGCGTCGGGTTCAGGGGCCCGGTGAGCTTCGCAGCCGTATCCGTTGCGCTTCCGATCGTTGCACGGTTGGCGAAACCGGACAGCATCGTGCCGACGAACCCGCAGCCGATCAGGGCGGCCGTTATCCAGGCTGCCGTGATCGACAGTGAAAAGCCGACGCGGCGGCCGTGAATCTTTCGGCTGTGCTCGGCGACGGTATGCCAGATCGTGCGGTGTGACGGGTCGGCCGGTTGCCCGCCATCATTCGCGTCGGCGGGTACTTGCGGTGCCAGTTCCCGTTCCGTGAACAGCGGCGCGAACAGGAGGCCGTGGACTGCGTGCCGCCATGTACGCGACCGCGAGGTTTGCAGCACCAGACCCGACAACACGTTGCGAAAGTTCGAAATGTGTTGGGACAGTTCCGCGGGATAACGGTCGCCTGCATCCTTCGTCACGCGCACGACACCGGAATCGGCCAGGTAGTCGGTGAGGTTCTGCAACGACGCGTCGATTGCTTCCATGCTGACGCGCGCGTTGGACCAGGTGAAACCGATCGCCTCATCGGGACTCGACGTGTCACGGCCGAAATCCGTCACATTGAGCAGATAGACCGGCGCGGCCCAGCGCAACGCGCGCGCGTGGCGCGCCAGCCGCTGCGACAGATTGTCGGTGTCGAACGGCGCATTGGACGAACCGCGTTTACGCGCTATCGCGACAATCGCGTCGACCGGACGACGACGGCGCAAGCGGCGAATCTGGTCGAGCCAGTCGGCATCGAGCATACTGCTCGTTTGCTTCGCGTACAGCAGGACCGTGTCGCCGGTGATCGCAAAGCCGGTGTCGACCAGACCCGGCGCCAGACGCTTCACGAGCGGTTCATCGCCGGCGATCAGCACCCATCGTTCGCGATAGCGCCAGCGCCGGCCGTGGCGATCCTGTAGAGCATTGCGGAGCGCAGCAGCACGGTCGGTTTGTTCCGGTAGTGGGTCTTGATCGTCGTGGTCTACAGACCCTGCGTGCCGGGCGGCGTCGTATCGGGCAAACCAACGGGAAGCTCTCAACGACGCGATCCACAGCAGTACCCCTTCTAAGTACTTGACCAGCAGGACCACCACCAGCATGGCCACACACAGCGAAAGCTCGACGATGATCCGGGTGTCGCGAGACCACCCGTAACGAGGGCCCTCCACCCATACCGCAATACCGAGCGCGAGGAACACGATGACGGCAGCAATACCAATGAAGAGGCCTGCCGGTCGTGTCTTGTTGTCGTTCTTGTCGTCGTTCATGTCTGTTTTCTGCAAACGAGGGCGATCAGATCCTGACCTTCACCGCACAGCACCATTTGCGTATCACCCGTCGTACCGGCACTTTCCGCGGCAAGGGCGACGGCCAGCCAGGGTCCCGCGCCCGAACAATCGCCCACTAACGTCTCAAGTACGTTCCAGCGCATCTCGTCCGAAAAAGATGCGGCTCGCCGAACCGCACCTACGCTGTCATCGGTCAGGCCGTGTGTCCACACCGTGCGCAAACGGTCACGCGAAGCGTGCCCCCAACGGGCAGCGAGTCCGAGCGTCCGGGTGGCAGCATCGAACGAGTCTTTGGCAGGACGATGCAGCCACAGCCCGAAGGAATTTACCTGTGACGCAAGTCGCGAGTGCCCCACGAGCAGGGCCACGCCCGCCTCTGCTACACCTCCTGACAGGACAGCACTAATGGCGTCGCGAAGTTCAACGGCGATGAGCAGGTGAACCGTATTGACGTCCGGCTTATCGAGCCACGTATCCGCTCTAAAAAGCGAGGACGCATGCTCACCCTGCTTCAGGTCGATCTTTAGAGAAGGCACCCGTTCAGCAATCGATTCCCGTATGCGCGTTTCGACCGCCTCGGATTTCAACCTGGATTGATGATGAAACTCGACCTGGAGCTTCGTTCGCTGCGGAAGAGCGCTGAGTTGCGGCAGGAGAGCGTCGAGCAGACGTTCAATCAGCCACGTACATACAGCATGATGGCGGGCATGTTCCGCAACTTCGTTGCCGGGGTGAAAAAGCTGATCGGGGATATCGAGCCAACGTGCATGGACTTCACTATCCGCGACTGCACCACTTGGCCGTGTCGAAAGTTCGGTGCCGTTCAGAATGCCCTTGAGCGAGTTCTCCGAATCATCCACGGCAAAACACCACGCATGACCCAGTATCGCCAATGGTCTGCTCGCTAATGCAAGTCGTGCGTGTTCTGCCTCATCGCTGACGCGGTTCGTCGCAATCGCCTGATTGCGACGGACGTAACCGTAGCCTAGCCAGGCGAAGAGCAAAAAAGCCCAAGCAAGAAGGGGATAACCTGCGATGCAAAACCAGAACCATAGCGTGTTGGTCGGAAGACCCGCAGGCCAAAGCATGATCGTCAGACCAGTTCCCGCGCCCAATACGAGCGCCAGCAGGATCGTCCAGACAATCATAGAGATCTGAGGTGGAGGCGGGACCTCCCCCCGTGGCGGCACGCGATTGAAATCGACAGGCATCGCTTACCGAACCCGGGCTCCGCTGGACGAGGCAATGAGTTTCGCCCCACACCGCGTGTGATCGCCGTCGCGCGACAGCGGCGTGGTGCCATCCCTCATTCCGCTGCCTTCGACGATTTCGTTGTCGCCGTGGATTGGGCATGAAACCTTGTCGCCGATACGGGCGGCCCGCCGACCCTTCACCTTGATGCGATCGGAGCCGGTCAGAATCGTGCCGCCGTGGCTCGTTGTGTCACCTTCATATGCGAGATTTTTCACCTTGAATACCTGGATAAGAAATTAAAAATCGAAGATTCAATTACCTGTGGAGCACGCATTCACATCTTCACAATGAATCCATCTCTCGATAATGTTTCCGTTCTTCTGACGACACCTTAACGCCATAAACCCCTGCGACAAGCTAGATTTATTCACCAATACTGAATCACCTTGCACAAGGTAGGATCTGGTAACTGATGATTTATCAGGTTTTCCATAGAGATATGCCGTCTTGGAAATCACTGCATGGACGGCCCAGGCGCCCGACTCAACTGGCGCTACGTGGATAGATGTGCCACTCCGGTCACCACTCAGGATCTTCTTCAGTTTGGCGGCGTTTTCGGCGTCTTCATCCCCTCGTAATTGGACAAGTAGTTTCGAATAAGCGCTTCTGTTACCTGCATTCGGTGGGTCGCACGCGAGCAGATTGTCAAATGTGGTACCTTCCGCCAGATAGGCTAGGATTGGCGGCTGTGAAACTTGGTATCCACTTTTATATTTCGATGCGTGCGCATCAATTGATCTATACTTCTCTCTAGTCATTGTTTGACAGGTTTGCCCAGTCTACTTCGCCAGTATTTCTTAACATCAGAAGCCGTTCTATATCTAAATTTCGACTCCGTGCCTTGGGCATATCCCTCAATTCCGGTCATTGAGTTGTCTTCAGAGATGCACCTATTTTCAACTAACATTCCATCGTTATTAAAGAAATAGGCGTACACCTGATAGAGTCGCCCATAAGTACCATCGCCGCGATTGTTTATATCCCATGCAACAATGGAGAACACATTAACGCGACCATGAATAGCCATAAAAAATATCGACTCAACTGTCGGCACCCCTCCTTCAATCGAATATCGAGCGAATTCAATTTTTCTACACCCACCCTTTATCGGTCGATAGAAATCAAGAACGAGCGGATATTCGGCCGTGCCGTTTTCGATGGAAACTCTCGAATTCCCTTCCAACACCGACGCATCAAACACATTTTTCTTAGTATTTGCCGGCGGGCAACCCGAGATAGCTTCAACTCCATATGCGTTAAGCGAGAGAAAGAGCGACATCACGCTCGCCACTAACAACCTAGAAATAAACATTTTACGCCACCTCCTTTTGTAGCCCAAGAATTGGCGCCACGTTGTTGTAGGCTGTTAAGCGCTCTGAATAGCCGATCTTCCCGCCGTTTACCGCTTTCGAAACCGCGAGGACATTCCCAGAATCCGCAATTCCGTTAACATTTTTAGTGACGGCCCAGTAAACAAAAGCAGATTCGATCCCATACTCCAAATCGCTAAGAACGAGATCTGGATTTTCCACGAAGTCACGTTGATCATCCGGGAAGCGGCGATTATGCTCATCCGTAAGCATCATGTAGTTGCTTTTAAATGTCGTCTGTATAAGACCTCTGCCGCGATATTTATACCCGTCTCCGGACTCCTCGTTTCCATTTTTATATCGATCAGCATAAACATAGCTGGCAAGATTTTTTGGATTACTTTCGTACTTGCTTGTTTCAGTCCACAATTTCTCCCGCCGCCGACCGAAATTGCAAACAATATCGCCTGATACTTCGCTATACACTTCCTTGCCTTTGGGAGCAGGATTGCATCCGAAAATCTCCTTCATTCGCTTTGAAGGATATGAAAGTCCTTCTTCGATATTCTTAAAACTACTCTCGACGGCGATTTGTGAGAGAAAATGAGCAATTCTCTTTGGCGTAGTGACCCGATATCCTTTCGCGTACTTATTGAGTGCAGGAAGGATCTGCCTATGATAATTTTGACTGCCACGTGGATCAACTGCCGCAAGCATCTCAAGTGTGATAATTTCCAGTTCGGGTGAAAAATTCGCGATTAAGCCAATTGGATTGACATGGAATACATCGGGGGCAGGAAAACCTGGGACATGGGCCTTCAAGTCATCCCACCATGCAAGCTTATCGATCCGCTTCTGCTCTTCCTCGTGCTGCGGCTTGAGGCCCGTCTGCTTCTCCAGTTCGGCGATCAGCTGCTTCCACTTCGACGGATTCGCCCACTCACTTTGGTGCTTGACGATCAGCCGGGATGCCGCCAGCATCAACCACGGATACCCGTCGCGCTCCGTTCGCGACAGCGTGCATAGTTCGTCAGCCGCTTTCTTGCCATCGCCTTTCGTGAACAAAGCGTCATACACCTTGAGCATCAATGGGCTAAGATTCGAACGCGAAGAGACGTCGGCAACGTTGGCGCCGCTCGCATAATCAACCCACTTCGGGGTTGTTGCAAAGATCGTATGCGCCGGATCATGGGCGTCCGCCAGGCACTCGAAGTCGATCCACTTCTGCGCAAATTCCCGCGTCACCCGGCCGCTCGGGTGGTTGAAGTCGCAAACCCAGCCGTCGATTTGTTGACCTTGAGCATTCACACCCTCGACGTGCCACCAGTTCACTGGGTAGCCTGGATTGGGGTTTGGCTTCGGCTCGGCGACTCGTCGTTCTGATTTGCGTGCCAGTTCGGCAAGCGAATACACCTGAACTGTGTCAGTCTTTCTTGACTGCGGGTCAACTCCAGGAACCAATTTCTTGTCCTGGCGTTGATATAGCACCGTACCCGGTGCAACCCGAAGAATCGTCGGCTCGGAGGGCAGGCCCAATACCGACCAGTCTTCCTTGTGCGAACCGTGTTGATTGACCCACGCTCGACCTTGCTCGAGGAACGACTCGATACCGTCGTCACAGAACACCTCGATGTGCGCCATCCTTGTGCCGGACGTGCATTCGTTCAGCGAATCGTAGCGACCGAGGTGGCCGATCGGGTCGCCAGCTTTGAGCGGGATCCCGCCTCTGATTCCTCGTGAATCTCCCGACTGACCAGTCTGTTCTATCGTGACGATCACCCGGTCGAACATCGAATCCTCGATGACCTCCTCGACGGTTGGTCCGCCGTTCTCTTGGCCCATAAAAACCCAGCCACCAACGGCGCGGACCAGCTCGGCATAGCCACCGGCTTCGGGTGGAACCAGTGATGCTCCGTGCAGATCGGTTACTTGGCCCCAGTTCTTCTCCCGCTTGCCGATGCTAACGCTTGCCCCCTGCGGCAGGATGCCAACGATCTCGCCACGTGGGTAGCTTTTACGAACCCGTAACCCTTGCTGCGACGAATCCGGAACCTGACCGTTTCGACCAGACGAAGGTTTGTCCTGCGCATGCTGAGTGACCCGCCACTGCCGCGGCCAGTACGCCGGCTTGCTCCGCTTCGGGAAATTGGCGTAGTCCTCCAATGACATCAGGTGCATGTACAGGCTGTAAAACGTCAGCTTCGCGCCCTGTGGGAACTCCATCGTGTGCTGCACGAGTGCGAAGCCGGTACTGTACGGTGCCTGAACCGGTGATTCACTTCCCGCCCCACCGATTTCGCTGATCGGATAGGTCTTGTTGGCGCGAAATGCAATCAGTGTGCCGTCGGCGATGCAGCGCAAGCCCGCGTCAAGATCGAGCGATTGTCCGGCGCACGCCTCCGTAACGTGAATGCCGCCATGCCACATTCCCTTACGGCTCACGAGATACGCCCCTGACGGCTCACGTTCGGCAAGCAGGCGATAGATTTCGTGCTCGCCTGTGAATTGCACGGAAGCGTCGGTCTTTCCCCTTCCCTTTCGCAGGAATGGAAAGGCGAACGGTAACGGCTTCAGCTTGGCCGGTGCCGGCGTGGGGGATTGTGGCTTCTTCGGTGGGGGTGGGTTTGCCATGGTTGTTCGTTATTCCGAAAATCCGAAGTTCGTTGCAGTCTGCACGTCGCTGACGGGCGCCGCGGCCCAAGTCGGAAATTTGAAACTACCGCCGTCAGGGTCGTCGATCGTCAGATTTCCCTTGGCCTCGATTTCTCCGGCCGGACTCCCGAGGATGATCTTGCCGCCCGACAACTTGATGTAAGCGCCCGATCCATCGCCGAGCGTGACACCTTTGCGGCCGGTGATGATTACTTCGCCATCCGACGAACTGACTGCCATGTCCTGCATCGACATCAGTTCCATCGCGTCGGACTGTGCCTGTACCTGGACCTTGCCCTTCGTGGCAAAGATTCGAATCCCGAGCTTTGCCGCAAAAAGCGAGATCGCCTCGCCGGCCGCTACCGCGATACGCTTCATCACGCCGATGTCGAGCCCGTCGCCGGCGGTCACGAACATTTGCTTGCGGGCGGCAAGCTGCATCTGCTGACCACTGACAATCCCGACGCCATCGGGAGCTGTCGCAACAATGACGGGTTTCTGAAGCTGCTTGAGCTTTTGCTGGATCAGTACGCGCTGTTGATCGATGTCAGCCTGCAGCGCTTTCGCAGCGTTCGCCGAGTCGTTAAGCGCATTCAGGATTTGTTCGGCCTGCTCGAGCGTCGTGTCGGCGTCCTGCATGTCGAGCTGCTGTCCCGCGGCGCCGGGCTGTCCCTCCGCAGTCACCAACACACCCTTCGATCCCCGAATTGCCGCTGGCCCGTCGGTGCGCAACTCGACACCCCGCCCGCGATCCTTGCGATCTCCGTCGACCATGTGACCGAGGTTCAGCTCACTCGCCTCAAACGGCGTCGTCAGATGGACGTGCTCTACACCTTCCTTGTCTTCCATCCGCAGTTCATTCTGCGCGGCGGTTCGGATCAGATTCCGGGTATGGTTCTGACTGGTGACGAGATCGGGATGCAGGCTGTCGTGCATGGCCCCGACGATCACGGGTCGGTCAGGATCCCCCTGCGTGAAGACAACCGCCACCTCCGCACCGTCAATCAGCGGGAAGTGATGCCCATAGTTGTCGCCGCAATACGGTTTCGCGAACCGCACCGGCCGGCTGGTTCCGCCCGGGCTCCACTCATCGAGATCGAACGGCAGCTTGATCACATACCAGCCCTGCTCGGTCAGGTACGCGTATTTGTAATCGCCAGGTGACGTAATCCGGGCCGGCAGGATACCGTCAATGATCGGTTGCTCGATCGATGCAACCGGCGTGCGCCATACGCGGTCTGACGGAATCCCCTCGAAGGTCACCCAGTACGATTGGTCGCGCCCGCCTTGCGACTCCACCGCCGTGACGAAAATCCCGTGCTTCGCATCGACCGAATGCGGCGCCAGCCGCATGACTTCGCCCGCCTCGAGCCAGAACGGATTTCCGGTACCTCTGAAGGTGATCTGGTTGGTCAGGTATTCCTCGTGGCGCCGACGGGCGACGCTCTTGCCCTCTTCCGGCGTCTCGTAGTGCTCGCCCCACTGGTAATCGATGCCGCTCGTCGTCTTGTCGTCGCGTGCGGCATTTTCCTCGACTAGCAGCGACACACCCGCCTCACGGTGCTTGTAATCGTGCAACCGTACGGCTTCCGGCACGCGCCGAGTCCGCTTCTCGAGCGTCTTGATCGCGTCCATGCCCGAACTCTCGAGCCCTGAGTCGCGCCGGTGCGACACGGTGCGCTGCTTGCGCGCATAGGCGTCCAGATCGTCGCCAAACACGAGCACCGCATAATCCTTCTGCTGCTCCCAGCGAAACCAGAGCCCTTCCTCGGCGCAGATTCGCTGAATAACGGAAAACGTCGTTTCGTGATACTGGGTCACGTACTCGCGGCGCTTGTACTGACCGCGCAACTGGAACTGGAAATCGACCCCGGCCCGGTAGCCATAATGGCGCAGCGTGTCGGTCACGATCTCCTCGATCGACTGCTTCTGGAACAACCGGCTCGTCACGCCCCTGTTCAAATCAGCGAGCTTGGGCTCCAGCCGGACCCGATAGTGTGTCTGATCGGCCGAGGTGTCGAGCTCGTCGAACTCCGTGATGACGCCGTGAATCGTATAGGCCGGCGGCATCTTGCTGAATTGCTCCGTGTTCTCGCCGAACATTCTGCGCAGATAGTCCATGTTCGGATCGACCGGCGCGACGATGAATTTTGCCGGGCGACCGACCACCTGATCCATTGGAATACCGACCACCGGGCTCGTGAATTCGATGTCGTAGCGGTACAACTCGCTCACGGCGTCCCGGCCCGTGAAGCTGAGCACGGACGTCGGCGCCGGGTGCGGCGCCAGCTTCAATTCATAAGCCTGCGTAGGCAAAATCATCGACATGGACTCTCTCGGTTGTGCAAACACGCGGCACCACCGGGGCAAACCTCACCACCCCGGCGGCTCGCAGAACAGCGTCAGATCAGTTCTTGGACTTAGGCATCTGCGACACGAGCGACAGCCCGATATCCATCCCTTCGACCTGGAAGTGCGGGACGATGAACAGCTTGATCCGGAAGAAGCCCGGGTTGTCCTCGATGTCCTCGACCGTGACCTTCGCCTCGCGCAGCGGATGCGACGCCTGCAGCTCGTCACCCGGATCCTTCATCTCGGTCACGAGCCCCTTGATCCAGTTGTTCAACTCGAGCTCGAGCAGACGACGATCCTTGGTCGTGCCGATGTTCTCCCGCTGGATCAGCTTCAGGTAATGCGCGATGCGCGACAGCAGGAAGATGTACGGCAGCCGTGCGTTGATGCGGCTGTTCGCGGTCGCCTCCCTGGTCTCGTACAGCGCCGGCTTCTGCGCCGAGTTCGCGGAGAAGAAGCACGCGAAGTCGTGGTTCTTGTAGAACGACAGCGGGATGAAGCCGAGATTCGCGAACTCGAATTCACGCGTTTCGGGGATCAGCACCTCGGTCGGGATCTTCGGCTGGTGGCCGGTGCCGAGGTCGTACAGGTGAACCGGCAGATCCTCGACCTTGCCGCCCGCCTGCGGACCGCGGATCTGCACGCACCAGCCGTTGCTCACGAAGCTGCGCACCATGTTCGCCGCGAACGCGAACGACGCATTCATCCACAGGTACTTGTCGTGGTCGGGGCCCTTGACGGCCTCCTCGTAGTTGAACGCCCGCACCGGCGCCGTATCCTTGCCGTACGGCAAACGGCCGAGCACACGCGGCATCGTCAGGCCGACGTAACGCGCATCGTCGGTATCGCGGAAGCTCTTCCACTTGATGTACTCGGCGCGATCGAAATAGTTGCCGATATCCTGGATCGCGGCGACTTCCTCCATCGACTGCTTGCCGAAAAACGCCGGCCCGACCGAGCCGATGAACGGCATGTGCGCGGCGGCCGCGACCTTCGAGATGTTGCGCAGCAGTGCGACGTCCATCGGCGAATTCGCGAACTCGAAGTCGCTGATCATCGCGCTGATCGGCTGACCGCCCGGCGTGTCGTATTCCTCGATGTACGTCAGGCGGTACAGGCCGCTCTGGATCAGTTCCGGCGTATCCTCGAAGTCGCGCTGCAGCGCGTCCTTCGACACGTCGAGCACTTCGATGCGTGCGTTCTTGCGGAAATCAGTACGACTCACGAGCATCTTCAGGCCGCGCCAGCGTGCCTCGAGCGCCTGGAATTCCTGCGTATGCATCACGGCGTCGAGCTGGCGGCTGATCTGCCGGTCGATCTGGCCGATATGGAAATCGAGCAGCGACTTGTCGAGGCGGTCCACCGGCTGGCTCGCGTTCGCAACGAGTTCGAGGAATGCGCCCATCCCGCGCGCGATGCGCTCGTCGGCCGACGCCTCGGACAGCATGTCGTTGTCGCGGAACGCCTCGAGCGGGCGCGCTTCGCTGACGGGCTTCAGGTTGATCTTGCTGCACAGCGACGCATAGACGCTGTCGATATCCCCGTGCGGGGCGTCCAGCACGACGGTCTCGCTCGCGCCGGCGTGCTGCGTTTCAGTGGATTTCATGGCGTGTCCTGTCTGCGATCGAATCGCTACGATGTTGCGGAATGCGCTGAACGCGCGTTTTGCCCAGCGCGTTTCACGCATGCCCTTCCGGCTGCGTCGCGGCGGTCGCGATCTGCGCGAGTTCACCTCGCAGCTTCGCGGACAGGCGATCGTCCTTCAGCACCTTCTCGAACTCGCGACGGAACGTGCCGTTGTCGAGCAGGTTCGATTTCAGGTCGCGCAGCAGATTGCGCATCGCGAGGAGCGCCTGCAACTCGGGAATCTGGCGCGCGACCTGCTCGGGCGCAAAATCCTTGATCGAGCGGAACGACAGGTTGACGGGCAGCTCCGAACCGTCGCCGGCCAGCGTGTTGTCCGCGGCGATCCTGAGATCCGGCGCATAGTCGGCCAGCACGGCATCGAAGTTGTTCTTGTCGATGTTCACCTTCTTGCGCTCGGCGAGCGGCGCCTGCTCACGGCCGGCACTGAAGTCGCCGGCGACCAGCAGCTTCAGGGGCAACTCGACCTTCTTCTGCGCTCCACCCGTATGCAGGTCAAGCGTGATCGACACCCGGCTCTTCGGGATCTCTCGCTGAAAGCTATCCAATTCGTTCTCCTTATCTCAGGAAGCTTGAAGACTCCGCGACACGCACCCGCAAGTCATGGGTGCATCGCCGTCCGTACCGCCCATGCCAACCCCGCAACGTGCATCGACGAACGGCCCATCCGGATATTCGCGGCCCGATATCCGACTCAGGCGGCAGAAAATATCACGCTCTTTGTCAGCGAGTAAACCAGAAACACGGAAAATTGAAAATTAACGACACAAGGTTTTTTCAAATAAGACTAGTCCGATTCTCTGACGCATTCCGGACACGCCGTCCGAATTCCACACGCCCAGCCATAAATCACTATCAAACAAATTCACAAAAATCTCACAACCAATTGATTTTCATGAGATTTCCACAAAAAAACACGGGGCACAAAATCTCAATAAAAACCCCACTCGACACCGCTGGCACCGAAGAAACACCCCACACCCAATAAATCTCAAAATAAACACCCCACTTATCTCAATTTATTAGAGACACTTCCCAACAAATTCGAATAAACCGGGGTATACGAAATCAGAAAACGATGTATAGAATCAGCGCCTCATAATTCCTACATCGGTATTGACCACACCATGCGGATCGACAAACCGCTCTGGCATGAAGGGCTGATTCTTACGCAGCAGCATTTCCAGCAGCATGAGCGCTGGAACGCGTTCGCGCTGCAACAACTGGCGTCGGCCGTCGCCGTATCGCCATGGGGAACGCTGAACGTCGACATCGACGAGGAGGCACTGCCCTCCGGCCGCCTGAAGCTCGCGCGGCTGCAACTGCGTTTCCCCGACGGCACGCCGATCGACACGGCCATCGCCGACGCGTTGCCGCCGGCGCGCGACCTCGTCGGCGAAATTCCCGCCGATGCCCAGACCGTCGACGTACTCGCCGCGCTCGCGCTACCCGACGCGAACGGCAGCAACTGTCGCTTCGACGAAACGGCGCTGGCCCGCCCGCGCCGCGCGTATCGCGAGTTCGTCAAGGTGACGGACCTGAACGGCTCGGCCGAGACCGAAATTGCCGCCGAGCGTCACGCCGTCCGGTTGCTGTTCGGCTTCGAATCGCACGCCGACGACACGGCATGCGCGATCGCACGCCTGACGCGCACGACGAGCGGGCAGTTCCAGGTCGATCGCCGATACGTCCCGCCCTGTCTGGCGCTATCCGGTCACACGCTGCATATCGAGCGCATTCGACGGATCGCCGACATCCTCGCCGCCAAAAGCGCGCTCCTCGGTGCGCGCCGCAGCGAGCGCATCGAGCAGGTGGCCGAGTACGGCGTCGCCGATGTCCAGCTCTTCTGGCTCCTGCATTGCATTCATCAGGCGTGGCCGCAACTGCGCTTCCTCGCGTCGCATCCGGGGCAGCCGACCGATCGCCTGTACCAGGTGCTCGCCCAGTTGGCCGGCTCGCTGATCACGTTCTCGACTCGCGTGTCGCTGACCGACATTCCGCCCTACGACCACGCGAGCGCCCATGACGTGTTCGCAGCGCTCGAATCGCTGATCCGCGATCTGCTCGACGCGATCATCCCGTCACGCGTCGTCTCGATCGGGCTCTCGCATACGACGCCGACGACCTGGGTCGGCCAGTTCCGCGACGAGCGCATCGTCGAAGATGCCGCGGACTGGTATCTGTCCGTCAATGCCGCGTTGCCGGCGTTCGAGCTGGTCGAACAGTTTCCGCGCCTCTGCAAGATCGGCGCACCGGACGACGTCGAGCACATCGTCAATTCCGCCGTGGCGGGAATTCCGCTCAAAGCCGTGCAGCGGGTACCCGGCGCCATACCGGTCCGGCTGGACAACCACTATTTCGCGCTTGATGCGCACGACGCCGCGCATGCACGGATGCTCGCCGCGCGCGCCTGCCAGATCTATCTGCCCGCGTCGATTCCCGACGCGTCGCTCGAACTTTATGCGGTGCTGCGCTGATGAATGCCGTCGCCTCCATGCGTCACGAAACCGCGCTGCTTGCGCACGATCCCTCATCCGGTCATGCACAGCGATCTTCGATGCGCGCGCTGCTGCGCGATACCGCGTTGCTCGTCACTCACCTGTCGAACGGCGGCGAGGTCGACAATGCCGCAAGCCTGCGTGAGCAGTGCCGCCTGCTGGTCGCACAGTTCGCGACCGCGCTCGATGCGCAAGGCATTGCCGTGGACGTACGGGACGACGCCATCGTCGCCCAGTGCGGGCTGATCGACGAAGCCGCACTGCGGCACCTGCCGGCTTCCGACAAGGCGAACTGGGAATCCACGCCGCTGCAGGTCGAGCGATTCGGCACGCACGATGCAGGCACGCGCATCTACGAGCGGCTCGACTACCGGATGCGCGAACCCGCGCCGAACGTCGACCTGCTCGAATGCTACGCGGCCGTTCTCGGCCTGGGATTCCGTGGCCGGTATGCCGCTCGCTCGGGGCCGTCCGCGGGCGCCCATGATGGTGAGGCGAAACGTCAGGCACTGATCGCCGCGCTGGTGGCGCAGATCGATCAATTGCGGCCGGCGGTCCGCCCGGGGTTCGTCACCGATCGCTCCAACACGCGACTGCTGGACCGGCTCAGGCATGTGTCGCCATGGGTTATCTCGGGCACGGCATGCGTCATCGCGATACTCGTCTGGTTCGCGTGGGATCGTATCCTCGATGCCGAACTGGCCCAACTCGTCCAGCAAGCGAAACGGCCGTGAGTTCGGGCACCATGCTCCCAACGGCGGCAACCCGCGCCGATTCCAATGCGGCACGCGCGGCGTTGTCGGGCCTGGGCTATCCGCTCCGCACGGTCGTGACGCTGTCCGCGGCACTGGCACTGGCCGTCGTCGGATGGGTTGTACCCGTCGAGCGCGGCGTCATGTGGGGATGGATGGCGATCGTCGTCACGCTTTCCGCGCTGATCGTCTGGCTGCATTCGCGCGGATTGACGCGCGCCCGGGAACGAAACGTTCATGTGATTGCACAACTGGGCGCGGCGACCGCCGACCTGCCCGTCACGCTGCGCACGAAAATGCCGCTCGCTCTCGTCACCGGCGACGATCTGTCCGCGTTGTTCGATCGCGATACGGCCATGTCGCGTTTCGTGCATGTCGGCGACGGCGCGATCTGGTTGCGAGCCAACCGCCCTCAGGATCTTCCCCGGCTTGCCGTCGCGGTCCGCCAGTGGCGGGACGGTCACGCGCCGGATTGTGTCGTGCTGGCGGTCGCGCCGGGCCTTCATGCGAACGACGACACGCTATCGCAGTCGCTGCGCGTGATCCGGCAGGCCGTTGCTGATGCGTCCCGCATGCTCGGCGCGGCGCTGCCGGGCTATGTCGCCATCTATCAGCGGCTCTCGAACGCAAACGCCGCGGCGACGCCGCCGGCCGTCGAATCGGCGGTCCGGTGGTATGGCATGTCGACCGGATCGGCCATCGTCGACATGCATCGCTTCGATACCGCGATCGACGCAGCCGAGTCGGATGCCCTCCATGCCGACGGGAGCCCGGCGGTCGCGGCACGCGCCGCCGGCGTCGCATCGATGATCGGATGGACTCGACGCGTCGTGTTCGACACGCTGACGGATCGACGCCAGCCCGCATCGCCCTGGCCGTTGTTCGGCGCCGGCTGGATCGACCACGGCCCGGCGAGCGGCCCCGGCCAACCGTGGGAACGTGAAGTCCGCAGCCTGACAGGTATCGCCCCGGCCGCACTGCCTGCGTCGTCGACGCCATGGCCATTGCCGCAACCGCTGATCGATGCGATGCCGCGCCGATCGTGGCGGTCGCCGCGCATCACCGCCGCCGCGCACGTCATCGCGATCGTCGCCTGCGCCGCAATCGCCGCCATCTGCGGAGCCGCAAAGAACAACGATGCGTTGATGACCCGCATCGGCGAGCACCTCCAACACTACAACCGTATCCCCGCCACGCACGACGCGGCCAAACGCGACGCCCTCCGCATCCTTGCGTCGGACCGCGATCAGCTCGACCGATACGCACGGGTCGGCGTGCCGCTCCGGCTGTCGTTCGGCACCTATCGCGGCGCACCGCTGCTGCCCATCCTCAACGACGCAATCGCGTCGTACGAACCGCCCCCGCCGCCGCCCGCCGTCGTCACACTGGACAGCATGTCGCTGTTCGACAGCGGCAAGGCAAGGCTCCGAACGGGCACCACGCGCGCGATGGTCGATGCGCTCGAACTGATCAAGGCCCATCCGGGCAAACGCGTGCTCGTTGCGGGCTACGCGGACGATCAGGGTCGGCCCGATCGCAATCTGAAACTATCGATCGATCGCGCGTCGGCCGTGCGCGACTGGCTCGTCGAAGCGTCCGGCATCCCGCCGACACGGTTCGCGATCCAGGGCTACGGCGATACGCGGCCGGTTGCCGACAACGCCACGCCGGAAGGGCGGGCGAAGAATCGTCGGGTCGAGATCACGCTCGTGCCCGATACACCGGTGCCTGTCGTCCCGACCGGCGCCGCGAAGTAACACGCGTTTGGGTTCCCGGGGCAGTCGCCCCGGGGTTATCAGCGCCGGAATCCGGTTCCGGCGATTCGCAGTACGAAGAAGAAGGAGTGAACAAATGGCAATTCCGGCCTACATGTGGCTCAAGGACGACGGTGGCGCGGACATCAAGGGTTCGGTAACCGTGCAGGATCGCGAGGGTAGCGTCGAACTGGTTGCGTTCGATCATGGCGTGCACATTCCGACCGACGGCAATACGGGCAAGCTGACCGGCACGCGCGTGCACAAGCCGATCACGCTGACGAAGGAGACCGACGCGTCGACGCCGTACCTGTACAAGGCCGTGACGAGCGGCCAGACGCTGAAGTCGGTCGAGATCAAGTGGTATCGGATCGACGACGCGGGCAAGGAAAAGGAATACTTCAACACCAAGCTCGACAACGTGAAGATCGTCGCGGTGAAGCCGAAGATGCTCGACATCAAGAACCCCGACTACGAGAAGCACAACCATCTCGAAGACGTGGAACTGCGTTACGAGACGATCACGTGGTCGTACAAGGACGGCAACATCATCCACAAGGACACCTGGAACGAACGTTCCTGATGGATTGACCGGCTGGCGGAATCCGTCGCGCTTGCGCGGCGGGATTCCGCTCCTCCGGGCGCCCGCCCCCTTCCTTTCCTGATCCGATACCGACATGACGCCGCCGCTCCGGGACGCTTCCCATCTCATTCGCCGCCTCAATCCCCACTGCACGCGCGCACTCGAAGCCGCGGCGAATCTTTGCCAGACCCGGCTCGCGGACGAAATCGCGGTCGAGCACTGGGTGCTGAAGCTGATCGAAGCCGACGACGGCGACATTCCCGCGCTGCTGCGCCACTACGACCTCGACATCGACGCCGTCTGGGATGCGATGATCGACGTGATCGAGCGCATGCCACGCACGTTGCGCGGCATGCCGGCACTGTCGCGACAACTCGCCACGGTGCTGGAGGATGCGTGGGCGCATGCGATGGCCGACGATCCCGACAACTTGATTCGTTCCGGGCACCTGCTGCAAGCGATCGTCGACGCCCCTCATGTCCTGCGCACCCAGCGTGCGTGGCCGCTGCTGTCCGTCTCCAGCGCGCAGATTCGTCGCGTGCTGCCCCGGCTCGGGCGGCGCTCGTGCGAAAACGCAGTTGACGAACCCATATCGGTACCCGAAGCCGACTCGGCCGGCGATCTGCGCGCAACTGGAACACCGACGTCGGCCGCCGCGGCACACCCTACCCCCACGCGCGCGATCGAGCACGACGCACTCGCGCGCTACACACTCGACCTGACCGAAAAGGCGCGTCGCGGCGAGATCGACCCCGTCTTCGGACGCGACCGCGAAATCCGGCAGATGATCGACGTGCTCGCGCGCCGCCGCAAGAACAATCCGATCCTGGTCGGCGAACCGGGCGTCGGCAAGACCGCGCTTGTCGAGGGGCTCGCGTTGCGCGTGATCGACGGCGGCGTTCCGGAAACGATCCGCGGCACCCGCATCCTGACGCTCGATCTCGGCTTGCTGCAGGCCGGCGCCGGTGTAAAGGGCGAATTCGAGCAACGGCTGAAGAACGTGATCGACGAGGTGCGAGCTTCGACGACACCGATCCTGTTGTTCATCGACGAGGCGCACACGTTGATCGGTGCCGGTAACGCGGCAGGCGGCGCCGATGCCGCCAACCTGCTCAAGCCGGCGCTCGCACGCGGCGAGTTGCGCACGATCGCGGCCACCACGTGGGCCGAATACAAGCAATACTTCGAACGCGATGCGGCACTCGAACGGCGCTTCCAGGTCGTCAAGGTCGACGAGCCGGACGATGAAGCAGCCTGCCTGATGCTGCGCGGGCTCGCCGGCCGCTATGCAGCCCATCACGAGGTTCACATCCGCGACGAGGCGATCGTCGCGGCCGTCCGCCTGTCGCGCCGCTACATTCCGGCGCGACAGTTGCCGGACAAGGCCGTGGATCTGATCGATACGGCAGCCGCGCGCGTGCGGATGGCACTCGACGTACCGCCGGCGGAACTGCAACAGGCGCATGCGGCGCTGGCGGCGCTCGAGCTGGAACGCGCGGCGCTCGATGCGGACGCCCGCGCCGGCATCACCGACATCGCGGAACGCCGTGCCGCGATCGATACGGAGCACGACGCGATGCGCGACACCGCCGACACGCTGCTCGGTCAGTACGCACGGGAGCGCGAACTCGTCGATGCAGTGCGCACGCTTCGTGGTGCGGCCGACCCCGCGCCTGATCCGGCTGACGTGATCAATGCGATCGATGCACTGGCGAACGCTCAAGGAAAGTCGCCGATGATCTCCCCCGACGTCGATGCGCAATCGATCGCGCGCGTGGTCGCCGAATGGACCGGCGTACCGGTCGGCAATCTCGTCGAGGACGAACTGCGGAGCCTGCTCGCGCTCGAGTCGACGCTCGCGACACGCGTGATCGGGCAGAACGATGCGATCGGCGCATTGGCGGAGAGCCTGCGCACCGCCAAAGCCGGCCTGAAAAGCGAGCACGCGCCGCTCGGCGTATTCCTGCTCGCCGGGCCGTCCGGTGTCGGCAAGACCGAGACGGCGCTCGCGCTCGCCGACGTGCTGTTCGGCGGCACTGCGGCGCTGACGACGATCAATCTGTCGGAGTACCAGGAAGCGCACACGGTATCGCAGCTCAAGGGTTCGCCGCCCGGCTATGTCGGTTACGGCCGCGGCGGCGTGCTGACCGAAGCCGTGCGCCAGCGTCCGTACAGCGTCGTGCTGCTGGACGAAGTGGAGAAGGCGCATCGCGACGTGCTCGATATTTTCTATCAGGTGTTCGACCGCGGCACGATGCGCGATGGCGAAGGGCGCGAGATTGATTTCCGCAACTGCGTGATCGTGATGACGTCCAATCTCGGCAGTGCGCAGATCGACGACGCGACGGCCGAAAACGCGTCGATCACGCAGGTCGCCCTGCGCGAAGCCATTCATCCGCAGCTGGTCGCGCATTTTCAGCCGGCGCTGCTCGCACGCTTCGAGACGCTCGTCTATCGGCCGCTCGATGCCGCGGCGCTTGCATCGATCGTGCGGATCAAACTGGACAAGATTGCCGAACGCCTGCATCGGCAACACGCCGTCACGCTAACGTGCGACGACGATCTGATCGAATCGATCGCGCAGCACTGCGTGTCGCGGGAATCCGGCGCACGCGGCGTCGATGCGTTCCTGAACCAGCGCGTGCTGCCCGTCGTATCCCGTGAGCTGCTTGCCCGGATGGCAACGGGTGTCACGACATCGACGATTTCTTTGACAGCCGGTATGGCCGGCACTCTGACAATTAGCTTCGATGATTCAACCACGCGATGATCTCTGACGTCTCAACGATAAGAGAGCACGATTATTCCGGTTCGCGTTCAACGGAAATATCCATGGAATTTCTTCTTATTTTAGTTTTGGTGTGGCTATACAATGCATTCAGACTAATAAACCTTCCCTGCAAAGTCGTTCGCAGGCGCTGGAATTCTCAAGATATCTGGACTTTCGTGTCGCTCGGTCGACTGTTCCGCTTAGCCCTGGTCTATTTCATTACGGCTCCGATTCCGCTTCTTATCCTCTGGTTAATTATGGCGGCCGGCGCCAGCGGCGGCCCGATTGGAGGCATTTCGGAATCTACTCAGTTGGCGGCATGGGTTGCACTCTGGATTTTCCTGTTTGCCGCATCGGTCGCGTTGCTGCTGTCCTTCTTTCGACTACTCCGCATCCTTGTCGTAAAAAGCATGTCTAAAGCCAGTAAAGAGAACTGACCATAACGGAAGAGATAGCGACACGATGACCGCCGGCCCCTCCCTCTACGACATGCTGCTCGGCCAGATCGGCGGCGAGCCGATCGGCGCCTACGACGACCGGACACTCGAATGCCTGAGCGTGCAGCAGAACGTGCGCCGCATTCTCAATACGCGGGCCGGTGCGCTCAAGCACCTGCCCGACTACGGGTTGCCCGACCTCACGAACATCTACAAGGCATTGCCCGCGTCGGCGCATCTGCTCAAGCAGCAGATGGAAGCCACGCTATTGAAGTACGAGCCGCGCATCCGTTCGATCCACGTCGGGATCGTCGACAACCGCGATCCCGGCATCCTGGTCAGCTTCGAAATGACCTGCCACCTGAAGAACACGGGACTCGTACGCTTCGGCACCTACTTCGAACCGCCGGGCCGCCTGCGCATCGAACGGCGCATCGACCGGCCGTGATCGCACACCCTCACTGCTCGTGCGCGAGGTGCGCGGCAAACCCCACCTTCTCCGGCGCGATCCCGGCCTTCAGCGTCAGCGCCGGAATTTCGTAGTCCCCTGCATTCTGCCGCCGGAACGGAATCGGCCGTGCGGTCCACAGTTCGTCGAGACGCTTGCCGAGCGCCGCGCGCGTTTCGTCGAAGCGCACGTCGTTCATCCGTCCCGTCCGATAGATCACGAACGGCGGCAGCACGTCGAACCCCGGGTAATACAAAATTCCGTGCTGGATCGGAAACAGCACGTCGTCGATCGGCCCGTTGATGCCGCGTGCGCTGTAGTGCGACTCCCAGCCGCCCGTCGTGACGATCACCATCGCACGCTTGCCCGCCAGCGAGCCCTCGCCGTAACGGTCGCCCCAATGCTGGTCGGAATGCTCGCCGACGCCGTACGCGAAGCCGTACGCATACACACGCTCGACCCAGCCCTTCATGATCGCCGGCATCGAGAACCACCACAGCGGAAACTGCAGGATCACCGCGTCGGCCCACTTCAGCTTGTCCTGTTCGCGCGCGATGTCGTCGCGCTGCGTGCCCGTCTCGAACGCACGCTTCGAATCGAGCGCGGGATCGAAGCGCGCGTCGGGCGCACGGTCGGTCACGTCATGCGCGTCGAACGCGGCCTTCCAGTTCATCGCGTACAGATCGGTCACCTGCACGGTATGGCCGGCCGCTTCGAGATGCTCGACCGCGAAGTCCCGCAACGCGCCGTTGAGCGAGCGCGGTTCGGGATGGGCATAGACGATCAGCACATTCATGTTCACTGCTCCGTTGATTGAATGACTGCAGGATGCCGGCGCCAACGGTATATTGGAAATGAATTCCCGATATTCCAGGTATAGCCATGAACAATCTCAGACGACTGGACCTGAACCTGCTGGTCACGCTCGACGTGCTGCTCGCCGAGCACAACGTCACGCGGGCGGCCGAAAAACTGAACATGTCGCAGCCGTCGGTCAGCGTGCAGTTGCAGAAACTGCGCGACCTGTTCGGCGATCCGCTGCTGCTGCCGGGGCCGCGCGGGATGCGGCCGACCGCCCGCGCCGAAACGCTGCGCGAGCCGCTGCGGGACGCGCTCGACGCGCTCGAGCGGGCGGTGCTGACGGCCACGCCGTTCGATCCGGCGACCGCGACGAACACGTGGCGCGTGGCCGCGACCGACTATGGCGAATCGACGATCGTCCTGCCCGCGCTGAACACGTTGCGCTCGGCCGCCCCCGCTGCGCGGCTCGCCGTCGTCGAACTCGTGCCGCCGCGCATCGAGCAGGACGCGGAGCGAAACGGCATCGACCTGGCCTTCCATATGACCGAAGCGTCGCCGGAAGGCATGCGGCGCCTGCCGCTGTTCGTCGAGCGATACGTGCTCGTCGGCCGCGCCGGTCATCCAAAGCTGAAGCGGCGCCCGACGCTCGCGCAGTTCGGCGCGCTGGAACACGTGATCGTGTCGCCCGACGGAGGCGGCTTTTTCGGCGTGACGGACGAAGCCCTCGCGAAAGCGGGCGCGGCGCGGCGTGTCGTGCTGTCGGTTCCGCATTTCCTGTTCGTGATGTCGGCCGTCGCCAGCACCGATCTCGTCGCCATGCTGCCGGAGCGGCTGGTCCGCAACACGCCCGCGTTACGCGTCGTGGAAGCGCCGGTCGAAGTCCCCGGCTACGAGATGTCGATGCTGTGGCACGAACGCGTGCATCGCGATCCCGCGCATCGATGGTTGCGCGAGACGATCGCCGCGTCGCTATGAATCGCTCGCGGCACGAGCGCAACCGCACTTTCCATCGTCCGAAACGGGCCGCGGCACACGCGTATTCATTCAGGACTTGAAACCGCCCCGAACACTGTATATATTTACAGTGCTTTTGCACCATTTGACCCGAATTCCGTCACCCATGACGGACGGACTTTTGTGAGGCGACCATGTTCCAGTCATCCGCATTCGATCCCGAGCAACCCGGCTTCAACCCCGGCCACTTCGAGCGTGCCGCGCAGCGCGCGGTCGTCGATCTGCAGCGTGTCGTCGGCGGCCCTGCGCAGCGCGCGCTCGGCCTGCGACGCCGCACGCATCCGGCCGCCGTCCGCACGATGAGCTGGCAGGCGCTGCTGAACGTCGAGGAACTCGCGTTCTCGAACGCCGGTTTCCTGAGCCGCAACGATCCGACCGTCGTCGACGCGTTCATCCGCCTGCGCGACAGCCGGCTGGTCGCGGCGGACGTCGAGGAGCCGGTCGACTGGCGTCGCGACGACGACGACCTGCCGGCCGTCTACCTGATCGTCAAGGCGATGCTGGAAGCGGAAGAGGAGGAACGGGCCGAAGCGGCCTGACGCACGCAGGCCGGTGGCCGGTGGCCGGTGGCCGGTGGCAGATGGCAGATGGCAGATGGCAGATGGCAGCGTGCCGGAATCGTCGCGTCGCATGGCGCGCGGCACATCGATTCCGCGCCGTCGGCGTGCCCCGGCCTGACGAATCATCGGGCGGAAAACCGCGCGCCGTCGCGCAGGCAAGGCACCGCCGCGCGACGCGCGCCGTCCCGAAACCCGGAACGATTGCCCGTTACAGCCGCGCGGCGAGACGCGAACCCTGATCGATCGCACGCTTCGCATCGAGTTCGGCCGGCAGCTCCGCGCCGCCGATCAGATGCACCGACCGTCCGGCTGCCTGCAGCGGCACCAGCAGCGCGCGCTGCGGTTCCTGCCCCGCGCACAGCACGATCGTGTCGGCTTCGATCAGTTCGTGATCGGTGCGCTGTTCGCCGTACGACACGTGCAACCCGCGCGCATCGATCAATTCGTAGTTCACGCCGCCGATCATCTTCACCTGCTTCATCTTCAGCGTCGCGCGGTGAATCCAGCCGGTCGTCTTGCCGAGCCCCTTGCCGAGCGGCGCGGCCTTGCGTTGCAGCAGCGTCACTTCGCGCGCGGGCGCCCCGACCTGCGCGCGCGTCACGCCGCCGCGCGTCGCGGCCGGATCGGTCACGCCCCACTCCGCTTTCCACTCTTCCAGATCGAGCGTCGGCGATTCGCCGTCCTGCACCAGATACTCGGCGACATCGAAGCCGATGCCGCCCGCGCCGACCACCGCGACACGCCGGCCGACCGGCTGCCTGCCGGCGAGCACGTCGATATAGCTGAGCACGTTCGGCCCGTCCTGCCCGGGAATCTTCGGGTCGCGCGGCGCCACGCCGGTGGCGAGCACGATCTCGTCATAGCCGCCCGCGATCAGGTCGCTCGCGTCGACGCGGCGGTTCAGGTGCAGGTTCACCCCGGTCAGCTCGACCTGGCGGCCGAAGTAACGCAGCGCTTCATCGAACTCTTCCTTGCCCGGGATCCGCTTCGCCATGTTGAACTGGCCGCCGATCTCCGCGGCCGCGTCGAACAGGTCGACGTGGTGGCCGCGCTGCGCGAGCACGGTCGAGCACGCGAGCCCGGCCGGCCCCGCCCCGACGACCGCGATGCGCTTCGGCTGCTGCACTCGCGTGTAGACCAGTTCCGTCTCGTGGCAGGCACGCGGGTTCAGCAGGCATGACGCGATCTTGTTCTTGAATGCGTGGTCGAGACACGCCTGGTTGCAGCCGATGCAGGTGTTGATCTCGTCGGCGCGGCCCTGCGCGGCCTTGACGACGAACTCGGCATCCGCGAGCAGCGGACGCGCCATCGACACCATGTCCGCGCAGCCGTCCGCGAGAATCTGCTCGGCCACTTCGGGCCGGTTGATCCGGTTGGTTGTCACGAGCGGGATGCCGACCTCGCCCTTCATCTTCTGGGTCACCCACGCGAACGCGCCGCGCGGCACCGACGTCGCGATGGTCGGCACGCGCGCCTCGTGCCAGCCGATCCCCGTGTTGATGATGGTCGCACCCGCGCGCTCGACGGCCTTCGCAAGCTGCACGGTCTCGCGCCAGTCGCTGCCGTCCGGAATCAGGTCGAGCATCGACAGCCGGTAGATCAGGATGAAGTCGCGCCCGACCGCTTCGCGCGTGCGCTCGATGATCTCGATCGGCAGGCGGATGCGGTTTTCATACGAGCCGCCCCACTGGTCGCTGCGCTTGTTCGTATGCATCGAGATGAACTGGTTGATCAGGTAGCCCTCGGAGCCCATGATCTCGACGCCGTCGTAGCCGGCCTCGCGCGCGAGTTGCGCGCAGCGGACGAACGCACGGATCTGCCGCTCGACGCCGCGCGCGCTGAGCTCATGCGGCGCGAACGGCGAGATCGGCGACTTGATCTTCGACGGCGCGACCGCGAACGGGTGGTAGCCGTAGCGGCCGGTATGCAGGATCTGCAGCGCGATCTTGCCGTCGTCCGCATGCACGGCGTCGGTGATCACGCGATGGCGCCGCGCGCCGGCGGACGTCATCAGCGTGCCGCCGAACGGCTTGGTCCAGCCGGCCACGTTCGGCGCGAAGCCGCCGGTCACGATCAGGCCGACGCCGCCGCGCGCACGTTCGGCGAAATAGTCGGCGAGCCGCGGCAGCGTCTTGCGGCTGTCCTCGAGGCCCGTGTGCATCGAGCCCATCAGCACGCGATTCTTCAGCGTGGTGAAGCCGAGGTCGAGCGGTGCGAGCAGGTGGGGAAAGGGGGTCGTCATGATGAGTCTGCCGGTAAGCGATGGGTGTCATCGTAGGCGCGCGCCGCCTTGAACGTGAGGGGGCAAACAGCCATAATGCTTGTCATTTCCGGCCAAATCGACATGACCTCCCCGTCACGCAAGGATCACCTCGGGCTCCGCCGGCCGACGATTCCGGTCGCCTATACGCGCCTGCTGCTGCAGGCGCTGGCCGCGCGCGGCGTCGATCTGGCCGCGGTGCGCGCAGGCACCGGGCTGCGCGACGCGGTGTTGGCCGAACCGGACGCACGCGTCGCGCCGTCGCAATGGGGCCGGCTCGTGCTCAACGCGATCGAGATCGGCGGCGATCCGGGCATCGGGCTCGCATTCGGGCTGCTGCTGAAGCCGACCGTGCACGGCTTCCTCGGCTATGCGACGCTGACCGCGCGGGACATTCGCGACGCGCTGGTCGTCACGCAGCGCTACTTCCGGATGCGCAATCGCCAATATCGTCTGACCTACGCGGAGGACGAACACGGCGCGACACTCGAACTGCACGGCGTGCAGGCGAGCCCCGTGCTGCAGCATCACGTGATGTTCGAGTTCGTGCTGACCGGGCTCGCGCAAAATATCTCGCAGTGGTCCGGGCGCGCGTCGCCGCCGATCGCGTTGCGCTTCGCGTGGCCGGAGCCCGGCTATTTCGCGCGTTATCGCGACCAGTTGCCGCCGGTCGAATTCGGCTGCGCGGCGAATGCGCTGTGGATCGCGCGCGACGTGCTCGACTGGCCGCTGCCGCTCGCCGACGAAGTCGCACATCGGCAGGCGCTCGTGCAGGTCGAACGCGAGTATGCGCAGGTACGCCAGGAGGAAGGCGATCTGGTCGAGCGCGTGCGCGCGGAACTGGCGCGCACGGCCGGCGACTATTCGAGCCCGGAGGCGCTCGCCGACGCGCTGCTCGTGTCGACCCGCACGTTGCGGCGCCGGCTCGAGGAAGCCGGGTCGAGCTACCGGCAACTGCTCGACGAAGCGCGGTTTCGCGATGCAAAGCAGTTGCTCGCTGCCTCGGACCTCGACCTGAAGACGATCGCCGAGCGGCTGCAATTCACCGACCCGGCGAATTTCACGCGCGCATTTCGACGGTGGGCCGGGCAGACGCCAAGTGCCTATCGGGAGGCGGCCGGCGATCCGGCACGCGAATAAGCGGGAAGGTCAGCTGCCGACGTCAATCCGCGCGCCGCCATCGCCTTCGAGTGCCTCGATCCGCACCTCGCCGGTCGCCGCGACAATCGCGTCATACACGTCGTCCGTCACGCAAACCACCGGCACCGCGATCGCATACAGCTCCGCCGCCACGATCGCGCCGATCGAGATGATCAGGTCGCGCTCCTTCAGCACGATCCCGACCGGCCCCGTGCCGTTGCGCACCGCTTCCGCGAGCACGCTGCTGCTCGAACTCGAACCCTTCGCGTGCGGCATCACCATGATCCGGCCGGCCAGGCTCGCGCCGGCCTGCGGATGCCCGCGATCGACGATCCGTCCCGCGCCCGAATCGTAGCCGCCCCAGAAGCTGAGCGGCTTGTCGAGCACGATCGTGTTCGCGCATGCGCTGCCCGGCACGAGCGTGTCGCCCGTCAGTTGCCCCATCGTTGCTTCAGTCATCGAATCGCACCTTTCCTTCGAACGCGGAGCGCACGCACTCGCGCATGCTGCCGTACGCGACCGTGACGCCGATGTTCGCGGGCGCATACGACGCCCACTTCCCCGAGTTGGTCATCACCAGGCCCGACAGCTGTTTCATTACCGGCGTGATGTACGTGCAGGTGTCGACGACGATCTGGACGCCGCGCGCGTCGAATTTGCCGGCGAGCCCGAGCTCGTCCAGCTCCCACAGGATGAAGCGGCTCGTGTTCACGTAGAAATCGCACTTCGGCTTGCCGTCGAACTGATCGAGCAGCGCGTCGAGCGTGCGGAATTCGGCCAGCGAAAAATGCGGCGTGCCGAGCGCGACCGCGACGAGCGCATCGCCGGCCGCGCCATGATTCAGCGTGCGGCGGATCTCGTCGAGATCGGCCATCGCGACATCGACCGTTCGCTGCGCCGCTTGCCCGTGCAACGCGGCGTCGAGCGTCGGCGCCTCCGGGGTGACGCCCACCGCATGGAACAGCGCGACGGCCCCGCTCGATGCGGCGGCCGCGCCAAGCGCCTTGAGTTCGTCTTCCGTGGTGTCCGCGGGCAGCCCGACGATCGCAGGCACGATCGCGCCCGCGATCCTGCCGATCAGCAACCCGAGCGCCGCGAAATAGATGTCGCGCGACGGCCGGTTGCGGAAGTCCGGCGCGTTGAATACGATCCGCGCCGCGCGATTCGATTCGACGTGCAGGCCCGCATACGGCGCACGCCCCGTAATCGCCGCGGCCAGATCGAGAAAGTCGCCATAGCGGCTGGTACGCGCACCGAGCACCGAATTCGCGAACACGATCGCATTGGATTCGGCCCACGCGATCTGCTCGCCCAGGCGCGGACGATGCTTCAGCTGATACGGCGCGCATGTGAAGCTCGATTCGCAGCCGAGCTGCAGATGCGCATCCATCAGCCTGCGGGCGTCGCGCTCGATCGTGCGATCGCCGTGATACAGCTCGGGATGGATCAGGTCGAGCGACCCGACGTTCAGCGTGGTCGGCACCGCGACTTGCGCGCCGGTGTCGACGAAATACTCGACGAAGTCGAGGCTCGTCTGGCCGTGGTAAAGGCAGCCGTCGATATGCGCGGACGTGATGTCGATCAGGTGCGGCGCCGACATGACCTCGGCCGTGCGCGTGACGATCCGCATCGCGCGTGCGACGCCGTCGCCGAATGCGCCGCGCAACATCGCGTCGTCGCGCTCGCTCAACTGCAGCATGGGGGGTGCTCCTCGTGTCTCGTCCGGCGGGTCCGGATCGCTTTTGTCATACTACCGCGCGTTGCGGTTATCGCTGCGCCGTCACGCTGAACAGCTCGTCGCGCAGCGCCTTCGCCCGGTCGCGGCCGAACTGCGTCTCGAACTCGTCCTGCGCGGCCTGCCACGCGGCTTTCGCCTGCGCGTAGGTGCGCTCGCCGAGCTTCGTCAGGCTGAGCGCGTGCGCGCGTGCGTCATGCTCGGACGCGGCCGCGGCGACGAATCCGTCGCGCTGCAGCGGTTTGAGCGCGCGCAACAGCGTGGTGCGGTCCATTACCAGCGTATCGGCAAGCTCGCTCATCACCAGGCCGGGCCGGCGCGACAGGTTCGCCATGATCGAGAACTGCGCGGGCGTGACCCCGACCGGGGCCAGATGCCGCTCGTAGAGTTGCGTGACGAAGCGCGCCGCCTGGCGCAGCGCGAGGCAATTGCAGGCTTGGGCGATCTCGATATCGTTCATGCTTGGCAATTTATATGTGCATATGCATAAAGTCAATGTACACTCCGCCGTAACATGGCCGGGCCGGCCGCTTTCACCGCGCGCCGCCATCGCCGCGAGGAGACGAACATGGACTACATCGACAAGCTGCGGATCTTCCGGTCGGTGGTGGAAATGCGCAGCTTCACGCGCGCCGCCGACATGCACGGCCTCGCGCGGCCGGTCGTGTCGCGGGCGGTCGCGGATCTCGAGGCGCGCTTCGGCAGCCGCCTGCTGCACCGGACCACGCGCCAGGTCTCACTGACCGAAACCGCCGAGCGCATCTACGAACGCTGCGCGGCCGTGCTCGACGAACTCGACTCGCTGGAAGCGCAGGCGCAGTCGCACACGCGCGAGCCCGAGGGGCTGCTGCGCCTCGTCGCGCACACGACGGCCGCACTGAACCGGCTCGTGCCGCTGATCGCCGGCTTCAAGGCCGCGCATCCGAAGGTGCGCCTCGACGTCACGCTGACCGAGCGCCCGGTCGACCTCGTCGGCGAAGGCTACGACATCGGCATCGTCGTGCCGTACATGCTGACGAGCGAAACGACCGTGGTGCGCCTGGTCGAACGCATTCCGGTGGTGATCGTCGCGACGCCCGCGTATCTGCGCGCGCATCCGCGTCCGGAGACGCCGGCCGCGCTCGCCGATCATGCGTTCGTGCCGCTGTCGCCGTCGCTGCGCCGGCCCGCGCTGTCGTTCCGCGTCGACGGCGACACGCTGACCGTGCCGTTGAGCTTCGACATCTCGTCGAACAGCCCCGTCTTCAACCGTGAAATGGTGATGCACGACTTCGGCATCGGCGTCGTGCCGAGAACGCTCGTCGAGGCCGAACTCGCGTCGGGCGCGCTCGTGCAACTGCTCGAAGGCGCCGATCTGGTCGACGCGTTCGTGGAGATCAAGCTCGCTTACGCGAACCGCGCGCTGCTGCCCGCGAAGGTCAAGGCGTTCATCGACTACACGGCCGCGTATTGCGATCACCAAGGCCGGATTGTTCCTGCCGCAGCCTGATCCGGCGCAAAAACGCGCCGTCCGGCCGCCGATTGGTACAGCCACGACACCAATCTGATCGCGCCCCGACCCTCGCTTCAGGCCGCCTCGCCACCTAATATGTGCACATGCACACGACCACCCTCACCGATGACGATTGCTTCGCGATCCGGCAGGCCGCGCGGCGAATCTCGCAGTTCTACGAGCGCTATCTGTCGCGGGCGGGCGTCACGCCGTCGCAGTACAGCATTCTCGCGCTGCTGCGGGAGCGTCCGGGCCTGACGATGGCGACGCTGTCGGCGGTGCTGGTGATCGAGCGCACGGCGCTCCTGCGCGCGCTCAAGCCGCTGATCGGCGCGGCGCTCGTGACGGGCCGGATGGAGCCGCGTTGCCGCCGCCAGACGTTCGCGCTGACCGAGCACGGCGAAGCCCGGATCGCCGACGCGCATGTGCACTGGCTCGCCGCGCAGCAAGCATTCGAGCAGCGGTTCGGGTCGACCCAGGCGGCCCGCCTCAGAGACGAATTGTTTCGGATCACGCACAACCTGCCGGAGCGCTAGCCCCTTTCCCGATCGATGCGACATCGTCGATCGTTTTAATAAGTGCATATACATAGGTGAATCGATGGAAACGACCCAAGCCGCTGCTTCCCGTGAAGCAGCCACAATCGACCCGCCCGCGAAGCAGCAGCGCCGCGTGCCGTGGATGCGCATCGCGGTGGGCGCCGTGGTCGTCGTCGTGGCCGCGGCCGCGCTCGACTGGCTGTTCGTGCTGCGCTTCCAGGAAAGCACCGACGATGCGTATGTCGGCGGCGACGTCACCGTGCTCGCGCCGAAGGTGAACGGCTTCGTCGACAAGATCCTCGTGACCGACAACCAGCGCGTGAAGGCCGGCGACGTGCTCGTGCAGCTCGATGCGCGCGACTACGATGCGAAGCTCGCGCAGGCCGACGCGGAAGTCGACAGCGCGCGCTCCGCGGTGACGGAACTCGAAGCGAAGCAGCAGCTGCAATACGCGGTGATCGGCCAGCACGCGGCGGACCGCAATGCGTCGTCGGCCGAGCTCACGCGTGCGTCGTCCGACCGCGTGCGCTACCGCGAGCTCGTCAAATCCGATGCGGTGTCGAACCAGATCGTCGAGCGCGCGGATGCCGACTATTCGAAGGCGGATGCGGCCGTCGCCCGCAGCGACGCCGCGCTGCTCGCGTCGAAGCGGCAGCTCGACGTGCTCGGCGCGCAGCTCGCCGATGCGCGGGCCCGCGTGAACACGGCGCTCGCCGCGCAACGCGTCGCGGCGCTGAACGTCGAGTACACGACGATCCGCGCGCCGGTCGACGGCTACGTCGGCAACCGTACGAGCCGCGTCGGGATGCTCGCGAATGTCGGCGTGCCGCTGCTGACGGTCGTGCCCGCGTCGGGGCTGTGGATCGACGCGAACTTCAAGGAAGACCAGTTGCGCAAGATGCGCGCGGGCGATCGCGTCGACGTCACGCTCGATGCGTCGAGCACGCGCCTGCACGGCCGCGTCGACAGCCTCGCGCCCGCGACCGGCGCGACCTTCAGCGTGCTGCCGCCCGAGAACGCGACCGGCAACTTCACGAAGATCGTCCAGCGCGTGCCGGTGCGCGTGCATCTCGATCCGCAGCCGGGCATCGAGCAGGTGCTGCGCCCCGGCCTGTCCGCGGGCGTGACGGTGCACACCGACCACGCGAACTGAACCGGAGCCGACCATGACCACCGCGTTTTCCGGCGACCCCGCGTCGCAACCGACGAAGCAGCGCGTCTTCGCGTTCGCGCTGATGTGCGTCGGCTTCTTCATGGCGACGCTCGACATCCAGATCGTCGCGTCGTCGCTGCGCGACATCGGCGGCGGCCTGTCCGCCAGCCAGGACGAGCTGTCGTGGGTGCAGACGGCCTACCTGATCGCCGAGATCATCGTGATCCCGATGTCGGGCTGGCTGTCGAAGGTGATGTCGACGCGCTGGCTGTTCACCGCGTCGGCGGTCGGCTTCACGATCACGAGCATGCTGTGCGGGCTCGCGTGGGACATCAACTCGATGATCCTGTTCCGCGGGCTGCAGGGCGCGCTCGGCGCCGCGATGATCCCGACCGTGTTCACGACCGCGTTCGTGCTGTTCCCGGGCAGGCAGCGGCTGATCGCGTCGACGACGATCGGCGCGCTCGCGTCGCTCGCGCCCGCGATCGGGCCGGTGATCGGCGGCTGGATCACCGATCAATGGTCGTGGCACTGGCTGTTCTACCTGAACCTCGTGCCGGGCATCGCCGTGGCCGTGCTGGTGCCGCGCTACGTGCATATCGACGAACCCGACCCGAGCCTCCTCAAGCGCGGCGACTATCTCGGCATCGCGCTGATGTCGGGCTTCCTCGGCTGCCTCGAATACGTGCTGGAGGAAGGCCCGCGCAAGAACTGGTTCAGCGACGACGCGATCGTGATCTGCGCGTGGATCTCCGGCATCTGCGGCTTCCTGTTCATCGTGCACGCGCTGACCGCGGACGATCCGGTCGTCGACCTGCGCGCGCTCGTCGTGCGCAACTTCGGGATCGGCAGCCTGCTGTCGTTCGTGACGGGCATCGGCATCTTCGTGACGGTGTTCCTCACGCCGCTGTTTCTGTCGCAGGTGCGTGCATTCAGTTCGCTGCAGATCGGCATCGCGCTGCTGTCGGTCGGCGCGTTCCAGCTGCTCGCGCTCTGCGCGTATGCGTTCGCCGCGCGCTACTTCAGCATGCGCGCGCTGCTCGTGTTCGGGCTCGTCTGCTTCGGCCTCGGCTGCTACCTGTACACGCCGATCACGCACGACTGGGGCTGGCGGGAACTGCTGCTGCCGCAGGCGCTGCGCGGCATCGGCCAGCAGTTCAGCGTGCCGCCGATCGTAACGATGGCGCTGGGTTCGCTGCCGCAGTCGCGGCTGAAATCGGCGAGCGGCCTGTTCAACCTGATGCGCAACCTGGGCGGCGCGATCGGCATCGCGGTGAGCGCGACGATCCTCAACGACCGGCTGAACTTTCACTACCTGCGCCTGAACGAGCACGTGAGCGCCGGCGAGCCCCAGGTCGCGTCGCTGCTCGATCGCCAGGCCGCGTACTGGACCTCGGTGGCCGGCAACACGCTGGATACCGCCCAGGCCGGCCTCGCGAACCTGCACCGCCTGATCTATCGCGAAGCGCTGACGCTCACCTACGCGGATGCGTACTATGCGCTGTCGCTGTGCTTCATCGTCGCGCTGATCGCCGTCGCGTTTTCCCGTCCCATTACCCTGAACGCGCCGCCGCCGGACGCGCACTGAAGCCGAGGTCATCGTCTTGACGTCCTCACCCGCCTAAAGGCAGGTGATTCCCACACCTGGCGATGCACGTCCGCATCGGAGAATGTTCACAGCAGCGTTGGTATCTCGATCATGCTCGACACCACATTCACTGCAGGCCCACTCTCTTACTCGCAGCCCCGCGATACCTTTCGGCCGCGTCGTGCTGTCTCTCGACCCGCACGCCGAACAGGGCTGGGTGGAACCGCTTTCGTCGACTTCCTCGAACGTGGCTCCGTGCGCGATCGCTTTGTAGCGGAGCTTGTTTCGGAAGGACGACCAGGACGCGTCGTAGACGCTTTTCGCCATCCTGGTTCTGGCAAGTTTGACGGCCGACACGTTGCCAACCGCGATGTAATCGAAACGCCGCACCAGATCGAGCGCGAGCTTGTGCTGGAAATCGGCACGGGCATTCGCCACCTTGGCGTGCAGCTTCGCGATATGTCGCTTGTGCTTTCGCGCCCGTTGCGCTTTCGCCAGTTTCTCCGCCGCGCGTCGGCCGAATCGGTCATTGGGCAGCTTCTCGCCCGTCGAAAGTGTGGCAAAGTCTTTCAGGCCGAGATCGATGCCAACACCGGAACGGACCGGGCGGGCCTGCACATCGGGCATCTCGATCACGATGTTGAGAAACCAGTTGCCGCGTGCATCCTGCGCAAAGTTGGTCCCGTCCTTGATCTTGCCTTCGGGAAGCGGTCGGCTGTTGAACACGCGAAACGTGTTGCCGGCGAAACGGAACGCGTCACCCTCGCGCTTCAGGTCACGGCCCTTCAGCGGCACCCAGCCCAGCGATTTCCTGCCGCGATAGCGCAGGTAGGGTCGACGGCGCTGACTGCGCGACTTCGCGTATTGCTCGCACGTTGCATTGACCGTGCCGGAGTGAATGCCGAGCGCCTTGCTGCTCCCCGTCGTCAGCACGTTCAGATCGAATCCCGTCGGCCACTTCTTGCTCCACTTGAGCGCGTGCTTCTGCGTGTCATTGCAGAAGTTCCAGACGTAGTTCACCGCACGGCTCTGCTTGTTGAGCAGTCCGTTGAGCGACTTCACGCGGTAGCGGTAGACAAGAATCATGCCGGTGATCCTAACCCGTGGAAGAAGCTGCCTGTCAACAGCACGCCTTTCCTTCCCGCCATCCGCCCCGAAGGAAGTCCCCTTGGGGGAAATGACGGGGTTTCTCGGAGCAAATTCTGATGAAAAAGCTACTCGTCGCGCTGGCCGTCAGCGCGTTCGCCGCCGGCTGCGCGGTGCAGCCCGCGCAGCATCCCGCGCTGCACGATTCCGTTCAATCGCTCGCGCCCGCCGCGTGGGACACCGACGTGCCGCGCGCGGACATCGACGCTGCCGCGTGGTGGGCGCGGTTCCACGATCCCGTGCTCGACCGGCTGATCGCGACCGTGCTCGACGGCAACCTCGATCTGCAGGCCGCCACCGAGCGCGTGAAGCAGGCGCAGGCGCTGACCGTGCAGAAGCGCGCGGCGCTGCTACCCGAACTCGACGCGACCGCGCATGCGTCCGACGCGCGCCAGAACACGCCGCCGCCGCTCGGCTACGTGCGGCAGGCCGGCATCGGGCTCGCGCTGAGCTGGTCGCCGGACGTGTTCGGCGGCGAACGGCTCGACCTGCTGGCCGCGCAAGCCGAGCTGGTCGGACAACAGCATGCGGAAGATGCGATACGGCTCGCGCTCGCGGCCGATGCGGCGTCCGCGTACGTCGACCTGCGCTGGGCGCAGCAGGAACTGAAGATCCTGCAGGACAACGCGGCGATCCGTCAGCATGCGCTCGAGCTCACGCGCAAGCGCCAGGCGTTCGGACTGTCGACGGAACTCGACGTCACGCGCGCGCAGAACCAGCTCGATGCGCTCGAAGCGCGGATTCCGCCGACGCAGGCGCAGATCGCGCATCAGCTCAACCTGATCGCCGTGTATTCGGGCCGCACGCCCGAGTCGGTCGACCGGCTCGTGCTCGCGCAGGGCGGCGCGATTCCCGCGCCGCCAGCCGGGTCGCCCACCACGCTGCCTTCGCAGGCGCTGCTGCGACGGCCCGATGTGCTCACTGCTTACGCGCAGGTCGAACGGCGCGCGGCGCAGGTCGGTGTCGCGAAGGCCGAGCGGTATCCGAAGTTCTCGCTGAACCTGGCAGACGGGATTCTTGCCGCGTCGTACCTCGGGTTGCCGACGCTGACCGACAACCTGTTCAGCGCGGCGTTGAGCGCGACCAGCCCGATCTTCAACGCGGGGCGGATCACGGCCGACATCACGCAGAGCGAAAGCCGGATGCGCGAGTCGGAACTCGGTTTGCGGCAGACGATGCTACAGGCGCTGCGGGAAGTCGAGGATGCGCGCGCGAACCTCGTCAGCAGCGATGAAGCGACACGGCGGCTCGACAGCGCGCTCGCGGCGTCGGACAAGGCGCTCGGGCTGGCGAATCAGCTCTACAAGGGCGGCGCGACGGATTTTCTGGATGTGCTGTCCGCGCAGGAGGTGTATCTGCGGGACTCGGATGCGCTCAATCAGGTGAGGCGCGAGCATGCGCTGGCCGCGGTCGCGTTGTATCGGTCGCTTGGCGGTGGATGGAGCAGGAACGATGCGGCGGGCGGGACGGACACGCAAGCCGTGGCCGTCGCCGTCGTCGCGAAGGACTGACCGCGGCCACCCTGCGACGCCGGCGCCGTGGCCCGTGCATGCACGGGGTGCCGGGCCGGCGGCGCGATCAGCCGGCGTCGGGCCACCGGTATCCGATCACCTCGCTCAGCGGATACGCGAGTTCACGCACCTCGTCCAGCTGATTGCCGCCGAACAGATGCACGTGCTCGTCGTCATGACGCAGATAGAACCCGACGTGACCTTTCCAGCTCGCGGGATCGTCGCGCGTCAGGATCGCGATGCAGCCGTACACCGGGCGCTTCAGCGGGCGCCCCCACTCGAGCCACGAACGCGCGAGCGCCGACCCCGTGCCGCGAATGCCGGCATGCGTCATGCACCAGTTGACGAACGACGAGCACCACGAAATCTTGTCGTCATAGCCGACGAGATTCGTGTGGTTGTTGTATTCGACGATGCGCGGATTGATGCTGCCGGGCGGGAAACGGCGGATGCCCAGCTCGGCCAGCGCGACGGACATCCACGGCGGATGACCGGATTGCGGATTGCCCTCGGAGTTCGATCGGATCACGACGGTCTCGGCTTCGGTGGTCGGACGGAGGGTTAATCTTCGCATGAATGTGGCGGCGTGATGCCACCGCTTCGTGAACAGCCCGCGATACCCGGCCGCCATCGTCGAACCGATTTCCGACATAGGCGCGAACAATGTGCCGGATTTTTTCGCCTTCGTGCGAATTCCGGATTCGGGACGCGAGCCATTCCGCGAGATCGACTACCATCTGATCAATCGTCGATCTCCAGAACACCTCCTCCGGAAAGGGGCCACGCGCCATGACTACCCGCTCAGACGGCACCTTGTCGTCCGGCATCGCCGACGCGTCGAACCAATCAAGACAGGGCACCGGTGCACAGCCGCGCGTCATTACGCTACCGGCGCATCTTCGGCAGATTCCATCGTGTGATGGAATTCCCGACCTGTTCAATACCTATCTGATCAATATCGGCTTCCTGCTGTTTTTCGGCACGATGTTCGTCGGGCTGCTCACCGCGCCATTCGGCAATGCGTCTTTCGCGCGAGGCGGCTTCATTGGATTCGTTTTGTGGCTCGGCATATTGGGCTGCCTCGCATGGGCGGTGGTCATCGTCATTCGGGCCATGAGGAATACTGGCGGCTGGTTTCATGTGGATGCAACCGGCTTCCGATATGGCATCGGCAAGCGCTCGAATGCGGCAGCCCTGCAGCAGGAACGGCACATCGAATGGCATGAAGTCGTACCCAGCGAGGACCTGCGCTGCGACGTCGAATACGACACGGCATCCCGAGTGGCCATGAGGCCGGCGAGTTTCCAGTTCTGGCGACGCGGTGCCAAGCGCGAACCGGCGACGCGATTCACGCTGCGCACGAGTCTCGTGGATTACGACGCCGACAGTGCCATCCGCTGCGTTCGCTTCAAGAATCATCACGAACTGCTCGTCGCGCTGCTGTGCGGCCTGGCGCATCAGGGGCTGCGTTTCAATCCGGGGACGTTCATCGCCGCCGGGATTCACCCTGAAACCTGGCAGCCGCTCGCAACAGCACGACGCCCGGCCATGATCGCTTTTTCGATCATCGCGCTCGGGCTTCTCGCCTTCTGGGCATGGGGGCGCATGTCGCTGCCCTTTTCGCTGGCGATCCTGATCGTTTCCTTCGTGTATTACTGGACCGAGGGCAGGTACGCTTTATCGCCAGATATCAAGCACTATCCGCGCGATCCGATCGTGTTCCGCATCGACGACGACGCTCCGGCTAACGACGCGAAATCGTAACGGACGGGGCGGCCGGGCGCGAATCGCGTCGGTTTGCCCGCCGCCATTCCGAGACTGCTCCGCATCGCGCCGAAGCAGCCTCGTCGCCCCCCTTCCCCTCACTCCACCGTCACCGATTTCGCGAGATTCCTCGGCTTGTCGATATCCGCACCGCGCAGGCACGCCGCGTGATAGGCGAGTAGCTGCAGCGGCACGACGTGCAGGATCGGCGACAGCAGCCCGTAGTAATCCGGCATCCTCAGCACCGACACGCCGTCGCCGTTGTCGATCCGCGTATCGGCATCGGCGAATACGTAAAGCTGACCGCCGCGCGCCCGCACCTCCTGCATGTTCGACTTGAGCTTCTCGAGCAGCGCGTCGTTCGGCGCGATCGTCGCGACCGGCATCGTGTGCGTCACGAGCGCGAGCGGCCCATGCTTCAGCTCGCCGGCCGGATACGCTTCCGCGTGGATATACGAAATCTCCTTGAGCTTCAGCGCCCCTTCGAGCGCGATCGGGTAATGCAGCCCGCGCCCCAGAAACAGCGCATTCTCGTGCCGCGAGAACTCCACCGCCCAGCGCTCGATCTGCGGCTCCAGCGCGAGCACGTCCTCGAGCGCGTCCGGCAATCGTCGCAGTTGCGTCGCATAGCGGGCGAGCTGCGCATCGTCGACATAGCCGCGCAGCCGGCCCAGCGTCACCGCGAGAATGAACAGCGCGACGAGTTGCGTCGTGAACGCCTTGGTCGACGCGACGCCGATTTCCGGGCCCGCGCGCGTCAGGAACCGCAGGCTGGTCTGACGCACCATCGCGCTGGTCGGCACGTTGCAGATCGCGAGCGTGTCGACATGACCGAGCGCCTGCGCGTACTTGAGCGCGGCGAGCGTGTCGGCGGTCTCGCCCGATTGCGACACGCTGACCACCAGCGTATTCGGCAGCGCGAGCGCGTCGCTGTAACGGTATTCGCTCGCGATCTCGACCTGCGCGGGCAGGCGCGCGATCGTCTCGAGCCAGCGGCGGGCAGTGAGGCCGGAATAGTGGCTCGTGCCGCACGCGAGGATCAGCACGTTGTCGATCTGCTCGAACGCCCGCGCAGCATCCGGGCCGAAGGCCGCCGGATCGAACAGCCCCGCATCGGGAATGGTCGCGGCCACCGCCTGCGGTTGCTCGAAGATTTCCTTCTGCATGAAATGCCGGTACGGCCCGAGCTCGACCACGCCCTGCGTCGACGAGACGGTCTGGATCGGGCGATCGACCGGCGTGCCGCCGCGCTCGAGAATTCGCACGCCGCCCGGCGTCAGCTCGACGATGTCGCCTTCCTCGAGAAAGATGAAGCGATCGGTGATGCCGGCGAGCGCGAGCGCGTCGGACGCGAGAAAGCATTCGTCGTCCTTCAGGCCGACGACGAGCGGCGAGCCGACACGCGCGCCGATCAGCCGCTGCGGCTCATGCTTGCTGAACACCGCGATCGCGTACGCGCCGTGCAGCTGCGACGTCGCATCGCGCACGGCAGCGAGCAGGTCGCCGCGATACTTGCTGTGGATCAGGTGGGCGACGACCTCGGTGTCGGTCTGGCCGTCGAATTCGTAGTGCTCGTCGGACAGTTGCCTGCGCAACGCTTCGTGATTCTCGATGATGCCGTTGTGCACGAGCGCGATTTCGTCGCGCGAGAAGATCGGATGCGCGTTGCAGGTTGCGGGCGCGCCATGCGTCGCCCAGCGGGTATGCGCGATGCCGGTGGTCCCGGACAGCCCGGCGCTGCGCACGTGCGCGTCGAGATCCGCGACGCGCGACACGCTGCGTTCGCGGCGCGCGTGGCCGTCGACGACAGTCGCCACGCCGCATGAATCGTAGCCTCGATATTCGAGGCGGCGCAAACCTTCGATCAGAATCGGAACGATGTTCCGTTGCGCAACCGCGCCGACGATGCCACACATGAAACGCCTCCTTCCCTTTGTCCGTTCATGAACCGTGAGCCGGACCGTGCGCCATTGCGTCAGCGCGATCCGGTCACCGTGACCTCCGCCGTCGTCAACCCGCATTTGGCGGGCACGAGCGGGTCGGTCATCCTGCTTTCGAATGCCAGGTACAGTGCCTCCTCCAGTACATTCCAGTGCGCGCCGTGACGGTACGGTCCCGAGCGCGCATACCAGCAGGCGACGGTGCTCCAGTCATTCATCTTGTATGCGACCAGCGCGATCAACCCCCACGGGAAATCGGAGCCGGCGAGTTGCGTCCAGGTCTTGCCGTACTTCTGCATCCACTGCGCATAGATCCTGTCGTTCGACTGGTCGGGCACCTGGACGCCCGACAGGAGCGGGAAAATCTGCGCGACTTTCGACGGATAGAAGCTCGCGTCGCTGATCTTCTGCGTGCTCGCGCGAAAGCCGGATTGCGTGCCGCGCCAGAACACCTTCACGATCGCCGACGCCAGCCGGTCGGCGCGCTGGCTCCACGGCGCCGCATGCGCGGCGTCGGCGCGGCGCACGTAATACGCGGCGAGCGCCTGGAACGCGCTGTGCACCTCGACGTTGTCCATCAGCAGCGCCACCTGCGGCGACGACGAGATCTGATAGACGCCGCTCGTCTTGTCGAGCAGCGTATCCAGGTGCGCGCCCGCGCGGTTCAGGCTAAGCTCCCACGCGGCCGGCATCCCGTCGGGCGGCGCGAAGCGCGCGAGCAGTTCGATCCAGCTCGCCATCATCGCGTCGTCCGCGTCGGCTTCCGCGCACCGGTTCGTCAGCCCGTCCTTCACGCAATAGCGGTCGAAGCCGCCGTCCGGACGCTGGCGCGGCAACAGCCATGCGATCCATGCAAGTGCCGATCGACGGGCGTCCATCCGCGTATCGGCCGCGGCAAGCAGGGCCTTCGCCGCAAAATAAGGATCGATGCCGGCCCCGTTCAGGCGCACGGTGATCGCGCCGTCCGGGCGTTGATACAGCCCGTTGAGCCGGAGTTCGGCGGCGCCCGCGTGCAGCACGGAGCAGCACGCGGCGACGCAGCAGGCAACGCGCCACGCATGGCACCGCCTGACGGTGGCCGCCACGCATGCGCGTGCGGCCGGGAAAAGCGCGGGCCAGTTCATGATGTGGGGCTCCTGCGCGGTAGTCCTGCGCAATCGTCGGACGCGGCGTTGGCCGCGTCGCGTCCGGCGAACAACATATCGACGGTGTGGTTCGGGGCACCTGGGTGCGCGTGGCACCGAGTCGTAGTCGGAACGATGTCCCGTTGTGCGGCCGCGCCGACGATTCCACATATGACGCGTCTGCCTCCCGGTTCCGTTCATGGACCGGCGCCGTCGCGCCAGCGCGATCCGGTCACCGCTCTCTCCGCCGTCGGGACACGCGTGTCACTCCTGAAACTAGCAAGGGGCGAGCCATGAATCGCCGCGCCCCGTCCGGCAAGGGCCCGTGAGTACTCGATCGACACGCTGCGGATCCGGATCGCATGTTTTTGATTCACCGCCGAATCAACGGTCGCGCTCCGGCGGGGATCCCCCTTGCAAGACACGAGCACCGCGCGCAGCGCCATTCCGGGAAGCCAATCGCTGCGGACAGGCTATCCATCGCTACTGTCGGGCAAGTACCTGTGCGCCTCGCGTTGCAGATCGACAGCCATCGCGCCGATATGTCAGCCCGCTCCGGGCGGGCGTTTCAGATGCGCAACATTTCGCACCCGCCGAGTCTGACGATGCGCACGACGCGATGCCTCGGGGAAATCCTTTGTGCGGAAACAATGCAGGAGAGCAGACGATGTCCTGCCCATTCCTATACAGAAATCGCGTCTCAAAGTGACTCATGGGATCCGCAAGGTCGCCCGCGCTTGGATCGGCAGCGCGTCGCGCGACGCAAGCTGCCGTGCTTCCAATGACGTGACCGGATCGATGTCGCGAACGGTCGGATGTTTACTCGCGTCGGGGCAGCGCGCGGCGCTCGCGCTCGTAGCAATTGTGAAACGTTCCGCGGCAATCCGCGTTTGCGAAGCGACGCGGGCCCGCTCGCAGGGCCGCTGGTTTGAATATTGCTCTATCCGTAGCAGGGACAGGTACCCGTGCGCCGCGACGCGGTGACGTACGCAACCTGACCGACAGACGTCGCGATCAACACATCGAGGAAAGCTCATGACGTGATTGACGATGCAAGGTGCCGGCCAGCGTGATCGCATGCGGGCATGGGACGACTCGCCTGCACGGATGCCCGACGCCAGGCGCCGGGTCCCCCGGCGCGAAGAAGCTCAACGAGGATAACGATGAAAAAGATCTTGCTTGTGTTCGGGACTCGGCCGGAAGCCATCAAGATGGCGCCGCTCGTCCGCGCGCTGAAGGCGCGCCGGGATGTCGACGCCAGGGTATGCGTCACCGCCCAGCATCGGGAAATGCTGGATCAGGTCCTGACGTTGTTCGGCATCAAGCCCGACTACGATCTCAATCTGATGCGTCAGAGCCAGACACTGACCGACGTGACGACCGGCATTCTTCAGGCGATCGGAGTCGTTTTCGACGACTTCCATCCTGACGTCGTCCTGGTGCACGGCGATACGACCACGACACTGGCCGTGAGTCTCGCCGCGTTCTACCGCTATCTGCCGGTCGGACACGTGGAAGCGGGTTTGCGCAGCGGCGACATCTGGTCGCCGTGGCCGGAGGAATTGAATCGCCGCGTGACCGACGCGGTGTCGTCATGGCATTTCGCACCGACCGGTCAGGCTCGCGACAACCTGTTCAGCGAAGGCATACCGGTGGGTGCGGTCGTGATGACCGGCAACACCGTGATCGATGCGCTGCACGACGTCAAACGGATGCTCGATCACAATGCCGAGCTCAACGACACGGTCGCCGCGCACTTTCCGTTTCTCGAACCGTCGCGTCGCGTCGTGCTGATCACCGGCCATCGCCGCGAAAGCTTCGGCGAGCCGTTCCGGCATTTCTGCGAGGCGCTCTGCGCGCTCGCGAACCGCTATCACGATGCGCAGTTCGTCTATCCGCTGCACATGAATCCAAACGTGCGCGAGCCGGCGCGCGCGCTGCTCGGCAGCGTGCCGAACATTTATTTGATCGATCCCCAGGAATATCTTTCATTCGTATTCCTGATGTCACGCGCGCATTTCATCATCACCGACTCGGGCGGCATCCAGGAGGAAGGGCCGGCGCTCGGCAAGCCGGTGCTCGTCACGCGCGACACGACCGAGCGTCCCGAAGCGATCCAGGCCGGCACTGCGCGGCTCGTCGGCACGGATCAGGAACGGATCATCTGGGAGGCGTCGCGACTGTTCGACAGCGAGCGCGCGTATGAGGAAATGTCGCACGCGAGCAATCCGTATGGCGACGGTCATGCAAGCGAGAGGATCATTCATGCACTGATGCATATTCCGGGGGCGACCGCGAAGACGACGAGCTTTTCGACGGGCGCCGCGGAAATGCCGTTCAACCCGCTCACACTGGGGTTGCAGGCGTTGCGCTCGCGTTGACATTGGACGGCATGCCGACGGTCGGCGACGCGTGACGTCGCCGGCCGTCATTCGTCACACGTGAACCACCGTCCATCGCCGTCGAATCGCACCGTACAACCGGCGAGCGCCGCCGTCCGCTATCGGACCACCGCATCGGCCATCGATTGCGCCTGCGCAATCAGCCGCGGGTAACTCCGCTGGGACGCCACCTGTTTGGCGAAACACGCCTGCCGCGCGTCCTCGGGCACGCGCGCCGCGCTGCACGCCGCGATCGGGCGCAGCGTCACGCTCTTCCACAGGATGTACACCCGTTGGCCCTGCCGGACCGACACGGCCAGCGTGTTCGGCCCCTCCGGCACGCCGTCCTGGCTTTCGCCCAGCAGCAACGCCTTCACGACGCCGTCGGCCGGCTGCCGCTTGACGGGCAATTCGGCGAAGCGAAACGCCGCGGCGTCGTCGCCGAACACGTTCGTGTAAAGCGTTTCATGGTCGAACATCGCGGCGACATCGTCGGTCGGCTTGATGCCGGCATCCGCGTTACTCGCCCACGCCTTCAGCAGCGCAACCGTCGTCACGACGAGATTCGTCTTGCCGTCCTCCGACTTGAAGGACAACCCGTCCGGCCCCGGCGGCATCCCGTCGACGGGGCCGACACTCTGCACGGTGCCCTCCGACTTCGCGGCAAACCCTTTCGCCCGGACCGTGCCGATCAGCTTGGCGAGCCGTGCATTCACGTCGGCCGTGTACTGCTTGTCGAGGGCCGCCCGATCCTCCATCCGCGCCGCCGCCAGGCTCGCCGCGGCCTGGTTCCGATAGGCAAGATACGACTCCGCCGGCGATGCGATCACCTTCGCCCCGACCGCGGCAAGCAGCGCCGCGACCACCACCACCCCCGCCCCGATCTTCAGTCTTGATATGCGCTTCATTTTTTATGACGTTACCGAACCCCGCGCCGACAGCGAAAACGGCTGCCGTCATCCCGCGACAGCCGTCCCTCAGAAACGCTTCATTCTAACGTCGCGCGCGCTTCATTCATCTACCTTGAATGCCGATACCAGTCGCGTCAGTTCCGCCGCCTGCTGCTTCAGGCTCTCCGCGGCCGCCGCGCTTTCCTCGACCAGCGCCGCATTCTGCTGCGTCATCTGATCGAGCGACTGCACCGCGTCGCCGATCTGGTCGATGCCCGCGCTCTGCTCCAGGCTCGCCTCGGCGATCTCGCTCATCATCGCGCTGACGCCCTGCACCTGCGACACGACATCGCGCATCACCTTCCCCGCCTCGCTGACGAGCCGCGAGCCGGTGTTCACCGTGCCCGCGCTGTGCTCGATCAGTGCCTTGATCTCCTTCGCCGCCTGCGCGCTGCGCTGCGCGAGGTTCCGCACTTCCGCCGCGACGACCGCGAACCCGCGCCCCTGTTCGCCGGCCCGGGCCGCCTCGACCGCGGCATTCAGCGCAAGGATGTTCGTCTGGAACGAGATGCTGTCGATCATCACGATGATCTCGGAGATCCGTTGCGAAGCATCGCTGATCTGCTCCATCGTGGACACGACTTCACCGACGACCTGCCCGCCGCGCGATGCCGTATCGGATGCGCCGGTGATCAGCTTCGCGGCGGTCGTCGCGGTTTCGGTGTTGTTGCGCACGACTGCCGTGATTTCCTCCATCGACGAAGCCGTCCGCTCGAGGTTGCTCGATTGCCCTTCGGTGCGCTCGCTGAGATCCGCGTTGCCTGACGCGATCTGCGCGGAGCCGGTCGCGATCGACGCGGACGCCGCGCGGATCCGGTGGACGAGCGTCGACAACGACGACACGAAGCGGTTGAACGCGTCCGACAACTGGCCGATCTCGTCCTCGCTCTCGACCGTCATCCGGCGCGTCAGGTCGCCCTGGCCGCTCGCGATCTCCGACAGCAGCGTCGCCGCGCGGCGGATCGGCGCGGCGATCGCGCGCCCGACCAGCCAGATCACGACCAGCGCAACGCCGAGGCCCACCACCGCGGCGACCAGCGCCGCGCTGCGAATCGCGCGCGTCACGGGGCCGAGCAGTTCGGCCTGCGGCACCTCGACGACCACGTACGCATTCAGCTCCGGAATGAACGACGTCGCGATGAAGCGCGCACCGCCGTCGCCGTCGTAGCTCAGGTGTGCATACGGCTTGCCGGCCAGCAGCGTCGACGACGCGTCGCCAGGCAGGCCCGGTTCGTCCTTCAGGAAGTGCTTGCCGTCGATCAGCGACGTGTCGCGATGCATCATGATCGCGCCATCCGGCCGCACGAGGTACGCGAACCCGGTCTCGCCGATCCGGTACGCGGCGATGCCCTTCGCGAGCACATCGACGGACAGGCTCATGCTGGCCGCGCCGATCGGCGTGCCGTCGAGCTCCACGCGGCTGTTGATGAACATCATGTAGCCGCCGAGCGTGACTTCGCGATCCATGTTCACGTCGAAGGCCTTGCCCGCCGCGAGGAAGTTCGTCAGCCACCGATCCTGGTCGGTGACCTTGCGCTGCAGGCCGCCTTCGTTGTAGTAGTTGCCGCTCTTCACCGACACCCACTGCACGGATGCCGCCTTCTGCTCGTCCTTCACGTTCTTCGCAAGCTGGATCCAGTTGCGCGTGCCGGCGTCGGGCTCGCCGTCGGCTTCCCATTGCAGCAGGAACGCATCGCGCGCGAGCTGGCGCGACGCGGCGATCGGTCCGGCCATCTGCCGCTGCACGTCGGCGCGGATGCCGCTGACGGCCGTCGGCAGCTCTTCGCGGACGACGCGATCGCGCACCGCGTGACCGATCAGGCGGACGCTCAACCCGCTCGAGATCGCGACGAACACGAGCAGGCAACTCGTCATGCTGAGAATCAGCTTGTTCTGAATGGACAGCTTGCGCCAGAAATGCATGGGGAACCCTCGATAACCGCTCGGTCTGAGCCAGCTTGGGTTATCGGCAGGCACGCGCGAAATCGCATCGCCGATTTCACATGTCCGTCATGCGGGATCCGATATGTCGTCGCCGGGCGGGCGTGGCGGCCCGCCGCGCGTCGTGCGTCGTGCGTCGTGCGTCGTGCGTCGTGCGATCAATATGCGACGAAGATCGTCACCCGGCGGTTGCGCGCCCGCGCGGGCGCATCGTCGCCGGCGACGAGCGGCTGCGTGTCGGCTCGCCCGATCGCCGCGAGCCGATGGGGCGCGACGCCGCGCTCGGCCAGATAGCGCACGACGCTGCCCGCCCGCGCGGATGACAGCTCCCAGTTCGATTCGTATTTCGCGTTCGCGATCGGCGCGCTGTCGGTATGCCCCTCGACGAGTATGTCGCCGGTCGCATGCTCGCTCAGCGCCCGCGCGATCTCGCTCAGCACCGGCGTCGCGTCGGGCAGCAGGCGCGCATCGCCGACGTTGAACAGGATCTTCGCATCGATGCCGATCTCGATGCCGTGCGGCGCCCGCACGAGCGAGATGCGGCCGTTCGTCTTCAGCGCATCGAGCGAGGCCAGCCACGCCGGCGCGCGCTCGGGTGTCGCAGGTGCGGCCGCAGTCACACTTGCCGCACCGCCGTCGTGCCGCGCGAGGGTCTGATATCGCGCATCGAGCGCGTTGTATTTCGCGAGCTGCAGCACGTACAGCGCGAGAAACAGCACCATCAGCGTCGTGATGAGGTCCGCGTAGGAAATCAGCCAGCGTCCGGACTGCGTGCCTTCCGCTTCATCGTCGTCGCGGTCGGCCGCGGCCGAGGCCGCACGCGCGCCGTCAGTTCGAGCCGTCATGTCGAAGCTCCCGGTGCGTCATGCGAGCGACTCCGCCGCGCGGCCGCGCACGTCGCCGGTCAGCCGCGTTTCGATCGTATGCGGCGACTCCTTGCGCGAGATCGCGAGCAAGCCGTCGAGATACAGCTTGCGAAAACGCAGCTCGCTGTCGATCTGCGCGCGCAGCTTGCCGTAGAGCGGCAGGAACACGAGGTTCGCGAACGCGAGGCCATAGAGCGTCGCGATGAACGCGACCGCGATGCCCGGTCCGAGCTGCGCCGGTTCGAGAATGTGGCTCGTCACCTGGACCAGCCCGAGCACCGAGCCGAGAATGCCAAACGTCGGCGCATAGCCGCCGGCCTGCTGCCACACGCGCGCGGCCGCGAGCCGGCTGCGCTCGTAGGCGTCGAGCTCGCGGTGCAGCGCGTCCTCGAGCACGGCGGTCGACACGCCGTTCGCGAGCAGTTCCAGCCCGCGCCGCGCGAACGGATGAATCCCGCTCACGTCCATCGATTCGAACGCGAGCAAGCCGTCGAGCTTCGCGCGATCGCCCCACTCCAGCAGGTCGGTCAGGTGCTTGCGATCGACTTCCTGCGCGCGCACGAACGCGAGCCGCAACTGCTTCACCGCATCGAAGAAGCGCGCCCACGTGTTCTGGATCATCACCGCGCCGAGTGTACCGCCGAGCACGATGACGAGCGCTTCGAACTGGAACAGCATCGAGAAGTGGCCGCCTTCCAGCGCGAAGCCGAATACGATGGCCGCGCCGCCGAGTACCACGCCGGCCAGGGTCAACAGGTCCATATGCGTCTCCGTCGGGTCGGGTGTTACGCGTCGGATGCAGCCAAGGGCGCGGACGGCGCCGGCGCCTTGGCCACACGCACGGCATCGAGCACGCGCTGCCCGATCTCCTCGATCTCGATCGGATCGAGCTTGAGCTCGCGACGCATCACCCACGACACTTCGTTGCGCCGCGCCTCCGTCATCACGGAGAACAGCTTGTCGGCCACCGCGCGATCGTCGAGGCTCGCGATCAGCTTCGCGAGATCGTACGTGTCGAATGCGCTGATCACGTCGAACAGCGTGCGCTGATCGACCCACACGATGTCCTCGAGCGCGCGCACGTCGCCGCCGGCGCGTGGGCTGCGGCGCGAGAAATACGCGACGCCTTTCTGTTCGACGTAGCCGAGCACCTTCGACTTGCGGAACGCGAACACCTCGTCGGCGATTTCGCCGTGCGACAGCTTGTTGAGCAGCAGCTTCCGGTCGACGCCGATCAGCGCCTCGAGATCGGCCAGCTCGATCAGCTCCAGCTCGCTGTTGATCGACAGGTCGAGATCGTGATCGGCGACCTGCTGCGCGCGATCGATCACGCGCGCGGCATCGAACGTGACGACCTGGCGCGCATCCGACGAACCCGCGTAATCGGCCGCGCCGGCATGGTCGGCCTGCGCGGCTTCGATCGTGACGAGATTGAGCTTCTCCATGCGGTGCAGCATCGCGAGCACGTGCGGGCGCGAATGGCCGGCGATCGCGCGACAGCGGCGGATCACGTCCGCGAGCGGCACCGACGTTTCCGCCGCATGCGCCTGCATCGGCCGGCGCGACCACGCGTCGTCCGTGGCGCGCGTGTCGGCGCCCGCCATCAGCGACAGCACGTGCGCATACGACAGCACGCCCGGCATGAAATCGGCGTGCGTATAGGTCGCGAGCTGGTCGTCCTTGCGCTTCACGCGCCGGATCATCGTGCGCACGACATGACGCAGCAGCGCGGACACGTGCTCGATCTCTTCGTCGAGCACCGCGGCCGGCACGACCGTGAGCTGACAGAACGACAGCGCCTTGGCGGTATGCGCGCGAGGCTCGGCCGCGAGCAGCGCCGATTCGCCGAAGAACTCGCCGCGCCCGAGCGTCGCGACGACGACGCGCTTGTCTTCGCAGCGCGTCGACAGCTCGACCTTGCCGTCGGCGATCAGAAAGATGACGGGCTCGCCGGCGAAGCCCTCCGAGTAGATGATCTCGCCGGGCGCGGCTGTGCGCGTCCATGATTGCTGACGGTTCAAGTCGATTCCCCTGCTGCGCTGGTTATTGCGGACTGCACGTCGCATGTCGCATGCATGCCATCGACAGTCATCCCCGTGCCCGTTTTAACGTCATCGGGCCGCGCGTCCTTTAGCGAATTCCTGCTCGTTTTTGCTGAAAATCAAGGTGAAACGTTTGCGAACGAATGCGCATCGTCGAACGAATGCGCATCGTCGGAAGATTCCTCGATGCATCCGCCTGCCGTACGCCCGGCCGACCGACCGACAACGCGACGATGCGTGGGACGCGCAACGGTACAACGACGGAATTCGCCGTTCGGTCGGCCCGTCAGGATCGCTTCGGGATGCTGCCTTTATCTCGCGACAGCCCCGCTCGGGCGACTGCTGCAGCGCGGCATTCGGCCCCTTTACTTCGCCTATTGTCAGATAATTACCTTTTATTTTCGTCTAAAATCGCGCTTCTTCTTACCTTAGGATGGAATGAAGTTTTGATTAAACTGACGAAAACTATCTCGCGCACGGCCGTTGCCGCATGCGTGGCGTATGCGGGGCTGATGCCCCTGTCCCAAACGGCCAGCGCCCAGGTCGAACCGCTGAAGAATCCGGTCTACGGCGTCACGCTCGACGACCTGACGAAGCTCGATGCGATCGTCGCGTCGCTCCAGAACCTGCCGTACCGACCGACCGTGCGTGTCGTGTTTGATCCGGGCACGTCGGCCGCCGACTACTACGCACCGCTGCTGCGCCTGCACGCGGTCGCGTATGTGATGGGCGAGGTCTACGATTCGTACTATTTCCCGACGGATCTCGCGACGTACAAGGCGCGAACGCAGGAACTGGTGTCGCAGTTGAAGAACACCGTCGACGTGTGGGAAATCGCCAACGAAATCAACGGCGAATGGTTGCGCAACGACCCGAGCGGCACGAATACCGTGGTCAATTCGCAAGAGCAGCAGATCGGCCAGATGGTCGCCGCGGCCAACACGATCGTCAAATCGAACGGCGGCAAGACCGCGATCACGCTGTACTACAACGACGACAGCAAGGGTAACAACTGTTGGGAGAAACCCCAGGATTACTGGAAGACCTGGCCAACGGCCTTCCTGCCGGCAACGGTGCGCCAGCAGGCGGACTACGCGCTGTTCAGCTACTACCCGTATCAGGATTGCACGGGGCTGAATCCCTCGTGGAATAGCGATTTCGCGGCGCTCGAAAACATCTTCCCGAATGCCAAGGTCGGCTTCGGCGAAATCGGCACGTCGCAAATTTCCGCGCCGGCGTCGGTGCAGCAGAACCTGATCAAGACGTATTATCCGATGGTCAACAGCATGAACGATCCGCGTTTCATCGGCGGATTCTTCTGGTGGAACTACGCCGAACAGATGCTCCCGTATTCGACGAGCTCGTACTTCCAGTTGTTGCGCCAAACCATCATCCCGCTGAAGTCGCCCAACTGATCGGGCTCATCCGCGAGCCGTTCCAACGTCAGCGCAGTCGCTCAGAACCACAATGTCGCGCGTACGACGAGACCACGTGCGCGTGCCGCTGACGTCAACGGGAAACGGTATTGCACCGTCACGTCGAGATAGCTTGCCGGCGCGGTATACCTGCCTTCGCGAAACCAGTACCTGAACTGGATGCCGGGCCCCACACCGATTGCCGTCCTGTTCGGCTCACGATTGTCGTGATCGCCTGCCACCGCGACGTGGGGGTAGACGGTCAGCCGGTCGCTGAGCGCCGGCAAACGCCACGTGTGCCCGTAACGCAGCTCCGAATAAATGATGTAGCGGCCCGCCTTGATGAAATACGCACCTTCGACGTAAGCCTGCCAGCTCCGCCAGCTCGGTTCGGTGACCCGCAGGTCGGTGCCCCCCTCCGATGAATAGCCCACGCGCATCAGCCAGTCCGTCATCGACAGGCTGCCGACATGGAACAACCGCTCGGCGGTCAACACCACGTTCTGGTCGGGTATCGGCTTGTAGCGCGCGCCCACCGACCCTTGCACGGTCGGCATCCCGGTCACGTTGCCCGAGCCGTCGTAGGCCGTGCCGTATCCGCGCACGAAGAACTGGAAGATGCGACCGTTCTGATAGCCGATCTTCGGCGGCTGCCAGTACGCCTCGATACCCGGCTGAAGCACGCTGATGGTGCCTTGCGGGCCGAACGCGGCCGACTGGTATGGCGCGCTCAGCACGAAACCCCAAGTGCGCTCCAGCTGTTCCACTTCCCGCCGATAGCCGAACTTGCGCTGCGCATCGAACGCGTGTTCGTTTTCGTCGGCGTCGAGGCTGTGTTCGAACAGCTGGACGGACTGCTCGTTCAATCCGATCCGCTTCGCGGCATAGCCGGCGTCCGCGTAGTTCATCGCGTTGCCGGCGCCACCGGCGAAGCCTTCCCGAAATGCGTCCAGCGCGGCGCGATCGTCGTGTTCGCGCAGGAGGTCATAGGCGTGCTGCAGCTTCTGCTGCGCGCTATCGTCGACCGCCGCCTGCGGCGGCGCGTCGACTTGCCGCGCCTGCGCCGCGATCGACGCGGCCATGTTGCGTTCCGCATCCGTCGATGCGTCGCTGGCCGCCAGCTCCGCCATGCGGATGGCGCTTTCGCGATCACCGGCCTGCAGGCTCAGTTGTGCGATACGCACCTGAACCACGGCCGATTTTTCATCGGCCAGCGGCGCCAGTGCAATGCCGGCTTCATGCGGGCGATTATCCGCGAGCGCGCTGTCGGACCATGCGAGACGCAGGTTGCGCTGCTGCTCGTGGCTCCATTTTCCGGTCGCGACGGCGGCCGAGAAATCGCGGCACGCAACGTCGTAGCGCATCTGCCGCTGCGCCAGGTAGCCATGCTGCGCCAGCACCGCCGCGCTCTTCGGAAAACGCACGCTCAGCGATTCCAGCAGCGCGTCCGCTTCGTCGACCTTTCCTTCGCGCCGGTACACATCCGCAAGCAGCAGCGCGAGCTGCTCGCTCCCCGGCTGAATCTTGACGGCACGCGACGCATACTCGTCCGCGCGCGGCAGGTCGCCGGCGTTGATCGCCTTGTATGCGCCGTCGGCGAGCCGGTAGGCCTTCGCAGTGAGCGGCTGGGCCGCGGATGCCGGCGCCTGCCACGCAAGCGACACGGCGAGCGCCAGCGCGCTCAACCGTGCGCAACGCTTGAGGCCGGCCGCGATGGGTCGTGTCGCGCGCTTCATGCCTGTTCTCCCGACGGCCTTTTTGCCGCAGATGCCTGCGGCGTCGCGTCATCGCCGTCGCGCAGCCGCGCGATATCGACGAAGCGCGAGTGCCGCGCGAGTTCGGTGGCAATCTCGGCATCGCAGGCGATGAAATAGGCGACGTTCGATCTGGCGCCGCGCCGCACGACGTCCTGTTCGTCCGGCGTGAGCGGGCGCCCGACCGCGATATTGAGCGTCCCGTCGTCCGCGGTCGAAAACGGGACCGCGCGATACGCGTACTGCAGTTCGAATGCCAGCGAATCCGCGAAGTGACCGACCGCGACGTTGCCCAGGCTCACGCGCGGCAACTCCGCCTGCTCGGCGATCGCATCAGCCAGCGATTCGGTGGACAGCTCGGTGCATTCGAGCAACAGTTCACCGAGCCGCTTGCCGCATGTCAGTTGTTTCTCGAGCCCCGCCTGCAGCTGCTCCAGGGAGACGACGCCCCAGCTGACCAGGATCTCGCCGACCTTGCGCCGCGCTTTCCCGAGTTCTTCGTTCGACAGGTAGGTGTGACTGGTCTTGTCCCACGCGATCGGCCTGCCGTTCACGAGGTGGCCGACATAGATGCGCCACGCGCGACTCACCGCGCAGAAATTGATCAGGTTGTTCACGAACATCCGGGGGATCGACAGCAGCCCCTGGAGTGGGCCGTTCAGCTTGCTGACGAAGTGGTAGCGCTGCCCGGCGCGGGCAAACAGCATGGCGGTGTTGACCCACAGCAGCGGCGCCACCCATGCACCGCCCATCACGACATGAGCGCCGGCGGGGATGATGCCGCCGCTTTTCTGAAGAAAGGCAAGCAACACGAAGTTGAGCAGCACGCCATAGGCCACCACCGAAAACAGCGACGTCACGATGCCCTTGCGATCGTGGAAGAACATATAGCGGGTGAGGAGGTCGCCCTTCCAGCCGAGCTGCTCCCAGCCCTGGAAGGCGATACCGAGGATCCAGCGCGTGCGCTGCCGGTAGGCGGTGCGAAACGTCTTCGGGAAGTACTCGCGCGTGGCCAGCAGGTTTCGATTGCCGGCGCCGGCCTCCGCACGCTCTTGGCCGGCATCGTGCACGGCGTCCGAAAGCGCGAAGCGGGCAAACGTTTCCTTCATGCCGAGATCCTTCAACCGGAAGCTGAAGTCGTAGTCTTCGGTCAGCGAACTCGTGTTGAACGGAGAACCGTCGCGCGCCTTCATCGCCGCCTCGATCGAACGGCGGCTGTAGCATGATGCAACGCCCGCGCCCGGCACGACGCCGGTCAGGCGGGCTCGTACCGGCACGTCCTTCTGGTGCGTTTCGCTGAAATCGTCGAGATAGCAGCCGGCGACGAACTCGTTCCATTTTCGCGGCAACGACAGGACCGGGAGCTGAACCAGGTCGCTTTCCGCTACCGCATGATTGAGGTACTTGAGTTCGACCGGATGAATGACGTCTTCGCAGTCGTGCATGACGACGCCTGCGAATCGAATATGATGGACTTCCTCGTAGCGCAGGATCGCTTCGATGATCCAGTTCAGGCAATCCGCCTTGCAGGTCGGCCCGTCGTTCCTGACCGTTGCGCGCGTCACCCTGCCCGGATACCGGCGCACCATCCGTTCGACTTCCGACGTGGTTTCGGCGTCGTTGCGATAGGTGCCGACGAAGATGACATAGCGCTCGTACTCGAGGGTCGCCAGGGTGTTCTCGATCATTTTGGCGATCACGTCATACTCTTTCCACGCCGGCACCATGAGTGCCAGATGGCGCTCTTCCAGCGCGCGCAGCATGCCGATATCGACGGTCTGCGCTTTCTCGCGACGCAAGATCCGCCCGAGTTCGAACCACCAGTAACAGGCGTCCAGCGTGAGGTCATCCAGCGTGCTGACCAGGATGACGATGGCGGTCACAATGGCGACGATATTGATCGCATATAGATACGTACTCCATATCATATTATCCATGACCCCTTCCGCGTTCTTCGATCGTTCGCCTTCGCTTCCTCTCCGCCGAACCAACGCAAGACGAATCTCTCCCCGTCCCCGTCGCCCCCGTCATGTCCACCCCGATGCGGCGCCGCACCCGCACCCGCCGCTCTCGACAGACCCGGATCACGCGTCGAGCGCTATCGATACGGCCACGTAACATCCTCAAAAACGCAACGTGTTCAGTGGATGACTTTCGACAGCCGATTTCCCGCTGCTTGCCGCCGCCCCGCATTCGCCGATGCTTGCAGCCGTGTTGCGATCTGGCGCCTCGCAGTGCGCCCCGGGCACCGTCTTCTCCGCGCACTGCTGTTCTAGCAAGTCGTGCGCCATCGCCGCGCCGCCCTTGGCATGCCGAGCCCCCGGGGGTGACGTCACACGATTGCCGGCTCGAATCCGGCCCAAACGTTTCAGCGCTGCAACACTACGTGAGCGATCCGCTGAAAGCAGCCTGACAGGTCGGCGCCGCGCGCCGTTCGACGCGATCGGAGCATCGCCACGCGGTTCGGCTATCTACCGGGGCAGGAAGGATCGGCGTCTCACGAAAAATCCCGTATCCGAACGGATATCGCACGTGCGCGCCGATCGACTCGATTGCCTTGTTCCAGGTGCGACGTTCAGCGCGCAACCGGCTTTTCCCGAATCGTCCGACCACGCCGGATGCACGCTTGCCGGACTGGATTCGAAAAAAACGCGTGCGTTGCAGGCATGAAACGTTTATCGAAAGCAATTTGGGACTGTCGCGACGTGCCGGTTTCGACGTCTCGCCCCGACGCCCATTAGCGGCAGATGGTATGGAACTAGCTTGGAAGCAACGGTATCCGGTTTCGTTTTTTTATCGGGTAGAAGCGCGCAAAAACTCACGACATAACGACCCGATTTAAATCGGCAATTCAACGCGCTCGTTTCGTTAAGGGGAAAAACTTAATTTGCATATCAAAGGATGAAAATCATGCCTTCGCATCGCTACCAATCTTTTCGAATCGGGTTGAGCACCGCCGGGCTGGTCCTGACGTTGGTTCCCGCGCTCGTCGTCATCGGCACGGCGCCGGAGGCGAGTGCGCAGCAGACGAACCAGTCGTCTCACGGCAAGATCAAGGCCCCTCCCTTACCCAACGGCTCGGCCAACACCATCGTGAAGCCAGGCATGTCCGAGGAGGATTGGGACAAGGCATACAAGGAGACCGGGCGCCCGAAGTTCAACAGGAGCCTCGTGAAGAGAAACGGCGGCAACGTCGAACGCGAATAGGGAGAAACGGCCATGAAAAAGATCTTGATCGTCATAGCCCTGCTTGCCGGACTCGCGCAACTGACCTTGCCGGTCACCGCGCATGCGCAGGTCACTACCGCACACACGCTCGTGCTGTACGACAACCCGGCCAACGACCCGTACTCGAAGCTCGGGCTGATGTACAGCATCATGTTGAGGAACCTGCTCGGCCACTTCAATACGACCGTCGACCTGGTCCCGATACAGAACTACACGGCCGGCATGATCGGCAGCCACGATGCCACGTTCTATGTCGGCGACTACTACAACAATCCGATTCCGGCGGCGTTCATGAGCGACGTGATGACCGCGACGAAAACCGTGGTCTGGTTCAAGTACAACTTGTGGCAGCTCGCATGGAACACGGCCTACACGTTCAACCAGACCTTCGGGTTCAGCTTCACGGGCCTTGCCGGGATGAACGCGTCGCCTTCGTCGAGCAATCCGAATCCAGGCTTCTACGATACGATCACGTACAAGAACCTGCCGATGGTCAAGTATTACGCATATGACGCGTCGTCGGGTGCCATCAGTGCGGATCCCGATGTCGGATTAACCCAGGTCCTCGACGCCACCAAGGCCCAAGTGCTCGTCACCATCAAGAACAGCAAGAGCGGCGCCACCACGCCTTACGTCGTTCGCTCGGGCAAGCTCTGGTATTTCGCGGACATGCCGTTCTCGTACATCGGCCCGACGGATCGCTATCTCGTGATCTGCGACATCCTGCACGACATCCTGCAGACCAATGCACCGGTGAATCACCGTGCGCTCGTTCGTCTCGAGGATCTTGACGCATACACGACGACGAGTTCGATGAGACAGCTGACGGACTACCTGTACTCGAAGAGGATCAAGTTCACGATGGCGACCATTCCGCTGTATACCGATCCGAATGGGTATTACACCGGCGGCCGTCCGGAGACGATTCACCTCGCGCAGGCAACGGGCCTCAAGAGCGCGCTGAACTATGCGCTCCTGCGCGGCGGCTCGATCGTGATGCACGGCTACACGCACCAGTACGACTCGACACCTAACCTTCTGACCGCAGTCAGCGGCAGCGACTACGAGTTCTGGTACGCGGTGCAGAATCGTCCGGTCGTAGAGGACTCCGTGCAGTGGGCGAAAGGCAGAATGGCCGACGGCATGCTCGAGTTCACGCTCAACGGCTACCACATCGTCGGCTGGGCCGCGCCGCAGTACCAGATGTCGCCGAACGCGTCGGCGGCCACGGCGCAGACGTTCCCGACCACGTTCCAGCGGGCCGTCTACTACACGTCGACCAATCCGCAAATCGGTACAGGCGCAGCCAACCAGGACTTTTCGGCCGGGCAGTTTTTCCCGTACATCATCAACTCCGATTACTACGGGCAGCGGATCATCCCGGAAAACCTGGGCAGCATCCAGTACAACATCTGCAACATCGACCCGTTCTCGTGCATCACGTACACGTGGCAGCAACTCGTCACCAACGCCCAGTACGGCCTGGCGGTGCGGGACGGCTTTGCGTCGTTCTTCTTCCATCCTTACTGGCTCGAACCCGATCTCGGCTTGCCGGCTTACCAGGACTTCCAGAGCGTCGTGACCGGCATCACGAACCTGGGCTACACGTGGGTGGACGGCACGACGGCCAAGTGACGCTCGCCGGCGAAAGCCCCGTGCGTGCGACCCGCTGCGGCAACGCGGGTCGCACGCCTGCATTTGATCGGCTACGATGACGCGTAAGAGTGGTTCCGGGGAGGCAGCGATGATCAAGTACGCCATCCCGGCCTTGCGCACGATTCGACAGCGTATGGGCCGGTTCCGGCACGCAGGGCGGCCGCGCCGGCGCGCGCGCGCGCCGCGCACGACGACGCTCGCGGCGATCGGCGCGTCGCTCGCCATGGCCGCGTGTAGCTGGACGGCGCACGACGTGCATGCCGACGGAATCGTATGGCAACTGGACAACGCGACGACGAATCCCGTCGGGAACTGGCAGATGCTGGGCGTGCACGATCTGCTGATCCAGTGGAGCGTCGTCGACGATACCGCGTACGTGCCGAACACCGGCATCCGTACCGCGGCGCACCTTCCCGACTGGGAGCGCATCGGTCGCGAACCGTGGGCCAGGAACGTCATTCTGGGCCTGGCCGGCTACCAGGACGAAAGGCGTGCACGCACCCATCTGGCGACGCTTGCGAACCAGTCCGCGGAGGTGGCGCGCGCACACGTCCCGCTGCATGTGACTGGTTACTACTTCCCCGTCGAAATCGATCCGACCTGGCAGGACGCGCCGAAACTCGCCGAGATCCTGAAGCGCTTGCCGCGTCCGCTGTGGGTCAGCGTCTACGACCAGACCAATATCGGCGGTAAGGCGCTGGCCGACTGGCTCGCATCGTGGCTGCCCGCGGACATCGGCGTGTTCTTCCAGGACGGTTGCGGCGTCTATGCGCGCGAACCGTACGTCGCCCGCGTCTACCTCGACGAGCTGGCCGCGCGCCTCGGAAAGCAACGCGTGCGGATGATCGCGGAAGCCTTCCGGCCCGCCGAGCACGGTGGCTTTCGTGCGGCCAGCGCAGAGGAACTGAGCAAACAGCTGGCGACGTATCGCGGCTATCCGGTCTATCTGTTCGATGGCCCGCACTATGTGTCGGACAACCTCACGCGTGAACTCGTCACGCGGCCGACCAATCCGCCTCCAGCCAAGCCCGCCGGAACGATTCCGTGATCCTGACGCACCCGGCCGCCATGCGAACGGCAAGCTTCAGACTGTCCGCCAAGTAAAAAAACGCCCCGCCGAAACGGCGGGGCGTGATGCCCGACAGCCAACACGCGGGCAATGCGCAAGCCGACGCTCGCGCGGCCGGCTTACGAGCAGGCCTTGCCGTGCGACGGATGGAAGCCCTTTGTCTTCGCATCCGCTTCCGACATGTAGCTGCCGTGCTTCGTCTTGCCGTAGTACTTGTCGGTCGAGCAGTGATAGACCTTCGTGCTGTCGTTGACCCACACCTTGCCCGCGCCGCCGCCCGGCGCAGCCGCGGTCGTCGCCGGCGCGCTCTTCGCGGGCGCGGCGGCCGATGCCGGAGCAGCGGATGCCGCCATCGCGGGCGCCGCGGCCGGTGCGCTGGCCGCCGCAGCAGCCGATGCGCCGTACCAGGTCTTCACCCCCTTGTGACCCGCGCATGCGCCCTTCTTCGACGCGCCCGAATAGAACGACCCGTCCTTGCACAGACCGGTCGTGCCCGCCGGCGCGCTGGCCGGAACTTGCGCGAACGCACCGGTCGACAGCCCCACGCCGGCAGCAAGCGCGGCGATCAACATCATCTTTTTCATGGTCCTCTCCTGATTTGCCTGAATCGTGAAAGCGTCCCGGGCAGCGCCGGGACAACCCTGCTTACCGCACCCAGCGGCACTCGCGATGGTGGTGGTGATCGAAATGGCACACGCGGTGCGAGTGCGCTTCGGCAAGGGCCGGCACGAGAACGGCGCAAGCCAGTGCGGTGGCCGTCAGGATCTTCGCGATGCGGTACATGGAACTCTCCCGGATAGGTCAGCCGGTCATCCGGCTGGTACCTGCTTAACGCCGGTCCCCCGATCTCCGTGTACCGCACCTGCACACAATTGACGATCTTTGACATCGGCCACTCGACGGCGGCGAAGCTGGCGGCTGCGCACCCACATGCTTTCGATGCTTTCAGCAGCACAACGGTCTGGAGTTCGAATGAAGCGGCGCCGCCGGAACGGGCGAACGTGCGCGAGAGAAGGGGACAGGAAGAGCAACGGCGCGATGACCGATCGCGCCGACAAGCAATGAGAAAGGATACGAAAAGCCAGCGCGTGCCGGACGGGCGCCTCCAGCGCGCCCATCCGCGGCACGCGATCTGGCGACTTACTTCAACCGCCCCGACAGGAATTGGCCGAGCCGCTCGCTCTTCGGATTGACGAGAATCTCCTGCGGATCGCCCTCTTCCTCGATCTTCCCCTGATGCAGGAAGATCACGTGGTTCGATACGTTGCGCGCGAAGCCCATCTCGTGCGTGACGACGACCATCGTGCGGCCCTCCTCGGCCAGCTTCTGCATCACCTTCAGCACTTCACCGACGAGTTCCGGATCGAGCGCCGATGTCGGCTCGTCGAACAGCATCACCTCGGGCTCCATCGCGAGCGCACGCGCGATCGCGACACGCTGCTGCTGGCCGCCCGACAGGTGCGACGGATACATGCCTTCGACGCGCGGCGCGAGACCGACCTTCTCCAGATACGTGCGTGCGCGCTCGACCGCTTCGTCCTTGCCGATTCCGAGCACCGCCATCGGCGCCTCGATCACGTTCTCCAGCACCGTCATGTGCGACCACAGGTTGAAGTGCTGGAACACCATCGCGAGCTTCGTGCGCATCCGCTGCAACTGCTTCTGGTCGGCCACGCGCAGCGAGCCGTTGCGGTCGCGCGCGGTCTGGGTCGGCTCGCTGCCGATCGTGATCTGCCCCGAGCACGGCTGCTCGAGGAAGTTGATGCAGCGCAGGAACGTGCTCTTGCCGGAGCCGCTCGAGCCGATGATGCTGATCACGTCGCCGGCCTTCGCCTTCATCGACACGCCCTTCAACACCTCGTTGTCGCCGAACTTCTTGTGGAGGTTATCAACGGTGAGCTTGTACATGCTTGGTCCTTCCTTGCATTAATGGCCGCGCGGCGAGAGGTACGCGAGCCAGCGCGTCTCGAGCTTGCGGAACGCCCAGATGAGCGTGAACACGACGATGGCGTACAGCACGGCCGCGATGCCGTAGGCCTGGAACGACATGTACGTCGCGGAGTTGACGTCCCGCGTGACCTTCAGGATGTCGGGCACGGTCGCGGTAAACGCGAGCGTCGTCGCGTGCAGCATCAGGATCACTTCGTTGCTGTAGCTGGGCAGCGAGCGGCGCAGCGCGGACGGCAGGATGATGCGCGTATAGAGCTTGAAGCGCGACATCCCGTACGCCATCCCGGCCTCGATCTCGCCGGCCGACGTGGCCTTGATCGCGCCCGCGAAGATCTCGGTCGCATACGCGCATTCGTTCAGCACGAACGCGAGCAGCGTGCAGTTCATCGCGTTGCGGAAGAACGTGTCGAGCAGCACGTGGTTGTGCACGACCTGCAGGCTGTAGATGCCGGTGTAGCACATCAGCAACTGCACGTAGAGCGGCGTGCCGCGGAACACGTACGTATAGAGCCACACGGGGCCGGAAATCCAGCGGTTCGACGACGCGCGCGCGATTGCGAGCGGCACGGCCAGCGCGAAGCCGAACGCGATCGACACGACCAGCAGCCACAGCGTGATCGCGAGGCCGCTGAAGCGGTAGCCGTCGGTGTAGAGATAGTTTTGCCAGTACTGGCTGATGAGTTCGATCACAGTGCGAGCCTCCGGACGCCGACGGAATAACGCTTCTCGAGGTGGTGCAGCACGACGTTCGACACCGTCGTGATCGCGAGGTAGATCGCGCCCGCCGCGAGCGTGAAGAAGAAGAAATCGAGCGTGCTCTTGCCGGCATCCTGCGACGCCTTCACGACATCGGCGAGACCGATGATCGATACCAGCGCGGTGGCCTTCACGAGCACCTGCCAGTTGTTGCCGATGCCCGGCAGCGCGAAGCGCATCATCTGCGGGAACAGGATCCGGTGGAACACGCGCCAGCCGCTCATCCCGTACGCGAAGCCGGCTTCGAGCTGGCCGCGCGGCACCGCGAGAAACGCGCCGCGGAACGTCTCGGTGAAGTACGCGCCGTAGATGAAGCCGAGCGTGATGACGCCCGCGACGAATGGATCGATGTCGATCTGATCCCAGCCGAGCGCGTCGGTCGCCATGTTCAGCAGGATCTGGATCCCGTAGAACAGCAGCAGCATCAGCACGAGATCGGGCACCGCGCGGATCAGCGTCGTATAGAACGTGCCGATCCACCTGAGCACGCGGTTGGTCGACAGTTTCGCGGCCGCGCCCGCGAGGCCCAGTATCAGCGCCGCGGCGAGCGACAGCACCGCGAGCTTCACGGTCTCGACCGTGCCGGCCCACAACAGCGGGCCAAATCCTTGGAAGATCATGTCAGCATTTCCAGAAAGACCGGCGGCGCAGCGCGGCATGCGCCGCGTGCGCCGCGAAGGCGTCAGCCGCCGTAGACGTCGAATGCGAAGTACTTCTTCTCGAGCTTCTTGTACGTGCCGTCCTTGATGATGTCGGCGATCGCGTGGTCGATCTTCGCCTTCAGGTCGGCGTCGTCCTTGCGCAGGCCGATGCCCGCGCCGTTGCCGAGCGTCTTCGGATCGTCGATGTCCTTGCCGGCGAATTCGAAGTTCGCGCCGCGCGGCGTCTTCAGGAAGCCGAGGTCGGCCTGCACCGCATCCTGCAGCGCGGCATCGAGGCGGCCGGCCATCAGGTCCTGGTACACGCCGTCCTGGTTCTGGTAAGACACGATCTGCACGCCCTTCGGCGCCCAGTAGGCCTTCGCATAGGTTTCCTGGATCGTGCCCTGCTCGACGCCGACCGACTTGCCCTTCAGCGATTCGGCCGTCGGCTGCAGGTGCGCGCCCTTCTTCGAGACGAGACGCGTCGGCGTGTTGAACAGCTTGTCGGAGAACGCGATCTGCTCGGCGCGCGCCGGCGTCATCGACATCGACGACAGCACGCCGTCGAACTTCTTCGCCTTCAGCGCCGGGATCATCCCGTCGAAGTCGTTCTCGATCCATACGCATTTCGCCTTCAGGCGCGCGCAGATCTCGTTGCCGAGATCGACGTCGAAGCCGACGACCGTGCCGCTTGCGTCCTTCGATTCGAACGGCGGATAGCTGGCGTCGACGCCGAACCGGATCGTCGACCAATCCTTGGCGTGGGCACCCACCGCGATACACGCGAGGGCAATACTGAGGGCGAGTTTCTTCATGGCGTTCCTGTCATAGGCGAACTGGGCACGGGCCCGTCGGGCGTCGCCGCCGCGAACCCTTCCAACCCGGAAGCCGTCATCTAGACGGCGCCCCAAGTTGTACATACAACTTTGCCTTTTTCGGGATACCGCCAGCAATCCGTGTTTATCTCTAGTTGCCGAACAATCGTCGTATCGGCTCGGGATTTCCTTATATTTCAATCCACTGCGTCTTACATTTTGCTGTAACCGCGCTTTAATAAGACAATTGTGACCATCTCGGCCATGCGATCGTTTGTCTATACTTTTCCGCTCGCGATGCGTGCGCGCCTCGTGCGCGACGTTCGCCGGAACCACGCCTCTGCGCGATTTCCCGTGTGGATATGTGCCGAAATAATGGGGATCATGCGTCGATGGCCGGGCGGATGCCGCATCGAACCCGGTACACTCCGCCCGGCCCCCGCACGAAGGCCGGACTGCGACGGCACGCGGCCGCCGTCACTTGAACAGCAATGCAATGACCACACCGATCTATCAGGAAATCAAGGACTTCATCCTCGCGCGCATCCATGCGGGCGAGTGGGCGGAAGGCGACCAGGTGCCGTCGGAGAACGAGCTCGCGCGCGAATTCAACGTCGCGCGGATGACGGTCAACCGCGCGCTGCGCGAGCTGACGGCCGAGCAGGTGCTCACGCGCACGCGCGGCTCCGGCACCTACGTCGCGTCGCCGAAATACGAATCGACGCTGGTCGCGATCCGCAGCATCTCGGATGAAGTCGCCGCGCGCGGCCATGCGTATCGGGCGCAGGTGCTGGAGGTCGGCGCTGCCATCGCCGACGCGCAGCTCGCCGACGAACTGCGGCTCGACACGGGCAACCCGATCTTCCATTCGCGCGTGCTGCACTTCGAGAACGACACACCCGTGCAGCTCGAGGAACGCTGGGTCAATCCGGCCTGCGCGCCGGAATACGCATTGCAGGACTTCACGACGACGACGCCGAACCAGTACCTGACGCGTGTCGCGCCGCTTCAGCGTGTCGAATACCGGATCGAGGCCGCGATGCCCGATGCGCCGACGCGCCGCCACCTGACGATGGACGAACGCGAGCCCTGCCTGCTGCTGCATCGGCGCACGTGGTCGCAGGGAATGGTCGCGTCGGTCGCGAATCTATGGCACCCGGGCAGCCGCTACCGGTTCACCGGGCATTTCTGACGCGCGGCTGGCGCGTTCATTGCGCGCCGGGGCGCCCCCAACGCTCGATCGCGTCGACCGCGACACGCAACCCGTCCTCCTGCCCGAGCCGCGCACCGAGTGCGGCGGCCCGCGCCTGCGTGTCGGCACGCGCCGCGAATGCGATCGCGCGGGCGAACGCGGCGGCGTCCACGCGGCGCCCGGCCACCGGCGCATCGGCCACACCGAGCCGCTGCAGCCGGTTCGCCCAGAAGAACTGATCGCCCGCGAACGGCACGACGACCGACGCAATGCCCGCCCGCGCGGCCGAATGCGTGGTGCCCGACCCGCCGTGGTGGATCGCCATCGATACATGCGCAAACAACCAATCGTGCGGCGCCTCGCCGATCACGCACACGTGCGCGGGCAGCATCGACGCGTCGATGCCGCTCCAGCCCGGCTGGAACAGCGCACGCCGGCCGTCGAGCGCCCGCACCAGCGCGTCGACCATCGCGGCCCGGTCGAACCCGGCCATGCTGCCGAAGCCGATATACACGGGCGGATCGCCCGCTTTGAGAAAGGCCGAGAGTGCGGGCGGCGGCGTCCACGCCGGCGTGTCGATACGCCACTGACCGCATGCCAGCACATTCGGCGGCCAGTCGGCCGGATCGGACAGCAGCACGGGCGACACGCCGTACACCATCGGATGATCGGTCCACACGCGCCGGCGCGGCGGCAGTCCGCACACGCTGGCGCGCGCCGCATTGGTCGCCTTCCTGAACGCCTGCCACAGCAGCGCGTTCACGAACCGGTGGCTGGCGCGATTCAGCCAGCGCGGCGCCTTGCCGGGCGGCAGGAACGGCGACGCGAACGCCGCGGTTGGCGTGATCGGGATCATCCCCGCGCCGATCGCCGGCACGCCGCGATACTCGGCGACCGACAGCCCGACGAACGACGCCAGCCCCGACACGAGGATCGCATCGCAACCGGCCGACGCATCCGCGACTTCGCGCATCCACGCAGCGGTGTTCGCATTCGCGATCGCCGCGAGCGCCTTCGACGTGTCGTTGAAGCCGCCGCGACCGCGCACCGCATCGGACAACGCGCCATCCGGCGCCACCGCCGCACGGATATCGCCGGACAACGGCGCGCACGGCACGCCGAGCGCGGCGGCCGAACCGAGCGTCGCGGCGTCGGCCAGCAACCGGACCTCATGGCCGGCCGCCATCAGCGCGCGACCCAGCGCCGCGAGCGGGCGCGTGTCACCTTCGGTGCCGTAGGTGGCAATGACGAGCTTCATGCGTGACTCCTCGCACACGGCGAGAACGAGTGGATTCACAAAAGTGCACGTCGTATACTAATGCAATTCGTACACTTTCCGTCAATCCCCGAGCCATGCCGATGACGACCGACGATCCGGGCCGCCGCGCGCGCAAGCGCATCCAGATGCTCGCGCACCTCGCCGCCACCGGCGCACGCCTGTTCGATGCGCACGGCTACGACGCCGTCACGATGGAGCAGATCGCCGCGCAGGCCGACGTCGCGAAACGTACGCTGTACAACCACTTCCCGACGAAGGAAGCCGTGCTCGCGCACTGGCTCGAAGGCGAACTCGCGCGCGACCTCGCCCATCTTGAGCGCGACGTCGCGCGACGGAAAAGCTTCGCGTCGCGGATCGCCTGCGTGCTCGATGCGTCGGCCGCGTGGTGCGAACAGCATCCGGTGTACCTGCTCGCGTACCTGCGGTATCGGTTCCTGAGCATCGGCGCGATGCCAGCGGAAGGCGGGACGGAGAACGGCAGCGACATCGCGCTCGTGTGGCAGCAGCTGATCGCGGCCGGTCAGCAGGCCGGCGAGCTGAACCCGGCGCTGGCCGCCGGCCAGCTCGCAACCTGGTTCCATCACCTGTATCTCGCGGCGATGCTGCGCTGGCTGACCGTGCCGGGGTTGTCGCTGAAACGGGAATTCCAGTCGGTCGCGAAGCTGTTCGTCGAAGGCGCGCAAGCGAAGCCGTGAGCGGCCGCCGCGGTCCGATACCGAACGCGTGCCACATGCGCGCGCCGCGCCGATTGCCGCGCGACATGCGCTCACGGCGCGCAGGCGACGCTCGGGCAGGAAGGTGCGTGCGCATCGAATGTGCACTACGCCGCGCGCGCTGGCCGGCGATCTGCTGCGCCACCGGAATGGCTGCTGTCCGGTACGACGGGCGACACGCAACCGGCCAGCGCGTCGCCCGAGGCACGTGAGGACCGCTGATTGGGTCGCGCGACGCGCAGGGATTTTTACAACGAATGATCAGACGGGATGCCAAATTTCCCGCGCGGCAGTATGCTGGTGTCGTACGGCCGCGCACGATGCATCGGGCAATCCCCTAGTCCGCACGTCGTCGCGCTGCCGTCGCGCCCGCAATCATGCGTTGCAAGGAGGGCTTCGTGATGGCTACGACACATCAGCACTTCCACCTCGAGCTACGGCACGCCACCGCGCCGACGTATTTCATCAGCTACCTGTTTCCCGCCTTGCTGTTCGTGTACGAACTGCTGCGCGTCGGCCAGTGGATCCGCGATCACGGGATGCAATTCGCCGCGTTCAAGCAGATGGGTTACGAGTATCTGCTGATGCTGCTGTTCGTCGGGCTGCAGATCGTCGTCGAGGCGATCTTCCTGCTCGGCGCCGCGATGCGCAGCGATCATCGCGATTTCGAGCACCGCCTGCCGAACGTGGTCCTCGGCATCGGCTGCTCGATCGCGCTGCTCGCGATCGATCTCGCGATCCAGCTGGCGTTCTGAGCACCGGCGGGTTCGGCCCGCCGGTCGCATAGGTTGGCAGGTTCAGGCGGGCGCGTCGCGGAGCAACGTCGCCACCGCCGCGAGTACGTCGTCGGTCCGCTCGCGATGCGGCATGTGCCCGCATCCGTCGAGCAGCAGGAACGTCGACGGGCCCGCGACGCGCGCGGCGATCCGCTTCGGATGCACGTCCGACCCGTATTCGTCCTGCTCGCCGTGAATCGCGAGCGTCGCGCAGCGCACGCGCGGCAATTCGTCGTCGAGACTCCAGCCGCGAAACGCCGGCGACAGCCACGTGTCGACCCACGCACGCAGCACCCATTCGGCCTTGTCGCCGTGATAGCGCGCGAGCCGATCGAGCTGGCCGGGCGCGTCGAACTGCTGCGCCGCGTCGCGAATGCCGTCACGCGTGCGATCCTCGACGAACGCCTGCGCGGCGACCGTCACCAGCGCGCGGCAACGCGCCGGATACGCGGCCGCGCACCCGACCGCCATCCCGCCGCCGACGCTGTGCCCGAACGCGACGAACGCATCGATGCCGAACCGTTCGAGCAGCGCATGGAATCCGTGATCGGCCTCGTCGCGCACGAACATCGCGGCGAGCTGCCCCGGATGACGATCGGACCGGCCGAAGCCCAGCCGGTCGTACGCGATTACGTCGCGGCCGGTGGCGAGCGCGAGCCGGGCGGGGAAGTCGCGCCATAGTTCGACGCAGCCGAGCGAGTCGTGCAGCAGCACGATTGGCGCGGCCGGCGTAGGTGCGGCCGGCTTAGGTGCGGCCGGCTCAGGTGCGGCAATTTCCCCTGCAGGCGCACCGCGCCAGCGCTTCGCGAAGAGACGCCCTTGCGGCGTCTCGACCCAGGTCTCCTCGGTCACGATGTCAGTCATGTGTGTGTCGTCGTCTGCATGAAGGCGGCCGCACGCGGGCGTACCGTATCGAATGCCGACGATGGTGGCCCGGCGACGCGCGCGACGTCAAGCAAGCCCCCACCGCCCGCACGCTCATTCGGGTTGCGGCGGCAGATACTCCATCTGCGACTCGTCGTAGAGCCGGTAGATCAGCGCCTGCATCGCGCGGATGTCCTCCGATTCATCGAGCATCCGCATGCTCATGATGATCGGCGACACGAGGTTCGGATCGTCGAGCGGCTTGTAGCTGATGTCGTCGCGCTTCAGCCCGTACACGCTGTGCGGCACGACCGACACGCCCTCGCCCATCGCGACGAGCCCGAGCGCGATCTGCAATTCGCGCGTCTCGTAGATGCGCCGCGGCTGCAGCGCGCGATCGTGGAATGCCGCGAGCACCTGGTCCGCATAGCTCGGCCGCGGCGCCTTCGGGAAGATGATCAGCGTGTCGTTCACTAGATCGTGCAGCGACAGCACGGGCTTCGCTCCGTCGAGCACGTGACCGACGGGCAGCGCGACGATCATCCGTTCCTCGCGCAGCACGACGCGCCGCACGCTCGGATCCTCGTGACGGATGCGCCCGAACCCGACGTCGATGCGCCCTTCCTTCAGCGCCTTGATCTGGTCCATCGTCGACATCTCGTGCAGGCTCAGCTCGACGGCCGGATACTCGCTGCGAAAGCGCCGGATGATCTTCGGCAGCATCCCGTACAGCGTCGAGCCGACGAAACCGACCGACATGCTGCGCTCGATCTTGCCGACCCGCTTGGTCATCGATTCGAGCTCGGTCGTCTGCGCGAGCAACTGCACCGCGTGCGAATAGAAGAACCGCCCCGCGTCGGTCAGCTTCAGCGGCCGCGCGGTGCGCTCGAACAGCGGCACGCCGAGCGCCTCCTCGAGCTGCTGGATCTGCCGGCTGAGCGGCGGCTGCGCGATGTGCAGGCGCTCGGCCGCACGCGTGAAATTCCGCTCCTCGGCAACCGCGACGAAGTAGCGGAGGTGTCTCAACTCCATGTTCGAACCCTCCCGGACAGGCCACGGACGTTCATTCGGCCCCGCGCGGATGCGTCCCGCGCCGGTCGCCCACGCTGGTCGCCCACGCCGGTCGCCCACGCCGGTCGCCCACGCCGGTCGCCCACGCCGGTCGCCCACGCCGGTCGCCCACGCCGGTCGCCCACGCCGGTCGCCCACGCCGGTCGCCCACGCCGGTCGCCCCGTGATCGCCTGATCCCGATGCCATGACGATACCTCACGGCGCGCCGATACCGGCGCGAGCAGCGTCGCGCTCGCACGCGCGTTGCGCACCGCGCAAAGCAAAACGGGAAGCCGCCAGGCTTCCCGTTCGTTCATCGACGCCGCGTCGCGGCATCGTCCCGGCCGCGCGTCACGCCTCGGTTGCGTACAGCGCATCGCGCTGGGCGTCGCTCAGCGAATCGAGCGGCACGTCCGGCAGCCGATAGCAGATCATCGCGCCGTACAGCTCGGCCAGGCAGTTGCTGCCGGCGTCGAGCGCGTAGCCGTCCTCGCCGTCCGGCGCCGGCGGATACACTTCGCGCCACGCGTTGATCGCGGCTTCGATTCGCACGATGGAAACGGGTCCGGCCTTCCGCTCGGCGGGTGATGCGCTCATGAATTCCTCTGGGTTGCCGCTCCGCGGGCCGTGCCGGCCGCGGTGGAACGATTGAAACGCCGGGCGCCGCCGGCCGCCGCAACAGGCGCGCGCCGGATGCCCGATCCGCGCCGCGCTCGTCGCGCCGGCCGGGCCGTGGCCCGGTAGGGTCGGGAAATATAACCGGCTTTGACCCCGTGCAGGGGAAAGCCGACAAAAAAAACGGGAAGCGCGCGGCTTCCCGTTTCATCGCATCTCGCGCGGCCATGTGCCGCACCAACATCAGCCCGCAGTTTCGCGGTTCGCCACACGCTCCACCTGCGCGCCGCGGTTCGCGGCCACCCACGGCGCGATTTCCATATCTTCGTAGCGCACGAAGTGGCTCTTGTTCAGGAACCGGTAGCCGAGCCAGACGACCAGGAACAGCGGGATGCCGACGTAGGTCGCGGCCACGCCCGCCCAGTCGATCCGGTTCGCGAGGAACGCCTGATAGTCCTGCCCCAGCGCGATCACGAGACACAGCACGAATGCGAACAGCGGGCCGAACGGGAACCACTTCGACTGGTACGGCAGCTGGTCGACCGCGTAGCCCTGCTTCACGTAGCCCTTGCGGAACCGGTAGTGGCTGATCGCGATGCCGAGCCACGCGATGAAACCGGTCATGCCCGACGTGTTCAACAGCCACAGGTACACCGTCTTGTCGCCGTACAGCGACGTGAAGAAACACAGCGCGCCGACGGCCGTCGTCGCGTACAGCGCATTGCGCGGCACGCCGCCCGGCGACAGCTTCGCGAACAGCTTCGGCGCGCGGCCTTCCGTCGCGAGGTTGTAGAGCATCCGCGTCGACGCGTACATGCCCGAGTTGCCGGCCGACAGCACGGCCGTCAGGATCACCGCGTTCATCACGCCGGCCGCGAAGGCGAGGCCCGCGTGGCGGAACACGAGCGTGAACGGGCTCACGCCGATGTCGGTCACGTCGCTCTTCAGCAGGCTCGGGTCGGTATAGGGAATCAGCACGCCGATCACGAAGATCGCGAGCACGTAGAACAGCAGGATCCGCCAGAACACCTGGCGCACCGCGCGCGGGATCGTGGTGCGCGGGTTCTCCGATTCGCCGGCCGCGACGCCAATCAGCTCGGTGCCCTGGAACGAGAAGCCCGCGATCATCGCGACGCCCATCAGCGCCGGCAGGCCGCCGGCGAACGGCGCGTCGCCGATCGTCAGGTTGCCCCAGCCGTTGCCCGGCGCGCCCTTCAGAATGCCGAAGATCATCAGCAGGCCGACGCCGATGAACGCGACCACCGTGACGACCTTGATCAGCGCGAACCAGTATTCGGCTTCGCCAAAACCGCGAACGGTCAGTGCGTTGAGCAGGAACATCACGGCGAGGAACGCGGCGCTCCACCAGACGCCCGGCACATCCGGGAACCAGTAGTGCATCACGAGCTGCGCGGCGACGAGTTCGACCGCGATCGTCACGGCCCAGTTGTACCAGTAGTTCCAGCCGAGCGCGAAGCCGAAGCCTTCGTCGACGTATTTCGCGCCGTAGGTCGCGAACGAGCCCGACACCGGCATGAATGCGGCCATTTCGCCGAGGCTCGTCATCAGGAAGTAGACCATCAGGCCGATCAGCATGTACGCGACCATCGCGCCGCCGGGGCCGGCCTGGGAAATCGACGCGCCGGACGCGACGAACAGGCCCGTGCCGATCGAACCGCCGATGGCGATCATCGTCAGATGGCGCGCCTTCAGCGCGCGATGAAGCTTGGGTGGGTTCGCGGGAGAACCGGGTTGGTCGGAATTCGGAATTGCGGACATAAACGAGACGAACGTTGAGCGGGCCGGCATCCGGAGCCGGCGCATGCGGAATCGGGGCGCGGCGCGCCGCCTGCGATGCATTCGATGCGGCCCCGATACGCATTGCGCGCCGGGCGCCTGCGGCGAAGCGCGGATTCTACCTGATTCGTCATCAGGATCGCGCGGGTCCGAACGCCCGCGCCGCCGCGGGCAGGACCCCGCGGAATCAACGGGTTGGATGCGGCACGCACGGCAACACGCCGCTCGCGGCCGCGTGCGCGTGCACGTGCGCGTCGAAAGCCATATTCGCCGACCGGTTATCCGTCATGCCGATCCGCCCCCTGCGCAATCGACTTCAACACCCATTGCCGATGCCGCATTAAAGCGACAAATCGATCGACATACACGCCAATAATCAGACAAAATGCCCGACACCGACAATTGATTCAAATCAAAATCAACCGAGCGGCACGCGGTGATGATGCGTAGCCGCCGCGAATCGACATTTTTGCGCATGCATGTTTTGCATCGCGCGGCGGGTTTTAAAAATTCGCGACATAATACGGGTTAATTCGAAATATTCAGCGCGCGGAACCCTCGACGCACACCTATCCGCCGCGCCGCCCCGAGGATGAACCCACACCTGCTGCCCGCTACGCTGCGCCGCCATACCGCGTCGGTCGTGGCCCGCATTCTGTCGCCGCGCGGCGTACTCGTCGCGGGCATCGTGCTGCTGCTGTTCAGCTGGGGACTCTCGACGTCGCTTTTAATCGAGGCACGCCACGATGCGTATGATCATGCGGTCGAAAATGCGCGCAACCTGATGCTGCTGATCGAGCGCGATATTTCCCGCAATATCGAACTGTATGATCTGTCACTGCAAAACGTCGTCGACGGTCTCGCCGATCCGGAACTGATGGCATTGCCGCCGCGCCAGCGTCACCGGCTGCTGTTCGACCGCGCCGCGACCGGCGCCTATCTCGGCGCCATTTTCGTGATGGACCCGCACGGCAATATCGTGATCGATTCGGCCACGTCGCCGCCGCGGCAAGGAAATTTCGCCGATCGTGAATATTTCATCGTGCATCGCGACCGGCTTGCGCAGGACCTCTACATCAGCCGGCCCTATGCGTCCCGGCTGCGCGGCGGCGCGCTGACGATCGCGCTCAGCCGCCGGATCATCCAGGCCGACGGCACGTTCGGCGGGATCGTCGTCGGCACGCTGAACATCGACTACTTCCGCGCGCTGCTCGACGGTCTCGCGGTCGGCAAACACGGCAGCGCCGCGGTCATCGAGGACAACGGCGCGCTCGTGTCCCGCCTGCCGTACGATGCGCGCGTGGTCGGCCTCGATCTGCACAACTCCCCGCTCTTCATCGAGGCCCAGCGCCGCAGCGAAGGCGTGCTCACGGGTGTCGGCGCGATCGACGGCGTGCGCCGCATCTATGTTTACAAGCATCTCGCGAATCTGCCGCTGGTCGTCGACGTCGCGCCCGCCGAGACCGACATCTACGCACCGTGGCGCCATCGCGCGATCTGGACCGCCGTGCTGATGGGCCTGTTTACCGCGTTCATCGCGTGGGGCTCGCTCGCGCTGTCGCGAGAACTCAAGCGCCGGCAGATCGCCGAGTCGAAGCTGTACCGGCTCGCGCACACCGATTCGCTGACCGGCCTCGACAACCGCGGCACCTTCGACGCGGTGCTCGCGAAGGAAGCGCAGCGCGCATCGCGCAGCGGCCGCCCGCTGTCGGTGCTGTTCGTCGACGTCGATCATTTCAAGGCGTTCAACGACTACTACGGCCACCTTGCCGGCGACGACGTGCTGCGCCGCGTCGCGCAATCCGCGTCGCGCTGCCTGCGTCGCGACAGCGACCATGTCGCGCGCTACGGCGGCGAGGAATTCGTCGTCACGCTGCCCGACACCGATGCGCGCGGCGCGGCGACCGTCGCCGAGGCGATTCGCCGCGCGATCGCCGGGCTCGACATCGCGCACGGCCGCAGCCCGTACGGGCACGTCACGACGAGCATCGGCACCGCGACCGCCACCGGCGGGCGCGTGAACGCCGCGGCGCTGCTGCGGCTGGCCGACGAAGCGCTGTACCGCGCGAAGTCCGGCGGCCGCAATCGCGTGTCGGACGCCGAGGCGAGCACGGTCGACGCGTGACACGACGGCCGCCCACGCCGCGCCGCCTCGCCGTGGACAGCCCGCGCGCGTTCGGCTAGCGTTACGTCAGCTGCGCGTGCGGCGCGGCGCCGGCCCGCGCAGGCCGCCCGCGCGTATTGCGGCCACCCCGGCGGCCACCCCACCGGCCACCCCACCGGCCACCCCACCGGCCACCCCACCGGCCACCCCCACTCCGTCATGACTGCCCAGCTCCCTGCCCGACTACCGCCGCTCCTGCGCCACGCGCTCCGTCCTCTGCTGGACCCGTACCGCCGCTACCGGCACGCGAAGCTGATCCATGCGGCGCGCGTCGCGCTCGCGATCCTCGTGTCGATCGGCTTGTCCACCGGCCTGCGCGTGCCGCACGGCGAATGGTCGACGATCACCGTGCTGATCGTCGTCGGCGGGCTGCAACACCACGGCAACATTCGCAAGAAGGCGGCCGAGCGCGCGCTCGGCACGTCGATCGGCGCGCTCGCGGGGCTCGGGCTGATCGTGCTGTATTCCGTCCTGCACGCGCCGCTCGCGATCTACCTGCTGATGTCGATCGCGTGCGGGCTCTGCGCGTATCACGCGATCGGCAAGGCCGGCTACATCGCGCTGCTGTCGGCGATCACGATGGTGATCGTCGCCGGACACGGCGACAACGAGATCGTCGACGGCCTGTGGCGCGCGGTGAACGTGCTGGTCGGCATCGCGATCGCGCTGGCGTTCTCGTTCGCGCTGCCGCTCTATGCGACCTACTCGTGGCGCTACAAGCTCGCCGACGCGCTGCGCGCATGCGCGGCCGTGCACGCACGGCTCGCCGGCGACCGCCCCGTGAGCGATGACGCGCACCTGAAGGAAATGGCCGCGCTGAGCGCGCTGCTGGTGCAGCTGCGTTCGCTGATGCCGTCGGTGTCGAAGGAGTGCGAGATCTCGGTCACGCACCTCGAGGCGATCCAGCGCAGCCTGCGCCTGTGCATCGGCTACCTGGAGATCCTGTCGAGCGCCGTGCCGGCCCGCGACGACCTCGCCGCCCGCGAATACATGCGAACCGGGATGAAGGCCGTGAACCGGCGCATCCGCGACACGCTCGTCGGCGCGAGCCGCGCGCTCAAGTTCGGCACGCCGAGCCGGCTCGCGCCGCGCCGCCGGCCGGCCGATCCGCTGCACGACGCGCCGCCGCAGTTGTTGGGCTACGTATCGATCACGGCCAAGCTGGCCGCCGAAGTGGATCAGTTGCGCGAGAAGCTGCTCGATACCGCGCAGGCATGGAATATCTGAAGGTCTGAAGCTCGACGGATTCCGGCAGACGGCAGGAAAACTTTCACACACCTTTCATTAGGCCGAGATTGCATCCTGACGACATCGGCCGCCCTTTTCGGTCGATCCGGCCCCGGCAACAGCGCGTGCGTACCAGCGCGTTCCCGCCGGTTTCGGCCGCCTTTCGGGGCCGCTTCGCGGCGGATTCTCCGGGCGGTTAACCGGCCGCCAGGCCCGCCGCGACAGGCCCGACGACGCATTGGCGCGAAAATCAGGTCTTGCCCCAACTTCCCGGACAGCCGATACTCGCATATTCCGCGAAATACGATCCCACCGGCTTCAATCCACGGTAATTCCTATGAGCACGATTCTCGAAAGCCTCCCGACCGGCCAGAAGGTCGGTATCGCCTTCTCCGGCGGCCTGGACACCAGCGCCGCGCTGCACTGGATGAAACTGAAGGGCGCCGTCCCGTACGCATACACGGCGAACCTCGGCCAGCCCGACGAAGACGATTACGACGCGATCCCGAAACGCGCGATCGAATACGGCGCAGCCGGCGCCCGCCTGATCGACTGCCGCGCGCAGCTCGTCGCCGAAGGCATCGCCGCGCTGCAAAGCGGCGCGTTCCACATCACGACGGCCGGCGTCACGTACTTCAACACGACGCCGATCGGCCGCGCCGTGACGGGCACGATGCTCGTCGCCGCGATGAAGGAAGACGGCGTCAACATCTGGGGTGACGGCAGCACGTACAAGGGCAACGACATCGAGCGTTTCTACCGCTACGGCCTGCTCGTGAACCCGGATCTGAAGATCTACAAGCCGTGGCTCGACCAGACGTTCATCGACGAACTCGGCGGCCGCGCCGAAATGTCCGAATTCATGAACCAGGCCGGCTTCGCGTACAAGATGTCGGCCGAGAAGGCGTATTCGACCGACTCGAACCTGCTCGGCGCGACGCACGAGGCGAAGGACCTGGAAAGCCTCGAAAGCGGCATCAAGATCGTGAACCCGATCATGGGCGTCGCGTTCTGGCGCGACGACGTGAAGATCGCCGCCGAGGAAGTGACGGTGCGCTTCGAAGCCGGCCAGCCGGTCGCGCTGAACGGCGTCGAGTTCAAGGACCCGGTCGAGCTGCTGCTCGAAGCGAACCGCATCGGCGGCCGCCACGGCCTCGGCATGAGCGACCAGATCGAGAACCGCATCATCGAGGCGAAGAGCCGCGGCATCTACGAAGCCCCGGGCCTCGCGCTGCTGTACATCGCCTACGAGCGCCTCGTCACCGGCATCCACAACGAAGACACGATCGAGCAGTACCGCGAGAACGGCCGCCGTCTCGGCCGCCTGCTGTACCAGGGCCGCTGGTTCGACCCGCAGGCGATCATGCTGCGCGAAACGGCGCAGCGCTGGGTTGCACGCGCGATCACCGGTGAAGTGAAGGTCGAACTGCGCCGCGGCAACGACTACTCGATCCTGAGCACGAAGTCGCCGAACCTCACGTACCAGCCGGAACGCCTATCGATGGAGAAGGTTGCATCGACGTTCTCGCCGCGCGACCGGATCGGCCAGCTGACGATGCGCAACCTCGACATCACCGATACGCGCGACAAGCTGCGCGTGTATTCGCAAGTCGGCCTGCTGACGCCGGGTGAGACGTCGGCGTTGCCGCAGATCAAGGGCGACGACAAGTAAGTCGCTTCGCGCGACGCCGTGCCGCATCGCTGGATGCGGCACGGTCGGGCGGGCTGCGTGTGTGGCGCATCATCACGCACACGGCCTGCCGCTTCCCCCCTCCCCGCCTTTCCGCTTTCCCTCTGCATTCGCACCACGCCGCGTGACGCACCTACGGCACTGCACCGTCGCGCCAGTCATGGCAAGCTGCGAGTCGTCCGATTCCTGCGTCGACTCATGACCACGCTCACCGTCATCCACTTGAACGGCCCGATCAACAGCGGCAAGACGACGATCGGTCTCGCGCTCGCGCGCATGCTGCCCGGCGCGCGTTTCATCGACGGCGACGATCACGATGCGCCCGAGGACGCGCCGTTCGACGTGCAATGGACGATCGCGCTCGAGCGTCTCGTCACGCAGATCGCGCACGCGCGCGAGCGCTATCTGGTGATTGCCTATCCGATCGGCGAAGCGGAATTCGAGCGGCTGAGCGCGGCCTGCGACGCACGCGCTGCGCGGTTGTTCGTCGTCACGCTCGCGCCGCCCGAAGCGATCGCGTCGTCGAATCGCGGCGCGCGCGCACTGACGGACTGGGAGCGGCAACGGATCGCCGAGATGTATCGGGAAGGATATGCGGCACGCGCGTTCAGCGATTGCTTCGTCGATACGTCGAAAGCATCGGCCGATACGTGCGCGCTGGAAATTGCGCGCGGCGTCGCGGCACCAGGCACCCGCCAACGCTGCAGCAAAGATCGACGCGACTGACGCGTCATGCCGGCGCCGCCGTGCGCGAAGCGCTGCACGAATGCGCCGACGCGCGCAGCCTTCAATGATGCTGCTGCGCCCCCGTCACGACGTGCGCCCTCGCCTCCTTGCGACTGAGCATCAACGTAACGACCGCCGACACTGCGAGCGTGCCCGCCACCACGTACAGCCCGGCCGCATACCCGCCCGTCACATGCTTGAGCCAGCCGATCGCGAACGGCCCGACGAAGCCGCCGAGGTTGCCGATCGAGTTGATCATCGCGATCCCCGCGGCCGCGCCCGCGCCTGACAGGAACGCGCTCGGCATCGCCCACAGCGGCGCCTTCGCGGCGCTGATCCCGATGTTGACGACGACCAGCGCGAGCACGGTCAGGAGCGCGGTGCTCGCCTGCCCCGCGAACACGAAGCCGATGCAGGCCAGCACGCACGGAATCACGACGTGCCACGTGCGCTCGCCGGTGCGATCCGAATGCCGCGCCCAGACGATCATCGCGACGACCGCGGCGATGCTCGGGATCCCGGTGAGCAAGCCCGTCTGCAACGCGGTGAAGCCGAACTGCTTGACCATCAGCGGCGCCCACAGGCCGAGCGTGTAGAGCCCTGCCGACGTGCCGAAATAGATCAGCGCGAGCGCCAGCACGCGTGGATCGCGCAGCGCCTGCCACGCGCCGGCCGTATGCCCGGCGTGCGTGTGGCGCGCGTCGGCTTCGGCTTTCAGCTTCGCGATCAGCCAGTCGCGCTCGTCCGGCTGAAGCCACGCGGCCTTCGACGGCGAATCGGTCAGGCACTTCAGCACGACGAAGCCGAGCAAGACCGCCGGCAGCGCTTCGATGACGTACAGCATCTGCCAGTCGGCGAGCCCGAACATCGGCGGCATCTGCATGATCGCGCCCGACAGCGGCGAGCCGATCGCGGTGGAGATCGGCGCGGCCGCCATGAACCACGCGGCGGCCACCGCGCGCTGCTTCGCGGGAAACCACAGGCTCAGGTACAGGATGATGCCGGGGAAGAATCCGGCTTCCGCCATGCCGAGCAGGAAGCGCAGCACGTAGAAGCTCGTCGGTCCGACCGCGAACGCGGACACCGCGGACACGATGCCCCACGTGATCATCACGCGCGCGATCCAGATGCGTGCGCCGACGCGATGGAGAATCAGATTGCTTGGCACTTCGAACAGAAAGTAGCCGATGAAGAACAGGCCGCCGCCGAATCCGAACGCGGTCGGCGACAGGCCGATCGCCTTGTTCATCGTCATCGCCGCGAAGCCGACGTTGACGCGATCGAGAAAGCTGACGAAATAAAGCAGCATCACGAACGGAATGATGCGCCACATCAGTTTCCGCGCGACACGGGTTTCAAGATCCGCTTGCATGTGTCTCCTCCTTGGAGGTCGAGCCGTGCGCAGTGCGCGCGTGCCCGGTGGGTGCCGGCCGGTGCCACGACGACGCGCGCACACCGGCGCCCGGCTCGCGTCGAATGCGCGAGTCGCGGGCAGAAAATCCAGGGGCGGTGAATCGACGACGAACGGCTGCGCACGCGCGCGGCCGTTACCGTCCTCGTTGACGTCAGGCGGCGACCGCCGCGCTCGCGACGCGCTCGCAGACGGCCGCCGTCACCTGCGCGGTGCTCGCGCTGCCGCCGAGGTCGCGCGTATGCAGCGACGGGTCCGCCGTGACGGCCTCGATCGCCTGCATCACGCGCGCGGCGGCGTCCGTCTCGCCGAGATGCTCGAGCAGCATCACGACCGACCAGAACGTGCCGACCGGATTCGCGAGGCCCTTGCCCATGATGTCGAACGCGGAGCCGTGGATCGGCTCGAACATCGACGGATAGCGGCGCTCGGGATCGATGTTGCCGGTCGGCGCGATGCCGAGGCTGCCGGCGAGCGCGGCGGCGAGATCGCTGAGGATGTCCGCGTGCAGGTTCGTCGCGACGATCGTGTCGAGCGACGCCGGGCGGTTCACCATGCGCGCGGTCGCGGCGTCGACGAGTTCCTTGTCCCACGTGACGTCGGGGAATTCCTGCGCGACCTGCTTCGCGATCTCGTCCCACATCACCATCGCGTGACGCTGCGCGTTGCTCTTCGTGATGACGGTCAGCAGCTTGCGCGGACGCGACTGCGCGAGCCGGAACGCGAAGCGCATGATGCGTTCGACGCCGGCGCGCGTGAGGATCGACACGTCGGTCGCGGCCTCGATCGGATGCCCCTGGTGCACGCGGCCGCCAACGCCCGCGTATTCGCCCTCCGAGTTCTCGCGCACGATCACCCAGTTCAGGTCGTCCGGCCCGCAGCGCTTCAGCGGCGCGTCGATGCCGGGCAGGATGCGCGTCGGGCGCACGTTCGCGTACTGGTCGAAGCCCTGGCAAATCTTCAGGCGCAGGCCCCACAGCGTCACGTGGTCGGGCACGTCGGGGTCGCCCGCCGAGCCGAACAGGATCGCATCCTTGCCGCGCAGCGCGTCGAGGCCGTCGGCCGGCATCATCGCGCCGTGCTGGCGGTAGTAATCGGCGCCCCAGTCGAAATCCTCGAACTCGAACGCAAAGCGGTCGCTGCCGCGGGCCAGCGCTTCCAGCACCTGCTTGCCGGCCGGCACCACTTCCTTGCCGATGCCGTCGCCGGGAATGGTCGCGATACGGTAGGTCTTCATGCTGACATCCTCGATTGATCGTAAGCGTGAATGCACTTTACCGAACCGGCAGTACGGGAACCGGCGCTAGACTCAAAGCATCTTTAACTTTGATTCACGAATCCCGTCATGGCAGATACCGTCCAGCCGGCCGATCTCGGCTTCTTCTCGACGCTGGCCGCGTCGGGCAGCCTGAGCGCGGCCGCGCGCGAACTCGGGCTGACCGCGGCGGCCGTCAGCAAGCGGCTCACGCAGATGGAGCGCCGCGCCGGCGTGACGCTCGTCAACCGCACGACACGGCGCATGATGCTGACGCCCGAGGGCGACGTGTATCTCGACTACGCACGCCGGATCCTCGATCAAATGGACGAACTGGGTGAACTGCTCGGCAGCGCGAAACAGCGGCCGAAGGGGCTGCTGCGCGTGAACGCGACGCTCGGCTTCGGGCGCAGCCACGTCGGCCCGGCGATCTCGCGCTTCGTCGCGCGCTATCCGGAAGTGTCGGTGCAGTTGCAGCTGTCGGTGACGCCGCCGCCGCTGACGGACGACGCGTTCGACGTGTGCATTCGCTTCGGCGAGCCGCCCGACACGCGCGTCATCGCGCGGCGGCTCGCGCCGAACCGGCGGCTGCTGTGCGCGGCACCCGCGTATCTCGCTCGGCACGGGACACCGGGCACCCCGCACGAGCTGACGCGGCACAACTGCATCGGCATCCGGCAAGGCGACGAAGGCTACGGGATCTGGCGGCTGACGGGCGGACGCGGCGCGGCGCGCAACACGGAGGCCGTGCGGATCAACGGCAACCTGACGACGAACGACGGCGAGATCGCGGTGAAGTGGGCGCTCGACGGACACGGGATCCTGATGCGCGCGGAATGGGATATCCGCGACTACCTGGCCGACGGGCGCCTCATCGTCGTGTTGCCGGACTACGAGACGCCGGCCGCGGATATTTACGCGGTGTATGCGCAACGGCATCAGATGTCCGCGCGGATACGCGCGTTCGTGGACTATCTGGCGGGGGAGTTGGGTGGGTGATGGCGGGCGGGCGGACGAGCCCCAGTGCGTCCTGCATGGCGAAGTGACACCGAGCGTCCCGGTATAAACCGCGTCCGGCGCTGGCTCGCGCGATCGAGAAAATGTCAATATTTCGGTGTTTTTTCACATAAAAAGCCAAAATATTTACATTTCCTCTTGCGCAACCGGATCAAACCACCGCTTGCGGCCGGTCAAAGTGCTATTATTTTGGCGTTTATCACGTAAAAAGTGCTGAAATAATAGCTCTCACCATGGCCAAGAAAACCGCCCCGCTCTTGCCGGCATCCAGTCGGCTGCTCGCCGATCTCGGTGAGCGGCTGAAGTTGGCACGTCTGCGCCGAAAACTGACGGCCAAGCAGGTCGCGGAGCGCGCCGGCATGTCGCCGATGACGCTTCGCTCCCTCGAAGCAGGTAGTTCGGGGGTGACGATGGGAGCCTATCTTTCCGTCATGCAGACGCTCGGGCTCCAGGGCGATCTGGAACAGCTGGCCGCCACGGATCCGCTCGGCCGCCAGCTTCAGGACACCCGCCTCGCGTCGCCGCGGCGCCCGAAGCGCGTCGCGCCCCCGGCGACTGCCGCAGCGTCGCGCACACCCGACAGGCGCGCGCGCGTCTCATCCACGTCCCAAGCCAAGGAAACAGCAACCCCGGCATCCGATCGCGCAGTGCCTGACAACAATCGCGGCACGACCGCAGCGGAGCTGGCCGCATTGCTGAAACCCGTCGGCAAGCGACACGGGGAGACGACCAAGAAATGACGACCATCTCCGTCTATGCGGACTGGAGCAGTCTGCCCGCCCCCCTGAAGCTCGGCCTTCTGCACGGTCGACAGACACGTGCCAGCGAACGGTTCGAATTCCGGTACGACGCGGCTGCGCTGGCTTCGCCCGAGCTTGCCGGCGTGCAGCTCGACCCCGGAATCGGCCTCTTCGAAGGGCCGCAATATCCACTTCCGCCACGGAACGCGTTCGGCGCGTTCGCCGATTCGAGCCCCGATCGGTGGGGCCGCATGCTGATGGATCGCCGGCTGGAGCGCGACATTCGTGCAGGTCTTCGACCGAAGGGCACGCGACTCCATGAGTCGGACTACCTGCTCGGCGTCCATGATCTCTATCGGGTCGGTGCATTGCGCTACAAGCTCGACGACGCTGGGGAATTTCTCGATGACCGTATCGATCTCGCCGCACCACCGTTTGCCGAAATTCACGAACTGGAGCAAGCCAGTCGGGCACTGGAGGAAGACGTCGACAACATCGCCCCGGACGGTCGCGATTGGCTATCGATGCTCATCGCGCCCGGAGGCTCGCTCGGTGGCGCAAGACCGAAAGCCAGCGTGGCCGACGATCGCGGGCATCTGTATATCGCGAAGTTCCCGAGCGCGCGAGACGACTACGACGTAGGCGGCTGGGAAATGGTCGTCAATGCACTGGCGGTCGGCTGCGGCCTGAACGTCGCCCACGCCGAAGCGCGAAAATTCGCCAGCGACTATCACTGCTTCCTGGTGCGACGCTTCGATCGGACTCCCGATGGTGGCCGGCTGCATTTTGCATCGGCCATGACGATGACCGGCCATGTCGACGGCGATGATGCATCCACCGGCGTCAGCTACCTGGAACTGGCGGAAGTCCTCATGCGACACGGCGCGCAACCGAATGCCGACCTGCGCGAACTATGGACCCGGATCGTCTTCAACCTTCTCGTCTCGAATACAGACGATCATCTTCGCAATCACGGATTCATTCTCGAACCCGGTACGGGCTGGCGACTCTCCGCAGCCTACGACATGAATCCCGTTGCCATAGCCGAGGGCCTCAAGCTCAACATCACGGAAGCCGACAACGCGCTGAACCTCGAACTCGCCCGCGAGGTATGTGAATATTTTCGGCTGAGCCTGAAGGATGCGGACGAGATCATCGACGACTTCCGCGACGTCGTCGGCCAATGGCGCACGCTCGCGACACGACTCGCGCTGTCTGCGCGGGAACAGGAGCGCATGGCCGACGCGTTTCGCCTCGCGGGCATCTGACAGGGTTCCGCGCCGCCGGCAGCTGCGCGGCGAACCGAATACAATGCGTCGATCCTCCCCCGCCGCTGCGCCCACCTTGCTGGAGCCGCCATGTTCGACCTGACCACGCTGACCACCTTCACGGCCGTCGTTCTGGGCCTGTTCCTGATCCCGGGCCCCGCCGTGCTGCTCGTGCTGAGCCGCACCGTGCAGGGCGGCCGCAAGACCGGCATCCTGACCGGTCTCGGCGTCGCGAGCGGCGATTTCGTGCATACGCTGTTCGCGGCCGTCGGGCTGTCGGCGCTGCTGATGACGTCGGCGCTCGCGTTCAACGTCGTGAAGCTGGTCGGCGCCGCGTACCTGATCTACCTCGGCGTGCGTGCGCTGCTCGACCGCCCGTCGGATCCGTCGCTGCCGAAGGTGTCGGCCGTCACGCCGCTGAAGGCGTACCTGCAGGCGATTCCCGCCGAAATGCTGAACCCGAAGACCGCGCTGTTCTTTCTCGCGTTCATGCCGCAGTTCGTGCATCCGGAACGCGGCTCGACGTTCGTGCAGTTCGCGGTGCTCGGGCTGATCTTCGTCGTCCTGAGCTCGCTCTACACGACGCTGATCGCGTGCTCGATCCGCCCGCTCGGGCGCGTCGTGAAGCGGCTCGCATGGCTCACGCGCTGGCAGGGGAAGATCATCGGCTCGATCTTCATCGCGCTCGGGCTGCGGGTCGCGGTGCAGCAGCGCTGACCCGCGCGTTTCGCATGACGTCCGGCGCCGCGCCTGCCGGCGAACGCCTCTATACCGACCCGCGCCTCGTCGCGGTCTACGACCGGTTCAACGCCGGTGATCGCGACTTCGCGTTCTATGCCTCGCGCATCGGCGCCGCGCGGCAACGGATCCTCGATCTCGGCTGCGGCACCGGCACGTTCGCGCGGCGGCTTGCGTCGGCCGGACACGACGTCGTCGCGATCGATCCTGCGCCCGCGATGATCGGCCATGCGCGACGCCAGCCGGGCGCCGACGCCGTGCGCTGGTTCGCGTGCGGCCTCGACAGCCTGCCGCGCGGCGCGCCATTCGACGCCGTCGTGATGACCGGGCACGCGTTCCAGTGCCTGCTGACCGACGCGGACATCGACGCGACGCTGCGCGGCGTGCGGCGCGTGCTGGCCGACGGTGGCCGCTTCCTGTTCGAAACCCGCAACCCGCGTGTCGAGCCGTGGCGTGCGTGGACACCGCAGGCGTCCGTATCCCGTATCGATTCGCCCGAATTCGGCATCGTGGAGCTGCACCACGCGGTGACCGCGGTCGACGGGCCGATCCTGTCGTTCGACACGGTCTACCGCTTTCACCGTGACGACACGCAGGTGAACAACGCGAGCCGGCTGCGCTTCATCGCGCAAAGCGAACTCCAGGCGCGGGTCGCGGCCGCCGGTTTCTCGTCGGCGGACTGGTGCGGCGACTGGCACGGCGCGCCGTTCGACGACGCGGCCAGCGCGGAGATCATCGCGATCTGCCGCGTGTGAGCGGTCGAATATCGGGCCGGCTCGACCGGACGGCACGCCGCACGACAACGCGATGCAGGATGCGTCACAGCGTGCGGCCGCGCCGAATCCACGCGCCGCCCACCCGATCGCGTCGGACCCCGATCCGTGCGATGTGTGTCGCCCGGCGGCCGTTGAAGAAAAAGACAAGAATATGGGGAAGCGCTGAACACCGCGAAGGTGATGGAAGATGACCCGACCGCGCTGCGGCTCAAGGAGCTGGAAACGCTCGGGCGCGTCGCGGAACGGATCGACCAAGCCGCGCCGGACGAATGAAGGGTGATGCAAATGAGTAACGACGATTTTCAGGTGATGGAACTGGCGAACGGCAAGCCGGTGAAGATGTGGACACAAGGCGTCGCGGTCGAGGACGACGCGCGCGCACAATTGCGCAACACCGCGCAGATGCCGTTCATTTTCAGGCACGTCGCGGTAATGCCGGACGTCCACCTCGGCAAGGGCTCGACGATCGGCAGCGTGATCCCGACGAAGGGCGCGATCATCCCGGCCGCGGTCGGCGTCGACATCGGCTGCGGGATGATGGCCGCGCGCACGACGCTCACCGCCGCGGACCTGCCGGACTCGCTCGGCGGGCTGCGCAGCGCGATCGAACGCGCGGTGCCGCACGGTCGCGCGCCGGGCCGTCGCGATCCGGGGGCATGGGGCGACCGCACGCCGGCCGCCGTGACCGAGTCGTGGAAGTCACTGCTGCCGGGTTTCAAGCGCATCGTCGATAAATATCCGAAGCTGGAAAAGACGAACCACTACGCACATCTGGGCACGCTCGGCACGGGCAACCACTTCATCGAGGTGTGCATCGACGAAGCGGATCACGTGTGGTTCATGCTGCACAGCGGCTCGCGCGGCGTCGGCAACGCGATCGGCAGCCTGTTCATCGAACTCGCGCAGGCCGACATGCGGCAGCACATCGCGAACCTGCCGGATCGCAACCTCGCGTATTTCACCGAGGGCAGCCGGCACTTCGACGATTACGTCGAAGCGGTCGGCTGGGCGCAGGACTACGCACGCCGCAACCGGCAGGCCATGATGGATGCGGTGATCGGCGCGGCGCGCGGCGTGATCGCGAAGCCGTTCTCGGTCGACGAACACGCGGTGAACTGCCACCACAACTACGTGCAGCGCGAACGCCACTTCGGCGAGGACGTGCTCGTGACCCGCAAGGGCGCGGTGTCCGCGCAGAAGGGGCAGCTCGGGATCATTCCGGGCTCGATGGGCGCGAAGAGCTTCATCGTGCGCGGGCTCGGCAATCCGGAAAGCTTCTGTTCGTGCAGCCACGGCGCCGGCCGCGCGATGAGCCGGACCGAGGCGAAGCGCCGCTTCACGGTCGACGACCAGGTGAAGGCGACGCGCGGCGTCGAATGCCGGAAGGACGCGGGCGTCGTCGACGAAATTCCGATGGCCTACAAGGACATCGATGCGGTGATGGCCGCACAGCGCAGCCTCGTCGAAGTGGTGCACACGCTGCGTCAGGTGGTGTGCGTGAAGGGATAGCGCGGCGCGCGTGATGACGGAGCTGGAGGACGTCGAGCGACGCCATCACGTGAGCATGCCGTTCGCCTGCGAATCGCGCAGCCGCGGCCGGGGCTTCGCGTCACCGCCCCGCGATCCACGCGCTCTTCGACAACCGTCACACGAATCGTCATCGTTGCGGCGGTATACTTGATGCCGTCCGCCCGCGCCCGATCCGCATCGCGCACTCGCGATGCACGTGCAACCGGACATCCGTCCTTCGCCCCGTCACCGCCGATACGAACCGTCATGTTTCGTCATCTCCCGCTTGCCGTCGTCGTCACCCTGCTCACCGCGTCGCTCTCCGCCGCCGCGCGCGATCCCGCGCAGCATTCGGTCGCGCGCGACTTCAAGAACTGGTCAGTCGTTTGCGACAACGCGAACCGCTGTGTCGCCGAAGGCGGCAACGACGACATCGACGACACGCGCACCAGCATGATCGTGCGACTCACGCGCGATGCCGGCGCCGATGCGCGAGCGTCGCTGGAAATCTTCGCATCGGCACCGCTCGACCTGCGCACCGCACGCGCGGACGGCCAGCCGTTCGACGCGATGCCGGCCGAGTGGCACGCCGTCGCCAGGACGGGCAACGAAGATGGCGACGTCTATCCGTTCCGTATCCACACCAGCGACCCGACGACCGTCGACGCATGGTTGACCATGTCGCACAACGCGCAGATGGTCAGTTTCGGCGACCCGGCCGCCGCGCGCACACCGCGCGTCTCGCTGTCGGGGCTCAACGCCGCCCTGCTGCTGATCGACGACACGCAGGGCCGCATCGGCACGGTCACCGCGCTGCTGCGCAAGGGCACGCGGCCCGCGTCGTCGGTGCCCGCCGCGCCGGCGTTGCCGCCCGCGCCCGTTCCCGCACCGCGTGTGGCCGACCTCACGGCCGCCGAACAACGCCCGCTCGTCGACGCCGTGTTCGACAAATTCAGCGGCAACGTGAAGCGTTGCGTGGCCGATGCCGGCGACGAAATGTCGGCGCAAGAGCGCCGCAAGATGGCGTCGGCCATCGCGATCTCGGCCACCGACGCGATCGTGTCGATCCCGTGCCAGACGAGCAGCGCGTACAACCATACGGACCTCTGGTATCGCGTGCATCGCAGCGCGCCGTACGCGCCGACGCCGCTGGATTTCGGCGAGCACGCGAGCGCGGGGCTCGATCCGGCGTCATCCACGAATCAGCTGACCGAAGCAAGCTACGATCCCGCGCGTGCGATGCTGTCGAGCCTCGACCGCGTGCGCAGTGCCGGCGATTGCGGATCGAGCGCGTCGTGGGTGTTCGACGGCCGGCGCTTCGTGCTGAACGACGTCGCGATGCACGGCGCCTGCAACGGGTTGTTCCAGGATCAGTGGCCACGGCTGTATCGCACGGCCGGTTCGACGAATACACGCCCTTGACGCCAACGCGTCGCGGCATCCAGGCCGGCAATCAACAACAATCCCGAGGCTTCGAGCCATGCAACCGTCCTCCCTCGCGCCGGTGCGTCGACGCGTCGACGCGATTTTGCTCGCGTCCGTCTCCATCCTGTTGGCGTGCCCGCCCGCAAGCGCCGCGACCGCATCGACGGCTGCGCGCGCCGAGTCCACGGTCGAATTCCCGGTGTGGTCCGATGCGTGGGCCGGCACGCTCGGCAACCGGCATATCGAGGTTGCACTGTCGCGTGTGGCCGACACGCTGACAGGCACGTACTGCTATGCGCCGTGCGCGGCGGACACACGCTATCGCCTGTCGCTGAAGGGATCGTTCGGCCCGCAGGGAGCGTCGCTGTCGGAGCGCGACATCGGCGCCGTATCAGATCCCGATCGCGTCACGGGTACGTGGAAGATGGACCGCTTCGTCGAGACGGCATCGGGCACGTGGACCTCGCCGGACGGCAAACGCACGCTTCCCGTGTCGCTCGCCAGAAAGCACGATGGCAAGCGATTCCCTTATGACGTCCGCCTCGTCGCCAATGCACTGCCGGGCGATGGGTCGTGCGACGACACCCCGCACGTCACGGCGATTCGGCTCTACGATCACGCTCGCCTCGTGCAAACGCTCGAGACCGATTCACAAGGCACCTGCGGCATTTTCACGCCCGAATCCGACGACGTGAACTTCGACGGCTGGCCCGACCTGATGCTCGCGCAGTCGATGGGCGCCGGCCCGAACATTCCGTACCAGACGTGGATTTTCAACCCGAAGACGCGGCGCTTCGTCGATGCACCGCCTAAACTGCAGGCGATCACCTCACCGTCGTTCGATCCCGTACACCGGATCATCTGGGCGAGTTGGCGCGCGAGTGCCGCCGAGCACGGCGTGACGACCTACCGCTGGCAGGGCAACGATGTGAAGGAAATCGACTCGGCCACCAGCTATCTGCTGCCTGTGCTCGATGGGAACACGCGTCGCTATTGCTATATGGTGCCCGACTACGGAGACGGCTTCATCGCATTCCCGCAACGCATCGAGCGAACCGCTTCCGGCATCCTGCGCTCCACTCTGCCCGCTCCGAAGGACTGCGAAGCTGACGATTCACCGTTCCTCGCGCGCACGTACATCGATATCTGGAAGGCGGCTCCTGCCGGTCACGCACCGACGCGCGTCCGCACGGAAGCTGTCAAATGGAAGCCGGCGCAAACGCGGGCGGGCCGGAAGTTCTGCCCGGAAGTGCCGTTCTACGATCACGGCACGATCCGCCGGATCCTGCTGCGCGACGATCCCGACCAGTGCAGCGATACGGATCCGGCCAAGGGCTAGCGGAGTGCATGCCCTTGCGACGTCACGCAGCACCACATCACCCGCCGACGATCGAGATCGAGAACCCGTCCCACCCCTTCTGCCCGACCGTCTGCACGGCCGTCGTCGTGAGGTTCGGGTCGGCCACGAGACGCGCGAACCCGTCGCGCACGCCGACCACGTCGGGCTCGCGATTGTCCGGATCGGCCACGCGCCCGCCGCGCACGACGTTGTCGACGACGATCACCGTGCCGGGCCGCGACAGCTTCAGCGCCGCGTCGAGATAGACCGGGTTGCTGTCCTTGTCGGCATCGATGAAGATGAAATCGAACGGCGCTTCACCCGCATCGACGAGCCGCGCGAGGCTGTCCTTCGCGCTGCCGACCACCACCGTCACGACTTCCGCGAACCCGGCACGCGCGATGTTCCGCGTCGCAACCTTCGCATGCTCGGGGTTCAGTTCGAGCGTCACGAGCGTGCCGCCCGGCGGCAACGCGCGCGCGAGCCAGATCGTGCTGTAGCCGCCGAGCGTGCCGATCTCGAGAATCCGGCGCGCGCCGCGGATCGTCGCGAGCAGTTGCAGCAGCTTGCCCTGGTTCGGCGCGACGTTGATCGCGGGCAGCCCGGCCGCGTCGCTCGCCGCGAGCGCGGCGTCGAGCACGTCGTCGGACGGCACGAGCGTCGCGGAAAAATACGCATCCACCTGGTTCCAACGGTCCTGATTCATCGCGCACCCCTTGTTTGCGGAAAAGGCATTTTATGCACCGCGTCGCCATAAGCAACAAACCATTCGTTCTAAGGGTAGCCGCGCACGTCCTCCTATAATCGCTCGACCACCACAACAACAGATGGAGCACCCATGACCGATCAGGCCTCTTCGAACTGGCGCCTCGAAACCATCGCCGTGCACGGCGGCTATCGCCCCGACCCGACCACGCGCGCGGTCGCGGTGCCGATCTACCAGACCGTTGCGTACGCATTCGACGACACGCAGCACGGCGCGGACCTGTTCGACCTGAAGGTCCAGGGCAACATCTACACGCGCATCATGAACCCGACGACGGACGTGCTCGAGCAGCGGATCGCCGCGCTCGAGGGCGGCATCGGCGCACTCGCGCTCGCGTCGGGCCAGGCGGCCGTCACGTACGCGATCCAGACGATCGCGGAAGCCGGCGACAACATCGTGTCCGCCAGTTCGCTGTACGGCGGCACCTACAACCTGTTCGCGCATACGCTGCCGCAATACGGGATCACGACGCGCTTCGCCGATCCGCGCGACCCCGCATCGTTCGAGCCGCTGATCGACGCGCGCACGAAGGCGATCTTCGCGGAATCGGTCGGCAACCCGCTGGGCAACGTGACCGACATCGCCGCGCTCGCCGACATCGCACATCGCCACGGGATCCCGCTGATCGTCGACAACACGGTGCCGTCGCCGTACCTGCTGCGCCCGTTCGAACATGGCGCGGACATCGTCGTGCACTCGCTGACGAAGTATCTCGGCGGCCACGGCACGAGCCTTGGCGGCGCGATCGTCGATTCGGGCAAGTTCCCGTGGACGCAGCATGCGGACCGCTTCAAGCGGCTCAACGAGCCCGACGTCAGCTATCACGGCGTCGTCTATACGGAAGCGTTCGGGCCGGCTGCCTATATCGGCCGCGCGCGCGTCGTGCCGCTGCGCAACATGGGCGCGGCGATCTCGCCGTTCAACGCGTTCCAGATCCTGCAGGGCATCGAGACGCTCGCGCTGCGCGTCGAGCGCATCAGCGACAACGCGCTGAAGATCGCGCAGCATCTCGCAAGCCATGAACACGTCGAATGGGTGAACTACGCGGGACTGCCCGATCACCCCGACCATCCGCTCGTCGCGCGCTACCTGTCGGGCCGCGCGCCCGGCATCCTGACCTTCGGCGTGAAGGGCGGCCGTGACGGCGGCGCGAAGTTCCAGGACGCGCTGAAGCTGTTCACGCGGCTCGTCAACATCGGCGACACGAAGTCGCTCGCAACGCACCCGGCCTCGACGACGCACCGCCAGCTATCGCCCGCCGAACTCGCGAAGGCCGGCGTGAAGGAGGAAACCGTGCGTCTGTCGATCGGCATCGAGCATATCGACGACCTGCTCGCCGACCTCGACCAGGCGCTCGCGCAGGTGTGACCCGACGCGGGCGTGCGGACACGCCCGCTTTGTCTTGAACGCGCAGCGGCTTCAAGGTGTTCGAGCCCGAACCGCTGCCGCATGGCGCGCGCCCGTGAGAGCATGATTGTGCGACGACGGTTGCGTCACCGGTCGAAGACGAATCGCGCGAGTCGCACCGCGACGCATTCGCCCCTGCATGACAAAAATTTCATGTTCCGATCAGCTTCGCGATGGGTCGCTTCGATACGATCGACAACGTGACGGGCAATGCCCGTTACACCCACGCAAGCGATTCGCTGCCGCACGGCACGAACACGCGTTAGGCCCGGACACGTGAAGTGCCGGGCTTCTTTTTGGTTCATCGCGGATTACGGAGGAACGCTGGGGAGGAACGTCGGCGTTCGGCCAAGAAAGGGCGCTCGATACCTTCATTAGAGGCGTCAACAATCAACTATGATGGACGCTGCGCAAAGCAGTCCCCCCTTGCAACTAGGCTGCGATCGACCAACGTTTTATTTAGCTATCACCATGGCGAAGCCCATATTGACAGTATTGCTGAAGAGGCCGTTTCCGGACGCTTTTCGCTTTATCGAGGCGATGCTTCAGCCTCTAGGATTTCTGCTTCTCAATCCCGAAAGCAGACAAATTACGCACTGGAGCGACGAGGGCGAACAGATCCCGATTCCCCTCGACAAGATCAGCGATGAAGCATCTACGGGAACGATTAAGAACGTTCAGTTTTGGAAAACCGGCTGCGATGATCTATTCATGTCTTGGGTTGATACGTCATCGGGGTGGAGCTTTTCCTTTCATCTTGACGGCGTCGCCCCGGAACTGAAATTTGCGTTGGCGACCGCACTCTTGAATTCAGTTCTGATCGATCTCAAACAGCAGTACGAAGACGAGTGTGCTTTTAGAATCGATTTCGACTAACGCCACACCCAACGACCGCTTTCAAGTGAATCGAGAGGCCGCTCCGGTCGAGCCATGTAAGGACGGAAGGCTGGCGCGTCATCATCGCCGATACGCCACACGACATTCGATATTTTTTAACCGGGACTAGAGTTTGTCGACGGTAATCGTGTCGCTACGGGACGCCTATGAATCAGGTACTATTGGACAAAATTTCAGAAGAGCTTTGGGGCGGTGGTTTGAATTACTGTGTGTTTCTTAAGGCGTACACGGTTGCGGCCGCCAATCTTCATCAATCTGCCGAGTTAATCTCGACTGCGCTTGGTGAAGGAGCAATCGTAGTTGATGTCGTGGAGGTAGGTGTTGAGTCGGTCGTCGATACAGTAAAATTCAGTCTTCTCTATGCCGGCGACAATTCGGCAGGACCGTCAAAAGAAGCTCTCGAATCGGAGGTTCTAGCGGGAATGCTGGGCGAGCTTTTGTTGGAATTGCGTCTTTTGATGGCGAAGGCAACAAGTGTCGAAGCGTTCGCACTTAAGGCAGGGCATCCGTTCTATCCAGTCTTTTGGGACTTTTCCTTTATATTCCGAAGTGCTTCGAATGCCACGATTTTCATCGGTGCAAGTTCAGATTGAGCGAGAGTCGCAATTGTTACCGACGTACGTCCGCTATCGGGTTCCCCGGAAGACCGCTTCGGGTCGGCAGGCGCCCGACTACATCGGGCGGCAAGCAGGCCGGCTACGGCCTCCGCTTTGGGCCACCTGCCGGCAAGTTTCGGCCACTCGACCCAGTGCTTCGGTAGTCGATAATCGTGAGAAAGCGTATCGCATCCCGGGCGATTGACACAGGTGAGTAAATGCAATCAGAGCTTCCTATGGCTGATGCCGTGCCACGTGGCATCAACAAGGCAAAAATTCTATCCCAGGTGCGCAACAAGTTTGCAGGGGCGCTGAGCAATGACACAAAGTGGAACGAGCTGATTTCTTTCATGCGCGGTCTGGACGGATGGCGACCTTCCTACCGTTCAAAGTGGGTCAATGGCCATGTATCGAGATGGGATGTCGAGTGGTTCTACCACCTGCCGTTTCCATTCGTGGGAGTTGAGTGGATTGATATCGGATTGCATGAGCCGGCTTCGGTCAGGCACGAGCCCATCGATCACTCAGCGCTTGTTTTGAGTAAGCTCGCGGAAATAGGTTTCGAATTTGAGGCGAGAGGCGGCGTCGCCAGAGTCTGGGGCTATGCCCCGAAGTCTTATGAAGATTTTCCGCCAGACGCATCGCTCTGACCAACACGGCGCCAGTCGGAATCGAGGCAGATCGGTGTGCGGGAGTTTTCGGTGGCTCAGCTTACTCCCCCGACTTGGCGAAACTTTCTCGGGCAAGACTGTGCCTGGGGACTTGAGGATTTTGTCCCGATGGGCGCAGGTGGTCGTGTCCCTACGGATACCACACCACATCCCGAAACCGTGGCGAGTGGCCGCTACCGACAAATCCGACGGGCCGCTCCGGGTCGGCAAGCAACGTCTACGGAAATCCACGAAGAACTTTTTTGCATGGTCTTTCACGAGGCCGAGGCCACGCTATTCAGCGCGCGACGTCGCGCTGCGGAAACAGGCACGGATGCGTCTTCACGTACAGGTTCGGATTGCCGCAGCGATGCCCCGAGTAGTCGATCTGCTCGCCCGGCATCAACTCGGCGGCAACGGGCTTTGCTTTTGCCACGCCGGTCGATGCGGCCGGCCCGGTGCCTGGGCGCACGGATGCGCAGCCTGCGAGAAGCGAGACGAGAAGCGGGATGACCAGCATGACGAGGCGCGACGAGCGGACAGACAGGCGATTCATTTGGCGAACGAATGGAAGCGTCGTGACAGGCTCGTCCGCTGTCGAGACTCTCGCGGCGAACGATGCGCATGCCAGCGGCCGGATCGCCTATCGGTGGCAATGCGCCCGACATGTCCACCGCTGGTTGACTGCATGTTCCGCTTTGCTCCCGTCGCATGCATGACCCGAACATGACGATTGCGTCACACGCGCCATCGCGCAATCTGACGCACTTTTCATCTTCCGATCACGGTCACGCCCGGCTGCTTTCGCATACTGAATGCATGGATCGCCACCCGGCGGCCTCATCAAGGAGAGCTCCATGAAAACGACAAGACTCACGGCCCTGTTCGTCACCGCCATGCTGTCGCTCGGCATCACCACGCAAGCCGCGTTCGCACAAACGCAAACGCAGGGCAAGACCCGCACGGAAGTCATCAACGAACTGAAGCAGGCGCAACACGACGGTGTGGTGCCGACGAGCAAGACGCAGTACCCGCCGACCAGCGAGATGATCGCGCGCAACAAGGAACTCCACGTGATTTCGATGCATGCCGGCGAGAAGACGCCGCAGGCCGACAATCACGACAGCCTCGCGACCCGCTGATGCCGGTCAGGTACGTGCGCTGGTGCGGCGATCCCGGGCAGCGTCCTGCGAAAACAGCGTCCCGCGCCGGCGGTCAGGCAGGTTCAGTGAAGGTGCGACGCGACCGCCGCACGGCAGGAAGATGAAGTTCGGGCAGTCGACACGCGTGCCCTGGAGAGGTCCGGCACGCGCGTTACACGCTGCCCCGCTTCGCACGCCGGCGTTGCACCAGCCAGTCGAGCAATTGCCGCCCGTCGCGTTCACCGAACCAGCGCGCGTGTCCGATCAGATAACCGTCGTACGCGACATCGACGATCGCCGGGGCGTCGATGATGCACCCGAAATACGCGACCTCCGACAGCGCGAACTCCGTATGCACGATCGGCAGCATCGCGACCAGCGCCGCATACGCGTCGTCGCTCAACGGTTCGAGCGATTCGTAGCCGTCGAGCAGCGCATCGATGTGCGCGTATTCGATGCGACGCGCATCGGGTGGCGCCATCCAGTCGACCGTGTTGCGCTCGATCGCAAGCGCGACGTCCATCACCGCGCAGGTGCGATCGGACAGGCCGAAGTCGAGCACGGTGCGCACCTGCGCGCCGGGGCCGGCGCCGGTCCACAGCAGGTTCGACGCATGCCAGTCGCCGTGCGTCCACAGCGGCGGCAGCGCGGGCAGCAGCGGCACGAGGCGCGCGTGATACGGGCCGATCGCATCCGCGACATCGCCGCGCCAGTCGCGCGTGCCGAGCGCGCGCACCAGCAGCGGCTGCGCGTCGACCCAGCGTTCGAGCGCGCCCGCCAGATCGCTGGACAACAGCACGCGGAAACTCGACAGCAGCGTGCGCACGGGCCGCACCGGCGCGTCGTAACCGGCCGACGCGCGATGCAGCTCGGCCAGCGCGCGGCCGGCCGCGTAAGCGTGCGAGGAATGCGTGAACGGCTGCCACGACATCACGCCGCGATACGCGTCGACGCCGGGCGCGACCACATGCACCTCGTACGTCCAGTCGCCGCACGCAAAGGCCGTCGCGCCGTTGCGATCGGCCAGCACGTCCACCACCGGCATCCCGCGCGCGCGCAGATGCGCAATGAAACGATGCTCTTCCTCGAGCCCCGCGACGTCGCGCAGGCTCACGTGATGACGCTTGACGAACAGTGCGCGCCCGTCCGTCATCCGCACCAGCGTGGCCGCCGCGAACTGCCGCGGACTGTGCCAGGTCAGCCGCGCCGGTTCGCCGGCGCCGTCGATGCGCGCGAGCAGCGCCGCAACCTCGTCGTGCGTCATCAGCGGCCAGTCGCGTTCGGCCTGCTCGCCGTCGACACCGAACTGCGGCGGTGCGACGTCCGGCGATAGCGGCCCGTCCGGCTCGAGTGGAAATGACATGAACGACGTAGCTCCGTAGTTGAATCGGCCTGCGAATCAGCCCGCCGGGTTCGCGCTCGCGCGCAGCGCGTCGGCCGTGCGGCTCCAGTCGCGCCAGCCGATGACGGCGAGCGCGATGAACAGCGCGTAGAGTCCGGCCGTCAGATACAGTTCCTTGAACACGAACATCCCGACGTACACGACGTTCACGACGATCCACAGCCCCCACGACGCGATGTAGCGCCGCGCGGTCCAGTATTGCGCGACGAGGCTGAACGCGGTCAGCGACGCATCGACGAACGGCAGCGCCGCGTCGGTCCAGCGCGCCATCATCCCGCCGAGCAGCGCGCTGCCGACGACGGCCGCCATCAGGTCGGGCAGCATCTGCCGTGGCCGCACGCCGGCGACGGGCGCGACGTCGCCTGCCGGCGCCGCGCCGCCGTTCGCCTCCAGCGTACGCTGCGCGATCCAGCGGCGCCAGCCGTACACCTGCAGCACGGCGAACGCGCCCTGCAGCAGCATGTCGGAATACAGCTTCGCATCGAAGAAGATCCAGCCGTACAGCGCGACCGACGCGAGCCCGACCGGCCAGCACAGCATGCGCCGCTTCGCGGTCAGCCAGATCGCGAGCGCGCTGACGATCACGCCGGCGATTTCGAGTGGGGACATCGTCCGTGCTCTCCTGGTTAGCTGCCGGGGCCGCGTGTCACGCAGCCGGATCCGGTCGATCAGAAATCATAGGTCAGCGACACGCGCGCGGTGCGCGGCGCGCCCGGGAACAGGTACGCGTCGCCCTGCTGCTCGCCCGCGTCGCGCCAGTAGAACTTGTTGAACAGGTTGTCCACCGATACGCGCAGCACCGTGCGATGGCCGCCGATCTTCGTCGTATAGCGCGCGCCGAGATTGAACACGAACCACGACGGCACGCGCGCGGTGCCCTCTTCGTTCGCGTTGCGGCCCCCGCTGTACTCGACGCCGCCCAGCATGTTCAGGCCCGCGACGCCCGGCACCGCGTAATCGGCGTACAGCGACGCGCGCAGCGCCGGCACGTTGATGATCTGGTGCCCTTCGTACGCCGGCGAACCCGAATCGTACGCGCGCGCACGAATCGCCGCGACGCTGGCCGTCAGCGACAGCCGCTCGGTGAGCCGCCCGGCCGCGCCGAGCTCGATCCCCTGGTGGCGCTGCGTGCCGCGCTGCACGAAGGTGTAGCTCGTGCCGGACGCATCGGGATCGGCGAACTGGAACGGCTTGCTGATCGAGAACACGGCGGCCGTCAGGCTGAGCCGGTCGAGCCAGTCGTATTTCGCGCCGAGCTCGAACTGGTGCGATTCGACCGGCGGCAGGAACGCATACGCGTTGGTCGCGCGCACCGGTGCCTGGTCGCCGAGCGACAACGCCTTGCTGTACGACGCGTACAGCGACAGCACGTTCACCGGCTTGTAGACGAGCGCGACCTGCGGCAGGAACACCGAACGGTCGGTGTGCGTCGCGTCGCCGTCGAGGCTGTCCCAGCTGCGCTGGCGCAGCAGCACTTCCTTGCCGCCCGCGAGCACCTGCCAATGCTCGCCGATGCTGATGCGGTCGAGCCCGAACACGCCGTACTGCCACGAATCGAGCTGCGGATACGACGGCCCGGCCGTGTTCGGCGACGGCGCGAACGCGACGTCGGGCCCGTAGATGTTCTCGCTGCCGACGTAGTCGTACACGGCGTTCGCCATGTGCACGACGCGGCGCTGCACGCTCACGCCGAGCGTCAGCTCGTGGCGCAGCGGGCCCGTCGCGAACTTGCCCGTCGTCACCGCGCGCAGGTCGTCGTTGCGGCGGTATTCGCCGGGGCTGCGGAAGTCGTACACGTCGTAGTCGCCGTTCGCACCGAAGAAGAACGGCGACGTCGCGCCGGCCGCGCAGCTCGGCGCGTAATAGCAGCCGTACGCGAACGCGCTGTTGTCGTCGATCATCGTGCGGCTGCGGCCCGCGGCGATGTAGGCATTCCAGTCGTCGTTGAACCGGTAGTCGAAGCGCGCGTTCAGGTTCAGCGCCTCGGTCGTCACCGGCTTCGCCCACGGCTGCGTGCCGAGCGCCTTCGACGTCGTGTTGACGGACGGCACGACGGTGCCGCCGAGCAACTGGTAACCGGGTGCGGAACGCTGGATCCACTGCTGGAATTCCGCGTTGAGCTGCAGGCTCGCGCGCGGGCTGATGTCCCAGTCGGCGGCGATCGAGCCGAACGTGCGCCGTCCGTTCGTGCCGTCGATGTACGAGTGCATGTTCTCCTTCGCGGCATTGATCCGGAAGCCGAACTGATGGTCGGGGCCGAAGCGGCGGCCGAGATCGACGGCCGCCGAGGTCGAGCCGCGGCTGTCGACGCCGGTCGTCACGCTCGCGACGTTCGCCGAGCGCTTCGTCACGAAGTTGATCACGCCGCCCGGCGCGACCACGCCGCTGTCGATGCCGGCCAGCCCCTTCAGGATCTCGACGCGCTCCTTGTTCTCGAGCGGCACGTTCTGCTCGCCGGACACCGTCAGCCCGTCGATCCGGATCGCGCTCGCGAGATCCACCGGGAAACCGCGAATCGCGAAGCCTTCGAAGTAGCCGACGGGCGCGTAGTCGTTGACGACCGACGCATCGTTGCGCACCACGTCGCTCAGGCGCTTTGCCTGCTGGTCGTCGAGCTGCGCGCGCGTGACGACGCTGACGGAGGCCGGCGTGTCACGCAGCGGCGCGTCGTCGAGCCCCGCGACCGACGCTTCGCGCGCGCGAAACGCGCCGCCGCGCTCGCCGCTGACCGCGATCGCCGGCAGCGTCGCGCTGGCGGCCGCATCGGCTTCGGGAGCCGGCGCGTCGCCCTGTGCCGCGGCGGCCTGCGCCGCGAAAAGCGTGATGCCGAGACCGACGCCCACGCCGACCTTCGCGCGCCGCCGCCGTGCGGGCGACGCTGTTGTTCTATTCACCGTCATTGTTCTGGATGGAAAACTCGCCACTCGACCCTGTCGAAACACGTTATGCCGCCGCGAAGCGCAGCCTCGCGCATGACCCCGCGACGGTCCCGGCGAGTCGCCGGGCACGACATTCATCGGACGAATCTGACGAATCTCACGATTCGGCCGCTTGCGTGCCGATCGATCGGGAATGCGCAGGATGGGACATCGGATGCCGGTGACGCGCCAGGCGCCGACGCGGACGCCGATCCGGGGATCGGGTGCGTGTCGGGCGGCCGGCTGCGTCGCGCGGTGTTGTCATGCAGGGGACGCTTCGAACGCCCCGGTGCGTGCGCCGGGCATTTGCGTGCGCCGTTCGTCGGAACGGCGGAATGCCCGTCGCACGCGACATCGCGGCGTGGCGCGCATTTTACCCCGGGCGGGGCTGACGGCCGGAGAATCGGCCGAAGTGGGCGGCGACAGGCGGGAACGCGGGCACGGCGGCCCGCGTGATTCGGCGAGCGCTCAGAACCCCTGCATCGTCACCGTCGGATCGACGACCAGATGGACGACGCCGTAGATCACCGCGCCGACCAGCACCGCGAGCACGATCGCGACGAACGGCAGCAGCGTGAAGTTGACGTTCGCGAGATCGGACGCGTGCGCCTTGCTGTTGCGTACGCCGAAGAAACTCCACAGAACCAGCCGGATCATGCTGAACAGTTTCATGATGTTGCTCCTTTTCCTCTATCGGTTGACGCTATCGTCGATCCGACAGGCCTCCTGAAAAAGAAGCAGTTGCGAGCGTTTTTTGCGCAGCACGCGCTGTGCGACCGCATGCCGCACGCACGTCAGCGGTCGAGCACCAGCGGCTCCGTGGCCCCTTCGGCAGGCTGAGCGACGCACAGCAGCGCGCAGCCGGGCTCGACCGGCGCATCGTGCGACTGCACGTAATCGACCGCCCCGGACAGCACGCGCGTCGCACACGTGCCGCATGAACCCGACCGGCATTCGGACGGCACCGCCACGCCCTGACCTTCCGCGAATTCGAGCAGCGTGCCATCGGCAGGCGTCCAGGCGGCGTCGCGCGCGGAACGGCGGAACACGACGGGCACGCTCGCCATCGACGGCGCTCCCGCCGCGCGGGTCGCACTGCGCACGACACTCGACGGCCCGAACGCCTCGAAGCGGATACGCTCGTCCGGCACGTTCAGCGCACGCAATCCATCGTACAAATCGCGCATGAACGCGGACGGCCCGCACAGGTAGAAATCGTAGTCGTCGAACGGCAGGATGCGCTTCAGTTGCGCGACGTCGATGCGGCCCGGCCGCGCCGCGCCGTCGCGCTGCGGCCGGCTGTCGAACCAGTGCAGCGACACGCGTGCGTCGGCGTCCGCGATGCGCGTCAGCTCCGCCGCGAACGGCCGGTCGGCCGTATCGCGCGCGCCGTGCACGAACACGACGCGGCGCGACGGCGTGTCGTCCGCCAGCGCGCGTCGCAGCATCGCGAACATCGGCGTGATGCCGATGCCGGCGGACACCAGCACCGCCGGACGCGGGCTCGCGACGTCGAACGTGAAGCGGCCGCGCGGCATCTGCGCATCGAGCGTCATCCCGGCATGCGCGTGGTCGTGCAGCCATGCCGACATGCGTCCTTCGCGCTTCACGGTGATCCGGTAATGCGATGCGTCGGGTGCATCGGAGAGCGTATAGCTGCGGATCGTCGGCGCCTCGCTGTCCGGCAGCGCGATGCGCAGCGTCAGATGCTGCCCGGCTTCATGGGCCGGCAGCGCGCCACCGTCCGCCGGTTCGAAATGAAACGAGCGAATCGCGCGCGCTTCGTCGACGATCTTCGCGATGCGCAGCGGGCGCCAGCTGGAGGGCGATGCGGATGCCGCCTGCGCACCCGCGATCGCCGAACCCTCAGCCATCGCCGCAAACTGCGGCGCCCGCTCGGGCGCCGACCACCGGAACGGCAACACGCCCCGCGTGCGCCGCACTTCGCGCACATGAAACCGCACGACCCGCTGCGCGCCGTCGAACGACGCGACGAGCGGCCCGTCCCACACGATCTCCGCCCGCGCGGCGACATACAGCACGTCGCCGCTGTCGAAATCGATGAACAGCAGCCCCGCGCGCGGATCGTGCTGCAGGTTGCCGAGCGTGTTGAAGAAGCGGTTGCCGCTGAAATCCGGCGTCGTCAGCGTGCACGCGTCGTCGACGCGCACGAAGCCCGGCATGCCGCCGCGATGCGACACGTCCGCGCCGCGCGCGGCGCCCGCATCGGCCGACGTGTTCGCACTCGCGACGAAGAACGTATCGGCCTGCGCGAGCAGCGCGCGATCCGCGTCGCTCAAGCGGTCCGACACGTCGGCCTCGCCGGACGCATCGCCTTCACGCGCCGCGAACGTGGGTTTGCGACCCTGGATGTACTTCGCGCAGTTGCCGAAGCTCTGCTCGACCGCGATCGTCAGCGCACCGCCGTCGACCGCACGCACGACGCCGTTCACGCGATTGCGCCGGCGCGTGTCGAACTCGATGCCAAGCCCGCCGAGCGGCACACCCGGCTGCCACGCACCGGCCAGCGGATCGCCGGGCAGCGCATCGCCGTCGATGTGCAGCGTGCGCGCGTCCGGCGCCGTCACGAAGCCGGGCATCCCGACCCGCAGCGCCGCCCACGGCTGGCCGTGCGCGTCGACCCCGCCGAGCACGAAGAACGGCAGCTGCGCAAAAAACGCCCGGTGCTGCTCCGGCATGAAGCGCCGGATCCCGCGCCGGCCGGCCGCCCCCGCAGCCTCCGTCACGCCCGCGCGCTGCTGCACGGCGAGCTCGCCCGCATGAAAAGGCGCAACGTCAAGTTCCCAGCCCGGTACGGCGGCGGTCGGCGCGGTCATCGCGTTTCTCCCGGTAAAGACGTGTCGTGGCGCTTCGCGTCAGGCGGCGAGCAGGCCGGCACGGGTCGTCGGCATGCCGACGAAGCCCGGCAGCGCCTCGACGCGCGCGAGCCACGCCCGCACGTGCGGATACGGTTCGAGCGACACGCCGCCTTCCGGTGCGTGCGCGATGTACGTGTAGGCGGCGATGTCGGCGATCGTCGGCTGCGCGCCCGCGGCGAACGGCTTGCCGGCGAGCTCGCCGTCGATCACGGCGAGTATCTTCGCGGCGGTGCGCTTGGCCGCGTCGTGATCGAGCGGCGCGTTGAACACGGTGACGAGCCGCGCGGCCGCCGGCCCCGATGCGATCGGCCCGGCCGCATACGACAGCCAGCGCTGCACGGTCGCCGCGCCTGCCGCATCGTTGGGCAGCCAGTGCGCGTCGCCGTAGCGCTTCGCGAGATAGACGAGGATCGCGTTCGAATCGGCGAGCACGGTGCCGTCGTCGTCCATCACCGGCACCTGGCCGAGCGGATTGAGTGCGAGGAACGCGGGTTCGCGCTGCGCGCCGGCCGCGAGGTCGACGTCGACGATGTCGGACGGCAGCCCGAGCAGCGACAGGAACAGCCGGATGCGGTGCGCATGCCCGGACAGCGGGAACGAATAGACACGAACCGGACGGGCGGGCTTGCTGGCGGCTGGCATGGAAAGGCTCCTGGATCTCGCGCCGCCGGGAATCGGCGACGACCAGCCCGCAGCGTAGCGCTCGCCGTTCACATCCAGAAGGCGGATAATCGCTGAAACATTATCCCTTCCCATAGGACAATCAACGATGGCCGATCTGCGCGACGTGAACTTGAACCGGCTGGCGATCTTCGTCGCGGTGGTCGATGCCGGCTCGCTGACGGCCGCAGCCGAGCGGCTCGGCCTCGCGAAGACGGTCGTCAGCACGCACATGCAGCGCCTCGAATCCGAAGTCGGCGCGAACCTGCTGGTCCGCACCACGCGGCGGCTGAGCGTGACCGATGCGGGGCGCGCGTTCTACGACGCGTGCCGCGACATCGTGCGCGCGACCGAAAGCGCGCTCGACGCGGTGTCGTCCGACGCGGGACCGTTGCGCGGTACGCTGCGCGTGAGCGTGCCGATCGACTACGGCGCGCTGGTCGTCGCGCCGGCGATCGTCGCGCTGCGCGATGCGCATCCGGGGCTCGACGTCGAACAGATCGCGAACGACCGCGTCGTCGATCTGGTCGCGGACAACCTCGACGTCGCGATCCGCCTCGGCCGCCTCGCGGATTCGAACTATCGCGCGGTGCAGCTCGGTCAATACGAGAAATGGGTGGTGGCGAGCCCCGCGTTCGTCGCACGGCATGGCCTGCCGCGCGATCCGGACGCGCTCGCCGCGCTGCCGTTCGTGATGCTGTCGACGCCGTCACGCCCGCATACGCTCGAACTCGACGATACGAGCGGCGGCCACGCGTCGGTGCGCTGCACCGCGCCGGTCGTGTCGAACACCGCGACGGCCTGCCGCGCGATCGCGCTCGCGGGCGGCGGCTTCGGGTTCCTGACGGATTTCTCGATCGCGGAGGACATCGCGGCCGGCCGGCTCGTCCGGCTGCTGCCCGCCTGGCGCTCGGCGCGGGCGGGGATTCATGCGGTGTATCCGTCGACGCGGTTGCCGTCGCAAAAGGTGCGCGCGTTCATCGACGCGATGAAGGCGCGGATCGCGGAAACCGCGCCGGCGGCCGCGGATTTTCTCGCGCCGAATTAATCGCGCCATTTATTCACAAAAAATCCCATATTGATTTTAGAGATTTTCACCTAACCTTATTCCCGGTAATACGCCGAACCGCGTTTACCGAACCGCTTCAATTCTCCGCCTTATTCCAATCAAGGAGTTTGAACATGCAAACCGCCGCAATTTCCTGGGGAAGCACGCCGTCGATTCGCGTCTACACGGCCAACGGCAACAAGATCACCGAGCGCTGCTACGACGGTTCGAACTGGTACACCGGTGCGTTCAATCAGGCCGGCGACAACGTGTCGGCGACGTGCTGGCTGGCCGGCAGCGCCGTGCACATCCGCGTGTACGCGACCAGCGGGGGTGCGACCACCGAATGGTGCTGGGATGGTGACGGCTGGACCCGGGGCGCATACACGGGCTCGTAATCTCGCATTTCGCGAGCGCGACACGTTTCACGCGCAGTGCCGGCGCGACGTCAATTTTCATTGGCGTTGCGCCGGCTATTTTCATTTAAATTCGATTATTGATATTTACAAACCGACAAATCAAAAAATGAATATAGCCAATGACGATTCCGTGAAATTCTGCGCCTTGTTAATATCGATCCCCACCCGATAATTATCGATACGGATTGCACAAGCATTCACCAAGGCGAAACACGAATCGAATCACCCCATGCGCGCAGTCGGCTTCGACCCTTCATTCCGGGCGCCGCCAGGCGCTTGGCCCCGGCGCTACCCCTCTTCCCGCAACGTGCCCAGCAGCACTTTCCTGCAACTCGCCACCATCTGCGCCTCGGGATCGCGATACTCGGTGAGCAGCCAGGCGGCGCCGACGTTCGTCATCGCGCCGACCAGCGCGAGCCCGACGAGCCGCTGCTCGGTGCGCTCGGCGGGCGTCACGGCTTCGCGCGCCGCGCCGATCGCCATGATCAGCTTGCCGAAGTCGATCAGCATCCGCTGGTAGGTCATGTCGGTATCCGCGCTCACGCCCATCACCTCGAGCAGCAGCACGCGCGCCGCGCACGGGTCGCGCAGGAACCTGAAGAATGCGGCGAGCCCCGCGTCGACGCGCTCGCGCAGATCGCCGCCGCGCTCGGCCACCGCCCGCTCGACCGCGTCGTGCAGCTGCTGCGCGTGATGCAGGTAGGTGCAGCGCAGCAGATCCTCCGTGCTGTCGAACGCCGCATAGAAATAGCGGTCGTTGAGCTTCGCTTCCCGGCAGATCGACCGCACGGTCGCCTTGCGGAAGCCGACGGTGCCGAACACGCGCGTCGCCGCGCGGATCAGCGCGTCGCGCCGCTCGGCGGCCCGTACCTCGGGCGCGACACCGCCGTACGCCCGCCCCCGTTTTTCCGTTTCGAGTGCTTTCTCCATTTCGCTATTTGACATCAGGACACCCGAAAACTAAAGTGGTGACGAACATCACCACAATAAGCACGCCGCCGGCGCAGTGCAAGCGGAACGGGAGGGACGACGAATGAAGGGTTTTTCCGGCAAGGTCGCCGCGATCACGGGCGCCGGTTCCGGCATGGGCCGCAGCCTCGCGGTCGAGCTGGCGCGGCGCGGCTGCGAGGTCGCGCTCGCCGACGTCAACGATGTCGGTCTCGCCGGCACGGCGGCCGCGTGCGGGAAGCACGGCGTGCGCACGAGCATGCGGCGGCTCGACGTCGCCGACCGCGACGCGGTGTTCGCGTGGGCCGATTTCGTGCGCGCCCAACACGGCAAGGTCAATCTGGTCTTCAACAACGCGGGCGTGTCGCTGGCCGCGAGCGCCGAGACCGCGCGCATCGCCGATCTCGAATGGATCGTCGGCATCAACTTCTGGGGCGTCGTGCACGGCACGCAGGCGTTCCTGCCGCATCTGCGCGCGTCGGGCGACGGGCACGTGATCAACACGTCGAGCCTGTTCGGGCTCGTCGCGATGCCGACGCAGAGCGCGTACAACGCGACCAAGTTCGCGGTGCGCGGCTTCACCGAGGCGCTGCGGATGGAGCTCGAACTCGACGGCGCGCCGGTCAGCGCGACCTGCGTGCATCCGGGCGGCGTCGCGACCAACATCGTCGATGCGAGCCGCGTCGATACCAGCATCCACGCACTCACGGGCCAGGACGAAGCGACCCACCGCCGCCAGGCGAACCGCCTGATCAACGCGACGACGGCCGACGACGCCGCGCGGCAGATTCTCGCCGGCGTCGAGCGCAATGCGCGCCGCGTGCTGGTCGGCGCCGATGCGCGGCGCCTCGACAGGATCGCGCGCCTGCTCGGCGCCGGCTACCAGCAGCTGGTGTTGCGCTACGTGCGGCGCGCACGCGCACGCAATCTGTGTCCGAAGGCCGCCGCCGCGGCGGAACGCACCCACGCCCCGGCCGCACGCCCGACCCCACCGACCAAGGACCTGGCATGAGCTCGACGACGACCAACCGGCGCGACGCGCCGTCCGCCTCCGGCGACAGCCGCGACCTCGACGTGCTGATCGTCGGCGCCGGCCTGTCCGGCATCGGCGCCGCGTATCACCTGAAAAAGCGCTGCCCGTACGCGAGCATCGCGATCGTCGAGGCGCGCGATGCGATCGGCGGCACCTGGGACCTGTTCCGCTATCCCGGCGTCCGTTCGGATTCCGACATGTTCACGCTCGGCTACAGCTTCCGCCCGTGGCACAGCGACAAGGCGATCTCGGACGGGCAGACGATTCTCGACTACATCCGCGACACGGCACGCGCGTACGGCATCGACAAGACGATTCGTTACGGCCAGAAGGTGGTCGCGGCGGACTGGGATTCGAACCGCGCGCGCTGGACGGTGCACATCGAGCGCACGCGGGACGGGACGGTCGACACGCTCGTCTACACATGCCGCTTCCTCTACATGTGCAGTGGCTACTACGACTACGACGGCGGCTACCTGCCCGACTGGGCCGGCATGGAATCGTTCGAAGGCCGCATCGTGCACCCGCAGCAATGGCCGAAGGACCTGTCATACGCGAACCGGCGCGTGGTTGTGATCGGCAGCGGCGCGACGGCCGTCACGCTGGTGCCGTCGATGGCGACCGACGCGAAACACGTGACGATGCTGCAGCGCTCGCCGACCTACATCGTGTCGCTGCCCGCGCGCGACAGGATCGCGAACGCGTTGCGCCGCGTGCTGCCGTCGCGGCTCGCGCACCGGCTCGTGCGCGTGAAGAACGTGCTGCTGACGATGTACCTGTACAACGTGTCGCGCCGCAAGCCCGAGCGGACGAAGCAGTTCATCATCCGCGCGGCCGGCAAGCAGCTCGGCCCCGACTTCGACGTCGCGAAGCATCTGACGCCGCGCTACATGCCGTGGGACCAGCGCGTGTGCCTCGTGCCGAACGGCGACCTGTTCAAGTCGATCCGCGCGGGCCGCGCCTCGATCGTCACCGACGAGATCGAGCGCTTCACGCCGACCGGCCTGAAGCTGAAGAGCGGCCAGCGGCTCGACGCGGACGTGATCGTCACCGCGACCGGGCTGAAGGTGAAGATGCTCGGCGGCGCGCGCGTCACGGTGGACGGCCGCACGGTCGACTTGCCGCAGACCGTGTCCTATAAAGGAATGATGTACAGCGACGTGCCGAACCTCGCGTCGTCGTTCGGTTACACGAACGCATCGTGGACGCTGAAGGCCGAGCTGATCGCGCGCTACGTGTGCCGGCTGCTCAACCACATGCGTGCGAACGGCTACGACACCTGCGTGCCGCGGCTCGGCGCCGGCGACCTCGGCGACGTGCCGGCGGTGAACCTGAGCTCGGGCTACATCCAGCGCGCGGCCGGCATCCTGCCGCGGCAGGGGCACCGCAAGCCCTGGAAATTCCACCAGAACTACGTGCTCGATCTCGCGTCGCTGAAGTTCAGCGGACTCGCCGATTCGGCGATGAAGTTCGAACGCCGCGCGAAAGCCGGCCCGGCCGCCGCGCCGGTTGCCGAACCCGTACTCGAAACCCGTTGAGGCCGACATGAGCCATACGCTTCATCTGATCCAGAACGTGCTGCTCGGCGTCGTCGTGGTGCTCGCCGCGCTCGCGCTGTTTTCCGGCTTCATCGCGCGCCGCGTGACACGCTCGTTTCCGCCCGAAGGCCGCTTCGTCGACATCGGCGGCGACCGCATCCACTACGTCGAGTACGGCAGTGGCCCGCCGCTCGTGTTCGTGCACGGGCTCGCCGGGCAGTGGCGCAACTTCGCGTACCTGCCGCTCACGCGGCTCGCGCAGCACCATCGCGTGATCCTCGTCGACCGGCCCGGCGCCGGCCGCTCGCTGCGCGGCGCCAGCTCGCAGGCGAACGTGTTCGCGCAGGCCCGCACGATCGCCGCGTTCCTCGACGCGCTGAAGCTCGACCGGACGGTGCTCGTCGGCCACTCGCTCGGCGGCGCGATCGCGCTCGCGGTCGGCCTCAATCATCCGGAGCGCGTGAGCCGGCTCGCGCTGATCGCGCCGCTGACGCACGAGCAGACCGAACCGCCGGCGCCGTTCAAGCCGCTGATGCTGCCGTCGCCGCTGGTGCGCCGCTTCGTGTCGTGGACCTTCGCGGTCCCGCTGACGATCCTGACCGGCCGCAAGGCCGTCGACCAGGTGTTCGCGCCGGAAGCCGTGCCGCGCGACTTCCCGGTAAAGGGCGGCGGTTTGCTCGGGCTGCGCCCGCACGTGTTCTACGCGACGGCGACGGACCTGCTGTCGGCGCCCGTCGACCTGCCCGCGATGGAGCGGCGCTACGCGGACCTCGCGCTGCCGGTCGACGTGCTGTACGGCCGCGCCGATCCGATCCTGAACTGGCGCGTGCACGGCGAGGCGCTGGCGAACAAGTCGGCGCGCGTGCGGCTGACGGTCGTCGAAGGCGGACACATGCTGCCGGTCACGATGCCGGACGCGACGGCGGACTGGCTGCTCGAGGTTGCCGCCGCGCCGGTCGATGTGCCGGCGCAGGGCACGCACGTCGAGCATTGAGCGTCATCGGGTTGACGGGGCGGTCGCGCGGAGGATGACGGCGCCCCGGCGCTGCGGGGCGGATGCCGGGCACCGCGCGTCGGTCACGCTTCGTCGTCGGGCAGCGACAGCCCGAGTTCCGTGATCACCTCGCGTGCGCTGCGGAACGCTTCGACCGCGGCCGGCGCGCCCGCGTACAGCGCGCTGTGCAGCAGCACCTCGCGGATCTCGACGAGACTCGCGCCGTTGTTGAGCGCGCCGCGCACGTGACCCTTCAGCTCCGCGCCGCGGCCGAGCGCCGCCAGCATCGCGCACGTGCAGAGGCTGCGCGTCTTCAGGTCGATTCCGCCGCGCTGCCAGGTGCTGCCCCACGCGTGCTCGTTCAGCCAGTTCTGCAGCGGACGCGAAAATCCGTCGAGGTCGCGCATCGCGCGCTCGACGAATGCGTCGCCCATGACTTCGGTGCGGCGTGCCTTGCCCTGTTCCCTGTCCTGTTCGCTCATGTCGGTGTCCTGTCTGAAGTCGCGGCCGCTTCGGCGTCGCCCGCGGCCGGGTGGGTTCGCGTCATGTTCGCGGCACGCGGGCGTTTCGTCAAAGAGGTGGCGTTCCGGTTGCGGCCACCCGCGTCGCGTCGGGACGAACGCTACGTAACATCGCGCCGCGCGTTACGGCGCCTTACGGGAACATCACGGCAACCGCGTTCAGCCCAGCTGTCGCGCCCGTCGCGCGAAACCACCATTCCTCCGTTTAAATCGCGGCGATATTCCCGATTTCCGCAACAAAGCGCCGGCGCGTCGCGCGAAAGATGCCATGGCGCGGAATTTGCAGTAATGGCCCGGACACAACTTCCAATGTCGAGGGCACCATGCACCATTACTTCAAGAAAACGACGGTATCGCTGGCCGTCCTGTCGCTCGTCACACTCTACGGCTGCGGCTCGGTCGACGGGCCGGTGACGCCGTCGGTCAAGCCGAGCACGTCGGGAACGTCCGGCATTTCGGGGACTTCGGGGACGTCGGGCGCATCCGGGAACACCTCGACGGGTACGTCCGGTGGCGGTAGTTCGGGGACTTCCGGTGGCGGCTCGTCGGGGACGTCGGGAGGCGGTAGTTCGGGGACTTCGGGGACTTCGGGTACGTCGGGTACATCGGGTACTTCCGGCACCTCGGGCACTTCCGGTACGTCGGGCACGTCCGGCACCTCGGGTACTTCCGGTACGTCGGGAACGTCCGGCACCTCGGGCACTTCTGGTACGTCGGGAACGTCCGGCACCTCGGGCACCTCGGGCACTTCTGGTACGTCGGGAACGTCCGGCACCTCGGGCACCTCGGGCACTTCTGGTACGTCGGGTACTTCGGGTACTTCGGGTACTTCGGGTACTTCGGGTACTTCGGGTACTTCGGGTACTTCGGGTACTTCGGGTACTTCGGGTACCTCGGGTACTTCGGGTACCTCGGGTACTTCGGGTACCTCGGGTACTTCGGGTACCTCGGGTACCTCGGGTACCTCGGGTACTTCCGGTACGTCGGGTACGTCCGGCACCTCGGGTACTTCCGGTACGTCGGGTACTTCCGGCACCTCGGGTACTTCCGGTACGTCGGGTACTTCCGGCACGTCGGGGACTTCCGGCACTTCGGGCACCTCGGGCACTTCTGGTACGTCGGGCACCTCGGGCACTTCTGGTACGTCGGGCACTTCGGGCACGTCCGGCACCTCCGGTACGTCGGGCACATCCGGCACCTCAGGCACCTCAGGCACCTCCGGCAACGTCACCCCGCTCGGCAACGTCCTCCAGCAAACCGGCACGCTCGTCACGGGACTTGGCACGACGGTCGCGAACGGCGGTGCGCAGATCGGCGGCGTGCAGGTCCCCGGCACGAACCCGACGACGGCCACCAGCATCGGCAACGCGGTCACGAGCCTCGGCAACGGCGTGCAGTCGCTCGGCAGCGGCGTCGCGGCGGGCCTCGGCTCGATCGGCGTGTCGCCGAACCCGCTTGGCCCGACGCTCACGTCGACCACCGGCCTGCTGACCGGCGCCGGCGGCGCGGTCAACAACCTCGGCAACGCAGTGACGAGCCTCGGCAGCGGACCGCTGTCGCCGCTCGCGCCGGCCACGACCCTGGTCGGCGATCTGGTCAACACGGTCGGCACCGCGGTCAACTCGACCGCATCAGCGCTGAACACGGCGCTGAACAGCACGCCGGTCCAGCAACTCGAGACGCAGCTCGGCAGCGTGATCAACCCGATCACGAACACGCTGACCGGCGGCGTCACGACGCCGGGCGCCACGCAGACACTCGGCAACGCGACCCTGCTCGGCGCCCCGCTCAGCGGCCTGCTGAGCACGCTCGGCAGCGGCCTCGGCCTGGCCGGTTCGCAAGTCGGCAGCGCAACCGGCAACCCGGTTGGCACGAGCGCCGGCGGCAGCGTGTCCCAGCTCGGCAACACGGTGGCGTCGACCGGCGGCCTGCTGTCCAGCGGCAGTTCCAGCAGCGGCACCAACCCGCTCGCCCCGATCACCGGTCTGCTCGGTACGCTGACGGGCGGGCTCGGCGGCGGCAGCAGCTCGAGCGGGTCGGGCGGCACCAGCGGGACGAGTGGTACCAGCGGCGGCCCGCTCGCGCCGATCACCGGCCTGCTCGGCACGGTGACGGGTGCGCTCGGCGGCCTCGGCTCGAGTGGAACGAGCGGAACGAGTGGCACCAGCGGCTCGGGTGTCGGCGGCCTGCTTGCGCCGGTCACCGGCCTCGTCAACTCGCTGACCCCGCTCGGCGCCAGCCTGACCGGCACAGTCACGACGCCGGGCGGCGGCCTGACGGGCAACCTCGGCGGTGCGCTGACGAGCGGTCCCGTCGGCACGCTGACGGGTTCGCTGACGTCGCCGGCCGGCGCGTTGGGCGCGCTCGGCACGGCCAGCCCGAGCGGCGCGGCCGGCACGGTGACGACGCCGTCCGGCAGCGGCGCCGTCACGACCGGCCTGACCGGCAGCTCGACCGGTGCCGCGGGCGGCACGAACAATCTGCTCGCGCCGGTGACGAACCTGCTCGGCGGCCTGCTCGGCGCCACCCCGAAGAAGTAACGCTTCACCTATCAAAACCACAGGCCAATGGCCGGGCGCGTACCAATCCAATGCCCGGCCGACGGCCGGCGTCACCCGCCAAGCGGGGGCGCCGGCCCTCATCCCGACGAGGATTCGATCATGAATTCCACCATCGACGGCATCGCCGCGGTCCAGGACCGCCCGCCCCGTTCCGCCACACCATTGCGCGCCGGCCTGCTCGGCATCGCGGCCGGCCTGTTCGCGCTGTGGATCACCCGCGACCAGCCGACCCTCGACGCGGCCACGCGCGCCGTCATCGCCAGCCTCGCGATCATCGGCACGATCGCGCTGCACGAAATCTTCATCTCGCGCGTCTACCTGCGCCCGAGCGCGGGACTGTCGCGGCAGGCCGTGCGCACGCTCGGGCTCGCCCGCGTCGCGACGCGGCTCGGCGCGCTGACGTCGATCTACGCCGGCATCGGCCTGCTCTACTGGCTGCTGCCCGAATATCACGGCGCGTTCTACCTGCCGTTCTGGTCGCTGCTGCGCTCGCTCGCGCCGTACGTGATCGTCGCCGCGCCGTTCTACTTCGCGTGGATGGATCGCCACCAGCGCGAGACCGACGACGCGTACCTGCTGTGGGGCCGCTTCCTGTTCCGCCGCGAGAAGCCCGCGAGCTGGCAGCCCGTGCGCGAGATGCTCGCCGGCTGGGGCGTGAAGGCGTTCTTCCTGCCGCTGATGACCGTCTACCTGTCGAAGGACGCCGATCACCTGAGCGCATCGCTCGCGAACGCGCTGCACGCGCCGATGACGCTCGCGACCTTCGTGTTCCTGTACGACCTGTCGTTCACGATGGACCTGATGTTCGGCACCGTCGGCTACCTGTGCACGTTCCGCATCCTCGACAGCCACGTGCGCACCGTCGAGCCGACCACGCTCGGCTGGGTCGCCGCGCTGATGTGCTACCAGCCGTTCTGGTCGCTGATCTCGAACAACTACATCCGCTACGAAGGCTCGCTGTTCTGGGACAACTGGCTGTTGTCCGCGCCGACGCTGCGCGTGATCTGGGGCGCGGTGATCATCCTGCTGCTGATGACCTACGCGCTGTCGACGATCTCGTTCGGGCTGCGTTTCTCGAACCTCACGAACCGCGGGATCATCACGTCGGGCCCGTACCGCTTCACGAAGCATCCGGCATACATCGCGAAGAACCTGTCGTACTGGATGGTGTCGGTGCCGTTCGTCGAGCCGCTCGGCTGGCAGCTCGGGCTCATGCACTGCGCGGGGCTCGTCGCGGTCAACCTGATCTACTACACGCGGGCGAAGACGGAAGAACGGCATTTGATGCGGGATCCCGACTATCGCGCGTATGCGGAATGGATCGCTCGGCACGGGTTGTTCGCGCGGATCAAGCAGGCGTTCGGGGTGCGGCAGGCGGCGTGAGGGTGTCTCGCGCTCATCGGTTCGATGAGCGCCTCGAGCGTGGCAGCCCGGCGGAACGCGTGCGATCGACGCAGCGGCTACCGTGTCGTGTCGCGCACGTGCGGCACAAACGTACTCGCGATGTCGCACGCCGAGCCCTGTTCACGCAAACGCATCGCCATCACACGCCGCTCGCTTGCGACCGATTGTCGCGAAACACGCCGATTCCCCGCGTTTCCTCGCTTTTCTCCCGGCGTCCGATTGCCTGCCCCGATGTGGTCGCGTATGGTGCTGACCGTCCGCGCGCGCCTGTCGCCGGACCTCCGACCGTCGTCCCGCACGACGGCCGCGCGGGCCGTGCCCGCCGTCACCGTCTCCGCGGCACCGTCCTTCGGCGCCGCGCATTCATGAGGAGAGAGGCGTGATCCACAAAGTCCTGATCCTGTTCTCACTCTGCATCGCGGGCCTCGCCGCGATCGCCGCCGGTTTCCAGCACATCCCCAGCTGATTCGCGGCCCCGGCTCGCGCGTCGAGCCCGGGGGCCGCTTCCCTGTCCCTTCCCCGTTGCGATGAACCCCTTTCTCGATGCGCCCGGGACGGGCGCCTTTTGCCATGCGTATCGACGTACAGCATTCCCAGCACGACATCGACGATGAACTCGACGCGCTCCATGCGCGTCTGCACCAGCCGGGCCATCGCCTGCACGGCCTGCCGGCCGTCGCGCTCGGCGACTCGGGCCTGATCGTCCGCCACCGCGAGGCGGACGGCGAATACTTCCTTTACGTCGAGGATCCGTCGGCCCGCCAACTCGCCGGCTACACGATCTTCAACCGCTTGCCCGAACTCCCGCGCCGCGCGGACCGCTACCTGCGCGCCCCGCATACGCGGCTGCGCGGGTCCGCGCAACGCAAGGGCCTCGCGACGACGCTGTATCGCTGGGCACTCGACGCGGGCCTGTGCCTGATCAGCGGCGCCCGGCAGTCGGTCGGCGCGGCGCAGCTGTGGACCGCGCTCGCGCACGACTACCGGCACGGCTTCGTCGACGTCGAAGGCCGCGCGCTGCGTTATCTCGGCGAAGCCGTCGCGGATCACGTGCACGGCGCGCTGCATACGCGCCGGCTGTTGCTCGGCAACGGGTGGACGCTCGGCGATCTGGCGCGGGCAACCGGGATGACGGACGTCGCTGGCGCAAGGTGTCAGGACGCGAGATTTCAGCAGGCGGGACGCGAACTCGCCCATCTGCACCGCGCCGCCAACGCGCGTCACGTCGCTCACGCCGATCACGCGTCGATGCGATAATCCGGCGGATTCGCGCGACGCCGCCGCGCACGCCACCTACCGACACCCGCCTCGATGGCCACCGAACCCCGAACCGATTCCGAACGCCGCATCGACATCGTCGCGCTGTGCGGCAGCCTGCGTGCGCAGTCGTACAACGCGGCGCTGCTGGATGCGGCAGCACGCGTCGCGCCGCGCGGGATGCGCATCACGCGCTTCGATCGTCTCGGCGAATTTCCGCTGTTCAATCCCGATGCCGAACATCCGTCGCCGGCCGCGGTGCGTGATCTGATCGAGCGGCTGAACGCCGCGGACGGCGTGCTGATCGCAAGCCCGGAATACGCACACGGTGTGACGGGCGTGATGAAGAACGCGCTGGACTGGATCGTGGGATGCGAAGCCGTCGTGGGCAAGCCGGTCGCGGTATTGAACGCGTCGCCGCGCGCGACGCACGCGGACGCGGCGCTGCGGGAAACGCTGTCAGTGATGTCGGCGTGCATCGTCGAGCGCGCATCGATCGCGTTGCCGATCCTCGGCAGCCAGCTCGAAGCGGCGGGCATCGCCGCGCATCCGCCGTTCGCGTCGGCGCTCACCGACGCGTTGCACGCACTGCGCGCGGCGATCGACGCGCAGGCGCCGGGCCGCTAGACAACGATCGGTTTAGCCGACCGCGTACGTTATCGCGCCTTGGTGCGCGTGGTCTTCCTCGCCGGCTTCGCCGCCTTCGCGCGCGGCGCTTCCTTCTCCGGCTGCGCGCCGCCGCCGGCCAGATCCTCGAGCCATGCCAGCGCATCGATATACGACAGGAATTGCTGCAGATATTCCGGCGACAGCTCGCGCATCGTCGCGAGCGACCGATGCACGAGGCTGTTCGAATTGAGCGGCCCCGCGTTGCGCGGCACCTGGTCGAGCGACTGTCGATACTGCTGTTCGGTCCGGACCTTCGACCACATCGTGCGGAAGAAGTCGATCAGCTCGGGATCGACACCGCGCCGGTCGGCCTGCGCATCGCGCGCGAGCTGCTCGACGAGCCCGCCGAGCGCGCCGCGTGCAGGCGCCTGCGCGATTGCTTGCGCCGGCTCGCTCGTGCCTGCCGCTTCACCGGCGCGCGCGACGAGCTCCGCAAACCCTTCCAGCAGCGTCGCGAGCCGCTCATCGAGCAACGCGCGCGCATCGCCGTCGAACGCGGCCGCGCGCTTCTCAAGCGCGTCGAGCCGATGGAAGCGCACCGGATCGAGCCGGTCGGCGCCCTGCTCGCGCCACGCGTCGAGCGTCGCGCGCACGTGCGTCGCGTCGTCCGTCACTTCGGCTTCCCTCCGTTCGATGCGGACTTGCGCGGCACCGGTGCGATCTCCACGCGGCGGTTCTTCGCGCGGCCTTCGTCGTCCGCATTCGAGCTGACCGGCTGCTCGGAACCGAACGCGGCCGCGAACACCGACCGCGCCGGCACGCCGGCGTCGATCAGCGCCCGCGTGACCGTCAGCGCGCGCTTGGCCGACAGCTCCCAGTTGTCCGCGAACTGGCGGTTGCCGGCGCGCACCTGCTGGTCGTCGGCGAAGCCGCTGATCATCAGGATCTCGTCGCGCGTCTTCAGGTAGGCGGCCAGCGGCCCAGCCAGCGTCTTCAGCAGATCGCGACCCTCGGGCTGCAGCTGATCGGAGTTCAGGGCGAACAGCACCGCGCCGCTGATGCCAATGCGGCCGTTCACGAGCGTCACGCGGCCGGCCGCGAGCGGCCCGGCGAGCGCCTGTTCGAGCGACTTGCGCTGCTGCGCCTCCTGCTGGCGCGCACGCACGGCTTCCTCGAGCTTCGACGTGAGCTGCAACTGCATGCCGATCACGCCGACGAGAATCAGCACGAACGCGCCGAGCAGCACCGACATCAGGTCGGCGAACGCGGGCCACACCGGCGCGGAAGGCGTGCCGTCGTCGATTTCGTCATGCATGCGTTACGCTCCGACCGATGCGCGCCGACCGGCGATCTGCTGCAGGTCTTCGACGATCTGCTTCTGCGACATCATGCTCAGGTCGATCACCTCGCGCGCCTGCGCGACGTAGTACTCGAGCTGCTCGTCGCTGCGCGCGAGCGATTTCTCGAGCGCGGCCTCGATGCGCTGCAGGTGGTTCAGCAGCTTGTCGTTCGATTCGCCGAAGATCTGCACGGCCGCACCGAATGCATCGCCGAGGCTCGCGACCTCGACGGCGCCCGCCGTGACCTGCGCGGCCACCGCATCCAGCTTGCGCGTTTCGGCATCGACGGTGTCGTTGAAGCGTGCGCCGACGCGATCGAGCAGGTCGGCCGACGTGCTGACGAGCGCGTCGATCGCGGTGCGCTGTTCGGTGGACGCGTGATTGACCGCGCCGAGCAGCGTTTCGAGCGTCGCGAGCAGGCGGCTGCGCTCCTCGAGCATCGCGGTGTCGCGCACCATGCTGTCGGACAGGCGCTGGCGCAGCTCGGCGACGACGTCGGCCGCGGCCTTCGGCGCTTCCGACGCGGCCTGCACGAGGCGCGAGATTTCGTTGATCGTGTCGCTCGCGTGCACCTGCGCCTGCGCGGTGATGTCGTTCGCCGTGCGGGTCAGCGTGTCGCAGATGTCCTGCTGGCGCGTCGCGGCCTGTTCGCTCGTGCGCGCCCATTCGTCGCGCAGCGCGGCGGCCATCGCGGCGAGCGAGTCGTTCCAGGCGGAAAGGCGTTCTTCGTCGCGCGCTGCCAGTTGCGTCTGCAGGCCCGTGTGCGAATCGCGGATCGTCGACAGCAGATCGTTCGAGCGTTGTTCGAACGTCGCCGCTTGCGCGGTCAGATCGCGCGTCGTTTGCGCAAGCGCGTCGCAGATTTCCTGCTGACGGCCTGCGCTGTGCACGCCCGCACGTTGCCATTCGTCGCCGAGCTTCGTCGCCATCTCCGTGAGCGAAGCATTCCACATCGCCAGACGTTCTTCGTCACGCGCAGCCAGTTGCGTTTGCAGGCCGGAGTGCGAATCGCGGATCGTCGACAGCAGCTCGTTCGAGCGTTGCTCGAACGTTGCCGCTTGCGCGGTCAGATCGCGCGTCGTTTGTGCAAGCGCGTCGCAGATTTCCTGCTGACGGCCCGCGCTGTGCACGCCTGCCCGCTGCCATTCGTCGCCGAGCTTCGTCGCCATCTCCGTGAGCGAAGCATTCCATGTCGCGAGACGTTCTTCGTCACGCGCAGCCAGTTGCGTTTGCAGGCCGGAGTGCGAATCGCGGATCGTCGACAGCAGATCGTTCGACCGTTGCTCGAACGTCGCCGCTTGTGCGGTCAGATCGCGCGTCGTTTGTGCAAGCGCGTCGCAGATCTCCTGCTGACGGCCCGCGCTGTGCACGCCTGCCCGCTGCCATTCGTCGCCGAGCTTCGTCGCCATCTCCGTGAGCGAAGCACTCCACGTCGCCAGACGTTCCTCGTCACGCGCAGCCAATTGCGTCTGCAGGCCCGTATGTGAATCGCGGATCGTCGACAGCAGATCGTTCGAGCGTTGCTCGATCGTCGCCGCTTGCGCGGTCAGATCGCGCGTCGTTTGCGCAAGCGCGTCGCAGATCTCCTGCTGACGGCCCGCGCTGTGCGCGCCCGCGCGCTGCCATTCGTCGCCGAGCTTCGTCGCCATCGCGGTCAGCGAAGCATTCCATGCCGACAGCCGTTCCTCGTCGCGCGCGGCCAGTTGCGTCTGCAACCCCGCATGCGACTCGCGCATCGCGGCGAGCACCGCACCCGAATGCCGCTCGAACGTCGCGGCGGCGTCGCCCAGCGCCTGCGCATGCTGGCCGGCCAGCGTCTCGCCGACCTGCTCCTGACGCGCGAGCGCGTCGCGCCACGCGTCGGACAGGCGGCTTTCGGTCGATTCGAGGCGCGTCGCGACGCCGTCGAGCAGGTCCGTCGAACGCTGCGCGAAGGTGTCGGTGAACTGGCCGAGCGTCGTCTGCAGCTGCTGCGCGACGGCGTCGCCCGTGCGGCGCTGCTCGTCGAGCGCGCGGTTCCATACGGCCGTCACGTTTTCAGTCGTCTTCTCGAAACCGTCCGTCAGCCCGTCGAGCTGACGCTGCACGGCGCCCGTCACGGTGTCGCGCAGCGCGGCCATCTCCTGCGCGAGGCCCGTCATCGTCGCCGCGACGACCGGCTGCAGCGCGGCACCGGCCACCCGCGCGCTTTCGGCGGCGCTTTCCTTCAGCGCGTCGCCGACGTTCGACGCCAAACCGGCATACGCGCGCTCGGTGCGATCGAAGAACGCCTGCTGGCTTTCGATCTGACGATCGTGCAGCGCGACGCTGCGCGCCTCGAGCGTCGTCATCATCGTCTGCAGCCGGTCGACCAGCGCCGGCATCACGTCGGCCTGGCGCTGCAGCAGCCGGAACGATTCGTCGCGCTGATGCGCGGACGAATGCACGCGCAACGTGGTCGCGATCTTCGCGTCGAGCTGCTGGCCCGCGTCGACGCGTTCGCGGCGCACGAGCGCGGACAGCAGGCCGAGCATCGCGGACGTCGCGACACCCGCGATCGACGTGCCGAACGCGAAGCCGAGGCCCTTCACCGGTGCAATCAGCGATGCGCGGATCGCGTCGAGGTCGGTCGCGCTTTCGAGCGCGGCGCCCGTGCCCTTCAGCGTCACGACCATCCCGAGCAGCGTGCCGAGCATGCCGAGCAGCACCAGCAGGCCGACGAGATACGGCGTCAGCGACGGGCCCGGCAGCGCGACGCGCGCGCCTTCGACCCGCGCACGCACCGCGCCGCGCAGGCCGGGGGGCAGCGTATCGAGCCACGTGTCGAGTGTCGCCGGCGGTTCGGTCAGGCCGGCCACCGCGCGCGACAGCGTGGCGGTCGCCTGCCGGTAGCGCTGCAGTTCCCACGCACCGGCGACGTAGCACGCGCCGATCAGCAGCGTGACGGCTGCCGCGAGCGGGTTCGACGCGACATAGCCGACGCCGATCCAGCAGACTGCGAGCAGGCCGGCGATGAAGACAACGAGATCAAGACGAATTCTGGACATAGCGTAGGGATTAGCAGGTACGAAGGGCTGCGAGCAGCCCGTCTACCGTTTGAAACCGGACTTCGAGTTCGGCGAGCAGGATGCTTTTCATCTCGTCGCGGAACGACTCGAGCCACGTGCCGGGCACGATCGCCGCGGCGGACGGTGCGTCGCCGTCGGCGCCGGCATCGGCGGCCGCTTGCGCGTCGGCCAGCGCCTGCCGTTCCGCGTCACGCAGCCGTTCGAAGCGCGTGCCGAGCAGCGCGGGCACGGCGGACAGCAGGCTGCGCTCGCGCGCGCCGAGCACGCGCTCCATGATCGCGTCGAGTGCCGCGAGCCGCGCCATCCCGGACGAGCGCGCGGCGAGCGCGACCCGCAGGCGGCCGCGCAACTGGCCGATCGCGGTCTCCATCTCCTGCTGCAGGGACAGACAGCTCTGGCGGAAGTCCGCGAAATCGGCCGTGTCGGCGGGCGGCGGCGGCATCTCGCCCGGGCGCCGCCGCGTCCGCGGGCGGTGGGCGGCCGTGATCGCCTGCGCGAGGTCGTGGCGCACGCGCGCGCCGTCGCGCTCGGCGTCGTAACCCCGCACGCCGGCCGCGACGCCGGGCGGGGTCGCATTCAGCGCGGACGACAGCGTGATTGCGTCGGTCCAGCCGAGCCACTGGCTCAGGCGGTCCGACAGCGCCTGCCGGGATTCCGCGACGTCGGCATCGGTCAGGCGCGCGAGCAGCCGGACGAGCGTCGGGCCGCTGAGTGCCGGGCGCGGAGGAGCTTGCACCATGCTGCAAACCGTCAAAAAAGGCAGCAGTTTACACGTCGGCGGCAGGTCGACCGCGAGAATCGGGGAAGCGCCCCGGCCTCGGATGCCGCGCAACCGGCGCGAACGCCCGCCGCACAAGGCTCGCGGGCCGATCGTCGGAGTGGCGGACAGCCGGCGCGGTCCTGGCGACGTACCCGGCCACAGCCGGCCCGGCCCTGGCAACGTGCGCGGCCGCCTGCCGAAGCCGGCCCGGCGGGCGCCGGTCCGCGCCGGCCGATGATGTTCGCCTGTGTACGATTTCGCCACGCGGTGCGGTACCATCGCGACACCCGCCACGCGATCGCGCCCGCTGCGGGCCCGCGCCGCCATGCACCCGGCGCGCGGGTCGCCGGACGCGTGACGGATATCCGGCCGATATCCGCGGGCCGCAGTCGGCGCCCCGGCGAGACGGGTGCCGCCGCCCATGACAACAGAACCAATAACAGACGGGCCCGCCCGACCGCTCACGATGCTTTCAGACTTCGTCGCGCGCCTGCGCGAGCGTTTCAGCAAACCGCCGACCCGGCAGGACTTCGCCGAACGCCTGATCGCCGCGCTGCGGGCGACCGGCGACACGCGCGAGTGGCTTCACGAGGACGACAAGGGCCGTCTCGTGCAAGCGGATGTCCCGTCGAACATCATCAACCTGCACAACCTGTTCCGCGACTACGCGGGCGCGAAGCCGGCCGAGCGCGAAGCGACGCTGAAGCGCCAGGCGAACGCGATGATGCAGCACGAGATTCCGTCGAACTTCGCGGACGTCCGCACGCGGCTGCGCCCCGTGATCCGCAGCGCGACCGAGCGCGGCGCGGTCGCGCTGCAGCTCGCCGGACAACCCGGCGCGTCGGAAGTCGCGTTCCGGCCGCTGTGCGAGAACCTCGAGATCGGCATCGCGTACGACGGCGAATTCAGTGTCGCGCGGCTGACGACCGCGCGGCTCGCCGAATGGGGCGTCACTTTCGACGATGCATGCGACGTCGCGATCGACAACCTGCGCGGCATGTCGTCGGCGCCGTGGGCCGCGTTGCGCGACGGCGTGTTCCTGTCGCAGTTCGGCGACTACTACGACGCGGCGCGGCTGCTGCTGACCGACCTGCTGCACCGCCAGCCGATCTCCGGCGCGCCGGTGGTGATGGCGCCGAACCGGACGGTGCTGCTGCTCACCGGCGACCGCAATGCGGCCGGACTCGCGACGATGGTCGAACTCGCCGAACAGGCGCGCGCGCAGCCGCGCCCGCTGCCGTCGCTGATGCTGCGCTGGGACGGCGCCGCGTGGCGGAATTTTGTTCCGAAAGGACTGGAAGCGAAGCTGCATGCGCTGCGCGTGGACGAACTCGCCGGCGACTACCAGGATCAGCGGGCACTGCTCAACGACCTGCACCAGCGGGACGGCACCGACATCTTCGTCGCGACCTACACCGTGTACCGGCGGCAGAACGGCGAGCTGTTCAGCGTCGGCGTGTGGAGCGACGGCGTGCCGACGCTGCTGCCCGAGACGGACATCGTCGTGCTGTATCGGGAAGCGACGCGGCAGTCGGCCCACGTGCCGATGGCCGCGCTGCGGGACGCATGCGGCGACCTGATGACGGCCACCGCGCACCGGCCGGTGCGGTACGAAGTGACGGCGTTTCCGGATGAAGCGCGGTTCGCGGCGCTGATCGAGCGGTATCCGGCGGCGTGACGCGCGCTTGCGCATCGGACGAAGCGGGCTGGCCCATCGCCCGTCGGCATGACCGGCCATGGCGGCATGTCCGTCAGGAATGAAACGGCGGTGAGCCCCGGCGACACCGCCGTCGTCAGATCCCGGCCTTCGGCGCGTTCAGGATCAGCCGCAGCCCCAGCAGCGTGATCGCGCCGGCCGCGACGCGGTCGACCCACTTCTTCGCGCGCAGGTAAAGCTCGCGCGGCCGGCGGGTCGAGAAGCACAGCGCGACGATCGTGTACCAGCCGCACTCAACGCCGAACACGAGCGGCGGCAGCGCCAGGTAGCACCACAGCGGCGGATGCTGCGGCAACAGCGCCGCGAAGATGCTGCCATACCAGATCGCCGTCTTCGGGTTGCTCAGCTGGGTCGTGAGGCCGACCCAGAACGACTTGCGCGTGCTGCCGGCGAGGGAGGCCTGCGGGTCGTCCATCGCGATCGGCCGCTCGGCGCCGCGCCAGATCTTCAACGCCATGTAGATCAGGTACGCGCCGCCCGCCACCTTGAGCCCGACATACAGCCATTCGACCGTCTGCAGCAGCGTGTAGAGCCCGGCCAGCGCGACGCCGCCGAACGCGATCCCGCCGACGCCCATGCCGAGCGCGGTAGCGAGCCCGTCGCGGCGCGACAGCCCGATCGAATTGCGGGCGACCAGCACGAAACTCGGGCCCGGAATCATCGCGCCGAGCCATAGCGCGGCCAGAATGGCGAGTACGGCAGCCGATGCAGTCATCGAAGTCTCCTTGATCAGCGACGCCGAAGCGCCGGCGCCTGCGTGTCGCATCGTGTCGATTCCCGACGGGGAAGTCGCTGATTCTGGCACGCTTCGCGAGCCGCCGGAAGCACCGGCGCGCTGCTATGCTGGCTGCCGTTCCCGCCATCCCGCACCACCCGCCATGACCGTGCTGTCCGAATTCGCCGCCGCAAGGCAACCGTATGGTTCGCTCGGCTTCACGCCCGCGGCGCCCGTTGCGTTCAATCCGGTGCCCGGCACCGAGTTTCTCGGGCGGGATCTGTGAGGGGCACGATGCGCGCACCGGCCCCGGCGGTTCATCGAGCCCTCCTCGTTCCGCTGTTCGCCGCGTGGTGCTGCCATGCGCAGGCAGCGCCGCTGCTGCCGCCGTCGATCGCCGCGCAGTTGCCGGCCGGCTATCAGCCTTTCGTCGCGCAGCCCGGCCCGGCACTCGGCAACGGCCGGCGCACCCTGCTCGTCGTCGTGCATCGCGCGACCGACACGCGCGAGCAGCCGTCGCCGCGCCCGCTCCTGATCTATGAGGAACAGGCCGACCACACCTATCGGCTCGCCGCGCGCAACGACAACGTCGTGCTGCGCGCGAACGACGCGCTGCAGTGCGACCCGTTCGATCCGGAATCCGCCGCCGAAGGCGGGATCGCCGTGAAGGGGCGCTATTTCACGGTGCAGAACGACGTCGCATGCGGACAGCACTGGAGCGACTACGTGACGTTTCACTACGTCCCGCGCACGCACGAATGGGTGTTTTCCAGCCAGATCCATACCGAATCGTTTCCGGTCGATCCTGGCAAGCCCGACTTCGTCAGCGCGGTGCGGGCCGACGCGCGCAAGCCGGTGTCGTTCAGCCAGTGGCGGCGCAAGGAATGAAACCCGCGCGCGGCGAGCATGCTCAGGTTTCGTCATGCGCGTCTCCGTGCTCCTGACACGCCGCGACTAGCGCACATTCGATTGCATGCCCGGCGCGCTCGCCTGCGTGTGCCGCTGCGGCGCCGGCGGTCCCGCGTCGTGCTCGTCCGCGACGAGCGACTCCGCCCCGGCGCGACGATCGAGAACGGCTCGGGCCTTGTCGAGGTCCAGCGCCCCTTCCCAGCGGGCCACCACGACCGTTGCCACGCCGTTGCCGATCAGGTTCGTGACGGCGCGCGCCTCGTTCAGGAAGCGATCGACGCCGAGCAGCAGGACCAGACCCGATACGGGCACCTGATGCATGGTCGACAAGGTTGCGGCCAGCGCGACGAAACCCGCGCCCGCGACACCCGCCGAGCCCTTCGACGTCAGCAGCAGCACGCCGAGCAGCAGAAGCTGGTCCCAGATCGACAAGTGGATGTTGAATGCCTGCGCGATGAACAGCGACGCCATCGTCAGGTAGATCGCGGTGCCGTCGGCATTGAAGGTATAGCCAGTGGGTAGCACCATCCCGACGACCGGACGCGAGCAACCCATTCGCTCCATCTTGAGCAGCATCTGCGGCAGCACGGCTTCCGTCGATGCCGTGCCGAGCGTGATCAGGATCTCGTCGCGGATATAGCGCAGGTATTGCCACAGCGACAACCCGCACACGCGCATGACGAGGCCGAGCGCCACGACGACGAACAGGATCGACGTGAGGTACAGGCACAGCATCAGTTGTCCGAACTGTGCGAGCGTGCCGATCCCGTATCTGGCGATGGTGAACGCCATCCCGCCGAATGCGCCGGCGGGCGCCACATGCATCACGATGCGCACGACCCCGAACATCCCTTGCAGGAACATGTCCAGCATGTCCACGAGCGGCGCCGTCCTCGGGCCGAGTTTCGCGAGCGCGATCGCGAAGATGACCGAGAAGAAGATGATCGGCAGTATCTCGCCGTTCGCGAAAGCGCCGACGACACTGCCCGGCACGATGCTCATCAGGAAGTCGAGCGCGCCGTGATGCTGCGCCGCGTGCGTGTAGCTGGCGATTGCGGCACCGTCGATCTTCGCCGGATCGGCATTCATCCCGCTGCCCGGCCGGACCAGGTTGACGACCGCCATCCCGACCACGAGCGCGACAGTGGACGCGGCTTCGAAATACAGCACGGCCTTGACACCCACCCGGCCGGCTTCGTGAAGATCGGTCATGCGCGCGATGCCGACCACGACCGACGCAAAGATGATCGGCGCGAGCAACATCCGGATCAGCTTGATGAACAGGTCACCGAGCGGCTTGAGCTGGGAGCCGATATCGGGGTAGAAGTGCCCGACGAGGATGCCGGCGACGATGCCGATCAGAACCTGGACGTAGAGTTTGGAAAGCGTTCTGCGAATGCGTGATGCCAGCATGACTGTCTCCTGTGCATGGCGTCCTGTTTCCGGAAAGCGCACGCGTGCCGGCGATGCAGCCGATCGCCCTGAACGCCCATGCCGATTCCGCCTGCCCGACTGATTATTGTGTGATGTGATGCGGTGCGCCGTCGAGCGTCCGGCGCACCTTGCCGACAACGCTTATGCGGACAGCTTCCGCATTTGCGCGTACAGGTCGGCCTTGCCTTCGAAGCCGATGCCCGGCAGGTCCGGCATCGTGATGTAGCCGTTGTCGACCTTCACGCCGTCGGGGAAGCCGCCGTACGGCTGGAACAGGTCCGGGTACGACTCGTTGCCGCCGAGGCCGAGGCCGGCCGCGATGTTGAGCGACATCTGGTGACCGCCGTGCGGAATGCAGCGGCTCGGCGACCAGCCGTGCTGGCGCAGCATGTCGAGCGTGCGCAGATACTCGACGAGGCCGTAGCTCAGCGCACAGTCGAACTGCAGCCAGTCGCGGTCGGCGCGCATGCCGCCGTAGCGGATCAGGTTGCGGGCATCCTGCATCGAGAACAGGTCCTCGCCCGTCGCCATCGGCTTGTCGTAGTAATTGCGCAGCGTCGCCTGCAGCTCGAAGTCGAGCGGATCGCCCGGTTCCTCGTACCAGAACAGGTCATATTGCGAAAGCGCCTTCGCATAGCGGATCGCGGTGTCGAGATCGAAGCGGCCGTTGGCGTCGACGGCGAGCTTCTGGCCATCGCCGAGCACGCTGAGGATCGCGTCGATGCGTCGCAGGTCTTCGTCGAGCGATGCGCCGCCGATCTTCTTCTTCACGACCGTGTAACCGCGGTCGATGTAGCTGCGCATCTCGTCCTTCAGCTTCTCGTGATCCTGGCCCGGATAGTAGTAGCCGCCCGCCGCATACACGAAGATCCTGCGGTCCGGCCGGCCGTCGCCGTAGCGGTCCGCCAGCAGCTGGAACAGCGGCTTGCCTTCGATCTTGGCCACCGCGTCCCACACCGCCATGTCGATCGTGCCGATCGCGACCGAGCGCTCGCCATGGCCGCCCGGCTTCTCGTTGGTGAACATCGTCGCCCAGATTCGGTGCGGATCGAGGTTGTCGCCGGCATCGTTGACGAGCGCACCGGGGTCGGCTTCGAGAATGCGCGGGATGAAGCGCTCGCGCATGAGCTTGCCCTGGCCGTAGCGGCCGTTCGAATTGAAGCCGTAGCCGACGACCGGCTTGCCGTCCCGGATCACGTCGGTGATCACGGCGACGAGGCTCAGCGTCATCTTGCTGAAGTCGATGTAGGCGTTGCGGATCGGGGAACTGATCGGAACGGTTTGTTCGCGAATCTCGACGATTCTCATGGCGGCGTCTCCTGGACTGGCACGTTTGCGGGGTATCTCGATTGCATGCACGTTGCTGCAACGAGACGGAGCATAGTCCGCGGAGAGCGCCCTATAATTCACCTCAATTCATTTCATTTTTTACTCAAAGTGAGAACTGATTCGACCTCCGACTTCGAGTTCTTCGTCCAGCTCGCCAAACTGAAGAGCCTGTCGGGCGCGGCCCGCTCGCTCGGGATCACGCCGCCCGCGGCAACCAAGCGGCTCGGCATTCTCGAAGACCGGTTCGGCAAGCGGCTGGTCAACCGGACCACCCGCAGCGTCAGCCTGACCCCGGAAGGCGAGATGTACGCGCGGTACGCCACGCAGATTCTCGACCAGGTGCGCGAGATGGAGGACGCGATCGCGGGCACGCCCGCGGACCCGCACGGGCGGCTGCGCATCAATGCGACGCTCGGTTTCGGGCGCACGACCATCGCACCGCTGGTGTCGGAATTCGCGAAGCGCTATCCGAACGTCGATGTCCAGTTCGTGGTCACCGATCGCCCGGTCGACCTCGTCGAAGGCGCATTCGACATGGCCATCCGGTTCGGCGAGTTGCCGGACCAGCGCTTGAGGGCGCGCCGCCTGATGAGCAATCGCCGGTTCCTGTGTGCGTCGCCGAAGTATCTCGAGCGCAACGGCGTGCCGCAGTGCAAGGAGGATCTCGCGCATCACCGCTGCATCATCCACACGCAGAACGACGATGCATTCGGCGTGTGGCGCTTCATGCAGGAGGATCACCTCGAAGCGCTGAAGGTGAGCGGCTCGCTGTCCAGCAACGACGGCGACATCGTGCTGCGCTGGGCGCTGGACGGTCACGGCATCCTGATCCGCTCGGAGTGGGATCTCGCCAAATACATCCAGAGCGGCAGGCTGCGTCTCGTGCTGCCCGACGTCGTCCTGCCGTCCGCCGACCTGTTTGTCTACTATCCCGGGCAACGCAACGAATCGACGCGGGCCCGCGCGTTCATCGACTTTCTCGTCAAGCACTTCGAGGCACCGTTCGTTCCGGTCGACGTAGCCAAGGCGGCCCCGGACCGCAAGCGATCCGCTCGATCGAAGCGTTGACACCGCGCCGGCCCCCGGGCCCTTCCGGCCGCGAGCGGTCGATGCAGGGACACATCACGGGGCCACATTGCCACGGGGCGGGAAGCCGCCCGCCCGGTCGGGAATGAAGCATGTTCCGTCTCGCGCGCATCCATGCAAACTCGCACACCCGCGCCAACCGGTCTACCATAGGCGCGCGTCGCCGTTCGGGCACGCGCCGGCGCGGCATGCGGCTTGCGCGCCTCCCTTCCCACGTTGAACCAGCGCAGGAGGACGTCATGACGCAACACTTCGACGCGATCGTCATCGGCACCGGGCAAGCCGGGCCGCCGCTCGCGGCGCGACTCGCCGGCGCCGGCATGAAAGTCGCGATCGTCGAGCGCGGCCGCTTCGGCGGCACCTGCGTGAACACCGGCTGCATTCCGACCAAGACACTGATCGCGAGCGCGTACGCCGCGCAGCTCGCGCGGCGCGCGGCCGAATACGGCGTGTCGGTCGGCCCCGTCAGCGTCGACATGAAGGCCGTGAAGGCGCGCAAGGACCGGATCTCCGGCCGCTCGAACCACGGCGTCGAGCAATGGGTGCGCGGGCTCGACAACACGACCGTGTTTCAGGGCCATGCCCGCTTCGAGCACCCCGATGCGGTGCGCGTGGGCGACGAACTGCTCGAGGCCGAACGCATCTTCATCAACGTCGGCGGGCGCGCGCAGATCCCGCAGATGCCAGGCCTCGACTCGGTGCCGTACCTGACCAACTCGACGATGATGGACGTCGACTTCCTGCCCGAGCATCTCGTGATCATCGGCGGCAGCTACGTCGGGCTCGAATTCGGCCAGATGTACCGCCGCTTCGGCTCGAAGGTCACGATCGTCGAGAAGGGCGCGCGCCTGATCCATCGCGAGGACGAGGACGTGTCGCAGGCCGTGCGCGAGATTCTCGAGAACGAAGGCATCGACGTGCAGCTCGACGCGAACTGCCTGAATGCGCGGCGCGACGGCGACGGCATCGTGGTCGGCCTCGACTGCGCGGGCGGCGGCCGCGAGGTCGCGGGCTCGCACCTGCTGCTCGCGGTCGGGCGCGTGCCGAACACCGGCGATCTCGGGCTCGAACAGGCCGGTGTCGCGACCGACTCGCGCGGCTACATCACGGTCGACGAGCAACTGCGCACCAACGTGCCCGGCATCTGGGCGCTCGGCGACTGCAACGGGCGCGGCGCGTTCACGCACACCGCGTACAACGACTACGAGATCGTCGCGGCGAACCTGCTCGACAGCGATCCGCGCAAGGTGTCCGACCGCATCGCCGCGTACGCGATGTACGTCGATCCGCCGCTCGGCCGCGTCGGCATGACGCTCGCGGAAGCGAAGCAGACCGGCCGTCGGCTGCTGGTCGGCACGCGGCCGATGACGCGCGTCGGCCGCGCGGTCGAAAAAGGCGAGAGCCAGGGTTTCATGAAGGTGATCGTCGACGCGGACAGCCATGCAATTCTCGGCGCGTCGATCCTCGGCGTGACGGGCGACGAGGTCGTGCACGCGCTGCTCGACGTGATGGCCGCCGGCGCGCCGTACACGACGATCAGCCGCGCGATGCACATCCACCCGACCGTGTCGGAGCTCGTGCCGACGCTGCTGCAGGACTTGCATCCGGTCGAATGAAGGGCGGCGGGCGCGCGTCAGGTTTCGAAGTACCGCGGCCGGTCGATGTCGGCCAGCAACCCGGCCTGCGTCGGCGCCCAGTCGAGCCATGCGCGCGTGCGCTCGCTCGTTGCGGGCGCATCCATTCCCGCGAACATCGCGAACCAGCCGAAGTGCTCGCCGGCTTGCGCGTCCGATTTCGACACGACCGGCACGTTCAGCCGGCGGCCGATCACTTCCGCGATTTCGCGGAACGGCACGCCCGTATCGTCGACCGCGTGATAGCGCGCGCCAGGCGCGCCGCGTTCGACCGCGAGCCGGTACACGCGCGCCGCGTCGAGCCGGTGCACGCCGGGCCAGCGGTTGCCGCCGTCGCCGAGATACGCCGATGCACCCTTCTCCCGCGCGAACGCGATCAGGCGCGGCACGAAGCCGTGATCGCCATCGCCATGCACGGACGGCGGCAGGCGCACGACCGACGCGCGCACGCCGCGCGCGGCCAGCGCGGCCGCGGTTGCTTCAGACGCTCGCGGATAGCCCGCCGATACCGGCACGTGCGCATCGTCCTCGGTCGCCGCGCGGCCCGGCGCGACGAGCGCGAGGCCCGACGTGACGACCAGCGGCCGCGTCGAGCCCGCGAGCGCCGCGCCGATCGTTTCGATCGCGCGGCGGTCGAGTTCGCAGTTTTCCGCGAAGCGCGAGAAGTCGTGATTGAATCCCGTGTGGATCACCGCATCGACGCCCTGCACGCCGCGCGTGAGGCTGTCGGCATCCTCCAGCGACCCGCGATGCACGTCCGCGCCCGCGGCGGCGACCGATGCGGCGGCCGCGTCGGAACGCGCGAGGCCGAGCACGGAATGCCCGGCGGCGACAAGTTCGGCGACGACCGCGGAGCCGACGAAACCCGATGCTCCCGTAACAAAGACACGCATGTTCAACACCTCCGGATGAATGACAGGCTTACTATCTGTCGAGCGTCGCGCACGGTGAAGACGTGACGGTTTACCGGTAAACGAACTAACAGGCTATGGCTGACGCATCCGACAACCCGCTCGGCGCGTACCTTCGGGACCGCCGCGAGAAACTCGATCCGGCCGCGCTCGGGCTGCCCGTCGCGCGCCGCCGCACGCCGGGCTTGCGCCGCGAGGAAGTCGCACAGCGCGCGCACGTGAGCGCCGCCTGGTACACGTGGCTCGAACAAGGGCGCGGCGGCGCACCGTCGGCCGACGTGCTCGAACGGCTCGCCCGCGCGCTGCTGCTGAACGACGCCGAACGCGAGCACCTGTTCCTGATCGGGCTCGGTCATCCACCCGAGGTGCGCTATCACGCGAGCCGCGACGTGACGCCGCGCCTGCAGCACGTGCTCGATTCGCTCGACGCCAGCCCCGCGATCATGCGCACGGCGACGTGGGACGTCGTCGCGTGGAACGACGCGGCCGCCGCGACGCTGACCGACTACGCCACGCTGCCGCCGCCCGCGCGCAACATCCTGCGGCTGATCTTCATTGATGCCGCGGTGCGTGACGCGCAGCCGAACTGGGAACGCGTCGCGCGATTCGCGGTGGGCGCGTTTCGTGCTGACATCGCGCGCGGCGGCGCGACGCAGGCCGTGCAGGCATTCGTCGACGAGATGCGCGCGGCGAGCGCGGAGTTCGACGCGATGTGGCGCAGCCACGACATCCATTCGCATGACGAAGGGACGAAGGAGATTCGTCATCCCCAGGCCGGCCGGATCGCACTCGAATACTCGGCGTTCTCGGTGACCGGCCGCCCGGATCTGAGCCTCGTGGTCTTCACGCCCGCGACGCCGGCCGATCGCGCGCGGATCCGGACGCTCGTCGCCGCCCGTGAACAGGCCCGCGACCCGCACACGCCGGCCGCGTAGCGGTGCGTCGAGGGTGCGCCCTGCATCACACCGAACCCGCCGCGCCGCCGCTGCAACGGCCGCCGCCCGGCCGGCTCCGCCCATCCGGCCCCGTCATGCCGCGCCGTGCCATTGCGATCCGCACTGACACCCAGTCGAATATTTAATTTTCCGCGGACCAAGCGCGCCTTTACCCTTTCGGCATCGCATCACAGGGCCACCGGCCCGTTCTGGAGCATTTCGATGACCGACCCCGGCACCGCGCAAGCCGTTCCCCGCCCGCACGCTGCTTACGTGTCCTATGGCGCGCTCGCACTGCTGGTGCTGGCCGGCCTCAACCTGCGTCCGTTCCTGACCGCGTTCGGCCCCGTGCTCGACCTCGTGCGCGCCGACACCGGCCTCGGATTCCGCGCGGCCGCGCTGCTGACCACGCTGCCGTTCGTGCTGATGGGCGTCGTCGCCGGCATCGGTGTCGGGCTCGCGCGGCGCGTCGGCGAACACCGCGCGCTGACCGTCGCGCTGGCGCTGATCGCCGCGGGTTGCACCGCGCGCCTGTGGACCGGCGGCAGCACCGGGCTGGTGGTCACCGCGATCGTCGCGGGCGCGGGCGTCGCGGTGATCCAGTCGCTCGCACCCGGCCTCGCCAAGCGCTGGTTCGTCGACCGGCTGCCGCTCGCGATGGGGCTCTATTCGGCCGCGCTGGTCGGCGGCGGTGCGTTCGGCGCGATCGCGAGCCCATGGCTCGCCGCGCACGGCGGCTGGCATCTGTCGCTCGCCGTGTGGGCCGTGCCCGCGCTCGTCACGCTCGCGCTGTGGCGCGCGAAGGCGCCGCGCGACGCGGTGCACGCCGCGACGGCATCCGCGCCCGTCGCCGCGTTCGCGCGGATTCCGCGTGCCTGGCGGCTCGCGCTGTTCTTCGGCCTCAGCAACAGCGGCTATGCGAGCCTCGTCGCATGGCTGCCCGCGTTCTATCGCAGCGTCGGCATGAGCCCGCAGGCGAGCGGCAACCTGCTCGCGTGGATGGCGCTGTTCCAGGCAATCGGCGCGCTCGCGATGCCGCTGCTCGCGAAACGTTCGCACGATCGCCGCGCGGTGCTGTGGCTCACGCTCGCGTTGCAGGCGAGCGGCTTCGTCGGCTTCGCGACGATGCCCGCGTTCGCGCCGTGGCTGTGGGTCACGAGCGTCGGCCTCGGGCTCGGCGGCTTCTTCTCGATGAGCCTGATCGTCACGCTCGACCATCTGCCCGACGCGCGGCTCGCGGGTGCGCTCGCCGCGTTCGTGCAGGGCGTCGGCTTCCTGATCGTCGCCGCGAGCCCGTGGTTGATCGGCTGGCTGCGCGACGCGGGCGGCGGCTTCGCGATCGCGTGGTGGCTGCACATCGGCGTGATCGCGTCGACGGCTGCGTTGAACGCCACGTTCTCGCCCGCCGGCTATCGGCGCAGCATGGCCCGCATCACCGGCGCCGCACGCTGACTCACCGACTTCATTCGATATCTACAACTGACGGACGCGAGCGGGAAATGCAAAGGGGCGTCGTGCTCGCGTGCACGACGCCCCTTCTTCGTTTCAGGCAACCGTCATGACGCCTCGAACCGCACGACAGTGCGGCGCTCCGAGGACGCGTATTCATTACGTCCGGATAGTGTCACCGAGCGAGTGCGGTGGCACTACCCGCAGCACAACTGACGGTATCGATGATTACGTTGTAGGTTCAAGCAGGTCCGTTGCGAAGGACCTCGCATGCGCGACGGCCTCTTGCGGGTCGGGGAACACGCCAAGTTCCTCCCACTGCTCTTCGGCCGCGTATGTTCCTTTCACTGCGAGCGCGCGCTGAACGCGCAACTGCGCCGCGTATCTGCCGTCTTCCAGTGGCCGGGCCGTCGCGACGACCTTGTGTGGAAGACCGGACCGCTCCGGCTGAATCAGCTCGACAGGGCCGTCGGCCGCGCCGATATTCTTCAACTCGTTCCTGGCCTTGCAGTCCGGGCAGTAGAAGCACCAGCCCGCGTCCTCCTCATGGGACCTGACTTGCCCTCGAGCCAGCACGGCACGGCATTCAACGTTCTCGCAGATGAACGGCATGGCAGTCTCCGAAGTTGTTTGTCGGAAATCCTAGCATGTCCGCCGACGCTCAACCATCGGCATCGACAGTGCAGCGGTTTCGGGTCGGCGCGGCAGTCGTGCGAGCGCCGTCGTCTTGCTCGTTGCACACGCACGGAACCGGACACCGCGCTTGCGCCCGCGCAACGATGTTGAAACTCTCCGCAATCCGGCCGCGACTGTCAACTGTGCGTTCGCAAACGACATGGCGCCACGAAGCTGCCGGCACGGCTTCTCGCCATGCCTCGATCGTCGATTCCTTTTGACCAACGACCTGTGCATTGGCGCCGTTCAATCGTCCGACTACGACCTCGTCACGCATGAAACGCCGAATGGTGCACTGCGCCGAACAAGCAGTCGCGACCCGCACATGCAAGCCGGCCAGTGCGACGGCCGAGCGCCCGCCGAATGCGCAACAGCATCCGCAGCAGCCCGCACCGAACGGTCGCCCGCAGGCATGAAGGTTGCGCCTTGCGCCCGCTCGCATTTTCCGCACCGCGAGTGCGCGTCGCTTCGCGGCAGCGACGCGCGATCGGCTAGCCAGCGCCGCATCCAATAACGAAGGAGACGTTGTCATGGACGAGACAGATGCATATCGCCGCTACAACCGCCGACGTTTTCTGGCCGGTGTTGCCGCCGTGGCCGGCAGTGTCGCATTGCCGGGTTGCGGAGGCGGCGGAGATGGAGACATCAATTCACCGGACGGCAACGCGCCCGCGCCGTCGATCGGCGACACGCCATCGCCGAATGCTCGCGATCGCTACAGCCTGCCGCGGCCAGCGTTGCCCGACCCGGCGAGTTCGGGCATCGATCACATCGTGCTGGTCACGATGGAAAATCGCTCGTTCGATCACTTCCTGGGCTGGGTGCCCGGCGCCGAGGGCATGCCGGCGAACCGCCAATACAAGGACGCGTTCGGCGGCACCCACGCGCCGTTTTCCCTGTCGGCCGATCCCGCATACGGCTATCAGGCGTGCGCGTACCACGACCCGAACCACAGCTACGAGGGCGGACGCACGCAGCTGGCCTCAGGGGCGATGAACGGCTTTCTCCTCACACCGGGCACGAGCCTGACCCAGGGCGACCTGCTGCCGATCGGCTTCTACACAGCGGCGGACCTGCCGTTCTTCAACGCGGTGGCGAGCAATTACACCATCGGCGACTTCTACTTCACTGGCGTCCTGACCGACACGATCCCGAATCGCCTCTATCTGCATAGCGGCGCCACCGACCGCCTCACCGACAGTGTCGACAACTCGTCGCTGCGCACGATCTGGGACAACCTCAGCGACGCCAACGTCGGTTGCAACTACTACTACCACGACGTGCCATTCACCGCGCTTTACGGCACGCGCTATCTCGGCATCTCGCGTCCGTTTTCGGAGTTCCTGTCGAATGCGGCGGCGGGCACGCTGCCGCCGTTCTGCATGGTCGATCCGGTTTTCACCGGCGAGCAGTCGGGTACGTCCGCCGACGACCACCCGCACGCGGACATCCGCGACGGGCAGGCATTTCTCAACCAGGTGTATGACGCGCTGCGCACGAGCCCGACGTGGAGCCGCACGCTGATGATCATCGTCTACGACGAATGGGGCGGATTTCTCGAGCACGTCGTGCCGCCGATCCGGCCGATCAGCAACAACGAGCACGCGGTTGGCAACGACGGCAAGCTCGGCTTTCGCGTGCCGCTCGCGCTGCTCGGCCCGCGCGTGCGTGCAGGCACGGTAACGCGCTATCCGTTCGACCCGAGCTCGATTCACGCGCTGCTGCAATGGCGCTTCGGCTTGAAGCCGCTCGGTGTGCGCGGCAGCGATCGAGCGACCTTCAATCTCGCCTACGCACTCGATCTCACCGGCGCGGCGCGTACGGATGCGCCGGCGTTCACGGTCGCGCAAGGGCCGTTCGGCGGAACGTGTTCAGGGGCCACCGCGCCTTCGCCGTCCAGCTCGGTGTCGGGCATCGATCCCTCGCAAATGGCGGCCAATCCCGCCGCCGACCGATTCTCGGACCTGCGCGCGAAGGCCGCGGCGTTGGGGTTCCGGACCTGAGGCTGACGGCAACGCGCGGGCGGCAGCCGCGATCGACACCGATGCGGCTGCCCACGCGTGCCCTACCACCTCGACATTCAGTACACTGCCGCGCCGCGGCAACCCATGCCGCTCCCCTTTCTGTCGCATTCCGTCGGGTTCGCGTCGCGTTCGGATAAAAACTTCCGGTCATCGCCGCCGTTAACTCGTTCGCAATCCCGGCGCCCGCATCGCGACGCGGCGCCCGTCGTCGTTCGTGATCCGGAATCCACATCCGCCGTTGGCCGCCCTTCGCGCCGCCGGCAAGGGAACGTCATGCGTAAACTCACCATCCGCGGCGGACTCGTCGCGACCATCGCCGGCTATACGGCGCTGCTCGTCCTGGTCGTCGGCGCGTGCATCGCCGCGCTCTATGCCGGCAACGGCTCGCTCGAAGCGATGTACCGCGACGACACCGCGTCGCTGCTGCACCTGAAAACCAGCTCGGAGCGCATGCTCGTGCTGCGCGAACGCGTGAGCGACGTCGCGCAGATCATCAGCGCCGGCCAGCCCGCGAAGGCGGAAATCGCGCAACTCCACACGCTCCTGAAACAGAGCAACGACGAACTCGACGCCTACACGCGCCTGCACACGCGCGACGCCGACGAGCAAACCCTGTTCGACACGCTGCAAACGCGTCGTCGCACGCTGCTCGACCAGGTGTTCCTGAAGGCGATGTCGCAACTCGACCAAGACAACGCATTCGACTTCCTCGACACGCACCGCACCGCGCAGCCGGCGCTGTTCACCGCCTACCAGGATGCGATCGACGCGCTCGAATCGTTCCAGGTCGCGCGCCAGAAAGCACGCTACGACGCGGCCGGCACGCGCTTTCACCGGATCGTGTGGGCGATGGCGGCGGTCGCGCTGTTCGCGCTGATCGTCGGCTTCCTCGCACAGCGCGTGCTCGCGAAGGCGATCATCGAGCCGATCCATCTCGCCGTCGATCACTTCGACAGGATCTCGAAAGGCGACCTGACCGGCACGGTCGTCATTCCCGGCAAAAACGAAATGGCGTATCTGCTGAACGCGTTGAAGCGGATGCAGGACGGCCTCGTCGAAACCGTGGCGCAGGTCCGCACGAGCACGGAGACGATCGTCGGCGATGTCCGCACGATCGCGAGCGGCAACGTCGACCTGTCCGCGCGCACGGAGCAGCAGGCCGTGTCGCTGCAACAGGCGGCGGCGAGCGTGGAGCAGCTGACCGCGACCGTGCGCCAGAACGCGGACAACGCGCGCGATGCACGCACTTACGCGCAAGGCGCGGCCGGCATCGCATCGCGAGGCGGCGACGCGATGCAGCGCGTCGTCGAAACGATGTCCGCGATTTCGCACAGCTCCGCGCGCATCTCCGGCATCGTCGGCGTGATCGAGAGCATCGCGTTCCAGACCAACATCCTCGCACTGAACGCCGCGGTCGAAGCGGCGCGCGCGGGCGAGCAGGGGCGCGGCTTCGCGGTCGTCGCAACCGAGGTGCGCGGGCTCGCGCAGCGCTGCGCATCGGCGGCGAAGGAAATCCGCGAGCTCATCGGCAACTCGACGCAGCGCGTGGAGGACGGCAGCGGCCTCGTCGCGCTCGCCGGTTCGGCGATGGCCGAACTCGTCACCGCGGTCGAGCGCGTCAACGCGATCATGGGCGAGACCAGCATCGCTTTCGACGAGCAGACTTCCGGCATCGAGCAGGTGAATGCGGCCGTCATCCAGATGGAGCAGACGATGCAGCGCAACGCCGCACTGGTCGAGGAGGCCGCCGCCGCGGCGCTGTCGCTCGAGGATCAGAGCACGCGGCTCAGCGATGCCGTCGCGCAGTTTCGTCTTGGTGAAGCGGCGCTGGCGTGATTGGGCCCGGCCGTCGGCATCGCCGTGGCACGCTTCGACGATGTCCTCGCACACGTCGCACATCGTGTCGAAATCGACGCCGCGCGTATCGCTGCCGTCCGGCGTGTGGCGCGGGTAAGTGCGCGGCGCGAGCGGGCGCGACGGGCCGACTGCCACGATCGTTGTTCGTGCAGGTCAGGCCGGCGACGTGCCGTCGCGAGTAAAACGAAAGCGCTGGAAAATCCGCGCCTCGATCAGACGTGAAGGACTCGCGTACGCAAGCTGACGAACCCGCGACGCGCGACGCGCCTATCCGGTTTTCCCGGACAGCCCGTGCATCGGCCGCCGCAACGCGGCGTCGAACGGATTCGTGCGCGGGCCGATCGCATCGGCCTGGCGCCTGAGCAGTTCGACGACCATCGGCATCCGGTCGTCGCCGAGGCGCGACGCCAGCGTGCCGACGCTCAGCGCGCCGACCGGATAGCCGGTGCGGTCGAGGATCGGCACCGCGACGCCGGCCATCCCGTCGAGCACGCCGCTGTTGCGGCCCGCGTAGCCGAGCTGCCGCACGCGTTCGATCTCGGTGCGCAGGTACACCTCGTCGAGCACGCCGTAGCCGCGGATGCGCGGCACGTTGAAGCGGATCACTTCCTCGCGCTCGGCCTCCGGCAGGAACGCGAGGATCGCGAGGCTGCCCTGCCCGACGCCGAGCGCGATGCGCCCGCCGATGTCGCCGGTAAACGAGCGGATCGGGAACGGCCCTTCGCACAGGTCGAGACACACCGCGTCGAAGCCGCTTTTCACGAGCAGGAAGATCGTCTCGCCGAGACTCGCGCACAGCCGCAGCAGCACGGGCCGGCACAGCGTGCGCATGCTGCTCGGATTGCCGGCCAGCGCGGCGAGCGCGAAGAAGTCGACGCTCAGCCGGTACAGCTTCGATTGTTCGTCCTGCTCGACCATCCCTTCGGCGATCAGCGATTGCAGGATCCGGTGCGCGGTGCCCTGCGTGAGCCCGACGGCCTTCGCAAGGTGCGTGACGCGCACGCCGTCCTGCTGCATGCCGGCCAGTGCGCGCAGGATCGCGAACGCGCGCTGCAGCATGCCGGTGCCCGGCGCGCCGGCCGGATCGGCGGCGTCCTCGTCCGGGTGCGGCGCGCGTGCGGCTGGCGACATTCCGGGCGACTGGGGTTCTGGCATGCCGGCTCTCCTCGATGATTTCAGTGAACGGAATACGGTAACCGCCATTGTCGTCCCACCGGAATTGCGCGGGCATCCGGGTGTGCACGGGATTGACGCGCGCATTTCGCGGGCCGACCGCCCCTCATTCACCGGAACGATTCCGACGTGATTCGACGTTTCATTCCGCTCATCGGAATTTTTTCGAAATTCCTCCCGTTCAGCAGAATTCGAAATTGACGCTCCGAAATATGGCTGGCTAGAGTCCGCGTCATCGGTGCACCGGCCACGGTGTGCGAACCCGGAGCTCCCCATGTCGTTTCTCACGCTTACGGATCTGACGAAATCGTTCGGCGAGCTCACCGCCGTCGCCGACGTCAACCTGTCGGTCGAACAAGGCGAATTCGTGTCGCTGCTCGGGCCGTCAGGCTGCGGCAAGACCACGACGCTGCAGATGATCGCCGGCTTCGTCGACGTCACGCGCGGCCGCATCGCGCTCGACGGGCAGGACATCACGCACATGAAGCCGAACCGCCGCAGGCTCGGCATCGTGTTCCAGAGCTATGCGCTGTTTCCGCACATGAGCGTCGCGGAGAACGTCGGCTTCGGCCTCGACATGCGCGGCGTCGACAAGGCCGAGCGCGCCGAGCGCATCCGCGCGGCGCTCGCGCTCGTGCGACTCGATGCGCTCGCGCACCGCTTCCCGCGCGAACTGTCCGGCGGCCAGCGGCAACGCGTCGCGATCGCGCGCGCGGTCGTGATCGAGCCGCCGGTGCTGCTGCTCGACGAGCCGATGTCGAATCTCGACGCGAAGCTGCGCGAGGACATGCAGTTCGAACTGCGCGCGATCCAGCGCAAGATCGGCACGACGACGATCATGGTCACGCACGATCAGTCGGAAGCGCTGTCGATCAGCGATCGCGTGGTCGTGATGGAAGCCGGCCGCATCACGCAGACGGACACGCCGTACCGCGCGTACGAACGTCCCGAGAATCATTTCGTGTCGCAGTTCATCGGCAAGGCGAACCTGCTGCCCGGCACGATCGTCGCGCACGACGGCGACGCGATCCGCATCGACCTCGGCCACGATCTCGCGGAAACGGGCCGCACCGCGCACCTGCCGGCGCGCGAGCGCGACATCCGTGTCGGCGACACCGTGTCGGTCTGCATCCGCCCGGAGAAACTGCGACTGTGCGCGCCCGGCGCGGGCCGCTTCGCCGCGACCGTCACGAGCCGCTTCTTCCTCGGCAGCCAGTGGCTGTACCGCGTCGACAGCGCGCTCGGCGAAGTGCTCGTGTGCTGCCAGAACGAAGGCGCGGAGCCGCTCGCTGAAGGCGCGCCAGTCGGCGTCGACTGGCATAGCGACGCGGTGCGTGTGATGCGCCGGGAGGCCTGAATGGGACAGCCTACCCGCCCGCTCCCCGCCGACGGCGCGACGGCCGGCCTCGCACCGCCCGCCGCCACGGGCGATGCGGTGATGCCGCGCGCCGCCGGCGGCCGCCTGCCGCGCGCCACGTGGCGCGCCCATGCGCCGCTGTGGCTGATGTGCGCGCCCGCGTTCGCGCTGTTCGCCGCGCTCGTGCTCGTGCCGCTCGCGATGACCCTCACGCTCACGTTCTATCGCTTCGACCCGGCCACCGGGCCGATCGCCGCGTTCCAGTTCGGCCACTACGCGGAGGTGCTCGGCTCGTCGTACTTCCAAACGATCTTCGCGCGCACCTTCGGCATCGCCGCGCTGACCACCGCGATCTGCGTCGCGATCGGCACGCCGGAAGCGTACGTGCTGTCGAAAATGCGCGACCCGTGGCGCTCGCTGTTCCTGCTCGTGATCCTCGCGCCGCTGCTCGTGTCGGTCGTCGTGCGCGCGTTCGGCTGGAGCATGCTGCTGAACACCAGCGGGCTCGTGAACCAGGCGCTCGGGCTCGCGGGCCTCGGGCCGTACAAGCTCGAATACACGACGTTCGCGATCGTGATCGCGCTCGTTCACGTGATGCTGCCGTTCATGGTGATTCCCGTGTGGACCGCGCTGCAGCGGCTCGATCCGCAGACCGAGCACGCGGCGCTGTCGCTCGGCGCCTCGCCGTTCACGACGCTGCGCCGCATCGTGGTGCCGCAGCTGATGCCGGGCGTGCTGTCGGGCAGCCTGATGGTGTTCGGGCTGTCGGCGAGCGCCTTCGCGATTCCGGGCCTGCTCGGCGGACGTCGCCTGAAGGTCGCGGCGACCGCCGTCTACGACGAATTCCTCGGCTCGCTGAACTGGCCGCTCGGCGCGACGATCGCGGTGCTGCTGCTGGTCGCGAACCTCGTCGTGATGCTCACCTACTACCGCGTGCTCGAACGCCGCTACGCGCGCAGCCTCGGAGGCGCTTCCCGATGAGCAAGAACGGCCCCTTCGCCCTTGCGTTCCATACGCTCGTGATCCTGTTCGTGCTCGCGCCGCTCGCGATCGTCGTGCTCGTCGCGTTCACGCCCGACGAAACGCTCACGCTGCCGACGCATGGGCTGTCGCTGCGCTGGTTCCGCGCGATCCTCGACTATCCCGACTTCGTCACCGCGTTCGCCAACAGCGTGAAGCTCGCGTTCGCGTCGGCGACGCTGTCGCTCGCGATCGCGTTGCCCGCCGGGCTCGCGATCGGCCGCGCGACGTTTCCGGGCCGCGCGTTCCTGAACTGGCTGCTGCTGTCGCCGCTCGTGATTCCCGGCCTAGTGCTCGGCATCGCGCTGCTGCGCTTCTTCGCGCTGATCGGCGCGACCGGTTCGTTCGCGTGGCTGGTGCTCGCGCACATGATCGTCATCACGCCGTTCGTGATGCGGCTCGTGCTCGCGTCCGTCGCGGGCCTCGACCGCAGCATCGAGCAGGCCGCTTGCTCGCTCGGCGCCGATCCGTGGACGACGTTCCGCCGCATCACGCTGCCGATGATCGTGCCCGGCATCACCGGCGGCTGGCTGCTCGCGTTCATCAACAGCTTCGACGAGCTGACGATGTCGATCTTCGTCACGTCGCCGCAGACGGTCACGCTGCCGGTGCGCATGTACATGTACGCGACCGAATCGATCGATCCGATGATGGCGTCGGTATCGGCGCTCGTCATCCTCATCACCGCCGGCGCGATGCTGCTGCTCGATCGCGTGTACGGCCTGAACCGCATCCTGATCGGCCAACACTGACGATGACTCCCGTTTCCCGTTCCACCGACATCGCCGACGACGGCCCGCAATTCGTGCGCGTCGCCGAACGCGAGCGCGCCGCCATCGCGTTCACGCTCGACGGCCGCCCCGCGCAGGCGCTTGCCGGCGACACCGTGCTCACCGCGATCCTCGTCGCGCAGCGCCGCGTGCGCGTGAGCGAATTCAGCGGCACGCCGCGCGCGGGCTTCTGCCTGATCGGCGCGTGCCAGGACTGCTGGGTGCGCACCGAGGCCGGCGCGCGCGTGCGCGCCTGCTCGACCCCGATTGCCGCAGGCATGCGGATTCTCACCGGTGCGCAGCACGTAATCAACGGAGACGCATCGTGAGCGACACACTGCGACCGGTGATCGTCGGCGCGGGGCCGGCCGGCGTGCGCGCGGCCGAGGCGCTGGTCGACGCGGGGCTGCGCCCCGTCGTGATCGACGAGAACGCGCGCTGGGGCGGGCAGATCTACCGGCAGCCGCCGGTCGACGGCGCGTTCGCCCGCGGCAAGCGCGCGCTGTACGGCTTCGAGGCCGCGAAGGCGGACGCCGTGCACCGGACGATGGCCGCGCTGCTGCCGCAGGTCGACTACCGGCCGAACACACTCGCCTGGGCGTGCGGCGCGGGCCGCGTCGACACGCTGCAGGACGGCCGCGAAACGACCGCGCCGTTCTCGCACCTGATCATCGCGAGCGGCGCGACCGATCGCATGCTGCCGGTGCCGGGCTGGACGCTTGCCGGCGTCTATACGCTCGGCGGCGCGCAGGTCGCCCTGAAGTCGCAGGGCTGCGCGATCGGCAGCCGCATCGTGTTCGCGGGCACGGGGCCGTTGCTGTATCTCGTCGCCTACCAGTACGCGAAGGCCGGCGCGCAGGTCGCGGCGGTGCTCGACACGAGCCCGCTGCGCCAGCAGACGGCCGCGACGCCGGCGCTGCTGCGCATGCCGGCGACCTTCGCGAAGGGGCTCTATTACATCGGCTGGCTGCGTGCGCACGGCGTCGCGATCGAAACGGGCGTCACGCTCGAACGCGTACTCGGCGAGCGGCACGTCACCGGCCTCGCGTGGCGCGCGGCCGGCAACGATGCACCGCGCCGGCTCGACTGCGATGCGCTCGGCCTCGGCTTCGGGCTGCGTTCGGAAACGCAGCTTGCCGATCTCGCCGGCTGCCGGTTCCGTTTCGATCCGCTCAACGATGCATGGCTGCCGGAGCGCGACGCGGCCGGCCGCACGTCGGTGCGCGGTATCTACGTCGCGGGCGACGGCGCCGGCATCGCGGGGGCCGACGCGGCCGAGGCGTCCGGGCGACGCGCGGCGCTCGCGCTGCTCGACGACGCGGGCATCGTGACGCCATCGCCATCACCGTCGCTGGCCGGCAAGCCCGATGCGGCGACGCTGGACCGCACGCTCGCCCGGCTCGGCGCATTCCGCGCGGGCCTCGAGGCGGCGTTCGCGCCGCCGCCCGAGCTCGCCGCACGCTGCCCGGACGACACGATCGTGTGCCGCTGCGAGGAGATCGACGCGGGCACGCTGCGGCGCTGCATCCGCGACGGCGCGGCCACCGAGCTGAACCGGCTGAAGGCGCTGACGCGCGCCGGGATGGGCCGCTGCCAGGGCCGCATGTGCGGCGACGCAACCGCACGCGTACTCGCCGCCGAAACCGGCCGCCCGCTCGCGGACGTCGGCCGGTTGCGCGCGCAACCGCCGGTGAAGCCGTTCCCGATCTCGGCCGCGCTCGCGGGCGACGACGTCGCGGCGATTCCCGACGAGGCGCGCGATGAGTGATCTCCGTCATTACGACGTCGCGATCGTCGGCGGCGGCCTCGTCGGCGCGTCGGCCGCGCTGGCGCTGGCGCGGCGCGGGCTGCGCATTGCGCTGTTCGAGCGCCGCGACTGCGGCGCGCAGGCGAGCGGCGTGAACTACGGCGGCGTGCGCTGCCAGGGCCGCCCGGCCGAGCAGCTGCCGCTCGCGCTGCGCGCACGGCGCATCTGGGACCGCCTGCCCGAGCTGATCGGCATCGACGGCGAATTCGTCGTGTCGGGCCACTTGCGGCTCGCGCGCAGCGACGCCGATCTCGATGCGCTCGATGCGTACGCGACACTCGCCGGCGAGCACGGCCTGCCGCTGCAGGTGATGCGCGGCGACGCGTTCCGCCGCCGCTACCCGTGGCTCGGCCGCGCGGCGCTCGGCGGCTCGCTGTGCGCGACCGATGGGCACGCGAACCCGCGTGTCGTGTCGCCCGCCTTCGCGCGTGCGGCCTGCGCGGCGGGCGCCGACGTGTTCGAGCACGCAGCGGTCGACGACGCCCGGCACGACGGCATGCGCTTTCACGTTCAGGCGGGCGGACGCGCGTGCACGGCGACGTGGCTGATCAATTCGGCCGGCGCATGGGCGAACACCATCGCCGAACGCTTCGGCGAAGCCGTGCCGATGGAGCCGATCTACCCGAACATGTGGGTGACCGAGCCGCTGCCACCGTTCATCACGCACAACCTCGGCGTGTACGGCGGCGGGGTGTACGCGCGGCAGGTCGCGCGCGGCAACTGCGTGATCGGCGGCGGGCGCGGCCGCGGCGACGGCGAATTCGGCCAGCCGTCGGTCGATACGACGCGCGCGGTGATGCGCGACGCGTGCGCGCTGTTGCCCGCGCTGCGCGATGCGCTGCTGATCCGCACGTGGAGCGGCGTCGAAGGCTGCACGCCCGACCACAACCCGATCATCGGCGCGAGCCGCACGACGCCGAACCTGTTGCATGCGTTCGGCTTTTCCGGCGGCGGCTTCCTGCTCGCGCCGGGCGTCGGCGAGGTACTCGCCGAGATCGTCACGACCGGTGAAACCGTCACGCCACTCGAAGCATTCTCGATCGGCCGCTTCGCGCCGCACGCGCCGATCGCCCCTTTCCGTCAAGAGGAGACCCACAAGTGAAACTGTCCGGAACGATCGCGGCGGCCGCCGCCCTCTGCATCGCAGGCGCGAGTGCGCCCGCGTTCGCGCAAACGAAGACGATCTACGTCGGCATGAACGGCGGCCCGATGGAAAAGGCCTATACGAGCCAGGTGCTGCCTGACTTCGAGAAGGCGAACAACGTGAAGGTCGTCGTCGTGCCCGGCACGTCGTCGGACGTGCTCGCGAAGCTGCTCGCGAACCGCAACAAGCCGCAGATCCACGTCGCGTTCCTCGACGACGGCGTGATGGCGCGCGCGGTCAGCCTCGGCGTGTGCCAGAAGCTCGACGATTCGCCGGTGCTCAAGGAGCTGTATCCGTTCGCGCGGATGAAGGACGACGTCGGCGCGGGCGTGCAGCTCGGGATGACCGGCATCGCGTACAACAAGAAACTGTTCGCGGACAAAGGCTGGGCGCCGCCGACGTCGTGGATGGATTTCGCCGACCCGAAATACAAGGGCAAGGTCGTGTTTCAGTCGGCGTCGAGCAGCACGTTCGGGCTGCACGGCTTCCTCGCGATCAACCGGCTGCTCGGCGGCAGCGAACAGAACGTCGAGCCCGGCTTCAGCAAGTGGGCGAGCACGGTCGGGCCGAACGTCGTCGAGTACATCCCGAACTCGGCGAAGATCTCCGAGATGGTGCAGACCGGCGAGGCCGGCCTCTTCCCGCTGACGCCGACCGGTGTCGGCGACCTGCAGGACAAGGGCATTCCGGTCGCGTATGCGAATCCGAAGGAAGGCCCGGTGCTGCTGCTCGTCGACCTGTGCGTCGTCGCGAACAATCCGGATCCGCAGCTGGCGCAGAAGCTCGCGCAGTTCCTGCTGTCCGCGCCCGCGCAGACGAAGGCCGCCGAGGCCGGCAAGCAGATCCCGACCAACCGCCTCGCGAAGATGCCTGCCGCGATGCAGCAAAGCCTCGGCAACGTCGACGATCTCGTGCGCAAGGTGACGGTGGTCGACTGGGCGGCGATCAACGCGCGCCGTGCGCAGTGGGATACGCGCTGGAACCGGCAGATCGAGCGGTAACGGGCGACGGCGCGCGCGGGCACGGCCGCGCGCGGCGCACCCATCATCAGCGGGAGTGATGACGCTCCCCTTTTTCTGTGGATTTGACCGGGGCGGCGGTGCCGACAACACTAGCCCGCAGTGCCGCATGCGTTCTCCAGAGACGGCACGCGTTCGTCCCCCTTCAGAGTCCGCCATGTACCCGACCGACACCGTGCAATCCCCGAGCGCCGCCCGGCCGCTCGCCGACCGGCAACTGCGCCGGATCGTCATCGCCTCCGTCGCCGGCAACGCGATGGAGTGGTACGACTTCTTCGTCTACGGCACGGCCGCGGCGCTCGTGTTCGGCCACGTGTTCTTTCCGCCCGGTGCGTCGCCGCTCGCGGGCAGCCTTGCCGCGTTCGCGGCGTTCGCGCTCGGCTTCGTCGCGCGGCCGCTCGGCGGGATCGTGTTCGGCCATGTCGGCGACCGCTACGGGCGCAAGGCGTCGCTCGTGTGGACGCTGCTGATCATGGGCGCGTCGACGTTCGCGATCGGCCTGCTGCCGACCTACGCGCAGGTCGGGCTGTGGGCGCCCGCGGCGCTCGTCGTGCTGCGGCTGCTGCAGGGCGTCGCGTCCGGCGGCGAATGGGGCGGCGGCGTGCTGATGATCAGCGAGAACGCACCGCCCGAGCAGCGCGGCTACTACGCGGCGTGGAGCCAGCTCGGCGTGGGCGGCGGCTTCGTGCTGTCGTCGGCCGCGTTCCTCGCCGCGCAGGCGCTGCCGGACGACGCGTTCCGCACCTGGGGCTGGCGGCTGCCGTTCCTCGCGAGCATCGCGATCTTCGTGATCGGCATCTATATCCGCCGCCACCTGCCGGAAAGCCGCGACTACGAGCAGGCCGGCAAGCGCGGCGCGCACACGCATTTGCCGATCGTCGAATGCATCCGCCGCCATCCGAAGGAAATCCTGCTCGCGATGGGGCTGCGCGTCGCCGAGAACGGCGGCGCGTACATCTTCCTCGCGTTCTCGCTCGTCTACGGCAAATACGTCGGCATCCCGAACGGCGTGATGCTGACCGGCGTGATGATCGCGATGATCGTCGAAATGGGCGCGATGCTCGCGTGGGGCCGCCTGTCCGACCGGATCGGCCGCAAGCCCGTGTACCTGATCGGCGCGCTGAGCCTCGTCGCCTGCGCGTTTCCGTTCTTCTGGCTGCTCGACACGCGCGCGACGCCGCTCGTGTGGCTCGCGCTGACGATCGGCACGGCGGTGAGCCACGGCGCGATGATCGGCACGCTGCCCGCGCTGGTCGGCGAGCTGTTCAGCACCGAGGTGCGCTACTCGGGCGTCGCGCTCGGCCATGAAGTCGCGTCGATCTTCGCCGGCGGGATGTCGCCGCTGATCGCGACCGCGCTGCTCGCGCGCTATCACGCGTCGTGGCCCGTGTCGCTGTTCCTCATTGCGCTCGGCCTCGTGACCGTCGCGACGCTGTGCGTGATGCGCGAGACGCGCGCCACGCCCGCAGCCGGTATGCCCGCAGCCGACACGCGCGGCGACGCGGCATGACCGCGCGGCCGCGCGCCGCGCGACGCTCAAGCGCCGGAATCGCGCCGTGCGGCGTCGAACCCGGGCGCAAGCCCGAGGTGATCGAGCAGCCGCGCGAACTCGCCGAGCCGTTGCTGCATGTACGCCGGCACATCGACCTGCGCATAGTCGTGGAACCCGGTGCCTGTGCGCACGCCGTCGCGCCCGGCCTCCATGTTGCGCACGACGCTCGCGGCCGGCGCGAAGCGCGGACCGATCTCGCCAGCGAGGTACGTGGACGCGTAATACAGGATGTCGCAGCCGCCCCAGTCGATGAACTCGAGCAGCCCGAGCACCGCGAAGCGCGGGCCGAAGCCGGTGCGGATCGCCGTGTCGATGTCCTCGGCGCTCGCGACGCCCTCCTCGACCATCCGCGCGGCCTCGTTCATCGCGAGCGCCTGGATGCGCGGCACGATGTAGCCGGGCGCCGGCCCGCAGATCACCGGCTTCTTGCCGACGCGCTCGAGCAGCGCGGCGAGCGCATCGACAATCGCCTGATCCGTCGTGTCGCTGCGGCTGATCTCCACGAGTGGCATCAGCAACGCCGGGTTCAGCCAGTGCGCGTTCAGCATCCGCTCCGGGTGCGCGACATGGCGCTGCAATGTAGTGACGACGAACGTCGACGTCGTCGACGCGATGGTTGCACGCGCATCGACATGTTCGCCGAGCCAGCGCAACGCGTCGGCCTTCGCGTCGAGCACTTCCGGCAGCGCTTCGAACACGATGCCGGCGTCGCGCACCGCGTGCGCCGCGCCGTCGCGCGCGACCAGCGCGATGCGCGCGACGACGGCCTCGGCCTGCGCGCGATCGATGCGGCCGAGCGCGACCTGCGCATGCAGCGGCCGCAGGATCTCGCCGCGCGTGCGATCCTCGAATGCGCGCCTTCCCTGCGCGTCGCGCGGCTTGAAGTCGATCAGCGTCACGTCGAGGCCCGCGAATGCGAACACGAGCGCGATCCCCTGCCCCATGCGTCCCGCGCCGAGCACGTGCACGCGCGTCACGTCGAGGGCGGCCGTCATGCGGCGTACCCCGCATCGAGCAGTGCGCGCATCGCGTCGCGCGACAGGGCGGCAAGACCCAAACCGTCCAGCGTGCGCCCTTGCGCATACAGGTCGCGGCCAGTGACGGCCGACGCGACGCTCAGCAGCCCCTGCGCAACGGGCGTCGGCACGTTGGCCCAGCGTCCGCACGACACGATGAAGGACAGCCCGAGCCGGGTGTCCTCGAGCATGTAGCGATGCGTGCGCAAATCGATCTTCTCGCGCCAGTCGCCGCTGTCGGTCAGCTTGCCGTGCGCGCCGCGCCCATACATCCATTCGTCGCCGTCGGTCGCGTAGTGGTCCGCGAGCGGGAAATGCGGCGCGCGGTAGCCGAGCGCCTCGCGCACGGCGATGCGTTCGGCGTCGAGCGCGTTCGTCACGCGGCGGATCGACGGTTGCGTGCCCTCGTTGTGGATGTCCCACGCGTCGAAGTGTTCGAGCGGCCCGGCGTTCATCAGGATCAGCGGCGGATGGATCACCGGGCCCGCGTTCATCAGCGCGCCGGACAGTGCGTCCTCGACCGGCTCGACCGACGGATAGCCGGCGCGCAGCACGTCGAACGCCCAGCCGGCCGCGTTCGCGGGAAACACGCCGGTCGGCAGGCGCGTCGCATACGCGCTAATCACGACCGCGTTGTCGCCGTGCTTGCGCACCAGGTACGGCAGCGTGCCCGTCTCCGCGAACGCGACGCGCGCACGATTGCCGGCATCCGCCGCCGCGCGCGCGAACACGAAGCTGCCGAATGTGCCGGGCGGCAGGAACACGACCTGGCCGTCCTCGAGCAGCGGCGCGACCTGCGCGGCCAGCGCGTCGTGCGACACGGCCGGCAGCGGCACCACGACGAGCCGCGCGCCGCGCAGCGCGGCCGCGAGATCGTCGGTCAGGCGGATCGCGCCGGGCGTATCGCCGAGCGGCACCGCGCGCTCGCCGCGATAGTCGGTCACGTGCAACGCGCCGAGCTCGCGCAGCCGCGCGTGCGGTTCGCGGTCGCGCCGCCACCACGTCACGTCGTGGCCCTTCTCGAACAGGTCGATCGCGGCCGCATGGCAGCCGTGGCCGCCGCCCAGTACACATACTTTCATCGTTTTCTCCCGGTGAGTGAGTGGTTCCGAGACTACGCGGCGGCGCGCAGCGCGTCGCTTCAAAACGCGCAACGGCACGCCCGTTCGCGCAACGCAATCGCGGCGATGCGCATGGCGCCGCGCCCACGCATCCGACACGAGGCCACCGCATGGACATCGCCCTCTCCCGACATGCGCCGAACCGGCTCGGCACGCTGCATGCGCCCGACGAAGTCGAACGCGCGGTCGCGCACCGGCTCGGGCCGCACCGGATGGCCGCGCACGGCCGCGATCCGTTTCATGCGGAGCTGTACGAGGTGCCGCTGCATCACGGCGCGCTGCTCGAACTCTGCTACGGCCGCGAAACGCGCATCGATTTCGGCGACGATGCCGATCACTTCCTGTTCCGGCTGACGCTGTCGGGCGCGTGCGAGCTGCGGGCCGGCCAGCGGGTCGCGCGGGCGGGCCCGGGCGAGCTGACCGTGTCGTCGCCCGCGCTCGCGAGCCGCCTGAGCACGAGCCCGGATTGCCGCAACCTGGTGCTGCGGCTGGAGCGCGGCGCACTCGAGCGCAAGCTGCAGGACATGCTGCACGCGACGCTCACGCGGCCGCTGCAGTTCGATCTCGCCGCCGGCGGCAACGGCGCGGGCGCCGCGCTCGTGCCGCCGACGTTCGAGTACCTGTGCCGTCTCGGCGCGCAGCCGGGCATCGGCGCGTCAGCGACGACGTTCGGCGCCGATCTCACCGCGTGGCTGATGTCGCTGCTCCTCACGCATCTGCCCCATTCGTACAGCGCCGCACTGACGCGCGGCACGCCGCCGCTGCCGGCGCACGTGCGCCGCGCATGCGACCACGTCGACGCGCATCTGAGCGAACCGCTCGCGCTCGCCGCGCTGGCGGCCGTCGCCGGCGTCGCACCGCGCACACTGCAGCATGCGTTCCGCGCGTTCCTGAACACCACGCCGGCCGCCTACGTGCGCGAGCGCCGGCTGGCCGCGGTGCACGCCGCGCTGCAACGCGGCGACGCGCGCAGCGTGACCGACGTGCTGATCGCGCACGGCATTCATGGCTTCGGCCATTTCGCGAAGGCGTATGCGCGGCGTTACGGCCACGCGCCTTCCGTCACCGCGAGGCAAGCACCATGACGCACTCCGCCACCGGCCGGCCGCCGGCCCCGGCCCGCGCCGAACCTTCACCGCACGACGGCGACTCGCCCGACGGCCTGCGCGTGCAGGATCTCGATCTCAACTTGCTGAAGACGTTTCGCGCGGTGTACGAGGAGCGGCACGTCGGCCGCGCGGCACTGAGGCTCGGCGTCACGCAGCCGTCGGTCAGCTACGCGCTCGGCCGCTTGCGGCTGATGTTCCGCGACGCGCTGTTCGTGCGCACCGGCACCGGCGTCGAGCCGACACCGCGCGCGCAGCGGCTCGCGATCTCGGTCGACAAGGCGCTCGCGATCCTGCAGGACGTGCTCGACGAAGGCTCGCGGTTTACGCCGGACAGCACGCAGCGCGTGTTCCGACTGCACATGAGCGATTTCGCGGCGAGCGCCTTCCTGCCGACGTTGCTCGCGGCATTCGACCGGCGCGCACCGGGCGCGGTGATCGAGACGCTGCACGTCGACGAATGCCAGCTCAACGTCGCACTCGAATCGGGCCGCATCGATTTCGCGCTCGGGCATTTCGCGGATGCGTCGAGCCATTTCCAGCGCGCGGCGCTCCTGCACGAGCGCTGCGTATTGCTGATGCCGCGCCGCACCGCGCGGCGCGTCGCGCTGCCCGACGATTTCGTGCTCGACGGCGACGCGCCGGACACGCTGCGCTTCGTCGCCGTGACATCGCATCCGCAGTCGATGCAATTGCTCGAGCGGCACGGACTGATGCCGCGCGTGCGGGCGGCGCTGCCCGACTTCATGGTGGTGCCGGCGCTGCTCGAACACGGCGATTACGCGCTGATCCTGCCGGAGACCGTCGCGATCACGTTCGCCGCGCGCCAGCCGTGCACGCTGTACGAGATCGCCGGGGCCGGCGAATGGGCCGTCAATGCGTACTGGCACCGGCGCTTCGATGCGGACCCGGGCCATCGCTGGCTGCGTGCGCTGCTGCTGGAGTTGTTCGATATCGGCCGGCAGCCGCCGTTCGACGCATGGCTCGCGCCGCACCCGCCCGCCTGCGCGTAGCGGCGCAGGCGGCCAGGGGCAACGCTCGGCGCTCAGAACGACGTGAGGATGCCCGCGACGATCGAGCTGGCGGTCGCGCCGGGTTTGGCGACCGCGACGCCGCCGCCCGCCGCGCCGTTCACGACGAAGCGCGCATGCGCGCCGTTGCGCACCATCGCCGCGCCTGTGTACAGCACCGTGCGCTTCGACAACGGATAGTCGAAGCGGATGCCGTACGAATCGGCGTTGCCGTCGCTGTCCGCGACCTTCCGGTAGTGGCCGATGCTCAGCAGCAGCGACGCGCGTCCGATCGGCACCGTCGCGCTGAGCTCCATCGTGTCGCTGTGCGGATACGCACTCTGGCTGTCGATCGCGGCTGCGACGTCGGGGCCGCCGCGATGGCGCATGTACAACGCGGCGATCTTCACGACGCTGAAGTCGTACGAGATCGCGCCGAGCGTGTAGTTGCCGTTCGCGGCCGTGCTGGTTGTGCCGAGCGCGGATGCGGCGACCGGGCTGAACTTCTGCTGCATGTAGTCGACGTCGATCGACAACCCGCCGCGCGCGTAGTTGAGGCCCGCGCCGTACGTATCGCCGAGCGTCGCCGGCTGGCCGGCCGCGCCGTTGGTGCCGCGCGCGGCCATCGCGCGGAGCAGGAAGCCGGCGTAGCGCGGCGACGTGTAGCGCATCGAGTTGCGCACGCGCAGGAACGCGGGCCCGACGAAGTTGTTCGTCGCGTTGCCCCACGCGAGGCCCGCGCCGAGACCGGGCAGGCTGTACGTGACGAGCGTGGTGTGCAGGATCGTGTAGAGCTCGCCGAACTGCACGCCGCCGAACGGCCCGGTGATGCCGACCCACGCCTCGCGGCCGAACAGCGCGCTGCTGTTCGACAGCGTGCCGCTCGCGGCGTTGAAGCCGTCCTCGAGCTTGAAGATCGCCGCGTAGCCGCCGCCGAGATTCTCGACGCCCTTCAACCCCCACTGCGACGCCCACAGGTTGCCGCTGCCCATGCGCGTCACGTGGTTCGGCCCGGCGTTCGCGTATTCGATCGCGGTGTCGACGCGGCCGTAGAGCGTCACGCTCGATTGCGCGAGCGCCGGCAGCGACGCGCACGCCAGGAGCGCGGCAATCAGCGTGGCACGCGGTACGGCAAGCCGGTCGGCCCGCCCGTTCGGATGGTTCATCTTCGTCGTCCCGTAGTCATTCCGGCGCCTGTCGGCGTCGCGCCGCTCGATGTGAAACGCGTTCGCGATCTCGTGCGAACGCTGCCGATCAAAACCGGGCCGAGTCTAGGAACGACAATTTCGGACGTCGACGCAATCCGCTCTATAACGCTTATAGATGCGCCGCATGATGCGCGCGGGCCCCGCCGCACGCGCGCTGCGCGCCGGCCCGCGCGCACGACCTCGGTGTTTTCTTTATCCGGGTCGGTAAAGGTCCGTGTGGCGCGGCTGTCACTCCGGCTATGGCGGCCGAATTTGGCCGACTACGCTGCGTCTCCGACACGTGTCACCCGCACGCTTTCGCGCCGCGACGGCGCCCGGCCCGCGAGGCCGGCGCCGCGCCTTTCCACCGCCCGCTCCTGGAGAATCCGCATGTCCGCACCCACGGCCCGCGCTGCCGACGGCAAGCGCTATACGTACGAATGGTATGTCGTCGTCATCTGCATGCTCGCGTACGTCTTTTCGTTCGTCGACCGTCAGGTGCTCGTCCTGATGATCGAACCGATCAAGCGCGACCTGCACCTGACCGACACGCAGTTCAGCCTGCTCAACGGCTTCGCGTTCTCGCTGTTCTACGCGGTGATGGGGCTGCCCGTCGCGTATCTCGCCGACCGCTACGCCCGCCCGCGCATCATCGCGCTCGGCATCGCGCTGTGGAGCGTCGCGACCGCCGCGTGCGGGCTCAGCCAGCAGTTCGTGCAGATGTTCATCGCGCGCATGGGGGTCGGCGTCGGCGAGGCCGCGCTGTCGCCCGGCGCGTATTCGATGCTCGCCGACTACTTCCCGAAGGAGAAGCTCGGCCGCGCGATCGCCGTGTATTCGCTCGGCTCGTTCATCGGCGGCGGCGTCGCGTTCCTGATCGGCGGCTACGTGATCGCGCTGCTCAAGCACGCGAGCGCGTTCACGCTGCCGCTCGTCGGGCAGGTGCATGCGTGGCAGGTCACGTTCCTGATCGTCGGGCTGCCGGGGATTTTCGTCGCGCTGTTGTTCGCCGCGACCGTGCGCGACCCGCAGCGCAAGGGGCTCGCGCAGGATCGCTCGGGCGTCGTGCGACGCGTGTCGATGCGCGATTCGCTGCGCTTCGTCGGCACGCATCGCGCGACCTTCACGTGCCACTACCTCGGCTTCTCGTTCTATGCGATGACGCTGTACTGCCTGCTGAGCTGGACGCCCGCGTTCTATATCCGCCACTTCGGGATGACGGCCGTCGAAGCCGGCTACACGCTCGGCATCGTGCTGCTGGTCGCGAACACGGGCGGCGTGTTCTGCGGCGGCTGGCTCAACGACTGGCTGCTGCGCCGCGGACGCAGCGATGCGCCGATGCGCGCCGGCGCGATCGGCGCCGCGTGCATGGTGATTCCCGCGACGCTGTTCACGCAGCTCGACAGCCTGCCGGCGTCGCTCGCGACGCTCGTCGTCGCGATGTTCTTCGCGTCGTTCCCGATGCCGACGTCGACCGCCGCGATGCAGACGCTCGCGCCGAACCAGATGCGCGCGCAGATCTCCGCGCTGTTCCTGCTCGTGTCGAACCTGATCGCGCTCGGCATCGGCACGACCGTCGTCGCGCTGTTCACCGATCGCGTGTTCGGCGCGCCGGCGGCGGTCGGCCATTCGATGTCGATCGTCAACGTCGTCGCCGCCACGCTTGCCGCGCTGCTGCTGGCGGCCGGATGCCGGCAGTACCGCCGCAGTCTCGAGCGCGAGCGCGGCCATGCGGCTGCGTCGGCCAGCGTGGCCAACGCGGCCGTCGACGGCGGCAACGCTGTCGCCGCACGCTGAGCGGCTGCGATCGGGTCGCCGGCAATTATCCATCCCACTGATTCCGGCATCGCTTTTTTATCGATTTGATTTATGCGATGTCCATCCCTATTCTCGGCTGCATGACGGCGCGGCATCCGCCGCGCCGGTTTCCTCCCTACCCCACGGAACACCCATGCAAGCGAACCGCCACCAGGTCCGGATCGATGCGCTGATCGACGCGGCGCAGGACATCCGCTGTTTCCGGGTCTCGCGCGTCGACGGCCAGCCGTTCGACGCGTACGAGCCGGGCGCCCATATCGACGTCACCGCGCCGTCCGGCGTCACGCGGCAGTATTCGCTGTGCGGCCGCCCCGACGAGCGCGGCAGCTATCTGTTCGCGGTGAAGAAGGAAGCGCGCTCGCGCGGCGGCTCGCGCTCGCTGCACGACGACGTATGCGTCGGCGCCGAGCTGTCGATCGGCGCGCCGCGCAACCTGTTTCGTCTGACCGACGACGCGAGCGAACATGTGCTGATCGCGGCCGGGATCGGCATCACGCCGCTGCTGTCGATGGCGTATGCACTCGAGCAGCGCGGCGCGCGCTACCAGTTGCACTACTTCGCGCGCAGCCGTGAACACGCGGCCTTCGTCGACGAACTGTCGACCGCCCCGTTCGCCGCGCACGTGACGTTCCACTACGGAATCGAGCCCGACGCGCTGGCGGCCGAGCTCGGCCGCTGCGTCGAATCGATCGATGCGCACGCCCACGTGTACACGTGCGGCCCCGGCCCGTTCATGGATGCGGTCGTCGCGGCGGCGGCCACGCGGATTCCCGAGGATGCGATTCATCTCGAACGCTTCGCGGCGGAACCGGCCGCGGCCGATGCCGTCGTGAATGCCGCGCCGGCGGAAGGCTTCGAAGTGCGGCTGCAGCGCAGCGGGCAATCGGTGCGCGTCGCGCCCGACACGTCGATCGTCGACGCGCTCGCGCGCATCGGCATCGAGGTCGATACGTCATGCGGCGAAGGCGTGTGCGGCACCTGCATGGTGCCGGTGCTCGACGGCGAGCCGGATCATCGCGACCACTGCCTCAGCAAGGCCGAGCGTGCGAGCAACACGGTGATCTGCTGCTGCGTGTCGCGTGCGCGCTCGGCGGTGCTCGTCCTCGATCTCTGATGCGCTGATGCACTGACGCGACGATGCGCCGCTGCATCGCGACGGCCCGCGCCGCGCGCTCACGCGCTCACGCTTCGTCGAAATGCTCGACGATCTCGGCGAGCAGCGCGCGCATCCACGCGATTCCCTCATCCTCGTGAAAGTGCTCGTGCCAGTGCATCGTGACCGGCGCGGGCGGCAACGTCACCGGCAGGTCGTACAGCCGGAACGCGTTGCCGCGGTTCAGGATCTGCGCGAGCCGCCTCGGCAGCGTCGCATAGAGATCGGTGACCGACAGCACGCTCGGCAGCGCAACGAAGTGCGGCACTTCGAGCGCGATGTTGCGGCCCACGCCCTGCGCGCGCAAGGCGTCGTCGAGCGCGTGGTGGCTGTGCTCGACCGATTTCACGTTGACATGCGCGGCGCGCACGAACTGCTCGAGGCTCAGCGTCGCGCCGGCCGGCAACCCGCGCCGGCGGCCCGTCATGCACACGTAGGTTTCCTCGAACAGCACCTGGTGGCGCGTGCGCGGCATCAGCTCCGGCAGGTTGCCGATCGCGAAGTCCAGCCGGCTCGCGCGCAGCGCCTCCTCGATCTCTTCCACGGGCAGCGGCTGCACGCTCAGCGTCACGCGCGGCGCGCGCTCGCGCAGCGCCTGGCAGATCGCCGGCAGGTACGCCATCTCGCCCGCGTCCGACAGCGACAGCCGGAACGTGCGCGTGCTCGACACCGGATCGAAACGCTCCGCATAGCGCAGCGCGACGCGCACCATGTCGAGCGCCTTGCCGACGATCCCTGCGAGTTCGAGCGCGACCGGCGTGGGCTGCATCCCCGCGCGCGTGCGCACGAACAGCGGATCGTCGAACAGCGTGCGCAGCCGCCCGAGCGAATAGCTGACGGCCGGCTGCGACAGCGCGAGCCGCTCGCCGGCCTTGGTCAGGCTGCGCTCCTCGACGATCGCCTGGAACACCCGCAACAGGTTCAGATCGAGATGATCGACCGATGTCATCGTGACCTCCATCATTTGCCGTATTTATTTGATCATCAATTTTAGATCAATTTGACGGATATGTAGCAGAAGCCGAGACTGGTCTCCCGACGCTGCGCACAGCGCGGCCCGACTTCGCGACTCTTTCCCCACGACGACGATGAGCGACATTCCCTACCAGACGATCGACACCCGCGCGTTGCACGGCTTCGCGCAGCCCGACCGCATCGCGCCCGCGATGTATCACGACCCCGCGCTGTTCGAAGCCGAGCTCGACCGCATCTTCTACCGCACCTGGATCTGGGTCGCGCATGAGAGCGAGTTGCCGAACCCGGGCGACTTCATCACGACGACGATCGGCCGCCAGCCGGTGATCGTCGTGCGCGACAAGACCGGCCAAATCAACGTGCTGCAGAACCGCTGCCGCCATCGCGGCGCGACCGTGTGCGAATCGCACAAGGGCAACGCGAAGGGCTTCACGTGCCCGTATCACAGCTGGTCGTACGCGCTCGACGGCACGCTGCGCGCGCTGCCGTACGGCGACGGCTACGAAGGCGTGTGCGAGAAAGGCGACCTGCCGCTCGTGAAGCTGCGCGTCGGCGTGTATCAAGGGCTGATCTTCGCGAGCTTCAACGACGACATCGAACCGCTCGATGATTTCCTCGGCGGCGCGAAGCCGTGGATCGACCTGTTCATGAAGCAGGGCGCAGGCTACCCGATCAAGGCGAACGGCGAGCACAAGTTCAAATTCAAGGGCAACTGGAAGATCCAGCTCGAGAACACGACGGATCTCTATCACTTCCCGGTCGTGCACAAGTCGTGGATGAAGTCGATCGACGATGAAACAGCCGCCGCAATCACGAGCTTCATGACGAGCGAGCACGCGTTCTGTCGCGCGCTCGGCAACGGCCACAGCCTCGCGGTGCTGATGCCCGAGCTGATCGATCTCGACGAAGACGACGGCGCGCCGCTGCCCGAGCGCTTCGCGCCGCTCGCAGCAAAACTCGCCGAGCGCCACGCGCCGGACGAAGTGCGCCGCATCGTGCGCTCGCTGCTGGGCGTCGGCTTCAACCTGAACCTGTTTCCGAACCTCGCGCTGTCGATGGCGTTCTTCCGCGTGCTGCGGCCGATCTCCGCGAACGAAACCGAGATCCGCCACGTCGCGCTCGCGATGGACGGCGGCCCCGACGAAGCGAACCGCGAGCGGCTGCGCATCCACGAGCACTTTCAGGGCCCGTTCGGCTTCGGCAGCCCCGACGACGCGGAAGCCTGGGAGCGCGTGCAGCGCGGCGCGCATGCGGGCCCCGACGTGCCGATCCTCGTGAACCGCGGGCTGAATCGCGAGACGACCGCCGCGAACGGCGAAAAGACCGCGCATGCGACCGACGAGACCGGCATGCGCGAGGCCTACCAGCAATGGCGCAAGTTGATGGAGCAAGCATGATGGACGACCGCAACGCCCTTTTTTCGCAGCAGACCTTCGCCCGCGCGGTCGAATTCGTGTGGCGCGAAGCCGAGATGCTCGACCGCCGCGACTATCGCGCGTGGCTCGACCTGTGGGATCCGGCCGGCCACTACGTGGTGCCGATCGATCCCGACGCCACCGATTTCGCGGCGACGCTGAACTACGTGTTCGACGACCAGGACATGCGCGAGAAGCGCGTGCAGCGGATGCTGTCCGGTTACTCGGCGTCGGCGACCGACGCGGCGCGCACGGTGCGCACCGTGTCGCGCTTCACGCTGGAAAGCAGCAGCGCCGGCATCGTCGAGCTGAAATCCGCGCAGGTCGTCGTCGCCTACAAGCGCGGCGCCGCGACGCTGTTCGCGGCCGACGTCACGCACAAGCTGCACGTCGATGCCGAAGGCGAGATGCGGATCGCCGAGAAGGTCGTGCGCCTGATCGACTCGACCGAAGCGCTCAGCGCGATCGGCTTCCTGCTGTAAGCCGTGGCCGGTTCGCTGCTGCAAGTGCAACGGTGAACCGGTCACCTTCACCTTTCCGGACGACCATGCCCACACTCGAAGTTTTCCTGCCGGCCGGCCATGACGACGCCCGCAAGGCCGAGCTGATCGCACGGCTGACCGGTGCGACCGTCGACGCGATCGGCGCACCGGTCGAATCGGTGCGCGTGCTGCTGACCGAATTGCCCGCGACGCACATCGGTCTCGGCGGGCGCACGGCCGCCGACGGCGCGCCGCCGTCGCTGCCCGTGATCGTCGCGATCCTGATCGCCGGGCGCACCGACGAACAGAAACGCGCGCTGATCGCCGCGCTGTCGGACGCCGGCGCGAACGTGCTCGATGCACCATTGCAGGCGACGCGCGTGATCATCAAGGACATCCCGAACACCGACTTCGGGATCGGCGGCCAGACCGCGCGGGCGCTGGGGCGCTGATCGTGTGCCGCGCGTCGCAGCCCTGCCGTGACGCACGTAAAGCACGTGAAGCCTGTGAAGCAACCCAGCGGCTACGCCTGCGTGTCGGCGAGCGGCAGCGTCACGCGGCAGTCGAGCCCGCCGCCTTCGGCCGGGCTCGCGCCGATGTGGCCGCCGTGGCGCGTGACGATGCTCTTGCACAGCGACAGCCCGATCCCGTTGCCGCCGGCCTTCGACGACGAGAAGCCGTCGAACAGCCGGTCATGCGCCCCTTCGGCGACACCGGGGCCGTTGTCGATCGCGCGCAGCTCCGCCTGCCCGCCGACGTTCGCGGTGCCGAGCGTCAGCGTGCGCGGCGTGCGCTCGCAGCCGGCGAACGCCTCGATCGCGTTGAAGGCGAGGTTGAGCACCACCTGCCCGATCAGCACACGCTCGCAGCGGATCGGCAGCGGCGCATCGGCCTGCACGATCGCGACCGTCACGCCCGCCTCCTTCGCGCGCAACTCGATGAAATACGCGACGTCGGCGAGGATCTCGCGCAGGTCGGCGAGCGCGACGACCGGCTCGCGCTTCACGATGAACTCGCGCACGCTCTTGATGATCAGCGCCGCATGCTCGGCCTGCCGGTCCGCGCTGCGCAGCCCCCAGATCGCATCGTCGACGGCGCCGCGCGCATTCAGCCGCTGCACCGCGCCCTCGATGAAGTTGCGCACGGACGCGAGCGGCTGGCTCAGCTCGTGCGCGATCACGCTCGCCATCTCGCCCATCGCGTTGTAGCGGCCCGCGTATTCGAGCATGCGCGCCTCCGCACGCCGTGCGTCCTCGATCGCGACTTCGTCGCTCACGTCGCGAAACTGCACGAGCAGCCCGTCGAGATCGCCTTCGATCTCGACCTGCCGGCACAGGATGCGCAGCCAGCACGTCGATCCGTCGCGCCGCACGATCCGGTAGCGCTGCGGCTCGGACGGGCACGTGCACGGCGCATCGCGCAGCTGCGCGACGAGCCGGTCGCGGTCGGCCGCGCTGCAGTAGTCGAGCACCTCGCCGAGCGCTTCGTCCGGCGCGAGCCCGAGCACGCGCCGGCCCGACTCGCTGATGAACTGCACGCGGCCCTGTGGCGTCACGACCGCGATCCCTTCGTCGAGATCCTGCATGAACTCGCGCAGCCGCGCCTCGTAGCGGCGCAGTTGCTGGCGGACCGCCTCTTCCGCGCTGATGTCGCGGAACTGCACCATCACGACGTCGCGCCCGCGCAGCGGCACGTAGGTGGCGGTCGCCTCCGACAGCATGTCGACGCCCGTGCGCGACCGGTAGCACCACTCGTACACCTGCGGCCCGTCGACGAGCGCGCGATCCCACGCGCTCACTGCGATCTCGCGGCGGTATTTCGGTTCGGGACGCGTCATGTCCTGCGCCTTCAGCGGCAGCAGCTCCTCGACGGAAAAACCGAGCGCGATGCACGCGGCGCGGTTCGCCCATACGATCGCCCGGGTCTGCGCGTCGTGCAGCAGCACGCAGGTGGTCAACGCGTCGAGCAGCCGGTGGAAATCGTCTTCGTCGGGAAAACTCATGATCGGATTCGGATGAAGGCGCGCGGCGTCGCGCGGCCGGATGTCCAACATAGCACCCGCGTGGGCGGCCCGCATCTGAAGATTTCTTTAGTCCGGCACGGAGCGACACCAGTCACGCGGCCCTACGCACCAATTGCTGCGGGTTTTCGGCGTTTCTAGACTAGGCCCATGCATCGTCTTGCCCCCGCAATCGAACCCCATCCCCAGGAGACCGCCATGCCCAACGCCGCCCTCGCCATCGACGCCGCGTCCCCCTCGCCGCACGCGGTCCGTGAAGCGGCCGCGCGGGTGTCGCCGCTCGACGCCGTGATCGAGACCGTCGCCGCGCGCCGCGACGAATTCGACCGCCTGTCGCACGTGCCGCGCGACGTGATCGCGCTGTTCAAGGAAGCCGGCATCTATCGCGCGGGCACGCCGCGCCGCTTCGGCGGCGACGCGCTCGCGCCGGGCGCGTTCCTCGACATGATCGAGCGGATCGCGACCGCCGACGGGTCGGCCGCGTGGGTCGCGAGCTTCGGCTCGGCCAACGTCTATCTCGCCGCGCTGCCGCTCGCCACGCAGGCCGAGTTGTACGCGAGCGGGCCCGACCAGGTGTTCGCGGGCGGGCTGTTCCCGGTGCAGCCGGCGCAGGCGGCCCCCGGCGGCTGGCGCGTGAACGGCACGTGGAAGTTCGCGAGCGGCTGCAAGGGCGCCGACTGGCTCGGCGTCGGCGTCGCGGTGCCCGGCGCGCAGGACGCCGCGCCGAACAAGCCGCGCACGGCCGTGTTCCGTGCCGCCGACGTCGAGATCGTCGAGAACTGGAGCGTGGTCGGCATGCAGGGCACCGGCAGCCACGACCTGCGCGTCGACGATCGCTTCGTGCCCGAAGCGTGGACCTTCGTGCGCGGCGGCGAGGCGACCGTCGACGAGCCGCTGTACCGCTATCCGACCGTCGCGTATGCGGCGCAGGTGCTCGCCGTGGTCAACCTCGGGCTGGCCCGCGCGGCGCTCGACGTCGCGAACCGGATGTCGGGCGGCCGCCAGACGACCACCGGCGCGCCGCGCCTCGCCGATCGCGCGTATTTCCGCATCGAGCTCGCGAAGGCCGAGGCGCAGTTGCGCTCGGCGCGCGCGTTCTTCTACGACGCGACCGACTCGGTCTGGCAATCGATCCTCGCGGGGAACCCCGTGACGCCCGAGCAGGTCAGCCTGCTGAGGCTCGCCGCCACGCACATCGCCCGCGAAGGCGCGAGCGTCGTCGAGCGCGCGTATCGCCTCGGCGGCACGGCCGCGATCTATCGCACGCATCCGCTGCAGCGCCTGCTGCGCGACGCGATGGTCGTCACGCAGCACGCGTTTCTCGGCGAAGGCAACTTCGACGGCGCGGGCGCGGTATTCACCGGCGTCACCCCGTTTCCCGGCTATCTGTAATCCGCGTCGCTTCGCCGCGACGTCGCTCAACGCATTCTTCAGGAGAACCTGTCATGTCCGATTCGAATCCGCTGCCGCTGCGCGTGCTGTTCTGCTGCGGCGTGTCGCAAAACTTCTTCGACCTGCCGCGCGAGAAGATCGGCGAAGTGTGGCAAGCGTACGGCGCGATGCTCGCCGCCGTCGAGGCGATGCCCGGCGTGCGCGTGCTCGGCGTGATGGATGACGACCGCCTCGTCGTGGGCCAGGCCGACGGCGCGCCGTGGACCTTCTACATCATGGCCGACGTCGCCGACTTCGACACGACGGTCGCGGTCTGCAACCTGTATCGCACGACGCCCGTCGGCGAATACAACCTGTGGCGCTACGGCAAGATCGAGGCGCGGGTCGGCCGCGCGCTGACCGTGCCGCCGGCCGCGCGCCCCGCGTCGTGAGGCGCGCGATGACCGGACCCGATTCGGCCCGTTCGATCGATGCACGCGAAGTGCTTGAAGTGCTCGGAGCGCTTGAGCGGCGCGTGGCGACGCTCGACGCCGAACGCGCGGTGCGCGCGACGATCACGCGCTACATGGCGCTGTGCGACGTGCCCGAGGATGCCGGCGACGGCCCGGCGCTCGCCGCGCTGTTCACGGCCGATGCGGTGTGGGAAGGCATCGGCCCGCAGTACGCGCGCAAGTTCGGCCGCCTCGAAGGCACGGACGCGATCGTCGCGATGCTGAGCCGCTATCTGCCGCCCGAGCCGCATTTCTCGGCGAACCTGCACTTCCTGACGTCGGAGTCGATCGACGTCGGCGCCGATCTCGCGACCGCGCGCGGCCGCTGGATCATGCTGCAGGCGTCGCGCCATGTGGACGGCACGGCCGAGCTGATCGCCGCGCGGCTGACCGTCGATTTCGCGCCGGCCGAGGGCGGCGCCGCCTGGCTGATCCGCCATTTCCGCACCGAGCGCGTGCTCGACGGCCCGTGGCCGCTCGCCGCCGCGCCACGGTCCTGAACCCCTTCACTCCGCTCGCACGCCATCGCACCATGACAGGCTTCATCGACACCTTCACGCTGGGCGGCCCGGGCCCGACGATCGCGATCAAGGACACGATCGACATCGCCGGCCATCCGACCCGCGCGGCCAGCCGCGCGCTCGCCGACGCACCGCCCGCCGCGCGGCACGCGGACGTGGTCCGCCTGCTGCTCGACGCCGGCTGGCAGATCGCCGGCAAGGCGAACATGCACGAGCTCGCGTTCGGCATGACCGGCATCAACGACACCACCGGCACGCCGGTCAATCCGCAGGACCCGACGCGCATTCCGGGCGGCTCGTCGAGCGGCTCGGCGTCGCTCGTCGGGCTCGGCGTCGTCGACGCCGCGCTCGGCACCGACACCGGCGGCTCGATTCGCGGGCCGGCCGCCTGCTGCGGCGTGGCCGGGCTCAAGCCGACGTTCGGCCGCGTGTCGCGGCGCGGCGTCGCGCCCGCCGACACCACGCTCGATTGCGTCGGGCCGTTCGCACGCGACGTCGATACGCTCGCGGCCGTGATGGCCGCCATCGCACCGGGCTTCGACCGCGCGCGTGCGGCGGCGCCCGTTGCCGGCTGCACGATCGCGCGCGTGATCGTCGATGCCGACGCGGCCATCGTCGCCGCGCTCGACACGGCGGTGCGCGCGTCGGGCCTGCGCGTACGCGATGCCGTGCTCGACGAGCTGCCTGCCGCGTTCGCGGCCGGGCTCGCCGTCATCAACGCGGAAACGTCGCGCGCATTCGGTCATCTCGTCGCCACCGGCAAGCTCGGCGCCGATCTCGATGCGCGGCTGCGCACGGCCGCGACGACGACACCGGCCGCACTGGAGGAAGCCGAAGCCGCGCGCACGCGCTTCACCGCGCAGGTCGATGCCGCGCTCGAACATGCGGACGTGCTGGTGCTGCCGACGCTGCCCGCGTTGCCGATTACGCTTCAGCAGGCACGCGACGGCGTGTCGGTGATTGCGATGTCGTCGCTGATCCGCCCGTTCAACCTGAGCGGCCACCCCGCGCTCAGCCTGCCGCTGCCGCTCGCGGGAACGCCGCTGAAGGCCGGCTTGCAGATCGTCGGACGCAAGGGCGCGGACGAACAGGTGTGCGCCGTCGCCGCGCACTTCGAGGCGGCACTCGCCGCCTGAACCACGATGCGGGCGCCGCTTCGGCCATGCGCCCGCGAACCAGGGAATCACGCACCATGTCAGATCGAGTCGTCCTCGTCACCGGCGCCGCGCGCGGGCTCGGCACCGTCATCGCCGAACGCTTTCACGCGGCCGGCTATCGCGTCGCGCTGGCCGACATCGCCGCCGACGCCATTCAAGCGCATGCGCGCGACCTCGACCCGAGCGGCGAACGCGCGATCGCGCTGCCGCTCGACGTCACGTCGAAGCGCGACTTCGAAGCCGCGCGCGATGCGCTCGTCGCGCGCTGGGGCACGATCGACGTGCTCGTCAACAATGCCGGCGCGTCGAAGGTCGTGCCCGCGATGGAGATCACGGCCGAGCAGTTCGACCAGGTGATCGACGTGAACCTGCGCAGCGTGCTGTTCGGTTGCCAGGTATTCGGCCAGTACTTCGCGACGCGCGGCGCGGGCCGCATCGTCAACATCGCGTCGCTCGCCGGGCAGAACGGCGGCTCGGCGACGGGCGCACACTATGCGGCCGCGAAGGGCGGCACGCTGACGCTGACCAAGGTATTCGCGCGCGATCTCGCCGCGCAGGGCGTGACCGTCAACGCGATCTCGCCGGGCCCGCTCGACTTGCCGATCGTCTACGAGAGCGTCGCGCCGGAAAAGCTGCGGCAGGTGCTCGCGAGCCTGCCGGGCGGCAAGCTCGGCTCGGCCGGTTTCGTCGCGGATGCGGCGGTGCTGCTCGCGTCGGGCGACGCGCATTTCGCGAACGGCGCGTGCTGGGACATCAACGGCGGGTTGTATATGCGTTGAGCGTTGAACGTGGCGCGCTTCGGCGCGCGCGTGCAGCTGGCAGCTAGCGCGGCGTTTCGTTGTCGCCGCCCCACACGACCATCACGTCGCGCACGAGCGCGGCGATCGACGTCGCGCCGAGCTTCTCCTTGATGCTCGCCCGATGCACGTCGACGGTCTTCACGCTGATCGACAGATCAGACGCGATCTGCTTGCTGCCCTTGCCGTCGACGACGCCGCGCAGGACTTCCTTCTCGCGCGCGGTCAGCGCATCGAGCCGCTGGCGCAGCTCGCGGTGATGCCGGTCGACCGCGTGCCGCTGCTGCGCGAGCCGCAGCGCGCGTTGCACGCGCTCGAGCATCTGCTGAGAGTTGTACGGCTTCTCGACGAAGTCGATCGCGCCGTTCTGCAGCGCGCGCACCGACATCGGAATGTCGCCGTGCCCGCTGACGAAGATCACCGGCAGCGTCGCGCCGCGCGCATTCAGCTCCGCCTGCACGTCGAAACCGCTTTTCTCCGGCATCCGCACGTCGAGCACCAGGCACGCGGGCAGGTTCACGTCGAAGCGCGCGAGAAAGTCGGCGGCATTCGCGAATCCTTCGGACGCGATGCCGACCGATTCGAGCAACCAGGCGAGCGACGTCCGCATGCCGCTGTCGTCGTCGACGATGTATACGATCGGGGCGGGTGACGTCATCGGGGTGTCTCGCAAAATATCGGTATCGGTATCGCACGCGCCGCATATCAGGCAAGCGTCGTTCGTCGGGGGTGTGCGGCACATCATAACGAGCCGAAAATGCGCTGAATACCCCTTCACGTGCCACGCGAACGCCCGATCGCACTTTTTTTCGCGCGCCGCGCCGCGCATCTAGGTAGAACCTTTAGACGCGTTGGCGGGAACGCCAGCTTCGGCATCAATCGTGCGAATGTTCGCCGGCTTTTTCGCGACGTACGCTTGGATCATCGTCGACGATCCGATGCCGCATCGACGCGATGCACGATCGCCGCACTCATTCACCCAGGAGCGCCCATGTCCGCCACGACCGAAACCCCGCAACCGGCGCGCGCCGAACCGACCGATGCGCAAAAGGCCTTCCGGCAAGCGATGGCCCACCTCGGCGCGGCCGTCAACGTGATCACCACCGCGGGGCCGCATGGCCGTTGCGGAATCACGGCGAGCGCCGTCTGTTCCGTCACCGATGCGCCGCCGACGCTGCTCGTGTGCCTGAACCGGTCGAGCGCGATGCACGCGATCTTCGAACGCAATCGGCACGTGTGCATCAACGTGCTGCCGGCCGAGCACGAACTGCTCGCGCGGCATTTCGCGGGACTCACCGAGTTGCCGATGGAGCGCCGCTTCGAATTGCCGGTGTGGGAGCGCGGCGAGCAGGACGTGCCCGTGCTGCGCGACGCGCTCGCGAGCCTGCAGGGGACGATCGCCGAGATGAAGGAAGTCGGCTCGCATTCGGTGATGTTCATCGAGGCGACATCGATCCGCGTGCGCCACGACGGCGACAGCCTCATCTACTTCAGCCGCGCGTTTCATCGCGTGTCGCGCACGGCGTGTGTGCGGTGAAACGCGCCTGACGACCGGCCACGCACGTTCGCAAGCCCGCTATTAGCGTGGACAGACCCTAGGACGCCCGCAGCGCGCGCTGCCCGGCCGCGAGCGCCGCACCCGCGAACAGCGTCAGCGCCGAATACACGAGCCCGCGCGCGAGCCCCGCGCTGTCCGACACCCAGCCGATCGCGACAGGGCCGGCGATCTGCCCGAACGCGAAGACCGTCGTGAACGCGCTGATGCCTTTGGCCCAGCCTTCCGGCGGCAGGTTGTGACGCACGAACGCGGTGGTCGCCGCGACCGCCGACAGGAACGTCGCGCCGAACAGCACGCCCGACGTGAACGCGGCCGCCGGATGCACGAACAGCGCCGGCATCAGCGTCGCGACGCCGAGCAGTGCGTTGAGCACGGCCAGCGCCTGGCCGCCGCGCATCCGGTCGAGCAGCCCCGACCACAGCCGCGCCGACACGACGGTCGCCACGCCGAGCGTCACGTAGAACGCGGACACGACCGTCCCGCTCATTCCCGCGCCGCGCAGCAGCGCGACGATGAACGTCATGTAGCCGATATAGCCGACGCCGAACAGTCCGTAGCCCGCGAGCGCGAGTGCGAAGCGCGCGGGGTGCGCGGTGGCGGCCGGCGCGGTGCCGTCGCGCGGCACGGCCGGTGCCGCGTGCGCGCGCTCGATGCGGCGTGCCGCCGACACGGCTGCAGCAGAGAACAGCACGCACGCGAATGCGAGCGCGATCCACGCGGGTTGCCAGCCATGCGCGCGATGCACGAGCGTCGCCGGCACGAGCAGCGACGACGCGACGACGCCCCACCCCGTGCCGCCGTAATAGAGCCCGAGCAGGAGCCCTGCATCGCGCGGCGACGCGGATGCGAGCCGCGCGGCCAGCACGCCGCCGCTGATGAAGATCAGCGCGCTGCCGACGCCCGTCGCGAGCCGCTCGACGAGCAGCGCGTTCATGCCGGACGTGAGCCCGCATGCGGCCATCAGCACCGCGGTCAGCGCGCAGCCGGCCGCCAGCAGCGTGCCCGTGCGCCAGCGCCGCGACAGGAACGGGAAAATGAGCGCGCCGATCAGGTAGCCGGCCGCGTTCGCCGTGTTCAGCGCGCCGGCCTGCGCGAAGGTCCAGCCGAGATCGGCCTTCATCGGCGGCAACAGCAGTGCATACGAGAAGCGTGCGAGACCGAGCGCGATCGCGCTGCCGAGCGACAGGCAGATCGCGAGCCGCCATGCGGCCATGCGGTCGGGTTCGGTGGCGCTCGCATCCGGCCGTGCTCGGCCGGCGTGCTCCGGTTGCGGTGCTGCGCGCATCGCGGTGTCTCCATCGTGGTTCGAGGCCGGTCCGGGCCGATGCCCGGGGCCTGGGTTCCGCAACGCCGACGCGGCTTGACGGCCGTGGCCCGTGACGTTGTCGCTGCGGATTCCGTGTTATGGCGAGCGCCGGTCCCGACTGCCGGACCCGGTGCGCCGCTCGACCGATGATACTTGACCGGCTGCGAGCGCTGCCCGCGCCGCCAGCAGCGATACCGTACGCCGCCCGCAAACCGCGGCGCGCCGACGCCCGGCCAGTTCGAGACCATCGGCGACGCATGCTTCGTCCGCGAATGATAAAAATCGAAACGATCGGCGCAATTGGGCTTCGGATTTAAAAAATCACGCAAATCGATTTATCGATCATGCCCCTATATTTAATAAAAAATCGCAGCCTTCGAAATTCGATTCATTCGCGTTGATCGCACGATATACAGCGAATTCGCATGTTTAGCACGCTCCGGCTAAAAACCTTGCAACGCATTGCATTCGTGAAATCGTCAGACTAATATCGACGCCACTCGCCCGGTATTCAAAAAATTCCGGATGAGGGCGGTAATCCCTTTACCGCGCTTTCATGTTGAATCACTCATGTTCACCACAGGAGAATTGACATGCAGGAAACCCGGCAAATCGAATTGCTTGACTGGATGCAGGAAGACACGCACCCCGAAGCCGTCGACATGATGGTGGAGGATGCCGTGGTGCCGTTCGGCACCGCGCTCTGGCCGGTCTGAGCGGCCAGCCCGTTCTCGCGGAAGGGCTGCGGCCCTTCCGCCGCTTCCGGAGACACGCATGCTGAACCTGCATCGCGCGCTGGGTTTTCACCCGGCGCTGCGCGACAAACTCGCACGCGGCGAGACGGGACAACTGCTGGTCGGCTACGACACCCGCAACCGCGACACCGCATTGCGCGCGTTTTCCGCCCTGCCCGACTCGCTCGACGCGACGACCCTCTGCCTCGAAAGCACCCCGCCCGCGGAGATCACCGCCGCGCTCACGCACGCCGACCTGTTCGTGCTGCTGTACGACTCGTCGTGCCTGCCGACGCCGTCGCCGAGCGGCCCGCCGTTCCTGGCCGCGATCCGCCCAGCGATCGTCGAGCACTGGAGCAAGTCGGTGCTGTTCAAGGATTACGGCCCGCATCTCGACGAGGCATTCGCCGAATCGCTCGACGACATCGCCGCGCGCAACGGTCGGCTGATCGACGCGGCCGCGCGCGCGTCGCAGATCCGCTTCATCGACGAAGCCGGCAACACGTTGACCGGCTCGCTCGCGCCGGACCAGAAATGGACGAGCGTGGACGGGATGGGCAATCTCGACGTCGTGCCCGGCGAAATCGCGACGCACGTCACCGACCTGCACGGCTCGATCGTGTTCAGCGGCACGTTTCTCGGCACCGTGCCGTTCGCGATCAAGTACCGTGTGGCGGAGCGGCTCGCGACGCTGCATGTCGAAGACAGCCTGATCGTCGATTTCGACAGCGACGACGCGGGCTTCCGGCGCGACTTCGCGTCGTATCTCGACCGGCACGACAATCACCGGCGCATCGAGGAATTCGGCATCGGCACGAACCTGGGCATCCGCGGGCTGTACGGCCGCAACGCCGGGTTCGAGGAACGCCATCCGGGCCTGCATCTCGGCCTCGGCGGCGGCGCGAACGGCAGCCATCACCTCGACCTGATCTTCGCGCGCGGCACGCTCGCGTTCGACGGGCAGATCGTGTTCGACGGCGCGTTCGCCGTCTGACCGTGGAATCAGGCTTCGGCGGCCGCCGCGTCGCCGAGCCACTTGAACATCACGAGGCAATCGACGAAGCCGAGCCGCGCATGACGATACGCGCGCGGCAAGCGGCCGACGATCTCGAAGCCGAGCGTCTGCCACAACGCGACCGCCACTTCGTTCGTCGCGACCACCGAGTTGAACTGCATCGCGAGGAAGCCGCGTTCGCGGGCCACCTGCTGCGAGTGCTCGCACATCAGGCGCGCGACGCCCTTGCCGCGCGCCGCCTCGGCGACCATATAGCCGCAGTTGCATACGTGATTGCCGGGCCCGGCCGCGTTCGCCTTCAGGTAGTACGAGCCGAGCAGCACACCGTCCTCCTCGGCGACCCACGTGCACAGCGGCGCATCGAGCCACAGCGCGCGCGCGGCTTCGCGCGTCGGCGCCGGATCGAATGCGTAGGTCTCCTGCGCGGCGACGATCGCTTGGTAGGTGGGCCAGAAGCGGGGGAAGTCGTCTTCGGTCATCGGGCGAAGCGTGATCATGCGGGTCCTCTCGCGAAGGGGTTGGGGGGATGCGCGTGGCGCTACGCCGCGTCGGGGCGGGCGCCGTCGCGCAGCAGGCCGCTGCGATAGGTGCCCGGCGGCACACCATACCAGCGCTTGAACGCCTGCGAGAAACTCGACAGGTCGCTGAAGCCGAGCCGCTCGGCGACTTCCGTCAGCGACAGGTGGGCATCGCCGAGCAGCGTCTCGGCCATCGCGCCGCGCGCCTGCGCGAGCAGCGTGCGGAACGTCGTGCCCTCCTCCTGCAGCCGGCGCTTCAACGTGCGCGGGCTCGTGTTCATCAGCCGCGCCATGTCCTCGAGCGAGAGCGGCACGTTGCCGGGCGTCGCCGTCAGGTATTGCCGCACCATCTCCGACGTGCCGACCCGCGCGCGCCGCGCCTCGACCAGCTGGCCGCACATCTGCTCGCACATCGAGACCGTCAGCGGGTTCGCATGCGGCAGCGGCCGGTCGAGAAACCCGCGGTCGAACGCGAGGCTGTTCGCACGCGCGCCGAACGCGGGTTCGACACCGGCGATGCGCGGTGCGGGCGCGCGTGTGGACGCGGCTGCGCTCGCCGCGCTCGCGGCCTGCATCGTGAAGCGCGACAACGCGAAATCGTCGCCGCCGATTTCCTGCAGCAGCACGGCGGCGGCCGTCATGTCGCGTTCGACGAAGAACCGGCTCAGGTCGGCATCGAGCTCCGGCGCGCCGAAATTGAGCACGCACGCCTGCGACTCCTCGCGGTACGTGATCACCGTGAACGCATACGTGAGTGGCAGGAAGCGCATCGCGAGCGCCAGCGCGTCGCGCGCGGTCGCGCTCGCGATCAGCCCGTAGCCCCACACGCCGTATGCGGAGAAGTGATAGCGCTGCCCGACCTCGAACCCGAGGCCCGGCGCACGCCCGAGCGCGCGCAGGAGATTGCCGGTCAGCCGCAGTTCCTGCGCGGCCGTCACCTCGACGTTCGGATCGTCGAGCTGCGCGTCCGCGAGGCCCGTGCCGGCCAGCAGCTTCGTGCGCGACACGCCGCGCTCGTCGCCGAAATCGACCAGCAGCCGGGCACTGGCCGGACTCCGGGTGAAGTCCCAGAAGCTCATGCGGAGAAACCCTCGAAGCGCCGATTTGGCCCAAATACTAAAACAATTGTCCCGAAGCAGCATTGGTGTTTTCCCATGCGGCCCGCACCATCGGCGTCATCAGTCGTCGCCTGAACGACACCAACGCCCCGCCCCCGGAGGAGACACCATGCGACCGAGTCGCCCGCCCGATCTCGCGGTCCGCTTCGAACGCCAGCGCGAAGCATTCGCCCGCGACCCCGCCCCGCCGCTCGCGATCCGCCTGTCGCGGCTCGATCGCCTGCGCGCGCTGCTCGATACGCATGAAGCGTCGATCGTGCGCGCGATCGACGCCGATTTCGGCGGACGCTCCGCGCACGAAACGCGCCTCGCCGAACTCTTCGTGGTTCGAAGCGGCCTGCGCCATGCCCGCGCGCACCTGCGGCACTGGATGCGCGAACGTCGCATGCCGACCGCGCCGCACTTTCGCCCCGGCTACAACCGGCTCGTGCCGCAGCCGCGCGGCGTCGTCGGCGTGATGGCCCCGTGGAACTATCCGCTTCAGCTCGCGATCGGCCCCGCGGTCGCGGCGCTCGCCGCCGGCAATCGCGTGCTGGTCAAGCCGTCGGAACTGACGCCGCGACTGTCGGCCCTGCTCGACACGCTCGTCGCCGACGCGTTCGACGCCGACGAGCTGGGCATCGTGACGGGCGACGTCGACACCGCGAAGGCGTTCGCGCGCTTGCCGTTCGACCATCTGTTCTTCACCGGCTCGACGGCGGTCGGGCGCGACGTCGCGCAAGCCGCGGCCGCGAACCTGACGCCCGTCACGCTGGAACTCGGCGGCAAGTCGCCCGCGATTCTCGACCCGTCGTGCGACGTCGCGCACGCGGCCGGGCGCATCGCGTTCGGCAAGCTGCTCAATGCCGGCCAGACCTGCATCGCGCCTGACTATCTGCTGGTGCCGGCCGGCACCGCCGAGACCGTCGCCGCGCGCCTGTCGGACGCGATCGCGCGCCGCTACCCGACGCTCGCGGGCAACCCCGACTACACGGCGATCATCGGCGCACGGCATCGCGACCGCCTCGCGGCGCTGGTCGACGACGCGCGCGACGGCGGCGCGCGCGTGCTCGAAGTCAACCCGGCCGGCGAACGCTTCGCCGCGGGCGCGCGCAAATTCGCGCCGACGCTCGTGCTCGGCGCACGCGACACGATGCGGGTGATGCGCGAGGAGATCTTCGGCCCCGTGCTGCCGATCGTCGAATACACGGACCTCGACGACGCGATCGATCGCGTGAATCGCGGCCCGCGCCCGCTCGCGCTGTACTGGTTCGGCCGCGATGCCGCGCGCCGCGACCGCGTGCTGCGCGAAACGGTGTCGGGCGGCGTCACGGTCAACGACTGCCTGTGGCATCTCGCGCAGGAACACCAGCCGTTCGGCGGCGTCGGCCCGAGCGGCATCGGCGCGTATCACGGCAAATGGGGCTTCGACACCTTCAGCCATCACAAGCCCGTGTTCCACCAGGCTCGCCACAGCGGCACCGCGCTGTTCCACCCGCCGTACGGCAGGACGTTCGAGCTGCTGCTGCGCGTGCTGACGCGCATCGCGTAATCCATCGACCATCGGAGACGATTCCATGAGCAAGACTTTCGACTACATCGTCGTCGGCGGCGGTTCGGGCGGATGCGTCGTCGCAGGGCGACTGACAGAGGACCCGGCCGTGACCGTCTGCGTGCTCGAGGCCGGCGGCCGCGGCGACAACGCGGTCGTCAACGTGCCGACCGGCTCGGTCGCGATGCTGCCGACCCGCGTGAACAACTGGGCGTTCGACACCGTGCCGCAGCCCGGGCTCGGCGGGCGCATCGGCTATCAGCCGCGCGGCAAGGCGCTCGGCGGTTCGTCCGCGATCAACGCGATGGTCTACATTCGCGGCCATCGCGTCGATTACGACGGCTGGGCCGCGCTCGGCAACGAAGGCTGGTCCTACGACGACGTGCTGCCGTATTTCCGCCTGAGCGAGCACAACGAGCGCTTCGACGACGCCTTTCACGGCCGCGACGGCCCGCTGTGGGTCAGCGACCTGCGCACCGGCAACCCGTTTCATGCGCGCTACCTGGAAGCCGCGCGGCAGGCCGGCCTGCCGCTCACCGACGACTTCAACGGCGCGCAGCAGGAAGGGGTCGGCCTCTATCAGGTCACGCAGAAGCACGGCGAGCGGTGGAGCGCGGCGCGCGCGTATTTGCTGCCGTACGTCGGCCGGCGCGACAACCTGACGGTCGAAACGCACGCGCAGGTGTTGCGCATCCTGTTCGACGGCACGCGTGCGACGGGTGTCGAGGTGCGGCAACACGGCGAAGTGCGCACGCTGCGTGCCCGGCGCGAAGTCGTGCTCGCGGCCGGCGCGCTGCAGACGCCCCAGCTGCTGATGCTGTCGGGTGTCGGTCCGGCCGGCGAACTGCAGCGGCTCGGCATTCCGGTGTGCGCCGACCTGCCCGGCGTCGGCCGCAACCTGCAGGATCATCCCGACTTCATCCTCGGCTACCGCACACGCAGCGTCGACACGATGGGCGTGTCCGTGCGCGGCGGCCTGCGCATGCTGCGCGAGTTCGCGCGCTTTCGCCGCGAACGGCGCGGGATGCTGACGTCGAATTTCGCGGAAGGCGGCGGCTTCCTGAAAACGCGGGCCGGTCTCGATGCGCCCGACATCCAGCTGCACTTCGTCGTCGCGCTCGTCGACGATCACGCACGCCGGCTGCACGTCGGCCACGGGCTGTCGTGCCACGTATGCCTGCTGCGACCGCGCAGCCGCGGCTCGGTCACGCTCCATGGCACCGATCCGCTCGCCGCGCCGCGCATCGACCCCGCGTTCTTCGACGACCCGCGCGACCTCGACGACATGGTCGCCGGCTTCCGGCTCACGCGCCGGCTGATGGCGGCACCGGCGCTTGCCGAATGGATCACCCGCGACCTGTTCACCGCGCACGTCACGACCGACGACGAGATCCGCGACGTGCTGCGCCGGCGCACCGACACCGTGTATCACCCGGTCGGCACCTGCCGGATGGGGCGCGACGCGCTCGCGGTCGTCGATCCGCAATTGCGCGTGCACGGCCTGCAGGGGCTGCGCATCGTCGATGCGTCGATCATGCCGACGCTGATCGGCGGCAACACCAACGCGCCGACGATCATGATCGCCGAGAAGGCCGTCGACCTGATCCGCGGCGTGCGGCGCGTGCCGGCATGCGCATCGGCCGACACGGAGCGCGAACCGGCCGCCGCGCCGGTGCACCGCGACCCCGTTTGTGCATCGTGCGCGTCGCATGATGCGATCCAGCCCGAGGAGACCCGCCATGTCGTCGCGTGAAACCGCACGTCCCGCCGAACCGGCCGCGCCGCTGTCGGCAATCATCATCGGCGCCGGCTTCGCCGGCATCGGCATGGCCATCGCGCTGCAACGGGCCGGCATTCACGACTTCGTGATCGTCGAACGCTCGCACGACGTCGGCGGCGTATGGCGCGACAACCGCTACCCGGGCGCCGCGTGCGACGTGCCCTCGCATCTGTACTCGTTCTCGTTCGAACCCAATCCGAACTGGTCGCGCGTATTCGCGCCGCAACCTGAAATCCATGTGTACCTGCAGCACTGCGCGCGCAAGTACGGTCTTGCACGCCATCTGCGTTTCGGCGCCGAGGTCGAGCGCGCGCAGCATGACGAGGCCCGTGCGCTGTGGCACGTCACGCTCGCCGACGGCACGACGCTCAGCGCCGCCGTGCTCGTCAGCGGCACCGGCCAGTTGAGCCGCCCCGCGATGCCCGACCTGCCCGGCATCGACACGTTCCGCGGCCGCGCATTCCACTCCGCGCACTGGGATCGCGACTATCCGCTCGCCGGCAAGCGCGTGGCGGTGGTCGGCACCGGCGCATCGGCGATCCAGTTCGTGCCCGCGATCGCCGGCGAGGTCGAGCGCCTCGTCGTGTTCCAGCGTTCGCCGGCCTACGTGATGCCGCGTCCGGATCGCGCGTATCGCCCGTGGGAGCAGGCGCTGTTCCGCCGGCTGCCGTGGGCGATGAAGCTGCATCGCGCGTCGATCTACGTGCGCTACGAGTCGCGTGCGATCGCCTTCACGCGGCTGCACGGGCTGATGAATGTCGCGATCGGCCGGCCGTTCCGCAAGCTGCTCGCGCGCGACGTGCGCGACCCGGCGCTGCGCGCGCGGCTCACGCCCGACTATCCGATCGGCTGCAAGCGGGTCCTGCTGTCGAGCGACTACCTCGCCGCGCTCGACCGCGACAACGTCGAGCTCGTCACGCAGCGCATCCGGCGCGTGACCGAGACCGGCATCGAAACCGACGACGGCGTGCACCATCCGGTCGACGCGATCGTCTACGGCACCGGTTTCGCGGCGACCGCGTTCCTGTCGCCGATGCGCATCACCGGCCGCGACGGCCTCGACCTGAACGATGCATGGCGGCGTGGCGCGCAGGCGTATCTCGGGCTCACCGTGCCGGGCTTCCCGAACTTCTTCATGCTGTACGGCCCGAACACCAACCTCGGCCACAACTCGATCGTCTACATGCTCGAGAGCCAGATCGCGCACGTGATGCGCTGCGTGCGCGCGATGCGGCGCGACGGCGCGACCGCGATCGATGTCGACCCGCGCCGCTACCGGCGCTTCAACGCGCACGTGCAGCAGCGGCTCGAGGGTTCGGTGTGGAGCGGCTGCAAGAGCTGGTACGTCGATGCATCGGGCCACAACAGCACGAACTGGCCCGGCTTCACGCTGACCTATCGATGGATCACGCGCTTCACGGGGCTGTCCGCGTATCGCTTCACGCAGCCGCTGCCCGGCACGGCCACGCCGACGCACGGCGCCGTCGTCGCGCCACCCGCCGGTCGCGTGGAAGCGCTCGCCGCCGCCTCGCTGCGCGGCTTTCTGCGTGTCGCGTTCCGGCCGCTGATCGGGCCGCCGTTCGGCGCGCGCATGCAGCGCCGCGTCGTCGCGTTGCTGTCGCCGCTGATGCCGGGCGCGGGCGGCACGCTGCGTTACCGGACGTCGGCCGCCGGCGTGCCGGTCGAAGTGATCGCGCCGAAGCGCGGCGACGCGGGCGGCGCGATCCTCTACCTGCACGGCGGCGCGTTCTGTCTCGGCGGCCCGCACACGCATCGCGGCGTGACGACGCGGCTCGCGACCGAAGCCGGCCTGCCGGTGTGGGTGCCCGACTACCGGCTCGCGCCCGAGCATCCGAGCCCGGCGGCCCTCGACGACGCCCTGGCCGCATACGATGCGTTGCGCGCGCTGGGCTACGCGCCGCACCGGATCGCGATCGCCGGCGATTCGGCCGGCGGCGCGCTCGCGCTTGCGCTCGCCATCGCGCTGCGCGAGCGTGGCGAACCCGCTGCCGCCGCGCTGCTGCTGATCTCGCCCGTGACTGACCCGACGCTGGGCGGCGACACGCTCGCATCGCGCCGCCACGACGATCCGATGATCCGTCGCGGCTGGCTCGAACAGGGGTTGCGCTGGTATCACGGTACCGGCTCGGTGGCCCCGCGCGGCCCGCTCGACACCGACTTGCGCGGCCTGCCGCCGATACTGGTGCAGGCCGGCGACCAGGAAGTGCTGCTGTCGGATGCGCAGCGACTGGCGGCGCATGCGCTCGCGTGCGGCGTGCCGTGCCGGCTGGAGATTCATGCCGCGCGCTGGCATGTGTTTCATCTGCAGGCGTTCTATCTGCGCTCGGCGCGGGACGCGTTGCGGACGCTGGCCGGGTTTGCCGCGCAGCGGGTGACGGCGACGGCGTAGTGATGCCAGCGCTCGAGGCCGCGGAGCGCGGCTTCGGCGCCATGCCGCGTCCGTGCCTCGGTCGACGCAACTGAACGCGAACGATATCAAGCACACCGACGTGATCGTGACGATGAGCGACAAGCACAAGGCGAAGGTGCTCGCGCTCCGGTCGCGCGCTATCCGTCGGCCGCCGACAAGGTGTTCACGCTCGCCGGATACGCGACCGGCGAGCACAAGGACGTACCCGACGCGCGGGGCAAGCCGACTGACTTCCACGAATCGGTGACCGCACAGCTCGACGAGCAGTCCCTCCTCCGCACGGTGCGTGTCCTCACGCGCCGATGAGATCGGCCATTCGGCCGAATCGTCATCGCATGCCCCGAATGAAAGAATGATCCTCGTTCGGGAAGCCGGCCTCATCGCCCGAAACCCCACGTCGCAAAGGCTCTGCGGGCATCCCTGCGCAGCGCCCTTGCGTCGTGCTTCGTCTCGATTCGGCAGTCGGCCCGCTTACGCGTCACTTCATCAGCCACATCCGGCAGGCCACGCCATCACATCGATACCCCTATCCGTTATGTAGCTTATAAGTTACAATGCTCTCCAAGTTCGAACTGCTTCGCTATCAGCGCGACGACGGTCGCGAGCCTTTCACCGAATGGCTGAACGCCGTCCGCGACAAGGTCATCCAGGCACGGATTCGCGAACGCCTGCGACGCGTGCAGACCGGCAATTTCGGCGATTGCGAGCCTGTCGGCGAAGGCGTGGTCGAACTGCGCATCCACGTCGGTGCCAGCTATCGCGTGTACTTCGGCCGGTACGGCAGCGCGCTGATCCTGCTGTTGTCCGGCGGCGACAAGCGCAGCCAATCCGACGACATCCGGCGTGCGCACGAACACTGGTTGAACTGGAAACGGAGGCAAATGTGAACAAGCTCAAAGGCGCGGTCTCGCACCACGACGCGGAAGTCGCCGAACTCGGTGCCGACCGCGAGCTCGCGGTGGCCTATCTGCGCGTCGCGATGGAATCGCTCGACGATCCCGACAACCGCGCGGCCGCGCTGCTCGCGCTGCGCACGGTCGCGGAAGCGTACGGTGGGCTCGGCGCGGTCGCGGCCGAAGCCGGCATCAGCCGCGAATCGCTGTATCGCACGCTGTCGCCCAACGGCAACCCGACGCTGAAAACCCTGCTCGCGGTGCTCAAGACGGTCGGCCTGCGCCTGTCCGTCGTCCCCGCGCAACCGGCGCACGCCTGACGCGTTGCGCGCGCTTCAAGGCTGCACCATCCACACGAGCACCATCGCGGGCGGCGCCGCGCTCGTCCCCGCCGGCGGCCGCTCGATCGTCGGCTCGACCTTCAGTGCCTGCGCGATCGTCGCCGCATCGTCGAGTGTCGTCGTGCGCACGACCGTCATCAACCGCACGGGCCGATGCAGCGTCTCGCGATACAGCGCGCCGTACCACAGCGGCCGCGTGCCGAGCGCATCCTGCAGCACGTACGGATAACGCCATAGCCGCAGCACGAGGCGGCTGTCCGGATGGGCCGCGTCGACGCGCACGAACACGCGGCGCGTGCTCTCGCCGTGCGTGTAGCGCGGCAGCACGGGCAGCGTATCGGCCGACACCTGCGGCGACAGCCAGCGCAGCGCGGTGGCGGGCGACCACGGCGTCGCGCGCTGCCAGCCGGCCAGCGACAGATGGCGGTCGAGCGTGTCCGACGTTGCGCACCATTGCAGCGGCAGATATTCCTCGCGATCGCCGCCGATCTCGGTGCGCCGCGTCGGCACGCGCTGCCAGCCGCCGCGCATCCACTGGTCGACGGTCATCGCGACGACGTCGCCGACATGCGGACGCGCCGCGCGATCGAGCTGCCACTGCGCGGGCACGGTCCATACGCCGGCGGTGGCGAGCACGACGAGCACCGCGACGAGCGCGCCGCGCGGCTGCACGTGTTCGCGCACCCCCCAGTACGCATGGGCGCCCGCCAGCACCGCGAACCACGCGAGTCCGAGGCTCCAGCCGCCGAGCAGGCCCGACAGCCACGTATCGCCGACGTAGAGCCGCGCGAAGCCGCCGAGCACGATCCACAGCACGACCGCCGTCACGACCGGGATCCGCCACGACGCGGGCCGCTCGCGCGTCAGCACCCAGCCGATGCCACTGCTCGCGAGTATCGCGAATGCCGCGTCGGCGTCGGGCAGCGCCACGTGCAGCGCGCCGGGCGGCAGGCTCGCAGGCGACGTGCCGGGCAGGCCGGCGCCGAACGCCGGCACGAGCACGATCGCGATGCCGACCGTCGCGAGCCACCATGCGGACGTCACCCAGCAGCGATGGATCATCAGCCAGACGAGAAACGCGGCCGCAACGATCAGCCCCGTATCGTGGCCGTGCAGCACCGCGAGCGCGCGCATCGTGGCATCCACGGGCGGCGTGCGCAGGTTCTGCAGGAACGCATACAGCGCGATGTCCGCGTGCGTCAGCGGATCGTTCGCGACGACGTCCTGCACGATGCCGGCGAACAGCCACACGCAGCCGACGAACAGCAGCGCGAACACGGGCACCGCGCCCGGCAGGCGGCGCACCTTGTCGATCGCGTCGTGCAGCCATTCACCGAAGCGCGGCCAGCGGCGCGCGGATGCATGCACGGCCGCGCCGGTCGCCTGGCACAGCAACGGCCAGCCGCGCCGCAGCGCCAGGCGCACGCCGAACCACACGAGCGCGACCAGCGCGGCGACCACCAGCAGGATCGCGGCGACCCGCACGCTGATCGCCGCGGCCAGCGCCGCCGACGCGCCGAACACGATGCCCGGCGCGACGTGCACGGGTGCCCAGATCAGCGCCGACACGACGTTGACCGGATAGAACGACCGGCGCGGCAGCGTCGCGCAGCCGACCACGACCGGCACGACCGCGCGCAGCGGTGCCAGGAAGCGCGCGAGTACGATGCTCTTCATCCCGTGGCGCAGCACGAACTGCTCGCCGCGCCCATAGGCGTCCGCGTAGCCCAGCCGCACCCAGCCGTTGCGAATCGCGCCGCGGTAGCGGCGGCCGAGCTCGTAGCTGACGCCGTCGCCGACGACCGCGCCGGCGGCCGCGACGCCGATCGTCGTCCAGCCGTCGAGCGCGCCCGCGCCGATCAGCGTGCCGGCCGCGAACATCACGGCGCCGGCCGGCACGACCGTGCCGATCAGCGCGATCGCCTCGGCGCAGGCGGTAATGAACACGATCGCCAGCACGAGTACCGGATGTGCGCCGATCGCGCCCAGCCATGCGTGGATCGTGTCGCTCATCGCGGGTCGCGCGGCGTGGCGGTGCGGCGTGTCCGCACCGGGCCGGCCATGGCGTGGGGAAGGTTCATCAGAATTTGCTCCGAGAAACCCCGCCATTTCCCCCAAGGGGACTTCCTTCGGGGCGGATGGCGGGAAGGAAAGGATTGCTGTTGACAGGCAGCTTCTTCCACGGGTTAGGATCACCTGCATGATTCTTGTCTACCGCTACCGCGTGAAGTCGCTCAACGGACTGCTCAACAAGCAGAGCCGTGCGGTGAACTACGTCTGGAACTTCTGCAACGACACGCAGAAGCACGCGCTCAAGTGGAGCAAGAAGTGGCCGACGGGATTCGATCTGAACGCGCTGACGACCGGCAGCAGCAAGGCGCTCGGCATTCACTCCGGCACGGTCAATGCAACGTGCGAGCAATACGCGAAGTCGCGCAGTCAGCACCGTCGGCCCTACCTGCGCTATCGCGGCAGGAAATCGCTGGGCTGGGTGCCGCTGAAGGGCCGTGACCTGAAGCGCGAAGGCGAAGCGTTCCGCTTTGGAGGCAACACGTTTCGCGTGTTCAACAGCCGGTCGCTTCCCGAAGGCAAGATCAAGGATGGGACCAACTTTGCGCAGGATGCACGTGGCAACTGGTTTCTCAACATCGTGATCGAGATGCCCGATGTTCAGGCCCGCCCGGTCCGTTCCGGTGTTGGCATCGATCTCGGCCTGAAAGACTTCGCCACACTTTCGACGGGCGAGAAGCTGCCCAATGACCGATTCGGCCGACGCGCGGCGGAGAAACTGGCGAAGGCTCAACGGGCGCGCAAGCACAAGCGACATATCGCGAAGCTGCACGCCAAAGTGGCGAATGCCCGTGCCGATTTCCAGCACAAGCTCGCGCTCGATCTGGTGCGGCGTTTCGATTACCTCGCGGTCGGCAACGTGTCGGCCGCGAAGCTCGCCAGAACCAGGATGGCGAAGAGCGTCTACGACGCATCCTGGTCGTCCTTCCGAAACAAGCTCCGTTACAAGGCGATGGCGCACGGGGCCACGTTCGAGGAAGTCGACGAAAGCGGTTCTACCCAGTCCTGTTCGTCGTGCGGGTCGAAAGACAGCACGACGCGGCCGAAAGGTATCGCGGGGCTGCGAGTAAGAGAGTGGGCCTGCAGTGAATGTGGTGTCGAGCATGATCGAGATACCAACGCTGCGCTGAACATTCTCCGATGCGGACGTGCATCGCCAGGTGTGGGAATCTCCTGCCTTTAGGCGGGTGACGACGTCAACGGAGGGTGTGTGTGTTCGTGCGGGCCGGTGGCGTCAGTCGAACTCGTGCTGCCGCGCATCGGCCTCGAGCGGCGCATCGTGGTAGCCGACGGTCGCGATCTCGTGCAGGTAGCGCGCGAGAAACGCGCCGATCGACCCGGCTTCCTCGTACTGATGCACATGGCGGAACTCATGCGTGAGCAGGCGCCGCGTGTCGTGGCCGCGCAGCACGAACACCGCATGACCGAGCGTGAGGCCGATCGTTCCCGGCCACAGCAGCCCGGTGTCGCGCGCGATCGCGGCCAGCGCCGGCGTGTCGGGAAACGGCAGGCGGTCGCCGACCACGACGCGGATCCGCTCCGGTTGCGCGACGCCCACGGTACGCGCGTCGTCGGCCTGCGCGGGCGTGAGCGGCACGCCCTGCGCGAGCCCGTGCGCCGCCTGCGCGTCGGCCCACGCGACGGCGTCGGGCAGCGCGGACGGCAGGATGTCGGCGAGTTCGATCATCGTGGAGGCTCCTCGGATCGCGACAGTGCAATCGGGCACCAGTTTATCTCTGAATCAGGGCGGTCCGCGACACACACCGCCCGCCGGACGGCAACGACGCGTCGGGAATACCCGCCCCATCTGGCCCTATCGCCTGTACCATTTCACGCTGATTATTTCGTTTCGAGACACACTCCACACCTCAATGTCTCAAAAATTTCCCGAAGGTGCACCTTTTCCGGCTTCGGCGGAATATATTGGTCAGAAGAACGGCCGCGGCGGCAACCGGCGGAACAGTCCGCGGCGGCATCCCGAAGAGGAACGCTAGTGATCAGGATAATTCTGGCTGACGATCACGCAGTCATGCGGGACGGACTGCGTCACATCCTGGAAACGGCCGGCGGTTTCGAAATCGTCGGCGAGGCGAGCGACGGCACGGCCGCGCTCGCGCTGGCCGAGCGCGGCGCCGCCGACGTGCTGCTGCTCGACCTGTCGATGCCCGGGCCGACCGGTATCGAGCTGATCCGGCTCGTCAAGACGCGCGCGCCGTCGCTGCGCATGCTGGTGCTGACGATGCATGCGGAGGCGCAGTACGCCGCGCGCGCGTTCAAGGCCGGCGCGACCGGCTACCTGACGAAGGACAGCGCGACCGCCGAGCTCGTCCAGGCCGTCACGAAGGTCGCGGCGGGCGGCGTCTACGTGAGCCCGCAGGCGGCCGAAAGCCTCGCGCGCACGCTGCGCGCGCCGGTCGAAATGCTGCCGCACGAACGGTTGTCCGCGCGGTTGTCCGCGCGCGAACTCGACGTGATGCGCCGCATCGTCGCGGGCCAGACGGTCACGCGGATCGCGTCGGAACTCACGCTGAGCGCGAAGACGGTCAGCACCTACAAGACGCGCATCCTCGAGAAGATGGAGCTGCCGCACGAAGCCGCGCTGGTGCGCTACGCGGTGCGCCACGATCTCGACCTCGGCGTCGACGACGCATGACGCCCCCGTTCCGCGTGCGCGCCGCAGCCACCGACGACGACGACGCGCCGGATCCGTCGCACCTGTTCATGTCGTCGCTGCCGCCCGGCCGGCAGGAGCGGCGGCTCGCGATCGCGATGGTGATCGTGTCGGCCGTGATCTTCGTCGCCCTCGCGCCGTTCGCGGGCATGCCGCTTGCTCGCGTGTGGGGCTTCATTCCCGTGTACCAGTCGGCGATCGTCATCAACGACATGGTGACGGCCGGCCTGCTGCTCGGCCAGTACGCGATCCTGCGCGAGAAATCGCTGCTCGCGCTCGCGGCCGGCTACCTGTTCACGGGTTTCATGGCCGGCACGCACATGCTGACCTTTCCGGGGCTGTTCACGCCGACGGGCCTGCTCGGCGCGGGCGAACAGACCACTGCGTGGCTTTATCTGTTCTGGCACGGCGGCTTTCCGCTGGCGGTCGCCGCGTACGTGCTGCTGCGCGCGACGCCGCGGGCCCACCCGCCGTCGCTCGAGCGGCGCCGCGCGACGCTTCCGCTGCTGCTCTGCATCGTCATGACGGCCGGCGCGACCGGCGCGCTCGCGCTGCTCGCGACCGCCGGCCATGACCTGCTGCCGCGCATCATGCAGGGCAACCGGATGGCCGCGACGATGACGACCGCGATCACGCTCGTCTGGGCGTTGAACCTGGCCGCGCTCGTGCTGATGTGGCGGCAACGGCGGCGCCATTCCGTGCTCGACCTGTGGGTGATGATCGTGCTCGTCGCGTGGCTGTTCGACATCGCGTTGTCGTCGATGCTGAACCACGGGCGCTTCGACCTGGGCTTCTACGCGGGGCGGACCTACGGCCTCGTCGCGTCGGGCGTCGTGCTGTTCGCGCTGCTGTTCGAGAACGGCCGGCTGCATGCGCAGACGGTGCGTGCGCTCGCCGGCGCGCGCTATCAGCACCTGCTCATCGTGCAGAAGAGCGCGCAGCTCAACGACGCGAACGAACGGCTCGAGCAGCGGGTTGCGGCCCGCACCGCGCAGTTGAGCGCGTCGAACCGCGACTTGCGGCGCGAAGTCGAGGAGCGCGTGCGCGCGGAGCGGGCGCTGCAGGCGTCACGCGAGGAACTGCGCGAGATCGCGGCGATCAGCGCGAGCGCACGCGAGGCCGAGCAGCGCCGCATCGCGCGCGAACTGCACGACGAACTCGCGCAGACGCTCGCGACGCTGAAGAACGATCTCGAATGGCTGCTCGATCACGTGCCGCAGGACGATGCGCCGCTGGCGCGCAAGATCGCGGCGATGCATACGCTCGCGCGCGGCGCGGTGACGGCCACGCGACGCATTGCATCCGACCTGCGCCCGCTGATGCTCGACGACCTCGGGTTCGCGGCCGCGATGCAATGGCTCGTGGAGGATTTCCGGCACCGTCACGGCATGGCGTGCGCACTGCACGTCGAGCCGAGCGAGCTGCAGCTCGACGAACCGTATGCGACCGCCGTGTTCCGCATCGCGCAGGAAGCGCTCGCGAACGTCGCGCGGCACGCGGCCGCGTCGAGCGCGACCGTGGAACTCGTGTACCGGGACGAGACGATCGCGCTGACGATTCGCGACGACGGTGCGGGCTTCGATCCCGCTACGCCGCGCAAATCGGGATCGTTCGGGCTGGTCGGCCTGCGCGAGCGTGCGTATCTCGTCGGCGGCACGCTGCGGATCGATACGACGCTGGGCGAAGGGACGAAGGTGGAGGTGGATATTCCGGTGGCGTCCGCGCATGTGGCGATCGCGCATGATGGACGGGGGACGTCGCGGACGCAGGGGTAAGGCGGTCAAGGAAGCGGCGGCGGAATGCCGCCGCGGTGAGCATCAGTGGTAGTTGCCTTCCCGCTTGTGCCGACCGGCAAGGATCGTGACGGGTTCGACCGGGCGCGTCGATCGACGCCAATCGTCTAACCCGTTATCTTCGCTGCACGCGCCGCTTTCAGCATCGTCCCAAGTTCGACCTGGACTTCTGCGGCGTCGACGTATTCACCGGTGCGCCGCGCCTCCTCAGCCGACCACACGCCGCGCGCGACAAACTCGCGCTGCGAGCGCCGGCGTGCAATCGCAGCGCGCAGCGTCGATTCGACGAACGCAGACAGCGTCTCGTTTTCCGCCAACCCGGTTTGCGCTTCGTCGAGTAATGTCTGATCGACTCGAAGCGCGCACATCGCCGCAGTCTTCATTGCTATCTCCGTGCATTCAAACCGCATGCACGGTAGCACATCACACCCGCGCCGCCACCATTCCCCGCTCCGAGCGCGTCCACGCGACCAGCGCGCCGATCCCGAGCAGCGCGAGACACACGATCGGCACGATCATCGGCCCGAACGCGGTGCCCGTCACCTTGCCCGCGAACGGCATCAGGTTCTGGCTGAAGAAGCCGCCGAGGTTGCCGATCGAGTTGATCGCCGCGACACTCGCCGCCGCGCGCGCGCCGGTGAAGTAGCGCGGCGGCATCGACCAGAAGCACGGATACAGCAGCGGGATGCACGCGCCGCCGAGCACGAGCGCAACGAAGCGCAGCGGCGTCGACGGCAGCACGAGGCTCAGCAGAAAGCCGAGCGCGCCGAGCGCCGCGACGATCGCGATCGTGCGCAGGATGCTCTTCGCGCGGCGCAGTTTCGACGGCAGCCACACCAGCAGCAGCACCGCGAGCGCCCACGGCAGCATGCTCAGGAAACCGTTCATGCTGCTCGACACGCCGAACGATTTCACGAGCGTCGGCAGCCAGTACGTGACGCCGTACAGCGACGTCGACATCAGCATGTAGGTCGCCGCGAACAGCATCACGCGCGGATCGAGCAGCGCCTTCCACGGCTGGCCGTGCTCGGCATGCGCCGGCTTCTCGCGCTCCAGCGCGGCCGCGACGATCTGCTTCTCGCGTTCGTCGAGGAACGGCGCCTCGCGGAACGAGGCCGGCAACACGCGGAACACGACGATCGCGACGATCACGGCCGGGATGCCCGTCGCCACGAACACCCATTGCCAGCCCGCGAGGCCCCACACGCCGTTCAGGCTCAGCAGCACGCCGCCGACCAGCGACCCGAGCATGTTGGCGAGCGCGCTGCCGAGCGTGAAGATGCCGAGCACCTTCGCGCGGTAGCTCTGCGGGAACCACAGCGTCAGGTAATAGATCACGCCCGGATAGAAGCCGGCCTCGGCGATGCCGAGCAGGAAGCGCAGCGAGCAGAACGCCGGCATCGACGTCGTGAAGCCCATCAGCACGGTGATGAGGCCCCACGTCAGCATGATCCGCGCGAGCCACACGCGGGCGCCGTAGCGATGCAGCGCGAGCGTGCTCGGCACCTCGAACAGCAGATAGCCGATGAAGAACAGCGACGACGCGAGCCCGAACGCGGCTTCCGTCATCCCGAGGCTGTGCACCATCTGCAGCTTCGCGAAACCGACGTTCTGCCGGTCGATGAACGCGATCAGGAACATCACGACGAGGATGGGCAGCAGGCGCCGCGCGATCTTCGACATGACGCGCTGCTCTTCGGCGGACGCGGGGTCCAGGGTTTCGGTGGCATTCATTGGGGGCTCCTCCGTGAATCGGTTGCTTGTCGGTTGAATCGGCGCCGCGCGCAACGAACGCGCAGGCGCGGTGCAGGTCGATGAAATCGTGGATCGGCGGCGCTCAGCGTGCCCGGTAGTCGTCGAGCATCGGCGCGAACATCTCGTGCCACGCGCGCGGCTTCGCCTTGATCGTGCCGGCGAGGTACAGGAACTCGACGTAGTCCATCAGCTGGTTCGGCCATACCGAGAACCGCGTGTCCGGCGCGGCGAGCATCCGTATCACGTCGTCGTGCGACACGCCGACACCCGACGACGCCGCATACAGCGCGGCCGCCGCACGCGGATCCTGCACGATCAGGCGGTTCGCTTCGTCGAGCGCGCCGAGAAACGCCGCGGCCAGCGCAGGCTCCGCATCGACGAGCCGCTTCGGCGCGAACACGACGTCGAGCGTCATGGGGCCGAGCACGTCGACCGAATTCACCACGCGATGAATGCCCGGCTGCCGCAATTCGAGCGTCGAGAACGGCGGCGACGTGAAGTGCGCCGTCACGCCGTTCTCGCGGCGGATCAGCGCCTGCATCGCCTGCGGATGCGGCAGGTTCACGGTGATCGAATCGAGCTGCGCGAAATGCTTCGCACCCAGCTGCCGGCTCGCGACCATCTGCAGCACGACCGCCGACAGCGACGTGCGGATGCCCGGCACCGCGATCCGGTCGGACGGCGTGAAGTCGCGCAGCGACGCGAGGCCCGGACGGTTCGCATTGAGCGACAGCGATGTCGTCGACAAGCCGCTGATGCCGATCACCTCGACGTTCGGAATCCCGCGCGCCCGCGCCCACAGCTCGATGAAGCCCGGCGCGCCGGCCCCCGCGAAGTCGAGCGTGCCAGCCATCATCGCGTCGTTGACGGAATTGCCGCCGTCGAGCAGCACCCAGTCGAGCGCGAGGTCGCGCAGGCCGTGCCGCGCCGCGTGCCGCTCGAACAGGCGCTGCTTCTCCATCACGAGCAGCGGCAGGTACAGCACGCCATAGCCTTTCGAGATTCGCACCGTGCGCGGCTTCGAGCGCACCAGCGACGGCGCGGCGAACGCACCGAGGCCGGCGGCGAGCAATGCGCGGCGGCGCGGCGACGTCGTCATGCGCACGCGTGCGTGCGGCGCACGGCAAGCGGCCATGCGGCAGCCGGCGTCACACCTCGCCGTGCATTGCGCCGTGCCTTCGTCGTGCCCATGACATGCTGCATGTTGCCGTCTCCTCTGGTATTAATGCCGTCATCGCTTGTTCCGGCTGAACACAGGTTATCGAGCGAGTCTGAGAAAATGCTGACATCCCGGCCCCGGGAAAACCCCTAACCCTCTACCTGCAAACGGCACCATGCGCATTCTCGTCGTGGAGGACGATGCCGAAATCGGCGCGGCGATCCGCAGCCGCCTCGCGCGGCTCGGCCATGCCGTCGATCTCGAAACCGACGGTTCGACCGCGAACAGCCTGTTGCGCATCGAGCGCTTCGACCTCGTCGTGCTCGATGCGAACCTGCCTGGGCTCGACGGCTTCGCGGTGCTGCGCAACCTGCGCGCGTCGGGCAGCACGACGCCGGTGCTGCTCGTCACCGCGCGCTCGGCGATCGACGACCGCGTGAGCGGCCTCGGCTTCGGCGCCGACGACTATCTCGTGAAGCCGTTCGACTACCGCGAGCTCGATGCGCGCGTGCAGGCGCTGCTGCGCCGCAACAGCGGTCATGCGAACGACGTGCTGACGCTCGGCGGCCTCGTGATCGATCGCAGCAGCCGCCTCGCGGAACTCGACGGCCAGCCGCTGTCGCTGTCGCGCCAGGAGTTCGCGCTGCTCGAGATCCTTGCGAGCCGTCCGCAGCGGATCTTCTCGAAGGACGAGCTGCTGAACCAGCTGTTCAGCTTCGGCAACGAGCCGAGCGCGAACGCGGTCGAACAATACGTGACGCGCGTGCGCAGGAAGCTGCAGGGCAGCTCGGTCGAAATCCGCACCGCGCGCGGGATGGGGTATCAGATTGCCGCGCATTGACTGGTTCCCGAAGACGCTGTTCGGGCGCACGCTGCTGTTCATCGCGCTCGTCGTCGCGACCGGCGCGCTCGCCCTCGCGGTGATCGCGCGCTACTACGCGGGCGTCGCGGCCGAGCGCGCATACGACCAGTTGCTTGCGGGCGCATCGATCCAGGTCGCGGAGAACCTGTACGTGCAAGGCGGCGTGCTCGCGCTGAATCCGCCGGTGGCCGCGTTGTCGACGCTGTCGCGCTACGACCTCGTCTACTACAAGGTCGTCGATTCGCGCGGCGTCGTGGTGGCCGGCTACAACGATCTCGCGAGCTCCGCGACGCTCGCCGCCGCGAAGCAGGGCCCCGCGTTCGCGAACGCCGTCTACCAGGGACATCGGATCCGCACCGCGACGATCGCGCGCTACATGCCCGAGGAAAGCACGCCCGGCTGGGCGCTCGTGACGGTTGCGCAAACCACCAACGCGCGGCAGCAGTTGACCAACGACATGAGCATCAAGGTGTGGACGCTGATCCTGCTGATGAGCGTGCTCGCGATCGGCGCGAGCGGCCTCGCGATCCGGCGCGGGCTGCGCCCGCTCGCGCAGATCGGCACGATCATCGCCGCGCGCGACCCGGCCGATTTGCGGCCGGTGGCCGTCGATACGCCGAGCGAGATCGACGCGATCATCGGGTCGATCAACGGGCTGATGCACCGCCTGGCCGAGCGGATCAACGCGATGCAGCGCTTCATCGCCGACGCCGCGCACCAGATGCGCACGCCGCTCGCGCGGCTCGACGCGCAGATCGAACTGCTCGACGGCGAGGTCGATCCCGCGCGTCATGCGGCGCGGCTCGATGCGTTGCGTGCGACCAGCGCGGATGTCGGGCGGCTCACCGGGCAGTTGCTCAACCATGCGATGGTGATCCATCGTACCGAGGCCGTGCCGCTGCAACCCGTCGAACTCGTCGCGCTCGCGAAGGACGTGCTCGGCCGCGCGATTCCGCTCGCGGACGAGCGCGACGTGGCCGTCGCATTCGCGAGCGATTCACCGCATGCGTGGATCGACGGCGATGCAATCAGTCTGCAGGAGGCGTTGTCGAACGTGCTGCACAATGCGCTGCTGCATGGGCATGCGGACGATATCGTCGTGTCGGTCGCGACCGCGGGCAACAGCGACGATGCGGTGACGCTGACCGTCACCGACAACGGGCGCGGGATTCCACGCGAGCATTGGGACGCGGCGTTGCAGCCGTTCGTGCGGATCGCGCCGGACGGCACCGAACGCCGCACCGGGTCGGGTCTCGGGCTCGCGATCGTGCAGGAAGTGATGAAGGCGCACGGCGGGCGCGTCGGGTTCGCGTTTCCTGATGCGGGCGGGTTTGCGGTGGTGCTGACGTTTCCGCACGCGGCGGGGGCTGAAGCAGAAAAGGCATGAACAGGCGAACCTGCGCCGGCTCATGCGCGGCAGGCGATCAATCGTCGCGGTCGCGGTCGTCGTCGAAGCGATTGCGCTCGGCGTGCCGCGCGACCAGCCGGTCCAGCTCGTCATACTGACGATCGCAGAAAAGACGACACAACGTGTCGACGTCCGCGCGCGAGTCGACGTCGATCGTGTCGACCTGCTGCTCCAGCTTCCCCTTGCCGATCCCGAACAGCCCCTTCTTCATCCACATGGCAACGGCATTCAGCTGGAAGCCGTCCAAATGCGCGTCGCTCAGCGCGGTCACCCACAATTCCCGCTGATCGTCGGCCTGCTGCAGCACGAGGGCCGGCAACGGGCCGTCCTGCGTATCGTCCCATTCGGCATGCTGCGCCGCCCACGGGAATGCGTCGAATGCACGAACGAACGACGCATAATCGGTCACACCTTGCGGATCGAGTTGATCGAATTCGTAGCCGGCTTTCTGAATGGCGTAGGTCAACATGGCGCGGCGCTCCCGATGGCAGTGACGGTGACTGAGCGCTAATCTACCCGACAATTCGGTGTACATCGCGGTCTTTCGCGATGCTCGCATCCGGGCGCCGCCATCAGCCACGCCGGCTACGCCGCCACCGCTTCGCCACCTAGATACGCATCGCGCACACGCTCATCGTCGAGCAGTGCCTTCGCAGGCCCTTCGAGCACGACACGCCCCGTCTGCAGCACGTACCCGTAATGCGCGATTTCCAGCGCGAGGCTCGCGTTCTGCTCGACCATGAACACGGTCACGCCCTGCCGGTTGATCGCGTCGATCAGTTCGAGCACCGTGTCGACGTAGAGCGGCGACAGCCCCATCGTCGGCTCGTCCATGCAGATCAGCTTCGGTCGTGCCATCAGCGCCCGCGCCATCGCAAGCATCTGCTGCTCGCCGCCCGACAGCGTGCCCGCGCGCTGCGTCAGCCGCTCGCGCACACGCGGAAACAGGTCGAGCACGCGCTCGTAGTCTTCCGCCACCGCCGTGCGGTCGCCACGCGTGTATGCCCCCATCAGCAGGTTCTCGCGCACGCTCATGTCGCCGAACAGCCGCCGCGCCTCCGGCACGGCCGCGATCCCGCGCCGCACGCGCTGCGGCGTCGCGAGCGCGGTCACGTCGTCGCCGTCGAAGCGCACGACGCCGCGGCGCGGCCGCATCAGCCCGAGAATCAGCTTCATCGTCGTCGACTTGCCGCTCGCATTGCCGCCAAGCAGGCTGACGATCTGCCCGCGGCCGACCTCGAAGTTCACGTCGAAGTGCACCTGCACCGGCCCGTAGAACGTGTCGAGGTGTTCGAGTTTCAGCAGCGCATCGGTCATGGTCGTGTCGGGTCCGGAAGAAAGTGCGGTCATGCGGCCGCCTGTGCTGCGCGGTCGGCCGGCGCGCCGCCCGCATGGCGGCGGCCGAGGTACGCCTCGATCACGCGCGGGTCGTGCCGCACGTCGCGCGGCGCGCCTTCGGCAATCTTCACGCCGTTGTCGAGCACCACCACGCGGTCGGACACGCGCATCACGAGTTCGAGCTTGTGCTCGATCAGCAGGATCGTCAGGCCGCGCGCCTTCAGCGACTGGATCAGTTGCAGCATCTCGGCCGTTTCCGTCTCGTTCATCCCGGCCGTCGGTTCGTCGAGCAGCAGCAGGCGCGGATGCAGCGCAAGCGCGCGGCCGATCTCCACACGCCGCCGGTTCGCATACGACAGGCTGTGCGCCGGATGATCGATGCGCGGCGTCAGCCGCTCGCCGAACCCGGCGACGATCGCGCGCGCCTCTTCGCGCAGTTCGGCTTCCTCGCGCCGCACCGACGCGGGCCGCACCAGCGCACGCAGCACTTCGGCGGCCGCGCCGAGCGCCGGCCAGCCGGGTCGCGCCGCACGCAGCCGCGCATGCGCGCCGATCAGCACGTTGTCGAGCACGCTCAGGTTGCCGAACACGCGGCCGTGCTGGAACGTGCGCGCGATGCCGAGCGCCGCGAGCCGTTCGGGCGCCGTGCCCGTGATGTCGCGGCCGTCGAACGTCACTCGGCCGGCATCGGGCCGGTCGGCGCCCGCGATCAGGTTGAACAGCGTCGACTTGCCCGCACCGTTCGGGCCGATCACGCTCAGCAGCTCGCCGTCGGCGAGCGTCAGGCTCGCGCCGTCGAGCGCGGTCACGCCGTCGAAGCGGCGCGTCAGGCCCTGCACGTCGAGCAGGGGTCGGGTCGTGGTCATCGCGTATCTCCTCACACCGTGCCGAGCAGGCCCTGCGGCCGGAACCGGACGAGCAGCAGCAGCACGAGGCCGTAGATCAGCATCCGGTAGTCGGCCGCCCAGCGGAACAGCTCGGGCAGGCCGATCAGCGCAATCGCGCCGGCGATGCCGCCGAGCACGTTGCCGAGCCCGCCGAGGATCACCATCGTCAGCGCGAGGATCGACACCTGCGAATCGAAGGTCTGGTGATTGATGTAGCTGTACAGGTGCGCGGCGATCCCGCCGCTCACGCCGGCCGCGACGCCGCCGACCGCGAACGCGATCGCCTTGTAGCGGTTCGGCGCGATGCCGTGCGCACGGGCGGCGACATCATCCTCGCGCACCGCGCGCAGCGTGCGGCCGAGATGCGAACGCAGCAGCCGCACCTGCACGAGCGCGAACACGATGAGCACCGCGAACGTGAACCAGTACGCGGCACGCGCGGTCGTCGCCCACGGCAGCGGCGCGATGCCGGTGATGCCGAGCGGGCCACGCGTGAGGCCGTCCCAGTTCAGGATCACGAGGCTCACCACTTCGCCGATGCCGAGCGTCGCGATCGACACGTAATGCCCGCGCAGCCGGAACGCCGGATAGACGAGCAACGTGCCGAGCACGGCGGTGACGACGCCCGCGCACGGGATCGTCACGGCCGGCGACCAGCCGAGATCCGACGACAGCAGCGCCGACGCATACGCGCCGATCACGAGCAGCGCCGCGTGGCCGAGCGAGATCTGCCCGACCGTGCCCGCGACGAGCGTGAGGCTCAGCGCGAGCAGCCCGTACAGCCACGCGTTGGTCAGCGTCTGCAACACGTACGGCGATGCACCGAGCCACGGCAGCACGGCCGCCGCCACGATCAGTACGACAAGTACCGGGCGCGGCGCGCGCACGGCCTTCGCGGCCGCGAGGAAGGTCCCCGTCATCGGCTCGGGCGGCAGCGCGCGGTTCGCGCTGAACAGCCCGTTCGGCCGCCATACGAGGAATACGATCAGCAGCCCGAACGCGAACAGGTCGCGATAGCTGGTGCCGAACAGCGCGACGCCATAGCTTTCGACGAGGCCGAGCAGCAGGCTCCCGGCAATCGCGCCCGGCACGTTGCCGAGCCCGCCGATCAGCAGCGCGACCACGCCCTTCAGCGTTGCCTGGAAGCCCATCGCCGGATCGATACTGTTGTAGTACATGCCGACCAGCAGCCCGCTCACGCCGCCGAGCGCGCATGCGATCGCGAACACGGTCTGGTTCACGCGATCGACGTCGACACCCATCTGCAGCGCCGCGTCGCGATCCTGCGCGGTCGCGCGCACGGCCCAGCCGAGCCGCGTGAATCGCAGGAAGCCGTACAGCAGCGCGGCCGCCGCGATGCCGATGCCCGCGATCAGCAGGTCGAGCGAGCCGAGCGTTGCGCCGGCAATTCGCAGATGCCAGTCGGGAAGCGGCGTCGGCACCGCGCGCGGGTCCGCGCCGAATGCGAGCTGCGCGAGCTGGTCGAGGATGAAACTGATGCCGATCGTCGCGAGCAGCGGCGCGATGCGTGCCGCGTGCCGCAGCGGCCGCAGCCCGATCCGTTCGATCGCGACGCCGAGCGCGCCGCAACCGATGACGACCGCGGCAAGCGCGACCGGCAGCGGCAGCCCGAAGCGCGTCAGGCACAGCCAGCCGATGAACGCGCCGACCATGTAGACCGAGCCGTGCGCGAAGTTGATCAGGTGCGACACGCCGAAGATCAGCGCGAGCCCGACCGCGAGCAGCGCGTAGATGTTGCCGACGATGAGGCCGTTGAGCGTGTAGTCGAGCCAGGAAGCCATCACGATGCGTCCGTTACGTGCATGCTGTTCAGGGCTGGGGTCAACGCGCGGCGAGCTGCGGCTTCGCGCCATCCCATAGCGCCCACTGCCCCTGCTTCACGACCAGATATACGGTGCGTGCGCCCGCGACGCGGCGCGTCCGCGGATCGAAGCGCACCTTGCCGAAGATCACGCTCGGCACGTCGCTGATTTTCGCGAAGCCGTCGTGCGCGGCCTGGCGTGTCGTGCCGTAGCGGCGCAGCACCTCGGCCGACAGGATCAGCGCGTCGTACGCACGCGCGACGAACGAATCGGGATCGGCATGGAATTTCGCGCGATAGCGCTGCACGAACGCCTGCACCTCGGGGCGCGGTTCCGCCGGGAAGAAGTTCGATTCCGTATAGACGCCATCGACGGCCGCGCCGCCCAGCTCGAGGAATTTCGGCGAATACACGGAGCCAACCGCCGCGATCGGCAGCGTGACGCCCGACGTGCGCGCCTGCCGCACGATCTGCGCGCCGTCCGCGTAGTACGAGATCAGCACGATCGAATCGGGCTTCGATTCACCGATCCGCACGAGCGTCGAACGGAAATCCTTCTCCGTCGGCTGGTAGCCTTCGGCCGCGACGACCTGCGCGCCGAGCCCGGCCACCGCCTTCGCGAAGATGTCCTTGCTGGTGCGGCCCCAGTCGGTGTTCAGGTACAGCACCGCGATCCGCTTGAAGCCGAGTTCCTTCACCGCGTAGCGTGCGAGCAGCGGCTGCTCCTCGGCCTGGCTCAGCGCGGCGCTCCACAGATAGTCGCCGCCCTTCGTGAAGTCCGGATGCGAGTTCGTGAAGCCGAACTGGGTCAGCTGCCCGCGCTGGTAGATCGGCGACGCGGCCATCGACGTCGCGCTGGAGAAATCGCCCAGCTCGATCGCGATGCGCGGATCGGCGACGAACTTCTGCGCGATCGCGACGGCCTGACGCGGGTCGCTGCGGCTGTCCTGGAAGTCGACTGCGAGCGGCCGGCCGTGAATGCCGCCGCTGCCGTTGATCTCGTCGAGCGCGAGATCGAAGCCGCGCTTCCATTGCTCGCCGTACTGCGCGTCCTGGCCCGTGAGCGGCCCGCTCACGCCGATCACCACCGGCTCGCCCGACACACCGGCCGCGAGCGCACCGCCCGTCGACAAGCCCCATGCGGCAGCGAGCGCCGCCACCGTGCCCAGCACGCGCCGCCATGCGCCGCGTGCGTCGTTCCCCGAAACGTTCATGCGTCCCCCAGCTTCAGTCAGTCGAAAAGAGTGAGGGCATGTAACCATCCGGTTCAGGACGATCCAACGAAGTTTTGCGCATATCGATATCGTGCGCGGCGCGAAGCGCGTGATGCTCGCGAACGGCCATCCGCACACCCCGTGTCGCACGATGCATCGGCATGCATCGCATCGCGTTGATTCGATTGGCGTTTCGTTCACGTCACCGGTCGCTACCGATGCTCACGCGCGCACCACCGGCCATCGCGACGATCGGGCGCTTCGAAGTTTTTGCGCTGTCGATAGCAAGAATCATTATATGAATCACGCATGCTCGCGCTCCTACAATGCGCAAATCGCATCATCGGAACGCGTCATGGAGCTGCATCAACTCGAAGCCTTTTCCGCAGTCATGTCGGCCGGCAGCGTAACCGGCGCGGGCGAACTGCTCGGCCGCTCGCAGCCGGCCGTCACGCGGCAGATCCAGGAGCTCGAAGCCGATCTCGGCTACGCGCTGTTCGACCGGCACGGCCCGCGCGTCACGCCGACGCGGCGTGCCTTCCTGCTTTACGAGGAAGTCGAACGCTCGCTGGTCGGCCTGCGTGCGATCGAGGCACGCGCACGGGCGCTCGGCGATGAAACCGCCGAACCCGTCCGCATCGCGGCGACACCTTCGCTCGCGGCCACGCTCGTACCGGCCGCGCTCGCCGCGCTGCCTGACCACGCGCACGCGCCGCACTACCAGTTGCGCAGCGAATCGGCCGAACATGTCGTCCACGAGGTGCTGGCCGGCACGGCCGATGTCGGCGTCGTCACGCTGCCGATGGCGCATGCCGGGCTCGACGTGCACTGGATCGCGCAGACGCCGTGCGTCGCCGTGCTGCCCGCCGGCGACCCGCTCGCGGCGCAGCCGCGCGTCGCGCTGCGCGATCTCGCGCAACGCCGCATCGTGACGGTCGCGAACCGGCACCGGCTGCGCCAGCGGATCGATGCGGCATTCGCGGCCGCGCGGGTCGACGCGCGCGTGTTCATCGAAACCAATGCATCGCTGAATGCGGTCATGGCCGCGCGCGCGGGCATCGGGATCGGCATCGTCGATCCGGCGACGGGTATCGCGCTGCCGGTGGACGGCGTCGTCGCGCGAGCGCTCGACGTCGACATCCCGTTCGCGTTCGGCGTCGCGACACCGGCCGGCAAGACGCGCACGGCGGCCGTCGATGCGCTGCTCGACGCGCTGCGCCGCACGACGCGCGCGCTGCTCGACGACGTGATCTTTCATGAAGCGGCCGCGCACGACGCGCTGTTGCGTGGCGATCGGCTGCGCAGCGGCCGCACGCCGCCCGCGCCTCGCCCGACCCGCCCCCGCCGTTCGCGCAAGGAGGCCGCATGACGACCTCGCTCGACGCACTCGAAGCCCGGCTCGCGCAAGACCTGCGCTGGCTCGACCTGCCCGCGCCGTCGTGGGTGCCGCCGCGAGAGGCAGACGGCACACGCGTGCTCGACGTCGCGATCGTCGGCGGCGGCATGGCCGGGCTCGCGGCTTCCGCCGAACTGCGCCTGCTCGGCATCGACAACCAGTGCGTGATCGACCGCGCGCCGGCCGGCTACGAAGGCCCGTGGGTCACGTTCGCGCGGATGGACACGCTGCGCTCGCCGAAACAGCTCGCGGGCCCCGCGCTCGGGCTGCCTGCGCTGACGTTCCGCGCATGGTTCGAGGCGCAATACGGCCGCGACGCGTGGGACGCGCTCTACAAGATTCCGCGCACGCAATGGATGGACTACCTGCGCTGGTATCGGCGCGTGCTCGACCTGCAGGTGCGCAACGACACCACGCTCGTCGCGCTGCGTCCGCGCGACGACGGCCTGCTCGCACTCGATGTGCGCGGCAACGGCGAAGCGCAGACGCTGCTCGCGCGGCACGTGGTACTCGCAACCGGCCGCGACGGGCTCGGCGGCCCGTACGTGCCGCCCGTCGCGCAGCGCGCGCCGCGCACGCGCTGGGCCCATTCGTCCGAGCCGATCGATTTCGCGGCGCTCGCGGGCAAGCGCATCGGCGTGGTCGGCGCGGGCGCGTCCGCGTTCGACAATGCGGGCACCGCGCTCGAAGCCGGCGCCGCACGCGTCGACCTGTTCTTCCGCCGCGCGGACATTCCGCGCGTCAACAAGCTGACGGGTATCGGCAGCCCGGGCCTCGTGCACGGCTACGCCGATCTCGACGACGCGACGAAATGGCGCTTCATGCATTACGCGCTGACGTCGCAGACGCCGCCGCCGCGCGACAGCGTGCTGCGCGTGTCGCGTCACGGGCATGCGCATTTCCATGCGGGCAACCCGATCGAGACGCTTGCCGAACACGCGGACGGACTCGACGTGACGACGCCGCGCGGGCGCTACACCGTCGACTTCCTGATCTTCGCGACCGGCTTTCATTCGGACTGGACGACCCGCGCGGAATTCGCGTCGTTCGGCGCGCAGGTGCGGCGCTGGAAGGATCGCTATCGACCGGAGGCGGGCGCGTGGCTCGACGAGCTCGCCGAGTCGCCCGATCTCGGCCCCGCGTTCGCGTTCCAGGAGCGCGAGCCCGGCGCGTGCGCGGCCATCACGCGGATCCACTGCTTCAACCATGCGGCGAGCCTGAGCCACGGCAAGCTGTCCGGCGATATCCCGGCCATCAGCGCGGGCGCCGAGCGGCTCGCGCGCGGCATTGCGAGCCGGCTGTTCGACGCCGATCGCGATCGCCACTACGACGCGCTCGTCGCGTACGCGAACGCAGAACTGCAAGGCGACGAATGGCGCGACGCCGATGCTTGAGCGCGCGTCCATCGATCACATTGACGACGAAGGGAACCTGAAACGATGACTGAATCCATCACGCCGGCCGGCGCGCCGGACACGATCGATGCGGTAGCCGGCCTGCGCGACGGCGACGCGGTCGCCGCGCTGCGCCGCGCGCGCGAAAAGGTGCTGCTTCATACTCGACTAAGCGAGGCTGCGCTGTTCGATCCCGCGCTGCCCGATCTTTCGCTAACCGAACGATTGCACGTGGCACGGTATGTCGCACAAAAATCGAATGCACTGGCATTGGCCGAGACTTATCGCGCACGACTGGTCGAGGCAGGCGGCACGCTCGACGATGTCGCACATGCGGACGCCGATGCGTTCGACGCACTGCCTCGACGCACCGGCGCGATCCTTGCGCATGCGCGCCTGCTGACGCTTTCCCCTGTCGATGCACGCCCGTCCGATCTCGATGCGCTGCAGTCCGCCGGACTCACGACACCCGCAATCGTCGCGCTGTCGCAGCTCGTTGCGTTCGTCGCGTATCAGCTGCGCATCGCCGTTGCCGCGCAAGCGCTTCAGGCACGTGCCGCCAAGGAGGCCGCATGACGACGACCGCCCACGGCTTCACGTCCGACACGCTCGGCTGGCGTGCCTGGCTCGACACCGTTGCGCTCGACGCCGCAACACCCGATCAGCTTGCCGTGCTCGAAGCGAGCCACCCGCACGCGAAGACGTCCGACTATTACCTGCTGCTCGTCCATCTTCCCGAGATCCTGCGGCAACGCTCGGGTGTATTCAACGCGATCATGTACGGCCCCGGCGGACTGTCGCGCGCGGAGCGCGAACTGGCCAGCACGGCCGTGTCGCGCGTGAACGGCTGCGTGTATTGCGCATCCGTGCATGCGCAGCGCTTCACGCAGCTCGCGAAACGCACCGACGCGATCGAGCAGGTGTTCGACGATCCGGCGACGGCCGGCACGACGGCGCGCGAACGCGCGATCGTCCGCTATGCGATCGCGCTGACGGAACGGCCCGATACGGTCGACACGAGCGATATCGCCGAGCTGGAAGCCGAAGGGCTGACGCATGAGGACATTCTCGACCTGTCGCACGCGGTTGCGATCTTCGCGTGGGCGAACCGGTTGATGTTGACGCTGGGCGAGCCAGTGTTTCCGGAGCCGGCGGCCCACGCCTGAAGCCTGGGCAACCCGAACCTGTACGCAGGCTGACGCGGGCGCCACCCGCCCGCGTCACGCCTTGTGCGTCGACAGCAGAATACTCGTCTCCGTGCTCGCGATCCCGTCGATCAACCGGATCGCGCCGAGCACGCGATCGAAATGCTCGAGCGAATCGGCATGCAGCTCGGCCACGAGATCCCAGCGCCCGTTGGTGCTATGGATCGACGCGACGTTCGGATGCCCGCGCAGCACCTTCACCACTTCCGCGCCGCGATTGCCCTGGACCGCGATCGACATCAGCGCGCGGATCCGGTGCCGCTCGGCCGCCGGCTTGAGCCGCACCGTATAGCCGACGATCACGCCGTTCTTTTCCAGCCGCGTCAGCCGGTTCTGCACGGTCGCGCGCGCGACGCGCAACTCCTTCGCGAGCGCGACGACGGGCAGCCGCGCATTGTCGCGCAGCAGCGCGATGAGCTGCCGGTCGACGTCGTCGAGCGTAATCATGAACGGACCTTCCTGTTGAACGTAACGAACGCGAGCCGGCCGCCAGCGTGCCTGACAGTGCGCATTCCGACCCACATGAATTGAACAAATTGCCGAATCTGGGTAGCAATTTGCCAAGTCTATCGAGAAATCTGCCACTTTTGCCGTCTTTTTGTTGGCTCGACTCCCGGAAATAATGACTTCATCGACCGGCAGCCCACGCTGCCACGCCGCATTTGATGGAGCCGGGGCCCGGGCCGACGCGCCCGCCCCGGTCGACCAGAACGCCGGACACGCGTACCGGCAACACAATGGAGACAGACCGATGACTCGCTTCCTCGACGTTCCCGCCACCGCCCGACTGATCGCCAAAACCGGCGTCACGCCGTTCCTGCGTGAGCTCGTCGACACGCTGCGCGCCGACTACCTGCACTGGGCCGACTTCGACAAGTCGCCGCGCGTCGCGTGCCACTCGCGCGACGGCGTGATCGAGCTGATGCCCGTCGCGAATGCGTCGCTGTTCGCGTTCAAGTACGTGAACGGCCATCCCGTGAACGCCGCGCGCGGCATGCACACGGTGATGGCGTTCGGCGCGCTCGCCGAAGTCGACACCGGCTATCCGCTGCTGCTCGCCGAACTGACGCTGACCACCGCGCTGCGCACGGCCGCGACGTCGGTGCTGGCCGCGCAGGCCCTGGCCCGGTCCGACTCGCGCACGATGGCGCTGGTCGGCAACGGCGCGCAGAGCGAATTCCAGGCGATCGCGTTCCACACGCTGCTCGGTATCGAGGAGATCCGCGTATTCGACGTCGATCCGCTCGCGACCGACAAGCTCGTGCGGAACCTCGCCGCGTATCCGGCGCTGCGCATCCTGCGCGCCGCGTCGACCGCCGATGCCGTGCGCGGCGCCGACATCGTGACGACCGTCACGGCGGACAAGGCCTATGCGACGATCGTCACGGCCGACATGATCGAGCCCGGCATGCACCTGAACGCGGTGGGCGGCGATTGCCCGGGCAAGACCGAGCTCGAAGCCGGCGTGCTGCAGGCGGGCCGCGTGTTCGTCGAATTCGAGCCGCAGTCGCGCATCGAAGGCGAGATCCAGCAGATGCCGGCCGACTTCCCGGTGACCGAACTGTGGCGCGTGCTGCAGGGCGAGACGAGCGGCCGCGAACGCGCGGACGAAGTCACGGTGTTCGACTCGGTCGGCTTCGCGCTGGAGGACTACTCGGCGCTGCGCTACCTGTACGCGCTTGCCCAGCAGCACAACGCGGGCGTCGAGATCGCGCTGATTCCGCCGGCCGTCGATCCGAAGAACCTGTTCGCGCTGATCGACGATCCGGCCGCGATCGCACAGGGTCACGCGGCGTTCGTGACCGAAGCCGTCGCCGCGTTCGCGCGCTGATCGACCGACGCGGGCGGCCTGTGCGCCGTCCGCTCTCCTGCCCTTCGCTCCCGCCGTTCATGAATCTCGTATCGATCCAGGCGCCGTCCGCCGTCGTGATGATCCGGCCGCACCGCTTCGTGCCGAACCCGCAGACCGCGGCCGACAACGCCTTTCAGCGCACGGCCGGCAACGGCGCGGGCAGCTCGCCGTCGGTGTCGGCCGCCGCGCGCGACGAGGTCACGGCCGCCGCGCAGGTGCTCGCCGATGCGGGCGTACGCGTGCACGTGTTCGACGACCACGGTGAGCGCGACACGCCCGACTCCGTGTTCCCGAACAACTGGTTCTCGACGCATCCGGGCGGGCACGTCGCGCTGTATCCGATGTACAGCGCGAACCGCCGCCGCGAACGGCGCCCGGACGTAATCGAGATGCTGAAGGCCGAATACCGCGTGCAGGACGTGATCGACTACTCGGGGCTCGAATACGACGACGTGTTCCTGGAAGGCACGGGCGCGATGGTGCTCGATCACGTCGCGCGGATCGCGTACACCGCGCGATCGCGCCGCGCCGATCCGGTCGCGCTCGAGCGCTTCTGCACGAATTTCAACTTCGAGCCGATCTGCTTCGACACGGCCGACGCGAATGGAAAGCCGATCTATCACACGAACGTGATGATGAGCGTCGCCACCGAATTCGCGATGGTCGGCCTCGACCTGATCGCGGATCGGCGGCGCCGCGACGAGATCGCGCAACGTCTGACCGAAACGGGCCGCACGGTGATCGCGCTCGATCACGCGCAGATCGCGAACTTCGCGGGCAATACGCTGGAACTGTCGGGCAAGGACGGGCGCGTGCTCGCGTTGTCGCGGCGTGCGTTCGACTGCCTCACCGGCGCGCAACGCGAAACGATCGAACGCTCCGCGCGGCTGCTGCCGCTCGACGTGCCGACGATCGAACTAGCCGGCGGCTCGGTGCGCTGCATGCTCGCGGGCATTCACCTCGCGCGGCGCGCGGCAACCCGTGACGGGAAGGCAATCGAATCGGTGGAACGGCAACGCGAACCCGTGTCGCACGCCTGAGAGACAGCGACAGGCCGCGACGCGCGGCCCGACTCGACCGGATGATGCTTCGATCTGCGAACCGGATCGAAGCACCGCGCCGTTGCGTCAACCACCCAGCAGCTTCAACCCGGCCGGCAGCGTTTCGCCGAACACGCGCGCCGTGTCGGCTTCGTCGAACGCGATCGCCTCGCGCACCATGTCGATCCACGCCGCCGATGCATTCGCGGCCGACAGACGCTTGATCACCGCTTCGCGCGTGTCGTCCGGCAAATCGCGTTCGCGGTCGCCCGTCATCCGCGCGATTTGCGCGGCCGCGAAGGCCGCCGGTTCCACCTGCTTCCAGTCCAGCGCGAACAGCGCGTCGAGCCAGCGGTTCGCGATCCCGGCCGGCACGACACTGTGCGCGCTGCCGTAGAACGGCCGGCGCGCACCGATCCGCCCGAGCGCCCACGCGCACAGCGTGCGCTCGGCCGGCTTCTGCAATTGCACGATCAATCGCTCGGCCAGTTCCACCTTGCGCTCGACGGGCAATCGTTCGAGCGACGCGGACAAGCGCGTCATGTCGGCCGGGCCGACCTTGGCCGGGTCGAACGGCAGCTTGCGGCGCTTGTCGTCGGACGGTTCGAGGAATGCGATCGCATCGCGCACCTGGGTCTGCGCATCGTCGTCGAGGCCGCCGGCCACGCGCCGCCACAGCGTCCACCACTCCGACCACACCTGCGCATCGCTCACGTACTGAATCCCGTCGTCGAACAGCGGCCACAGCTGCTCGATGCGCCATGCGTCGAGCGGATGGCCGAAGCCGGGGCGCAGGCAATAGCCGGCCAGGTTCAGCCATGCGCGTTCGTGATCGGCCGAGCGCCGCCGCCGACGCGCCCGTGCGAGCAACGCGTCGAACAGTTCGCGCGCGAGCGCGACGTCCCACTCGTCGCGCGGACCGAGCACCTGTTCAAGTTGCGCGCGCAACCGTCGCGTGTCCTTCGGCGTGACGTCGGCGGCCTTGCTGCCGAACGAGCGGTCGATCAGCTCGATCGCGTGGTCGAGACGCGGATGGCGCGCCAGCGCGGCGCCGTCGCCCTGCGCGGGCGCATCGCCGCGCAACTGGAATTCGAGCCGCCAGCGCCGCGATGCATCGTCGGTCGCGATGCAGTGCATTTCGAGCGTGCCGACCTCGGTCAGCGACGCGGTGAGTTTCACCGGCGTTTCGCGTGCGTCGCCGCCGGCCTGCCGGTCGACGACCGTCGCGATCGGCGGCAGCCGCACGAAATCGCCGCCGTCCAGCTCGACGAGATCGCCGGGCCGGTACGCGGTCTCGGCCACCGTCGACACGAGGTGGAAACGCACCGGCTGCCCGAGCTGCAGCGCGAACGTGCGCTCCTCGAGCCGGATTTCGCGGCCTTCCTCGGCACCGCGCGGCAGCAGGCAGACGCCGCGCGGCGCGGCGTCGCTCTCACCTTCACCGTCGTCGAGCACGAGGAAATAGCTGCGCGCGGAGCCGCCGCCGATGCGCGGCGCATGCCCGGCCCGCGCCAGGCCGTATGCCACCGCGCCACGCGCGACGGCCACGTCGGGATGGGCGTTGTGCAGCACGTCGAGCGGTGCACCGCGCCATGCGCCGAGCGTCTGCGCGAGGCGGCCGGCGAGTGCGCCCGCACGGAACACGCCGCCGTTGAGCAGCAGCGTGTCGGGCAGCGGGCCTTCCGCATGACGGTTCAGGAACGCGGCGACATGGCGCGTGACGCCCGGGTCGCTCGCATACGGCAAGCCGAATTCGACGATCGCGGCCCGCGCACGGCGCGGCAGCTCGCCGGCCTCGACCTGCGGAAAGAAACCGTCGACGACGACCTGCTCGACTTCCTGCCGCGTCAGCTCGGCCGAGCGCGCGCCGCCGACGAGCTTGCTGCCCGCGCCGAGCAGCGTCACGGTGACGGACGCCGGCGCGTCGTCGCCGAGCAGCCGCTCCTTCGCGGCGCGGCAGCGTTCGACGAGCTGCGACAGGCTCGCGGCGGACAGCCGCGTACCGGGCTCGGTCAGCCGCGTCTCGACCAGACGCGCGAGCGCGAGGTCCATGTTGTCGCCGCCGAGCATCAGGTGATTGCCGACGCCGACGCGCGTGAAGGTCGGCTCGCCGTCGTCGCCGGGCGCGACATCGACGAGCGTGAGATCGGTCGTGCCGCCACCGACGTCGCAGATCAGCACGCGGCGCGCTGCGGCGAACGTGTCGCGCAACGTCGCGCGCTGGCCGTACAACCAGTCGTAGAACGCGGCCTGCGGTTCTTCGAGCAAGCGCAGCGCCGGCAGCTTCGCGCGCCTGGCGGCCTCGACCGTCAACGCGCGTGCGCCGTCGTCGAACGAGGCCGGCACCGTCAGGATGACGTCCTGCTTCGCGAGCGGCGCATCGGGAAAGCGGGCATCCCACGCGGCACGCACGTGCGCGAGATAGCTCGCGCTCGCGTCGACCGGCGACACCTTGTCGACGCCGTCGGCCGCGCCCCACGGCAGGATCGCCGCGAGCCGGTCGACCGATGCGTGCGACAGCCAGCTCTTCGCGCTGGTGACGAGCCGGCCCGGCACCTGTGCGCCGAGCGTGCGCGCATAACGGCCGATCACGGCCGGCGGCGCATCGGCCGCGCTGGCCTTCGAATCGGCCGCCCACGGCAGGCGCAGCGCGTCCGGCGGCAGCTCGCCCGCCGCCGGGTGATAGCGCACCGACGGCAGCAGCGGCTGCGCGGCCACCGCGCCGGGGCCGACCAGCTGGTCGACGTCGAACACCCGGATCGCGTCCGAGCCGGCCTCGACGTATGCGACGACCGTGTTGCTCGTGCCGAGGTCGATGCCGACGGTATAGCGCTTCATCGCGCTCAGGCGGCGCCGCGCACGTCGAACTCGACCTTCCAGCGCTCGTCCGTCCCGCTCGGGATCGCCTCGAGCTCGAGCGTGCCGGCTTCGGTCACGCGCGCATGCAGCTTCACCGGCACGATCTCGCCGACCGTGCGCCCTTCGGCGGGCAGCGTGGCCTGGATTTCCTCGAGCTCCTGCAGCTCTTCCGCCGACCAGTAGTCGAGCAGCGTGCCGACCTCGTCCTGACGGCGCACCGACGACCCGAAGAAGCGGAACTGCACCGGTTCGCCGACGACGAGCCCGAACTCCTGCGGCGGCAGCGCCGCATCCGAGCCTTCCTCCATCCCGAACGGTGCGACGCACAGCGCCTGCACCGGCGGTTCGAGCCCCGGCACCGCGGGCATCGCCGACTCGATCGCGACGTAGTACGCACGCGCCGTGCCGCCGCGAATGCGCACGCCACGGCCGCGCTTCACGAAGCCGTAGTACGCGGCGCCGCGCGCGACCGCGAGATCGAGGTCCGCGCCTTCGAGCAGGCGCGCGGCCGGCGCACCTTCGGCTGCGAGCCAGCTGTTGAGCGTATCGAGCACGCGCTGCGTGAGCAGCGCCGACTTGAACACGCCGCCGTTGAACAGCACGGCGGTCGGATGCAGGAACGTCGCGCCTTGCGGCAGCGTGCGCTGCACGCCTTCGAGCGCGTCGAGCGCCGCGACCTGACGGCCGAGGAACGCCGCGAGATGGCGCGTGATGCCCGCGTCCTGCGCATACGGCAGGCCGAGCTGCGTCAGGCCGACGCGCGCGCGGCTCACCGGCCGCGCGGCCGCATCGACTTGCGGGAAGAAACCTTCGAGGATCGTCTGCGTGAGTTCCGCGCGCGTCAGTTCCGTGCGGATCGAGCCGCCGATCAGCTTCGAGCCGCGGCTCGGCACGACGAGCGGCACCGCGTCGGTCGTCGGGTCGGACAGCAGCGTTTCCTTCGCGGCGCGGCACGCGTAGGTCAGCGCGCGCAGTTGCCACGGATCGGCCTGCGTGCCCTGCTGCGCGAGCTTGCGCGCGACCACGTGCGCGAGCGCGAGGTCCATGTTGTCGCCGCCGAGCAGGATGTGCTCGCCGACCGCCACGCGATGCAGTTCCAGGTTGCCGTCGCGCTCGACCACCGCGATCAGCGACAGGTCGGTCGTGCCGCCGCCGACGTCCACGCACAGGATCAGGTCGCCGACCTGCACCTGCTTGCGCCAGCCGCCTTCGCTCTTCTGGATCCAGCTGTAGAGCGCCGCTTGCGGCTCCTCGAGCAGCGTCATCCGCGTGTAGCCGGCGGCACGCGCGGCTTCCGCCGTCAGTTCGCGCGCGGCCGGGTCGAACGACGCGGGGATCGTGACCGTCACGTCCTGGTCGGCGAACGGGGCATCGGGATGCGCGTGGTCCCACGCTTCGCGCAGGTGCGTCAGGTAGCGGATCGAGCTTTCCAGCGGCGACACGCGCGCCACTTCGGGCGGCGCATCGCTCGGCAGGATCGCCGCGCGGCGGTCGACGCCCGGGTGGCACAGCCAGCTCTTCGCGCTCGACACGAGGCGAATCGGCGTGCCCGCGCCGCGGGTGCGCGCCATCTCGCCGACCGCAAAGCCGCGCGAGGCCGTCCACGGCAGCGTCAGGTCGCCCTGCGTCAGCTCGCTTTCATGCGGAAGATAGAGGAACGACGGCAGCAGGTCGCGCGACTCCAGCGCGCCGGGCGCGGTCAGCTGCGCGATCGGCAGCACCTGCTGCGTGATTTTTTCGCCGTCGCTCGCGGCGCTGTCGACGTACGACAGCGCGCAATGGGTCGTACCGAGGTCGATACCGATCGAATAGCGCGGATCGCTCACAGTTCCACCTCCGCCGGTGCGACCACCGATGCGTCGTGGCTGCCCGTCAGCTTCGGCAGGCGCACGTCGGCCACGCGCCAGCCGCGATGGCTGACCGTGCCCGTGAAGGGCGCCGCGCCGACCACGTTCCCCGTCACGCGCACGGCCGTCGCGTCGAAGCCGGCCGGCAGCGTCACGCGGCTGCCCTCGGCTTCATCACGCACCGGCACGATCGTGAAGTGTTCGCGCAGCGCGGCACGGCAGCCGTCGTGCACGAGGCGTGCGGCGGCGCCGATATCGGCGTCCGCGTAGCCGGCGATGTCTTCCTCGACGAAGTCGATGAAGCGCGCATCGCGCTGCAGCAGGCCGAGCAATTGCAGCGCGGCTTGCGGGCTCGCTTCGCGCAGCTCGGGCGCCGGCGCCTTCACGGGCGCGGGTGCCGGAGCCGCGGCGGGGGTCGGCGCGACCGGCGCCGGGGCGACCGGTGCCGGCGCGCCGTCGCGCAGGCGCAGCACGCCGGCCGCGAACTCGCGGTTGCCGAGCACGGAGAAGAACGTGCCGACGGCCAGCGATAGCCGGCCGAAGAAGGACAGGTTGGTTTCGGGCATGGGGTCTGGACTCCTGTGGGCTCGCGATGCGGCGAGCATCTTGCCTGGGCGCCCGGCGACGGCGTGCGATTGCGCACTGTCGCCGCCCGGCGCGTGATTCGGACGCGCCCTCTCGGGTGCGGAAAACCCGTATTTTGCCCTGTGGCGGGCAAATCGGGCAGAAGTTGGGGGACAGAACATGGCGGCACGGCGGTTTCGCGCCGCGCCGGATTACGTCGGACTACCGGCTATCGACGGCCGGCCGCGATGTTGCAGCGCGTCAGCGCGGCGTGCGGCGGCGCGCCGCCTTCGTTTCGAAATCGCGTGACAGCATGCCGAGCGTGACCTCGCCGAAGCGCGCGAGCAGCACCGCCTCGGCCTCTTTCAGCGTGGCCGACAGATGCGCGTTGACCGCCTGTTCGACCAGGCATTCGGGGGCATCCTCGGACACCAGATCCGAAAACACCGGCGGCTCGCCTACCGCGCGATAGACATCGAGCAGCGTGATGTCGTCGAGCGCGACGGCGAGCGCCCAGCCGCCGCCGTGGCCTTTTTCCGACTGCACGTAGCCGCTATCGCGCAAGCCGCCGAGCAGGCGCCGCACGACGACCGGATTCGTGCACAGCATCGCCGCGATCGCCTCCGACGTCAGCGGGCCGTCGGCCTGGTCCATGTGGATCAGCGCATGCAGCATGCGCGACAAACGGCTATCGGTTCTCATCGCCGGACGGCTCCCACTCTCGAAACTCCTGAAGTTGCATGAATGATACCATCGACCTATCATGCAACTTCTCGTGTTTCATGAGTTGACCGTCATCGAAGCACGTTCTTCGCTTGCACGGATTCCGGAAGGGGTGAACACATGCAGAACCATCATGAAGTGATCGTGATCGGCGGCAGCTTTGCCGGGCTGTCGGCCGCGATGCAACTGGCGCGCGCGCGACGCCGCGTGCTCGTGATCGATGCCGGGCGGCCGCGTAATCGTTTCGCGGCGCATGCGCACGGCTTTTTCGGGCAGGACGGCAAGCCGCCGGCGCGGATCGTCGCCGACGCCGCCGCGCAACTCGCGGCCTATCCGACCGTGCAGCAGATCGCCGGCGAAGCGCGCACCGCCGAGCGCGATGCGCGCGGCCGCTTTCACGTGACGCTGGCAGACGGCAGCCGCGCCAGCGCCGACCGGCTGATCCTCGCGACCGGCATCCACGACGCGTTGCCCGCGCTGCCGGGTCTTGCGCAACGCTGGGGCATCAGCGTCCTGCATTGCCCGTATTGCCATGGGTACGAGGTGTCGGGCCGGCAGCTCGGCGTGCTGGCCACGCATCCGCTGTCCGTGCATCAGGCGATCCTGATTCCGGACTGGGGGCCGACGACGTGGTTCACGCAACGCGTAGTCGAACCGAATGACGAGGAAGCCGCGTTGCTTGACGCACGTGGCGTGCGTATCGAGCGGTCGCCGGTCGTCGAGATCCTCGGCGACGCACCGCGGATCGAAGCGTTACGGCTCGCCGACGGGCAGGTCGTGCCGATCGAGGCACTGTTCATCGGCGCGCGTACGGAGATGGCGAGCGATCTCGCGCAACAGCTCGGCTGTGCGTTCGACGAAGGGCCGCTCGGCGTGGCGATCCGCGTCGATACGTGGAAGCAGACGAGCGTTCCCGGCGTGTTCGCGGCCGGCGATGCGTCGAGCCTGATGACCAATGCGACGTTCGCGTCGGCATCGGGCGTCGCAGCCGGCGTGGGCGCGCATCGGTCGTTGATTTTCGGGCTGGATGCGTGACGGGCGTGAAGCCGCATGTCGGTTGACGCGGTGTAACGCTACCGTCTTCACGCGATGTGTTGTTTAATGCTCCGCAACGCCAGCATTAAGAGACATGCAATGCTCGATCTCGAAGACCTTCGACTCGTCCGCGCGATCGGCGCGTCGCGCTCATTGGCATCCGCCGCGCGATTGCTCGACCTCACCCCGCCCGCGGTCACGATCCGCCTGCAACGGATGGAGGCGCGGCTGGACGTACGCCTTGCCGTACGACAGCCGAAAGGCATCGCCTTGACCGACGAAGGCCAGCGGCTGTATCAGGAAGCCGTCGAGATTCTCGAGCGCGTCGAGGCACTGCCGGTCAACATCTCGGGCGATCACGGCGACGTGCAGGGCACGCTGCGCGTCGTCGCGCCGTTCGGCTTCGGACGCAAGTACGTCGCGCGGATCGTGCGTGACGTACAGCGCGCGCATCCAAAGCTCGAGATCTCGCTGCATCTGTCGGAGAGCCCGCTGGGCAGCGCGTCGGGCGCCGACGTGGTCGTGCATGTCGGCACCCTGAAGTCGTCGTCGTGGATCGGCTATCCGCTCGCACCCAACGAGCGCTTCCTGTGCGCGAGCCCCGGTTACGCGCGTCGCATCGAGGCACTGAACCATCCGTCCGACCTCGCCCGCTACGACTGCCTGTGCCTGCGCGAGAACGACGAGGACGTCCCGCGCTGGCACTTCTCGCAACACGGCGACCACCAGGGCGAACCCAGGCGATCCGCGGTGATCCGCGTCACGGGCGCGCTTTCGTCGAACGACGGCACCGTCATCACCGACTGGGCACTGGCCGGGCTCGGCATCGTGGAGCGCTCGGAATGGGACGTCGCGCCGCTGCTCGCGAACGGCAAGCTGGTGCGTCTGCTGCCCGACTGGCATCTGCCGCCCGCGCCGGTGACCGCGCTGCTGCCGTCGCGCACCGGCCGCTCCGCGCGGCAACGGGTTTTCCTCGACACCGCGAAGCAATTTCTCGATCCGCCGCCATGGCGCGGCAAGGCCTGAGCAGTTTTCCACGATTAAATGCGGCTTAATGATCGATTTGGCATGCGTTAAACACGCGGCTTGCCAACCGCCCTACAGTGTTCGCTGTCGGCAACCCACCGAGGCAACGCACCATGGGCATTCCACCCCTCAACACCCCCGCCGCATTGATCGACGTCGATCGCATGCGCAACAACATCACGCGCATGCAGGCGCATCTCGACGCGCTGGGCGTCAAGTTCCGGCCGCACGTGAAGACCACCAAGTGCCGGCAGGTCGTCGACGCGCAGATCGCGGCCGGCGCGCAAGGCATCACGGTGTCGACGCTGAAGGAGGCCGAACAGTTCTTCGCCGCCGGCGTGCGCGACATCGTCTACGCGGTCGGGATGATTCCGGCCAAGCTGGGCCAGGCGCTGGCGCTGCGCCGCCAGGGCTGCGACCTGAAGATCGTCGCCGACAGCCTGGAGACCGCGAACGCGATCGCCGAATTCGGGCGCGAGCACGGCGAGCGCTTCGACGTGTGGATCGAAGTCGACGTCGACGGCCACCGCTCGGGGATTCGGCCCGACGACGGCCTGCTGATCGAGGTCGGCCGCGCGCTGGTCGATGGCGGCATGGCGCTCGGCGGCGTGCTCGCTCACGCCGGCTCCAGTTACGAATACGACACGCACGACGCGCTGGTTGCGATCGCCGAACAGGAGCGCAGCCGCACCGTGCACGCCGCCGAGCGCCTCAGGGCGGCCGGCTTGCCCTGCCCGGTGGTGAGCATCGGTTCGACGCCGACCGCGCTGTCCGCGACGAACCTCGACGGGGTGACGGAAGTCCGCGCCGGCGTCTACGTACTGTTCGACCTCGTGATGCACAACATCGGCGTGTGCGCGCAGGCCGACATCGCGCTGTCGGTGCTGACCACCGTCATCGGACACCAGGAAGAAAAAGGCTGGGCCATCGTCGACGCGGGCTGGATGGCGATGAGCCGCGATCGCGGCACCCAGCGGCAGGCGCGGGATTTCGGCTACGGGCAGGTGTGTACCGAAGACGGCGACGTGCTCGGCGAGTATGTGATGAGTTCGGCCAATCAGGAGCACGGCATCGTGTCGCGCCTCGATACGCCCGACACGCGCATCGCGCAGCGGTTTCCGATCGGTACCCGTTTGCGGATCCTGCCGAACCACGCGTGCGCGACCGGTGCGCAACATCCGGAATACCACGCGCTGAGCGGCGACGGCACCGTTCAGACCTGGCCGCGCTTCTACGGGTGGTGAGCGCCGCGAGCACGGTAGCCGGTGCGGCGATCCAAAGCCCGGCTCCCTCATCCGGACTGAATTGACAGTTTGTCTATATCTGTACAAACTATAAACATTGCGATTCGCATTGCCCCACAGGCTCGCCCACCATGCCGACAGACGCTCAACTCCTTCTTCTCGACCGCGATGTGGTCGAACCGGCGCTTCAAGCCGAACAAGTGACGGCGGCGGTGCGCGAAGCCTTCGTGCTGCATAGTCGACGCGCCGGACGCGTGTTCCCGGTCGTCCGCGAGAAGCTGCATACCGGCGGGGTATTCGGGATCAAGTCGGGCGACGTCGCGAGCCAGGATCTGCTCGGTTTCAAGGCGGCCGGGTTCTGGCCCGGCAATCGGGGCCGCGGTGGCGAACCGCATCAGGCGACGATCGCGCTGTTCGATCCGGCCACCGGCCGCCCGCTCTGCATCATGGACGGCAACGCGATCACCACGGCCCGGACCGGTGCGGCAGGCGGCCTCGGGCTGCAGGCGCTCGCCCGCCGCGACAGCACGCGCATCTGCGTGTTCGGCACCGGCGTGCAGGCGCGCGTCCAGCTCGACTATGCGATCAGGCTGCTGCCGCAACGGTGCTCAGTGCAGTACGTGAACGTCAGCGGCGAAATCGATCCGGAGTTCGAATCGGCATTTCTCGAACGCTGCGACATCCGCGTCGCACGAGACCGCAACGATGCGGTGGCCGACAGCGACGTGGTCATCACGGCGACACCGGGCGGCCGCCCGCTGTTCGATGCGGATGCGGTTCAGCCAGGCACGCATCTGACTTGCGTGGGCGCGGATACCGCGGGCAAGCGCGAACTTCCCGAACGCGTATTGGAGCGTGCGCGGATTTTCGTGGACGATCACGAGCAGGCGCGCAGCATCGGCGAGTGTCAGTGGGCGCCGGATTTGCCGCGCACTGAAATCGGCGACGTGCTCTCCGGGGCTGTGTCGGTCGATCGCGCGGCGAACGAGATCACCGTGTTCGACATGACCGGGCTCGCGCTGCAGGACCTGACCGTTGCGCGTTTCCTGTATCGGCACGCTGTCGAGTGCGGCGCGGGACGCGCCATCCCGTGGCCGTGGTGAGCGGCGACTGCGTGGTATCTTCCGTCGCCATGCACCTGACCAACGTTTCCGCCATCTCGTTCGATCTCGACGACACGCTGTGGCCGTTCGGACCCTCTGTCGAACGGGCCGAAGCGTCGCTGCATGCGTGGCTGCTCGCGCACGCGCCCGAAACCCCGCGCGTGCTGCCCACGTCGCAGGCGCTGAACCAGTTGCGCGACGAATACGAACGCTTGCGGCCGGATCTGGTCGGCGACTATCGTGCGTTGCGCATCGGCTCGATCCGGCTTGCGCTGGAACGCGCGAACGAAGACGTCACGCTGACCGAGCGCGCATACGACGTGTTTTATTCCGCGCGGAACCAGGTCGAGTTCTTCGACGATGCATTGCCGGCGCTCGCGTGGCTGAGCGCGCGCTTTCCGCTGGTCGCGGTGACGAACGGCAATGCGGACCTTCGGCTGACGGGCGGCGGCGAGTTCTTCCGCGACACGCTCAGCGCGCGTGCGTTCGGCTTCGCGAAACCCGAGCCGGAGATCTTTCATGCGGCCGCCGCGACGCTTGGCGTGCCTGTGGGGGAACTGCTTCATGTCGGGGACGACTACCACCTCGATGTCGTCGGCGCGTTGAATGCGGGGCTTCAGGCGGCGTGGGTGGTGCGCCACGAAGGGTCGGAAACAGGGCACGCCGCGCATCATGCCCCGCCCCGTCATCTGACCATTCACGACTTGTCGATGCTGTGTCGCGCGCTCGGCGGCCCCGTCGGGCTGTCGTAACCACAGGCCCGCGAATCACGCGCCCGTCGACATCACCGACCGCCGTCTTCACGCCGCCTTGCGCGCCTCCGCAATCCGCTGCGGCGCCTTCGGCCGTGCATACAACCGTTCGAGATACGCCCGCAGTTGCGGGAACGGTTCGATCAGGTTGCATTCGCTCGCCCAGTCGATCAGATACGCCGTCACGCAATCGGCCACCGTCAGCGTATCGCCGACGATGAATTCACGCCCCTCGAGATGCTTGTCGAGAATCGTGGCCATCGCCTTGAAATCCTCGCGCGCCAGTTCGATGTCGGCCGGCGAGCGCTTCTCGGGCGGATAGATGAACGTATGCCGCGTGATGCGCCACAGCGGCTGCTCGAGTTCCGTCACCGCGAACATGATCCATCGATAGGCCTCGGCACGCCGCGCGAGATCGACCGGCAGCAACGCCTTCTCCGGATACTTGTCCGCGAGATACAGCACGATCGCGGCCGACTCGGGAATCACGAGGTCGCCGTCCACCAGCACGAGCACCTTCCCGGCCGGATTGAGGTGCAGGAATTCGGGCCGCTTGTGCTCGCCCGCGAGCAGGTTGACCGACACGAATTCGAAATCCGCGTCCAGTTCCTTCAGCCCCCACAGCGCGCGTTGCGTGCGGGTGCCGGCAAATCCGTAAAGCTTCATTGCAGTGTCTCCATCCTGAATGTCGGGAAAGGGTCCCCATGCAGGCCGCGGCGCATCGACGACGTGCGGCGCCCGGCATGGTTCATGATTGATCGTTCACATGCCAGGCACCGCGAGCACCGGCATCACGTCGATCGCGTCGCCCGGGAACAGCGTGAAATGCGGATGGCCTTCGAACAGCGCGGCGGCAGCATCGTGCGATGCGGCGCGCACGACGGTAAAGCCGCTCATCGCATTGGCGGTGTCCGTGATGCCGCCCTTGCCGATGGTCTTGGTCTTGCCGAGCGGCCCGCCGAGCTCGACGATCGCGTCGCGATGCCGGTCGACCCACGCATGCCACGCGGCGATCCCTTCCTTCTCCCGCGTGCGCCGCTCCTCCTCCGGTAGCGCCATCCACGCCTTCATGGCCGGGCTCTCCTTGCTGCCGAGGAATACCGCGAGATACAACTGCTGTTGAGCACTCATGCTTCCTCCGTCCGATGGCGGGAACAGCGGGCTGCCACTCCTCGCCCTTGACAAGATAGGTTGATATCAACACAATTGCAACATGGCACGCAATGAAAAGCTTCCTTTCGAAACGACGCTGATGGTGCGCGATTGCTGCCTGTGCCTGCACATGCAGCGCGCGGCGCGCAATCTCGCGCGCATCTTCGACGATGTGCTGCGTCCGCTGGATCTCACCAACGGCCAGTTTTCGCTATTGATGTCGCTGAACCGGCCGAAACCAGCCGCGATGAAATCGGTCGCGTCGCTGCTCGCGATGGATCGCACCACGCTGACCGCCGCGCTGAAACCGCTCGAGCGGCGCGAGCTGGTCACGATCGTGCAGGATCCGGACGACAAGCGCAGCCGCCTGCTCGAACTCACGCCGGCCGGCCATCGTCTGCTGGCCGACGCGTTCCCGCTGTGGCAGCAGACGCACGCCGAGATCGAACAGCCGTTCGCGGCGGGAGAAGTCGATGTGTTGCGCGATCAGTTGCGCACGCTGTCGGAGGATCCGGCTACGCGCGGCTGAAGCCACGCGTGGCCCGGCACTACCCGCGCTTCACTTCCTGCCCTTCGTCGGCATCAGCAGTTGCGCGAACTCCTGCAGGAAGCGCACGGGGCCGTGCGCGTGCAGCGCGTGCCCGCTGCTGAGCGCGCCGTCGATGACGGTCGCGAGCCGCAGCGCGTAAGTCTGCGGTTCGTCGATCCCGATCGCGCTTGCCAGTTCCGTCAGCCGGCGCCGCAGTTCCTGCTTGTGCGCGACGGCGACCTTGCGGGCCGGATGATTGCCGTCCGCGTACTCCGCGGCGATGTTGATCTGCGGACAGCCGCGATAACCGGGCCGCTCGATGCGCTCGCCGATCCACTGCAACTGCGCATCCAGCTCCTCGCGCGGCGTGCGCCGGTACCGCGCGGCCACCGCGTCCCAGTGCGCCCAGAAATCCGCATCCTCGCGCAGCAGAAACGCCTCGATCAGGTCGTCCTTCGTCGCGAAATGCCGATACAGGCTCGTCTTCGCGACGCCCGCCTGCGCGACGATCAAATCCACACCGACCGCGCGCGTCCCTTCCCGATAGAACAGTGCGCTGGCCGTTTGCAGAATGCGCTCGCGCGTATCGGGCGCGCTCCCCTTCGTGTCTGTTCCCTGTTTCATCCAAGCCCGGCCGCCAAGGGCCGCCCGTCCCGCAAAAGTGCATCCGATGATAGCACCGCGGGGTTGACGACGCTACAGGTCTGTACTATAAAACAAACCGGTCTGTATCGGAGTGGATCATGGACGATCGAATGACGGTTGCAGTGTATGGCGCCACGGGTCACACCGGGCGGTTTGTCGTCGCCGAACTGGAGCGGCGCGGCCTCGGCGCGATGCGCATCGGGCGCGATGCCGCGCGGCTCGCGCAAGGCGGCAACGACGCGGCGCCGTGGCGCGTCGCATCGGTCGACGATCCGGCCGCGCTCGACGCCGCCTTGCGCGGCGCGCATGCAGTGATCAACTGCGCGGGCCCCTATCTCGACACCGCGCTGCCGCTCGCCGATGCGGCGTTGCGCGCCGGTATCCCGTATCTCGACCTGACGGCCGAGCAGCCGTCCGTTCAGACGCTGACCGACCGGCGCGACGCCCGCGCACGCGCCGCCGGTGTGACGCTCGTGCCGGCCGCCGCGTTCTACGGCGGCCTGGCCGACCTGCTCGTGACGGCCGTCGTCGACCCGCACCGGCCGATCGAGCGCGTCGACGTCGCGACCGGCCTCGACAGCTGGCATCCGACGCGCGGCACGCGCGTGACCGGCGAGCGCAATCACGCGATCCGGCTGATTCAGCAGGACGGCAAGCCGACCGCGGTGCCGTCGACGGCACGCGAGCGCCGCTGGCCGTTTCCGTCGCCGCTCGGCGACGTCGACGTGACGCTGCTGCCGTTCTCGGAAGTGATGACACTCGCGCGTCATCTGCGCATCGATACGATCGAGTCCTGGCTCGCGACGCTGGCGCTGCGCGATGTCCGCGATGCCGGCACGCCGCCGCCGCAACCGGTCGACGCGCTCGGCCGCTCGGCGCAGCAATTCGTGATGGACGCCATCGTCGTGCAGAACGGCATCACGCATCGCGCGACCGCATCGGGACGCGACATTTATGCGGTCAGCGCGCCGATCATCGTCGAGGCGACGGTCCGCCTGCTGAGCGGCCGTACACTGACGTCGGGCGGCGTGCGCAGCCTGGGCGAACTGTTCGACGCGCGCGATTTCCTCGCGGCGCTCGACACCATCGACGTATCGTTCGATACGATCACCGATCGGCATTTCAACCGGAGGGACGAGCATGAGTCGCAATAAGAGGGAAAAAGCCGCGTATTTCCGTTCGCTTCATCGCGCGGGCGAGCCGCTCGCGCTGTTCAACGTGTGGGACGCGGGCAGCGCGCGCACGGTGGCCGACGCGGGCGGCGTTGCGCTGGCGACGGGCAGCTGGTCGGTCGCGGTCGCCAACGGGTTCGCCGACGGCGAGCAGATGCCAAAAGCGCTCGTGATGGAAGTGCTCGCGCGGATCGCGCAAGCGACCGACCTGCCCGTCACCGTCGATCTCGAAAGCGGGTACGGCGAGCGGCTGGAGGAGGTGGCCGACACGATCGCGCGCAGCATCGAGGCCGGCGCGATCGGCTGCAATCTGGAGGACAGCTTTCCGGCGACGGGCGAGCTGCGCACCGTCGACGACGTGGCCGCGCGTCTCGCGGCGGCCCGGCAGGCGGCCGATCGCGCGGACATCGGCTACTTCATCAACGCGCGCACCGACGTGTTCTTCAAGGTCGCGGCCGACACGCACGACGAACGGCTTCTGGACGACGTGCTGACCCGCGCACGCGCGTATGCGGCGGCGGGCGCCGACGGCCTGTTCGTGCCGGGCCTGCAATCGCCGGCGCTGATTCGCGCGCTGACGGCCGCGTCGCCGCTGCCCGTGAACATCATGCGCGTGGCCGACACGCCGACGCTTGCGGAACTCGCGGAATACGGCGTCGCGCGCATCAGTCACGGGCCCTACCCTTACCTGCAGGCGATGAAGGCACTGGCGGCGGTGGTGAAGCAAGGCGGCTAGCCGCCGCGCAGGGCGGACAGCGGACGATTACATCCGATGCAATTGCCGTCCCACACTTCAGGTGTCGCGCCGCCATTCCGCCGGCGCGCATCGTACCGAGCAGCGGGCCGATGCGCGATCACGCGCCGGCCCGCTGCGATCCATCATTCGGCCAGCGCCGGCGAGACGCCAACCCGCTTCGGCACGCCGGTCACGATCGTCGCGACCGCGATGGCCAGCACCGCGGCCGCGCCCAGGAACACGCCGCCCGCGCCATTCGCGTCGAACACGACGCCGCCGGCCGCCGCGCCCGTCGCGATCGCGAGCTGAATCGCCGCGACGATCAGCCCGCCCGCGCTCTCGGCTTCATCGGGCACCGTGCGCGTGACCCACGTCGACCAGGCGACCGGCACGCCGCCGAACGCCATCCCCCACAACGCGACGAGCACCGCGTCGATCATCGGCGCTCGGCCGAGCGCGACGAGCGCGATGCCGAGCACGACCATCAGCGCCGGCATCCCGATCAGCATCGGCCGCAGCCGGTGTTCGAGCACGCGGCCCGCGAGCGACGTGCCGACGAAGTTCGCGATCCCGTAGCCGAGCAGGATCGCCGACAGCCCGTTCACGCCGACGCCGGCGACCTGTTCGAGGAACGGCCGCAGATACGTGAAGAACGCGAAATGCCCGGTGAACACGAGGATCGTCGCGAACATCCCGAGGCCGACGGTCGGCCGGCGCAGCACGTCGACGAGCGTGCGCAGCCGCGTCGTGCCGCTCGGCGGCATCGACGGCAGCGTCATGACCTGCGACACGAACGCGACGCCGCCGAGCCCGGCCGCGATCAGGAACACGTTGCGCCAGCCGATCAGGTGCCCGAAGTAGCTGCCCATCGGCGCCGACGCAATCGTCGCGACCGCCACGCCGCTGAAGATGATCGACAGCGCGCGCGGCACCATCGCGGTCGGCACGAGCCGCATCGCGGTGGCCGTCGCCATCGTCCAGAAGCCGCCGAGCGCGACGCCGAGCACGACGCGGCCGATCAGCAGCGTCGTCAGGTCGGGCGCGAACGCGACTGCGAGATTCGATACGACGAGCAGCACGGAGAACGCGAGCAGCACGCGCCGGCGGTCGATCGTGCGCGTCAGCGCCGAGATCAGCAGGCTCGTGACGAGCGCGACGGTCGCGGTAGCCGTGACGGCCTGGCCGGCCACGCCTTCGGTCACGCCGAGGCTGTCGGCCATCGGCGTGAGCAGGCTCGCGGGCAGGAATTCGGCGGTGACGAGGCCGAACACGCCGAGCGTCATCGCGAAGACGGCACCCCAGGCCGGGGCGCGGGGCGCCGCCGGGGCGGCGGCAGAGGAGATTCCGGGATTCATGCGTCGTTCCGAGTGAGATAGGGAAAGTACTGATGACGGCCTATCGTAGGGAACCACGGCAGGACGGTCTATGACATACAATCCGTTCTTGTTGATCGATCGTCCGAATCTCAAAATGGCCGAGCCCCTGCTTCCCCCCGTGCCCGACGTGCACGACCTCGTCAGCGAGTTGCTGCTCGGCATGCGCCTGAGCGGCGTGCAGTACCGCCGGATCCAGGTGCCGCGGCCGTTCGGGCTGAGCTTCGGCCATGCGCCGGGCCGCGCGCAGTTCCATTTCGTCGGGCGCGGGCCCGTGCTGCTGCGCGACGCGGCCGGCACGATGGTGCGGCTCGAGGCCGGCGATGCGATCCTGCTGCCGCACGGCCGCACGCATGCGCTGGTGTCCGATCCGGATGCGCCGTGCCGCGAGATCGGCGGGTTCGAGGTCGCGAAGATCTGCGACACGGTCGCGTCGGTGGCCGCGACGTCGTGCGCCGCGGCAGAGCCGGCCGCCGGCGACGCGCTGATCTTCAGCGCGTGCATGGAGCTCGATCTCGGCGGCATGCAGCCGCTCGTCGGGACGATGCCGGAGTTCATGCACGTCGGCACGCTGCTCGCGCGCTACCCGGAAATCCGCCCGATGCTCGACGCGATGGAGCGCGAATCGTGCTCAGAACGCGCGGGCTTCGCGGGCATCCTCGCGCGGCTCGCGGACGTGGTCGCCGCGTTCATCGTGCGCGGCTGGGTCGAGTGCGGATGCGGCGACGCGACGGGCTGGGTGCAGGCGCTGCGCGAACCGAAGCTCGGCCGCGCGATCGTCGCGCTGCATCGCGATCCGGGGCGCAACTGGAGCGTGTCGGAACTGGCCGCCGAGGCGGGCGTGTCACGCTCGGTGTTCGCGGAGCGCTTTCTCGCGGCCACCGGGATGACGCCCGTGCGCTACCTGACCGAGCTGCGGATGCGGCTCGCCGCGCAGTGGATCGCACGCGACCGCGAGACGATCGAGGCCGTTGCGTACCGGCTCGGCTACGGGTCGCTCGCCGCGTTCAGCCGGGCGTTCAAGCGCGTGGTCGGGCGGCCGCCGGGCGCGGTGCGCGCGGAAGGCGACACGCACGCCGACGTGTAACGCGTCACGTACAACGCGGGCCCGGGCGAACGCCTGTCGAGTCGCCCCGGCTTCGTTCGCTCCGTCTTCGCCTGCGACGACTCCGCTCAGCCGCTGCGTGCCTCGAGCCGATCGACCAGCGCCGTCGCGCATCGCACGGCCAGCGCCGCGCACTGTTGCGCATCCACCGGCGCGCCGCTCATCATCGCGCCCTGCACGATCCGGCCCAGCAATTCCTTCGACAGGTCGGCGATTTCCTCTTCCCGCTTCGTCATGTTCGTCTCCCGCGCGTCGGCCGAGTCCGGCCGCGCGTCCGATCGTGCCGAGCGCCGCATGCGCCGCGCCCGGCGTTCAACGTTGCCTTGCCCGCACGACGATCTGCGCCTGCGTGTCGCGCTCGATACGTTCGAGCGACGCGCGCAGCGCCGTGAACTCGTCGGGCGTGCAGACCTGCCGGCCGAACGTCGCCGTCATCCGGCGCGTGACCTGCACGACGTGCGCGGCCGCATCGAATACGTAATGCGACGTGAAGTCGACGAAGCGGTCGTGCACGGCCGTATCGGTCGGCAGGTCGGTCACTGCGACGCCGGGCGGCAGCGCGATCTGGCCGGTCTCGTCGAACGTGCCGCCGAGACATACCCACGGCTGCGTGCGCACCGGTTCGGCCAGCCACCCCTCCACCTGCGTCGCGATGCCGCCCGTGACGCTCGACAGCGCGGGCACGGCAGTCGTGCCGTCCGGCCACACGACGTGATCGAGCGTGCCGTCATACGTCACGTCGAACGGCCCGTCCGTCGCGCGGCGTTCGCCGGTCGAGATCCGTGCGCGGCCCCGCAAGCCGCTTTGCCGCAGCCGTTCGTTCGCGAGCTGCCGCACGCGCTCGGGCGGCGCGCGGCGAAACAGCGTGCGTTCGAGCTCCGCGGTCCAGCCGTCGTCCACGACGAGCGCGTGAAACCGCGCGGCGCCCGGTTGCGCCGCATCGATCTCCACGCGCGCGGTGCGGCGCTTCGGCTGCGTGGCCGGTGTGCGCGACAGCACGCCGGAGTCGACGAGCAGCGCCGGCCGGTCCATCACGATCGGCGGTAGATAGCCGAACGCGATGCCGCTCGTCGTGGTGTCCGCGTAGAGACCGAGACCGGGCAGCCACGTGATCGCGTGATTGATCGCGCCGCCGCCGTAGCCGGGCACGGAGGGCAGCGTGTACACGGAGCCGAGGTTGATCAGCACCGGTTCGCTGCGGATGCCGACCGCCGCGAGCAACGCGCCGAACAGCGCGACGTGGTCCTTGCAGTCGCCGTAGCGGTTGCGCAGGATGTCCGTCACGCGATGCGGCGCGGCGGCCGTCTCGCCGAGAAAAAGCGCGACGTAGCGCACGTTCGCCTGCACCCAGTCATACAGGAGGCGCGCCTTGTCGTGCGGATCGGCGACGTCGGCGGTGAGCGCGCGCGCCAGCTGCACGACGGCCGGATCGTTCGCGCCCGAGTCGACGGCCGCGTTGCGATAGCGCGCGGCGAACGCCGCATAGTCGGGCAGCGTGGACACCACGAGCCGGTCGCCGTAGGTCGGATAGCCGACCGAGCCGCTCTCGATCCGGTCGTACGCGCCGTGCCGGTAATCGAACGTATAACGCGTGCGGCCGTTCGCCGTGACCGGCGGCAGCGCGACGTAGCCGCGCGCGTCCGCCTGCAGCGGCATGTCCGCCGGCACGTCGAAGATCAGCCGCTGGTTCTCCACCGGCTCGCGCGACGGTTCGACGTAGTAGCCGAAGTAACCGGCGTTGACGGGCTTCGTGCGCGCCTTGCGGAACGCGATGCGCGTGCTCGACCCGGCCTCGACGCCGGGAAACACGACGGTGCGCAGCAGGCCGTCCTGGAAGGTCGGCGCGCCGGCCGAACGCGGCTCCTGGACGTCGCGGATGCCGTCGGGCCCGACCGGATGCGCGACGCCGCCGCGATCGATCGTCTCGGCCGCGACCAGCTCGACCTTCTCCAGGTTCTTGTCGAACCAAACGTAGCGCTGCGCGATCGCGTCGATCCCGTTCGCATCGTTCGCGCGCAGTGTCGAATCGTCTTCCTCGTCGAGCGAGCCGTCGTGCTGGATCACGAATACGTGGACATCGCTGACGAGCGTGACGGGCACTGCGTCGCCCGAATCTGCCAACGCGGGACGCGCGAGCGCGGCAACGGCGACGGCCACCGCGAACGCGGCGGCGCGGTACGGCAGGCGGCCGGTCGATCGGAACGGAAAACGCACCACGTCGAAGCTCTCCGCGCGTTCGTGTTCATGTCGGGACGCGACGGGCACGCATCCGCGCGCCGCGCCCCGTCGTTCAACCCAGTGTGGGTGACGTGCCCGCGAGCGTCAAGCCGCGGCGCGGCCGGTCGCGCCGCGACGCAACATGTGGGCGGGGAAGCGCCGCACGCGTGATGCAGGGGGCGGTCGTACTTTCACGATACGCTCCGCGCGCGATCGCTTTTTATATCACGTTGTGATATATAATTCAGACAGTGAAAACGTGCGCGCGACGTCGCCGAAACGAATGACGATCCCGCGAATTCGACACGCCTGCATCGGGAAGGAGACATCATGCTGATCAACAACGATTTCGAAATCGGTTATCTCGTGATCGCGTTCGCGCTGCTGGGCGTGATCCTGATCGGGGCGCTGCTCACGGCGCTGCATCTCGAGCGGTGGCATCCGAAGCTGGTCGGCGCCGCGATCGGCGCGTTGCTCGGGATCGCGCTGATCGAAGCGATGCCGATGCTGACGTGAACGCAGCCGGGCCCTCGTTCGTACGCCGCGCGCGTGCCGCGACGTGGGCGTTCGCGGCGCGGGGTCGGAACGACCGGCGCCCGTGAAGGGAATCAGGATGGAGGCCCCGCTCTGTCTGACCTACCATCAATATGAGAGCCGCGCGGGCGCGCGGGTCGATCCGGTGGCCGGCGAAGGCCTCCCGCTCGGCGCGCTGTACCCGCCGCGCGCCGTCGTGTGCTGGCGCGACGCCGACGGCCGCCACGACGCGCATCTGCTCGCCCCCCGGGCACCACGTGTTCCGCAACGACGCGGATGCGCGCCGGGTCGCGATCGCACTGGCCAAGCGCTTCATCGACATGAAGCTCACCAGCCTCGTGATGCCCATGCCGACCGGCTGACGCCGGCCGATGGCATCCATCGCTCCCCAACCTGCCGGAGGCGACATGGAAAACGGTATCGTCGCGATCATCCTGCTGCTCGCGGTCCTCGTGTTCGCGGTGCTGTTCTTCGCGGAGCAGCGCAGCCGCGAGCGCATACGTGACCGGCTCTTGCACCGGACGTCGCGGCGCTCGGAACGCTCGCATACGCACCACCATTCGTAAGCGGAAAGCGCCCCGCGCAAAAAAAAACGGCCGACGGTATGGCGTCTTGCGACGCCACGCCGTCGGCCTTGCAGCGGAGGTCCGGTTCCCGGGCAGCCGGCGCGCGTCGCGCGCCTACACACCCCACATCACGTGCCGGCCCTGTTCGTGGGCCGCACGCATCATGTCCAGCAGCGGCCACGCGCGTTGCGCGAGCCCGCCCGCATGCGGCGGCAGCTCGGTGCGCAGCGCCTGCGTGGAACGCTCGTGCGCGCTTTCCCGCGCCACGTCATCCGTGATCGCCTGCTCGAGCCGCGCGATCGCGCCCGGCAATTCGTCAGGGGAAATCACCCCGCGAACGTCGAGCTCCTTGCCGACGAGTCCTAATAGGTACTGCGCCAGATCACGCAACATCGCGATGTCCGGTGCGGCGGATGACCGAAACGTGACCATCATCGTCATTTTTTCCCTCGTCGTCGCTGCAAGACCGTGTAGCGCTAGCCGCCGCTGGTGGCGGCAAGGCCTGTGGTCATCCTGCCGCGCACATCGCCGCCCCGCTCTCCTGAACCGGACGTTCGCCCGGAACGCTGCGCGCATCGCGCGGCCGGGTTCACTTGCGGCGTAGAGGCCGGATAGCACGAAGTGCCTATTCTTATTTTATGTAACGCCGTGATGCATTCAAGCTTCCGGCGCGAGAGTGGCCGTATGTGTGTATCGCGAGATCGATGCATCAGCAGCAATCACTGACGCGCTTGCCGCGCTACTGTTCGTTCGCGCAGGCCAGCGCGATCTTCAGCGTGGTGCCCGCGTAGTTCCCGTTCGTGATCGTGCAGTCAACGTTGTCGCGTCGCAGGCGCGACTCCATCGTCTTGCGCAGGTTCTTCGCGTCCGCGTCGGTCACGCACGGGTCCTGCATCAGGTCAGTGCGTTGCGGTAGCGGCGTCATCCTCCAACGCTAGCCGACGCACGGCCGCGGCACCCATCCGCACATTCCATGAGACGTGATCGACAGCGCGGCGTCGCCTTCATCGCGTAAGCGACCGACACGCCACACATCTCCCCGGGACGGCGTGCCCGCGCCGATCGTCATCACCTCGTCACACCGACCTCACCGCCCCCGCTCCCCCCACGTTCTTCCGCCCAGCGATCGCATCGATCCGGTCGTTCACGGCTCGCATGCTCCGCTCGGTTCGCACCGAACACGATGCCCCTCCTCGTCCCCGTCGTGCGTTGTTCCCCGCATTTCGGCTTTTGTGTGCGCGCAACAATGGCGGTGCCTCGCGGCCGGCGCCGTGCGGGGGCATTTGTCCACGGCGCCGGCCGCGATGCTCTTTGCAAAACCACATCTCACCGAGGACATACCATGCAACTCCAATCTCATCCGGCGTGCCGTCCGTTTTACGAAGCAGGTGAACTCACGCAACTGACCGCGTTCTACGAAGAAGGCCGCAACATCATGTGGATGATGCTGCGATCGGAGCCGCGGCCGTGCTTCAACCAGCAACTCGTCACCGACATCATCCATCTCGCGCGCGTCGCACGCGACTCCGGCCTGCCGTTCGACTTCTGGGTGACGGGTTCGCTCGTGCCCGAGCTGTTCAACGTCGGCGGCGACCTGAGCTTCTTCGTCGACGCGATCCGCAGCGGCCGCCGCGATCAGTTGATGGCCTACGCACGCTCGTGCATCGACGGCGTGTACGAGATCTACACGGGCTTCGGCACCGGTGCGATCTCGATCGCGATGGTCGAAGGCAGCGCGCTGGGCGGCGGCTTCGAGGCCGCCCTCGCGCACCACTACATGCTCGCGCAGAAGGGCGCAAAGCTCGGCTTTCCCGAGATCGCGTTCAACCTGTTCCCGGGCATGGGCGGCTATTCGCTGGTCGCGCGCAAGGCGGACCGCGGGCTCGCGGAATCGCTGATCTCGTCCGGCGAGGCGCATGCGGCCGAGTGGTACGAGGATCGCGGGCTGGTCGACCAGACGTTCGACGCGGGCGACGCGTATCTCGCGACGCGCACCTTCATCGACGTGACGAAGCCGAAGCTGAACGGCATCCGCGCGATGCTGCGCGCACGCGAGCGCGTGTTCCAGATCACGCGTTCCGAGCTGATGGACATCACCGAGGAATGGGTTCACGCGGCGTTCACGATCGAGCCGAAGGATCTCGCGTACATGGAACGCCTGGTGATGCTGCAGAACCGGCGCGTGTCGAAGCTGCGCACGGTGTGACGTGAGTGGCGCGCGCCGCCGCGTGGTGGGCGGCGCGCGCCGTCTTGCGGGGAAGGCTCAGGCGATCAGCCTGAGCTTTCTCGTTTCCGCGAGCCAGGCCTCGAACGCCTGGGCCGGCATCGGCCGCGCGAAGTAGAAACCCTGCGCGTGGTCGACGTCGACCTGCTTGAGGAAATCCGCTTCCGCATGCGTCTCGACGCCTTCGGCGACCACCGAGAAACTCAGTGCCCTGGCGAGCGACACGACCGAGCGCACCAGCGCCTGCGAGCGCGGGTTGCGGTCGATGCCCGTGATGAAGCTGCGATCGAGCTTGATCGAATCGAGCGGCAGCCGTGACAGCTGCGACAGCGACGAATAACCGGTGCCGAAATCGTCGAGGTGAATCTTCGCGCCGAGCTGGCGGAACTCCTTCATCAGCTCGTGCGCCGATTCTTCGTCCTCGATGAAGCTGCTTTCGGTGAGCTCGATGTCGACGAGGCTCGGCTTCAGCCCCGCGCCGGCGAGAATCGACGCGAACTGATGGACGATGTTCATGTCCTGCAGTTGCCGCGCGGACACGTTCACCGCGATCCGCACGTCGAGCCCCTTCGCCTTCCATGCGGCGGCCTGTGCAGCCGCAGTGCGCATCACCCAGCGTCCGAGCGGCGCGATCAGCCCCGACTCCTCCGCGAAGTGGATGAACTCGACCGGCGCGACGAGCCCGCGATCGGGCGACTGCCAGCGGATCAGCGCCTCGACGGCGTGCACGTCGCCGGTCGCGAGGTCGATGACCGGCTGGTAGTGCAGCACGAACTGCTCCTCCTCGAGCGCCTTGCGCAGGTTCGTGTCGAGCCACATGTACATCGCGACCTTCTGGTTCATCTCCAGCGAGAACACGCGATACGTATGCTTGCCTTCTTCCTTCGCGACGTACATCGCGGTGTCGGCGCTGCGGATCAGCGTTTCGAGCGAATCGCCGTGCTGCGGATACATCGCGATGCCGATCGAGCAGCTCGTGTAGACCTCCATCAGCCCGAGGTGGATCGGCGTGCGCAGCCGTTCGAGGATGATCTGCGCGGTCGCTTCGAGCAGCGGCCGCGTGCCGTGCTCGAACAGCACCAGGAATTCGTCGCCGCCGAGCCGCGCGAGCGTCGCGCCGGACGGCAGGCAGCCGCTGATGATCGTGGACACGTCCTGCAGCAGGCGGTCGCCGGTGATGTGCCCGTAGTGATCGTTGACGCGCTTGAAGTTGTCGAGATCGAGGAACAGGATGCCGACCTGGCCGCGCATGTCGGTGCGATCCGCGGCCAGCGCCGCGCCGATGCGCTCGCTGATCGCATGGCGGTTCGGCAGGCCGGTCAGCATGTCGGTGTTCGCGAGTTCGCTGAGCCGCAGCTGCGCGTTGCGCTCCTCGGTCACGTCGACGCCCGAGCAGATCAGGTACTGCTCGTCGACGCCGCTGCCGCTCTGCACGAACTTGTTGCGGAACTGGAACAGGCGCGGGCCGTTGACCGTGTTGATGTAGCGCTCGACCGCGAACGAACAGTTGCTCGCGAAAAAGCCGGTGATGTTGGTGCGCGACTGCGCGCCCTGCTCGGGGCTCATGAACAGCTCGAACGCGCTGCGGCCGATCACGTCGACCTCGCGCTTGCCCGTCACTTCCTCGCACAGGCGATTGAAGCGCTGCACCATGCCGTTGCGGTCGAGGATCACGACGAGCGAATTCACTTCGGACACGACCTGCTCGGCGAACGCGAGCCCGTGCGAGAGGTCGCTCGCAACCGACGCGGTATCGGAATAGGCGGAGGCCGTGCCGGCCCAGTTCGAGGTATCGACCTTCCGGCCGACCAGATGGAGGCTGACCGTGTCGCCGAACAGCACGAGGTCGAGCACGAGGTGCGACGTGACGCCGGTGAGCGCGCGGATCCGCGCGGCCTGTTCGCCGGTCAGCGTCACCGCGACGTTGGTCAAGCCGCGAACGGCGGCCAGCTCCAGCGCATTGCTGTCGCTGCCGAGACGCCAGCAGGGGCTGCGCGTACCGACGTGCGCTTCAAGCACCGCGCTATCGTTTTCGTCATCCATGGACACGCCCCGATCCAGAAAAAACGCACAGTGTAGACGGAGGCGAGCTGGCCGCTCCCGATCCCCGGGCGCGCGGCGCGCGTACCCGGCGGGGCAGTCGTGATGGCCATGACAGCGGCCCTCGTTCCGTAATTGTTTCCAACCAATGCGACCCGGCGTTTGCGCATCTCGCGCGCAGGTTTTTCCAAACGAATGATGGAACCCATCTTATCAAATGACAATCAAGAATGGCACTCACATTCGGAAGGGGGTGTCAAGGAATCGGGACTCGATTGGCACAGCGGCTTTTTCGTGATTGGCGGGACGGGCGCGGGCGGGCGCAGGGCCCCGAAGCGGGGCGACAGGATCAGCGGAGCGCCCGACCGGACGGGCGTTTGCGGGAAATCTCGGTCGCCCCGGAGCGCTCGGCCACAACGCATTCCGCGGGGGTCGGATCGCATTGCGCCGAGCGGGGAAGCGGGGAATTTCCATTTCCGTTTATGCGGGAATGCCCGTCTTTATTCCGATACGCGTGGCAATACCGCGCCGATCGATGCCAGTGAATATATCGTCGGGGCGCAGCGGCCTTGCCGCGCCCATCAATGGAACCGGTACGATCGCCCCGCCGCGACGCGTGAAAACCGTCCGGCGGGCACGCCGCCGCACCGCTTCCGCACCGTTGCGGGGCACCGCTCAGCCCGCCGTGCCGTAACCGCCGCCGCCCGGCGTTTCGACGACGAACACGTCGCCCGGCGCCATCTGCGCGCGGCCGATATGCTCGAGCGTCTCGACCGTGCCGTCGGCCCGCTCGATCGTGTTGCGACCGAGCGCGCCGGCCTCGCCGCCCGCCGCGCCGAACGGCGCATGGATCCGGTTGTTCGACAGGATCGACGCGGTCATCGGCTCGAGGAAGCGGATCCGCCGCACCGCGCCGTCGCCGCCGCGCCAACGCCCGCCGCCGCCGGAGCCCGCGCGCAGCCGGTGCGAGTCGAGCCGCACCGGGTAGCGCCATTCGAGCACTTCCGGGTCGGTCAGGCGCGAGTTCGTCATGTGCGTCTGCACCGCGCCGACGCCCGCGAAGCCGTCACCCGCGCCGCTGCCGCCCGCGATCGTCTCGTAGTACTGGTACTGAGCGTTACCGAATGTGAAGTTATTCATCGTCCCCTGGCTCGACGCGACGCCGCCGAGCGCGCCGTACAGCGCATTGGTGATCGCCGACGACGTCTCGACGTTGCCCGACACGACCGCCGCCGGATACTCGGGGTTCAGCATCGAGCGCGCCGGCACGATCACCGTGAGCGGCTTGAGGCAGCCGGCGTTCAACGGGATGTCGTCGCCGACCAGCGTACGGAACACGTACAGCACCGCGGCCATGCAGACGGCCTTCGGCGCGTTGAAGTTGTTGTCGAGCTGCGCGGAGGTACCGGTGAAATCGATCTCGGCGCGCCGCGCCGCGCGATCCACGCGGATCGCGACGCGAATCTCCGCGCCGTTGTCGAGCGGATAGCGGTACGCGCCGTCCTGCAGCGCGCCGATCACACGCCGCACCGCCTCTTCCGCGTTGTCCTGCACGTGCCCCATGAATGCGAGCACGACGTCGCGGCCGAACTGGGCGACCATCCGCCGCAGCTCGTCGACGCCCTTCTGGTTCGCGGCGACCTGCGCGCGCAGGTCGGCCATGTTCTGCTCGACGTTGCGCGCCGGGTAGCGGCCCGACGCGAGCAGCGCGCGCGTGTCCGCATCGCGCAGCACGCCGGCCGACACGAGCTGCCAGTTGTCGATCAGCACGCCCTCTTCATCGATGTGCGTCGAATCGGGCGGCATCGAGCCCGGCGTCGTGCCGCCGATGTCCGCGTGATGGCCGCGCGAGCCGACGTAGAACAGCGGCGTGTCCGAGCCGTCCGCGAACACCGGCGTGATGACGGTGACGTCGGGCAGGTGCGTGCCGCCGTGATACGGGTCGTTCAGCATGAACACGTCGCCGTCGCGCATGCGGCCGCGGTTGCGCTCGATCACCGTGCGGATGCTCTCGCCCATCGATCCCAGGTGCACGGGCATGTGCGGCGCGTTCGCGATCAGGTTGCCGTCGCCGTCGAAGATCGCGCACGAGAAGTCGAGCCGCTCCTTGATGTTCACCGAGTACGCGGTGTTCTGCAGCCGCAGCCCCATCTGCTCGGCGATCGACATGAACAGGTTGTTGAAGATCTCGAGCCGCACCGGATCGGCGTCGGTGCCGAGCGAGCGGCGCGTCGGCAGCGGCGTCGTGCGCGTCAGCACGAGGTTGCCCTGCGCGGTCATCCGCGCGCGCCAGCCGGGTTCGACGACGGTCGTGCCGTTCTGCTCCGCGACGATCGCCGGGCCGTCGATCGTGTCGCCGGCGAGCAGCGTGTCGCGCACGTACAGCGCCGCGTCGTGCCATTGGCCGCCGGAATGGAACCGCACGGCGCTGTGGGCCTGCGGCGGCGCGCCCTCGTCGCGCGGCGCGAGCGGCGCGATCTCGACGGGCGCATCGGAGCGGCCGATCGCCTCGACCGAGGCCAGTTCGGCGACCAGCGGCGTGCCGGGCATCAGGAACGCGTAACGCTGGCGGTACGCGGCTTCGAACGCCTGCTGCATCGCGACGACGCTGCCGGCCGGCACGTCGAGCGCGGAATCGGTGCCCTGGTAGCGCAGGTGCACGCGCCGCTCGGTCGCGATGCGTTCCGGCGGCACGCCCTGTTCGAGCAGCGCGCCGACCGCATCGTCGGTCAGCCGGTCGAGCGTCGCGTTCAGCGCCGGCAGCGACGCGTCCGACAGCACCGCCTCCACCGCGCGCTCGCGCATCGCGGTCTGGTCGGCGAGGCCCATCCCGTAGGCGGACAGCACGCCCGCGAGCGGATGCGCGAACACCTGCGTCATTCCGAGCGCGTCGGCCACGCCGCACGCGTGCTGGCCGCCCGCGCCGCCGAAGGTCGTCAGCACGTAGCCCGACACGTCGTGGCCGCGCTGCACCGAGATCTTCTTGATCGCGTTCGCCATGCTGCCGATCGCGATCTCCAGGAATCCTTCGGCGAGCGCCTCGGGCGTCTCGCGCCGCCCGGTCGCGGCGTGGATCTCGTCGGCGAGCGCAGCGAATTTCGCGGCGACGCCGTCTCGGTCGAGTGGTTGGTCCGCGTGCGGGCCGAACACGCGCGGGAAATGATCGGGCTGGATCTTGCCGAGCATCACGTTGCAGTCGGTCACCGTCAGCGGGCCGCCGCGCCGGTACGCGGCCGGCCCCGGGTTCGCGCCGGCCGATTCGGGCCCGACGCGCAGCCGCGCGCCGTCGAAGCCGAGCACCGAGCCGCCGCCGGCCGCGACCGTGTGGATGCTCATCATCGGCGCACGCATCCGCACGCCGGCCACCTGCGTCTCGAACACGCGCTCGAATTCGCCGTTGTAGTGCGACACGTCGGTCGACGTGCCGCCCATGTCGAAGCCGATCACGCGGTCGAAGCCGGCCGCGCGCGCGGCGCGCACCATCCCGACGATGCCGCCGGCCGGGCCGGACAGGATCGCGTCCTTGCCCTGGAACGCATCGGCGCGCGTCAGGCCGCCGCTGCTCTGCATGAACTGCAGGTTCACGCCGGGCATCTCGTGCGCCACCTGCTCGACGTAGCGGCGCAGGATCGGCGACAGGTACGCGTCGACCACGGTCGTGTCGCCGCGCGACACCATCTTCATCAGCGGCGACACCTCGTGCGACACGGACACCTGCGTGAAGCCGATCCGGCGGGCGAGTTCGGCCAGCGCGCGCTCGTGCGCGGTGTAGCGATAGCCGTGGATCAGCACGATGGCCAGCGCCTGCACGCCCGAGTCGAACACGCGGCGCAGCTCGGTTTCCGCGTCTTGCACGTCGAGCGGCACGACGACGTCGCCGTGCGCGCCGACCCGCTCGTCAACCTCGACGACGGTCTCGTACAGCGCATCGGGCAGCACGATGTCGAGATCGAACAGGCGCGGCCGGTTCTGATAGGCGATGCGCAGCACGTCGCGAAAGCCGCGCGTCGTCGCGAGCGCGGTGCGTTCGCCCTTGCGTTCGAGCAGCGCGTTGGTCGCGACCGTCGTGCCCATCTTCACCATGTCGACGCGTTCGGGCGTGATCGGCTCGCCGTCGGCCAGGCCGAGCAGGTGGCGGATGCCGGCCACGGCCGCATCGCGATACTGCTCGGGATTCTCCGACAGCAGCTTGTGCGTGACGAGCGCGCCGTCGGGCCGGCGCGCGACGATGTCGGTGAAGGTGCCGCCGCGGTCGATCCAGAATTGCCAGCGCGCGGCGTCGGAGGAAACGGGGAAAGTGTGTCGGTCAGTCATGGCGATGAACTCGATGCGTCGTTGAAGCGAAGGACGAGCGCCGCCGCACGGCGCGCGTCGCGCGCCGCGTGAGGGCTTCGATCAAAAGGGAGAGGTAAGGCGGCGGGCCGGCGCCCGCTTACGCGGCGTCGAGTTCGCGGCCGCGGGTTTCGGGCAGCGTCAGCGCGGCGACGATCATCACGCCGTAGGCGGCGACCGCGAAGATTCCGATGCTCGCGCCGAGCCCGTAGTGCTTCGACAGCGCGCCGATCAGGAACGGGAACAGGGCGCCGACCGCGCGGCCCACGTTGTAGCAGAAGCCCTGCCCCGAGCCGCGCACCCGCGTCGGGAACAGCTCGGTGAGGAACGCGCCCATCCCGGAGAAGATGCCCGACGCGAAGAACCCGAGCGGGAAGCCGAGCCACAGCATCGACGCGTTCGTGAGGTTCAGCACCGGCGACGTATAGGCGAACGCGATCACCATGGAGCCGAGCGCGAACAGGATGAAGTTCGGCTTGCGGCCGAGGCGGTCGGTCAGGTAGGCGCTCGTCAGGTAGCCGACCCACGAGCCGATGATGATCATCGCGAGATAGCCGCCCGTGCCCATCACGGTCAGGTGCCGCTCCGTCTTCAGGAAGGTCGGCAGCCAGGTCGTGATCGCGTAGTAGCCGCCCTGTGCGCCGGTCGTCAGCAACGCCGCGCGCAGCGTCGTCGACAGCAGCTTCGGCGCGAAGATTTCCGTGAGGCGCGGTGCGTCGGCCACCTGCGCCTGCGCGGCCTTCTCCTTCTCGTAGACGTCCGGTTCCTTCACGTAGCGGCGGATCACGACCACCAGCAGCGCCGGCGCGAGGCCGACGAGGAACAGCGCGCGCCATGCCTGTTCGGCCGGCAGCACCGAGAACAGCAGCGCATACAGCAGCGCCGACAGCCCCCAGCCGATCGCCCAGCCCGACTGCACGAGGCCGACCGCCTTGCCGCGATCGCGCGCGCGGATCACCTCGCCGATCAGCACCGCGCCGGCCGTCCATTCGCCGCCGAAGCCGAAGCCCATCAGCGCGCGCGCCGCGAGCAGCTGGTGGTAGTTCTGCGCGAGTCCGCACAATGCGGTGAACACCGCGAACCACAGCACGGTCAGCTGCAGCGTGCGCACGCGGCCGATCCGGTCGGACAGGATGCCGGCGAGCCAGCCGCCGACCGCCGACGCGAGCAACGTCATCGTGCCGATGAAGCCGGCGTCCGCGAACGAGATGCCCCAGGTCGCGACGAGCGTCGGGATCACGAACGACAGCATCTGCGTGTCCATCCCGTCGAGCATGTAGCCGACCTTGCAGCTCCAGAACGCGCGGCGCTCGCGCGGCTGCGCGTCCGCATACCATCCGAACAGGCCGTTGCGTGCGGGGCCCGCGGGGTCGGCGGCGGGCGCCGCGAGGATCTTGCTTTCCATGGTGAAGCTCCTGTCGAAATGTGCGGTCAATACCGTGCTCTTGGTACGTGCGGTGCGTGTCGTGCGTGCGGCGCGCGTGTCGTGTGTGCGTCGCGATTCATCAGCCGCGGCTGCGCGCTGAGGCCGGGCGGATCGTCTGCGGTCGCGGCATGCCGCTGCGGCGGGGCCGGACCCGCGGCCGTACCGGCCGCGGGCGCCGACCGGGTCAGAACACGGCGAGCGACGCGTTCGTGATGTCGGTCATCAGCATGTAGCCGGGCGTATGCGCGATCGCGAGCGGCAGCTTCGCTTCCATCAGCGCGGTTTGCGGCGTCACGCCGCACGCCCAGAACACCGGCAGCTCGCCGTCGCGCACCGTCACCGCGTCGCCGAAATCGGGCGTGCCGAGATCGGCGATGCCCAGTTCCCGCGGATGGCCGATATGGACCGGCGCACCGTGCACGCCCGGGAACCGGCTCGTGATCTGCACCGCGCGGATCGCGTCGGCGCCGCGCAGCGGCCGCATCGACACGACCAGCTGGCCGCCGAAGATCCCCGCCCGGCGGTTCGGGATCGACGTGCGGTACATCGGCACGTTGCGACCCTCCTCGATGTGGCGCAGCGCGATGCCTTCACGCGCCAGCATGTCCTCGAACGAGAACGAGCAGCCGATCGCGAATACGACGAAATCGTCGCGCCACAGCGCCTCGAGCGATTCGACCCGCTCGGTCAGGCGGCCATCGCGGTATACGTTGTAGCTCGGCACGTCGGTGCGGATGTCGAGATCCTCGCCGAGCACGTCCAGCCGGAACGCGCCCGGCTCGCCGACGCCCAGCAGCGGGCACGCCTTCGGGTTCGCCTGGCAGAAGCGCAGGAAATCGTGCGCGTACGCGTTCGGCAGGATCGCGAGATTCGCTTGCGCGAACGGGCCGCACTGGCCGGCGGTCGGCTGGCGGAACGCGCCGCTGCGTACGGACTGGCGGAATTCGGAAGGCGTCATGATGGTCGTTGGCGGATCGGGATGTCGTCGGGCCAACGCAATTGCGTCAGCGGATACGGCCAAGAATAGAAAAGAAAAAATTTTGCCGCCAACGAGTTTTTTTGCGCCCGGTGTATAGAATTTCTTAACGCATCTCCGGGTTTTCCCCGGTCCCGTTCACTTTTCTTCACCGGCAAGCTGCGCGTCCACCATCCCGCCAACCGCCATGAACACGCGTTTTCTCGAAACCTTCGTCACGCTCGCGAAGCTGCGCAACTTCCGCACGACGGCCACCGCGCTGCACGCGACGCCGGCCGCGATCTCGCAGCGCCTGAAGGCGCTCGAGGATGAATTGCAGACCGTGCTCGTCGATCGCGACAGCCGCGAGTTCCGGCTCACGCCGAACGGCGAGTACCTGCTCGGCTATGCGAAGGCCGTCGTCGAGGCGACGCACGAGCTGCAGGCCGCCGCGGCCGGCGAAAGCGCGCTGCGCGGCAAGCTGCGGCTCGGCGTGATCGAGACGGTCGTGCACAGCTGGCTGCCGCACTACCTGCGCCGCCTCGCCGCCGACTTTCCGCAACTGGAGGTCGACCTGACCGTCGACGTCAGCGTCGTGCTGCAGCGCCGGCTGATGGCCGGCGAGCTCGATCTGATCATTCGGGTGGAGGGCAGCGACGAGGCGTCGGTCGTCTGCGACGCGCTCGCGAACTATCCGGTGCGCTGGATCGCGCGCGCGGGGCTGCTGCCGACTACCCGCACGGGCCTGGCGCGCCAGGTGCTGCGCCAGCCGATCCTGACCTACGGGCGCGGTACCGCGCCGCACCGTGCGCTCGAGGACATCGTGCGCACGCTCGCACACGCGCATGGTGTGCCGCTGTCGGAGACGCGCATCACCGGCTCGCCGTCGATCTCGGTGATCGTGCAGCTCGTGCGCGACGGCTTCGGCGTCGCCGCGATTCCGGTGCTGTTCGTCGATGCGCTGATCGCGAGCGGCGAGGTCGTCGAGCTGCCGCTGCAGCCGTCGCCGCCGTCAATCGTCGTGTCGATGTCGCGCCGTGCCGACGCGCCGAAGTTCGTGCACGGCGCGTCGATCGCCGCGCGTGCCGCGTGTCACGAGTACTGCGAAAAGAGCAACCGGCTGCTGGTCGAGGCGCTTTGACGCGGTGCGTGGATGCGCAGCCCGACGCGCCGATTCGACATTCAATTCACGCGGGCTGCCCCGCATGCGGTTGCGTGAGCTTGCCGTCGCCGTACTCGCGCAGCACCTGCGAGATCACCACGCGATAACCGTCCAGCCAGCGCGCCTGCTTCGCCTTTGCTTCCCGATGCGCGGGGTGCTGGATCAACTGCTGCAACGCCGCCTCGGATTCCCAGTAGTAGACGTTCTGGATCAGCCCCGCCTCCGTGTTCTCCCAGGTTTCCTCGCCGAGATAGCCGGGTGTCGCTCGCGCCATGTCGGCGATCTGCCGGTCGAGCCGATGGAATTCGTCGTCGTATTGCCCGGCGCGGAAAATGAAGGTCGATGCGTACATGCGCGCTCCGTCGGAGACGATTGAAAGAGCGTCAAGTGTAAGGCACGCATCGCGTGCTGCTGTCGTCAGGAGGTAAGCGTGACGGCGTCGTGCCGATCGTCGAGCCACGCGTCGATGCGGGGTGCGTCCGTGCGGGTGGCCGCCGTGGCCGGCGTGGCCGGCGTGGCTGTCGGCACCGCGGCGAGTGCGTGACGCGCACGTCCGAGCGCTTCCGCGAAACCGCGCAATTCGCGCGTCGCCGGGCGGTCGTCGAGACGCCGGCGCGCGAGCGCCGCGTCGACGCGGGCATCGATCAACGCGCGTTGCGCATCGATGAAGTCGATGCATCGCGCGCGGCAATGTGCGGAGACCGAGGCGACGGCCAGCAGCACCGGCACGATCGACATCGTCAGGTAGCCGCCGGGCGCAAGCCGCGACAACGCATCGCGCACTTGCGGTCCACCGTCGATCAGCGATGCGAACACCGCGTCGCGCCACACCGCGCGCTCGAACGCGAGCGCGTCGCGAAACGCGTCGAGCGCCGCGCGGTCCACGACCTGCCCTGCCGTGACCAGCGGTATCGCCGACGCGGCATCGACGGAAGCCGTGCCGTCGTCCACACCGACGATGCAGTTCGCACCGAGCCACGCCGTGTCCTCGCGCCGCCGCGCGAGCACGCGTGACTGCAACCGGTCCGGCAGCATCGGATCGAGCGGCACCGCGCCGCAGATCGACGGCTTGTCCGCATGCATGCTGCAGCGGCCGTCGTCGGCCAGTGCCGGGCACCGCCCGAGCGACGGATAGTCGTAGCCTTGCAGCGTCAGTGCGATCCATTCGTCGTCCGCGCCGCGCGCGCGATGGAACAGCGCGTTCGCGAGCGCATCGAACGCGGCGACGTCGTCGGCGTCGAGCGCATGCTCGCGCTCGCCCGCGCGCGATCGTTCACCGATGCGCCGCTTCGGCACGCGATGGATCGTCAGCGCGCCGACGAAGCGATGCCGATGCCGGAACAGCTCGCGCAACGACAGCGTCGGCGCGCTGTTGCAGCAGCGGCCGCACGCATTGCACGCGAGGCGGTAGTCGTCTACCACGGCCGCCGCACCGAGTCCTGGTAGCGCGTCAGGATGAAATGCGCGACGTCGTCCGAGTGATACGCGGCGACGAGTTGCGCGACCCACGGCTTCGTGCGATCGGCGTCGCGCACGGTCAGCACGTTCGCATACGGCGAGCGCGCGTCCTCGAGGTTGATGCTGTCGCGCGCCGGTTGCAGGCCCATGCGCGTGGCGTCGTCACTGTCGATCGCGACGAACGCGGCCGAGTCGAGCGCCGCATGGAGCTGGTCGCGACGAAGCGCAACGAATTTCAGCGCGAGCCGGTTGCCGGTCACGTCGCGCAGCGTCGCATGCAGGCCGGCCTTGGCGCGCAGCGTCACCAGCGTGTCGTTCTGCAGCAGCACGAGCGCGCGCGCCATCCCGCGCGGATCGGCCGGGATCGCGACCGTGGCGCCGGGCTGCAGTTCGTTCAGACTCCTCAGCTTGCGCGAATAGAGCGCCATCGGCAGCGTGACGGTCGGTGCGACGGCGCTCAGCGCGTAGCCTTTCGCCGTGCGGGTGGCGGCGAGACGCTGCACGTCCTCGAAGCTCGCCGCGTCGATCTTGCCGTCCGCAAGCGCGGTATCGATGCGCGACGCGTCGTCGAATTCGACGACGTCGACATCGAGCCCGCGCGTGGCGGCGACGCGTTTCACCGCGTCGAGGATCTCCGCATGCACGCCGCGCGTCACACCGACGCGCACCGTGCGCGTGGTGGTTTCCGCGGCAACGGCCCAATCCGGATGAACGACGCCGCATGCAACGGCCAGCCACACGGCGATGCAATGCACGACGCGTTTCACGATGCATCCCTCAGAATCGTGCGGAATCCGATATGCGACGCGCCGAGATCGGCTTCCTGCTGTTCGCGCGACGACGCGCGATAACGCACGCAGTAATCGCGCGAGCACAGGAACGAGCCGCCCTTGATCACCATCGGCGTGTCGTGCCGGCGCGTCGGCTGCGCCACGGCCGCCGTGTCGCCGTTCGTGTGCGACTGATGCGGGCCCGTGTACGCGTCCTTCGTCCATTCCCACGCGTTGCCGATCATGTCGTACAGGTGGAAGCCGTTCGCCGCGTAGCAGCCGACCGGCGCCAGGCCCGCATGGCCGTCCTCGGCCGTATCGAGCACCGGGAACGCACCCTGCCAGTAGTTCGCGGCCGGCTTGCCCTGCGCGTCGCGCGGCGCCGCGTCGAGCGACGCATCATCGCGACCGGCCTTGCCCGCGTATTCCCATTCGGCTTCGGTCGGCAAATCGCGGCCGAGCCAGTGCGCATACGCGAGCGCGTCGCGCTGCGTGACGAGCGTGACGGGCAGGTTGCCGAGCCCGTCGACGCTGCTGCCCGGGCCGCGCGGCTGCCGCCACGACGCGCCCTTCACCCAGCTCCACCACGCGAGGTCACGTGCATTCAGCTCGTCGCGCGTCGGCACGTGAAACACCGCCGCGCCGCCCTGCTGCTCGGCCTCGGTCACGTAACCGGTCGCCTTCACGAAGGCGGCGAACTGCGCGATCGTCACGTCGGTCTGATCGATCCAGAAGCCGCCGACGCGCGTCCTGCCGTCGCCGACCGGACGCTCGTCCGCATAACCGCGCGTGCTGCCGAACACGAACGCGCCGCCGCTCAGGTGCACCATGCCGGCCTTCGGGTCATCACGCCACGTCGCGGGCAGGCCCGAGTAGCGCTCGCACTGCCGCTCCGAGCCGAGCGGCGCGAGCGGGCGGCCGCGATTCGCGTCGTCGAAGGCGCCGGCGGGCGACGCCGACGGGCTCGCATAGCCGGCCGCGAACGCAGCCGCGAACAGCGTGGCCGCGAGCGCCGCGCCGAGCGTCCAGAAGCGCAACCGCATCGTGTCGTCCTCAGTAGTAGCCGCGCGGACGCAACGGCTCGACGCCGCCGACGTTGCTCATGTAGGTCTTCCACTGGTCGACTAGCGTGCCGATCACCGACGGGTTCTGCGCGGACACGTCGGTCGTCTCGCCGCGGTCCGCCGCGAGGTCGTACAGCTGCCAGTGACCATCGAGCGGGCCGAGCGGCGGCTCGGTCCACAACGCCTTCCAGCGACCGTCGGCGCTGCGCAGGTACGCGCGGCCGTAGGCTTCGTCGCCGAACGGCGCCGTATGCACTTCACCCGTCACCGAGCCGGTCAGCACCGGCAGCAGCGACTGGCCCGTCACCGGATACACGTAGCGGTTGTTGTAGACGACCTTGCCCTTGTTCTGGTCGATGCCGGTCAGCGTGTTCACGAGCGGCGGCGCCGGCTGCGACGGCGGCGTGACGCCCGCGACCGCGAGGAACGTCGCCGTGTTGTCGGTCACGTGCGTGAACGCGCGCAGCGTCGGCAACTGCTGTGTCTGCCCGGCCAGCCGCACGATCGTCGGCGTCGACACGCCGCCTTCGCCGGAATAGCCCTTCGTGAGCCGGAACGGCGCCGCGCTCACTTCGGCCCAGCGCAGCCCGTATTGCAGCCGCTGCGCGTTCTGCTTGCCGTTGTCGGTGCCGAGGGTCGAGTAGATCGGCTCCCGCCCGTTCGCGGTGTCGGTCGCCGTCGGGTCCGCGCCCGAGTCGATCGGCCAGCCTTCCGCGCCGTTGTCCGACTGGAACATGATGAACGTGTTGTCGTATTCGCCGATGTCCTTCAGGTGCTGGATCAACAGGCCGATGTTGTAGTCGAGGTTCTCGACCATCCCTGCGTAGATCTCCATGTAGCGTGCCTGTGCACGGCGCTCGGCCGGGCTCAGGCTCGCCCACAGCTTGTCGACCTTGCCGATGCCGTAGTCCGCGTAGCCGTCGGCGGCCGGATGCACGGCGCTGATGTACTTCGCGTTCGCGGTGCCGTTGTTCGCCGTCGCGGGCGACGCCGACGTCGTTTCGGGCAGGCCGTCGAACGGCTTGAAGTCGGCCGGAATCAGACCGAGCGCCTTCTGCCGTGCGATCCGTGCGTTGCGGATCGCGTCGTAGCCGGCGTCGTACACGCCCGCGTACTTGTGCAGCCACGGCTCCGGCACCTGCAGCGGCCAGTGCGGCGACGTGTAGGCCGCGTACGCGAAGAACGGCTTGCCGTCCTGCTTGTTCGAATCGATGTACGCGATCAGCTTCTGCGTATAGAAGTCCGTCGAGTAGAACACGGCCGGACTGCCGCCCGCGCCGCCCGGTTGTCCGGGCTGGCCGGGCTGCACGTAGCGGCCGTCTTCCGTGTAGTTCGACGAGCCGGCCGGCTCGTGCGCGAAGTGGTTCGTCGCGGCGCCGCCGAGCAGCACGTAGCTGCGCTCGAAGCCCCACTGGTCCGGCGTTTGTCCGCTGCCCGTCGCGCTGCCGACGATCCCCGAGCCGATGTGCCACTTGCCCGCGATGTACGTGTGATAGCCGGCGTCCTTCAGCAGTTGCGCGAACGACAGCGCGCGATCGTTCAGGTAGCCCTCGTAGCCCGGCAGGCCGCGCCGCTCGTCGGTCGGCACGCCCATCGTGCCTTCGCCGACGAGGTGATGGTCGGTGCCGGAAATCAGCATCGCGCGCGTGATCGCGCATACGGTGCCGGTGTGGTGGTTCGACAGGATGCGGCCCGATGCGACGAGCGCGTCGAGGTTCGGCGTGTTGATCTCGCCGCCGAATGCATGGATGTCGGAATAGCCGAGATCGTCGGCCATGATGTAGAGGATGTTCGGGCGCTTGGCCACGGGCGTCGCATTCGCCTGCGGCGGCGGATCGCTGTCGACGCCGCCGCACGACGCAAGCGACAGCGCACCCGCGATCGCGGCGCAGACCACACGGAAACGAAAGGCAAGCAAGGGCGAAGCGGACTTTTTCATTGTTGTTGAGCGCACGATCTACGGGATCGGCGATCTTAGCGTCGCCCGCGCGGCGCCCAAAGTCGGATTCGTCACATGCTAACGGGGCAGGAGAATATGCGGCGCGGCCCGTGTTTTACGACGCGCGCCGCGAAGGTTGCGTTGCGTCTACTACGTCAGCTGTGTCAGCTGCGTCCGCCGAGGCTGCCGCCGCCATCCACCGCGAGCACCTGCCCCGTGACGAAGGCTGCATCGTCGGACAGCAGGAACGCGATCGCCGCGGCCACATCGTGCGGTGTGCCGAGACGGCGTGCGGGGATCGTTGCCAGCACCTTGCGTTCGGCTTCGCTGCCGACCGGCCGCGTCTGGCGAAACAGTTCCGTTTCGATCGGGCCCGGCGCGACCGCGTTGACCGTCACGCCGTGCTCGGCGAGTTCAAGCGCCCATGTACGCGTGCAACCGACGAGCGCGCTTTTCGCGGCCGAATACGCGGTGCGATCGAGGCTGCCGAAGATCGCGCGGCTGCATACGTTGACGATGCGGCCATATCCGCGTGCCTTCATCGCGTCGGCGAAATGCTGCGTGACCTGGATTGCCGCGCGCACGTTGAGGTCGAACACCGCCTGCAGCGACGCGAAATCGACCTTGCCGAGCGGCTGCGGCAACGCGATGCCCGCGTTGTTCACGATGCCGTCGATCTCGTCCGACGCGCCGATGCGGGCGAGCGTCGCGGCCGTCCGTTCGATATCCGCGAGATCGCACGCGATCAGTTCGCCGGGAAAGTCGATGCCTTGCGCATGCCGCGCGAGGCCGATGACGCGATGGCCGCGCCGGGCGAGCAGCGTGCTGGTTGCGAAGCCGATGCCGCGCGACGCGCCGGTAACGAGATAGGTGCGGGATGACATGATTCGTGCCTCTGACGAAAGAATCGAAGACGGAGCGGTGCGCGCTCGCGCGCAGCGCATGCATGACACGCTCGATTGTGCGTCAGGCGGGGAAAACGCGTACGGTCGTCGTTGCCGGCGTTGCTCAGCCAGTGCGGCACGCGGCCATTCAACGCCGGAGCGAGTGAAGGGAATCGAACGATAGGACTGGCTATCAAACCGCAGAACCGGACGGCAGGCGATGATCGGTATCTTTAGCAGGATCGTCACGGCAATCCTGCGGCTCATGCACTGAACCTTCAGTCTGCGTCCGGGCGCCGAACCGGGGACCAGTCGACGGACCCTGCCTCCGCGAATTTGAGCCGTTCGCGCAACTCTGGGTGCACGCCCGCCTGCATCAGCAGTGCCGTACCGCCCAATCGCCGCGCGTCCTCATCGGTAATCGGGCACCCGTCGTTCGGTTCGGCATGCGGCGGAATCGTGATGGCGACACCTGCACTCCTTTCCCGGTCGAGTAGGGCCTCGACGTCCTTGCGAAACACGGTGCACAACGTTACCTGTTCGGTGTCTTCGTCGTAAAACACGATGGTCGCGCGTGCCGGTTTGCTCATGTCACATTCCTCTGCAAGCATCAGCGGTTGCCGTCGCCCCGCCTCGGAATAGGCTCAAGCGTCACACTCATGTATTTCTCGATGCCGGGCTGACCGGCAGCGATGAGATTCAGCATTGCGGCACCCAGCCGACGCGCAAACTCATCATCTATCCGATAGTCGAACTCGTCCAACAGGATCGGCATTTCGAGAACGCCTTGTAATTGCGGCGCGAGCTTGTCCGGATCGGCCGCTTTTACGGTAAGTCTTTGCTGGTCTTCGTCGTAAATCACCACGACGGCATAAGGCGAATGCTTAGCCATTTAGAATCCCCTGCACTCTTGGTAATCCATAAACGCATTCTGCTTGCACAGTGTCAGACCGGCAACGCCGCCCATGACCTTGGCCAGCCGATTGCACAACTCGATAGCTGCTTCGTATTTCTCCATGCAGCCGGCCTCCAACCCTTCGTTCGGCCGACGAGCGGCCAGATTCAACGAATCGTCGCGCAAGGGCGAGTCCCGCAGCAAGAACGGGGCGGCGTCGCTGAGCGGCGTATCAACCAGCCCGAGTGCCGTGCCGGCACCGACGCTGCCTGCGTTCCCCAGGACGCTTTCCAGGTAGCTTATCAATTCATCGGCCGATACATCACTTGGCCGCGCCCAACTCGGAATAGGCTTGTCTACCGGCAGCGACGCCTGCGGCGCCCCACGGGCGAACCGATTCGCCCGTGGGAAAGGCAGCGTGGACGGCAGATCACCACAAGCGCCGCCGGCAACCGCCGGACGCTCGATCTCGACCATGACTCGGCCGTCCTCGATGGCAGACCTGAGCACATCGAGCGGGGCACCACGGAACGCGTCAAGGCCCAATTGCCGCAAGTACGTCATCGCATTCGTCGTCAGGCCCGCGTACCTCGGCCAGTGCAGCATCAACTCGGAGACCGCAGCGCGTTGCTTGGCCGACAACGTCGCACGTCCCGCGCGTGTCAGCATCGCGCGCTTTCCCGAATCCAACTCGATCGCAATCGAAGTCATTCGACCCTCCGGTGTTACCGTCGGGCGAATCTACTTTTCGAAACACGATGCGACAACCTCGCGGCTTTCATGGAACGGAACGGACCCGTCACTCGACGAGGCCGAAAGCGCACATGGACGCCTTGCAACACGCCGTCGAGCCGCTATGGACCGCGGTTTGGACACGAACAGGGCGGAGGCATTCCGGGCGACCGCACACAAAGACACCCACGCATCAGAACCCATAAATTGTGTTACAAGATCGACGAGGCCCGCGATACTCGCTCAGTACCGCATCACCAGATACAGGCCCGCGGCCGCAAGCGCCATGCCGGGCCATGCGAGCGTACCGATCGTCTCGCCGAGCACGACGAGCGCGATCACCGCCGCGGCCGGCGGAATCAGGAAAAACAGTGCCGACACGCGCGACGCTTCGCCGTATCGCACCATCGCGAGCAGCAGCGAGATCGCGATCAGCGAATTGCAGATCACGAGGTACGCGAGCGAACCGGCGAGGCTGGCGGTCCAGTGCACGTGCATCGGTTCGAGCGCGAACGCGAGCGGCGCGGTCACCGCGAGGCCGACCGTGTATTGCACGAGGTTCGCCGTGACCGGATGGACGTCGGTGCCGAAGCGCTTTTCCCACAGCGTGCCGCCGGTGATGCACGCGAGCGCGAGCAGCGCGAACGCCAGCGCCCACGACGACGACACCGCAACCGACGAACGCGCGAGGATCACCATCACCGCGCCGGCCGCGCCGATCGCGAGGCCGATCCAGCGCATCACGCCGACGCGCTCGCCGGCGATCATCGGCGCGAGCAGCCCGACGAGAATCGGCTGCTGCGACGTGATGAGCGCGACGGCGCCGGCCGACATCCCGAGTTTCAGGCTCAGATAGGTGAACGAGAAATAGCCGGCCTGCAGCAGCAAACCGACGACGACGAGATTGCGCCATTCGTCGCGTGTGCGCGGCAACGCGGGACGCAGCCATAAGAGCGGCCCGGCGAGCAGCGCAACCACGCACGCATAGCGCAGCGCGAGGAACGTCAGCGGATCCGCGTCGCGCAGCCCGAGCTTCAGGAACACGAAGCCGCTCGCCCACAGCAGCAGGAACAGCGCGGGGGCGAAGCGCAGCCAGCCCGGCTGACGTCCGGCTTCCGGTGTCGTTGCCACGCTCATGGACTCCCCGGGCGAGTGTGCGATGTCGGAATCATACGCTTGCGCTCCACGCCGACGCCCGCCACGCATCCATAGCGCATCCACGCAAATGCTTTTCCGAATCCGTTATTGGATCGCGCCGTCGCGCGTTCTTATACTCGTCAGCACTCTCCGATAAAGAGTGCCAACCATTTCGACGCAACAGAACAGGACGGACAGATGAGCCTACGCCCCTTGCACGACCGGGTCATCGTGAAGCGACTCGACCAGGAAACCACCACCGCCTCGGGCATCGTGATCCCCGACAGCGCCGCGGAAAAGCCCGACCAGGGCGAAGTGATCGCCGTCGGCCCCGGCCGCAAGGACGCGGACGGCCAGCGCCTCGTGCCCGACCTGCAGGTCGGTGAGCGCGTGCTGTTCGGCAAGTACGCAGGCCAGGCCGTCAAGGTGGACGGCAACGAATTTCTCGTGCTGCGCGAGGAAGACATCGTCGCGGTCGTCAATCAATAACGGAGCGCAATCATGGCAGCAAAGGAAATCATTTTCAGCGACGTCGCGCGTACGAAGCTCACCGAAGGCGTCAACATTCTCGCGAACGCGGTGAAAGTCACGCTCGGGCCGAAGGGCCGCAACGTCGTGCTCGAGCGCAGCTTCGGCGCGCCCGTCGTCACGAAGGACGGCGTGTCGGTCGCGAAGGAAATCGAACTCGCGGACAAGCTGCAGAACATCGGCGCGCAGCTCGTGAAGGAAGTCGCGTCGCGCACCAGCGATGCCGCCGGCGACGGCACGACGACGGCCACCGTGCTCGCGCAGGCGATCGTGCGCGAAGGCCAGAAATACGTCGCGGCCGGGCTCAATCCGCTCGACCTGAAGCGCGGAATCGACAAGGCCGTGGCATCGGCCGTCGACTCGCTGAAGACGATCAGCAAGCCGACCACCACGAGCAAGGAAATCGCGCAGGTCGCGACGATCTCCGCGAACGGCGAGGAATCGATCGGCCAGCGCATCGCCGAAGCGATCGACCGCGTCGGCAAGGAAGGCGTGATCACCGTCGAGGACGGCAAGTCGCTCGCCGACGAGCTCGACGTGGTCGAAGGGCTGCAGTTCGATCGCGGCTACCTGTCGCCGTATTTCATCAACAATCCCGACAAGCAGATCGCCGAGATCGAGAACCCGTACATCCTGCTGCACGACAAGAAGATCTCGAACATCCGTGACCTCCTGCCGGTGCTCGAACAGGTCGCGAAATCCGGCCGGCCGCTGCTGATCATCGCGGAAGACGTCGAGGGCGAAGCGCTCGCGACGCTGGTCGTGAACAACCTTCGCGGCATCCTGAAGACGGTCGCGGTCAAGGCGCCGGGCTTCGGCGATCGCCGCAAGGCGCTGCTCGAGGACATCGCGATCCTGACCGGCGGGCAAGTCGTCGCGGAGGAAACGGGACTCACGCTCGAGAAGGCGACGCTCGCCGAACTCGGCCAGGCGAAGCGCATCGAGGTCGGCAAGGAAAACACGACCGTGATCGACGGCGCGGGCGACGCGAAAAACATCGAGGCGCGCGTGAAGCAGATCCGCGTGCAGATCGAAGAGGCGACCTCCGACTACGATCGTGAAAAGCTGCAGGAGCGCGTGGCCAAGCTGGCGGGCGGCGTCGCGGTGATCAAGGTCGGCGGCGCGACCGAGATCGAGGTGAAGGAGAAGAAGGACCGCGTCGACGACGCGCTGCACGCGACGCGCGCGGCCGTCGAGGAAGGCATCGTGCCGGGCGGCGGCGTCGCGCTGATCCGCGTGCGGCAGGCGATCCGCGAGCTCAAGGGAGCGAATGCCGATCAGGACGCGGGCATCAAGATCGTGCTGCGCGCGCTCGAGGAACCGCTGCGCCAGATCGTCACGAATGCGGGCGAGGAAGCGAGCGTGGTCGTCGCGAAAGTGGCGGAAGGCTCGGGCAACTTCGGCTACAACGCGCAGACCGGCGAATACGGCGACCTCGTCGAATCGGGCGTGCTCGATCCGACCAAGGTCACGCGCACCGCGCTGCAGAATGCGGCGTCGGTGGCCGGGCTGCTGCTGACGACCGATGCGACCGTGTTCGAGGCGCCGAAGGATGCGGCGCCGGCCGCGGCGCAGGGCGGCCCGGGTGCGGGCGGGCCGGGGTTCGATTTCTGACGATCCGACGATGTGCTGCGGCGTGCCGGTTCGCCGGCATGCCCGGTGTTTCCGAAGCAATGCAACGCGTGGCGACGTCGGTCGTCACGCGTTTTTTTCTGGATCGGCCGCACGCAGGCACGGCACGTCGCACGGGGTAAGATGAAGGCCCATTCCGCGTCACTGCCCCCCCAATCCATGTCGACCACCATCAACGCGTTGCTGCCGCTCGCCGGCGTCCTGCTGCTGAGCGTGGCCAGCCCCGGCCCGAACTTCGTGATCGTCACGTCGAGCGCGGTCGCGCAGCGCCGCGCCGGCGTGATGACCGGGCTCGGCCTCGCTGCCGCATCGGGCACCTGGGCCGCGATCGCGATCGGCGGCCTGAGCCTGCTCGTCACCCACATCGCATGGGTGCACACCGCGCTGCGGCTGGCGGGCGCGACCTACCTGATCTGGCTCGGCCTGAAAATGGTGCTGACCGCGCGCAAGCCGTTGTCCGTTGACGCGCCGACTTCATCCTCAGGCTGGCATGCCGCGAAGAAAGGCTATGTGGTCAGCATGACGAACCCGAAAGCCGTCGCGTTCTACGGCAGTGTCTTCGCGCTGATGGTGCCGGCCGACGCACCGGCATGGTTCGATCTCACCGTCGTCGCACTGTCGATCGGGATTTCGGGCGCGTGGTATTGCACGATGGCGCTGCTCGCGTCGCATCCGTCCGTGCGCCGGCTGCTGATCAAGCGCAAGGCCGTGCTCGACACGACGGCCGGACTGCTGCTGATGGGGCTCGGCACAAGGATGCTGGCAGGGCGTTGATTCGCATCACGTCCGCCCCTGCATCGATACCAAAGGCCGCTTGTGACACCCTGCTTCCGGGCGCCGCAAGCGGCCTTGCCTCAGGCGGCGCGCATCAGCGCCGCGCCGCCAGTCGTCTCACGACCCTCACCAGCGCGTCGACCTCATCGCACGTATTGTAGAACGCCAGCGACGGTCGCACCGTCGCCTCGAGCCCGAACCGCCGCAGGATCGGCTGCGCGCAGTGATGCCCCGAGCGCACCGCGATGCCCTCTTCGTTCAGCGCCTGCCCGACTTCCTCGGTCTCATAGCCCTTCAGCACGAACGACAGCACGCTCGCCTTGTCGCGCGCGGTGCCGACGAGCCGCACGCCCGGCACCGGCGCGAGCACGCTCGTCGCGTACGCAAGCAGGTCGTGCTCGTAGCGCGCGATGTTCTCGATGCCGACCCGGTTCACGTAGTCGAGCGCGGCGCCCAGCCCCACCGCATCCGCGATGTTGCCGGTGCCGGCCTCGAACCGGTTCGGCGGCGGCTGGAACACCGTGCGCTCGAACGTCACGTCCGCGATCATGTTGCCGCCACCCTGCCACGGCGGCATGTCGTCGAGGATCGCGCGCTTGCCGTACACGACGCCGATCCCGGTCGGCCCGTAGATCTTGTGCCCGGAGAACACGAAGAAATCCGCATCGAGCGCCTGCACGTCCACCCGCATGTGCGAGATCGACTGCGCGCCGTCGACGAGCGCCTTCGCGCCCGCGCGATGCGCCAGCTCGACGATCTCCTTCACCGGCACGACCGTGCCGAGCGCGTTCGACACCTGCGTGACGGACACGATCTTCGTGCGGTCGTTGAGCAGCTTGCGGTACTCGTCGAGCAGCACCTGCCCCGAATCGTCGACCGGAATCACCCGCAGCTTCGCGCCCTTGAGCGCCGCGAGCTGCTGCCACGGCACGATGTTCGCGTGATGCTCGAGATGCGACACGACGATCTCGTCGCCTTCGCCGACGTTCTGCACGCCCCACGTCTTCGCGATCAGGTTGATCGCCTCGGTCGTGCCGCGCACGAACACGATCTCGTCCGGCGAGGATGCGCCGATAAAGCGCCGCACGGTGTCCCGCGCATGCTCGTATGCATCCGTCGCGCGGCCCGCCAGCGCATGCGCGGCGCGGTGGATGTTCGAATTCTCGTGCGCATAGAAATACGCGAGGCGGTCGATCACGGCCTGCGGCTTGTGCGTCGTCGCCGCGTTGTCGAACCAGACGAGCTGCTTGCCGTTCACGCGTTCCTGCAGGATCGGGAAGTCGCGGCGGATCGCGTTCACGTCGAATGGCGGGTGCGCGCCGCGGTGCGGATTGCCCTGCGGTTCGGCGGCGTGCGTATCGTCGATGAAGTAACGCGGCACGGCCGTGCCTGAAGTGCCCGACGCACCCGATGCACGTCCGACCGGCACGTCGCGATGCACGGCGAGCAGGTCGCGCAGCGCGTCGTCGCCCGGCAGCCCGAACGCTTCCGGCGACGCAACGCCGTTCGACGGCACGACGATGTCCTGCGGTGTCGCCTGCCAGCCCTGCAGCGAGCCGTCGGTGAAGTAATACGGTGACGCCGCCGGCGCCGCCTTCGCCGCGCCCTCCGACACCGCGGCATTCGCCTGCGGCACGCCAAGCGCCGCGCCGCCGGCGCGCGGCTCGAACGCGGGCGCGATCGACACCGCATTGTCGGGCAGCCCGTTCTGCGCGGCCGCGTGCGGCGCGAGCGCGGGCACGCGGTTGCCGAGCGACAGCACGTGCGTCGGCGCGGACGGCGCGAGGTTCGCACCGGGCGCCTTGCCTTGCGGCAGCGCGAGGCCCGGCACGCCGGTGCCCGTGCCGCCCGGTCCCGCGAGCGGCGAGCCGGCCGGCGCCGGGTTGCTCACCGACGCGAGAATCGGCGCCGCAGCCGGCAACGCCGACGGCACGCCGCCAACCGCCCCGCTACCCGCCGACAGCCCGGGCGCGGCGGCCTGCCCGGGCGGCGTCGCGAAGAACCCGGACGCGAGCCGCGCGAGCGCCGCCGGGTCGGGCAGGCCGGCCGGCAGCGGCGCGTGCGGCAACGCGAGCGCGTCGCTGCCGGCCGAGCCGGGATTAACGGTAGGTGTCGGGATAGTCATGGTACTTGGCGATTTCGACGTCATCGAGGACAGCCAGCGCATCCGGCGAGTGGACCGCGAGCGAGCAGTACAGCGAGATCAGGTACGACGCGATCGCCTGGTCGTTGATCCCCATGAAGCGCACCGACAGGCCCGGCCCCTGCTCGCCCGCGACGCCCGGCTGATAGAGGCCGACAACGCCCTGGCGCTTGTCGCCGACGCGCAGCAGCAGGATCTTGGTCTTGCCGTCGGCGATCGGAACCTTGTCCGACGGGATCAGCGGAATGCCGCGCCACGTGAGGAACTGCGAGCCGAACAGGCTGACCGTCGGCGGCGGCACGCCGCGCCGCGTGCATTCGCGGCCGAACGCGGCGATCGCGAGCGGGTGCGTGAGGAAGAACGCCGGCTCCTTCCACACCTTGGTCAGCAGCTCGTCGAGATCGTCCGGCGTCGGCGCGCCGGTCAGCGGGAAGATCCGCTGTTCGTCGGTCACGTTCGCGAGCAGCCCGTAGTCCGGGTTGTTGATCAGCTGGCTTTCCTGCAGCTCCTTGATTGTCTCGATCGTCAGGCGCAGCTGTTCCTTGATCTGGTCATGAGGACTGCTGTAGAGATCGGAGATCCGCGTATGCACGTCGAGCACCGTGCTCACCGCGTTCAGGAAATACTCGCGCGGCTGTTCCTCGTACGGCACGAAGGTCCGCGGTAGCACGCTTTCGTCCTCGAGCTGCGTGCACGCGGCGCGCACGGCTTCCGGGTTCTTCACCTGGTTCAGGCGATAGATGCCGGCCTCGACCGGCACCCACTGCAGCAGATGGGTCAGCCAGCGCGGCGTAATCGTGGAAAGCTGCGGGACGGCCTTGGTAGCGTTCGCTAGTTGGCGGGCGGCGTGATCGCTCAGCGCGGCCGTGCCGCTTGCAACGGTCGACATGTGTGGCTCCGGGTTCTTAAGATGAAAAACGGGATTGCTTACGACGCCTGGCGATTATCGGAAGCACGCACCTGCCGGCTCAACATGCTATAGCCGTCACATGGCACTGCCGAACGGGAAAGGACGCGAGATGAGTCAGGTGACGTACACGCCGGGCAACAGCGTCGAGATCGACACGTCGAACGCGCGCGCGATCTTGTCCGCGGTGACGATCGACGCGATCGCCTCGCCGCGCTCGATCTCGCCGACATACGAACGGTTCAGCCCCGCGTGTTCGGCGAGCTGCTCCTGCGACCACGTGCGCGCTTCGCGCAGCCTGCGCACGTTGGCGCCGAAGTGCTGGATCAGGTCGCTCATGTCGTCACCCGTGTGTCGGGCACCGGCTCGGCCGGTTCGTGCCGCGCGGCATTCGCTTCGCTGCGCAGCACGGCCTGCGTGACGTTCGCGCCGGCCGGTACGTCCTGCGTGAGCCACACGTTGCCGCCGATCACCGCGCCGCGGCCGATCGTCACGCGCCCGAGGATCGTTGCGCCTGCATAGATCACGACGTCGTCCTCGACGATCGGATGGCGCGCGAGCCCCTTCTCCAGATGTCCGGAAGCATCGCGCGGGAAGCGCTTCGCGCCGAGCGTGACGGCCTGGTACACGCGCACGCGCTCGCCGATGATCGCGGTCTCGCCGATCACGACACCCGTGCCGTGATCGATGAAGAAGCCGCCACCGATGCGCGCGCCCGGATGAATGTCGATGCCGGTTTCCGCGTGGGCCTGCTCGGCGATGATCCGCGCGAGCAGCGGCAGCCCGAGCCGGTACAGCTCATGCGCGAGCCGGTGGTGGATCATTGCGAGGATGCCGGGATAGCAGAGCAGCACTTCGTCGACGCTGCCTGCCGCCGGATCGCCATGGAATGCGGCCAGCACGTCGCTGTCGAGCAGCCGGCGGATCTCGGGCAGGCGTGCGGCGAACGCCTGCACGGCGGTGGACGCCACGTCTTCGATCGGTGCGTCGACGTTGCGTTGCCGCGCCGCGTAGCGCAGTTCGAGCGTCACCTGCGCAAGCAGCGCGTTCAGCGCCGCGTCGAGCGCGTGGGCGACATGGAAGTTCTCGCTCTCCTGCCGCAGGTCGGGCGGCCCGAGCCGCATCGGGAACAGCACGCCCTTCAGCGCGCCGATGATCTGTGCGAGCGCCTCGCGCGCCGGCAGGTCGCGCCCGCCCGGTTCAAGCGAGCGTCGCTGCTTCTCGCGCCACGCGCGGCGCACGGTCTGAAGCGATTGAACGATGTCGTCGATGTCGAATGCGGCCATGCTGACTTCTCCCCGTAACAGCCGTGACTCAGTCCTGAGCCCACGGCAGGCCGCGATGGCGCCAGCCGTTCCGGCTGCCGCGATGCCGCTGTTCGTCGAGGTCGCCCTCGAACCCTTCGAGCACGTTGAATACCTGTGTGAAACCGCCTTTGGTCGCGGCTTCGGCCGCCTGCGCGGACCGGTTGCCGCTGCGGCAGAGCAACAGCACCACCGCGTCCTTGCCGGTCTTCGCTTCCAGTTCGCGCACGAAGCGCGGGTTGCGCGTCAGGCTCGTGCCGGTCGCCCACGGCACATGCAGCGACTCGGGCACGTGGCCGACGAATTTCCGTTCTTCCGCGGTGCGCACGTCGACCAGCAACGCGTCGCCGGCGGCGAACAGCGCCCACGCGGCTTGCGGCGCCACGCCGCCCGCGTAAGGCGTGCCCGCCGATGCGGCCGCCGCGCGCGCGGCGTCAAGCGCCTGCCGGGCAGCCGTTCGTTCTTCCAATGCAAACGTCATCACGCTTCCTCGTTCTCGCAGATTCGTATGATCAACAACGCCGGGATTACGGCCTGCGCAGCTTGCGTGCTGTCTATAGCCGTCAGCCCGACTATGCGAGCGTGCTCGGGGAAGCAGAACCAATAAAAATTCATTTCCTAATCAGCGGCGCGCGAAATGCAATGGCAGACGCGCGCAATCGGTGCGGGTTCACGCGGGGGATCTGGAGCGATGGCCGTTCGATGTCACGCATCGAAGGTTCTTGAAAGGATGGGCGACTGCGAAGTCAGGGACGATGCGGCACGCGATGCGCCGCACGTTGCGAGGGAATCCGAAATGGAATCGCGCGCCGGGTCCAACGGCGCGCGCTTGGATGGATCGATGAACGACAACCGACGGACGCGGTGCATCGCCGATGCACCACGCCCGTCGCCGCCTCAGACGATCGGATCGACCACGGTCACCGGCGCGCCGCGCGCCTCGATGTCGCGCCCCGCGAGCAAGCACAGATCCTCGCGATGATGCGCGGCGACCACCTGCACACCGACCGGCACGTTATTGACGATCCCCGTCGTCACCGCAAGCCCGGGTAGCCCCATCGCCGGCAGCGCACGCAGCGTGAGCTGCGCTTCCCATACGCGCTCGAACCCTTCCGGTCCTTGCCTGTCGAGATCGTCGGGGAATGGCAACTCCGACGACACAGGCAGCAGCAGCACCGCGTATTCATCGAGAAACAGCCGCCATTGCCGCGTCAGCGTCGTGCGCCGCACGAGCGCGCGGCTGATCACGTCGGCCGGCAGATCGCGCACCTTGCCGCGCACGGCGGCGATCACGGCGGCCGCGCCCGGATCGCCGTCGCTCGCGACCGCGTTCGTCAACGCGTCGAATCCGTCGCCAAGCCAGAGCTGCTCCTGCAACAACGCGGCCTCGCGCATCGGCGGCGTATCGTCGATTTCATCGACGGTCCACCCTGCATCGACGAGCCGGCGCGCGGCATCGCGCAACGCGGCCTCGACTTCGGGCACGACCTGCAGGCCGCCCGGCCGCACGCACAGCGCTGCTCGCTTCGGCACCGCACGGCCTTCGAACGGCACCGGCACGTACCACGGGTCGCGCGGGTCCGGTGCGGCGAACGCTCGCAGCGCCAGCGCGAGATCGTCGATCGTGCGCGCGATCGGCCCCGTCGTCGACATCAACTGCGCGCCGATCGCCCGCTCGGGTGACGATGCATTGAACGCCGGCACGCGTCCGAGCGACGGCCGGATCCCGTGCACGCCGCATGCGTAAGCCGGATAGCGCACCGAGCCGCCGATGTCGGTGCCGACCGCGAGCGGGCCGATCCCGGCGGCCACGGCAGCCGCCGCGCCGCCGCTCGATCCGCCCGGCGTCAGCGACCGATTACGCGGATTGTACGTATGGCCGTGCACGAGATTCGATGTGAACCAGCGCAGCGCGAACGTCGGCGAATTGCTGCGGCCGAGCAGCACCGCGCCGGCCTTCCTCAGGTTCGAGACCGACGGGCTGTCGGCGCTCGCGATCAGGTTTTCCTGCAGGCGCGTGCCGTTGGTCGTCGCGAACGCCGCGACGTCGACGTTGATCTTCACGGTCACGGGCACGCCGGCGAGCGGCCCCGGATCGTCGCCGCGCGCGATCGCGCGATCGACTTCGTCGGCTTGCCGCCGCACGTCGTCGGGGCGATGCTCGACCACCGCGTTGATCGCCGGGTTCACCGCATCGAGACGGGCCAGCGTCGCATCCGCCACTTCCCGCGCGGACACTTCACGTTGCCGCACCCGCTTCGCGATTTCAGTCGCCGACAGTTGCCAGAGTTGCTGCGTCATCAGAATGTGCTCCGAGAAACTCCGCCATTTCCCCCAAGGGGACTTCCTTCGGGGCGGATGGCGGGAAGGAAAGGCGCCGCGCGCCATTCGCATCGCGGCGCCGCATCGCTCACTGCGTATCGTGCTTCGCACGCTCCGCGGCCGCGATGATCGCGTCTGCCACGGCCTTCGGCTGGCTCAACATCGAGACGTGGCTGCCGTTCACACGCGTGACCGTCGCGCCGATCCGCTTCGCCATCGCCTCCTGCAGCTTCGGATCGATCATCCGGTCCTGCGTCGCGACGACGAACGACGACGGCTTCTCATGCCACGCGGCCTGCGTGACCTTCTGCGAAATACAGCCACCGTACCACGGCCCTTGCGTCGCCGCGACGACGCGCTGCTGCGCGGGCGACAGGTCCGGCGCGAAATCCTGCGCGACCGCCTTGTCCGACAGCGTCGCGAAACCGCCCGAGTCCTTGCGCAGCTCGCCGGCCCACGCCGGCGCCGGCAGCCCCTGCGTGACGTCGGCGATCGACTGGCCGTTGTCCGGCGCGAACGCGGCAACATAGACGAGCGACTTCACCTTGTCGTCGTTGCCCGCATCGCTGATCACGACGCCGGCCCACGAATGGCCGACCAGCACGACGGGCCCCTTCTGCTCGTCGATCGCGCGCTTCGTCGCGGCGGCATCGTCGGCGAGCGAGCTCAGCGGATTCTGCACCGCTACGACATGCAGGCCGCGCGCCTCGAGCAGCGGAATCACGCGGTTCCAGCTCGACCCGTCGGCGAACGCGCCGTGCACCAGCACGACGTTCGTGCCCTTCAGGTCTTCCTTCGGCGCAGCCTGCGCCGTGACCGCACCGAACAGCCCGCCAAGCACCGCCGCGGACACCAGCACCCGTTTCGTCAAACCGACCATCGTCTTGCTCCTTCCTGTCGTGTTGTCCATCTGAAATGTTTACGATGCGGCCGCGCCGGCGCTCGGCAGGCGCGGCAGCGGATCACGAATGCGCGTACAGGCCGTCGGCGGCACCCGAGCGTCCGTCGCGGGCAGCGCCCGTATCGGCCGAGGCGTAGCGGGCGGCCGGCACCGACGCCGCGGCGACGTTGTCGCCCTGCGACTTCGACGGACCGTTCTGGTCCGAGCGCGCGACCTGCTGCGCGGCGACGGCGTTCTCCGCGGCAGCGATATCGTCCGGGTAATTGGCTTCGCCGCTGGCCGGGCTGTAGCCGGCCTTCTCGAGCCGGACGAGATCGGCGCGCACATCGGCACGCGTGAGGCCGTGGCCGGTATCGGCGAAAGACAATGCGGGGATCGAAGCGAGGACGGCAACAGCGAGGATTCGAGCGACTTTCATGAGTGTTCTCCTGGAAGGAAATGGGTGTGTCGATCATTCGGCATCCGATCCAGATGGCTGGCATCGAACGTTTCCTGCATGTCGACAGTAGAACCCGCTCACGTATCCGGCATGTTTCCGAACCATGGTTTCAGTGCAATCCGATGTTTCCGGAGCGGCGATAGATACAGTGCGATACAAACTCGTCGGTTTCGCCACGCAAGCACGGACAACAGCGAATTAATCGTTGAAAGATACAGACAAAATGTTGTACGCGGTGCGTCAAACGGCTGCCTCGCCGGATGACGGGCCTCGCAGTCGCTACGGAGTGAAGGCAGCGCCGCGCTCGCGGCGCTCTTTGCGTGATGAAGCCATGCGACGGATTTCCACTCGGAAACACATTCTGACAATTTTCGTTCGTCGCCATCGCGCTCGGCGCGCATTTTCCGGCATCCGTGCTTTCTACTCACACCGATTCGATATGCTTGCGGCCTCGTTTCAGTTCTCCATTGATTCGGATACTTATCGATTCGTTTCGTACGTCCGATAACGGGGACGGTGTTTGAGATGTTCAGGAGTTTGGATGGCCGATTTACTTCTCGATCCGCGACCGGTGGCACATGCTCGCAACGACGAACCCGCGGCAACAGTCGCTCCGCTGAACGTGGCCGCATCGCGTCCGGCACCGCCGCCGATCGTGGTCGGCCGCGGCGAAGGCGTGACGAGGTTTGTAAAGAACACGCCGCTGATCTGCATCAAGCAATTGCCGTTGCCCGGCATCGTGATCTTCGTGCACGGCGTGAACTCGGAGGGCGAATGGTTCGATGCAGCGGAGCACGGGCTGTGCAAAGGGATGAATCGCAGGCTCGGGCGTCTGGACGATCAGATGATGTATCACGGCATCGACGCGGGGCAGCTGACGCCCGCGAAGTACACGGAGAGCGTGACGCCGGATGGGTTCTTGAATCCGAAGCTTTGGTCCGGTGACTACATCAAACCCGAGCCGTCGTTTTCGCCTGTCATTCATTTCCGATGGGGCTATCGGGCGACCGCGGCCGAACTGAAGGAATACGGCGACAAAATCTTCCTGAACGAGAAGGACTATTGGGGCGGCGGTCCGTTCACGAACGGCTGTGCAAGCCTGCCCGATCTCTGGCACGGCGGCCTGGATGATCGAACGATGGGTTGGATGACTGTGCAAGGCATCAACCCGACCAATCGGCCGCTGTACCGCGCGCCGCCTCGCGCGTATGGCGTGCTTGCTGCGTTGCGACTGGCCAGGCTGATCGAGTCGATTCGCCGCATGCAGGCTGATGTACCGATTACCGTCGTGTGTCATAGCCAGGGCAACATCGTGGGACTGACAGCAGCGTTCTTTGGCGACGCCTTCCCCGATGTCGAAGATCCGTGGGGACGCACCGGACATTGCGTGGCAGATGCCTACGTACTGGCGAATGCGCCGTATAGCCTCGCGAATGCGGACGGCCCGCACAAATCCGACACGTTCATGGATTCATGGTCGCAACGCGCGACGAAGGACGCGAGCGGTCAGCGCGGAAGGCAGACCTACGCCGCGCGCACGAAGACATTCGGCACGTTTCTATCGATCATCGGCGCTCGCAGGGAGCGCGAGTTGCTGGCAAGCAAGATCGATGAGGACATGGCAAACGAGCGGGTATCGCCCACGAGCAACAGGTCGTATGCAGCGCAAGAGGATCGCGCGCGGCATGGCTTGAATGGGTCGACGTATGGGCGCGTCTCCGCGTATTGCTGTCCGCACGATCAGGTGATTTCAGCGGTGACGGTGCAAGGCATCGGCTGGCGCGGGATCAGCAAACACGAACTCGACGATATCGGTGCCGCAGGCATCCTGGCGCAGCGGGTGTTCGCATCGGGTTTCCCGATCGGCGTGCAGAAACCCTACCGATATTGGGAAGACGATTGGCGGCATGGCAAGCAAGGAACGAAACCAGGCTTCTGGTATCCGCCATCGCCACCCGCCAAATTCAATCTGATCGGTGCGCTGAAGGGCAATGAGTCTGTCTTGGGCGTGGCCGCTACGCTCGTAACAGCGCCCCTGATGTTCGTCGTGACCGGAATCAGCTCGGCGTTGAACATGCTGCGTGTGAACGCCGATCCGCCGAAAGGCTGGACGGTGGTGGCGGATGCGCCGGCCCTTGACGAGCCTTTTTCGCCGACGGCGCTGCGATTCGGCAAGCCCGTTGAAACGATGGATGGCGACGCAGTCAGCGACTTCAACGAAGGCAACGATCCACCAGCCGCATGGCGCGACGCGAGCAAAGCCGATGCGGACAAGCGGGCCGATGATCCGTACGACCAGTACAACGCAAAGAACGCGGATAGCGTCGCGCAAGGTACAGCGGAAACGGAAGCCGGACAGCGCTATGAAGATCGCGCGTTGATGCGCATGGAAGCGCGTCGAACGCTGAATACGGAATGGCTCGATCGCGACGGGCACGTGATCGGCGAGGACGGCAAAAGCGCGATGCCCGAGGGCTACAAGGAATGGCGCGACAAGCAGATCGTCGACTGGCTCGATCGTGGTGCGACCAATAGCCCGACCAACCACTCTACGACGATGACCAATCCGGAGCATGCCGAGAAGGCGCTTGCGTATGACGTTGCGGTGGGCTTGTGCTACCTGACGGACAAGCAACTTAAATCGCTGCGCATTGAGGCGGATTGGCGGATGGGGGACGGGGCTCCTTTGAATGATCCGAACAAGACGTATACCGACTATTTTGCATCGGGCACCCTCGATCGTATGCCTCTCCACCAATGGGTACACGCCGAGAACGGCGAAGGAACGATGCCGACCGCGATCGTGGATGAACGTGAAGGTCCACTCTATTTGAAGGCCGGGAGTGTCGTATGAAGACGCTGATCGCTACATGGCCGCGACGCGTCGCCATCGCCGTTTCGATTTGGCTCATTACCACCGTGCTCATGGCCTCTCTGATGGCGCACGTCGGACAACCCGACCCGGCACATTTGGAGATAGGAGATTGGATGAAACGATTCTTAGTCGTACCGAGCCTGGCTGCGCTCATGGTGTTCCTGTTCACCACGGCCATCGCACGCTCGGTACATGCCGCACCTGTCAACGCGTTAGAGAATTCATCGTCATCAGTCGACGAGCCGGCCAAGCCGTTCGTCGCGCAGGTTGTCGGCCTGATGTGGTTGAATCCGTTGCAACGTATGGACTACCCGACCGAATGGCAATTGTTGTGGGCACAGGGACTTGCGGCGCCCAACAAGAATGACGATATGGTCCGCACGGACCCAAAGTCTTTTGCCACGCTGCAATCGGTAGCTGGCATCGCATACGGCAACGAGGGAGAAGAATCGTTCAAGGGCTTCTACGCCAAGTACATCGATAAATTCATCCTACTGCTGCGCGCGCTATTTCAGCAACGCGAAGTATTTCTACACAGTAGGTTCCGAGCAGCAAAGTGATTGGCGCGAACTCGCTGGCATGCACGTCGAAGCTGCCATTCCGCCCCGACTTGATCCGACCTTTGCCCGGTCGCGCATGGGCGATCGGATGATGAATTTTTTCGAAATCGGCCCGCCATCCCCTAAGTCTCTTTGGAGCCGCGACACGCCCCCCGATATTCAGATCACGCAAGGCGGCGCGAACGCCGGCTTCACATCACTGAACAACGCGTTGGACTACTTGCAGGCAAACCCCGACAAGACCGCGTGGGCAATGAACTGGGATGCCCCGAACTTCCCGCCCACGGACGCCCAGATCAACGAAAACCTTGTCGTGTTGTTCCTCGCCGGCCCCAACTTCAACACCGAGCGCGAACCACTCGCCTGGATCGGCAAGGCCGCGGCCGGCGACACGAAAGCATTCGCGCCGAAGGTCGGCACGATGCGCGCCGTGCAAGCGTGGAAAGCCACGATCGACGAAGCCGCGCGCAATGCAGGTGTCGCGTCCACCGACCTCCAGTACATCTTCCACGACGCGGGTAAAGGCAGCGATGAAGCGTCGGCACGCCTTGTTTCACTCGCACGGACGTTGACCGAAACACTTCCGGAATACGATCACCAGAAGCAGACCTTCAACACCGCCGGACTGCTCGGCGACATGGGAACCGGCAGCGCATTGACCGACGTCGCGCTGGCGATCGGCCGGATCAACCACTTCGGCGGCAACGCGTTGGTCGCCGGCACGACCGACGCTGAACACCCCGTCGCGGTCGTCGTCAGGCCGCCGTCCAAGCTCACGCCGATCGATCCGAATCAGGACTGGTTCCGCGCCCGCGGCGGAAATAACGCCTACCTGCCATGGTGGGGCCGCCGATACGATACCGATTACGGGATGCAAGGCTATTCGTGGTGATGCAAGCGACTCAGCGGCGCGATCCGTGCAGCCGGGTTCGCGCCGCCGCGTCATCAAGCGGAACGACCTGAACGCGAGGAATCATCCAGGCGGTCGGGTCCAACCCGGCTCGGCGTAGTTCCACTCAAATTCCCGCCGACGATGGCACGGCAATGAAGCGTGCCTCCTGACGTACACACGCCCATCAAGGCGCCAACCGCGTGAACACGAAGTCGTGATTCTTCACGCGCGCCTGGTGACACGCAAAGCACGTCTGATGCTGACCGATATCGGCCGGCACGCCGTTGATGAAGCGCCCAAAACCCCAGCCGCCCGTCGACGCATAGCGACGCGAATCCTTCACCATCACCTGCACGGTGGTCGCCTGGCCCGGCACGGTCGCCGGCGGGAACTCGTCCGATTGCTTGCGCTTGTACGCAAGCTTCACGAGGATCGTGCCGTCCGGAAACGGCAGCGTCGACTTTTCGAGCGCACGCATCGCGACGGGATTGCCGAGCACCACGCGCAATTCGTCGAGCGGCGCCGCTTCCTCGGCCGGCGCGACCATTTCCCACTTCCGGTAGCCGGGCGGGATCGTCACGCCGTAGATCGGCGACGCGGCCGGCTTCGGCTGCTCCGCGAACGCGGCCGGGCCGCTCGCCGACAACGCGCCGGCCAGCAACGCGCCCGCGACGAGCGCACGGCGCGCGCCGTGACGCACAACACCAGTACGCGCCCGCATCACAGATGCTCCACTTGCAGGATCGCATCGGCGAACGCCTGCGGCGCTTCCTGCGGCAGGTTGTGGCCGATGCCGCCGGTGATCGTGCGGTGCTGGTACTTGCCGGTGAACTTCTTCGCATACGCGGCCGGGGCCGGATGCGGTGCGCCGTTCGCATCGCCTTCCATCGTGATCGTCGGCACGGTGATGACCGGGCCGGCCGCGAGCCGCCGCTCGATGTCGTCGTATTTCGCTTCGCCCTTCGCGAGACCGAGGCGCCAGCGATAGTTGTGGATCACGACCGCCACGTGGTCGGGATTCTGGAACGATGCGGCGCTGCGCGCATAGGTCTCGTCGGAGAACTGCCACTTCGGCGACGCGAGCCGCCAGATCAGCTTGTTGAACGCATCGAGGTTCTCCGCATAGCCGAGCGCGCCGCGCTCGGTCGAGAAGTAGAACTGATACCACCACTGGAGTTCGGCCTGCGGCGGCAGCGGCTTGCTGTTCGCCTGCTGGCTGCCGATCAGATAGCCGCTCACCGACACCAGCCCCTTCACGCGCTGCGGCCACAGCGCCGCGATGACGTCGGCCGTGCGTGCACCCCAGTCGTAGCCGCCGAACACCGCATGGTCGATCTTCAGCGCATCCATCAGCGCGACGATGTCGACGGCCGTCACCGCCTGCTGGCCGTTGCGCAGCGTGTCGGCGGAGCGGAACGTCGTCGATCCGTAGCCGCGCAGGTACGGCACGATCACGCGATAGCCGGCCGCCGTGAGCAGCGGCGCGACGTCCGCGTAGCTGTAGATGTCGTACGGCCAGCCGTGCAGCAGGAACACGACGGGGCCGTTCTTCGGCCCGAGGTCCGCATACCCGACGTTCAGCACGCCCGCATCGATCTGGTGGATGGTGCCGAGCGACGCCGCGCCGGCCGCGCGGCTCGTCGGGGCATCGGGCGCGGACTGCGCGTGCGCCAGCGAGCCGAAGCCGAGGTCGGCGAGGCTCAGGCTTGCGATTGTCGTACCCAGGATCAGGCGGCGGCGGCTATTCACGGTATCAGGCATGACTCGTTCTCCATTGTCGATCGCTAAGTAAGGAGCCCACGGCAAGTGCGGGCGCTCCGGTATCGCCGTTCACGCCGGCCGCGCATCGCTTCGCGCCGCCGTGTGAATCGCTTCACCGGATTTATATCCGAACCATCCGGACGCTTTGTATCCCAACGTATCTGTGTTCGGATACGACACAGAGCGATTCAAAAAACGCCCGCGAGGCGGTGCGTTTCGGGGGCCGCGCAACACACGCGCCCCCATGCACCGATGCGGCGACGGACGCAGGTCGGCATCGCAACCGGCCCGCGCGCGCCTGTCGAGCCGCGCTTACGCGCGACGCAACGGCCGGAACCCGGCACGCACTTCGCGTGCGAACAGTTCCGGCTCTTCCCATGCCGCGAAATGGCCGCCCTTGTCGACTTCGTTGAAGTAGATCAGGTTGTGGTAGCTGCGCTCGGCCCAGCTGCGCGGCGCCTGATAGATCTCGCCGGGAAACACCGTGATCGCGGCCGGCAGCGAGATGTCCACCGCGTTGAAGTTGTTCGAGTGATCCTCCCAGTAGATCTGCGCGGAGGACGTCGCCGTGTTGGTCAGCCAGTACAACGAAATGTCGTCGAGAATCTCGTCACGCGGAATCGAGCGTTCGGGTACGCCGCCGCTGTAGGTCCACTGCGAGATCTTGTCGTACATCCACGCGGCCTGCCCCGACGGCGAATCGGCGAGCGCGTAGCCGACCGTCTGCGGACGCGTGACCATCATCGCCGAGTAGCCGCAGTTGTCGCGATAGAACGTCGCGAGCTTCTCGTACGCGGCCTTCTCCTTCGGCGACAGCGACGTCGGGGCCGGCGCGTCGATCTGGAGCAGCGTCGCGATGTCCGGCGGCACCGTCGCCGGCATGTTCACGTGAATCCCGGCCAGGCCCTGCACGCGCTGCATCGCCATCCGGTGCGAGATCACCGAGCCGCAGTCGCCGCCCTGCGACACGAAGCGCGTATAGCCGAGGCGCGCCATCAGCTCGCCCCATGCGCGGGCGATGTGGTCCGAGCCCCAGCCCGTCTTCGTCGGGCGGCCCGAGAAACCGAAGCCCGGCAGCGACGGCACGACGACGTGGAACGCATCGTCGGCGCTCGCACCGTGCGCGGTCGGGTCGGTCAGCGGACCGATCGCCTTCACCAGCTCGAAGACCGAACCGGGCCAGCCGTGCGTCATGATCATCGGCATCGCATTCGCGTGCCGCGACCGGACGTGGATGAAGTGAATGTCGAGCCCGTCGATTTCCGTGATGAACATCGGGAAGCCATTCAGGCGCGCCTCGCCCTTGCGCCAGTCGTAGTCGGTGCCCCAGTAGCGCAGCAGCGCTTGCATGCGCGCGAGCCGCACGCCCTGCGATTCGTCGGCGACGGTCTCGCGGCCCGGCCAGCGGGTCGCGGTGATGCGGCGGCGCAGGTCGACCAGTGCGTCATCGGGGATATGGGCGGTGAACGGGCGTATGCCGGTGTCGCCGGTTGCCGCATGCAGCGCGGTGGGCAGCATCGCGGATACACCCGCGGCCACGGACGTGGCCAGCAGGTGCCGACGCATCGGGGAAAACGGTGTGGAAGACATCGCTCGGCATCTCCTTTCGTGAGGTTGAAAGTGAACATGCCGCGCGCCCGGGCGCGCCTTTGCTTTCATTTGGGCGCGCGGCGGTCACGCGGCGGTCACCCATTTGAAAGGTCTGATGTATCCGGGATGTGTCTGATTTGTACGCGTTTGTAGCAGGCGTACGAACGTCGACGTCAGGGGGCGATCCAGCGGCCTGCGTAGCCGTCGTCGTTCACGTCGAATACCGCGCGGCGATGACCACCGCGGGCAAGTTCGAGCCAGTCGATGCGCGTCACCGTGACGTGGACGAGGCAGAAGTTCCGATAGCCGTCGTCGATGGGAGCCTCGCCCGGGCTTGGCGTGATGTGCGCCTCTTCAGGCGACTCGATCGGCGTGCCCGGACGCAACGGTGCGCGATACAGCAGCAACGTATGTGGGCGGCTCGATTGCCAGATCGCGCGCCGTTGCACTTCGTCGTCGCAGATCGACGCAACGCCTTCCGCGCGGATCTGCACGAGCCCGTCGAGATCATTAGCGACGACGGCGATGCGAGGATCGCGGCGCAACTCCGCCACCTTCTCCGAGCGCGCATCCGTATGGAACGCCAGCAGACGATCGGCTCGGCTCACTTGCCGCAACACGATCGTACGCACCTTCGGCGCGCCGTCCAGGCCGAGCGTCGCGGCCTGCACCATCGTGAACGGCGAGCGCTGCGTGCCGACGCCGGACTCGAGGCACGACCAGAGACGGTCGTAGGTTTGCGGGAGCGATTCGGAAGCGGGATCGGACATGATGGCGCGACTATCTTGCGGGATTCGGTCGCGCTAGCTTAACCGTTTCGGCGGCGCAGCTCGCGGTGCCCGCATGGCTTTCGTTGCAAACCCGCCGCCGCGCGGTTCAGTTATAGCCGAGGACGACCGGTGCGGCGTCGCCCGTGTCGGTCGAATCCGCGCCGAAGCGGCCGAGCACGTCCGCGACGTATTGCGGCCCCGCGCCGATCTGCGACGACTTGTGCTCGACGGGACGGATATCGGCCCTGCCCGGCGCTTCATCCAGCCATGCGGTGTCGTTGATGATGATGCTCATGGGTGTGTCTCCTCACGCGGCCAGCGCCGCACCATATGCGCGCACCAGGCGCGCCACGCCTTCCCGGATCGCGTCGACGTCGGGCGCGGCGAACGACAGCCGCAACGATGCGGCGTCGACGTTGTCCGCGAAGAACGCCTTGCCCGGCACGAAGACGACCTTGTTCGCGATCGCCTGTTGCAGCAGCACGTCCGACGACACCGCGCCGATCCGCGCCCACACGAACATCCCGCCTTCGGGGCGATGGAACGTGATCGCATCGCCGAAACCGGCGCGCAGCGCGTCGCACATCGCGTCGCATTTGCGCTGGTAGGCCGCCGTGATGCGCGGCAGATGGCGTTCGAGCGCGCCGTCGGCGAGATACTCGGCGGCGGTGGCTTGCGTCCACGGCGTGCTGCACAGGTCGACCGTCTGCTTCGCGATCACGCAGCGTCGCGCGATCTCGGCGGGCGCGATCGTCCAGCCCACGCGCAGCCCCGGCGCGACGATTTTCGACAGGCTCGCGAAATGCACGATCCAGTCGCGCGCGCCTTCGACTTCGTTCGCGAGCGCGAGCATCGACGGCACCGGTTCGCCCGCGAAACGCAGGTCGCCGTAGGGATCGTCCTCGACGATCAGGAAACGGTATTGCACCGCGAGACGCAGCAGCTTCAGCCGGCGTTCGCGCGTGAGCGTCGCGCCGGTCGGGTTCGCGAAGGTCGGGACGGTGTAGAGCAGTTTCGGCTGCGCGATCGCGCCGGACGCGAGTTGCGACGCGAGGCGGTCGACGTCGAGGCCTTCACCGTCGACCGGGATCGTGACGATGCGCGCCTGCTGCAGGCGCATCGCCGACAGCGTCGCCGGATAAGCCGGCTGCTCCGTCAGCACGACGTCGCCCGGCGCGACCATCACGCGCAGCAGCAGGTCGAGGCCCTGCTGCGAGCCGGTCGTGACGAGCAGTTCGGCCGGCGTGCACGCGACGTTACGGCGCGCCATCAACGCAATCAGTTGCTGCTTCAGTTCGGCAAGGCCGTCGGTCGGGCCGTATTGCAGGCAGCGCACCGGCTGCGCGTAAGCGCGTTCGGCGGCCGTGTTCAGGCCGTCGACGTCGAACAGGTCGCTGGCCGGATAGCCGCCCGCGAACGAAATCATCCCCGGCTCGGAGAGGTACTTGAACAGCTCGCGGATCGGCGAACCGGCAGGATTCTGGAATGAGGGCGTAAACGCGTACATGTCGTCGTGAGCTGGATGGCACGGACGGCCGGGATAGCCGACAGGTGCCGCCCGCCCAAGGCGCTTCTGGCGCAAGGGGCGGGAATTCGAGCCACGATTGTCGATAGTCATTAACGCTGCCGCAAACGATATCTATGCACTAGGTCTTGCGGTTTGGTCATTAATTGAGGAACAGCCGCGTTTCGTCCACGGCCGTCCCACCGGCACACGCCGCGAATGCGCGAGGCCCATCGCGACCCCGGCATTCGCGCCGTTACAGCCCCGCGACGCCATCAACGCGATGACGCCGGGCGACGCGCCTGCGTGCGATCGGACCGAGCCAGACCAAGCGCAAGCCGCGCCGCGCTTGCGCCTTGGCCGGGCCGGTCACGCGCACTGGACACGCAATGGACGCACGTGAATCGCGCGCTATTCGCCCGGAGGAGATATGCCCTTCCTGACGTAGCCGGCAATTGCCTCCAGCATGCCGAGGTCGAGGTCCTGCACGCGGTCGGCGCCGAAGTGGGTCAACCACTTGCGCGCGAGCTCCGTCTGCATCGTCGTGTGCCCACCCGCGGCAGGGGCACACAGGTCTTCCAGTGCTGAACGCTGGTCCATGTCTTCTCCGTGATTGCTGATGGTCGGGACGTTGCCGGCTCCCGTCGCGATCAGGACGCCGTCAGACGGCCTCCAGGGCGAGGGCGATACCTTGGCCGCCGCCAATGCACAAGGTCACCATGCCGCGTTTGATGCCATCACGGCGCATCGAATGCGCGAGACGGGTCGTCAAGACCGCACCGGTCGCACCGATGGCGTGACCGTGCGCGATCGCGCCGCCTTCGACGTTCACCCGCTCTTCGTCGATGCCGAGCTCCTGAATGACCGCGATCGGCACGGCGGCAAAGGCCTCGTTGATCTCGAAACGCTCCACGTCGTTCAACGACCATCCGGCACGCGCGAGCGCCATCCTGACTGCCGGCACGGGCCCCAGTCCGAACATGCCTGGCTCGACCGCACCCACGCCGTACGACACGAGCGTCGCGATCGGCTCGATTCCACGCGCCTCGGCATACTGCCGCTCGGCCACGACCATCGCCGCCGCACCGCTGTTCAATCCCGGTGCATTGCCTGCGGTGATGGTGCCGTCAGACCGGAACGCGGGTTTCAATCGGGCAAGCGACTCGATCGTCGTGTCCGGCCGCGGCTGCTCGTCGCGCTCGAATCGGACGGGTTGCTTGCGCCCCTCGATATCGACCGCCACAAGCTCGGCGTCGAACGCCCCGCGCTCTTGAGCCTGCACGAAGCGCCGTTGCGAACGTTCCGCCCAACGGTCCTGCTGCTCGCGCGTCATGCCAACCTTCGACACGAGGTCTTCCGTATGCCATCCGGAATGCCGGCCGGAAAACGCGTCGACGAGACCGTCCCCGAGCATGCTGTCGACGATCTCGGTATTGCCCATGCGCTGGCCCCACCGACCGCTATGCAGCAGATACGGCGCACGGTCCATGTTTTCCATACCGCCCGCCACCGCGACCTCGCCGAATCCGAGCCAGATTTCGTGGGCCGCATTCACGATGGCCTGAGCGCCCGAGCCACAGACGCGATTCACGGTCAGCGCAGGCACCTCCACCGGAATGCCGCCGCCGACGGCTGCCTGGCGCGCGGGATTCATCTTGTTTCCAGCCTGAATGACGTTGCCCATCACGACCGAAGCCAACGCCGCCGGATCGACCTTGCTGCGGCGCACCGCTTCGCGCACCGCGATTGCGCCGAGCGTCGTCGCGGCGACGTTCGTCAACGTGCCACCAAACGCCCCGATGGGCGTTCTTACCGGACTGCAGATCACTACTTGTCGAGCAACCATTTCAACACTCCATTCAACGTTCAGTTTCGCCTGAAGCAATGCCACCGCATCGTCGCGCGTTGCCTGCCGGGGGGATGCATGCTTCGCATGCCCGGCACGCTCGTGAACCCGCATCTCGTGCTTGCGGGCACAGGATCGGGGGCGCAGCGCGCCCCCTCCGTTGGGTCAAATCGATATCATTTCGAAATCCTCCTTGCCGACGCCGCACTCGGGACACTTCCATTTGGCCGGAATGTCTTCCCAACGCGTGCCCGGCGCAATGCCGTCTTCAGGCGCACCTTTTTCTTCCGAGTAAATCCAGCCGCACACCAGACACATCAACGTGCGCATCTCCACCGCTGTCGTGCTCATCCCGCCAACTCTCCAAGATTCGACATTTGTCGCTTCACGAATTCGCGCACCTGCTCGCGTACCCTCGCATCCGACAAGATCCGCCCGTGACCCGTGCCCGGCGCCGGCCACAATGTCGCCTGCGGCAGGCCCGCCACCACCCGCTGCGCCTCGCAGTACGGCACCACGGGATCGGCCGGGTCGTGCACGACCAGCACCGGCACATCGAGCGACGCGCCGCGCGCCAGAATGTCCCAATGACTGACCGGCACGCCATTGCGGCATTGCAGCTCCGCATAGATGCGCTCGATCACCGGGCGCGGCAACGCCATGTCGCGGTTCGCCCAGCGCTCCAGTACCTCGGTCAGCGCGCTCGTCGGCGCGATCAGCACGATGCAGCGCAACGACGCGCGGCGCGACCGCTCCGCCAGCGCCGAGATCGTCGCGATCGAGCCGAGCGAATGTGCAATCACCACTTGCGCGCCTTCGATCGCATCCAGCGCCGCGCCCGTCGCCCGCGTGAACTGCGTCATCGTCGTATGCTTGCCCGGCGACAGACCATGCGCGGGCGCGTCGAATGCCGCCACCGAAAAGCCCAGCGTCTTCATCGGCTTGACGAAGCTCAGCATGCTGCTGCTATCGGTGCCCCAGCCGTGCACGAGCAGCACCCGCGCCGTGCCGCCCGCCCAGTAATACGCCCGGTCGATGTCCTCGTTGCCCTCGATGGACGTCACCGTCGCGCCGAGGGGTATGCGATCGCTGACGGGCAGCCCGTAGCCACGCGTATAGCCGAACGCATCGGCCGCGCGCCGTCCGGCAATGCGCGGCGCGAACGTGTTCAGCATCCGGAATGCGTGACGGCCGAGCCGCACGCGCAACGAAGGCGCCTTCGTGGTCTGCCGGGTGATCGGCGAGACTTCCGTGTGATTCGCGGCCGCCATCACCGGCCCTCCGTCGCCGCACGCGCGCCGACGGCCACGGCCTCCCGGGACAGGGTCCGGTAATAGCCTGACTCGGTGTCGTAGAAGTGGCAGTGGCGGATCACGTGCCACAGATCGCCGAACGTGAAATCCTTTTCGCGAATCATTCCCGGGAACGCTGCCTTGAGCGCCGCCTGTGCCTTCGGAAGGTTGTAGAACGGCACGATCGGCGCGACGTGGTGCGCCGTATGCACCGAAATGTTATGGGTCATGAAGTGCAGCCACTTCGGATACCGGTAGTCCGTCGTCACAAGCAGGCGACTTGCGTTCGGCGTCCAGTGCTGCGACGGCAGAAACGGGATGTCGTCCGACGTGTGGTGCATCAGCGTCGTGGCGCTGAACCACGCGTGGATCATGAGCCACGGCACGACGAAGTACAGGAACAGGCCCGTGACGCCGGTAAAGTAGATCAGCGCAGGGAAATAGAGCATCGCGACGATCAGCACGAAGCCGATCGAGCGCTTCACGTCGCGCCGCATCTCGCGCTTCGGATAGAAGCCGGGACGGAAGCCCGATTCCTTCCAGTAGCTCAACGTACCTGCCCAGAACAGCCACTTGCGGGTACCTGCGTACTCGAGGCGCTTGAGGAGCGGCATGCGATCGTAAAGCGGCGCGGGAATCGGCCGCCAGTCGGTGTCGAGCTCGAGGTTGTTGGTGTTCGCGTGGTGCAGGTTATGCGTGTGGCGCCACGCATGGAACGGATACAGCAGCGGCAGCAGCGATAGATGCCCGATCGTCAGGTTGAACCACCGGGAGCGGGAGAACGAGTTGTGCCCGCAATCGTGCGCGATGCAATGCAGCCCCCAGCCGCCCAGGCCCGCGAGCAGCCACAGCGGAACGTAGAACAGCCAGTGCGGCGCATACGCGATACCGACGAGCGCGCCGATGTACGCCGCATAGCTCACCACGAAGCCGAGAACGCCACGCCACGCACGCGGCTCGTACAGCGACTTTGGAATCGCATCGGTCAGCCGCACGCCCTCGAGCGCCTTCGATTTCTGCAGGAATTCGTCGAAACGCGCCGGCGGCGCGCTCGGAACAGTGTAGGTGTTCGCCATGTCGATCTCCGCTTACGCAGCCTGCAGACCGAGCTCGGTCGAGAGGTGGCGCGCCAGCTCGTCGATGCTGTTGTGTTCGAACAGCAGCGCCGGGGACAGCCGCTGCTCGACGACTTTCTCGAGATCGCCCGACACCTGCACGGCAACGATCGAATCGAGCCCATACTCGTCAAAGCGTTTGGCGGGATCGATGGCAGCCCGCTCCATCTTCAGCTGCTTCGCGAGCCGATCGACCAGCCAGCTGCGGATCGACGCTTCCGTCAGGGGGCCGACGTCGGCGGCCACCGCTTTCTTGCGGCCGAACAGGCCACCCAGAATTCCAGCTTGAGACATGATGAATAATCCTTCTATACGAGGGAGATGAACAGCTTCATGAAGGCAACTTTCTTCAATACGGTTGCTTGGCCAACTTGCGGATCGCGGCCGGCCCCGGCAAGCGCAGGTCCCAGACGACACCCGCCTTGCCGAGCGTCCAGAGCACCCACGCACTGAGATCCGGCTCGTACCACTTCACCGAATGGCGATACGACGCGGGGAACGCGTGATGGTTGTTCTGCAGACCTTCGCCAAACGTGAGGATGGCGACCGTCCAGTTGTTCGCGCTGTTGTCATCGGTCTTGAAGGGCCGTCCACCGAACATGTGGCAAACCGAACCGACGCACCAGGCAGCCTGATTGGCCAGGAAAATCCGTGCGAAGCCACCGAACAGCAGGCCGTTCCACGCGCCGTGCCAGGAACCGCCGATCGCGCCTCCGATCGCCGCGGGCAGCACCAGGCCGAGCACGATCCACCAGACATAGGTGCGGTGATAGAAAAACAGGCGGCGATCGCGCAATACATCGGGCGCGAAGAACGTCCACCCCGACACGTCTGGGGCCAGCATCCACGGCATGTGCGCATACCAGAGGCCGCGCAGCTTCGCGAGCAGGCCCGCGCCGCCCAGGTTCGGCGAATGCGGATCGCCCTTCTGGTCGCTGTACAGGTGATGACGGCGATGCGTCGTCACCCAGAACATGACCGGCCCTTGCGCGGCCATCGAGCCACAGATCAGCAGGATTCCTTCGAACCACTTCGAGGTCCGGAACGTCTTGTGCGCAAGATACCGATGGAAGCCCATCGTGATCCCGCCCATGTGCAGAAAATAGAACACCGCGAACAACACCAGGTCGGTGACGGCAAAGTCGCCCAGCACGAGTTGACGCACCGCCAGCGCGAACCCGGCAAGCGGCACCAGCATGACGGCCAGGGCGGTGTAGCGTTTGACGCGCGCACCACTGCCTTTTAGCGGCGAAACGCCGGGGATCTGGCCGTCAGGGGCCGACAGCCCGCCGGCGGCAGTCACGCCGGGGGCAACCTGAATCGACGAATTCATAGGATTCTCCAAACGCTAATAGAGGATTACGGCGAAGTTGAGGAGAACGCCGCGCGGCGCTTCGGCGCATAGCGCACCTCCGTGACAAGTCCCAGCGCGTCGAGCAGGCGGATGAGCCAGGCGGACGGATCGATCTGCCAGAACGCGTGATCGTTGTTGGCGAACGCCGGCTGCGCGTGATGGTTGTTGTGCCATGCGCCGCCCACCGAAACGATCGCGAGCAGGCCCAGGTTGCGGCTATGGTCGCGCGTCGCGTGCGGACGGGTGCCGATCGTGTGGCACAGCGAATTGACGGCCCAGGTCGACTGATCGAGCAGGAATATCCGCGCAAGTCCGCCCCACAGGAAGCCGCCGACGGCCCCGAGCAAGCTCTGCCCGGCGGGCGCGAGCAACGCGCCCGCGAGCGCGGGAATCGCAAGGCCGAGCAGCACCCACCACCCGTAGCGCAGATTGAGATTGACGATCAGACGGTCGCGCAGCAGGTCTGCGGCATACGTGCTCCAGTTCTCGCGGCGCACGGTGAATAGCCAGCCCACGTGGCCGTGCCAAAGGCCCGCGAATCGACTGAGCTTGCCGTGCCGGTTCGCGCGCGGGCGCGGCGAATGCGGATCGCCGTCCTGATCGGTGAACGCATGATGCATCCGGTGCGTGGCGGCCCAGAACAGGATCGGCCCCTGGGCGGCCATGCTGCCGAGCACGCCCAGCATCACGGTAACGACCGGCCGCCCCTTGAACGATCGGTGCGAGAAATACCGGTGCATGCCGGTTTCGACGCCGATCGCGGTCGAGAAATACATCACCGCCAACAGCACGAAGTCGGTTGCGCGCAACCCATATATCCACGTGTAGGCAATCGCCAGTACGAAACCGAGCGCGGGAATACCCACGGTCAGATAAGCGAGCCGGCGTGCGCGCACGTCGGTATCGGCTTGCGCCTCACGGGCGGCCGCCGGTGTTCGCGAAGACAAAGAATCCGCTTCAGCCATGACTGGCTCCGAAGAAAGACAGCGTCAATGAAAATCAGGGATGCGGTTCGTGCGAACCGCTTATGCGCGCGTCTCGAGTGCGCTCAAGCTGCCTTGCTGGAACGCTTGCTTGCACGCTTGCCGACGCACCTTGCCGCTCGTCGTGAGCGGAATCGCACCAGTCGGGCCGAGGTGCACCACCGCCGGCGAGACCCCGTGGTCGCGCGTGACCGCCAACGTGATCGCGGCTCGCACCTCGCTCATCTGCTCGGCACTCGGACGGCGCGAGCGTTTGAGTTCCGCCACGATGACGAGCGACTCCCCTTGCCCGCCGTCGATCGAAAAAGCCACTACGCCGTTGGTGCGAATCGCGTCGTGCGCCGATTGCACCGATCCCTCGATGTCGGTCGGATAGAGATTGCGCCCGGCGACAATCACGACGTCCTTGATGCGGCCCGTCACGAACAGCTCGCCGCCGTTCAGGAAGCCGAGGTCGCCCGTGCGCAGGTAGTGCGTCGGATCACCGCCGTCGTCTGCGCCGGCAATCGTCGCGGCGAAGATGTCGTCGCTGTCCGCACGATTCAGATATCCATCTGCAACGTTCGGACCACTAAACCAGATCTCGCCGACGGTGCGCTCCGGCAGCACGCGCTTCGTCGCCGGATCGACAATCAGCAGCCGATGGCCGGCTGCCGCGGGCCCGCACCCAACCAGCGTGGCGCGTCCGTGCACGTCGAGTTCCGGGTCGTGCGGCTTGCACAGGCCGCGAACGAGCGCCTCTTTGTCGACCTCGAGCAGCGAGACCGGCGAAAGGCCCACCTTGCCCGATACATAGAGCGTCGCCTCCGCCATTCCGTAGCAGGGAACCACGGCGCGGCGCTCGAAGCCGTGCCGGCCGAAGCGCGCGAAGAAACGCTCGAGCGTCGTGTGGCTCACGGGCTCCGCGCCGCAGAAGACGTGCTGCAACGCGCTTAGATCGAGCGTGGCGGCTTCTTCTTCTCTGATGTTGTCGACGCACAGGTCGAACGCGAAATTCGGTGCGACGCTCGTGGTCACGCGGTAGTCGGTGATCGCCTTGAGCCAGCGATAAGGACGCTGGACGAAATGCTGCGGCGACAGAATCACGAGCGGAAAGCCGCTGTACACCGCGAGCAGCAGCGCGCCCATCAGCCCCATGTCGTGATACGGCGGCAACCAAGTGCAGCCGACGCGATCCGGATCGGGGCCGAGCCGCTCGGCGATCACCGCGCAGTTGCTGACGAGATTCTCGTGCGTGACGATCACCCCCTTGGGCTCGCCCGTCGATCCCGACGTGTACTGGAGCAGCGCCGGCCGATCCAGGTCGACGTGCTGCTCCAGCAGGTTCCGAACGTCATGTACCGATACTTCGCTATCGTCGAAGGCATCTTCGTCGATCGTCAGCAAGGCGGGCGCCGCGCGCTGGTCGCCGTAGAGCGCGTCGAGCTGCGGTTGCAGCGAGCGGTGAAGCTTGCCGGCAATGACCACGTCAGGATGGGCGTCGCGACAGATCGACGTGAAGCGTGCCACCGCGCGAGAACCGGCAGGCGGAAACGAAGGCACCGCGGTGGCGCCCGCGAGCAGGATGCCGAACAACGCCGCGACGTAGCTCAGGCCCGGTTCGAGCAGCAGCAATACGCGCCGTTCGTGCAGCGAGTGCTGCAGCACCCTGTCGCGCACGTGGACAGCAGCGGCGGCGAACTGCCCGTACGACCAGCTCACGACATCATCCTCGCCGTCGCGAAGAAAATGGAATGCGATCCGCTCAGGCGTTTGCTCGGCCCGCTCTCGAAGAATGTCGAGCAGAGACGAGGTCATGCGCTCCGCCGTCAGGGTGGAGGGGGGAATGCTACCGGCCATCGTGAGACCCTCGGATAATTAGTGTTGTTTTGTTTTGGTGAAAGCTTCATGCGCCAACCGGCGCTGGCCGACACGCGGCCATCAATGCGCCGTCGCGGGTGCCAGCGCTCGCGGTCGCGTATCCACCGGCGCGCACAGGATCGCGGTGGCCAGACCGAGCGCGATCTGCAGGTAACACAGGGTGCGGAATTCAGCGAGGTGCCCTATCGCGTTGCCGGTTATCGCGACCGTCAGCGCCACGCCGAACACCGATCCCATCTGGCGTATCGCCTGGTTCACGGCCGAGCCCACGCCGAAGCGGGCCGGCGGCAGATGCGCGACGGCGGCGGCCGACAGCGCAGGCATGACCATCCCCACCCCGAGTCCGGTCAGCAGCGCCCCCGGCAGCCACGCGTGCACATAGTCGGGAGTGACGCCGGGCACCAACGCGAACCACACGCTTGCCGCCGTGGAGATCAGGCTCCCGGTCACCAGCAAAAGCCGGTGCCCCGCGCGCGCCGCGAACCGTCCGCACACGATCGCCGTGGGGACGACGAGCAGCGGCCCCGGGCTGCCAGCCAATCCCGCACGCGTCAGCGAATACGACCAGACACCGGTGGTAAACAGGAACGTCTGGAAAAACATCATGGCGAAGCCGATCGCGAAGCACAGCGAAGCCAGATTGATGTAGCAGTAAGTCCGATCCTGGAACAGCGAGAGATCGATGGCCGGGGCGCGTGCCGTGCGTGCCCATGCAACGAACGCGGCCAGCATGACCAGCCCACCGGCGATCGCCACCGCCACCTCGGGGGAAGTCCAGCCGACCGCCTCCGACTGCACCAAACCGAAAGCGATCGCGCCAACGCCGAGGATCAGCAACACGACGCCAATGAGATCGAGCGGCGCGCCCCGCTCGGGATCACGCGACTCGTCGAGAATGCGCCACCCGCGCCAGAACGCGATCGCCCCGAGCGGCAGGTTGAGAAAGAAGGCTGACGGCCAGCCGAAGCGATCGACCAGGAACGAGCCGAGACTCGGCCCCAACGCACCGGCCACCCCGCTGACCGCGCCCCACAAGCTCACGGCGATCGCCCGTTTGTTGACGGGGAACGCCGCCAGCAGGATCGACAGCGAGGCGGGCAACAACAGCGCCGCGCCGGCTCCCTGCACGGCGCGCATCGCCCAGAGCATCTCGACACGCGTGGCGATGCCACAGCCGAAGGATCCCGCCAGGAACATCGCGAGACCAAGCAGGAATGTGCGCTTGCGCCCGCGCAGGTCGGCGAGGCGGCCGGCCGGCACGAGCAACGCGGCGAACACCAGCGTGTACGCGTTCAGCACCCACGACAGGCCGGTCGGGTGCGCATCGGGAAACGCCAATCGCAACGCGGGAAACGCCGCGTAGAGCACGGTGACGTCGATCGAGACGAGGAACACCGCCACACTGGCGATCCAGAAAACCGGCCACGGCGAAACGGCGTTCGACTGCGCCTGCGGAGTGAGCACGCTGGGTCCGTTCATATCCTTATACCTCGCGCGGCTGAAGCGGCGGCACGCCGTCGCCCGATTCGGATTCGAAATACGACGCGTCGAGAAACGACAGCGTGCGCGCCCGCATCCGCGCTTGAAACAGCGCCACGACCGGCCACGGGCGCATCGCCATTGCCATGCCCTTCACGTTCTGGGCATCTTCCCAGTGAATGACGTTCGCCACTTCCAGCGGCAGCCCGCCGACCTCCCCTGTCCAGAGGCTCAGCGTCGTCGCGCCGGCCGACAGACGCGGGCCGCTCGCACGCCCCCCGTAGACCGCGATCGAGTGGCCGCAAACGCGTCCGACATCGGCGCTGCCGCGAATCGGCTTGCACGCCACCGGACTGGTCAGAAACATCTCGTCGGTGATGCCGAACGGCAACTTGGCGTCCAGCACTTCATCGTCGGGTACCGGCGGTAACGCGGTATCGATCCCCGGCGGCAGCGTCCACACGTTGGCGTCGACGAGATCCCGGCTCGCGTCATACAGCGCCCGGCGCACCGGCGCGGGAAACGAGCCGAGGAAGATGTCGACCTGGATGCGCGTGCCGAACCGGCGCGCCACCGTCACGCCGCGAATCTGACGGTCCTGGAAGCGGCCGTGCCATTCGCGCCCGCCGATATCGGCGCCGCTCCACGCGTGTGTCGGCTCGACCTCGGAGAAGATGCCGTCGGCGGCAGCCGCGAGGCGCTCGACCTGGTCGCGACCAACGATTTCTCCGAACGTCATCGGATGCCGCAAACTGACCTCGTCCTGCGCCGATGTGTCGAGCTCGCGCAGCAACTCGCCGACATAGAGACCGGCGCGTCCTTGGTGATTCATCGTCGTTTCCTTCCCGGTGATCGTCGATACGTCCGCTGCGTGCGTCATACGGCTGCTCGAATGGACGCGCTCGCGCCCATGCGCTCCAATATCCGCCGCGCGGCAAACGCCGGTCGATCGAGCTGGATGTCGATCATCGGCGCCGTGGGGCTCCAGTTCGCCTGCAGGCTCTCCGCGACGTCCTTGTCCTCCATGACGGTGGCGAACACTTCCTTCGCGGTGAACTCGGTAAACCGTTCGTTGTCGATGTCGAAATCGCGGTGCATGCCCACGAAGACATGCGTGGTGGTGTCCGTGGCGGGCGTGAAGATCGTCGTCGTATAGACGTGGTAGACCTGGCCGCTGGCATCGTCGCAGGCGTGCGCCCGCGTTTCGACCCGCGTGTTGCCGATGGGCCAGTACACGACCTCCTGGAAGCGGTCGATGTAGTCGAGCTTCAGGATATGGGTATAGAGCGGCGGCGTCTTCTCGCGGCGCAGGTACCGGCGCACGCGGACTTCATCGTCGTTGATCACGATTTCGGGCGGCGTCTCGACGATGTCGAGCGAACCCAGCGTCTTCGCATGCACGAACGCGGCGTGCGAGATGTCGAGGATGTTGTCGATGCCGAACAAGTAGCTGCACGCGATGGTGCAATAGCTCATCTTCCCGGCGAGTTCGGGCGCCGAACAGACCCAATGGTTCGGGATCGTCGCTTCGTCGGCCTGGTCCGGCTCGCCGGTCCACACCCAGATGAAGCCGTATTTCTCGACGGCGGGGAACACCCGCGCGCGCGCGCCCTTCGGGATCGTGGTCTGGCTCGGAATACTGACGCACGCGCCGGAGCAGTCGTACCGGAGCCCGTGGTACCAGCACTGGAGATCGTCACCGACAACGCGCCCGCGGGACAACGGAACCTGCCGGTGCGGGCATCGGTCCTCGAGGGCGACGACCTGGTTCGCCAACGTACGGTACATGACGATCTTCTGATTCAGGATCGTCCGTGCAAAAGGCTCCCGCTGAACTTCGTCGGAAAGTGCTGCTGCGTACCACGCATTCTGGATAAACATGATTCCTCTCTTTGCTACAGGGGTGGCGTTGTGGCACACCGGACCCGAGTTCAGGCTGGCATGTGCCTACCGGATCGTTTCTACTTGCGCGCGACGGCGACCAGCGCGTCGCCGTCCCGAGCGTCGGCCGTGGCCGCGTCGCGATCGAGACGACCGTCTGCCATCCGCTCGAGGAATTCGTCCGTCGCGGACTGCAGGTTGACGCAGGGGTACTGGAAGCGACCCGTCGTATAACGCAACGCCCCAAGGAAGGACGGCTCGACCTGCGCGCCGGTCCCCTCGAACAGCCCGTGCGACGCCAGGTACGCGTGGAGCGCGGGCAGCCGATAACACGGGACGGCCGGATACTGGTGGTGTTCGAGGTGGTAATTGCTGCCGAAGAACAGCGCGGTATAGATCGGCGACGTGTAGCTGCGGCTGTCGCGATATCGCCCCGGCACGGTATCCGTATGCTCGATGTAGGCGCGGATCGTGCTGAACACGTACACCCCGATATACGGAATCAGCATGACCGTGAAACCGAGCCACAACGAGCGATGCCAGATGAACCCGTAGGTCGTCACCGCGCACAGGTTCAACGCAACATTGAGCCGCGAGATCCAGCGCATTTCGCGCTGGCTGAACGGCAACCGGGTGTTCTCCGGCCAGGGCAGCCCCGCCGCCATGCGCATGGCGTTCTTCAGGTAGATCCGCACGCCCGTTGAGCGCGCGAGAAAGAAGCGCGACCAGAAGGTGCGGTACTGCGAATAGATCTGGACATCCGGGTCGATGTCCTGACCGGTGAAGCGATGGTGCTTCCAGTGCGTCATGCTGAAGCCGACGATCAGGAAGCCGGGCACCAGCGACGAGCAAATGAGCGCGAGCGCGGCGCTCACGTACTTGTTGCGATGCAGGTTCGTGTGCATCCCCTCGTGCCCGACGAAGGTCAGCAGGTGCATGCCGTGCCCGCCGATCACGCCCAGGACGATCGCCATGGCAATACGTGTGGGCGTCGACGCCGGGATATCGACGACGGCGAACGCCACGGCGGCCGGGATCAGGAAGAATGCGAGCGCGTGCGCCAGATAGAGGATCGTGGCGACGGAACTGATTCGGTGGAAGTGTCGTGGCAGCTTGAGCCGCGAGAGTGCGAGCTCACTGTCCAGCGTGACTTCGATGGTCAAAGCGTCTCTCCTCGAGTTACGCGACGCAGGGCCGGCGAGTGGCGAACGTGCCCCGCCGTGGCCGTGGCTTGAAATCGCGTGGCCGCAACGACCACGCACCGGTATTCCGCGCTCATATGGACTCCTTTACGCGAACGTCGTGATCGCTGCCGACGGCGAACGATTCGATCTCGTCAGGCTCGGACGCTTGCGGCCGGCTGGAACGGGCTTCCTCGGCCAGACGCTGGCGCAACGCCATCTCGGCGCGGATCGCCTCGCCTCGCCTGGACATGTCGATCAAAGGCTGGATCACGCCCGTCTCGCCGCGCGCAACGGCCTCGTCTGCCCATTGCTTGATATCGCTCCGATCGAATACCGCAAACGGCGAGCACTCGCGATTCTGCGAAGCGAGCAAGCGTGCCTGCAGCACCGGATCGGCCGCCAGCTTGCCGTACAGGATCCGGCTGAGCGGGTTGTTGTGGTCGAGGGCGCCGCGACTACGCGAGTATTCGAACAGGTCGATCGAGGTCGCGTCGCGCTGACGCCAGTAGCGCACCAGCGCATCATCACCGCCCTCGACAATCGACCGACCGAGCGCGCGTGCATCGCGCAGCGCATCGGTAATCCCAAAGCCGGGGGACGGATCCATGAACAGGCCCGCATCGCCGACCAGGGCCCAGCCCGGCCCCGCTGCCTGACGGAAGAAAAAGCGCAGCTTCAACGCGCCGAGCACCTTGCTCGCCGGCGCCCCGGTAATCAGCGGAGCCGTGTGACGGTTGGCGCTCAGCGTCTCCGTGAGCTTTTCGAGCACGCGCCCTTTCCACTCCGGCAACTGCGTTTTCGAAAAAGCCACCCCGATCAGCAACAGATCGCGGTTGGTCGGAAAGACGAAGACGATATCGTCGCCGAAGAGGCAGTTCATCGCGCCACCCTGATAGCGTGGATCGTCGTCGAACCAGTCCGGCCGCGGCCAGTAGGCCCAGTAAATCGCACGGGGGCAGTCGTAGTCGTGATACTCGTCGGCATCCACGAGTTCCGCCGTGGTCGAGTGCGGACCGTCCGCGCCCACCACGACCCGCGCCCGAATTTCTTCACGGGTTCCGCCCTGTTCGACCACGGCGCCCGTCACCCGCCCGCCGTCGCGCAGCAGGCCGACCAGCTTGGTCCGCGTACGGACCTCGGCCCCCGAGGTACGCGCCTCCTCCAGCAGGAGCGCATCGAGATCCATGCGTCGCGGGCAGGAGCAACGTCCGCCGACCGGATACTCGATGCGGCCGGTCACCTCGTCGACGCCATACATCATGCTGGGCACCGGCGGCGCGAAGCTGCGCACCTTGTCACCCAGAGACAGTTCGTCCAGCAGCGCCATGCCGTACGGTGAAATCCAGTGGGTGGACAATGGCTGGTCGCTCGGGAGATTGCCCGCGTCGATCGCCAGAACGCGCTTGCCGGCGCGCGCCAGATGAATCGCAAGTGTGGCGCCCGCGCAGCGGGCGCCCACGATGAGGGTGTCTAACACGGAAAGTTTTCCCTTTGGATGACGACTGGAACCCGGATTGCACGTGACGCGCCCTCGCCATCGAATGGCGGGGGCGTACGCGGACCGCGACGTAGCGCCGATTACCGACGCTTCGCAATCCTTTCTAAATGGCGAATGGCACGCGGACTGCGAGCGTCTGCGTTCAATGCGCCGAGGCTGAGCTATCCGGCGGATACCGTTTGAACAGCACCGATGCATTGACGCCGCCAAACCCGAACCCGTTCGACAGTGCGATCTCGATGGGAACGTGCCGTGCGGAAGGCCCGATCAGATCCAGGCCGGCGGCAGCTTCGTCGGGGTGCTCGAGATTCAGCGTGCCGGGCATCACGCCATCGCGCAGCGCGAGAATGGAAAACGCCGCTTCGATGGCGCCCGCCGCCCCAAGCAAATGCCCGGTGGCCGACTTGGTCGAGGAAATCGCCGGGCCGGCACCCACGCCGAAGACGGTTTTCAGCGCCTCGATTTCTCCGGAGTCGCCGACTGGCGTCGAAGTCGCATGCGCGTTGACGTAGCCCACCTGTTCCGGGGCGACGTCGCCCATGGCCAGCGCCAGCTTCATCGCCCGCATGGCGCCGGATCCGTCGTCGGGTCCGGCGGTCATGTGATAGGCGTCCGCCGTGGTTCCGTACCCGATGATTTCCGCGATCGGGCTGGCGCCGCGTGCGATGGCATGGTCCAGCGACTCGACCACCAGCATCGCGGCCCCTTCGCCCATGACGAAGCCGTCACGGGCGCGGTCGAACGGGCGCGAGGCCCGGGTCGGCTGATCGCCGAAACCGGTCGACAGCGCGCGCGCCGCCGCGAATCCGCCCAGGCTGACCTTGTCGAAGGCCGCTTCAGCGCCGCCGGCCAGCACGACATCGGCCTCGCCGTTCTGGATCAGGCGCATCGCATCGCCGATTGCCTGCACACTCGCCGCACAGGCAGTCACGGGACAGCCGAGAGGCCCGCGAAACTGGTGCTTGATCGAAATCTGGCCAGCCGCCAGATTCGACAGAAAGAACGGAATGGTGAACGGCGACAACCGCCGCACGCCACGCGTCTCGCCAATTCTCACCGCCTCCGCCAGACCGGGAAATCCACCGATGCCCGATGCGACGACCGTAGCGGTGCGCTCGCGCTGATGCTCGGTTTGCGGTGCCCATCCGGCTTCAGCGAGCGCCTCGTCCGCGGCGACCATCGCCATCTGGATGAAGCGATCCATCTTCCTCAGTTCCTTGTTCGGCACCGAAAGCTCCGGATCGAACCCGCCGTCGGGATCGTCGGTCTTGCCCTGTACGGTCCCGCCGACCTTGGCGGGCAGTTCACCGACGATGTCGTCGCCGAGCCGGCGCAGCCCGGAGCCGCCTCCGATCAAGCGCTGCCACACCAATTCCTTACCGCAACCCAATGGGGACACGATGCCAATACCGGTTACTACCACTCGAAGCGTCATTTCACCTTCCCCCTTCGGGCCGGGATCAGCCGAGCCACGTCGTTAAAACTGTTCATCTTCAGGCACACCCTTTCAGATAATTCATTGCACCGGGGCACGGCTGCGGCGGACCGCAGTGCTTCCCGGTGCGTGCGCATCGAGCGTTCACACCGCTTGTCCGAACGCGTGCGACATAGGCAGGGCGCGCGACAGGTTGAACGGCACGCTGTGCTCCAGCGCGTCGAGGTTCAGCGCCGCGCGCGTTTGCTCATCGATCTCGATCCAGAACGGCAAGGTCGGCTTGCCGTCGATCATTTGCGGCGGAGCAGCGCGATGCACGTTGACGCCCATCCGCTTCAGCAGCCGTTCGTTGCCGAGCACGGAGAAGGCAATGAGACGGTCGGCGCCATGTGCATGCGCGACACGGACGATTTCGGACATCAGGGCGCGCGTGTTTTGCCACGACTCTTCCGCGCTCAGCGACTCGCCGCGCGGCATGCTCATCGCGAAGCGGGACAGTTCCCACACGTTGCGCGCACAGGGAAGGGATGCGCCGCCCATCAAATCCGGAAACACCTCACCGAGCAGATAAGGCTCATCGGTCGGCAGCAGCCGACCGCATCCGACGATTTCGCCGTTGCGGTCGCAAGCGACCACATAGAGGGTGTCCGCGTGATCGAAGTCGTCAAATTCGATGCCGTCGCCGGTGGGTAATGACCAACCGAGTTCCTGTATGAAGACCTTATGCCGAAACTCCGCAAGTCGATTCATCGTCTCGCGACTCAAATCAGCGCTTCTTCCCGACAATAAAGTCAGCATCGTAAATGCCCTCTCTCTCTTATCTCAGAATTGTTAGCGCGAATTGGACCCGAAATTGCCAAGTCAAAAAAGCTGCCCGAATGGGCAGGGTCAGGCGTTCGGGCGAGATTCTTCGCGGCGAATGCGCTGGGACATTACGCCGTGCAAACGGGGGTGGAATTCAACGGGCGAGTACTACGCGAGCCGGTCGGAAAAACCGGCCGGAGCGCACTTGATTATCGGAGGGCCGCGTCACGGCATGGATGACCGTGGCTGTCATCGCACCATTGCCACACGGATCACGAGGATCGACGGAAATCGGGGGCGGAGCGGCATAAATGGTGCCGCGAAGCATAGGGTTTCATGCAAGATAACCCTATGCATTGAAAACAAAATCAGTGACCTGCGAAGATGGCCGATTCAAGTTCGCGCTGACGCACTCCCGAGCACAGCCAGCTCTGGATCAATTCCTGGCTGTATCGCGCTCCATAATCGTCACCGTTCATGTTGAGGAGTATCACGTTGCTGCTGACGTCGTCCTTCCCGACCCTCACGTCGGACTGGCCCACAGCCACATGCCATACGCAACCGACGCTCGCCGTCGGTCGCGTTTCGGTGCAGATCAGTTCGTAGTAGCCGGCATTGACGGCGCTAATGCCCTCGCCCCACAAGTCATGCAACACGTTCGGGGCTTGCTGACACATATGCTGGCGGAAGCGCAGCGCGTAAAACGCCGGCAAGGTCAATCGTACGTATCCATCGTTCAGTTTTTCTGGCATGTCCGTTCTCTCGACGTGGCACCTGTTAAAATCGCTGCCGCATAGTTTGGCAAGATTCGCGGCTATCGGCTAGGCGAAGGCCATTGCAACGCTTGTAGCGCGCCCGCGTTGTGATTCGTGATAACCGGCGCGATCATGTGCATATTATTTACGATTATTACAGATCATCCCAACAATGCCACCGCATTATCAGGATGTACAAGTCGCCATGCCCACATGCAAACCCCATAACTGGAGCAATCAATATCGAGCGCGGATCCCCTCTGAATCCGCCATCACGCAGAAAATTCGCGCACAACACCATGCTTGTCACTCGATACTTGAAACAATGAGCCTCCCTCTTGAATAATTTGTTGAAAAAACCGGTCAACGCACCAACCACACGATATAGCCCGCCTTCGTGGGCAAGATTGACCGCAAGGGAATGATATGCATGCCTGGAGAGAGAAGTATCTGAATGGATACGCTACGGCAAAATCCGAGACCGACGTGTTTCGGGAGTTCACGGCTGACGTGCGAGCACTTGGATTCGAGTACTGTTCGTTCGGTCTGCGCGTTCCGCTGCCGGTCAGCAAGCCGCAGTTCATGCTGCAGTCCAACTATCCGCAGACGTGGGTCGACCGCTATGTGAGCCAGAACTATTTTGCCGTCGACCCGACGGTTCGGCATGGGCTCAGTCAGATGAGCCCGTTGATCTGGCGCGCCGATAGCCAGACACAGAGCGTCGAGTTCTGGGACGAGGCGGAACACCATGGCTTGCGCCACGGCTGGTGCATGCCGTCCATCAGCCGCACCGGGGCGATCGGACTCGTGACCATGGTGCGATCGGGCGAGCCGATCGACGAGCGCGAGCTCGCGGAAAAGGGCTACCAGATGTCATGGCTCGCGAACATGGCCAACTATGCGATGAGCATGCATCTGCTGGCGCAGTTCGTGCCCGAATATGCCGTCGAGTTGACTGCTCGCGAGCGCGAGACGCTGCGATGGTCTGCCGCGGGGAAAACCTATGCCGAGATCGGCAAAATCATGCATGTCGACGACCGCACCGTCAAATTTCACCTCGTCAATGCAATGCGCAAGTTGAACGCGACCAACAAGACCGAAGCCGCGGTCAAGGCGGCGATGCTGGGACTTTTATTCTGACGATGTTCTCTTCATCGACCCTGTACGAACCTTTCCGCCGTTCCTAGGTTCGCTCGTCGCCCCCAGAGGCGCACCGGCACATGGCGTCAGCCCCATACTCGCGCCGTGCGGCCAGGCGACCGTTCGCCTCGCTGCGATGACGCAATGGCCGGCGTCATTCCTCTGACGATTCAGGCTTGGCGTTTGCCAAGCCTGCCACCCGCCCCTACCTGAACCCGCAGCCGGCTCGCGCTTGTCTTTCGCCACGCTGCGGGCGCGGCTTTTTGCCTGGTGCCCGAACGCGCGCGCGGGTTTTTGCTCGATTCCAGACGCCCATCCGACAGTCGGGCCGATCGCCCGTCAGCCCCGCCCCGCCCCCGATTACCTAGGTAATTGACACGTATAGACCTAGGTAATTGTCCTCCCTACCATGGGTTTCGACGCGACCCAAAGCGCCACACACGAAGAGGACACGACCATGACCACCCAGGACGTCGACACCAGAACGTTACGACGCGTGATCGCTGCAGCGTCGATCGGCAATTTCGTCGAATGGTTCGATTTCGCCGCATACGGCTTTCTCGCCACCATCCTGACACGCGAATTCTTTCCGAGCGGCGACCCGACGATCGGACTCCTGAAGACGTTCGCCGTCTTCGCGGTGGCCTTCGCATTCCGCCCGCTCGGCGGCCTCGTCTTCGGCGTCATCGGCGACCGGATCGGCCGCAAGCGCACGCTCGCGCTGACGATCCTGCTGATGGCCGGCTCGACGACGTTGATCGGCCTGCTGCCGACCTACGCGAGCATCGGCTACTGGGCGCCGTTGCTGCTCACGATCATTCGCTGCGTGCAGGGCTTTTCCGCCGGCGGCGAATACGCCGGCGCATGCGCGTACGTGATGGAACATGCGCCGCGCCGCCGCCGCGCGTTCTTCGGCAGCTTCGTGCCGGTATCGACCTTCTCGTCATTCGCTTGCGCGGCGGTGGTCGCCTATCTGCTCGAGTCGTCGCTGTCGTCGCAGGCGATGATCGAGTGGGGCTGGCGCGTGCCGTTCCTGATCGCGGCACCGGTCGGCCTCATCGGCGTCTACCTGCGTGTCAACCTGAATGAAACGCCCGCGTTCCAGGCGCTCGAAGGCAAGCACGACATTGCGCATGCCCCGCTGATGGAAACGCTGCATTCGCAGTCGAGGAATATCCTGAAGCTCGGTGCGTTCGTGTCCGTGACGGCGCTGTCCTTCTACACGTTCACGACGTATTTCGCGACTTACCTGCAAGTGGCCGGGCACCTGTCGCGCGGCACGTCGCTCCTCGTGACGGTGCTGGCCCTCCTGTTCGCCGCGGCACTGTGCCCGGTCGCCGGCCTCTTCTCCGACCTCGTCGGTCGCCGCGCGACGATCGCGACGACCGGCATCTTCATCATCGTGTCGGTGTATCCGGCCTTCTCGCTGGGCGGCTCGGGCGTGTTGTCGCACTCGCTGCTCGGCGTCGCGCTGCTCGCGATCGGTGCGGTGTTCTCCGGCGTGGTGACGGCGCCGCTGATGTCGGAAGTGTTCGCGACGAAAACCCGCTATACGGCGTCCGCGATCACCTACAACCTCGCCTACACGATCTTCGGCGGCACCGCCCCGCTCGTCGCCACGTGGCTGATCTCCGCGACCGGAACCAACCTGTCGCCTGCGTACTACCTGATCGCCGTGTCGATCTTCGCGATGATCGGCGGTCTGTCGCTGCCGGAAACGTCGAAGACGGCACTCGAGGAAGCCGGCCCGGCAACCGGCAGAGCCGCCCAGTCCGCCAAGCGCGGCGTCGAACGCGCCGTTTGAGCGACCGTCCCGCACAACATCAACGCACGGAGCGACACGATGACCAGCCTTCATGACGCCAGCATCATCATCGATGGCCTGAACATTTCGAAATTCGAGCGCTCCGTGTTCGAGGACATGCGCAAGGGCGGCGTCACGGCCGTCAACTGCACGGTCTCCGTGTGGGACGACTTCCAGAAGACGATCGACAACATCGCGGAAATGAAGCAGCACATCCGCGAATACAGTGAAATCCTCACGCTGGTGCGCACGACGGACGACATCCTGCGCGCGAAGAAAGAGAACAAGACGGGCATCATCTTCGGTTTCCAGAACTCGTATGCGTTCGAGGACAACCTCGGCTACATCGAAGTGTTCAAGGAACTCGGCGTGAACGTGGTGCAGCTCTGCTACAACACGCAGAACCTCGTCGGCACGGGCTCCTACGAGCCGGACGGCGGATTGTCCGGCTATGGCCGCGAAGTGATTCAGGAGATGAACCGGGTCGGCATCATGGTGGATCTCTCGCACGTCGGCGCGAAGACGTCGTCCGACGCGATCGCCTGTTCGACGAAGCCGGTCACCTACTCTCACTGCTGTCCGTCCGGCCTGAAAGAGCATCCGCGCAACAAGACGGACGATCAACTGCGCGAAATCGCGGAGGCCAACGGCTTCGTGGGCGTCACGATGTTCATGCCGTTCCTGCGGCGCGGCGCCGACGCGACCATCGACGATTATCTCGAAGCGATCGAATACGTGATCGACGTGATCGGCGAGGACAAGGTCGGTATCGGCACGGACTTCACGCAGGGCTACAGCACCGAGTTCTTCGACTGGATCACGCACGACAAGGGCCGCTATCGTCGTCTGACGGACTTCGGAAAGGTCGTCAATCCGCAAGGTATCCGAACGATCGGCGAATTCCCGAACCTCACGGCCGCGATGCAGCGCGCCGGCTGGAGCGAATCGCGCATCAAGAAGGTGATGGGCGAAAACTGGCTGCGGGTATTCGGCGAAGTCTGGAACGGTTGAATCGCCCAATACCAACGAACCCGCCATGCACCCGCAATTGCCCATCGACGTCGATCCGGATACCGGTGTCTGGACGACCGACGCGCTGCCGATGCTGTACGTGCCGCGCCATTTCTTCACGAACAATCATGTCGCTGTCGAAGGGACGCTCGGCCGCGAAGCCTATGCGTCGATTCTCTACACGGCCGGCTACAAGTCGGCCTATCACTGGTGCGACAAGGAAGCTAAGCAGCACGGCATCAGCGGCATGGCCGTGTTCGAGCATTATCTGAAGCGGCTGTCGCAGCGCGGCTGGGGCTTGTTCACCCTCGTCGAAGCCGATCCGGCGACGTCACATGCGCGCATCCATCTGCACCATTCGTCGTTCGTGCTCGCCCAGCCCGACAAGCACGGCAAGCTGTGCTACATGTTTTCGGGCTGGTTCGCCGGCGCGATGGACTGGGTCAACGACACCGCGGCCGACCCGGCGGGCAAGGGCCCGCGCGCGCACTCGGCCGAAGTCCAGTGCGCGGGCGAAGGACACGATTGCTGCGTCTTTCAAGTCGGGTGAGTGTTCGGCAAGCGCTACAATCCGGCAGGAGCGAACCTGCCCGATAGCCTTGGCCCGAACGCGGTTCGGGCCCGTCGACAAGCTGCCGAACATGACCGACACGACGCCCCGTCTCGATTACGAAGATCTCTTCCGACATCTGCCCGTCGCGGCGATCGTGGCCAGGGAGCGCATCATGGTCGAGTGCAACGAGAAGGCGCTGCAGCTGTTCCGGGCGACCCGTGACGACATCGTCGACCAGTCGTTCGCGAAGCTGTATCCGCAGCAGAAGGACTTCGCGACGACCGGCCGGCGCCTCGCGCCGCTGCTCGCGAAACATGCCGGGTTCAGCGACGATCGCATCATGCGCCGTGTCGACGGCAGCCATTTCTGGGTCACCGTGTGCGGCTTCGGATACAACTCGAAGCGGCCCTTCGAGCTGGCCGTCTGGACCTTCACGGACCTGTCGGAGAGCGCAAAGCATCCCGACGTCACGAGCACGCTGACCGATCGCGAGCGCGACGTCGCGGCATTCCTGGTTCACGGCCTGACGAGCAAGGAGATCGGCAAGGAACTAAACATCAGCCCGCGCACGGTCGACATCCATCGCGCGAGCTTGCTGCGGAAGTACGAGGTGCGCACGACGCATGATCTGATCGCGTGCTTGCTGGCGTGAGGTGCGTGCGGGTCAAAAGCAGCTGCTGCGTCTGAGCCATAACGAAAAAGACGCGCTGTAGATTTTCGCGGATGTCGGTTTCCGACCCATCGCCGCCGTTCGACGAGGCTCGCTTCTACGTCAGCAATGTGTCGGTTTGCAGACGTCCGCGGGAGCGACTGAACTGATCGACGTTGCAGCCTGCCGGTGGCACTTGTACCGCAGCGGGGTACGCATTTTCTGAAATGGCCCTCTTGAACCCCGTGGCTCCCAACTAGCTGAACCGGAGGATCGTCATGGTGGCAGCAAGGCCTGGCTCGTTGTCAGCGAACTCCAAAAAACCATGGTGCAGCGTCGCCACCGCTTTGACGAGCGCGAGCCCGAGTCCGACGCCAGGGGTTCCCCGGCTTCGGTCGCCGCGATAGAACCGCTCTGTCACCTTGGACCGTTCGGCGAGCGGGATACCGGGTCCGTCATCCGACACCGTGACGTCGATACGGTCGTCACGCTCACACAGCGACACCTCGACCTCGCCGTTGTCCTGCGCGTACTTCAGCGCGTTGTCGATCAGGTTACCAATCGCTTGCGCAAGCAGCAACGGGTCGACGTCGGCCAGCACCTCCCTTTCCGAACATAGCAACAGCGTCAGCGAAATGCCGCGCAACTCCGCGACGGGCTGATAGAACTCGACGGCATCCGACAGGATAGTCACGACGTCGCTTTTGACAAAACCCGAGCGCCGCACGCCCGCATCGATCTCGGCGAGACGAAGCAGCGCATTGAAAATACCGATCACGCGGTCCACGTCGGCCATCGCCACTTCGAGCTGGCCCAGCGTGTCTTCGTCGCCCTTCTTGCGCAGCCCGAGCAGCAGCACCTCGAGTCTCGAACGCAGTTCGGTGAGCGGCGTGCGCAGATCGTGCGCAATCGCGTTCGACACATTGCGAACGCCGTCCAGCACTTCGATCAACGCGTCCTGCGCCTGGACGCGCGTCTTGATCTCTTCTTCGAGCCTCGCGTTCTGTTCCTGCTGCAAGCGTTGCAATGCATGCAGCTTCAGATGCATCTGCACGCGCACGGCCACTTCTTCCATTTGCAGCGGCTTGGTCACGAAGTCCATCGCGCCGACGCGGAAACCCGTGATCTTGTCCTCGATCTGCGTCAGCGAGGTCATGAAAATCACGGGGATATCCCGCGTGACGGGATTGTCCTTGAGCGCGCGGCAGGTCTGGAAACCGTCGAGACCGGGCATCATCACGTCGAGCAGGATCAGGTCGGGCTTGACCAGTTCGGCGCGGCGCAGCGCTTCGTGGCCGTCGCGCGCGACGGCCACGCTCAGCCCTTCGGCTTCCAGCGTATCGACGACGAGCGCCAGATTCGCCGCCGTGTCGTCGACCACGAGCACGACGGGCGCGTCTTTGTTGTGCTCTCGCATCGTCAACTCCCTTCGTTGTTCAGATGATGTTCGATCAACGAAAGCAGGGCCTGCGATTCGTAGGTCATGGCAAGTTGCCGCAAACGCGCGGCGAACGGTTCATACTTTTCATGCGAACTCACAAGACGATCGGCGAGCCGGCTGATGTCGCGCATCGAGCCGAGCAGCGCATAGCGGTGCAGCGCCGTCATTTCCTCGCGCGGCGGGATGATCATCGGCCGGCAAGCTTCGCAGGATGGGTCGGCTCCCTGCTGTGTAACCAGGCCGAGCAACATTGCGATCGCGCCTAATAGGCGGTCGAGATTGAGCGGCTTTTGGAGAAATACGTTTGCGCCCGCGTCGATGTTCGCGCGTGCGTTCTGTTCGGAGGCGTCGGCGGATACGACGATCACGGGCGTCGCTGCCAGTGCTGGCGAACGGCGCAGATGGTGCAGCGTTTCTATGCCGCCCATCAAGGGCATCACCGTGTCGAGAACGATCAGTTCGGGCGCGCACGCTGCAGCCTTGTCGAGCGCATCCCGCCCATCGCTGCTTTCGATCACACGAAAGCCCGCCTGTCCCAGCACTTCCGCCAGAAGCGTGCGGTTCGCGGGGACATCATCGACCACCAGAATGACCCGGCGCGCGCCATCAAGGCTGCCCGCCTGAAGACGCGGTACGCATTCGCCCAGCCCCGCCGCCGACGCGGGCGCATCCAGTTCAAAACCAAACACGCTGCCCTCGCCGGCCGAACTTGTGACTTCGATCTCGCCGCCCATCATGCGGACGAGTTGCCGGCTGATCGCGAGACCCAGCCCGGCGCCGCCGCTGCGCCGCGTGTGATCGCCCGCCTGTTCGAACGGTTGAAAGATCGCTTCCAGCCGGTCGGCGCTCACGCCGATACCGGTATCGCGCACCTCGAAGCGCAGGCGCCCCTCCGCGCCTCGGCTGACCGACAGCGTGACCCCGCCGTGGTCGGTGAACTTGACGGCATTCGCGAGCAGATTGAGCAGCACCTGGCGTAGCCGGCGCTCATCGACACGGACCACGGCAGGCAGATCCGGCGCGGCCACATAGTTCAGCACGAGGCGCTTTTGCTGCGCGCGCACCGCGACGATTTCCGCGATCGTCTCGAGAAACCCGCGCAGCGACACTTCGCCGACCTGCAGTTCCAGCTTGCCAGCGCCCAGACGCGCGAAGTCGAGAATATCGTTGATCAGCGTCAGCAGATGCTGCCCGCTCTGCTCAATCACACCGACGCTCGCCAGCTGGCGCGTGTCGAGCCGCGCGTCACGCTGCAGTATCTGCGCATAGCCGAGAATGCCGTTGAGCGGCGTGCGCAGTTCATGGCTGATGTTGGCGAGGAACTGGTCCTTCGCGCGGCTGGCCGCTTCCGCCGCGTCCTTCGCGACGCGCACCGTGTCTTCCAGCGCCTTGCGCGCGGAGATGTCCTGAATGATCACGATGACGTGGGTCGTCTGACCTGACGCGTCGTGCTGAAGCGCAACCGACAGCGTTACCCACACGCGTTCCCCGTCGAACCTGACAAGCGGCACTTCCTCCGAATAATGTTTGAGCTTGCCTTCCGTCAGCAGGCGGAACCGGTCAATGCTCGCCACGCTGAAATCATCATCAATTAGCTCGTGCAGCCGTCGCTGTTGCAACGCGTCACGCGGCCAGCCGACGATCTCGCCCGACCGATGATTCACACGCAGAAAGCGCCCATCAAGATCGCAATGCGCGACGCCGACCGCGGCGTTTTCGAAGGTGCCGCGAAAGCGCTCTTCGCTCGCGCGCAGCGCCTGCTCGGTCATTTTCAGTTGCGTGATGTCGACCAGACTGCCGACGAAGCGCACCGGCTTGCCCGTCGCGTCGCGGCGCGCGGTGCCGCGCACCAGCACCCAGCGGTCGCTGCCGTCGCGATGCCGCAGCCGGTTCTCCAGTTCGAACAAGCCTGCGCCGCTTTCGAGGAACGACGCGACCGCGCAATCCGTACTGTCGCGATGATCGGGATGCAGCACGCTCATATACGCTTCGTAATCGAGGCGCGCTTGCGGCGTGTCGAAGCCGAGCCACTCGTAGATGTTCGAATAGCGAGCGAAGCCGCGCTTGTGATCGCCTTCGGGCATGTCGATTTCCCACACGCCGACATTCGAGCCGTACATCGCCATTTCGAGTCGCGCATTGGTCTCACGAAGAATTTCCGCTTCCTGCGCGCGGCGCTTTTGCGTCACGTCGCGAAACACAATCACGATGCCCTGCCGCACGCCGCGTTCGTCCGTCATCGGCGTGCCCGTGCATTCGACCGGCAGGTCGCTGCCGCCGCGCGCGCGCAGAATGGCGCGCGCGGGCAGCCCGCCGTCGCTCCCGGTTTGCAGCACGGCGGCCATCGGATCGTCGATCAGCGCGCACGTGTTCTCATCGTGCAGACGGAAAACCTCGCATAGCCGCCGTCCCGTCGCTTCGCTGCGCGACCAGCCCGTCAGCGCTTCGCCGGCGAGATTGACGAAGGTGACGAAGCCATCCACATCGGTCGACAGCACGCCGTCGCCGATACTCGACAGCGTGATCGCATAGCGCTGCTCGCTCTCGCGCAAACGCCGCTCGGCGCTGTGCTTGTAAAGCGCCATTTCGACGACGGTACGCAACTGCGTGTCGTCGAAGGGCTTGAGCACGTAGCCGTACGGTTCCGCTGCCGTCGCGCGGCGGATCGTCTCTTCGTCCGCATAGGCGGTGAGAAACACGACGGGAATGTCGCGCGCTTCGCGGATACGCCGCGCGGTGTCGATGCCGTCCAGTTCGCCTTCGAGCCGCACGTCCATCAGCACCAGATCCGGCTTGCTGTCTGCGGGCAGCGTGTCGACCAGCGCGAGCGCTTCTTCGCCGCTACCCGCGCTGCCGATCACGACATAGCCCGCGCGGGTCATCTGTTGCGCGATATCGCGTGCAACGATGCGGTCATCCTCGACGATCAAGATTTTCGCGCTGGTCATGGCGTGTGGCCGTCAACGTTCGGCTGCATTGAAATGAATGGTGAAAGTGGTGCCGTGCTGCTGCGCGATATCGACGCGGCCGCGCAATTGCAGCACGAGGTCGTGAACGAGGCGCAAGCCGAGCGTTTCATCGCGTTCGAACGAAAAGTCGGGCGCGAGGCCGACGCCGTCGTCGGCGACGATCAACGCGCATCGCTGGTCGTCGATCGCCTTGAGTTCGACCTTGAGCACGCCGCCGCGCTGATCCGGAAACGCATGCTTGAGCGCATTCGACACCAGTTCGTTGATGACGAGACCGCACGACACCGCGCGGTTCATGTCGAGCTGAATGTCGTCGACGTCGATCTGCAGGTCGACGCCCAGTCGCCCCATGTCGTAGACGCGTGCCAGATGACCGCATAACGTCTTCACGTGCGCCGTCATCGCGATGCGCGCGAAGTTGCCCGCGCGATACAGGTTCTCGTGCACCATCGCCATCGAGCGCACGCGATTGCGGCTGTCGGCGAACAGTTCGGCAACGGCCTTGTCCGTCACGCGCTCCGCTTGAAGATTCAGCAGGCTGCTGATCAATTGCAGATTGTTCTTCACGCGATGATGCACTTCATGCAGCAGCGCATCTTTCTCGGCGAGCAAGGCATGCTTCTCTTCGAGCGACGCATTTTCGAGCGACACGGCCGCCTGTGACGCAAGCAGCCTGAGCACGGCGAGACGCGCGGGCGTGAACACGCCCGGCGCGAGTTCGTTCTCCAGATACAGCACTCCGATCAGCTTCGACTGCTTGACGAGCGGCAGCGACAGCACCGAACGCGAATGCTGCGCGGCGAAATGCTCGTCGGTCGACCAGGTCTGGTCGGAGAATGCATCGTCGATCAGCAAGGCGCGTTGCGTGCGAATGCTTTCGAGCAGCACGGCGCTCGACAGATCCTGCGCATTCACCGGTCTGCTGCCGAAGCGCACTTCCGGTCCTTCGCGCGCCGCCACCGCGGTTGCTTCGATCCACAACGCGTCGGCGCGCGGCAGCACGAGCAGCGCGCGCCGCGCGCCCGCATGTTCGAGCATGATGGTCATCAGCGTGCGCATCAGACGCTCGGGAACCAGTTCGCCGGAGATCGCCTGCGACGCCTTCACCACGGTATCGACGTCGAGTTGTTCGGCGACGACGCCGGGCGCCGGCGCCTGCTCGACGGGCTCGCGCAGCAGCTCAGCATAACGCCGATCGAGCGACTTCACGCGCGCGATCGCGCCCCAGCGCAACCACGCGCGGCGCGCGTTGCGGACATACGCGGCCGCCGTCGTCGTAAAGCCGCGCGCCAGATAGAACTTCGCGGCAATCTCGTGCGCGAGCGCTTCGTCGTGCGGGAAATCATGCTTGCGCGCGAGACGGATCGCTTCTTCGTAGCTGTTCATCGCTTCGAACTCGCGGCCCGCGATGCGAGCGATTTCGCCGCTCATCAACGCCGCGCGGCTGCTGAAGTTGCTCGGGCAGTGCTCGGCCCACAGCGCCAGCTGCCGCTGATCCGCGGCGAGCTTGTCCAGATTCCCGGCCTTGGCGATTTCCGGCGCGCCGTCGTGCCAGCTTGCGCGCGTGAGCCCCGCAAAGAACTGATACTCGGCGATTTCGAAATGACCCGACGATGTCCACAGCAACGGCGACGCCTTACTATCCGCATGCATCGCGCCTTCGATATCGCCGGCCAGATAGCGCGCCTGCAGCTTGCGGATCCAGTACCAGCACGCCGCGATCGCGAGACTCGGATCGCCGTCGAGGCGCTGCTCGAACGCCGCGTCATCGAAGCGATCGGGAAGCGTGTCATGCGCGTCGAGGTTGCCGCGCAACGATTGAATCAGCGCGAGTTGCGCGGTGATGATGTCGACGATGAGGCCGAACTTCGCGGCCTGAACGATCTGCAGGCGACGCTGCGCTTCCTGCTCGACTTCCGCGAGCGGCTCGCCCGCGGCGATCAGCGTCGTGACCGTGCAGCAACTGCTGAAGCCGATGTAGGTCAGGTCCCCGCCTTCGCTCGCGACTTCGAACGCGCGGCGCAGCAAGGGCAAACCGGTACGGATCGGCTGCGTCCACGGCGTCACGTGATACGCGAAGCACATGTAGACGCGCGCCTTGAAACGGTCCAGCCCGCGCTTGTCCACGAGCGCGAGGCCGAGCTGGCCGAAGCGGTAGCCGGCGTCGTAGTCGTCGAACAGCGGACCCGCGACCATGCCGAGATACGCATAGCCGAGCGACGACGCATCGCTGTTGCCGTGCAGCAGGCTCAGGTTCGCCATCCGGCACAGCACGAGACACACGAGGTTTTCATCGCTGAAGAACGCGGGCGGCAACACGGCCGTCAGCACGTTCATCGTCGCGGCCAGTCCGGCATCGTCGAGCAAGGGCAGATCGACCAGCGTTTCGATCGGCGCGCCGCCGATGCCCCGCAACAGCGTGTCGTATTCTTCGCGCGCCGCATCGCGGCCCGGATGCGGATTCCAGTCGATGCCGACATGCCGCAGATAGTCGAGGCAGGTCTGCACCGCGAGGTTCATCCGATCGAGCGCCGTGTAGAGCGTGACGCGCAGAAACGTGACGGCCGCGCGGTCGGCCAGCGTGCGCGCGCGCGTGTCGAGCATCGACAGCCGTCGTTCGCTGCTTTCCATGGCGCCCGTCAGAAACTCGCATTCGGCGAGCTGGCATTCCAGCTGGAATTTGCGGGCATAGTCCGCGTCCCAGCCTGCTTCGCCGAGCAGTTCGCTGCCCGTCGACAGGTACGCGAGCGCCGAGCTGTACGCCGCCGACGCGCGTGCGCGCTGCCCCGCCTCGAGATTGAAGTCCACCACCCGCGCGCGTTCGGCGGGATCGTCGAGTAGAGGAATGACGCGGTTGTACTGGTTGACGATCTCGAAGATGCTGCGCGCTTCGTCCGTAGCCGGCTGCGCCGCGAGAATCCGGCCGATCCGCAGATGCGCCTGCGCACGCAACTGCGGCGGGATCAGTTCATACGCTGCCTCGTGCACGCGGTCGTGCACGAACGCATAGCCTTCGCGGCTGCTGTACAGCAGGCCGGCCTCGACGCCATCGGCGAGGGTCGTGGCCACCTGCGCCTCGTCCAGGCCGCTGATGCGCGCGAGCAGCGGCGACGTCGCGCGGCCGCCCAGACACGCGAACTGTTCGAGCAACGCCTGCGTGCCGCGCGGCAACCGTTCGATCTTGCCGACCATCAAATCGACGATGGTGTCCGCGAAACGCGCTTCGCGCAGCCTTTCGTTGTCCCACGTCCAGATGCGGCAGTCGAGATCGAACGCGAGGAAACGCTCGTCGGCGAGAAATTGCAGAAACTGCACGACGTAGAACGGATTGCCGCCCGTGCGCTCGAACACGAGACGGCTCAGGCCCTCCAGTTCGGGCCGCGTGGTCGTTAGGGCGTCGCCGATCAGATGCGCGACGTCGTCAGGTTGCAGCGGCGTCAGCATGATTTCGTCGACGCGCGTGCCCGTCTGCCGGATCAGATCGACTGTGCGTCTGAGCGGATGCGCGACGCCCACTTCGTTGTCGCGATACGCGCCGACCACGAACACGTTGCGCGCGCCCGGCCCGCACAGCTGTTCGAGTACGCTGAACGTGCCCGCGTCGCTCCATTGCAGGTCGTCGAGAAACAGCACGAGCGGCTGGCCGTCGCACGGGAACGCAGCGATGAAACGCGTGAACACGGCGAGAAAGCGCATGCGTGCTTCCTGCGGCGCGAGTTCGGGCACGGGCGGCTGCGGCCCGACGATCGCCTCCAGCTCGGGAATCAGATCGACGATCAGCTGGCCGTTCGCGCCGAGCGCATCGTGCAGGCGCTGGCGCAGGTCCGCGTGTGTGCGCATGCCGTCGTCGATCAGCTCGCGGATCAGCGTCTGGAACGCCTGCGCGAGCGTGGCGTACGGAATGTCGCGCTTGTAGCGTTCGAACTTGCCCGATGCGAACCATCCGCGTGACGCAGCAGGCGTCATGCGCAACCCGCTCACGAGCGTCGATTTGCCGATGCCCGAATAGCCCGACACCAACGCCACGCCAGTCTCGCCGCTCTGCACGACGCGCTCCAGCGCGGCTTCGAGCTTGTGCTGCTGCTTCTGGCGTCCATAAAGACGAAACGGCCGTTGCAGCTGATCGGGCGCATCGGAGGCACCCGACGCGAACGCCTCGACGTTGCCCGATGTGCGCCATGCGTCGAGACAGCGCCGCAGATCGTGTTCGAGCCCTGCTGCGGTCTGATAGCGCTGCGCGGCGTCCTTCGACAGCAGGCGTGCAACGATCGCGCTCAGTTGCGCGGGCACGCCGTCGATGCATTCGTCCACTGGAACGGGCACTTGCGCCGTATGGCAATGCAGCCATTCCGCCGCCGAAGCGGCCCGATACGGCAACTTCCCCGTCATCATTTCGTACAACACGACGCCGAGCGAGTACAGATCGGCACGCGAGTCAGACCAGCGGTTCATCAGCCCCGTGCGTTCGGGCGACAGATAGGGAAGCGCTTCGACGGCGATCGCGGGCGGGCCGTCGCGCGGACGCTCGCGCGGCGCACGGGAGACAAGGCCGAGACCCGTCAGCGCGATGGCCTGGGTCGCATCGTCGATGAGAATGTTGCCCGGCCGGATGTCGTTGTGCGTGAGGCCGCGGCTGTGCAGGGAGCGCAGCGCCGACGCGAGGTTGACGGCAAGGGTAAGGAACAGGCCTATCGGCAACGGCCCCGCTTGCGCCACGCGAAGCGATCTGCCGCCCGGATCCTCGAGCACGAGCGTCGCGTTGCGCTCGTCGCGCAGCAGCGCGTGAGGCCGCGTGACATGCGCGCCGTCGAGCATGCCGCGCAACTGATACGCGTGCTCCAGACGCTCGTGGCTTTCCGGCTGCGGCTGCGATGCCGACAACGTGACCGTCAGCCAGCTGTCCGACGCCCCCGGGCTCGTCAGGCGCGACAGCACGAACTGACCATCGTCGCTCAATGTCGTTACGTCGTAGCCCGTCAGCATCATGATTCCTATCTCGCGAGACGCTCTGGGTCAGTCGGCGGCAGTGAGCATGTAGCCCGCGTTGCGGATGGTCCGCAGCAGCGAGCGGTCAAAGCCCGTGTCGATCTTCTGGCGCAGCTTGCTCACGTGCACGTCGATGACGTTCGTTTGCGGATCGAAATGGTATTCCCAGATGTTTTCGAGCAGCATCGTGCGGGTGACGACCTGCTCTGCGTGGCGCATCAGATATTCGAGCAGCTTAAACTCGCGCGGCTTGAGCAGGATCGCATTGCCCGCGCGCGCTACTTTCCGCGACAGCAGGTCGATGCAGAGATCGCCGACCTTGAGCTTCGTGTCGAAGCCGTTGTCCTGCGAACGCCGCGCGAGCGCTTCGAGCCGCGCAACGACCTCGCCGAACGAAAATGGCTTGACGACGTAATCGTCGCCGCCCGCCTTCAGCCCGCGAATCCGTTCGTCGACTTCGTCGAGTGCGCTGAGGATCAGCACGGGAACCTTGCTGCCCGCCGCGCGCAGCGCCGCGACGATCTTGAGTCCGTCGATACCGCCGGGCAGCATGCGGTCGAGCACGATCGCGTCGTAGGATTCCCCGATCGCGAGCGCCATGCCGTCGCGGCCGTTGTCGGCCCAATCGACGACGTGGCCGGTTTCAAGCAGGCCTTTCTTCAGAAAGCCCGCCACCTGCTGATTGTCTTCGACCAAGAGGATTTTCATTTCTGGATTCGCGGCCCGTCGGTCACGCGTCGTGTGCGACCTGACAGAAAGGCCGCCGACGTGTGCAGGTCGGGCGAAATAGTGCACCGTCGCGCTGACCTTTCATTATCGCCTCGTCGGGACAGATGAAGCGACCGCGCCGTATTAAATTTTTTTAATCAAGGCGCGCGTGGGCTACCTGCCGCCGTTTGCCAGCGGGGCTCGGCGGCATCCGACCGCGCACATTAACAAACGTTAACGGTATCGCAACGCTCCGAAAAGCCGCCGCTTCATAAGATGACGGTGCGAAACTCACGCGCACCGAGCCCCGCCGGCAGGTGCAACCCATTCACACTTTGTCAGACGATGCTTATGAACACGGTGATGGAACAGCCGGCCAGGCCGCAGTATCGAAGTACCCCCGAGCATTCCGTCATCGCGCTGGGGGAATTCGAACTGAACCTCGGCATGCGTGCGCTGTGCAAGGCGGGACGCGAAGTGCCGCTCGGCTCGCGCGCGTTCGACATTCTATCGGTGATCGTGCTTGCATCCGGGCGCATCGTGTCCAAGGACGAACTGATGGACACCGTATGGCCCGGTGTGTTCGTCGAAGAAAACAACATCCATGTGCATCTGAGCGCGGTCCGTAAAGCGCTCGGCGACCATCGTCAACTGATCGACACCGTACCGGGGCGCGGCTACCGATTCAAGGTATTCCACGGCATGTCAGCGGAGCCCGGACGCGACGTACCGACTGAGCGGCATGCGCCGCTCTTCCGCAACGCGGATACAATGACCCCGCCGAGGCATCGATTGCCGGGCAGAAGAACGCTGCTCGGTCGCGCCACGGCTCTTGATGAAATTGAGGGTCGCTTTGCGCTCAGCCGCGTGGTCACGCTGACGGGGCCAGGTGGCGTCGGCAAGACTTGCCTCGCCATTGAACATGCGCACCGCACGACCGCCGCCGGCACGTCAGATGTCGTATTCATCGACCTCGAGGAAGCGGGATCGCTCGCGGCCGTCTCGCAGATCGGGCCCGCGCCCTCGCGGCCCGCCGGTACACTGCTCGTACTGGACAATGCAGAGCACATCGTTGACGAGGTGGCGGACCTCGTGGAACGGCTGATCGGCCAATGGCATGGCTTGCGCGTGCTGCTCACGAGCCGCGAGCGCCTTCGCATCGCGCCCGAGACTGTGTTCCGCGTCGAACCGCTAGCGCTACCGGCAGACGAGTCGTGCCGCGACAAGCTGATGCAGTCGCCTGCCGTCGAGCTGTTCCTGGAGCGCGCAAGCCGATGCGGCGTGCGAGTTGACGACGAGCATCAACTCAGGCTCGTCGCTGAAATCTGTCGCCGGCTCGACGGGCTTCCTCTTGCGATCGAGCTCGCCGCCGGGCGTGCGTCCGTGTTGGGTATCGAAGGGGTGCACCAGCGTCTCGAAGAACGCTTTCTGCTTCTCGCAGGCGGTTATCGCACGGCGCAACCGCGACACCGAACATTGCGCGCCGCATTTGACTGGAGTTTCCAGCGGCTCACGCACAACGAACAGGCCGTCGTTCGTCGCATCGCACGGTTTGACCATGCGTTCACGCTGGATTCGGCGTACTCCGTCGTTTGCGACGACAGTGTCGACCGCACGACCGCGCTCGACTGCATTGCTCAACTGGTCGAAAAGTCGATCCTCGACGTGAGCTTCGTCGGTGTCACGGCAAGCTACCGTCTCTCGGAATCGGCTCGCACGTACGCACTTGCGCTTGGATCGGGTAATGAACCATGCAATGTCGCAAAGCAGCGCGCCCGCTACCTGCAGTGAGCGACGGATCCGAAGTGACAGTTCAGCGGCAATTTTGAATGGATGCGAGCATTGCCGATCCGGCGGGCCGGGCTGCACGCCAGCGGAGTGGTCCTAACGTTTTCTCCCGGGCACCGTATCGGGTTGCCTGCAACTAGCGACGACCAGCACCCGACTTTTCCCCTGCTCGTCTCACCCGCTGCTTCCCGTTACCGTGTGAGGTTAGCCGCCTTGGGGTATTAGGAAAAGTCTGCTACCTGCGAGACAGGCGTCATTCGATCATATGAGGTGAGCGGCCGCTTTTGGCCGAACCCGGTCGGTTGGCATCGGGGCGGCGGCCGACTGGCGGATGCCGACCCACTTCGGCCCGTCGCCCCAGCTCGACGACAATGACGGCGTTCAACATACAACAGTCGCTCGCGCGACGTCAGCTTCGCCGGGCTATCGAACGCGCGCGCATTTGATCCAACGCATCCTTCGTTTTGGCGCACCTCGCTCCCGCCTCATGCTGCTTCCGTGAAGGCGAGGTAAGCTCTGTTAGATACTGCGTTGGAGGCCTTTGTCGCTGTAAGCAGTTTCTATTGCCATGAGGAAAACGGAACATCTGTCTGAAACACTCGATATACAAACGATACGCGTTCCCGCAGGAACGATTGCATTGAGGGACGACAGAATTGGCCGTAGATGGTCTGTCGAGCTGCCGCATTTTTTGATCGGCCGCTATCCCATCACGCAGGCGCAATATGCTGCGGTAACCGGACAATGGCCATCGTCGCATGTCGCCGCGCAATGTCCAGTAGTCAACGTATCCTGGATTGATGCCACCCGGTTCTGCAACATGCTTTCAAAGGCAGCCGGCCTTCTCGACTGTTATGAATTTCATGGCGATGGAACGGGGGCTTCTCTTGTCCCGGAAAGTAACGGCTATCGCCTGCCCACCGAAGCTGAATGGGAGTACGCTTGCCGCGCCGGAACAAATGGTCCGAGATACGGCAAACTCGGCGATATAGCCTGGTATAGAGAAAACTCGGGGGGCCACACGCATGAGGTGGGTCAAAAGCAAGCAAATGATTGGGGGCTTTTCGACACGCTAGGAAACGTTTGGGAGTGGTGCGCCGATCTATACGACCCGGAAGTCTATGGTTCGTATCGCGTGTTTCGTGGCGGCGGATGGGCGGATGCCGAACGAGGCTGCCTTGCGACGAATCGACGTCGTAGCCATCCGACGTTTGCAATCGATGATCTTGGCTTTCGGGTTGCCCGATCGCTTGATGCTCGTGATGGGTAATCACGAGCACATCCGGCTTGGTCGACCAGCAGTGCTGGACGAATCTGGAGCTTGCCCGACAGCGGGCTGTTGAAGCCCATCAAGTAGCGACGCGACCGAGGGAACAACCGTTATCCAAGGCGCAACGGACATCCGAACGTCCGCCTGAGCGCGCGGTTGAACGACCGAAAGTGGCCGAATACCGCCCAATTAGCCGTCAACTCATGAAGCAGTCGATCAAAAAAACCTCCCCCGAAATTGGCACCGATCGCGGTCGAGTTCTGCGTTCGCGGAACTGGTCACACGCCAAGGCTCACCGGCGCAGCCCGAACACGCCGTGCCAGAGAGCGCTGAAAAAGTCCGTATGCGCGTGTTCGCCACTCCTTCGCGCGTCGCTCTTTGACGCCTGCGCCGATGCCGCCTGTGTCGCCCTCTCGTCGCATTGCGGCATCTGCTCATCACGCTCACCGTCCGGCGATGCGCCCGGCTGGCGCGACGCATGCAACTCGACCACGCTGCCGGCAATGCGCTCGGCGAGTTGAACATCGCAATCACGGCCGAGCAGAACACCGAACACGACGTCGCGGTTGTGCCCTTGCTCGGCGAAGCGCATCGCCCATGCCACGAACCGCGCATATTCCGCTTCGCGCTCCGCGTTCAAGCGCTCCTCTTCTTCGCGAAGCCGTGCGTGACGGAGCATTTCCTCTGCGTAAGCGGTGTCATAGACGCGGCGCAGCTCCGGGTCCGAGAGAATCGCGTATGCCTCCTTGATCTCCTGAAATCGCGCATGCGCGTCCGCTTCGCACCCGACGTTGCGGTCGGGATGCGCTTTCATCGCCGCCTTTCGGTAGCCTCGCTTGATTTCCTCGTTGGTCGCGTTCTCGCACACACCGAGCAATTCATACATTGTCGTCATTGTGCGTCAGGATGAAAGTCGGATCGCGTTGATCGTAGCATGTCGCCGCAGCGCCAATCCGACGGGTTGAGAATTCACCGGGTTCTGAACACCCTGAGTGCAGGTCAGGAGCGCTTTGGCAGATGACGGATCTGAATCATTCTCATCGGAACGGCCGTTTGCCGACTGGAGCGGTCGCTCGAGTGTCCGAATGTGCATGCAGGCGAACGGCGCTTCATGGCCGACAAACGCCCCTCATCGGGCCGCTACACACCGAAGAACGCCAGCCCTGCCAAGACGACGCCGATCGCGGCAGCACCCATCGACAGGCGTTGCATCCATTTCCGCCGCGTGAGAATCGTGATCGCAGCAAGCGCGATCGAAATCTGGATGATGGTAGTGGCCTGCGCCCATCGATGGTGCCGGTGTAGCCGCTCCTCGCTCGCAGCATTGCTTTTCACGACTTCTTGCTCGAGCGCTTCGGCGCGATTGCGGATCGGCTCCTTCTCTTCGCGATACCGCGCCGCGTCTGCTTCGAAACGCTTTCTTTGCGGCGACGCTTCCTGGCTCAAGGCCGCACCGAGCTCGGCTAGATTCTGCTTTTCGCCCTTCGCTTGGTAATAGGCCCACAGGTTGGCTGCCTCGGTTTTCTGGATCGCGGCCTCGTTCTTGTGCAGCAACGCGAAATTCTCGTCCGCACCGCTCTGGTATGCGGAAATCGCACCGATGCAGGCCAGGACAGCAGTCATCACGGCGATGCGCGCCGCTCCGTGGTCTTCTCCATGCGCCGCATGGTGCTCTACTGCATGATCGTGCGGGCCGTGAACTTCGAAATCTTCTGGCATAACAAGAACGTTCGCATGAGTTGAAGGGCTTATACGCGGTTCCCACGCACGTGAGGAGCGGGCAGCAAAAGTGGTGGCTCTATCGCTGGGTCGCAGCTCAGTTGGGGCAGTCAGTTCGTGCGAAAGTGTGAACGAACGGACAATCGTCTGCGGAACCTCACGCTGTTTGAACGCCGACTCCCGCCAAAAGGGCGAGGGTTCGACATTGTGCATGAATTGCCGCCTCCCAAGTGTGAGTCGGCAGTAGTCCACCCTGAGACGACGTCGGGGTTCTGGCGGCTCGAACGGCCGGTTCCGGAGAGGTACTGGCGCCCGATTGTCATGGCCGCGCCGCGAACAAAAGTCGCCTTCTGGCCGAACGCGGTCGGCCGCCCCGCAACGCGCGATCGGCGCAGATCGACCCTTCTCAGACGCTCGTTGCACCGCACCGCGAACGGCAGGCACCCGGGGCGCAAGGGCCGTTCGCTATGGCCGATTTATACTCCGGTCAATCAAAGCCGGGGATAGCTATGTCAAGAGCTATCGTGATCAGCCTTGTCGCTTGCGCGCTGTCCAATGCCGCCTTTGCGGAAACCATCAAGCTCGCATGCCACTTCAATGAAGAAGTAAGTTTCCCGTCCGAGTGGAGGTCATGCCATCAAAGCCACGAGCTCGCTAATGGCGGCTTCCAAGCCAGAAGGGACTCCAATCCGACGCCCCGCTTCACCGAGCGGGGGCGTCTCCGCTGTTAATCCCTGTCAGCCTGCCGAATTGCGGGCCGTGACGATCCACGCCGCGCCGTCGATCATCATCGACCGCTCGCCGGGGAGGCCCGCGAAGGCGGCTCGAACCGCGGCCGAGGCGCGGGCCCGGATGTCGTCGGGCTGATCAGCGAGAACGCGCGACAGCGGGCCGACCTCGAGTGTCATCTCTACCGCGGCGTCGATCGCTGCGTCCCGCGTCTCCCCCTCGCCGAATGGGATGGAAGCATCGAATGGCGCGATAGCGATATCGGTGAAGCCGGCCGCCGTCAGGATGCGTGCCACGCGCCCCCGGTCGCCGAACGAGAATGGGCCGGGCGCCTCGGGATCGGGCGGCGCCGTCGGCGGGACGATGCCCTTGATCGCGCCCATCGGCAAGCGCACCCAATCGTTCTCGGCCATGCCGCGCCAGCAGACGAAAGCGACTCGCGCGCCCGGCTTGAGCGCACGGCGCATATGAGCGAACGCCGCTGTGGGATCGTCAAAGAACATCACGCCGAAGCGCGAGAACAGGAGGTCGAACGCGCCCTCGGGCAGCTCGGCGCTGCTGGCGTCGGCCACCCGGAACAGCGCCGGCGCATCCTGTGGCGCAAGCGCGCGCGCTCGGCGGATCAGCGGTTCGGATATGTCCACGCCGAGCACTTGGCCCCCCGCGCCGACGCGGGCGGCCAGATCCAGACTAGACGCGCCCGCGCCGCAGCCGACGTCCAGCACGCGTTCGCCCGTGGCGGGCGCGGCGGCTTCGATCGCGGCCTGGCCGAACACAGCCATCATGGCATCGAGCCGGGCCTGGTAAGCGACCCAGCGCTCCCCGCTTTGGCCATTCCAGTCGGCTACCTGATCAACATTTTTCTCTGCCATGCCATCTCCTTGTTCTAATCCGTTCGTAACTAGACTACCCGTCCGCGTGGTCGCTGCGACCGTGTGCGGCGATGAACATGGCGACGGCCGAGCGGCAATAGGATTCGATTTCGTTGTCGTCCCTTGCTCTCGCCTCATCGAAGCGCGCGATAAGCAGGAGATCGGATCCTTTGAAAAGCGCGGCAAACAAGCGGGCGGACCTGAGAGCATCGGGTACGTTCAGAATCGCTTTCGCGTGCAACTGACGCAACACGGCCTCGATTTGGGCGATGACATGGGCGGGCCCGGCTTCGTAATGGAGCTTGCTTAACGACTTTTGATTCGTCTTGTCGGCCAACACCATGGCTTCGACACTGCGGACGTCGGGGCTCAACAGCGTGCGAAGCAGGGATGATCCCACCGCCATGAGCTGATCGTCGGCCGAACCGTCGACGCCTTCAAAAAGGGCCTGTGGTGCAAACTGATGGCAGTGGGCCGCCATGGCCGCGCTGAACAGCGCCTCCTTGTTCTCGAAGTGCCGATAGATGCTCAGCTTGGATATCTTCGCCCGCTGGGCGACCTTGTCCATGGTCGTCGCTTGAAAACCCAATTCCACAAAGAGTTCGCAGGCGGCGTCGACTATCGTTTGGCGAAGCGCCTCGTTGGCGGGCCGGCCGCGCCGGCCCTGGCTGTTTTCGGTCACGACAATTCCGGTACTTGACAGTATTCAAATTCTTGCACTACGATACCATGCAGTATCTTAAATGTGCAAGCCAAGGGTTGGTTTCAACCGGTTGTCCAAATCAGGTTCCCCCGGGGCGCCCGGCGATATCGAATGCGGCATTGTCCGGCCGGTCAATACAGCCATGGGCAACTTTCTCGCCAATGCCGAAGCCCTGCTCGCTGACCGTCTCAAGCGCGTATCGCCGGACGATATTGCACACCACGCCCAGCCCCCTCCATCCACAACCCGGAGCCGATCACCATGAATGACGTCATCATCATCGGCGGCAGCTTTGCCGGCCTCGCCGCCGCCCTGCAGCTCGGCCGTGCCCGCCGCAAGGTCATCGTTCTCGATACCGGCCGGCCGCGCAACCGCTTTGCCGGCCACTCGCATGGCCTGCTCGGCCACGATCACAAGCCGCCGCTGGACATCCTGGTCGAGGCGCGCCAGCAGCTGGCGCGCTATCCAACGATCCGGCTGGTCGATGCCCGGGCCGAGAGCGTGTCTGGCGCCATCGACGATTTCTGCGTCGTCACTGACGATAACAAAAGCCTTAGGGCGCGCCGCCTGATCCTGAGCTATGGCGTCGCCGACCAGATGCCTGATGTTCCGGGCTTTGCCGAAAGCTGGGGCACGTCCATCGTGCCCTGCCCGTATTGCGACGGCTTTGAAGTCGCCGGCCAGCATTGGGGCCTCGTTTGGTCCGGCCCGCAGTCGCACCAGTCTGTCAGGCTGTTCCGCGATTGGACTGACAAGTTGACTGTCTTCGCCGATGGTCATGACATTGCGCCCGATATCCAGGCCGATCTGGCGCGCCGCAACATACCTGTCGTCGATGGTCGGATCGTCGAGATCGCCCATCACAAGGGCCATATCACCACCGTCAATCTCGATACCCGCCGCAACGTCGCGGTCGACGTCCTGTTCGCCCATCCGCGCACCAAGCCGTCCGCGAATCTGCATGAATCGCTGGGCCTCGCCACAATGGATACGCCCGTCGGCATCGCCCTCAAGGTCGACGAGCGCCGCCAAACCAGCATGCCCGGCATCTACGCCGCCGGCGACCTTGCCACGCCCCTCTTGCCCTCGATCACCCAGGCATCATCGCAGGGCGCGATGGCGGGCATCTTCGCCCAGCAGTCGATGCTGGTTTGAGAGCACAGATCCAGCGCAAATTTATCTTTTTCTTGGCCGACGGATAAAGGAGGGAAGCAAGCGTTTCTGCGACGAGTCGACGGAGCTATGTGGTGGCGTTGGGATGTGCCCTCGCGAGCAGCATGAGCGGCGCCAGTGAGTTTTCACGGAAGTGGATCACGGTACTTAACGCGATAGCCGGCTTTCTCGTCGCCATCAATGGCGCGTTGCTTGCCTTCGTGTGGACGGGCGCAAAGTTGCCCGACAGCACGCTGCATTGGGTGAAGGCGTTCGTCTATGTCGCGTCAGGCCTCGCGCTGATATCGCTTTTGCTAGCAGTTTCGGTTGCATTCCCCCGGATCAAGCTTGAAACGAAGCCTTCAGTCGAGCCGGTCACATTGACTTCTTCGGGGCGATGTTCGCAATGATCGGCAACGCGACAAATTGAACACTGTGGCGAGCGTCCGCTAAGCAGATAGGACAGGACATCTAAATGCCCGCTCGGCAGCGCGCGCGAACGGCCGGAGATGGCCGAACCCGGTCTGTTGGCATGAAGCGCATGCGTGCAACTGAGCTTCTTCGAGTATTCGTAATAGCGACCGTCCGCTCCTGCCCGAATGCCGACCGCCTCCCGGCCCCCCACTCGTAATCCCCGAAGAACAAAAAAAGCCCGGCAAAGCCGGGCCAATCAGGTTGAGACACAAGGAGAATCCCGCCCACCCCACACCGGGCGGTCACGCCGCGCTACACGACGTTCTTTTCGACGATCGGCCGGTTTTCGAGCACGCGCTCCCAGCCGAGCGACGACAGGTCGAGCGATTCATACCGCCCGCCCAGAATCAGTTCACTCACCCCACGCCCGGTCGCGGGCCCCTGCTGCAGCCCGTGCCCGCTATAGCCGTTCGCGAACACGACGTTATCGAGCTCGGGGTGATACCCGATGATCGCATTGTGATCGAACACGTTGTACTCGTAGTACCCGGACCAGCAGTTCTCCACGCGCAGCGCTTCGAACGCCGGCACGCGATTCGCGAGCGTCGGCCAGATCACCTCGTCGAACAGGTCGTGATCGACCTCGTCGAGCGGCAGATCGTCCGGATCGCGATCCGGGCTCGGCGACGTCCCGCAGATATACGTGCGCCCTTCCGGCCGGAAATACACGCCGGTCGGATCGATCAGCAGCGGACAACCGGTGAGCTGCGCCGGCGACGACACGTTGAAGATGCTGCGGCGCCGCGCATACACGGGAATGTCGATGCCCATCATCGACGACAGCGTGCGCGTCCACGCACCCGCCGCGTTGACAAGCGTGTCGCATGCATAGCGCTCGCCGTCGCTCGTCATCACATGCGTCACCTTGCGACCGTCGCGAACGACGCCGGTCACATCGGCCGGCACGTAGCGCGCGCCCAGTGCCTGCGCCTTCTTGCGCAGCGCCTGCACGAGCCCGTAGCCGTCGAACCACCCTTCGCCGCTGACGCCATAAGCGCCCGACACGAGATCGTCGACGTTCAGCCACGGAAACTTCGCGCGCAGCGCATCGCGATCCATCAAGCGGATATCGGCGCCAAGCTTCGTCTGCAGCGCATGATTCTCGCGCAGCGTCGCATCGCCTGCCGGCGTCGCGAGGAACAGGTAGCCGCCTTCATGCAGATCGATCGACGGCCGCGTGCCGTCGACCTCGAGCCGCTCGCCGATCGTGCGCAGGAAGTCGATCCCGAACAGCGACATCTCGATCGACAGCGGCGTCGAGAACTGCTGGCGAATCGATGCGGCCGACAGCGCCGACGACGACCTCGCATAGGTCGGATCGCGTTCGATGACGGTCACGGACACCGTCGGATCGGTAGCGCGCAGAAAATAGGCGATCGAGCTGCCGATCACACCACCGCCGACGATGACGACTTGAGAACTCACGACTGACTCCAGTTGCACGTGAAAGGCGCGGCCAGCCGGCCGCGCCCGTAGGTTGTTCGTGCCGCGTCACGCGCGGCGCCGTGCGTGCGGACCACCCGGCGAATCGCCCCGACATGCGCGGCGATCGCATTCGATCGCCCTGGATATTTCAGCACGTCCGGCGTCGCCGCGAAAGTCCGCGCGCGTTCAGGTATTCAGTCCGCCGTTTGCGTGGTGACCGGCTGCCACGCGGCGTTCTTCACTTCATACAGCGTCGAGCTCGGGTTCTTCAGATCGCCCGTGTTCGTGAACGCGATCGTGCCGGTGATGCCGTCGTAGCGCGTGCCCTTCAGCGCGCCGTTGAAATCGCCCGGCTTCGTCGAGTTCGCCTTCTGCATCGCGTTGATCGCGATCCACGTCGCGTCGTACGCGAACGGCGCATACGCGAGCATGTCGACGCCGTACTTCTGCTTGAATTTCGTTTCGAACTGCTTGCCCTTCGCGAGACGCGACAGCGGCTGACCGTACTCCCACACGGACGCGCCTTCGGCCGCGTTGCCGGCGAGCTTGATGAAGTTCGCGTTCATCACGCCGCCGCCCGCCAGGAACTGCGCGCGGATACCGAGCTGGCGCATGCGCTTGACGAGCATCGCGGACTGCGCGTCGAGGCCGCCGAAGAACACCAGGTCGGCGTTCGTGCTCTTGATCTTCGTGAGCTGCGCGCTGAAGTCGACGGCCTTGTCGTTCGTGAATTCGCGCGCGACGATCGTGCCGCCGTTCGCCTTCGCGGCCTTCTCGAACTCGTCGGCTTCGCCCTGGCCGAACGCGGTGCGGTCGTCGATGATCGCGATGCGCTTCGCCTTGGTCACGCTCGCCGCATAGGCGCCGGCGTTGCCGGCGTTCTGCGCGTCGGTGGCGATCACGCGGTACACGGTGCCGAGCCCGGCGCGCGTGATGTCGGGATTGGTCGCCGACGGCGTGATCATCGGAATGCCTGCCTTCGCGTAGATCTTCGACGCGGGCAGCGTCGTGCCCGAATTGAAGTGGCCGATCACGACAGCCACTTGCGCATCGGTCAGTTGCTGCGCAGCCTGTACGCCGATGCGCGGATCGCTCTGGTCGTCCTGCGACGCGACGACGAACTTCACCGGCTTGCCGCCGATCGTCGTATGCGCGGCGTTCGCCTCGTCGACGGCCATGCGCACGCCGTTCTCGATGTCCTTGCCGTAGGCGGCGCCGCCGCCGGTCAGCGGCACGGCCACGCCGACCTTGATGACCGTCTCCTGCGCGTGGGCCGCGCCCGTCTGGAACGCGAGGAGTGCGGCGGTCAGGGCAATGCCGGAAAGCGAACGAATGCGGAACGTCATCGGCCAATCCTTCTTGTATGGGTCGGGTGCGCCGCGCGACCATCGCGCGGCGGCGACCTCCCGCGTGCCGGTGAATTCTGCTGTCGCCGGGGCTGCGCCAAAGGCGCGTCGCCTGCCGGTCGATCACCGCGGTTCCGTCTCCGAAGAACCTGTCAGCGCGAAAGAGGTGAACCGATTGTGGGTAGCCAATACGCGTGCAGCAAACGAAATATCGGAACTATGTTGTGAGGAATTGTCATCAAGTTCCATGCGTGTCGACGGCGCCGGCCCGCGCGACGGCGGGCCGGGAAGGAGAAACATCGGGCCGGACGCGCGCAAGAGCCTTCGGATCAAGGCTGCGCGGGGTGATGCCGATCGAGCATCATCGCTGCGTCATGCAGCGTCGACGCCTCGCGCGATGGGTCAACGGCGCTCAATGCCGGTCGGTGCCCGTATGACGGCGCACCTCGTCGGCCGCTTCGCCGGCCTTCTCCTGGATCTTGCCGGCCTGCTGTTCCGCCACGCCTTCCGCCTCCGTCTCGCGGTCGCCCGTCACCTTGCCGAGTGCTTCCTTGACCGAACCCTTCAGTTGTTTGAGCTTGCCTTCGATGCGATTCCTGTCCATGGTCGTCTCCTGCAATGAATTGGGGAGAGAGCCGACGGTGCCGCAGCCCGCGCCGCACCGCCGAGTGGACAGGATCGCAGCCGCGCGCCGCGCGCGGCAGATGCGGATGCACCAGCCTGCATGGTGCATTCGCACCGATGGGGGAGACGGCCTGCGCCCGGCGTCAGTCCTTGCCGTTCGCGCCGCCCCTGTCGGCGCCCTTCTCGGCGCCCTTCTCGCCGCGCGTGCCGTTCGCGTCAGCCGCGCCGACGATTCCGCGCTCGCGCGCCCACACGATCGCCTCGCCGCGGCTATGCACGTCGAGCTTCGCGTAGATCGTCGCGACGTGATTGCGGACCGTGTTCGGCGCGAGCCCGAGGCGGCCGGCGATCTCCTTGTCGGCGAGGCCGTGACACAGCAGGTCGAACACGTCGCGCTCGCGCGCGGTGAGATCCGACAGCTGCGCACCCGCGTCCGGCGCATTCGCGCGCCGCACGTTCGCCAGTTTCTCGATCAGCGTGCGGCTGAACCACGACGCATCCTGCATCGCGGTCTCGATCGCGTAGACGAGCTCCATCTCGGTACGCTTGCGATCGCTGATGTCGAGCAACGCGATCAGCAGGCAATCCTGCCCGTGAATCGCGACCGGTTCGGCCGACACCACGCAATCGCGCACGTCGCCGTCGCGCGTGCGGATCTGCACGTCCGCGTTGCGCACGTTGCCGTCGCGCGCGAGTTCGCTGTCGATCCGCTGGCGCGCGCCGCGCTCGGCCCACAACCCGATCTCGTCCGCGGACTTGCCGAGCAGATCGTCCCGCGCATGGCCGGCCATCGCGACGAATGCATCGTTCACGTCGAGCAGCTCGAAGCGGTCGGCCGTGACGATCGCGGTCGCGACCGGCGCCATCCGGAACGCCTTCGCGAAGCACTCCTCGCTCTGCCGCAGCGCGAGCTCGGCCTGCTTGCGCGGCTCGAGATCCATGAACGTGAACAGCATGCACGCTTCGCCGTTCATGTCGATCGGCTGCCCGGCGACGACGACCGCCTTCGTGCCGCCGTCCGCGCGCTTGAGCACGGCCTCCATCTGCGGGATCGTCGCGCCCTCGCCGAGCCGCTCGATCGCGAGTTCACGCCGCTCGGCCTGATCGAGCACATCGACTTCGTAGACGGAGCGGCCGAGCACGTCGTCGCGTGCGTGGCCCGTCATGTCGAGGAAGCCTTGATTGACCTTCACGTAGCGCAGGTCGTCGAGCCGGCAGATCACGGCCGGCGCCGGGTTCGCGTTGAACGTGAGCTCGAAGCGCTCCTCGGCGCTCGCCCATTCGGTCGCGTCGTGCAGCACGAGCGCGAGACAGTCGGGTTCGCCGGCGGCATTCGTCAGCACGAGGCTGCGGATCCGGTGGACCCAGCTCACGTTCTCGTCGGCGGCCGATTCCACTTCGACCGTCACGTCGCTGAACTCCTCGCCCGCGATCACACGGTCCATCGGATAGTGGCCGTCGCCCACCGGATGGTTGTTCCGGTAGCGCAGCCGGAAGCGCTCGCGATACTCGGTCACGTCCGCGCCGAGCGCGTCGAGCTCGGTGACGCCGTGCATCGCGAGCGCCGCCTCGTTCGCCCACACGATGCGCTGGTCGGGTTCGATGAGGATCACGCCTTCGGTGAGCCCCGCGATGATCTGATACAGCTGACGCCGGTCGGTATGCGACTTGAGCGTCTGTTCGTTTACTCGATCGTCCATTGAAGGGTCGTCCACGTCGTCTGCATGGTTGCCGGTTCGGCCGCATCCGCGCCATGAGGCGCCGACATGCGCCGGCCCGGCGCGTTGTCGCGATGGTCGCGTGCCGCCGATGCGCTCGGCACGCGCGGATGCACCATGCGCAATAGTACATTCGCGTGCCACGCCGCCAGCGTGCGCTATCCCGCCGAGCGGCGCGCAGCGCGGCACCCGCGCCTGTCCTTCCGCATCGCCCGTCTGTCGGCGCATTTCCCGTTCCCGCGCGGCCGTTCCGTCCCCGTGCAAACGCACTAGCCAACCCGGTGAATTTGCGCGATGTGTGCGTGCGTTCGCGCCGGTACGCTGGTACTGCATCGGCGCTCACGCGCTGACCTACCGCAGAGGAGGACCACCCGATGAAGCTGCATCAGACACCTGATCCGACGCGGCCCGAACCGGCTCCGGACCATCCGCCCGAACCGTCGCCCGGCACCGACCCACCCGTGCCACGGCCACCCGACGTGCCGCGCCCGGACATGCCGCCGCGCGAGCCCGGCTACGACACGCCGATCGCGCGATAACTCGCGGCGCGATCCCCATTCACATTCATTCACCCACGCCAATCGAAGGAGAACATCAATGAACAAGACCTCGCACCTTTCGACGCTGCTCGCCGTCAGCGCGGCCTTCCTGCTCGCTGCCGCACCGCTCACGAACGCGCACGCACAGGCGTCGTCGGCCGACAAAGCCATGACGGCGGAATCGGACCAGCCCGTGACCGATACATGGATCACGACCAAGGTGAAGAGCGAACTCGCGACCACCGATGGGGTGAAGAGCACGCATATCAGCGTGAAGACGGTCGACGGTGTCGTCACGCTGACGGGCGTGCTGCACTCGAAGGTCGCGGTAAAGAAAGCCATCGCCGTGACACGCTCGGTGAAGGGCGTGAAGCACGTCAACGCATCCGGCCTGAAGGCGAAAGCCTGAGGTGTCACGCGGCCTAGCGCCGCACTTTTCTCCCTTTACGACAAGGAGCACACCATGAACGAAGACAAGATCAAAGGTCAATGGAAGCAGTTGACCGGCAAGCTGAAGACCAAGTGGGGCAAGCTGACCGACGACGACCTGGCCGTCGCCGAAGGCAACCGCGAGTATGTGGTCGGCAAGATCCAGGAGCGTTATGGGATCGCGCGCGACGAAGCCGAGAAGCAAATGAAGGAGTTCGATCGCGAGCTGTAACGCGTCAGTCTCCTCACACCGCCGCGACGCGTCCCGCGTCGCGGCCACGCGGAGGATAACGACATGGGCAAGTATCTGATCGCATGGCTCTTGGGCGTACCGATCGGCGTGCTGGTGCTGTTCTACCTGGTCACGCATCTGTTCTGACGCGCGAGGCGCTCATGCAACGCAAACGGGCCGGCGGCTGTCATCAGCCGCCGGCCCGTTTGTCTTGCGTGCGTCGCGCTTACTTCGCCGCGTTCGCCGTCATCTTGAAGATGCCCTGCGCGTTGCCCGCATCGAAACGCAGGTCCGTCACCCAGCGCCGCGCCGCCTGGTCGAACGTGCGACGGCGCGTGATGAATTCATAGAACGAGCCCGGCACGTTGCGCTTCACCGTGCCGCCGTCGCGCGTGCGGAACTCGCGCTCGACGATGTCCGCGCGGTACGCGGTCTGGAACACGCGGCCCGAACGCGAGCGCTCGACCTCCGGCTTCATCGGCCGGCCCTTCGCCTTCTCGTCGTCGGACAGCTTGAACACGTCGGTCACGCGATCGGTCGCATGGTTGAACGCGTTGCCTTCGGTCGCGATCCACGCCATCTCGGCCGATTCGAGCAGCAGCGTCTCGTAGTCGAGTTCGTTCGGCAGGTCGTGCTGGCGCGCGAACGCGCCGACGATCTCGGGCAGCAGCGCGTGCGCGGCGTCGAGCGACAGCCAGCCTTCGCGCTCGATCTCCCACAGCAACGCGACGGCCGCCGGCGACAGCGGATCGCGCGACGAGCTCACGACGTTCGTCACGGCCTGCTGGAATTCCTTCGAGAAACGTTCGGGATGCAGTTCGCTGACGAAGAACTGCGCGATCTCGTCCGGCGCGTCTTCATGGGCGTAGGCGCGGCCGGTCATGCCGAGCTTGTCGAGCGGATAACGGCCGTTCAGGCGGAAGCCGAGCGGACGCAGGATCCGCGTGAACGCGGCTTCGCCCGGCGGCAGCGCGCCCGTGTGCGGCCAGCGCACCGTGCGCAGCGCGCCGTGGTCGAAGTAAACCGAGCCGCCGTTTTCGATTGCTTCGGCCGTGTACGCGCGGCCGTTCGCCGAACGTTCGAGCAGCCCTTCGAACAGCGCCATGTTCATCGCCTGGGCGATTTCCGCGCGCGTGACGACGTCGGTTTCCCATTCGTCGAGGATGGCCGGCATGTTCAGGGTCGCGAACAGGGCGTCGGTCTTCGCCTGTCCCAGCAGCTTCGTCAGCAGGCTCTCGATATTCGGATTGCGCATCAGGATTCTCGTGTCGGGGGACCACCGGCAAACGTGCCGGCATCTCGGCTGGCCGGCTGCCCAGCGGGCGCCTGACCTTGCGTGGGATGCATTATTCAAAGGGTTGCAGCCGGGCGTAAAGCGAGATTAAATTGACACGTGATGAGTTTTTGGAATTATTCGTGGTTCCCGCCCTCGTCCGCCGGCCCGCCTCGGGCGGGTCCGTTCGTCAGACAAAATCATGCGCAAATTCAAGATCCCCAACATGGGTGCGCTCGTGGCTTTCGAAGCCGCGGCGCGCCACGAAAGCTTCACGCACGCGGCGAAGGAGCTGTTCCTGACCGAAAGCGCGGTATCGCGGCAGATCGCGACGCTCGAAGCGAGCCTCGGCGTGCGGCTGTTCGCGCGCGTGAAGCAGCGCGTCGTGCTCACGCGCGCCGGCAAGCTGTACGGCACGCAGGTGCGGCGCGCGCTGGAGGCGCTCGATCGCGACACGCTGTCGATCATCGCGCACGGCAGCGGCGGCGGCTACCTGGAGCTCGCCGTGCTGCCCACCTTCGCATCGCACTGGCTGATCCCGCGCATCAAGAGCTTCTACGACCGCACGCCGGACGTGCGTGTGAACATGGGCAGCCGCACCGACCTGTTCTCGTTCGAGGATACGCACTTCGAAGCCGCGATCCATTACGGCAAGCCGACCTGGCCCGGCACGTCGTCCGACTATCTGTTCGGCGAGGAAGTCGTGCCGATCTGCTCGCCCGCGCTGCTCGACGGGCCGGTCGAACGCGTGGAGGATCTGCTCGCGTATCCGCTGCTGCACTCGACGACGCGCCCCGGCGCATGGGCGCAATGGTTCGAGACGCACAGCGTCGAGGACATCCGCACGATGCAGGGCGTGCGCTACGAACTCCACACGATGCTGATCAGCGCGGCCGCGGCCGGACTCGGGATCGCGCTCGTGCCGAAGTTCTTCGTCGAGGAACAGTTGCAGCAGCTCGGCCTCGTCGTGCCGTGCGACGCGGCGACGGTCGGCGATTCGGCGTACTACCTCGTGTATCCGACGGAGCTCAGCCACAGCAAGCCGCTGGAATCGTTTCGTGCGTGGTTGCTGGAACAGGCAAGCGCGTATGCGGCGCCGGGGCGGGACGGGGAGGAAGACGATCTCGATGCGGAGGATGACGAAGACGTCGAGTGATCGCGGCGTACCGCGACAGGTCCGGTGCGCGCCGGGCGGGCAACCCCGACCCGGCGCTCCGGGCAGCCGACCTCGCTTCGGCAGCGCGGCGGCACCTTCTCTCATTTCTTCACTGCGTATGTTTTCTCTCAGGTCCCGGGGCAATTTTTTCTGTGCCGCGCGTGGCCATTATCCGCCCAAACCGGCCGTCGTGAAACGTTTGCGCATGCACCGATCGGCTTATTTCCGGCATTTGGAAACAGTCCTACAAAATGCTTACGCACCGAACGATCGCGTTCGGTAAATCTTGCAATCGGCTCGGCGTTCCTTTTTAATGGAACTGGTTCCTGTCCGTGTTTCGGCCATGCCGTCGCGTGACGCCGCGTGACGTCACGTCGTGCGCGCGTCATCATGCCGATTCAAGGATCGAGGATCATTCAGCTCAGGATTCCGCATCGCCCGTCCTTTCCGGACACCTGTCAAACGAGACCGTCATGCCCGATTCCGCCTCCCTGCAGCAGCTGTTTCCCGCCTATCAAGACATCCCCGCCGAGTTCCGGCTCGCCGCCCCGATCCACCAGCGCGTCTCGCTGGTCGACGGCGAGTTACGCCCGTGGGACGGCACGACCAAGACCGTGCTGTCGCCCGTGTGCGTGCGCCAGCCGGACGGCAGCGTCGCGCAGATGGAGATCGGCAGCTATCCGGTGATGGGCGAGACGGAAAGCGACGCGGCGCTCGACGCCGCGGTGCGCGCGTACGACTCGGGCCGCGGCGAGTGGCCGACGATGAAGGTGGAACAGCGCATCGCGTGCATGCAGGACTTCATCAAGCGGATGGTCGCGCAGCGCGAGCTGGTCGTGAACCTGATCATGTGGGAGATCGGCAAGAGCCTCGCCGATTCGCAGAAGGAGTTCGATCGCACCGTCACGTACATGACGCAGACGATCGACGCGCTGAAGGAGCTCGACAACGCGAACTCGCGCTTCGTGATCGCGGAAGGCACGATCGGCCAGATCCGCCGCACGCCGCTCGGCGTCGTGCTGTGCATGGGGCCGTACAACTATCCGCTGAACGAAACCTTCGCGACGCTGATCCCCGCGCTGCTGATGGGCAACACCGTGGTGTTCAAGCCGCCTCAGTACGGCACGCTGCTGTTCGAGCCGCTGCTCGAGGCGTTCCGCGACGCGTTCCCGAAAGGCGTGATCAATACGATCTACGCGCCGGGCGCGGTGGTCGTGCCGCACATGCTCGCGTCGGGCAAGATCAACGTGCTCGCGCTAATCGGATCGAGCAAGGTCGCCGATCACCTGAAGAAGCAGCATCCGAAGTCGCACCGGCTGCGCGCGATCCTCGGCCTCGACGCGAAGAACGCGGCGATCGTGCTGCCCGACGCCGATCTCGACCTCACGGTGAAGGAGTGCCTGCTCGGCGCGCTGTCGTTCAACGGCCAGCGCTGTACCGCGCTGAAGATGCTGCTCGTGCATCGCTCGATCGTCGACGCGTTCCTGCAGCGCTTCACCGCCGCGCTCGAACAGCTGAAAATCGGCATGCCGTGGGAGAAAGGCGTCAGCATCACGCCGCTGCCGGGCATGCATCGCACCGCGTACATGACCGACGCGATCGACGACGCGAAGGCCAAGGGCGCGCAGGTCGTCAACCACTCGGGCGGCGAGTTCAGCAAGACGCTGTTCTACCCGGCCGTCGTGTATCCGGTGTCCGAAGGTATGAAGCTGTATCGCGAGGAGCAGTTCGGGCCGATCATTCCGGTCGCGACGTTCGACGACGTGGAAACCGCGCTCGACTACGTGACGACGTCGGACCACGGCCAGCAGGTCAGCATCTTCGGTTCCGATCCGGCGCAGATCGGCGCGCTCGTCGATCCGCTCGTGAACCAGGTCTGCCGTGTGAACATCAACTGTCAGTGCCAGCGCGGGCCGGACGTGTTCCCGTTCGCGGGTCGCAAGGACTCGGCGGAAGGCACGCTGTCGGTGACCGATGCGCTGCGCGCCTTCTCGATCCGCTCGATGGTCGCGGCCAAGCAGACCGAGGGCAGCAAGCAGCTGCTCGACTCGATCGTGTCGGATCACCACTCGAAGTTCATCAATACCGGCTTCATTTTCTGAGGCGCGGTGCCCGGAACAAGCCGCTGCCCGCGCCGGTGCAGCGGCTTTTTTGCGCGTGCGCGCCACGCGCGGACCGGGAACGCCGACGCGTCGATGCGCGCGCCGCCGTTTCGCGACGCGCCGCCCTATACGTTCGACGCCAGCAACCGGACTCCCGCCACGCCGAACACCACCGCGAGACACGCTTCCATCGCGCGCCGGCCGCGCACGTACAGCCGGCGCGCGCCGTCCGTCGAGAACACCAGCGCATAGCCGCCGAACACCACGCATCCGATCGCGATGCAGCCCGGCACGACGGCGCCGTGCGACGCGCCCGCGCCGTTCGACGACAGCGCGACGATCGACACCCACACCAGGATGGCTTTCGGATTCGTCAGGTGCAGCATCGCGCCGCGCGCGTAGAGGCGCGACAGCTTCTGCTCGGGCGCCGCCTTCAGCGTGTCGGCCGCCCTGGCCGACCACGCGGTGCGGCCCGACTTGAACGCGAGCCACAGCAGATACACGCCGCCGAACAGCTTGATCGCGACCAGCAGCTTCGACCATGCGAGCAGCGCCGCCGACACGCCCAGCGCGGCCACCGTCGCCCAGAACATCGATCCCGAGATGACGCCCAGCGCGAACGCGAGCGCCGCCTTGCGGCCATGGTTCGCGGCGACCGACATGATCGCGAGATTGCTCGGGCCGGGGCTGGCCGTGCCGATGAAATAAGCCGTGTAGGCCAGCAGCAGGTTGGCCGAGAAGAAGGCGTGGACGCTCATGTCGAACCTCGCAGGGATGATACGGAGATTGTTCGCAAACACGGCGGGGCTGCCCATGGACAGTTGTCCGGTTATTCGCAAGGCCAGTTGGATCGCGCGGGCGACCTCCGTTGCCTACGCATCCGGATCGCCGCGCGCGAAAACGTCTCGGATATGAAACATCCGGCGCAGGTGTCGCGGCATTCGACGGTGCGGCGGACGTGGTCGCGGCGCACGTCGCGCAGCCGCCCGAGGCCGCGGGACGTCGCCAACACACAGGCGTCGCGCCATGCCGGCAATCCGTCGACCGAAACACGCAACCGGTTTCAACGACGCGTTACGTTACATCGCTGAAGCATTTCATCCGTCCGGGCCCCGATGCGCGGTCGATCGTGACCGCGCGCGGCGTATGAACCCCTTCGTCGATTTTCCACGCAAGCCAGCACCGGCGGGACGCGATGACCGCGGCCGCGCCCCGCGTCAACATTGCTCAACAATCGGATCGCGCCGCTGGTACGAAACCTGCATTCGCATTGCAGTGACACCCGCGTCACCGGTCGACGCGGACATGAACCGGATCGGGATCCGTCCACCGGATACGCCCGAACGATCCACGCAAGCAACGAGGCTTCCCATGGATGCGCTGCCCAACTCATCCGATACGTCGTTCCAGCTCTTTCTCGCGAAACTGCTCGAACAGCCGCAGCCCGAATGGACCGAAAAACAGCAGATGGAACTCGAGATGGCGCGCTCGCTGTCGACCCAGATGGTCCACTTCGCCGAAGGCATGCGCGGCGGCAACGCGGACCTCGCGCGCTGCCTCGTGCTGCTGCGTTACGCGAAGGTGCTCGACTTCATGCTGACGTCGCTCGCCGCGCGCCGCGACATTCATCCGCAGACGCTGCGCACGCTGTTCCGGCTCGCGAACCTGAAGGTCGACGATGCGTATCCGGTCTGAGCCGGCATCAGGCCGCACGACGCATCGCCCTCACGCCTAACGCGCCGCCCGCGCCGCCATCCACTTGCGGTAGCGCCGCGTCTGGCACTGCGCGCTCCCGCGGCCGATGCGCAAGCGCGCGTAACGCGCGCGGCCGGCATCGCGTTCGGCCGGATGGATTTGCTTACGTCGCACGTAATCGACGCGCGCCGCCCGCGCACCGATCATGGCCGCATCGATCAACGAATCGATCGACGCATCGCATCGACGCATCGCATCGACGCCACGGAGCCCGCCATGACCGCCTACGCCATCGCCCACCTGCACGACGTTCACATGTGCGACGACATCGTCGACTACCTCGAGCGCATCGACGGCACGCTCGCGCCGTTCGACGGCCATTTCGTCATTCACGGCGCGCGGCCCGACGTGCGCGAAGGCGTGTGGCGCGGCGACCTGATCGCGATCGCGTTTCCCGATCTCGACACCGCCCGCGCATGGTACAAATCGGACGCGTACCAGCAGATCCAGCCGCTGCGCGCGCGGCACGCGAGCGGCCCGTTGATCCTGATCGACGGCGTGGATGAACGGCACAAGGCGACCGACATCCTGCGCTGATCCACGCCGTGCGCGGCGCTTACTTCGCGTTGCGCTCCATCGGCTCGCCGACGACGAACCCGCCGCCCTGGTAGCGCTGCGCGGGATCGTCGTACTCGGCGGTTGGCGCGGTGAGCGGGAACAGCCCCGCGAACTGCGCGGAGCTGTCCTGCGGCTGGAAGCCAAGGAAGCCGGCCTTCGTGTTGTCCCACCACTTCACCGGGTTGTCGGACACGCCGTAGACGATCGCATGCCCGACGCGGTTCGTCAGCAGCGAGCAGCGCACGAGCTCGATGAAGTCGCGATAGCTGAGGAACGTCACGAGCATGCGCGGGTTCTTCGGCGCCTCGAACGACGAGCCGATCCGCAGGCACACCGTCTCGATCCCGAAGCGGTCGAAGTAGTAGCGCGACAGCGACTCGCCGAAGCACTTGGTCACGCCATAGAGACTGTCCGGGCGCAGCGGCGAATCGGCATCGAGCACTTCCGTGACCGGATGGAAACCGATCGCATGGTTCGAGCTCGCGAACACGATCCGCTTCACGCCATGCTTGCGCGCGGCTTCGTACAGGTTGTACGTGCCGGTGATGTTCGCATCGACGAGATCGTCGAACGGCGCATCGACCGAAATGCCGCCGAGATGGACGATCGCGTCGACGCCGTCGACGAGCTCCATCACCGCCGGCCGATCGGCCAGGTCGACGACCCGGGTTTCTTCGTGCGGGGCCGCGTCGTCCAGCGCGGCGATGTCGCTCACGCGCACGACGTCGGCCCAGTTCGCCAGCGCGCCGCGCACCTGGCGGCCGAGGTTGCCGGCCGCGCCGGTCAGCAGCAGGCGCCCGAACGGCTTGCGTGCGCCGGTGGATGAGGCGTTCATCGAGTCTCCTTGAATCTGTCCTGAAGGGTGTCCGGGAAGTTGCCCGAAATCGGGGAAGCGACCGAAAGCGGAAAACGTTTTCCAACTATACGCGGGACAAAAGCCGACCGTCAATGCTTGAACTCGCCCGCAGCCATCCGCACTTTCCCGATATCGACCGGCGGTCGGACGCCGGCTTTTTCTGCCACAATCCGGGGCAACGGAACGAAAACGTTACCCTCTTCATGAAAAAAGTTTCCCCGACGATCCGCGACGTGGCGGCGGAAGCCGGCGTGTCGGTCGCGACGGTATCCAAGTACGTGAACGGCACGCAGCGCTTTTCGCCGGCCGTCGAGGCGCGGCTCAAGGAAGCGATCGAGCGGCTCGGCTATCGTTCGAACCCGCTCGCGCGCTCGATGATCACCGGACGCACGCGCACCATCGGCGTCGTGATCCTCGACATCAGCAACCCGTACTTCACGAACGTCGTCAAAGGCGCGAACCGCGTCGCGCTCCAGCATGACTACACGCTGCTGCTCGTCGATACCGAAGAGAATCAGGCGCGCGAACGCTCGCTGATCGAGGCGCTCGCGCAGCGCGTCGACGGGCTGATCGTCAGCACGCGGATGCCCGACGAGGAAGCCGGCTGGATGCTCGACCTGCACAAGCCGCTCGTGCTGCTGCGACGCAGCCCCGGCCTGCCGATTCCGAGCGTCGGCATCGACAACCGGCTCGCCACCTACATGCTCGCGCGCCACCTGCTCAATCTCGGCCATACGCGCATTGCGTACCTCGGCTTCGGGCCGGCGCGCGTGAACGACGAACGGATTCAGGGCGCGCGCGACTGTCTCGCCGAGGCGGGCCTCACGCTCGACGTGCACGATGCGCATGCGCCGACCGCCGAGGCCGGCGAGCGCGCGTGCTCGCGCGTGATGCTCGGGCCGCAGCGTCCGCAGGCCGTGATCTGCTACAACGACCTGATCGCGCTCGGCTTCATGAAGGAAGCCGCGTCGCTCGGCTTCCAGCTGCCGCGGGACGTGTCGGTCGCCGGCGTCGACAACGTGCCGTACGGCGAATACGCGGCGCCCGCGCTGACCACCATCGACATCCAGAGCGAGAACATGGGCGAGCTCGCGATGCAGAAGCTGATCGACGCGCTCGCCGGGCGCACCGACGCAAGCTATTCGACGTTCGAGCCGCGGCTGATCATGCGCGCATCGACGGCCGCGGTCGGCTGACGCACGCGCCCTCCGCGACACCCAGCGCTTGCGCGCCCCGCACATGAAAACGCGCCGCCTCCGGGCGGCGCGTTCGTTTGCCGACACGTCATCACGCGTCGAGCTTCGCGGGCTTCATCTTCGGCGTAAGCACGTGCATGACCGCCAGCGCGAGCAGGTAGGCCAGCGCGCCGATCGCGAACAGCACCCAGTAGTGTCCCGTGCGTTGCAGCACCTGGCCGATCACTTCCGAGAACAGCACGCCGCCGATCGAGCCGGCCATCCCGCCGATGCCGACCACCGACGCGACCGCACGGCGCGGGAACAGGTCGGACGCCGTCGTGAACAGGTTCGCCGACCAGCCCTGGTGCGCGGCCGCGGCGAGGCCGACGATCAGCACGGCGATCCACAGGTTCTGCACCTGCGACACGAACGCGATCGGCAGCACGCAGCATGCGCAGATCAGCATCGCCGTCTTGCGCGCGCCGTTCACGCTCCAGCCCGCGCGCAGCAACGCCGACGACAGCCAGCCGCCGCCGATGCTGCCGACCGTCGTCAGCGCATAGATGCACACGAGCGGCAGGCCGATATGCTGCATGTCCATCCCGCGCGACTCGTTGAGCCACTTCGGCAGCCAGAACAGATAGAACCACCACACCGGATCGGTCAGGAACTTGCCGATCAGGAACGCCCACGTCTCGCGCTTGCGGATCAGTTCGCCCCAGCGCGGCGCGCCGGCGTTCACGTTCGCCGCGTCGAGCGCTTCGGCTTCGTCGCGCGGCTCGTCGTATGCGTCGGCGAGTGCGCGCGTGTCGGCCGTGCGATAGAGCACCAGCCACACCGCGAGCCACACGATGCCGATCGCGCCGACGATCACGAACGCCGCGCGCCACCCGTAGGCCACCGCGATCGCCGGGATGATCGCGGGCGCGAACACCGCGCCGATGTTCGCGCCGGAGTTGAAGATGCCGGTTGCGAGCGCACGTTCGCGGCGCGGAAACCATTCGGCCGTGGTCTTGATCGCGGCGGGAAAGTTGCCGCCCTCGCCGATCCCGAGCAACGCGCGCACCGCCGCGAAGCCCATCACCGAGCCGACCATCGCGTGCAGCATCGCCGCGATGCTCCACACCAGCATCGCGACCGCATACGAGATGCGCGTGCCGAGCCAGTCGACGATGCGTCCGAAGCAAAGCAAGCCGATCGCGTAGAACGCCGAAAACGCCATCACGATGCGGCCGTACTGCACCTGGCTCCAGCCGATGTCGTGCTGGAGCATCGGCGCGAGCAGGCCGAGGATCTGGCGATCCATGTAGTTGATGACGGTCGCGAAGAACAGCAGCGCACAGACGGTCCAGCGGTAGCGGCTGGCGGCGGCGCGCACCGCGCCGACGACGGCAGATTGCATGAGTGTCTCCGATGCGCGGCCGCGCCCGTCGCGCCGCAGTTTGTTGCCTGTCCGTGACCGGCGACGGGCGCCGGGACGGGCGGCGGCCCGCCCCTTTGGTGGCGCGGCCGATTGTCCGTCGAGTCGTGGAAAACGTTTTTCAAAGCATAGGGCGTGGGCCGATGCCGTGTCAGTCGGGGATTTCGATGAGTCATCTCGAATTTGGCCGCGCAAAAAGAGACGACTGTTTCGCAGATTGGCATTAACCGTTTTTCCGGAATTTTCCCGCAGGCAAAACGGGGGCATGACGCGAACCCGTGCGCCCGATACACAGGTCCGATTCCAGCCAGAATCGGCGATGACGATGGTTGACAGTCGTCGCATGCGCGTAGCGCGTTCGGTATCATCTGGCCTATAATCAGGCATCATTTGATACCTTATCGGGAATCGCCATGTCACTCGTTACCCCTGAAGCGGTGGCCGCGGTCATGGGGCTGCAACCCCTCCCGCATACGCTGGCCGAGCTCGAGGCGCTTGTGCGGGACGGCCTGCCGAAATCCGCTCTGCGCGCGGGCGTCGAACATGCGACGCAAGGTGCCGACGCTCGGCGCGCGCTCCTCGCCCGCATCATCCCCGAGGCGACCTATAAGCGCCGCCGCGATCGACTGACGCAAGACGAATCGGAGAAGACCGAGCGCCTGGCCCGGATCGTTGCGACGACCACCTACGTCTGGAATGACGAAGAGGACGCGCGGGAATTCCTGTCGACACCGCATCCGGAACTCGAGGGGCGCGCGCCGCTCGACGTCGCGCTGACCGAGCTCGGTGCGCGCCGGGTCGAAGAGCTGCTCTGGAAACTGTTCTATGGGCTGCCGGCATGAAGCTGTTCCGCATTGCCGACACGCGACACGCGATCTGGAGCGGGACCGGCGCGATGCTGGTCGGCGGCCGCTTCAATAGTCCAGGCCGCCCGGTCATCTATGCGGCGTCGACCTTCGCAGGCGCGATGCTCGAGGTGCTCGTGCACGCGCGCATCGGCAAGGTGCCGAAGACGCACGGATGGGTCGAAGCAACGGTTCCCGACGATGTTCCCGTTGAACGCCATACGGCTGAAACATTGCCGGTTGGATGGAATGCGGCTGCGCTGCAGGAGGCGCGTCGGTTCGGTGACGCATGGCTGACCGAATCCCGCACAGCGCTCCTGGTCGTGCCTTCCGTTGTCGTCCGAGCGGAGTCCAACGTGCTGGTGAATCCCGCGCATCCCGACGCCACGCGAATCGTCGTGAACGAGCTGCAACCCGTCGTGTGGGATGAGCGCCTGTTTGTGATGCCGCCGGCCGGACAGTCATAGGAGAACTTTCGCAATGACTCTCGCTCATCTGATTCCGAGCCCGCTGGGCGACATCGCCATTCGTATCGAGGACGATGCGCTGACAGGCCTGTTCTTCGTCGGCCAGAAATACTATCCATCGCTGGCAATCGCGCCGGATGCGGACGCGCGCAATGTGCCGCCGCTCGCGCGCAAGGTTGCCGAAGAAGTCGCCGACTATTTCACCGGCACGCGCGAAACCTTCTCGGTGCCGATTCATCTGCGCGGCACCGCGTTTCAGCGCAGCGTGTGGAAGGAACTGCTCGCGATTCCGTTCGGCGAGCTCGTGTCGTACGGCGACATCACCGAACGCGTCGGGCTGCCGATGAGTGCCGCGCGTGCCGTCGGCGGCGCGGTCGGCCGCAACCCGGTGTCGATCATGGTGCCGTGCCATCGCGTGATCGGCGCGTCGGGCAGCCTGACCGGTTATGCAGGCGGGATTGAACGGAAACGCGCGTTGTTGTCGCTCGAAGGCGCCGGGTTCGCGCGCGACGAGCGTCATCCGGCGCAGCAGACGCTCGGGTTCTGACGCATGCCGCGCGTCACGCGCTCAACACGGGCCGACGCGCTTCACGCTTCGCATACGCGCCGGGCGTCACGCGGAATTTCGCCTGGAACAGCGCGATGAACGACGATGTCGAGTCGTAACCCAGTCGCGCGGCCACCGTGCCGATCGGCTCGCCCGCGTCGAGCAGCGGCAGCGACGCGAGCAGCCGCACGGCCTGCCGCCATTCGGTGAACGACAGCCCCGTGTCCTGCCGGAACAGCCGCGACAGCGTGCGCCGCGTCGCGCCGACCTGATTGCCCCATTCGTCGAGACTGCGCGTATCGCCCGGCGCCGCATGCAATGCGCGCGCGATTTTCAGCAGGCGCGGATCGCGCGGCAGCGGCACCGTGAGCGGCGCGGGCTGCATGCGGGCGATCCGGTCCGCGATCACGCACACGAGCGCACCGTCCGGCCCCGTCTCGTCGTAATTCACCGGCAATTCGCGAGTCGCGATCACCAGCTCGCGCAGCAGCGGCGTCATGCAGAGGATCGTGCAATCGTCGTTCACGTCGCTCCGTGCGATCGCCGCATCGAGATACAGGCTGTGGAACGCGACGCAATCGCGCGTCGATACCGCATGCGGCACGTGCGGCGGAATCCACATCGCATAGTGCGGCGGCAGCAGTTGCCGGCCCGACGGCGTCGACACCTCGAGCACGCCGCTCGTCGCATACATTAGCTGGGCCCACGGATGACTGTGCGCATCGACGCTCACGTTGCCGGGAATCCCGAAGGCGCGCACGTACAGCGGCCTCGGCAGGCGCGCCATCGGCGGCACTGCGTATGGGTCGCCGGGTTGTCCTGCCAGCAACATAAGACGTCCTCCGAAGGTCATTGCACGAACGAGCGCGATGCTACCGTGGCGGCTCTTCTTTCACACGGCTTCCGTTCATGAGCGCTCATACCCGCACCACCCGCAAGACCGTCACCGCGATCCGCTCGACCAAAGGGATCGGCAGCCTCGTGTCGCTGACCGCGTATTCCGCGCCAATGGCAAAACTCGTCGACGACGTGGCCGACGTGATCATCGTCGGCGACTCCGTCGGCATGGTGCTGTACGGGATGCCCGATACGCTGCGCGTCACGCTCGACATGATGATTGCACACGGCGCGGCCGTCGTGCGCGGCGCCGCGCAGGCGTGCGTCGTCGTCGACCTGCCGTTCTCCACGTTCCAGGAATCGCCCGCGCAGGCGTACCGCTCCGCCGCGCGGCTGCTCGCCGAAACCGGCGCGCAGGCCGTGAAGCTCGAAGGCGGCTGCGAGATGACCGATACGATCCGCTTCCTGACCGAGCGCGGCATTCCGGTGATGGCGCATGTCGGCCTCATGCCGCAGCAGGCCAACGCGACGGGCGGCTTTCGCGCGCAGGGGATGGACCCGCTTTCGGCCGCGCAGGTGTTCGACGCCGCGTGTGCGGCCGAACGGGCCGGCGCGTTCAGCGTCGTGATCGAAGGCACTGCCGAGGCGCTTGCGCGCCACCTGACCGGAACGCTGACGATCCCGACGATCGGCATCGGCGCATCGCCCGCGTGCGACGGGCAAGTGCTCGTGACCGAGGACATGATCGGCGCGTTCGACGCGTACACGCCGCGCTTCGTGAAGCGTTACGCGGATGCGAACGCGGTGATGCGCGACGCGATCCGCCAGTACGCGCATGACGTGCGGCACCGCGTGTTTCCGGAGCCCGCGCATTGCTTCGGATACGGGAAGCCGCTGCAACTGGCCGATGCGGGCGCAACGGTGTGACGTAAGACGAATGACGCGTTCACCTCACGCTATGCGCGCTTGCGCATCGCATGCGTGACCCGCGCGTTCGCCTCGAACTTCGCGCGATGCGTCGAGAAGAACGTCCGCACGTTGCGCACGTTCGATGCGCCGGTGAACAGCCGCCGCGCGAACTCATCGTATTCGGCGACGTCGGCCAGGTCGGCCACCACCACGAAGTCCGGCCCCGGCGACACGCGGTAGCACTGCGTGACCGCCGGCTCCGCACACACGTAGGCTTCGAACGCATCGTAGTCTTCGGCCGTCTGCCGGTCGAGGCTGATCTCGATCAGCGCCGTCACCGCCGTGCCGATCGCGACCGGATCGAGCACCGCCACCTGCCGGCGGATCACGCCCGCTTCCGTCAGCCGCCGCACGCGGCGCATGCAGGTCGGCGGCGACGACAGCGCACGCTCGGCCAGTTGCAGGTTCGACACCGATGCGTCGTCCTGCAGGATCGCGAGAATGCGCAGGTCGAGATCGTCGAGCGTGATGCCGGCCATCGGTGGCTCCTTCCGGTCAGGGTGTGAAATTTAATTTCAATATGATAGCCTATCGCCGATTCGTTTCACTTATCCGTGTATTTTGAAATTTAATTCCACATTCTCGCCTCTACCATCGCTGTCATGGGTCCAGACAGGACATTTACGGAGCGCGATATGTGTGGAATTGTCGGGGCGGTTGCCCAGCGGGACATCCTGCCGAACCTCGTCGACGGGCTGAAGCGGCTCGAATACCGCGGCTACGATTCGTGCGGCGTCGTGGTCTATCGCGACCGCGCGCTGGCACGCGCGCGCAGCGTCGACCGCGTCGCCAACCTGCAGCGCGAGATCGCCGCGCACGCGCTGTCGGGCTATACCGGCATCGCGCATACGCGTTGGGCGACGCACGGCGCGCCCGTCACGCTCAACGCGCATCCGCACTTCTCGCCGAGCGACGACAACGCGCGCATCGCGCTGTCGCACAACGGGATCATCGAGAACTGCGATCAACTGCGCGCGGAGCTGCAGGCGCACGGCTACGTGTTCGCGAGCCAGACCGACAGCGAGGCGATCGCGCACCTGATCGATCACCTGTACGACGGCGACCTGTTCGACGCGGTGCGCCGCGCGGTTGCGCGACTGCGCGGCAGCTACGCGATCGCGGTGATGTGCCGCGACGAGCCGCACCGGATCGTCGGTGCGCGCGACGGGATGCCGCTCGTTGTCGGTGTCGGCGATGGCGAGAATTTCCTGGCGTCGGATGCGATCGCGTTGTCGGGCATCACCGATCGCATCGCGTATCTGGAGAACGGTGATGTCGCCGATATCCAGCTGCATCGCTACTGGATCGTCGATGCGGCCGGCCAGCGCGTCGAGCGCGCGGTGCAGCGGGTGGCGGCGCACAGCGGCGCGGCCGATCTTGGGTCGTATCGTTACTACATGCAGAAGGAAATCTTCGAGCAGCCGCAGGCGGTGGCCGATACGCTGCTCGACGTCGCGTCGATCATGCCGGAGCTGTTCGGCGACGACGCGTGGCGCGTGTTCAACGACGTCGATTCAGTGTTGCTGCTCGCGTGCGGCGGCAGTTATCACGCGGCGCTGACCGCGAAGTACTGGATCGAGAGCATCGCGAAGCTGCCGGCGAGTGTCGAGATTGCGAGCGAGTTTCGTTATCGCGACAGCGTGCCGAATCCGCGCACGCTGGTTGTCGCGGTGTCGCAAAGCGGCGAGACGGCCGACGTGCTCGGCGCCGTGCATGTCGCGAAGCAGCGCGGGATGATGCATACGCTCGCGATCTGCAACGTCGCGACGAGTGCGCTGATGCGCGAATGCGCGCTGCAGTTCGTCACGCGTGCGGGGATCGAGATCGGGGTGGCGTCCACGAAGGCGTTCACGACGCAGCTCGTCGCGTTGTTTCTGCTCACGCTGGCGCTTGCGCAGGTGCGTGGGCGGTTGAGTGAAGACGACGAGAAGGCGCATCTGCGTGCGCTGCGGCATCTGCCCGATGCGATGTCGAAGGTGCTCGCGCTGGAGCCGCAGATCATGGGCTGGTCGGAGCTGCTCGCGCGACGCGACAACATGCTGTTTCTCGGACGCGGGATGCATTATCCGATCGCGCTCGAAGGCGCGCTGAAGATGAAGGAGATTTCGTATATCCACGCGGAGGCTTATCCCGCCGGGGAGTTGAAGCACGGGCCGCTGGCGTTGGTCAGTCATGAAATGCCGGTTATTGCGGTGGCGCCGAATGATGCGCTGCTCGAGAAGCTCCGGTCGAACATGCATGAAGTCAGTGCGCGCAATGGCAGGCTTTTTGTGTTCGCGGATGTGGACTGCGGGTTGGTGCCGAGTGAAGGAATCGAGGTGATTCGGCTCAACGAGTACTACGGGCCGCTGTCGCCGATTCTGCATACGGTGCCGATGCAATTGCTGGCTTATCACGCGGCGTTGGCGCGGGGGACGGATATTGATAAGCCGCGGAATCTGGCGAAGTCGGTGACGGTGGAGTGAGGGTACGAGAGGCCTCGCGTAGCGCTCTTCATTGATGGATTGTGATGCAGGTCGACCGGATGGTTTGGCTCGGCGACCTTGCTCAGGAGCTCAAGAGAGATAAGGACCTTCCTGTCGAAGGACTCGCCTCGGTGAACTTATCGCATATCTGAAAAGCGAAAATGCCCGTCGATGAAGGGTTGACCGCATTGCAGCAGGCGCACTGAATTTTCGGCTCTCAATCAGACACTCTTCCCATTGCGGGCGGCCGGTCCAACACGTCACGGGGCAGCGCGCGCCGGAAACGGACAATCATATTTCCCAATCATCTGTATAAATATACAGCAATGACTCTATACTGCGAGGGTTGAACTGCGGGGATTGTGTGTCGTCGCTTTCGAGCATCGAGAAAACGCGAGCACATGACAGAAGCATGGCTATTTCGCAGCAACCGCAGGAAGCCCGATAAAATCGCAACCAAATTGAGAGGTCGAATAATGAGCGGCGGGCAAAGCAAGATTGAGTGGACGGAGCGCACGTGGAATCCAACGGTTGGGTGCACGAAAATTTCCAAGGGCTGCAAGAACTGCTACGCCGAAGGCATGGCGAAGCGATTGCACGCCATGGGCACTCCTGGCTACGAGAACGGGTTCAAACTGACCATTCTGCCGAATCGCTTGGACGAGCCGTTGAAGCGCAAGAGTCCGACGGTGTATTTCGTCAATTCGATGTCCGACCTGTTCCACCGCTCGGTTCCTGATGCCTACATCGCGCAGGTATTCGACGCGATTCGCGCGTGCCCTCAGCACACGTTCCAGATTCTCACAAAGCGCGCTGAGCGCCTCGCGAGCTATTGCAGCCGCCGTGATATTCCGGCAAACGCCTGGCTCGGTGTGACCGTAGAGGACCGCCGGTATGGGGTCCCTCGCATCGATGAGCTGCGCGCAGTGCAAGGCGGTGTACGCTTTCTGTCCGTCGAGCCACTGCTCGAGGACCTTGGAACACTAAATCTCGAGAACATCGACTGGGTCATCGTCGGAGGGGAGTCCGGTGCGAAGGCGCGCCCGATGCTGGAAGAATGGGTGCAGAACGTCAAGATCCAGTGCGAGGAGCAAGGCGTAAAGTTCTTCTTCAAGCAGTGGGGTACATGGGGCAGCGATGGTGTACGTCGCTCCAAGGGCGCGAATGGGCGGCTCCTCGAAGGACGCACCTGGGACGATATGCCCGACCGAGTGCGGCTTACGTGAAGAAGTTTCGCTGGGGCGAGTATTCGATGATGTCGGAGGGTTTGTAGTGCTTTGACGGCCGCCGCACTCTGTCGTCTTTATTCGACACCACAACACTCCCGGAGGCGTGCAAGCCCCGGATAACCATTTGCAGCCGAGTTTCGTCTGCAATAGTGTTGGAAATGTGGTCGGTGAGCAGTTGCCGAACGGTGAGCGGCTGCTGCCGGCCTGACAGAACGCGGCCAAGGTCTTCCTTCAATGTCTCGATGCAGAGCTCTGCCCCACCAGCATCGAAGAGGATCGACTGACCAGTATATTGCTCGTCCCGTTTCGGGTCGTAGCCAAGCATGAAGAGTCCCGGCTCGAGTTCGTGTCCGAACTCGCTCGAGTGCGCCCAGTGCAGCGACTTCATCACATCGTGGGCCTTGTACTGCTGCGACAAGTGCACGAGCCAGTAGCTCCACGGATTTGCCGAGTCTGGTCGAACAAAGAACAGCGTCATGTACGGCGCGCCTGTTTCAGCTTTGATGCCATGCGCGACGTAACGTTGGAGCGCCGCTCGTCCAGACTCCGCCTTGATGTGCCCCAGTTGCTCCCAAGGGATGTACTGCTCAATGCCGATACTGCGAACGGCCTTCCGATTTGCCTCTCTGTCGCTGATGTAGGTGAGGAGCGAGTCGACGTTGAAGGTCATGATGACCTCCGCGTTCGGCAGCTCGGTCATCAGCCACCGAAGCTTGTCCATCGGAACAGCGTTGTAGCTGTACTGATCGAGCAGAAAAATAGCCCGGCCGCCGCCTCGGCGTGCTTTTATGCGCCCGACTATTATCGGCAGCTCGTCGAGAAATCCACCATTCAGCACTTTTGACCGCTCAAAATCCTGTTGCGCGATGGCACCTTCCGCTCGCCGCCGTTCCAAGTGCTGACACAGATACTCCGCAGATTCCCGCTTTTTCTCCACGAAGAAGAACTCAGTATCCACTTCGCGCAACGTGCGCCGACCGACATTGAGGGTGGCTCGCGCCAGGTGGGCCCCCCTCATCATAAGCAGAGGCGTGCCATCAACTGATTTGGCATCTTGGTTGAGGTATTCCCCGCCGCCGGCAAACCCGTCGACCAACGTCAAAGTTAGTTTGGGCATGGTCGGCAAACTCATCAGGGTTTCGATGTATTGCTGAACATACGCTTCGACAATCGAATGCTTAACGGCGCTGTGCTGGTCAAGAATCGGCGGAGGATGCCCGACCTGCCAGAAATACTTGTCTTCTGTCTTTGCCATTGTTGGTGTAATGCAGGGCTCTTGGTCTCTCGAAAGGTTATCAGGTTTTAGTAAATATTTCGAAATAACGGCATACTATTTGACATCCCCATTGAGCCCCCCAAAAATACGGGACAAAAGCGTGGCCTCAAAAAACGACGAGATTGTTATGGACCCGGCTGACGGTCTGCCGGTCATGAAGGTCGGCCCTTGGTCGGAAGACAAACATGTGGCGCTGTCCCGTTATGTCGACGCAGCCCGGAAAGCTCGCGCAAAATGGCCATATGCCTCGTTTATCGATCTTTTTTCGGGGCCAGGACGAGTCATGAACCGTGAATCTCGGGTTATCTCTGATGGCGGCGTGCTGTCCGCCTGGCGCATGTCGAAACGCGGTAGAGCGCCGTTCAACGAGATATACATCGCCGATGCCGATGCTGAAAGCGTGGAGGCTTGTAGCTCGCGACTTTGCGCTGCGGGCGCCAAAGTACAGGCATGTGTGGGCAATGCGTCCCAGACCGTTGACTGGGTGCTCGGGACGCTTCCGAGGGGATTACATTTCGCCTTCCTCGACCCATTCAACATCGAGCACTTGGACTTCGAGATTATCCGCAAGCTTGCCTCTCGGCCGAACATCGACCTCCTGATTCACTTCAGTGTAATGGACGTTCAGCGAAACATCGGTGTCGACTTCAATCTGGCCAGCTCAAGATTGGATGCCGCCGCGCCGGGGTGGCGCAACAACTTGCGGCTGAAAGAGGTTCCCAAGCGCGAACAAGTCAGCGTGTATCTTGAGTATTGGGAATCGCTCGTCACGGACCTGACTAAGATGCAGGTTGCCCAGTCTAAGCCGCTATTCGTCAACATGAACAAGGGGCCGCTATATCGCCTCATCCATCTTGCCCGTCATCCGCTCGCTACGAAGCTTTGGAATGACGCTGCGTTGCCGACATCGCGCCAGCAATCGCTGCCTGGAATGTGATTACTAGGCGTACGGATGCTGTCGTTCGCCGTGACTTGGACGAGACCGACGCTCGCGGAATCCACCGGGGAGACCTGATGGCACAGTCGTCCAACCTGTGGTCGGGCTTCAGGTGCCCCGCGCCGACCGACGGGGCGCTGGGGTTCGCGCACTACCGGAAGCCCGCAAACGGGTCCTGAAATGCACCCACATCGCCCCGCCGGCCCTCGGTAGGCAACCGCTTGAAGCGAAGGCTAGAATGGCGTTTCACTGACCGACCCGAGGGAGCCGAAAGACATGCTCTCGACGACCATGTCCGTTCTACCGCGCTTCCCAAGTTAGCTATGCTCGTGTCATCGAACTGACGGCGAAGGCTGCGTTCGACTACCTGCGCGTGGCAATCGCAGACGGCCGTCGGTGCCCTGAACCCTGAGCGTTCCACCTTCTCTCTATGATTTCATTCCAGCAGGCCGTCAGCCTTCGCGAGATTGAAGCCGAATACGATGCGGCTGGCCACGACCCGATTTTGCGGATTCCACTCTCCCTTCGGTACGGCGGTGCAGTTGGCGTCCCATCGGCGTTGATGCAGTACGTCGCGACGTGGTCGCGCCTTCAGGCGAATTCCGCGCTTCGACTGTACGGAAACGTTGACAGCAATCCGATGGAAGCCCTGGCGCAAGAGCCTCACGGGCTGGTATCCACATATTTCGCCGGCTCAGTCGAAGTGCCGGGACGTGAAGACCCGTTATCGACACGGGAGGCACTGTCGTTTGGTGTCGGCAGAATCCAGGCCATGCAGGAGAGTCAGTTCCGCGACACGATGCGCGGCAGAGGGGTCTTCCTCTGTTGCTTTGCACGGGCGAAGAACGAATATCTCCTTCCGTTCTATAACCGGCCGCAGCCCGGTGCGCTGCGCTCGCGAGCGGATTTCGTCTGGCTCACCTCGAAGATAATCACTGCAATCGCGCCCGCGGCGGAGTGGAAGGTTTCCGAGGAAGCCAATACCTCGATTGGGACGTTGATATACGAGCTCTTCAAGAACACCGATGAGCACGCCACCGTCGACGAGGACGGGAAGCCGTATGTCAGAAACGTACGGGCGCTCATGGCAAAGTTCATTTCCTATGACCGCGATGCTCAACACGAGCAGGTGGTCTCCGACGACGCGGTGTTTAACGAATACCTCGCAGAGCATTCTGCGGCTCACGCGGCGGCGGGGCCCGGCGGAGATTCCCCGCTTCAGCGTACGTCGTTTTTGGAGTTGACGGTGCTCGACACTGGCCCGGGCCTCGTGCGTCGCTGGATGTCACGATACGGCGCGCCGTCGGCAGGCACTCTCTCCATTGACGAAGAGGTCGACATTGTTCAGCGGTGCTTCGCTCTGCACCAAACAACGAAAGACACGAATGCGAGCGGTGGTGGGCTTACCTATGTACTCAAGACACTGAGCGAGTTGAACGCATATCTCCGACTCCGCACGGGACGGATTTGCCTCGTCCAGGATTTTTCGAACACACCCGCCGGCGTATTTGAGCCAACGCATTGGCTCGAAGACCAGAGAGAACTGAGCCACACCGTAGGCGCGTCGTACTCCATTGTGATTCCCATGACGACGGCGGTGTCGCGATGAAGGGTTTTTTTGCGTTTGATTGCGTACTCGAAAGCAGTTCGCCGCTCCGAAACTTCCATTTCCTCTTCAAGCCACCAGGCACGTTCAACGTAGCAAACCTGGCCGATGCCATTGAGGCCGGCTTGCAAGGCATCCATCCGCCGGACGTGGTCGCCATCATTTGCGAGACAGGGGAAGCCGCTGAGGTCAAGAAGGCGTTCGAGCAACCGCTGCTCGTCCAGGCTTCGAACCGTACGTCGAACAAAGTTTGTCTTTGTATCTGCTCATTTGGCCATGACGGTACCATCAAGCAGGTGGATGCGCTCACCAACCCGGTTGCCGACCTGGAACGGTTGTTCCGCGGCCAGACCGCAGCCATCCGGACCGCGGGTCTCAAAGAACTGTTTTCGGCCAGGCACGTTTCCGTCGTTGCGCCGCCGGGCTTCACTTTCGTCAAACCATCTCAAAAGCGCTCGACGCACTTCTTGCGCGCCGAAGAAGCGTTGACCGAAGTTGAGGGAGTCCAGTTCCTCGCGTTCGCCCTGCTCGAAAAGCTCTGCAATCGCGCCCGGAAAGTTGGGGCGAAACTCGATGTGATTTTCGTCGACACGATGGGAATTGCTGCGGTGGCCTACGCCCTACGTGACATGTACTGCACGTTGTTCGACGTTCCAAAGCCTCGCGTGGTCACATTCCATTCTCATGACGGGATAGATAAAATCGATGCACCACTTCATGGCACGTCGTTCACGCTCATCTCGGCATCATCGTCGATGAATCTGGAGCGAGATTGGAAACAGAAGGTGAAATGCGACGCCACCGAAGTCGTCACGCTTCTGACGCTGCTCGACGCGAAGGACGCCAAGGACGCTCTCTTTGCACTTCCGGCTCCCGCAGGCCTCGATGACAAACCGCACCATAAACACCTGAAGGACCTCCCAATCGTCGGCGAGCGATTCGCTCCAGAGGACTTGTTGCCGAAGTCGGTCCTGCTCCGAAAGAAGCAACATCGACTGCAAGAAGTCTCTGATTTCTGTAAGGCCTTCGGTCTGAACGGCGCGCTCGCTGTTCAAGCTCGTGGCCCGATTCCAACCGCCAAGGTCCGCCCCATTTATCTCGATGGACGGAAGCTGTTGGGCGACCTTGGCTTCAGGAGTTTCGCCGACAAGCTGGTGAGTCAGCAGACCCCCGCATCGGTGAGCGCCATCGTCTATCAAGCTGATGAAGCGTCGCATGAGATTGCGAAATACTGCGCTGCGAGGCTGCAGGAGGTTATGAATCGAGCGACTCCGCTCACTCTGATAAGCGATACCGAAATCGAGTCTGGCGACGCCGAGCTGGACGGCACCGCCGGGATTCTGGTGGTTGCAGCGGTGGTGGGGCGTGGCACGCGTCTCCTTTCGATAAGCCGTGACTTACGCGATGTTCACTCGGGCGCGCGCACCTACTTCATTGGGGCCCAGATTGCGGAGACCGCAGCTCAGCTCTCCGCACTTCCGTTGAATCTGAAACACTCGGCTTCCGAGGCAGAAATCAGAATCGAGAGATTTAAGGGCGTCGCCGTTGGGCAAGGCATCGACGAATCGTTCCAGGAAGAGTTACAGACGCTGCGAAACATTCGACGGCGGTTGGGCGACCCTTTCGCTGTGCGCCTAGAGCGACTTGCCGGCTCTGCGGACGGCTTGGGGAACGCGGTCTTCATGCCCCGCGACGACAGTCTCGTTACGGATATGCGACTCCGTCCTGATTTCGCGTACTGGGACGGTTTCTACGAGGAAGAGCAAGACACAAACGCTGCTGTTCTGGCGACGGCCGGCGCGCTTCTCCAGAATGCCAGAGAGGGGAAAAAATTCACGAGTGAAAGCGACCGGCTCGCCACCGACGCATTCCAGCAGGTCATCCTCAATCCAGAGAACTTTACCCGGTACAACGATGGCGCAATCCAAGCAGCACTCTTGCGCTGCGCGCGACCCAGCGAGCTGGACTACTCGCGAGAAGCGAGCGCCAGCCAGTTCATGCTGGACCTGTTGGCAAACATCTTCGAGCAGCACAACCGGCGACAAGGCGAGGCAGCGTGCGAGTTTGCGTTCGCGCTGTACACACGCAAATTGCGCCTCCAGCAACAGCACCTTGATGAGCTGAAGGCTCGCATTCAGCCAAAGCTGGAAGGCTCCACCCACAAGCTTCGCCTGCTCCGAATCCTGTTTGAATTTGACGCGATGCCGGCAAGCGATACCCTTCCCGACGAGTTCTGAACGGGGCATCGTCAGAGTCATCGCCAGCTAACATGGGTGACTAACGGAGACATCCACGACCTTGCAGGAACCTCCGTAGCAAACGCGAGAGCACTCGGGATTATTCAGCATGAGCGCGCCTGGGGGGACCGTGAAGCCGCGGCACTGGGCTTCGAAAAGCGAAACGCGATGCCTGCCGTCCCCGTATCGCCGCGGGTATCGAGTTCGGTCAACGATTCATACGCAGCCCGGTACCGCGCCAGAAAGGCCGCCAGCAAGGAAGCCAAAGCCGAGTCGCCGGAAAGATAGGGTGTCTCGATTTGCGGCACAGCCGAGCACAATAATTCCGCATCGCTCGGGACGCGGCCAGTATGCAGCGTAGTGCCCGCGTCGCATCCCGCACACCGGGCTCTGTAGAGCCCAGGAAAGTCACTCACCGCCAGGGAAATCTCGCCAGGCGGACGCAACCCCTTTTAATCCCGATGTGCGAAAAATCGTGTTCGACGTCGTTTGCATCGAATTTCTGGGGAGTTGGCACAAGGTCAGAAGCGCTTACGCGGAAGACAAGGCGTTGATTGGATGGAGGAATTTTTGGCGGGCAACCATGGAATCTGATGTGTAAAGGCTTCTAATCTAGAGAGCCACGCGCGCATCTGCGATCATGCGATTAACCGGCTTGCCGAGCTTGCGCTCCGAGCCGTCGCCGATCAATTGAGCTGCGGCACATGACGATCACGAGATTAGCCGTTAGACCCCACGAGACGAGCCCCCGTATGGATCTGCACAGAACGCTGATAGTGGGAAATTCGGGCTCCGGAAAAAGCTGGCTCGCCGAACGAATCGCGAATCGCTTGGCGGCGCCCTGTGTCGACCTGGATTCGATTCATTGGCTTCCGGGCGGATACAGCGTTGCTCGGGAGCGCAACGATGCCCTTCAATTACTGCGAGATGCCGCGAAAGCTGATCGATGGGTCATCGAAGGCATTTACGGTTCGCTCGTCAATGAGATCCGCGACGACTCCACCGCGCTGATCTGGTTGTGCCTCGACGAAGCGGAATGCGTTGAGAATATTCGTCAACGCGGTATTCGTCGAGGAGGAGACGCGGCGTCATTCGCCGCGTTGCTGGATTGGGCCTCGTCGTATCGAAGTCGTCAGGGATCGAGTTCGTACGTTGGCCACCAGAAATTGTTTGAGGAATACGGGGCCGACAAGCGGATTCTTCAATCACGCGATGACGTACTGGCCTTCCTCCATCGTTGGGACGCGCAGTCTTCCTAGACTCCGCGGTGCGTCAATCGGCGCTCCAAGTCACCGCGGCGAGTCAAGACGGCGTCGGATCTCGCGCGTGAAATGCACTTGATCGCAATACCCCCTACTTCGACAAACTCAACTTCTTCAACACCACCACCCCACTCGCCGGACTCACCAGCGAGATGGATTCGACATCCAGATACAACCTGGAAGTCCTCGTCGTGATGTCGGTCGGCTCGTCGTTGCTCGGCTCGGCGTGCTCGACGTGCTCCGTCAGATACGGCCGGACCAGTCGCCCGGAAATAGCGAACGCGAACTGGCCATGCGTTTGCGCGTACGCGGCGGGTGAAAGGTTCACGCGGCCACGAACGGTGGACTTCCCGCCTTTTCCGGTATCGAGCTCGATGATGTCGATCTGCTGGATATAGCCTTTTGCCTTCGCCTCGGCCGCGATCGCGAGCCCTCGCCCGCGCTTCCCGGTGATGTGCTTTCTGAGCAGGATGCCCGTGCGGCCTTCGCCGTCGCTGTCGACCAGGTCGACGTCCACCTTCAACACATGCTTCTTCGACTGATACAGCAGCCCATACGACACCGGCACCAGGAAAGTCACCTCACGATCCAGATTGATCGCGGCCAGGTCGGCGTTCCGGCCATGCTGGTCGGCCCCGCCGGGGACCAGGCTGCGGACGCGATCGCTCAGGGACGGCGCCGCGCTTTTGATGTGCTGCTTCTGCAAGGCGTCCCGAATGGCAACCGGATCGTCGCCGACAATCGGCCGCGTGGGTGACGTGTCGGGCGACACGGCAGGCGCAGCGCTCGCCGTGTCGCCGACATTGGCGGCCTCTGCACGCGCCGCGACTTGCGCCAGCATGATCGCCACGGCCGCAACGCACACGACATTCCGACGACCCAACATGGATTTCCGGTAAAACACGACACACTCCTGATTATCTGGCTGACCGGCCGACCACGCGATCGGCAGGATGAAATGATGGGCAGCGCGCCAACCGTTCGAGCTCACGGAGCGCCTACGCGACACATCGTAGGTTCAATTGCAGCCCGGCGGCAGGCCATCTCGCCACACTATCGTATTGCCCGGACTACAACAATCCACGACTCGCGAGCAGCGGCGCGACGCGCGGCAGGCAATGACGTTCGGTTGCCCGTCACGCAGCCGCAACCGCCACCTCACTGCTGCCGATCTTCCCGCCGATACTCCGCCGGCGCCTTCCCCACCAGCTTGCGGAAATCGCGCGTGAAATGCGCCTGATCGAAATACCCGAGCGCATGCGCCAGCTCCGCGAGATCGACCGGCTCGCCGCCCGCGAGCTTGTCGGCGGCCTCATGCAACCGGTATCGACAGATCACCCACTTCGGCGTCACCCCCACATGGCTGGAAAAGAGCTGCTGCAGCGTGCGCTCGCTCAACCCCGCACGCTCGGCCAGATCACGCACCTGCGTCAGCGCGAGGTCCTGCTGCAGGATCTGCAAAATGGCATGAATGCGCTCGACCTGCGGATCCGGCGGCGGGAGCACGCGCAACAGCAGCGCCTCGGCCGCCGCCACCATCGCGGCATCATCCTCGGCGCCGAGCACGGCGTTTTCGGCTTCCGCATCGCCGCAGTCGAGCAGCGTCGACACCGGCACCACCTTGTCGGTCAGCACATGCACGGGTTTGCCGAGGAACGCGCGAAACGCACCGGGCCGAAACCGCATGCCGATCACCCGCCCCGTCCCGGCCAGCGTCGTCTCGAACGCCCCCGACACCACACCGAAGATCCCCGTGCGCCGCCGGTCGAACACCAGATTCACGCACGGATACGGCAGCGTGCGCTGCACGTACGGCGGCTGGTCGCGCAGATCCCATTCGACAACCCAGTGGTGATCGAGCACCCCGGCCAGTTCGGCACACGGGTAGTAGCGATTCAGGCGGAAGCGCTGGTTGAAGGCTTTCGGGCCGACGACGCCCTTGGGCGTGTCGGTCACGTTACGCAAGTCGGCCATGGTGACGAACGGGTGGAAGGATTGCGTAATGATGCACCGCCACAGCGGATTTTTCCAAGACGGCGGCCTGCAACCCACCTACATTGGAATCCTTGTCCCGAACGCCCACCGGAGCCCGCAATGCCGCAAGACCGTCACCTGACCCTGTTCCACTCGCCGCGCAGCCGATCGGCCGGCGCCCGCATGCTGCTGGAGGAACTGGGCGCCGACTATGACCTGCACGCGTTCGATCTCTCCGCCGGCAAGCATCACGAATCCGCTTACCTCGCCATCAATCCGATGGGCAAGGTGCCCGCACTGCGCCACGGCGACGTGATCGTCACCGAGCAGGCCGCCGTCTACCTGTACGCGGCGGAACTGTATCCGGAAGTCGGCCTGTCGCCAGCGCCGGGCGACTCGCAGCGCGGACCGTACCTGCGCTGGATGACGTTCTATGGTTCGTGCTTCGAGCCGGCGATCGTCGACCGCTCGATGAATCGTCCGCCCGCACCCTACTCGACGTCTCCCTACGGCGATTTCGATACCGTCATCAACACGCTCGACGCGCAACTGGCAAAGGGGCCGTACCTGCTGGGCGAGCGCTTCACGGCGGCCGATGTGCTGTGGGGCGCGGCGCTGAACTGGACCACGATGTTCAAGCTGATACCCGAGACGCCGCGCATACGCGCCTACATCGATCGCATCCTGGCACGCCCGGCCATCCAGTGCGCGCGAGCCGCAGATGCGGCGCTGGCGGCGGAGCAGGACAAAGCGAAGGAGACCGCCGCGACGGCGAGGTAGTCCGGTGCCGGGCGGACCTTGCCGCAAGCTCCGCCCCGACACCGGCCGACCCGCGCGCCGCGTCCGCCTCCGCCTCCGTCAAAACATCGTATGCAACCCGATCCGCGCCACCGCCTGGGTCGCTGAACTCGACGCGCCGTTCGGGTCGAGCACGCCGTTGATCTGCGCGTTCGCGCCGCTGTTCGCGCGTTGATAGTCCCCGGACACATAAACCATCGTCCGCTTCGACAGCAGGTATTGAAGCGCGACGCTGACCTGATGCGCGTGGTTGTCGTTCACGGCTTCGTTGCCCTTCATGTACATGTACTTCGCGCCGAGAAACACATCCGGCCTGATGCGCCACATGCCACCGGCTTCAGCCATCCACACACCGGCATCGTTGAACGAATTGTGGACGGTGGTCAGCAACGCCTTCGCGGTCACCGCGCCGAAGTCATAGTGCATCCCGACGCCCCAGTTGCGCACACTGGTCGACGGTGTACCGGGCGCCGGACCGTACTTCTCGTTCGTATAGGCCGCGCCGATACCGAAGGCCCCGACTTCGTAGTTCAACCCGGCGCTCACGGCGTTGTCCGCGCCGATGGAACCGGCCACGCCGCCGAACGCATACATCACGCCACCGGAGAAACCGGCAATCGTCGGCGAACTGTATTTCACCGAATTCGCCACCGGCTTGCTGCCCGCCGTTCGATCCCAATCGAATGCGCCGGTCGGATTGTTCGGCAGCGCAAGACGCTGGAACGGGCCATTCCTGAACCCGTACAGCCCGCTGATATCCATCGAAATCGCGTTCCCTTTTGCAAACAGGGAATCGACCATGAAGTCGTACTGGTTCCCGAGCGTGATGTTGCCGAAGCGGTCGCTCTCGATCCCGACGTATGCATTGCGGCCGAAGATCCCGGTGCCGATGATGCTGCCGTTCGCCATCGAGAACTGGTTCACGAGCGCGAACGTCGCGCGATATCCGCCGCCGAGATCTTCCGTGCCGCGCAAGCCGAACAGGTTCGGCGTGAAGATGCCGTCGTCGAACTTGACGTTCTTCCCGCCGCCCTCGTTGCTGACATACGAGATGCCGCTGTCGATCAGACCGAACAAGGTCACGCTGCTTTGCGCGTACGCGCCCTGCGCGATGACAAGCATCGCGGCTGCTCCAAACCTCAGTTTCATTGTGTCTCCGTCTTTTTTCTGTCAATGCGAACGGTCGCCCACTGTTTCGCGGTACTCGACCGATGTTTCGTGAAACAACGACTTCCCCAGCCCGGCGTTGCTTTCATCCGGGTCGGAAAAATAGCCAGTTATTTAGCTTTACTGATTGAAAAGAATGGATGAAATCCCGCTCATTCCCGATTTCATCCACCTTGATGCGATTACCCGATCACCCGAACACGGTTGGGCAATCCCACCTTCCGACTCAAGCGCCCCGACAGACCACCCACGCCGCCGAATCCACCTCGACAGCGACGGCTTCCAGCCCGGCCCCCGAGCACGGTCCATCGATACACACACCATCGTCGAACCGGAACAGCGCACTGTGATGCGCGCACATCAGCACCTGCGACCGGTAACAGGAAACGTTGCCCGGCACGAAATCGAGCGGAACCGAGAAATGCGGACAACGGTTCACGTACGCCCACACCTGCTCCCCACGCCGCACGACGATGACGGGTCGCCCGATGCCCGCCTCATCGACGACCCGCGCCCCGCCATCAGGCACCTCGGAGAAGCGACACAGTTGCGTGGCGCCCATGACTCACACTCTCCGCTCGGGATTGCCAAGGCTCCAGTCCCACGGACGCACCTCGACCCGCGAGAACAACCCCTCCTTCACGTACGGATCGTTGCCGACGAACTGCATCACCGCATCGATGTCGTCCGCCTCGATGACGAGCAGCGTGCCATTCATCGCATCGCCCTGCGGATCGAGCGTCGGCCCGCCGAGCCGCACATAGACGCCGTGCTGCGCGGCGGAACGCAGGTAGGTCCGATGCGTGGCGCGCACGCGGTCGCGCACGTCGCGCATCCCGGGCTGGTCGGTCGCAAACACCGCGAAAAATCGAGCCATGTCGGTCAGCTCCGGTCGAGCACGAAGTCATACGTCGCTTCGCGGTACGCGCCGCTCAACCCGAACCGGCGTGCCAGTTCATCGTCCGCCGCACGCGGCCGATAGGCGACCATCAGCGACGGCTTCACGCCGAACACGGCATCCGACTTCAGATACGCGTCCTCCTCGTCGAACAGATGCGTGACGAGCTTGCGGCAGCCCGGCGCGTCGATCATGAAGTGCAGGTGCGCGGGCCGCCACGGATGGCGTCCGGTGGCATCGAGCATCTTGCCGACCGGGCCGTCGGTCGGAATCGGATAGCTGACCGGCAGAATCGTCGTGATCGCATAACGGCCTTCGGCGTCCGTCCGGTAGCGGCCGCGCAGATTGCCGTGCGGCTGTGCCTTGTCCTGCCCGGAATACATGCCGTTGTCCGCGGTCTGCCACACGTCGAGCACGGCGCCCGACACCGGCGCACCGTCGGTGCCGAGCACACGACCCTGCACGACGACCGGCGTGCCGGGCGTGAATGCCATGTTCTCGCCGTACGCACGCTCGGGCATGCCCTCGATGTAGAACGGCCCGAACACGGTCGTTTCCGTCGCGCCGGTGGCGAAACGGTGGTTGATCGCATCGACCAGCATCGACACGCCCAGCGTGTCAGACAACAGGATGAATTCCTGGCGCACGACGTCGTCGCACATCTGCCCGGTTTCGGTCAGGAAGCGGATCGCGGTCATCCACTCGGCCTCGGTCAGCTCCGTTTCGCGGACAAACGCATGCAGGTGCCGCACGAGGCTCTGCATCAGCACGCGCAAGCGCGGGTTCGGCGTACCGTCGAAGCTGGCGACGACCTGCTCGGTCAGCCGGGTATCGCCGTCATGATGTTCATTCGTCACGTTCGTCTCCTTGGATGCGGCCGGCCGCTCACTGCGGCGCGTGCCCTTGCCACGCACGCTGAAGCAATTCGCGAATCGGCGCGCGCTCGATCGGCCGCGGGTTCGCGTAGGGGTTCCGGCAGGCGAGGTCGGCGGCTTCGTCGAGGCCCGCTTCCGGCATCCCGATATCGGCAAGCGCCGCCGACAGGCCGAGCTGCCGATTCAACCGGAACAACAGCGGGCCGGCGTCGGCCGCGTCAGTGCCGCCCAGCGCCCGCGCGACCCGGCGCAGCGCGTCGGGCGCCGCGGCATGGTTGTAGTGGGCGGTATGCGGCAACATCGCCGCGTGTGTCTGCGCGTGCGGCAAGTTGAAGGTGCCGCCGAGCGTATGACAGAGCTTGTGGTGCAGCGCCATGCCGACCGCGCCGAGACACGTGCCGGCAAGCCATGCGCCGTACAACGCGCGGCTGCGCATCTCGCGGTCGTCGGGCGCGCGCACGATCGCCGGCAGCGCCTCGCCGAGCGCACGAATCGACTCCTCGGCCATCAGGCTGATCACCGGGTTCGCATCTTCCGCATAGAGCGCTTCGACCGCATGCGCCATCGCGTTGACGCCGGACGCCGCCGAAATCCCCGGCGGCAGCGACAACGTCAGGGACGGGTCGTAGAGCACCGTACGCGGCAGCACGCGCGCATCGCGCCCGGTGCGCTTCAGCCGGCCTTCCGTGAGCCCGTAGATCGGCGTCATCTCCGAGCCCGCGTAGGTCGTCGGCACGGCGAGGATCGGCAGGGACGATTCGAGCGCAATCGCCTTGCCGAGCCCGATCGTCGAGCCGCCGCCGATCGCGATGCAGCAGTCCGCACCCAGCTCGGCCGCCCTCTCGCGCGCGGCACGGGCCACCTCGACCGGCACGTGCATCACGGCCTGCGCGCATACGCCGGCCGCCCGCTCGCCGAGCACGGCGCTGACCCGTTCGGCGAGCGGCTGCTGCTCGGGCGTCGACAGAATCAGCGCGCGGTGCGCGCCGAGCGCGGACAACTCGTCGGGCAGCCGCTCGAGCGCGCCCCATTCGAACACGACGCGCGACGGCGTTCCCTGATAGACGAAGCGCTCCATCTCGGCCTCAGCGCTTGAAGTGCGGCGGCACGTTGCCGTCGACGTTGACCCACACCGAGCGCGCTTCCGTGTAGTCGTGCATCGCCTCGAAACCCATCTCGCGGCCGTAGCCCGACTGACCGACGCCGCCGAACGGGCTGCCCGGATTGACGCGCTTGTAGCAATTGATCCAGCACATGCCCGCGTCGATGCGCGCCGCCATCCTGTGCGCGCGAGACAGATCGTTGGTCCAGAGGCCGCTGCCGAGCCCGTATTCGGTCGCGTTGGCGATCGACAGTGCTTCCTCGTCGCTGCCGAAGCGCAGCACGGTGACGAACGGGCCGAACACTTCCTCCTGTGCGACGCGATCCGCCGCGCTCTTCGCTTCGATGACCGTCGGGCGCACGTAGTAGCCGTTGGCGAGCGCCGCATCCTGCGGCACGCTGCCGCCCGTGAGCACACGGCCGCCCTGCTCGCGCGCGACGTCGACGAACGACAGCACGCGATCGAGGTGCTGCTTCGACGTGAGCGGCCCCATCTCGGTGTCCGGATCCAGCGGATTGCCGACACGGATCGACGACGCCAGCGACACGAAGCGCTCGAGGAATGCGTCGGCGATGCGTTCGTGCAGCACGAGACGCGAACCCGCGATACACGCCTGCCCCTGGTTGTGGAAGATCGCCCACGCGGCGCCGTTGATGGCGGCGTCGAGGTTCGCATCGTCGAACACGATGTTCGCGCCCTTGCCGCCCAGCTCCAGCTGCACGCGCTTCAGGTTGCCCTGCGATGCCTCGACGATCCGGCGGCCCGTCGCCGTCGAACCGGTGAACGCGATCTTCCCGACACCGGGATGTTCGGCGAGCCGCTGGCCCGCCGTATGCCCGTAACCGGGGACGATGTTGACGACGCCGGCCGGGAACCCGACCTCGGCCATCAGTTCGACGATACGCAGTGTCGACAGCGGCGTGATCTCCGACGGCTTGAGCACTACCGTGTTGCCCGCGGCCAGCGCCGGGCCCATCTTCCAGCTCGTGAACATCAGCGGGAAATTCCACGGCACGATCTGGCCGACGACGCCGATCGGCGCGCGCTGCACGTAGTTCAGGAAGCCGGTTTCGACCGGAATCACCGAGCCCTGCAGCTTGTCGGCCATCCCGCCGAAGTAGCGGAAGCATCCCGCCGTGCGCGGCACGTCGAGCGCGCGCGAATCGCGGATCGGGTGGCCGGTGTCCAGCGATTCGAGCTGCGCGAGTTCCTCCGCGTTGGCTTCGATCGCGTCGGCGAGACGCAGCAGCAGCCGGCCGCGTTCGGCCGCCGGCATGGCCGACCACTTCGGGAACGCGCGGGTGGCGGCGGCGACGGCCAGATCCACGTCCGCCGCGGTGGCGGCAGCGATTTTCGTGATCAGCGAGCCGTCGTGCGGATTGAGCACGTCGATCGTGCCACGCTCGACGGCGTCAACGAAGCGGCCGTCGATGAAGAGTTGGGTTTGCATGAATCGTCCTCGGTATCGCGCGCATGCGCTGCTTAGAACGCGATCGGATACGGCGCAAGCTCGCCGCTCTCGTATCGCTGCGGAAGGTCCGGCGTCGCGTTTTCCCAGACCAGCAGCATCGAACGCTTCGTCGAGTAGCCCTGGTGCCGGATGTCGGCAGGCATCGCGCAAATGTCGCCGGCCCGCATCGTGATGCGTGCGCGCGGCGCACCGGTGTTCTTGTCGCCGATGTCCCACACGATTTCGTCGGACAGTTGCAGGAACCATTCGACGCGGTCGTTGCCGTGGAACACCGGCAGGATGAATTCCTCGGTGGTCGGGCAGAACAGGCTGCGCCCGCATACGGAGGTGACCGACGGATTCCACGTCACGTCCGAGCGCGACAGGTACTTGAACAGGTTGAACGCGTGCAGCTCGCCTTCGAAGCCGGGCTTCACATGCACCTCCGGCTCGTCCTGGCCGACGTCGCGGAACGCGCGGTTGACCGGCAGTTCGTCGCGCAGCGGCGAGTCGCCTTCGAGGCCCGGCATGCGGCGCGTCGCGATGCGCGTGCGTTCGATCGCCGCGCCGTTCTCGCCATGCTTGCGGCCGAAGGCCGTGCCGGTTTCCTCGGGCGCCGCGAACGGGTCGAAGCCTTCGTTGGTCCAGTCGTGCAGCATCGCCTTGAAGGTCGCCATGATCGTCGGCGTTTCGAAGGTCTCGGTGTAGTCGACGCCGGCTTCCTTCAGGATTCCGTTGAATGTGCCGGCATAGACGTCCACCTTGCCGTAGTGATTGCGCGTGCCGAACACGTGATCGAAATTCACCCAGCCGTAGAAGAAGCCCCACGCCACGTCACGCATCATCGCGCGCAAAAACGCATCTGCGGGTATCGCATGCGTGCGCGTGCTGCCCTTCGCCGGCCAGCTGATTTTCACGAAGTACTCGTCGCGCTGGAACGCGAACGCGCCGAGGTGGAAGCGGCGGTAGCCGGTGACGGCATCGGCTTCGGTGGCTTGCACCAGATCGGCGGCAAAGCCGGCGGAAAGATCGAGGGTCTCGAGAGTGGCCATCACGTGTCTCCTGGAATAGTCGAATGGGGGGCGGTCGGATCGGTCAGTGCAGGCAGATGTCGGCCCACTTCTCGACGGACAGTTCGCCGAGCACGGTCTGCACGAGCGCGACGCCCGGCGTGCCGGCAGAAAACCGATACGCGCAGCCGGCCGGCAGCAGCGCCTGGTGCCCCTTGCGCAGGACGACGTAGCCCATCTCGCGGCCCGCCGGCTGCGTGCCGGCGCTCACGGTGCCGCGGCCGGTGGTCGGCGGGTTGTCGAGCTTGATGAATTCGATGCGGACTTCACCGTCCATCTGGATCGCGAACTCGTCGTGCGCGCAGGCAAACCACGGCGACTGGCCGTCGGTGCGCAGCACTTCGATCACGTATTCGAGGTTCTTGCCGGCGACGACCTTCTCGTAAGGGGCCGACTTCGATGCCACCTCGAACACGTTCGAGAAGGCGTAGTGCTGCGCGCTGCCGCTGGTGATTTCGATCTCGCCCTTGGTGTAGCCGTCGAGCGAGCCAAAGACGGTGTGGAATGCCGTGTCGGTCATTGCTGTCTCCTGAGTTGTACCGCTTGTTGGATTCAACTCTAGGGGCAAGGGCGCCCCTCAACAAGGCAACGGAGCGCGACTACGGCATTTGCGTTTCGCGAATAATCGCCCGGCTCAACGGACCCAGCCGCGCTCCAGCAGCGGACGGTCCCACGGCGACTCGTCGCCGATGTATTCGGCGAGGAATTCGACCAGCGCTTTCACCTTCAACGCCTGTCGCTGCGTGGCGGGATAGACGGCGGCGAAGCTCAGCGGCGCGATCTGGAAGTCGGTGAGGATGGGCACCAGCCGGCCCGCGACGAGCGCCTCGCTCGCGACCAGCGTGGGCAGGCACACGACGCCGCCGCCCGTCAGCGCATACTCGCGCAGCAGGTGCACGGAGTTCGAGCGGATCATGCCGGGCAATTCCATTTCGACGACCTCGTCGCCGCGCGTCATCGTCCAGCGGTTGCGTGATGGATAACCCGAATACAGCGCCGTCGTGTGCTGCAGCAATTCGCGCGGATGTTGTGGCGCACCATGCGCGTCGAGATACGCGGGCGACGCGCAGAAGAGGCGTCGGACCACGAACAGGCGCCGCTCGATCAGCGATTCGGAAATCGGCGGGAAGATCTGGAACGCGATGTCGAACCCTTCTTCGACAGGGTCCACCACACGGTCGTTGACGATGATGTCGAGCTGGATGCCCGGGTAGCGCCGATTGAATTCGGCGAGCGGCACGCCGAAGTGATCGAGCGCGAAACCGGGCAGCATCTGGATGCGCAGCCGCCCGGTCGGTGTCGCGCGCAGTTCGCGCATCTGGTCGGTCAGCTCGTTGACGCGCCCGACCACCTCCGCGCATTCGCGGTAGAAGGTCTCGCCCACGTCGGACAGCCGCACGTGGCGCGTGCTGCGATGGAACAGCGGCGCGTTGACGAACTTCTCCAGCTGCTGGATGCGGTTCGTCACGACCGAACTGGTGACCCCAAGCTGTCGCGCCGCTTCCGCAAAACTGCTCGCCTCCGCGACCCTGACGAATGCCTCGATGCTCAGAAAGCGGTCCATTCGGCGCCTTTTCCGGAAAGCGAAACCGCCAGTCTAACCGCACCTGCCGGCCGGTTGGAGCATGCGCAAAGCGTCACACTGTCACCCGACAGGTGTCAATCTCGCAGGGCCGCCGGGCGCGGGTGCAGGTGCGACCGAGCCGCATGTTACGGCTGTTCGCCCGCCGTCAGCTCCGGCTGCACGCCCACGCGGCGCTGCAGCACGGCCGGCGCGGTTTCCCGCAGCAGCATGCTGACCACGATGCCGAGCAGCACCGCAATCATCGGCAGCCACAGAATGTTCTGGATCCCGAAGTGCGCGGCGACGTAGCCGCCCAGCGCCGGCGCGATGCCGCCGCCGAAGATCTCGCCGCAGCCGACCACCACGCCGATCGACGTCGACACGAGGCCGACGGGCGCGGCTTCGGTCGCCACCGGGCCCGACAGCAGCGACACCAGCCCGAGCGTGAAGAACGACGCGACGAACAGGACGACGAACAACACGACCGGCTGCGGGCCGAGCCCGCGGAAAATGTAGAGCATCACCGCCGTGCCGGCGAAGCCGACGATGCTCGCGAGGCGCCGCCCCACCAGGTCGGACAGGCCCGGCAGCCCGAACTGCCCGAGAAAGCCGCCGAAGCCGATCGCCGACACCACGAGGCCCATCTTCTGCGTGCCGAGCGACAGGTAGTCCGTCAGGTACAGCGGCAGCAGCGCGCCGAGCACGAACACGCCGGTCATCGCGCAACAGAGCGCGGCCATCGCGACGAGGATGTTGCGGCTCTTGAGCACATGGCCGAGCGAGGCCGGCGCGTGTTCCGACGCGACCTCCTTGGTGCGCTTCGGTTCGCGAATCACGAAGAACATGATCGCGCCGAGGATCAGCCCGGGAAGGGCCACGAGCGCGAACACCCAGCGCCACGACACGACGTTGAGCAACTGGGTCGCGATGATCGGCGACAGCGCCAGCCCGAACAGCGCGAAGCCGCTTTGCTGCAGCCCGAGGTTCAGGCCGCGCCGCCGCGGGTGCGACGCGTCGGCGGTCGCCGCGAAGCTGGTCGGGCAGAACGAACCTTCTGCCACGCCCATCAGCCCGCGGATCGCGATCAGGCCGAGCAGCCCGCCCGCGAGCCCCGAGAAGCCGGACAGCAGCGAGAACGCGACGATGGCGGGGATCAGCACCTTGCGGCGGCCGATCTTGTCGGAGATGCCGCCCATCAGCGCCGCGAAGATGCCCCACGACAGGCCGAGCACGCCGATGCAGTTGCCGACGTCCTGCGCGGTCAGGTTCAGGTCCTTCATGATCGACGGGAACAGCGGCGCGATGAGCCAGCGGTCGAGGCCGACCAGCCCGAAACCGAGCGCCAGCAGCGTCACCGCCTTCCACTCATAGGAGGTATCCCACTCGTTTGCTTTCATGTCTGTCTCCGTGGATTGGTCCGCCTGCACGCGCCGGAGCGTGGGTGCATGAAGCCAGGTCCGTTGTCTTGTGTGCGATGCGACGCGAGAGTCGCGAGGAAATGGCGGCCGCCTTTCCGGTTGCAGGCGTCGAATTCAATCAGCCGACGCCCGAACGATAGGGGCGCGGCCGCCGATCGGGTATGGAACAACCGGCGAACGCGCCATTCGCGAAATGCAAATAATCGGGAGCCGGAGGTGGGAAGCGTCGGCGGGAAAGCGCCGGACGGTGGGCCACGGGCGTCCACGTGACGTTCACCGGCGTGTTACGGGGGAATCCCTCATAGACATCATGCGTTCCCGCACATTGCCTGCGCAGGCACGAGTGCGATCCCGTTCGCATCTTTTCCGATACTGCAACATGCAGTCATTCGCCTTTATGTCTGACAAATCGAGTTTTTAAAAATCCATACTTGCTTTATTCGGACAAAAGAACCCGACCGCCCACCGCGCAGTCCACCGAACAATTGTCGAGACAGCATCAATCCCCTCCCAACATAAGATTTTTAAAAAACAAACAGATCGCGACAAACGCAAAATACTGTTTCTTAAAGACAAATCGCGCAATCTCGAAATAAAAATACATTTTCCGAGCCCGAAAAACTTGCTAATCTCCGCCGCGCGATTTAGCGGCTTTGCGTCTTTAACCATACCGATATTCAATTTCAAATAAATCAGAATTCTGAAACAAAGCAATGAGATTAGCGTGATGTCGATAGCAAAAACGCTCCGTAATTTTGCGTCTGGTCTGATTGACGGGAACCCGCGGCCAGTCGATCTCCATTTCGGGCGCGCGCAACGCGCGGTCGGCCATCTGCTGGCGCTCCATCACGCCGATATCCACGAAGGGCTGATGTCCGGAATCGAAGGGCAGCTGACCTGCGTGTCCACCCACGACCATCTGTCGCCGGCGCTGTTTCTCGGCCTGCCCGTGTCGGTTCGGGTGACGACCGATCGGGGCGGCGTACGCGCGATCAATGCGATCGTGCGCGAAGTGCGGACCGGTCAATCCGACGGCGAACTGACCGTCTATCAACTGCAGGTGTGTGACGCGCTGTCGTTGATGGAAGGTCGCACGAACGCCCGCGTATTCCGCTCGCGCAGCGTGCCGGAAATCCTCGCGACGCTGATGAACGAATGGAAACAGCGCAGCTACGCACTTGCGCGCGCGTTCGATTTCGACCTGTCCGGGCTGCAGGCCGATCGCTATCCGCTGCGCGAGCTCACGCGGCAGGTCAACGAATCGGACGCGCGCTTCATCCGGCGTCTGCTGCGCCGGGAAGGCATCACGGTCTTCGTGAAGGCCGCGCCGGTCGGACGCGTGCACGGCATGGCTGACGAGCAGCCGGTTCACACGCTCGTATTTTGCGACGATCCGCATTGCCTGAAAGAGGCACCGGCCGGTGCGCTGCGCCTTCATCCTCGCGACGCGGGCGCTGCGCAGCGCGACACGGTGACGCTCTTTGCGCACCGCCAGAGCCTGTCGTCCGGCAAGGTCCGCCGTCCGTCGTGGGACTACAAGACGGCGCGCATCGACGATTCAACGGCCGTCGCCAGCCTCCATCAGGGTGAATCGGGAAACGATCTGGCACACCTGCTGACCGACGTCGCGATCGACATCCCGCATGTTGGCGATTCGTGGAACGATCACGACCGCATCACGCGCGACCGGATACTGGCTCACCAGTTCGAAGCCGAGCGATACGACGGGATCAGCAACGTGCGCGATTTGCCGGTCGGCCACTGGTTCACGCTGACGGGCGACCCGGAGCTGGATATGAAGCCGATCGAGCATCGTCGGTTCGTCGTCACGTCGGTTCGACACGATATCCGCAACAACCTGCCAACGCAGCTTGCGAGTCGGGCCCAGGGACTCTTCGCGGCGAGCCGTAACCTGGCGCAAACCGCTGGTCCGACGCCTGCCGATGGTGCGGAACAAGCGGACACGCGTTACGAGAACCATTTCACGTGCGTGCGGCGCGGCGTGCCGCTCAAGCCCGCCTACGATCCGAAGATCGATGTGCCGCCGGTTCACCTGCTCACCGGCACGATCGTCGGTATGCAGGGCGAGGAAGTGTTTTGCGACAGCGCCGGCCGCGTGCGCGTGCGGATCCACGGTTACGATCCGGCCGATCATGCGCACGCTCAAGGCGCCGGAACGAACGGCCGGGCCGGTGACAGCGCACCCATCCGCGTCGGGGCAAATCTGGCGGGCGGCAACTTCGGGACGCTGTTCCTGCCCCGCGTCGGCATGGAAGTCCTGTTGGGATGTCTTGCAGGCGACCCGGACCGGTTGGTCATCATCGGCGTGCTGAGCAATGGCGCGAACCCGCCTGCGACCTTCAGCCATACCGGTGCGCTTCCCGGCAACCGGTTCCTCTCCGGCATCAAGACCAAGGAAATCAACGGCAGGCGTTATAACCAGCTTCGTCTGGACGATACGCCGTCGCAAATCTCGGCGCAGTTGGCGAGCGAACATGCGCATACCGAATTGAATCTCGGGTATCTGACGCAGCCGCGAGAAAACGGGCATGGGGAGGCGCGCGGCGAAGGCGCGGAGCTGCGCACCGATGCCGCCGCCGCGTTGCGCGCCGCGCGCGGCATCCTGCTGTCGACCTATGCGCGCACACGGGCCACCGGTGGTCAGCTCGATCGCGATGAACTGGTTCGCCTGCTCGATCAATGCACCGAACTCTTCAAATCGCTCGGCGATTACGCCGGCCAGCACGGCGGGCAGTCCGCCGACACCCGCGGTCAGGACAACGTCGCCAGTGCATTCCGTAACTGGACGCCCGGCGGCGCGCAAGCCGGCGCGGCCGACGATGCGTGCGCGCTGCTCGCATTTGGCGCGCGGTCCGGGGCGCTCCACGTCACGCCCAAAACGCACGTCATCCATGCGGGCGAGAACATCGATCAGGTCGCGCAACAACATGTGCAAGTCACGAGCGGCGAGCGCATCAATCTGCATGCCGGTCGCGGCGTCGCGATGTTTGCGCACGGCGACGGCGTGTCGGCGATCGCGAATCAGGGGAAGGTCACGATCCAGTCGCACAACGACGATACGCGCGTCGACTCGGCGAAGAACATTCAATTGAGCGCGGCGGGCGGAAAGCTCGTTGGCACCGCGAGTGATGAAGTCGTGCTCGTTACGTCCGGTGGCGCGTATCTCAAGCTGCGCGGCGGCGATATCGAGCTGGGATGCCCCGGCACGTTCACGGTGAAGTCGGCCGGTCATGCTTGGGATGGTCCGGCGAGCATGAACGCGGACATGCCGGCGTTTGGTCAGGACACGCTTGAGCTCGTGCCTAAGCTGGTTCGCGCTTCGGACGGCAACGCAGCGCCAGGATTCGACGGGCAGATTCAAAAGACCTCCGGTGCGCAGTCGGACTTGACGACCGACGCGGCGGGCGAACTACCGTCCGTCGATACCGACCAGTTCGAGCGGCTGGCGGTGCAGTTCATCAAGAAGAATGTTTAAGGCACGTGCAGGAGTCTGGATGACCGATTCGATTCTCGATCCGCGGCCGACAGCGGACTCGCCCGCCGGCGAACCAGTTGCGAAAGCCGATACACCCGGCGCGGTTGCACCGCGCCCGGAGCCGCCGCCGATCGTCGTCGGCCGGGGCGAAGGCGTGACGAGGTTCACGAAAGGCATACGCCTTATCTGCGTCAAGCAGATGCCCTTGCCCGGCATCGTGATCTTCGTGCACGGCGTGAACTCGGAGGGCGAATGGTTCGATGCAACGGAGGAAGGGCTGTGCAAAGGGCTGAATCGCCGGCTCGGGCGTCTGGACGATCAGATGATGTATCACGGCATCGACGCCGGGCAGCTGACGCCCGCGAAGTACACGGAAAGCGTGACGCCGGATGGGTTCTTGAATCCCGATTTTCTGCCGGACAATTACATCAATCCGGATCCATCGTTTTCGCCCGTCATTCATTTCCGATGGGGCTATCGGGCGACCGCGGCCGAACTGAAGGAATACGGCGACAAGATCTTTCTGAACGAGAAGGACTATTGGGGTGGCGGCCCATTCACGAACGGCTGTGCAAGCCTGCCCGATCTCTGGCACGGCGGTCTGGATGATCGAACGATGGGGTGGATGACTGTGCAAGGCATCAATCCGACCAATCGGCCGCTGTACCGCGCGCCGCCTCGCGCGTATGGCGTACTCGCGGCGTTGCGACTGGCCCGGCTGATCGAGTCGATTCGCCGCATGCAGGCCGATGTACCGATCACCGTCGTATGTCATAGCCAGGGCAACATCGTGGGACTGACAGCAGCGTTCTTCGGTGACGCCTTCCCCGATGTCGAAGATCCGTGGGGACGCACTGGACATTGCGTGGCAGATGCCTACGTATTGGCGAATGCGCCGTATAGCCTTGCGAATGCGGACGGCCCGTACAAATCCGACACGTTCATGGATTCATGGTCGCAACGCGCGACGAAGGACGCGAGCGGTCAGCGCGGAAGGCAGACCTACGCCGCGCGCACGAAGACATTCGGCACGTTTCTATCGATCATCGGCGCTCGCAGGGAGCACGAGTTGCTGGCAAGCAAGATCGATGAGGACATGGCAAACGAGCGGGTATCGCCGACGAGCAACAGGTCGTATGCAGCGCAAGAGGATCGCGCGCGGCATGGCTTGAATGGGTCGACGTATGGGCGCGTCTCCGCGTATTGCTGTCCGCACGATCAGGTGATTTCAGCGGTGACGGTGCAAGGCATCGGCTGGCGCGGGATCGGCAAACACGAACTCGACGATATCGGTGCCGCAGGCATCCTGGCGCAGCGGGTGTTCGCATCGGGTTTCCCGATCGGCGTGCAGAAACCCTACCGATATTGGGAAGACGATTGGCGGCATGGCAAGCAAGGAACGAAACCAGGCTTCTGGTATCCGCCATCGCCACCCGCCAAATTCAATCTGATCGGTGCGCTCAAAGGGAATGAATCAGTTTTGGGCATGGCAGCGACGCTCGTGACCGCACCGCTCATGTTCGTCGTGACCGGTATCAGCTCGGCGTTGAACATGCTCCGAGTGAACGCCGATCCGCCGAAAGGCTGGACGGTGGTGGCGGATGCGCCGGCCCTTGACGAGCCTTTCCCGCCACAGGCGTTGCGATTCGGCAAGCCCGTCGAAACAAAGGACGGCGACGCAGTCAGCGACTTCAACGAAGGCAACGATCCACCAGCCGCATGGCGCGACGCGAGCAAAGCCGATGCGGACAAGCGGGCCGATGATCCGTACGACCAGTACAACGCAAAGAACGCGGATAGCGTCGCGCAAGGTACAGCGGAAACGGAAGCCGGACAGCGCTATGAAGATCGCGCGTTGATGCGCATGGAAGCGCGTCGAACGCTGAATACGGAATGGTTTGATAGCGACGGCCACGTGATCGGCGAGGACGGCAAAAGCGCCGTGCCGGAGGGCTACAAGGAATGGCGAGACAAGCAGATTGTCGACTGGCTCGATCGCGGTGCGACCAATAGCCCAACCAACCACTCTACGACGATGACCAATCCCGAGCATGCCGAGAAGGCACTTGCCTATGACGTTGCTGTAGGCCTGTGCTACCTGACGCCCGATCAACTTTACGGCTTGCGGATCGAGGCCGATTGGCGGATGGGGGGCGGGATTCCATTGAATCACTTGAACAAGAAGTATGCCGAATATTTTGATTCCGGAAATCTTGATCGCCGGTCGATGTACGAATGGATCCATGTGCACGATAGCGAAGGAAAGATGCCGGACGCGATCGTGAATGAGCGTGAAGGCCAGCTCTATTTGAACGTCGGTGGTGTCGTATGAAGATGCTGATCGCTACATGGCCGCGACGTGTCGCCGCCGCCGTTTCGGCGTGGGTCATCGCCACCGTGCTCATAGCCACGCTGATGGCGCATGTAGAACAACCGGATCCCGCACATTTGGAAATAGGAGATTGGATGAAACGATTCGTTGTGGTTCCCGGCTTGATCGCGCTCATGGTGTTTCTCTTCACCACGGCCATCATGCGTCCGGCTCAAGCCGTGCCGGTTAGTGAGCGTACCGGAAATGCAACGCCAGCAGCCGAAGGGCCGGCCAAGCCGTTCGTCGCGCAGGTTGTCGGCCTCATGTGGCTGAATCCGTTGCAACGTATGGACTATCCGACCGAATGGCAATTGCTGTGGGCACAAGGGCTTACCGTACCGAACAAGAACGATGACATGGTGCGCACCAAACCCGAAAAATTTTCGTCGCTTCGATCGATCGGTGCGTTGGTGTACGGCAATCGTGGAACGGAAACGTTCAACGGGTTCTATGCGAAGTACATCGATAAATTCATTTTATTGCTGCGATCCCGCTATTTCAGCAACGCAAAGTATCTCTACACGGTGCGCTCCGATCGCCAGAACGATTGGCGCGAACTCGCCGGCATACACGTCGAAATTGCCATTCCGCCCCGACTTGATCCGACCTTTGCCAAGTCGCGCATGGTTGATCGGATGATGAATTTCTTCGAGATCGGGCCGCCGTCGCCCAAGACGCTTTGGAGCCGCGACACGCCGCCCGATGTCCGAATCACCCAAGGCAACGCGAACGCCGGCTTCACATCACTGAACAACGCGCTGGACTACTTGCAGGCAAACCCCGACAAGACCGTATGGGCGATGAACTGGGACGCGCCGAACTTCCCGCCCACGGATGCGCAGATCAACGAGAACCTTGTCGTGCTGTTTCTCGCCGGCCCCAACTTCAACACCGAGCGCGAGCCGCTCGCATGGATCGGCAAGGCCGCGGCCGGCGACACGAAAGCATTTTCGCCGAAGGTCGGCACGACGCGCGCCGTCCAGGCGTGGAAGGCAACCATCGCCGAAGCGGCCCGCAATGCCGGCGTCGCTGTCACTGACCTGAATTACATCGTTCACGATGCAGGCCACGGCAGCGATGCAGCGTCGTCACGACTCGTCGCACTCACGCAAACCCTGACCGAAACGCTGCCGGAATACGACCACAAGAAGCAGACATTCAACACCGCCGCCCTGCTCGGTGACATGGGAACGGGCAGCGCATTGACCGACGTCGCGCTCGCGATCGGTCGAATCAACCACTTCGGCGGCAACGCACTCGTCGCCGGCACGACCGACGCTGAGCACCCCGTCGCCGTCGTCGTCAGGCCGCCATCGAAGCTCACGCCGATCGATCCAACCAAGGACTGGTTCCGCGCGCGCGGCGGAAACAACGCCTATCTCCCGTGGTGGGGACGCCGACACGATGTCGATTACGGCATGCAGGGCTATTCGTGGTGATGCAACCGGTGCTGAGACGCATGACCGCCGATAACGGATGAACGCGAAGGTGAGTTTTATCTGAAGGTCGGAGGTCTTGTATGAAGGCCCTGATCGCCACGTGGCCGCGACGCGTCGCCATCGCCGTTTTGACATGGCTCATCACCACCGTGCTCATGGCATCGCTGATGGCGCACGTCGAACAACCCGACCCGGCACATTTGGAAATAGGAGATTGGATGAAACGATTTTTTGTCGTACCTGGCTTGGCCGCGCTGACGGTGTTTCTGTTCACCACGGTCATCATGCGTCCAGCACAAGCCGCCCCTGTTCGAGAGCCTGCGGGGATTGCAGCGCCAGCGGTCGAGGAGTCTGCTAAGCCGTTCGTCGCGCAGGTTGTCGGCCTGATGTGGTTGAATCCGTTGCAACGCATGGACTATCCAACCGAATGGCAATTGTTGTGGACGCAGGGACTTTCCACACCGAACAAGAATGACGACATGGTGCGCACCAAACCTGAAAAATTTTCGTCGCTTCGATCAATCGGTGCGTTGGTGTACGGCAATCGTGGCACGGAAACATTCAAGGGTTTCTACCACAAGTACGTAAGCAAGTTTCTCGTGTTGATGCGTTCGCGCTACTTCGCGAACGCGAGCTATTTCTACACCGTGAAATCCGAGAATCCCAAAGATTGGCGCGAGCTTGCCGGAATACATATCGAGCTCGCACTGCCTCCAAGGCTTGATCCGATCGACGCGAAGACGTACTTTATCAATGAGTTTCTCCAATGCTTCGAAATCGGTCCGCCATCACCCAAGACCCTTTGGAGCCGCGACACGCCTCCCGATATTCAGATCACCCAAGGCAACGCGAACGCCGGCTTTACATCGCTGAACAACGCGCTGGACTACTTGCAGGCAAACCCCGACAAAACCGTATGGGCAATGAACTGGGACGCGCCGAACTTCCCGCCCACGGATGCGCAGATCAACGAAAACCTTGTCGTGCTGTTCCTCGCCGGCCCGAACTTCAATACCGAGCGCGAACCGCTCGCGTGGATCGGCAAGGCCGCGACCGGCGACACGAAAGCATTCGCGCCGAAGGTCGGCACGACGCGCGCCGTACAGGCGTGGAAGGCAACCATCGCCGAAGCGGCCCGCAATGCCGGCGTCGCTGTCACTGACCTGAATTACATCGTTCACGATGCAGGCCACGGCAGCGATGCTGCGTCGTCACGCGTCGCCGCTCTCGCGCAAACCCTGACCGAAACCCTGCCGGAATACGACCACAAGAAGCAGACATTCAACACCGCTGCCCTGCTCGGCGACATGGGAACGGGCAGTGCATTGACCGATGTCGCGCTCGCGATCGGCCGGATCAACCACTTCGGCGGCAATGCATTGGTCGCCGGCACGACCGACGCTGAGCACCCCGTCGCCGTCGTCGTCAGGCCGCCATCGAAGCTCACGCCGATCGATCCAACCAAGGACTGGTTCCGCGCGCGCGGCGGAAACAACGCCTACCTGCCGTGGTGGGGACGCCGACACGATGTCGATTACGGCATGCAAGGCTATTCGTGGTGATGCAGACCGGCGCTGCGGCACAGTGCGAGCAACACGCGACCACCACACGAATCATTCGGAGGACGAGTCATATGCGCGGAATTATCCGGGTAGGCGACATGCATACCCATGGCGGCCGGGTCGAATCCGGCGCCGGAATCAGCAAGGTCATGGGGCGCGCGGTCGCGCGCTTCGGCGACGCCTGCTCGTGTCCGATCCACGGCGCCTGCACGATTGCAGCAGGCGACCCTGCCTTCAACGTTGAAGGCCAAGCCGCCGCGTTCGACGGCCACGAAACGACCTGCGGCGCGAAACTGATTTCCTCACTTCCGAATTCGGGGCGAATTTGAATGCAGAAGACACGACGCATGACTGCCGAACAGTTCCGGCTGTTGCGGCTTCAAGATACCCGAATCAAGCCGGTGAACCAGTGGGCGCTGCACGAGATTTTCGTGAAGGGCCGCCCACAGCGTGAACTTGCCGCGAAGCTGGGCATGAATCGCTCGGCAATGTCTCAACTCGTTCGCAAGGCGTGGCAGCGGTATCTGGACCTGCCGGGTAACGTCACACGCCTCACCACGGTCACGATCACGATCCCGGCGAAATACGAGCGCGCGCTGCACGCATGGGTGCAGGACGCGCATCGTTTATCGAACCGGCCCGATCAAAACGAGTCGGCCTGACCGACTCGCGCGCCGACGCGCTAACGGCATTCGGTTGGTCGCAGGCCGGCCCACGCGCCACCACCGTGCGCCGCGCCATGCGGGCATCCGTATGACCAATCCCCGATGCTCCGCTACGCCAAGAAAGAAAATTCATCCCCCAATATCGGATTCAGATAGATCCATATTCCATATCAAGCTGAATTCTCAGCCCCTTTTGGATCCTTTTTCCCCACCCGACCTCGTATCATTTCTCCCATTCCGAAGAGAAGAGCAAGAGAAGGACATGAGCGATACCACCCCGCTGCACTACCTCGACTACGCAGCCACCACCCCGGCGGATCCCCGCGTGATCGAAGCGATGACGGCGTGCCTCGGTGCCGACGGCATCTTCGGCAATCCCGCGTCGAGCTCCCACGCCGCCGGCCGGCTGGCGAAGGAAAAGGTCGAGCACGCACGCGCGCAGGTTGCCGCGCTGATCGGCGCGCACGCCGACGAGATCATCTGGACATCGGGCGCCACCGAATCGAACAACCTCGCGCTGAAGGGCTACGCGGAGGCCGCGACCGACAAGCGCCACCTGATCACGAGCCGCATCGAACACAAGGCCATCCTCGACACGATGGCGAACCTGTCGAAGCGCGGGATGACGGCCGCTTACCTGAGCCCCACCGCCGACGGCGAAATCACCGTCGACGCCGTGGCCGCGGCGATTCGCCCCGATACGGGCCTCGTGTCGCTGATGCTCGTCAACAACGAGCTCGGCACGCTGACGGACATCGGCGCGATCTCGCGCATCGTGCATGCGGCGGGCGCGCTGCTGCACGTCGACGCCGCGCAGGCGCTCGGCAAGACGCCGATCGACGTGCGCGCGCTCGGCATCGACCTGCTGTCGATGTCCGCGCACAAGGTGTATGGCCCCAAGGGCATCGGCGCGCTGTTCGTCCGCCGTGACATCGCCGATCGCATCGCGCCGCAGATTCACGGCGGCGGACACGAGCGCGGCCTGCGCTCGGGCACGCTCGCGACGCATCAGATCGTCGGGATGGGCACCGCCTGCGAGCTGGCCGCCGACAAACTCGAGCGCGAAGCCGAGCGGATCGCGGCACTCAGCGCGCGCCTGAAGGACGCGCTGCTCGCACTCGGCGACATCACGCACAACGCGGCCGCGGCGCGCCGCATCCCGCACACGTTGAGCCTCACGGTGAACGCGCCGGGCTTCTTCCCGTTCATGCTCGGCGATTCGCTCGCCGTGTCGTCGACCTCCGCATGCAACTCGACCAGCGGCGCGCCGTCCCACGTGCTGACCGCGATCGGTCTCGATGCGGAAACCGCCGGCCGCACGGTGCGCATCAGCTTCGGCCGCTTCACGACCGAGCAGGACGTCGATTTCGCGGTCGCGTGTTTCGCGCGCGCGATCGAGCAATGCCGGGCCGCGGCCGCCACCGGGTTCACCGCGTCGCGACAGATCACGCCGGCGGACCTGAAGGCGATCCGCAATGCAGGCTTTCGCGCGGTGATCTGCAACCGGCCGGACGGCGAAGGCGCCGATCAGCCGGCCTTCGACGAGATCGCGGCCGCCGCGCGCGAACTCGGCCTCGACGCGCGCTATCTGCCGGTCGAACGCGACCGGATCGGCGAGGCGGAAGTCGACGCGTTCGGCGCGCTGGTCGATGCGCTGCCGAAGCCCGTGCTCGCGTATTGCCGCAGCGGGAGCCGCTCCGGGATGCTGTGGAACCAACTGACGGCGCGGCGGACGGCAACGGCCTGAGCGCAACGCCGTTTCCGGGCCGGGAAGCGCGGTTCGCGTCGGGCGACGCGCAAGCTCTCCGCCGCTACTTCGCATACTCCAGTTGCAGCGCCACCCAGTCTGACGTCGCGTCGCCGTAGCGCGCCGCGACGTCTCCGAGCACACCGGGCAGCACCGCGTCGCAACGGCACGCGTGGTCAATCCGAACCGGCTGCCGTCGTGCACATCGCTCCATCCATCCGCGCCGATGTTGCGCGCCGACGTTGCGCGACGCGCCGCCGCCGGCCCCACCTGCGCATTCACCCATGCAAGCGACGCGCGAATCGACCCGGCCACGCCGGTCGTCGTCATCGCATTGCCCTCCATCACGTAACGGCGATCGGCGACCCACGCCGTACCGGCAAAACCGCCCGCTCGATGCCCCCGAAAGGTGCATCCACCCGGAGTTTCCGGTGCATTGCCGAAATCCGATAGCGCCGCGAGATTTGGCTTCATACCGTTCCCGCATCGGACCGGAACGCGACGTGTCATTCACCCATGACGTCGCGTGCCGCCGACGAATTCCCAGGGGCGGGCCGCAATGCCGGGCCCGGGCAGCGATGACGGTCCTGCCATGCAGGACATTCGTGACGGAGCGAACATGGACGCGAAAATCCAGCCTGACGCAGGCACCGACAGTGACGTAAGCCTTCTCCACAAGATGGGATATGCGCAGGAGCTGTCGAGACGCATGAGCGGTTTCTCGAACTTCGCCGTGTCGTTTTCGGTGATCTGCATTCTGTCGGGCGGCATCACGGCATTTCAGCTCGCGTTTTCCGCCGCCGGCGGCGCATCGATCGGCCTCGGCTGGCCGCTCGGCTCGCTGTTCGCGCTGATCGTCGCGGTGTCGATGTCACAGATCGCGTCGGCGTTTCCCACCGCCGGCGGCCTCTATCACTGGGGCGCCATCCTCGGCGGGAAGCAATGGGGGTGGATGACGGCGTGGCTGAACCTGATCGGCCTGATCTTCGTGATCGCCGCGATCAATTTCGGCACCTACGATCCGTTCTTCAAGACGCTGATCGCCCCGATGTTCGGCGTCAGTTCGGACAGCCTGACGTGGTGGCACCAGACCGCGTTCATCGCATTCATCACGCTGTCGCAGGCGATCCTGAACGCCCGCGGCATCAAGATCGCGAGCAAGATCACCGACCTCTCCGGCTACCTGATCTTCGTCGTGACGATCGCGCTGGTCGTGTCGCTGCTGGTCTACTCGCCGGTCGCGTTCGACCTGCATCGGCTCGTCACCTTCACCAACTTCACGGGCGTCGACGGCGGCGCATGGCCGAAACAGACCCTGCCGCTCGCGTTCCTGTCCGGCCTGCTGCTGGTGACCTACACGATCACGGGCTTCGACGCGTCCGCCCACACGTCGGAAGAGACGCACGACGCGGCGAAGAACGTGCCGCGCGGCATCATCGGCTCGGTGTTCTGGTCCGCGGTGTTCGGCTACGTGATGGTGTGCACGTTCGTGCTGGTCATGCCGGACCTGACGGCCGCGATGAAACAGGGCACCGGCTTCTTCGAAGCGATCCTCGCGCCGATCCCGAAGACCTTGCGCGTGTGCCTCGAACTCGCGATGTTCTTCATCAACTACGTGTGCGGGCTCGCCGCGATCATGTCGACGTCGCGCATGGTGTATGCGTTTGCGCGCGACGGCGGGCTGCCGGCGTCGAAGCTGCTGCGCAGCGTGAATCACAACCATCGGACGCCCGGCCCCGCGATCTGGACGTGCGCGGTGCTCGCGATCGTCGTCACGCTGTACGGCGACGCGTTCTCGGTGTTGAGCGCGGGCAGCGCCGTGTTCCTGTTCATCTCGTATGCGATGCCGATCGGCTCCGGGATGCTCGCCGAAGGGCGCACGTGGACCGAAAAAGGCCCGTTCCAGCTCGGCATCTGGTCGAAGCCGTGCGCGTTGCTCGGGCTGGTGGGCGCCTGCGTGCTCGCTTACGTCGGCATCCAGCCGCCGAACGAGAAGGTGCTCTACGTGCTGGTTGCGTTCGTGGTCGTGCTGATGGTGATCTGGTACGGCTTCGGGGTGCGCAAGTCGTTCGCGGGGCCGCCGGTGCTCAAGGACACGCGCAACGACGCGCGCATTCGCGAACTCGAGGCGAACGTCGATGCGTCGGTGTGAAGCGATAGCGGCTCGCACCTAGGCTCACAACGCAAAAATCCGGCTCGCACATACACGGCGAGCCGGATTTTTTTACATCGCTTCGGACCGGACGAAGTTCAACCGCCTGAGCAGTTGAACGCCCGACCGAGTGCCCGATTGCAGCGCGTTAGCCGTAGACCGGGAAACGCTGCGTCAACTCCGCGACGAGCCCGCGCACGCGCTCGATCGTCGCCGCATCTTCCGGGTGCTCGAGCACGTCGGCGATCAGGTTGCCGACCTGCTCGGCTTCCGCCGGGCCGAAGCCGCGCGTCGTCATCGCCGGCGAACCCAGACGGATGCCGCTCGTCACGAACGGCTTTTCCGGATCGTTCGGGATCGCGTTCTTGTTCACCGTGATGTGCGCGGCACCGAGCGCTGCTTCCGCTGCCTTGCCCGTGATGTTCTTCGCGCGCAGGTCCACCAGCATCACGTGGCTTTCGGTGCGGCCCGACACGATCCGCAGGCCGCGCTTGACCAGCGTTTCAGCCAGCACGCGCGCGTTCTCGACCACCTTTTCCTGGTATGCCTTGAATTCCGGCGACAGCGCTTCCTTGAACGCCACGGCCTTCGCCGCGATCACGTGCATCAGCGGGCCACCCTGGATGCCCGGGAAGATCGCCGAGTTGATCGGCTTCTCGTATTCCGACTTCATCAGGATCACGCCACCGCGCGGGCCGCGCAGGCTCTTGTGCGTCGTCGTCGTCACGAAGTCGGCGTGCGGCACCGGGTTCGGATACACGCCCGCCGCGATCAGGCCCGCGTAGTGCGCCATATCGACCATCAGGTACGCACCGACCGACTTCGCGATCTTCGCCAGACGCTCGAAGTCGATCTTCAGCGCGAACGCCGAGGCGCCCGCGACGATCAGCTTCGGCTTGTGTTCCTGTGCGAGCTGCTCGGCGGCGTCGTAATCGATGTCTTCCTGCTCGTTCAGCCCGTAGCTCACCACGTTGAACCACTTGCCCGACATGTTCACCGGCGAGCCGTGCGTCAGGTGACCACCGTGCGCGAGGCTCATGCCCATGATCGTGTCGCCCGGCTTGAGCATCGCGAAGAACACGCCCTGGTTCGCCTGCGAACCCGAGTTCGGCTGCACGTTCGCGGCTTCCGCGCCGAACAGCTGCTTCACACGGTCGATCGCCAGCTGCTCGACCACGTCGACGTATTCACAGCCGCCGTAGTAGCGCTTGCCCGGATAACCTTCCGCGTACTTGTTCGTGAGCTGCGAGCCCTGGGCGGCCATCACGGCCGGGCTCGTATAGTTTTCCGACGCGATCAGCTCGATGTGATCTTCCTGGCGGCGGTTCTCGTCCTGAATGGCAGTCCAGAGTTCGGGATCGACGTTGGCGACGGTGCTGGTAGTGCGATTGAACATGATGATTGATCAGAAGAGAGTGATGGATTGATGCTGGTATGCCGGACTTGCCCGGATCCGCGAAGCCGAGCGCCGGAGCGGCGCTCGATGACGTCGACAACCATGCCGCCTCGCGATGCCGGCTGAACGGTGACTCGTCATTGCCATTCCAGCAGACGCCCGATCGTTCAGATAGAAGGATTGCGACATTCCGCTAGGACACATCGCGCGACGCCCGGCCAAAAAAATCGAAGGTCCGCATCGCTGCGGAACCTTCGACCGAACCTGCCGCTCCTGGAGAGGTCGTGCCTGCCTGTCGGCTTCTTGCGAATATGGGGGCCTAAACGGCGGAAAAACAGTTGTCGACGAACAGCTGGGTGCCGTTGACGAAGCTCGCTTCGTCGGACGCAAGGAACAGCGCGGCCGCGGCCACTTCCGACGGCTCGCACAGCCGGCCCTGCTGCACCGCGATGGCCGCCTCGGTCGCGTCCACGCCCATCGCCTGCAGATCCTTCAGCTCGCGCATTCCGTGTGGCGTGCGGATGAAGCCCGGCGCCAGCGCGTTGCAGCGGATGCCGCGGTCGCGGTATTCGACGGCGATCGCCCGCGCGAACATCTGGCAGGCGCCCTTGGTCGCGTCATACAGCACCTCGCCGGGCGTCGCGAAGACGGCCGAGATCGACGACGTACACACGATGCTGCCGCGCCCTTTTTCCAGCATCTGCGGCAGCACCGCCTTCGTCATCAGGAACATGCTCTTCACGTTCACGCCCATCAGCCAGTCCCATTCCGACTCCTCGATGTCGAGGAACGGTTTGACGATCAGCGTGCCCGCATGATTGAACAGGATGTCCGCGTTGCCGTACTGCGCGCGGGCTGCATCGACCGCCTGCTGCACGTCCGGCTGCTTCGACACGTCGGCTGGCAGGCCGATCGCCTGCAGGCCGGCATCGCGCAACCGCGACGCGAGTGTTTCGGCTGCGTCGCCGTCACGGTCGATGATCGCCACCTTCGCGCCCTGCGCGGCGAACAGCTCGGACGCAGCGGCGCCGCATCCGCCCGCGCCGCCGCTCACGATGGCGACCTTGCCGGCAAGGCGACCGTCAATCTTGGCATTCATGCGTCGTTCTCCAGTGTGATTCGTCAGGACCCCTCAGCTGAACAGGGTCCGAAGATGATCGTTGAGGAAACGGCCTTCCGGGTCCACGCTGCGGCGCAGTTCGCGGAACGCCTCGGCCTTCGGGAACCAGCGGTCCACGTCGTCGCGGTTCGTGAAGTGCAGCTTGCCCCAGTGCGGACGCGAGCCGTAGTCGCGCAGGATGTCGTCGACATCCTTCAGGAACGGCCAGTAGTCGACACCGTTCGGACCGCCCGAGCACGAGATGGTCACGCTGTCCTGGTGATTGAACGGGCTGATCCACGCCGGGTCGCCCTTCGTGAAGCGGTACTCGACCGGGAAGATGCAGTCCCGATGCTTCGTGAGGATCAGCTCGCGCACGCGGCGCAGCGCTTCCTTGCCGTGTTCGGCGGGCACCGCGTACTCGAGCTCGTGGAAGTTCGCGACGTAGTGGATCGCGTAGACCTCCGAGCTGTACGCGATCTTCTCGTGCTCGCCTTCGTGGTACGTGCGCGCGTCGGTGACGTCCATCACCTTGACTTCGCACACGTCGTAGTCCTTCTTCGCGTTCGACACCGCGGTGGTGTCGGGCAGGCAGTACAGGTGGCGGCTCTCGGGCGTCGGGCACCAGAAGAAGCCGAAATGCCGGTGCGTCGCCGCGAGCTCGTCGTACCGCTCCATCAGCGCCTCGAAGTCCTCGCGCCACACGCGGTCGTGCAGCCAGAACGCGTCGGTCACCTGCAGCGTCAGCTCCGAGACCACGCCGAACATGCCGATATTCACCTGCGTCGCGTGCAGCAGGTCGAGGTCCTGCTTGTCGCTCACTTCCATGATCGAGCCGTCGGGGCGGACGATGCGCATCCCGACCACCTGCGACGACAGGTTGCTCAGCGTCGTCCCCGTGCCGTGCGTGCCCGTCGCCAACGCACCGGCAATGGCCTGCGAATCGATGTCGCCCTGGTTGACGAGCGAGAAGCCGATTTGCTTCAGGTGCTGCGTCACCGCGTTGATCCGCGTGCCGGCCTTCACCGTCACGCGCTTTTGCTGCTCGTCGACCGCGACGATGCCGTGATAATCCTTCAGCGACAGCAGCAGGCCGCTCGTCGCGACGATGGGCGTGAACGAATGTCCCGATCCCGCGCAGCGGACGTTCTTGCCCCGGCTCGTCGCGGCATGCACCAGCTCGGCAATCTCCGCCTCGCTGGTGGGGGCCGCCATGTGCGCGGCGACGCACGACTGATTGCCGACCCAGTTCCGCCAGAATCCGCCACGTGGAAGCTCCATCAACGTCTCTCCAGAAGTGCGCCGGCCGTCCCGCGCCGGCCGCCGTGTTCGGCTCGGCCGGCACCAAAGCGGGAGATGCCCGGTGCCGGCGCGATGCGTCGTGTTCATGCCAACGATATTTCGCCGGCCGGCTTTGCACTATCGGATTTCGGCAAGCGAGGGTTTTCTCCGGGGTTTTTTGACCGGCGCGTGCAGCGACTACAATGAATCGATCCGCCCGCTCCCCTCCCGACTCCGATGACGCCGTCTGCCGATCCGAGCGATTACTCCGGCGCCCCGCCGCTCGCGCGGAGGGTGACGTTCTGCGCGTTCACCGACGTGGAAGAGCAGGCGCGGATCTTCGACGGCTGGCATCTCAACTACACGCAGATCTCGGGCGGCCTGTTTCATGGCTCGTCGTCCATCGTGTCGCTCGGCGGCATCCGGCTGCTGGTCGAAGACCTCGACAAGGTGATCCTGCAACAGGGCGCGGTGCCGTCGGACCGCGTCGCCGTGGCCGTGCCGCTGGAGCTCGAAGGCCATGCGCGCATGTGCGGCGAAAAGAGCGGGCGCGACAGCCTGCACGTGTTCTCGAGCCAGCCCGTGTTCGAGTTCTACTCTCCCGACCGGCACGTGCTCGTGAACGTCGAGATCGCGCCCGACAAGCTGTCGACGCAAGCGCTGCGCACGTTCGCCGCGTCGCTGCGGGCCCGCACCTTCGCACCGCTGATCCCGATGACGGCCCAGGTCGCGGATCGCCTGCGCCACTTGCTGCGCCATGCGATGGCCGCGGCCGCGAAGAGCACGCCGATCGACGACGTGACGACGCAGGGCCGGATCGAACTGCTCGAGCGGACCGTGCTGTATGCGATTTCCGAAGCGATGACGGTGCCCGCGCCGGACGCGGACACCTTCGCGACGCGTTCGACGAAGTACTGGTCGCTCGTCAACGCGGCGCAGGCGCGGCTGCAGGATGCGTCGACGTGCCCGCTGTCGATCGCCGAACTGTGCGTGCAGCTCGGCATCAGCCGGCGTACCGTGCAATACGCGTTCAATGACACGCTCAATCTGAATCCGATCGCCTACCTGCGCGCCGTCCGCCTCAATCACGTGCGCCGCGAGCTGCGGCTCGGCGGCCCCGTGACATCGGCCGCGACGAAGTGGGGCTTCTGGCACCTGAGCAGTTTCGCGCAGGACTACCGCGCGATGTTCGGCGAGTTGCCGTCGGCGACGGCGAGGCGCTACGCGCAGCGGGAAGCGTGAGCATCGATCGTGCGAGACGTGACGCGTAATGCGTGATGCGGCTTCGCGTACGCGTGCCGAACTGCCATGAAGAAGGCCGCGGCCGAACATGCGCCGCGGCAGGTTGAACGCAGGTCGCCGCCGCGGTGGGGAAGCCGGCACCGAACCGGCACCGGCCGCCCTCCCCGCACGACCTCGCTACACCGTCACTCCTGCTGTTCCTGCTGCGCCTGCACCTGCCGCTGCTGGATGAACTGCCGCACATCGCTCATCGTCACGCGACCGGTATGTTTCGCATCGATCTCGTCGAAGTGCTTCGCGACGAACCCGAGCCCGCTGCTCTGCGCCTGCGCTTTCGTCACCGCCGCGCCGTTGCCCAGCACCGTGTTGCCGCCGAGCCGGGCATCGACGCGCTTCTGCGCCTGCTGCTGCAGCGTCGCGCCGGTCGACGGCAATACCGGCGCCACGCGGGTCGACGGAAAGAACGGACCGTCGACGCCGTGGCCGCCGTGCGGCAGCTTCACCGGCGCCACCGCCTGCGGTGGCAGCGCATAGGCGGCGCTCATCACCGCACCGAGGACGATCAACGAACACATACGTCGCATCAAGTTGATTGGAGACATGATCACTCGCATTCAATGGATGAATAGAGGGTTCCTTTTCGCAAGGAGTCCGTCGTTTACGGTGCCGCTGCCAGCGAAGTCGACGCCGTCGCGCCCGGCGCGCTGCCGGTCGGCGTGCCGGCCGGATTCTCGTCCGGCCACGGCGGCGGCAGGGTCTTCAGCGTCAGCGCCGTCGGAATCCGCGCGCCCTTGTAGAAGGTCGCCAGGTCGCGCTTCATCTGCGGACGTGCCACGTCATCCAGATACGTCATGTGCCCGCCCTGGAAGAAGTTCACCTGCAGCTTCGGATTCAGGCCCTTCACCGTCTGCAGACGGGCGAGCTGCTTCTCCGTGTTGAAGAACGGCGTGGCCAGATCGTGGAGGCCGTTCTCGGCGAGCACATGGAGCTTCGGATTGAGCTGCAGCGCGCCGAGCAGATCGGGGATCGTGTCGGGCATCGGCTGGCCGTCGTGCGAGAAGTCCCACACCTGGATGATGTTGTCGTTCAACGGCAGGTAGGTCGCGTTCGGCGCGGTGTAGCCGAGGTAGTCGGGCATCTGCGTCGCGAGCGCGTTCGTGAACGGCTGCGAGATCAGGATGTCCGACGGGTCGCCGTCCGCCTGCAGCCGCGGATCGCTGTTCGGCAACGACACGCGTCCGTCGTAGCGGCCGATCGTCGTGCCGGGCACCAGGTTCGTGCCGTACGGGTTCGCGTTGAAGTAGTCGCGCAGCGCCTGTTGCGTCAAGCTCGACGGGATCGACCACAGCTTCAGCGTCGCATCGCTCGGGAACACCGGCGTGCCGAGCGCATCCGGAATGCCGAGCTGGCTCAGCACCCACGACTGCGAGTACTTCTGCAGCTGGTTGTAGATCAGCGTCGTGAACAGTTCGGTCTGCAGTGCATACAGGAATGGGTTGACCGGCGCCGGCGACACCTGGTTGAAGTACGCCGCGACCGCCGCATAGCCGGGCAGATAGCCGGCCACGGTATCGGTGTCGAGCAGCAGCCCTTCGGTCGACTGCGTGATCGCCACCGCCTCTACCGCATCCGCGAAGTAGTTCAGGATCGCCGACTGCAGCACGATACCCGTCAGGTGCACGCCGGCCGATTCGAGCGCCAGCGCGAGCATGTCGGTGCGCGGCGTGCCGTACGATTCGCCGTACAGGTAGATCGGCGACGTGCCGCGGCCGTTCACGTTCAGGTAGCGCTGGATGAAGTCGCGCATGATGTTGACGTCCGCGTCGGAACCCCAGTACTTCTGGTTGGTGTTCGGCAGCACGGCTTCCGACAGCCCGGTTCCCGGCGGGTCGATGAACACGAGGTCGGTGGTGTCGATCAGGCTTTCCGCGTTGTCGACGAGCGGATAGTTCGGCCAGTTGCTGCCGAACAGCGGATCGGGCGTCGCGACGCGCGTCGGCGCGAACGAGCCAAGCCGCAGCCAGATCGACGACGAGCCGGGGCCGCCGTTATAGACGAACGTGACGGGACGCGGCTTGCCGTTCGTGCTCGGCGCGGTGTACGCCACATACGACATCGACGCCTCAGCATTGCCGTTCGCGTCCTGCGCGGTCAGGTGGCCGGTGGTCGTCGTGTAGTTGACCGTCGTGCCGCCGGATTTCCACTGGTAATGCATCACCGCGGCCTTCTCCGACACCTGCGCGGCCGCGAGGCCGTCGGTCGCGTTCATCGAATAGGCAACGGGGTCGACGTAAGGCTGGTTCGCCGCGGGTGTCTGATTGCCGGCCGCCTGTTGCGCGCCGGCCTGCTGGCTGGCGGTGGCCTGCGCCAGGCTCGACGCGCCGACCGACGACGAATCGTCGCCGCCGCAGCCCGCGAGCACCATGGTCAAGACGGTCAATGCGCCTAGCCCGGCCAGCCGGCCGCGGCGTTCGCGGCGGCTGCCGGTACTGCTCCTGTCTGGTTGCATGCCTCTGTCCTTGTGGGTCGAATATCGCTTCACACACAGGCCGCCATCGCCGGCGAAAAACGCGCAGGCATACCCGCCACTCGCGTTGCACGATCGGCAGACGGCGGTTGGGGATTGGACTTCTTCGAGAGACTGAACTTGATACAGACACAGCAAACTGCTGGCGGAGAATGATGCGGGAACGCCGCCCCCTTGCAGTTTTGACGACTTTTGTATTACCTAAATTTACGACACCACAAAAATAGGCGGTGTTGCGCCGCGTTGTCAAAGATCATTCCGATATTAAAAAATCTCCGATGATGCGAACGGAGATCAGTGTCTGAAATTTGAAAGAAAACATGATTGTTCGCATCCGGCACGCCATCCGAGTCGTTTATCCTGGAATGCCGCGGCTTTGTCGCATGTCGCATAACCCTTTGCGGGCATTGGCCGTGCGCATGGAATGCCTTCAAATCGACAGGGTTATTCTTTCATTTTAATTACCCGAAGCCGATTGACGCGAATTGCTGAGTAAAACCCGGCTCCATCCACGAAATACCGATTTCTAGTATTTTCAGGATACGCAGCGGAATTATTTACCCGATATCGGAATAAAGCCGCACAGTTGCGTAATACGCGGGTTATTCACAAAGAAGAAGCGATCATTCGCCCCGCGCATTGCGGATTGCATTGCGGCAATCACGAATCGGGCACGTGATGCGTGGGAACGGAGCGGCCGCGCGAGCGAGCGGCAACGCCCCCGCTCACGCGACGACGTGCGGCAGCGCCGCACGCCGTTCTTCGAACGTTCGAGCAGCGATCAGCGCCCGCCGCCCGGCAGCGCGATATCGATCAGCACCGGATCGTGATCCGACGAGCGATACGCATCCGGCGCGTAGTACGTCTTCTGCTGCTCGGCCGACTTGTACGCGAGCGTGTACTGCAGCGCGAGCGGCTCATCCGCGTTGATGTGCCATTCGTGCACGGCCTTCACGTGCGACGCGAGCGGCAGCGACGCGAGCGCGTGATCGAGGTAGCCGGCTTCGCCGTTGTACACGTAGCTGTACGCATTGGCGCCGATCCAGCGCGATACGAGGTTGCGGTAGCCGCGCGATTCGAGCAGGCGGATCGGGTCTTCATACGTGTAGCTGTTGAAGTCGCCGATCAGCAGCGTGCCCTGCCCCGCGACGCCCGTCGGCGTGCCGGCGAGCCAGTCCGCCAGCTTCGCCGCCGCGCGCGTGCGCGTCGGGTTCCAGCAGCCCTGGCCGTCGCCCTGGTCGAGGTCGTCGTTCGCTGCGTCCGGGCAGTTCTTCGACTTCAGGTGGTTGACCGCGATCGTCAGCGCCTGCTTGTTGCCGCCGACGCGGCGGAACGACTGCGCGAGCGGCTGGCGGTTCTTGTCGTCGATCGCGAGCGTCGACGCGCGGCCGACCGGTTCGACCGTGCGGCTGTCATAGATCATCGCGACCGTGATCGCGTCGCCGCCGAGGCGCGACGTGCCCGGATCGACGACGCGCCAGTTGCTGCCGAGCTTCGCCGCGAGCTGGCGTACCGCGCTCAGTTCGCCGTAGCCGTTGTTCTGGATTTCCATCAGGCCGATCACGTCCGCGTCGAGCGCCTTCAACGCGCTGACGATCTTCGCTTCCTGACGCTGGAATTCCTGATAGTTCTTCGCGCCGCGGTTGTTCGGATCGTCGAAGCCGCCGCCCATGCCGTTGCCGTTGAAGTAGTTGAGGACGTTGAACGACGCGACGCGCAGGTTCGATTTCGGATCGCGTGCCGGTGCGTTGGTGCGCGGGTTCGAGCGCGTGTCGAACGTCGGCGCGGCCGCGCCGGGCAGCGGCTGCACACGCCATGCGCCGTAGCGCACCTCGAGCACGCCTTCGACGTTGCGCACGGTGTAGCCCGAGCGCAGCGTGTTCGCGGCCGACAGCTCCGGCGCCGGATACGGCACGCTCGCCGGGTTCTGCTTGTTCGAGCCGTCGTCGAGGATCAGCCGGTTGCGTGCGTTCGCATCGATCTGCGTCTGCGCCTGCGACGGCGGCACCACGCTCGTCGGCGTGCGCAGTCGGCCGTTGCTCAGCATCGTGCTGCCATAGCGGCCGAGCTCGTAGTTGTCGGTGACGGTGAGCGTCTGCGGCAGGCGCACCAGCATCCCTTCATACGCGGCGAACGCGCTCGGGCTGTCGACCGGCAGCGTGAGCGTCGCCGGCGTGACCGTCTGGCCGTTCGCGCACACCGCGATCGCGCCCGACAGCGTGAGCTGCGTCTGCCCGTATTTCTCCTCGACCTTGCCCGTCACGTGCACGAGATCGCCCGCCTTCGCGCGCACTTTCGGCGCATAGACGAACAGCCCTTCGGACACGCCCGGCTGGTTGCGGCGCTGCGGGTCCGCCTGCTGGACGAAGAAGCCGCCGAAGCCGTCCGTGCCGCCGAAATCGGCCGTGACGACCGCTTCGATCGACGCGTTCTGGCCGGCGAGCGGCGACGGCGCGCCCGGCCCCTGGATGTCGGCGATCGGCGTCGTGCTGCCGCCGCAGTTCGGGCTGACGGGGGCGGCGGTCGCCGCGAAGACCGGTGCAGCAAGCGTGGGCAGCAGCAATAGCGGGGCAAACAGGCGGATTGTCGAGCGCATGACGGGGAATCCCGGTTGTGAGGGTGGCGAAAGCTTAGCGGCGCTCGGTGACAGTTTTTAGTAACCAGAAGACAGGCATATGTAATTCCCGGTATCGCTGCACGATTGCGCTCGGCCGCGCGCTCACGCTCGAAAGAAGCGGGAAATCGTCTGATAAAAGCCGGCTCCGTTCCGACGATTTCCCGCTGCCGGCTTCTCCAGTCAGCCAGCCGCGACGCTAGACCGTCCCCGGCAACGCGCTCGACACGAGCACGGCCGCCACCATCAGCACGCCGGCGAGCACGACCGCCTCGATCCGCAGCACCGCACCGAACCCGCGCAACGCGATGACCGGCATCGCAGCCGCCGGATCCTTCAGCGCGGCCAGCAGCTTCGGCATCCCGAAGAACCGGTTGTGTCCGCCGAGCGCCGCCGCGATCAGCACGAGCGCGAGCTTGAGCAGCAGGATCTGCCCGTACGTCGATGCGAGCAGGTTGTCCGGCGTATCGACGCCGCGCCATCCGTTGTATGCCCCGGTCGCGAACAGCACGGCCAGGGCAACCGTCGACGCATCGGAGAGCGACTGCACGAACGACGCGCCGGTCGTGCGCTCGCTCGCGGGCATCCCGACGAATCGCGGCATCACGCCGAACGCCGTCACGAGCACGAGCCCGACCCACGCGCTGATCGCCAGCAGATGCAGCCAGTCGACCCACACCGGCACGCTGAACAGCCCCGCGTCGACCGGATGGCCGCCATTGCTGCGTGCCAGCGCGGCGCATGCGAGCGCGGCCCACATCGCGAACGGAAAGCGCGTATCGGTCACGCGCCGCACGAACGACAGGATCACGACCGCAAGCATGAACACGGCGCCGGCCAGCCACGCATGACCGAACCCCGTGCCGGCGAGCATCGCGCACACGGCCGGCCCCGCGTCGAGCAGCGGCACTTCGCTCATCAACGCGCAGTGCGCCCAGAACGCCGTGATGCTCGCGAGCAGCGACACGACGGACGCACCGCGCAGCGTCGCGAGGAGCCGCCGCGCGATGCCGTGCTGCCACGCCGACGCGCCCCGCGCGAGCCAGCGGCTGCCGAGCAGCGTGCCGACGACGACGGCAAAGCCGGCGTTCTGGATCGCCACGGCCGCCAGCCGCAGCATGCCGACGAAGCCTTCGTTCACCCTTTCACCTTGAACGTATAGGTGCCTTTGGTGCGATGCGCGTCGGCCGTCATCACCGCCCATTGCACCGTGTACGCACCCGGCGCGAGCTTCGGCATCGCGACGGTCATCACGCGCGGCGTCGCCGGATCGACCTTCGCGCTATCGTGCGCGACGGGCTTGCCGTTCGCGTCCGACACCTTCACCGAACTGAATGTGGGTTCGAGGTCTTCGTTGAACGCGAGCCGCAATGTGTCGGGTGCGGTGTCGACCGTGCTGCCGGTCGCGGGCGTCGCGCTCTCCAGTTTGCCGTGCGCCCAGGCCGCAACCGGCGCGGCGGCGATCAGCGCGCCGGCCGCGACGAAGCGGACGCCGCGGACGAACCGCGTGAGCATCGTGATCTTCGTGTGCATGTTCCGCCCCGGCTTCACGGCTTGCGCAGTTCGACGACGGTCAACGCGCCGTCCACGTCCTCGGCGACGAAATCGATCTTGTCGCCGGTCTTGACCTGCGTGAGCATCGCCGGGTCCTTGACCTTGAACACCATCGTCATCGCGTCCATCCCGAGGTTCTCGAGCGGGCCGTGCTTGATCGTCAGCTTGCCCGCGGCCGCGTCGACCTTGCGGATCTCGCCGTGCGACATCTCGCGCGCCGCGTCGGCACCCTGCTTCGCGTTGCCGCCCATCTCCATGCCGGCCATGTCGCCGGCCGCGTACGACGCCGTGGAAAACACCAGCACGCAACCCGTTGCAATCGAAACCAGTCCCTTCTTCATCATGCCTGCTCCATCCAGAGTGAGTGAAATGAAACCGGCGGCCGCACCGCGCGGCCACCGCTTGCCACTGTTGACCGCCGCTCAGCCGTCCGGCAATTCGCCGGTGTATTCGTAGGCGACAGTGCCCTTCGGATGCCGGAACCAGCCCGGATCGCGATAGTCGTTGCGGCCGAGCCCCTGCCGGACCTTCAGCACCGTGAACATGCCGCCCATCTCCAGCGGCCCGAACGGGCCGGTGCCCGTCATCATCGGCAGGGTGTTGTCGGGCAGCGGCATTTCCATGCCGCCCATCGCGCCGCCGGTGCTGCCCATCGCCATGTAGTCGGGCACGAGCTTGCCGATGCGCTGCGCGAGATCCTTCTGCGGCACGCCGATCAGGTTCGGCACCTGGTGGCCCATCGCATTCATCGTGTGATGCGACTTGTGGCAATGGAACGCCCAGTCGCCGGGGCGATCGGCGGTGAACTCGATCGCGCGCATCTGGCCGACCGCGACGTCGGCCGTCACCTCAGGCCAGCGCGCCGCCGGCGGAATCCAGCCGCCGTCCGTGCCGGCGACCTCGAAGCTGTAGCCGTGCAGGTGGATCGGATGGTTCGTCATCGTCAGGTTGCCGAAACGAATCCGCACGCGGTCGCCCGCCCGCACCGGCAGCGGGTCGATGCCCGGGAACACGCGCGAATTGAACGTCCACATGTTGAAGTCGGTCATCTCGTTCACGCGCGGCGTGTAGCTGCCCGGGTCGATGTCGTACGCGGCGAGCAGGAACACGAAGTCGCGATCGACCGGCATCGTCGCGCGGTCCTTCGGGTGCACGATGAACATGCCCATCATCCCCATCGCCATCTGCACCATCTCGTCGGCGTGCGGGTGATACATGAACGTGCCGTGCGCCTCCAGCTGGAACTCGTAGACGAAGGTCTTGCCCGGCGGGATGTGCGGCTGCGTGAGGCCGCCGACGCCGTCCATCCCGTTGGGCAGCCGCAGCCCGTGCCAGTGGATCGTCGTGTGCTCGGGCAGGCGGTTGGTCACGAAGATGCGGACCTTGTCGCCCTCGACGGCCTCGATCGTCGGGCCCGGCGACTGGCCGTTGTAGCCCCACAGGTTCGCGTTCATCCCGGGCGCCATCTCGCGCACGACCGGCTCGGCCGTCAGGTGGAATTCCTTCCAGCCGTTCTTCATCCGCCACGGCAGCGTCCAGCCGTTCAGCGTCGCGACGGGTGTGTACGGACGGCCGTTGGGCGGCACGAGCGGCGGCTGCGTGCCGGCCTTCGCCATCGTGGGCGCTTCGGGCAGCGACGCAGCGCCGGCCTTGCTGACCATCGCCGCACCGAGCAGCGCGGCGCCCGAGCCGCTGAGAAATTGTCGACGGGACACCATGTCAATGACCTTCCGGATGCGTTGCGGGCGCCGGTTGCGCCACGGGAGAGGAAGCCGGCTGCGGTGCAGCGTCGGGCATGGAAGCGGCCGGCGCGGCCGCGTGCGGCGCGGGCTGCGGTGCCGGCTGCGGTGCCGGCTGCGGTGCCGGCTGCGGTGCCGGCTGCGAAGTCGGCTGCGGGGTCGGCAACCGGCCGCCGACGGCCATCTGCAGATCGGTTTCGGCGAGCCAGTAGTCCTTCAGCGCATCGATGTAGCCGTTGACCGCGCCGACCTGTTCGCGCGCATCGGTGAGCAGCTCGAACACGCTCGCGAGCATCCCGTTGTAGCGCAGCAGCAACTCGTCCGAGATCGTCTTGCGCAGCGGCACGACTTCGTCGCGATAGTGCGTCGCGACGTCGTAGCTCGTCGTGTACGCCGCGTACGCTTCGCGCACTTCCGAGCGGGCGTCGATCGCGGTTTGCGCGAGCCGGTTCGCCGACTGCATGTAGACGGCCTCGGCCCGCGCGACCTTCGCGCCGCCCCAGTCGAACAGCGGAATCTCGATGCTGATCTCGTAGCCGTGCTCGTGCCCCTTGTCGGTCTCGTAGTTGTTCACGTAGCCGAGATCGACCGCGTTGACGAAGCGCGTCGCCTTACTGAGTCCGAGCGACGACGCGACGCCCTGCGTCTGCAGCTTCGCGGCCTGGATGTCGAGACGGTTGCTCATCGCGTAGCGTTCGAGATCGGGCAGGTCGGGACGCGTCTTCGGCAGATCGGGCAGACGCTCGGGCAGCGCGTACCGCGTGCGCTCGCCCCACAGCCCCATCGCCCGCGTGAGCTTCTCGCGCGCAGCCACGGCCTGCTGATGCGCCTTCGCCTGCTGGGCGACCGCGTCCGCATGGAACGCCTGTTCGCGTGCGTAGTCGAGCCGGCTGAAGTTGCCGGCCTGGCGCATGCGCAGCGCGAGCTCGGCGGCGGCGCTCGCGGCGTCGCGCACCTGCTGCGCATAGTTGGCGGCCTGTTCGGCGGCGACGGCCTCGACATACGCGCGGCGCGCGTCGGCCGCGACCTTCAGCATCGCGTCGGCCGTCTCGAGCTTGGTCTGCTCGAAGCGGCGGCGTTCGATGTTCGTCGCGAGCGGCAGTGTCAGAAGCGCGAATAAGTTGGCCGAGAACGTGCGGCCGAGGCTCAGCTCGCCGTCGCCGGCTCGCGTACGGCTGAACGAGAAGCGGGGGTTCGGCAGCCGGCCGGCCTGCACGAGATCGGCCTCCGACAGCCCGAGCGCCGCGTACGACGCCTGCAGGCCGCGGTTGTTCAGCAGCGCGAGCTGCACCGCGTCGTCCATCGACAGCGGTTTCGCGAGCAGTTTCTTCGTCCGCGCGTCGACGGCGTCGCGGTCGGCGTCGGTCCTGACGATGACGGCGTCTTTCCCGATGCGCTCCGATGCGGTGGACGACACGGCGTCGAAGCCGCCGTCCTTCGAGAACGTCGTACAGCCGGCGAGGAAGGCAAGCACGAGCGCGGTCGCGCCGATTCGCGGTGACATCGCAAGTCTCATCATTGCGCGGCGTCTCCGTGCATCGAATGAGCCGCGCCGCCCGCCGTGTTTTCAGGCTTCGCGCTTCCAGGCTTCGCGTGTCCGGTCGCGTGCCCCTTCGCGGGCCGCTCCGTCACGTCGCGGTTCAGTTGTTTCCAGCCCGGGCCTGCATCGTCCCGATACGGCACGTAGCCGTCGAACGCGGACGGCACGGTGACGTCCTGCACCGGCGCGGCGGCATCGGCCGGATCGGGACGCGGAGTTTGCGCAGGCGCGAGCGACGGCACGAGGGCCGCCGCGCCAAGCAGCGCCGCAGTGATCAATCGCATGGGTGTTTCTCGTCGTGAGTCGTGCGACGGGCGTCGATTGACCGCCGGCACGGTTTGCGGATCGCGGCCGGTCGGCCGCGGACAAGGACAAGGACTAGACGGGAAGCCGGCGCGGCGGCCGCTCGATGCCGCCGGTCAGGAACGACACGACGACCGGCGACGGCGCGAAAGAAACGATCGCGATACCGATGCCCGACGCCACGGACACCGCGGAAGCATCGGCCATGCCGGTGCCGAAGCAGCAGGCTCCGCACGACGAACACGACGATGCATGCCGCGCGTGGTCTTCATGCGCATGCTCGCCACCCTGCGCGCTCGGCATCGCACGCGCCGCGGCCGGGTGATCGGCGCTCGCACCATCCTCCGCATGCGGCGCGACAGCGACAGCGCCCGCGCACTGCATCGACACGGTCGCGAACGACTGGATCGGCAGGCTCAGCGCCAGCAGCACGACGAGGATGAATTTGCGCCAGTACGACATGGATGCGGAATCAGGCAGGCTACGACCGGATGAACGGGAGCAACACCGCAACGGCGCGCTCCGGACACAAGACGGTCGCAGCTTATCGCCGCCGGCGTGACCACGACATGGCCGAAACATGACCGGTTTTTCATGAAGCGCGGGCGCTGCATCGCAAGCCTGCTTCATGACAATTTCGTCATCCGCCGGTCATCTTTCGCGCACGCGCGGCGCCCTAAGCTCACGCGTTACACTGACCGGCTGGAATCACGGATGAATCACGAACGGCCTGCTCCACCATGCGGATACTGATAGTCGAAGACGAACCCAAGATGGCGTCCTACCTGCGCAAGGGGCTGGCGGAGGCGAGCTATACGGTCGACGTGGCCGAGAACGGCAAGGACGGGCTGTTCCTCGCGCTGCACGAGGATTTCGATCTCGTCGTGCTCGACGTGATGCTGCCCGAGCTGGACGGCTTCGAGGTGCTCCGGCGGCTGCGCGCGCAGAAGCAGACGCCGGTCCTGCTCCTGACGGCGCGCGACGCGATCGAGGACAAGGTCACGGGGCTCGAACTGGGCGCCGACGACTACCTGCTCAAGCCGTTCGCGTATGCGGAGTTCCTTGCCCGCATCCGTTCGCTGCTGCGGCGTGCGCCGCGCAATGCGCGCGACCTCCTGCAGGTCGCCGATCTCGAGGTTGACCTGATCAAGCGCCGGGTACGGCGCGCGGACAACCGCATCGACCTGACCGCGCAGGAATTCGCGCTGCTGCAACTACTCGCGGAACGCGAAGGCGAGGTGCTGACGCGCACCTTCATCACGTCGCAGATCTGGGACATGAATTTCGACAGCGACACGAACGTCGTCGATGCGGCGATCAAGCGCCTGCGCGCGAAGATCGACAACGCCTACGAGAAGAAGCTGATCCACACGATCCGCGGCATGGGCTACGTGCTCGAGGATCGCTCGTGACCGGCGGCCCCGCGCCGTATTCGCTGCTCCGGCGCCTGACGCTCGCGTTCGCCGCCGTCGCCGCGCTCGTGTTCGCGCTGACCGGCGCTTACCTGTATCGCTCGCTGTCCGCCGAGCTGACCCGGCGCGACGACATCGAGATCGCCGGCAAGCTCAACCAGTTCCTGCAGCTCGCGCACGCGAGCGGTTCGACGGCGGCATTGCGCGCCGATCCGGCCGTCTTCCACGAAGTGCTGCTGTCGCATCCGGGCGTCTATCTCGGCATCTATGACGCCGCGAACCGCCCGCTTGTCGAACACACCGACGAAGCCGGCAACACGCTCGCGTCGGTGATCGCGCGGCCGCGGCCGGCCGACGCAGCGGCCGCCAGCCCGTTCACCTGCGCGCCGCCCGGCATCGGCACGTCGCGCTGCGTGCGTGCGCGCGCCACGCTGCCGTCGGGCGAAACCATCCAGGTCGCGCTGGCGCGCACGGCAACCGATCGCCAGTCGCTGCTGGAAAGCTATCGCGTCGACATCTGGCTCGCGGCCGCCCTCGGCGCGCTGCTGGTCGGCGCGCTCGGCTACGCGGTCGCGTCCCGCGGCCTGCGCCCGGTCGAGAGCCTCGGCCGGCAGACCTCGCGCATCGAGGCACACAACCTGAACGCGCGTCTCGATGCGCGTGGCGGTCCGGTCGAGTTGCACGAGCTGGCCACGTCGGTCAACCGGATGCTCGACCGGCTCGAGCGCGCGTTCGTGCGGCTGTCGCAGTTCTCGTCCGACCTCGCGCACGACATGCGCACGCCGCTCGCGAACGTGATCAGCTCGTCGCAGGTCACGCTGTCGCGCGCCCGCACCACCGAGGAATACGAAGCGCTGATCGATTCGAACATCGAGGAATGCGAACGGTTGCAGCGGATGATCGAGAACATGCTGTTTCTCGCGCGCACCGACAATGCACGGCAGCACCTGAAGACCGTCGAACTCGATGCGGGCGCCGAGCTGCGCCGGCTCGCGTCGTATTTCCAGGCGCTGGCCGACGAGGCCGGCGTGCACCTCGCCGTGCAGGGCGAAGCCGCGGTCGTCGCGGACGCGACGCTGTTCCGGCGCGCCGTCAGCAATCTCGCGTCGAACGCGCTCGAACACGCGCAAGCCGGGTCGACGATCGAGCTGACCGTATCGACGCGGCCCGGCTACGCGGTCGTCGAAGTCACGAACCGCGGCGCGGCAATTCCGCCCGAGCAGATCGAGCGGATCTTCGAGCGCTTCTACCGGATCGATTCGTCGCGGCACGGCGCGGCGCGCAACGCCGGGCTCGGGCTTGCGATCGTCAAGTCGATCATCGAGCTGCACCGCGGCAAGGTCGAGGTCGAGAGCCGCGACGGACGCACGACGTTCGCACTGTATTTCCCGGCCCGCGCTGCGTGACACGCGCGTGACGCCCGCGCACGCCGATTGCTTCCCGATACGGCATGCGCATCCGCTGTCGCTCGACTTGTCTTCCCGAATGAAAGGGTATGACCGCACAAGCTTGCCGAAAGCGGCCGGCTCGGCTAGACTGCCCTTCGTCTTTGGGGAGTAGCCTGCTTTCCATCCCCCGGAAAGCGAACACGTCAACACACTCGGCCTGCGGCCGTGGCGCGTTCGGCCGAATCGGTCTGGCGAGACCATCGACGCATCGCGCCGTTCCTGGTCGGACGTCGGCAGATGCGTCATGGTTCGTCCACGTCCGACCACGGAGTCCCCATGTTCCTCCTTGCCTATCCTTCGCGTTTCATCAGTTCCATGACCGCCTGCATGCCTGCCTGCGGAGGTGCCGCATGACGTTGATGCTCGTCGAACTGGCGTTCATGCTGATCGTCATCCTGGTCGCCGCCGAGTTCTTCACGAATGCGCTCGAACATCTCGGTGAACGGCTGAAGATTTCCGAAGGCGTCACCGGTTCGCTGTTCGCAGCCGTCGGCACCGCGCTGCCCGAAACGATGGTGCCGCTGCTCGCGCTCGCGGGCGGCACGTCGAATGCGGCCGTGAACGAGGAAATCGGCGTCGGCGCGATTCTCGGCGCGCCGCTGATGCTCGCGACGCTGACAACCTTCCTGATGACGATCGCCGTAATCCGCTCGCGCGGCCTGACCGGCACGATCAAGCCCGAGCGGACCGGCTTCGTGCGCGACCTGAACTACTTCATCGCCGCGTTCGCGCTCGCCACCGTCGCGATGTTCGTCCCGCATCACGTGTGGGGCGTCCGCGCGCTGCTCGCCGCGATGCTGGTCGGCATCTACGTGCTGTATGTCGTGATGACGTTCCGCGCGTCGACGCAGCTCGTCGATGCCGGGCACGGCACCGAAGCGCCGCACGCAATGTTCCTGTCGCGCGTCGGGCTGCCGACCAACCTCGCGACCATCGCGCTGCAGCTCGCGATCGGCGTCGCGCTGCTCGTCGGCGGTGCGAAGGGCTTCATTCATGGCGTCGAGGGCGTATCGCAGTTGCTCGGCATCTCCGCGCTGCTGCTGTCGCTGATCATCGTGCCGATCGCAACGGAGTTGCCCGAGAAGGTCAACAGCGTGCTGTGGATCCGCCGCAAGAAAGACACGCTCGCGTTCGGCAACATCACCGGCGCGATGGTGTTCCAGGGCACGCTGCTGCCGGCGATCGGCATCATGCTGACGCCGTGGGAGCCGCGCCCCGAAGTGCTGACCGGCGTGATCATCACGCTCGCGGCGGCGGCCTGGCTGCGCGTCAATGCCCGCGCGCAGGGGCTCGCGATCTGGGCGTTGCTCGCGAACGGGGCCGGTTACGTCGGCTATCTGTTCGTGACGCTGACGCGCTGAGTCCGCCGGCCGCGCCGGTGACGACCTGCGCTTCGCGCAACACGATGCGGATGCGCACACTCGGCGGACGCTGCTCGTGTCGCATCTGCTCGACGGGGCGAAGCGCTTCGGCGCCCCGCCCCGATAACCCCCCATCGAGAGGAACATCATGGAACTACACGCCACCGTCGGCGCGGCCACGTCCGACATCGACGACGATGAAAGCTGCGCGAACATCTATTGCCACGACGCGGAGCAAAACTATTGCTTCTCGTTGCTGCGCTTTCCGGAGGAAACGACGATCGAGGTGATGGTGCTCGACCAGCTCACCGCGCACGTGAACGATCTGTCGGTTCACCTCACGGGCGACACGATCGACGTCGAGCTCGACGCACGTACCGCCGCGCGTCTCGACGGCAATACGCATTACGTGATCCATCTCGCGCCCGGCGAACACGATCCCGTCGCGCTGCGCGCCGCGCTGAAGGAAATCTTCGACGGCAAGAGCGGGTATCGCGACGACAGCGCAGGCGCGTAAGCCGGCCGGCTCGACACACCATCCAGCACACGCGTTCGCACTCCGCTCATGACACGCCCCTCGCGATTCCAACCGCTCCTCCGCCGCTGCGCGCTGCTGATCGCGTGCTGCGCGTCGGCTGCCGCCGCGCATGCGGCCAAACCGCTGCTCACGTTCAAGGTCGACGACGCCGTCACGGCCCGTGTCGAACACGCCGACGGCACGCGCATCACGATCCGCTTCCTGCCGAGCGGAAAAACGCAGGTGCTCGACGTCGGCATCTCCGACGAGGAAGGCCACTACCGGCTCGCATCCGACGACTACAACTTCGACGGTCACCGCGATCTCGCCGCGTATGCGCTGCTCGGGATGGTCAACGAGCGCTACGGCATCTTCCTGTACGACGCCGCGCATCAGCGGTTCGAGCCGCTGAGCCTGCCGGCGGCCAGCATGCCGCACGGCAACTGCGACGACCTGATCAACGTCCAGGCGAAGCCGAACGAGCACACGCTGTACAGCTCGTGCCGGGGCGGGCCGATCTGGTACACCGACGCCTACCGCTTCGACGGCAACGGCCGGATGTATCTCCATCAGTCCAGCGACGCGATTCCGGACGATCTGCACGACCTGTTCGACGGCGACTCGGGCCCGCCGTCGATGCTGCTGACCTATGACGCACAGGGCAAGCGCGTCTCGCGCCGCCCCGACGCATACGGCGGCGGCAAGGTCACGTTCAAGGTGCGCCCGGCGCGCCTGCCGTTACACGACGCGATGAACGACGCGCCGACGCGCCGCTATGTCGTCGCCGGCGATACGCTCGAACTGATCGACGCCAGCGCCGACTTCCAGTGGCTGAAGGTGCTGTATCGCAATCCGCATGGCGGCAGTTCGCAGGGCTGGGTCAGCGCGAAGGAAGCGACCGGCAACTGAGCCACGATGCGGTGCCGGCGTTCTCCGCGCGCGCACCGCCCTTTCCCACATACTGAGCGCATCACATCCCATTAATAGGGATGCCTGTTCAAATGTTGACGCGCTTCGCTCCACGGCCCTAACGTTCGCCCAATGCCATTGGATCCGGCCGCACCACCACGCGGGTGCCGGCCGGCACAGAACACAGGAGACGACCGTGGCCCAATCCGCGTCACGCACGCATGCCAACCCGTCGGCGCACACGCGCGCCGACACCGCACCCGACACCGCCCACGATTCCGCAGCCCGCGCGTCCGCGCCCGCAGCCGCCACCTTCACCGCGCCGCCGAGCCGCAAGCGCCTGATCATCCTTGCGCTGCTGTTCGTCACGGTGGTAATCAACTATCTCGACCGCAGCAACCTGTCGATCGCCGCGCCCGCGCTGTTCAAGGAACTGAACATCGACCCGGTTCGCGCGGGCCTCGTGTTTTCCGCGTTCGGCTGGACCTATGCGCTGATGCAGATCCCTGGCGGCTGGCTCGTCGACAAGGTGTCGCCGCGCGTGCTGTATGCGGGCGCGCTCGCGCTGTGGTCGGCCGCGACGCTGCTGCTCGGCTTCGCCGGTTCGTTCGTCGGGCTGGTCGTGCTGCGGCTCGCGGTGGGCGCGCTCGAAGCGCCGGCCTATCCGATCAACAACCGCGTGGTCACGACGTGGTTCCCGACCCGCGAGCGCGCCAGCGCGATCGGCGGCTACACGTCGGGACAGTTCGTCGGCCTCGCGTTCCTCACGCCGGTGCTCGCGTGGCTGCAAGTGCATCTCGGCTGGCACATGGTGTTCGTCGCGACCGGGTTCGCCGGCATCGCATGGGCCGCGATCTGGTATGCGGTGTATCGCGAGCCGCGCGCGTTTCGCGGTGTCAATGCGGCCGAGATCGCGCTGATCCGCGACGGCGGCGGCCTCGTCGATCTCGAGGATCGCGTCGCCGCGCGCACCGAACGCACGCCGTCGACGTGGCGCGACCTCGGCGTCGTGCTCGGCCGGCGCAAGCTGTGGGGCATCTATCTCGGCCAGTTCGCGCTGAACTCGACGCTGTGGTTCTTCCTCACGTGGTTCCCGACTTACCTCGTCAAGTATCGCGGGATGGACTTCATCAAGTCGGGCTTTCTCGCGTCGCTGCCGTTTCTCGCCGCCTTCGTCGGCGTGCTGTGCTCGGGCGTGCTGTCGGACTGGCTGATGCGGCGCGGCGCGTCGCAGGGCTTCGCGCGCAAGCTGCCGATCATCTCGGGGCTGCTGATCTCGACCTGCATCATCGGCGCGAACTATGTCACGTCGACGGGCTGGGTGATCGCGTTCATGACGATCGCATTCTTCGGCAACGGCTTCGCGTCGATCACGTGGTCGCTCGTGTCGGGCCTCGCGCCCGCACGACTGCTCGGCCTCACGGGCGGCGTGTTCAACCTGATCGGCAACCTGTCCGCGATCGCGACGCCGATCGTCATCGGGTTGCTCGTCGACGGCGCGGACTTCTCGCGCGCGATCACCTACATCGCCGCGATGGCGCTCGCGGGCAGCCTGTCGTACGGGCTGCTGGTCGGCAAGGTCGAACGCATCGACGCGTGAGTCGTCGCACGGGCGGCACGCGCTACGCGGACAGCGCGACCGCCTTGATGTTGAACGCGCGCAGCAAATCCTCGCAGAGCGCATTGACGATCGGCTTGTCGCTCACGCTGCGCTTCATCGCGAGATGCAGCGGCACGTCGAAGCTGAACGTCGTGCGGCCGACGGCCTTCACGAGCCCGCGCTGCTCGAACGGCTCCGCGTAATGCGCGGGCAGGTAGCCGAGATGCCCGCCCGACAGGATCAGGATCGTCGCTGCCTCGATGCTGTCCGCGCTCGCGGTCACGCGTCATCTCGCCGTTCCACGCGATGTCGGCGTCGCATTCCACGTCGGTCGTCGTTACCCATTTATACTGCCCCGGTATGCCCCCTTCGTTGGGGGACAAGCCGCGTTTTCCGGGGCAGGACGGCTGACAAGACACCTGCCGGTATTTCCCCTGAATGACGATTTCGGCTTCCGGCGCTAGAATCGCGCCCGCTTTTCATCGGCGAACCGCATGCTGCTCGACGTGAACCCCTCCCACCGCGACACCGATCGCTTCAACGTGTCGTTCAAGGCGCTCGGCGAATTGATCGAGACAGTCGGCACACCGCACTTCGTGCCGCGTCTCACGCGACTGCTGAACGACGTGGTGCCGCTCGACGTCGCGCACGTCGAACGCTCACGCGTCGATGGCGCGATGCCGACCGGCTACCGCTGCGAATGGATCGGCAGCAGCGGCATCGGCGCCGAGACCGAGACCGCCGAAATCTCCGACGTGATGACGCTCTACTACGAGCGCTTTCTCGACAGTGATCCGCTGTTCGCGGGGCTGCGCGGCAAGACGGGCACGATGCTCGTCGTGCGCGACATCGCGGCTATCCCGCCCGGCGAGTTCCGCCAGCGACTGTTCGACGACGTGCGTATCGGCCACGAATGCGTACTCGCGCGCGGCACCCGCTACGCGCAGCATTCGATCGCGCTCGAACGCGGCCGCGACCGTCCGCCGTTCACGCTCGCCGAGATGAGCCGCTTTCGCAGCATCAGCGACGTGCTGTTCCCGTTGCTCGAGCTGCACGCGTCGACCACCGCCGCGCGGCGCATCGCGCATCCGACGCCCGACGTGCATCCGCTCGCGCGGTTCGATGCGCGGATCGCGGCCGACGGCGTGAAACTGTCGAAGCGTGAATACGAAACCTGCAAGCACCTGATCTCCGGCAAGACCGTACCGGAGACCGCCGAGATCCTCGGCGTGGGGGTCGCGTCGGCCGAGTCGTACGTGAAGCGCGCGTTCGCGAAGCTCGGCGTGCGCACGAAGCGCGAGCTCGCCGCATGGGGCGCGATCGCCGGCTAAGCGCCAACGATGCGGACGATCGATTGACCGGGGCGGCCGTTCAGGCCGTGGGCGACGACCGTGGTTCGTCGGCAGCCAGCTGCGTGCGGCGCCGTCAGTATCGATGTGCGGCCGCTTCGGCGGCGGTATCGTGATACTCGGCAAACGTCGTGATCTTCCCGCTTTCGATCGTGAACAGGTGCACCCAGTCGTCCTCGTACGTGCGCCCGGTCGACAGGACATGCCAGCGCTGCGTGCCGAGCACGACGACCCGGTTGCCGCTGGCGATGAACTCGAGCGGCTCGAACCGTTCCGCGGTCTGCGTCGACGCAAGCGCAGCGAAGAACGTCGCGACCTCCCGCGGCCCTCGTCTCCTGCCGACGAACGGTACGACGTCGGCCGGCCCCGGGATGAACCAGTCGACGTTTTCGGACAGTGTCTGCAGGACGCCGCCGATATCGCCCCTGCCGAACGCCGCGTACGCCTCTTGCACCAGTTGCACATTGCTTTGCCCGCTCATCGCGCCCTCCCGCCATCGCCGGTTCGCCGCGTTGCGGCGCGGAAATCCGGCCGCAGACAATTCAGCATAGTCGAACCGCGGAACAGCACGCATTGGGCTCGCGAGCAATCGGGTGGAATAGGTTTGGTAAGACGGTATGAGCAATTCGTGGTACCGCTATCCTGCCGCCACGATCACATGCGCCTGTATCTTGCCGACTACCGGCCCGTCGCCGTGGCGAGCGGCAATGGCCTCGGTAGCGCGGTCCACCGCCAGTTCAAGCGAGCCGGCATCGCGCGCGACGATTTCGTCGTGCAGCGGCGTGCCCACGCAATAGGCGGTGGCGGCATCGCGTGCCGATGCCGCGCAACTGGTCTTCTCGCGCGTCGCGATGTCCACGTCGGCGAAGCCCGCACGGAGTAGCTCCTCGCGGATCAGCGCGATATCGTGATAGCCGTGCGGCGTGCGGGCGAGAAATCGCGGCGGGTCGTGCGGAAACAGCGCCGCGACGGCGTGGGTGATTTCGTCGGCAAAAGCGTTTTCCTCGATGCGATCCCAGACACTGAAGACGAAGCGCCCGCCCGGCAGCAGAACACGCCTTGCCTCCGCATAGCCGGCGACCCGGTCGGGAAAGAACATCGCGCCGAACTGACAGCAGACGACGTCGAACGACGCGTCGTCGAACGGCAGGTCGAGCGCATCGGCCTGCCGCCATTCGATGCGACTGTCGGGGCTCTGTCTGGAGACGGCATAGTCGAGCATCGGCTGGTTGAGGTCGGTCACCGCGTAGCGCGCGCGAGGGCCGAGTCGCGCCGCGAGCGCCCGCGTGAGCGCGCCGCTGCCGGCGGCCGTTTCGAGCACCGAGCCTGGCGAGAAAGCGGCGATGCGCTCCGCCACGTCGACGGCATAGGCCTCGAAGATCAGCGGGACCATCAGCGTGTCGTAGAACGCCGGGATCGAGCCCGCGAACACCTCGTCGCGATCGGTCATCACCCCCCCCTTGCAAACGTCGAGCGACGCGTTTGTTTGCGCGTGCGTTCCAGGTCAGCCAGGCCATGCCGGCAGGCTTTCGACCTGCTCGTCCCTGGGCGGCCGGCGCGGCGGCCGCGCATGCCCGAGCAGGACCGGCTTCCTACATGATAGGCGTTGGAACTGCCGAACGGCGCGGGCGACGGATGCATGCCGACAGTCGCGCTTTCCGGGGGAAACGCGTCACGGCAACGGACCGGTCAGCGACATCGATCGAAATCCGCAAAACGCGTTCGCCGCGTTTTCGTTATATTCCATAGAATATATTGATATCTGCCCCTCCTCCGGAGACACGCCATGCCCCGCACGCCGACGGATCGCGCCTCGCCGCGCACCGCACGCGCCCCGACGCTGACACTGACACTGACGCGTGAGATCAGCACGCTGCGGCCGTTGCCGAGCGACGGTCGCGCGCAGCAGGTCACGGACGTCGTCGATGCGTTTCGTCGCCTGCGCGGCAGCGTGATGCGCTTCGTCCGGGTGTTCTCCGCCGCGACGGACGACACGCTGTCCGCGCTGAGCCTGCACGACCTGCTGGCGATGCTCGAGCGCGACGCGCGCGCCGCCCACTTCACGCGGCTGTCCGATCTCGAACGCACGATCGGGGTGGCGCGCAGCCTCGAACGCACACGCGACGACGTGTTCTCCGACACGTTCAGCAACGACCCGGCCGCGATGCGCGACGCGGTCGCGGCGCTGGAGCGCGTCGACGTGCTGCTGGTCGGGCTGTGCGTCGAACACGTGATCGAGCGGCACACGCCCGAATCCGCCGCCCTCTGCTGAGCAGCGAACCGGGCGATTCTCCGGCATTCCGACCGTTATATTCCGTGGTATATTTCGCTGATCTTTCGCGCATCCGTCTCCGGGCCGTCGGGCCCGGATCGAGGTCCACATGCACGCTCCGCCCTTTCGCCTGGCCCGCACGGCGGGCCTGCCGTCGTCCGGCAGCCCTTCGCCCGCGAGCGCCGGGCGGACCGACGCCTGCTGCGCACCGCCCCGTGCGTGGCAATCCGAGCTGAAGCGCCGCGCGCGCCTGTCTGAGCTCGATTCGAACCTGCACTGCTCGATCATCGGCACCTGCTTGACCACGCACGAACTGCGCAAGCTCGTGCCTAGATTCACCGATCTCGACCGCCAGCGCGCGACCGACCTGGAAATCCATCACGCGGCCGTCGAGCTCGCGATCGCGGGCGCGGCCGGCGGCAAGGCGCTGCACAAGGCGCTCGACGAACGCTATGCGGGCGCGATCCGCGCATTCGACAACGCGAAAGACGCCGACGCGCTCCTCGCGCTGTGGCAGGACGCACTGAAACGCGGCGACATCCCGCCCGCGTACTGGGCGCTGATGACGCATCCGCACGCGACGATGGGCGTGCGCCAGACCGCGTTCGGCGATCTGCACATGCTGTCGCACCTGGTCGGCGCGGCGAATCGCGCGGATATCCGCCGGCTGGTCGCGCTCGAGGAAGAGAATGCGGCGCTGCACGCGAAGATCGAGCGGCAGCAGGCGCGCCTGCACGAGACGAGCATGGAGCGCGATGCCGCGCTGAGGGAACGCGATGCGTGCATCGCACGCCAGAACGCGCAGCCGACGAGCGCCGAAAGCGTGTTGCGCGACGAAGTGCGCGAACTGCGCGAGGCGCTGGCCGCGCGCGACGAACGCGTTGCGTTGCACACGAGCCGCCGCGAGGCGGCGGAACAGCGGATCGCGGCGGAACAGGCGAGCGCCCGCGCGATGCGCGCGCGGCTCGACGACCTGATGGCGATGGTGAAGACGCTGCGCGCGGAGGCGAGCGCGATCGAACAGGCGGTGCAGGCGGTGCAGGCGTCGACCGACGATCCGGCCGCGCCCGTGGCGCAGTCACTGTCGATGCTGCGGGGCAAGCGCGTCGTCTACGTCGGCGGCCGGCCCGGTTCGAACCGCGCGATCCGGCGGATCGTCGAGACTGCGGGCGGCGAACTGACGTTGCACGATGGTGGCCTCGAGGATCGCAAGGGCTTGCTGGCCGCCGCGCTGCCGGGCGCGAACATGGTGGTGTTCCCGGTCGACTGCGTCGACCACGATTCGGTGAATCTGCTCAAGCGTTTATGCGAACGCCACCAGATCGCGTACTACCCGCTGCGGACCGCGAGCGTCGCCAGCTTCGTCGAATTGATCGGGCGGCTCGAAGCGCATGCGCGCCAGGTCATGCCGCCGGATGGGCAAACGGGCGAAGCGCCGCGCTTCTGCCTGCGGCACGGCTAGGCTCCGCGCCGGCAACGCCCGACAGCGCCAGCTTCAGCGGCGCACCATCTTCGTCAGCGCGGCGATCTCGCCCGCGCAGGCCGCGTAAGCGCGTGCCTCGATCTCGCGATAAAGCCGGATGATCTCCTCGCCGACCGGCGTCAAAACGCTGCCGCCGCCGCTCTGGCCGCCGTGTTCGGAAACCGTCGCAGGCGACTTCAGCGATCGGTTCAGTTCGTCCATCAGCAACCACGCACGCCGATACGACATCTCGAGACTGCGCGCCGCCGCCGAGATCGAACCATGCTCGCGCACGGCCTCGAGCAGCGCGACCTTGCCCGGCCCGAGCGCGATCGTGTCGGCCTGCTGGATACGCATTCTGAAGCGCACCTCTGGCTTGGGATGTGCCGAAGTCTTCATGTTTTTTGCTGGTTGAATGATGCGGGCAAGCATACACGATGGATCGCGCGGCAATCACGCGCTCGTCGATAGGAGTGTCGAACAATTTATGCCATGAGCACGTGATCGCGTAGCCGTCGTGCCCCGACGACGTCGCCACCTTGTTCGAATACGGGATGCAACGACGACACATTGCCCCTGCGATCCCGGACAGCATCTCTGCCGGCTGTCGTGGAGCAGTGGACGACGTGACGCCTGTCGGCATCGCGACCTTCGATATCTCTTGCAGAACATATCGAGTTTTCATCAATCGGAAATCAATTATTCGGATTCCTCTTTATCTTCTTCAACCGGCGCGTGCACCACCTTCGACAAATCTCAGTCCGATGGTGGCAAATCGACGTGCGGCGGGGTCCGCGCCGATATCCCGCATAATCGGGCGTTGAACGGCGCCGCGGGGAAAGCATTGTGCGAGCGCAACAACTCACGCCGGGAATGGGCGCGATCCGGCTCGCCGCGCGGCGGCGGCGCTCGCCCCGAGGGAACACCAGGCAATCCCGCTGAAGACAGGACACCGACACATGGACCGAGCCGAGCACATCAGCATCGAACAGGCGGTCGATCTGCCCACCGACGAACTGAACGGATGCGACTTCTCGTTCGAGATCGCGTGGGAACTGAACGCGCCGTACCGGGATCTGCTCGATTTGCGCGCGCTGCCCGTGCGGCGCAAGGACTACGGCTTCGACCCGGCCGGCTGGGCGCGCGAGGCGTCCGGCGGCACCGCGCTGTTCCGCGCGACTGCGGGCGGGCGCCTCGCGGGATTCGTCGCGATCACCGAAAGCTGGAACGGGATGGCCGAGATCGCGGAACTCGCGGTCGATCGCGCGTGCCGGCGGCAAGGGATCGGCCAGTACCTGCTGGCGGCCGCGGAAGCGTGGGCGCGCAGCCGCGGATTCGGCTTCATGCGGCTGGAAACGCAGGCGAACAACGTCGCGGCCTGCTGCACGTACGCCCGCGCGGGCTTCGTCGTGGGCGGCCACGACCGCTTCCTGTACGCCGACGGCGTGAACGACGGGGAAGTCGCCCTCTTCTGGTACAAGGATCTGCGCGACGGGCAGACCGCGAAGAGCCGGACCGTCGATCCGGAATCGATGCGCCCGCTGTCCTGACGCGCTACAACCTGCCGACCCGACACCGGTCTTTCTGTCGAATTACTTCCGCGTCGCGACGATGAACAGGCGCGGGAACGGCAGCAGCACGGTGCCGTCGTCGAGCACCGGATAGCCGTCCGGTCCCGCGAGCGCATCGCGATAGCGCGCGATGAACGCGTCGCGTTCGCTGTCGTCGTCCAGCGCCGCAAGGAACGGCCGAAGCGCGCTGCCCTTGAACCATTCGACGACCGCATCGGCGCCGCCGCTCAACGGATGGTAGTAAGTCGTGCGCCACACATCGACTCGCGAACACATCGGCGACAGCAACGCGTAGTAGTACCGTGCATCGAACCGCTCGGTGCGCGCGGCGTCTTTCAACTTGTCCGCCCACGGCCCGGCCGCGGCGACTTCGCGCATCAGCCGGTGCGCGGGTTCGTCGAGGTTGTCGGGCATCTGCACCGCGAGATGGCCGCCCGGCGCGAGCCAGCCGACGAGGGACGGAAACAGTGTGTCGTGCGCGGGCACCCACTGCAGCACCGCGTTCGACAGGATCAGGTCGTAGCCGCCCGGATCGTCCCACGTGGTGACGTCCGCGAGATCGAAACGCAGCGCGGGCAGGCGCTTGCGCGCAGCTGCGATCATGTCCGGCGACGCGTCGATGCCGCGGACCGTCGCGTCGGGTGCACGCGCGATCAGCGCCTCGGTCGAATTGCCGGGGCCGCAGCCGATGTCGATCGCGGTATGGATCGGCGTATCGGGCACCGCGGCCAGCAGGTCATGGACAGGTCGCGTGCGCTCGTCTTCGAATCGCACGTACTGTCTGGCGGATTGATCGAGCGGGGTCGTCACGGTATGCCTCCTGGTCGGCGTGGACGGCGTCGGGAGATCGACAGCCGTCGATGCAGCACATTCTGCGATTTCGGCGTTCGTCAGTAAAATGAATTCAATATCGCTATTGATTCATATTTCTGATGAAAATCGATACGCTTGGTGTCCAGGCTTTCGTCGCGATCGCCGATGGCGGCAGCTTCCGGCAGGCCGCCGACACGCTGCACGTCACGCAAACGGCGATCACGCAACGGCTGCGCAAGCTCGAGTCGTTTCTCGGCGTCGCGCTGGTCGAGCGCACGACGCGCCGCACCACTCTCACCGAAATCGGCCGACGTTTCCTGCCGCAGGCGCGCCGGCTGCTGAACGAGCTGTCGGATGCGCTGACCGAAATCCGCGAAACGGGCCTGAGCCAGCGCGGTGACGTGACGATCGCTTGCGTGCCGACGGTCGGTGTGCAGTATCTCCCCCGCATTCTGCGCGCGTTCTCCGGGCACCGGCCGCACGATCGCGTGAAGATCCTCGATCATGCATCGGCGTCGGTGTTGCAAGCCGTGCTGCGGCGCGAAGCGGAATTCGGGATCAGCATCGCCGGCGACCAGCATCCCGAACTCGTCAGCGTGCCGCTCACGCACGACCCGTACGTGCTCGTCTGTCGCGACGATCATCCGCTCGCGAAGCGGCGGCGGATCCGCTGGGCAGCGCTGCAGCCGCATCCGCTGATCTTCGCGGGTGAAGTGAGCGGCAATCGCGGGCTGCTCGACGGTGCGCTGAAGACGAGCGGCGTGTCGCTGCATTCGTTCTACGAGGTGCAGCGCAGTTCGACCGCGCTCGGGCTCGTCGCGGAAGGTCTTGGCGCGGCCGTGGTGCCGAAGCTCGCGATCCAGAAGAACGCGTATCCGATGATCCGCACGATCGAGCTCGTCGAACCGTCGGTGTCGCGCACGCTCGTGCTGGTCAAGCGCAAGGCCGCGCAGTTGTCGCCCGCGGCGCAAGCGCTGTACGACATGATCGTCGAGCGCGCGACGGCAGGGCGGTGACGTCAGGCAACGTCGCTCAAAGCGTCTTGACCATGAACACGCGCGCCGCGCCTTCCGGCTCGCACGGCACTTCGCCGAACACCTCGTACCCGTGCTTGCGATAGAAATCCGGCGCCTGGAACGTGATCGTGTAAAGCACCGCGCGGGCGCAACCGCGCCGCTTCGCCTCCGCTTCGGCCTCGCGCAGCAGCCGGCTGCCGAAGCCGCCACCGCGCAGCGATTCCGGCAGGTAGAAGAGATCGATGAAGAACAGGCCGAGCGACGTCCGGCCGGTGAGGCCGCCCAATACCTCGCCGGTCGCGGGATCGGTCACGTAGACGTCGAGCGCCGCCGTGTCGGCGCGGCCCGTCATCGCGTGGTTGAATTCGCCGAGCTTGCGGCTGATGAAGTCGCGGGCGGCCGGCTGCTCGGTGTCGGTCAGCTGAAGGGAAACGGCGGAATGCGCGGTCATGGAATCAAGATCGAGCTCGAAACATGCAGCATGCAGCAGGCGCCGGCCGGGTTCAAGCCCCGGCCGCAGGCGACACGGCACGCCCGCGCTGACGTCCGATACGCAAATCGACCGGAGCGCCTGCGTTACGTTGATTCGACGCGAAACGAACGCGCGTCAGTTGTACCCAAGAATCGCCACCGCCGCGACATCCGGCCGATCGATCGTGCTGCCGACGAGCGACGTCATCGGCTCCTGCAGCACGGCCTGATACGACGTCATGCGCGCCTCTTCCGGCGAACCGGATTCGTCCCACACCGGCTCGTCGAATGCATCGAGGCCAGTGAAAAACTGAGCTTGCGTTTGCGTAAAAGTCATCTCCACTCCTTTTGATATGTCATTGATGTTCTAATTCGCCTGCTTCAACGCCGCCGCATGCACCGTCGGCACGGGCGCACCGTCATGCGCGGCCTCCGACCGCGCGAGCTGCGCGCGCGTGCGTCGCGTAATGTGAATCACCGCGAACACGACCGGCGCGATCAGCAGGCCTTCCGCCAGTTCGGGATCGACCGGCAGGTTCATCACGTGCAGCGCCTTGAACGCCGCGGTCGCAAGCGACAGCACGTAGTACGAAATGGCTGCCACCGACAGCCCTTCGACGGCGTGCTGCAGATGAAGCTGATTGCGCGCGGTGCGCTCCATGCCGGCCAGCAGGCGCGTCACGTCCTTTTCCTGCGCGAGATTCACGCGCGTGCGCAGCAGGTCGACCGCTCGTGCGATCCGCGCGGCGATCTGCTCATGACGCGCCCACACGCTGCGGCAGGTTTCCATCGCCGGCGCGAAGCGCCGCTCCATGAATTCCGCGATCGTCGGCATCCCTTCGATGCGCTCCTCGCGCAATTCGTGGATGCGCGCCAGCACGAGCTTTTCGTATGCGCGCGACGCGCTGAAGCGGCCGCCGGACCCCGACAGTGCCTCGACCCGCACCGCGAGATGCGTGAGCTTCACGAGCAGGGCCGCGTCGTCACCGTCGGCGCCGCTCGCGTCCATCCGCTGCATCAGCGCATGCAGCGCCGCGTGAATCTCGTCGAGTTCGCGGCTCATCCGCCGCGCAACCGGCAACGCGAGCAGCGCCATCATCCGGTACGTCTCGATTTCATACAGACGCTGCAGCAGCCGCCCGCCCTGTTCCTCGCGAAAGTCCTCGTCGATGACGAGAAAGCGCATGAAGCCGTCGTCACGCACGTGCCAGTCGCAGAACACCTTGCCACCGCCGAGCACGTTGCTGCCGACGAGCGCGGGCCCGTCGATCCAGCGGCGCAGGTCGCCGCACACGAGCCGCGCGGCCTCGCCCGACAGCAACTCCATGCGCACCGCGACGAAGCGGATGCCCGCGAGCCGCGCGAACCAGGCGGCCGGGATCCCCTCGATCGCGAGATCGTCGAAATAGCCGGTGTCGCGACGCGGCGCGACGAACGTGAAGGTCGAGAATTCGGTGTGGCGCTCCCACTTCAGATGCCAGCCGCACGGCGACTGCACCGCGTAGTGGGTCGCGCCGTCTTGCGGCACAGCGATGCCGGTGTCGTGGCACAGCGCGTGCAGCAGCGTTTCGTGGATGTCGGGCTGGCCATCCGTGTAGATCGCGTAATGCGTGAGCGATACGGCCTCGGCGAGCCGCAGGAATGGCCGGGCATGCAATTCGGCGGCCAGTGCGGCGCGCAACGGATGATCCATCATCGGTACACCACTCTTCCCTGTTCAACGCCGCATGCCGGCACGCCGGCTTGATTGCCACACCCCATCGAACGATACGGCGGGCTCGATTCCACTATGGCAGACACACAGCGACAATAAAAACGCATAATGCTGATCGTTACGTTCAGTTTTCCTGATACCGATGAAGATGCTCGATCACGACGTGCTGGCCACCGTCGTCGCCGTCGCGGAAACCGGCAACATGACCCGCGCCGCCGAAGCGGTGAACCGCTCGCAGTCGGCCGTGAGCATGCAGATCAAGAGCCTCGAGGACGCGATCGGCCGGCCGCTGTTCATGCGCAAGCCGCGCAGCATCGTGCTGACGCGCGAAGGCGAGGTCTTGCTGGGATTCGCCAGACGAATGCTGGCGCTGCGCGACGAGGCGTGGGCGGCCGTCGTGCGGCCGGAAGTGACCGGTAAGGTGGTCATCGGCGTGCCGGACGACTATGCGTCGTCACTGTTGCCGTCGGTGCTGAAGAAGTTCTCGGCGACCTATCCGAAGGTCGAGATCCAGGTGATCGGGCTGCCGAGCAGCGCGCTCGCGCCGCTGCTGAAGGACGGCACCGTCGATCTCGTATGCGGCACGCGCATCAAGGGACTGTCCGGCGACTTCATCCGCCACGAGCCGATGGCGTGGGCCGCGATGACGAACGGGCCGCGCGTATGGGAAGAACGGCCGCTGCCGATCGCGGTGTTCATGCCGGGCAGCGTCGCGCGGGAGAACGCGATCCGCAGCCTCGAACGCGCGAAGCTGCCGTTCCGGACTTCCTATGAAAGCCCGAGCCTGCTCGGGCTGCTCAGCATGGTGGAGGCAGGCCTCGCGGTCGCGCCGCTCGCGCGCTGCGCGATTCCCGCGCAGCTGTCGATGCTCGGCCGCTCGCACGGGTTGCCCGATCTGCCGCCGCTCGAGCTGATCCTCGCGCGCAGCACGAAATCGAAGCGCCCGCCATGCGACTTTCTCGCGGACCAGCTGATGGAAGACCTGCAGCGGCAAACCGGCCAGGCCGGCGATGCCTGAAGCGCGGGTGGGCGGGCGCCGTGCGCACCGTCACGAACCGCCGGGCCGCGGATGGCCGGCCGCGAGCAATGCGGCGTTGACGATGCCTGCCACCGTGTCGACGAGCGCCTCGAGCGTGTCGCCGTGCACGTGCCGCCCGGCGGGCGGAACGCATTCGTTGCGTCGGCCGCCCCACTGCGACCCGGCCGTCACCGACAGCGTCGCGCCGAACCGGTTGCCGTGGCGTCGACCGAAGATGCCGACGCGCTGCTCGCCCATATACGCCTGCTCGGGCAGAAACAGCCGGATCTCGACTGCAACCTGATCGGGATCGCCGGCACGCGTGTTCGCGTCGACGCCCGGCTCGCAACCCTTCGCGATGCGAAACGTCACATGCGAATCCCACGCGGCCAGCGGGCCGCCGGCCGCGTCGACGCGTTCGATGTCGACCGACCATTGATGGCGCTCCGGCAACCGGATCGCCTGGCGCAGCAGCACGTCCGCCGCGCGAACCGTCACCAGCAGCTGCCGTGCGAGCTGTCTGCTCGACGGCAGCGTCACCACGCGCACGCGACGGCTAGCGGGGCGCGCGGTGTGTACTTCTTCCGTGAGGTACATGGATTCCCTCCTTGGCGAATGCAGCGCCGCATTCGACGCGGCGCACAAACGTCCGCTGCAACCGGCCGACGGAGCACCGCGGCCGATAAAACGGCGACGAAGCTATCTACAAGCAATCGGCGTTCCCAGCCTGACGAACCCAGTTTAGAAGGCACCGCATCAATACCGTGCAAAAAAACGGGGTTGCGGTGCAAAAAACGGCATGCGGGCAGATCGGCACGTAGCGGCCGGGTTGCGCTGCCGGTGCCCCCGTCAACGCTGACAGGACAACCGCCCGCGCTGCGCCGATACACTGTGTGCAACCTCGACGTCCGGCGTCCGCGATGCCGGACGTCGCTTGCATCCGGCGAATTCAGCCCCGCCCCGATCCGATGGAGTCTCGCTTGAAACACCGGCACCTCACGCTGCTCGACGCACGACCCGACGCCGGCCCCCGTTCACGCGACGCGTTCCCCGCGGCGCAGGCGCTCGCGCACCCGCTGCAGCCGCAATGAGCGCCGGCCCGCGCAATGCGCGGATCGACATGCTGCGCGGCGTGTCGATCCTGCTCGTCCTGCTGCATCACTTCAACATCCCGTATTCGCTGCGCGACACGTCTCTCGCGCGCATGTTCGGCTGGGATGCCGTGCATGCGGTGGTCCGCAACGGCAACTACGGCGTGACGATGTTCTTCGTGATCTCCGGCTACCTGATCACGTCGAATGCATGCCACCGCTGGGGCAGTCTCGGCGCGATAGACGTGCGCGCGTTCTACGTCTCGCGGATCGCGCGCATCGTCCCGTGCCTGATCCTGCTGCTCGCGTTCGTCAACGCGCTGGCGACAGCCGGCGTGCCGATCTTCGCGAACCACGCGCCGCAGGGTGTCGCCGTATCGTTCTGGCTCGTGAATCTCGCGTCGCTGACGTTCTGGATGAACGTGCTGATCGGCGCGTACGGATGGGTCAACTATGCGCTCGGCGTGCTGTGGTCGCTGTCGGTGGAGGAGGTGTTCTACCTGTCGTTTCCGCTGCTGTGCATCGTGCTGCGCCGCGACGCGCGCCTGTTCGCGTTCTGGCTGGCGATCGCCGCGATCGGTCCCGTGTACCGCTTCACGCACGCGGACGACGAAGCCGGATTTCTGTATGCGTACTTCGCGTGCTTCGACGGCATCGCGATCGGCTGCTGCACGGCGTTGCTGGCCGGGCGCGCGGGCTGGCAGCGGCTCGCGGCCGCGCCGGCGCAATGGCTGACGGCGATCGCCATGACCGTGCTCTATCTCGCATGGCCGATTGCGCAAAGCCATGTGATCGGCGTATCCGCGATGGCGCTCGGCACCGCCGTGCTGCTGATCGGCGCGCATGCCCACGGCGAGCGCGTGCAGGCTCGCGTGCTCGCGCCGCTGCGCTGGAGCGGCCGGCTCAGCTACGAGCTGTACCTGTTCCACCTGATCGCGCTCGGCGCGCTGCGCACGGTGTGGCCGCCGTCCGCCATGCACGGCGACGCCAAGCTCATGTTGCTCGTCGCCTACCTGGTGTTGTCGGCCGGCTTGAGCGCGATCATCGCGCGCGGCTATGCGACGCCGCTCGACCGCTTCATCCGGCAGGCCGCGTCGCGACCTGCGGCACGCGTGCCGGACGCTGCGACATGAGCCGCATCCGACAGCGCCTGCAGGGTCGATGAAAGGAAGCGCGGTATCACACCGGCATCACGCCACCTCTCCGATGGCGGCGCGGCGCATCGTCACGATGCGCGCGGGCGGAATATTTGCCCACACGATCCGGCTGGCGTCGGCAACAAATGCCGGATCGCCCAGCGGATGACGGTCGGGCGATCGCAGGTCGTAGGTGAACTGGATCATCACCCCGTCGACCGCCAGCACGCGCTGGCACTGACTGACGATCGCCGTCACGTCCTGGCGCGGCAGCGTGCGCAGCGGCAGGCACGACACGATCGCATCGACCCGCGCGTCGCTCGGCAGCAGCCGCTCGAGCTGCCGAGCGTCGCCCGACACGATCGAGATACCGGGAAAGCGCCGTCGCAGGTGCTGCACGAACGCCGGCGACCGCTCGACCACGACGAGGCGCCGCGGCGCGACGCCACGCTCGAGCAGCGCGGCGGTGATCGCGCCGGTGCCGCCGCCGAGCTCGACGACGAGCCCGTCGCCATCCGGCACCACATCGGCCATTTCGCGCGCCAGATGCCGCGAACTCGGGCACAACGCGCCCACCGCGGCCGGGCGGCCGACCCACTCGCGTACGAACAATGCCGAGACGCGCAACGCGTTCGGCCAGATCATCGGCCCACCTTGCGCGGTTGCGCGTTCAGCTTCGAGGTGCCGATGAGGGTTGGGAACAGGGGTACGACGACACCGGGCATTTTCACGTGCATCCTCCTCGACAAATCGATCCGCCGCGGCGAAGCGGCGATCAAACGATTCTAGGAAACGCAAACTTAAGGCGACATGAAGATTGTGCCTGATTGCGCCAGCGAGGCGGGTATGCCGCCGCCGAACACCCGCTCAGCGGTCGACGCGCTGCTGAAGCTGCGCGGGGTAACGCTCGCCGACGTGCTGCTGCGCGTGCGGGCCGCCGTCGCCGATCTCGACAACGCGACGAACGACGCCGCGATCGCCCGCAACCGGTCATCGGGTCGGATCCGCCATCCACCGGCCGCACTGCGACTGTTCGTGCAGGCCGTGCGCGAATGGACGGCTGCCGGGGGCGACACGTTGACCGACTGACGGTTCGCGCCGCCCCGCCACCTCACCGCAGGTTGGTCCGCGCCAGCTCGACGATCTCGTCGCCGCGCCCGCTCAGGATCGCGCGCAGCATGAACAGGCTGAACCCCTTCGCATGCGCGATCTCGATCTTCGGCGGCATCGCGAGTTCGTACTTCGACGTGACGACGTCGACGACCGCCGGCCCGTCGTGCGCGAACGCGGTGCGCAGCGCGTGCTCGACGTTCTCCGAATGCTCGACGCGCACGCTGAAGATCCCCGCGCCCTTCGCGATCGCCGCGAAGTCGGTCGGGCTCAGGTCGACGTTCGTGTCGAGATAGCCGGCCGCCTTCAGTTCCATCGACACGAAGCCGAGCAGGCTGTTGTTGTAGACGACGATCTTGATCGGCAGGTTGAGCTGCCGCGCGCTCAGCAGATCGCCGAGCAGCATCGACAGCCCGCCGTCGCCCGACAGCGACACGACCTGCCGCCCCGGATGCGCGCCCTGCGCGCCGAGCGCCTGCGGCATCGCGTTGGCCATCGAGCCGTGATTGAACGAGCCGTGCAGCTGGCGCTTGCCGTTCATCGTCAGGTAGCGCGCGGCCCACAGCGTCGGCGTGCCGACGTCGGCCGTGAAGATCGCGTCTTCGGCCGCGACTTCGTCGACGATCTTCGTCAGGTATTGCGGATGGATCGCGCGGCCTGGCGGCTCCGCCACCGCGAGATCGTCGAGCCCCTTGCGCGCGGCCGCGTAGTGCTTCAGCGCGTTCTCGAGGAAGCGCCGCTGCGTCTTGCGCGTGAGGCGCGGCAGCAGCGCCGCGATCGTTTCCTTCACGGTGCCGACGAGCCCGAGCGCGAGCGGTGCGCGATGGCCGAGCTGCGAGCCCTTCCAGTCGATCTGCACGATCTTCGCGTTCGCCGGATAGAACGGGCGGTACGGGAAATCCGTGCCGAGCATCACAAGCGTGTCGCACGATTCCATCGCGTGATAACCCGAGCTGAAGCCAATCAGCCCCGTCATCCCGACGTCGAACGGGTTGTCCCATTCGACGAACTGCTTGCCGCGCAGCGCATGCACGACCGGCGCGCCGAGCGTATCGGCCAGCGCGACCACTTCGTCGTGCGCGCCCTGCGTGCCGCTGCCGCACAGCAGCGTGACCGCGTCCGATGCATTGAGCAGCGCCGCGAGCCGGTCGAGATCGGCGTCGGCCGGCAGGATCGACGGCGGCGCCGATTCGCTCCACGCCGGCGCTTCTTCCGGGCCGTCGCCGAGCGCGATATCGCCCGGCAGCACGATCACCGCGACGCCGCGTTCCTCGATCGCCGTGCGCATCGCGCGGGCGAGCACGCGCGGGAACTGCGACGCGTTGGTCACGAGTTCCGCGAAATGGCTGCATTCGCGGAACAGTTCCTGCGGATGAGTTTCCTGGAAGTAGCCGAGACCGATCTCGGTCGACGGAATGTGCGCGGCGATCGCGAGCACCGGCTGGTGATTGCGGTGGCAGTCGTACAAGCCGTTGATCAGGTGCAGGTTGCCGGGGCCGCAGCTGCCCGCGCACACCGCAAGCCGGCCGGTCGATGCCGCATCCGCGCCGGCCGCGAACGCGGCGCTTTCCTCGTGGCGCGTATGCATCCAGCGGATCGAGCCCATCTGGCTCAGGCTGAACGACAGCCCGTTCAGGCTGTCGCCCGTCACGCCCCAGATGCGCTCGATGCCCGCTGCCGCCAGCGTCTTCGCCAGGTATTCCGCCATCGTCTGTCTTGCCATCATGCCCTCGCTCGTTGTTCGGTCGTTACACGATTGATCCGGCAACGGCAGCCGCCATCGCCGCTGACGGAACGAGCATACGCGATCGTGCCGAGCAACGTCGTGATGACGCAATCGTGCCCGGAAGCGCTGCCGTTCGGCCGTTTTTGGCGCTGTCGGGCAGGCGTCATCGTTGCGTCGCCAGCCGCGCCGGCAGGTCGATTCGCGCCCATCCCCGGCCGGTCGGCGGCTCGTCGGGACGGCGAGCGCGAGTGCCGCCGTCGGGGCTACAACGGCAGCGCATGCGTCGACAGGATCTCCTTGAGCACCATGAACGAGCGCACCTGCCGCACACCGGGCAGGTACAGCAGCTGTTCGGCATGCAACCGGTTGAAGCTCTCGTTATCGCGCGTGCGCACCAGCATGAAATAGTCGAATTCGCCGGTCACCACATGGCATTCGACGCACCCCGACACTTTCTGCGCGGCCTTCTCGAATGCGGCGAACGCCTCCGGCGTCGAACGATCGAGCACGAAGCCGATCACGACCAGCATCCCGGCACCGAGCGGCTTCGGATCGAGCAGCGCGACGATGCCGCGGATCAGCCCCATTTCCTTCAGCCGCTCGACACGCCTCAGGCACGCCGGGGCGCTCAGCTTCACCTTCGCGGCAAGGCTCACGTTCGAGATCGACGCGTCCTGCTGCAACTGCCTGAGGATCGCGCGGTCGATGCGATCGAGCGCCGGCGCGGCATCGGCCGGCGATGCGCTGCTTCGATCTAATTTCATTGCGTCTCCTTTCTATTTCACGAATCAAAATTACCCGTTTCATCTTCTTCCGATCGATAACGTAGGCCTGAGCGATTTATTTCGCAAGCTCATTTCTCGCGGTCCTGCCTATCATTTTTCCATCGGGACCTGGCGCGCCGGCCGCGCCCGAACGGTCCGATCTTCCGCCCACCGCTATCCGGAGCTTGTCGATGAACCTGCAACGCTTTCCCCGTTATCCGCTCACGTTCGGCCCGACGCCGATCCAGCCGCTCAAGCGCCTGAGCGCGCATCTCGGCGGCAAGGTCGAGTTGTATGCGAAGCGCGAGGACTGCAACAGCGGCCTCGCGTTCGGCGGCAACAAGACGCGCAAGCTCGAATACCTCGTCCCCGACGCGCTCGCGCAAGGCGCCGACACGCTCGTGTCGATCGGCGGCGTGCAGTCGAACCAGACCCGCCAGGTCGCGGCCGTCGCCGCGCATCTCGGGATGAAGTGCGTGCTCGTGCAGGAACACTGGGTGAACTACGAAGACCCCGTGTACGACCGCGTCGGCAACATTCAGCTGTCGCGCATGATGGGCGCCGACGTGCGGCTCGTTGCCGACGGCTTCGACATCGGCATTCGCCGCAGCTGGGAAGAAGCGATGGAGAGCGTGCGGCAGGCGGGCGGCAAGCCGTATCCGATTCCGGCCGGGTGTTCCGAGCATCCGCTCGGCGGCCTCGGGTTCGTCGGCTTCGCGGAAGAAGTGCGTGCGCAGGAGGCGCAACTCGGCTTCAAGTTCGACTACATCGTCGTATGCTCGGTCACGGGCAGCACGCAGGCGGGGATGGTCGTCGGCTTCGCGGCCGACGGGCGCGCCGACCGCGTGATCGGGATCGACGCGTCGGCCACGCCCGAGCGCACGCACGAGCAGATCACGCGCATCGCGCGGCACACCGCCGAGCTCGTGGATCTCGGCCGGCCGATCACCGCCGCGGACGTCGTGCTCGACACGCGCTACGCCGGCCCCGAATACGGGCTGCCGAACGACGGCACGCTCGAAGCGATCCGCCTGTGCGCGCGGCTCGAAGGCATGCTGACGGATCCGGTGTACGAAGGGAAGTCGATGCACGGGATGATCGACAAGGTACGGCTCGGGGAATTCGAGCCGGGGTCGAAGGTGCTGTATGCGCATCTCGGCGGCGTGCCGGCGTTGAGCGCATATAGCGAGATTTTCCGGAACGGTTGACGAATTCGAGATGAACCGCCGGCGCGCCAAGGGTCGCGCGCCGGCGCCTGGATCACGGCGATCGCCCGGATCGCCGTTGCCGTTGCAGCTGCCGTTGTCCCCTACACGTCTTCCGTTCCGCACGCCGTCTCTTCGGCTGCCCCCAACCCTCGCTTTCCAGCCCACCACGCGCCGCTCGTTGCGAATCGTTCGCCTCGACGCCCCGACATCGCGTGCCTTTCTAAAGACGCGTCCGACTCCGTCAATCGCCCATTCGGACCGCAATCCGGCTGATTCGTACTTGCACGAATCCATTTGAACGGCATTTATTAGGCATTCTATTTAAATCAGGCCCCTGCTTCCCGAAAATTGACCCTGTCGAGTCGGCCGCAACGTTTCGCAAGTATTCGTCCCTCATCGCGCGAGGCGCGGATAGCACCGTCGCAGCGCATCAGCGCCGACCGGCACCCCAGGCAGCGTCTCCTTCCCCGATGGCATTTCCCATGCAGTGGAAACAGCGGCCGCGCTCCGCTTCGGCCGAGCGTGCGGTTTCGCGTCGCAATCGGGCCGACGGGCGTCCTTTTAAATCAGAACGGCAGCAGAAGGGTATATGGATATTTCATTCGAACCACGGTACGCGCATGCAGCGCGTGCCGCAGGCGGCCTGATCGCGCGTATCGCTGACGTCGCACTGATCTCGTTCGGCGCGCTGGCCGCCGCGCTCGTGTTGCCTGGCCCGGACGGCGACCCGTTGTCCGAACTGGCCGCCGTCGCCTGCGCAGCGACCTTTGCGCTGATGCTGTTTCCCGCATTCCGCCTCTACCATGCGCCCGCCCATACCCCCACGCACCGCACTGCGTTGCTGACCGCGTTCGCGTGGCTGGCCGCGCAGGCCGGCGCGGCGCTCGTGATGCGGGTGCTGGCGCCAACCCTGGCCATTCCGCTGCCCTGGTACCTGCTCTGGACGGCGACGAGCGGCATCGCGCTCGTCGCGTCGCGCGTCGTCGCCGGCACGACGCTCGAACGGATCAGCAGCCCGCAGGAAAGCGATCTCCTCGTCGCGATCGTCGGCACCGGCGCCCATCGCGACGCCGTCCTCGACCGCATCGCCGGTGCGCCGTCGGCCGGATTCCGCGCGGCAGCGATGTGCGATATCGCCAGCGCCGACACCACGCGCCCCGACGGCATGCCGTGCTTTGCCGATCTCGATACGTTCGCCCGGCATGTCCGCGCCCACGCGATTCCCGAAGTCTGGCTCGCGCTGCCGATCGGCGAGGCGCGCGTCGTGATGGCCGTGCTCGACGTGTTCCGCGACGATCTCGTCAATATCCGCTTCATGCCCGATGTCAGCAAGCTCGCGATGTTCGACGGCGAGATGATCGACCTCGTCGGCGCACCGGCGATCAACTTGGTCGCGTCATCGCTGTCGTCTCGCGCGCTGCTGCACAAGGCGATCTTCGATCGCGTGTTCGCCGCCACCGTCCTCGTCGTCCTGGCGCCGCTGCTCCTCGCGATTGCGGCGGCGGTCCGGCTGTCGTCGAATGGCCCCGTGCTGTTCCGCCAGCAGCGCAAGGGGGCCGACGGCCAGGCGTTCACGATCTTCAAGTTCCGCACGATGCGGCTGCACGACGCGGGCAGCGAAGTGTGCCAGGCGGCGCGCGACGATCCGCGCATCACACGGGTCGGCGCGTTCCTGCGCCGCACGAGCCTCGACGAGCTGCCGCAATTCCTCAACGTGCTGCGCGGCGAGATGTCGGTCGTCGGCCCGCGCCCGCACGCGCTCGAACACGACGACCTCTACCGGAAGATCGTCGACGGCTACATCCACCGCTACCGCGTCAAGCCCGGCATCACCGGATGGGCGCAGATCAACGGCCTGCGCGGCGAGACCGACCGCGTCGAAAAAATGCAGCGCCGCGTCGAAGCCGATCTCCACTACCTGCGCAACTGGTCGTTCGCCCTCGACATGCGCATCGTCCTGGCCACCGCCCTGCGCGGCTGGTCGCACCGCAACGCGTACTGATACGCACGCGGCACCGCCAACGCCCGTCGCCGCATCACGATAAGGATGACTGATGACTTCAGCCATGATCGAGCGGGCTGGATCCGCACGTCCCTGCCGCGTGCGCACGCTGCTCGCCGCCGCGGTCAGCGTCGCACTGTCGGCCTGTGCATTCGCACCCGGCATGCAGATGAGCGCCCCGCCTGCCACCACCGACGGCCAGGCCGCCGGACACGCAAACGCCAACGGGCGTGCCCTTCCGTTCCGGATCACGGCGATCGATGCCAGCCTGATTCGCCAGCTCGACGCACAGGCCGCGCAGCAGCAGAACCTGCCGTCCGGCCCGCCGGCAGCCGCGCCCGGCGCTTACCGCCTCGGCCCCGGCGACGTGCTGCAGATCACCGTCTGGGATCACCCCGAGCTCGCTGCCGCACAAGGCGCCGCGCAGCAGAACGCACCGCGCGCGGCCGACCCGGTCGCCGGCTTCGTCGTCGATCCGCACGGCAACGTGGCATTCCCGTTCGCCGGCAGCGTGCCGGTCGCCGGTCTCACGGCCGACGCCGCGCAGGCCCGTATCGCCGCCGCGCTGTCGCGTGTCTATCGCGATCCGCAAGTAACGCTGCGCGTCGCGTCGTTCCGCTCGCAGCAGGTCTATATCGACGGCGAAGTCCGCACGCCGGGTGCGCAGCCCGTCAACGACGTGCCGATGACGCTCTACGAAGCGCTCGGCCGCGCGGGCGGGCTCGGCACGGCCGCCGACCAGAGCCGCATGACGCTCGTGCGCGACGGCGTGTCTTATCCGCTCGACCTGACGCGCATGCTGCGCGACGGCCGCAATCCGGCCGACGTCGTGCTGTCAGCCGGCGACCTGCTGCACGTGCCGGCGCGCAGCGACTACGGCGTGTACGTGATGGGCGAGGTGAACAAGCCGTCGCTCGCGGTGCCGCTGCGCGACGGCCGGCTGACGCTGTCCGACGCGCTGTCGCAGGCCGGCAGCGTGAACGCGAATACCGCCGACGCCGCGCAGATGTTCGTGATCCGCGGCTCGCAGACGGGCGACCCGCAGGTGTTCCACCTCGATTCGATCTATTTGCTGCATCCGTATGTGATCGGCGCTGCGAGCAAGATCGTCGGCGTGCGCCTCGATGCCGGCACGGGGCCGGGCCTAGCGGCCGTGCTCGCGACGCTGGCCGTTGTCTGCGCATGCGGCTGCGCCTGTCATGTGTGGATCGAACGGCCGATGCTTGCTGCGTTGAAGCGATGGCTGCCACCGACGCGTCGCGCATCGGCGTCTTGAGCACGGATCCGATTGAGTCGAAGAATCTGACAAGAATGAATAAAGGGAACGAGCCACTCGTACTTGTTCCATATTCATCTCAGGAACCATTTCGTACCATCGTCGGCATCTCAAAGGGCCTAAGCGAGGAACCACGCATCGGCCGAACAGCACAACCGATCGAGGTCGAAAATCCCCCTCATCCGCTCTCTCGACGCCGAGCCCGGGACGCCCCCGATGCAGGCGCCAGTACCCGCTTTTCCTCCCGCCAAGCTAGCGGCCATGCGCCGTGCTCGCCCGTTCCTCCGCTCCGAATCCATCGCCGACAGGCGATCAGGCCGGTTCCGCATCGCGTGCGTGGCCGGCCTCGCGCTATCGCTTCACGGTATCGCCCATGCGCAAGCCCAGGTGCCGAATGCGGGACAGTCGCTGCGCGATGTCGAGACACTCCGCCCGACACTGCCCGTTCCCGCCGCGCCCGATCTCGCGATGCCGCCACCCGACGAAGCGCCTTCGTCTGCCACGGCCGAGGGGCCGCGCATTCCGGTCAGCGCATTTGCCATCGAAGGCAATGCGGCCATTCCCGCCGCACGGCTCGACGCGCTACTCGTCGATCTCGTCGGCCGCGAGCTGAGCTTCGGCGATCTGCAACAGGCCGCGGCGAGAATCACGACGTATTACCGCGAACACGGCTACGTGCTCGCCCGCGCCTATTTGCCCCACCAGGACATCGAGCACGGTGTCGTGCGCATCGTCGTCGTCGAAGGCCGCTACGGGCAGCTCGAGCTGCGCAACCGCACACGCGTACTGGATCGCGCGCTGCGTCAACCGCTTGCGTCGCTGCAGCCCGGAGAGATCATCAGCGGCAACCGTCTCGAGCGCAGCCTCATGCTGCTGAACGAGATGCCCGGCGTCGATGCGAAGGGCACGCTGCGGCCCGGCGCCGAGCCCGGCACGACCGATCTCGTGATCGATACCGAACGCAGTCGCTTCGCCACCGGCTCAGTTGAATTCGACAACTTCGGCGATCCGCTGACCGGCCGCTACCGCGCGACGGGCAGCATCGACGTCAACGCGCCGCTGCGCGTGGGCGACCGCTTCTCGCTGCGCGGCCTGACGAGCAATACGAACCAGCGCTACTACCGCGCGTCGTACCAGGTGCCGGTCGGCCCCGCGTCCACGCGCGTCGGCATCGCGTATTCCGACATGAACTACCGGATCGGCGGCAGCCTGAAGGAGCTTCGCTACCACGGCGGAGCGGACGTCCGCTCCGCGTTCGTCACGCAGCCGCTGGTGCGCAGCCGGCGCACGAGCGTCGATGCTCTGGTTACCTACGAAAACAAGCATCTGCGCGACGTGTACGGCATATTCGACGTGGTCGGCGACAAGACCGTCGATCTGTGGTCGTTCGGCGTGAACGGCAACCGCCAGGACGGTTTCGGCGGCGGCGGCCGCACCGGCTTCTCCGCGACCGTCGGCATCGGGCATTTGAGCAGCAACGATCCGCTCGACATGAATTACTACGCCCATACCCTCGGTCAGTTCGCGAAACTGAACATCAACGCGCTGCGGCTGCAGGCGCTCGGTTCGCGATTCCAGCTCTACACGCAATTCAGTGCGCAACTGTCGTCGCGCAACCTCGACTCTTCGGAAAAATTCAACCTCGGCGGGCCGTATGGCGTGCGCGCTTTCGCGCTCGGCGCCGGCAGCGGCGACCAGGGCTGGCAGGCCACGGCCGAGCTGCGCTATCTCGCCGCGCCCAGCTTGCAACTGAGCGTGTTCGCCGACACGGGCCGCATCCAGCTCAGCAAGCAGCGGTGGTCCCGCGAACGCAATACCGTGCAATTGTCGTCGCTCGGCATCGGCGCGAGCTGGTTCGGCGCGCGCCATCAAATCAATCTCACCGCCGCGCTACCGGTCGGTTACGCCGATCCGGTCGCGTCGCCCACGCGGTCACCGAGTGTCTGGTTGCAAGCCGCCCAGTATTTCTGAGCGGTACGCGGCGAGCGGCCCGCCAGGCAGGGCGAGCCGCAAGCAGCACGGGCGGCGTCGCCGCCCACCTCGTCGAAGGCATGCATCCTGCGTGTTTTCGGCCCTTTCCGCTTCGTTAGGTATACGTATCGATACGAAGCAATCACCCTGTACTTTTCCAGAGGAAATAACGCTCATGAACAAGACCTACGCACTGGTCTGGAACCAGGCCCAGGGATGCTGGAGCGCCGTCGGGGAAACGGCGCGCCGGCGCGCCAAACCCGGCAGCGCCAAGCGCATCGCCGCCGCCCTCTCGCTGCTCGGCCTCACCTCGCTGCCCGCGTTCGCGCTGCCCACCGGTGAGAACATCACCGCCGGCAAGGCCGACATCATTCGCGAAAACGACGGCAAGTCGATGCTCGTCAACCAGCACACCGACAAGCTCATCACCAACTGGAACGACTTCAGCATCGCCGGCAACGAGCGTGTGTCGTTCCATCAACCCGGCACCACGTCGATCGCGCTCAACCGCGTGGTCGGCAACAACGGCAGCCAGATCCACGGCCAGCTCGACGCCAACGGCAAGGTCTTCCTCGTCAACCCGAACGGCGTGCTGTTCGGTTCCGGCGCACAGATCAACGTCGGCGGCCTCGTCGCGTCCACCCAGAACATCGCCGACGCCGATTTCCTCGCCGGCAACTACCGCTTCTCGGGCAACTCCACCGCGTCGATCGTCAACGACGGCCACGTCACCGCCGCCGACGGCGGCAGCGTCGCGCTGCTCGGCGCGCGCGTGTCCAACAACGGCGTGATCCAGGCGAAGATGGGGCGCATTGCGCTCGGCGCCGGCAACACGTTCAAGGTCAACTTCGACGGCAACGACCTGCTCAGCCTGCAGGTCGAAGGCGGCGCCGTCGATGCACAGGCCACCAACGGCGGCCTGCTCAAGGCCGACGGCGGCGAAGTGCTGATGACCGCGCGGGCAGCGGGCAACCTGCTGAACGCCGTCGTCAACAACACCGGCACGATCGAAGCGAAGGGCCTCGCCAGCCGCGCCGGCAAGATCACGCTCGACGGCGGCACCGTCAAGGTCGCCGGCACGCTCGACACGAGCGCGGCCGAAGCCGGCGCGCCGGCCGGCTCGATCCTCACGCGCGGCGAGCGCGTCGACGTTGCGGCCGACACTCACGTCGACACGCGCGCAGGCGACACCGCCGGCACCTGGACCATCGAAGCCGCCAACGCCGGCGTCAACGGCGATCGCTCGATCGGCGCCGACACCCTGTCGCGCAACCTCGGCACGACCAACGTCGCGCTGACCAACACGCAGGGCGACCTGACGGTCGGCGGCCCGGTCGCGTGGAACAGCGATCGCGCGCTCACGCTCACGTCGCAGAAAGGCAACGTCGACCTGCAGCAAACGCTGTCGGCCACCGGCACCAACGCCAGCCTGACCGTCAACGCCGCCGACAAGATCCGCATCAACGATGCAGTCAAGCTCACCGGCCGCAACGCGCACCTCGAACTCAATTCGAAGAACGGCCATACGCTGAACAACAACGCTGCCGTGACGCTGTCCGGCGACAACGCGTCGTTCCGTTCGAACGGCGAGGACTACAAGGTGCTGCATACCGTTGCCGACCTGCGTAACGTCGATGCAAACCGCGGCGGCCGCTACGTGATCGGCAATACGATCGACGGCGCGAATACGAGCTTCCGCAGCATCGGCGGCGACCAATCGTTCTACGGCGTATTCGACGGCCTCGGCAACACGATCGAGCGCCTGCGCATCTCCAATCCGGTCCAGTCGTCCGTCGGCCTGTTCTCGCACAACGCCGGCCGCATCGCCAACCTCAACCTGAGCGACATCGTCACGACCGCATCGGGTGTGCCGTATTGGCTGACTTCGGTCGGCACGCTCGCCGGCAGCAACTCGGGCACGATCTCGAACGTGACGGCCAACAACGTCACGGTCTCGGCGACGGGATCGGCAATCATCGGCGGTCTCGTCGGCTCCAACTATGGCGGCACGATCGAGCATGCGAAGGTCACCGGCCGCATCGACGGCGATCGCTACGCGCAAGCGATCGGCGGCCTCGTGGGTGAAAACCTGACGCTGCTGAACAAGCCGCCGGTGTCGGCCACCATCCGCGACAGCCAGGCCGACGTCGAGATCAACGCCGCGCACAACGGCCCCACGGGCGGCCTCGTCGGGCACAACACCGGTCTGATCGAGCGCTCGTCGAGCGCGGGGCGCATCAACGCGACAGGCTCCAACCCGATGGTCGGCGGGCTCGTCGGCTTCAACGACGGCAACGGCATCATCAAGCAATCGTCGTCGTCCACGAGCGTGACTGCGCGCAATAACGCCATCGCAGGCGGGCTCGTCGGCCTCAACCTGGCCACCATCGCGAATTCGCGCGCGAGCGGCAAGGTGAGCGTCGGTGAACGCAGCGTCGCGGGCGGCCTCGCGGGCGTGAACCTGGGCGAAATCGACGCGTCCACGGCCGACGGCGACGTGTTCGCGGCCGCATCGAGCACGATCGGCGGGCTCGTCGGCACCAACAGCGGCCGGATCCTGAAATCGCAGGCCAACGGCAACGTGACGGCGGGCCGCAACGCGGTAGCCGGCGGCTTCGCCGGCTACAACGACGGCGACATCGACGAATCGACCGCGACGGGCAACGTCGTCGCGGGCGCCGATAGCGTCGTCGGCGGCTTCGCCGGGCGCAACGGCACCGCGGGTCGCATCCATGCGTCCCACGCGCAAGGCAACGTCCGGGCCACGGGCAAATCGACGCTCGGCGGCTTCGCAGGCTCGAACGACGGCTTCATCGAGACATCACTGGCCAGCGGCAACGTAGCCGGCGACAACAACAGCACGGCCGGCGGCTTCGCCGGCACGAATGCCGGCACCATCGAGGCATCCGACGCATCCGGCAACGTGACCGCGGGCAATAACAGCACGGCGGGCGGCTTTGCCGGGATCAACACCGGTACGCTGGATTCCTCCAACGCGTCGGGCAGCGTCACCGTTCTGAACGCCAGCACGGCAGGCGGCCTCGTGGGGCTCAACCAGGGTCTCATCCGCACGTCGAGCGCCAACGGCAAGGTCCTGGCCGGGCAATCAAGCTACGCCGGCGGCCTCGCCGGCCGTAACAGCGGGACGATCGCCGATTCCCGCGCCACGGGCGCGGTGAAGGCCGGCGATTTCTCGTCGGCCGGTGGCCTGGTCGGCAGCAACGAGTACGGGACCATCGCGCGGTCGACGGCGTCGGGCGACGTTGAAGCCGGCACGCAGGGCAAGGTCGGCGGCCTCGTCGGCATCATGACCGGGACAGTCGACCAGTCGCATGCGACGGGCTCCGCCAAGGGCGGCGACGCCAGCTACGTCGGCGGCCTCGTCGGCAGCAACGGCGGCACGATCACCGCGTCGTCGTCGAGCGGCACCGTATCCGGCGGCCGCTACGCCCGACTGGGCGGCCTCGTCGGCGGCAACTTCGGTCGCGTCTCCGGCTCGTCGAGCACCAGCCGCGTCGACGTGAAGGCTGGCTACGACCAGTCCTACGGCGCGCTGGTCGGCGTGAATTACGGTCAGGTGAAGCCCTGAGCGTGAACCCGGACGGTTCCGGCTCCGCCGTGTGAACGGCATGCCGGATTCCGTCACCTGATGCGAGCGGCCTGCCCGCTCGTAGCCGGCGGCCGCGAGGCCGCCGGCAGCCACCCTCCGGCCGATCGGCCTTCACGGTCGGCCGGATTTCCTAAAAAAACCATCAGGAAGACCAAACGATGAACAAGACCTACGCACTGATCTGGAACCAGGCTCAGGGATGCTGGAGCGCGGTCGGGGAAACCGCGCGCCGCCGTGCCAAACCCGGTAGCGCCAAGCGCGTCGCCGCCGCACTCTCCCTGCTCGGTATCGTCAGCCTGCCAGCCTTCGCGCTGCCCTCCGGCGAGAACATCACCGCCGGCAAGGCCGATATCCTGCGCGACGCAGACGGCAAGACGATGTCGATCAACCAGCACACCGACAAGCTGATCACCAACTGGAACGACTTCAACATCGCCGGCGGCGAGCGCGTCTCGTTCTATCAACCCGGCAAACAGTCGATCGCACTGAACCGCGTCGTCGGCAACAACGGCAGCCAGATCCAGGGCCAGCTCGACGCCAACGGCAAGGTCTTCCTCGTCAACCCGAACGGCGTGCTGTTCGGCTCGGGCGCACAGATCAACGTCGGCGGCCTCGTCGCGTCCACCCAGAACATCGCCGACGCCGATTTCCTCGCCGGCAACTATCGCTTCTCGGGCAACTCCACCGCGTCGATCGTCAACGACGGCCGCATCACCGCCGCCGATGGCGGCAGTGTCGCGCTGCTCGGTGCGCGCGTGTCCAACAATGGCGTGATCCAGGCCAAGATGGGCCGCGTCGCGCTCGGCGCAGGCAACACGTTCAAGGTCAACTTCGACGGCAGCGACCTGCTCAGCCTGCAGGTCGAAGGCGGCGCGGTCGATGCGCAGGCCAACAACGGCGGCCTGCTGAAGGCCGACGGCGGTGAAGTACTGATGACCGCGCGGGCAGCCGACAACCTGCTCAATGCCGTGGTGAACAACACCGGCACGATCGAAGCGAAGGGCCTCGCCAGCCGCGCCGGCAAGATCACGCTCGACGGCGGCACCGTCAAGGTCGCCGGCAAGCTCGACACGAGCGCAGCCGAAGCCGACGCGCCGGCCGGCTCGATTCTCACCCGCGGCGAACAGGTTCGCGTTGCACGCGGCACCACAGTCGACACGCGCGCGGGCAATACGGCCGGCACCTGGACCATCGAAGCAGCCAACGCCGGCGTTGCGAACAACAACGCAGACAGCCTCTATCCGGCCGGCGCATCGATCGATGCCGACACGCTGTCGAACAACCTCGGCACCACCAACGTCGCGCTGACCAACACGCAGGGCGACCTGACGGTCGGCGGCCCGGTCGCATGGAACAACGATCGCTCGCTCACGCTCACGTCTCAGAAAGGCAATGTAGCGCTGACGCAAACGTTATCGTCCACCGGCACGAATGCGAGCCTGAACGTCAACGCCGCCGACAAGATCCGCATCAACGATGCGGTCAAGCTCACCGGCCGTAATGCGCACCTCGAGCTCAATTCGAAGAACGGCCACACGCTGAACAACGGTGCTGCCGTCACGCTGTCCGGCGACAACGCGTCGTTCCGCTCGAGCGGCGAGGACTACAAGGTGCTCCATACCATCGCCGACCTGCGCAATGTCGACGCGAACCTTGGCGGCCGCTACGTAATCGGGAACGCGATCGACGGCGCGAACGCGAACTTTGTCAGTATCGGCGGCGCCACCGGCAATGCGTTCACCGGCATCTTCGACGGCCTTGGCAACACGATCAGCCGGCTGTCGATCACCGGCACCGGGCCGAACATCGGCCTGTTCGGGCAAAGCACCGGCTATCTTGCCAACCTGACGCTCGACTCGCTCACCGTCGACGGCACGTCGGCCGCCCGCGCCACGTTCGTCGGCGGGCTCGTCGGCGACAACCTGGGCGGACGCATCGAGAACGTCAACGCGAAAAACATGAGCGTCTCGTACAACGGCCGGGACGTGGTCATGATGGGCGGCCTCGTCGGCCGGAACGCCGGCACGATCGACCGCGCGAACTTTGCCGGGCGTGTCTCGGGCAGCGCCAACACGCTCTCCGTCGGCGGCCTGGTCGGCGTCAACGGCGGCACGATCGCCGACAGCACGGCGTCCGCCGACGTCACCTTGTCCGGCCGCTCCGGCTCGCCGTTCCAGGGATCGTACAGCCGCGAAGTCCAGAGCATCGGCGGGTTCGTCGGCATGAACGACGGCCAGATCGTTCGCTCATCGAGCCGCGGGCGTGTGTCCGGCCGCGACGACACGAGCACCGGCGGCTTTGTCGGCATCAACTACGGCACGATTCGCGACGCGTCGGCCAACGCCACGGTCACGGCCGGCAAAGGCAGCTATATCGGCGGCTTCGCCGGCAAGAACCGCGACGGCGGCACGATCGCGAACGCGTCCGCCTCCGGCCTGGTCCGGGCCAACGGTGCGATCGCGATCGGCGGCTTTATCGGCGAAAACGCGGGCGGCACGCTGGACAACGTGCGATCGGACAGTGACGTAACGGATGTGATGAGTGGCCATGTCGGCGGTCTGGCCGGCAAGAACAGCGGCACGATCCGCAACGCACACGTAAAGACCACGGTAACGGCGGGCCGCGACAGCCACGCGGGCGGGCTCGTCGGCACGAATGACGGCACCGTATCGAACGCAAGCGTCGATGGCAGGGTCAGCGCAGGCGATGCGAGCGATGTCGGCGGACTCGTTGGCCTGAACACCGGGGTGCTGGACACCGTACAAGCCAACGTCAACGTGACGGCCGGCTACGGTAGCCGCGTCGGCGGATTGGTCGGCACGAACCGCGGCAACAACGCGATCGTCCGCCATGCGTCCGCGTCCGGCAATGCAGCGGCGGACGGATCGAACGTGGGCGGCCTGGTGGGGCTGAACGACAAGGGCGCCATCATCGAGGATGCGTCGTCCACTGGCACGATTACGGGCGACCGTTCAAACCTGGGCGGCCTCGTCGGCAAGAACGCCGGCACGATCCGGGCGTCGACGTCGAGCAGTCGTCTCCACCTGGTATCGCCGACATACGGTCCGTTTTTCTGGGGCAGTCTGGTCGGGGAGAATACGGACAGCGGCACCATCGAAGCCAGTTCGGTCAGCGGTCCGGCTCAGCCCTATTTCATGGTCGGCCTAAACTTCGGCAAGATCGACGGACGGCTGCACTACGGCCCCGTCAGTTGGTGATAGCCCGTTGAACCCGTTGGGTTCGGCATATCGGCACCCGCTCGTTTGAAGAGTGGGTGCCGGAAAAACGATGGCCGGCGGCTTCGTCGAAGCCGCCGGCCATTTCACCCGACCTTACATGTATTCGGAACGCGAGCGGTCAGTGTGATCCGCCCGGATTCGAAACTCTCCGAAACCCGCACCCCGTTTACTGGTAGCTCATCGTAAAGCTCGCTGCCGCATTTGCGACGCCCGGCTGCATCTGCATTGCAGTCCGGACATATCGGGCAGACAGCGGAATATTGAATGTTCCATCACCCGTCTGCCGCACAAACCATTGATTTGTATTGCCTGGCGCATTCGAGTCGGCGCCGAATTTGACCGCCTTCCCATTGTTCAGAATTTGGACGGCTACACCAGTTGCCCCTCCCTTGGGATCGAGGGTCAGTTGATCCCCCCGATTCGCCGGCTTTTGAACGTCGGTCATGGTCATGTAGACGTTAGAAACACCGCCGTGTGCCGATCCGGTACATTTGATCGTGATATCAAAAGGCTTGGCCAATGTGACACTACCCACGTTGGATGGCAACTGAATCTGCCCGAACGGAACAGTAATCGATTTTGTCGTTACCGTACACACTGGAGGCTTTGGACGAATTTGAATTGCCCCCAAAACTCTGATACTGACAATCTGTTGTTTATTTTTTCGAATCCACATCCCGGCGATTTCACCTTGAACAACACCCCCATTAAGGCTAATATTCCCCGTCTTGACAAATTCGATGACCATTGTCTTCGGCCCATAGGAAATCATCGTGCTGTTCGGAAGATCGTCGTATATCGGCCACCAACGGGAATCTACGACCTCCCGCAACCGGATGCCGACTCCAGGTACACCACTGGGCCAAGTGTTGTACGCACCTACCGGATCGAGTCTTCCTTTCAGCGAGCTCTGTATTCCACCTGGTATGTACGTGCACTCAAAGCTCAACCAATTTCCATTCAGCTGTGACGTTTGAGAATGCAACGTCGTTCCGACAGGAACATCAGGATCAATGGGTGCATTATATGCATATAGATCGTAAATACTCAGCATCGGCGTGGATTCCATCGGCAAGCAATAATCACGCTCAGCTCGCGCAATTGACGGAAAACATGAAGTAAGCATCAAAGCCGACAGAACGCAAAATCTCGTATAGCGATGCGACGCGTGCCGCAAACAATAAGATAAATAACGAGAAAAACCCATAAACAGCCCCCTAGTTATTTGCACCCATTTCACACAAAGGCACTCCTTCCGTTCAATGATGAAGTTCGTCACGGAATCGGTCTACCTCACTTTTTGCTGTTAATAGCAGGTTCATTGGATGAAAAATCGGATGCGATGTGAGATATCAGGCATCGCCCTCCTGACGCTTCGCCAATCGAAGCTCGCATTCCCGGCGAAGTCACTACCTCGCGATCCTGCAGCTCATCGCCACGCGCTCGTACGCGACCGCCTTCTTCCGTTCCGGCAACGCATAACCGCCTTCGCACGAACCTTCGCTCCAGCGAATCGACAGACGCCCCTGCTCCTTGATGCCGAACACGAGCACGCGCGACGCATCGTCGACCATGCCGAGCACCTTGCCGCTCTCGTCGTAGGCCGTTGCACCGAACGGCACCTTGCCGCCGTTCGACGTCTTTACGTCGAACTGGACCCGGCGCCCCGTCTCGGCGGCGAACTTCGCCTTCACGATCGCGCCGCGCGTCGGCACCACCGATTTCGAGTTGTCGGCCAGATCGGTGTCGAAGCCGAGGCTCTCGGTATCGATGCTGAGCCAGTTGTAGCGATACGGTTGTGCATACGGCAGGACCGCGTAGCCGCGCCGATCCGTGCTGATGCTCGACGACGACGAGAACCGCGCGCCGCGCACGCCCGGCACCTCGGCGATCGCGAACGTCTCGCCGACCGTCTGGCCCAGCGTAATGCCGCCGCCGTGCGCCACGACGGAGCCGGCGATACCGACGTCCACGTGCTTGCCGTGGCCGGACTGGTTGTAGTTCGTCGACAGCTTGGCCAGCGGCGTGTCCCAGCCGAGGCCCACGCCGCCCGATCCGCCGGCCCGCTTGCGGTAATCGCCCTGCACCGAATAATTGACGGTGTTCGAATCGTTCAGGAACCCGTTCACGCCGGCCTGCGTACTCACGTCGCCGCTCGTCGACGCGACCGTACTCGCGAACATGCGATGCGAACGCTGGCCGCCGCCAAACGGGATGCTGATCGTTGCCGAGAACTGCGTGTCGGAACGGCCGAACGGCCCTGAATCGCGCGTGTGTGAAACCGCTACGCTATAGCTGAGATTCTTCAGCGCACCGCTATAGCCGAGCTGAATGTTGCGGCTCGACCCGCCCTGGTTCCAGTAGCTCGTGTCGCCGATGCTTGCGTACAGTGAGCCGCTCGTACCCAGCGACTGGTTGATGTTCAGGTCGACGCGGCTCTTCTGGCGGCGATAGCCGCTCCCCCACTGGCGATCGAGATCGTCGACGTGCTGGCTGAGCGTGCGATAGCCGTCTGTCGAATAGCGATAGCCGACCATCGTGAAAGTTGTTTCGGTGGCCGTCAGCGTCTTCGAATACAGGAACCGGAAGCTCTGCCCGCTCGCCTTGCGCCCGGTTGCATTCGACTGGCTGTGCGTGACGTCGAACGACACGCCGCCGAGCCGCGAGTTGTATCCGACCCCGAGCGCGATAGCCGCATAACGCTCGGCGCCGATGAAGCCGCCATAGCCGGTCAAGTTGTCGGATACGCCATAGACCAGCGTGCCCTGCGCGAACTTGGGCCGCGACTGGCCATAGCCGCGATACTGGCCGGCCGAGAACGCGTAGCGCATCGTACCGCGGCGAATCATCACCGGCAGATACGAATACGATTGCCGGTACGTGCGAACGCTCCCGTCGGATTCGATGATCCGGATTTCGAGGTCGCCGTTCGATCCGCTCGGGTAAATGTCCCGGAATTCGAACGCACCGGGTGTCACGGACGTCGAATAGATCACGTAGCCGTTCTGGCGCACCTCGACCACCGCGTTGCTCTGCGCGATACCGCGTACAACCGGTGCATAGCCGATCTCGTTGTCCGGCAGCATCCCCGTATCTGAACTGACCTGCGCGCCGATAAAGCGCACGCTGTCGAAAATCTCGCCGGACGAATACACTTCGCCTGCGGACAGCCGCCCCCTGATCCGCTGCAGGTCGCGCTCCACGTAGCTACGGTTCGCCGCGAGATCCGACGGACTGCCGCGCCGCCATGACAGCGCCGATTCGTTGCGCAACCGCCAGGCACCGATGTTCAATCCGTTGCGCAGCCCCAGATACGCGTAATCGCTGCGATAGCCGGAATCCGTGTCGTGGCTGAAGTTTGCCTGGTAGTTCGAATAGACCGCGGTGATGCCTTCATCCCACATCGACGGATCGACATAGCCCCGCGTTTGCGCCGGCGCATAGGCCTGCGGCACACTGACATCGAGCGTCAGCGTGCCGACGTCGAAATTCGCCGCCGCGCCGTCGGCCAGCGAACCGATATCAACCGGCGCGTCGTCAGCCAGCCCAGGCTCCAGCTTGTGCTCGCGCTCGAGACGCTTCACGTCGACGCCGAGCCCCTTCAGCAGGCCGTACGTGATCACGGGCCGCACCTCGCCCGACGCATCCGTCCTGAACAGGATCGACTCGCGTTTCGCGCGCCGCTGGTTCAGCGACACATCGACATCGTAGATGCCGGGCGCCACCGAGCTGCCCTTTTCGAAATACGACAGCTCGACGGGGCCATCCCCCTTCTTGAGGAACAGCTCGTTGAACTCCGCCGCCTGCCCGGTAGTGGGTGCGAGTGCGGCGCCGAGCGCCATCAGACAGGACGCGCGCTGGCAAGCCTCTACAATTTTCTTGACAGTTATGTTCATGTCCCGACCGCTCGCTCTCTATTGATTTTTCGTTAGTACATCGAATTTATTGAGCAACATCTGACGACGAGCTCCGGCACGACCGCGCTATTGCGTTACGCTGGCTTGCGTATCGACTGCCGCGCCGAAATCGTTGATCGAGCTGAACTCGACCTTGGCGTTCGCAGGAATCGCGCGACTGGAATAGTCCTTGACAGCAAGACGCGTCGAAGACTTGGGCGCAATCATTTCCGTCGTGACCGGATAGGTGCTGGCACCCGACTTGAGACTGGCGTGGCCAAGCGACACGAAGTACGGCGTGTCGTTGACGACTTCCAGCGCCGGCTTGCCGTCACCTTCGCTCCAGCGCCACTTCAACTGAGCCGGGGCGTCTTCCGGCTTGCCGGGCAGTTGAGCAGGCCGATAGAACAGCTTGATCCGCTGCCGCACTGCTATCTGCAGCGAGTTGTCGTCCTTCGCCTTTTGCGGAATTTCCTGCACGCTCAGCCAGAACACCGACTCTCGATCGACCGCCAACCCTTCGCCGGCGTAAAAGATCCGCAGGATCTGCTGTTTGTCGCCGCCGAGACGGCTCAGCGACGGCGTGATCGCAAAGGGCAGATCGCCCGTCGTGCCGTCGGGCAATTCGACCCAGGACTGGATCATCACGTCGTCCTTCGACTGATTCTTGACGACGACCGACGCTTCCTTGCTTTGCGCCGGATAAATGACGCGCGTGCCGGACAACGAAACGCCGGCCTGCGGCGCACTGGAAAGGAACAACATCGAGCCGGCCGCGACCAGCCCGGCAATGAGCGATTTCTTCATGGCGGATTTGAACCTGGAAGCGGCGCCGGAACGGCACAACGGGCCGTTCCGGCGCTCGATGAGGCGGGATTACTCGTACGACAGCGTGAACGGCAGCGTGCCGTTGGCCGTACCTGCGTCGATCTTGTCGCCGTTTGCAACGTAACCCGCACGCATGTTCAGCGCGGCGGTGTACACCGGCGCTTCAGCCGTGCCGCCCTTGACCAGCGGGGCGTTGACCGTCTCGTTCGCCGCCAGGTTCATCAGGTTGTTGTTCGCGTCGTACAGACCGATACCGACACCCTTCGCCGTGCCCGAAACCTTCAGCAGCTTGTTGTTCTTGCCGTCGATACCCGAGCCGGCCAACGGGTCGAACTTCATCTTGACGAGCGTCAGATCGGTTGCCGTATTGCCGCAGTCGAGGCTCAGGTTGATCGATGTGCCGCCTGCGATGCCGTGACCTGCCGACCCGCCGACCGAATCAGCGCTGACCGTGCCGAGGTTGACCGCGATGTCCTGCTTGCCCTTCTCGCCGGTCACGTTCGTGCCCGCGCCGCCCGTGATCGAGCACGATGCCGCGGTGATGTTGCCCGTGAAATTGATCGTGCCGTCGGCAGCCATCGCCGAACCTGCTGCGAACATGCCTGCGACTGCCGCGAATGCCAAAATCGTCTTGTTGATAGCCACGATTTTCTCCAAATGAAACGTGATTGATCGACTCCTTACGGAGCGTGACTCCTTACGGAGCGGGATCAATGATGCCAATTCAGCTCGATTCAGCATTTAGTACGGAACCCGAAACTGACACCCAAAACACTACGATTAGTTCGAAATTTTGGTTTCGCCCAGCCAATTACCCCTAATTTTCAAATATATTTTTAAATCCTCTCCATCAAAATCACCAGCATCGCCAAGTGTGCGAAATCTCACCGGAGCAAGGTCACTGTGGCGGCATCCACCCAGGAAGCGGCGTGGTTACCAGGTCCGGGTACGCAACCACCCATCGCCTGGAATCACGCAACGAATTGCCGCCCCGGACGTATCGGTTCACGCCGGCATGGATTCGGGGCGCTATCGGGGGAACAGCGTGCGGTATCGACACCGGGGCATCGATGTAAATACAGTGAATTGCGGGTGTGGACGCGATCGCCATCGCGGTGGGCCCCGACGCGCACGCAGCGCAATCGGAGTTCCAGACGATCTAACAGCGCACTCGATAAAATTACAAAGTGGGAGACATATCGAGCGGCGTGAGGGGCTGCAAGCCCCCTGAGACCGTCGGCGTGCTCGACTACACCGGCATTGGCCCCTTAACGGCCGCTTCAACACCGATCCGAGCGGTATCGCTGGCGTAGGGATCCGGGTTGGCAACACGTGCAACGACGCTGTCCAGTAGTGGGCCAACTCGCGCGTGGGATTCCTGACCCGAAAGGGCGTCGGACCTGCTCGGAACTTCGCGATCAATCTGCAGTGCGCGGACGGCACCCAGGGCGCAACGACCCGGATGTTCATCACGCTGACCGACGCGACCCATGCCGGTACTCGGGCCGAAGCGCTAGCCGACCTCCCGGTTCCGTGGGGAAAGGCGTCGGCGTACGGATCATGAATTAGTCGACGCCAGTCTTCTGCGGCCCGGACTCGAGCGCAGCCCGCAGCCCGCAGCCCGAATCAACGACTCGTTACGGAAACCGACAACCAAGGCGTCAACATGCCTCTCACCGCACACTACGTCCGGACCGGCAACACGACAGCGGAAAGCAGCGATGCCGTCGCAATCTTCACGATGAGTTACCAGTAGCCCGACCACGCGTGGTCTCCGGCCAGACTTGGCCCAAGCACCGAGCGGCCGCGCCCGGGGTCAGCATTCGAGTTGCCGCACCATTTCACTCCGGAAAGCGGCCCATCGATCCCTGAGCGCCTCGGCTCCGCCCTCGTTCACGATCCGCTCCATGGCGGCACAGGCGTCCATTGCGTCAGTATTGCCGGCCAGCGCGAAGCCGCCTCGCATCGAGTGCAGTTCAATCCGGAGCGGGCCGGCATGGCCGCGCGACAGCGCATCGTCGATCACCGCAAGCGACTGCAGCGTCGCGGCCCGTAATTTCTCGCGGATCTCGTCGGTCATCGGCAGCGGCGCCGAACCGCCGGAATCAGCCGATTGGACCGCCCCCCCCGCGCCACGCATCCCGTGCCGCCGCAACACGGTCTCGAGTGCATCGATCGCCAACGGTTTGAGCACGACCTCGGCCACACCCACCTGCAGGCAACGGCGACGGTCTTCGTCGGTCGCATGCGCGGTCATCGCGATCACCGGCACCTTCGCCCCCTGCTCGCGCAGAAAGTTCGCGAGCGCGAAGCCGTCGAGTTCCGGCATGCCGAGATCGGTCAGCACGACGTCGAACGGATGCGCGAAGAACGCGCGCATCGCCTCGACACCGTTCGCGACGAGCATGGCGTCGCAATGCAGCGCATCGAGCTGATCGCGCAGCAGCGCGCGGCTCGCCGGATGATCCTCCGCGACGAGCACGCGCAGCGGGGTCTCGTCGTCCGCGTATGCCGGCAACGACGATGCGCCGGATGCCGTTTCGTCGAATGCGACACGCCATCCGGACGGCGCATCGGGCAGCGGCAACGACACGATGAACGTCGCGCCGTGGCCCGGCCGGGTTTCGACCGCCAGGTCGCCATGCATCAGCCGCGCGAGGCGCCGGCACAACGGCAGCCCGAGCCCCGTGCCGCCGAAGCGCCGGTAAATCGATGCATCGGTCTGGACATACACGTCGAACAACGTCGGCAGACTCTCCGGCGCGATGCCGATACCGGTGTCGCTTACCACCACCTCGACGGCATGCGCTTGACCGACGGCGCCTGTCGGTCGTGCCTCGATCGTCACGCTGCCGCGCTCGGTAAACTTGATGGCGTTGCTGACGAGATTCGACACGATCTGACGCAGGCGAGTCGGGTCGCCGACATAGCCGTCGGCCAGCCGCGGATCGATCCTGCATTCGAGCGCGAGGTGCCGGGCCGCGGCAAGCGGATGGAAAATCGCCGCGACGTCGCGCAGAACCGCACGCAAATCGAACGGCACGGCCTCCAGCACCATCTGGTTCGATTCGACCTTCGACAGATCGAGCACGTCGTTGATCACGCGCAGCAACGCATCGGACGACGACATCACCGTCTGCAGGCGTCGCTGCTCCTCGGCCGGCAACGGCGCGCGCTCCATCAATTCCAGATTGCCGACGATCGCGTTCAGCGGCGTGCGGATCTCGTGGCTCATCGTCGCGAGGAACGTCGACTTCGCCTTGTTCGCATCGTCCGCCGCCTCCCGGGCCTCGCGCAGTTTGTCTTCCATTTGCTTGCGCGCTGTGATGTCGGTCAGCGTACAGAGCAACACATCGACGCCGCGATAGCGCGTACGGACGATATGCGCGGCGAGATAGGTCGTGCCGCCGCCGGCGAGGCCGACCGACAATTCGTGCGTGACGACGCGCGGCGCCCGGCCACCCGCAATATTGCGGTGATAGGCCTGCCAGATGCGCTTGCCGAGCGACGCCACCGCATCGTCGCCGTAGGCCTGCGCCGCCTCGTTGCGCACCATGGTGTCGCCGTTGGCGAGCGACAGCAGCATCAGACCGGCCGGCGCCGTGCGAATCAGCGTGCGGTTCAGCGCCTCGCTTTCGAGCAGCCGGATTGCACGACGGTTCGCCGGGCGCAACGCGCGTCGGTCGAACATGACGATCGCGACCCACACCGTTCCGATCGCCAGCAGCGCGAGACCGATTGCGATACCCACGCGGGCGGCCACGTCATCGAACAGGCTGCGCCACGAGAAGGTCGCGGTCAACACCTCGCGGAACTCCGGCATTCGGTCGCCGATAACGATATTCATGCCGACGCGATGGGGGACCGCCCGTTCCCTGCCCGCCTTGCGCGCATAGTCGAGCGCACGGGCCGTCAGCGCGGGGGCGACCTCGCGGCCGGTCAGAACCTGCCCCGCCTGGCTGACGAGCGCGTAATCCTTGCTGGCGGACGAAGAACGCAGAAAATTGTCGATCTCCGGCCGGCTGATCACGACGAACCATGCAACCGGCTTGCCCTGCGGGTCGCGCACCGCCTGCGCGAACCGCAGAGTCGAGCGTCCGGTCAGCGGATCGTCGCGTCGATCGAGCAAAATCTTCCGGCTATCCGATGCCGTCGCCATCGACACGAAGTCGGGCGGCGGTTGCAATTGCCGAATCAATGCCTTGATGTCGAAGCCGGCCGGCAGCGCCAGCGCCTGCTTGACCAGCGGATACCCCGTCACCATGACAAAATTGCCGTCCGGATCGATGATATACGCGCCCATTCCCGGATCGCCGGCCTGTTGCGGCGGCATGTTGCCCGTGACCTCGCCCTGCGCGAGCAACTTGAGAAGCAACGGCGCGTAAGCGTTCGCAGGTTGCGATGACGAAGCGACAGCGAAAGCTGCAAACGCCACACGCCCCACGTGGCCGACGGCAACCATCCTGCCGTGAGTGTCGACAAACCGCCCGAACGTATCGGGCGATACGCTCGCGCCATGCTTGGCTAGCAGCTCGAGGTTTTCGACGTAGCGATTCTGGAGGGCCCTGACCACCTCCATTTCCGCCAGCAGTTCGGCCTTGCGTACCAGGAACCCCGACCGGTACTGCGCAAGCGATTCCTGGAAGTCGAGTCGCGCGACAAGTGCCGTGCAGACCAGCACGAACACCGTGATCGCCGCGCCGCTTCCGTACAGCAGCCATTGCTGCTGGCGGCGCACGCGCCCCGGCTCGAACGACTTGCGGCCCGCGGCGGCGGCGGCGGTGGCGTGCGCAATCAGCGCTTTCAGTTTGGTGGGCATACGGACCATCGAAGTCGACTCGACGCCGGCACGGCGTCATGCGCCGTCCGGGTCACTCGGTGCTGCCCGCCGGTTGCCGGTCTACGCATTGGTCCCGGGCATTTCGGGCAGTTGGCCCTCGCTTGCATAGCGGATCAGGTCCGCGTCGCGGACGATGCCGAGCTTCTTCATCGCGCTCGACTTCTGCGAACTGATCGTCTGCTTGCTCCGGTGAAGCTGGACGGCGATCTCGCCGACCGTCAGGCCGGCGCCGTAAAGTCGCACGACCTCGATTTCACGGGCCGTCAGCGTGCGCGTGCCCGTCGACGTCTCGGTGCCCGCCAGCAATTGCTTGACGAACGGCGACAGATAATTCGCCCCGACATAAGCCGCGTGAACCGCGCCGACCAGATGCGAAATCGCATCGGACTTGCTGAGGATGCACCCGACGCCCTGCCGCTGAATCGCATGCAGCACGCTCGGATTGTCGATCATCGTGATCGTCACGAGATGAAGCGCGGGATAGCGACGCTGCAGAAACGACAACAACGCGAGACCGTCGCCATACTTGCCGCCCGGCATCACGTAATCGACGACGAGCACGTCGCTCTGCTGTACGTCGAGCATCGCCACCAGGTCGGTCGAATTCGAGACAGTGCCGAGCAGCTTGATCGTGCTGCTGCCCGCGAGTGCCTGCGACATCCCGAGTGCGGACGAAGGATGATCGTCCGCCACCATCACTCGCACAAAAAATTCATCCATCTATATTCTTCTCCCGATACACGCGGCCCGACGTGCGATGTTGTGCGACGCGCCGGGATTCGAATCCATCTCGCGACACGGTCGCGTTGCGATGTTCTGCGAATCGGGCGGTGCGCAGCGTAATTTTAAGATAATAGACGGGTTCCGCGTCGCCGCGAGAAATAGACGTGCGGCCGCTTGCGCCGGACCGCGCCCGCCGGGCTTCGACGCAACCGCCGGCGCGCCGTCCACGAGGCCCGGACACGGCATCGCAACGGCAGGCACGTTCGCCGATCCGCCGCCCACGCACATCCGATCGACGGCCTTCCCCATACCGTCGATCCATCCCGTCCCGCGAAACGGCCTTGGCCGCTGCCTAACGTTTTGCCACGGACTTGTCCGGTTCGCCCGACCCGTCGTCCGCGACATGCTGCCACTCGGTGATGGCCCGCCGCTTCTGCGACGGCGACATCATCATGAATTCATTCAGCTTCGTGAGGAAATCCCGTCTGGATTTCTCCGGCAGCGTCGCAAATCCAAGCAGCAGCCCGAACACCTTTCCCATATAGCGCACGGCCTTACCCTTCCTTCTTCAGTCGAAATCACGCGGCATCTATGCGATGCGGCGTGTCTGCCTTCCCCGTTTTGAACGCTGGGCGATCTATGCCGCCATGGCGTCGCTTTTTTATCTTCCCGGCCAGTGGGCCACCGCGGCGGCCATAGCTCTCGACGCCGGCCGTTCGTCCGCCGCGACGGCGGAAAACGCGATCCCGCGCTGTCGAGCGACGCGCGCGACAGCGCGACGCAGGTCGGCCAGCGTCACCGGCTTCGTCAGCACGCACTCGACGTTCGATGCGGCGTAACGCTGCGCGTCGTCGGGTGCCAGATGCGATGCCACGACGATCATGTCGCATGGCAGCGCGCGCGCATGGACGGCTTCCGCCAGTTCCCCGGCCGACATGTCGGGCAGGTCGGCGCCGAGCAGCAGCACGTCCCATGCACCGTTCGCGAGCGTATCGAGCGCGGCCCCCCCGGACGACACGCACCGGACCGCGCAGCCGAGCACGTCGAGTTGCTCGCGAAAAATCGACCCGTTGACCGACGCATCGTCGGCGACCAGCACGCGCGGCACACGTGGGCCGGAAGCCGCCACAGGTTGGCCGTCACCGGCTTCACCGGCCGGCGGGGGCCGCTGCCCGGCAGTCGCGACGCGCGCCTGCTCGATCGCCGTGCGCAGCCCGTTCAGCGAATAGCTCGACACGCGGATCGTGCGACCCGCAACGTCTGGCTGCAGCGGACCGTCCGGCGTGGCGAGCACGACCGGCGTGCCGCCGCCGAGACTGTCGAGCTCCTCGCGCCGCCACTGGTCCGAATCGCCGAAGAGCACGATCGCATGAGCACGCACGAGGCACCCGGCGGCTATCCCGATCGGACTCGGATGCATCGCGACATCGAAACCCCATGCACGCAGATGCGGAAATGCGAACGCGCGCCACGCGTCCTCCGGCGACACGACGATCAGCGTCCGGCTGTCGCCGGCACCGACCGGCGATTTCGGCGCAATGCCCATGCGCAGCGGCAAGCGCACGGTGAACAGGCTGCCGATGCCCGGTGCGCTGTCGACCGAAATCGACCCGCCCATCGCCGCGACCAGCCGATCGCACAGCGCGAGCCCGAGCCCCGTGCCGCCGTAGCGCCGCGTGATCGACGCGTCGACCTGCGAGAACGGCTTGAACAGCCTGGCATGTTGCGCGGGATCGATCCCGATGCCCGTGTCCTCGATGCCGATCGCGAGCTCGGGCTCCCCGCGCGCGTCGTGGCCCGCCGCCACGCGCGCGACGATGCGCCCTTCGCCGGTGAACTTGATCGCGTTGCCCAGCAGGTTGCTGACCACCTGCGCGAGCCGCGTCGGATCACCCCGCATACGCTGCCCCGCGCTCGCATCGATATCGGCGAACAGCGGCAACCCTTTCGCCCTCGCGACGGGCGCGAACGCCGCCAGTTCGCGCTCGATCACCGCGATCACGTCGAACTCGATCGCTTCGACCGTCATCGCGCCTGCTTCGATCTTCGAGAAATCGAGGATGTCGCTGACGATCGCGAGCAGGCCCTCGGCCGATGCACGCAGCGTCTGCACGCGACTGTGCTGTGCCGCATCGAGCGCCGTGCGCTCGAGCAGCTCGAGGTTGCCGAGGATCACGTTGAGCGGCGTGCGGATCTCATGGCTCGTCGCGGCGAGGAACGACGACTTGGCCGCATTCGCCGAATCGGCCGCACGCACGGCTTCCTCGAGCTGATGCACGAGCCGGCGCTGCGCGGTCGTGTCGGCGAAAACCGCGATCAGCACGTCCTCACCCTGATAACGCGCGCTGTGCGCGATGACCTCCAGATGCAGCGACGCGTCGCCGTGTGCATCGAGCACGAGCTCGGTCATCATCGTGCGGCCTGCCCCGCCGTTCGCGACGAACGCGTCGTATTGCGCCAGCGCCTGCGCGGCCAACGCATGGTGATCGCCGCCGTGCGGGACGAGCATCTGCGCCAGCACGTCGCTCGCGAGCATCACGCGGCGATCGGACAGCGATACGAGGCCGATGCCGACCGGCGCCATCGCGATCACGCTGCGGCACAGCGCCTCGCTCTCGAACACACGCGCCGAACGTGCGTAGACCGGCACGAGCACGCGCCGGTGGAATCGCACGAGCAGCAGCCACATCACGACGATCGTGACGAGCGTCGACGCCGCGAGCGCGCCGGCCTGCACGCCGATGCCGGCCGCCACGTCGGCCCACGACAGCACATAGGCGATCGTCCAGCCGGTCGCCGCGAGCCGCGAGCGGAACACGATCGCGCCGTCGCGAAAGAGCGGCTCGTCGGCCGCCTGGTCGCGATGCGCGACATCGAGGTTCAGCAGGCGCTCGGTCAGCGCGTTGGTCCGCTCGACGCCGGGATCGATCGTGATCAGCCGGTTGTCCGCCGACGCGATGAAGAACACGCCGGCCGTCCCGCGCCCGGGCAGCCATGACAGCAGGTATTCCGGTGAGTATTCGGTGACGAGCACCGCGAACGGCTGGCCGTCGGCGCGCGCTTCGGCGGCGATCCGGATACGCGCCTGCCCCGTCACGGGATTGATGTAGGGCGGCAGCCAGCGAACGTGCGGCCGACCGTCGGTCGGCGCCGGGCCGTCGAAATCGACATGCAGGGCCGCGAGGACGCGCGCGCGCGCCTCGGTCGTCGCGAGCGCGGGATTGTCGCGCGACAGATGCGGCACGAAGCCGAACACGCCCGTGCGCGTACTGTAGTGGTAGCCCTCGAGCGTGCGCCCGCGATTGAGTGAGCTCGCCGCGCCGATGCGCGACAGCAGGAACGACAGCGCGAGATAGCGCGCCACCTCGTCGCGCTGCCCGGTTTGCCCCGGCACGCCGACCACGAGCGACGGATACGGCTTGATCGCGAACTGCTGGCCGTTGGCGAAGAACGCGTTCACGACGTCGGGAGGCGCCGCGCCGAGCTCGTGCCAGATCAGCTGGGTATTCGCGACGCCGTTGCGGAACGACGTCTCGGCCACCTGCACCTCGTCGACCGCCTCTTCGACGCCGTTCAGGAAATTGCGCCGCTCGCCGTCCAGATAGCCGTAAACGATCGACGTGATCCCGAGCCCGCAGGCGATCAGGATCAGGATCGTGACGACGATGCCGCCACCGAACATCGAAATGCTCTGATAGCGGCGAATGGACTGAAGCGTGCTGTATGGCATGACTCGGCGTGACGGCGCCCGGGGATGCAGACATGCGGCAGATTCCCTGCCGGGCTGGGCGTCACGATGGATACATTGGGGATAGAGACATCCCGATCATGCCAAACGACACAGCGAAAATCAGTTGTGTATTATCCTTTTAGTACATGTCCGATTTGTTTCGATGCTTGTTTTGAACTCGAACGAATCCTGGCGGCGCAATCTCCCATGACGTCTTGTCCCCTCGGACAAGTCGTGACATCGCTCCCTGTCCGCGCCCCAATACAATTCCGCCGGCAAGCCGACGGCACGAGATGCCTTTACGGACGATGCGGCGCATCCGACGTACCCGTTTCGGCCCGGCGGAACGCCCGGCAAGGAGCGGCCCGCGCGATGCGCGCCGGGTCGGCGGCGCCCGCTCAGTTCTGCGTGAGCGGATTCAGCGTCGTGCACAGGAAACCCGTGCAGTTCGCCGGCTTGAAATAGAAAGGCGCCTGCTGCATCGCTGCCGTCGGCGGGAGGGTGAACGCCAGTTCGCCGAGATACGCATTGCCCTGCGCGCCGAAATCGTTCGCCTGCTGCACGAAAGTCGCGCCGCTCGACTGAGTCGTGGCCGACTGGTAGGTGAAGGTCGGCGACTGCGTCTGGTCCTTCACGTAGATCCACGACATCGTGGTGCCGAACACTTGCCCGCCCTTCGCGCGATAGCCTTTCGCGCCTTCGCTGTTGGCCTGCGCGATGAAGTCGTTGATGTTCCCGGCCGCGGTCAGTGCATCGTACGTATAGGTCGCGTTCGATGCGTTGTTCTTCATGTACACGTTCGCCTGCACCGATCCGACGACCATCGCGCTGAGGAACCAGTAGCCCGACTGGCCCTGGGCATTCGCCTGCGTGAGGAACGCGTTCGGATCGGCCGGCAGGCCCGTCGTCGTGTACGTGTAGGTCGCCGACGAACCGCCGTCCTTGCGGTAGACATACCCGTAACCGTACGGTCCTTCGTAGCGGTAGCCGTTCGCACCCTGGCCGTTGGCCTGGCTGAGGAAGCCTGCCCAGTCGGCCGGCGGCGATTGCAGCTGATACGTGTAGGTCTGCGCCGTGCCGTCGTTCACGAAGATCGAGCGCGTCCCGCCGGTGATCGCGTCGTAGTAATAGTCGCCGAGATAGCGATAGCCCTTCGCGCCTTCGCTGTTGAGGAGCGTCAGGAAGCTCGGGCCGTCGGCCGCGGGCGGCTGCGCATCGTAGTGCCACGTCAGCGTGCTGCCGCCCGATCCGCCCGAGCCACCGGTCCCGCCGCTGCCCGTGCCGCCGCTGCCGCCGTTGTTGCTCGCCCCCGATCCGCCGCCGGACGCGGCGGGCGAGGAATTGTCGTCGCCGCCGCAAGCGGTCAGCGCCAGACAGGTCAGTGCAATCAATGCGGCGGCTTTCATCGGGATCACCTCGACGCAAACAGGACGACGGAGCCGGTACGCGCGGACGGCGCCGCGCACCGGCAGGTCAGGTATCGTCAACCGGCCGGCGGCAGGCAGCGCCGGCCCGGAACATCAGTTGACCTGCAACTGGCCGCCGCGGCCGAGGCCGCCCTTGACGTCCTGCGCCTTGTAGCTGCGCAGAGCGACGACCATCTTGTTGTAGGCGTCGATGAAAGCGACGACGGTCGCCTTGCCTTCCGGCGTCGACGAGAAGCCCGCGAGCGCGCCGCCCACGCCACCGCCGAATCCGCCCAGCGCCGCGCCGTAGTTGGTCGCCGTCGAACTGCCTTCCGACGCCGCGATCTGCACGGCCGAACGCACGTCGAACAGCGTCAGCGTGACGACCGATGCCTTCGTCTGCAGATGGCCGGCCACCGCCGCGACCGCGCTGTTGCCGATCAGCCCGCCGATCATGCTGCCGATGCCGCCGACCGGCGAATCGTTGATCACGATCTGCGGTTCCATGTAGTAGTCGGCCGCGACGCGCTGGCCCTTCTGCTGCTTCGAGCCCGTACGGTATTCGCCCGAGTTGCGCTGCAGCTGCGTGATGCGCGACAGGCGCGCGTCGCTCTTCTGGTTGCCGATCGACGTGATCACGAAGCAGTTCGACTGCTGCACGGCCAGGCGCAGCAGCGGGTCGATGGTCGTCATCTTGGTCGCGCTGCCGAACGGGCCCCACCAGTCGGCGTTGCGGCCGTCGTCGACGGCGATCGTGCCCAGCGGCGACGTGCAGCGCTGCAGGGTCGTATCGGCGCCGGCGCTGGCGCCGCCCGCCGCGGCACCGGTCACGCCCGCGTTCTGGCCGCCGGGCGTCACCACGCCGCCGCAGCCGGCGACCGACGCGCAAAGCGCTGCAACCAGCGCACCTTGAGTGAGACGTTGGGAAAGGTTGGTCTTCATGTCGTTATCGATCGATAGAGTCGTTGTTCGGCTTATATGTTCGTGCGAACTTCGATAAGCCCCCCGGCGTGGCTGCGCGATGGTGGTCTCCCCGCTGCAGCTCCCCGTTGCTTTCGGTCCGGTCAGTAGTACCAGTACGTCTGATTCCAGACGCCGTAGTACGGATAGCCCGAGTACCAGTAGCCGTAATAGACGTCACGCCATTGCGTGCGCCATTTCCAGTCTTCCTCGTCTTCCTTCTTGGCCTTGCGGGCGAGCTCGAGCAGCTTTTTCGATTCCTTGTCGCCGCGGCTCGCCGCGATCGACAGCCACTTGTCCGCTTCGCGCGGATCGGAGCCCATCTCCTCGAGGCCGAACAGGTAGAAACTGCCGAGCGCCTTCTGCGCGTTCAGGTCGCCGCGCTCGGCGGCGTCGCGCATCCACTTGAGTGCCTGATAGCTGTCCTGGCGCACGCCGTCGCCGCGGAAATAGCGCAAGCCGAGGTCGTAGGCGGCCTTCGGCTGGGCCTTCGCGGCCTGCTTCAGCGCAACGATGCGCGGATCTTCGCGGTCGTCCGCATCAGCCCTTTTTTGATAGGACACCTGATCTTTAGGGCGATCGGAACAACCTGTGTCATCGCAGATCCGCACCGTGTTGCCGGTAATGGACGGATCCTGCGCGCACGCGGCCAACAGCAACAGCAGCCCCGGTGCCAGCAAACGGCGATACATGTGTGCGTTCCCCACGTTTTATCTGCGCCGCACTGCTTCGCGCTATCCCACCCCCGCGAGCGCGCACCCGGTTTGCGTGCGGCGAGGCGAATACAATTCGCCAACGCCGACACGCAGTCCAAGGCTCTCTCAGGCTCTCTCTTCGAATCGTTCAGTCACGCGCTGGCTGCCGCTTTCGCTGGGCCGACTGTTATGGACAGCGGTCTCCAAACCTGACGCGACAAACAATAGTGACGTGGTGAGCAATAATAATGGAGAAATATGGCATGTCAAGGTGATTCGCGATTTCAAAGTTTGCGTATCGCGTCACTTTTGAATATGCTCTTCGTCGCTAAAACCCAGGAGACCCTTTCGAGATGTCCACCAGCGAGCAGGCCAACGTCGATCTCATCACCGCCACCAAGGTGCGCGATCTGCTGACGCGCAACGGCATTCCGCCACGCAGTCACAACACGACGATCGCGAACGTGCTGGGCCTCAGTTTCTCGGTCGTCACGCGCAAGATGAAAGGCCTGATCCCGTGGAACCTGTCGCAGTTGCAGGACATCGCGACGCACTTCGGCGTGCCGCCCGCGATCCTGCTCGACGACAAGGGCACGCAGCCGGCCGCCGCCGAGATGATCGACGCGACGCTCGTGATCGAGTCGCGCCACTTTCGCTGCCGCGCGGCGATCTCGGCGAAGGCCAGCAGCCAGATCGAAACGGATTTCGTCGCGCTGCAGTGGCAGGGCGAATGGATCGTCACCGAACGCCAGCACGCGCGCGAAGGCCGCACCTATCCGGTCGACGTCATCGAGCTGCGCTCGAGCCAGCCGACCGTCTATGCCGCGCGGATCGCGGTGGTCGACGATTCGCAGGACGTCGCCGAAACCGTATGCGAATACTTCATCGAGAAAGGCGTGAACGCGGTCCCTTACTTTGACGGCGCGTCGTTCCGCAAGGCGCTGGAAGTCGAGGACTTCGACGGCTACATCCTCGACTGGATGCTCGGCGACCAGACGGCCGCCGAGCTCGTGCGCGGCATCCGCTCGAGCGAGAACGGCGGCGCGCCGATCTTCCTGCTGACCGGCAAGATCTCCACCGGCGAGGCAAGCGAGGACGAGATCGCGCACATCGTGTCGCACTACAACGCGCGCTGCGAGGAAAAGCCGGTGCGCCTGCCGATCCTGTTCGCCGAAGTCGCACGCGAACTGAAGATCGCGCTGCCGGCCGCCGCGGCCGCCGCCGCGAGCTGAGGCCACAACGAACACCCACCATCACACGAACACGAACACGACCGAGGGGAAACACATGCGAATCTCGACGATCCGGATCAAGAGCCTGGTCGCGGCCGGCCTGCTCGGCATGGCCGCCGCGTGCTGGGCCGCGTCGTTCACGTTCACCGTCGACGGCAAGATCGGCCGCAGCAACCAGCCCGGCAAGACGACGTTCGTCTTTTCCGAGCAGGCACTGATGGCGCTGCCGCAGTACACGATCGTCACGTCGACGAGCTGGACGCCGAAGGCGACCTTCACCGGCCCGCGCCTGTCCGACGTGCTGAAGACCGTCGACGCGCACGGCACGCAGATCGAGTTCCGCTGCATCGACGAGTACACGTTCACGATCCCCGTGTCGGATGCCGACAAGTACGGCGTGATCCTTGCGCGCACGATGAACGGCAAGGTGCTCGGCAACGACAACTACGGGCCACTGTGGATCATGTATCCGCGCGACCAGTATCCGGACGAGCTGAAGACGCCGCTCGGCGAAGCCAAGTTCGCGTGGCAGATCATCGGCCTGACCGTGAAGTAAGCGGGCGACATGAAGCGCGGGCGGTGGAAGAACAGAAAAATCATCCTGGTCCTGGGATCGCTGTGGATCCTGGGATTCGCCGCGTGGGCATTCCTGCTGTGGGACCTGCTCGCGACGTCGGTCAACGAGGGCGTGCTCGAAGGGCCGCGTGAAGGCGTGTTCTGGACCGCCGCGCAATACCGCAACGTCTACACGCGCTTCGACCGCCAGCTGATTCTCTACGCCACGCACGTGGACGACAACTACGACCACGTGCAGATGCAGCTCGACAGCCTGTCGGTGTCGTTCGGGTTCCTGCAGCGGCCGTCCGAGGTGTCCCAATACTGGCTGCGCATCCCGCGCGCGCGCGGCGAGATCGCGGCGCTCGGCGAATTCATGGCGCGCCTGAAGCAGGACGTGCCGCTGTTGCGCGACGCACCGAACGACGCACAGCGCGTGATCGACGAGGTCAATGCGCACTGGCCGAAGGTCAACGGCCTCGCGAACTACTTCCGCGCGATCGAGATGGCGCAGCGCGACTTCACGTTTCATCAGCTGAAGGAAAAGCAGCGCGCGATCCTGTCGCTCGGCATCATCCTCGGCGTGATCCTGTGCGCGCTGTTCCTGCTGCTGTTCTATACGATGCGGACGCGCGACGACCTGCTCGAACGCCAGGACGCGGCGCTCGATGCGGAACGCAAGGCATCCGATCGCGCGTTCGAGATGATCGAGGCGAAGAACGCGTTCCTCGGGATGGTCAGTCATGAACTGCGCACGCCGCTGCAGGCGATCTGCGGATCGATCGAGATCCTGCTCGCGCGGCCGCAATCCGACGCGAACCTGAAGACGATCCGGCGGCTGCAGAATTCCGCATCGTCGCTCGAGGCGCTGGTCAAGGACCTGACCGACTACATCAAGCTGCGCTCGACCAAGCGTCTCGCCGAAGCCGAAACGGTCGGCATGGCGTCGCTGCTCGCCGAGGTGCTCGATCCGCTGCGCGCGAAGATCGCGGCCAAACGGATCGCGATCTCGCAGCAGGTCGAGCCGCGCGACCTCGCGATCCGCTCCGATCGCAAGCTGTTGCGGCAGGTGCTGTCCAACCTGATCGAGAATTCGGTGAAGTACACCGTCGACGGATCGATCGACGTATCGATCCGGCTCGTCGACACGCCGGCCGGCCGGCAGTTGAAACTTGCCGTGCGGGACACGGGCGCCGGTATCGCGAAGCAGCATCTGCCGAAGATCTTCGAGCCGTTCTACCGCGCGAACGACGCGGTCGGCCTGCATGTGGACGGCATCGGCATGGGGCTCGCCGTCGTGCGCGAGATCGTGACGACGCTGCGCGGCCATGTGGACGTGCGCAGCACCGTCGGCGAAGGCAGCGAGTTCGTCGTCACGCTGCCGGCCGAGGCGCCGGATGCCGCCGAAACAGCCGGCGACGCGCCCGCATGGCCGGCCGTCGACGTGCATCGCAACCGCCGCGCGCTCGTGGTCGACGACAACGACAACGCGCGCGAAACGCTCGGCGCGATGCTGTCGGCGCTCGGCCTCGACACCGATCTGTGCGGCACCGGGAACGAAGGCGTCGCACGTTTCGGCGACGCGCGGTACGACCTCGTCGTGCTCGACCTCGAACTGCCGGACCTGAGCGGCTTCGAAGTCGCGCGCCGCATCCGGATGGTCGCGCAGCCGGACGACGACGGCAGGTTTGCGTCGATCCTCGGCGTCAGCGCGTACGAATCGGCCGCATTGCGCGAGAACCAGCGGGAGTTCGACGCGTTCCTGCCGAAGCCCGTTCACCTGCGCGAACTCGGCGCGCTCGTCGAGAAGCTGCTCGGCTGAACGCGGCCGCGACGCGTCACGGGCCCGCCTGCCCGTCCGTTCGCGCTTCCGCGCTCATTCGCCGATCAAATGCAGCACGATGTCGCGCCGATGCGCCGCGCGACGATGCTCGAACAGGTAGATGCCCTGCCAGGTGCCGAGCACCAAGCGTCCATGCTCGACCGGGATCGACAGTTGCACCTGCGTGAGCGCCGTGCGCAGATGCGCGGGCATGTCGTCGGACCCTTCGGTGTCGTGCTCGTAGCGCGTGGCGTCCTCGGGCGCGAGTGTCGCGAAGTAGCGTTCGAGATCGCGCTGCACCGACGGATCCGCGTTCTCCTGGATCAGCAGCGACGCGGACGTATGGCGGCAAAACACGGTCAGCAGCCCGATGCGGATCGCCTGCTGGTCGACGAACGCACGCACCTGCGAGGTGATCTCGACGAGGCCGCTCCCGTGCGTTTCAACGCCGATGTGCGTGATGGCCTGTTGCATGATGACCACCTCAGGCGAGTGCGGCGAAGCCGTCGGCTTCGATCTGGTTCGCGTCGGCGGGGCGCACGACGCGCGCGACTTCGACCCCGTCGCGCAGGAATACCAGCGTCGGCCACAGCTTCACGCGGAACGACCGGCCGAGCGGCCGGCCCGGGCCGTCCTCGATCTTGAGGTGCCGCACGGCCGGATGCGCGGAAAGCGACGCGACGATCGCGGGTTGCGCGCTCGCGCAGATCCCGCACCAGTTCGCGCCGAATTCGATGACGGTGATACCGGCCAGTGCGTCGACTTCCGCGCGCGTCGGCGCATTGGCGGTGTAGCGTTGCTCAATGTCCATCGGGGCCCTCGTGTGCAATGGCGGAACGTGGCCGCCGCGTGCCGGCGTGGGCGGCAGATGCGGCCGGTGATCTCCTACTCTAGCGGAAAAGCACGCGCGATGCCGATGGTGGCGGGCAGCGCGGTGCAGCTCGCCGGTGCGGCGCGGCTGGCCGGATGACGATCGGATAAGATACGGCCCGATTGGCCCATGACCGAACCGACGGAGTGTTTCAGTGATTCAACCGACCCAAGTATTCAAGGACAACCTCGCGCAACTGCCGCCGATCGACGGCATCGCACGCATCGATCTCGTCGGCACGAACAGCGACGTGGTCGCGAGCATCGAGAACCAGCCGGGCAAGCAGGGCTCGCTCGCGGTGTACCACTACCTGAAGCAGGCATTCGGCACGCTCGATGCGAAGGCCGCCGAACACGGTCTCGCCGTGTTCGCGGAGCACACCGCCGACGCACGCAACCGCCCGGGTGCGCACCCGAACGTCGATCGTCTGCTGGCGATCGTCGACGGTGGCGAAGCACTGCGGATCGACGTGATCGCGCAGGGCTGAGCCGACGTGCGCCGCATCGCTGCCCGGCCGTTGGCCCGCCGCGTCGCATCGCTCGCGGCACTCGCGTGCGTCATGCTCGGCGGCGCGGCGTCGGCCAAGGCCGAGGCGCTGCATACGGCTTCCGATATCGCCGGCGCGTCGCTGGTTGCGCTCGGCGCGCTGCCGCGCTCGCCCGAGAACGGCACGCTCGACGCGTTTTGTGCGCAATATCGCGCGAAGACCACAACCGCGGCCGGCCGCGACGTCGCGAAGCTCGCCTGGATCGTGACGTCCGAGGCGCCGCTCGGCCGCTATACGGTCGTCACGTTCGCGAGCGGGTTCAAGCCGGGGACGAGCGCGATCTGCTTTGCGCGCAACGCAAACATCGGCGTCTTCGACGGCACGACGCTCGTCGCGCTCGGCTATACGGCGCGCGCGGCCGGCTGGCAACTCGGCTCGGTCGAGCCGCTGGAAAGCGCCGCGCTGCTGGTCTGGGGCGGCGATGGTCCGTCGGCGCCCGTCGGCGAGCTGCGCGAAGAGCATGGCGGCTTGCGGCTGACCGCGGTCGCCGCGGAACGCACGTACTGTCACGGCCGTGCAGTCGTGCCCAACGTGTACGGCAAACCGCTCGACAAGGCACGCAAGATCCTGATCTCGCACGGCTGGCAGCCGCTGCGTCCGCACGAGAAACCGGACGAGATGGATGGCGCGGCGACGCTCGCGAAGCACGGGATCATCGAAGCCGAAGCATGCTCGGGCACCGGCATGGGATATTGCGCACTGCGATATCGGAGCGCGGCCGGCGTGCTCGGCGTGACGACGGCCGGCGGTGAGCCCGACACGCCGTCGGCGAATACCGTGATCGATTATCAGGTGGCTTGCAGGAAGCAGTAACCGGCGCGACGGCACGGGCGCTCGATTCGCACGTGGCGGCTTGGCACGAGTTCGTCGGCGCGCCGAAAACGGAGCGAATCCGTTGGCGATCGGCTGTGCCGGCACATCGAATCATCGGCCGTTCGGTCAATTGACCCGCGCCGGACGCGCTCCTACACTGGTCTCCCTTTCACGCCGCTCCGGCACGACGGGCCTTCCATGATCGATCTCTCCACGCTCGCGCTGTTCTCCGGCGCGTGCCTCGCGCTGACCGCCACACCCGGCCCCGACATGCTGCTGATCGCATCGCGCAGCGTGAGCCAGGGCCGCCGCGCGGGGTTCGCCACGCTCGCGGGCATTCAGGCCGGCACCTACTGCCATGCACTCGCGGCCGCGCTCGGACTGTCGCAGCTCTTCGTCGCGGTGCCGCTCGCCTATGACGCCGTGCGCTTCGCGGGTGCCGCATATCTGCTTTATCTCGCGTGGAAAACCTTCCGTTCGGATGCGACCGCGCTGTCACCGGTCGCGTCGCCGCGCCGCCATTCGACCGCCGCGATCTTCCGCCAGGGCCTGACGACGAACCTGTTGAATCCGAAGATGGCGCTGTTCGTCCTCGCGCTGTTCCCGCAGTTCGTGCGCCCCGAGCACGGCTCGATCGCCGTGCAGATTCTCGTGCTCGCGACGGTGCTCAACCTGATCGGGCTCGTCGTCAACGGCGCGGTGATTGTGTCCGCGAGCCGGTTGAGTCAGCGGCTCGGCGCGCGCCGCCGGCCGTCGAAGCTGCCGCAGTATCTGCTCGGCACGGTATTCGTCGGGCTGGCCGCGCGGCTCGCGGTGGCGGGACGGAATTGACCCTGCCGGCGCTTCCAATCGGCGCCACCCGCGGCGACACCGAATCGCACACCTAGCCCGATTCAGGTCACCCGAACCTGGTCGGGTACCGCCTTCCTGATCGACCTCCTCGATAGATGTAACGACGCTTCGAACGTCCGCCCGGCCGCCTGCATCCGCAGTCGCGGCCGGACACTCCACTTGCGTCTACATAACATATTTGTTACTGTGCGACCTAACTCGTACGAAATTCAGTTCTTCAATACGCGTGTAGAGACGGGGGTCGTCACGTCGACTCAAGGAGGTTCAAGATGGCAACGTATAAGGAGCTGCGCGAGCGCGCGTTGTCCAACCCCGACGTGCGCGCCGAATACGAACGACTGAACCGCGAAGAACTCGCACTGCTCGACGTGATGCTGGCTGCCCGGCGAGACGCCGGCCTGTCGCAAGCCGACGTAGCCGAGCGCATGGGGACGAAAGCACCGGCGGTGACACGACTCGAGCGCGCGCTCGCAACCGGCCAGCATTCACCGTCCATCGATACGCTGCGCAAATACGCGGCCGCTTGCGGCAAGAAACTCGTGATCTCGTTCGCTTGATGCGTCGTACCCGGCCGCCCGTCGTTTGAGCGGCCGAAACCCGCCGTCCGCCACGGTCATTCAACACCCGGAACGTGCCGCGTCAACGGTCATATGCGCCGTCGATTTCCGCATCGTCCGAACCTCGCGGCTCCCGTGCGCCGGTATCGCGCCCACGCGTATCCGCCACCACGCGCAACTCACCGCTATCGAGCAAGCTCGCCGGCGTCACCGTACGGCGCTGCCACGGAATCCGGCCGAAATACCAGATCTTCCAGAACCCCAGCGGATGATCGGGATTGCGGCGCAGCAGCGTATCGAACGTCTCGACGTCGCCGAGCACGATCCGCGTCGCATCGCGCACCACTTCGCGCACGAAACGCGAGCAGAACTGCCGGCGCGACGCGAGATTGAAGCCGGTGTCGTAGACCACGCCAAGCCGGCGCATGGCCGCGTCGACGAGCCGGCGCCGTTGCGCGGCGTCGAGCGGCTGCTTCAAGCGCGCGATCACGCATGCGCCGCGATCCGAGCGCGCGAGAAACCGTGACATGGTCGTCACGCGCGACAGCGGAAACGTGCTCTCCGCGACGAGCGGCTCGCCGCCGCGCTCGCCGACGACGATCCCCACGTGATTCGTCCACGAGCGCGTCGCGCTCGCCACTTCGAGAAACGGCCGCACCGTCACGCGGATAAAGACGATGTCGCCGATCTCGGGTTCGGCCGGCAACGGCATCGTGTCCGGACCGGCCGTACCCACAGCGAAAAGGCGCCGCCGGCGCACGCCTGGCCGGCATATCGCCGGCGACCGAGAACCCGTGTCGATGAACATGCGAACCTCACGCGAGTGGACATGGTCGCGAGCATGTCAGCCGCGGCCGCATCGCGCATCCGCGATGCGCGTGAGGGGATCAATCCGCGCCGCCGGGTAGCGAATTCCGGTACCGGCGCGCAGCGCGCATGCGCGATCGTCAGCGATTCGCGCCGAGCGCGACGCGCAGGCGCTCCATCAGCCGCGTGTAGTGCAGCACCACGTCGGCCTTGTCCGTCACGTTCGCAGTCGAGAACCGCTCGGCCCACGCCGCGTTCCATTCGTACGTGCCGTGCACGCTGCGGTCGCCGTCCGGCGCCTGGATCAGCGAACGGATCCGCGCGTCGCGCCCCGGCCCCGTATGCATCTCGAACAGCGCGTGGATGAACGTGTGATACGCGTCGTACACGTCTTCGTCGAACAGGTAGCGGTAGATGTGAAACGTGCGGTCGAGGTCGCGCTTCGCGCGGATCACGTCGTCCGGCGAGATGTCCTTCCAGTAGCCGATCCACGTGTAGAAGCACAGCAGCGCATTGAGCTGCGGCGCGACCATGTCGTACAGCGTGAGCCGCTTCTCGATCAGCCGCTGGTTGGTCCACTGCACGAGCTCGAGCCGCTTCAGCCGGCGCGCGACGAGCCAGCCGAGGCACGCGACCGACAACGGCGTCAGCACCCCGAGCACGAGCTTGACGATTTCCAGCGAATTCCATGGCGTGTTGAATGGCTGCATGAATGGCTCGACCAGAAAAAAGGCACCGCCCGGCGGATCGCATCGCGCGCAGCGCGCCTGTCCGATCGCCTCGCGGTTGACCGTTAGTTGCTTGAGCATCGAAGGCGCACCGTGATGCAGCCGGTGCGCGGCGAAGCGGCTTGTTCCGCCAGTGTATCGGCCGATTGTCACTGGCTGGTGACGATCCGCCGAATCGTCGTCGCGCGTTCGCGCCGCTTACGTCGGCAGCGCCGACGTGAGCTTGACCTTCTGCATCGGGATGTCGGTCTTCACGCTCAGCACGCCCGGAATGCGCGTCAGGTATTCCATCTGGAAGCGCCGGTAGTCGTCGATGTCGGCCGCCACCACGCGCAGCAGGAAATCGCAGTCGCCGGCCATCAGGTGACACTCGACCACTTCCGGCATCTGCTGGACAGCCTCGGCGAAGCGGTTCACGGATTCCGCGTCCTGCCCCTTCAGCCATACGCGCGTGAAGATCGTCAGCCCCTTGCCGACCTTCGCCGGGTTCAGCACGGCCACGTACTTCTCGATCACGCCCGCTTCCTCGAGCAGCCGCACACGCCGCAGGCACGGCGACGGCGACAGCCCGACCTCGTGCGCGAGTTCCACGTTCTGCATGCGGCCGTCGCGCTGCAGCGCGCTCAGGATCCGCCGGTCGATAGCGTCAAGCTTCATTGGCATCCAATTCCAAAAAAATGGCAAAACACGTGTTCAATGCCAAATTCTCCGGAAGATCTGGCCACAACGCAACCCGATTCGAGTCAAAAAAGCAGACAATCCTCCTCCCCAAGGAGGAGTAATGAGCAGTAGCGTTTCAACGTCGTCCGGGCTTCGCGACAAGCCCGCCCATGTCGCCGAGATGGGTCGCGGATTGCGCGCGGCGCTGCCCGTCATGCTGGGTTTCGTGCCGTTCGCGCTGGTGCTCGGCGCGCAGGCCGCGCAAAAAGGGCTGAGCCTGTTCGAGGTCCCGATGATGACGGGCCTGAATTTCGGCGGCGGCTCCGAATTCGCCGCGATCCATCTGTGGACGTCGCCACCGCACATCGCGCTGATCGTCGCGATGTCGTTTCTCGTAAATTCGCGCCATATCCTGATGGGCGCGGCGTTCGCGCCGTATATCCGGCGCCTGCCGCGCCGCCGCGCGTTTGCCGCGCTGTTCTTCATGTGCGACGAAAGCTGGGCGATGTCGCTCGCCGACGCGCGCTCGCGCTCGGCCACGCACATCAGCGTCCCCTATTACGCGGGCGTGTGCTCGGGGCTCTACCTGACGTGGATCTCGATGACGACGTTCGGAGCGGCGGTCGGCCCGACGATCGGCAACGTCGAGCAGTACGGCTTCGACATGGCGTTTACGGCCGTGTTTCTGGTGCTGCTGCGCGGGATGTGGAAGGGCATGCGCGCGAGCCGTCCGTGGTTCGTGAGCCTCGTCGTCGCAGCCGCCACGCACCTGGCCGTGCCCGGCGCGTGGTACGTCGCGGCCGGCGCGTGCGCGGGGCTGATCGCGGCGCTGCTGTGGGAGCCGCGCGATGCTGCCTGATTTCGCGACGGTGGCGACCATCGTGCTGATGGCGTCGACGACCTACCTGTCGCGCGTGCTCGGCTATGTGCTGCTGCGCAACCGCACGCTGAGCCCGCGGATGGCATCGGTGATGGAGAACGTGCCCGGTTGCGTGCTGATCTCGGTGATCGCGCCGGCCTTCGTGTCGACGCGCCCGGCCGACCTGCTGGCGCTCGCCGTCACGCTGGTCGCGGCGACGCGCCTGTCGATCCTGCCGACCGTCATCGTCGGCGTCGTGTCGGCCGGCCTGCTGCGGCATCTGCTCGGGTAACGCGGTCCGACCCGCCGCGCGGGCGGCATATCGAACCAACCAACGGGCGCGTCATGCGCCCGTTTTTCGCATGCGCGAGCACGGCGCGGCACTGCATGGCACTGCATGGCACTGCATGCGTCACGACGCAATGCTAGCCTTGCGGGTGTACCCGCGATGCCTTTCCCCTCTCATTGCCTACCTGCGAGGATCATCCCGATGCAAGAAACCCGCCCGCTGTTCGACCGCGTCCTGCTCACCAACGACGACGGATTCGACGCCCCCGGCCTTGAAGTGCTCGAACAGGTCGCTACGCAACTGGCGCGCGAAGTCTGGATCGTCGCACCGGCGGAAGACCAGAGCGGCACGTCGCATTCGCTGAGCCTGCACGAACCGCTGCGCGTGCATCGCAAGGGCGAGCGCCGCTTCGCCGTGCGCGGCACGCCGGGCGATTGCGTCGCGATCGCGGTCAGCCACCTGATGAAGGATGCGCGGCCCGACTTCGTGCTGTCCGGCGTGAATCGCGGCGCGAACCTCGGCACCGAAACGGTGTTCTCCGGCACCGTCGGCGCGGCGATGACGAGCATGCTGGTCGGCGTGCCGGCGATCGCGCTGAGCCAGGCATTCAGCGATCGCAACGAAGTGCCGTGGAATACGGCGCGCACGCACGCGCCGGACGTGATTCGCCGGCTCGTCGCGGCCGGCTGGGACCGCGATGCGTGCCTCAACGTGAATTTCCCGCCGCGGCCGGCCGACGACGTGCGCGGCGTGAAGGTGACGAACCAGGGCGCCGGCACGCTGCAAGGCGTCGACATCGTGTCGGGGCGCGATCCGCGCGACATCGAATACCACTGGCTGAAGCTGACGCGCGCACCGCGCGACGACGATGCGGATTCGGAAACGGTCGCGCTCGGCGAAGGCTACATCGCGGTCACGCCGCTGAAGTTCGAACGCACGCACGATCAGGCGCTCGCGCGGCTGCGGGCGAACCTGGGCTGAACGGTGCGATCGCGCCGGCAGGCATCGGCCGCCGGCGAATGACGCCGGATCGAGGCCGCTCGGCGGCCTCGCCGCGTCACCGAATCACGACCTCACCGCGCCGCATCACGTCAGGTTCATTCCCCCGTCGAGCATCACGATCTCGCCCGTCACGTAATCGGACGCGACGAGCATCGCGACCGTCTGCGCGACGTCGTCCGGCGTCGCCGCGCGGCGCATCGGCGCACGCTCGTGCCAGAGCTGCTGCGCTTCGGTCCAGTCGGCCGTCAGCGGCGTATCGACGAGCCCCGGCGCCACCGCGTTGACGCGAATCGCCGGCGCGAGCGTGCGCGCGAGCAGGCGCGTCGTGTGATTGAGCGCGGCCTTCGCCGCCGCGTACGGAATCGACGCGCCCTTCGGCCGCACGCCCGCATGCGAGCTGACGTTGATCACGCAACCGGCGCGCCCGCTCGACGCCGCTTCGAGCAGCGCGGGCTGCGCCTCGGCGACGAGCCGGAACGGCGCGATCACGTTGATCTCGTGCATCTCGCGCCATACGTCGGGCGTCGCGGCGGCGAGATCGTCGTGCGGAATCACGCGGCTCGCGCCTGCATTGTTGACCAGCACGTCGAGCCGCCCGTGCACCGCGAGCGCATCGCGGATCAACCGCACGCGTTGCGCATCGTCGGCGAGATCGGCCTGCACGTAGCTCGCGCCGAGCTCGGCCGCCATCGCGCGACCGGTCTCGGCGGAGCTGCGCGAATGCAGGATCACCGCATAACCATCCGCCGACAGGCGCCGTGCGATGGCCGCGCCGATCCCCGACGTCGATCCGGTGACGAGCGCGACAGGCCGATGCACGCGCGACGCGCGCGGCTCGGCGATGGTTTCGGTTTCAGGTTCCGTTTCGGAAATCGGGGCATTCATCGGCGGATGCGGCGCGTCCATGGCGTGGAATCCCGTGAGTGGCGTTCCCGCATCATAAGCGCGGCGACGCCGATGCGGAGGCGTGCCGTCTACGGCCGTTTCGGCAGATCGACGAAATCTTCGAGTTCGCCGGCGACGTAAAGCCGCTTGCCGATTCTCGGGTATTCGCACACGTCGTGTTCGAGGCGCTGGCCGGCGATGAACAGTTGCAGCGGCACGTCGCCGGTATTCTGCAACGTGTGTGCATCCCCGCCGCGCGGAAAGCCGAGAAAATCGCCCGGCCCGATGTCGAAAGCGCGTTCACCGATCGTGGCCGTGCCGGTGCCGGACAGCACGTACACGCATTCTTCCTCGTACAGGTGACGATGATATTCGGCCGATTCGTGACCGGGCATCAGCGTGAGCAGGTGAGCGCCGATTTGCGTGAGGCCGGTCAGGTCGCCGAGCTGCCTTTTGAGGCGAACGGCATTGGGATTCAGCGAATGCACCGCGCGCGTCGGTTCCATCTTCGCGATGTCGGCAGCTTTCAGCAGTTCCCGGGGAGGTGTCGTGGACATGGGGATCTCGTCAGCGTGATGCAGCGGTTGAACGGGCCGCCCGGGCCGGCGCGGCGCGCATGCCGCGCTATTGTCCGGCATTTTCCCGCGGACGAGAACCGCGTATGCGCGCGTCGGCGCACACCCGCACACCCCGCGCACCGCTACCCGGCCTGAGCCGCCACGAGACAGCTTCTTCCGTGGATTGGCGACGCATGCGCAATGCAAGCGCCGCGCCAGGGTCGCGCGCGCCGCCGCCGCTCAGCCCACGTGCACGCCGCGCAGCTTCGTCAGCAACGCGACGAGACGATCGATGTGTTCGTCCTCCGTGCGCCACGACGACACGCTGATCCGGAACGCCGGCCGCCCCTGCCACACGGTCGGCCCGAACCACACATCGCCCGAATCCTGCGCGGCCTGAAGGATCGCGGTCGTCTCGTCGTCGGTGCCGGCGCGCACGAGCACCTGGTTCAGCACGACGCGGTTCAGCACGTCGTAGCCGGCCGCGCGCAGGCCATCCGCGACGCGCGCGGCCTGCGCGCAATGCCGCTCGATCATCGTCGCCACGCCGGCGCGGCCGAGCGCGCGCAGCGCGGCCCACACCGGAATGCCGCGCGCGCGCCGCGAGAATTCGAGGTTCAGGTTCTTCTGCGCGTCCTGCGCGCCGCTCAGGTAGACGGCGTCGCTGTTCATCGCTGTCGCGAGCGCGGCCGCGTCGCGGCAGATCACCATCGCGCCGTCGTACGGCGTGTTGAGCCACTTGTGGCCGTCGGTCGTCCAGCTGTCCGCGCCGTCGATGCCGTTGGTCAGCGCGCGCTTGGACGACGCGCGCGCCCACAGCCCGAACGCGCCGTCCACGTGCACCCACGTGCCGGTGGCCTTCGCGGGCGGAATCAGCGCCGCGAACGGATCGAACTCGCCGGTGTTCACTTCGCCGGCCTGCACGCAGAGGATCGTCATGTCGTCGAGCGGCGGCAATTGCGCGGGATCGATGCGGCCGTGCGTGTCGACCGGCGCGACGATGACGCGCTTCATCCCGAAGCCGAGCACGCGCAGCGCCTTCTTCACCGTGACGTGCACGAGTTCGGAGACCACCACCTTGACCTCGGGCGCGCCGATCAGGCCGTCCTCGTCGACGTCCCAGCCCTTGCGCGCGAGCAGCGCACGCCGCGCGACGACCAGCGCGACGAGCGTGCAGGCCGTCGCGCTCGTGCCGAAGCCGACCGCGCTGCCCTCGGGCAGCCCGAGCACGTCGACGATCCAGCGCGCGGCCTGCCGCTCGATCGTCGCGGCCACCGGCGAATTGGCGAACGACGACGCGCACTGGTCCCACGCGAGCATCAGCCGCTCGGCCGCCGCCGCGGCCGGCAGCGTCGCGCCGATCACGAAGCCGAAGTAGTTCGGGCCGTTCGACGCGACGGTCGCGGGCGTGCCACGCTCGTCGAGCAGGCGCAGCACGTCGTCGGCCGGACGGCCCGTGTCGGGCAGCGGCTCGTCGAAAGCCGCAAGACCGGCGAGCGCGGCCGCGTCGGGATACGCGCGCCGTTCGTCCGTCGCGGCGAGATACGCATGCGCGCGCCGGTCGGCGTCGGCCAGCAGGGCGAGTTCATCCATGTCGATTGTCTCGGTGAAGGTCAAAGTTGCAGGAGATCGCGGCCCAACTGATGCAGCGCATCGTCGATCCGCCTGTAGTACGTGAACTTGCCGACGCGCGTCGCCTGCACGAGCCCGGCATCCGCGAGGATGCGCATGTGTCGTGTGGTCGTCGCCGGTGCGATGCCGAGCTTCTCGGTGATGTAGGTGCAGCACACGCCGAGTTCGTCGAAGTCGCCGTGCGGCTGCGGCGGAAAATGCTCGCGCGGCTGCTTGAGCCAGCGCATCACGGCCAGACGGCTTTCGTTGGCCAGTGCGCTGATGCGGGTGACGTCGTCCATGGGTTGTGGTTTCGTTTGACGTTTTGAATATTAGCTAAATGACGAAACGTGGACAACCGGTCCGGCGGGCGGTTTTTGCGTTCGCTGTCGTGCTGGCAGCGGCTTCGTCCGCTACCGCATCGGATCCGACGTCATCACGTCGAGGCCGGCACGGGAAGGCATCCGGCGCGGCGCGATCCGGTTGCGATCATCCCGCTGCCAGCGCCTGCGCCAGCTGCTCGATCAGCGCCCGCACGCGCCGCGGCTGCGCGGCGCCGCCCGGATAAACGATCTGCAGGTCGACTTCGCCCGGCGAGAAGTCGCGCAGGATCTCGACGAGCGCGCCGGACGCCAGATCCTGCTCGACGTCGAGCAGCGACTTCAGCGCGATCCCGTGCCCCGCGACGCACCACGCGCGCACGAGCGCCCCGTCGTTGGCCACGCGCCGGCCGCGCACCATTACGCGCTTCAGTGCGTCGTCGATGCGGAACGGCCACTCGGCATACAGCTCCTGCCCGAAACGCATCACGATGCAGTCGTGCGCGGCGAGTTCGTCCGGATGCCGCGGCGTGCCGTGCGCGGCGAGATAGGCGGGCGCGGCGCACACCACGCGGCGCGACCGGCCGAGCGAGCGGCTGCGCAGCGTGCTATCCGCGAGCGTGCCGCGCCGGATCGCGAAATCGAGCCCCTGCCCGACGAGGTCGACGTAGCCGTCGCCGAGATGCAGGTCGACCGTGACGCCCGGATGCTCGGCCAGGAACGCGTCGACGACGGGCACGACGCGCGCCTGCCCGAGGTCGGCCGGCGCGCTGAGCCGCACAGGGCCCGACAGCGTCTGCGCGCCGAGCCGCACGCGGCTTTCGAGCTCGTCCGCTTCGGCAAGCAGGCGCCGCGCGCCGGCGACCAGCGTGCGGCCCTCGTCGGTCAAGCTGATCGCGCGGGTCGTGCGCGTGAGCAGCGCCGCGCCGTAATGGCTCTCGAGCGCCGCCAGCCGCTCGGAGACCGTGGCCGGCGACAAGCCGACCTCGCGGCCGGCCGCGGCCAGCCCGCCCTTTTCCACGATGCGCAGGAACAGCGCGAGGTTATCGAGCAGCATTCTTCGCTTTCTCCGAATGATATTTTCGAAGTCTGCCCAATTATCCGGTTGAACCGCAAGCGCTAGAGTGAGGATCCACCTTGCCGGCGCCCATTCGCGCCGGCTTCCGATCAAGAGAGGGCACACGACATGGAATACCGCACGCTCGGCCGCTCCGGCCTCAAGGTTCCCGTGCTGAGCTTCGGCGCAGGCACGTTCGGCGGCACCGGCCCGTTGTTCGGCGCATGGGGCAACACGGGCGTCGACGAAGCGCGCCGCCTGATCGATATCTGCCTCGAAGCCGGCGTCAACCTGTTCGACACGGCCGACGTGTATTCCGACGGCGCCTCCGAGCGCGTGCTCGGCGCCGCGATCCACGGACGGCGCGACCAGGTGCTGATCTCGACCAAGACGGGCCTGCCGACCGGCGACGGGCCGAACGACGCCGGCACGTCGCGCGCGCGACTGATCCGCGCGGTCGACGACGCACTGCGCCGGCTCGACACCGACTACATCGACCTGCTGCAGCTTCACGCGTTCGACGCGGCCACGCCGGTCGAGGAAGTGATGTCGACGCTGGACGACCTGGTGCGCGTGGGCAAACTGCGCTACATCGGCGTATCGAATTTCGCCGGCTGGCAGATCATGAAGTCGCTTGCGGCGGCCGACCGGCACGGCTGGTCGCGCTACGTCGCGAACCAGGTCTATTACTCGCTCGTCGGCCGCGACTACGAGTGGGACCTGATGCCGCTCGGCGCGGACCAGGGCCTCGGCGCGCTGGTGTGGAGCCCGCTCGGCTGGGGCCGGCTCACCGGCAAGATCCGCCGCAACGCGCCGCTGCCCGAAGGCAGCCGCCTCCACGACACGGCCGGCTTCGGGCCGCCGGTCGACGACGAGCGGCTGTACGACGTGGTCGATGCGCTCGACGCGATCGCGGAGGAAACCGGCAAGACCGTCCCGCAGATCGCGCTGAACTGGCTGTTGCAACGGCCGACCGTGTCGTCGGTGATCGTCGGCGCGCGCAACGAGGAACAGCTGCGCCAGAACCTCGGCGCGGTCGGCTGGTCGCTGACCGACGCGCAGATCGCGAAGCTCGATGCGGCGAGTGCGGTCGAAGCGCCGTATCCGTACTTCCCGTATCGCCGGCAGGACGCGTTCGCGCGCGTCAATCCGCCGATGCGCGGGTAAGCGCAGCCGCGCGCCGTCGCGCCGCGACGCCATCGGAACGCGGCGCGACGGCCGTCACCGCGCGGCCAGCACGCGGTCGATCATCTCGCCGATCCGGCGCGCGAGCGCGTCCATCCGCTCGGCCGGCACGCCGCCGTAGCCGAGCACGAGCCCGTTGTAGCCGTGCGCGGTGCCCGGCATGCAGAACGACGACAGCGGCCTCAGGATCAGCCCGCGCGCCTGCGCGACGCGGCTCAGTTCCGTGTCGGCCACCGGCACGTCGAGCCGCGCGGACAGATGCATGCCGCCGGCGCCGCCCGACACCGTCAGCCGCGTGCTCAGCCGCCGCGCCAGCGCATCGTGCAACGCGTCGCGCCGCTCCGCATAGACGCGCCGCATGCGCCGCAGATGCCGCGTGAAATGCCCCGCGTCGATGAAATCCGCGAGCGCGCGCTGCTCGACCGCGCGGCCCTGCAGCATCAGCGCGCCCGCCGCGTCGCGCAGCGGCTGCGCCAGCGCGGGCGGCACGACCATGAAGCCGAGCCGCAACGCGGGAAACATCACCTTGCTGAAGGTGCCGAGATAGATCACGGGCGCATCGTCGGCGAGTCCCTGCACGGCCGCGTGCGGCGTGCCGTGGTGGCGGAACTCGCTGTCGTAGTCATCCTCGACGATCCAGGCGCCGGCCGCGCGCGCATGGGCGACGAGCGCGAGCCGCCGTTCGAGGCTCATCACCGCGCCGAGCGGATACTGATGCGACGGCGTGATGTAGACGAGCTTCGGCGCACGATCGCGCCAGTCGTCCGGATGCGGCGCGAGCCCCTGCGCATCGACGCCGATCGGTTCGACACGCAGGTCGGCCGCGAGAAACGCGTTGCGCGCACCTTGATAGCCGGGGTTCTCGATCCACGCGACATCGCCCGCGTCCGCCAACGCGCGGGCGCACAGGTCGAGCGCGCCCTGCGTGCCGTCGGTGACGATCACCTGCGCGGCGTCGCAGCGCACGCCGCGCGACGCACGCAGATAGCCGGCGATCGCGTCGCGCAGCACCGCATCGCCTTCGGCCGACTGGTAGCCGAGTTGCGCCGGCCCCGCCGTTCGCCATGCCCGTTCGATGCAGCGCCGCCACTGCGCGAGCGGGAATTCGTCGACGGCCGGCGCGCCCGGCATGAACGGCAGCGACTCGTCGAGGCCGCTCGTCGCGCGCTCGGCCCGCGCGACGCGCCGCGACAGCACCGTCGTATCGCCGGCGGGCGCCGCGGCGGCGACCCGCGACCCGCGCAGTCCCATCCGCGCGACCACGGTGCCCTGTCGCGAGCCGGTCACGAACCCTTCCGACGCGAGCCGCTCGTAGGCGTACAGCACCGAGTTGCGCGCGATGCCGAGTTCGTCGGCGAGTGTGCGCGACGCAGCGAGCCGCGCGCCTTCGGCGATCCGGCCGCCCAGGATCGCATCGCGCAGGCATGCGTACAGCCGCTGCTGCTGCGACATCCGCGTGGCCGCATGCGGCCCCGCCTCGCGCTCGAAGGTCGACAGCAACACGGCGTAATCCATCGTGGCTCCAGAATGTGTAGATGTCATGGGTCTACACATGGTGCCACGAACTTTCTATCGTAGCGGTCTGCTCCCGTTGCCGGCCGCGTCGGCAACGCTTCATTCCAACATCATCGATGAGGTTCGCGACCATGAACGCTACCGACGCCGGCCTGACCGTACGCCCCGTGCGGGAAGACGATTTCGACAACTGGCTGCCGCTGTGGGACGGCTACAACCGCTTCTACGGCCGCTTCGGCGACACCGCGCTGCCGCGCGAGATCACGCAGCTCACGTGGTCGCGCTTCTTCGACGGCTACGAGCCCGTGCATGCGCGTGTCGCGGAACGCGACGGCCGGCTCGTCGGGCTCGTGCATTTCCTGTATCACCGCAGCACGACGCTAGCCGGGCCGACCTGCTATCTGCAGGATCTCTTCACGCTCGATAGCGAACGCGGCAAGGGCGTGGGCCGCGCATTGATCGAAGCCGTGTACGACGCCGCGCAGGCACATCGCGCCGAACGCGTGTACTGGCAGACGCACGAAACGAATCACACGGCGATGCGGCTCTACGACACGGTCGCGGAAAAGAGCGGATTCGTGATCTATCGGAAGGTCTTGCCGCGCTGATCGTGTCGCACACAGCGCGGCCGCGACGGCTTCAATCCAGCGGCCGCGCCTTGATCCACAGGAACAGCGGCACGCGCGACCACTGCTTCAGCGTGTCCGTGTCGGCGCGGTCGGGCGGCGGCTCGCGCAGCGACACGATCGCGAAGCCGGCCGACTCCAGCGCATCCATGTAGGCCTGAAGCGGCAGCGACCAGCCCGCGAAGTGCATCGACAGCCCGTCGCGCGTTTCCACGCCTTCGAAATGCTCGCTGCCGAAATACGTGCCTTCCAGCACGAACGGCGCGTCGGGTTGCGGCCCCGCGAAACGGCCGCGATCGCGGAACGGATGCACGAGCGACACGAACAGCAGCCCGCCCGGCTTCAGCACGCGGCGCGCCTCGCGCAGCGCGGCGGCCATGTCGTCGAGGTCCATCAGCACGTTGTATGCCATCACGACATCGAAGCTGGCCGGATCGAACGGCAGCGATGCGGCGTCGGCGAGCGCGTAGCGGTGCGCGGAATCCGCGCGACGCGCGGCGTCGAGCATCGCGGGCACCGCGTCGCTCGCGGTCACGTCGTAGCCGAGCGCCTTCAGCTCGCGGCTCACGCGACCCTCGCCGCAGCCGATCTCCAGTGCGCGGCCGGCCCCGCGGCCGAGGTAGGCGGCCAGCCCCTCGCGATACTTCCAGAAGGCATCGTGGCCCGGCCTGCCGGCCCAGTCGATCCATTGGTCGGCGACGTGCGTCCAGTGCGCTGTAATGGCTTTCGTGTCGGTCATGTTCGCTCCCGGTCGGGGTGGGTCGTGCTGGCCCAGGTGCGCATGGTAAGCCGAAGCGGCGCAGCGCGTGAGCGCGGCTTTGCGCTGCCCGGGCCGCTGGCATCGCTGGCATCGCTGGAGCCGCTGGCGTCGCTGCCGTCGCCGGCGTCGCCGGAGCCCACCTCGGCTGGTTTCCGTTTCCGGCCACGGCGTCCTACAGTTATGAGCAACACCATGCGCCGCCGCGTATCGCACCATCCGCCGATACGCACCCGATTCCGAAGGATGTCCATGCCGAGTATCGTCGCCGGTCCCGCCCATCTCCCGCCGAGCCCCGTCGCCGCCGAAACGCGCATGGTGCACGACGTCGCCACGCTGCAGCCCGCCGACTATCGGTCGGCCGACGGTGCATCGTGGGTCATCGCCACCATCACGCCGGCCCCGGACAGCGGCGAAACCGTGACCGGCACCACCTACTTCGATACCGCGAAACAGCAGACCGTCGCGGTGCCCGATGCACGCCGGCGCTACGCGAACCGCGGCACCTGGCAGGTCGTCGCGAGTTCCAGCCCGTCGGTGCCCGCCACCGGCCGCTACGACTGGCTGACGCTCGCGTGGCTGCCGATCAACCGGCAGCCGCTGCCGCAAACGGCCGAGCACCTGTATTCGCCATTCATTCACGGCGGCACGATCGTCTACCGGTGGAATCCGGCCGCGTCAGGCGGCGAGCAGTTCGGCAACGTGCGGATGATTTTTCCGGAGTGGCGGCAGCAAGTGGCGGACGTGCTGCGGGCCGCGCCCGGCGACGACGCGCAAGCGGCGGCCGCGTCGTCTGCGTCGGCGCTCGATCGCGTGAAGCAGGACGGCAATCCGATGGCCGCCGTGCTCGACTTCGGCGCCGCGCTGCATGACGAACCGGCCGACCGGATCGCCGCGCGCCTGCCCGCATTACTGCGTATGAACGACCTGCGTGAAGTGTCGGCGATCGTGTTTCAGTGCATCGCCGCATCGCGTGAAGCGGACCGGCCGCGCTTCGTCGAAGCAATCAACCGCTCGATCTTCTCGATCGACGACAGCGCGCGCCTGCTCGCGATCGCCTACGGCGCGTTCGCGGCCGGCCGGGCAAAGCCGCATCCGTTCGGCGATGCCGCGCAGGCCGCGCGCATCAACGACGTGTTCACCGCGTTGAAGCAGCGCACGTCGGCGCTCGGCGTGCCGGTCGCGCAAGGTACGCCGTGGTACGAGTTCTTTACCGCGTATCGGCTGGGCGGTGCGGTATCCGGCCACGGACGGTAATCGCGCATCAATCGCCGGCGCCGCGATAGCAACGGCCAATCTCCGGCACTCGTCATCGCTCACCGCGCCGCGGATCATTCATCGGCACGTCGGTGCCCCGGTGAACAAATGCCGAACCGATTCTCGATCGTTCCCGTCAATTCGATGAATTGAATCGAATCGCCCCATGTTAGATTCAGTTCCGGCTACCAAGCCTGTTCAAATAACCCCAATCAAAAGACCAAATCATGAAATCTCTTTTCCGTCATGCCGCTCTGGCACTGGTGACCATCGGCTTCCTGTCGGGCTGCGCAAGCAGTGTGACACGCGATACGAGCAATTCGGCGGGGGCACCCGTGACCGCATCGACGACCCACTTCGGCACGAAACCCGTGATCGTGAAGGTCACGCTCGACGATACCGCGCGGGAAGAGTTGAAAGACAACCTGAAGTTCGACGCGAAGAAACTGCAGGAGAAAATCGAAAGCGCACTGGACGCACGCAAACTGCTCGCCAACGCAGATTCCACCGATGCGATGCACCTGAATGTCGAAGTCACCGGCATTCGCGTGCGATCGAGCTTTTCCGCGGTCATGTTCGGATTCATGGCGGGCAACGATCATGTCAACGGCACCGTGACGCTCGTCGATGCCGACAATCATCCGGTCGACCGCTTCAAGGTGTCGGCGTCGTACGCGCTCGGCGGCATCGCCGGCATCGACAGCATGCGCATGGACTGGCTGTACGAGAAATTCACCGAGCAGACGCTCGCAACGCTCGATCCGGCAACGGCTGCGAAGCAGGCTGACACGGCACCGGACACGTCGAAGAAGCTGTAAGGTCCGACGCCCGGCGGATCGCGCAATCACGGCCCGCCGGGCGGCAGTCGCCGTGCGCATCGTCGGGCGACGCTGCCGGTTCGTCGCCCGACGCACTTCATCGGGCATCACGAAAGAAATCGCCGCCCGGTGAGGAGTGCCCGTCCGAGGAATCCGGATCGTCGGAGGTGACACGCGCCGTCACGGCCGCCGCGGGAACCCCGCGCACGGTGTCGGGTCGAAACTCGACATGCCATTCGACCGTGCCGTTTTCACCGGTCGCCCCTCCATCCTCATCGTCTCGCTTCCATGCTGAGCATCGGTCCCTTCTCGATCCGCGTCGTCGCGGTAGCCGCCGCCGCGCTGATCGCATGGCTCGTCGCCCGTTTCATGCAGCGCCGCCCGCCGGACGGCCAGCACAAGAGCGCGGCGAGCCTGATCCTCGACACGCTGTTGCTTGGCCTGATCGCCGCGCGCGTCGGTTACGTCGGTCAATGGTGGTCCGAGTATTCAGCCGCCCCGCGCTCGATCGTCGCGCTCGGCGACGGCGGCTTCGACTGGCGCATCGGCGTCGCCGCTGCGCTCGTGTTCGCCGGCTGGCGACTGCGCCGCCTGCCCGCGCTGCGTCGCCCGGTGCTGGCCGGCATGCTGGCGGGGCTCGCCGCGTGGGGCATCGCGCAAGGCACGCTCGCGACGTTGCAGCACAATGCGCCGCAGCTTGCCGCGATGCGGCTCGAAGCGCTCGACGCGACGCCCGTCGCACCGCAGCGCTTTGCCGGCAAACCCGTCGTCGTCAATCTGTGGGCCACCTGGTGCCCGCCGTGCCAACGTGAAATGCCGATCCTCGCGCAGGCGCAGCAGGATCATCCGGACATCACGGTGCTGATGGTCAACCAGGGCGAAGACGCGCAGACCGTGCGCGCGTTCCTCGAACGGAAGGGGTTGCGGTTCGATCATGTGCTGCTCGATCGCACGCTGCATACGATGAAGGCCTACGGTTCGCGGGGGCTGCCGACGACGCTGTTCTTCGACGCGAACGGCAATCTCGTCGAATCGCACATGGGCGAGATCACCGCCGCGCGGCTGAAGGACACCGTGCGCGCGGGCTTGCACCCCTGACGGACGCGCTTGGCGCACAGGTTCGAACGCTATCGGCACGACGCGAATGACCTCCTCGTGCGACGTGCGGCCGACGTGCCGAAGCGTTCGACCGACACGGTTTCTGACACATCTTCAACGAAGTGACGATTCGGCCAGCCAGCGCTGGCTGACCCGAAATCATTGGGCGGCGGGCAAGCAAGGCATCGGCTGACGACCCGCGCCAATGAAAGCGCACCTAATCAGCATCTGACAGCGGCCAACCTCGGCTAGAGTGGTTGCACGTTTTCGCGTGGAATATCAGATCATTTCGTCATGCAAATCATATGACGGGATGATCGATATCCGCTGCGTAAACGGGCGCGGCCCGCAAGTGCACCAACACCTGCGGGCCACTGACCACAACCAACTCAAAGCAGGAGTTAGCCATGGCTGACGCGAATCATATCGCACGGGTTCGTTTCCGGATCGAGGTGACGCACAACCGGCAGGTGATCACGGGGGACGCGCAATGAATTACAGCGACTCACGCCGACACCCCGACACCGCGCCGTTCGATCTCGACTTCGACGATGCCGACACACTGTCGGCCAAGTCCGCGCTCGTGCTCAAGCTCAACGCGTTGATTGTGTCGCGCGGCCTGAGCGAGGCCGAGGCTGCGGCACTGGCCGAGATGGCGCGGCCAGTAGTCACTCGGGAGCAGCGCGAGAGAATCCGGAACGTTTCGCTGGATCTGCTGATGCACACGCTGGTGTCGTTTGGCCAGCATGTGGAGATCGTCGTGCGGCCTGCGGGGCAGTCGCGTTCGGCAGGTATCACGGTGTCGGTCTGACGACCTCCGCGTCCGCCTCACGGCAATCCGCACCACGCCTTTTCAGTACTCCGTGTCGAATGAAACGCTCGTATTAGAAGCGTAGACGACACCGATCTTCATCGGACGGGTCTTACATCGACCCCGCCCGCCCCTCGCCCCTACCCCGACGTTTCGTTGTTTCACCGCCTAGGCACGCGCAACGAAATAGTACTTGTCCTATCTGTTTTCTTCGGCGGACGACACGTTGTCTGATGGTTCCGAGATGGCCCCCCCCATAAACTCGGTTTCTTCCTTGCCAACTGTCATTTTTAAATATCGATGTCAGATCTGGTTCGCCCCGATACGCCAGCGATCAGTCCATGCCGCAACACCGGATTGACCGTGCATCAAGCCGAATGAACATAGTATGAAACGCAAGCAGGAAAAAGGTAGCGCAACAAGGGCTATATGCGCCGTCGATGTCCTCCTTATCATCGTCGTCGCGGGAATCACGCACCGAGGTTCGATGTGGAATCTCGCCGCACTCCGAACCGAATGGATCCTGATCTGCGTCAGCGCGCTGCTCGCGGCGTTCACGTTGCGGCTGGCCGACATCGGCCTCGACGGCCGGACGCGTCCGGCCACGCGTTACGCGCTGCGCACACTCGCGCTTTGGTTTGTCGTTCAAGGCTTCGTTCTACTGACGATGATCTCGCTGACGCCCGTCACGTTGACGTTGCTGGCGTGGCTTTTCTGCTGGACGCTCGGCGTCGCGATCGCACTTGCCGTGTTCCGCGTCGGGCTGAGCGTCGCACGCCACCGCAGCCTGCATGTGCCGTGCACGCCGTCCCGCGTCGCGATCGTCGGCGGCGGCGAATGGCTCGAGCGCCTCGCCGACTCGATCGACACGGCCGGCGCGTCGCGCTACCGGTTCGTCGGCGCGTATCGCACGACCGAGCACGCGGCCACGTTCGGCGAAGGCGCTTTCGTCGCCACCGATCTTGCATCGTTCGCCGCCCTTGCCCGCACCCAACGCGTGGACGAGATCTGGATCGCGCTGCCGCTTGACGACGACGCCACGATCACGCGCGTGATCGACGAATTCCGTCACGATTTCGTCGAACTGCGCCTGATGCCGGACGTCAGCAAGCATGCGCTGTTCGGCAGCCGTGTCGAGGACATACTCGGCGAACCGGCGATCTCGCTGGCCGCACCGCCGCTGTCGCGCGGTGCACGGTTCGCGAAGGCGATCTTCGACCGTGCGTTCGCGGCCGTCGTGCTGGTCGGGCTGATGCCGCTGCTGCTCGTCGTCGCCGCGGCCATCAAGCTGACGTCGCCGGGCCCCGTGCTGTTCACGCAGAAGCGGCGCGGCGCGGATGGCCAGACCTTCGACATCTACAAGTTCCGCACGATGCACGTGCATGTCGAACCAGCCGGCACGGTCGCGCAAGCCACGCGCAACGACCCGCGCGTGACGAAGGTCGGCGCGTTCCTGCGGCGCACGAGCCTCGACGAGCTGCCGCAGTTCGTCAACGTGCTGTTCGGCGATATGTCGGTGGTCGGCCCGCGCCCGCATGCGGTAGAGCACGACGCGCAGTACCGCACGCTCGTCGACGGCTACATCCACCGATACCGGATCAAGCCCGGCATCACCGGCTGGGCGCAAGTCAACGGGCTGCGCGGCGCGACCGAACAACTCGAAAGCATGCAGTCCCGCGTCGAGTACGACCTCTACTACCTGCGCAACTGGTCGTTCGCGCTCGATCTGCGAATCATCGGTGCGACGGTGTTGCACGGATTCGGTCATCAGAACGCGTACTGAGCGCCGCATGCAGATCGTCCACCCGCTTCACACGTCCGAATAGGCTCCACCTTGAAGTTATCTCTCTTCCGATCCTTCGGCGGTCGCCGCCATCGCACGTCCGCGAACGCTCCGTCGCCTGCGCGTGGCGCCGTGCGCGCGTGCGTCGGCGTGCTTTGCTGCGCGGTGTTGTCGGGCTGTGCGCTCGCGCCCGGGATGAAGATGCCTGCCACGACCAGCCTGCCTGGTTCGAACAGCAACGCGCCGGCACCTGCCGCGACGCCGCCGGTACCGATCGCCGAAATCGACGCGACGCTGATCCGCCAGTTGAAGGCCGACGCGCACGCGGCCGACGCGAACCAGTCCGATGCGCTGCTCGGCCGCCCCGCCGCCTATACGCTCGGCGCGGGCGACGTGCTGCAGGTGACCGTCTGGGACCACCCGGAGCTGACCATCGCGCAAGGGCCGTTGCAGCAGACCAATGTGCGGCCGTCCGATCCACCGCAAGGGTTCGTGATCGACGATGCGGGCAACGTGCAGGTGCCCTATGCCGGCAACGTGCCGGTCGCCGGCCTGACCGTCGACGGCGCACGCCGCGCGATCTCGGCCGCGCTCGCACGCTACTTCGTCGCGCCGAAGGTCACGGTGCGCGTCGCGTCGTTCCGCGCGAAGCACGTTCATGTCGACGGCGAGGTGCGCACGCCCGGCACGGTGCCGGTCAACGACGTGCCGATGACGCTGTACGAAGCGGTCGGCCGCGCGGGCGGCTTCCTGCCGGCGGCCGATCAGAGCCGCCTCGTGCTGGTGCGCGGCGGCGTCTCGTATCCGCTCGACCTGCCCGGCATGCTGGCGCGCGGCACGAATCCCGCCGGCCTGCTGCTGCGCGACGGCGATCTGTTGCGCGTGCTGCCGCGCGAGGAGAACGGCGTCTACGTGATGGGCGAAGTGACCCGCCCGGTTACCGCGCTGCCGTTGCGCACGGGCCGGCTGACGCTGAGCGACGCGCTGTCGCAGGCAGGCAGCTTCAACAGCGCGAGCGCCGATACCGCGCAACTCTATGTGATCCGCGGTGCGTCGGGCGATGCGCCGCGCGTGTTCCACCTCGACGCAAGCTCGCCCGTCGCGATGGTGCTCGCCAATCAGTTCGACCTTCAGCCGAAGGATGTCGTCTACGTGGACAGCAACAGCCTCGTCCGGTTCAGCCGCGTGCTGAATCTGTTGTTGCCGGCGATCAATGCCGGGTTGACGGGCGCGATCGTCACGAAATGACCGAAAGCCATCGATACGGCATTCACAAGAGAAAAGCCGGAGGAAAAATGATTCGAACCATTCTCGTCGTCTGCACCGGAAACATCTGCCGCAGCCCGATCGGCGAGGGGCTGCTGCGGTCGCGACTGCCGGGTATCGAAGTGGTCTCCGCCGGCACGTCGGCACTCGTCGGGGCCCCGGCGCACGCGCTCGCGTCATCCGTCTCGGCCGAAGCCGGGATCGACATTTCCGCGCATCGCGCGCAGCAGCTCACCGCGGCACTGGTTCGCCGTGCGGACATCGTCCTGACCATGGAAGCCGGCCAGCAGCGCGAGATCGTGGTGCGCCATCCCTTTTCGCTGGGGCGCGTGTTCCAGCTCGACGGACGAAACGGCATCGATGTGCCGGATCCGTACCTGAAGCCGATCGATGCGTTCAGGCATGCCTATTCCCTGATCGACCGAGGCGTGAACGCGTGGGTGCCGAAGATCCAGGCACTGAGATGAGCATCGAATGATGAACGGAATTTCCATGAACAAAGCACCCAACCCGTTACCCGAAGCAGACCTGGGCGACGAGCCGGAACTCGTGCGGTATGTCGATCTGCTGCTGACGAACCGTTGGCTGGTGGCCGGCATCGCGGCGGTCGTGTTTGCCGCGGGCGCGGCGTATGCGTTGCTGGCGCGCCCGATCTACGCGTCGAATCTGCTGATTCAGGTCGAAGACAGCACGGGGGCGGCCGACTCCCTGCTCGGGAGCGTGTCGTCGCTCTTCGACGGCAAGATCCAGGCGGCGGCCGAGATCGAGATCCTCCAGTCGAGAATGGTCGTCGGCCATGCCGTCAAGAACCTGCGCCTGTATATCGACGCGACGCCGAAGCGCTTCCCGCTGATCGGCACGGCGATCGCCGCGCGCGCACACGGCCTGTCCCGGCCCGGGTTGTTCGGGTTCGGCGGATACGGCTGGGGTACCGAGTCGATCGATATCGGCACGTTCGACGTTCCGAAAACCTTCGAGGGCGACCGGTTCGACCTGACGGCGCTGCCCGATGGCCGCTTCCGGCTGGAAAACAGCGATCTCGGCCAGCCGATCGAAGGCGCGCTCGGGCAGCTCGTCGAATCGACGCAGGCCGGCGGCACGTTCCGGATCCGTGTCGATGCACTCCATGCACGACCGGGCGCGGTGTTCCGGGTGGAACGTCATTCCGAACTGAAGACGCTGCAGCAGTTGCAGAAACACCTGACCGTGTCGGAGATTCGCAAGCAGAGCAACGTCATCAACGTGTCGCTGAAAGGCGAAGACCCCGACACGGTGGCGAACATCCTGAATACGATCGGCACGGCGTACGTCGCCCAGAACGTCAAGCGAAAATCGGCCGAGGCGGAGAAGTCCCTCGCGTTCCTCGAGAACGTCGCGCCGCAACTGAAACAGAACCTGGAACAGGCCGAAGCGAAATACAACGCGATGCGGCGCAAGCGCGGCACGTTCGACCTCGGCATCGAGGCGCAGGCCTACCTGCAGGACAGCATCGCAACCCAGGCGACGCTGCTGGCGTTGCAGCAAAAGCGCGCGGAGGCGTCGACCCGATTCGCGGCCGGCCATCCCGAGATGCAGGCGCTCGATCGTCAGATCGATGGCGCGAAGCAGAAGATCGACGGGCTGTCGGCGCGCCTGCGCGCGTTTCCCGATATCGAACAGGACGAACTCCGGCTTCGACGCGACGTCGAAGTCGGCAACGAAATGTACGTCGGCGTGCTGAACAATATCCAGCAGCTCAGGCTGGTGTCGGCCGGCAAGGTCGGCAACGTTCGCGAAGTGGACAACGCGCCCGTCCCGGAAGAGCCGGTCGAACCGCGCAAGGCGTTGATTCTCGCGCTCTCCGCCATTCTCGGCGTGATGCTGGGCGTCACGGCGGCCGTCGCGCGCGAAGCGCTGTTCGGCGGTGTGAAGGACGCGGGCGACATCGAGCGCCGCACCGGATTGAACGTCTACGGCACGATCCCCGATTCGCCGATGCAGCGGGCCGCCGCCGCAACGGCCGCGCGGCGCGGGTACATCCCGTCGCTGCTGGCCAACGAGGCCCCCTCCGACGCCGCCATCGAGAGCCTGAAAAGCCTGCGCACGGCCCTCGGCCTGACCCTGCTCGACGCGAACAACAACCGGGTACTGCTGACAGGGCCGAGCCCCGGTGTCGGCAAGTCCTTCGTGTCGGCCAACCTGGCGGCCGTGATGGCCGCCGCCGGCCATCGCGTGCTGCTGATCGACGCGGACATGCGGCGCGGTCATCTGCACGATTCGTTCGGCGTGCCGAGCGCACCCGGGCTATCGGACCTGCTGACGGGCCGCGTCTCGTGGCAGGACGCCACGCGGCGCGACGTCTCGAAGGGGTTGGACTTCATCCCGACGGGCGCCGCTTCGCAATCCACATCGGAGCTGCTGCTGGGTGAATCGACGACCCGGTTGCTCGACGAGATGAGCGCCGTCTACGACGTCGTGATCATCGACACGCCGCCGGTGCTCGCGGTGTCGGACGCCAGCATTCTGGCGCCGCACTGCGCAACGATCTTCCTCGTGACCCGAGCGAGACAAACGACGATCGACGAGATCGCCGAATCGGCGAAGCAGCTGAACAGGATTTCGTCGGGCTTGCTCGGCGTCCTCTTCAACGGCATCGATACCCGTGCCTTCGGCTATCGCACCCGATACGGCGCGTATCGATATGCGCCGTATGGTGCGACCGAAGCGAAGGACGCGCCGGCAACGCGCGAGCGGGAGACGACATGAAGATCGTGCACGTCGTGGAAACCTGGGTAGGCGGTATTGCCACCTACGTCGGCGCGTTGGCGCGCGAGCAGATCGCGATGGGCAATGAAGTCCTGCTGATTTGCGATCCCGACAAGATGACCGGCACGACCGGCGTCGAAGGGCTGACGCTGATCGGATACCGGTCGAGCCGGCATCCGGCGCGCATCGCCAGGGTCGCGCGCGAGATCCGCGCGTTGCTGAAGGCCATCGGCCCGGACGTGATCCATTGCCACAGCACGTTCCCCGGTGTGTACGTGCGCCTGCTCCGCCATCGACACGCGAAGGTCCTGTACACCCCGCACGCGTGGGCGTTTCTGAAGAAGGACGTCGGCCCCGTGACGCGGCTGGGCTATGCGCTGACCGAGCGCCTGCTGGCGACTCGTTGCGACCGGATCGTCTGCATGTCGCTGGACGAGTTGCGAGCGGCACGCAAGTACCGGCTGCCGATGTCGAAGGTCGACCTCGTCTACACGGGCATTGCCGGCGACGAGGCCAGGACCGCCCTTGATCGTCCGTCCGGCAGCTCGACGATACGCGTCGGCTATTTCGGCCGCCTCGATTACCAGAAGGGTTTCGACGTCGTACTCGACGCGGTGCCGGCGCTGAAGCCGGACATCGAGATCAACGTGTACGGCATGGCGGTACGCGGCGGCGTCACGGAGCGGGCCGGCGACGACCGGATCGTCTACCACGGCTGGCTCGATGCAGCCGCGACGAAGAACGCCATGCAGGCGATGGACGTCGTGATCGTGCCGTCCCGCTGGGAAGGGCTCGCACTCGTGCCGATCGAGGCGATGCGCGCCGGCAAGGTGCTCGTCGTCTCCGGCGAAAGCTCGCTGCCCGAGCAGGTGATCCATGGCTACAACGGGATCATCCTCACCGAGCTCACCGGGCAATGCCTCGCCGACAACCTGAACCGCCTGACGGTCGACAAATGCCGGCGCATGGGTGAGAACGCCCGGCACGTGTTCGACCAGACCTTCAGGCAGGAACATTTCCTGAAATCGCTGATGCGGATCTATGAACAAGCCTGACGTTTATCTGTTGCACGCATACAGCTCGCGAAACAGCGGCGATGGCCTGCTGGTCAAGTTGAGCCTGAAGGCGATCCGCGCCGCCGGCATCGACGGCGTCGTCACGATCGTCTGCCTCGATCCCGCATCGTTCCGCGGCTATCTCGACGACACGAACATCCGCCTCTGGTCGCTGGCCCGTTTCTGCATCGAATCGGTGCGCCGCTTCGGCCGCGCGAGGCCGGCGCTGTTCTTCGGCGTGGGCGGCGGTTACCTGCGCGCGTCCAGCGGCATGGAAGGCTGGAAATCGCTCGTCGCGCACGGCAGCCAGCTGGCCTGCGCGGCGTTGCGGCGCTCGAAGCGATCGATCTATCTGCCGCAGAGCATCGGTCCGCTGAAGTCGCTGCCGGGCACCCTGCTGGCGGCGTTGGTCCGGCGTTGCGTGGACGTCGTGTTCCTGCGCGACGGCCAGAGCGTCGATGAGCTTGCACACCCGCACGGCATTCGCACGGGGGACCTCGTCGTGCTCGAGATCGGCCGGACACCGCGCAGCCAGCCGGACGCGGAACGCACTGCCGAACATCCCCGCCCGATCCGGTTCGTGTTCCGAGACCTGAAGGGCAAGCCGTATCGCGACGACTACGTCACCCGTTTGCGTTGCGTCGCGAAGCTGCTGCCGGACGCGGGATTCGCGCTGCAAAGCAGCGGCCGCGGAAACGGCGACGACACGTTCTATCGCGACACGTTCGGCGTCGGGCAGGTCGACGATCTGGCGACGCTCGTCGCGCGCGAGCGCCCGGTGGTCGTCTCCGTCCGGCTGCACGGCAGCCTCGAAAGCGTGCTGGCCGGCGTGCCGAGCATTCATATCGCGTACGAGCGCAAAGGCCAGGCTGCATGCGACGACCTCGGCCTGTCGCGCTACGCGGTGCACGCCAGCGACTTCGACGCAGGCCGCGTCGCCGCGCTGGCTCGCGAGCTTGCGCACGACGACAGCACGTACTGGCAGGCGCTGCGCACGGCAGACGCGACGCGCTACAACGAGATGATCGAAAGGATTCGTCATGAAATCGAGCAGTTCAATCACCTTTGTGATGGACGGTAATTTTTCGCGCATCGGCGACGAAATCTACAGTCCTCATATGGGCCACGAGAAGTTCGCGAACCGGTTCGCGCCGCATTTCGACGCGGTGCGGATCGTCGCACGCGCGTTTCCGAAAGCCCGGCCGATCGGCTCCGTCGTCACCGGGCCGCGCACGTCGTTCGTCGACCTGGGCGCAATTCGCGGCCGCCGCTGGCTGACTGGCTTGCCGCGTACGGCGGTACGGCTGTTCCGCGTCATCCGGAGCGCGCAAACACTGATGATCCGCTTTCCGGGCAATGTGGCAACACTTGCACTCCTGCTGTGCTGGATCACGAGAAAGCCGTTCTCGGCCGAGATCGTTGCCGATCCGGAGGATTACTTCAGCAAGGGTGCGTCGACCCATCCGTTGCGCGGCGTCGCGAAATGGATCCACTGCAGCTCGACCGCGCTCGCCGCGCGGCGCGCGCAAAGCGTGCGATACGTGACGGAAACCTATTTGCAGGCGAAGTATCCGGCGCGCTCGCGCGCCGATTCGTTCGGCTTCAGCGACGCCTTCCTGCCGAACGGGCTCTTCGCGGCGCGTGACCCCGACGCGCTCGCGCGGTCCGGGTCATTGAGGCTGATCAACGTCTCGATGATGCACAACCGGAGCAAGGGACACGTGGCGCTGCTCGAAGCCGTGTCGCGCCTGAAGCGCAAGAACGTGGCCGTCGTCCTGACGCTCGTCGGCGACGGTGCGTTGCGCGGGGAACTGGAGGCGCTGACGCATACGCTGGGCATCGCCAACGTCGTCGCATTCCGCGGACAGGTATCGTCGGAGACGGCCTGCGCGACCGTCGCCGAACACGATCTGTTCGTGTTGCCTTCGCTTCAGGAAGGGATGCCGCGCGCGATGCTGGAAGCGATGGCAGTCGGCACGCCCGTGCTCGGAACCGGCGTGGGCGGCATACCGGAAGTGCTGCCTGCGAGCGACGTGATCCGGGCCGGCTCGGTCGACGCGATCGTGGGCGCGGTCGAGGCGGTCGCCCGCGACCGCGCCCAGCTCGTCGACATGCGCATCAGGCAGCAGGCGAAAGCCGCCGCGTTTTCCCATTCGGCGCTGCAGGCAAAGTACGACGCGTACTGCCGTTACCTGGTCGAGCGATGCGCCGCCTGAACGCCGACTTGATCCATGTCGTCGCCAGCACCGGATTGCCGGCCCTGGTGAATTTCGTCGTGGCGGCACTGGCGCTGCATCTCCTCGACCCCGTGCTCGTCGGTCGCTCGTATGCGTTGCTGGCCCTGTTTTATGTTGCCATCGACGCCTTCAACTTCGGGTCCGCGCGCATCTATACGATCGATCGCATCCGGGCGCGGTTTCCGAACCTGCTTCGGCTCGACTGCCTCAGCGCATTCGGCTCGACCGTGCTGTTCTGTCTGGCCTGCGCGCTGCTGGGCCGAACCGGCTCGATCGCGCTGCCGAACTGGAGCGCAATGCTCGTCCTCGCGCCCGTTTGTTACGGGCTGTCGCACTTTGCGCTCGGATTCTTCCGGGTGACCAGGCGCAATGGCGTCGTGCTGGTCATCTCGACGATCTCGGCGCTTTCGCGCCTGGCTGTCATCGCGGTGCTCGCCGAATACCACGGCTTGCGCGGCCATCTTCCCGATCTGCTGCTGCTGGTCGAGGCCGTGTATGGCGCGCTGCTGCTGGCTGCCTACCTGTGGGTGACGCGCCGCGGCACGACCGGCCCGGAACCGAGCCGATATCCGCGGACCGTGCGCGGCGGGCTGCGTTGGTATCGCGACTTTATCGCGCAGGCGCGCGGCGAAATGCTGAGCAGCTGGTATGCGAACGCGGTGCTGTCCGGTGCCAAGCACCTCGATGTGCTGATCGTGTCTGCCGTGGCTGGGCCGGCCGGCGCCGCGCTGTATCGCGTCGCCAAAGGCTTCAACAATCTGGCCTTCAATTTCGGACAATCGGTTTCGCTGGCGATCAGCGGAAACGGCGGGCAGGCGCTTCGATTGATCGGCGGGGCCGGGTTCGCGCGCAAGCTCGCGGCGAGCCTGTTGGCGGGGTTGGTCGTTCTGGCCGCCGCATCGTACGCGTTGCTGGAAATGCGGCTGTTTCCGGTGCATTCGCTCGGCAGCCGGGCCAGTCAGTTTGCGTTCGTGTTCGCCGTGCTGCTGGGCGCCTGCCTGGTGTTTCTCTGCAGGATCCTGTCGCTGTGGCTGTATGCGCGGAGCCGGCGCGCATTCGTGAAAATGGCGTCGTTCGAGGCTGTCCTCACGCTCGCGCTGGTCGCGGCACTCGGCTGGAAGTTCGGCGCCTATGGCGCGATTTGCGGCGTCGGCACGGCGGCGTTCGTCATCCTGTCGTCGTCGTGTGTCCTGTTGACGCGTCACGCCACGCCCGCCGCGCCGCGTCCGGCGACCGCCGGCCGGGAGCAGCCATGAAACGACGATCCTTCATCACGACGACGGTCGCGACCGCGCTGGCCCCGGGCGGGCTGCTTCGCGCGCGTACCCGCGAGACGAGCGACGCGCCGGGCACTCGCCAGGTTTTCGCACACTACATGGTGGCCTGGCCGAGAGGCGGAAAGACGGCCGGCCCCGACCAGTATGCGCAGGAAATGCGTGACGCGATGGCGGCCGGCATCGACGGTTTCGCACTGAATTGCGGCGGGTGGCACGCTTCCGAGCCGTACTACAAGCGGCGGGTCGAGACGATCTACGACGCGGCCGACCGGTTCGACGGGGCGTTCAAGTTGTTCGTGTCCGCCGACGGCAACGCACAGGACGAACTCGCAGACATCATCCGGACGGTTCGCGGACGCCGTGCGCAGTTGACGGTGGACGGACGATCGGTGCTGTCCGCGTACGCGCTGGGCGGGCGGCACGGCACCGGCGCACGATCGCTGATCGAGACCGCCAGACGCCTCGGTGCGTATTTTGTCCCGCATCTGTCTCCGAGCACCGGGGAGCGGGAAATCGACGCAAACGTGGCGGCCGAGATCGTCGGGAAAATCCGTTCCGCGGACGGCTATTTCTATTTCGGTGCGGCGGGCGCACCGTCGCTGCTGGCCCGCTCCACGCGCGCACTGGCTCCCGCGTTGCGCAACGCCGGCAAGGTCTTCATGGCGCCGGTGACGCCGTACTACCGCGGTTTGCCGCAAGGCACGAACTATCGCGCGTTCGAGACGCGCGGGTTCGCCGGCATGGCGGAGGAATGGCGCGCGGCGATCGAGTCCCGCGCGACCTGGGTGCAGATCGTGACCTGGAACGACTGGGCCGAATCGACGTATGTCGCGCCGACCGGGGGAGCCCTGCAGGCCAGCGTGTATGACGCACGCTTCGGCCCGATCCTGAGCCACGAAGGCTATCTGCGCGCGTCGCGTCATTACATCCGCTGGTTCAAGACGGGCAGCGAACCGCCGATCGTGCGCGATGAGCTGTTCTTTTTCTATCGTCCGCGTCCGGCCGGGCAACGCGAAGTTGCCGCCGACGGCCCTCCGGCGTCGACATACGGGTCGCCGCGCATGCCGCACGGGCCACTCGTCGATCGCATTTTCGTGTGTGTATTCCTGACCGGCCCCGCTTGGCTGACAATCGGCCAGGACGCACGCGAGGACCGCCGGCCGCTACCGGCCGGAATTTCGTTCGTCGATGTTCCGAGCACGTCCGGGCCGCCGACCTTCTCGATCGTTCGCGACGAGCGGGTCGTGCTCGAGTGTGCGGGCGAGCTGGCGGTGACAGAACCCGGCGGCAGCGGCCAGTACGGCTACTACAGCGGTTGGGCGCTCCAGGGACAATCTCGATGAATTCCTTGCATTCGAACCTCGAGGTGCGCCGGAAAGGCGACAACCGGCACATGGTGTGGACGACGTTCGCCGTCGGCGCGCTTGCCGCGATCGTCGCGACTCTGCTGATTACCGAGCGCATGCATGGCGTGCTGCTGCTACTGAACGTCGCGCTGTTGCTGGCGATCGCCGCCATTCGTCCGAGAACCCCGACCGTACGCTGGTTCCGGATCTTTCTGTTCTTCATTCTCGGCGTGTTCCCGCTGTGGCAACTGCTGGCGGTAGACGAGATCTATCTGCGACTGTTGCCGCAAGACGATCCGGCCGTCGCACTCTGGTATTTCTTGAGCCTCGCCGGCGTGCTGGTCGTCAAGCTGACGCTCGACGTCAACGCAAGCCGCCTCGGCAACGCCGAATTGCGGTTCGAACCCGGCATGCGCGTCAGCAGCCTCGCCTATCTGTTCGCGTTGCTGTCCCTCGGTGCGCTCGCGTTCATCTACGTCAAGCTGGGCGGTTACGCACGAATCGTCGAGCTGTACGACACGCGCGTCGAGCAAACCGGCACCGACAACGATCCGTTTCGCGGTTTGGGGGTCATTCAGGCACTGGCCAACACGTCGCCGCTGTGGATATTCGTCTGCCTCATGATGCGACGCCGCCGCAGCGTCGTGCTGACGGCCATGGCGTACGTTCAGCTCGGCGTGCTGGGCTGGCTGTCGTCCGGCATCGCGGGGAGTCGCCAGGGTGTCGTCTTCGTGCTGGTGTTCGCACTGTTCATCCATCACAGCTTCATCGCGCGAATCAGTCCGCGCACGATCGGGATCGCCGGTACCGGCGTGGCGCTGACCGGCCTGCTGCTGATGCCGCTGAAATTCGGCCTCGGCTACGACGACATCGCGAATCTGTCGCAGCGGTTTGCCGAGCAGCGCGATCTCGAGTTGAGCATGGGGCCGGTCAGCGTGTTCCTGTTTCGGGATCTGTCGCGCTTCGACGTGCAGGCACTGGCGATCGATACGGTCGCGCAACCGACCTATACGTACCCGATGGGGCGAAGCTTCGTCGGTGCGATCGCGTCGATCGTTCCGAGTGCGCTGTGGAATGATCGCCCCGACACGTTCGCGCTGGAAAAAACCGAGATCATGCGCGATTTCGAGCGCACCGCGCTCGACAAGACAACCCTGTTGTTCGGCATGCCGGGGGAATTCCTGGTGAACTTCGGCATCGCGGGATTCGTTTTGGCGTTTGCGATTCCCGCCATTCTGCTTGTCGTGCAAAACAACACGGGCATCCGCTCTCGCAGATGGCTGCCGCTGCGGGCCGTGATGTGGCCGCTGCCGTTCCTGTTCTTTCTGTTCGACTCGAACGTCATGGTGTACTACACGGTGCGATGGATCCTGCTGTTCGGCTTGCCGATGGCGTTCGTGCTCAGGCAACCGCGACGATCGCGCCGCGATGCGTATGACTCATGCACGCATGGCGTGCGGGTTCGGGAATAGTCTCCCCCGACCCGACGTCCGGCCTTGCCGAACCGCATGCTCCGCCGCGCTATGCCGGCGATACCGACGGCGTCGGACATCCGGGCGAACGGCCGGCGATGACATCATGGGCTGCCATCGACACGCTCGCGCCACCGATCCGATGACGATCCGGCGTCGCGGCGCACGCCTTCGATCTCAAGGCCGCGACAACACCATCACCCGTCCCGACACCCGCTGCAGCTTCAGCCACCCGGTATCGGCCGTAAACCGAAGCTGCTGCAACGGAAAATCGAACCCCGCCTTGTGCGCAGCGCTGACCACCGCGTCGGCGATCCAGCGGATCAGTTCCTTTCCTTCGTCAGTGGTCTGGTGGCCGTTCTGGACACCATAGAAATAGCGATTCCCGGCGTTGACCTCGTTCTGCAACTGCATCCAGTGTCCCGGCAGGCCCGGCAGCGTTCTGAACAGGTCGGCCACGCGCTGCGTCGTCAGGCCGCGCGCCCACAGTGCGCCATTCACCGCGGGCCGCGCCAGGTTGTGACGGTCTGCTTCCTGGGCCTGCTCCTTGATGTCGCCTTTCAGAATATCGGGTTTCGTCATCGCACTGTCCTCGTGAGGGCCCCGCAACGGGCCGGTTGAATCAAAAAAGCCGCCGAACATCGGGCGCGCGCGTTGCGTGCACGATACCGCTAATCTCGAAATTGATCGCCTGTCAGGTATATCAGGCCAGCGTGTTGCGATATTGCGCGCAAGAATCAGCCTCGTCCGATAGGCGCCGCGACAGCGGGTCGATATGCTTATCGGGTGTGGTGCCGGTGGAGTGTCTTGTTCAAGTTCGGAGTGAGCCGGTCATCAACCTTCGCCGGCGCCGCACACCCCTCCCGTTGCGATCCGGCTTCGGCGTGGGCGTTCGGTGGTGGCCGGTGGGCGCGGCCACGACAGAGAAAGACGATGTTGAAACAACACGCTGCCATATGCGAACGCCGAGCGCCTGCTCCGAAGCCGGATCCTCCCTCCCTTCCCGCCTGCGCCACCCATCATTCAATAATTCGCGACATGCATCGATATAATTTCGCGATTATATCGATCGACAATCAATCGAATTCACGCCATTAAATCGGACTGTTTCAGCTTTCGATTTTCTGAACAATTTCCATTCCCGGCCGAATATTTTTTTATTTATTTTTCGCCATGCTGGCCGAACCGTGTTTAAAACAGCAAACGTTTGCGTGACACGGTGAAGCGCCTTACCGATCGATCGCAGGGCTGACTCCGCAATAGCGCCGGGGTCAACCACACATTGCGAATCGATTCATTCGAGCAGTCATTTGCAGTCCCACGCTGTACTCCGTGCGCGACAACGGCGGGATCCACTCGCCGGCCGCGCGACGCGAGACCTATCATCGAGACGAGGACGACATGTCACAACCGTTTACCCATGACGATCTTTACGCACTGCTGCAACTCGCCGGCAACGATGCAACCGCCGTACAGGCGAACGGCGACCAGGCGGTGCTCGACCGGATGCGCCAGTTCATGACCACGCAGCTCGTGGAAAAGCTGCCGCAATACGATGTGTTCGTCGACATCGCGACCATCCCGTACAGCTTCGACGTCGGCAGCTGGCAGAACAAGGTGAAGGCCGATGCGGCGGGGCAAGTCGTCGCCTGCACGGTGACGTGGGCCGGCGCGCCCGGCGTGCTGCCCGGGGCCGCGGCAAAGTTCGGCGTCGGCGCGGTGGTCAATTACTTCTCGAAAGCGACGCCGCAACCGCAGCCCACCCAGCCGGGCACGACGACCGGCGGCGGCGAACGCGACGGCATCTTCAATCTGCCGCCGAACATCGCGTTCGGCGTGACGGCGCTGGTCAATTCGTCCGCGCAGCAGACGATCGAAGTCTACGTCGATGACAACGCGAAGCCGGCCGCGACGTTCCAGGGCGCGGGCACGCAGGACGCGAACCTGAACACGCAGATCGTGAACTCGGGCAAAGGGAAGGTGCGCGTGGTGGTGACGGCGAACGGCAAACCGTCGAAGATCGGTTCGCGTCAGGTCGACATCTTCAAGAAGACCTACTTCGGGCTCGTCGGGTCGGAAGACGGAACGGATGGCGATTACAACGACGGCATCGCGATCCTGAACTGGCCGCTCGGCTAAGCGGCCGCATCCTGCCAACCATCGCCACGCCGCCCGGCGTGGCGGTTTGCTTTGGTACGCCGCACCGAGGTGCGCGTCGACGCCGGCCGCGGCGACCGGCTTGGGCTCGACGGTCAGCCGTCGTTCGGTGCGCCGGATTGCGACATCGCGAGCGGCGGCGCCCACGTGGCCGCGGCCAACTGTGTGCGCGCGGCGTGGGCCACGCGGTTGAACGCGACCCGCTGCTCGCCCTTCAGTTTCGCCGCGCTGGCCGCCTGCACCAGTTCGATCGGATCCACGAGACGGGCATGTCGCCGCACCTCGAAGTGCAGATGCGGGCCGGTCGCGGTGCCTGTGCTGCCGACGGCGCCGACACGCTGGCCGCGCACGACCCGCGCGCCGGTTCGCAGCGTCGGCTCGAATGCCGACAGGTGCGCGTAATACGACGCATAGCCGCCGTCGTGCCGAATCACCACGTACTTGCCGTAGCCACCCGGCTCGGTGCCGATGAAAGTCACGACCCCGCGCTCCGACGCGTGGACGGCACGGCCCGTCGGCGCGGCCAGATCCACGCCGGAATGGACGTGACGCGCGCCGGTGACCGGATGCACACGCGCGCCGAATCGTGAGCTGACCCGCGTTGCGTTGACCGGCATCGCGAACCGCGCGCCGGCGAGCGGCATGCCGTCGAGATCGTAGTAGGCGCCTGGCGAACCAGCCTGCGGCGCGAACCACACGCCCGCGACGCGCTGGCCGCGAAAGCGGATGTCGAGCGCCGTCACGCGCACGCTGCCCGGCAGGGTCGCGCTGTCGTCCGGCTCGAAGGCGACGCGGAAGGTATCGCCAATCGCGCCGCGCTGCGTTGAATCGATCCGCCCGGCCAGCATGCGCGTGATCTGCGCGTCAACGCCGGCTGGCAGATCGGCACTCGCGAGCGACGCGCGCAGGCTGCCGGTGATCGCGCCGGCTCGCGTGCCGCTCTCCTGCTCCGTGAGCAAGAACGGCTCGGCGGACGCCAGATCGACATGACGCGCGTCGAATGCCGGCCGAACACCGATTGCCGGAAGCGGCGAGGCAAAACCGTACGCGAAGCGGGCCGCGTAATCGCGCTCGATCGCATCGCGTGCCGCATCGCAGAGGATGACGTACGGCGCACATGCACCGGTACGCATCGCGAATGTGACCGAAGCGCTCGTCGCACGCGGCTCCAGCGCGACACGCGGCACGGCGGTCGATGCCAGCAAGCCGCCCCAGATGGTCCGGGCGGAACTGAAAAAAGGCACGTCGACAAGGTCGGCCGTTTGCGCCGTTACAGGCGAAAACGGCGTGGCATCGGAAGACGCCCACGCCACCGCACCCTGCATGCCGGCAAGCCACGCCGCGGCAACGACACCGCGCACCAGCGCGCGGCGAATCGGAAAGCGGATGGCGCCGCAGCGCGCGGGCCGACCTTGTTCGCGTGCGAGACGTAAACACAGGTCAAGCCGCATTGCGTCGTCACTCGCTATCAATGAAAAAGGAGGGGGAAACCGGTTATCGCGGAGGAACGATCATCGCGATCCGGTAGCCTGGAAGCGAGTGTATCGGCACGGCCAACATAGCTAAATAGGACAAATCCGATTTGTTTGAATACTCGCTTAGTACACACACCAAATCGCGATTTCACGGCGCCGACACGTGAGATCCGGCCCCCATGCATTCGCGCGAACTACCCCGTGGCGTGTACAGTCGAGGGCGGCCGACGCATGAGCGGATGCCCGCCCGACCACGGCGGACGACGCCACCCGTCGCGCCTTCTGTCCTCAAACCGGAATCCCGTCATGTTTCTCGATCATCTTCATCCGGAACGCTGGACGTTCCTGTGGAACGCGTTGTCCACGCTTTCGCTCAGGCTCTGCGCCGCCCTCGCGCTACTCGTCGCGGGCTGGTGGCTGTCGAAGCGCATCGGCAACTGGCTGAGCCGGCTGCTCACGAACAAGGAGCGCGTCGACGACACGCTGCGTCCGATCCTCTGCGACGTCGCCGTGTGGGGCATCCGCATCGTCGCGATCGTCGGTGCGCTTTCACAGCTCGGCATCGAAACCGCGAGCATCGTCGCGGTGCTCGGCGCGGCCGGCCTCGCGATCGGGCTCGCGCTGCAAGGCACGATGCAGAACATCGCGGCCGGCATCATGCTGTTGCTGCTGCGGCCGTTCAAGGTGGGCGACTACATCGACGGCGGCACGGGTGTCGCGGGGACGGTGGACGAGGTCGGGCTCTTCATGACGCGGCTGACGAAGCCGGACGGCATCTGCGAATACGTGCCGAACAGCGCGCTGTGGGGCAGCTCGATCCGTAACTACACGCGCAATCCGACCCGCCGTCTCGATCTCGAAGTGGAAGTGTCCGTGCACGACGACATCGATCGCGCGCTCGATGCGCTGCGCGCGCTGGCCGAAGCCGATCCCGACGTGCTGCAGGATCCCGCGCCGGACGTGATGGTGATGCGCTTCGACGACAGCACGGCGGTCGCGAACATGCGCGTGTGGACGCACACGGACAAGTTCTGGGCGATGCGCTGGCGCCTCGCGCGCCAGGTGCGCAAGACGCTCGCCGACGCGGACTGCGCGCTGCCGATCCGCACGCGCGAGCTGCACATCGTGCACGACGTCGAACGACAGCCGCAGCAGGTCGAGCCGCGCCGCGTACAGGCGTCGTAACACGTCGGGGCGCACCACCGCGCATGCAGCACAGCGCGGCGCGCCCCGCCTGCGTCACATCCTGACGATATCGAGCAGCGCCTTCCTGCCGCTCTGGTACGTGAACACCGAGATCGCGCCGTGCTTCAGGTCGCCTTGCGGCGTGAAGCTCGTTTCGCCGATCACGCCGCGATAGTCGGTCGCCGGCATCGCGGCCAGCACCCTGGCCGGGTCCGTCGAATTCGCGCGCTGCATCGCGTCGACGATGATGTACACCGCGTCGTACGAGAACGGCGCGTACACCTGCATCGGCTGGTGGTAGCGCGCTTCGTAACGCTTCACGAACGCCGCGCCGCCCGGCATCTTCTCGAGCGCGATGCCGGCTTCCGAGCACACGACATTGTCCGACGCCGGACCCGCGAGCTTCGGCAGGTCGGTCGAGCATACGCCGTCGCCGGCGAGGATCTTCGCGCGCAGGCCGAGCTGACGTGCCTGCTTCGCGAGCGGGCCGCCCGTCGCATCCATCCCGCCGTACATGATCGCGTCGGGGTTCTCGCCCTTGATCTTCGTGAGGATCGCGCGGAAGTCGATCGCCTTGTCGTTGGTCGCGTCGCGCGAGATGACCTTCATCCCGGCCGATTTCGCCGCCTTCTCGAACTCGGTCGCGAGGCCCTGCCCGTACGCGGTCGAATCGTCGACCACGGCCACCGTCCTGATGCCGAGCTGCTTCGCCGCATACATCGCCAGCGCGGGCCCTTGCTGCGCATCGGTCGCGACGACGCGATAGGTGGTCTTGAAGCCCTGCTGCGTGTACATCGGGTTGGTCGCGGCCTGCGAGATCTGTACGACGCCGCCGTCGCGATAGACGCGCGACGCCGGAATCGACGTGCCCGAGTTGTGATGGCCGACGACGCCGACCACCTTGTCGTCGACGAGCCGCTGCGCGACCTGCGTCGCGGTGCGCGGGTCGCCCGCGTCGTCCTGCGCGTCGAGCTGCAGCGTGACCTTCTTGCCGCCGATCACGAGCCCCTTCGCATTGATCTCCTCGACCGCGAGCCGCGCACCGTTCTCGCTGTCCTTGCCGAGGTGCGCGATCGCACCGGTCAGCGGCGCGACGTGCCCGATGCGCACGATCCCGTCCGCGTGCGCGGGCAGCGCGGACCATGCGCACGCCTGCGCGACCACGATCGCGCATGCCGTCTTGTTCCGATGTCGATTCATGTTCGTCTCCTTCCTTGTCGCTCTTCGTTCGTGATTGGATCGTCGTTCGTCAAAGGCAAAGCGATACGGTCACGCGCGCCCTTCGAAACCGAGCGGCACGTTCACCGCGTTGATACCGATTTCCTCGACCATGTAGCCGCCTTCCATCACGAACAGCGTCGGCAGATTCAGGCGCGCGAGCGCTTCGCCGACGCGCAGGTAGTCGGGCGAGCGCAGGCGGAAATGGCTGATCGGGTCGTGCTCGAACGTGTCGACGCCGAGCGACACGACGAGCAGGTCGGGCGCATGCGCGGCGATCGCGGCGGCCGCGTGGTCGAGCGCCGCCGCGTAGGTGTCCCACTGCGTGCCCTTCGGCAGCGGCAGATTCAGGTTGAAGCCCTCGCCCGCGCCGCTGCCGCGCTCGTCCGCGTAGCCGGAGAAGTACGGATACGACACCGGCGGCTCGCCGTGGATCGACGCAAACAGCACGTCCGCGCGGTCGTAGAAGATGTCCTGCGTGCCGTTGCCGTGGTGGAAGTCGACGTCGAGCACCGCGACGCGCGCCGCGCCGCTCGCGATGCCGTGCTGCGCGGCGATCGCCGCGTTGTTCAGGTAGCAGTAGCCGCCCATGTACTCGCGGCCCGCATGGTGGCCGGGCGGGCGGCACAGCGCGAACGCCGCGCGCGCGCCGCCGTTCGACAGCAGGTCGGCGCCGGTGAGCGCCGAGTTCGCGCTCGCGCTCACCGCGTCCCACGTACCCGCGTTGATCGGCGCGCCGGCGTCCATCGCGAAGAAGCCGAGCTTGCCGTCGATGAAGTCGGGCAGCGTCGCCGACGACGGCATCGCGCGCACCGGCCACACGAGCGGCAGCGCCTGGCAGGTGCGGCCGGTCGCGGTCCATTCGTCCCACGCGCCGGCGAGGAACTCGACATAGCGCGCGCTGTGCGCGCCGGCATAGCACGCGCGGTCGAACGCGCGCGGCGCGATCACGTCGCCGAGGCCGGCCGCGCGGACCTGCGCGAGCACCGTCTCGGCGCGCAGGGGGTTCTCGAACGAATCGGTGATCGCGCCGTCCTTCAGTTCGACGCCGCGATGCAGATGGTGATCGCTGCTGTAGACCGTGAGCATGGTTGACCGTTGCAGTGAAGGCTGTGAGGGGTGAAAACAGTCTATTGATGCCGGCCGGCAATAACTTTGCTTTCCACCCCTTCGTTTCGTACAATTTTGAGAAAACCGTCTACGGAGACCCGGGAATGAGCAAAAATCGCGCTTCGGTGGAACTGGACGGCGTCGACCGCGCGATGCTCCGCCTGCTGCAGGAAGACGGCGCGCTGTCGAACGCGACGCTCGGCGAGAAGCTGTCGCTGAGCGTCACGCCGTGCTGGCGCCGCCGCAAGCGGCTCGAGGACGAGCACGTGATCACCGGCTACCAGGCGAACCTCGACCGGCGCGCGCTCGGCATGAACGTGTTCGCGTTCGTGCAGGTCACGTTCAACATGCATTCGGACCAGGATCCGGATCACTTCGAGGAGGTGATGCGGCGTCACGACGAAGTGACGTCGTGCCACAAGATCACCGGCGCGGCCGACTACATCCTGCAGGTCGTCGCGGCCGATCTCGACGCGTACGCGGAATTCGTCGAACGCGTGCTGAGAAAGCAGGCCGGCGTGTCGTCGATCCAGTCGAGCCTCGCGCTGCGCGAGGTCAAGTTCTCGTCGCGCGTGCCGGTGCCGGATGCGTGATCGTTCATGTTGTCGTCATGCGCCCGCGCGCGGGCATCCGCTGTCGATCGTCATTCCATGGAGCGCTACCGATGAAACGTCTTCTACCTTCCGCCTCGCTTGCCGCAACGATCGTCTGCGCACTCGCACTGAGCGCCTGTGCGGCGCAATCGTCCGCACCGGCCGCTTCGTCGACGCCTGCCCAACCTGCCACGCCGGCCGCCCCGCAGATGGTCGGCGGCGATCGCGACGCGCACGGCTGCATCGGCTCGGCCGGCTATTCGTGGTGCGAACAGACCCAGCAATGCGAACGCCCGTGGGAACTCGCGAAGCAGAAGGGTTTCTCGAATTCGGCGCAAGCGTACGAGCAGTTTTGCCACAACAATTTCGCGAAGTGACGTGAGGTGACTGGACGTAAAGCGATCATGTCGCGGCGCGATGCCGCGACATGACGCGTCCGCATTCCATCCCGCTCCCGCTCGGTTATCCACATCTTTTCCGGTTCCGGCGACCCTCGTTCCGGAATCCCGGACACGCAAAAAACCCCACAAAAACAAGGGCATTTTTCGTTTGTGACACAGCAAACGAGTTCGGTTACATTACGCGCCCCTTGACATACCGCCCCCGCAACACGCGTCGTGCGCGGCCCCTTTCCACGCAGCCCGAAGCGCCGTCCGCGCAGGCTTGCCGCGAGGGCCCCGGCGCGTTGCGCGCCATCGCGACGCAGGCGATTTCCAGCCTGCGACAAGCCGATCCGAAGGTGTCCTTGGCGACGGCTGCGCGTGCGCAAATGCAACGGCGAACACGGTCGATCCGGAATTCCGGATTCGCGGTCCGGATCTCCGGATGCGCGAGCCGGTTGCGATTCGGCATCGGCCAGGCGGCATGGCAAACCGATACATTCAAGTTGAAGAGGGATCTGCTGTGATCAAAACGTTACGGGTAATACTGTCGGCGCTCGCGCTGTGCGTGGCCGCGTCGTCCGCGCACGCCGCCGATACGAAGAAGGTCGACGTCCTGCTGGTGGGCGGCGGCATCATGAGCTCGACGCTCGGCGTCTGGCTGCACGAGCTCCAGCCCGACTGGTCGATGACGATGGTCGAGCGCCTCGAAGGCGTCGCGCTGGAAAGCTCGAACGGCTGGAACAACGCGGGCACCGGCCACTCGGCGCTCGCCGAGCTGAACTACACGCCGGAGAAGGCGGACGGCAAGGTCGACATCTCGAAGGCGATCGAGATCAACGAGTCGTTCCAGATCTCGCGCCAGTTCTGGGCCTGGCAGGTCCGCCAGGGCGTGCTGAAGAACCCGCATTCGTTCATCAACTCGACGCCGCACATGAGCTTCGTCTGGGGCGACGACAACGCCCGCTTCCTGAAGAAGCGCTACGACGCGCTGCAGGCGAGCCCGCTGTTCCGCGGGATGCAGTATTCGGAAGACTACGACCAGATCAAGCAGTGGGTGCCGCTGATGATGGAAGGCCGCGACCGCTCGCAGAAAGTCGCCGCCACCTGGACGCCGATCGGCACCGACGTGAACTTCGGCGAGATCACGCGCCAGTTCGTCGGCTACCTGAAGACGCAGCCGAACTTCACGCTGTCGCTGTCGAGCGAAGTGCGCGAGATCTCGCGCAACGCGGACGGCACGTGGCACGTGTCGTGGGTCAAGCTGCACTCGGACGAACCGCCGCAGGCCGTCGACGCGAAGTTCGTGTTCATCGGCGCGGGCGGCGGTGCGCTGCACCTGCTGCAGGCGTCGGGCATCCCCGAGGCGAAGGACTACGGCGCGTTCCCGGTCGGCGGCTCGTTCCTCGTGACCGACAACCCCGAGGTCGTGAAGCGGCACCTCGCGAAGGCGTACGGCAAGGCGTCGGTCGGCTCGCCGCCGATGTCGGTGCCGCACCTCGACACGCGAATCATCGACGGCAAGAAGATCATCCTGTTCGGGCCGTTCGCGACGTTCTCGACCAAGTTCCTGAAGAACGGCTCGTACTTCGACCTCGCGAAGAGCACCAACCTGCACAACGTCGCGCCGATGATGCGCGTGGGCGTCGACGAATTCCCGCTCGTCCAGTACCTGGCCGGCCAGCTGATGCTGTCCGACGACGACCGTTTCAACGCGCTGAAGGAATATTTCCCCGACGCGAAGAAGGAAGACTGGCGCCTGTGGCAGGCCGGTCAGCGCGTGCAGATCATCAAGCGCGACCCGAAGAAGGGCGGCGTGCTGAAGCTCGGCACCGAGATCGTCAGCTCGCAGGACGGCAGCATCGCGGGCCTGCTCGGCGCATCGCCGGGCGCGTCGACGGCGGCGCCGATCATGCTGAACCTGATGCAGAAGGTGTTCAAGGACAAGGTCGCGACGCCCGAATGGCAGCAGAAGCTCCGCCAGATCGTGCCGAGCTACGGCACGAAGCTGAACGACAGCCCGGCGAAGGTCGTCGAGGAATGGACCTATACGAGCGACGTGCTGCAGTTGTCGCCGCCGCCGAAGATCGACCTGACGACGCCGTCGCAAGCGACGGGCTCGGCCCCGGCGCGCCCTGCGAAGGCATCGGCCGACATGGCGCTGTAACGCGTCCGGCCCCGTTTCATCGCATCGCACGGCCGCCCTCCGGGGCGGCCGTTTTACATGGCCGATGCGGGCGAGGCCGCGCGCACCGGCCGGCGGCGTTCTCACCGGTTGCCGACAGCCGGCACGGCCACTGCCGATCGACCGCTAACGGTCGTCCGCCACCGGTCTCCGCTACCGCCCCTCCGCATCCGCTAGAATTGCGGGCACGCGCGACGCTGTCGCCCCCGATCCACCCCCCGCATCGACGCGGTCCACGCGACCGCCGGTGCGGCCCGCGCCCGAGCCGCGCGAGCGCCGCACCCCGTTGCCGCGCCCGCCGGGCGCGCCACCAACCGAATTCAGCTGGAGAATGACCGTGTTTACCTGCAGAAACCAGAGCTGCGGCACGCAGTGGGAGACGTCCGACGTCGTAATCAAGGACGAAGGCCAGGGGCTGCTGTTCCGCTGCCCGCTGTGCGGCGCGCGCAACTATCTCGAGCGCTTCGACGCGGAAGACGGCACGGTCGTCTACGAGCAGATGGCCGGCCGCCCTTACCTCGGAGACGTGGAATGACCCAGCCGACCGCCACGCCCTTCAGCGCGCTGCCGCTGACGCCCGCCGCGCTCGCGAACCTCACGCAGCTCGGCTACGTCGACATGACGCCGATCCAGGCCGCGAGCCTGCCGATCGCGCTGGCCGGCCACGACCTGATCGCACAGGCGAAGACGGGCAGCGGCAAGACCGCCGCGTTCTCGCTCGCGCTGCTGGCGCGCCTCGACACGCGCCGCTTCGACGTGCAGGCGATGGTCCTGTGCCCGACGCGCGAGCTCGCCGACCAGGTCGCGCAGGAAGTGCGCCGCCTCGCGCGCGCCGAGGAAAACGTGAAGGTGCTGACGCTGTGCGGCGGCACGCCGATGCGCCCGCAGGCGCAGAGCCTCGAACACGGCGCGCATATCGTCGTCGGCACGCCCGGCCGCATCATGGATCACCTCGACCGCGGCAACCTGAAGCTCGACGCGCTGAACACGCTCGTGCTCGACGAAGCCGACCGGATGCTCGACATGGGCTTCTTCGACGACATCGCGAAGGTCGCACGGATGTGCCCGACGACGCGCCAGACGCTGCTGTTCTCGGCGACCTATCCGGACGGCATCGCGAAGCTGAGCCAGCAGTTCCTGCGCAACCCGAAGGAAGTGAAGCTCGAGGAGCGCCACGACAACAGCAAGATCCGCCAGCGCTTCTACGAAGTGGCGGAAACCGAACGTCTGCACGCGGTCGGCCAGTTGCTGAACCACTACCGGCCGGTGAGCACGATCGCGTTCTGCAATACCAAGCAGCAATGCCGGGACCTGCTCGACGTGCTGCACGCGCAGGGCTTCCACGCGCTCGCGCTGCACGGCGAGCTCGAACAGCGCGAGCGCGACCAGGTGCTGATCCAGTTCGCGAACCGCAGCTGCTCGGTGCTGGTCGCCACCGACGTCGCCGCGCGCGGGCTCGACATCGCGCAACTCGAGGCGGTGATCAACGTCGACGTGACGCCCGATCCCGAGGTGCATGTGCACCGCATCGGCCGCACCGGCCGCGCGGACCAGGAAGGCTGGGCGCTGAGCCTCGCCAGCATGGATGAGATGGGCCGCGTGGGCGCGATCGAGCAGGCGCTGAAGCGCGAAGTCGAATGGCATCCGCTCGCGGAACTGAAGCCGGCCGGCAACGACACGCTGCTGCCGCCGATGGAAACGCTGCAGATCCTCGGCGGGCGCAAGGACAAGATCCGCCCGGGCGACGTGCTCGGCGCGCTGACCGGCGATGCAGGGTTCGACGGCAAGCAGATCGGCAAGATCAATGTGACCGAGTTCTCGACTTATGTCGCGATCGAGCGCGGCGTCGCGCACGACGCGCTGCGCAAGCTCAATGCGGGGAAGATCAAGGGCAAGCGGGTCAAGGTCCGGTTGATGGACGAGGAGTGACCTCGAGCGGCGCGTCTGTCACGGCAGCCGCGCCGCCGCATCACGCCAGCTCGGGATACCCATGCGCGGCCGCGTCCCGCGCGAACCGGGCAATCGTGTCGTACGCGCCCGGCGGCAGGCGCTCGAATCCCTTCAGCCGCAGCACGTTCGCCCGTTCCGGATCGACCGCGACCGCGTGATCGAGCGCATCCCGCAACGCCTCCACCCGCCCCCGTTCCAGCGCCTTCGACGCGATCAACGGCAACCCCGGCGCCGACGCCGTCATGCCGATGATCCGGATCTCGTTCAACAGCTCGGGCAACGCATCGCGCACGTACGCGAACGTCACGCAGTCGATCGCCGCGCAATCGGCAGCGCCGGCCGCCAATGCGCGCAGCACGTTCAGGTGCGCGCCGAACGACACGACCGAACCGAAGAAACGTCCGTCATGCGCATGCGGCGCGACCGCATGCCGGAACGCGTTCATCCCGCTGTGCGAATCGTCGCCGTTGAATGCGGCCCGCAATCCGCGACAGGCCGCCAGCGTCGTCGCACCGCCCGCATGCACGCGCGCCGACACGGCGAGCACGCTGCTGTAGCACGCGCCGTCGCAGCCGGGCGCATCGAAGGCCGGTGTCGCGATCAGGTGCACGGCATCGCGCAAGCCGAGCATCCGGTATGGATAGCCGCACGTCTGCGACAACAGCAGGTCGTTGCGCCGCCACAGCGCGTGCAGATCGCCGAACGGCTCGTCGAGCAGCACGACGCCGGCAGGCCCGCCGGTGCGCGCGAGTGCGTCGAGCGCATCACGCAGCAATGCACGCCACAGTGCGGCGTGGCGCGGCGTCACGTTGTACATCGGCAGTCCGGCGATCCATTGGCTCATGCGCGCATTCTACGCATCGGAGGCGCCCGGGAGAAAGCCGGTTCGCCCATATTTCGGCAAGGTTCGGCACCCGGCGGAGGCTGCCAATGCTTATCGGTCGCGCGGCGATAAGCAAATGCGAATTGCTTGGTTGGCCTGACGATGCAGCCCGGTTAGCGTTCCACTGTCGCAACGCGGTCGCATGCCGCTGTAGCGGTCGACCGCGCGCCGCGACGCCTGTCGGCCAACCGCATCGCGCCCCGCACCGGCGCGATCGTCCGCTTCCCGCGTCGCCCGCACTACCCGTTTCATCCCGCCTCAGCACCATGGCCGAATACTTCGACGTCGACCACGCGCGCGCGATCGCCACGCTCGACGCCCGCTTCACCGCCCGCACCGAGTGGCCGACCTGGCTGCTGGTCGTCGCGATCTACAGCGGCTGGCTCGCCGTGCTGCTGCTCGTGCGCGCCGGACGCCTGCCGCTCGCGGCCGCGACGCCGCCGCTGATCCTGCTCGGCGCGTGGCACATGTCGCTGCAGCACGAGCTGCTGCACGGCCATCCGACGCGTTCCGCGTTCGTGAACCGGCTGCTCGGCTATCCGCCGCTGACGATCTGGTATCCGTACACGCTGTACCGCGACACGCACCTCGATCATCACCGCGACGAGGACCTGACCGTGCCGGGCGTCGACCCGGAAACGAACTACGTGTCGCGCGAGCAGTGGGCGCGGCTGCCGCGCTGGCGTCGCGCACTGACGGTTGCACGCACCACCTTCGTCGGACGTCTCGTGTTCGGGCCGCCCACGAGCGTCGTCGCGATGTTCGCCGACACGTTCCGCACATTCCGGCGCGGCGACTTCCGCTATCTGCGGATGTGGATCACGCACGCCGCCTGCGTGGTCGCGCTGCTCGCAGGGTTGCAGTGGGCGATCGGCGTGCCGTGGTGGTACTACCTGCTGGCGGTCACATGGCCCGCGCTGTCGCTCGCGATGATCCGTTCGCTGTTCGAGCACCGCGCCGCGCGACATCCGAAGGCGCGCATCGTGATCAACGAAGCCGGCTTCGCGATGCGGCTGCTGTACCTGAACAACAACTATCACCTCGTGCATCACGACCTGCCGAAGCTGCCGTGGTACGACCTGCCGCGCGCGTACCGGATGCGGCGCGACGCGTATGCGGAAAAATGCGGCGGCTTCGTGATTCGGGGCGGGTATCGCGAACTGCTGGCGCGCCATGCATGGACGCCGACCGACACGCCCGTGCATCCGTTCGACCAGGGCACGGCGTCGCTGTCGACCGGCAGCGGCGCGAAAGTGGCCGCGGTCGACGGCTATCTTCAGATCAGTACGTGATGCTCGAACGGGCCGCGCCGCGTCGTGACGCCGCCCGAGTCGACCGCGCACCGGCAAGGCCATCCGGCCGCGCCACGTTCCTTACGAAAAGCCGACAATATCGATCTTCCTCGGCGAATTGCCAATTCCATCGGCAATGCCCAGAATGACGGCTCGTCCGGGACTTCCAACAATCATTCGCCCCGGCTCAGCCTTCCGGCCGCGCGCCGCACTCCCCTACGACGATGCAACCGAACACCTCGCCCGGCGCGATCCGCTCGATCGGCAACGACTGGTCCGTCTCCGCGATCACCGCGGGCTTTCTCGCAGTGCTGATTTCCTATGCGGGCCCGCTCGCGATCTTCTTCCAGGCGTCGCAGGCCGCGCATGCGTCCGACGCGATGGTGACGTCGTGGGTCTGGGCGATCTCGATCGGCGCGGGCATCTCGGGGCTGTTCGCGAGCTGGAAGCTGAAGGTGCCGGTCGTGACCGCGTGGTCGGCGCCCGGCACCGCGCTGCTCGTCGGCCTCTTTCCGCAACTGACGCTGAACCAGGCCGTCGGCGCGTACATCACGGCCGCGCTGATCATCCTCGTGATCGGCATCACCGGCTATTTCGACCGGCTCGTGCGCCACATTCCGCGCGGCATCGCCTGCGGGATGATGGCCGGCATCCTGCTGCCGTTCGGCATGCACGCGTTCTCCGCCGCGACCGCGCAGCCGGTGCTCGGGTTCGGGATGATCGCAGCCTACGTGATCTTCAAGCGCCTGCTGCCGCGCTACAGCATCGTGCTGGTGCTGCTGACGGGCGCCGCACTCGCGACGCTGCTCGGCATGACGCAGCTCGGCAGCGTGTCGCCGAGCATCGCGCGGCCGATCTTCATCGCGCCCGAATGGACGCTGGGCACCACGCTCAGCCTCGCGCTGCCGCTCGTCGTCGTCAGTCTCACCGGCCAGTTCCTGCCGGGCATGACGATCCTGCGCGTGTCGGGCTATCACACGAGCGCCCGGCCGATCATCACCGCGACCAGCGTGATGTCGCTCGTCGTCGCGTGCTTCGGCGGGATCACGATCGTCGTCGCGGCGATCACCGCGGCGCTCTGCACCGGCAAGGACTCGCACGAGGATCCGGACCGGCGCTATATCGCGGGCCTCGCGAACGGAGTGATCTACCTGATCGGCGGGCTTTTCGCGGGGACGATCGTCACGCTGTTCTTCGCGCTGCCGAAGGCCTTCGTCGCGATCCTTGCGGGGCTCGCGCTGATCGGCGCGATCGGCGCGAACGTGCACGGCATCTTCGAGGACGAGGATCATCGCGAAGCATCGGTGATCACGTTCCTCGCGACCGCATCGGGGATGACGTGGCTCGGGCTCGGTTCCGCGTTCTGGGGGATCGTGATCGGGTCGGTCGCGTATGTGGTGTTGAGCCGGGTGCGGCGGCCGGTGTAACGCGCATCGCGCGCCCTTTCGGCCGCCGCGTCGCTCACCGCGCGTGTTCGCGCACCAGCGCGGCGAGCGCCTCCACCGGTGCCGTCGTGCCGTACACCCGCTCCGATACGCCGGCCTCGACATCGATCTGCCCCGCGTTGTGCACGTCGTACAGATCGACGATCAGTTGTGCGTGGCGTTCGCTGAGCCCCGCGCGCAATAGCGTCGCGGTCCATGCGTCACGAGGTAGTTCGTGCGCGACGATCTCGCGATCGGCTTTCGCGGCGAACGTTTCGGCGATGTCCCGCACACTCACGCGCCGCGGTCCTTCGATGCTGACGATACGCGGCCCGTTGCCGGCTTCGGTCCGATCGAGCAGCAGCCGCGCCGCCGCGACACCCACGTCGGGCGCCCAGACCGTCGGGAACAGCTTGTCGACCGGATGATGAAAGCTCGGCAGCACGCCGGTCCCGAGCGCGACGGGCAACACGCGTGTCCAGTTCTGCAGGTGTTCGGCCGAGCGCAGCAGCGTGAGCTGCGTCGGGACCGTGTTCAGCCGCGCCTCCAGGTAATGAAAGAGCCGCGTGATGCCCGTGTTGCCGTCGCGCTCCGCGCCGTAGTCCGACAGCGCGAGCAGCGCCGGCGGCGGATTCGCGGCGAGTGCGCCAGTCACGATGTCGATCGTCCGCTCCATCGTCGCAGCCGGGTCGCTGTCGGCGACGGGCACCGGACACAGCATCTGCACGGCTTGCGCGCCGTCGATCGCCGCGGCGACCGCGCGAGCGTCCGTCAGATCGGCGATCGCCACGTCGCAGCCGAGTTGCGCGAAGCGTTCTCGCTGGCGTGCGTCGCGCAGCACCGCGCGCACGGGATGGCCTGCCTGACGCAGGGTCGTCACGGTCGACAAGCCGACGTTGCCTGATGCTCCGAAAATCACGAACACGATCCGCTCCTGGGGGATGAAGGTGAGATGATTGTCGGCACGCGCGGCCGGGACGGCGCGCAGGAACGGATGAAGTGAGCAGGAAAGGATGACGGGATGCGAGCGCCGCACGCGGATCGTACGGCACGACCCGCCGGTTCGTCGGCGGCTATCGCCTGGTCGCCGGCGTGTCGTCCTCGCCGTCGTAGGCGAGCCGTAGCCCGCCGCGCGCGCCCGACCGCGCGATCTCCGTCGGCGTCGCACCCAGCACGCGATTCATCCAGTTCGCCATGTGGCTCTGATGCGCGAAACCCGCTTCGAGCGCGATCTGGCTGATGCCGAGCCGGCCTTCGAGCAACAACGCCTTCGCGCGCTCGACCCGACGCCGCACCACGTACTGATGCACCGGCATCCCGAGCGTCTCGCGAAACAGCACCTTGAAATGCGGCACGCTGATCGACACGAGCGCCGCGAGTTCGGCGAGCGTCATGCGGCGCTCGAGGTTGGCCTCGACATAGTCGATCACGCGCGCCGCCGCCTTCGGCGCGAGCGTACGCCGGTGCTCGCGGAACGCCGGCTGGCTGTCGGCCAGCCGCGCGACGAGCGCCGTGCACAGGCTCTCCGCATAGAGCGGGTCCGACGCGTCTTCCGCTTCGAGTTCGGCGGCCATCGCCCATGCGATGTGCTGCAGCCGCGGATCGCGCACCTGCAGCCGGCGGCGGATCTGCGCCTGCGACGGCTTCAGCTCGAGCTGGTCGAACGTGCGCCGCACGAACGTATCGCTGAGCGCGATGTGCAGGATCCGGCAGTCGGCGCTGTCGGTCCATTCGCCCGGCAGGCCGGCGGGAATCACGTCGACGTCACCATGCGCCTGGATGCGCGACACGCGTGCGCCGTCGCACACGCAATCCGCGCGCACGGGCGAGCCGATATGCACGCCGATGCGGTGATGCTCGGCGGCCGGGATCCGGTACGTGCCCGCGCGAATCTCCAGCAGCGACGCGCCGAAGCCGTGCCAGCCAAGCCCGCGGCTCGAGCGCAGGCTGACCGGCACGCCGTTGTCGGTCGGCGCGGCGAGAATCGGATCGCTCATGGTTCTTCTCCACCAGGTCGTGGGTCGAACGCGCATTGTGACGCTTTTTCCGGACGCTCGCCGGGCTTGCACGGCCATTCCCGCGCGACGCGGAAAAATGATCATCCGTTTCTGCTCCGGCCCATCCTTGCGTGCGCGCCGACCGGCGCAGCACCGCTTACGATGGCGTCATCCGACACCTCCGGAGACCGTCATGCCCCATTACTGCCCGCAACGCGCGGCGTTCACCACCGCTTCACCGTCCCGCGGCGCCCGCCGTCCTGCCCAGCCGGCGCCCCGTCACGATCGGATCGCTATCGCGTCGTGGTGCCTGCGCATGATCGGCTGGTACCGGCTCGAACGGCTGCTCGCGTCGATTCCCGACAGCAACGACGACTTCGGGCTCGTCTGACGGTTGACACGCACGGCGCCGCGGCCGCACTCCGCCGCCCTCATCCGCCTACTTGCGCCGCCGCTCGTGCGACGCGACCGTCGCGCCGTCGATCACCGGCGCGCCCTGCTTGATCAGGAAATCGCGAAACAGCCCCGTCACCTGCGAGATCCGCCGGTCGGCGAGCGTGATCACGTACCACTCGCGCACGATCGGATTGCCCGGAAACGGCAGTTGCCCGAGCAGCCCGGTGCGCAGCTCGAGTGCACACGCGTGCAACGACAGGAACGCGATACCGAGCCCCGCTTCGGCCATCTGCTTGATCGCCTCGTTGCTCGACAGTTCGGAGCCCACATGGAAGCGGTAGCCGGACGTCTTGAACAGGCTCTCGACGGTCGAGCGCGTACCCGCGCCGCGCTCGCGTACGAGCAGGTGCGCGGATTCGAGATCCTTCAGCGCGACGCGCTTGCGCTGCATCAGCGGATGGCCGGGCGCCGCGACGAACACCATCGGATGCTTCGCGAACTCGACCGCGTGCGTGCGCAGCTCCTTCGGCGCGCTGCCCATTACCGCGAGATCGATTTCATGCGTCGCGAGCATGCGGATGATGTCGTCGCGATTACCGACCTTGAAATACGTCTTCACGTGCGGGCGCGTCGCGGTGAACTTCACCAGCAGCGGCGGGATCAGGTACTCGGCCGTCGTGATCGCGCCGATCCGCAGCGTGCCGCCGAGATCGCCCGTCAGCGCGGCCACTTCGTCGCCGGCCTCGCTCCACAGATGCAGGATCTCGCGCGCATAGCGCGACACGATTTCACCGGCCGCGGTGAGCTGCACGCCGCGCCCCACCCGCTGCAGCAGCGCGGCGCACACCGCCTGCTCGAGCAGGCGAACCTGCAGCGACACGGCCGGCTGCGTCAGGTTCAGCTCCTCGGCCGCGCGCGACACGCTGCCGAGCCGCGCAATCATGTCCAGCGCCTTCAGCTGCCGGAACGTCGCGGTCTTTCCTATAAGTGAATACATATGAGTCGCTTATAAACATTAAATTGTTCTAGTAGGTTCGAAACTATATCGTCGGTTCTTGAGCAATGTCATCCGAATCGTCATCAGCGGGAGCCACAACATGGACAACATCACGCCTACCCTTGCAACGGATCGCGCACCGCGCGTGCCGCGCATCGTGATCGTCGGCGGCGGCGCCGGCGGCCTGCAGCTCGCCACGCGCCTCGGCGACACGTTGGGCCGCCGCGGGCAAGCCGACGTCGTGCTCGTCGACCGCTATCCGACGCACTTCTGGAAGCCGCTGCTGCACGAAGCCGCCTCCGGCCATCGCGATCCGGCCTCGCACACGATCGAATACGCGGCACAGGCGAAGCGCCACGGCTTTCGCTTCGTGCAGGGCGCGCTGCACCGGGTCGACCGCGCGGCACGCACGGCGACGATCGCCGTGGTGCAGGACGCGGACGGCACGGAGATCCTGCCGCAGCGCGAACTCGGCTACGACGATCTCGTGCTGGCCGTCGGCAGCGTGACGAACTTCTTCAACGTGCCGGGCGCCGCGCGCCACGCGTTGCCGCTCGAAAACCTCGACCAGGCCGAGGATTTCCGCCGCAAGTTCCTCGCCGCCTGCACGAAGGCGAACCACCTGGCCGAGCAGCAGCCGGCGCGGCCCGCGGCACCGATCTGCATCAACGTGATCGGCGCGGGCGCGACGGGCGTCGAACTGGCCGCGGCGTTGCGCCACGCGATCCAGCAGCTGACGACGTATCGCTTCAAGGCGCTGGTGTCCGCACGCGACGTGCACATCCGCCTGATCGAAGGCGGCCCGCGCATCCTGCCGGCGCTCGACGATCGGCTGTCGGCCAGGATGCACGCGCAATTGCGCACGCTGAACGTCGACGTGCTGACGGATACGCGCGTCGCGGAAGTCGGCGCGGATGCGGTCATCACCGCGACCGGCGAGCGGCTCGCGAGCGACATCACGATCTGGGCGGCCGGCGTCGCGGGCCCCGCGATCCTGCGGGAACTCGGCGACATCGCGCTCAACCGATCGAACCAGGTGATCGTGACCGATACGCTGCAGACGCCCGACGATCCGCATGTGTATGCGTTCGGTGACTGCGCCGCGTGCCCGTCGGCCGATGCGAGCGGTTTCCTGCCGCCGCGCGCGCAGGTCGCGCACCAGCAGGCCGTGTACCTGGGCGAAGCGCTCGCGCGACGCCTCGCCGGCAAGCCGGTGGCGGGCTTCACGTTCCGCGACGCGGGCACCGTCGTGTCGCTCGGCCAGGCCGGCGCCGTGTATCAGGCCGACCTCGGCGTGCGTTCGCGTTCGCTGATCGTCGACGGGCTCGCCGCGATCGGGCTGTACAAGTTCCTGTACCGCAAGCACCTGTTCAGCGTGTACGGACTGAAGCGCGCGCTGTTCCAGTCGCTGAGCCACTGGCTGCAAAGCCGCAACCAGCCGTCGATCAAGCTGCACTGATCAGCGGGTTCGCACGCGGCATCGCAAGACGGCGTATCGGGCACACCTCGCCCGATACGCCGTTTTTTTTCTTATGCACACACCCGGTGCATTCATCGTGCGCGCACCTTTGGTGCATCACATTCACGACCATCGATACGATGCAGATCATGCGGCACACATCGCATCGCGCGCCTTTCGCGCCGGCTATGGCGCGCCGCCCGATTCATTAGTTGAATCGTATGAGTTGGATATAAATATTAATTGGTCGCCTATTCCGGATCGGCGCTAAGGTGTGTGGCATTCCCGTCCGCGAACGGATCGTCACGTCTCAGGAGAGGAATCACCGTGGTCATCGAAGCCATCGTCACCCGTCTCGACGCCGCATTCGCGCAGATCGAAGCGACACCGGATTCGCACGAGTCGCGCAACCAGCGCGATGCGATCATCCAGTGGCTCGACAGCGCATCGGAGCATGGATATCGACTCGGTCTCGTCACGACGCTACCGGCCGCCCGGCTGAGCGACATGTTCGAAGGCCAGTTCGGCCGTGCGAACCTCGACCGCTTCTCGGTCGTCGTGACCGACGCTAATCAGCAGGACTCCGTATCAAATCAGCATCCGTTCGACGTCGCGCTGCAGGCGCTGGGCGTGCCGCCCGAGCGCGCGGTGGGGGTCGCGAGCAGCGAACCGGAACGCCGCGAAGCCGAGACGTTCGGCCTGTCGCGTTGCGTGCGCATCACCGACACGGTGCGATCGATCGCATCGGCAGGCGTGCACTGAACTGAGCACCTGCACACGGGCCGGCTCGCGCCGGCCGGTCGCGATCCGGCGCAATGCCGACGATTGCCCGACCGAATCCTGACATTCTGCTGTCAAAGTCGCTTGCAACACTTCCGGTCTCAACCGATCCCATCCGGAGACGGAACGACGCGCTTCCCGCCTCGTCCCGCCCGTTTCAAGCCACGATGACACGCCCGACCCGCACCGCCTCCGCCATCGCCCTCCTCTGCCTGCTGCTCGCCGCGTGCGGCGGAGAGACGTCCACCACGCCCGCCACGTCGGCAGACAACAGCGGCGCGCAGCCGGTTCCGCAAGCTCCTCAACCCATACCCACGCCGGAACCGACGCCCGCACCCGCGACGACCTACTACCAGACGAAGACGCCGTATCGTCCGCAGCAGGACGCGACAACCTACGAAGCGCCGCCGGCCGGCTATGCACCGGTCTACACCGAGCTCGTTGCACGGCACGGCTCGCGCGGGCTGTCAGGCTTCAAGTACGACGGCGCAATCTATTCGATGCTGGTCAAGGCCGAGGCCGACGGCGCGCTGACCGCGCTCGGCACGCAGCTGAAGGCCGACACGTACGCGATGATGAAGGCCAACGCACTGCTCGGCTACGGCGTGCAGGGGATTTCAACGCCCGGCTACGGCAATCTCACGCAAACCGGCATCCGCGAACACCAGCAGCTCGCCGCGCGGCTCGCGCAGCGGCTGCCGGCGCTGTTCGCGTCGGGCGGCCGGCAGATCGTCGTCGTGAACTCGGGGCAGGACCGCGCGGTCGACAGTTCGACCTACTTCTCCGCCGCGCTCGTCGCCGCGCAGCCGGCACTCGCCGCCGCGATCACGCTGCCGGCCGCGCCGTCCGGCTATCCCGCGAGCGCGCCGGTCGCGCAACCCGCCGGCACCAACCGCTTCCTGCTGTATTTCCATTCGCTGAAGCCGGCCACCGATCTCGTGACCGATACGTCCGATCCGTATTACGCGACCTGTCAGGCGAGCCAGGCATACCAGGCCTATTCGAGCGATGCGACGGTCGCGGACAAGTTGAAGACGATCAAGGCGGCGCCGCAGGTCGCGGACGTCGCGCAGACGGTGCTGGCCGCGCTGGTGTCGCAGGCCTTCATCGCGAAGCTCGGCACCGACGGCTACACATTCGCGAACACGGGCACTTACGCGTTCACGTCGTCGGACGGCAAGTTCACCAACACGCTGAAGGGCGACGGCAAGACGAAGATCGCGTCGGCCGTCGATGCGGTGAACGTGCTGTACAACCTGCTGCAGGTCGCGCCCGCGATGACGGCCGAAACGGGCGGCGTCACGATGGAGAAGTACCTCGGCGCGCAACAGGCGCAGACGCTCGCGTACCTGCAGGACGCGGAGGACTATTACCAGAAGGGGCCCGGCATCCAGGAAGCGAACCCGGTCACGTACCGAATGGCGAAGGTGCTGCAGGACGACTTCTTCAACGAGGTGGACGCGATCGCGCGCGGCGACCTGACGCGCGCCGCGAAACTGCGCTTCACGCATGCGGAAATCGTGATTCCGTTCGCGTCGATCATGAACCTGAAGAACGTGTTCGTGCCGACGCCGCGGGCGCAGACTTACACGTATGCGAACAACCCGTGGCGCGGCGACCAGGTGTCGCCGATGGCCGCGAACATGCAATGGGACGTGTATCGCAACGGCTCGCAGCTCATCGTGAAGATGCTGTACAACGAGCGCGAGACGGATTTCCAGGCCGCCTGCGACGGCGCGAAGATCGCGCCGGCGAGTCATTTCTATGACTATGCAGGGTTGAAGCGCTGTTACGGATATCTGTGACGCGTCAACGCTGGATCGTTACGCTCGTGTGTGCCGCCGCCGCGGCCTTCGGTTTCGCGGCGGCGTGCACCTTCGGATCGGTGCTGGCCGCATGTTGAACCTTGCGGGTCTTCGCGGGCGCCGCGTGTGTCTTCGACGCGGGCTTCGCGTCGGCATGCGCCGCGGCCGGCACCTTCGACGGCGAACGAACGGCTTGCTGCGCCGGCTTCACGGCCGTCGCACTGCGCGTGGCCACGGGCGGATGCTTGACCTGCTTCGCGTATGCGTTGACGTCGCGGTCGTTCATCCACGATTCCGTATAGGCCGCCGCCGCGGGCTGCGACAGATTGAGACAGGTGATCGATGCCACGAGAAAGGCACGAAGATGCGTGCGACGATTGAATGCGGTAATGACGAATGCTCCTTGCGATCTGGCTTGACGCGCCGTGTCGAACTTGCCGGCGCCGTCGTGGCGGCACGATAAATGAGCGCATTCCACATCGCAAGCATCCGACCGGTGATCCAAACGATTCTTGACGTTTGGTCGGCCGCTGGCGATCTCGAACTCCGGTTCGCCGACGGTGTCGAACGTGCATCGCCGGAGAATCACATGACACGCGCCGCCCCTTTCGCCATCCTGATCGTGCTTGCCGCCGCCAGCTTGCCGGCGCTCGCCGGCAGTACGGCGTCGCCGGTTCCGCAGCAAGCGAAAAACTGCGTACCGTCCTCCACCTCAACCTCCGCGGGCACGGCGCCCGGCTCCCGCGCCACGTCGAAGGCCCCGCCGATCCGCGTGTGCGTCGGCGATTCCGACACGCAACTGAACCTGCCGTGGTTCGTGACCGACATCCTCACCGCCGTGGACACGCACCAATCGCCCCGCGACCTGCTCCACAAGATGCGCAACGATTTCTGAAGCGCGGCCGGTCCGACGGCGCGCCCGTCATGCTCGGGTATTCCCCGACTCCGAAAGAAGAACCCTACATCGCGCGGGTTGAATGGCGTTGACGGAAAATTGCCGAGAGATCGCGGTGGCGCCGTGTTGCGCGAATATTTCCCGTTGAGAGTCAATCACAAAATCGCACCATTTGTTGACTAACAATATTTCGCAATCGTGCGTCGCGTCATATACTTGCCGCGCACCATCCTCGTGCCAAGAGACGGTGTTCTTCGACCCGGCCGCACACCGATGCGGCCGGGTTTTTTTTCGGTGCGCGACGTCGATATCTATACATAATGAATGGTTGTATAGCGATGCGCGTCGAATCCAGTGACTCCGTCGCGATGCCTTGGCTTGCGTACCGCAAGCGTAGAATCGATTTGCGTCCAGATATCGGCGCGAGCCCCGTTGCCCCGGCCAGGCACGGCAAATGCTCCGCGCCAATCCATCGACCGGTTCGACCTGCATTGCCATGCATACAACAACAAGCGCGATCGGAGAAACACCCCCGCCGGGCTCAAAACCCGCATTCCAGCGCAGCGGTGCGTGGCCGCATATCGTCTTCTCGGTTGCATTGATCATCTGCATCCTCGTGCTCTTGATGGCGCTCGTCGTGGCCGAACGCCTCGCCCGCGACTCGGTTGCCGAGCACGAGCGCGTCGTCGCGAACGACATCGTGATCTCGGTCGATCGCATCCTCGACGGCGTACGCTCGCGGCACCCGGCCGAATTGACTGCGCTGGTCGGACGGCCATGCGCGACGGTCTTCAGGACCCTCGCCGAAGTAGGCACTCACCTGCGCTATCTGCGCGCCGTCGCGCTGGCCAACGACGGTCGCGTCACATGCTCGTCGGCGCTGGGCTCGATCGATGTCTCGCTGGACGCGTATGTGCATGCCCCGCCGCCGGGGATGACGGCCATCACGCTGCTTCGGCAGACACCGTTCCAGCATCGCGTCCCCGTGCTGGCGGTGTTTCGTGCGACCGCGCCCGAATCGGGCGTGCTTTATCTGGTCGAAGGCGACTATGTGGCCGACATGCTCTCGCACGGTGCGCGCTTCGGCGCGGAAACCGCGATGCTGTCGGTCAATGGCGCGGGCGGTCTCGATCAGCATGGCGCGTTCGTGCCGGCGTTCCACGCGACCCCGTCGGCCGGCAGCACGATCGCTTCGAGCGCGTGGCCGTTCACGGTTTCCGTCACCTCGTCCGAACCCTACGTTCGGCAGGTGCAACAGCACTATCGGCTGATCTGCGTGACGATCGCGCTGCTGGTGAACGGCCTCGTCGCGGCCGCGTACCTGCTCGCGATGGCGCCGCGCCGGCTATTGCTGAAGGCCGTTCGCAATGCGCTGAAGCGCAACGAGTTTCACGTGGTGTACCAACCGATCGTCGACGTCGACACGCGCAGGACGGTCGGCGTCGAGGCGCTGCTGCGCTGGCACCATCCGAAATGGGGGCCGATCAGCCCGGCCGTGTTCGTCCCGCAGGTCGAATCGAGCTCGATCCTGCCGAAGGTGACCGAGTTCGTGCTGCGCACGGCCGTGTCGGAACTGACCACGCTCGCGCCGTCGATGCCGCTGCACATCGCGATCAACGTCGCGCCGAAGGATCTCGAACGCCCGCGTTTCGTGTCCGTCGTCGAAGAGACGATCCGCGGGCTTCCGCCGGGGTTCACGCTGGTGCTCGAGGTGACCGAGCGCATCCTGCTCGAAAAGAATGCGCGCACCACCGCGATGTTTGCCGCGCTGCGCGCGACGGGCGCGAGATTCGCGATCGACGACTTCGGCACGCATCACAGCAACCTCGACATGCTGTCGCGCTTTCCGTTCGACTACGTGAAGATCGATCGTCAGTTCATCTCGCAGCTGACGACCGGCAATGCCAGGCTGATCGAAGGCATCGCGGCCGTCGCGCACCACTACGAGCTGAAGATCATCGCCGAGGGCGTGGAGACGGAAGAGCAGCATCGCGCGCTGCATGCGGTCGGGATTCAGTATGCACAGGGCTACCTGTATCAGCGGCCGCAGCGGCCGAAAGACCTGAAGCAGGATTTCGCGCCGATGCCGGCTTAGGTGTCGGCTTAGGTGTCGGCTTAGGTGTCGGCTTAGGTGTCGGCTTAGGTGTCGGCTTGGGTGTCGGCTTGGGTGTCGGCCGGCGCGGCGCGTGCGGGGCCGAACGTTCGGCGCACCTCCATCGCCGCACCGCCCCCTTGCGTGCGTATCCGTCGCGCCTGCCCAGGGGCCACGCGAATGCCGCCACCCCATGCCCGCCGGCTGCCGCGCGCTCATGCGAGTCCGGGCACTTTGATCCGGTGCCCTTTCACAGCTATGCTCTCTGCGATGCTGACCGCCGCGCGACCGGGTATGAATCCATGGCGCTGTCATGGAATTCGCAGCGCGATCGACAGGTTAAACGAGCTTTCCGATCATGACGCCAGACCAGCCGCAGCCCATCCCTTCGGACCACCAGCCGGCCCAGCACGAACAGCCGCTGCTCGACCGCTACGCGGAGTTCCGCTTCCAGACGGTCGTCGCGTCGATCACCGATTACGCGGTGTTCATGCTCGACCCGCACGGCAACGTCGCGACGTGGAACGCGGGCGCGGAGCGCATCAAGGGTTTCCGGACGGACGAAATCGTCGGCAGCCATTTCTCGCGCTTCTATCCGGCCGATGCGATCGCGGCCGGCCGCCCGGCGCACGCGCTCGAAGCCGCCGCCGCGTACGGTCACTTCCAGGACGAAAGCTGGCGCGTCCGCAAGGACGGTTCGCGATTCTGGGCCAGCGTGACGATCACGGCGGTCCGCGACGAGTCGCACCAGTTGCGCGGCTTCATCAAGATCACGCGCGACATGACCGAGCGCAAGCGTGTGGAGGAACTCGAGGCGGCCACGCGGCGGCTGGACGTCTTCATCGCGACGCTCGCGCACGAGCTGCGCAACCAGCTCGCGCCGCTGCGGCATACGATCGGAATCCTGCAAGGCCTGCCGTCGTCCGAACTGGGCCCGGCGCTCACGCAATGCAAGGACATCGCGGATCGCCAGATCGAACAGCTCGTCCGGCTCGTCGACGATCTGCTCGACATCGGACGTATCAAGTCCGACAAGGTGGAACTCAAGAAAGCGCCGCTGAACGTGCGCGATATCGTGTACCGGAGCGTGCAGGGCATTCAGCCGAAGGTCGACGCGCGCGGGCAGCAGATTCTCGTGCGGCTGCCGCCCGCGCCCGTGATCGTTCACGGCGACGATGTCCGGCTCGTCCAGGTGCTGTACAACCTGCTCGACAATGCGTCGAAGTATTCGCCGAACGGCGAGCGCATCGAAATCCACGTGCGCACCGAGCAGAGCGTGGTTGCGATCGAGATCGTCGATTACGGGATCGGCATCGTGCCCGGCGCGCAGGAATCGATCTTCGACCCGTTCGAGCAGGAGCATGCCGCGGAGCGCCACGCACCCGGCGGGCTCGGGCTTGGGCTCGCGATCAGCAAGAAATTCGTCGACCTGCACGGTGGCAGCATCACGGCTGACAGCGCCGGGATCGGCGCGGGGTCGTCGTTTACCGTCCGACTGCCGGTCGCGGAATCGAATCGTGTGGTCGAGCACGCGCAAAAAACGCCGGCGCCTTCGCCCACGCATTCGCTGCGCATCCTGATCGTCGACGACAACCGCGAATCGGCCGACACGCTCGCCATCCTGATGCAGATCAAGGGCCACACGTCCCGCGTCGCATACCACGCGCGCGACGCACTGCCGCTCGCCCGCGAATTCGCGCCGCATCTGATGCTGATCGACCTCAGCATGCCGGACGTCAGCGGGTTCGAGCTGCTCCAGGCGTTACGGTCGACCGGCGCCGCACCCGATTCGTACTATGTCGCACTGTCCGGACATGTACGGTCGTCGGACCGACAGGACACCACGGACGCAGGCTTCCACGATCATTTCGCGAAGCCGATTCCGATCGAGGCGCTGGACAGCCTGCTCGTGCGTGTGGAGGACGATGCGCGGCGCCGCGGCCGGCTGTGACAATGGGCGCGGCCACCGCGGAGCGACGCGCGGGAGCCGCGAGAGGCGCTAAAATTCGCCGCCTGGGCATCCACACGAGCAAGCGTTTTGACGGAGTTCGAGCAGGGCTTCATCCTCACCCGCCACTGGCGGGACACCGCGTCCGGCATCGAGATCGAGTTCTGGCTGGCAACCGAACACGGCCCGCGCCGCGTGCGGTTGCGCCCGCAGGAAGCCGTCGCGTTCGTGCCGGCCGAGCAGCAGGCGCTCGCCGAACGCGCGCTGGCCGGCGAACGCGATGCCGAACTGCGCCCGCTCGCGCTGCGTGACTTCCGCCAGCGCGCCGTCGCCGGCCTCTATTGCCGCCGCTACCGCAATCTGTCCGGGCTCCAGAAACGCCTCGCCGCGGCCGGCGTCGACGTCTACGAAGCCGACATCCAGCCGCCCGACCGCTACACGATGGAGCGCTTCATCACGGCGCCCGTGCTGTTTCGCGGCACGGCCGGCCGCGACGGCACGCTGACCGACGGCGAACTGAAACCCGCGACCGGCTATCGCCCGACGCTGCGCTGCGTGTCGCTCGACATCGAGACGAGCGTCCACGGCGAGTTGTATTCGATCGCGCTCGAGGGCTGCGGGCAGCGGCAGGTCTACATGCTCGGGCCGCCCAACGGTAACGCGCCGGCCGTCGACTTCCAGCTCGACTACTGCGACAGCCGGGCCGAGATGCTCACGCGGCTCAACGACTGGTTCGGCGCGCACGATCCCGATGCGGTGATCGGCTGGAACGTCGTGCAGTTCGACCTGCGCATCCTGCATGCGCACGCGGAGCAATACGGCGTGCCGCTGAAGCTCGGACGCGGCGGCAGCGTGCTCGAGTGGCGCGCGCATGGTCAACAGCCCGACCACTTCTTCGCGGGGGCGGCCGGCCGCCTGATCCTCGACGGCATCGACATGCTGAAATCGGCGACCTGGTCGTTCCCGTCGTTCAGCCTCGAATACGTGTCGCAGTCGCTGCTCGGCGAAGGCAAGGCCGTCGACAATCCGTATCAGCGGATGGACGAGATCCAGCGCCGCTTCGATCACGACAAGCCCGCGCTCGCGCACTACAACCTGAAGGACTGCGAACTCGTCACGCGCATCTTCGAGAAGGCCGACCTGCTGTCCTTCGCACTCGAACGCGCGAGCGTCACGGGCCTCGCGGCCGATCGCACCGGCGGCTCGGTCGCCGCGTTCACGCACCTGTACCTGCCGCGCATGCACCGGCTCGGCTACGTCGCGCCGAACCTCGGCGACGTGACCGGGCAGAACAGCCCCGGCGGCTTCGTGATGGATTCGCGGCCCGGGCTGTACGACTCGGTGCTCGTGTTCGACTACAAGAGCCTCTATCCGTCGATCATCCGCACGTTCCTGATCGATCCGGCCGGGCTGATCGAAGGGCTCGCGCACCCGGACGACGACGCGTCGGTGCCGGGCTTTCTCGGCGCGCGCTTCTCGCGTACCGCGCATTGCCTGCCCGACATCGTGCGGCGCGTGTCAGAAGGCCGCGACGAAGCGAAACGCCAGCGCAACGCACCGCTGTCGCAGGCGCTGAAGATCATCATGAATTCGTTCTACGGCGTGCTCGGCTCGACGGGCTGCCGGTTCTTCGATCCGCGCCTCGCGTCGTCGATCACGATGCGCGGCCACGAGATCATGCATCGCACGCGCGAGCTGATCGAGGCGCAGGGCTACGAAGTCATCTACGGCGACACCGATTCGACTTTCGTGTGGCTCGGGCGCGAGCACGACGACGATGCCGCCGCCACCAAGGGCCGCGCGCTCGTCGAGCAGGTGAACCGCTGGTGGCAAGCGCACCTGCGCGATCGCTTCGGGCTGGAAAGCGCGCTCGAACTGCAATACGAGCGGCATTACCGCCGCTTCCTGATGCCGACGGTGCGCGGCGCGGAGGAAGGCAGCAAGAAGCGCTATGCGGGCCTCGCGGTCACGGCGAACGGCGACGATGACCTCGTGTTCAAGGGGCTCGAAACGGTGCGCACCGACTGGACGCCGCTCGCGCAGATATTCCAGCGCGAGCTCTACCGGCGCGTGTTCAAGCGCGAGCCGTACCAGGATTTCATTCGCGACTATGTGCGCCGCACGCTCGCCGGCGAATACGACGCACAACTGATCTATCGCAAGCGCGTGCGCCGGCCTTTGAGCGAATATCAGCGCAACGTGCCGCCGCATGTGCGCGCCGCGCGGATCGCCGACGAATTCAACCAGGCGCGCGGCCGGCCGCTGCAGTACCAGCGCGGCGGCTGGATCAGCTACGTGATGACGACGGCCGGCCCGGAGCCGCTCGAGACGATGCGCTCGCCGATCGACTACGCGTTCTACGTGAGCCGCCAGTTGCAACCGGTCGCCGACGCGATCCTGCCGTTCCTGCGCGACGATTTCGAACGCGTGATTTCGGGGCAAGGGCAGTTGTTCTGAGATCGACGGCGCGGCGACATCACGCGCCGTCCTTGCGCCGCACGCGCGCCGCCGTCCGCCTGCCGGACCGCCGCAATCCCCCGATCTTCCCTCTCTCCGTCCTCATGTAACCGGCCCCGCGCCGTCCCGCCTTTTCCGCTCGCCCCGGCGCCCCGCCCCGCCCACGCCCCTGGGAAAACCCGACCACCTCACAGCACAACTTCTCGTTGACACGCCGATTTTTGCCCTTCTAATATGCACACAACGTTGCACACAACAAAACACACACCGATGTGTGGAGAAAACAGCAGGCATACGGGTTTACCCATCTCAAAGTGAGGTCACCATGAATCGACTGTCTCGTTTCACCCGTCAAATCGCCGCGTGCACCGTGGCGGCCGCGGCGCTGGTCTCGGCCGCTCCGTCGTATGCCGCCGGGCCCGACGCCTGGGCCGCCGTGAAGAAGGCCGGCGTACTGCGCTGCGGCGCCGCGGTCGCGCCGCCGTACGTGATGCGCGACCCGAAGACGGGCACCTACAGCGGTTTCTTCTCGGAGCTGTGCCGCGATTTCGGGCAGAACGTGCTGAAGGTGAAGGTCGAATTCGTCGACACGAGCTGGGACAACATCGTGGCCGGCCTGCAATCGGACAAATGGGACCTGTCGCTCGCGCTGAACGACACGCCCGAGCGTGAGAAGGCCGTCGCGTTCTCCGTGCCGGCGACCGACTACAACGTCTCGTTCGTCTACAACAGGAACAACCCGAAGATCGCGAAGAACGTGCGCTCGCTCGCCGACATCGACAAGCCGAACGTCACGGTCGCGGTGATGTCCGGCACGTCGCAGGACAAGGCGATTTCGGCCGAATTGAAACAGGCGCGGATCATGCGGCTGCCGGGCAACGACGAGACGCGCCTGTCGCTGATCTCGAAGCGCGCCGACCTGCTCGCCGACGCGAACATCACCAACATGCTGCTGACGGAAGCGCACCCGGACTGGGCGGCCAGCTTCAACCCCGCGCCGCCGCTCGCGCAGCAGGAAGTGGCGTTCGGCCTGCGCAAGGACACGCCGAAGGCCGATCTCGACGTGCTCAACAGCTACCTCGCCCAGCAGGTCAAGTCGGGCGCGGTGAACCGTCTGATCAAGACGTCCGTGCAAGCAATGCTCATCCCCGGCAAGTAAGCGCCGAGCGCGCAGACGGGCCCGACGGATCGCCGGCGGGCGCCGATTTTCCGATTCGCATTTTGCGCGCCGACGTCGGGCGCCGCTGGAGAGACAGTCATGTTGTCGCCTCACACGACGGCCGTCAGGTCGGCCATGCATCCCCTTTCGACCACGCGCTTGGCCGCGTCCGCGCCCGACGGCGATTTCGTGCGGCTGCGCGACGTGCACAAGGCGTACGGCCCGAACCTCGTCGTCATGGACGGCATGAGCCTCGACATGCGCGCCGACGACCGACTCGTGATCATCGGCCCGAGCGGCAGCGGCAAGAGTTCGCTGCTGCGCGTGATGATGGGCCTGGAAGGCATCCAGCGCGGCGAGATCGCATTCCAGGGCGCGTCGTACATCCGCGGCGGCGACGCGCGTGGCGGCTGGCGCATCGACGCGAAGCTGCAGAAGCAGGTCGGCATGGTGTTCCAGCACTACACGCTGTTTCCGCACCTGTCGGTGCTTGGCAACCTGATCCTCGCGCCGGTACGCGTCGGCGGGCTGTCGAAGGCGGAAGCGACCGAGCGTGCGCGCACGTATCTCGCGCGCCTCGGGCTGGAAAGCAAGCTGCATGCGTATCCGAGCCAGCTCTCCGGCGGGCAGAAGCAGCGCGTGGCGATCGCCCGCGCGCTGATGCTCGAACCGAAGCTGATGCTGTTCGATGAAGTGACGTCCGCGCTCGATCCGGAGATGGTCGTGGAAGTCCAGAACGTGATGCTGCAGCTCGCCGAGCAGAAGATGGCGATGATCATCGTCACCCACGACATGCACTTCGCGCGGGACATCGCCACGCGCGTCGTGTTCTGCGCGAACGGCAAGATCGTCGAGGAAGGCGCGCCGGACCAGATCTTCAAGTGTCCGAAGGAAGCGCGCACGCGGGAGTTCCTCGAGAAAGTCCTGCATCTCGACTGAGGCCGAAGCCATGAACTACCACTTCGATTTCAGCTTCCTCGCCGGCAGCCTCGGCGCGCTCGTCGACGGGCTGAAGGTCACCGTCGTGCTGGCCGTCGCCGCGAACGCGATGGGCCTCGTGTTCGGCTTCGTGCTGTGTCTGCTCGCGATGAGCCGCTGGGCGATCGTGCGTTGGCCAGCCCGGCTCTTCATCGAATTCTTCCGCTGCACGCCGGCGCTGCTGCAGATCATCTGGTTCTTCTACTGCATCCCGATGATGGTCGACGTGTTCATCGATCCGATCGCGATGGGCGTGCTCGCGCTCGGCCTGAACCTGACCGCGTTCAATGCGGAGGCGTATCGCGCCGGCGTGCAGGCGGTGCCGAAGGAGCATCTCGATGCCGCGGTGGCGCTGGGCCTGCGGCCGTGGCAACGCACGATCTTCGTCGTGCTGCCGCAGGCGCTGCGCGGCGCGATGCCGGTGCTGCTGACCAACGGCATCGGCAGCCTGCAGCAAAGCGCGCTGGTGGCGATCGTCGCGGTGGCCGACCTGATGTACGTCGCGAAAAGCATCGCGACCGAAGCGTACCGGCCGCTCGAAACCTACTCGGTCGTCGCGCTGGTGTATTTCGCGCTGTCGCTGCCGATCGCGAAACTCGTCCACGTCATCGAGCGCCGCCAGGACGTCGCCGTCCAGCGCTGAGGAGCCCGTCGTGAATCTCGATTTTTCCGTCGTCTGGCCGTACTGGTTCGTGCTCGCGAAAGGCCTCGGGCTGACGCTCGTATTCACCGTGACGTGCGCGCTCGTCGGCAGCCTGCTCGGCTTCGTGCTGAGCCTGCTGCGGATGTCGCCGTCGCGCTGGCTGCGCGGGCCGGTCACCGCGTTCGTCGAATTCTTCCGCGGCACGCCGCTGCTGATCCAGCTGTTCTGGGTGTTCTTCTGCTTCCCGGTCGTGCTGCGGCTGCCGATTCCGCCGTACCTGTCGGTGCTGATCTCGCTGACGCTGTACATGGCCGCGATCACGAGCGAGACGTTTCGCGGTTCGCTGAAGTCGATCGCCGGCGAGCAGCACGACGCGTGCATCGCGCTCAGCCTGTCGCCGCACGTGAAGATCGTCTACGTGATCTTTCCGCAGGCGCTGCTGCGCGCGATCCCGCCGCTGCTGTCGAACGTCGTGAGCCTGTTCAAGGAAAGCGCGCTCATCTCGTCGGTGGGGATCGCTGACCTGATGTTCGTCGGCCAGAACGTGTCGAACAGCACCGCGCGGCCCGTCGAGTTCCTGACCACCGTCGCCGTCATCTATTTCCTCGTCGCCTTTCCGCTGACCCGCCTGGTCGGCGTAGTGGAGTCCAGGATGCTCAGGCGCTATGCCTATTAACTCGCAACGCTCTCTCTCATCAAGCCGGAGAACTCTCATGCAACTGAAAGGCATTCTGCCCGCACTCGTCACGCCGTTCGATGCAGCGGGCGCGGTCGATCACGACACGCTCGCGTCGATCCTCGAATATCAGCTCGCCGCGGGCGTCAGCGGCTTCGTGCCGCTGGGGTCGACCGGCGAGTACTACGCGCTCACGAACGACGAGCGCCGCGCGGTGATGAAGACCGTGCGCGAAGTGGTCGGCAACCGCGGCACGCTGATCGCCGGCGCGAACGGCTCGTCGACGCGCGAAGTGATCGAGCAGGTCCGCCAGGCGCGCGATGCCGGCTACACGAACATCCTGATCGCGCCGCCGTACTACGCGCTGCCGTCGCAGGACGAACTGATCGGCCACTACGACGCGATTCTCGCCGCGGTGACCGACGTGAACGTGATCCTGTACAACTATCCGGTGCGCACGAACGTCGAGGTCGGCTTCGGCGTGCTCGACGCGTTCAAGGATCATCCGCGCGTGATCGGCATCAAGGAAAGCAGCGGCAACCTGCTGCGCGCGATCGAGATCGGCGGCAAGTACCGCGACCACTATCAGCTGTCGTGCGGCTCCGACGACCAGGCGCTCGACTTCTTCCTGTGGGGCGCGACGAGCTGGATCTGCGGGCCGGCGAACTGCTTCGCGAAACAGGTCGTGAGCTTCTACGACAAATTCTCGGCAGGCGACATCGCGGGCGCGCAGAATGTGATGCGCTCACTGTTCCCGGTGATGGCGAGCATGGAGTCGGGCAAGTTCATCCAGAAGGTGAAGTACGGCTGCGAGCTGGCCGGCTTCAAGGTCGGCAACGCCCGCATGCCGCTGCAGCCGCTGACGGACGACGAGAAGGCGGCGTTCCGCGCGATCTTCGAGGCGTCGCAGGCGTAAGGCCGTCATGCGTATCCGTACCGGCGCCAATCGGCGCCGGTACGCCGACCGAGGAACCTCAACATGACGATTCACAGCTTTACCTGTATCGAAGGCCATACCGAAGGCATGCCGGTGCGCATGGTGATCGACGGCGCGCCGACGCTGCAGGGCGCGACGATGAACGCGCGCCGCGAGGATTTCGTCGCGCATCACGACTGGATTCGCCGCACGCTGATGCTGGAGCCGCGCGGCCATGCGCACATGTCGGGCACGATCTTCTATCCGCCGGTCAGCGACAACGCCGATTTCAGCCTGCTGTTCATCGAGACGTCCGGCTGCCTGCCGATGTGCGGCCACGCGACCATCGGCTCGATCGCGTTCGCGATCGAGGAGCGCGTCGTCGTGCCGAAGCAACCGGGCACCGTCACCGTCGACGTGCCGGCCGGGCAGATCGTCGCGCGCTACGAGATGGACGGCGCGCGCGTGAGCTCGGTGCGCTTCACCAACGTGCCGAGCTTCCTGCTCGCGCGCGACGTCGCGATCGAGATTCCCGCGCTCGGCACGCTGGCCGTCGATATCGCATACGGCGGCAACTTCTATCCGATCGTCGAGGTCCAGCCGAACTTCCCCGGTTGCGAACACTTCACGCCGGACGAGTTGCTCGCGTGGGGCCGCAACGTGCAGCGCGCGGTCAACGATGCGCTCGACGTCGTGCATCCCGATCATCCGGCGATTCGCGGCGTGCGGCACTGCATGTGGACCGGCAAGCCGATCGCGGACGATGCGCACGGGCGCGCGGTGGTGATCGCCGGCGACAGCCTCGTCGACCGTTCGCCGTGCGGCACCGGCAGCTCGGCACGCGTCGCGCAGCGCTTCGCGCGCGGCTGGCTGAAAGCGGGTGAAGCGTATTGTCATGAGAGCCTGATCGGCAGCCGCTTCATCGGCCGCGTGGAATCGGTCGAGCGTCTGAACAGCGGGCTGGACGCGGTGCGGCCGAGCATCGAAGGACGCGCGTGGGTCACCGGGCGCGCGCAGTATCGCGTCGATTCGTCCCAGCCGTACGCGCACGGCTTCAGCCTGCAGGAGTTCGTCAATTGAACGCGATTGCGCGAGAACACGCGCCCGCATCGCCCGGCACAGCACGCAATGAAACGGCCGTCGTGATCGGCGGCGGAATCGTCGGCGTGTGCTGCGCGCTCTATCTGCAACGCGACGGCCACGCCGTCACGCTGATCGATCCCGCCGCGCCCGGCGACAGCACCGCGAAATGGAGCTGCGGGCAGATGGCCGTCAGCGAGGTCATTCCGCTGCCGAAGCCCGGCATCCTGCTGAAGGTGCCGCGCTGGCTGATGGACCAGAAGGGGCCGCTCGCGCTGCGGCCCGGCGCGCTGCCGGGCATCCTGCCGTGGTTCTTCCGGTTCGTCGCATCGGCCCGTCACGCGAGGATCGTGTCGATCGCGCAGGCGATGGCCACGCTGACGCACGACGTCTATCCCGACTATGCGCCGCTGCTCGATGCATGCGGCGACCGCGCGCTGCTGGGCCAGCGGCCGGTGCTCGAAGTGTTCGACGATCCGGACGGCATCGCGCACGAACAGCCGCATCTCGAGCTGCGGCAGTCGCTCGGCTTCGCGTCGCAGCTCCTGACGGCCGCCGATATCGGCGATCTCGAACCGGCCCTCGCCGGCCGGTTCCGGCACGGGCTGCTGTTTCCCGACTGGCGCGCGGTCAACGATACCGAAGGCTTCATCGCGGCGCTGACGGCCAGCTTCGAGGCGCAAGGCGGACGCCGCCTCCGCGCGAACGCCGCGCGCATCGACGAAGCCGACGGGCGCGCAACCGGCGTGACGCTCGCGAGCGGCGAGCGCGTCGCGGCCGATCATGTCGTCGTCGCGGCCGGCACCGGTTCGCGGCAGTTCTTCGGGCAGCTCGGCGTGCGCGTGCCGCTCGAAGGCATCGCCGGCTACCAGGCGCTGCTCGCCGACCCGGGCGTCGAGTTCCGCCACTCCGTGATCTATGCGGACGGCGGCTTCTGCTTCAGCCCGATGACGCGCGGGCTGCAGATCGGCGGCACCATCGAGTTCGCGGGCCGCGATGCGGCGCCGAACTTCCGGCGCGCGGACATCATCCTGGAGAAAGCCAAACGCATCCTGCCCGAGCTGCGGACCGCGCGCGTCGAGTACGGCGTCGGCTATCGGCCGTTCCTGCCCGACACGAAACCGGTGATCGACCGCTCGAAGCGGCTGCCGAACGTGATCATGGCATTCGGCCACGGCCAGCTCGGCCTCACGCTCGGCGCGACGACCGGCCGCCTGGTCGGCGACCTCGCGGCCGGCCGTCCGACGCGGCAGGACCTGTCGCCCTTCAGCGCTTATCGCTTCGCCTGACATTCGAGACCCTTCATGCACTCCTACGAACGACTTTTCATCGACGGCCGCTGGGTAGCGCCCGTTCGCGGCCAGACCTTCGACACGCTCGACCCGAGCGACGAAACCGTAATCGCGAAAGTGGCGGCCGCCACCGCCGAAGACATCGACCTCGCGGTCGACGCCGCGCGCCGCGCGTTCGACGAAGGCCCGTGGCCGCGCATGACCGGCGCACAGCGCGCCGCCGTGCTGCGCGCGATCGCGCAAGGCATCCGCGACCGCCTGCCCGAGCTGGCCGAGCTCGAAGTGCGCGACAACGGCAAGCCGCTGCCCGAAGCGCTGTGGGATCTCGGCGATGCCGCCGGCTGCTTCGACTTCTACGCGGGGCTTGCCGAACAACTGGACGGCAACGCCGAAACGCCCGTGCCGCTCGCCGACGAGCGCTTCAGCACGGTCGTCCGCAAGGAGCCGATCGGCGTGGCCGGCGCGATCATCCCGTGGAATTTTCCGCTGCTGATGGCCGCGTGGAAGGTCGCGCCCGCGCTCGCGGCCGGCTGCACGATGGTGCTCAAGCCGTCCGAGCTGACGCCGCTCACCGCACTGGAGCTGGCTGGCATCGCCGACGCGGCCGGGCTGCCGGCCGGCGTGCTGAACGTCGTGACGGGCCTCGGCGCGGATGCCGGCGCGCCGCTCGCCGAGCATCCGGGCGTCGACAAGCTCGCGTTCACCGGCAGCGTGCCGACCGGCAGCCGGATCATGCAGGCCGCCGCGCGCGACATCAAGAACATCAGCCTCGAACTCGGCGGCAAGTCGCCGTTCATCGTGTTCGGCGACAGCGATCTCGAAGCGGCCGTCGAGTGGATCCTGTTCGGCATCTTCTGGAACCAGGGCGAAGTGTGTTCGGCCACGTCGCGCGTGCTCGTCGAGCGCTCGCTGTACGCGCCGCTCGTCGAGCGGCTCGCGCAGGAAGCGCGCAAAATCACCATCGGTAACGGCCGCGACGAAGGCGTACTGCTCGGCCCGCTGGTGAGCCGCGGGCAGTACGACAAGGTGCGGGAAGCGATCGCGCGCGGCCGCGACGAAGGCGCGCGGCTCGTGGCGGGCGGCGGGCGGCCCGCGCATCTCGAACGCGGCTACTTCATCGAGCCGGCCGTGTTCGCCGACGTGCCGGAAGACAGCTGGATCTGGCGCGAGGAAATTTTCGGGCCGGTGGTGTGCGTGCGGCCGTTCGATACGGAAGACGAGGCGGTTCGCTCGGCCAACGATTCGCGCTTCGGTCTCGCGGCGGCCGTGATGTCGGCCGACCTGCCGCGCTGCGAGCGCGTGGCACGCGCGATGCGCGCGGGCATCGTGTGGATCAACTGCTCGCAGCCGACGTTCACGGAGGCGCCGTGGGGCGGCTACAAGCAGAGCGGGATCGGACGCGAGCTCGGCGAGTGGGGGCTGAACAACTACCTCGAAATCAAGCAGATCACGCGCTACGACAGCGACAAGCCGTGGGGCTGGTACATCAAGTAGGAAGGTGAATCGATCATGCGCTGGAACAAAACGCTGCAACTCGTCGACGTGCATTGCGAGGGCGAGATCGGCAAGGTCATCACCGGCGGCGTCCTCGACGTGCCGGGCAAGACCATGCTCGACAAGATGAATCACATCAACGAGATCGACGACAGCTTGCGGCGCCTGGTCGTGCTCGAACCGCGCGGCTGCCTGCAGATGTCGGTCAACCTGCTGCTGCCGCCGACGCGGCCGGAAGCGCAGGCGGGCTTCATCGTGCTGCAGGCCGACAAGGCGCATCCGATGTCGGGCAGCAACTGCATCTGCGTCGTGACCTCGCTGCTCGAACTCGGGATGGTGCCGATGCAGGAACCGGAAACCACCGTCGTCCTCGACACGCCGGCCGGGCTCGTCACCGCGCGGGCCGCGTGCCGCGACGGCCGCTGCGTCGGCGTCTCGCTCGACATGGTGCCGTCGTTCGTCGAACACCTCGACGTCGACGTGCACACGGAGGAATTCGGCACGATCAAGGCCGACATCGCGTTCGGCGGCGTGTACTACGCGCTCGTCGACGTCGACCAGCTCGGGCTGGACATCGCGCCGGGCAACGCGCGGCAACTCGCGACGCACGGTGTGCGGCTCAGGGAGATCATCAACCGGCAGGTCGCCGTGCAGCATCCGCTCATCCCGGAGATCAACGAAGTCGCGTACGTGATGTTCCGCAACCGGGTCGACGACACGGTGTACCAGACCTGCACGACGCTGCCGCCCGGCCGCGTCGACCGCTCGCCGTGCGGGACCGGCAGCTCGGCCAATCTCGCGACGCTCGCCGCGCGCGGGCGCGTGCAGGTCGGCGATTGCCTCACATCGCGCTCCACGATCGGCGGCGAATTCCGCGTCGAACTGCTGGGTACGACCGAAGTGGGCGGCCGGCCGGCCATACTGCCGCGCGTCACCGGGCGCGCCTGGGTGTTCGGGTTCCAGCAACTCGGCGTCGATCCCGATGATCCGCTGGCCGCCGGGTTCATGCTCAGCGACACATGGGGCGACGGATTCGGGCCATCCGCGCCGTCAGGCACGTGAGGACGCGATGCTAAACTCGAGAGCGCGCCCGGCGACCCGGGCCGATTACAGGAAGGATGGCGAGATGAGCAAAGAGGCCGTTGAAACCGAAGGTGGCGGCCGCCGGCACGGCGGGCGGTATGTGTATGAGGAATTGCGCAAGCAGATCCTGACGCTCAAGCTGAAACCCGGCGTGCAGCTCGACGAAATCTCGCTGGCCGCGCAGTTCGGCCTGTCGCGTTCGCCGGTGCGCGACGCGATCGCGCGGCTGAGCAGCGAGGGGCTCGTCACGATCCTGCCGAATCGCACGACGCTCGTCACGCCGTTCGAGATCGAGGAATTCCCGAAATACATCTCGGCGCTCGACCTGATCCAGCGCGCGGTCACGCGGCTCGCGGCCACGCAGCGCTCCGAGGCCGACCTCGCGAAAATCCGCAAGGCCGACGACGTCTACATGGCGGCCGTCGCGAGCGGCGACTTCCAGGCGATGTCGGAGACCAACAAGGCGCTCCACATGGCGATCGCGCATGCCGCGAACAATCCCTACTTCGTCGGCTACTACGAGCGGCTGCTCGGCGAAGGGCAGCGCCTACTTCATCTGCATTTCGACTTCACCGTGAGCTCGCCGACGGCCGCCAAGCTCGGTCGCGACCACGACGAACTGATCGACGCGATCGTGCGGCGCGATGCGGACGCCGCCGAGCGCGCCGCGCACGAGCACACGATGCTGTTCCAGAAGCGCTTCCTCGATTACATGCGGCAGAACATGACGGAGTCGATGGCGGTGCTGTAAGCGCAATACCGGAGGCCGGCGGCACCACGCCCATCCGGCTAAAATACCGCCCTGCCGCGCGTCCCGCCGCGGCCGGAGGATACTCACATGACCACACGTCGCGGTGCCGCGGTCGCCATCGCGCCCGGTCACGAGACAGCCAGCCTGTCGAAAGCCCAGAAAACGTTCAATACGCTCGTCAAGCAGATCGAGAAGCGGCGCGAGCATCTCGGCGCGTGGGATGCCGTAATGCCGGCGTTTCAGAAGAAGTTCGTCGACGCGCTGTTGCCGCTCGAACAGGAATCGACGGCGCTGCGGATCAAACTGATCCACCTGCTCGACGACGCGTTCCTGCAGAAGGGCTTGAGCAAGGCCGAGCAACGCACGCTGTCCGACCTGATCGCCGATATGGTGCGCGATTTAATGCAGGTCAGCGACGACGCGACGCTGAAGATCATTTACAACCGGCATGTCGGATCCGCGAACGTCGGCAACGCGGCGGCCGAGCCCGATCCCAAGCGGACGAAACCGGCACGGGAACCCGAACCGCAATCGCAATCGCCAGAGGATCTCGACTCGCTGTCCCCCGACGAACTCGCCGAGCGGATGCAGGCCGAACTCGACGCACAGTTCGAGCGCGACATGGCCGCTCACGCAGCCCGCGAGGCCCAGCGCGCGAAGCGCAAGAAAGCGCCGAAGCAATCGGCCGCGCAGGCCAGGATCGAAGCCGAGCAGGCCGAATCGAACAAGTCGATCCGCGAGATCTATCGCAAGCTCGCCAGCGCACTGCATCCCGATCGCGAAACCGATCCGCGCGAGCAGGAACGCAAGACCGTGCTGATGCAGCGGGTCAACCACGCTTATGCGAAGGGCAATCTGCTGCAGCTGCTGGAACTGCAGCTGGAGATCGAGCAGATCGACCGGCGTGCGATCGACGGGCTCAGCGAAGCGCGGCTCACGCGCTACAACGGCATCCTGGAGGAACAACTCCGTGAGCTCGACCAGGAGATCCAGCACGTCGAGAACGATTTCCGGCGCACGTACGGCATCGCGTCGTCCACCAAGGTCGCGCCCGATACCGTCATCCGCATACTCACGCGCGACATTGCCGGCATGCAGCGCGGCAATCAGGATCTCGCCGTGGCGCTGCGCGAGTTCGAGGATCCGGACAAGGTCAAGGACTGGCTGAAAGACATGAAGCGCCGGCCGGCATCGTCACGCTTTGACGACAATCCGTACTAGGTCCAGTCGCCCACCCCGCAGGACGTCGGGCGCGTAGCCGGTCTGACGCGACAGCGATGCGGGCCGCGGAGCCGGCGTCAGGCTGCCTCGACCGGCGAGCGCCGCCGCTCCTCGACCATCGATGCGATCAGCGCCGCCAGATCGTCGGTCGACGGATCGTGAATTCCGGACGAGAGATGCAGTTCGAGATCGGCGGGCGGCAGCGGCGGCAACCCGTCGTTCGCGTCGAGCACCCGCCAGTTGGCGGGCAACGTGCAACGGTCGATGATGGTCACCGCCGCACGGTGATTGACCGCGATCCGGATCCCCGTGGGGCTTTGGCTCGTATAGACGATATGACACGGCCGATCGATATCGGCGAGCGCCGCGAGCCCGCGCTGCCGATAACAACAGGTTTCGGGAAACAGCGCGAGCGGTACCGAGGCTTGCTGGTCGAGCCGAAAATCCCGATGCGCGGCCCACACGACCGACTCACTGCCGAGCGGGTGACCACCGGGGCGCGGCCCATGCCGGACAACCAGCGCGAGGTCGAGCTCGCCCGCATTCAGGCGGTCGAGCAGTTCGAGCGACATCCGGCAATGAATGTGCGGCTGCACGCCGGGCCGCAATTCATGGAAGCGCTTCAGCAAGTCCGGCAGCCAAAGCTCCGCGTAATCCTCAGGCAATCCGAAACGAATGACACGCTGCGACGAACTGCTTCGATTCAGTGCGGCAATCGCCTCGCTTTGGACCTGAATGATCCGGCGCGCGTGAATCAGGAAATTCTCGCCATCGCGCGACAACGCGAGCCGGCGGCCGCCACGCAGGACGAGGGGCGTGCCGAGCCGCTCCTCGAGCGTGCGGATCCGCAGACTGATCGTCGATTGCGTCCGGTGCAACTGCCTCGCAGCGGACGTGAAGCCGCCCGTATCCACCACCGCGACAAACGCGCGAATCAATTCCGGATCCAGCGAGCTGAGTTTCGACCAATCGGGTCCGCTGATAGAAGCCATCGAAATTACTCGTTTTCAAAAAGAATTTGACGTCCGAAAGATGGCGGTGAGCGAGCCGATTATTGATCAAAATAATTCCGCTCACAACCTTCGCCGATCCGACACGGCCCGACTCGCCCGGCGCGATGCAGCCCGTATCGCGCGCCCTCGTCCACCTTATCGAAAACGAGATTCGCACATGATCCCCTCATTATTTTTCCATCGTCTTTTCCGCCCGATCCTCCGTCGCGCCGGCCGCTTGCTGCCCCGGCTGATTCTGCTCACCGGCCTGATCGCCGGCGCTCATCCCGCAACCGCAGCCGACGACCGCACGATCACGATCGGCGTGAACAACTGGGCCGAAAATATCGCGGTTGCGAACCTGTGGAAGGCACTGCTCGCGCAAAAAGGCTACACGGTCTCGCTGCGACCGGGCGACAAGGCGATCATTTACAGCGCTGTCGCGCAAGGCAAGCTCGACCTCACGTTCGAAGTCTGGCTGCCGTCGGCGGATGCCGCCCCCTATGACAGCGTGAAATCGCGAGTCGAAAAGATCGGACCCTGGTTTCCGCGCGCGCAGCTGGGCCTCGCCGTGCCGGACTATGTCGACGTCGACAGCGTCGACCAGTTGAATGCACGCGCCGCGCAGTTCCAGCACGATGGCAAGCCGATGATCTTCGGCATCGAACCGGGCAGCGGCCTGATGAAACTGACGGCCCAGGCGCGCACCGCGTATGGGCTCAACTACACGGTGCTGCCGTCATCCGAGGCCGCGATGCTGCTTGCGCTCGAACGTGCAGCAAAGCGTCGCGAGCCGATCGTGGTCACGCTGTGGAATCCGCACTGGGTCTGGGCGAAGTATCCGATGCACTACCTGAAGGACCCGAAGCAGGTGTTCGGGCAGCCGGATGCGATCTACGCGATCGCGACCGCCGGATTCGGCCGCGCGCATCCGGATATCTCGCACTGGCTCGGTGCCTGGAAGATGGACGACCAGACGCTCGGCTCGCTGATGAACGACATTCGCGCGGAGGGCGATGCCGACCCGCAGAAGGGCGTCGCCCGCTGGATCGCGGCAAACCGCGAGCGCGTCGACGCATGGCTGCGCTAGGTGCCGAACCGGGCAACCGTGCGCGGTCTGCCGTGGCCGCCGCACGGCGTGCCTGCCGGCGTATTCATTGACGGTTCCGCTTGGGCAATCGGAATAACTCGTTTCCTGAAACATTCTGGTTGACGAAAGATGATCGATATCCGCGGCAAGCATCCCGCGCCGCGACCGTGCCGATGCATTTCCCTTCCTGGAGTCAAAACATGACCGTCAACCTGCCGCTTGCCGATGCCGAATGTATGGACCTCGGCGACATCGTCGATACCGACCGCTATCCGCTGCACGCCCCGGATCATCCCCGGATGCGCGAGTTGATAGCGGCCTGCCGCGAAGAACTCGCGGGCCACGGCAGCGCCGTGCTGCACGATTTCCTGCGGCCGGCCGCTCTCGAACGGGCGCGCGCCGAGGGCCGCGCGCTGGCGGCGAAGACGTTCTACTCGCACCGCAAGGTCAATGCGTATTTCACGGCCGACGATCCGTCGCTGCCGGCCGACGATCCTCGCCGCGTGTTCATGGATCGCACCAGCGGCTTCGTCACGCGCGACGTCATTCCGGCCGACGCAATCATTCATCGCCTGTACGTTGCCCAGTCGATGAAATCCTTCATCGCCGCATGCCTCGGCGAGGCGCGCGTATGGGAGTACGCGGATCCGTACGCCGGCCTCGTGCAAAACGTGCTGCCGCCCGGCACGGAGCAGCCGTGGCACTACGACACGAACGAATTCATCGTGTCGATGATGACCCAGCAACCGGCCGCCGGCGGCGACTTCGAGTACTGCCCCGGTATCCGCTCGCCGGAAGGCGAGAACTACAACGAGGTCGGGCGCGTCGTACGCGGCGAGACACGCGCGCCGGTCCGCGTGATCACGTTGCGCCCGGGGGATCTGCAACTGTTCAAGGGCCGCTTCTCGCTGCATCGCGTCGCGCGAGTCGAGGGCGAGCGCGAGCGTCACACGGCGATCTTCGCGTACTCGAAGAAGCCCGGCGTGATCGGCCGCCTCGAGCGCACACGCCAGTTGTACGGCCGTGTCTCGGAAATGCATCTCGAGGCCGAACAACGGCTCGTCCGCGCCGACGGCCTTGTCGACTGATCCGTCATGCTCCGCCCGCTTCCATTCGAAACCCGATTCCCGATACCATGTCCATCCTCAGACCGACCCACCGTCCGGAAGATTGCGAACCGACCGCCGACGAGATCGCGCAGATCCAGCGAGACCGGCTCGCCGCGGTTCGCCGCGAACTGAAGAAGCGAGACCTGAGCGCCGCCGTCCTGTTCGACCCGACCCACATGCGCTATGCGACGGGGTCGCGCAACATGCAGGTGTACTCGATGCGCAATCCGGCGCGATACCTGTTCGTGCCGGCCGAAGGCAAGGTCGTGCTGTTCGAGTACGCCGGCTGCGAGTTTCTTGCCGACGGGCTCGATACGGTCGACGAGGTTCGTCCGGCGACCGCTATTTCGTACTACTTCTGTGACGACATGCTTCGTCAGGTTACCGAACGATGGGCAGACGAAATCGACGCGCTCGTTCGTGCATCGGGCGGCGGCAAGCGCATCGCGATCGAAAGCGCGACATCCGCGGCCGCGTTCGCACTTCAGGCGCGCGGCTACGAGATCTCCGATGCACAGGAACCGCTCGAGCGCGCACGCGCAATCAAGGTGCCGAACGAAATCAAGATGATCCGCGCGTCGCTGCGCGCGGCGGAAGCGGGGGTACGCAAGCTCGAGGCCGCGCTCGTGCCGGGCATCAGCGAAAACGAACTGTGGTCGCATCTTCATCAACACGTGATCGCAACGGACGGCGACTACGTGGAGACTCGGCTGATCAGTTCGGGGCCGCGCACGAACCCGTGGTTCCAGGAGAGCAGCCCGCGCAAGATCCAGGCGGGCGAGCTGGTCGGGCTTGATACCGACGTTGTCGGCCGGTTCGGCTACTACGCGGACTTTTCCCGCACGTTCCTGTGCGGCGACGGCCCGGCGACCGACGCGCAGAAGAACCTCTACCGGCTCGCGTACGATCAGATCCACGCCAACATGGAAAACGTGAAGGCCGGCACGACGTTTCAGGAATTCATCGCGAAAGCATGGAAAATCCCGCAGCCGTATCGCGCGCGCCGCTATTTCGCGCTCGCGCACGGCGTCGGGATGACCGGCGAGTATCCCTATATCGTCCATCGTGAGGATAGCGATGCAAAGGGTTATGACGGCGTGATCGAGCCCGGCATGACGCTGTGCATCGAGAGCTACATCGGTCACGAAGCCGGGGGCGAGGGCGTGAAGCTCGAAGAGCAGGTGTACGTGCGTGACGACGGGCAGGTCGAGCTGTTGTCCGACTACCCGTTCGAAGCGCGCCTGCTCGCGTAGCAGCGGCAAGCCCGCTGCCGCCGCTACGCCGCGCCCGCCAGCGAACGATCGAACGCGATGAGCGTCAGGTACGGCACGCGCGTGCCGAAAAGCACGAGACGCAGGCGCGGCCCGCCTGCATCACCGCGGCTCGCCCATCCCGCCCATCAGCGTCATCAACTGTTCGCGCAGCCACTGACTGCCCTGGTCCTGATCGGCGCTGCGATGCCAGTAGCAGAAGTATTCGAGCCCGGGCATCTCGAACGGCAGCTCGAGGATCCGGGCCGGATAGCGCCGCAGCAGCCGCAGCGGCGCCGTCAGCGCGAGATCGCCGCGCATCGCGATCAGCGGCGCGACCATGTAATGCTGCACGCGCATCTGGATGTTGCGGCGCAGCCCCAGGCGCGTCAGCTCCGCGTCGACGTGCCCGCTGCCCTTGCGGCGGCTCGACACGTGGATGTGCCCCATCGACAGGTAGTCGTCCATGGTCAGCGTGTCGCCGTTGAACGGGTGATCGTCGCGGATCATGCATGCGTAGCGGTCGCGCACGAGCAGCGCCTGGTGCAGATGCGGATCGCCGATCAGCGGCGCGTCGATCGCGATGTCGACCGAGCCGTTCGCGAGCGCGGTCGCGACTTCGCGGCGGTCCATCGTGTAGCTGCGCACGTGCATGCCCGGCGCATGTGTTTGCAGCAACTCGCCGAGCGCGGGCAGCAGCAGCGCTTCGGTCAGGTCGCTCATGCTGAGCCGGAACACGCGCTCGGACGAGGCCGGATCGAACACGTCGCCTTCGTGCGCGCTCGAATCGAGCAGTTGCAGCGCCTCGCGCACGCGGCCGACGATGTTCTCGGCCATCGGGGTCGGCATCATCCCGGCCGGCGTGCTGACGAACAGCGGATCGTTCAGCGTCTTGCGCAGCCGCGCGAGCGCGTTGCTGACGGCCGGCTGCGTGAGGTTCAGCACCTCGGCCGCGCGCGTCAGGTTGCGCTTGTTGTAGATCGCCTCGAATACGACGAACAGGTTCAGATCAATCTTCGAAAGGCGCATCGCCGGATCTCCTTGCCGGCATGTTACGGCGTGCGCCATCTGTTCGTCCATGCCGGCCCCGCGCATCGCGACGCGATGCTCAGCCGCGCGGCGGCCGCGTCAGGTACGGCTCGGTCGACCCGCGCACGGCGTCCTTGATCTCCATCCGCGCGATCGCCTGCAGGTGCACCTCGTCCGGGCCGTCGGCGAAGCGCAGCGCGCGGCCCCAGGTCCACATGTCGGCGAGCGGCGTATCGGGGCTCAGGCCCATCGCGCCGAACACCTGCATCGCGCGGTCGCATACGTCCGTGTACACGGTCGGCACGAGCGCCTTGATCATCGAGATTTCCTTGCGCGCGGCCTTCGCGCCGACCTTGTCGATCATCCACGCGGCCTTCAGCACCAGCAGGCGCGCCTGGTCGATCTCGATGCGCGAACGCGCGATCCATTCGCCGACCGTGCCGTGACGATTCAGCGGCTTGCCGAACGCCTCGCGCGACTGCGCGCGGTCGACCATCAGTTCCAGCGCCAGCTCGGCCGCGCCGATCGAACGCATGCAGTGATGGATGCGGCCCGGCCCGAGGCGCGCCTGCGCGAGCGCGAAGCCGCTGCCCTCCTCGCCGAGCAGGTTGCGCGCCGGCACGCGCACGTTGTCGAACGTGATCTCGCAGTGCCCTTCCGGCGCGTAGTGGTTGACCACCGTGATGTTGCGCACGATCGTCACGCCCGGCGTGTCGCGCGGCACGAGGATCATGCTCTGCTGCTGGTGCGACTCGGCATCGGGATCGGTCTTGCCCATCACGATGAAGATCTTGCAGTTCGGATGCGCGGCGTTCGTGATGAACCACTTGCGGCCGTTGATCACGTACTCGTCGCCGTCGCGCCGGATGCGCGTCGTGATGTTCGTCGCATCCGACGAGGCCACGTCGGGCTCCGTCATCGCGAATGCCGAACGGATCTCGCCGCGCAGCAGCGGCAGCAGCCACTGTTCGCGCTGCTCGGGCGTCGCGAACATGTGCAGCAGTTCCATGTTGCCGGTGTCCGGCGCGTTGCAGTTGAACACTTCCGACGCCCAGCTCACGCGCCCCATGATCTCGGCGAGCGGCGCGTATTCGAGGTTGGTCAGGCCCGTGCCGGGCTCGTCGTCCTTCAGGTGCGGCAGGAACAGGTTCCACAGCCCTTCCGCCTTCGCGCGTTCCTTCAGCTCCTCCATGAACGACACGGGATACTGGCCCGCGTGCACTTCGTCGTTCCACTGGCGGATGCGCGGCACGATGTGCGCGTCCATGAACGCATGCACGCGTTCGCGCAGCGCTTCCACTTTCGGGGTGTAGCCAAAGTCCATGATCGACTCCTCGAGATTGCGTGTTCGGTTCGGTCAGAAGGCCGAGACACCGCCGTCGACGGCGACGGCCTGCCCGGTCAGATAAGTGTTTTCCTTCGCGCACAGCATCAGCATCGTCGCGACGATTTCGTCGGGCCGGCCGAGCCGCTTCATCGGCGAGCCCTGCGCGAGAAAGTCCTGGCGGTCGCCGATATCGCTGTCGGTGACCATCGGCGTCGTGCTGTAGAACGGGCACACCGCGTTCACGCGAATGCCGTGGCGCGCGTATTCGAGCGCGGCCGTCTTCGTGAGCCCGACCACCGCATGCTTCGACGCCGCATAGGCCGCCAGCTTCGGCGCGCCGCCGAGCCCGGCTACCGACGCGACGTTCAGGATCACGCCTTCGCGCTGCGCGAGCATCTGGCGGATCTGGTGCTTCATCCCGAAGAAGACGCCTTTCGCGTTCACCGCGAAGCTCAGGTCGAGATCGGCTTCGTCGGTGTCGATCAGCGCCTTCATCGGCGGTGCGATGCCCGCGTTGTTGATGCCGACGTCGAGCCGCCCGAAGCGCGCGGCGGCCGCCTGCACCAGCGATGCCACGTCAGCTTCGATGCGCACGTCGCAGCGCTGCGCGATCACGTCGGCGCCGGCCGCGCGCAGCGGCGCGGCCACGCGTTCGAGCGCGTCGTCGTTCAGGTCGCCGAGCGCGAGCCGCGCGCCCATCGTGGCCAGCTCGCTCGCGAGCAGCGCGCCGAAGCCGCTCGCGGCGCCGGTGATCATCACGGCCTGCCCCGCATAGCTGTCGAGTTTCATCGCGCGCTCAGATCGTCAGGCCGCCGTCGACGACGATGCATTCGCCGTTGGTGTAGCTCGCCGCATCCGACACGAGATACAGCACGGTGCCGGCCATCTCGCGCGGCTCCGCGTGGCGGCGCAGCGGGATCTTCGCCTTCCAGCTTTCGTAGATGTCCTTGTCGGCGAACAGCGCGCCGGCGAACTTCGTCTTCGTGAGGCCCGGCAGCAGCGCGTTCACGCGGATGCCGAACGGCCCGCACTCCTTCGCGAACGCCTTCGTCATGTTGACGACGGCCGCCTTCGTGATCGAATAGATGCCCTGCCGGTCGCCCGGCTGCAGCGCGTTCACCGACGCGGTGTTGACGATCGCGCCGCCGCCCTGCGCCTTCATCAGCTTGCCGGCCTCGACCGACATGAAGAAGTAGCCGCGAATGTTCACATCGACGGTCTTTTCATACGCGGCAAGATCGGTATCGAGGATGTGCCCGAAATACGGGTTCGCGGCCGCGTTGTTCACGAGGATATCGAGCCGGCCGTGCTTGCCGCGGATCGTCTCGAACGTCGCGGCGATGTCTTCGAGCCGCCCGACGTGACAGGCCAGCGCCTCGGCGCGGCCGCCCGCCGCGACGATCGCGTCCGCGACCGCCTGGCAGTCGTCGAGCTTGCGGCTCGACACGATCACGTGCGCGCCCTGCTCTGCGAGCAGCTTCGCGATTTCCTCGCCGATGCCGCGGCTCGCGCCCGTCACCAGCGCGATCTTGCCCGTCAGGTCGAACAGATTCGTTGCCATGTTGCTGTGCTCCTCCATTGATATGTTGTCGTGCCGTCGCTCGGCGATGTCGGCAATCTCAGCGATGCGCGTCGATCACGCCGACGGCCATTTCGGCCAGCCGCCCGGCCATCGCGCCCACGCGCAGCGCCTGCTCGCTCGATGCGTTGCCCTGCAGCGCGCGCGCCTTCACGCCCTGCGCGATCGCCGCGAGCCGGAAGAAACTGAACGCGAGATAGAAATGCCAGTCGCGGATCGGCTCGATGCCGCGCAGTTCGCAATAGCGCGCGACGATCGCCGCTTCGTCGGGAATGCCGAGTTCGGCACGATCCTGGCCCGCGAGCCCGCGCACCTGGCCGCCCGACGGCAACCGCAGGCACATGCAGAAGTACGCGAGATCGGCGAGCGGATTGCCGAGCGTCGACAGCTCCCAGTCGAGCACGGCCTGCACGCGATAGTCGTCGTGCGCGAACATCACGTTGTCGATCCGGAAATCGCCGTGCACCAGCGCGGGCCGGCCCGTGTCCTCCGGGCACGCCTTCGGCAGCCAGTCGATCAGCGCCTCCATCCCGTCGAGGCGCTCCGTTTCCGCCGCGCGATACTGCTTCGTCCACACGCCGATCTGGCGCTCGAAGTAGTTGCCGGGGCGGCCGTAGTCGGCAAGGCCGACCGCGTCGACGTCCACGTCGTGCAGCGCGGCCATCGTGCGCAGCAGTGCGTCGTAGCAGATCGCCCGATCGGCCTTCGGCAGTTCCGGCAGCGCCGGATCCCAGAAGATCCGGCCGTCCTCGAAGCTCATCACGTAGAACAGGCTGCCGATCACGTCGCGGTCTTCGCAGAGGTGATACGGATGCGCGACCGGCACCGCGGTGCCCGACAGCGCGGTGAGCACGCGGAATTCGCGATCGACCGCGTGCGCGGATTTCAGCAGTTCGCCGGGCGGCTGGCGGCGCAGCACGTAGCGGCCGCTCTTCGCATGCAGCAGGAAGGTCGGGTTCGACTGGCCGCCGGCAAACTTCTCCATGTCGAGCGGGCCGTCGAAACCCGGCACGTGCGCTTCCAGATAGTGCGTGAGGCGGGCTACGTCGAGGGGCTGGGTAGGGTTCGTCATCGTCGCGATCGTTCGTGGGTCAGCCGTAGGTGCGCCACGCATGTCGTTCGGGATCCTCGAGATGTGGGATGCCGTTGAACGACGCCAGGTGGAACGCTTCGGCGTTGAAGAAAAACTGCGAAAGACTGCTGTTGCGGATCTGCAGGTTCAGCGCGATCGCGCTCGACGGCGGCGCGGCGAGCACCTGCTGCACCGTCACCGCGATCGGGCCGCCGGAGCTCACCGCGAGCACGCGCTGGCTGCCGCCGTGGCGGATCGCGGCGCGCGCGTCGGCGACGCGCTGCTGGAAATGGGCCCAGGTTTCGGGCGCGGTGTCGCCGAGCTTGTCGTCGGCCCACAGATGCAGCACCTGTCGCAGCGCGCGAAAGTGCTCCTTCATCGAGCCGGCCGCAAGCCGCGCGATCTCCGGATAGTCGCTGGCCGCCGCCGCGAACAGCCCGTGGAAGTCGTATTCGTTCAGGCCCGGATGGCGGTCGACCGGCGCGCCTTCGCGGCCCATCCCGCGCAGGATCGCGTCGACCGTTTGCGCATGCCGGTTCATCGTGCCGCAGATCACGCGGTCGAACGTCAGGCCCTGCCGTGCGAAGTACTCGCCGAGCCAGACGCCCTGCTGCTCGCCGGAAGGGGACAGCCGGTCGTAGTCGTCCGTGCCGAACGACGCCTGCCCGTGCCGTACCAGAAAGAGTTCAGCCATTGCATGTCCGCCTGAATGGAACCGAAGGCCCAGCATAGCGAGCGGGCTTACATTTTTGAAATTTATTTTTTGAATCGGTCAGTATTCATGAAATGAATTCCACGGTTTCAAACAATGCGCTTGCAACGACTTTCGTCTTGGCCTGCGTCGCGGCACGCGAATTGCGTCAGCAGGCACCGTCCTATCACCACGTTCAGGAGGGTGCGATGCTCGGTACGATCCTTATCATCGTTCTGATTCTGCTGCTCATCGGAGCATTTCCTGCATGGCCGCACAGCCGAAGCTGGGGTTACTGGCCATCGGGCACGGTCGGGCTGGTCGTCCTCATCGTCGTGATACTGGTGTTGCTGGGGCGCATCTGACGGTTTCCGCCGCCTGCTGACGGCGGGAAACGCCTCGGGCGGCACGCCTCCGCCCCGCCCGCCTGTGCGCCTTTCCGAATCCTCGCCGTGGATTCTTTACACAAAGGGGCCGGAACGGGCGCGCGGCGGGCGCCGCGCGTTACTGGCCGCCCTCCAGGCGCAACTGAAGGCGGCTCGTCACCGACGTCACTCCTGGCACCTGGCGGGCCGCGTCCACCGCGACCCGGTCCTGGGATTCGTCGGAGATCGACCCGGCCAGCGTCACGTCGCCCGTCTTCGCCTTGGCGAACACGGTGACTTGCGCATTGCCGATGCCGTGCGCTTTCCCGATTGCCTGGCGCACCTTCTTCGCGAACGCGCGGTCGGCCGCGCGCTCGGCTTTCTTCGCCGCCCGCGGCGACGCGTTCGACGGTGCAACAGCCGGCGCGGCGGACGCGGTAGCGGTAACGGCAGCAGCGGCGGACTGTGCATGGCCAGCCATCGGCGACAGCGCGACGAAACCTGCAACGACGATTGCAAAATGGTGCTTCATCGGATTTCTCCTCAACGGGAACGAACGGGGAAAATCGCCGAGCGCCGGCCAGCACGCCGAGCCGCGACGCGAGGATGCGGCTACTTGAGCATCGCGATCCGCGACACCGATCTCGCATCGGATGCGCGCGCGATGGTCGACGTGTTCGAACCTGCGCTGCAGGCCGCCGCCGGCCAGCATTCGGTGCTCGATGTCGATACACGCCGTATGCGCGGCGACTCGGTCCGCATCCGCCAGGCGCCGCCAGCGCTGCGGGAAAACGCGCGCCGCCATGCGCATCCCCGCAGAACCTGCCGCGTTCGCGCCGTCACGGGCGCGGTTCGCGCCCGACCTGTTCGAGCGGCGGGCTGAACCCGAGCACCGTGTACGCGATGACGGACACCGTCCCTTTCCCCGCCGCGCCCCGCACGACCACCGCGCGCACGGCGCCGGCCCGGTCGAATTTCAGGCGGGTACCGACGGTCGCGTTGCGCAGCGCCTCCAGCTCCTCGATCCGCGCGATCGCCAGCTTGCGCACCGCGCCGGACACGTACACGGGCAGGAACACCAGCGCGATGAAGATCGACACCGCGTCCTTCGATACACTGTCCAGCACCGGCTGCCCCGACAACACGAGCGACAGCGACGTCGCGGCGACGAAGATCGCGAGCACGGTCGCGCCCACGCCGAGCGACGAGAACCGCTCGGCCGCCTTCTTCATGCGTGCCTTCACGAGCGCGCGCGCGGTCGCGGACGGCACCAGCCATTCGCGCTGCGCGCCGTGGTACCCGGCGAAGCCAAGGAACAGCGTCGCGACGCCGCTGATGCCGATGCTGGTGTACAACGCGTCGAAGATCATGCAGATGAATTCGAGCACGAACACGATCACCGGCGGCCACAGCAGCAGACGGAACGAATAGCCGTCGCGGCCATGCCCCTGGATCCACCCTCTCACCATTGGCAGTTGCCAGAAGCGGCTCTCCCGGTGAAGCGAAAGTTTTTCGTCGTCGGTCAATTCTTCACCTGTGGTGTTCCGTTGCGTCTGGTACGGTTGACGCGGCTGAAACAGGAATGAATACCTGGGGTTATCGATTGATCCCAAAGATTCATTAGACGGTGCATCCTCCTGCGCGCGATGCTGGCCCCGCCAGTGAACGCTGCGTCATTGCAACGCCGCGCACGAAAAATGGAGTGAGACACATGCCGACCGATCACCGTCAACGGCGCCACACGCTGTGGCTGCTGTGCGCGCTTTCGTTCATCCTCTACGTCGACCGCGTGAACCTCGCGACCGCGGCCGGCGCGATCAAGGCCGAGCTCGGCCTGTCGAATACCGAACTTGGCGTCGCATTTTCCGCGTTCGCGTATTCGTATGCAATCTGCCAGATCGGCGGCGGCTGGATCGCCGACCGCTTCGGCGCCCGCATCACGCTGATCGGCTGCGGGCTGATCTGGGTCGCCTCGACGTTCATGACCGGGCTCGTGCACAGCCTCGCGTTGCTGTTTGCCGCGCGCCTGCTGCTCGGGATCGGCGAAGGCGCCACGCTGCCCGCCCAGGCCCGCGCGATCACGCACTGGTTCTCGCGTGAACGGCGCGGCGTCGTGCAGGGCTTCACGCATTCGTTCTCGCGGCTCGGCAACGCGGTCACGCCGCCGATCGTCGCCGCGCTGATGACGTGGCTGTCGTGGCGCGCGGCATTCTTCGTGATCGGTGCGGTAACGCTGGTGTGGCTCGTGTGGTGGGTCGTCGGCTTCCGCGAGTACCCGCGCGGAGAAGGCGACGGCAACAGCCGTACGCACACCGCTGCCGCCGCCCGCCCGGCACCGTCGTCCGGCCCGACGCCGTGGGGGCCGCTGTTCCGCCGGATGGCGCCCACGATCTTCGTGTACTTCTGCTACGGCTGGACCGCGTGGCTGTTCTTCACGTGGCTGCCGACCTTCTTCCTGAACGGCCAGGGCCTGAACTTGAAATCGACCGCACTGTTCGCGTCCGGCGTGTTCTTCGCGGGCGTGGTCGGCGACACGCTCGGCGGCTGGCTATGCGACCGCATCTATCGCAAGACCGGCAACCTCGCGCTGTCGCGCCAGAGCGTGATCGTCGCGAGTTTCACCGGCGCGCTCGTCTGCCTGCTGCCGCTCGCGTTCGTGCATTCGACGGCCGGCATCGCGCTGTGCCTGTCCGGGTCGTTCCTGTGCCTCGAACTGACGATCGGGCCGATCTGGGCCGTGCCGAGCGACATCGCACCGCAACACGCGGGCATCGCGAGCGGGATGATGAACGCGGGTTCGGCGATCGCGGGGATCCTGTCGCCGATCCTGTTCGGCTATCTCGTCGATCACACCGGCAGCTGGACGGTGCCGTTCGTCGGGTCGGTCGCGATGCTGCTGATCGGCATCGTCGCCGCGCTGCGGATCCGGCCGGATCGCGCGTTGTCGGAAGCGACGCCGCCGCTCGCCGAAGCGCCGGCCGCGCCGTCGGCGCGCTGAAGCCGTTCGCTTCGGGTTCGCCTGCCTCCCCCGTCTCGCCAGCGTCGCCGTCGCGCTTCACTGCGTTCCGCGATGGTGGTGCCTCGGGTGGTTCGGCTGGTTCGGCTGGTTCGGCTGGTTCGGCTGATTCGGCCAACGCGGCCGACGCGGCTTGTTCGGCGTGCTTGGCTGGCTCGGCCAGCTCGGCTGATTCGGCTGGTTCGGTCGCCTCGGCTGGCGCGGCTGGCTCGGCCGCCTCGGCTGGCAAACCGCGCCGTTACGCGCCGCCGTCATCGCCCGGCCCGCCTTCCCGGTGGAACAGCGCGAGAAACTGCTGCGCGGGAATGCTCAGCGGCCGGTCGCGCCGCACGAGACTCCCGTACGACGGCAGCTTCTGGTCCAGCTCGTAATCGAGGATCGCCACGAGCCCGTGCTCCGCGTTGCGCCGCGCGACCGTCAGCGGAATCACGCCGAGCATGTGCGAACGGTCGACGAGGTTCATCGTCGTCAGGATCGAGCCCGTCTCGACCAGCCCGCGCGGCATCGGCTGGTGACGCGCACGGAATTCGCGCTCGACGACCTCGCGCGCCGGGCTGCCGGCCGGCTGCAGGATCCACGTGTAATCGAGCAGCGCGTCGAATGCGACCGGCCCGGCGCCGGCGAGCGGATGGTCGCGGCCCGCGATGATCGCGAGCGCCTCGTCGTCCACCACGCGGAAGTCGCAATCGGTGCCGACGTTGCGTCCGATCACCACTTCGAGCACGCCTTCGCGCAACTGCGGCATCAGCCGGTCGCTGGTATCGACCGCGATGTCGATCGCGAGCAGCGGATAGCGCGCCTTCAACTGCACCAGCGCCTCGGTGAGCCGCCCCGGCGACGCGGCCATGATGCTGCCGATCGCAAGCCGCCCCGCGCTGCCGAGCTGCAGCTCGCCCAGCTCGCGATTGAGCGCCTCCATGCTGCCGCGAATCCCGCGGAAATAGCCGAGCACGCGCTCGCCGGCCGGGTTCAGCACGAGTCCGCGCCCGACGCGGTCGAACAGCCGCTGGCCGAGCGCGCTTTCCAGCTCGGCCAGCATCTTCGTCGCGGCCGGCTGCGTGAGGCCCAGCTGCCCGGCGGCCCCGCGCAGCGTCGAGCATTCATCCACCGCGAGCAGCAGCGCGATCTGCCGCATCCGCAGCCGGTTCAGCAATTGGGGAGTCGAGTCTCGTCGATCGATCGAGCCCATTTCGATTACTCCAGGTTATCGATTCATCAAGAGTTTTCAATTTACCGACTCATTCCGTCTACCTAGCATGAACCCCATAGACCAACGGCCCCGCGCCGACACCGGAGACACAGCATGAACCCGCACCCGACCGCCGCCCGTCACGGAGACGCCTCATGACGACCGCCGCTGCCCTGCCCGTCGTCGCGCTGACGCTCGGCGACCCCGCCGGCATCGGCACCGAACTGATCGCGAAACTGCTCGCGCGGCCCGACGCGACGTCCCGCGCGAACCTCGTGCTGATCGGCGACCGCTGGCTGTGGGAAGCCGGCCAGCGCGTCGCCGGCGTGACGGTCGAGGTCGAGCCCGTCGAATCGCTCGCCGCCGTGCGCGGCCGTCCGTCCACCGCGCGCGCCGCGTTCGCCGCGGTCGACACGATCGATCCCGCGCAGGTCACGGTCGGCCAACCCGGCGCGGCCGGCGGCCGCTCGACGCTGACCGTGCTCGACCAGTGTCTCGACGCCGCGCTCGCCGGCGACATCGACGCGATCTGCTTCGCGCCGCTGAACAAGTACGCGATGAAGCTCGGCGGGCTCAGGCACGACGACGAGCTGCACCACTTCGCGGCCGCGCTCGGCGTGACCGGCTACTTCTGCGAATTCAACACGCTCGGCGAACTGTGGACCGCGCGCATCTCGTCGCATATTCCGCTGAAGGAAGCGGCGGCCCAATTGAGCATCGAGCGCATCGAACAGGCGTCCGAACTGATTTACCAGTCGTTGCTCGCGAACGGCGTCGCGACGCCGAAGGTCGCGATCGCCGCGTTCAACCCGCACGGCGGCGACGGCGGCAGCTGCGGCCGCGAGGAAGTCGACATCATCGAGCCGGCGGTGCGCAAGCTGCAGTCGCGCGACTGGCCGACCGACGCGCCGTTCCACGGCCCGTTCCCCGCCGACACGATCTTCCTGAAGGCGCAGGCCGGCGACTACCAGGCGATCGTCACGATGTACCACGACCAGGGGCAGATCGCGATCAAGCTGCTCGGCTTCTCGCGCGGCGTGACCGTGCAGGGCGGGCTGCCCGTGCCGATCACGACGCCCGCGCACGGCACCGCCTACGACATCGCGGGCCGCGGCAGCGCCGACGTCGGCGCGACCTGGCAGGCGCTGCAGATCGCATGCCGGATGGGCGCCGCGCGCCGCACGCCCACCGTTTCGGCGTGACGTTCGCGCGCCCTTGCATACAACAACATCGATTCCAGGAGACACCAACATGAAAATCCGCTCCGTGCGCGCCCGCGTATTCCAGTGGAAAGGCAAGACCGTCCCGCCGCAGGGCAACTTCTGCTCGAACGCGATGGACCTGCTGTACGCGCCGCAGGAAACCATGAGCACGTTCCGCTTCCATGCGTGGACCGTCGTCGAAGTCGAGACCGACGACGGCATCGTCGGCCTCGGCAACGTCGCGCTCGCGCCGCACATCGCGAAAGCGATCATCGACCAGTACCTCGCGCCGCTCGTGATCGGCCAGGACCCGTGGGACTACGAGTACCTGAACCAGCGGATGTACCGCGCGACCCACGCGTGGGGCCGCAAGGGCATCGGCATGGCGGCGATCTCGGCGGTCGACATCGCGATCTGGGACATCCTCGGCAAGAGCGTCGGCAAGCCTGTATTCAAGCTGCTCGGCGGCCGCACCAAGGAAAAGATCCCCTGCTACTACTCGAAGCTCTACCGCACCGACCTGAAAGAGATGCAGGACGAGGCGCAGCGCTACATGAAGGAAGGCTTCCGCGCGTTCAAGATGCGCTTCGGCTACGGGCCCGCGCATGGGCAGCAGGGCGTGACGGAGAACCTGAAGTCGGTCGCGGCGATCCGCGAGGTGATCGGCTACGACAACGACCTGATGCTCGAGTGCTACATGGGCTGGAATCTCGAGTACGCGAAGCGCATCCTGCCGAAGCTCGAGAAGTACCAGCCGCGCTGGCTCGAGGAACCGGTGATCGCCGACGACATCGACGGCTACGCGGAACTGAACCAGCTCACGCGCATTCCGATCTCCGGCGGCGAGCACGAGTTCTCGCTGTACGGCTTCAAGCAGCTGCTGGACCGCAAGGCCGTGTCGGTCGTGCAGTACGACACGAACCGCGTCGGCGGAATCACGATGGCGCACAAGATCAATGCGCTGTGCGAGGCGTACAGCGTGCCGGTGATTCCGCATGCGGGCCAGATGCACAACTATCACCTGACGATGAGCACGCTCGCGTCGCCGATGAGCGAGTACTTCCCGATGTTCGACGTGGAAGTCGGCAACGAGCTGTTCTATTACATCTTCGACGGCGAGCCGGTGGCCGAGAACGGCTTCCTGCAACTGCGCGACGACGTGCCGGGCCTCGGTCTCACGCTGAAGACCGAGTTCCTCGACCAGTTCGACATCGTCGAGTGAGCACGGCCATGAACGCACGTTACCAGGGCGTCTTTCCGGTTGCGCCGACCATCTTCGACGCGCACGGCGCACTCGATCTCGACGGCCAGCGCCGCTGCCTCGACTTCATGATCGATGCCGGCTCGCAGGGCATCTGCATCCACGCGAACTACTCGGAGCAGTTCGCGCTCGGCGACGACGAACGCGACCTCATCACGCGCACGACGCTCGAACACGTCGCCGGCCGCGTGCCGGTGATCGTCACGACGTCGCATTTCAGCGCGCGCCTCTGCGCGGAGCGCAACCGCCACGCACAGGCGTGCGGCGCCGCGATGGTGATGGTGATGCCGCCGTACCACGGCGCGACGTTCCGCGTGCCCGAAGCGCAGGTGCGCGCGTTCTTCCGCGAAGTCGCCGACGGCCTCGACATTCCGCTGATGATCCAGGACGCGCCCGCGAGCGGCGTCGCCCTGCCTGCGTCGTTGCTCGCGACGCTCGCGCGCGAGATCGACGCCGTGTCGTACTTCAAGATCGAGACGGCCGGCGCCGCGTCGAAGCTGCGCGAGCTGATCGCGCTCGGCGGCGACGCGATCGAGGGGCCGTGGGACGGCGAGGAAGGCATCACGCTACTCGCCGACCTCGATGCCGGCGCGACCGGCGCGATGACGGGCGGCGGCTATCCGGACGGTATCCGCCGGATCACCGACGCGTATTTCGCCGGACGCCGCGACGAAGCCTGCGAGCAGTACGCGCGCTGGCTGCCGCTGATCAACTACGAGAACCGCCAGTCGGGTTTCCTGACCGCGAAGGCGCTGATGAAGGAAGGCGGCGTGATCGCGTGCGACCAGCCGCGCGCGCCGTGGCCCGAGATGCACCCTGAAGTGCGCGCGGGCCTGCTCGACGCGGCGCGGCGGCTCGATCCGCTCGTGCTGCGCTGGGGACGCTAGCCAAACACCGGTTGCCCCTGCAACGCACATGCGTTGTGCATCGGCGTGACGGCGGTCCGACAGACGACCGCCGCCGCTCGTCACATGGATCGGAGACACCATGAACCTGTTGAACCCCGCCACCCCGGCCTATGAAGCCGGCGAAGCCATTCCGCGCCGCCGCTGGCTGCGCGTGATTCCGCCGCTGCTGCTCGCCTGCATCATTTCGTACATGGATCGCGTGAACATCGCGTTCGCGATGCCGGGCGGGATGAACGCCGATCTCGGCATGGACGCGACGATGGCCGGCCTCGCCGGCGGCATCTTCTTCTTCGGCTACCTGTTCCTGCAGATTCCCGGCGGCCGGCGCGCGGCGCTCGGCAGCGGCAAGACCTTCATCGCCTGGTCGCTCGTGAGCTGGGCCGTACTGTCGGTGCTGACCGGGCTCGTCACCCACACGTGGCAGCTGCTGACGCTGCGCTTCCTGCTCGGCGTGGCCGAGGGCGGGATGCTGCCCGTCGTGCTGACGATGGTCAGCCACTGGTTTCCCGACCGCGAACGCGGCCGCGCGAACGCGATGGTCATCATGTTCGTGCCGCTCGCCGGCATGATCACCGCGCCGCTGTCCGGCTTCATCCTCGCCGCGTACGATTGGCGTCACCTGTTCTTCAGCGCCGGCGCGCTGTCGCTGCTGTGCCTGTTCGCGTGGATGATGTTCGCCGACGACGGCCCGCAAACCGCGCGCTGGGTATCGCCGCGCGAGAAGGCGTACATCCTCGACGCGCTGCGCGACGAACAGGCGCGCAAGCAGGCCGCCGGCACGCCGGCCGCCGCGTCGTTCGGCGCGATACTGCGCAACCCGACGATCTGGCTGCTGATCGCGATCAACTTCTGCTATCAGGTCGGCATCTACGGCTATACGATGTGGCTGCCGACCCTGCTGAAAAACCTCACGCACGGCGGGATGGGCAAGGTCGGCCTGCTCGCGATGCTGCCGTATGTCGCGATGGTGATCGGGATGTTCGCCACGTCGTATTTGTCTGACCGGACCGGCAAGCGCCGCCTGTTCGTGCTGCTGCCGCTCGTCGGCTTCGCCGCGTGCCTCGCGCTGTCGGTGCTCACGCATGCATCGATGGTCGTGTCGTTCGCGTTCCTGATCGGTTGCGGTTTCTTCCTGCAGGCAGCCGCCGGCGTGTTCTGGGCGATTCCGCCGAAGCTGTGCAGCGTCGAGACGGCCGGCAGCGCGCGCGGCCTGATCAACGCGCTCGGCAACCTCGGCGGCTTCTGCGGCCCGTATGCGGTCGGCGTGCTGACCCAGCACGTGAGCGCGGCGGCCGGCGTGTACAGCCTCGCCGTCACGCTCGCGGTGGCCGGCCTGCTCGCGCTGACGCTGCCGAAGCGCTGCGAAGGCTGACGCGCACCGACACGCGGTCACGCGAACACGCGAACACGCAGTCACGCGAACACGCGAACGAAACAACGGAGACACACCATGAACGACATCCTGTTGCTGGTGCAGAAATGCGCCCATACCTTCAGCTTCTACGACCTCGAAACGAAAGCCGCGCTCAAGCATGTCGTGCTGCCGAACTTCCCGCACGAGTTCACCGTCGACGTGAACAATCGATTCGCGTACGTCGGCATCTTCGGGATCGAGACCGCCTGGTCGCGCGGCCATGAAGGCGATCACCGGATCGCCGAGATCGACCTCGTCGAGCGCACGCATACGCGGATGCTCGACCTGTGGCCGTACTACCGGCCGCACGGGATGGCGACCGATCGCGACGGCCGGCTGTACGCGATGAGCGAGGCGCACGACATGCTGCTCGTGTTCGACGAACCGACCCGCCAGAGCGTGCCGAACATGGCCGTGCCGTCCGGCGGCGTGAAGACCCACCTCGTGACGCTCACGCGCGATGCGAGCCGCGCATATGGCGTGCACCTGCTGTCGAACACGGTCACGCAGTTCCATCCGCGCGACGCGACCGTCGCGCCGCGCGCGGTGATGCCCGGCCCGCGTCCCGAAGGCAATGCGCTGTCGGGCGACGAGCGCACGCTGTTCGTCGCGAATCGCGGCGACGACACGCTCGTCGAGATCGACACCGACACGATGACCTGCGGCCGCCGCGTGAAGACGCGCAGCGATCCGAACCGCATCTACCGCACCAGCGCGCCGGACGGACGCGACCTGCTGTTGCTGACGAATTCCGGCGAGCGTTCGATCTCGGTGTTCGATGCGCGGCAGCTGGAGGAGATCGAACGCGTCGCGCTGCCCGCGAACCCGACCGCGCTGTCGTTCCATCCGTCGCGGCGCGTCGCGTACGTGTCGTTCCAGGACGACTACGTGCGCGAGCTCGATCTCGATGCGTGGCGGTTCGTCGGCGCATGGCCGACGCTGCGCGAACCCGATGCGTCGTATGTGCTCGCAGGCGCGCGCTGAGCGGCACGGCGACGCCCCGCCGCCGCACGCGCTGCCGGCGGCGCTCGTCGACGCGCATCACCACCTGTGGCAGCTCGGCGCGGGTGCGCACTATCCGTGGCTGCAGGAACGCTACGACCCGGCACGCTTCATGTTCGGCGACTACGCGGCGCTGTGCCGCGACTTCGGCGTGGACGACTACCGGCATGCCGCACAACGCGCGCCGATCGTCGCGAGCGTGCATGTCGAGGCAGAACGGGCGCGCGGCGAGGCGCTCGCGGAAACGCGCTGGCTGCACGAGGTCGCGGCCGCGCACGGGCTGCCGTCGGCGGTCGTCGCGTGGGTCGACCTGCTGGCCGACGATGCGCACGAGCGGCTCGCCGAACAGGCCGCGTGGCCGCGCGTGCGCGGCGTGCGGTTCAAGCCGCGCACCGCCGCGGCGCCGGATGCGTTCGTCGACGGGCCCGGCACGCTGCGCGATCCGCGCTGGCCGGCCGCGCTGGAGCGCGTCGCCGCGCACGGCCTCGGCTGGGATCTGCGCGTGCCGTTCTGGCATCTCGGCGACGCGGCCGCGCTGCTGGCCGATGCGCCCGGTATCGACGTCGTCCTCGAACACGCGGGGCTGCCGTGGGATCGCTCGGAAGCAGGGCTCGCGCGCTGGCGCAGCGGCATGGAAGCACTGGCCGCATCGCCGCGCGTGACCGTGAAGATCTCCGAACTCGGCTTGCGCGATGCGGTGTGGAACGAGGCGGACAACGCGCGGATCATCCGCGACACGATCGCGATATTCGGCTGGCAGCGCTGCCTGTTCGCGAGCAATTTTCCGGTGGCGGGGTTGCGCGTGTCGTATCCGGCGCTGCTGCGCACGTTTGCCCGCGCGATGGCGGACCTCGACGAGGCAGCGCGTCAGGCAATCTGGCACGACAATGCGATGCGCGTGTACCGGATTTCGTGAACGCGCTTGACCCGGCCCTTGGGGTCGCCTTTACGCTGGGGGTGACGAATCGACGGCGGACAGGGGTGACGAATGGGCACGTCCACGCTTCGCTTGAGCGCCTCGGCGGCAGCCGCGCGGCTCGGCGTATCGGTGAAGGCGCTGCGGCTCTATGAGCGGCACGGTCTCGTCGCGCCGAAGCGAACGCCGGCGGGCTATCGGGTCTACGGCTCCGGCGAGCTCGCACGCACGAGTCGGCGATTGCAATCGGGAAAGTAGTGGAAAGTTCGATGCTTGGCGGGCACTGTCGGGACACGTCGGACAATCGCCCTGGCCCGATGGCCAACGTCGCGCGCGGCCAATCGATCGCGCTTAAGATGCAAGGCATCCGAACGAATTCGATTCCTGTATCGTCCACGTTTCCAGCCGACATTTCGCATGACCGCACGCCATGAAAACCGTACCGGCCCGGCCGATTTCGGCCGCCTCGACACCATGAGCCGATTTCGCGTCACTTACGACGGCCCCGCACTCGAATCTTCCGAAATGGACGTGCGCGAACTCGCGCCCGCACTGCTTGCGATCGGGGATTTGCTGGAAGCGTCGACACGGGCACTGTGCGGCGATCAGGTTCAACCGCGCGTGAACGTGCGCGGCAGCTTCAAGGCCGGCAGCTTCGGGATCGACTTCACGCTCGCGACCTCGCTGCTCGGCCGCATGCGCGACCTCCTGAGCGGCAACGAAAGCACGGCGCTTGCCAACGCGGTCACGATCCTGACCGCGCTCGGCATCGCCGCGCCGAAGGCGAGGAAGGGTCTCTTCGCCGTCCTCAAGTGGTTGCGCGGGCGCGAGATCCAGCGGGTGCAGATGCACGACCACACCGCATTGCTGCACGTGGACGGCGAGCAACTCGAGATCGACCTGTCGGTCCTCACGCTGCTGCGCGACGTCGGCGTTCGACAGGCCACCGAGCACGTGCTTGCGCCGCTCGCGCGCGACGGCATCGTGATTTTCGCGACCGGCACCGACACAGAGGTGTTCGAGACGATCACCCGCGATGAGATCGCCTGGTTTCACGCGCCCGGACAAACCGACGCGCTCCTTCTCGACGAACATCGAAAGATGGCGTTCTCGATCGTGTCGCTCGCGTTCAAGGACGACAACAAGTGGCGGCTGTACGACGGCGCGTCGACGATTCACGCGGCGATCACGGATGCCGGCTTCCTGTCGCGCGTGAACAACAGCCAGATCAGTTTCAGCAAGGGTGACGTGCTCGTCTGCAATGTCCGTATGCAGCAGTGGCAAACCTCGGACGGAGCGAAAACCGAATACGAAGTCACGGATGTCCTCGAGCATCGCCCGGCCGGGCGGCAGATTCCGTTGCCGGGGCTTTGACCCGCCTCGCGATTGCTGCAATCATCGGCGTCGAAGCTCGATCCCCGAGCGCATCCACATCGCTCATGAAACCGGCGATCCGCCTGCGTCCCGCATCCTCATCCGACCTGCCCTTTCTGCTGACGCTGCGCCGGCTCACGATGACCGAGCATCTGCAACGTGTCGGCGCGCCGACCGACGATGAAGCGCACCACCGGCGCATCGCGGCGAACTTCGAAGACGCGATGATCGTCTGCGAAAGTGTCGACACCGGCGTCAACACGATCGGATTGCTGAAGGTGACGCGCTCCGCCGACGAATGGCACGTTCACCAGATCCAGATCCTGCCGGCCCGACAAGGGCAACGCATCGGCGAAGCCGTGCTGCGCGAGTTGCTGGTCGAAGCGGCACGCGCGCACGTGCCCGTATCGCTCAGCGTGCTGCACGGCAATCCCGCACGTCGACTCTATGAACGCCTTGGTTTCCGCCTCGTATCGGAAACGGAACACAGTGCGAATCTGATATGGCGCGCGTGAGATCGAGCATCCCAGTCGACCGCCGCCGCGCGCCTCGCAAAAAACACGGCCCTCCCGCCGAGAGGGCCGCCTTCCAGACCGACCACCTAGACGATCAATCGTCGTCGCGGCTCGCCACCTTCTGCGTCACGCCCCGCAGCTTCGGATACGGCTTCGATCCCATCATGCCTTTCCACAAGACACGGTTGAACTGATCCGCCGGCACCTCGTCGGCATCGTCGAAGTCGAACTTCGCCGTCACCTTCGCCCAGTACGCCGCGTCATGCGTCGGCGTGACATCGGGCCCGGCCGCGTAGTGCAGCAGGCTCTCGCCCGCCCCTTCGGCCAGTCGCAGCCCGGTGCCCTTCAGCGCCGTCGACGCGACGGCCGTATAGCTCCACGACGCCGGGCCATGCACGTCGAACACGTCGCTCATCGGTCGCTGGTAGGCGGTATTCAGGTTCATGTGCTGCGTGCCGAGCACGTCCTCGATGGTCCGCAACGCGTTGACCTGGCTGTAGCGCGTCCGGATCACCGCGCCCTGCTTCACGTACGGCCCGACGATGTACGCCGGCCCGCGATGCGAATCCACGTGGTCGGGACCATCCTGCACATCGTCCTCGGTCACGACGATCAGCGTGTCGCTCGCATAGGGGCTCTTCGCGACGGCCTCGACGAGCCGGCCGACCGCCAGGTCGTTGTCTGCCTGCTGCGTTTCCGGCGTATTCACGCCGGCGAACGCCGTGCCGAACGCGCCCATGTGATCGTGGGACAGGCGCACCAGCGACAGCGTCGGCAAGTTGCCGCTCGCGACATACTGGTCGAACTCGCGTTTCCACTCGTTCAGGCGCCACTGGTCCGGATAGGTCTGGTCGAAGCCGCGGAAGTACACGTCGGTCATCGACGCCAGCCGCGGGTCCAGTGCGGCGACCTGGACGACACCGGACGCGCGCGGGTCGACGATCGGGTTCGCGGCCGTGCCGATGCTGCCGATGTTGTTGACGAGGAATCCGTAGTTGCGGACCGTGCCGCCGCCGGCGAGCACCGCGTCGAAGATGTAGCCGCGCTGGGGGCCGAACGGCGCATCGGACGACGCATGGTTGCCGGTGCCGGGCAGCAGGTTTGCCGCGCCGCCCGGCAGGCCGGCCGCCGCGTTGCTGTAGTTCGTCGTGCCGGCCGGGCCGGCTGCCGCATCGCGCTGCTGCACCGATTCCCAGTTGACCGGCACGCTGCGGTTCGTGCCCTCGCTCTCGTACGACAGGCCGCGATTGACCGCCGCGTAGTTGATTTGCTGCGTGATCGTCTCGGTGTTGGTGACGCGCCCCTGAAGCGCCCAGGACCAGCCGTCCATGCTGCCGTCGCCAGGGTTCATGAAGTTGTCGAGCGTTACGAACTGGCTCGCCAGCCGATGGAAGTTCGGCGTGATGTTCCGGCCGAACTGGGCGAGCCGCGGATCGCCGTCGGCCCCGTTGCCGATGTCGCCGAGCACCTGGTCGAACGTGCGGTTTTCCTTGACGACGTAGATCACGTGCTTGATGTGACGGCGCAGAAAGCCCATCACTTCGTTATCCCGGTCGTTGTCTTCCGGGCGATAGAAGTTGTTGCGCGCGGCCTGCTGCGTCAGCTTCGGCAGTTCGCCCGCCGCGGGCACCGGCGCGCTCACGAGCGACGCGCGCTCGAGCTGAAACTGGTATTCGTTCGACGCGCGCGACGCGGCGGCCTGCGCCGGCGTCGCGCCGGACAGGTGGTCCGGGTTCGGGCCGGTCGTGCTCTTGCCGTTTACCACGTACATCCACGTGCCGTCCGCGCTGAACGTTACGTCGTGCGGTTCGAACGCGGTCGGAATCAAGCCGGTGACGCGATACGCGCGCTCGCCGACGAGCGGAATGACGGCGATTTCGTTCGCGCCGGCGTTGGTCGCATACAGCGTCCGGCCGTCGCGCGACAGCGTGACCGCATACGTCGCCGCGCCCGTGTGCGTCTGGCCGTGCGCCAGCACACCGGACGGTGCGCGCGCGTCGATCCGCGTCACGATCGCGTTGGTGTTCGTGTCGATCACCGCGACCTGGTCGGCGTTGTCCTGCGCGACGAACAGCCTCGATTGCGACGCGTCGAGCGTCATGCCGAGCGCGTTGCCGTCCAGCTTGATGCGCTTGACCAGACGCCCGCGAGACGGCGACGACACGTCGATCGCGATGATTTCGCGATCGCGATCCGACGACACATACGCGACGCCGTTGCCCTTCACGACGACCGCGAACGGGAACGTGCCGCCGGCGTCGCCGCTGCGGCCTTCGTTGCCCGCAAAGAACGGGCGCAGGTCGTGCTCGTAGCGCACGTTGTTGGTCGCGGTATCGATCACGCTGATCGAATCGTTGTAGTTGTTCGCGACCACCAGCGTCTTGCCGTCGGCCGACAACGCAAGGCCCGCCGCGTTCGGCTGCACGCGGATGCCGACGCCCTTGCCGCCATGGCCGAGCGCGATCGTGGTCGACAGCGCCCACGTGCCGCCGTGCTGCGCATAGACGTAGACCGCATCGTCGCTGCCGCCGGTCGCGTAGAGCGTGCTCCCGTCATGCGAGAACGCCAGGCCGACGAACGCGTTGGTCTGCTGAAGCACCTGCCTGAGCACGGGGCGCGTCTTGTTCGCGCCCGCCACGTCGTACAGGAAGATGAATTGCGTCGAGTTCGCGGTGTCGACGGAACCGTCCGGTTTGTACAGCGAGTTCTGGCCGGCGGTGATGATCGCCAGCGTCTTGCCGTCCGGGCTCAATTGCGAGCGCACGGCTTCCCCCGCGACGAAATGCGGATAGGCCGGCAACCCGGGATTCAGGAACTGCTGGACCGCGCCACGGACGGCCAGCGGCGTGACGAACTGACCGCTCGGCACGCGGGCGGCATCGGCGGCGTCGAACCCGTCCGCGTGCGCCTGCGACGCAAGCAGCACGGCCGACATGACGGCTCCGAGCCGGAGCGCACGCTTGACCTGGCTATGTTTCATAGGAATCCTCTTGAACAGTGGGGGCGATTATCGTCTGACGTGTCCGGCATGATCCTGGCCCTGTCTGCCCGTGTCGCGCGGTGGCGCGGGCCGGTGCCAAGCGATCGAATGGCTTGCGTCGGCTATCGCCGACGTGCCGGAATTACAGCGCCGCCCAGTGTCAAGCGGATGACCGGCTCCATTGCGGGCCGACCTATTACATGTGGTTACAGCGAAGACGTTTCGATGACAGCCACCGTGGTGTCATCGTTGCATTCGAGGCGCCGCCCTCAAGGCGTCCACCGATAAACGGTGATGCTGTTCCCCTTCACGTTGTTCTTCGTCACCACGTACTCGCCGTTCGAGCGACGGTACGCACGCACGCTGTACATCGCGTCGATCGCGCTGCTGGTATCCACGGTCGCCGGGCTTGCATTGACGAGCGTCGTGTCGAGGTTGCCGGTGTCGAGGTTGAATGCGTCGATGTTCGGCCACAGCGGCCCGCTGCTGCTGAACCAGTAGCCGACGAACAAGTGATTGCCGGCCGCGTCGATCGACTTCGCGCCGCTGTGCGGCAGCGTGATCACCGGATTCGGCTTCGTCGTGTTGCCCGCGCTCCAGCCGTGATACACCTCGATGCGCGTGCCGATCGACGTCCAGTCCGTACTCCCGACCACGCCCTGCGCGAGCACCATCGTGTCGCTGTCGGCGAGATAGACGACGCGCGTCAGCGGCTGGATGCTGGCCGGCACTGGCGTCGGCACGCCCGGCCCCCACGAAGGCTTGCCGCTCGCATCGAAACCGGTCAGCGGATAGTGATAAATGGCGCCGGTCTTGTCGAGGCCGGCCCATACGCCACCCTTGCTGTCGAGACTGAAGCCGGCCGACACGCGCCGGGTCGTATTGAACGCCGGCCCCGGGATCGATCCGTCAGGAATCGCGACATAGCCGTTGGCAGCGTTGAAGTGGAAGAAGTAGTAAACCGGCGGATTCTGCCCCGCTGCAACGAGGATCCGGTTCGCACCGACCGACGTCAGCAGCTCGAAGTGCTCGTCGCGCTGCGTGTCGCTCATATTGATGCGCGGATCCGACGGATACGTGAACGGATCGACCGTATTCGCGACGAAGGTGCCGCCCGCAGTGCCGCCATAGATATGCGTGCCGCTGTAGAACAGCGCGCCGTCCGTGACCGGATCCGGTGCGGCGATACCTTCGAAGTTGAGCGACTGCAGCGTCCACCGCAGGCTGCCGGTGCTGCTGTACGCATGAATGTCGGTCGCGCCGTTGCGGCCGAGATCCCAGCTGCCGCCCCACGGGTTGTTGAGCACGTACAAGTTGCCGCCCGTGTCCTTGCCGATCCCGACGATCCGGGTGAAGCGCTTCGCGCCGACCTGCCCCTTGATGCCCGCCGTCGTGTCGAGATAGCCGCCGCGCACGCCGAACGTGCCGGCCAGCGCGGGCCGGCCCGATACGGTGTAGCGCTTGATGTTCATGTCGGGGCCTTCGTCGCCGACCAGCAGCTCCCCTGCCGCCGCATCGACATAGAGCGCCGACGGCTGCGACCCGGCCGCCAGCCGGATCGTGTTCAGCAGCGCACCGGCCGGGCTGAATTCGACGATCGCGCCGGCGCTTTTCTGCGCGACCCAGACGTTCCCCGCGCCGTCGACCGCGAGCGCGCCCGGCGCGGACACGCCGATGTCCCGCTGCCAGACGCCGTCGGTCGTAAACACCCGCACGCGGTTGCCGTAGAAATCGCTCGCGTAGAGCAGCGAGCCGGCCGTGGCGAGCCCGGTGACGACGTCGATGCGCGGCTGGTTCGTCGCCGCGGTGACCTGAATCAGCTTGTCGCGAAAGCGCGTCGCGCGGTTGTAGCGCCCGACCGCGCCGCTGCCGTAGCTGCTGCCGGGCTGCAGCGCGACGAACAGCGACGTCGCGTTGCCCGTGATCGCGCTGCCCTGGAATTCGGAATGCGCGCCGATCGAGCCGACGCTCTTGCCGTTCTGGTAGATCGCGACGCCGCCCTCATCCTCGTCCCACATCGACGCGGTGTAGATCACGCCTTCGGGCGCGACCCACATCGAACGCGCGACGTTGCCGACGTGCGCCGCCAGCGTGCCATACGTGTTCGCCAGCCAGTCGGTGGTATTACCCGCGTATCCGGACGGCGCAATCGCGGCAATCGCGGCGGCGAGCAGCACGGCCCGAATCGATTTTCTGGCGACCATGGCTGATGCGCTCCTGAATGGCTTTTTCATCAGAATTTGCTCCGAGAGACCAGCTATTTCCCCCAAGGGGACTTCCTTCGGGGCGGATGGCGGGAAGGAAAGGAGTGCTGTTGACAGACAGCTTCTTCCATGGGTTAGGATCAACGGCATGATCCTTGTCTACCGCTACCGCGTGAAGTCGCTCAACGGACTGCTTAACAAGCAGAGCCGTGCGGTGAACTACGTCTGGAACTTTTGCAACGATACGCAGAAGCATGCGCTGAAATGGAGCAAGAAGTGGCCAACAGGCTTCGACCTGAATGGACTGACGAGCGGCAGCAGCAAGGCGCTTGGCATTCACTCCGGCACGATCAACGCGACGTGCGAGCAATACGCGAAGTCGCGCAGCCAGCACCGTCGGCCTTACCTGCGCTATCGCGGCAGGAAGTCGCTTGGCTGGGTACCACTGAAGGGCTGTCACCTGAAGCGCGAGGGTGATGCGTTCCGATTCGCCGGCAATACCTTTCGCGTGTTCAGTAGCCGGCCGCTTCCCGAAGGCAAGATCAAGGATGGGACCAACTTCGCACAGGATGCGCGCGGCAACTGGTTTCTCAACATCGTGATCGAGATGCCCGATGTGCAGGCCCGCCCGGTCCGGTCCGGTGTTGGCATCGATCTCGGCCTGAAAGACTTCGCCACACTTTCGACCGGCGAGAAGCTGCCCAATGACCGATTCGGCCGACGCGCGGCGGAGAAACTGGCGAAAGCTCAACGGGCGCGCAAGCACAAGCGACATATCGCGAAGCTGCACGCCAAAGTGGCGAATGCCCGTGCCGATTTCCAGCACAAGCTCGCGCTCGATCTGGTGCGGCGTTTCGATTACCTCGCGGTCGGCAACGTGTCGGCCGCGAAGCTCGCCAGAACCAGGATGGCGAAGAGCGTCTACGACGCATCCTGGTCGTCCTTCCGAAACAAGCTCCGTTACAAGGCGATGGCGCACGGGGCCACGTTCGAGGAAGTCGACGAAAGCGGTTCTACCCAGTCCTGTTCGTCGTGCGGGTCGAAAGACAGCACGACGCGGCCGAAAGGTATCGCGGGACTGCGAATAAGAGAGTGGGCCTGCAGTGACTGTGGTGTCGTGCATGATCGAGATACCAACGCTGCCGTGAACATTCTCCGATGCGGACGTGCATCGCCAGGTGTGGGAATCCTCTGCCTTTAGGCGGAGGATGACGTCAAATAAATCGAAAAAAATTGCGGACCGCCCGCGCATGCGAGAGATGCGCTGCAGACGACTGCGCGAGAGTGAATGACCACTTACGCGTCCGGCACGACTATCGGGGAAAACGGGTGTTCGCCTGCGGGCATGTCACCGCTGGCTGGAATGCGGCGTATTGAAGAACTGGCGGACGGCTTGTTCGGCGAATCGGGAAGGTCGCCGGCGGGTCTCGCGCCGGCCTGAATCCCTGTCGAATCCAGGCCGGAAAACATCATTGACTACCGGAACATCACGCGGACGTCGCCGTCTCCCGCACCTCCACCTGCTTGATCTCGCCGCCGCCGCCCGAATCCGCGTCGTCGCGCGGATCGCCGAGCTGGCCCTCCCACTTCGCGACCACGGCCGCCGCGATCGAGTTGCCGACGGCGTTGGTCGCCGAGCGTCCCATGTCGAGGAACATGTCGACACCCATGATCAGCAGCAGCCCGGATTCCGGCAGATGGAACTGATTGAGCGTCGCCGCGATCACGACGAGCGACGCGCGCGGCACGCCCGCCATCCCCTTCGACGTCACCATCAGCATCAGCAGCATCGTGATCTGCGTGCCGAGCGGCAGGTCGATCCCGTACACCTGCGAGATGAACAGCACCGCGAACGTGCAGTACATCATCGAGCCGTCGAGGTTGAACGAATACCCGATCGGCAGCACGAAGCTCGAGATCTTGCGGTTCACGCCGAACCGGTCGAGCGCGTCGAGCAGCTTCGGATACGCGGCTTCGGAACTCGCCGTCGCGAACGACAGCAGGAACGGCTCGCGAATCAGGCGGATCAGCGTGAACGCGCGCTTGCCGAGGAACGTGACGCCCGCAAGCGTCAGCACGCCCCACAGCAGCGCCAGCGCCAGATAGAAGCTCGCCATGAACTTCGCGAATGTGAGCAGGATGCCGAGCCCTTCCGTCGTGATCGTCGACGCCAGCGCGGCAAACACGGCGACCGGTGCGAACCACATCACCGCGCCCGTCACTTTCAGCATGACCTGCGCGAGATCGTCGATCACGCCGGTCAGGCGCTTGCCGGCGTCGCCGAGCGCGGACAGCGCGGTGCCGAAGAAGATCGAGAACACGACGATCTGCAGGATCTCGTTGTTCGCCATCGCCTCGGCGATCGACTTCGGCACCAGGTGGACGACGAAGTCCTTCAGCGTGAATGCGGCCGTCTTCAGGTTCAGCGTCGCATCGGCGGCCGGCAGCGGCAGGCTCAGGTGACTCCCCGGCTTCAGGATCGTCGCGGTCACGAGACCGAGCACCAGCGACGTGAACGACGCGATGAAGAACCAGCCGAACGCCTTCACGCCCACGCGGCCGACCGACCCGCTGTCGCCCATCTGCGCGATGCCGACCGTCAGCGTCGCGAACACCAGCGGCGCGATGATCATCTTGATCAGCCGCAGGAACACGTCGGACAGCAACGACACGTAGCCGGCGACTTCCCTGGCCATTTTCGGGTCGGGAAACGCGCTATGACAGGCGTAGCCCACGGCGATGCCCAGCGCCATCGCGATGACGATGTACCGGGTGATGTTGTGCTTCTTCTTCATTAGCAATCCAAATTACGGAACATGTGTTTCCAACGGCAGGTCGATCGCCGGCATCGAAACGGGAACGGAATTCCGCGAGCGCGGCGCGCGCCATTTCGACTGCCGGAGCCCGTCCGTGGGCATGGCCACGGCGAACAGGGGGGGGCATTCTATCGCAAACGCCGGACGATCTTTCAATTCTGAAAGGGAGGATGGCGGGGCAAGGCAGGTGTAGGTGCCGGAGCGTTCTGCCGCAGCGGGACGCGCAACGCCGCCGGTTTGGGACAGGCGCACCGTGGCGCCAGGCGGTCACTTGGTCGTACGCGGGACATCCGCGAAACCGCCACGCGACGCATCACGCCGCCGACGCGCCGGGTCGCGGCATGAACCGGCACAGGCCCAGCGGCACCACGACCAGCGCGGCGCCCGCGAGAAACGTGGTCGACGCGCCGAAATGCGTCCACAGCGCGCCGGCGAGGCTGCTCGCGAGCAGCATGCAGATGCCGCTCACAAGATTGAATACGCCGAACGCGGTGCCGCGCAGCGTGGCCGGCGAGGTTTCCGACACCATCGCGGCGAGGATGCCCTGCGTAAAGCCCATGTGCAGCCCCCACACGGCCACGCCGACGAACATCGAGATCGTCGACGTGCCGATGCCCAGCAGCAGGTCGGCCGCGATCAACAGCACCATGCCGGCCGCAAGCAGCAAGCGGCGATCCAGCCGGTCCGACAGGATGCCGACCGGCCAGGCGGACAGTGAATAGGCGACGCTCATCGCGACCATCACCGCCGGGATCCATGCGGCGTCGAGCCCGGTCTGCTGCGCGCGCAGCACCAGGAACGCCTCGCTGAAACGCGCGAGCGTAAAGGTCGCGCCGGCCGCGACGACGGACCAGTAGCTGCGCGGAAACTCGCGCAGGGCGCTCCAGCGCAGCGGCGAGCGGAAGCGCCGGTGCGGTGCCGCCCGATCGGGCTCCCGCACGCCGAAGACGATCAGCGCGATCGCGACGAAAGCCGGCACCACGGCAAACCAGAGCACGGTCCGGATATGGTTCCCGAACCACAGCATCAGCGCGATGGCGAGCATCGGGCCGAGAAACGCGCCCACGGTATCCATCGACTGACGCAGGCCGAAGCACGCGCCGCGGATTTCGGGCGGTGCGACGTCGGCCACCAGCGCGTCGCGCGGCGCGCCGCGAATCCCCTTGCCGACGCGATCGAGCAAGCGGGCCGTCACGACCAGGGCCGGGGTGGACGCCAGCGGAAACAAAGGCTTGGTCAACGCCGCGAGGCCGTAGCCGAGCAGCAGCAGTCCCTTGCGGCGCCCGAGCCAGTCGCTGATCGCGCCGGAGAACACCTTCACGATCATCGCGGTCGCCTCGGCCGCCCCTTCGAGGATGCCGAGCGCGACGACGCTCATCCCCATCGTCGACACCAGATAGATCGGCAACAGCGCATGGATCAGCTCGGACGACAGGTCCATGAACAGGCTGACGAGGCCCAGCGCCCACACGGTCCGCGGAATCGCAGGCTTGCCGGCAATCGGTGATGGAACGCTCATGACGGGTCGACATCAAGGTTGGGGGCGGTGTACGAAAACATCAGACAAATCAACAATCCCGTGCAACGCAACACTTGTTGACCTTCCATTCCTTTCAAATGATAATGCGTCGCGTTACGAAATTACGAATCATTACGCACGATAGGTTGGGAGATGAGACGAGTATTGCACCCGGCACGACGAGCCGTCCTGGCTGCCGTTGCGTGCCAGCCGATCATGGTTGGCGCGGCCTTCGCGCAGGAAAACACCGCGGCGCCGACGAGCACGACGACCAACCTGTTGCCGGCCGTGTCGGTGAGCGCGAGCGCCGTTCGCGATCCGGGAGAAGGTTACAACCCGACGAACGCGGTCAGCGCCACCCGGATCGACGCGCCGCTGCGCGATATCCCGCAGACGGTGAACGTGATCACGGCCGAAGTGATGCGTGATCAGCACGCAAATTCCCTGCAAGACGTGTTGAAGAACGTCGCGGGCGTCGGGTTTTCCACCGGCGACGGTCAGCGCGACCAGGTCACCATTCGCGGCTTCTCCGCGATTGCCGACCAGTTCGTCGACGGCATTCGCGACGATGCGCTCTATTTCCGCGATCTGTCGAACGTCGATCGGGTAGAAGTCGTCAAGGGCCCTGCCGCCGTTCTTTATGGCCGGGGTTCTTCAGGTGGACTAATCAATCGTGTGACGAAAAAACCCGGAATCGACGTCACCAACCTGGGTGTCAGCTACGGTTCGTGGGCCGATCGTCGGGTCGAAGCCGACGTCGGCCGTGTGCTCGCGAACGGCGCGGCCGCGTTCCGGATAACCGGGGCGCACGAGGAAGCCAAGAGCTATCGGTCGCAGCAGTTTCTGAATCGCACGGCGGTCGCGCCGTCGTTCGAATTCCGCATCGCGCCGAAGACGACGGTGTTGCTGCAGGCCGACTACCTCGAAGATCGCCGCGTGACGGACTTCGGCATCCCGGCCTACAAGGGACGGCCGGTCGACGTGCCGGCATCCGCCTATTACGGCGCGGCGAACGCCGGCGAGGTCGACTACTCGCGATCGCGTGTCTATTCGAGCACCGCGACGATCAAGCACGAGTTCAACGAACAGTGGTCGATCCGTAATGCCACTCGCTACTATCACTATTCGCTCGACCGGAACAACACGCTCGTCGGCAGCGTCAACGAAGCGAACCGGACGTTCACGCTGAATCACGGCAACGTCTATCGCGAGGAACACGGCTGGTTCAACCAGACCGATCTCACGCAAAAGGCCACGCTGTTCGGCATGAAGCACGAGTTGCTGTACGGGATGGAATTCGGCCAGCAGAACAAGGATCTCGTCAATTATTCGACTCCCGTCGCCGACGCGAACGGCAAGCCGATGAATTTCGACCTGTTCGCGCCGGCGCTGCCGACGCTGCCGCTGCACACGTCGACCACGCCAGCCGCCAACAACCTCGGCATCTTCAAGACGCTCGGGTTCTACACGCAGGACCTGATCAGCTTCAACGATCAGTGGAAGGCGCTGGTCGGCATCCGCTACGATCGCTTCGAGCAGGAGACGCTCGATCGCCGTCCCCAACAACCGGGCCTGTCACGTACCGACACTGCATGGAGCCCGCGCCTGGGCCTGGTCTGGCAGCCGACCCGGACGCAGTCGTACTACGTGTCGTGGAGCCGCTCGTTCCAGCCGTCGGGCGAGGCGTTCTCGCTCGCGGCCAACAATGCGGAACTCGCGCCGGAAACCACAACCAATACCGAGATCGGTGCCAAGTACGACTGGCTCGGCGGCAAGGCCACCACGACGATCTCGGTGTTCCGGCTGGATCGCAGCAACATCAAGATCGCCAATGCAACCAATACGGCGCTGATTCCGATCGGCGAGCAGCGGACCGACGGCGTGGAACTCAGCGGCGCAGCCGAGCTCAGCCACGGCTGGCGCGTGCTGGCAGGCTACGCGTACCTGGATGCAACCGTCACGAACTCGACCGCTGCATTGCAGGGCAAGCGGGCAACGCTCACGCCGCGTCACTCCGGCAATCTGTGGCTGACCAAGAATCTCGGCAGCGGCTTCGGCGTTGGCGGCGGCCTGAACTTCGTCGGCGCGCGGATGGCCGATCCGCAGAACACCGTGACCTTGCCGGGTTACGTGACGGCCGACATGATGGCCTGGTACGCGCGCGGCCCGATGTCGCTTCAGTTGAACCTCTACAACCTGTTCAACAAGGGCTATATCGTCTCCGCACACGGCTCGAACGCGAACCTCAACCTGCCGGGGGCACCGCGCAGCGTCATGGCGACGTTGCGATACGAGATGTAGAAGCGGCGCGTTGCCGACGACGCGTGACGGGCCGGCTGGCGGCCACACGCGGCGTGCGTCGTCGGCAATAGATGATCGCGGTCGCGCGGCGTGTCGCTGTCCGGCCGCGCAAGCCTGCAATCAGTCGGTCGTGTCCCGCGTCAGCTTCGCGTGCCGCCGCGCGCGGTCGTTCACGATCTGGTGACGCCGGTGGTCCGTCATCTTCTTCCAGCCGCGCGCTTCGTCGCGCGTGCGCAGGCATGCCACGCAGTAGCCGGTCCGGCCGTCGAACGAACACACGTCGATGCAAGGGGATTTGACCGCCATATCTACTGCCCTCGCGTCGCCGGCATTACTTCGACGGTGACATGCGACAGGTTCCTGAAGCGCTGGAGCACGCCGTGATAGAAGCGCGCATCCCGCTTCGGGTCCGCCGTCGCCACCGACACGACCGCGCTCATGTGCCCCGGCCCGAGCCGCCAGACATGCAGGTCGCCGACGCGGTCGCCCACACCTTCGATTGCATCGCGCACATTGTCAGTCAGACGACGGTCCGAATTCATGTCGAGCAGGATGCCACCGGTGTCGCGCATCAGGCCATACGACCAGTTCGCGATCACCAGCGCGCCGATGATGCCGGCCAGCGGATCCATCCAGACCCAGCCGAACGCGCGCGCGAGCAGCAGCCCGACGATCGTCAGCACGGACACGGCCGCATCGGCGATCACGTGGATATACGCGGAACGGATGTTGTGGTCGCGCGCCGCCGCCGCGGACGCGCCATGGTCGTGCTCCTCGAACGCCAGTGCGTGCTCGCGACCGTTCAAGCGGACGATCGCCTTGAATTCATGCGGCTCGGGAATGTCGTCGGTCGACTCCAGGTAAGCGCCTCGGCTTTCCATCGCGAACGTCTGCCGCGTGCCGTCCGGACGGATCGTCGTCACCGACACGGCGCTCGCGTCGACGAGCTTCGTCTCGTTCGTCGCGGGGGCCACACGGAAAACCGGCGGGACGCCGTCCTCGTATACCGATACGAGAAACACGCCTTGCTGATCGAAGATCCCGTGCGCGTTCTCTTCGTGTTCGTGAGCGTCGTGAGCATGCCCGCAGTGGTGGTGGTGACCGTGCCCGTGGCTATGGCCATGATGGTCGCCGCTCAGCAGCCAGACGCTCGCGACGTTGACGAGCAGGCCGGCAACCGCGATAGGAACGGCCTCGCCGAAATGAATCGATACCGGCGCGAGCAGGCGCGCAACCGCCTCGTACCCGATCAGCAGCGCGATCATCGCGAGCACGATCGCGCTCGTGAAGCCCGCCAGATCGCCGAGCTTGCCCGTGCCGAACACGAAGCGCGGGTCGCTCGCGTGCTTGCGAGCGTACGTGTAGGCGAGCGCGGCGATCAGCATCGCGCCCGCATGCGTCGACATGTGCAGGCCGTCCGCGATGAGCGCCAGCGAGCCGAACAGCGACCCGCCGACAATCTCGGCCACCATCATCGCCGCGCACAGCGCGATGACCATCCAGGTCCTGCGTTCGTTCTGCTCGTGCGCCGCGCCGAGAAAGATGTGGTCGTGCCCTGCGCCGAAGGCGTCGTTCCTGAAGTCGTTCATTTCGCCCTCGATTACTTGAAGTAGCTGTGAACGACTTCGATCAGCTGTTCGGTCGCGCTGCCTTCATCGGCGTGATGTTCGGCGTCGACCAGATGGCTGCGGATGTGATCCTCCAGCACGACCGCGAGCAGGCCGTTCATCGCGCCGCGGCCGCTCGTGATGAGGCGCAGGATCTCGTTGCAACCGCGCTCGTCCTCCAGCGCGCGTTCGATCGCTTCGACCTGTCCCTTGATGCGGCGGACACGGTTCAGCAGCTTCTGCTTTTCCTTGATGGTGTGGCCCATGGCAGTCCCTTCATATACCGGGGGGGACTATATATCAAATCGATCTTCCATATAGGGGGGAGGGGTATATGCGCCAAACGTCAGACGAAGAAGGGATTGCCCGGCCGCCACGCCACGGCAGCCTTCGCCAAAGTTTTCTTGTAGAGGTGATAACGCTTGAGTAGCATTGTCTACATGAATTCGCTCACGACATGGTCGCTCCTCATCCTGACGCTTCCGACGCAGAACGCGACGGCGCGCATGCGGTTCTGGCGTTCCCTCAAGGCGAAGGGCTGCGCGGTGTTGCGCGACGGCATCTATCTGCTCCCGCACTCGGACGAGCATGAAGCGGCACTGCGCGAACTCGCGGACGCGATTGCCGAGAGCGGCGGCACCGCCCACCTGTTGCGCGCGCCGAGCCTCGACGCAGCGCAGGACCTGGAGTTCCGGACGCTCTTCGATCGAGGCGACGACTACACCGCCTTCATTCAGACCCTCGCGCAAGCCCGCAAGACCTTCGCCGGACAGTCCGCCACGGAACTCACGCGCTTGCTGCGGCGCGTCCGCAAGGACTTCGACGCGATCCGGGCAATCGATTACTTCCCGGACGACGCGGCGACCCGCGCCGAAGTCGCGCTGCAGGACTTCGTCGCGCTGGTCGATACCGTGCTGTCGCCGGGCGAGCCGCACGCTGCCGAGCGCCCCGTCCGCCAGCTCGCAATGGACGAGTACCAGGGACGAACCTGGGCGACGCGTCAGCGCATGTGGGTCGATCGGGTCGCCAGCGCGTGGCTGATCCGCCGCTTCATCGACACCCGCGCGCGCTTCATCTGGCTCGCGTCGCCGGCGGATTGTCCCGCTGACGCGCTGGGCTTCGATTTCGACGGCGCTGCATTCACCCATGTCGGCGAGCGCGTCACGTTCGAAGTCCTGCTCGCGAGTTTCGGGCTCGACACGAACGCCGCACTCGTGCGGCTCGGCGAGATCGTGCATGCGCTCGACGTGGGCGGCCCCGCGGCGCCCGAAGCGATCGGCTTCGAGGCCGTGATGGCCGGCACGCGCCAGCGCGCGGAGAACGACGACCAGTTGCTCGAGCACATGGGCGCCGTGCTCGATGCCCTGTACGCGCATTTTTCATCGACCGGAAAGAACGGGACCGGAGCCAGGTCATGACCACTGCCATCGCCGCGACCGAACCGACCTACTCGCTCGGCGAGCTCGTCGCCTACATGCTGCGTCTCGGGACGTTCGGTTTCGGCGGGCCGGTTGCGCTCGCCGGCTACATGCGTCGCGACCTGGTCGAGCGTCGCGGCTGGATCACCGAAGCCGACTACAAGGAAGGACTCACGCTGGCCCAGCTCGCGCCCGGGCCGATGGCCGCGCAGCTCGCGATCTATCTCGGCTTCGTCCACTATCGTCTCCTGGGCGCGACGCTCGTCGGATTCGCGTTCGTGCTGCCGTCGTTCCTGATGGTGCTCGCGCTCGGATTCGCCTACGCGCACTTCGGCGGGCTGTCGTGGATGCAGGCGGTTTTCTATGGTGTCGGCGCGGCGGTGGTCGGCATCATCGCGATGAGCGCGTACAAGCTGACCACCAAAACCGTCGGCAATGACAAGTTGCTTTGGGCGATCTTCCTGACGCTCACCGTCGTCACGTTCGTCACCGAATCGGAAATCGCATGGCTCTTCATCGCTGCCGGGTTGATCGGCTGGCTGTGGCGCGCCCCGCCCAAGTGGCTGCATCGGGGCGGGCTGAATGCGATTGCCGCCGCCAACCTGCCGGCCGCCAGCGGAATACTGAGCGGCATCGACCTGCCGCAGCTCGTGCAGATCGGCGCGTTCTTCACCAAGGCGGGCGCGTTCGTGTTCGGCTCCGGGCTCGCGATCGTGCCGTTCCTCTACGGCGGCGTCGTCACCGAACATCACTGGCTGAACGACAGGCAGTTCGTGGATGCCGTCGCGGTCGCGATGATCACGCCGGGCCCGGTCGTGATCACCGTGGGCTTCATCGGGTATCTCGTGGCCGGCTTGCCCGGCGCGTGCGTCGCGGCACTCGGCACGTTCCTGCCTTGCTATCTGTTCACTGTCATTCCCGCGCCGTACATGAAGAAGTACGGGCACCGTCCGGACGTCAAGGCGTTCGTGGACGGAATCACCGCCGCAGCCGTCGGTGCGATCACGGGCTCCGTCCTGGTGATCGCGAAACGGTCGATCGTCGACATACCGACCGCACTGGTCGCCGTCGCAACCGTGCTGCTGCTGTGGCGATTCAGGAAGCTGCAGGAGCCGGTCATCGTCACCGCGGCTGCGCTCTTCGGGCTCGTGGCCTATCCGTGGCTCCATCATTGATTGGTGCTGCGGGGCGGTGAACGCGTGCCGCGCTGATCGTCCGGAGCCTTCCGTCCCCTCCGGCATGCCGATCCGCGCGCGTCGGTGAATGAATCTTGCTACATCACCGCCACGAGCGGATTCGACAGGCGATACCGCCCGCGACGATGCATTCCTGACAATCGCGCCGTCCGCGCAAAGGGGGCGATTTGAAACCACGGGTCCACCTGGCGCATTCAACGCCGGCACTGCCGGTCGTCCTCATCCATTTCCGGGAGGATGGAACGCCGCACGTCGGTCATGTAGCCGACACGCTGCGGCAGCTCGGCGCGCAGATCGCCGAACTGAAGGGAACACGGCTTGCGGGCGAGTTCCATCGGACGGAAAGATACCCTGCAAACCGTTACGTGATCCCGAACGATACGCTCACCGTGTCGCAGGCACGCGAACTCGGGGTCCGATCGGTACGAGACCTGTTCGGTGGCGTCGTGCCGTTTCCGTTCGTCGCGACCAAGGTGATAGCCCATCGTCTGGTCGATGGCGCCCGCGTCAAGCCGCCCGGCTGGTCCGTCCCGTTCGCGGAACGCACCGCGGCGCTCGCGCTGCCGGGTTACTCCGCGTTTTCGCGCGAGGATGCGTGCGATGCCGCGCAGCGCCTGTGGCAGGACGGCCGCGTGCGGATCAAGCGGCCCTGCGGAATCGGCGGAACGGGGCAGACACTCGTGGCCGACATGGCCGAACTGGAAGCGGAGCTCGACGAGTTCGGCGACGCGGCATTGCGCACCGGCGGCATCGTCGTCGAGCGCCATCTCGATTCGATCGAGACGTTGAGCGTCGGGCAGGTCACGCTCGACGATCTGGTGGCGAGCTACTGGGGCATTCAGCATCTGACCGTCAACAACCACGGCCATGAAGTGTATGGCGGCACCGACCTCGTCGTCGTCCGCGGCGGCTTCGACGTGCTGGCGCGGCTCGACGTCACGACCGAGGTCAGTGAGGCGATCGCGAAGGCATGCGCATTCAACGCCGCCGTGCAACGCGATTACGCGGGCTTTTTTGCGTCGCGGCGCAACTACGACGTCGCGTTCGGCACCGACGCACAAGGCGTGCGCCACTGCGGCGTCCTGGAGCAGTCGTGGCGGATCGGCGGTGCATCCGGCGCGGAAATCGGCGCGTTGCGCATGTTCAGGACGGACCTGGAGGTGGACGCCGTGGCCGCCGCGACGCGCGAGATTTACGGCGACGACCCGGTGATACCGGCCGGCGCGCAGATCGTCTATCGCGGTGTCGACGCCCAGGCCGGCGCCCTCACCAAGTACTACATGGTCGATCGTCATTCCTTCCGAAGGAGCAGCGAGACATGACAGCGGAGCATTATCGTGTGCGCATCAAGGTCGAGAACGGCTACCTCGACGGTACCGTGCTCGCGCCGAAGACCACCGTGGCGGGCGTTCTGTTCGTGCACGGCTGGGGCGGCAACCAGGAGCAGTATCTCGAGCGGGCGCGGCAGGCGGCGGCGCTCGGTTGCGTCTGTCTGACGTTCGATCTGACCGGGCATGGACGTACGCTGGAGGAGCAGCAAAACGTGACGCGCGAAACCCATCTTCGCGATTTGCTCGCCGCTTACGATACGCTCGTTGACCACCCATTGATCGATCGCGATGCCATCGCCGTGGTCGGCAGCAGCTATGGCGGCTATCTCGCGACCATCCTGACCGAATTGCGCCCCGTACGCTGGCTTGGCCTGCGCGTACCGGCGCTCTATCTCGACGACGGCTGGAATACGCCGAAGCGCGCGCTGCACGTCCAGCACGATCTCGTCGCGTATCGCAAACGCATCGTGCCGGCGTCCGACAATCGCGCACTGCGCGCGGCGTCTCGCTTTCGCGGCGACGTGTTGCTCGTCGAATCGGAGCACGATCAGATCGTGCCGCACACGGCGATCGCCAGCTATCTGCAGGCATGCCTGTCGGCGCATTCGCTGACGTACCGGATTCTCGAAGGCGCCGATCACGGGCTCTCGGACGCTGCCAGCCAGCGCGCGTACACCGCCCTCGTCGAGAAGTGGCTGGTCGAGATGATCACGGGTCAGCGTGCGGGTGAGCGCGGATCCGCCGGACCGGGCCCGACGGACGCATAGCGCGCCTGTCGGCCCGTCGAGATCACCGCGAACCGCTTTTCGCCAGCACACCGTGCACGATGCGGTCGCACCGTTCCCCGTCGAACGAAAACACGTCGCGCTCGGCCAGATCGATGTCCCGTGCGAGCGACTCGCGCAGCAGACTTCTTGCCCGGAAATGCCGCGAGCGCACTGTAGCCTCGGGTATGTCGAGGCACTCGGCGGTTTCCTCGACGCTGAATTCCTCGACGCAGCGCATCATGAACACGATGCGAAACGCTTCGGGCAACGCATCGAGCTTCCGCTCCAGCAAGGTGCGCAATTCGGTCCGCATCAGCGCCCGGTCCGGCGATTCGTTCTGGTCTGCATCCATGGTTTCCCGCTCGAAGTCGGCGATGGTCGACAGCCCGACCATCGGCGCGATCGTGTCGCGCCGCGCGCCGCGGCGCTGACGCGTCAAGCACTCGTTGAGCACGAGCCGCGACAGCCAGGTCGACAGCGACGCGTCGCCACGAAAACGCGGAATTGCGCGGAACGCCGCGAGGTAAGCCTCCTGCAGCGCATCCTCGGCTTCGGCATCGTCGCGCAACGTCACCCGTGCAAGCCGGTAGAGCCGCCGGTTGTAGCGACGCATCAGCTGTTCGAACGCAGCGCGCTCGCCGCTCGCGACGCGTGCGGCAAGCGTACGGTCGTCTTCTTCCGCAAGCGGCAGCGGCTTCGGTTCGGGATGACCCGCATCGTGCGTCATGGTTTGCGCTTCACGATCAGTGTCGCTTTCATCGTAGGATGAAACGTGCAGATATATGCGTAGCGGCCCGGTGTGTTCGCGACATACGTCCACGAGGCATCGGGCGGGATTTCATGCGAATCGAACAGGCCTGCGGCCGTGGCTGTGTGCGCGACGAGATCCTTGTTGACCCAGACGATCGTGTCGCCGCGCTCGACCGTCACGCTGGTCGGGTTGAAACGCATGCCTTCGATGGTGATCCGGTGCGTCGTGGCGGCGACGACGTCCGCGACCACGAACGCCAGTGCCGCCGCCAAGACGATCCGCCGCGCGGTCGAGCGCGCAGGCTTAGTAGGCCTTCTTCTCACTGCCGCCGCCGAGCGTCGATTGCAACGCGCGAGCATGTTCGAGGTGTGCGACGAATGCCGGCCGCACCTTCACTAGGAGCGCCTTCAGTTCGTCGTTCTTCGCCGACGGAATGAGCGTCTTGTCCAGCGCATCGATCACCTGTTGATGATAGGTCACCTCGTGATCGACATAGGCCTTGTCGAATGCGTGCCCCTTGAGCGCCTTGAGCGCGGCGACGTTGTCATCGCCCTCCTTCTTCAACGCGTCGCTCGTCGGGTTGGATTCCGGCTTCAGGTTCAGCTTGGTCGCGAGCGCGACCGCCGATTTGTTCACATTGATGTGATCAGTGACCATCAACGCGGCAAAGTTCTTGACCGGTTTCGTATGCGTCATGTTTTCGGCGAGCTTGCCGGCATCGATGTCGACCTGGTTGGCCGTCACGACGATCGCCGCGATCTGAGGATCCGACAGTTTGATTGCTTGCGCGGAGGCGGCGAGCGGCAGCGCGGAAAGGAGGGCCGCCAAGATGGATAGCTTGTGTATGCGTGCCATGTCGATTTCTCCAGTCGAATGGAAACGGGACGCTCATCCACGTCGCTCGACGCTGGATGGCTCTGTGGCGATAGACGTCGTGAGGTTCGGCTGCGTTCCGGGGGGGCTACGTGAGGGTGCGAAATCCTTCATCGCCGTCGAGGGCTCCGACGGCTCCGATAAATTACCCTGATTCACGCGCTCGAGGCGCGCACCCCGGCGGAATGACGGGCGATCGTCATTTGCCTGGACGGCCTCACATACGGCGCAGACTCACAATACCCCCCCGGGCCATTAAATTACTCGCTCGCCTGGCTTCACTCATGATTTTTTAGAATTACTTATTGAATTATGCGTGTCTACGGATTCGATTGCTCCGCCACGCGCCCTCTATCCGCCCGCGGTTTCCGAAAACATTGCTGTTTTCAGATCAGAACACCCGCGTCGCAGACGGAACGCGCGCATGCTGCTTCAGGTACGCGAGCGCATCGTTGATCGTCAGCACGTGCTGCTCCCCGTCCCTCAACCGTAACGACACTTCGCCAGCCAGCGCCTCCTTGCGTCCTGCTATCGCGACGATCGGCGCGGCCAGTTCCCTTGCATCGAAGATCTTGCGCGGCAGGCGCTCGGCACGGAAATCCCGAAGCACCCGACAGCCGATGTCTTCGAAGGCGAACGCCGTGTTGTCGGCAAATTCGCGATCATCCTTCCCAATGTTCGCAACGACGATCTGGTCCGGTGCCAGCCAAGTCGGCAACCATCCCTCGTAGTGTTCGAGAAGAATACCGATGAACCGTTCGAGGCTTCCCAGCACCGCGTGGTGCAACATGACGGGCGTCGCCTTCCCATCGTCCGCTGCGACATATGACGCACCGAGCCGTTCCGGCAATACGAAATCGAGCTGGATCGTCCCGCACTGCCACTTCCGTCCTTGACGGTCGAGCAGATGAAATTCGAGCTTGGGGCCATAGAATGCTCCTTCTCCTGCCTGGATCGCGAAATCCAGACCTGCCGCTCGCGCAGCGGATGCCAGCATCGCTTCCGAGCGATCCCAGACGGCATCGCCACCCGCGCGGACCGCCGGCCTCGTCGACAAGGCCACATCGAATTCGCCGAATCCGAAGTCTGCGTAGATCGTCTTCAGCAACACACAGAATCGTGCGACTTCAACCTCGACCTGATCCGGCATGCAAAGCACATGAGCGTCGTCCTGCGTGAACGCACGGGCACGCATGAGACCATGTAGCGCCCCGGACGGTTCGGCCCGGTGGACCGCGCCAAATTCAGAATATCGGATCGGGAGATCACGGTACGACCGACTGCCTTTTTTGAAAATCTGCACATGGCAAGGGCAACTCATCGGTTTGAGACAGTACGGGTTGTTGTCACTCTCGAGAGAAAACATGTTTCGCCCGAACTTCTCCCAATGACCGCTCTGTTCCCAAAGATCGCGCGAGACGATCTGAGGAGTCCGAACTTCGGCAAAGCCGGCCTGACGCATCCGGACCCGGATATATTCCTCGACGACCCGATAAAGAACCATGCCGCGCGGATGCCAGAAGATGGCGCCCGGACTTTCATCCTGCTGATGAAACAGATCGAGTTTGTTGCCGAGCACTCGGTGATCGAAATCGTCCATCATGTTCTCCGTTGACGTTGGTACGGCCGAACGGAGCACAAAAAAGCCCCGTCCGTTTCCGGCGGGGCTTGAGGATGGTTTGAGGCACTGACTTACGACGTGCAACCTCCCCCGGGCCCGCCATTGGCGGTCGTGGTGGTGGTCGTGGTAGTCGTAACGAAAAGTGCGTTCATGTGGCTAATTTAGGCAACCTGTTAACGTCTGTCAATAGAGCGTTCGAATCTAACTTCAGCAACGCCACTTCCTGATTCATTAAGAATCCTCAAAACAGCAAAACAAATGAAATCCACAGAAGGCTGGGAAAGGGGCTTACTGGGCTGGAAGTTGTTCGACAAGTTCCCGCTGGGCTTGCACCAGCACCGCCTCACAACCTTGCTTCGCTTCGACGAGCGCGACGATGACGTGGGCGGACATATCGACGCACCTGTTCAGAGAATCGACCGGAAGGTGCCGCCTTCGACGCGCACCGCCGCGCCGTTGGACGCCGCGCCCAACGGACTGGCCAGCAACGCCACCATGGCGGCGATCTCATCGGCTTCGATCATGCGGGCGATCAGGGAACTCGGGCGATAGGTCTCAAAGAAGTGCGATTCGATTTCCGCATCGCTCATGCCGGGGCGCGGCGCGGTCTGCCGCAAATACGCGACGATGCCTTCGGAACGCGTGGCGGACGGCAGCACGCTGTTGACGGTCACGCCCGTACCCTTCGTCAGTTCGGCCATGCCGCGAGAAACCGCGAGCTGAGCCGATTTGCTGACGCCGTAGTGCACCATGTCCGGCGGCGTGAACGCACCGACTTCGCTGGACATGAAGATCACACGCCCCCAGTTCTTCGCAAGCATGCGAGGAAAGTAATGGCGCGACAGTCGCACCCCCGACATCACGTTGACGTCGATCATTCGCAGCCAGTCGTCATCGGTGATTTCCGCGAACGGCTTGGCTTCGTAGTAGCCGAGATTGTTCACGAGAATATCCGTATCCGGCTGGGCGTCGATCAGTTCGGCAACGCCTCGCGCGCCGCTCACGTCGGCAACGATTCCGCGCACGCTGCCCTCAGGGACGGCCGCAGAGATCTGAGCGACGGCTTCGTCGAGTTTGTCGCGGTGACGCCCCGTGATCGTGACCGACACGCCCTCGCCGACCAACGTTCGTGCGATAGCCATGCCGATGCCGGCGGTAGCACCCGTGACGATCGCGGTTTTGCCTTGAAGTTGCAGATCCATGTGTTCGTTCTCCTTTGCATCATCGAAGAACCGGCGATGCCGGTCCGTTGCGTGGCGTTACTTCAGCCGCTTCAGCATTTCGCCAGCGACGTCGAGTGCGGACGCCGGGTTCTGTCCGGTGATCAATTCGCGATCGGTCACCATGTGCGGGGTGAACGGAACCTCGTTGCTGCTATAGATGCCGCCGGCTTGTTGCAACGCAGTCTGCGGATAGAACTTCATCGCGCCGCCACCGAGCAGTGCTTTGGCCTGCTCTTCTTCCGCGTTGCTGATCACCGTCATCCGGTAACCGGCATAGATCCATTTCGAGTCGCCGTCGCGGGCCTTCCCGGCGGCGAGTTGCCGTGCAAAGCCCTGTGCATCGGGCAGAGTCGACAGCAGCGCAATCGGCCCATGGCAAACGAGCGCCGTGGTCTTGCCGCGCGCATGAAAATCGGCCAGCAGCCTGCCCACCGCGGGACTGGTCAGAAGATCCTGCATCGGCGCATGACCGCCGGGAACATAGACGGCATCGAAGTGGCCGTAACCGATCTGCTCGACCCGCGACAGACTGATCACGGAAGAGTGCGAACGCGATGTGATCTGCAGCTTGTCGAGCAAAGCCCGGTAGTCGCGCATCGCCTTTTCGTCGCCACTGAAGTACATCTTGTCGGCAGACGTGGCATCCATCGTGGGCGCCTTGCCCTCGGGTGTGGCGAAGGTCACCTGATGGCCTGCATCAAGCAGGGCCTTCACGGGCTGCATCAGTTCGTTCAGGTAGAAGCCCGTCGCGAACACCTTGCCGTCCTTCAGATCGAGGTGATCGGAATCCGACAACACCACGAGCACGTTGGCAGCGTGAGCGCTGTACGCGGCAATGCCGAGCATCGCGGCTACGGCGAGCTTGCGCATCGAATGCATGGTTTTCTCCATCGGGGAATGTCAGGCCTGTCCTGAACGGTTCAGTAACAGGTGACGAATCGCCGCGCCCACGCCAGCAGCCGACTGCGGGTTCTGGCCGGTCACGAGACGCCCGTCGACGACGACCTTCGCCGTCCAGTTCGGTACCGGATGGTGATGCGCACCTCGCTGCGTCAACGTGCTCGCCAGCAGGAAAGGCACGACGCGGTCGAGCTGGACCGCGCGTTCCTCTTCATCCGTGAATGCGCTGAGGTTTTTGCCGGCGACCAGGTAAGTACCGTCGCCGAGCGTCACATCGACCAGCGCGGCCGGACCATGGCACACCGCGCCGACCACGCCACCCGCCTCATAAATCGCGCGCGTCACCTTTTGCACGTCGGCATTGCCCGGAAAATCCCACATCGCGCCGTGGCCGCCCGCAAAGAAGACAGCGGCATATTTCGACGCGTCGACATCGCCCAGTCGCTGCGTGTGGCGCAGCACGTCGCGGAAAGCACTGTCGTTCCAGTAGCGCGCATTGACTTCATCCGTCAGGTCGAGACCATCGACGGGCGGCTCGCCGCCCTGAATCGACGCGAATTCGACCGGGATGCCCGCCGCGTCGAGTTCGGCAAGCGGATGCGTCACTTCGCCGAGGTAAAAGCCGGTCGGCTCGCCGGTCGCGCCTTTCGTCGCGTGGCTCGTGAGTACGAACAGCACGGACAGGCCCTGCCGGTCGCGAGGGACACGATTCATGGTTTGCTCCTTGATGTCAGTGAGTGACCGGACGACGCAGTCACGATGCGCTCACTTTATTTAGACCGCTCAAGGAGATAAACTCGGTTGAAAGTAAATCTTCTGTTCTTTGGAGGACAAGATGGTGCGACGATTCGACCATCTCGGTGATGTGGAAGCATTCGTCACGGTGATCGAAAAAGGCTCGATGACGGCGGGCGCGGTGGCGCTGGGCAGCACACCGTCCGTTCTCAGCCGCGCCATTACACGTCTGGAGACCCGGCTGGGCGTGCAATTGCTGCGCCGTTCGACTCGACGGTTGAGCCTGACGGAGCAAGGCAGGCTCTATCTGGAGCAATCGCGCGCGGCGTTCTTGCTGATCGACGACGCCGAGCGTGCCATTCAGGGGCATGGCGGCACGTTAACCGGCCATGTCCGCCTCAGCGTACCGACGACGTACGGACACTATCGTCTGCCGCCGCTGCTGCGGCAGTTCACGCAGCAGCACCCGGAGGTTCGCGTGGAGTTGAACATCGCGAACCGGAACGTGGATCTGGTGGCCGAAGGGTTCGATCTGGCGATCCGGCTCGGTGAATTGCCGGACAGCGGCCTGGTCGCACGCAAGCTCGAGGACGCGGCGTTGTGCCTTGTCGCGTCGCCGGAGTACGTGGCGCGCGCAGGCATGCCGGAAAACGTGGCGGATCTGGCGCACCATCTCTGTTTGCCTTTCATGCTGCCCAGCAGCGGCCGTATCGCGCCCTGGGTGTTCCGGGACGGCGGGCAGGACATCGATTGGCTCCCGCCATCGAACGTCGCGGTCTCCGACGACGTGCTCGGGGTTGTTTCGATGGCGCAGAGCGGTGCCGGCATCTGCCAGACCTATGACTTCATTGTTCAGGATCGCGTGCGGGCCGGGAATCTCGTCGAAGTGCTGCCTCATCTTCGTGGCCGCTCACGGCCGTTTTCGGTGATCTATGCGCCGCATCGGCGGTTGTCTGCGGCGTCGCGGACCTTGATCGACATGATTGTTGCGTCTACCGCCGATCACTGAAGGGAAAACAGAAGGGTTGGGGATAGACTCCTGCAAGCAGAGAGTGTCGCGCCGATCGTCGCGGCGCGACGTGGGGCCGTGCGCTCGCCGAGAAGCGACGGTACCCGTCTGGATGCGTCGCAGTTCGGTCGACTTTCGCGGGAACATCGACTGTAAGCAGAGACTGGTCGGCCAGGGAGCTCGTTTGAACCCAAAGATTTCTGCGCCGTTGCCTTCATGGCGCGTCTTCTCGCATCGGTTGCCAACCAAGCTTGCTTACATGGCAAGCCGGATTCGCCGCGCGATGATGCAGGCAGCGCAAATGGATGGCCGGAATTCGTGGGGTATCTGAAGCTTTGGATATTTGCGAGTCTCAGCCGAACTTCGGCAAGACATCAGGGCTTGTATTCGAGAATCTTGAATACCTGGGTGAACGCCTCCTTGCTTCCGTGCAGGAGGGATACACGCCCTTCGCGAAGTGCATGCGTTGGAGTGACTTCGCGCAAAGCCAGAGCCATGAATGTCCCCATGTCGCACTGTATCTTGACGTCGGGGGCTCAGGGCTGGGACCGGAGCGGATCAGCACCTTTCCGTGGTTCACCGGGACATGGAAAACCTCCGCGCCCACATGGAACTCATACAATGTTTGTAAGCCGGCGCTCGCGGCAGGATCACTCGCCCCCGTCAAGCACAGTGCGATGAGCTCCGCACGAGCCGTGGACGGATCGATGCGTTCATCGAGCGGCAGGCGCAGCCCCCAGAGCCCGAGTGCAATCACAGGCTTGCGCAGTTGTTCACCCATTTCCGTCAGTTCATAAGCTGGCGTAGCGGCGGATGTTGGCAACGTGGTCGGTTGGATGACATCGTTCTCTACCAGCATAGCCAAGCGCTCTGACAGCCGATTTGCTCCCATGGTCGGTAAGATCGCCAGCAGATCCTTGAACCGCTTTGGGCCCAGCAAGAGTTCGCGGATCACGAGAAGCGTCCAACGATCGCCGAGGACGTCTAATGCCCGAGCCATTGGGCAAAGTTGACCGTAGGTTTTGTTTGGCATGTCACATTGTACAAGGCCCTGCTTAAGCAAAGCCGGTTGGAAGGTGATGGTCACGGCTCATTCAGGAAATCGACGGACGGCCTTGCGGACACCTGCATCCGTAGGGAATCCATTTTCCAGACAAGGCGCGCCCTGCCATCGCGAATCTGCCGCCGCGTTGGGTATCCGTTGAGCCACGTCCTGAATCTCCTCGGGGCAACACACCCAGTGCACACGTCGGGTCGGCCCAGAAGGCGGTGACCGGCCACGCGATCGCTGCCGCGGCGAAAGGGGTATTCATTGTCGCGCCTTCTCGCCCAGAGACGCCATGGCAAGCGCGGCGGTCTGATCGAACGGCAGTGGGACCTTGAGGTCTCGCGATGTCAGCGTCGTAACCGGACCCATGCGTTTTCTCCAGTCTTGGGGTTCTGAGCACGCACCACACACTCTACTATATTGTTTGTATAGTATATGTGCTATACCAAGCGTATAGTGCTGTCCGTGGTCGTAACGTCGGTTCCGCATTTGTGCTTTTCGCCCCGGTCGGGGCGGTCCGATACTGCGCCCAAGCTAACGCGGCGTGATGGTTGGCGGACTGAACGGGGTCTTCGCTTATAAGTATGGACACCTGAATGATTGGAGGCACTGATTTCATTCGTGCGGCTCGATCCCCACGAGATCGTTGTGGATCGCGGTCCTTCGTCGACTACGCTGCTGCAGACTACTAGAACCAGGAAAACGGAGACAAACCATGAACGTCTTATTCGCCAATGTGCGTGTACAGACCCGGACCGGAGAAGGCTCGAGGTGCCCCCGATGAGTACTTCATATGATTTTGACTACATCGTCATCGGTTCGGGTTTCGGCGGTAGCGTGTCCGCCTGCCGCCTCACTGAAAAAGGCTATTCGGTTGGTGTGATGGAGATGGGGCGGCGTTGGACTGCAGAGGATTTTCCCAAGACCAACTGGGACGCGCGGCGCTGGATGTGGCGACCTGGTTTGAAAATGTTCGGTTTCTACAACATGCGTTTGTTCCGCCACGTCATGGTCTTGAGCGGAAATGCAGTCGGCGGCGGTTCCATCACATACGCGAACGCCTTGCTGGTACCGCCCGACAAGGTGTGGGACGAGGGCTCGTGGGCAGGCCTGAAGGACTGGAAACGCGTCATGCCCCAGTACTACGCGATGGCGGAACGAATGCTCGGCGTAACCGAGAACCAAATTCTGGGCGAGGCCGATTTTCGGCTCAAGAAGATGGCGGACATGCAGGGCGTAGGCGATACATTTCACAACGGCCGTGTGGCGACGTTCTTCGCGCCAGAAGGTGAGGCCGGCGGCAAAACCTATGCCGATCCCTACTTCGACGGCGAAGGTCCGGAGCGCGGGACGTGCGTCGGTTGCGGTGGCTGCATGGTCGGTTGCAAGCACAACGCCAAGAATACGCTCGACAAGAATTATCTTTATTTTGCTGAGAAACGTGGCGCGCAGGTTTTTGCCGAAACCAGGGTGGTGGACGTGCGCCCACTCGACGGCAAGGAAGACGGAAGCAACGGCTACGAAGTCTTCACTGAGCGCTCGACCACCTGGTTCAATAAGCAACGACGCAGTTTCCGCTGCCGCGGGGTGGTATTTGCCGCGTCCTCATTGGGCACAATGGAATTGTTGTTCCGGCTCAAGCAGAGCGGCTCCCTACCGCGCATCAGTGATGACCTCGGCAAGCGCGTGCGCACAAATGCCGAGTCTCTCGTTGGCGTGCGCTTTCCGGCCAAAGACAAGAGCATGTCGCTCGGCGTAGCCGGTGGCGCCGGCGTCTATATCGACGAACGGACGCACATCGGCGCGGTGCGCTATCCGGAAGGTTCGGACGCTACCGGTCTGATGATGACCTTACTATCTGGCGGCCGTGGCGGATGGACGCGGATTTTTACCTGGCTATGGACGCTGGTAACACATCCGGTGAAAGCAATGCGCGCGCATAACCCCTTCGGATTTGCACGCCAGACCATACTGTTCGTAGTAATGCTGTTGATTTCCACCGAGTCTTAACCCACCGATTTCATCTAAATCTGACCCACCCCGAGACAGCGTAGTACATCTATTCCGGTGTGGATAACTCTTCGTTACCCGCTGGTTTTGCTGCTCTCTTTCTTGTCGTCTTCGCCTTGGCAGAACTGGTCCTGAAGCGCCACGATTCATTGCCCGTTTCAACGATGTGGCAGTGATGGGTGACGCGGTCCAGCAGCGCTGTCGTCATCTTTGCATCCCCGAACACGCTCGCCCACTCGCCGAAGCTGAGATTGGTCGTGATCGCGACGCTCGTGTGCTCGTAAAGCTTTGAGAGCAGATGGAACAGCAATGCACCGCCGGTCTGGCTGAACGGCAGATAGCCCAGCTCATCGAGAATCACCAGATCGACGTACATCAGCTTGTGGGCGATCTGGCCTTGTTTGCCGATGGACTTCTCCTGCTCCAGGGCGTTGGTCAGCTCGACGGTCGAGAAGTAGCGCACACGCTTGCCGTGGCGCTGTACGGCTTCGATTCCGATCGCTGAGGCGAGGTGCGTCTTGCCAGTGCCCGGACCACCGATGAACACGACGTTGTGCGCGCTTTCGAGGAACGACAGCTCGCTCAGTTCGCGCACCAGCGCTTCGTCGACGTGTGCCTGCGCGAAGTCGAAGCCCTTCAGGTCGCGGTGGGCCGGGAAGCGCGCAGCGGTCATTTGATAGGCGATCGAGCGCACCTGCCGTTCGGCGGTTTCAGCCATCAACAGCTGCTTCATGAAGCGCTCCGGCTCGAAGTCAGTGTGGCGCGACTGCGCGAGCAGCTCCGGCCACGTGCTCGCCATGCCGTGCAGTTTAAGACCCTTGAGCTGGGCCGCGATATCGTTAGACATGACGATCCTTCGGTGGGTTGGCGCGCAGCGTCTCGTAACGGCTCACGTCGGCCGCGGGCTCTTCCTTGAGCTGGAGTTTCGTCGTGGCGAGGCTGCCATTCGTGACGGGCGCCTTCAGCCGGCTCAGCACGTTCAGGACGTGCTCTGCGCTGGGGCGTCCTGAATCCAGCGCAGCCTGTACGGCGAGCAGCACCGCATCGAGCCCGTGTTCGCGCACCGCAGCGAGCACCTGCGTCATGACGCGATCGCCGCCCGGGTGTTTCAGCAGATGCCGCTGCAGCAGTTGCAGCGGCTGCGGCATCGTGATGAACGGCGCGCCGTTGCGCAGTGCGCCGGGTTTGCGCTCGACCAACGTGACGTAGTGGCGCCAATCGTAGAAGGTCATGTGCCGCTCGAAGCTGCGTTCGTGGCGTGCGATCTCCTGGGCGTTGGCGACGACGCTGAGATATGCCGGATAGCAGCGCACGCTCACCAGCTGGTTCGTGTACTCGGTGGGCACGCTGTAGCGGTTGCGCTGGAAGTGAATCAGGCTGGTCGACGAGACTCGCAGGGTCTGCTCGATGTAGCCGTCAAACGGCCGTGGATTGGGCATCAGCCGGGTACGCTCGTCCTGCAGCACATCCTCGACCGTCAGCTCAGGCCACTGCGAGTGCCGCATGTGCCACGCCTCACGACACTGACCAGCGACCCATTCGTTCAGGATCTCCAGCGTTTCCCAGCGCCGTAGCGCTGCTTCGTGCCAGATCTGACGTCGCCGGTCCTGAACGTTCTTCTCGACGATGCCTTTCTCCCAGCCTGCAGCCCGGTTGCAGAACTCCGGCTCGAACAGGTAGTGACTGCACATCGCTTCGAAGCGCGCGTTGACCGCACGCTCCTTGCCGCGGCCAACCTTGTCCACGGCGGTCTTCATGTTGTCGTAGATGCCGCGCCGCGGCACGCCGCCGAACGCGGCGAACGCGCGGGCGTGCGCATCGAACAGCATCTCGTGACTCTGTGTGGGATAGGCGACGAGCCAGAACGCGCGGCTGGAGTTAAGTTTGACGTGGGCGACCTCCAGGCGTCGCCGCAGCCCGCCAATAAAAGCGTATTCGCAGCTCCAGTCAAACTGGAAGGCTTCGCCGGGTTCGAAGGTGAGCGGCACGAAGGCCTGCCTGCGAGGCGCCTCAGCCTGCTCCTCGTGCCAACGCCTCACGAACGCGCTCACCCGGCCGTAGCTGCCGGCGTAACCCTCGGCGCGGATCGCCTCGAACATGAACCGGGCGGTGCGCCGGTCACGCTTCGGGCGATGACTGTCGGCACGCAGCCAACCTGTCAGCTGTGCGGCCCAGTCGTCGATGACGCTCGGGCTGACGCGCTTCGGATACTTCGGCTCGACGGCATCAGTCTGCCGCAGCCAGCGGCGCACCGTGTTTCGGGACAGGCCCGTACGCCGCGCAATCTCGCGCAACGGGACCTTCTCGCGGAAATACATCCGCCTGATCTTGGCCAATATACCCACCGTGATCACCTTTGTATCCCCTGCTCAAAGATTGAGCAGGGCATTCAATCACGTGGGTCAAAATTCGATGAAAATTTCCAGCTCTAGTGGGTCAGTTCTGCGCGGACATCAA